>NZ_JAMYXI010000003.1:0-3926575 GCF_024158165.1 Pantoea sp. B550
TACGGGCGCACCTCAGGGATGAGGTGCGTACTAAAAACGCCGGGAGCGTTTTTGAACAACGCAACGCGTTGGCCCGGGTACGGGCGCACCTCAGGGATGAGGTGCGTAATCGCGCGGGCCGGGCATGCCAGGGATGGCGGCTTTTGCGACTTTCCGATCTGACCGTGTTTTCTGCGCAGGCTCGATCTCACCACAGAACGTTTCTGATTCTGCTATGACACCCGCTTACTGCAGCGCAGCAGCGCGATACCGCTCAGCACAGCCACTGCCATCAGGTAGTAGCCTGGTGCCAGACTGCTGCCGGTGGCGGCAATCAGCATGCTGCAAATCAGCGGCGCAAACCCGCCGAATACCGTTACAGCCACGTTGTAACTGATCGCCATCCCGCTGGCGCGGGTAGTCGCCGGGAAGAGATCGGCCATCACCGACGGCACCGTCGAGAAGTAGATCGACTTCAGCAGCGCCATCCAGGCCACCAGCAGGATCAGCGTGGTGGGCGTGGTATGATCGACCATCCATTTAAATGCGGGATAGATGGTGACCACCAGTAACAGCAGCGATCCCCACATCAGCGGCAACCGGCCAATACGCTCCGCCCACAACCCCATGATGGGCGTTACCACCGTCAGGATAATCCCCGCTATCAGCGTGGCGGTGAAGGCGACCGAGCCTGGCAGGTGCAGCGTTTTGGTGGCATAGGTCGGAATGTAATTGAGCATGTAGTTGACTGCGGTCGAGATCACCATCACGCCAATTGCCAGCGCGATCAGCGCTTTCTGCCGCCCGAACAGCGTTCTAAGCGGTGCGGCTTCCTTTTCCTGCGATGCAAAGCTGGCAGGTTCCTGCACATGACGGCGAATGTAGATCCCCAGAGGCCCAATCAGTAAGCCGAAAGCAAACGGGATACGCCAGCCCCACGCCTGAATCTCACTTTCGCTCAGCCACTGTGTCAGCCCCAGCCCAAAAACCGATGCCATCAGCGTGCTCGCCCCCTGGGTGGCGAACTGCCAGCTGGCGATAAAGGCTTTGCGCTCAGGAAAGTGCTCCACCAGGAAGGCGGTCGAACTGCCAAATTCGCCGCCAGCAGAGAAGCCCTGAATCAGACGCGCCAGGATGATCAGCAGCGGTGCCGCCAGACCGATGGTGGCGTAGCCCGGCATAAAGGTAATGATCGCCCCGCCCAGCATCATCAGGTTAATCGACAGCAGCAGCGCCTTTTTGCGACCATGCCGGTCGGCATAGTTGCCGAGCACAATGGCTCCCAGCGGACGGATCAGGAAGGAAATACCAAAACTACCAAAGGTCAGCAGCAGCGATACCGACGGATCGCTGACCGGGAAGAAGACGTGCGCGATATAGCTGGCAAAAAAGCCATAAACCGCAATGTCGAACCACTCCAGCGCGTTACCGATGCAGGTGGCGAACAGCGTTTTGTGCAGGCTCGGTTTCACCTGCGGGGCACTTTGCGCGATGCTGCTCATTGTTCACCTCTCCGCCACTGATGGTGGCGCGTCATCAGCTGTTCGCCCTCTTCTCCCAGTTGCCAGAACAGCCGGGTCATGATTGCCAGACCCTCCCGTGCAATCGAGTTGAGCATATGTTCGTTAATGCCATGCTGGCCGCAGGCGGGATAGGAATGTGGCACCCACAGCGTCGGCAGGCCCAGAATGTCGGCGAAGACCTCATTGGGAAGCGAGCCGCCGAGATTGGGCAGCAGTGCCGGTTTTTTGCCGCTGCTACGGGCCAGCGTATCCAGCGCCCAGTCCACCAGCGGATCCTGCGGATCAAGCCGTGTTGCCGGTGAGCCGCGCAGAAACTCCACGCTGACGTTATCGAAACCGTGCTGATGCAGATGACGTTCGACATGCTCAACAAGATTTTCCCAATCGGTGCCGACCACAAAACGCAGCTGACATACCACTGTGGCGCTGCCCGGAATCGCGTTCATGGGTCGAGCCGGATTGCCGGTTTCAAAGGCCAGCACCTCCAGCGTGTTCCAGCCATAGAGCCGCTCGGCAGGTGTCAGACCAGGCTCGCCCCAGCCGTCAGCAAGTGTGGGATCGCCCGGCATGCCGCCCACATCAATATCACTGAGGATGGCGCGCACGGCGTCGGTCAGAGAGTCCGGTTTCAGCGCGGTAACCTGTAATACGCCCTGCGCATTCACCAGGCAGGCGATCGCACTGGCCAACTGGGTACCGGGATTGCTCAGCAATCCGCCCCAGTTGCCGGAATGGTAGGCGTTGTCACGCGCCCGAATAGTCAGGCGAAAGTTCGCCGCACCGCGCGAACCCAGAAACAGTGTTGGCCGCTGCGCATTAAGACGCGGGCCATCCGAGGCGATAAAAAGATCGGCCTTTAACAGCGCCTGCTGTTGATGGCAGATCTCAGCCAGCCCCGGCGAGCTGATCTCTTCACCCATTTCAAACAGGATTTTGCAGTTGAAGCCTAGCGCGCCGCCGCGTGCCTGCCACACCTGCTCCAGCGCCGCGAAATTAACGCAGTGTTGCCCTTTGTTATCCGCGCTTCCCCGTCCATACAGGCGGTCGCCTTCAGCTGTGAGTTGCCACGGCGATAATCCTTCTCGCCAGTTTTCATCGTCGCCAAACACGACATCGCCGTGGCCATAGCAGAACAGCGTCGGTTTTAGCGGATCTTCAATGCGGGTGGCGATCAGAAACGGCGGGCTGCCGGGTTGCGGATTGTCAAACGGGTGCAGCGTAAACCCCATCTTCGCCAGTTGCGGGCCAATTTCCTGCTGCAGATAGTGGTCCAGCTCTGTCCGTCGGTTGGTGTGCTGGCTTTCTGTCACGCAGGCGACACGCCGTGCCAGCAGCTTCTGAAACTCACCGCTATCGAAATAGTGCATCGCCTGGTCAACTGCCTGTTGCTCTGTCATGTTTGCCCTGTCTGTTATTTTTATCGTGCTTTATCTTTGACAAACTTCACCCTTTGCCACAATTATCAATTTATCGAGTGCGCTTTGCTTTTAAAGCAAGGCTATGCTGCCCTTTTATGATGCATTTTGTCGGAGTGACCATGTTAAGCAGCGAGATACGCTATTTCCTGGCGGTTGTTGAGAGCGGCTCGCTGAGCGCCGCCAGTGAGAAACTGTTTGTCGCGGTGTCGGCGATCAGCCGTCAGATTCAGCGGCTCGAAGCGCAGGTTGGTGTGCCCCTGTTTGAGCGGCATGCGCGCGGCATGGTGTTGAATGAGGCGGGTGAGATTTTTGCGCATCACGTGCGTAAAAGTCAGCTTGATATGGAATATGCGCTTGCGGAGATTAAGGGCTTGAAAGCGGTACGCCGCAGCCTGATCCGTATCGCCTGCACGGATGGCATGGCGTTTAGTCTGTTGCCTGGCCTGCTGGCGGAGTTTCGACTGGCGAATCCCGGCGCACTGTTTGCGATTATTGTGACGCACTCCCAGGGCGTGGCGGCATGTGTCAGGGCGGGTGAATGCGATGTGGCGCTGCAATTCAGTCTCCAGCCTGAGCGCAGCGTTGAGGTGCTTGGCTCGTGGCCTGCCCCGGTGTTACTGGCGATGCATGAGTCACATCCGCTGGCGTCACGTGAGGTAACACTGGGCGATCTGCATCGCTGGCCGCTGGCGCTGCCGGGCCATCACACGACCGTGCGGCAGCTGTTTGATCTCTCCTGTCAGATGAATGACTGCGTGGTTGAACCGGTATTGACCTGCGACTATTTCGCTACGCTTTATCACTTTTTGCTGCATACGCCGCAGGCGGTGACCATCTGTAGCGCGTTTACCCTGTTGTTTGAGCGCGAGTCTCGAAATCTGGTGTTGCGATCGATGGGGGTGGACCAACTGAGTCAACGCACGCTGCAGCTTCAGACAGTGTCGGGACGTCAGCGCAATGCGGCTCTGACGCTGTTTTTGCAGTTTTTGCAGCATCGGCTGACTGAGATGGATCAGCAGGTGAGGATGGGATAAGGGGTACACTAGCGTGGGTATTTTGAATGGTATTTAAGATCTGCGCCGATTCGCTGTGAGACGGTGCCGGCTAAGGGAATACGACCAGACCGGAAAGTCGCAACAGCCGCCATCCATGGCATGCCCGGCCCGCGCGATTACGCACCTCATCCCTGAGGTGCGCCCGTTGCCGGGCCAACGCGTTGCGTTGTTCAAAAACGCTCCCGGCGTTTTTAGTACGCACCTCATCCCTGAGGTGCGCCCGTACCCGGGCCAGCGCGTTGCGCTGTTCAAAAACGCCCGGCGTTTTTGTCCATGGCGCGGGACGCGTTCCTCCTCTGCTCGTGTTCCCTTCGCATTCAGCTTATGTGTTGCGGTTAGAATCAAACTCATGTGAGTTTGTCAGCAGTTGCAATGGCCCACTGATGTGCGGGCCATTGAAGTTAACTGCTACGGGTTACTGCTTAATATCAACCTGATAGAAGATGTGTTTGCCGAACGGGTCGACCTGATAGCCGCTGACCGATTTGCGCACCGGCTCAAAGATGGTGGAGTGTGCAATCATTACGGCGGGCATCTGGTCATGCATCATCTGCTGCGCCTGCAGATAGAGCGCAGTACGTTTGCCCTGATCCGGCTCAGCACGGGCTTCGGTGATTAACTTCTCGAACGGCTGATAGCACCATTTTGAGGAGTTGGAACCACCCTGTGCAGAGGTGCAGCTGTAGAGCGGGCCAAAGAAGTTATCCGGATCGCCGGTCGCGGTGGTCCAGCCCATCAGCGCCGCCTGATGCTCGCCGCTGCGAACGCGTTTCAGGTACTCGCCCCACTCATAGCTGACGATACTGGCTTTGATGCCAACTTTGGCCCAGTCCGACTGAATCATCTCCGCCATGCGGCGTGCATTCGGATTGTAAGGCCGCTGAACCGGCATCGCCCAGAGTGCAATCTCGGTGCCCGGTTTCACACCCGCCTGTTGCAGTAACGCTTTGGCCTTTTCTGGATCGTAGTCGTAATCTTTCAGATCTTTGTCCGCACTCCAGACGCCTGGTGGCAGGATATTTTTCGCGACCGTGCCGGTGCCTTTAAATATCGCCTCGATGATCGCCGGTTTGTTGATCGCCATTGCCAGCGCCTGCCGCACTTTAACGTTGTCGGTTGGCGCTTTGGTAGTGTTGAATGCCAGGAAGCCGGTGTTCAGACCCGCCTTCTGTTCCAGGGTGATATCCGGATTGGCGCGCATTTTGTCGAGATCGGCGGGATTCGGGAATGGCATCACCTGGCACTCGTTCTTCTCCAGCTTGGCATAGCGCACAGAGGCATCTGGCGTGATGCTGAACACCAGTCGATCAAGCTTCGCCTTACCCTGCCAGTAGTCCGGGAACGCTTTGTAGAGGATGCGGGAATCTTTCTGGTACTGCACCAGCTCAAACGGGCCGGTGCCGATCGGGTTCATATCGACCTTCTCCGGCGTCCCCGCTTTCAGCATGACATCTGCGTATTCAGCCGAGTGGATTGAGGCGAAATACCACGCGAGATCGGCAAGGAACGGCGCTTCAGGATGGGCGAGCGTAAAGCGCACGGTGTGGTTATCAACCCGGTCGATACTTTTAATCAGCGTGGAGAGTTCGAGGCTTTCGAAGTTGGAATAGGTGCCGCCAGAGACGTTATGGTAGGGATTTTTCGGGTCCATCTGGCGCATAAACGAGAAGATCACATCATCGGCGTTAAAGTCGCGGCTGGGTTTGAACTGTTTGTTGCTCTGGAACTTCACGTTTTTGCGCAGATGGAAAGTGTAGACGGTGCCATCCGGGCTGATCTCCCAGCGTTCTGCCAGGCTGGGCACCAGGTCGGTGGTGCCAGGCGTAAAGTCCACCAGCCGGTTAAAGACCGGCACCGCACTGGCGTCAACACTGGTTCCGGAGGTATAGAGCTGAGGGTTAAAATTCTCTGGCGATCCCTCAGAACAGTAGACCAGCGTTTTGGCGTTAACGCTGCCAGCCAGCGCTATCCCAGCCGTAACAAGCGCTAAGGTGGCTATCTTGATTTTCATTATCATCCTCGCTTTGTATTGACTTCCGGTGATCACAATATCTAAATGAATCATTCAGATGCTTCATTGATAGCACGATTCGGCACCATAGCGAACCCCGCCCATGGCTGACTAATAAGGAATAGTGATGACAGACAAACTTGAGTCGCAACTCACCGAACGTTTTTTCCGTTACCTCGCCGTCAGCAGTCAGAGCGATGCCAAATCCACGACTCTGCCGAGTACGCCGAGCCAGCACGCCATGGCGGAACTGCTGGCGGACGAGCTGCGAGCGCTGGGGCTGGATGAGGTGGTGCTTGATAAACATGCTACGGTGACCGCGGTGAAACGTGGCAACCGTCCAGACGCACCGCGCATCGGGTTTATTACGCACATCGACACCGTTGATGTCGGTTTGTCGCCCGATATCTACCCGCAGATTCTCACCTGGCAGGGTGACGATCTCTGTCTGAATGCAGAGCAGGATATCTGGCTGCGCCGCGATGAGCATCCGGAGATCGCGCCTTACGTCGGCCAGCAGGTGATCTTTAGCGATGGCACCAGCGTGCTGGGCGCAGACAATAAAGCGGCGGTCACCGTGGTGATGACGCTGATGGCGAACCTCAAAGGCGATCATGGCGATATCGTGGTGGCCTTTGTGCCGGATGAAGAGATTGGCCTGCGCGGTGCGAAAGCTCTGGATCTGGAAACGCGCTTTAATATCGATTTTGCCTGGACCATCGACTGCTGCGAACTGGGCGAAGTGGTGTACGAGAACTTTAATGGTGCCGCGGCAGAGATTGTGTTTACCGGTGTGCCGGCACATCCGATGTCGGGCAAAGGCGTGCTGGTCAATCCGCTGTTGATGGCGCATGACTACATCAGCCTGTTTGATCGTCAGCAGACACCGGAGCACACCGAAGGCCGCGAAGGTTACATCTGGTTTAATGAGATTCAGGCCAACGCCAGCAAGGCGACGCTGAAGGCTTCAATCCGTGATTTTGATCTGACAAGCTTCGCAGCCCGTAAGCAGCAGTTGCAGCAGGCGGCAGCGGATCTTGCGGCGCGCTATCCCACCGGCGAGGTCAGCATCACGATCAGCGATATCTACAGCAACATCAGTAATGCACTGGGTGAGGATCGCCGGGCAATAGATTTGATCTTCAGCGCCTTTGCCGCGCTGGAGATTGAGCCGAAAGTGATTCCGATGCGTGGCGGCACGGACGGCGCGGCACTGTCCGCCAAAGGGCTGCTGACGCCGAACTTCTTTACCGGCGCACATAACTTCCATTCACGTTTCGAGTTTCTGCCGATACCGTCGTTTGTGAAGTCCTATCAGGTGGCAGAAAAGCTCTGTTATATGGCGGCGGGTTAAGCAGGGAAATCGGGCGCAGAACGCGCCCGATTGCGATTATGGCTTCGCGCTGACATCAATACCCGGGAAGTATTTTTCAGCCAGCTTTTTGAGGGTGCCATCGCCCTGCACTTTGGCGATCGCCGCGTCCAGCGACTGCTTCAACGACGCATCATCTTTGCGCAGGCCATAGCCGATGCCTGAGCCGAGAATCGCGTCATCTTCGACGGGCTTGCCCACAAAACCAAACCCTTTGCCCTGTGGCTTATCGAGGAAGCCAGACTGACCGGCGGCAGACATCACCAGCGTGCCATCAAGGCGGCCCGCGACCATGTCGTTGTAGACCTGGTTCTGATCCTGATACGACGTCACCGTCACGCCCTGCGTCTCCCAGTGCTTCTTCGCATAGGTTTCCTGAATCGATCCCTGCAATACACCAATGCTTTTGCCTTTCAGACCTTCGGCGGTCGGGGCCAGATTTTCACCCTTTTTCGCCACTAACATGGTCGGAATACGGTAGATTGGCTGCGTAAACGCGATGCTTTTGGCGCGCGCTTCAGTGATATTCATCGCCGAGTTAATGGCGTCGAACTTTTTCGCCTGAAGTGCCGGGATCAGCGCATCAAAGCTGCTCTCAACCCAGTGGCAGCTGAAGTTGCCTGCCTTACAGATGGCATTACCCAGTTCAATATCAAAGCCTTCCAGCTCACCTTTAGCGTTGCGGCTTTCAAACGGCGGATACTGTGACTCCACGCCGTAACGTAAATCCTGAGCCAGTGCCTGTACCGTTGTCATCATGCCCAGAGCGAGAAAAAGCGCGTTCAGTTTTTTCATTATTTATTTACCCCGAAAAGTCCTGGTTACCTGTTCCCCGTACTGAATCACGCTCGCGTGATTCAGTGAGAAAAAGCACATAGCGCAGCCGCGCCAGCCTCTAGTGTCGCCTCGTCTTTCGCAAAAGAGAGACGAATCAGTTTGTTGTCTGTGCCATCCATATAAAACGCCGACAGCGGTATGGTTGCCACACCGTGATCGACGATAAGACGTTTTACCATTTCACTGTCCGGTTCGTCACTGAAATGTCCATAGCTGGCGAGCATAAAGAACGAACCGGCGCTCGGTAGCAGCCGGAACGGCGAGTCCTGCATCAGAGCAATTAGCCGATCGCGCTTCTGCTGATAGAAAGCGTTAAGTGACAGGTAGTTCTCTGGCGTCTGCAGATAGTGCGCGAACCCAACCTGCATCGGCGTATCGGCGGCGTACATCATAAACTGATGCACCTTCACCAGTTCGGTCATCAGCTCTGCCGGTGCCAGACAGTAGCCTACCCGCCAGCCGGTGACGTGGAAGGTTTTACCAAACGAGGAGACGATGATACTGCGTGCGGCCAGCTCCGGATGCCTCGCCATGCCGCAGTGCGGCCGGCCGTCAAACAGAATATGTTCATAAACCTCATCGGAGAGCACCACGATATCGGTGTTGCGAATCAGAGCCGCCAGCTGATTGAGATCGTCGGGCGTCAGCACCTGCGCGCTGGGGTTGTGCGGCGTATTAATAATGATCATCCGGGTGCGCGGCGTGATTGCC
Source organism: Pantoea sp. B550 (assembly GCF_024158165.1). Classification (NCBI taxonomy): domain Bacteria; kingdom Pseudomonadati; phylum Pseudomonadota; class Gammaproteobacteria; order Enterobacterales; family Erwiniaceae; genus Pantoea; species Pantoea sp. B550. The sequence goes on from NZ_JAMYXI010000003.1 coordinate 8,907, forward strand.
GCACGCAGCTGATCCCAGTCGATAGCAAAAGACGGCACCTGCAGCTTCAGGCCTATCGGCGTACCGCCCTGTAACCGCACCACCGGCGCGTAGCTGTCAAACGCCGGTTCAAAGAAGATCACCTCATCGCCCTGATGAACCAGCGCGGTAATCGCCATATAGAGTCCCTGACTGGCGCTGCCGGTGATCAGTACCTCACTCGCGGCATCATATTTCTGTCCATAGAGCGTCTGCACTTTGCCGGCGAGTGCCTCGCGCAGGGCCGGCAAGCCCATCATAGCGGCATACTGATTGTGCCCCTCCTGCATGGCACGGCTGACCGAGTCGACCAGCGCCGGATCGCAGGGGAAACTGGGTGCGCCCTGCGACAGGTTAATCGCCTGATGCTGCGCCGAAAGCTGACCAATTACGCTGAAAATAGTGGTGCCGACGTCCGGCAATTTTGAGTGAATAGCGACAGGCGTTTTCAGGGACATATTTTCTCCGTCAGGTGCATAACTGTTCAGATGCGATAAATCATTATTCAACGGGCTGTGGCTTGAGTCGGCAAGCGAAATGTCGTCATAATAGCCATGACAAAATTGCATAGCTGAGGTCCACCGTGTCACGCTCATCGCTGCCACTCAATGCCATTCACGCCTTTCTGGTAACAGCTCGTCACCTTAATCTGACTCATGCTGCCCGCGAGCTCTGCCTGACCCAGGGCGCGGTCAGTCGTAAGATTGCCGCGCTGGAGCAGTGGCTGGGCGTGACGCTGTTTGACCGCCATGCGCGCGGGCTGCGGCTGACCCCGCAGGGTGACGCGCTGCTGCCTGAACTCAGCCAGGGCTTTGATCTGATGGTCCAGGCCAGCGAAAAGGTCCGTCGCAGTCAGGTCAGCCTTCGCCTGAAAGCGCCGACCTGTGCTATGCGCTGGCTGGTACCGCGGCTGATGGCGCTTGAACGTCACTGCCCTGAACTGCATGTGGCCCTGACCACCACGCTGGATCATGCGGCCCAGCTTGAGAACTTTGATGCGGCGATTATCTATGGCAAGCCGCATCCTGACGGGATCTGCCTGTTCAGCGAGTCGCTGACGCCGGTGATAGCGGCTGGTCAGCCCTGCCCGGAAACGACGGCGGCGCTGGCCGCCATGACCTTTTTGCATCCCACCTCAGACACGCGTGACTGGCAGTGCTGGTTACAGGCGCAGCAGGTGACGCTCAGCATGAAGCGAAATCAGCATTTTGCCACGATGGATTTAGCGATCAGTGCCGCGATTCAGGGGTTTGGTGTGGCGATTGCCGACAGCAATCTGGTGGAGAGTGATATCGCCAGCGGCAGGCTGCTTAAGCCGTTCGCTGGCGAGGTCAAAACCGGAGCCGTTTACAGTTTACTGCAACGGCCCGCGCCGGATGCGCCACCGTTCCTGGCGGAACTGGTGGCGTGGCTGTGCAGGGATCAGAAGGTGACCCAGTCGCCGTTATCCGCCGGTTTAGCCTGAGGCGCATTCAGCACGGTTGCTTTCGGCGCGGCAGGTTTATTCGTGATGACCGGTGCGGTCTGGCGGTTGCTGGAGAGACGGAACTTCGACACAGAGGCCTGCAGCGCTTCTGTCTGCAATGCCAGTGCGCTCGCCGCGGCAGAAACCTCTTCAACCAGTGAGGCGTTCTGCTGGGTCACGCTATCCATTTCGGTTACCGCAGCACCCACCTGAGAGATGCCTTTGCTCTGCTCTTCCGAGGCGGAAGCAATCTGTTTCATGATCGCATCCACATCCTGCACTGATTTCAGAATATTGTTCATGGTGCCGCCGGTGGTGCTGACCAGCTCCGCGCCTTTCCCTACACGCTGCACCGAGTCTTCAATCAGCGTCGCGATCTCTTTGGCGGCGTTGGCGCTACGCTGTGCCAGGTTACGCACTTCAGATGCCACGACCGCAAAACCACGCCCCTGTTCGCCGGCACGTGCCGCTTCGACCGCAGCGTTCAGCGCCAGGATATTGGTCTGGAAGGCAATGCCGTTAATCACGTTGGTAATCTCAGCGATCTTCTTCGAGCTGCCGGAGATGCCATCCATGGTGCTGACCACTTCACTCACCAGCTGACCGCCACGTTGTGCCGTGGTGGTGGCGGTTTCTGCCAGCAGGCTGGCCTGACGAGCGTTATCGGCGTTGAATTTCACCGTGGCCGTCAACTGCTCCATGCTGGCCGCAGTCTGTTCCAGCGCAGCGGCCTGCTCTTCGGTACGTGAAGAGAGGTCATTGTTACCGGCAGAAATCTCTGCAGCACCGCGCGAGATGTTCTCGGTGCCGCTGCGAATGGCGCTGACCGCTTCCCGCAGACTATCCTGCATAGCGCTCAGCAGCGGCACCAGTTTACCGACACAGTTGCGACCGAAATCGGCTACCGGCTGGCTGAGATCGCCTGTCGCGATCACCGCGAAGTGGGTACGAATACTTTCCAGCGGACGAACCAGCATCGCCACCAGATAGCGGTCGGTAAACAGCAGAATCAGCAGGCCAATAATCACCGTGATGGTAATAATCGTTTTGGTCATCGCGGTGAGGTGATCAACTTCAACCCGGGTTTTGTCCAGTTTTTCGGCTGCGCCCTGGTTAAACTTCTCTGCGCTGACGCCAAAGGCACGACTGAGCGGCGGTGTGACATTGTTCGCCTGCTGGCGATACGGGTCCGGTGAGGCCTGGCGGGCCAGTTGCAGTTGTGGCGTTACGCCCTCATCCACCAGCTTTTGCCAGCTCTGAATTACGCCATCGACGACTTCCGGATTCATCGGACCGGGTGCAAGCTGTTTAAAACGCGCCAGTTGCTGAGTCATGCTGTCCAGCGCCTGCTGCACAGGGGCATAGGCCTCATCAGTCAGCGTTTTACCTGCTGCTTTGCTTTCCATTACGCGGGAAAGGCGCGTGATAACACGAAAATATTGATCGTTGCCTTTGCTCAGCACCGTCATTTGCTCAACCAGATGACGGTCAACATTGTTGCCTTCGCTGAGCGCGCCAAGCGAGTGGATGCTGTACAACCCGACGCCGCTCCACAGTAAACAAAACAGGCCCAGAATAGTGAGCATCACTGCGCGAATGGTAAAATTTTTGAGCATTCCCATACCAAAATCCTATACACGTTGACCCGCAAGCGTCGGGCATAGGAGATTTATCGGCATGAGATAGTGAAAATGTAACTGTTTTGTTACCTATTAATTTACAGCGTCAACGATGAGTTAATCAGTAAAAAATCCTTAAATTCATAAAGTTAAAATTAAATAAGTAGATTAATTGCATTCGCATAACTTAATGGTTAGCAGGCTAATTTTCATCATCTGCTTAAAGCCTGACCATACGCGTCATCAACAGCCTGAAAAGCCGCATACGGGCGCGCATAAAGTTTCTTTTCAGAGTCAACCCGCTCATACGCTTATTCCCAAGTGACATTGTCACGTCATTGCCTGGATGCCAGGCTGGCCAGATAACTTCGCCTTCAAGCTGATGCTTATATTCCGTGGCGTCACGGGCAAAGGTAAACCAGTATTCGCTGACACGTGCCGCAAAAGCGCGATCGGCTTCACTGAATGGCCGCGCTTCATTGGGATCCGGCATCTGACTCAGGGTGTTCAGGACATAAGGCACTTCGTTACCGTGCCAGGTGCCATGGGGATAAAGGTCGCGAGCGTGCTCAGAAACATAATCGAACCAGTAGCGCCAGCCCGGCATGCCGGCATTGTGCTGCGCCCGCATCACCAGCCACGGCACCAGGCTGAAAGCCATATCACGCGCCACGGCACGTCCCAGCAGTTGATCGTCATGGATGTCATACATCCATTTCAGCGTCCGATAGGTGAGCCGGTTTTTATTGCGCAGCTGATGCAATACTGCGGTGGCATCCACGCCAAAATATTCCAGCACGCTGGCTTCATCGCTGTTACTGCCCGCCATCAGCGGCAGGCGATGCTGTTTAGCTGCCATAAAGGTTTTCAGCATCGGCTCAGGCAGCACGGCATCACCGGCAATCGGCACCGGCGGGATCGCCAGTGGCCCTTCCAGCGACCAGAAGGCATCGGCAGGCAGTGCGCGCAGGTCATCCGCGCTGGCATCGGGCGGCAGACCAAAATGGCGGGCTACCGCTATTCCCTGCTGACGCGCTTTTTTCAGCGGCGTATCCGGCAGGCTATAGGCACTTTGCACGATCCCTTTATGGAATAGCCCTTCAGCCAGCGGCGAACAGCAGTGGGAGAGCACGCTGCGCGCGCCAGAGGATTCACCGAAAAGCGTCACATTGTGGCGATCGCCACCAAAAGCTGGAATGTTGCGCTGCACCCACTGCAGTGCGGCAATCTGATCGAGCAGGCCAAAATTGTTTACTCTACCCGCAGCAGGGTATTCCGCATCCAGCGCAGGATGGGAGAAGAAACCGAGGTGACCCAGCCGGTAATTCAGCGTGACCACCACTGCACCACGTGACGCCAGCGGCTTACCGTTGTACGGCGCCAGCCCGCCTGCACCGATGGTGAAGCCCCCACCGTGCAGCCACACCATTACCGGCAGCGGCTTTGACGGCGCCACATCGGGTGTCCAGACATTCAGGTAGAGGCAATCTTCACTAAACTCACCGGGATCGCCACCGCCCACCGCCTGACAGTATGTGCGATTTTGCCAGCCGGAAGCCCCAAATGCGGTGGCATCGCGCATCTGATGCCAGGGCGTGACCGGCTGTGGTGGACGCCAGCGCAGCGCGCCAACCGGAGCCGCCGCATAAGGTATGCCTTTGAATACGAAAAGGTCATCGTCCATGCATCCACGCAACTCCCCCTCGGCCGTCATGATCCTCAGACCTGTTTCGTTTTTCATTCCCGTTTCCCTGTTCAGACGTTCCTCCATTATTTGCAGGCCCGCCACCATTGTCCAGGTATGGAGGGGATTTGCAGATTATGCCGAAACATCAGAGGCGGGCGTGAATATGCTCATCAACAGGTTCAGAGCTACTGTCTCAGTCAGGGTTTAGCATTGTTTATCCTTTTACCCAGGATGAGTACCGTGCCATATCGCCTGAAAGCGGTGACCGGCTGTGATTCTGTGCAGTTTTTAACATCGTTAAGTAGTCAGAATGCTAACCGATTAAGATACTTACGCCGCGAAATCTGCGCTGGCCGGTAAAGGGTAATTCTTCTTTAATGAGATCAGTCTGTTTCCCTGTTGCTCTGCTTCAGGAGCAGAGCTTTAATATCCGGATTAGTTAAGCTGTTACGGGCAACGGAGGTGTAGCCCGAGGATAACATCAGGACGGCCGTACTCCGCACTGTGCCAGCGAGCGCTGCTGGCGCTCTTCATATAACACCATCTCATCCAGCACCGCAGAGCCCAGCGCTGCTTCAAACGTCTGCCGGCTCGCCTGTCCCGCTGAACGGACCTGCGCCCGATCGCCGAGGTTGGACTGAAAAATTCCCGCCGCGCTGACGGGCAGAAAATCTTCATAGACGATCGGGTCTGCCAGTACACGCCCCTCCCTGATCAGATCCTCAAGCACTTCACCCTTGTCCGGCGGCGTGGCAACGCCCTTTTCACTCAGGCGATAGTGGAACCAGGCCAGCCCCTGCTGGCGTAGCGTGGTCTCGTCGTCGGGAAAGTCGCGGAATATGGCCGCCAGATGTTGCTGGTGCTGCTGATTGTCCTGACCACTCCCCGCCTCGCTGAGCAGCCGATCGTAGAGCGCACGACCTGCAGGCGTCAGCGCCGCGCCGCGCTGCTCAATTTCACCGAAGCGCGCTGTATGGGTGCCCTGATGCCCGTCCTTAAAGATGATCGGCTCTTCCAGCGCTTTGAAGCTGGTCTGACGCAGCAGAATCGGCACCTGCCGACGCGGCGGTCCTTCGATCAGCGTTTTCGGATCGATGCCGCGCGATGGCATCAGTTGCTGAACGCGGTCAATATCGAGCGTGCGCGGGGTGAGATGGTTGATGTGGCAGCCGGGAAAGCAGACGACATCTGCGATCAATCGATGCTGCTGGTTCAGCGCCTGATAGGTCTGACTGTCCACGCTACTGTGGGCGTGCCAGCGGAAGGTTTCCAGTGCTTCGGTAACAAATTCGGTAGCCTGAACGTCAGTTAATCCGCCCTGCTGCTCATGCAATTGCAGCAGCGCCCGGCAACGGGAAGTGAAAATGTCGCGTGCGGCCAGAATCTCCGCCGTCTTTTCGCGCAGCGCGGGATCGTCGATCAGTTCAGGACGTAACAGCGAGGTAAAGACCCGGAAAGGATTGCGCCGCAGCGCCGCATCGGTGACCGGCCGGAACGCCGTAGAGTGCACCGGCACACCCGCCTGAGAGAGATCGTAATAGCCAACCGGGTACATCCCCATCACCGCAAACAGCTGCCGCAGCGTGGCTAATTCGTCTGCCGTGCCCACACGGATTGCGCCGTGTCGTTCAAGGCTGAGTCGGTCAATTTCATCGGCGGCCGTGAGACGATCTTTCAGCGCGATATCGGCTTCCAGCGAGCGCTCGTTGACGGTGGCGACCAGTTGCATCAGCGTGCCATACTGCGGCACCTCCTGCTGGTACATTGCTGACATCGCCTGAGAGAAACGGGTGCGGATGAGATCCGCACTGATAAACTTGTCCATCTTATCCACCTGACACCATGAGCGTTGCTGCTAATGTAATGCAACGCGCTGGCCTCAGTGGAAAAAATCACGAATCTGTGATCGGCTTAAAGCCGTAGCGGTTTTTTAACAGCAGCATCAGGGTAGTGATCACAGCGGGTATCGCCAGCAGCAAAAATATCACGCTGAAAGACCAGCCGAGTGACATCATCTCTGCGCCGACGAAGGCGCTCAGAATTGCGCCGATGCGCCCCACGCCATGCATCCAGCTGGAGCCGGTGGCGCGAGCGTGTGTAGGATAGTAGCTGGCGGATAAGGCATTCATCCCGGTATTAGCACCGTTAAAACAGAAGCCACTGCAAAAGGCGATCGCGCTCATTATGCCGACTTCGGCGGGCGAAAAGCCAAGCGCCACAATAAACAGTCCGCCGCAGCCGTAGATGGCCGCCAGGGCCAGATTGGCATTGAAGCGATCCATCATCCAGCCCGCAAAGAGTGAGCCCAGCGTTCCGCCTGCCTGATACATGGCGGTGATGATCGCCGCTTCGGTCACTGACATACCCAGGGTATTCACCAGAGATGGCAGCCAGCTGCCAATCAGGTAGACCATGAACAGTCCCATGAAATAGCCCCCCCACAGCATTGTGCTGCCAAACAGATAGCGGCGCGACAGGACGGTGCTAATCGCGCCGCCTGCCGGCAATGTCGCTTCAGGCGCGTGAAATGCGCAATCAGGCACCGTTTTTCCCGGCATCATCCGTTCGAGGATGGCGTGAATGCGGGCAGCGGGTGCGCCACGACTGATAAGAAACCGCACTGACTCCGGCAGGCCGCGGAACAGGAATGGCAACACCAGCAGCGGCAGAATGCCACCCAGCAGCAACACAGAGTGCCAGTTATAACGCGGTAATAGCCAGGATGCGGCAAATCCACCACTGGCGGCACCAAAGGTAAAACCGCAGAACACCACAGTGATAATAAAGGCCCGTCTCCGTTCAGGCGCATATTCCGCCACCAGCGTACCGACGTTGGGCATTGCCGCACCCAGTCCCAGACCGGTCAGGAAGCGGAAAAGCATCATCTGCTCGATGTTCTGAGACAGCGCTGTTGCCAGTGTCCAGAGACCAAAAAAGAAAACGCTGAGGATAATCATCATACGTCGGCCATAGCGGTCAGCCAGCGGGCCCGCGACCATGGCTCCCAGCGCCAGCCCGATCAATGCTGCGCTGATGACAACCCCGAGCTGGTGATTGGTGACGCCCCATGCAGCTTTAAGTGTTGGCGCAATAAATCCCATGATCGCAATGTCCATGCCATCGAGTGCCACCACAATAAAACAGAGCGCAATGAGCCGTTTTTGCCAGTGGCTCAGGCTCTGCTGGTTGATAAGCTGGCGGACATCTACCGCCCCGATGCTGGTCAATGAACACTCCCTGGCAATAGCGCAATCTGGCATCAGATTAAGTAAAAAAAACGGCGTTTATGATAGCCCATCGTTAACCTTAAGCGGTCAGATTTTTATATGATAGTGAGAATTATTCAACTTTAAGCCGTTAAGCTCTTGATATATCGTAGTCTCAGAAACCAGTGCGTCTGTGACAATATGAGATGAGCGCTTCTTAATCAGAGAGTTAGCGGATCAAGTAGCCATTCTGCCACGCTTGTTAAAATAAATTTGCAGCAAAGTTAACAGAATTCATTTTAAACAGTTGCCTGTAAGCGGTCATTCTCATTAAGTTTAAGGTATGGAAAAAAATATCCTTTTCAATCAGCGCATTCGCTTGCGCCATCTACATACCTTTGTTGCTGTCGCGCAGCAAGGCACATTGGGCCGGGCAGCAGAGACGCTGAGCCTGAGTCAGCCTGCTCTGTCCAAAACCCTGAATGAGCTGGAAGAGCTGACAGGCGTTCGTCTGTTTGAGCGGGGTCGCCTGGGTGCCCAGCTCACCACGATGGGAGAACAGTTTCTGACGCATGCAGTGCGGGTGCTTGATGCGCTGAATCATGCCGGACAGAGCTTTAATGAGCAGTCGGGCGATGCCCCAGTGATTATCCGGCTGGGCGCGCTGACTACTGCTGCGATGGGCATGCTGCCCCGCATCCTTGATCGTTTTCATCAGCTGCAGCCTAACACCACTATCCAGGTGGCGACGCTGCATAACAATGTGTTACTGGCGGGATTGCGCGGCGGCGAGTTTGACATCGGTATTGGCCGGATGGCGGACAGCGATATGATGACCGGGTTGACTTACGAACTGCTGTTTCTGGAGTCACTGAAGCTGGTGGTCAGGCCCGAACACCCATTATTGAGTGACAATGTCACGCTGTCGAGGGCAATGCAGTGGCCCGTGGTGATTTCCCCGGAAGGCACCGCACCGCGCCGGATTGCGCAGCAGATGCTTGATGAACAGGGCTGCACGCTGCCACCCCATTGCATTGAAACGTCGTCGACTTCACTGGCGCGCCAGCTGGCGCTTCGCTACGACTACATCTGGTTCGTGCCGTCCGGCGCGATTAAAGAGGACCTCAGCCATAACGCGGTCTGTGCGCTGCCAATCAACTCCTCCGGGCCAGGCGAGCCGGTGGGCATCATTACCCGTACCGGCGCAGAGCTGAGCCTGAGTGCTGAAGTGTTAATGTCCACCATCCGTAAGTTTCACAGCTAGCGGCTGCGTTTCGCATGCCGTTCGCGGTTTTCAAGGCGCGCCTTATCGGTCTTCCGCAGTCCCACATAGAGCGCCCCGGCTCCGCCATGGCGGGTCTGGGCCACGCAGTAAGTCTGCACGTCATCAAACTGCTGTAACCAGCGCGCCAGATAGCTGCGCACAATATTGGCATGGGATTCGTCATCACGGCCCTTGCCATGAATGATAAGCAGATTCCGTAAGTCCTGCTTTTGCGCCTGCATCATAAAGTTAAACAGCGCCTGACGGCAGGTCTCCACTGGTTGCCGCAACAGGTTGAGACTGGCATCCAGTTTGTACTCACCCCGACGCAGCTTATCCAGAATACCCTGCTGTATGCCGTCGGCTTTATACTCCAGCGGTGTGTTAAGCGGGATAATCTCCAGATTACCCCGTGTCAGGAAATTCTCCTGCTCCTTCTCTCCTGGCGGTTTACGGGGCGCTTTAGTCGAGGGCGACTTAAGCCATAACGTTGTGGTGGTGTCTTTTAACGGCGTGACATCGCCCATGGCATCCCGAAAGAGATCGTTGTCATCAAGGTTCATGGTTTTCTCACACCTGATTAAAATTGATGGAACCTACAAAACAGGCTTAAGCAGTTAGCGTAGCAAAAGCTGCAATCGCCGGGCTACCCCGCTTTTATCCATGTTGCCGCTGATGAAGATATGGGTAACAGATCACAAAAGCGGAAACTTTTCGTGACAGTTAACGGTAACGGCATTCTGAGAAGCCCGTCACATCAGCGTTTATCGATGTGTGCTTCATCCATAATGTTTGTGGGTGTAAAACTGCTCGGATGAGTTCCCTTCAGCACAAAAAATGTTAAAATTGACACCAGTCAATAATCGTCGAGCAAACCATTATGATCCCTGAAAAACGTAGCATTCGTCGTATTCAGTCGGGCGGTTGTGCCATTCACTGCCAGGATTGCAGCATCAGTCAGCTCTGCATCCCCTTCACGTTAAATGAACATGAGCTGGATCAGCTCGACAATATCATTGAGCGTAAAAAACCAATTCAGAAAGGGCAAACCCTTTTCAAAGCAGGCGACGAACTGAAATCTCTGTATGCGATTCGTTCCGGCACGATCAAAAGTTACACCATTACCGAGCAGGGTGATGAGCAAATCACCGGTTTCCATCTGGCGGGCGATTTAGTCGGCTTTGATGCCATCATGGGTTCCAGCCATCCCAGCTTTGCGCAGGCGCTGGAAACTGCAATGGTCTGTGAAATCCCGTTTGAAACCCTGGATGACCTGTCAGGAAAAATGCCTGCCCTGCGTCAGCAGATGATGCGTCTGATGAGCGGTGAAATCAAAGGCGATCAGGATATGATCCTGCTGCTGTCGAAGAAAAATGCCGAAGAGCGCCTGGCGGCGTTTATCTGGAACCTTTCCCGTCGTTTCGGCCAGCGCGGTTTTTCTCAGCGTGAATTCCGCCTCACCATGACGCGTGGTGACATTGGTAATTACCTGGGCCTGACGGTTGAAACCATCAGTCGCCTGCTGGGTCGTTTTCAGAAGTCCGGTATGCTGGCGGTGAAAGGGAAATACATCACTATTGAAAACCACGCCCTGCTGGAAGAGTTAGCCGGTCAGAGCCATCAGGCCGCCTGATCCGCAGCCGGATCAATAAATCTTATTTTGTTGATCCGGCAGTAACTTTTTCCCTTCTTCCGCTGTGCAACATAGGCTATCTTTATTCCAGTCGCTCTGGTTTAAGGAGAACGCCTCATGTCCCAGTACCAAAATATTCTGGTCGCCATTGATGCCCAGCAAGACGATCAGCCCGCGCTGCGACGTGCGGTCTATCTGAATCAACGCATTGGCGGAAGGATCAAAGCCTTTCTGCCTATCTATGATTTCTCATACGAGATGACCACCCTGCTTTCGCCTGACGAACGCGCATCAATGCGCCAGGGCGTCATCAGCCAGCGCACTGAATGGATCCGTGAGCAGGCCCGCGCTTATCTGGATGCCGGTGTCGAAATTGACATCAAAGTGATCTGGCACAACCGTCCTTTTGAGGCCATCATTCAGGAAGTGCTTGCCCATCAGCATGACCTGGTGCTGAAGATGGCTCATCAGCATGATCGTCTTGAATCCGTGATCTTCACCCCGACTGACTGGCATCTGCTGCGTAAATGCCCGTGTCCGGTCTGGATGGTCAAAGATCAGCCGTGGCCGGAAGGCGGTAAAGCTATTGTCGCGGTCAATCTTGCCAGTGAAGAGCCACATCACGATGGCCTGAATCAGAAGCTGATTCGTGAAACGGTGAAACTGGCAGAAAAAGTGAATCAGACCGAGGTGCACCTGGTCGGCGCTTATCCGATTACGCCTATCAACATCGCTATCGAACTGCCGGACTTTGATCCCAGCGTTTATAACGATGCGATTCGTGGTCAGCATCTGGTGGCGATGAAAGCGCTGCGGCAGAAGTTCTCGATTGGTGAAGAGCTCACCCATGTGGCTAAAGGCCTGCCGGAAGAAGTCATCCCTGATCTGGCGGCGCATCTGGGTGCTGGTGTGGTGGTGTTGGGTACCATAGGACGTACCGGCCTGTCGGCAGCCTTCCTGGGTAATACGGCGGAACAGGTGATTGATCATCTGCGCTGCGATCTGCTGGCGCTCAAGCCTGACGATTTCAAATCGCCGATTGACCTGGATGATGAAGAGGATGAGGAGGATTGATTCTCCCCTGATAGAAGACGGGCGGCGGATTAGCCGCCCTTTTTTTATTACAGCGCTTTGAGAATGGCTTCCACGCTGGCTTTGGCATCGCCAAACAGCATCTGACTATTCTCTTTGAAGAACAGCGGATTCTGTACGCCAGCATAACCGGTGTTCATTGAGCGTTTAAACACCACGACATTGTGCGCTTTCCACACTTCCAGTACCGGCATGCCCGCAATCGGACTGCGGGGGTCATCCTGCGCCGCCGGGTTAACCGTGTCATTGGCACCGATAACCAGCACCGTGTCGGTGTCGCTGAAATCGTCGTTGATCTCATCCATCTCCAGCACCACGTCATAAGGTACTTTGGCCTCGGCCAGCAGCACGTTCATGTGACCCGGCAGACGCCCTGCCACCGGATGAATGCCGAAGCGCACGTTGATGCCGAGTGCACGCAGTCGGGCAGTAATTTCCGCAACCGGGTACTGCGCCTGCGCCACTGCCATACCGTAGCCAGGGGTAATAATCACCGAGCTGGATGCCTTGAGCATCTCTGCGGTTTCTTCAGCTGTGATTTCACGATGCTCGCCCGCTTCCTGACTGTCATCGCCGCTGCTGACTTCCGTGCCAAACCCGCCCGCAATCACGCTGATGAACGAACGGTTCATCGCTTTGCACATGATGTAGGAGAGAATCGCACCCGACGACCCCACCAGTGCACCGGTTACAATCAGCAGATCGTTGCTCAGCATAAAACCGGCAGCGGCAGCGGCCCAGCCTGAATAGGAGTTCAGCATCGACACCACAACCGGCATGTCCGCGCCGCCGATAGAGGCAACCAGATGCCAGCCAAACGCCAGCGCAATCACTGTCATCAGAAGCAGTGCGAACACCTGAGCACCCGTGCTGCTGGTGTTAACAAACCACAGCAGCAGCAGGAACGAGACGACCAGCGCCAGCAGATTCAGCTTGTGACGATGCGGTAACGCCAGCGGTTTTGAAGAGATTTTGCCGCACAGCTTGCCAAACGCTACCAGCGAACCGGTGAAGGTGACAGCACCAATAAAGATACCGATAAACACTTCGCTCAGATGGATATTCTCCATCACGGCTGGCAGGCCAGGCGCGTGGTCGATGTAACTGTTGATGCCGACCAGCACAGCGGCCAGGCCGACAAAGCTGTGCAGAATCGCGACCAGCTCCGGCATTTCTGTCATTTCGACTTTCTTCGCCAGACGAATCCCGATAGCGCCGCCAATGACCATCGCCAGCAGGATCCAGACGACATTTCCGCTGTCCGGGCCAAAGATGGTGGCAACCAGCGCAATCGCCATGCCGCTGATACCAAAAATATTCCCGCGCTTTGAGGTCTCGTGACGCGAGAGACCCGCAAGGCTACAGATGAAAAGAATTGCAGCCACAATATAGGCTGCAGTGACTAATCCGCCAGACATGTGTTACCCCTTACGAAACATTTTCAGCATGCGCTGGGTGACGGTAAAGCCACCAAAGATATTGATGCTGGCAATCAGCACGGCAATAAAGGAGATAAAGGTGACCCAGCCACCGTGGCCCATCTGCAGTACCGCACCGATGACGATAATGCCGGAGATGGCGTTGGTAACGGACATCAGCGGCGTATGCAGCGCGTGACTGACGTTCCAGACCACGTAATAACCCACCACACAGGCGAGCGCGAACACGGTAAAGTGGGAGAGGAACTCAGCTGGCGCTACGTTTGCGAGGCAGCCAAACAGCACGACAGCCAGTGCGATCAGCAGGTAGTTACGCCACGGAGACACAGGCTTTGCTTCAGCCTTCTCTGCGGGTTTCTGGGCTGCCGGTTTAGCCTGTGGCGCAGCAGAGACCTGAATCGGCGGTGCTGGCCAGGTGACTTCACCCTCACGCACGACAGTCACGCCCCGCACCACTACATCGTCGAAATCGACCTGGATTTCGCCATTTTTCTCTTTACACAGCAGCTTAATCAGATTGACAAGGTTGGTGCCGTAAAGCTGGGAAGATTGAGTTGCGAGACGGCTGGGCAGATCGGTATAACCGATAATTTTCACGCCGTTAGGCGTTACGGTCACCTGATCAGCGACGGTCAGCGCACAGTTGCCGCCGGTCTGCGCCGCCAGATCAACAATTACGCTGCCTGGTTTCATGCTGGCGATCATCTCTTCGGTGATCAGTTTCGGTGCCGGTTTGCCTGGGATCAGCGCCGTGGTGACAATGATGTCCACCTCTTTAGCCTGGCTGGCAAACAGTGCCATCTCCGCTTTAATGAACGCCTCGGACATGACTTTAGCGTAACCATCGCCACTGCCCGCTTCCTCTTCGAAATCGAGTTCAAGGAATTCGGCACCCATACTCTGCACCTGCTCTTTAACTTCAGGGCGGGTATCAAAGGCCCGGACAATCGCGCCCAGACTGCCCGCTGCACCGATCGCGGCCAGCCCTGCCACACCGGCCCCAATCACCATAACTTTGGCCGGTGGCACTTTTCCGGCGGCGGTGATCTGACCGGTAAAGAAGCGTCCAAATTCATGGGCGGCTTCGACGATAGCGCGATAACCGGCAATGTTCGCCATCGAGCTCAGAGCATCCAGCGACTGCGCCCGCGAAATACGCGGTACCGAGTCCATTGCCATGACGGTGACCTGACGCGCAGCCAGCTTTGAAAGCAGGTCGGGATTCTGTGCAGGCCAGATAAAGCTGACCAGCGTGCTGCCCGCCCGGGTGAGCGCAATCTCATCCTCATCCGGTGCATTCACCTTCAGAACGATATCGGACTGCCATACCTGTTTCTGGTCGCAGAGTGTGGCACCTGCTGCTCTGTAGCTTTCATCATCAAAGCTGGCGCGTTGACCGGCGTCATGCTCCAGGGTGACGCTGAAACCCAGCTTAATGAGTTGTTCCACGGTCTTTGGCGTGGCAGCCACGCGCGACTCGTTTGGCAACCTTTCCTTGGGGATTCCAATTAACATAGTGTTTCCTTTCATCGGTTAAGGATGATGGCCCGGATCTGCATGACGACATCGCAGCTAAAACAGCGTTTCAGCGACTTATAGTCGGAATGCATGTATTTCAAAGTGTTTATAACCTACTTAAAATGTGACGAGCGATCCAGAGCAGCTACGCAGAGTAGTGACATTCACATGATTATTCAGGATTCTGCTAAAAAAGCTGCGTAATCCCACTGCGAAACAGTCCTGCAAGCAGATAATCTGCCAGAATAAATTATGCCCGGCCGAATTAACCTTCAATAAAAACCTTTATTTAACAATGAATTAACTGTTTAAGCGCTAACAGTTACCGCTTTTAATGGTAACCCGCACGAAAACACGCCATAACTGTGTTTGATGACAAACAAATGAAAAAATCATGGTTGAATAACGCGATCTGACACAAAAAATCGCTGCGACAGTCTGTTTATAACATGCAATAATCAGCGGCTAATCTGTTATACATCAAGAGTCCAGCACGTTTTCGTACTCATTTTTGCGTAAGGCGAAGGATTATTTTTATGAAGCTGAAGAACACTATTCTGGCGTCCACTCTGTTGTCTCTGCTGGCAGCCAATGCATTCGCTGCGCAGGAGTTAACGCCAGAAAAAGCGGCCGCGCTGAAGCCATTCGAACGTATTAATATCACCGGTCGTTTCAACGCAATTGGCGACGCAGCCGATGCGGTCTCTAAGCGTGCAGATCAGATGGGCGCTGCCTCTTATTACATCCAGGCGATCAACGACAGCAACGGCAACAGCGGTAACTGGCGCGTTACGGCTGACCTCTATAAAGCTGATGCCCCGGCAGCCACCCAGTCCACGACTTACCGTCGTTTCAATGGCGTCAATGAACTGCCAAAAGCAGAAGCGTATAAGCTTGAACCGTTCGATACCGTTTCGGTCAGCGGCTTCTTTGCCAGCCAGCCGGATGTGAACGACGCGATTTCAAAAGCGGCTAAACAGAAAGGCGCGGCCTCCTTCTTTATCGTTCGCCAGATCGATGCCAACAGCGGCGGCAATCAGTATGTCACCGCCTATGTTTATAAAGCGGATGCTAAAGAACGCAAGGTGCAGACACCGAATGCGATTCCTGCCGATTCAGAAGCGGGTAAAGCCGCTCTGGCTACCGGTGGCGCTGCGGCGGCTAACGTCGAAATTCCAGGCGTGGCCTCGTCTGAAACGCCAAGCAACAAAGTGGGCCGTTTCTTCGAAACCCAAAGCTCTACCGGCAAGCGCTATACCGTCAATCTGCCAAACGGTAAATCCGTACAGGAAGTGAACGCAATCACTGCCGCGCAGATGCAGCCGTTTGATACCGTCACCTTCACCGGGCACTTCGGTACACCAACGGCGATTTCAGAAGAAGTGGCAAAGCGTGCAGCCGATAAAGGTGCCAAGTTCTACCACGTCACCCGTCAGTGGCAGAACCAGAGTGGCGGCAACCTGACCGTTACGGCTGACCTGTTTAAGTAATCCCTCCAGGGCGGCACCCGCCGCCCTGCTGTTTGCATAATTCCTGCGCTGTTTTGCATAGTCACGCATTGCCATCCCCTGCCACTCTCCGTAAAATCCTCCGCCTGTTTACCGGATATTGTCCCTGTATTCTGCCTTTGGTGTGACATAACCCAGCGACAGAATCCGATTTACCCAGCCATATATGCTAGCGGGAAGGTAGTTTTGGAGAAAAAATTAGGTCTCGGTGCGCTGACGGCGCTGGTGCTCAGCTCAATGCTGGGCGCAGGCGTGTTCAGTCTGCCGCAAAACATGGCCGCAGTGGCCGGTCCGGCCGCGCTGCTGCTGGGGTGGCTGATTACCGGTGTCGGCATTATTTTTCTGTCGCTGGCGATGCTGCTGCTGACCCGCCTTAAGCCCGAACTGGACGGCGGCATCTTTACCTATGCACGCGCCGGGTTCGGCGAACTGATGGGCTTCTGTTCCGCCTGGGGCTACTGGCTATGCGCCGTAATCGCCAATGTCTCCTATCTGGTGATTGTCTTCTCTGCCCTGAGCTTCTTCACCGATACACCCGACCGGATTATCTTTGGTGATGGCAATACCTGGCAGGCGATGCTGGGTGCGTCCGTGCTGCTGTGGCTGGTTCACTGGCTGGTACTGCGCGGCGTGCAGACCGCGGCCAGCATCAATCTGATGGCGACGCTGGGCAAGCTGGTGCCGCTGCTGCTGTTTATTGTACTGGCGGTGATGGCGTTCAACTATGATCGTTTCCGCTTCGATTTTTCCGGTGTCACGCTGGGAAAACCGCTCTGGGAGCAGGTTAAGCAGACCATGCTGATTACCCTGTGGGTCTTTATCGGGGTTGAAGGTGCTGTGGTCGTCTCTGCCCGTGCACGCCAGAAAAAGGATGTGGGCCGCGCAACCTTATTCGCCGTGCTGGCTGCGCTGCTGGTCTATCTGCTGGTGACACTGCTGTCGCTTGGCGTGGTGCCGCGTGCTGAACTGGCTGAAATGCGTAACCCGTCAATGGCCGGATTAATGACCCGACTGATGGGGCACTGGGGCGATGCGGTGATTGCGATGGGTCTGATTGTTTCCGTGTGCGGTGCCTATCTGAGCTGGACGATTATGGCCGCGGAAGTGCCGCTGATTGCCGCGCAACAGGGTGCTTTTCCCCGCAGTATCGCCCGGCAGAACCGCCATAACGCGCCAGCTGCCTCGCTGTGGCTGACCAACGGCAGTATTCAGCTCTGCCTGATCCTGATTGCCCTGACCGGTGCTGACTACAACAACCTGCTGACCATCGCCTCGGAGATGATTCTGGTGCCCTATCTGCTGGTGGGGTTATATCTGATCAAAGTGGTGCGCGGACAGCATAAGCCGCTGGCGATGGCAATCGGTGTGGGTGCCAGCGTGTATGGCATCTGGCTGTTGTACGCCTCGGGACCCATGCACCTGATGATGTCAGTGGTGCTTTACACACCGGGCCTGCTGCTGTTTCTGTTTGCACGACGCGGCGGCCGCGGCGATATTGCGCTGACCTCGCTGGAGCGCATTGCGATGGGATTGCTGATTGCCGCGACATTGCCCGCCGTGTGGGAGCTGACGACTTAAAGCCCGATAAAAAGGGGTCTCAGTGTGCCTGCACTGGAATGGATACACACAGCAGGTCATCCTGCTGTGTGAGGTTCAGCGGCTTCGCATACTCATAGTGGATGGCATCCAGCTGCTCCGCCGAAAGCGGATAAGGGAGCTGGATATCAAAGCGACTAATATGCTGTTGTTCTGCGAGAGTAATCAGGCGCGCGATATTAATTTCGTCGCTAACCTGAGTGGAAATGATTTGTAATGCTAATTCTTTTAACGGGTCGTCACTGCCCTGTAAACGGTGTGCCGATTTACGTGTCACCATGCCAAATATCGGCATCACACCATAAATAGCATCGACGAAGCTCCAGCGCTTTTTGCAGGAAGCGGAAAGAAAGTCACTGTAATTGAAGCAGATGCGGTCAGGGTATATGGCTGATGCCAGCTCTTTATCAGACACACTAACGCTCCTCATGGTAATCATCAATATCCCAAACCTGGCGCAAAAAGGCCGCGCTAATGATTGCACATTTTGCCGGTTATATACCAGCAAGCCACGGATATTTCGTGCGATAACGTAGAGCTCAGGACCAGGAAAAGATATGCTTTCATTCATCCCTGACTCTGCCCTGTGAACTATGAACAAAATTGTTTATGTAGAAGATGAACCCGAAGTGGGTTCGCTGATTGCGGCCTATCTTGGCCGTCACGATATTGAAGTCATTGTTGAAACACGCGGCGACCGTGCTGAAGCGGTCATCGCCGAACAGCAGCCCGACCTGGTGATGCTGGATATCATGTTGCCGGGCAAAGATGGCATGACCATCTGTCGCGACCTGCGGGCCAACTGGCAGGGACCAATCGTGTTGCTTACCTCACTGGACAGCGACATGAACCATATTCTGGCCCTGGAGATGGGTGCGCAGGATTACATCCTGAAAACCACACCACCCGCTGTGCTGCTGGCCCGCCTGCGCCTGCATCTGCGCCAGTCCCAGCATGGGCAGCCGGAAGATGCGCCTGCTGCGCCTGCCGCGAATCGTATGCTGCGTTTTGGCTCGCTGACCATTGATGCCCTGAACCGTCAGGTGACGCTGTTTGACGAGCAGATCGCCCTCTCCACTGCGGATTTCGATCTGCTGTGGGTTCTCGCCAGCCATGCGGGTCAGACGCTTAACCGTGATGCACTGTTGAAAACATTGCGCGGCGTCAGTTATGACGGCCTGGACCGCAGTATCGACGTGGCCATCTCCAGGCTGCGTAAAAAGCTCCACGACAGTGCCACCGAGCCGTTCCGCATTAAAACCATCCGCAATAAAGGCTATCTGTTCGCACCCCAGGCCTGGGATACGCGCGAATTATGAGAAAGCTTTTTATTCAGTTCTATCTGCTGCTGTTTGTCTGCTTTCTGGTCATGGCGCTGCTGGTGGGTCTGGTCTATAAGTTCACCGCTGAGCGCGCGGGCCGGCAGTCGATGAATGATCTGATGGCCAGCTCGCTCTACCTGATCCGCAGCGAACTGCGTGAGATCCCGCCGCGTGACTGGAACAAAACCATCAAGAGTCTTGATCTCGGCCTGTCGTTCGACCTGCACATTGAGCCGATGAACAAATATCAGCTCGATGAGACCAACATGCGGCGGTTACGGGCAGGCGAGATCGTGGCGCTCGACGATCAATACACCTTTCTGCAGCATATTCCGCGCAGCCACTATGTCTTATCGGTGGGGCCGATTCCCTATCTCTTTTATCTGCACCAGATGCGACTGCTGGATATTGCTCTGCTGGTGTTTATTGGCATGTCGCTGGCGCTGCCGGTGTTTATCTGGCTCCGCCCGCACTGGCAGGAGATGCAGCGCCTGGAAAAAGCGGCACAGCGCTTTGGCCGGGGCGAACTGGATGTACGTACCCATTTCGACAGCACCTCCAGTCTGTTCCGGCTGGGTATCGCCTTTAACCAGATGGCCGAGAACATCAACACGCTGGTCGCCAGCAAGAAGCAGCTGATTGACGGTATTGCCCATGAGCTGAGAACGCCGCTGGTACGCCTGCGCTACCGGCTGGAGATGAGCGATAACCTTACGGATGGCGAACGGGTGGCGCTGAATCGCGACATCGGCCAGCTTGAAAGCCTGATTGAGGAGCTGCTGACCTATGCGCGTCTTGACCGGCCGCGCGTCGATCTGAATCTTAAATCGCTGGATCTGGCCAGCTGGCTGAGCGAGCGGCTGGACGATTTCCGCACCATCAACCCGGACATGCGACTCGACCTTGATCTGCCGCAGCGTGAAAACATCGGCATTTCTGACACCCGATTGATGGAGCGGGTGCTGGATAACCTGGTGAACAACGCGCTGCGTTATGCGCAGCAGCGACTGCGCGTCAGTTTATGGTTCGACGGTCCGGTCGGTTGTCTGCAGGTTGAAGATGACGGCCCGGGCATTCCGCCCGACGAACGTGAACGGGTTTTCGAACCTTTTGTCCGGCTTGATCCCAGCCGCGATCGCGCCACAGGCGGCTGCGGACTGGGCCTGGCCATTGTTTACTCGATTGCCCAGGCACTCAGCGGCAACGTAACCATTGAGTCCAGCCCGCTGGGCGGTGCCAGCGTTCGCTTTTGCTGGCCGGTTGATCTAACCTTGCGTGAAATTCCGCTGCGTTAAAATCCACAAGGAGTCTTACGTGACCTCAGCGTATCAACAACTTACCAAAACGTTCCAGCGCCTTTCCCGTTTCAGTCACGTCACGGCCATCGCTGGCTGTGACATGCAAACCACCATGCCACCTGGCGGCAGTCAGGCGCGTGGTGAAGCGCTGGCCGAAATGAGCGTATTGCAGCACCAGATCCTGACCGCCCCACAGGTCGGCGAGTGGCTTAAAGCCGCCGAGCAGCAGTCGCTGAACGATGTCGAGCGGGCCAACCTCAACGAGATGCAGCGCGCATATCAGCAGGCCACCCTGCTCCCTGATGATTTTGTTGAAGCCAAATCGATCGCCGGTTCCGTATGTGAACATGCATGGCGCACTCAGCGTCCCGCCAACGACTGGCAGGGCTTTGCCGCCAACCTCAAAGAAGTCGTACGACTGAGCCGCGAAGAGGCCCAGCGCCGCGCTGACGCCCGTGGCTGTTCGCGTTACGATGCGCTGCTGGATCTCTATGAGCCGGGTATGACCCGCGCCCGACTGGATGAAACCTTTGGCGAGCTGAAAACCTGGCTGCCCGATCTGCTGCAACAAGTCGTGGAAAAACAGGCACAGCAGTCATTTATCACGCCGCACGGGCCGTTCGCCATTCCAGCGCAGCGCCAGCTCGGTCTGAGCATTATGGAGACGCTGGGTTTTGACTTTAACCATGGCCGCCTCGACATCAGTGCGCATCCCTTCTGTGGCGGCGTCCCGGAAGATGTGCGCATCACCACCCGTTACAACGAGAATGAATTTCTCAGCGCCATGATGGGCGTGATTCACGAAACCGGTCATGCCCGCTATGAGCAGAATCTGCCGCAGCAGTGGCGCGGTCAGCCAGTGGCGCTGGCGCGCTCCACGGCTATTCACGAATCACAAAGCCTGTTTATGGAGATGCAGCTGGGTCGCAGCCGCGAATTCCTGCAGCGCATTTTGCCGCAGGTGATCGCTACCTTTGGCGATCAGCCCGCTCTGCAGGCGGATAATTTCGTGCGCCTGACCCAGCAGGTGAAACCCGGCCTGATCCGGGTTGACGCAGATGAACTGAGCTACCCGGCGCATGTCATTCTGCGCTATGAAATCGAGCAGGCGCTAATTGAAGGCGAGATTGAGGTTGAAGACATCCCGGCGCTGTGGGATGAGAAGATGATGCAGTCACTGGGTCTGGATACCCGGGGTAATTATCGCGATGGCTGTATGCAGGATATCCACTGGACCGACGGCGCATTTGGTTACTTCCCGACCTATACGCTGGGCGCGATGTATGCCGCACAGCTGTTCCGGTCAGTTCAGAAGGCCATCCCTCAACTCAGCGAGCTGATTCAGCATGGTGAACTGCAGCCGGTATTTGACTGGCTGCAACAGAACATCTGGCAGCACGGCAGCCGTTTCTCCACCGACCAGTTGCTGATCAATGCTACCGGCGAAGCGCTGAATCCGGCTCTCTTCCGCCAGCATCTTGAACAACGCTACCTGAATAGCTAAGCTTCCGGGCGGTCTGCTGACCGCCCTTTTCCGCCTTTGTACAATCGGTTACACGCCGATACCAAACACCCACGGACACCGTTCATTGATTTCCCTATAGTCTCTTCACCGGCCCCGCAGTGGGCTACACATGAAAAAACAGTCTCCGAGGGATTTGCAATGAAAAAATTATTTGCACTGGTTGTTGCCGCTGCTATGGGTATGTCTTCTGTTGCTTTCGCTGCTGACACCACAGCTGCTCCAGCTGCTGCGCCAGCCGCAACAACAACTACCGCTGCAGCACCGGCTAAAACCGTTCACAAAACTGCGCACAAGAAACACCATAAAGCAGCTCAGAAAGCCCAGGCTGCTAAGAAACACCACAAAAAAGCAGTGAAAAAAGATGCCGCGCAGAAAGCGCAGGCGGCTAAAAAAGTTCACCATAAAAAAGCAACTAAACCAGCCGCTCAGAAAGCCCAGGCGGCTAAAAAAGTTCACCATAAAAAAGTAACTCAGCCAGCTGCTCAGAAAGCCCAGGCTGCTAAAAAAGTTCACCATAAAAAAGTAACTCAGCCAGCTGCTCAGAAAGCCCAGGCTGCTAAAAAAGTGCACCACAAAAAAGTGGTAAAACCTGCTCAGAAAGCGCAGGCCGCTAAAAAAGTTCACCACAAAAAAGTTGTGAAACCAGCAGCTAAAAACTAAGGTCGCCTTCAGCGCACGGCCACGAGATGATAATTAAAAACACCCGGTTATGCCGGGTGTTTCTTTACTGGAGTGGATGAAATGACGAGAGTGGATGAAATAGTGCGTCGCTATCGCTTCGAAATTATTCTGCTTGTTATGATCCTGTGTGGCATTGTTGCAGCCAGCTTTTTTATTTAGCCGCTGTAGCGTACTGATTAACCAATAAAACTCCCTTTTTCAACGCTCACCGACTATAGTTACCGTACTTACGTAATAACAATAACGTTAATTTTTGTCGCCATTGAGATTTCTATGCGCCTGGCTACCCTGTTAATGGTTGGACTCTTCAGCTTTGCCACCACGGTTCACGCCGATGATGACGATGACTCGCCTACTCCTGCTGAAATTAAGATGCTGTTCTTCGGCAAGGATCATCGCCAGGCAATCACCGATATTACCGCTGCCCCCTGGGATGCCATTGGTCAGCTGGAAACCGAAAGCGGCAACCTCTGTACTGCCACGCTCATCTCTCCACATCTGGCGCTGACGGCCGGACACTGTCTGCTCTCTCCACCGGGTAATTTCGATAAGCCGGTGGCACTGCGATTTATGGCCAGTGATAAAGGCTGGCGTTACGAGCTTCATGATATTGATGCGCGCGTTGAACCCTCGCTGGCGTCAAAATTAAAAGCGGATGGTGAAGGCTGGATCGTGCCGAGCAGTGCTGCGCCCTATGATTATGGCATCGTGATTTTACGCAATCCGCCCTCTGCAATTACGCCGATTCCATTGTTCGATGGCTCACGCAGCGACCTTACTGCGGCGCTGAAGCTGACCGGACGCAAAGTGACGCAGGCAGGCTATCCAGCCGATCATCTGGATACGCTCTACTCTCACAGTGATTGCCTGATTACCGGCTGGGCGCAGCGTGCCGTGCTGTCGCATCAGTGTGACACCCTGCCGGGCGACAGTGGTTCACCGCTGCTGCTCAAAAGCGATAAAGGCTGGCAGTTAATCGCGGTACAAAGCTCAGCACCGGCAGCGAAAGATCGCTATCTGGCTGACAATCGCGCGATTTCGGTCACCTCGTTTAAAGATAAGCTGGAATCTCTCGCGCAGTAGCCTTCCCAACCCTTCACTGTTGATGCGTGCCTGTTAAGGCACGCATCCTGGCTTTTATCCTGCTATCTGCTCCATTGTCTGCAGAATTCGCTTATCTGAGATGGGGTACGGCGTACCCAGCTGCTGAGCAAAGAAGCTGATACGCAGCTCTTCAATCATCCAGCGGATATTCTGCACCTCTTCATCATCCTGACGCTGTGGCGGCAATTTGTTGCGCCACGCCTGATACGCCTGTTCCACTGCCTGCACTTTTAACATGCGCGCACGATCGCTGTGTGGATCGGCAGGCAGTTTTTCCAGCCGACGCTCAATGCCATGCAGGTAACGCAGCGTATCCGCCAGCCGCTGCCAGCCGTTTCCGGTGACAAAGCCGCGGTAGACCAGGCCACTTAATTGCGCCTTGATGTCGGACAACGCCAGCGCCATCGTCATATCGACCCGGCCCTTCAGACGCTTATTGATGTTGAAGACGGCCGTCAGGATCTGTTCAACCTGCTTCGCGATGGTCATTACGGTCTCATTGAGTTCGCCGCGAACTTTGTCACGCAACTGCTCAAATGAGGTCTGATCCCAGGCCGGACCGCCCGCTTCATCCATCAGTTTGTCGATGCCGCAGGCGATGCAGTCATCAATCAGCTCCAGCACTTTGCCATAAGGGTTGAAGTAAAGTCCGAGCTTGGCTTTGTTCGGCAGCTTCTCGTGCAGATATTTAACGGGTGACGGCACATTCAGCAGCAGCAGACGACGCTGACCGCGCCACATCATTTTCTGCTGCTCCTGCTCGCTGTCAAACAGGCGAATGGCGACGCTCTCTTTCTCATCGACCAGCGCAGGCCAGGCTTTGACCTGATAGCTACCGCGCTTCTGTTCGTAGCTGCGCGGGAGTTCACCAAAGCTCCAGATATGCAGACCACTCTGCTCCAGCCCGTCATCTGCCACTTTCGATAGCGTCTCCTGCACTTTGCCTTTCAGCTGTGCTTTGAGCGCGGTGAGATCTTTGCCTTCCAGCAGTTTGCGGTTGTGCTCATCCAGCACACGGAAGGTCATTTTCAGATGATCGGGCACCTGTTCCCACTGCCAGTTTTCCCGTTCCAGCGTGACACCAGTCATGCGGCGAAACTCACGCGACAGCGCATCGAGCAGCGGCATCTCCATTGCGTTGACACGTCCCAGGAACGCCTCGGCGTAGTTGGGTGCCGGCACCAGGTTGCGGCGCAGCGGCTTGGGCAGTGACTTAATCAGCGCGATGATCAGCTCACGGCGTACGCCCGGGATTTGCCATTCAAAACCGCTATCTTCAATCTGATTCAACAGCGGCAGCGGAATATGTACCGTCACGCCATCCGCATCGGCCCCCGGCTCGAACTGGTAACTCAGCTTCAGTTTAAGGTTGCCCTGATGCCAGAAGTTAGGATAATCAAGCTGGCTGACCTTATCCGCGCCCTCTTTGATCAGCATCTGTTTGTCGAAGTTCAGCAGCTCCGCGTTTTCACGGCTGGCCTTTTTCCACCAGCTGTCGAAATGCTTCGCTGAAACAACCTCTTTGCCAATGCGCTGGTCATAAAAAGCAAACAGCGTTTCGTCATCTACCAGAATATCGCGACGGCGGGATTTGTGTTCCAGATCTTCGACTTCACTGCGCAGCTTCTGGTTAGCACGGAAGAAAGCATGTCGGGTCTGCCAGTCGCCCTCCACCAGCGCGTGACGGATAAACAGCTCACGACTCAGAGTGGGATCAATGCTTCCATAGTTCACCTTGCGCGCGGCGACAATGGGCAGACCATAGAGCGTAACCTTCTCGGCAGCCATTACCGCACCCTGCGATTTCTCCCAGTGCGGTTCACTGTAGCTGCGTTTAATCAAATGCTGCGCCAGCGGTTCAATCCACTCCGGTTCAATGCGACCCGCAGTGCGGCCCCACAGGCGGCTGGTCTCGACCAGTTCTGCCACCATGGTCCATTTCGGCGGTTTTTTAAACAACCCGGAGCCGGGGAAAATCGAAAAGCGGGTATTGCGTGCACCGGTGTACTCCTGCTTGTCGGTGTCCTTCTGGCCGATATGTGACAGCAGACCGCTGAGCAGCGCGCAGTGAACAGGCTGCAGTTCAGCCGGCTCGCTGTTAACCGAAATGCCCAGTTCGCGCACTACCTGCCGCAGCTGGGTATAAATATCCTGCCATTCCCGCACCCGCAGATAGTTCAGGAAGTCACTTTTGCACTGGCGACGGAAGAGGTTGCCGGACAGCGCTTTCTGCTGCTCCGCCAGGTAGTTCCACAGGTTCACATAGGCGAGGAAGTCGGAATCTTTGTCGGCAAAGCGCCGGTGCTTCTCATCGGACGCCTGCTTTTTCTCTGCCGGGCGCTCGCGCGGGTCCTGGATCGACAGACCGGCAGTGATGATCATCACTTCACGTACGCAGCCAAATTTCTGCGCTTCCAGCACCATCCGCGCCAGACGCGGATCGACCGGCAGCTGTGCCAGCTGACGCCCGGACCCGGTGAGTTTGTAGTGTCCGCTCTCCTCATTCAGGGTCAGCGCGCCCAGCTCTTCCAGCAGGCGGATGCCATCCTGAATATTGCGCTTATCGGGCGCTTCCACAAACGGGAAGGCGGCGATATCGCCTAGTCCCAGTGAGGTCATCTGCAGGATCACCGACGCCAGGTTGGTGCGCAGGATTTCCGGATCGGTAAAA
Organism: Pantoea sp. B550; assembly: GCF_024158165.1. Classification (NCBI taxonomy): domain Bacteria; kingdom Pseudomonadati; phylum Pseudomonadota; class Gammaproteobacteria; order Enterobacterales; family Erwiniaceae; genus Pantoea; species Pantoea sp. B550. The sequence continues at coordinate 35,553 of NZ_JAMYXI010000003.1, forward strand.
GCCGGACGGCTCAGGAAGTCATCTTCCGAGTAGAGGCGAATACAGATACCGTCCGAAACACGGCCGCAACGCCCTTTTCGCTGGTTAGCGGAGGCCTGCGATATCGGCTCAATCGGCAGGCGCTGCACCTTGGTGCGGAAGCTGTAGCGACTGATACGCGCCGTGCCAGGATCGATGACATATTTGATGCCCGGGACCGTTAGTGAGGTTTCCGCGACGTTGGTCGCCAGCACGATGCGACGGCCACTGTGCGACTGAAATACCCGGTTCTGTTCCGCGTTCGACAGTCGCGCATAGAGCGGCAGCACTTCGGTGTGCGGCAGGTCGCGTTTGTTCAGCGCATCGGCGGTATCACGGATTTCGCGCTCACCGCTCATGAAGATCAGGATATCGCCGCGACTCTCGCGTCCCAGTTCATCCACCGCATCAAAAATCGCCTGCAGCTGATCGCGATCGCCATCATCCGCTTCTTCAACCACCGGCCGGTAGCGCACTTCGACCGGATAAGTCCGGCCGGAGACTTCAATCACCGGCGCGTTGTTGAAGTGCCGCGAGAAGCGCTGCGGATCGATGGTCGCCGAGGTGATAATCACTTTCAGATCGGGGCGGCGCGGCAGCAGCTCACGCAGATAACCGAGCAGGAAATCGATATTCAGGCTGCGCTCGTGCGCCTCATCAATGATGATGGTGTCATATTGCATCAGCAGGCGATCCTGCTGGATCTCCGCCAGCAGGATCCCGTCGGTCATCAGTTTAATCTGCGTCAGATCGCTGACCTGGTCGTTAAACCGCACTTTATAGCCGACACAGCCACCCAGTGAGGTGCTGAGCTCATCAGCAATACGGTTCGCCACGGTGCGCGCAGCCAGACGGCGCGGTTGCGTATGACCAATCAGACCCGTGATACCGCGTCCCAGCGCCAGACAGATTTTCGGCAGCTGCGTGGTTTTACCTGAGCCGGTTTCACCCGCAACAATCACTACCTGATGGTTGCGAATCGCGGCGGCAATATCCTGCTGTTTCTGACTGACCGGCAGATTGTCCGGAAAGGTAATGGCTGGCGTAGCCGCGTGGCGCTGGGCCACGCGCTGTTCAGCAGCAATAAATTCCTGCTCCAGCTCACGGGCAATGCCCTGCTGTGCCTCGGAATTTTTAGCTTTTCTGGCACCCTGCAAGCGGCGCTGCAGACGCTGGCGATCGCGCAGCATTACACCGTCGAGCCGTGGCCAGAGCGCTGCCAGTGGGGAAGTATCGGGAGATGACATAATAGTGACGTACCTTACTCAGACGGTGTCGCTGCGAGAAGCAGCGCCCTGCAAGCCGGGATAACCAGCTGATTCAATAAAATAATTGTGCGCATCATAGCACATTCTGAACCGTTCCGGCGGCTGGCCCCGGTTACGCTTATTCAATAAATTCGAACATGGGTCTCGAAATATTGCGCTTTCACCGCGCCATTGATAACCGTAGAGTGTAAACCATTGAGCGGAAAGTCTTCCGCGTAACAGACAGGAAACCACCATGACCAAAGTTTTAGTTCTGAAATCAAGCATCCTTGCAGGCTACTCACAGTCAAGCCAGCTCGCTGACTTCTACGTTGTACAGGCAAAGGCACAGGGTAAAGAAGTCACTGTACGTGATCTGGCCGCTAACCCGATTCCGGTTCTGGATGGTGAGTTAGTGGGTGCAATGCGCCCATCCGAAGCGCCACTGTCACCACGTCAGCAGGAAGCACTGGACCTGTCCGATGAACTGATTGCAGAACTGCAGGCTCATGATGAAGTGGTGATTGCCGCGCCAATGTACAACTTCAACATCCCGACGCAGCTGAAAAACTATTTCGACCTGATTGCCCGTGCTGGCGTGACGTTCCGCTACACCGAAGCAGGTCCGGAAGGTCTGGTTAAAGGCAAAAAGGCTGTGGTGATCTCCAGCCGTGGCGGCATTCATAAAGATACCCCAACCGATCTTCTTACCCCATACGTTAAGCTGTTCCTGGGCTTCATCGGCATCACTGACGTTGAGTTCGTGTTTGCTGAAGGCATCGCTTACGGTCCTGAAGTGGCCAGCAAAGCGACCGCTGAAGCGAAAGACGCTATCAAGCAGATCGTGACGGCATAAGTCTCACTCATCTCAGGATGACGCTGTAAAAGACCGGGCCATGCGCCCGGTTTTTTTTCGCCGGTTACTGACTGCTCTGTGCCACTTTTCTCAGCCACTGACCGTTAATGCCGCGCACATATTCTCCCGCTGCCGCACGGCCCACCAGCTTCTGTCCGGCAATACTGGCGATGTCAGCCGTAGAGAGATTATTCTGCTCTGCCAGCCGCTGATACTCCTGCTGACGTCCGGCATTAATCCGCTGCACCAGCGCCAGCGTTTCACTGTCCTGCGAACGTGCCGCCAGATAGCCGGAAAGCGTTTCACCTGCCCGGCCCGATTGCCGCGCCTCATCGAGCGTCAGTGCCCAGGCAGGCTGAGCTATCGCCAGGACGAGGAACAGCGCCGCGCTTATGCGTTTCATCGTTGCTCTCCTCAGAACAGACCGCTCTGGTTTTTCAGTAACGCTTCCACATCTTTATCGACTTTGATGTGGATCTCATGTTCGATTTTCACGTTCATATTGATGGTGATGGGATCTTTGGGTGCCGTGACTTCAATGCGCGGCACGCAGCCGATGCTCAGCAGTCCGGCTGCCAGAACCAGTAGTGCCCTCAGGCTCATGGTGAAGTGTCCTTGTTCGATGGCAAAGTCGCATGTTGCTCTAACCAGGATTGCAAATTATCGCCAAAGCGCAGGCTGCGCCAGAGCTGAAACAGGTTTTCCTGATGATGATAGTTGAGATTAACCGTCTGACGACGGTTACTGAACGGGCTCACGCCCTGCACCTGCGCCTCCATAGTGAGGTCGCCAAGATTATCCAGATTGATCGTGGCCCAGCTGCGGGAGACTTCCATATAGCGTAACCAGTCCAGCGCGGCGCCCGTCGCCACGTTATTGCCGGTAATGGCATCTGCCATATCTTTATCCAGCCGGAAGGTCAGCGGACCGCTGTTGGCAATCCACCCTTTCTCCACCAGCCAGCGTGGGTTATTGAGCCACAGCGGAAGCTCACCGTTAACCTTGCCCGACATGGCGAACTGTTTAGGCTTCAGCGCCGTGACAAGTTCGCTGAGGCTGATTTGACGCAGCGACACCCGGGCTGGCTCATGCTGAGGCATACGCAGGGATGGCAGCGTGATTTGTCCGCCCAGCAGATCGAGGCTGACATCCTGCAGCGTCAGCGGCGCCTGTTCAGACCATGGCCAGTTCCCCTGCAGGTCGGCGCGAATGTTCTGCATCGCAAACTGGTTCTTAACCTCGGCAATGCGCAGTGATACCGGGCCGTGCTGCCCAAACTGCCACTGCTGATCATGAAATCGGAACGGCAGCGAGAAGTCGATACCGTTCACCTGGCTGTCAGGCGTCCAGACGCTGCCCTGTCTGACCGTCCAGTGGCCTCCGGCCTGGAAGCCCTGATCGCTGGCGGCGGAAAAAGCGACCTGTGCCTGCAGACTGCCGCCCTGAATCTGCATTTTCATGTCGGGGCTGAGCAGTGGCTGAAATACTGTCAGCGACTGAGCGGGCCACCAGGCCTGGCCGCGTAACCGTTCGCCGTCCCAGCGACCATTCACACGCAGCGGGCCGACCTTGCCCGCTTTTAACTCGCCCCGCCAGAGGAAATAGCCGGGATCACGACCTTTAGCCTCAAAGTCGAGCATGGAATCTGCCAGATGTCCGCCATAGCTGAAGCGGGTCTCTCCTGCCTGCAGGCGGAAATGCCCATTGAACGCCGGATGCGCCGCATCACGCTGCCAGTCTACCGGTGCAGTCAGCGTCAGACGCGGTTTTGCTATGTTGACGCTGCCGTACGCCAGCTGATTAAAGCCGGCAGACAGGGTGTCAAGATGGATCAGCGTATCGTGCCAGCCACCGGTTCCTTTAACATCCCAGCGCGCCTGCAGCGGCAGCATCTCGCCTCCGCCCCAGTAGCGCCAGTTCCATTCGCCCTTATCGGGCCAGAAGTCTGTGGCGCGACCATCGAGATGCAGCCGGAAGCGGCCAAAACTGGCATCGTGTGCGTTGAGAATCGCCTGCAGGCGACCATCAATGCCCTGTGAGGAGAGCCGCACACCCGCCAGCGGCCAGCGCGCCTCGTCCACTTCCAGCGTTGACAGCAGCCGACCGCGCAGACGCAGCAGCGATTTAGGTTGCAGCACCAGATGAGGATCGAGTAGCGATCCACTGAGCACACCAGGAATCGAGCCATAAAGTTGCAGAGCGGCCAGTTTGCTTTCACCGGTCAACTGAAAGGGAAGGTTGCTGTTGGTCAGGCTGAGGTTACCAGGACCGATGCCCAGCACCACGTTGCCCTTGCCGCCGCGTCCCTGGGTCAGCAGGTTAACGCGACCGCTAATCTGGCTACTTTCAAGGCCAGACTGCCAGTTATCCAGCGTCAGGTTAACAAACCCTGATAGCGGCTGAGCCTCCAGCGGCCAGAAGTATTCGCCCTTTTCAATCCGAATCTGATCGCGGCTGATCTGCCACGGCAGTCTGAGAAGCGGCCTGGTCACTTCGGCCATTGCCACGCGTAGCTCGCCCTGCTGCTGCTGCCAGTTAAGCGTCAGCTTCAGGGGATGCGGCAGCGCGTCCAGCGCCAGCTGTCCGGTCACATCGCCGTTCACCGGCAGATCAGTGGCAAAGGTGGGTAACGCCAGATGACCACTCAGCGTGACGGGGTCAGGCAGTGCAGGATGGGTGAGCGTCAGGCGACGGATAGCGAGCTGCTGACCGGTCAGCGTGGCCGCCAGCTGCAGATTATCGCCCTGGTAACTGAGTTGCTGGCGATCCTTTTCCAGCGTCAGATCCAGCGCGCCCGCATACGTCTGCCACGGCGTAACGATTAATTTGCCCAGATGAACGTCGGCGCCAGGCAGCATTGCCTGCCATTCGGCCAGCGTTTTGGGCGCAGCCGTACTGTTACTGGCAGGTAATTGTTGCAGGCAGGCGCTATCCAGCGTCAGCGCTTCAGCATTGAGTTTCCAGCGTGACTGATGCCAGCCCAGTGACACCGCCTTTACGGTGGCCAGTGAGCAATCGCCAGCGAGATAACGGATCTGAGGTAACCACAGGCCACCTTCACGCCAGCGGGGTGCGCCTGACAACGCAATGCGCGTCCCGTCAGGCAGCCAGATGCCGGCCAGCCGCGGCAGCCATTGCGTCACAGTTAAGATCAGGCCGAGCAGAAGCAGGATAACCGCCAGAATGGCCGCCAGCCGTCGCCGGAAAATCCGTGGCATAAAAGCCATAATCCTTTTCCTTACAATATCCTGACAACGATGATGGCATGTAATCTGCCAGAGGTGAAGGCCTGCGCCAGGCGCAAATCAGCAGTTTCAGCAAAGTCGGTCAGAAAACGTTATCCTTGGTTTATCACTCTGCAGGAGCATAACAATGAAGATCGCGGTTTACAGCACTAAACATTACGATCAGAAATACCTTGAGCAGGTCAATCAGCAGTTCGGCTTTGAACTGGTGTTTTATGACTTTTTACTCTCTGAAAGCACGGCTAAAACCGCTGTGGGTTGCGATGCCGTCTGCATCTTTGTTAACGATGACGGCAGCCGTCCGGTACTGAAAGAACTGGCCGGACTGGGTGTGAAATACATCGCGCTGCGCTGTGCCGGTTTCAATAATGTCGATCTGGCTGCGGCGAAAGAGCTGGGTCTGGAAGTCGTCCGGGTTCCAGCCTACTCACCAGAAGCGGTGGCTGAACATACGATCGGCCTGATGATGACCCTGAACCGCCGTATTCATCGCGCTTATCAGCGTACCCGTGACGCGAACTTTTCGCTTGATGGGCTGACCGGCTTCAATATGCACAACAAAACTGCGGGCGTTATCGGCACCGGTAAAATCGGGATTGCGACGATGCGCATTCTGAAAGGTTTTGGTATGCGGTTGCTGGCGTTTGATCCTTACCCAAGCGAACAGGCACTGGAGCTGGGCGCGGAATATGTCGATCTGAAGACGCTGTTCGCTGAATCCCACGTCATCACGTTGCACTGCCCGCTGACGCCGGAGAATCATCATCTGCTTAACGCCGACGCGTTTAAACAGATGCGCGATGGCGTCATGATTATCAATACCAGTCGCGGTGGTCTGATTGATTCACAGGCGGCCATTGACGCGCTAAAACAGCAGAAAATCGGCGCGCTTGGCATGGATGTTTACGAGAATGAACGCGATCTGTTCTTTGAAGATAAGTCGAATGATGTGATTCAGGACGACGTATTCCGTCGTCTGTCAGCGTGCCATAACGTTTTGTTCACTGGCCATCAGGCGTTTTTAACCGCCGAAGCGCTGACAGCCATTTCTGAAACGACGCTGAGTAATCTCAGCCAGCTCGACCGGGGTGAAAACTGCCCGAACCGACTCTCAGCCTGACTGTTCTCGGTGTGACTGCGCGGGCCGGAGAAATCCGGCCCGTTCATCAACGCGCGCAATTCCCGCCAATCAACGCCTGCTCATCACAGCGGCGTCCATTCACTAACTGACACATTCCCACGCGCGAGCCATCCAGCTGATGCGAAAATGCCAGCGTTCCGCCTGCATTCGAACAGGTGCTTTCTGCCAGGGAAGACATCACCACCCGTGGCTGGATATGGGCGGCGGTGGCTTGTTGCGGTGGCTCGTTATCATCACTGTTGCTGCTACAGGCAGAGAGTAATAGCGCGGCACCGGCCAGCAAAAAGGTGGCTGCTTTCATCAGTCGGACTCCGGGAATTGAGGTAAAAGGCTGGCTCAGCATATGTCAGGCAGCACAAGGGGTCGAGAGGTGAAACAGCTTTTTACAAAATTCTGCAGCGTCATTTGCAAGCAGAATTATCTTGTTTACCTGTTATCACTGAACTGCCACCCTTTTTCAGCCCATATTAATTCGGAGTAAACCCATGTTAATGGATATGTTAATTCGCATAGCGCTGGCCGGTATTCTCGGCGGCCTGATAGGCCTGGAGCGGCAGATGCGGGCTAAAGAAGCGGGATTACGTACGCATATTCTGGTCGGTATCGGCAGTGCCATGTTTATGCTGGTGTCGAAATATGGCTTCGCCGACATGCTCAGCAGCGACCACGTAGCACTGGACCCCAGCCGTATTGCCGCTCAGGTGGTCAGCGGAATGGGCTTTCTTGGCGCGGGCACCATTATGATCCAGAAGCAGGTGGTGAAGGGTTTAACCACGGCGGCCGGCCTGTGGGTAACGGCAGCGATTGGTCTGGTAATCGGCAGCGGCATGTATGAGATCGGCATCTATGGCACGGTGCTGGCGCTGGTCGTGCTGGAAGTGTTTCGCCGCCTCAGTCATCTTTTAATCGGCAAACACCATACACTGCTGGTTTTTCTTAAGCCTAAAAGCGTGCCGCTGGTATTGCTGGTCATGCAGCGGGAAGGCATACGCTACGGCAATGTGACGGTGATTAATCGTGATGAAGAGAGCGGTCTTTGTGAACTCAGTGTCCAGGTGACGCTTTCCCGCAAATCAAACGATGCGTACCTTTATGATAAGGTTATGGAGATCAAGGGCGTTCAGTCGCTGGAAATGATGTGATTCCGCCACAAAAGCCGCTCATACCCGATGTCTCCCTGCAGGCATCCGGACATCGCAGAAGGCGGTGAGTAGCAGCCGGCGCCTTCTGCACTCCCCCATCCAAATCTTGCTGACCGCACATCTGGCTATCCTGTAAAGAAGCTGACTGACTGACCTGAGACATAGTGCGTGCCGATAATTAATGGCATAATCCGTTATTGTTTATCAATGTAATCATTTTACCCGGGGACAAATGCGCCAAGACTCTGACCATTCTGAAGACACCCTGCCTGCTGCTTCGCGCAAAAATTACCAGCCAGCATTAATCTTGCTGATTTTTACACTGATTGCGGGTGCTGCGGGGATCATGATGATACTGGATCATCGGAACTCGGTTAATAACGCGCTGGAGACCGGACAATGTCTGGCTGAAGAAAGTGCGGAAGATATTCTGGAAGTACTCAGGCATTTTTTACATCATGCTTATCGCTGGATTTTTAAGGCCTGCGGCTGAATTCAGTGCAGCATAAAATGGAGTAAGCCATGCCGGTTGACCAGCAGCAGAACACCGCAATACATAACCGCAACATAGCAAAGTAAAAAGAGTATCAGCGTCACAATAAATCTGGTGCCGTACTTTTTTATTTTACGATTTTTATCGGGATGCCTCATAGACATTAAATATTGATTCATTTGTTATTCACATTGATAGCCCGACATTAAACGGCTTCACAGGCAGTCTGTATTGACGAAATGTGCGAACCGACAGTTCACTTTATAAGAGAGTCTGCGTAAACGCATTTAAGCATAAAACGTAAACACCCGCTCTTGCGAAATCTGCTTATCGGATGTCCTTAACATCACCAGATTTATTAAAAAATCACTTTTTAGTGCGTGCTAAGAGATGATAAAACCATCGTTTTAATGAGATGCATAACACGCCAGTACGTCTGAATTTATTATTATAAACCCAACGGGTCAACGCACATTCAACAGAGCCCTTTTTTAAGATTATCACCTGAAAAACGAAAGCAGCGATTAATATCTGACTCTCTGATAATTTAATGAAAACATTTCTTTTGATGTACATCAAATCATAACAATACAACCCGAAATCTATTTAGTCCCGATTGAGTCATGGCAGCGCATGCTGTGTTTTTTATTAATTCGGTAGTGCTGATGAAAATTTTTTTAATTATCTCTGTCATTTTTATGGCCACAGGCTGTGCGGTTAAAAGAGATCATGCGCGGACTGATGCTTACCCGTCATCACCGCCGTCCTGCTCAACGCACAGTGATGAAATTGATTGTCAGTGGAAAGATGTGCCCGTCAGCTGACATCGCGCAGCTGAACGCTTTCCGTTTGCTCACGACGAAGCAAAGCCTGCCCTCTATCCTCACGCGCTTGCTCAGCACCGCATTCCGACAATGATTGCCCAGACGGGTCACGCGGCCTATGACTCTGACGGCGATTATCCGCTGATTACTTCACTCCGGGCTGGCTTTCGCGGCAACAATCCGTACCATACGCTGCATATTCGTAACATCACAGTGAAGTGACCGGCTGGGCGTGCATCAATTTGCCCTTTAGCTACGCTTTCTGGTTTTTGAGATAGGTAAAAATGCAAGATAATCAAACGGTTGACAAGAAAGAACAGTACAACCTGAATAAACTGCAGAAGCGTTTGCGTCGTAATGTCGGCGAAGCGATTGCAGATTTTAATATGATTGAAGAAGGCGACCGCATCATGGTCTGCCTGTCGGGCGGTAAAGACAGCTACACCATGCTGGAAATTTTACGCAGTCTGCAAAAAAGCGCACCGGTCAACTTCAGCCTGATTGCCGTCAATCTCGACCAGAAACAGCCGGGCTTCCCTGAGCACATCCTGCCGCAATATCTTGAGTCGCAGGGTGTTGAGTACCGGATTGTCGAAGAAGATACCTACTCCATCGTCAAAGATAAGGTACCTGAGGGCAAAACCACCTGCTCACTCTGCTCGCGCCTGCGCCGTGGCATTCTCTATCGCGTCGCGACAGAACTCGGTTGTACTAAAATTGCGCTGGGCCACCATCGCGATGACATCCTGCAGACGCTGTTCCTGAATATGTTCTACGGTGGAAAACTGAAAGGCATGCCGCCAAAGCTGATGAGCGACGATGGTAAGCAGATTGTGATCCGTCCACTGGCCTACTGCCGTGAGAAAGATATCATTCGTTTCTCCGAAGCACGTCAGTTCCCGATTATCCCGTGCAACCTTTGCGGTTCTCAGCCGAACCTGCAGCGTCAGGTGGTAGCCGATATGCTGCGTGACTGGGATAAGCGCTATCCTGGCCGCATCGAAACCATGTTCAGCGCGATGCAAAACGTGGTGCCGTCGCACCTGGCCGATGTCAATCTGTTCGATTTTAAAGGCATCAAACATGGCGATGCAGTCGTTGATGGCGGCGATCTCGCCTTTGACCGGGAAACGCTGCCATCACAGCCTGTCGGCTGGCGGGTCGATGAAGACGATGCACCCGATATCAGCGTGCGTCTGGATGTACTACAGATTAAATAAGTCCGGAAAAGATTAAGGGCGTGCTGCAGGCAGCACGCCCTTTTTTATATGTTGCGATGTGGCGGTGGATCCATTATCGGCGGAAATTCCGGATCGGTTGGTGGATCAGGCTGCGGTTGCGGCTGGGGAATTGGCTCAGGAATCGGGACTGGATCCGTGGGGATCGGCTCGCTGTTAAGAATCGCGCTCATGCCGTACTCCTTTTCTTGCGAATGGACTTTAAGCTTAGATAAGGAACGGCGTTACAGCCAGGCAGACAAAAAAAAGCCGGCACACTGGCCGGCATGTTTCGAATTAAATGTGCTATGCATCAATTCTAAATATGGAAGTAAGACAATATGGAGCGCAACGCCCATCGCTTGACGTTGCATTCACCTGCGGGAGAGAGTTTGCGTCAGCAGCGACAATGGGTTCTTGATGTCGATCAGCTTTTGTTCGCTTAACGGGATTTTCGGCCCACATAGCGGGATTGCCGCATTACCTTTGTCGCATCAGAGCCAGTGCCGTTTACGCAGATAACCTGCGACCCCTACTGCCAGTGCCACCAGCAGCAGACAGAAGATTGAAAAACCATATTTCCATTCGCCGCCCGGAATGCCGCCCAGATTGACACCAAACAGGCCGGTCAGGAACGTGGCGGGCAGAAAGATCATCGCCATCAGTGACATGGTATAGGTGCGGCGGTTCATCGACTCCGCCATCGCAGAGGCGACCTCATCAGCCAGAATCGCAGTGCGCGCCACGCCTGCATCCAGATCATCCAGCCCGCGCCCCAGACGGTCGGCAATTTCCTGCATCCGGCGGCGTTCACTGTCATCCATCCAGGCCAGTTTTTCACTGGCCAGCCTGGCATAGACATCGCGCTGAGGGGCCATATAACGCCGCATCACAATCAGCTGTTTGCGTAGCAGGCCCAGCTCGCCGCGCGCGGGCATCCGCTGATCGAGCAGCGCATCCTCCAGCTCGATAATTTTGTCATGTAACTCTTCAATAAATTCGCTGGTGTGATCGGTCAGCGCATCACAGACATCCACCAGCCAGCTGCCGCAGTCAATCGGGCCATTGCCGTTTTGCAAATCGGTGAGCACTTCATCGACGGCAGAAACTTTGCGCCGCCGGGTGGAGACGATGAGCTTATCGTTGATAAACACCCGCATGACCACCAGCTGGTCGCGACGTGCATCGGTGTTGTGGTTAACGCTGCGCAGCACAATCATAAATCCGTCGCCCAGCCTGCTCACGCGGGGACGCATGCTGTCGCCCGCTAACGCGTCACGCACAGCATCGGGGATTTGTGGCGTGGACTGCAGCCATTCGGCGCTCTTGCGATGGGTATAGTTCAGATGCAGCCAGCAGGGCTGCTCACACTGGATGACTTCATCTTCAGCAATCGGGATCATTCCCCCCTTGCCATCCAGCTGGCAGGAAATGATGGCATCTGAAACCTGTAATGCTTTTCCTTCAATAACGTCCACTCCGTCGCCTCTCTACTAAAATCAATATGATACAGTCTAGCGTGACGGCGTTGAGTTGCAATCTCCGGGCTGTGTAGAAAGATGTCAGCCGATGGCCGGAAAACCGGCCATGACAGGCTTAGTGCTTTTCAATCCAGAGTTCACGGCTGTAGGCGACGTCTTCAGGATTGGTGATGGGGTAGCCTTTGACCCAGGGTTTAATCAGGCGGCCATTAGTGTACTGATAGATAGGGGCAATGGGCGTCTGTTCAGCCAGGATCTGCTCCGCCCGGTTGTAGTCGCTGTTGCGCGCCTGGTCATTTGTCTCTTTGCTGGCTTTGGCGATGGCCGCATCATAATCCGCGTTGCTGAAACGCGAAATATTACTGCTGTTGCCTGAGGTCAGCAGATTCAGGAAGGTAGATGGCTCATTGTAGTCACCCACCCACGAAGCACGAATCACATCAAAGTTCCCGCTATTACGGCTGTCGATATAGGTTTTCCACTCCTGATTCTCCAGCGTGACATCTACCCCGAGGTTCTTTTTCCACATCGAGGCCACAGCAATCGCAATTTTCTGATGACTCTCAGAGGTGTTGTAGAGCAACTTAAGTTTGAGCGGCTTAGCGGGGCCATAACCGGCGGCGGCGAGCAGCGCTTTCGCCTGCGCGTTCAGGGTGTTCTGATCGTGCTGCTGCATGAAAGTGGGCAATGGCTTAAAGCCTGCTGTTACATCTGGTGTAAAGTGCCACGCCGGCTTCTCACCGGTGCCCAGCACTTTTTCAGCAATGACTTTGCGATCGATAGACCATGAAAGCGCTTTGCGGACCCGCACATCGGCAGTCGGCCCCTTCTGCGTGTTAAAAGCATAGTAATAGGTGCCTAACTGGTCAGGTGTGTAGACCTCACCCGGCAATGTTTTTTTCAACATCGCATACATATTCTTAGGGAAGGATTCGGTGATATCGACATCATTTGCGCGATAGCGCTTAGTGGCGCTCGACTCTTCATTGATCGGGACAAAGGTCACTTTTGTCAGCACCGAATGCGCATCATCCCAGTAGTCCGGATTACGGATCAGGACGATTTTTTCATTTACGACCCGCTCACTGAGCTGATAGGCACCGTTGCCCACCAGTTTGCCGGGTGCCGTCCAGCTGTCGCCCTCCTGCGCAATCGTCTTCTGAGGAACCGGGAAGAGCGCGACGTTAGCCACCAGCGCCGGGAACCACGGCACCGGACGATCCAGCGTCACTTTCAGCTGCGTTTTACCCTGAGCGACCACACCCAGCTTATCGGGCGTCATTTCGCCTTTGGTAATGGCTGCCGCATTTTCAATGCCGCTTAAACCCGCGAACCAGGCAAAGGGCGAACTGTTTTCAGGAGCGACCAGGCGCTGCCAGCTGGAGACAAAGTCCTGTGCGGTAACCTGATCGCCGTTTGACCAGCGCGCGTTATTGCGCAGGGTGAAGACCCAGGTTTTGTTGTCGCTACTGCTCCAGCTCTGCGCCACGCCCGGCACAATTTTGCCCTGCGCATCCTGATTGGTCAGGCCTTCAAACAGATCGCGAATCACCTGAATTTCCGGCAGTCCGACTGCTTTAAGCGGATCAAGTGAAGCGGGTTCATCTTTAATGTGGCGAACGATCTGCTGCTGTTCAGCCAGCTGTGCGCCAGCGGGTGGATTCGCCGCGATAGCGGGTGTGATAACACTGCTCAGACTGATTGCTGCCAGCGTCATGCGAAAGGTCTTAACCATCATCACTCCTTTACCCCAAAGAAGTGCTGCATCAGTCTGTTGCTGATACAGCTTGTGCAGGGCACTTTAGCGCAAATGGCTGACAGATAAATAGCTATTTTCCGCACACGGCTTTTCCGCTACTTTGAGTAAAACCCTTTGAGGAAATGAGTATGTCACCACTCCATCCGCGACCCCTGCGGGGCAAACTTGACGTTCCCTATCAGCAGTATGGCCGCTCTGTGCTGGGCGCACCGCTGCTGTGGTTTCCGGCCCCATTGGGCGATCCCGACAGCGGTCTGATCCTTGCCGGCACCCACGGTGATGAGAATGCGGCCATCGCGACGCTCTCTGCCGCATTACGCACGCTGCCCGACGGCATGCGTCGGCACCATGTGGTATTAGCGGTCAATCCGGATGGCTGCCAGCTTGGGCTGCGCGCTAACGCAAATGGCGTCGATCTCAACCGTAACTTCCCCGCCGCAAACTGGCAATCAGGCGAGACGGTATATCGCTGGAACAGCGCGGCCGATGCGCGTGATGTGGCGCTCTCAACCGGTACGCATCCGGGTTCGGAACCGGAAACCCAGGCACTCTGTGCTCTGATTCATCAGCTTAAGCCGTGCTGGATCGTCTCATGGCATGAACCGCTGGGCTGCATTGACGATCCGCATCAGGTGGATATAGGCGGCTGGCTGGCCAGCCACACCCGCCTTCCCCGAGTCAGCAGCGTCGGCTATGACACGCCAGGCTCATTCGGCAGCTGGTGTAACGATCTCAGTCTGCCCTGCGTCACCGCTGAAATGCCGGTGATTTCCGTGGATGAAGCCACAGAGACTTACCTTGAGATGATGGTCAACCTGCTGCGCTGGCAGCAATAATCAGTTGACCGTTGCGCACGTTGATCGCCGGTTCTGCATCGGCCGCCAGCCAGGTTGGCCCGTCAAGATCGGCGAAGCGGGTCTGCGGCACCAGCGGCAACGCAGCACGTATCGCCCGCGAGGTGCAGAGCATGCAGCCCAGCATCACCGTAAAGCCCTGCTGCTGAGCCGCATCGGCCAGTGCCAGCGCCTCGGTTAGTCCACCCGTTTTATCCAGTTTAATGTTGACCATCTCATAACGGCCTCGTAGTGCCGCCAGGCTTTCGCGGGTATGACAGCTCTCATCAGCGCAGATCGGTAACGGATGGATAAAATTCTCCAGTGCCGCATCCTCATCCGCGGGCAGTGGCTGCTCAAGCATCGCCACATTGATATCGGCCAGTAGCTGACAGCGTGCTGCCAGGCCTTCGGCGTGCCATGACTCATTCGCATCCACAATCAGGGTCGCGTCCGGCACGGCGGCGCGGATCGCCATCAGCCGTTCGGTGATGAAATTATCGTCAAGCTTAACCTTCAGCAGCGTTGCACCATGCTGCCACAGCGCCAGCGCGCTGCTGGCCATCGCTTCCGGGGTATCGATACTGACGGTCTGTGCGGTGACCACATCCTCAGGCGCGGTAACGCCGCTAAGCTGCCAGAGGCTGCTCTGCTGCTGATGTGTGGCCAAATCCCACAGGGCGCTGTCAATGGCGTTGCGCGCGGCACCAGCAGGCAGTGCCTGTTGCAGCGCTTCACGCGTCATGCCCTGTTGCAGCGCAGGCAGCAGCGTGGCGATTTGCGCCAGCACCGAGGCTTCGCTTTCACCGTAGCGCGCATAAGGGGTCGCTTCTCCGACGCCTTTGACGCCGTCCTCCTCAATTTCAACCACCACCACCTTGACTTCGGTTCGCGTTCCACGGGCAATGACAAACGGCGTATGCAATGGCCAGGCTTCGGGGTAACTTTTTACCGTTCTCATTTCCACTCCAGAATGTAGGACGCAGTGGCAGCCCGCCACGTTAAATTCAACAATTGAACTCGTAAACCCTTAACATTTATGTCATAAACAACGGCTATCTTTAGCCGTTTTGTGTTGGATGTTTTTTCTCATCAAAAGGAATCACTATGTCTCAGACTGTTCATTTTCAGGGTAACGCCGTGCCAGTTGCTGGTCAGTTTCCTCAGGCTGGCGATAAAGCTAAAGCTTTTACGCTGGTCGCTAAAAATCTGGTCAACGTTGCGCTCTCTGAGTATGCAGGAAAACGCAAGATTCTGAACATTTTCCCGAGTGTTGATACCGGCGTCTGTGCTTCATCAGTGCGCAAATTCAATCAGGCCGCGAGTGAACTGAATAATACGGTGGTGCTGTGTATTTCAGCGGATCTGCCGTTTGCCCAGTCACGTTTCTGTGGCGCAGAAAACCTGAGCAACGTAGTGACCCTGTCGACGCTGCGCGGCTCAGAGTTTAAGTATGATTATGGCGTGGAAATTGCCGATGGTGCGCTGGAAGGTCTGACTGCTCGTGCGGTGATCGTGCTGGATGAGAACGATAAAGTGCTCTACAGCCAGCTGGTTGATGAAATCACTACTGAGCCTGATTACGACGCTGCGCTGGCCGCGTTGAAGTAATACAAAAAGCGGATAGCCAGGTTATTCGCCGATGTTACAGATAATGTCTGGCTCGATTAGCTGTCAGAACGAGCCTGCACAGAAAATTGGGTCAGATCGGAGAGACGCAAAATCTGTCATCCATGACCGCCCGGCCCGCACAATTACGCACCTCATCCCTGAGGTGCGCCCGTAGACGGGCCAACGCTTCGCGTTAAGTTAATCTATGACTGCCAGATTCGCCATGAGTCTGCTAAGAGGAACTGAAAAGCTTATTCGCTTTCGGTACGCTTCTGCCCCAGACCATATTCCCGCAGCTTATTGGCAATCGCGGTGTGCGAAACACCCAGCCGTTTTGCCAGCTTTCGGGTACTGGGATAAGAGAGATAAAGCCGCGTCAGAATCGAACGTTCGAAACGGCTGGTGATCTGATCCAGTGTCCCTTCCAGGGCTTCATCTCCGAGTGACACATCCAGCGCCTGTTCGGGCAACACGATATCCTGCGGACGCAGCTCGTAACCTTCCAGCTGGGTTAATGCCCGATACAGCGCGTTTTTCAACTGACGCACGTTGCCAGGCCAGGCATAACGGGTCAGAAACGCATTGAGCTGTGGCGAGAGACGCGGACGCGCCATTCCCTGCTCATCCGCGAAGCGGGCCACAAACATCTCAGTCAGTGGCAGAATGTCCTGTGGACGATCGCGCAGCGGCGGCAGTTGCAGCGTCAGCACATTGAGACGATAAAAGAGATCTTCGCGGAATTCCCCGCGCTGCACCAGCTCAATCAGGTTCTTTTGCGTGGCGCAAATCACCCGCACATTGACATGTACTTCATGCTCTTCGCCGACGCGACGGAAAGTACCGTCATTAAGAAAACGTAGCAGCTTGGTCTGCATTCTTGGCGACATCTCGCCAATTTCATCCAGCAGAACCGAGCCGCCATTGGCCTGCTCAAAAAAGCCTTTTTTGCCTTCCAGCGCATTCGGATAAGCGCCGGCAGCATGACCAAACAGCTCGCTTTCCGCCACGTCGTCGGGCAGAGAGGCACAGTTCAGCGCCAGGAAAGGATTTTTCCCGCGGGCACTGCGCAGATGACAGGCGCGTGCCAGCATATCTTTCCCGGTCCCGGTGTCGCCAACAATCAGTAGCGGCGCATCAAGCATCGCCAGTTTACGTGCCTGATCGACCACCTGACGCATCTTCGGCGTGACGGCAATGATATGGTCAAACTCCGATTCGTCGGTAACCACCAGATTCTGCAACTGGCGGCCCATACGGGCTGTCGACTTCAGCATCACCATCGCCCCAACCGGCCTGTCGCTCTGGCCCTCTTCACCCGGCAGGTAGATGGGACGTGCCTCCATCAGAAAATCACGCCCCTCAATGACGACATGCTGGGCCTGCGCCTCAACACGATCGCTCTCGAGCCAGCGCAGGAAATTAAAGCCGTTAATCAGATGACCGGCGCTAAAGTTGCGCATCTTCTCTTCATCGAGATTAAACAGGTTCTGAGCAGCGGGATTCGCCAGTTCAACCTTGCTTTTCAGATCGATAGAGAAGACCGGATCCGGCATCGCCACCAGCAGCGCACTCAGCGCGCGATGCTCCCGTTCAGAGGGCATGTACGTAACCGTGCGCACATCTGTTACGCCGGGTGTACGGCGGATTTCCGCCATCAGATTACTGAAGGCGTCAAATTCCAGTGCAGAAAAGTTCAGGTAGATGCGGCCCAGTGCCGTGATTTCGATACCGCGTAAATCAATGTTGCGTGCCACCAGCAGGTCAAGCAGTTCACGCGTCAGACCGATACGGTCCTGACAGAACACTTCCAGACGCATTGCGTTCGCCTTAATCAGGTTCAGATAAAACAATAATACGCTATGTGGCGCACCTGCAGAAAGGTGTCTGTCAGGAAATGTTGACAGTTCTGGCTCGTATGGTGGAGTTTTGTACTAACCTGCTGTCGACGATCATTTCCGGTTGAATGTCAGTCTTTGTCAGCACCGGACTGTTGATTGCGGGCTGATTACGGTATATTTTTCTTAACTGAGTAGAATTGATTTTAAAATGCTGACTTTCTTCGCAAAATATCTGACTGTGGGTATGGTTAATACCCTGATTCATTGGCTGACCTTTTTCCTCGCCCTGAGCATGGGTCTCATGCAATCGACCGCTAACCTGATTGCTTTTTGCATGGCCGTCACCTTCTCTTTCTTTGTTAATGCGCGCTGGACCTTTAAACAGCAGGCCACGGCATGGCGTTATATTCTTTACCTCGTTTTTATGGGCGCGATGGCATTCAGCGTAGGTTATCTGGCTGACCGGTTGGGCCTCTATCCAATTATTACATTGATTGCCTCATCGGCTATCAGTCTGGTATGTGGCTTTCTTTTTTCCCGCTTTGTTGTATTCAAAGGAGAATAATGAAAATCTCTTTGGTGGTGCCGGTATTTAATGAAGAGGAGGTCATCCCTCTTTTTTATGATGCGGTCAGAAAATATGAAGCGCTTGCAGAGTGGCAGGTTGAGATTGTTTTTATCGATGATGGCAGCACAGACGCAACGTATAAGCTGATAACGCAACTGAGCCAGCGCGATCCACTGGTGTGCAGCCTGTCATTTATTCGTAATTTCGGCAAGGAACCGGCGCTATTTGCCGGACTGGAAGCCGCCACCGGCGATGCCGTGATCCCGATTGATGTGGATTTGCAGGATCCGATCGCGATTATTCCCGACATGATCCGAAAATGGCAGGCGGGCGCTGATATCGTGTTAGCCAAGCGGATTGACAGACGTGCCGATGGTCACCTCAAACGCAAAACTGCGCACTGGTTTTATAAACTGCACAACAGTATCAGCGATCCGCAAATAGAAGAGAACGTCGGTGATTTCCGGCTGATGTCGCGTGAAGTGGTCGAGAATATTAAGCTGCTGCCCGAGAAAAATCTCTTCATGAAGGGCATTCTGAGTTGGGTCGGCGGACAGACGGACATCGTGGAATATGTACGCACTGAGCGAATTGCTGGCCGCAGTAAATTCGGCGGCTGGAAGCTGTGGAATCTTGCGCTTGAGGGACTGACCTCATTCTCTACTGTTCCGTTACGCATCTGGTCATATCTGGGTTTCTTAGTGGCCTCGCTGGCCTTTCTGTATGGACTCTGGATGATCGTGGATAAACTGCTGTTCGGTAATCCGGTGCCCGGCTACCCCTCTATTCTGGTTTCTGTGCTTTTTCTCGGTGGGGTTCAGCTTATTGGCATTGGTGTGTTGGGTGAATATATTGGCCGCATCTATATGGAAACCAAAAACCGGCCTCGCTATATTTTGCGAAAATCCGCGACGACCAGACTAACCCCGCCTCAGAACACGGATTAAACCGCGCGTTCAGGCGCAGAGAGATGGCCTGATTAATAAGGATGTAAAATGTTCGCCACTGATACCGTACTGACACACCGTAAGGTTTTTTTACTTATTGCGATCGTTTTTCTGATTGCTTATAGCCCCGCTTATTTAACCCATTACGCCTATACCGATGACTGGACAAATCTCTACTGGGCTAACTCTGACAAGCTCAGCATCTTAAACTGGGACACGTTATCCGGTAGGCCGGTGTATGGCGTTATTCAGTACAGTGCTTCTTTTCTGGTGGAGAGCGTAGAACTACTGGCGCTGTTGCGTTCTGTCGCCCTTGTTCTGCTCATTTTTACCGGGTATTACATCTATACCCTTTGTCAGAAAGATGCGCTGCTGGAGAATCAGGCTCAGCGGATCACTTTTGCATTATTGATTTGTCTG
Organism: Pantoea sp. B550; assembly: GCF_024158165.1. Lineage (NCBI taxonomy): Bacteria > Pseudomonadati > Pseudomonadota > Gammaproteobacteria > Enterobacterales > Erwiniaceae > Pantoea > Pantoea sp. B550. The sequence goes on from NZ_JAMYXI010000003.1 coordinate 55,193, forward strand.
CTCCCTTCATTTCAGGTTTACGTTGCATGGGCATCCTGTTTCCCCTATATCGCTGCGATTTTACTGGCGGGTGCCAGCTACCGTTTGTCGATTAAACCGGGCATCCCAGCCAGGCTGTTAGCATTCTGCCTGCTGACCATCGCTTTCTGTCTCTACCAACCGGCCGCAATGAGCTTTACCTTCTTTGCTGCGCTGGACCTCTGCTTTTCCGCGCGGAAAATTGATAAGAAACAGGCGCTAATCTCACTGATGGTGCTGGGCGCAGGCATGTTTGCTGCGCTACTCGCCTCGAAGGTGCTGCCCGTTCAGCTTTATGGTCACACGCTGCCCCGCTCGGCATTCAGCTACGACATCCCGGTTAAGCTGAAATGGTTTTTTACCGAGTACCTGAAAAACGTTATCTGCAACTTTGATCTCGGTGCAAAAACGGTGTCGGTGATCCTCTCTGCGACCATTATTGGTTTTGGGCTTAAGAAAATTAAAGCCGCAGGCAACGACAAATTTTATCTGATGTTCGTCTTACTGCTGATCGCCGCACTGCCCAATCTGATTGTCAGCGAAAGCATGGCTGCTTACCGCACGTTGATTGCCGGTGCATTGATTACCACCAGCGCATTTATTCTCGGCCTGTTTGAAATCAGCAAAAAGATAAAATGGAAAAAGCCTTTTTATACGCTGCTGGTGATAGCGGCTGGCTCGCTGACGATAAGCCATCTGATCAACGGCTACTCCGTTCCGGCTCGCAAAGAGTTTGCCCTGCTCGATCAGGCAGTCATTCAGCAGGTTCCGAAAGATTTTAAGGGCGCACTCTATTATCGCCTGACCGGGGAGTACCTGCCGAAGGTTGCGACGTTACGTAAATATGATGATTTCGGCGGGCTGGGCCTGAGCATGTCATGGACATTCGCCGGAATGGCGCATTTTATCAGGGAGAAGAATGGGATGGCTTTTACGCTGCCAGCGGACCCGGTGATCACTGATGAATCTGCCTGTCCGGGTGAGTGCCTGACTATCGATTCGCGGCAGGTCCTGCGTCAGCCGCATTAAATAATAAAGGCGGCAAGGCCGCCTTTATTGTCCTCCAAAGGTTCAGGCGGACTTATTGCCGCCCTTCTGCAGCGTCTCTTTCAACTGGCCCAGCAGCTCACGACGAAAGTCGCCGAGCCTCGGCTTATCCTGCTCCAGCCAGGGCAATGGACGGCAAAGCTCCATCGCTTTTATGCCCAGTCTTGCGGTTAATAACCCTGCACCAATACCCTGCGCGGCCCGCGTAGAAAGCCGGGCGGCAATGTCCTGCGACATCCAGTCCATACCCACTTCCCGCACCAGTTCAGATGCCCCGGCAAAGGCCATATTAAGCAGCACCAGACGGAATAACCGGATGCGGCTGAAGTAACCCAGCTCAATGCCATAGATTGCCGCGATACGGTTGACCAGCCGCAGATTACGCCAGGCGATAAACGCCATATCCACCAGCGCCAGCGGGCTGACCGCAATCATCAGTGTAGCTTCCGCTGCATGACGGCTGATCTCGCGTCGCGCCTGACGATCCAGCACTGGCTGCACCAGCTGTGCATATAAACGGACGATTTCACTGTCATTGTGGGTTTCGTGCAGTGAAGCATGCCAGCGCTGCAGAGCCGGATGCGCCTGATCCAGCTCCGCCTGTTGCGCCAGCTTTTCGCAGAATGCGCGGCCTTTGCCGATGCCATGACTGTGCAGCAGCTCGCGGCCCACATCCCGCTCCTCTGCGCGCTGACGCAACTGATAGAGGCGACGCCACTCGGTGGTCAGCGCGCCCACACCGGCCAGGACGATCAGGCCACCTGCCACGCCGCTGCCCAGCGAAAACCAGTCGCGGGCCAGCCAGGCATCGTGCGTCCACTGTACACCCTGCGCCATCACGCTGACGCCGAACAGCAGTGCGCCTGCTGTCACCATTTTGCGCCACAGGCTCCGCTTAGGCTTCAGCGCGGCTTCTACCGCCCGTTCACCTGCGCCCTCCTCTTCAACGGCGGCATCTTCATCCTGCACCGCCAGAAACGCAGCCTGCGCTTCTGCTTCAAAGGTTTGCGCCGGACGCAGCGGCGTCGTGCTGCTCTCATCCAGCGGATGGGCAAAATCGATACGCGGCTTCAGCGGATCGCTCATCGCAATTTATCTCCCAATAAAAATTCCAGCGCGGCATCCATGCGGATATGCGGCAGCGGACGATCAACGTCAAGCTGCTGCGGCCGGAACTGTTCAAACTGAAAACCCTGCTGCTGCCAGAAAGCGTTACCGGGCAGGCGCGGCGGCACTTCGCCGGGATAGACGGTGAGCGGCTCGCCATCGGTCAGTCGATGACCGCGCAGGGCCGGGATCTTCTCGCCACGGTGATCGACCAGCCCGCTTTGCGTCGCCTGCACTGACGCCAGCCCGATGCAATCCATACTGATGCCTTCAAATGCCGCGTTCTGCCACGCATCCTGCACCAGTTGCTGCAACAGAGACACCATGTTGCCATGCTGATCGCTGGTAATGTGGTCCGCCTTGGTGGCGGCAAACAGTAATTTGTCGATTACCGGTGAGAACAGCCTGCGGAACAGGGTGCGCTGACCGTAATGAAAACTCTGCATGAGTTGCGTAAGTGCCAGTCGCATATCATTAAACGCCTGAGGTCCGCTGTTCAGCGGCTGCAGACAGTCCACCAGCACAATCTGGCGATCAAAACGCAGGAAATGGTTTTTATAAAAGCCTTTAACCACATGCTGACAGTAGTAGTTAAACCGCTGCTGCAACATGCTGAAGTTGCTGCCTTTGTCGGCCTGCGCAAGCTTAGTCAGTTGCGCCTCATCAGAAGTCGGCCAGGGGAAGAACTGCAGCGCGGGCGCGCCTGCCATATCGCCAGGCAGCACGAAGCGGCCCGGCTGAATAAAGTGTAAGCCTTCCGTTTTACAGCGATGCAGGTAGTCGGTCCAGGCGGCAGCAATTTCCGCCAGCTGGGTTTCATCGGCGGGTGCTAACGGGTCGAGTTTTTCGCAAAGTGCGCGCCACGACTTAGCCCACTCAGCGCGATCGCCCTGCAGCAGAGCGTTCATCTGTCGGGACCAGGTGAGGTAATCCTGCGCCAGCATCGGAAGATCGAGCAGCCATTCGCCGGGATAGTCGACAATCTCAAGATAGAGGGTCGCCGTCTCTTTCAGATGGCGCAGCAGTGAATCATTAGGCCGGTAGCGCAGCGCAAGACGCATTTCGCTGACGCCGCGGGTTGGCGTGGGCCAGGCGGGCGGCGTGCTGTAGAGCTGTGCCAGACCTTCGTCGTAGGTAAAACGCGCCGTGCCCATGTCGCGCTGCGGCACCCGTTTCACGCCCAGCAGGCGTTCATCCCGCACAACGGAAAACAGCGGCAAACGTGCGCCGCTGTGAACCGTTAAAAGCTGATTAACCAGTGAGGTGATAAAGGCGGTTTTACCGCTGCGGCTTAAACCGGTGACCGCCAGCCGCAGGTGGCGATCGACGCCACGGTTCATCAACGCCACTAATTCAGTTTGCAGTCTTTTCATCCTTCTCCCTGATGAAGCGCGATGCCACCCGGTTCATCACGCGTTTCAGCAGTGGCTCAAGTGCCACAGCCAGCAACAGACGTAACGGGCGTCGCGCTACCGATTTCACCGCCCAGCCAGTCACACCAGCAGGACCGTAGGTAACAGCATTGATAATGATGAATTTAGCCGCCGACTTCAATGCAGGTGCCGCGCGGTGACGAAAAGCAGTGGATCGCGAAAAAGACATCAACACCTCCATTGAGAGAGCGGACGGGCCTGAAGACGGCCCGGGAATAAAATAATCAAATCTGGCGGAAACGGCTGCGTACGCTGAAGGTTTCAGACGTGACATAGCGCTCCAGGTCGCGCACGTTGCGCTCATCCCGTTGCAGGGTGCTCTCCAGCTGATCCAGCAACTCGCTGGCGGTTGGCTGGCGTTCGCCGTCACTGGCATTGGCAGGCTTCTCATCCAACACAAAACCCAGCACGAAGTAGGCGATCACCGTAAAGACAAACAGTCCAAAGAACAGCGATAACACCACAATAACCCGCAGCAGGCGAACCGGAATGTCGAGATACTCTGCCAGACCCGCGCAGACGCCCATCAGCTTGCCTTCATCAGGCTTGCGCCATAATTTACGACCTTTCATCATGGCTGCCTCCAGTTAGGATGCTCGGCGTCCAGAATCGCTTCCAGCGCATCGATACGTTCACGCATCCGCTGCGCATCCTGCGTGACGCGCTGCAGGCGCTGGATTTCGCTTTGCGACAGTTCCGAACCGCCGCTGCGTTTGTTGCTGTAATGCAGCCATAACCAGATCGGTGCGACAAACAGCACGAAGATCGTTAGCGGTATGGCGAGAAAAAGTGCGCTCATTGACTCTCCTTAATCACTTATCGCAACGTCGATGATTACTCACTGCGGTTCATTTTGGCTTTCAGCGCATTAAGCTGCTGGCTGATTTCATCATCCGCTTTCAGGTCAGTAAACTGCTGGTCCAGAGTTTTAGGTTTACCAAAACCGTGGCTTTCAGCTTCGGCTTCCATGTGGTCAATGCGACGTTCAAAAGATTCAAACCGAGCCATCGCTTCGTCGATTTTGCCGCTGTCGAGCTGACGACGCACATCGCGTGATGAAGAAGCCGCCTGATGACGCAGTGTCAACGCCTGCTGACGAGCACGCGTCTCGCTCAGTTTTTTCTCCAGCTCGCTGATTTCGCCTTTCATGCGTTCCAGCGTTTCTTCAACCTGGCCCACTTCCTGTTTCAGGGAGGCGATCAGGTCGGTGAGTTTCTGTTTTTCAATCAGCGCCGAACGCGCCAGATCATCTTTGTCTTTGCGCAGCGCCAGCTCCGCTTTTTCCTGCCAGTCAGCCTGTTGCAGCTCAGCCTGCTCAATACGGCGTGACAGCTGTTTCTTTTCAGCCAGCGCCCGGGCAGAGGTGGAACGCACTTCGACCAGCGTGTCTTCCATTTCCTGAATCATCAGGCGGACCAGTTTCTGTGGATCTTCCGCACGCTCTAGCAGGGAATTAATGTTGGCATTTACGATGTCAGCGAAACGAGAAAAAATACCCATAATGATGTTCCTCTTTTAATGTTTTAAAACGTGATGCCCTGCCTGATTAATACAATATGCGTGCCAACTTTTTATCATATTGATTTTAATGTAATTTTAAATTTTACAGCCTTTTCGCCTTGTTTTAAGATAGTCAAAATGATTAAGGGATGGCGAAATTCATCATGACAGGCACTAATGATAATCTGCTGGGTGAGTCTAATAATTTTCTGGAGGTACTGGAGCAGGTTTCAAAACTGGCTCCCCTTGAGAAACCGGTGATGGTGATTGGCGAGCGCGGCACGGGTAAAGAGCTGATCGCCAGCCGGCTGCACTATCTTTCTGACCGTTGGCAGGGACCCTTTATCTCACTGAACTGCGCCGCGCTGAATGAGAATCTGCTCGACTCTGAGCTGTTTGGTCATGAAGCCGGCGCCTTTACCGGGGCACAGAAGCGCCATCTGGGACGTTTTGAACGTGCTGACGGCGGCACGCTGTTTCTGGATGAGCTGGCAACCGCACCAATGCTGGTGCAGGAAAAACTGCTCAGAGTAATTGAGTACGGGCAGCTGGAGCGCGTAGGCGGCAATCATGCCCTGCAGGTTAACGTACGGCTGGTCTGCGCCACCAACGAAGATTTGCCCGCCCTGGCGGCGGCAGGGAAATTCCGCGCCGATCTGCTGGATCGTCTTGCCTTTGATGTGGTTCAGTTGCCGCCTCTGCGCGAACGTCGCAGCGATATTCTGGTGATGGCCGAGCATTTTGCCATCCAGATGTGCCGCGAGCTTGGCCTGTTGCTGTTTCCCGGATTTACCGCTAAAGCGCAGCAGGCCCTGCTTGATTACCACTGGCCCGGCAATGTTCGCGAGCTAAAAAATGTGGTCGAGCGTTCGGTTTATCGTCACAACAGCAGCGAGTTGCCGCTGGATAATGTCATTATCAACCCGTTCGCTTCACGCTCTGAACCGGTTGTGCTCCCGCGATTCAGTCAGGAGACGCAGCGTGGCGGCCTGCCTGCTCTGCCGCTGGATCTGCGTCAATGGCAGAATCAGCAGGAGCGGGATCTGGTCGATGCCAGCCTGCACCAGGCTCGTTATAACCAGCGCCGCGCTGCCGGATTATTAGGCGTCACCTATCATCAGTTGCGCGCAATGATGAAGAAGCACGATATAAAAGCAGAGAGTTAATTTACGCCACCCCAACCTATGATTTTTTCTCGTCCTTGTGAATTAACAACCCGGTATAAACCGGGCTGTTTTTCACGTTGAGCCATCTATCCATTATGTGTTGTGCGACTTAGGCCCCATTTTTTCAGGTTGCCTGATGGCAGGAACCAGACCGACGCCAGCGGTAGCCATCACCACGGCCAGCGCTGACATCAGCAATACAGCACTCATACCAAAGTGTGTTGCCAGCGGACCCGCGACCAGTTGTCCAAAGGGAATGGCGATAAAGGAACCCATCGCATCATAAGCGTACACGCGAGCCAGCTTATCCGGTGGAATATGAGTCTGTAATGCGTGCGCCCAGGTTACGCCGAACAGGCCCAATGACATGCCAGCAATAAAGAACCCTGCTATCAGCAGTGCTGCTGACGCATTCTGGCTCAGCATAAGTATTGGGAGTGCGTAAAGACCTGCCAGCATCGCGCCAATAAAGAGATCACGACGTGGATGCCATCTCATAGCCAGAAATGAACCTGCAATTAAACCCGCGCTATGGGCGGCCACAATAATTCCCCATCGCGCCCGTCCGAAAGAGGCATCGGCAATCATTGGGCCCAGTACCACGACGATGCCATTGAACGCGACGTTGATAATGGCAAACTGAAGGACTATCGACCAAATCCAGCTTCGTCCGGCGAACTCTGCCCAGCCTTCTTTGATATCACGCAGGATATTGCCTTGCGAAGTCGCGGCTTTATTCGATTTCACACGGATCAGGAAATAGAGCGGCGCGGAAACGGCAAAACCCAGCGCATCAATTGCCAGTCCCCATCCCGGCCCGACAGCGCTGGTGATAATTCCCCCCAGCGATGCCCCCATTACCGTACCGCCATAAATCCCCAGCTGAATTAACGCGTTAGCCTGACGCAAATCCGTTGCAGGAACCACCTGCGGAACCAGCGCAGACGAAGCTGGCAGAGCGATGCCTGCTGCCGCACCATTCAGGGCACCCAGCAAAGTCAGGCTAATGACGGTTGCTGAACCATTGAGTACAGACCAGGCGACGATAGCCTGAGAAACAGCGGCAACCAGCGCCGATACAACTAATACACGGCTGCGTGAGTAGCGATCGGCAATGACACCCCCTACCAGCAGAAATAGCACGTTGAACAGTGAGCGGGACGCAACAACTATCCCTAAATCAGAGGCAGAACCACCAATATCCAGTACCGCAAAAGCCAGCGCAATGGGAGCAATTCCATTGCCCAGTACGGTGAAGAGACGTCCGAAAAAGAGATAACGAAAGGATGAATGCTGAAAAGCCTGAGCGTTTTTTTGGAGTTTATTCATTGCCAGGAAGTAGGTGACCAGAAGATGAGCTTATAGTACCTGCGTTTTTGTAAAAGTTAAGCGCGATATTACACTTTCCAGCGTCAGATACATCGAATTCATGCGGATATAAACACAATCTATAATTCAAGGGATTACATGATTTACTATTCTGGTTTGAATCTTAACTAAACTAATGATACCAATACCCGTTAATAGTTGAAGTGGCTTTTAATCAGATTTACAGCAATTAATTGAATAATCCATTTCGCACTACATAACCATGGTGTGGAAAGATCCCAGCCATTACATATGAAATTATTAAATATTGATCTTTATCATTATGCCTTCGATTTTTTTAATATGCACTTGAGGTTTATGCGAAGCCAGCATTAACTCTCCTCCAAAAGGAATATAACTTAACCCATTAAAGGATTTTTAATATGGCTATTCCAGCATATCTTTGGTTGAAAGATGATAGTGGTGCGAGCATCAATGGTTCAGTAGATGTTAAAGACCGAGAGGGAAGCATTGAAGTTACGGGTTTTTCTCATAACTTAAGACTGCCGACTGATTCTATGACAGGCAAGCCCACAGAGACAAGAAAACATGCACCCATCATCGTTCAAAAAGAATTCGATTCCTCTTCGCCCTACCTTTATAAAGCAGTGGCAACTGGACAAACATTAAGGTCAGCCGAGTTCAGATGGTACAATATCAACTACGCAGGTCAGGAAGAAGAATACTTCAACATATTACTTGAAAATGTCAGAATTGTCGGTATGTCGCCCATTATGCATGACACTAAAGACCCTGAAAAAGAAAAACATAATCATCTTGAATGCGTTGAGTTTGCTTACGAGAAAATAACCTGGAAGCATTGTGATGGTAACATCATTTTTTCAGATAGCTGGAATGAAAAGGCATAAATCATGAGATATCCTGCCTTAGCGGCATCTCCATCTCCTCCTTATGATATTCTTTCATTTACTCCAGCTGGAGTTTCGTAGATAAACAATATGATGGTTGCACGTTTTCACAGGGGACACTCAGCCCTGACATATGTCTGGTTTTATAACCAGGTTAAAGGACATGGCCCATGGGATTATAAATTTCAACAGGGGAGCCAATATGAACATTTTGGTAATTTTCATTATGGTGCTGTGGGGCATGCCGCTGGAATAAAAGACACTGTTCTTCTTCGCGCAGCCGGTTGGGCGCAAAACCGGGCCGGAACCCGCAGAGAGGAATTTGATGTCTGGTATGGCGCAGCGCCTTTTGGAGATGACCCTGACGATCAATACTGGATAAGAGCTGGGATAGATTATGCAAAACGTTCCGGTTTTTAAAAAGCGCACGCTGGTTCTGATGCTGATGACTATTGTCTTTGCAGGCTGGCGGCTTTCGCAGTTATCACCGCTTGAACAGTCAATCATCAGGAAAGTTAACGTCAGCAGCCGGATTAACCTTTACATCACCGAAGCCAGTGCGGGTGCCACAACTGCCTTCTCATACCGTTTTTATCTTTATGATGCATCCCGAAGCGATGAATCTTTTAAAGAAAGTCTGAACGACGACCTAAAGCCTTTCCTGATCACCTCAGATGATGACGTCTTTCCTCGCGTTCGTGATAAGGCGATATATTTGACGATTAACGGCGAGATTTTCGCTTTCCACAATTTGCCTGGTATTCGCATCAACGAGGAGCCCTATTCCGTCCCGGTCTTCCTCACCGCCTCACCACTTTGATCCCCTTTGCTTGCAATCTCTTCCCCGTCCAGACAGGCATGCCACTCTACAAAAGCCAAAAAAAAAGCCCGCCAACAGGCGGGCAACAATACTGGAAGCAATGTGAGCAATGTCGTGCTCTTCTTCGGCAGAGCCACCGTCGAAGTGCAGGTGAATAATAATCATTCTTATTATCATCTGTAAAGCAGTTATTGAGAATTTTTCTCATTACCACACCTTCTGTGTGCGCATTATGCGTTGCGATGACGAAAATCAGGCTGCCAGTGGCTGCAGGTTTTGGGACTATGCCCGCTTTGCGATACACTTCGGTTAATGCCTCAAAATCGTTGAGTTCTATGTTAAAACTACTATGTTCGCTGTTGCTTGGCCTCAGCGCGTTAAGTGCCCCTGCGTGGTCAGCGCCTGCCGGTGATATACGTCAGACCGGCTTTGTCTATTGCGTCAGCGGGACGCTGAACACCTTTAATCCGCAGATGGCCAGCAGCGGGCTGACTGTCGATACGCTGGCAGCACAGCTGTATGACCGCTTACTGGATGTCGATCCCTACACCTATCGTCTCAAGCCCGATCTGGCGTCGAGCTGGGAAGTACGCGATAACGGCGCGACGTATCGTTTTCATCTGCGCAGTGGCGTCCAGTTTCAGCAGACTAATCAGTTTCGCCCGACCCGGCCGCTGAACGCCGACGATGTGGTCTTCAGCTTTGCAAGGATGTTTGACCGTCATCACCCCTGGCATAACGTCAATGGCGGTAACTACCCCTACTTTGATAGTCTGCAATTTGCCGATTCCGTACAGAGCGTGAAGAAGATCGACAACAGAACGGTTGAGTTCAGGCTTAACAGCCCGGATGCCTCGTTCCTGTGGCATATGGCGACCCACTATGCGCCGGTATTGTCGAAAGAGTATGCCGACCAGCTCACCGCTAAGGGCCGTCAGGAAGAGATGGATCGTCAGCCAGTGGGCACCGGTCCTTATCAGCTCAGTGAATATCGCACCGGTCAGTACATCCGTCTGGCGCGCAATCCTCACTACTGGCGTGGGGTGCCGCGTCTGCAACAGGCGGTGATCGATCTTGGCTCCGGCGGAACCGGGCGCCTCTCCAAACTGTTAACCGGTGAATGCGATGTACTTGCCTATCCCGCTGCAAGCCAGCTCAGCATACTGCGCGATGACCCGCGCCTGCGGATGACGCTGCGTCCCGGTATGAACATCGCCTATCTGGCTTTTAATACCCGTAAACCGCCGCTCGACCGCCCTGAAGTGCGGCATGCGCTGGCGCTGGCCATCAACAATGAGCGGTTGATGGAGTCGATTTATTACGGCACTGCCGAAACGGCTGCTTCGATATTACCGCGCGCATCATGGGCTTATGACAATGATGCACGCATTACCGGCTATGATCCCGGGAAGTCCCGCGCCGCGCTGGCTGCACTCGGCATCAGCGATCTTCATCTGAGGCTGGTTGTGCCTGCCGCCTCGCAGTCGTGGAATCCCAGCCCGCTGAAAACCGCCGAACTGTTACAGGCGGATCTGGCGCAGGTTGGCGTCCGGCTGACAATTGTGCCGGTAGAGGGACGTTTTCAGGAGGCGCAGCTGATGGCAATGAATCATGATCTGACGCTGTCAGGCTGGGCAACCGACAGTAACGATCCGGACAGCTTCTTCCGCCCGCTACTCAGCTGTGCGGCGATTCGCTCGCAGACCAATTACGCGCACTGGTGCTCTCCGGCTTTTGACGAAACGCTGCAGAATGCTCTGTTATCACAACAACTCTCTGGCCGCATCGACAGTTATGACAAAGCGCAGCAGATTCTTGCGCAGGAGTTACCGGTGCTGCCGCTGGCCTCCTCTCTGCGACTGCAGGCATTTCGTCATGATATCAAAGGGCTGGTACTGAGTCCGTTTGGCAACGCCTCGTTTGCCGGAGTTTATCGTGAAGCTGATGAGGGTAAGTAAGTGATTATCTATATTTTGCGCCGCCTGCTGCTGCTGCTCATTACCCTGTTCCTGCTGTCGCTGGTCAGCTTCAGCCTGAGCTACTTTACCCCTAACGCCCCGCTGGAAGGCGCTGCGCTCTCCGATGCCTGGTGGTTCTGGTTTAAAGGGATGCTGCAGTTTGATTTCGGCGTCTCCAGCACCAACGGTCAGGAGATTGGGCTGCAGCTGCGTGAGGTTTTCCCGGCCACCATGGAGCTCTGTATCCTGGCGTTTCTGTTTGCGCTGCTGGTCGGTATCCCGCTGGGGATTTGCGCCGGTGTGATGCGCAATAAATGGCAGGATAAAACTATCAGTGCGGTGGCCCTGATCGGCTTCTCTGCACCCATTTTCTGGCTGGCACTGCTGCTGACGCTGTTCTTCTCGCTGACCCTGGGCTGGCTGCCGGTATCGGGACGTCACGACCTGCTCTATCCGGTGCAGAATATCTCCGGCTTTGCGCTGATTGATGCCTGGCTGAGTCCTTCGCCCTGGCGGCATGAGATGATTATCAGCGCCCTGTCCCACCTGATTCTGCCGGTGCTGGTGCTGGCGATGGCGCCGACCACAGAAGTGATCCGGCTGCTGCGCAACAGCACCAGCGATGTGATGGATAAAAATTATGTCAAAGCAGCGGCCACGCGCGGTCTTTCGCGCTTTACGGTGATCCGCCGCCATGTGTTGCACAACGCGTTACCGCCCGTCATCCCGCGTCTGGGCCTGCAATTCTCCACCATGCTGACGCTGGCGATGATCACCGAAATGGTCTTTAACTGGCCTGGTCTGGGCCGCTGGCTGATCAACGCGATTCGTCAGCAGGATTATGCGGCGATCTCAGCGGGTGTGATGGTGATTGGCGGGCTGGTGATTCTGGTGAATGTGATTTCTGACGTGATTGGTGCGGCAATGAATCCGCTGAAACATAAGGAATGGTATGCCCTCCGATAATATTTACGCCGAAAAACGCCTGCCCAGCGCGTTTCGTCAGAGCTGGCATCATTTCTATGGCAACCCGATTTCGATGGTCGGCCTGTATGGCTTTGGCGCATTGCTGCTGCTCTGCCTGTTTGGCGGGTTCATGGCACCTTATGGTATCGACCAGCAGTTCCTGGGATATCAGTTGCTGCCGCCGTCATGGTCGCGCTACGGCGATGTCTCGTTTTTCCTCGGCACCGACGATCTGGGCCGTGACGTACTGAGTCGCCTGCTGAGTGGTGCTGGCCCGACGGTGGGTTCGGCGATTCTTGTGACGCTATTCGCTACGCTGGGCGCGCTGGTGCTGGGCGTGCTGGCGGGCATGACGCACGGCATTCGCTCGGCGGTGATGAACCACGTGCTGGACACCCTGCTCTCTCTTCCGTCGCTGTTGCTGGCGATTATCGTAGTGGCGTTTCTCGGGCCGCGTCTTGAGCATGCCCTGCTGGCGGTCTGGCTGGCGCTGATGCCACGCCTGGTGCGCGAGATTTACAGTGCCGTGCATGATGAGCTGGAAAAAGAGTATGTGGTTGCCGCACGCCTGGACGGTGCGCGTGGCCGTAATATTCTGCGTTACGCTATATTGCCAAACATTTTACCGTTGCTGATTACCGAAATTACCCGCGCGCTGTCGATGGCGATTCTGGATATTGCCGCACTCGGCTTTCTTGACCTCGGCGCGCAATTGCCTTCGCCGGAATGGGGTGCGATGCTGGGCGATTCGCTGGAGCTGATCTACGTTGCGCCCTGGACCGTGATGTTGCCCGGTGTGGCGCTGATGGTCAGCGTATTAATTGTTAACCTGCTCGGTGACGGCATCCGTCGCGCCGTCGAAGCGGGAGTGGAATAAATGCCATTACTTGATATCCGTAATCTGACCATTGAATTTATGACCGCTGACGGGCCGGTCAAAGCGGTCGACCGTGTTAATCTGACGCTGGGCGAAGGTGAAATACGGGGTCTGGTTGGTGAGTCCGGCTCCGGTAAAAGTCTGGTCGCCAAAGCTATCTGCGGCGTGACCAACGATAACTGGCGCGTGACCGCCGATCGCATGGTATTTGATGATGTGGACCTGCTGCGCCTCTCCCCGCGCGAGCGCCGTCGCATTATCGGACATAACGTCTCAATGATTTTTCAGGAGCCGCAATCCTGTCTCGATCCCTCTGAGAGCATTGGCCGTCAGCTGATGCAGGTGATCCCACGCTGGACGTATAAAGGTCCATGGCTTAAACGCTTCTGGTTCTGGCGCAAAACCCGCGCTATCGAACTGCTGCATCGCGTCGGCATCAAAGATCATAAAGACATCATGCGCAGCTTCCCCTACGAGCTGACCGAAGGCGAATGCCAGAAAGTGATGATCGCCATTGCGCTGGCTAACCAGCCGCGTCTGCTGATTGCCGATGAACCGACCAATGCTATGGAACCCACGACGCAGGCGCAGATATTCCGCCTGCTAAGCCGTCTGAACCAGAATAACAACACCACTATTCTGCTGATCAGCCACGACCTGCGCAGCATGAGTCAGTGGGCGGACCGCATTAACGTGATGTACTGCGGTCAGACGGTGGAAACCGCTCAGAGCGAAGATTTAATGAGTACGCCGCATCATCCTTATACGCAGGCGCTGATTCGGGCGATGCCCGACTTTGGCCGCGCGCTGCCGCATAAAAGCCGTCTCAATACGCTGTCAGGCGCCATCCCCTCGCTGGAAAGCCTGCCGATTGGCTGCCGTCTGGGGCCGCGCTGCCCCTACGCGCAACGCAAATGTGTTGAAACGCCGCGCCTCACCGGCAGTAAGACACATCTCTTCGCCTGTCATTTCCCGCTGAATATGGAGGGCCAGTAGCATGGAGACCCTGCTGGAAGTGCGCAACCTGAGTAAAACCTTTCGCTATCGCACCGGCCTGTTCCGCCGCCAGCACGTTGAAGCGGTGAAGTCGGTCAGCTTTACCCTGCGCGAAAAGCAGACGCTGGCGATTATCGGTGAAAACGGTTCCGGCAAGTCCACGCTGGCGAAGATGCTCAGCGGCATGATCGCCCCCACCGAAGGTGAGATTCTGATTGACGACCATCCGCTTACCTTTGGCGATTACGGCTATCGCAGCCAGCGCATCCGCATGATTTTTCAGGATCCCTCAACCTCACTCAATCCACGTCAGCGCATCAGCCAGATCCTGGAGTTCCCGCTGCGACTCAATACCGAACTCACTGCGGAAGAGCGCGAAAAACGCATTATCGCTACTCTGCGTCAGGTGGGATTACTGCGCGATCATGCTGGATATTATCCGCACATGCTGGCACCCGGTCAGAAACAGCGTCTGGGCCTGGCGCGCGCGTTGATCCTGCAACCCAAAGTGATTGTGGCCGATGAAGCGCTGGCCTCTCTGGATATGACCATGCGTTCCCAACTGGTGAATCTGATGCTGGAACTGCAGGAGAAACACGGAATCGCCTACATTTATGTCACTCAGCATCTGGGCATGATGAAGCACATCAGCGATAAAGTGCTGGTGATGCATCAGGGCGAAGTGGTCGAGCGCGGCGGCACGGCTGATGTGCTCGCCTCCCCGCTGCACGATCTGACCCGACGCCTGATCAGCAGCCATTTTGGCGAAGCACTGAGTGCCGAAGCCTGGCGGCGCGAGCGCTGATTTTTGCTGCATATCGCGGAAATTGCGGGCCGATTTACCTGATTTATGAGAGACGTGCTAGAATCCGCACGTCGATTAACGTCGGTCGCTTACTTTTTAACCATGCGGCCGCCAACTACAATGACCATAAGGATTACAGCTATGGGTTTTCTTTCCGGTAAGCGCATTCTGATTACTGGCGTTGCCAGTAAACTTTCCATCGCCTACGGTATTGCACAGGCGATGCACAAACAGGGCGCAGAACTGGCTTTCACCTACCAGAACGACAAGTTAAAAGGTCGTGTGGAAGAGTTTGCTAAAGATTTGGGTTCAGACATCGTGCTGCCATGTGACGTAGCCGAAGATGAGAGCATCAAATCGCTGTTCACTGAACTGGCAAAAACCTGGCCGAAATTTGACGGTTTCGTTCACTCTATCGGTTTCGCCCCAGGCGATCAGCTGGTTGGCGATTACGTGAATGCCGTTACCCGCGAAGGCTTTAAAATCGCGCATGACATCAGTGCTTACAGCTTCGTCGCGATGGCCAAAGAGTGCCGCGAGATGCTGAATCCAAATTCTGCGCTGCTGACCCTCTCTTACCTGGGTGCTGAACGCGCGATCCCGAACTATAACGTCATGGGTCTGGCGAAAGCGTCGCTGGAAGCTAACGTGCGTTACATGGCAAACGCGATGGGCCCTGAAGGCGTGCGTGTTAACGCCGTTTCTGCCGGTCCAATCCGTACCCTGGCCGCATCAGGCATCAAAGATTTCCGTAAGATGCTGGCACATTGCGAAGCGGTTACCCCGATTCGCCGTACCGTTACCATCGAAGATGTCGGCAATTCAGCAGCATTCCTCTGCTCTGATCTGGCTGGCGGCATCACCGGTGAAGTGGTACACGTTGATGGCGGCTTCAGCATCGCCGCAATGAACGAACTGGAACTGAAATAAGTTCTGCAAGGGCGAGCCTGGCTCGCCCTTCTCAATACGCCCGCCTTGCCCTTCCCGCCTGATTTCGCTGCCGTTATACCGTAACGCTATTAATTATCACCGATCATTCTTTTGCCCCGGACGGCCCATCAGCGACGATAAGCCTGCCCTTCGGTTAATGCACATTTTCAGATTGTGCCGCCTGCATGCCGAACCTGAATTTGTAAAAGGATTGATCATGGAACAACGCCGCTATCCGGGCCATAACCACTGGTTTTACGAGAGCCAGACCAGTCCACGTACCGCTCAGGCCGCACCGCTGGTGCCAGAGGCCGCCCATATCGACGATCGTTTCCTCCTGGGCTGCTATGCCGATAACGCTGTGGTGCAGTCATTGCTGCGCACGAATCAGCCAGCCCTGCTGGCAGCACGCGATCTGGCACAGCTGCTGTTTCCCGATCGCGTTGTCACCTCGCTGACGCACACCTTAACGCTCTACGACCGCCTCAGCACCGCGCTGACCGTGGCGCAGGTCGCAGGTGTACAGCGGTTGTGTAATCACTACTCTGCCCGCCTGAATCCGCTGCCCGGCCCTGACTCTTCGCGCGAGAGTAATAACCGCCTGACCCAGATTACGCAGTATGCGCGCCTGCTGGCGATGCAGCCTGAGCTGATTAACGCCAGTGCGATCACCGCTCTGGATGCCGTAGGCCTGACCGAACCCGATATTGTGACGCTGAATCAGGTGATCGGCTTTGTCAGTTATCAGGCCCGCGTCGTCGCCGGATTACAGGCGCTGCAGGCCCAGCCGGTACGCTGGTTACCGGGCACCACTGCCCCATCCGACGCCGACGCCACCGGTTTTGACCAGCCTGCCCACTGGCAGCCCGTGCTGAAGCCGCTGGAGCTGCGGTATGCCAGTGCCGAGCAGCTCGCTGCCGTTACCCGCTGTCAGTCTTTGCCCGGCATGCAGGATGCGGTATGGCTGCTGGTTCACGACCCGTCGACGCTCTATGGCTGGGCGCAGCTGCGTCAGCATCTCTCGCAGGAAAACACCCTGGCAGAGGCGACCGCCGCCCGTATTCTGGGCAGTCGCTGGGCGTTCCGGCTGCTGGCCGGGAATGAGGTTTTAATTGACGGTGTGGACGGGGTATCTCAAGGTGAAGAGCAGCAGATTATTGCGCTGGCAGCGCAGCTGACCCGCTCTCCTGAGCGATTCAGCGCGGCTCACCTGCAACCGCTGATGGAGGCGGGCTGGGAGCCTGAAGCACTGTTCGCGCTGATTCAGCTTGTCGCGATAGGAAACTGGAACAGTCGCCTGTTTTACGCTCTGGGCGAAGCGCAGTAGCCGGGCTAAACCGGCAACAGACCACGTGCTTCGTCAAAAAAGTGCTGAGCCAGCGGTGTGGCTCGGCCAGGTTCGGCGATGACCAGCGCCGCCTGGCGCGCCATCGGCGGCAGCGTAATGGCGCGCTGCTGTAATCCCTGTAATGAAGCGGGCAGCAGATGACCGACCGGCGACACCAGAAGCCCCAGACCGACCTGTGCACACTGCATCAACTGCATGACAGAGGCGCTCTCCACGATAACCCGTGGCACCAGCGTCGCTTCGCGAAAAGCCATATCAAGATAACGCCGGAAATAGCGCGTCGGCTCCGCCAGGCAGAGCGGCTGCTGTGCCAGCTCGTCCAGCGTAAGCGGAGTTTCTGCCACCAGCGCCGGGAAATGGTCGGGATGGAATATGGCTTCAACGCCCCGATCGGCCAGCATCTCGGTCTGGAAATGAAGCTCCCGTAGCGTCGCCATTTCGAAAAAGCCAATACCGACATCCACGGTGTGGCTGTTTAACGCTTCCAGCAGCTGGTCAGCACTGAGCACCGCAATGCGATAGTCGAGTTGAGGATAGCGCGCCTGCACGGCTTTCAGCAGAAGCGGCAATGCCACGCTGCACTGCGGCACTACGCCAACCCGCAGCGTACCGTTCACCCCATGTTTCAGCGATTCCACTTCCAGCTTCAGTCCCTGATAGACCGAAACAATTTCCCGCGCCCACGCCAGTACCCGATCGCCCTCTGGCGTAAAACCGGCAAAGTTATTGCTGCGGTTAATCAGCGGCAGGCCCAGTTCGCGCTCAAGATTTTTCAGGCGCATGGAGAGTGTGGGTTGTGTGACAAAACTGGCTTCCGCGGCCCGTCCGAAATGACGTTCCCGCTCCAGGTTACACAGGTAAATAAGTTGTTTAATGTCGATGTTCTTTTACCATCAGTAACTTACAGATTAATATTTTAGAGGGGCATACTTTTATGCACTAAGCGATGGATTAAAATTTAACTACCCTCTTACTGCCATTATTACGTTTATATTATGCCTAATGCAGTCATGCTTCAAACTGGCAGAGACCCGACCCGTCAGACAGTGAGTCAGTAAAGCTCATATCCTGTTCTGCCTGAGCCTGTTGTAAAGCAGAGCTTCCGTCTACACTTTCCCGTAGCGCTCATGACATCAGAATAAATTAATTTGAAAACAAGAAGATATGATTCAATTCTGTTTAGCCGCTCTCACAATTGGCGCATCTGTGGATACAAAGAATTTCTCTGCAGTGATTGATTTGTGTCTGATTAGTTAAAATTCGATGAGGTTAAGAATATTTATGGATGAAGTCGACCAGGCTCAGGTGCGTGAAGAAGCGCATCTTTCCGCATCTCTTGCAGCCCTTAAGCCAAAATTCAAAAGTCTCAAGGATCTCAAGGATTAAGCATGTGATGTAAAGATGAAGCTGTGGTAGCCAGCACTGCGGTCTGTTCAGTTGAGTGCGATGAAGACTATCACAAGTCTCGTCGGGTACAGAGCCAGCTTACAGGCGAATAGCCATCCTGTAGCCCTTCTTAACTCAGGTCTGGCCGAACTTCTGGTCAACAATGCTTTAGACGCGTTCCGGCTCACTACCAGACCTGGAAATGGACACGGTTGCGACCTTTATTTGATAGTCATGGCGGTCTTCTGCTCACACGTGGCGTCAGTCCGGCCCACTATAAAGACCTCTCTGGAGAGACTTAAGCATGCAGAAAGAGGCTAATCAGTCGATATTTCCAGCCAGCGCTGAAAAAGGCGTCCGGTCAGCAACACGGTGTTCACCGGACGGCTTCATTACGCATTAACCGGTTAATCCGGTTACATCGCCATATGCTCGGCAGATTTCAGATGCTGCTCGACTACAGGGGTATGTTCGTCTGCCAGTGTCTTCACATCCGGATCTTTTATCTTCATGGCATCACTCTTCAGCGTCGAAAGCACCATCTTATGGTCCATTACGCCTGCGTTTTCCATATACATTTTATCAAATGCGCCACCGCTCTGCTTTTCCAGTTTATCGGCCATGGCCTTGTGTTTAGCATCCGGCTCAGCAGGCAGTGTCACGCCTTTTTGTTGCGCAACCGCCTTAACTTTTGTCAGAGCGCTACTGTGATCATCGACCATTTTCTGAGCAAAGATTTTGACGTCAGCGCTTTGTGTTTTACTCAGCGCAATTCTGGCTGCGGCAACTTCGTTAATGTTGGCCTGCGCCATATCTTTCAGCGCTTTTTCATCGCCCGCGCTGAGCTTACCTTTGGCAACGGTCTGCTCTGCATTCCCGCCCTGCGGGGCGCTCGTCTCAGTCTGGGCCTGCACGCTGACAGTGCTGAACAGGGTGACGACTGCCGATATAGCCAGCAACCCTTTGAGGGAGTGATTCTTTTTCATTATATTCTCCTTAATATCACGAAGAGATCGATGGCAGATAACGCTCTTTATCATCGACGTGAAATAACAAATGTCATGGTCCATAAAGTGGACCTCCGATTTTAAGAAATCAGTCAGAATGTTGTTCTGCCACTGAATGGCTGTAACTTACGCAAACAGACAATAAAAAAGCAGGCACAAAGTTTCGGACAGAGCACCTTTCAATTAAACCTGACGCCGTTCATCAATTTAAACACGGCCTTCCTGTGTATTACCCCTTCGACTGACTGAGCCGCCTTTACGGCCGGCCTCAACCGCCCTCTCAGGGTTATTTTTGAAATTTCCACTGCTGGCCTTCCCTCCTTTACTTCCTGCTTCCGCAGCACGCTGTGGATTTTCTGCAAAATTACCTGCCCCGCCCCGATGATTTGTCATATTTTTTCCTCATATATCATTTTAAATAGGGTTTACTCATTAAGCATGGTTGCCTTTGCAGATAATCACAAACATAAACAGATAATTGCAGCAGAACAAAAACATTAAAAATGTCTTCCGCTCCGCTTATAAAAGAATTTTTATCTATCATAAGCAACAGCTTCGGAATAAAGCTTGTACAAAAAACCCACTCATTGTACAATTTAATTTAAGTTTCTTTTGAGATGATTCTTATGACCCACTCTTCTGTAACCGGCATTTTAATCAGTTATTATGAGTTTATGGGCTGGTATAAGGGGTCTGCAGAAATGCATGAAAACCAGAGCGGGATAATTTCGACAAAGACAAAAAATAAAATACTGGCATGACCGAACGGGCCATTAACTCAATGATTTATTGATTTTTATATGAGCGTTCAAAGATAAGAAGGAACGCTGACGGGCAGGCGATATTCTCTCAGTTCGTTTTCCAGCTTAATCATTGTGTCATGCCGATGTTAATTATCCATGAGCACATTTAAGCGTGTTTGTGCTACTGTCCTGGTGGCAGCATTAACCAGAATATAATGCTTATTATTATCCTGCTATAGCTCAGCTCTTTAACCACACGGTTCATCTGCGCTGGCGGAATGATGCAATCCGGATTTGCGCAATCCTGATACAAGCAGCAGAGATAATTGTCTGGCTTAATTAAGTATGCCCTTTGATTTTACTGGCCTGGTAAAGATGGCGTTCAGCGCCAGACAGAGTAACCCGGCTCCCACCGGCAATAAAAAATCATAGCTGAGCAATCTGTAAAGTCCTATACCGGCAATTCCGCCAACCAGAAACGAGAGCAGTGTCAGGCAGTGCAGCCGCAGCCGCCCCAGCCAGATCGGTGCATCTTTCGGTGATACTTTGCGCCGCAGCACCTCAAACAGCATCGCCAGCTCGATTCCAATATCAGTCGCCGTACCGGAGACATGAGTGGTGCGAACGCGGGCATTGGAGATGCGCGTTACCACCGCATTCTGCAGCCCCATCAAAAAACTCAGACTCAGGATCAAGACTACACCGGGCGACAGCGGCGGAAAGTGATTCTCAATTATGCCCAGCGTAATCAGCGCGATGCCCTCAATCAGGATAACGAAGGCATAGATAGTACGGATATTCCTGCGGTGCCCGGCATTAATCATCAGCGTTGAAAAAAAGGGAGCCCGCAATAAACAGCAGGACGATAGACAGAAAAAACAGGCCCGGCCCGAGACTGGCTTTTGCCAGATGATCGGAAAGCAACGAGACATTTCCGGTCATGTTAGCTGAAAAGAAACCGACAATTTCAAAGGCGGCAGTATTGAGCGCGCCTGCAGCAGCGGCAAGCGTGCAGGCCAGTCGGGTATCGGCGCTGTTGCTGCGGGCACTTTCTGTGCTGATTAGCATGACAACCCCGTATTCAGTGGAAAGCCGTATAATCCGCTCATTCTGCCGCCGTCACAAGGCGCGGCATCAAACATGCTCTTCTCTGCCTGACGAGACGCATCACAGCATCCCGCGCTGCATAGACGCAGCGCGGATGAAACCAGTTAGCTGTTTGCCAGACGGAAGGTGGAGACCGACTGCGTCAGGTACTGCACCTGCTCCTCCAGCGAGGCCGACGCCGCCGCAGATTCCTGAACCAGCGCCGAGTTCTGCTGGGTGACGCTGTCCATCTCGGTGACCGCCTGTTCAATCTGACCGATGCCGCGACTCTGTTCATCAGATGCGGTAGAGATGTGCTCCATCAGCAAATTCACGCGGCTGACTGAGGAGATAATCGCGCTCATCGCTTCGCCCGTCCGGCTGACCTGATCGGAACCGGCGTGGATGATGGAGACAGATTCTGCAATCAGCCCCTCAATCTCTTTGGCTGCGGTAGCACTGCGCTGGGCCAGATTACGCACTTCCCCTGCGACTACCGCAAAGCCACGTCCCTGCTCACCCGCACGGGCGGCTTCGACGGCCGCATTCAGCGCCAGAATGTTCGTCTGGAAAGCGATACTGTCGATAACGGTCGTGATCTCTTCAATCTTCTTCGAGCTGGCGTTAATCAGCGCCATCGATGTCACCACTTCCTGCGAGACTTTTTCGCCGCTTTCCGCATTTTTCACCGCTTCACTGGTCAGACGACAGGCTTCAAAGACGTTTTCAGTGTTCTGTTTCACCGTTGCGCCCAGCTGCTCCATGCTGGCTGCGGTTTCCGTCAGCGCGGCGGCCTGCTGTTCGGTGCGCGAGGCGAGATCGATGTTACCCGCCGCAATTTCCTGCGAGGCGGTAGAGACTGAGCGGGTTGAATCCCGCACCTGCAGAATAATGGCAGTCAGCGCGCTGCGCATCTGCTCCAGCGAACCCATCAGCATCTGAATTTCACTGCGTGAACCCGGTTTCACTGGCACTGTGGCATCCAGAACGCCTGCCGCAATAAGCTTACAGTGTTCCTGCGCATCATTGATTGGCGAAAGCACATAGCGCTTCATGAAGATGTAAATGGCGATGACGATGCCAAAAAAAAGCACGCCAAAGAGACCCAGCAGGGTAACACCCGAGGTGAAGTGACTCTGTGCGTCGCTGTTGAGCTTTTTGGCGTAGGTTTCGTGCTGCGCCAGAACACGGTCCAGAATGATTTCATACTGACGATCAAGGCGAACCACGGTGGCAATCTGATTTTTAAAGCGCACCTGATCGTGCGCCTCTGCCGCCTCGATCAACGGCTGTAAACCCTGCTGACGATAGGCCTGATAAGCCTGGCTATAGGCGTCGGCTTCCGCCTCTTCGCCCGGCAGACGCGGCGCGTTCATGTAGGCCTGGAATGCGGCATCCGCTTTACCCGCCACGGTCCGCACGCTGTCCAGCGTGGCGGGATTGCTGGCGTCACTGCCCTCAATCTCCTTCATGTACTCCATCAGACGGACACGCAGCGTACGGCTATGGTTGATCGGGTCAATCACCGAAAGCACCACGCGGATCTCTTTGTTGACCGCATTCAAAGAATGATTGCTCTGAATCAGCAGCCAGGTACTGATTGCCACGCTGGTAAGAAACAACGCCAGCAGGAAGGTGAAGATAATCAGGGAGGACTTTTTTAACGACATCGCGAAGTTCCGATAATAAGGAGGATGAGTCGCTATATCGGCAGAAAGATGCGGCCCATTAGGGCTGGGCTTTTTTTAGTTACAATAAGCGGGACGGCAGCGATCTGCATATCTGCAGGAAGAGGTGCTAACCGCCCGCGAGCGCCGGACGGTTAGCGAAGTAATCACGTCTGAAGAGAACTGTCGTTACGCGACGCCCAGCGCCATTTTCACTTCGTTAGCGATCTTCTCAACCTGCGGGCCGTAGATCACCTGAATGTCATGCTCGCTGACGCGATTTACCCCGTTAGCACCGGTGCTCATCAATGTCTGATCGACCACCTGATTCATCTCTTTGACCCTTACCCGCAAACGGGTAAAGCAGCAATCGACATCTTCAATATTGGCCTGCCCGCCCAGCCCGCTGATGATCACCTGTGTCCGCTCATCCGCAGCGACCTGCTGCGGTTTCTCTTCCTCCGACTCGCGGCCCGGCGTCTCGACATGCATCCGGGTGATCACCAGCCGGAATGCGTAGTAGTAGATCGGCGCGTAGATGACCCCCAGCGCCAGCGTCCACCACCAGTGGGTTTTCGCGCCGCCCAGCATGCCAAACACCACCAGATCGATGACACCACCCTGCACATTGCCGATCATCAGATGCAGCATCGACATCAGCATAAACGACAGGCCGGTCAGGAAAGCATGCAGCAGGTAGAGCACCGGCGAGACAAAGATAAAGCAGAACTCCAGCGGCTCGGTAATCCCGGTGGTAAATGAGGTCAGTGCGCCCGCCATCACCAGTGCTTTGACACGCTGTTTATGTTCGGGCCGCGCGGTGTGGTAGATCGCCAGCGCCGCAGCGGGCAGACCAAA
Organism: Pantoea sp. B550; assembly: GCF_024158165.1. Lineage (NCBI taxonomy): Bacteria > Pseudomonadati > Pseudomonadota > Gammaproteobacteria > Enterobacterales > Erwiniaceae > Pantoea > Pantoea sp. B550. The sequence goes on from NZ_JAMYXI010000003.1 coordinate 79,148, forward strand.
CATCATCACCGGAATCTTGCCCTGTGCCAGAAACTGCGTGGCGGTGCGCAGCGTCTCATCGGGGATAGAACCCGGATGAGTCAGCGAGGCATTAAAGATGTTGAGCGCGCCGACAACGGTCTGACCATCGACCACCGCCATGCCGCCAATCGGCGTAAAGCGCACGGTTTCATTCAGGATGTGATGCAGACCGGTGGGGATCAGGATGCGCTCAAAGGCACCCAGCAAAAATGCGCCGTACTGCCCGCTTTTGCCAATCATCTGACCTATCCAGGCGATACCGTCACCAATAGTCGGCCAGATCAGGGCCAGTAGTACCCCAACCAGCGGCAGACAGACCACGGTAACGATCGGCACAAAACGCCGTCCGCCAAAGAAGCTGATCGCCGTGGGCAATTGCTGGGTATAGAAGCGATTATGCAGTACCACCGTGATCAGACCGGCAATCACCCCGCCCAGCACGCTCATGTTGTAGGTAAAGACGCCCAGCATGTTGATATATTCCGCTGAGGTCATCATGGCGGTGGTCTGATCCATCCCCGCCTGCTGCAGTGCTGCCGGTGTGGTGGTGGCGGCGGTGATCCCTTTGGCCGCCAGCGTCGCGCTGATACCGACGTTCATCACGATATAGCCAATCACCGCGGCAAAGGCAGCGGTAGGTTTTTCCGCTTTCGCCAGTCCGATGGCACTCGCTACTGCAAAGAAGACTGGCAGGTTAGCAAACAGCGCCCCGGCGACTTTGCGGATAAACCCAATGATTAACTGCGGCACCTGCATCTGCGCAAAGGCCTCGCCGGTCACCGCCGGGTTCTGCATCGCTGCCGCCAGCCCGAGGAAAATACCGGCGGCAGCGATGACCGAGATTGGCATCATCAACGCTTTGCCGAACGCATGAATCTGGCTGGTCAGCTGTTTCATAGATTTGTGCCCTCTCTGAGAGTGAACAGCAAGTATTAGCGCGTTGTGGTGAGAACTCCCGTTATCAGCCAGTTAAAGGCGAGTAAAATCTGACCACCATCACAAATCTGGCCGATGCACGATAAACGCCAGCTATCGCACCATTAAGTCAATCAATTAGACAAGGTATGAGGATATCTGCAGACTTTGTTTCACCATCAGGCTATAACCTGATAACAAACACCAAACAATAATTCCTACTATAAAAAGCCTGCACTCAATATGAAATTTAAACGCCAAATCAAACCCTACCGCGCGGCTGCGGGCGGCTGGGGTTCACTGGAAGCCACTACACGTTTCGTTCTTGACAGCAAAGCGGCCCTGAAAAATATGCGCAACCTGATGCGCATGAACAAAGCACGCGGTTTTGACTGTCCGGGCTGCGCCTGGGGTGATGACAATAAAAGTACCTTCAGCTTCTGCGAAAACGGCGCCAAAGCGGTGACCTGGGAAGCGACACGCCGCATGGTCGACAGCGATTTTTTCGCGAAGCACAGCGTGACAACGCTTTATACCCAGAGTGACTACTTCCTGGAGTATCAGGGGCGTCTGACCCATCCACTGCGCTACAACGCGGAAACCGACCACTACGAGCCGATCAGCTGGGATGATGCCTTTGCACTGATAGCAGCGCACATTAAGGCGATGGACCATCCGGACCAGATGGAGCTTTACACCTCTGGTCGCGCCAGCAATGAAGCCTCCTGGCTTTATCAGCTGTTTGGCCGCCTGATGGGCACCAATAACTTCCCTGACTGCTCCAACATGTGCCACGAAGCCAGCGGCACTGGTCTGAAGCGCAGCATTGGCGTCGGCAAAGGCACCATTCGCCTGGATGATTTCGACCACGCTGATGCCATTTTTGTCTTCGGGCAGAACCCTGGCACCAACCATCCGCGTATGCTGCACAGCCTGCGTCACGCTGCCGATCACGGCGCGAAGATCGTCACGTTTAATACCCTGCGCGAGCGCGGTCTGGAACGTTTTGCCGATCCGCAGAAACCGCTGGAAGTGGTGACCTCGAAAGCCGGCAACATCAGCTCCTCCTATTACCAGCCAAACCTTGGCGGTGATATGGCGGCGGTACGCGGCATGGTGAAATCCCTGCTGGAGACCCATCGTGCGCGTCTGGCCGCCGGTGAAAGTGGCCTGTTTGATCAGACCTTTATCAATGCCAAAACCAACGGCATTGAGGCCTATCTCGACGCGGTGGATAACACCAGCTGGATGCAGATTGTGGCGCAGTCTGGTCTGACTCAGGCGCAAATCCGTGAAGCGGCTGCCATCTATCAGAGCGCTGACCGCGTGATCTGTACCTGGGCGATGGGCATTACCCAGCATAAGCACTCGGTCGACACGGTGCGCGAAATCACCAACCTGCAACTGCTGTTTGGCCAGCTGGGCAAAAAAGGCGCAGGCCTCTGCCCGGTTCGTGGTCACAGTAATGTGCAGGGCAACCGCACCATGGGTATCGATGAGAAACCGGCCAAAGCCTTCCTGGATGCGCTGGGTAATCATTTTGGTTTCGAGCCACCGCGTGCGCCAGGCCACAACACCGTTGAAGCGCTGAACGCGATGCTGCGTGATGAAGTCAAAGTGCTGATCGCGCTGGGTGGCAACCTGGCTGCGGCTGCGCCGGATTCACCACGCACCGAAGAGGCGCTGTCACGCTGTGGTCTGACCGTGCATATCAGCACCAAACTGAACCGCAGCCATCTGGTGCCGGGTCACGAAGGGCTGATTCTGCCAACGCTGGGTCGCACCGAGCGCGATACCCAGGCAACCGGCAATCAGTTCATTACCGTGGAAGACTCCTTCAGCATGGTTCACGCCTCTGAAGGGATCGGTATTCCGCTGGCGGAAACGCAGCGTTCAGAAACCTCGATTGTTGCGGGTATCGCCCAGGCGGTGCTGGGCGATGAGAAAGTGAAATGGCGCGAGCTGGCGGGTGATTACAACCTGATCCGTGAGCACATTGCCGCGACGATTCCGGGCTTTGCCGACTTCAACGCCAAATGCGATATCCCGGGTGGTTTCTATCTGGGCAATGCAGCAGCGGAATTGCGCTTTAATACGCCAAGCCAGAAAGCGGAGTTCAACGCCTCGGCGCTGCCGACCTCGCTGTTCCCGACGCTGGATCAGGATGTGCCGTTCACGCTGCAGACGCTGCGTTCCCATGACCAGTACAACACCACTATTTACGGTCTTGATGATCGTTACCGTGGCGTGTTTGGTCAGCGTGAAGTGGTGTTCATCAACCCGGACGATATGGCAGATCTGGGCTTCACCGAAGGCCAGAATGTTGATATCGAAACGCTGTGGAATGATGGCATCACCCGTCGTGTCAGCGGCTTCAAACTGGTTCCCTACAATATTCCGCGCGGTAACCTGGCGGCTTATTACCCCGAAACCAACCCGTTGGTGCCGCTGAACAGCTTTGGCGATGACAGCGGTACACCGACCTCTAAATCGGTGCCGGTAAAGCTGGAACGCTCTGAGGCACTGGCCGATCAGCGCATCGCCTGATAGCGCCTTCGCCACTCCCTGAAAAGCCGGTTCGTCCGGCTTTTTGCCTTGCCGCGCGGCGTCGATTCGCGTAAAACTGTCAGCCGCAATCAGCCAACGAAACGTAAAAATTATGTTCCAGGATAACCCGCTGCTCGCGCAGCTGAAAGAGAAGCTCCATTCGCAAACGCCTCGTGCTGAAGGCGTCGTTAAAGGCACCGAAAAAGGCTTCGGCTTTCTGGAAGTCGATGCGCAAAAAAGTTACTTCATCCCGCCACCGCAGATGAAGAAAGTGATGCATGGCGATCGTATCACCGCCGTGATCCACAGTGATAAAGATCGCGAAAGCGCTGAGCCGGAAACCCTGATTGAACCGTTCCTGAGCCGCTTTGTTGGCCGGGTGCAGAAGAAAGACGATCGCCTGTCGATTGTGCCGGATCATCCCCTGCTGAAAGATGCCATTCAGTGTCGCCCTGCACGCGATGTCAGCCATGCATTTGAAAATGGCGACTGGGCTGTGGCGGAAATGCGTCGCCATCCACTCAAGGGCGATCGCGGCTTTTATGCCGAACTTACCGATTTTATTGTCAAAGCCGATGACCATCTGGCGCCGTGGTGGGTGACGCTGTCGCGTCATAACCTTGAGCGTGAAGCGCCCGATGTCAGCTTTGGCGAGATGATGGATGAAAATCTGACGCGTGAAGATCTGACCGCGCTGGATTTCGTCACCATCGACAGCGCCAGCACCCAGGATATGGATGATGCGCTCTATGTGGAAGCGCACGATGATGGCACGCTGCGTCTGACCATCGCCATCGCCGATCCGACTGCCTATGTGGCGGAAGGCAGTCAGCTCGATAAGCTGGCGGCACAGCGTGCGTTCACCAACTACCTGCCGGGCTTTAACATCCCGATGCTGCCGCGCGAACTCTCTGATGATGTCTGCTCGCTGCGTCCGAATGTGCGCCGTCCGGCGCTGGCCTGCCGCGTCACGGTGGCCGCCGATGGCACCTTAAGTGATGACGTTGAGTTCTTTGCTGCCTGGATTGAGTCCAAAGCCAAACTGGCCTACGACGACGTCTCTGACTGGCTGGAAAACAGCGGCACCTGGCAGCCGGAGAGTGAGGCAATTGCGGAACAGATTCGTCTGCTGCACCGTCTCTGCCTGGCGCGCAGCGAGTGGCGCCAGACCCACGCGCTGGTGTTTAAAGATCGCCCGGATTACCGCTTCCTGCTGGGTGAAAAAGGCGAAGTGCTGGAGATCGTGGCTGAACCTCGCCGCATCGCTAACCGCATCGTTGAAGAGTCCATGATTCTGGCAAACGTCTGTGCGGCGAAAGTGCTGCGTGACCGTCTCGGCTTTGGTATCTACAACGTCCATGCCGGTTTCGACGCCACCAATGCTGAGCAGGCTGCCGCCGTGCTGGCCAATCACGGTATTTCCGTGGATGCACAGGCGATCACCACGCTGGATGGTTTCCGCGTGCTGCGTCGTGAGCTTGATGCCCAGCCGACCCAGTTCCTCGACAGCCGCATCCGTCGTTTCCAGACCTTCGCGGAGATCAGCACTGAGCCTGGCCCCCACTTTGGCCTGGGTCTGGAGGCATACGCCACCTGGACCTCACCGATTCGTAAGTTCGGCGACATGATCAACCATCGTCTGCTGAAGGCGATTATTCGCGGTGAGACTATTGCCCGCCCGGATGATGCAGTAACGGTGACGATGAGTGAGCGCCGCCGCCTGAACCGGATGGCGGAACGTGATGTTGGCGACTGGCTCTACGCCCGTTATCTGGCCCCGTTTGCGGCCACTGACCGTCGCTTCAGCGCTGAGATTATTGATGTTTCGCGTGGCGGTATGCGCGTTCGCCTGGTCGAGTTTGGCGCCGTCGCCTTTATCCCGGCACCGTTCATTCATGCAGTGCGTGATGAGCTGGTCCTCAGCCAGGAAAATGGCAGCGTACAGATCAAAGGTGAAGTGGTTTACCGCGTCACTGACGTCATTGATGTCACCATCGCCGAAGTCCGTATGGAAACCCGCAGCGTTGTGGCCCGTCCCGCCGTCTGAACACGGTGTGTTTAAGCGATAAATCTGGCGGGATAACCTGGTTATCCCGCCTGTTTCTACCCTACCTGCGTTGCAAAAACGTTAAATTTGTACCCCGCTTCACACTTCTCCACTGATTAACTTTCACTTACATTCCATTACATTAAGTTTAACTCGTTGTTTTCGATCGCTTTCCTCTCGGTCCCTACAAGGAGTTAGTCATGAAAAACGTCAAAACCAGTGTGTTCTGGTTAGTAGTGGCGTTAATCGGCGCGGGCGCTTTCGCCATGCTGGCCCTCAGCCGCGGCGAACACGTCAACGCAGTCTGGCTGGTGATAGCCGCTGTCGCCTGTTACAGCATCGCTTATCGCTTCTACAGCCTGTTTATCGCCCGCAATATCTTCGAACTGGACGATCGCCGGATGACCCCCGCCGAGCGGCTGAGCGACGGACTCGATTATGTCCCGACCAATAAATGGGTGCTGTTTGGTCATCACTTTGCGGCTATTGCCGGTGCCGGTCCGCTGGTCGGCCCGATTCTGGCGGCGCAGATGGGATTTCTGCCGGGAACCATCTGGATTCTGGTTGGAGTCATGCTGGCGGGCGCGGTTCAGGATTTCCTGATCCTGTTTATCTCAACCCGCCGTGATGGCCGCTCGCTGGGCGAGATGGCGCGGCAGGAGCTGGGTGCGTTTGCCGGTGTGGTGACGATGCTCGGCGCGCTGGGTGTGATGATCATTATCCTGTCGGCGCTGGCGCTGGTTGTCGTGAAGGCGCTAGCGAACAGCCCATGGGGCCTGTTTACCATTGCAGCCACCATTCCCATTGCGCTGTTTATGGGCGTCTACATGCGCTTTATCCGGCCCGGTAAAATCGCCGAAGTGTCACTGATTGGCTTTGTGCTGATGATGGCGGCGATTATTTATGGCGGCGACGTCGCACAGCATCCTTACTGGGGGCCCTTCTTTACCCTGAAAGGCACCTCACTGACCTGGGTACTGGTGATTTACGGCTTTATTGCTTCTGTGCTGCCGGTCTGGCTGCTGCTGGCACCCCGCGACTACCTTTCGACCTTTCTTAAAATCGGCGTGATTGTCGGGCTGGCAGTGGGCATCGTTTTTGCCATGCCTGAGATGAAAATGCCAGCGGTGACCAAATTTATCGACGGCACCGGCCCGGTCTTCTCCGGTGCGATGTTCCCGTTCCTGTTTATTACCATTGCCTGCGGTGCGATCTCCGGCTTCCATGCACTGGTCTCCAGCGGCACAACGCCGAAGCTGGTAGAGCGGGAAAGTCATATCCGCTTTATTGGCTATGGTGCGATGCTGATGGAGTCATTTGTGGCGATCATGGCGCTGATTTGTGCCTCGGTGCTGGATCCGGGCGTCTACTTTGCCATGAACTCACCCGCTGCACTGATTGGCACCACCGTTGAAAGCGCTTCACAGGTGATCAATGGCTGGGGCTTTGTCGTGACGCCTGAAATGCTGAGCGGGATTGCGCGGGACGTGGGTGAAGGCTCGATTCTCTCCCGCGCAGGCGGCGCGCCTACTTTCGCGGTCGGCATGGCCCACATCATTACCGAGATCTTTAACAGCCGGGCGATGATGGCCTTCTGGTATCACTTTGCCATTCTGTTCGAAGCGCTGTTCATCCTGACCGCCGTGGATGCGGGTACCCGCGCCTGCCGTTTTATGGTGCAGGATCTGGTGGGAACCGTGGTGCCTTCTCTGGCGAACAACCGATCCTGGCTGGGGAATATGGCGGGTACCACCGTCGCAGTCGCGGGCTGGGGCTTCTTTGTCTATCAGGGCGTGGTCGATCCACTGGGCGGCATTAACACCCTGTGGCCACTGTTCGGCATCGGCAACCAGATGCTGGCGTCGATGGCATTGATTCTCGGCACCGTGGTGCTGTTTAAAATGAAAAAGCAGCGCTACGCCTGGGTGACTATTCTGCCCACCGTCTGGCTGTTTATCACTTCGATGACCGCGGGCTGGCAGAAAATTTTCCATGAAAAACCCTCCATTGGCTTCCTGGCCCAGGCGAGTAAGTTCCGCAAAGGGCTGGATGAAGGGGTGATCATTGCGCCAGCAAAAAGCGTGGCGGATATGCAGACCATTGTGTTCAGCAATCAGATCAATGCGGCGCTGTGCGCTTTCTTTATGCTGGTGGCGGTCACGATGCTGGTCGCCGCGTTCTTTGTGATTCGTCGTGCGCTGAACAGTGCGGTGCCGACCACCAGCGAGACGCCTGCGGCGCTGCGTAATAAGGTGGTACGTCATGTCTGATGCCATTCATCAGGGCCATCGTCCACAGGGTGAGTGGCAGATTATTCGCTGCCACCTGACGGCTTCGCCGATGCCGCAGGCACTCAGCTGGCGGGGATTCTGGCGCGGTCTGCAACAGTGCTTCCGCTTAATGGTCGGGGTCCAGGATTATCAAAAATATCTGCAGCATATGCGTCTGCATCATCCCGACCAGCCGCCGATGAATGAGCGTGATTTCCACCGCTACTGCCTGGATGCCCGCTTCCCCAGCCAGGCGGGTAAACTGGGTAAATGTCCCTGCTGACCGCACGCTACAGCCCCGCGTCGTCGGGGCTTTTTTGTGCCATTCTTATCTGGATGGGAAAATATATTTGGTTTGCATCTTGTGCTGGCGTCAGATGATGAATACTGTTGCTAAAATAATGAGATAACGCCTGCATAGCACTTCCCGGAGGAAGTTTCCATGACCGATGAACACGGGCAAACGTTGTTGTACACTCTTTTTGGTACAACCAGCCCTCATTGGCGTCTGACCGCGGACAGCGATGCGTTGCATTTTGCCGAAGATGAGTCATCACAAACCAATATTGCCCTGCCGCTGACCCCCGGTCAGGCCGCCATGATCCGCGCGATGCCGGTCATCACCTCAAGCATCAATCTGACTATGACCCTACAGGGCATTGACGTGCCGATGCATTTTGTCGGACGTAAAGTGAATCAGGCTTCATGGGCTGGCACCGCCTCTGCCTGGGGTGATACGTCTGCGGTTGCCCGCGATTTAACTCTCGGGCTTTCATTCGCTGAACAGGTGGTTTCTGAAGCTAATTCGGTGATTGTCATCCTCGATCAGCGCGGCAATATTCAGCGTTTTAACCGCCTGAGTGAAGAATATACCGGCCTGAATGAGCACGAGGTTATTGGCCGTAACGTCTTTCAGCTTTTTATGACCAAACAGGAAGCCTCACAGTCACGACGCAACATTGCGGGCTTCTTCCGTGACGGCAACTCTTATGAGGTTGAGCGTTGGGTTAAAACCAAAAAAGGTCAGCGACTGTTTCTGTTTCGTAATAAGTTTGTTCACAGCGGCAGTGGAAAAAATGAAATTTTCCTCATCTGTTCTGGCACAGACATCACTGAGGAACGACGCGCCCAGGAACGTCTGCGGGTACTGGCAAACACCGATACGGTGACCGGTTTACCCAATCGCAACGCCATTCATCAACAGATTAGCCTGGCGCTGGAGCGTTCTGAAGGTGATGAGACCGGCGTGGTCTATCTCGATCTCGATAATTTTAAGAAAGTGAACGACGCCTACGGTCATATGTTCGGCGATCAGTTACTGCAGGCAGTATCACTGGCCATCCTCAGCTGTCTGGGTAAAGACCAGACTCTGGGCCGTCTGGGTGGCGACGAATTTGTGGTGCTGGCTGAGCACACCAGCCAGGCGGCACTGGAAGCGATGTCTTCCCGCATTCTTGAGCGGCTGCGTCAGCCGTTCCGTATCGGGCTAATCGAAGTTTACAGCGGTTGTTCTATTGGCATCGCTTTCGCGCCGCTGCATGGCGACGATCGCGAGAGCCTGATTCGCAACGCGGACACCGCGATGTATCACGCCAAAGAGAATGGGCGCGGCAAGTTCTGCGTGTTTGCGGCTGAGATGAACCAGCGGGTCTTTGAGTATCTGTGGCTGGATACTAACCTGCGCAAGGCGCTGGAACTGGATCATCTGCTGGTGCACTACCAGCCAAAAATCGACAGCGATGGCCAGGTCCGCAGCGCCGAAGCACTGGTGCGCTGGAACTCACCAGAGCGTGGTCTGGTCTCGCCTGCTGACTTTATTCCCTATGCTGAAGAGTCAGGGCTGATTGTGCCGCTGGGACGCTGGGTCATGCTCAACGTGCTGAAGCAGATTATCGCCTGGCGTGAGCAGGGCATTTTTCTGCGCGTCGCCGTCAACGTTTCGGCCCGTCAGCTGATTGATCAGAGCATCTACACTGACCTGAAACAGGCGCTGCACGAAGCTCATATCACCGACTGCCCCATCGATATTGAGCTAACCGAAAGCTGCCTGATTGAGAATGAAACTGAAGCGCTGAAGCTGATGAAGCAGTTTCAGGAACTGGGCGCACAGGTGCACCTGGATGACTTTGGCACCGGTTACTCCTCGCTTTCTCAGCTGGCACGCGTGCCAATCAATGCCATCAAACTCGACCAGAGCTTTATCCGCGACATTAACAAGCAGCCGGTTTCACAGTCGCTGGTGCGCGCTATTGTCGCCGTTGCCAAGGCGCTCGATTTGCAGGTAATCGCTGAGGGTATTGAGAACCCGGATGAAGAGAAGTTTGTCCTCAAAAGTGGTGTCGATGGGCGTCAGGGTTACTATTACGCAAAACCAATGCCCGCGGAACAATTTGGGCATTGGCTGGCTAAGCATCCTGCCCGCGTTTAACGCTGGTTAAGATTAACCCGCTTTACGCAGTGATGCGCTGTGGCGGTTTTGTAACTGTACCAGGCGTTCCATGTAAGCAATGTCTTTGGGTTCGATAGTAAAGGCATAATCAACCCAATCCTCAGTGATATCCATCAGCTCAGCGCGTGACAGTTGCAGCACGCGCTGACGCGCTTTCAGCATTGCCCGTACGCCATTGAGCTTAGGCCGTAACGTATCGATAAAGGTGCGTGTGGCACGATAGCTGTCGCCAGGCTGGAAGACTTTATCCACCAGTCCGCGCGTCTCATACCACTCCGCGCTATGGGACTCCCCTTCACAGATTAACTCCTCTGCCAGTTTCATGCCGGAACGACGCGCCACCAGCGAATAGCCGCCCATGCCAGGAAACAGGTTAAAGGCAATTTCCGGGAAGCCCATCCGTGCGTTGTTCTGCGCCAGAATGAAGTGATGCGCCAGCGCCGCTTCAAATCCGCCGCCCAGCGCACTGCCTTCAATCATCGCCAGCGTCACCGCGCCGGTATCGAAACCGCGTGCGGCCGAATGGATACAATCCACACAGGCACGGGCATAGGCTCGCAGCGCCTCACGGCGGTTATTGCGAATGCACTCGACGAAGAAACGCAGATCGCCCCCGGCGTTAAACATCTGCGGCACCAGTGAGCCGGTGACCCAGAAATCAATTGGCAGACCGGAGCGCTGAGCGGCATAGCTCAGATTCATGATCTCCTCAATCAGTTCGTGGTTGAAGCTCGGACGGGGCTGAGCACGCAGCATCATCCACATGGTACGACGCCCTTCTTCGTAATAGGCGACTAACTGCGTGGTATTGCCGACTTCGGTAAATAATCTGCACGTTGCTTGGTTAATAACTGTCATTGTCTCATCCTCTGTTTATATTTTGATGCGTTAAATACGCCACATCAGCGTAATGCAGAGTGAGGCCAGACCAAATGAGAGATTGATTTACAAAATAAAATCCAGAGTGATCCCCGACTGGCGCGTCGGGGATTGATTAGGCGGGTTACTTAATAGCGGCACGCTGTCCGACGGCAACATGAAGACGCTTAAGACGTTTTGAATAGATGGCGGTGATGATGGGCACCAGCACAGAGGTCACAATCACGGAAGTGGCCACCAGCGCCGTGGCCGCCGGGGCAACCGGTTTAAACTGCGGCAGCATTTCGGCAATCAGCACCGGTGTAGCCACCGCCGCGCCTGCCGTACTGGATGCGGCCACGCCCGCCGTGCCATCCCCCCCACCAATCAGCCGATCGGCCAGAATAAGCGGGATGCCGGTGATGATGATAACTGCCACGCCCAACATGATGCCCAGCAGGCCGGTTTCCGCAATGACACCCAGGTTAATGGTGTTACCCAGTGCAAAAGCGAAGAAGGGAATCAGCGTATGTACCGCTTTTCCGAAGAAGTCGCGCAACTCCGGATCAAGATTCCCTAATGCAAACCCCACCACAAACGGCAGGACCGCGCCGACAAACACGTGCGGCTCGAATGACGCGATACCGGCGGTGCCCAGAATCACCATGGTCATTAATGGCCCGGACTCCAGCGACATCAGCACAAAGGCACCGGCTTCCTCTTTAGAACCGTACTGTTGCATGATGGAGGCATAAAGACCGCCATTGGTCATATCCATCGCGGCGACCAGCGCCAGCGTCGATAAGCCGGCAAACATCCCCACTTCTACGCCATTTTCCGGCATCACTCGTGAGGCGATTGCGGCCACCACCCATGCCACGGCAATTTTGGTGAGCACCAGCGTGCCGGATTTGCGTAGTACCGTTCCGGTGGCGCTGAGTTTTATCGACGCCCCCATGCAGAAGAACCAGACGGCCAGAATGGGCACGGTGCCGGTCATCAGACCGTTGGTGAAAGAACCGAAATATTTCCCGGCCCCAGGTGAGAACGTATGGCAGAGTGCGCCGATAAACAGCGGAATGAGCATCATGCCGCCCGGAATTTTATCTATTGCCCGTTTGATGTGCATATACATGTCACCTTTGCTATGCCAGAGGGTGCCCGAAGGCGATGCAGGCAAAGTAGTGACTTGAGGTAATCAAAACAGTGATCGACTCGATAAAATGAAACGCTGTTTTATTTTTAATGATAAGTTGTTTTGTTAATTATGACGGGGATCGCCATACCAGTCTCAAAAGAGACTAATAAAAAGCGGGACGCTATTGCGTCCCGCCTGTTATTTTTGCCCGTACCAGGCATTCTCGCCATGCTTTCGCAGATAGTGCAGGTCAAGCAGCGTCTGGTTAATCGGCGGCAGGTCTGGTGTCAACTGCCGGCTGAACAGGCCCATATAGGCCACCTCCTCCAGCACTACCGCGCTATGCACGGCCGCATGGGCGTCTTTGCCCCAGGCAAACGGGCCGTGCGAGTTGACCAGCACCCCAGGAATTGCCGAAGGTGACAATCCGCGCTGCGCATAGGTTTCGATAATCACTTCCCCCGTATTCCACTCGTACTCGTGCTGAATCTCTTCGTTGCGCATTGCGCGGGTACAGGGGATCTCGCCATAGAAATCGTCAGCGTGGGTGGTTCCCCAGGCAGGAATCGGTCGTCCAGCCTGCGCCCAGATGGTCGCATGCCGCGAATGTGTATGGACAATACCACCGACTTCTGGCCAGGCGAGATAGAGCGCACGGTGTGTCGCCGTGTCCGATGAAGGGCGTTTATCCCCTTCCACTACCTCGCCACTCGCCAGATCGACGACCACCATGTCGTCGCGCTTCATCACGTCATAGCTTACGCCAGACGGTTTAATCACCAGCAAACCCTGTTCACGATCAACCGCGCTGACATTGCCCCAGGTGAAGGTCACCAGGTTGTATTTAGGTAGATCCAGATTCGCTTCCAGAACCTGTTGTTTAAGGTGTTCCAGCATGCCTTTTCTCCTGCTGACAATCGTCCCTGAATTTTGCGGAGTCAGACGCCAAAGGGTTATGGAGCAAATGGCTATAAACGCAGAAGGAATGGCTGTGAATGCAAAAATGTGTCGTGATTTCAGAATTTTCTATCTTCGGAATTTATCCAGAATGCTTAGAATCTTCTCAGGCAATGCCTGGACCTGTCCGGTGCGGCATTGTGCCTCACCCGCTACAAACGGTTTGTCCATGGTGATCACATTTCGATGCCGTCACGGACGCGGCAATGATGCGACACAAGCGGGCTGAGGAAATATCGGAGCTATACTAAGAGTGTTGCCTCTGTGAGCACATCAAAGGAGAAGTGTATGACAACAACAATGAAACGAATCACTGCCGTTGTACTGGCGACCACGTTAGCTGTTGCACTGAGCGGCTGTTCTAACTGGTCTAAGCGTGACCGCAATACCGCCATTGGTGCGGGCGCGGGTGCGATTGGGGGTTCAGTATTGACCAATGGTAGCGCACTTGGCACAGTCGGCGGCGCCGCTGTCGGTGGTATTATTGGTCATCAGGTCCACTAAGGACCTTATTAAAAGAATAATCGGCTACGCTAAGCATCTGCATGACAATCGGGCTACTCTGGTAGCCCGATTTTTTTATTCATCCGCCCGCCAGTTTGACCTTCATCCCTTTGGCTTCCAGCAGGGTTTTCAGCAAGTCGCGTTTATCGCCCTGAATTTCAATAACGCCCTCTTTTACCGAACCGCCACAGCCACACTTCTTTTTCAGTTCTGCCGCCAGCAGCGTCAGAGCCGCATCATCCAGGTCGATGCCGGTGATCAGGCAGACGCCTTTGCCTTTGCGTCCGCTGGTCTGACGCTGGATCCGCACAACACCATCCCCTTTTGGCCGCTCTGCTTTTGGCTCCGGCTGCGTGATGCGCCCGCTGTCGGTTGAATAAACCAGTGGATTGTCATTCGCCATTATTGTGTCTCCAGACTGGCCAGAATCGCCTGCAGGGCGGCGGCGGGGTCGGCGGATTGCGTAATAGGACGCCCGATAACCATGTAGTCTACGTCCGCCTGCTTCGCCTGCTGCGGTGTCATGATACGACGCTGATCGCCGGCATCGCTGCCTGCCGGACGAATCCCCGGCGTGACCAGCGCAAATTCCCTACCCATCACCTGTTTGAAGCGGACCGCTTCATGTGCGGAACAGACCACCCCATCCAGTCCGCACGACTGGGTCAGTTTTGCCAGTCGCTCTGCCTGTTCGGCAGGGGAAAGCGTAATGCCCAGCTCTCTGAGATCGTCTGCATCCATGCTGGTCAGTACGGTCACCGCAATCAACAGCGGCGCATCTTTACCAAAGGGAAGCAGCGCCTCACGCGCCGCGTTCATCATCCGCGCCCCGCCGCTGGCATGAACGTTGACCATCCAGACGCCAAGATCGGCAGCGGCAGCTACGGCATGCGCGGTGGTATTGGGAATATCGTGAAATTTAAGATCGAGGAACAGCTCAAAACCACGCTGCTGCAGAGTGTTAACCAGCGAGGGACCAAACAGCGTAAACATCTCTTTGCCCACTTTCAGGCGGCAACTGCGGGGATCGATCTGGTCGACGAAACGCAATGCGCTGTCAAGGTCATGATAATCCAGCGCTACCAGAATCGGCGAAGCGGTCACGTTGTGGGGTGAAGGCATGGCATTTCCTCTGCAGTAAGCACCCGCAGGCGCGATTGACAAACGGCAAGCATTCTACCCGCGGTGTCTGGCCATCACAATCGCCATTGCCATTCTGCCTGGCAATAAGTGCACGACTGCTAAAGTTGGTTGATGAGTATTTATATATTATGTTGTAACTATTATGGGTGCAATTAAATCGGTCATAACGGCCACTTTACTGGCCGTCGAGACCACGAATCGGCTTCACTGAAGACCACGTCCGGCAGGATGGGCAGTGCCAGTAAAGTGCGTGCGCGGTAAAACCACACTTCTGGCAGCGATAGCGCGGCTTGGTGCGGATCTGTTCACCCACCATGTCGCGCAGCACCATAAGACTCTCTTTGGCCCGGCCATCTTCTGCTTCACGCAGATTTAAATCCATCAGGCGATGGAAAACACGCATCGTCGGATGGCGCTCAAGCTGACGACTGATATAGTTTTGTGCCGCTTCAGCGCCCTGCTGCTGCTCAAGGATGTCAGAAAGATAAAGTTCCGCTGCCGCGCCGGTGTTCTGTTCCACACAGCGCTGCAGAAAGTCTGCCCAGGCGTCAGGCTGATTGAGCCGCTGGAAACAGGTTTCCAGCATGCTCAGCGTTTCACTCACCAGCTCTTTATCCTGATCCAGCACGCGCTGCAGATGACCCACCGCTCTGGCGAAATCTTCTTTTTCCATCAGAATACGGCCCATCATGATAGAGATGCGTGCACTGTTGCGATCGGCTGCCTCCCCTTTCTTCAGCAGGCCCATGGCACGATCCAGATCGTCGCTGCTCATCGCCTGTAACGCCAGTTCGCAGTAGAAGTGGGCGATTTCGCCCTTCTGCTTCTCTTTGCCGAGCTTAACCAGACGTTCTGCAACCTCGATGGCCTGTAGCCAGTCACTGGTGGCCTGGTGAATCAGCAACAGCTGCTGCAGCGCGCCGATGCGAAAATCCGTTTCATCGGTGAGCTGCTTAAACATATCTTCTGCGCGGTCATATAAGCCCGCTGCCATATAGTCGCGACCGAGTTGTTGAATGGCTAGCAGACGCTGCTCGTAGCTCAGGGAAGCACTTTCCATTAATGCCTGATGGATACGGATAGCGCGGTCGACTTCTCCGCGCGATCGGAACAGGTTACCCAGCGTCAGATGTGCCTCTACCGTGCCGCTGTCCTCTTTTAGCATATCGAGGAACAGGTCAACGGCTTTGTCCTGCTGATTTGAGAGCAGGAAATTGACGCCCGCCACATATTCACGTGACAGCCGGTTGGCTTCCTGTTGCTTATCCTGATGCGCGCTGCGGCGGCCCATATACCAGCCATAGGCAGCCGCAACCGGCAGTAACAGAAACAGCAATTCATGCATTGAGGATTATTCCCGGCCAGCCGGAGAAGATGGCGTGGTCGCCAGGGCGGTGCTCTGCTCAATTTGCGTCTGCATACGCTTAATTTTCCGATTGGCATTGGCCAGTGAAACACGGGTCCGCAACCAGAACAGCCCACAGATGACCCAGCCAAGCACAAAACCTGCGCCAAACAGTGATGCCAGTAAGGTCGAGATGCTGAACTCACCCTGCGCCAGCAGATAGTTAAAAGTAATGACCTGGTCGTTATGCGCGCCTAAGGTGACGGAAATAATAAAAATGACCAGTACCACTAAAAAAATCAGCAAATATTTCACAGTGCATCCTGTTGTGAGGTTATCGGGTAGAATTATGCCAAAACTCCGGCAAAAATGCTGCTCCCAGCAGCATCGGGCGAGTCGCTTTTGCGCAGGCCCGACTAATAATATGGGGTCTTAAGGGTGAATTACAATCAGGGCTCCCGCTGTGCCACCTCTTTTTGCTCATCCGGCGGCAGCGTCAGCGGGCCACAGAAACGCTGTGCCAGCCATGTCGCAACGGTGACCAGCAACCAGGAAAGCACGGTTGCCATCGCCAGATCGCGTGGCCAATGCATGCCCAGCAGCAAACGGCTTGCCATCACGCCCGTCGCCCACAGAAAAATGACCACCACGGTTTTATAATGCCGACGCGGCCAGAGCAGACCCAGTGCCAGCAGTGCCCAGCTGGCGGCAAACATGGTATGCCCGGACGGAAAAGCAAAGCCAGTTTCAAACGCCCAGTGCCGTTTCAGCCAGCCCGGAATCTGTGTCTCATCGGCAATCAGTGAAGTCACCATTTCACCACGCTGTTTACGTTTCAGCTCGTAAAAAGTCTTCTCATCCAGCCCGTGATGCTGCTCCAGCCAGATCACATAGGGACGCGGCTCCTGAATCTGCTCTTTGATAAAAGATTTGGTGTATTGCCCCGCCAGAATAGTGGCGTTCATGATCAGCAGCAGCAATATGGCAGGCTTCAGGCGAAAGCGCAGGCACCAGAGCATCCAGGCGCTCAGCAGCACGCTGGTGACGATACCCCACGGATTGGTGACGGTTTCCGTCATCCAGAAGAGACCTTTCAGCAGCGCATTGCTTTCACCTGGCTGCCAGCGCCAGCCAGTAAGCCAGACGGCAACCGGCATGATGAGCAGCAGCAGCATTCCGAAGGTGGTACGACGCGAAATCTTAAACATCTTCTTCCCTTATCCTGGCGTCAAATGACAACATTTGCATAACTTTAGCTTAAAAAAGAATAACATAACCGTTGCCGATTGGATAATTGTGCTTTATCACTGCAATTGGTCTCAGAGATTACCAGCCCGCTTCCGGGTTGTGGCACAATATTGCACGTTTGTCGGGCCACACTGGCCTGTGCGCTATCATGATGATAGTGCATCCTCTGAAGGTTCTGGAGAGTCACATGCAGCTTAAACGGGTGGCAGAAGCCAAACTGCCCACGCCATGGGGAGATTTCCTGATGGTTGGTTTTGAAGAATTGGCAACCGGACATGACCATGTTGCACTGGTCTTTGGCGATATTAATGATAACGAGCCGGTACTGGCGCGCGTTCACTCCGAATGCCTGACCGGCGATGCACTCTTCAGCCTGCGTTGCGACTGTGGTTTTCAGCTGGAAGCCGCGCTCAATGCCATCGCAGAAGAAGGTCGCGGCGCGCTGCTCTATCACCGCCAGGAAGGCCGTAACATTGGTCTGCTGAATAAGATCCGCGCCTATGCGTTGCAGGATAAAGGTTATGACACCGTAGAAGCGAACCATCAGCTTGGCTTTGCCGCCGATGAGCGCGACTTCACCCTGTGCGCAGATATGTTTAAACTGCTGGGCGTGAATGAAGTGCGTCTGCTGACCAATAATCCGCGCAAAGTGGAGATCCTCAGCGAAGCCGGGATCAACATTGTTGAACGTGTGCCGCTGGTCGCAGGACGAAATCCGAAGAATGCGCACTATCTGGATACGAAAGCGGAAAAGATGGGGCATCTGCTGCCGAAGTCATAAATGAAAAAGCCGGGTTTCCCCGGCTTTTTTATCAGTCCAGCATATTGCGGATAACGTAGTGCAGGATGCCATCATTGCGGTAATAGGTCAGCTCATTGCCGGTATCAATGCGACAGCGGGTGTCCAGCTCTTCCTTACTGCCGTCAGCACGGGTCAGCGTGACTTTCACGCTGCAGCCTGGCGTCAGTGCCTGAAGGTTTTCCACATCAATCCGCTCTTCACCCGTCAGCCCCAGGCTTTTACGCGTCACGCCCTGCGGAAACTCCAGTGGCAAAATGCCCATCCCAATCAGGTTGGAGCGATGAATACGCTCAAACGATTCGGCAATGACCACCCTCACCCCCTGCAGACGCGGCCCTTTAGCGGCCCAGTCGCGGCTGGAGCCAGAACCATACTCTTTACCCGCAATGACCGCCAGCGGCACCCCTTCAGCCTGATATTTCATCGCTGCATCGTAGATGGCCAGCTGTTCGCCACTCGGATAGTGTCGGGTATAGCCACCTTCTACGCCTGGCACCATCTCATTGCGGATACGGATATTGGCAAAGGTGCCGCGCATCATCACCTCATGGTTACCACGACGCGACCCATAGGAGTTAAAATCGTTGCGCTCAACGCCGTGTGACAGCAGATAGCGTCCGGCGGGACTTTCCGCTTTAATGCTGCCCGCTGGCGAGATATGGTCCGTAGTGACAGAATCGCCAAGCAAGGCGAGCACCCGCGCACCGCGAATATCCTGCACCGGCTTAGGCTCTTTCTCCATATCATCAAAGAACGGCGACAGACGGATGTATGTCGAGCCTTCATCCCAGTCGTATGTTGCCGCTTCACTGACCCTGATCGCCTGCCACTCTGGCGTGCCATCGAAGACTTCGGCGTACTCTTTATGGAACATATCACTGGTGACCTGCTGCACGGCTGTGGCGATCTCTTCCGGTGACGGCCAGATATCTTTCAGATAGACCGGCTGGCCCTGGCGATCGTGGCCAAGCGGCTCCGTCTGCAGGTTGATCTTCATGTTACCCGCCAGCGCGTAAGCCACCACCAGCGGCGGCGAAGCCAGCCAGTTGGTTTTAATCAGCGGATGAATACGACCTTCAAAGTTGCGGTTGCCGGATAAAACGGCACCAACTGTGAGATCGCCCGCTTTGATCGCAGTCTCAATCTCATCTTTCAGCGGGCCGGAGTTACCGATACAAGTGGTGCAACCATAGCCGACCAGATTAAAGCCCAGCTCGTCGAGGTACGAGGTCAACTGCGCGACGGCCAGATAATCGGAAACCACTTTAGAACCGGGTGCCAGCGAGGCTTTAACCCACGGCTGACGTTTCAGACCACGCTCTACCGCTTTCTTCGCCAGTAAACCGGCCGCCATCAGCACGCTTGGGTTAGAGGTATTGGTACAGGAGGTAATCGCACTGATCACCACCGCGCCATCGGTCAGTGTGTGAGTCAGGCCGGTGCCGCTGTCGGTATACTCAACATTTTTATGCGGTTTTTGCGCCTGATTCACTTCCAGCTCGTTGCTGGCATCAAACGCAGCGGGCACATCGCCCAGCGACACCCTATCCTGCGGACGTTTTGGTCCTGCCAGGCTCGACTCCACCTCGTTCATATCCAGTGCCAGGGTACTGGTGAAACGCGGCTCATCGCCGGGATTGCGCCACAGCCCCTGCGCTTTGGCATACGCTTCCACTAAAGCTACCTGATCGGCATCGCGTCCGGTCAGCGTCATGTAGCTCAACGTGACGTCATCAACCGGGAAGAATCCGCAGGTTGCGCCATACTCAGGGGCCATGTTGGCAATGGTCGCACGATCTGCCAGCGGCAGGTCGGCCAGGCCGTCACCGTAAAACTCAACGAATTTACCGACAACGCCATGCTTACGCAGCATCTGAGTGACAGTCAGAACGAGGTCAGTTGCGGTAATGCCTGCGCGCAGTTTGCCGGTAAGTTTGAAACCTACGACATCCGGGATCAGCATGGAGACAGGCTGACCCAGCATGGCTGCTTCCGCTTCGATGCCCCCGACTCCCCATCCCAGCACGCCAAGCGCGTTGATCATGGTGGTATGAGAATCGGTACCGACCAGCGTATCGGGCCAGGCATACTCTTCGCCATCAAGGGTTTCATGCCAGATCGCCTTGCCGAGATATTCCAGGTTCACCTGATGACAGATACCGGTTCCTGGCGGCACAACGCGGAATTTATCAAACGCTTTCTGACCCCAGCGAAGGAAAACGTAGCGCTCATGATTACGCTCCATCTCCAGCCGGACATTCTCTTCAAAAGCGTCATCATCACCAAAATGGTCCACAGTGACCGAGTGGTCGATAACCAGATCGACGGGCGACAGCGGATTCACTTTGGCTACATCGCCGCCCAGACGGTTCACGGCTTCGCGCATGGCCGCCAGGTCGACCACCGCCGGCACGCCGGTAAAGTCCTGCATTAATACGCGGGCTGGCCGGTAGGCGATTTCGCGGTCGGCGTGGGCATCTTTCTGCCAGTCAACCAGCGCCTGGATGTCCTCAGTGGTGACAGAGTCGCCATCCTGCCAGCGCAGTAAGTTTTCCAGCAGAACTTTGAGAGATTTGGGCAGGCTATCGATATTGCCCAGTTGTTGAGCAGCGCGGGGAAGACTGAAGATGTGATAGTTATTGGTGTCGACCTGCAGTATTTCCTGACTCTGCTCGCGTAGGGTAGACGACATAGCTCCTCCTTTTTCGTTCATGGTCTTAAACCTTAGTGAGACAAAGGTTTATGTTAAAGATAGACCACAAATTCGTTAACGTTTTGATTACAACACAAATTGCTACAATCGCCTGAAAACGAAAATGCCCCGTGAAAACACGAGGCATCAGAAAGAGGTGATTTAGTTCAAATTACAGTGTTATCCACACCGCCGCAGACCAGAACGCAAAGGAGAAAGCATACGCGCTAAGCCAGGACATTTTAATAATATTCATTTGGTTCACTCCTTCACCGGAATCGGGCGTAAAAGTTTTTGCGGTCGCCTGTCAATCGGCGACACCCTTTGGTCTTACTGGATGTGGATAGGGGCATTTAAAAGCCCACCGGAAACTCCGGTTATAAAAGAGCAATGACGAAGAGATGGTCTTACAACGTTATTTGTTTTCAGGATCCAGAAACGACTCTATAAACAGTCGCTGGTTATCACTCAAATCCCATGACTCGGGGATAGACACTTTTTCGTCCTTTGCAAGGGCTTCTTTTCCTTTACAGGATACTGGCTTGTGCTGACCCGTGGTCAAAGAACGTTTATGACTGAGTGTATGTGCCCACATGGCTTTAGCCCCAGATACGCCAAATCATTAACGCTACAACTACCCAGAACAGCGCAGAGGCAGCGAATACGGTTAACCAGGCATTGCGACGGGTATTGCCAGTACGCTCAACCTTGGTGCTTTTTGCCGGGAAACCCGGTTGTACAGTCAGTCGTGTATTCATAGTTTTTGATAATCACTCTCAACAAAATGATTGATAACATCGATTAAGATTTAGGAGGAATCCTAAACGCGTTAAGGCCAAAAATCCAGTTATTTTTATTGAGTAAAACGATTAACGGTATTAATCAATAGGCTTCGATAACGTAAGAAATGATTAACTCCCGAACGAATATTTAATTAAACAGTCAGCTAAAAAATTTGAGTTAAATTAAAAACAGATCCATTTAAAACTAAAGATACATCTAAAGAACCTTATGTTTACTGGCTCCACACATCAGCTCTTAACTGGAGTATGGGAATAATCCTGGCGAGTCGCAAAGTGACATAGTTAAAAGTGTGTTGTATTTCGCATTTAAGAAAGCCCAACCGGAAAACATGTGATCAATGTTTCATTTACAAAAAAATCATAAAAACTTTTGATTCTCATTTGGCGCTAAAGCCTGACAACAAAAAAGGCTGCACCAGGCAGCCTTATGTTGTCGCGGAGAGCATCAACGCTATTTAAATGGCAGCTTAATGTCCTTGAACATCGCCTCAATGTCTTCATTTGAGCGCAGCGCCACGGCGGTATCCACCACGTCTCGGGTCAGGTGTGGTGCAAAACGCTGGATAAAATCATACATATAGCTGCGAAGGAAGGTGCTGCGGCGGAAGCCAATTTTGGTAGTACTGTTGGTAAAGATATCGGCAGCTTCAATACGAATCAGATCAGGATCGGCCACCGGGTCCACCGCCATACTGGCAATAACCCCCACGCCCAGACCTAAACGGACATAGGTTTTAATGACGTCGGCATCAGTAGCGGTGAAGACGATGCGGGGTGTTAATCCTGCCCGATTAAAGGCCGTATCGAGTTCCGAGCGCCCGGTAAAGCCAAAGGTGTAGGTCACCAGCGGATATTCAGCCAGCTCTTCGATGCTCACCTGCCCTTTTCCGGCCAGCGGATGATCCGCCGTGACGACAATCGCGCGGTTCCAGTGGTAGCACGGCAACATGATGAGATCGTCATAGAGATGCAGGGCTTCAGTGGCTATGGCAAAGTCCGCATTGCCTTTGGAAACCGCTTCGGCGATCTGGGTTGGCGAACCCTGATGCATATGTAAAGAGACGCGCGGATAGCGCTCGATAAATCCTTTGATGACGCCTGGCAGCGCGTAACGTGCCTGGGTATGTGTGGTGGCGACATAAAGCGAGCCTTTATCCGGCCAGGTGTGCTCGCCGGCAACGGATTTGATCGCATCGACTTTGGAGAGAACTTCACGCGCTATACGGATGATCTCTTCGCCTGCAGGCGTCACCTGAGTGAGATGTTTACCGCTGCGGGCAAAAATTTGCACGCCCAGCTCATCTTCCAGCATACGCACCTGTTTACTGATGCCGGGTTGAGAGGTGTAGAGACCTTCCGCTGTCGAAGAGACATTGAGATTATGGTTCACCACTTCGACGATATAGCGCAACTGCTGTAATTTCATATCTATTCCATCCCGGTAAGTTACAGAGTCGCATCCCCGCTTGACGTATAGTCGCAAGGGTCAAGAAATGCTATGCATCAGGAAAGGTCGGAAATGCTATAACAACTATATCATTTTAAGTGACAGAGTAGAACGGATTGATATAAGGCTCAGAAAAAGGCCAGCGAGCGCTGGCCTGAATGTGGTGCGTTGTCAGTGTCAGTGGTCAAATCGGGTAAAAACAGTAAGAAGAAGGCCAGCAAACGCTGGCCTGTGTGGATTACTTTTTCGCTTCCTGCCACTTTCCGTCTATATAGAAGGCGGACCAGCCGGTTGCCTTACCCTCTTTTTCAGAGGAAACATACTGCTGTTTGGTTTTGCGGCTGAAGCGCACCAGCGTTTTATTGCCTTCCGGATCGGCGGCTGGCGCGTCGGCCAGATATTTCAACTTCTCAGGCAGACGATCTTTGAAGCGCTGAAGCTCCTCCACCAGCGGTGCACGCGTTTCGCGTGATTTCGGGAAGGTGTTAGCCGCAAGGAAAACACCCGCTGCGCCGTCACGCAACACGAAGTAAGCATCGGACTTCTCACACGCCAGTTCTGGCAGTGGAACAGGATCTTCTTTTGGCGGTGCGACTTCACCACTGCGCAGAATCTTGCGGGTGTTTTTGCACTCTTCGTTGGTACACGCCATGTACTTACCAAAGCGTCCCATCTTCAGGTGCATCTCCGAACCACACTTCTCGCACTCCACTATCGGGCCGTCATAGCCTTTGATGCGGAATTCGCCTTTCTCGATTTCGTAACCGTCACATTCCGGGTTATTACCACAGACGTGTAGTTTACGTTCATTGTCGATCAGGTAGCTGTCCATCGCGGTGCCACACTTATGGCAGCGTCGACGGGCACGCAGGGCGTTAGTTTCAGCATCATCGCCTTCCAGAATATTGAGGACTTCATTTTCCGGAATCAGGTTGATGGTCTGTTTGCAGCGCTCTTTAGGCGGCAGCGCATAGCCGGAGCAGCCCAGAAAAACGCCGGTGCTGGCGGTACGGATTCCCATCTGACGACTACAGGTCGGACACGCAATCGAGGTCAGCACCATCTGGTTCGGTTGCATGCCACCTTCTTCAGGATCTTTCTCTGCCAGTTCAAGCTGCTGAGTAAAGTCGGCGAAGAAGTGATCGAGAACCGCTTTCCATTGCGCCTCGTTATTGGCTACCTGATCGAGGCTGCTCTCCATGCGGGCGGTGAAATCATAATTCATCAGTTCGCGGAAGTTCTCTTCCAGACGATCGGTAACGATTTCACCCATTTTTTCCGCATAGAAGCGACGGTTCTCTACCCGCACGTAGCCACGATCCTGAATGGTCGAGGTAATAGCCGCATAAGTGGATGGACGACCGATGCCGCGTTTCTCAAGTTCACGCACCAGTGACGCTTCGCTGAAGCGCGCCGGTGGCTTGGTGAAGTGCTGACCCGGAAGAAGCTGTTGCAGATCCAGAACATCACCCACGCTGACGGCTGGCAATGTACGATCTTCATCATTCTTACGCAGCGCAGGCATGACTTTGGTCCAGCCATCGAAACGCAGAATACGGCCTTTCGCTTTGAGTTTAAATTCACCCGCCGCCGCTGTAATGGTGCTGGAATCATATTTTGCTGGTGTCATCTGACAGGCAACAAACTGACGCCAGATCAGCTGATAAAGTTTCTGCGCATCCGCTTCCATATCCTTCAGCTTTTCCGCCACCACTTCCACATCAGAAGGACGTATCGCTTCGTGCGCTTCCTGGGAGTTCTCTTTGCTGGCGTAAGTAATGGCGGTTTCAGGCAGATACTTTTTACCGAAATGACTTTCGATATAGCCACGCGCCATGGCGACCGCATCCTGACTCAGGTTGGTTGAGTCGGTACGCATATAAGTGATGTGACCGGCTTCGTACAGGCGCTGAGCCATCATCATCGTTTTCTTCACGCCAAAGCCGAGACGGGTACTGGCAGCTTGCTGCAGCGTCGAGGTGATGTAAGGTGCGCCCGGCTTGCTGCTGGTCGGCTTATCTTCACGGTCGACGATCTCATAACGCGCTTTTTCCAGCAGCGCTACCGCGGCATAGGTCTCGTCGCGATTGACCGGACGGAAGGCTTTGTCACCTTTGTGCGTCACGTCCATCGACAGTTCATCGCCTTTTGGCGTGGTCAATGCGGCATTAACTTCCCAGTACTCTTCGGGAACAAAGGCTTTGATTTCACGTTCACGTTCCACCACCAGGCGAACCGCAACAGATTGCACACGGCCGGCAGAGAGGCCACGGGCGATTTTTTTCCACAGCAGCGGTGAGACCATATAGCCCACCACGCGATCCATGAAACGGCGCGCCTGCTGCGCATTTACCCGGTCAATATTCAGTTCGCCCGGCTTTTCAAATGCCTGACGAATCGCATTTTTGGTGATTTCGTTGAAGACCACACGACTGAAGCGCGAGTCATCGCCACCGATGACTTCCCGCAGGTGCCAGGCGATGGCTTCCCCTTCACGGTCAAGGTCGGTTGCGAGATAGATGTGGTCAGCATTAGCGGCTAACGCCTTCAGTTCAGCAACCACTTTCTCTTTGCCGGGCAGAATCTGATAATCCGCTTCCCAGCCGTGATAGGGGTCTACACCCATGCGGCTGACGAGTGCGGCTTTCTCATCTTTTTTAACTTTTTTGACTTTCTTGTCAGTTGAAGCGTCTTTGACTTTCTTATCTGTCGAGGCGTCAGCACTCTTCTTCGCGGTTGAACCACTGGTCGGCAGATCCCGGATATGACCTACGCTGGATTTAACCACGTAGTCACTACCCAGGTATTTATTGATTGTTTTAGCCTTTGCCGGGGACTCAACAATAACGAGTGCTTTACCCATATTTACCTTTACCTAATGAAAACATCCTGCTTAACGGGAGAGGATTGGATGCCCAAAAACCCAGTGGGTTCAATATTGCTGCGCCTGTTTAACATTTCAAGGCGGAGGGGTCAATCTCAGATCAGATGATGCGGCCTGCTGCAACTGCATGATAAAGCGTGCTTTTTCCATCTGAACTCTTCGCACATCCCGGTGCAAAATCCCTGAAATCGGAATCGCCCACACTCTACCTGATAAAATCTGTTACGCAACTTAATTAGCACTCAGCCCGAACTTACGCCAGGTTTTCATCGTTCAGACCGATTTGTCACAGTGCGAGACAGGCCAGTAATATAGAAAGAATTTGGATGCTGTCAAAAAGGAGCGAATAAATGCAGAGATCGACTCAGGCTATTTCCCGTCAGGCGTTGCTGGAAAAGGCCAATGCGTTGATTAAAGAACATGATGATTATTTAGCAGGCATGCAGGCGGATGAGGTGATTCAGCAGGCGGATGTGCTGGTCTTTCGCGGACCGTTCTTTCTTGATGCGGATGGACTGCCGACCACGAAAACCACAGCGGTGTTTAACGTCTTCAAATACCTTGCTGTGGAGCTGTCGCCGCGCTATCACCTGGAGTAAAAAACCCGGCACAGGCCGGGTTTCGCATCAAAGCAGTGGCTTTTCGCCGCGCTGCCAGAGTTTCAGCAGCAACCGTTCCGCCACCGAGCCGGCGCTCTGGGTAAAACGGTCCATCATTTTACGCCGGCGTGCATAATGCACGCCAAGTACGCTGAATTGATCCATCTGACGGATGATCAGGTCATCGCTGGTGCCGATTTCGTCAATCAGGCCGAGATCCAGCGCCTGACGACCATACCAGTGCTCTCCGGTTGCCACCCGGTCAATATCGAGTGACGGGCGCATCTGGTGAACAAACTGCTTGAACAGCAGGTGCGTTTCATCAAGATCTTCCTGAAATTTCTCGCGCCCTTCTTCGGTATTCTCACCGAACAGCGTCAGCGTGCGCTTGTACTGTCCGGCAGTATGCAGCTCAACATCAATATCGTTACGCTTCAGCAGGCGGTTGAAGTTAGGGATTTGCGCAACCACGCCGATGGAGCCAATGATCGAGAACGGTGCCGCCACAATGCGATCGGCCACGCAGGCCATCATGTAGCCCCCGCTGGCTGCCACTTTATCTACGGCTGCCGTGATGTGCAGACCCGCATCGCGCAGACGCTGCAGCTGCGATGCTGCCAGGCCATAGCCATGCACCACGCCGCCTGGGCTTTCCAGGCGCAGCAGCACTTCGTCGCCAGGCTGCTTCACCGCCAACACAGCTGAAATTTCTTCACGCAGTGAGCTCACCTCACCCGCGTCCATGCTGCCTTTAAAATCAAGTACGTAGAGCGTGGGCTTAACGCTGTCTGTCTGTCCCTGCTTTGCCGCCTGTTTTTCCGCTTTGGCTTTCAGCTTTTCACTTTTTTTATGATTTTTCAGCCAGACCTTCTGCGCCTGCGGCTTCATTTTTGCCAGCTGCAAATCCTCTTTCATCTGCTGATAGTCATCACCCAGATGGGTCAGACGAAGCTGACCATTTTGTGCCCGTTTGCGTAACGCGGCATTCATGATAATCATGACAATCGCAGCGACGGCAACCACCAGTGTCACCGCTTTCGCTAAAAACAGTCCATACGTTGAAATAAAATCCATCAGGTCGCCTTCACAAAGAATAAAAAACAATTCGCCAGTTTAGCCGTTTTACCCTGCTCCGTCGCCTGAAATGCCAGCAGCCGGCACAGAATGGGTAGTCTGGCGATTGCGCCCATTCGTAAATTCGGGCATAAAGCGGAATCATGTTGTTTTCGCCGGAGGACCCCGCTGTGCATTATCAACCGAAAAGCGACCTGCTCAATCACCGTATTATCCTGGTCACGGGTGCTTCAGATGGCATTGGTCGGGAAGCGGCGCTGACGTATGCCCGTTATGGTGCTGAAGTGATCCTGATGGGCCGTAGCCCTGAGAAACTTCAGCGGGTTAAAGAGGCAATCGATCAACTTAATAAATGTGCTGCTCATACCGTCGTGTTCGACCTGGCTGAAGCGACGCCGGAACGTTGCCATCAGGTAGCAGAACAGCTGTCACAGCAGTTTTCTCGCCTTGATGGCGTGCTGCACAATGCCGGTATCCTTGGTGAAATCGTTCCGCTGGCGGAACTCGACCCTCAGATCTGGCAGCAGGTGATGAACATCAACCTGGACGCCACCTTCTTCCTGACCCAGGCGCTGTTGCCGTTGCTGTTAAAGTCAGATGCCGGTTCACTGGTCTTTACCACCTCCAGCGTTGGCCGTACCGGTCGCGCGGGCTGGGGCGCTTACGCCGTCTCTAAATTTGCCACCGAAGGGATGATGCAGGTACTGGCCGATGAGTATAAAACGCAGGCATTGCGGGTGAACTGCATTAATCCGGGTGGAACGCGGACCAAAATGCGCGCCAGCGCCTTCCCACAGGAAGATGCTAACAAGCTGAAAACGCCTGCCGATCTGATGCCGCTCTATCTTTATCTGATGGGTGATGACAGCCGGCGCAAAACCGGTATCAGCTTTGATGCGCAGCCGGGCAGAAAACCCGGAGCCGCAGAGTAATGGCTGACGATCGTCATCAGCAGCGTCAGCAGCGCCTGAAGGAGCAGGTCGATGCGCGGATTGCAGCAGCCACCGAGGTGCGTGGCATCCTGATGGTGTTTACCGGCAATGGCAAAGGCAAAACCACTGCGGCTTTTGGTACCGCCCTGCGCGCCACCGGACACGGTAAACGCGCAGCGGCTGTTCAGTTCATTAAAGGGGACTGGCCGAATGGTGAGCGTAACCTGCTGGAACAGCATGGTGTTGAGTTTCAGGTGATGGCAACCGGTTTCACATGGGACACACAGAACCGCGAAACGGATACTGCCGCCTGTCTGGCCGTGTGGCAGCATGCAAAACGGATGCTGGCCGATACGCAGCTCGATTTGGTCGTGCTCGACGAAATAACCTATATGGTCAGCATGGATTATCTGCCGCTGGACGATCTGATCACTGCCCTGCAACAGCGCCCGGCGCATCAGAGCGTCATCATTACCGGACGTGGCTGTCATCGTCGCCTGACTGAAATGGCGGATACGGTGACGGAAATGCGGCCGGTGAAGCACGCCTTTGATGCCGGTATACAGGCTCAGCAGGGAATTGACTGGTAACATAAAAAGAAAACGCAGCCCTGGGGCTGCGTTTTTAGCGATCGGGCAACGATATTAACCGGCGTTACGTTTGCTGCCCGGATTGCGGCGTGGCGCACGTGGCGTGCTGCTCACTTTACTGTGACGTTTTACTGCACGACGAATCTGGTTCGCCTTGGTGCGACGACGATCTTTTTCGACCACCAGCTTGGTGACCGTTTCATCATCCAGCTCCACCAGGTTACGCAGGTAGTTCACCGCAGGCAGATCCAGTTCGGTCCAGCCGCCGCGCGGCAGGCCTTTTGGTAAGGTGATATCGCCATAGCGAACGCGCATCAGACGACTGACCTGTACGCCGACCGCCTCCCATAAACGACGCACCTCACGGTTACGTCCTTCCGTCAGAGTGACGTTGTACCACTGGTTAATGCCTTCTCCGCCGCCAAACTTCAGGGTTTTAAACGCAGCCGGGCCATCTTCCAGCTGAACGCCCTTGCTCAGCTGACGAATTTTATCGTCGTCTACCTGACCAAACACGCGCACCGCATACTCACGTTCCACTTCACGGCTCGGATGCATCAGGCGGTTCGCCAGTTCACCGTCGGTAGTGAAGAGCATCAGACCACAGGTGTTCACATCCAGACGGCCAACGGCAATCCAGCGTGAACCGCGCAGACGAGGCAGACGGTCAAACACCGTCGGGCGGCCTTCAGGATCGCTGCGGGTACAGAGTTCACCTTCCGGTTTGTAGTAAGCCAGCACGCGGCAAACTTCGGTTGCTGATTCAGCAATCGATACCAGATGGCCATCAATACGGATTTTCAGAGATTTGCTGCTTTCGACGCGGTCGCCCAGGGTGGCGATTTTGCCGTCAACGCTGACACGGCCGGCAGCAATCATTGATTCGATTTCACGACGCGAGCCATGTCCGGCACGCGCTAAGACTTTCTGTAACTTTTCGCTCATTGAGCTTCCTCTTTGTCGCCTTCCCAGGCGTCATGATTGGGTGATAATCCTTTCTAAATCAATAAGTTAACTTAGCAAGTTTGCCCCATTATACAGGCATTTAACGCTGAAGTAACGCCCTTTATGGATAGTGCCATCGTAAATAAAGAAAGGTTAACCTCTCATAGTTTGAGCTCTGATAATCCTTGCTGCTGATTTAATAAAAAACGCGGCGTATGGTAAGAGAATATGTTTAATAAAACGCGTGTATCAAAAACTTTATAGCTGATCACTATTAAATTTTCTAACCACCCGTTTTTCATCAACGCGATATTCTGAGAATAAAACCTTAACGCTATCTTACACTTCCATCACTCTTACCGGGCTTTATAACATCTAAAAAAAATATCAAAGACAGCATAAAATGCTGGTTAATTGAATTTAATCATTCCGTATGCACTGCCAAAATCAAAAAGTCAGATTATTCCTAATGCAGATTGATTTAAAACCTTATTTCTCATGCAATTTGATTGTTATTAGCTTTAATAAATTGTACGACATTATTAAGCTGATACACTTTATCACGGCAGCATAATAAAAAAGCAAAGCACGCGATAAAGCGTTCTTGCGACATTTGAGTCTTGCTTAATTGATTCGTTAATAAAAATAGTGTTTTTACATTAATCCAATAAACCGGCGCATCCGGAGTTGTTGCGTTAATACGGTTCAGTGATGAACCTTGCTTGCATGTCAAAAATCTTCACCAGGGATTTCCCGACATGCCTGAATAAAGAAAAACATCATGAGAAACCTGTTTCTGAGCCCGGTGCTTGCTGCACTGGTGCTGAGCGGGTGTTCCGTGGGCCACACCGAGTACAGTCGTACGGCGATGCAGCACGTAGATATGAGCGTGACAGGCATTCCGACGATCCTCGGTCTGGGCACACTGGGCACCAGCATTCCTCTGACGCCTGAATATAGCCTTACGGCTGCGCACGTGGCTAAAACCGCCGTGCAGCGCGTTAAGTCTTATCACCCTTATTGCGACCTTGCGATTATTTATCACAAGAATGATGCCAGCACGCTGACTAAGTTCCGCAGCAGTGACATCGGTGATCCAGTTAAAATGTATGGCTACAGCTTTATTTCAGCGATGCCGGTTGAATCGTCCGGGGTTAATTTAGCCCGCACGGCTATTCGGAATAAATGGAATAAAAGTCCCTGCTTAGCGATGGCCTCGAATGCGGGCGTCGTTCAGGGAATGTCTGGCGGTGGCGTGTATAACCGGGATGATACGCTGGGCGGCGTTATTGTTGGCTATTCTGACTCGATCAGGAATGGGCGTAATAACAAAGTGATCCTCAAAGATGTATCACTTTATATTCCTTACGGTCAGTTTAAGAACTGGTTAGAGTCGAATCTGGCTCAGACACCGACGCGCGGTGTCTGAAGCCCGACGTAATTACAGGAACGGGCGGGTATCGCCCACGCCTTCACGCACGATTTCCGGCGAATCGGTGGTCAGATCGACCACCGTGGTCGGCTGCTGACCCAGCGTACCACCGTCGATGATCAGATCGACCAGCTTACCAATGCTGTGCTGGATCTCTTCCGGGTCTGACTCGGTAAAATCGTTGCCTGGCAGAATCAATGAGGTCGACATCATCGGCTGATTCAGCGCTTCCAGCAGCGCCAGCGCTACCGGATTGGAGGGCACGCGCAGACCAATGGTCTTACGCTTTTCATTCATCAGGCGACGCGGCACTTCTTTGGTCGCCTTGAGAATAAAGGTGTAGTTGCCTGGCGTATTGTTTTTCAGCAGACGAAAAGCCGAGTTACCCACCTGCGAATAAACCGACAGCTCAGAGAGATCCCGGCACATCAGGGTGAAGTTGTGGTGCCCGTCGAGCTGACGGATACGGCAAATCCGCTCCATCGCGCCCTTCTCTTCCAGCCGACAGCCCAGCGCATAGCCGGAATCGGTGGGATAGACAATGACGCTGCCTTTGTTCAGGTAGTCGACCGCCTGGTTAATCAGCCGTGGCTGGGGATTGTCCGGATGAATGTGAAACAATTGACTCATAGAAACCTCGTGTCACCTTTCCGTGATTGTCAGGCCGGGCGCGAGATCCGGGAAGCGTTCCCAGACCGGCTCAACCGCTGCGGGCAGCCAGAGTTTACGACCCAGTTCAATCCACGGGCAGGGTTGATGAAAATCAGAACCTTGTGATGCGGCCAGTGCATTATCTCTGGCATATTGTGCCAGCGTTGTACGCTCATTGGGTGGCTGCTGGCACTGCGCGACTTCCATCGCATCGCCGCCCGCCTCGCGGAAATGGGCGACCAGCCGTTTGAGCCACTTCGCCGATAAGCCATATCGGCCAGGATGCGCCAGCACGGCACACCCACCAGAATGATGAATCGCATCAATGGCTTGTTTAATTGTACACCATTGTGGCGGCACGTAGCCGGTTTTGCCACGCGCCAGATAATTTTTGAATACCTGTACCATATTGTCCGCTTTGCCCTGCTCAATCAGGAAGCGGGCAAAGTGACCACGGGTAATGACGCCGCCATCAGCCAGACGCATCGCACCCGCCAGCGCATCCGGGATACGTGCCTTCGCGAGTCGCTCACCAATCTCTTGCGCCCGCGTCCGGCGGCAGTCATGTTGTCCGGCCAGAAAGGTCACCATCGCCGGATGGTGAATATCAATGTTCAGGCCGACGATGTGAATCTCATGGTTCTCCCACAGCGTGGAGATCTCTGCCCCGGGCAGCACTTTTATTGGTAAATCTTGGTCGCGTGCCGTTTGCTGCGCTTCCTCTACCCCTGCAACGCTGTCGTGATCGGTGATCGCCAGTACGCCCACGCGCATCTCAACGGCTCGCTGCACCAGCGCGGCTGGCGTCAGTAAGCCATCGGAGGCGCGCGTGTGGCTGTGTAAATCATAAACCGGGAAACGGGCGATATCGCTCAAGAGAACTCCTGCTAAAACTAAACCGGCCAGCATGATAACGATTTTCACGGTCAGTGAAAAAGTGTATTGACATTTACGCCATGAACCCGTTAACTAGTACACAAGTTCACACGTAACGGGTATTCAATCATGGCTGTTGTAATCACGCATTTAAACGGTTGGCGCAATGTTCCCGAAAACGGGCGACAGGATCGTGCACACTTTGCGTAAACGCTGTGCTAATACCTGAGCCCGCCACCGAGCGGGCTTTTTTTTGAGCGAAATTCAGAGAAATCATCATGCCAAATGCGAAACCTACAGTGAAGTTGATTACCGGCACCGCGCCTTACCGCGAAGATCCGGCCGCAGTGTTTCACCAGCTGTGCGGCGCACGTCCGGCAACCCTGCTGCTCGAATCTGCGGATATCGACAGCAAGCGTAATTTAAAAAGTCTGCTGATTGTCGACAGCGCGCTGCGTATCAGCGCCATGGGTAATACGGTTATCGTTCAGGCGCTGTCAGAAAATGGCCGTGCCGTGCTGCCGCTGCTGGATGAGGCCCTGCCCGCTTCCGTCAGCAATCAGGTCCGTCCCGATGGACGTGAGCTGACTTTTCCGCAGAGCACCGATCCGCATCAGGACGAAGATTCCCGTCTCAAAGCACTCTCGGTGTTTGATGCACTGCGTCTGATTCCACAGCTGGTTAACGCCTCTGCCGACGAGCGCGAAGCCGTGCTGCTGGGTGGCCTGTTTGCCTATGACCTGGTGGCTGGTTTTGAAACCCTGCCGGAACTGGATAATCAGCAACGCTGCCCCGACTACTGTTTCTACCTGGCAGAGACGTTACTGGTGATCGATCACCAGACCCGCAGTGCGCGTCTGCAGGCCAGCCTGTTCTGCCCGTCCACCAGCGAGTTCCAGCGTCTGCAACGCCGTATTGAGCAACTGCACGGCCAGATGCTGCAGCCAGCGCCTGCGCTGCCGGTACAAAAGGTCGAACAGATGACGCTGACCACCAGCCAGAGCGATGAAGAGTATTGTGATGTGGTTCGCACCATGCAGCAGGCGATTCGCATCGGTGAAATTTTCCAGGTCGTGCCATCACGCCGCTTCTCACTGCCGTGCCCGTCACCGCTGGCCGCCTATGACACGCTGAAAAACAGCAATCCAAGCCCGTATATGTTCTTTATGCAGGATCAGGATTTCTCCCTGTTTGGCGCATCGCCGGAAAGCTCGCTGAAGTATGACGCGACCTCTCGTCAGATTGAGATCTACCCCATTGCCGGTACCCGTCCACGTGGTCGCCATGCCGATGGCTCACTGGACCGCGATCTCGACAGCCGCATTGAGCTGGAGATGCGCACCGACCATAAAGAGCTGGCTGAACATCTGATGCTGGTGGATCTGGCGCGTAACGATCTGGCGCGCATCTGCGTGCCAGGCAGCCGCTACGTGGCTGACCTGACCAAAGTTGATCGCTACTCGTTCGTGATGCATCTGGTTTCCCGCGTCGTCGGCACGCTGCGCGCCGACCTCGACGTGCTGCACGCCTATCGCGCCTGTATGAACATGGGCACGCTGAGCGGTGCGCCAAAAGTTCGCGCTATGCAACTGATTGCCGGTGCTGAACGCACCCGTCGCGGCAGCTATGGTGGCGCGGTGGGCTACTTCACCGCGCAGGGGGATCTCGACACCTGCATCGTTATTCGTTCGGCCTATGTCGAAGATGGCGTCGCCACCGTTCAGGCGGGCGCTGGTGTGGTGCTGGATTCGAATCCGCAGGCTGAAGCGGATGAAAGCCGCAATAAAGCCCGTGCCGTTCTGCGCGCTATCGCGACTGCCCATCACTGCAAGGAGATCTTCTGATGGCCGATATTCTGCTGCTCGATAACATCGACTCTTTTACCTATAACCTGGTTGATCAGCTGCGGACCTTTGGTCACAACGTGGTGATCTACCGCAACAACCTGCCCGCTGAACTGCTAATTGCACAGCTGGAGCGGATGGAAGATCCGGTGCTGATGCTGTCACCGGGTCCCGGCGCACCAAAAGATGCCGGTTGTATGCCGGAACTGCTGCGGGTGCTGCGTGGACGTCTGCCGATTATCGGCATCTGCCTGGGCCATCAGGCGATTGTGGAAGCCTATGGCGGCCATGTAGGCCAGGCGGGCGAAATCCTGCACGGCAAAGCCTCGTCTATCGTCCATGACGACGAGGCGATGTTTGCCGGCCTGAGTAATCCACTGCCGGTGGCGCGCTATCACTCGCTGGTGGGCAGCAACACGCCGGATGAGCTGACAGTCAACGCCAGCTTTAACGGGATGGTGATGGCGGTTCGTCATGAAACCGATCGCGTCTGCGGGTTTCAGTTCCATCCTGAATCGATTTTGACTTCTCAGGGCGCGCGCCTGCTTGAGCAGACGCTGGCCTGGGCGCTGGCAAAGTAACAGGGAGAATAATCATGCAACAGACACTGGAAAAACTTTACCAGGCGCAGACGCTGAATCAGGCGGAGAGTCATCAGCTATTCAGCGCCATTATTACCGGACAGCTGGAGCCAACGCAGCTCGCTGCCGCGCTGATCGCCATGAAAGTACGCGGTGAAACACCGGAAGAGATCGCCGGAGCCGCGACGGCGCTGCTGGAAGATGCTAAACCGTTTCCCCGCCCGGAATACGCGTTTGCCGACATCGTCGGCACCGGCGGCGATGGCAGTAACAGCATTAATATCTCCACGGCCAGCGCCTTTGTTGCCGCAACCTGCGGTCTGAAAGTGGCGAAGCACGGCAACCGCAGCGTCTCCAGTAAATCGGGCTCGTCTGACCTGCTGGCCGCCTTTGGAATCAACCTTGATATGCCCGCTGACCGGGCGCGTCAGGCGCTGGACGACCTTAACGTCTGCTTCCTGTTTGCGCCGCAGTATCACACCGGCTTTCGCCACGCGATGCCAGTGCGCCAGCAGCTGAAGACCCGCACGCTGTTCAACGTGTTAGGCCCATTAATCAACCCGGCGCGCCCGCCACTGGCGGTGATTGGCGTCTACAGCCCGGAACTGGTGCTGCCGATTGCGCAGACCCTGAAAGTACTGGGTTATCAGCGCGCCGCGGTGGTTCACGGTGGCGGCATGGATGAAGTGGCGCTGCACGATGTGACCCATGTGGCTGAGCTGCGTGAAGGGGAAATTACCCGCTATCAGCTCTCGCCGGAAGACTTTGGTTTTGGCTTCCATCCCAAAGAGGCGCTGGCGGGCGGCACGCCGGAAGAAAATCGTGACATTCTGACGGCTTTACTCCAGGGTAATGGCCAGCAGGCCCATGAGGAGGCGGTCGCCGTCAACGTGGCGATGTTGCTTAAAGTATTCGGTCAGGAAGATCTGCGTGAAAACGCACAGCAGGCGCTTAACGCCATCCGCAGCGGACAGGCTTATGAGCGTGTTGTCGCACTGGCAGCAAGAGGATAATCATGAAAGGCACCGTGTTAGAAAAAATTGTTCAGGACAAAGCGATTTGGGTGGAAGCCCGTCAGCAGCAGCAGCCTCTCTCCACCTTTCAGAACAGCATTGAACCTGCCAGCCGTCATTTCTATGACGCGCTGCAGGGTGCAAGAACTGCGTTTATCCTGGAATGTAAAAAGGCGTCGCCCTCAAAAGGTGTGATTCGCGAGGATTTCGATCCGGCCGCCATAGCCGGGGTTTACCGCCACTATGCTTCTGCGGTGTCCGTGCTGACCGATGAGAAATATTTTCAGGGTGACTTCGCCTTTCTGCCGATTGTCAGCGCCGCCATCACCCAGCCGGTGCTGTGCAAAGATTTTATTATCGACCCTTATCAGATCTATCTGGCCCGCTATTACCAGGCGGATGCGATCCTGCTGATGCTGTCGGTGCTGGATGATGAGCAATATCGTCAGCTGGCCGCCGTAGCGCACAGCCTGAAAATGGGCATCCTGACGGAAGTGAGTAATGAAGAGGAACTGGAGCGGGCTATCGCGCTGCAGGCAAAAGTCGTGGGAATTAACAATCGCGACCTGCGCGATCTCTCTATCGATCTCAACCGCACTCGTCAGCTGGCGCCACGCCTGTCACACGGCGTCACCGTAATCAGCGAATCAGGCATAAACAGCTACGCAGATATTCGTGAGCTGAGCCACTTTGCCAACGGCTTCCTGATTGGGTCTGCCCTGATGGAAGAAGCTGACCTGACCGGTGCGGTACGTCGGGTTACGTTGGGTAGCAATAAAGTGTGCGGTCTGACCCGTGCCGAAGATGCCCGCGCTGCGTATGAAGCCGGTGCAATCTATGGCGGTCTGATTTTCGCGGAAGGGTCACCGCGCCAGATTGACACCGCCGCGGCACAACATGTGATTGGCGCCGCGCCGCTGCGTTACGTCGGGGTTTTCCGCAACCACTCCATCAGTGACGTTGTCACTCAGGCCAGTGCGATTTCGCTGTCAGCAGTGCAGCTTCACGGCAATGAAACGCCGGAATTTGTGGCAGAATTGCGTGCTTCCTTACCTGCAGAGATTCAAATCTGGAAAGCACTTCGCATTGAAGGCGCATTACCTGCGCGCGACTGGCCACATGTCGACCGCTATGTATTTGATAATGGTGATGGCGGAACCGGACAGTGTTTTGACTGGTCGCTGTTACAGGGGCAGACATTGGACAATGTGCTGCTGGCCGGTGGCCTGAGTGCGGATAACTGTGTTGAAGCCGCGCAGCTGGGCTGTGCCGGACTGGACTTCAACTCTGGTGTGGAAAGCGCGCCAGGCATCAAAGATGCCCGAAAAATTGCCGCGGTGTTTCAGACGCTGCGTGCCTACTGATTTGCCTGGCCTGCTCAACGGCGGGCCCGAGAAAGGAAGAGAAAAATGACGTTACTGAATCCCTACTTTGGCGAATTTGGCGGAATGTATGTTCCGCAGATCCTGATGCCAGCCCTGCGCCAGCTGGAAGAGGCGTTTGTCGACGCCCAGAAAGATCCTGAGTTTCAGGCCGAGTTTACCGACCTGCTGAAGAACTATGCCGGTCGTCCTACTGCCCTGACGCTGTGCAAAAATCTGACGAAAGGCACCAAAACCCGCCTCTATCTTAAGCGT
Source organism: Pantoea sp. B550 (assembly GCF_024158165.1). NCBI lineage: Bacteria > Pseudomonadati > Pseudomonadota > Gammaproteobacteria > Enterobacterales > Erwiniaceae > Pantoea > Pantoea sp. B550. The sequence goes on from NZ_JAMYXI010000003.1 coordinate 117,392, forward strand.
GAAGATCTGCTACACGGTGGCGCGCATAAGACCAACCAGGTGCTGGGTCAGGCATTGTTAGCTAAACGTATGGGCAAAAACGAAATCATTGCCGAGACCGGTGCCGGTCAGCACGGTGTCGCTTCCGCGCTGGCCTGTGCGCTGCTGGGCATGAAGTGCCGCATCTATATGGGTGCGAAAGATGTCGAACGTCAGTCTCCTAACGTGTTTCGTATGCGTCTGATGGGTGCAGAAGTGATCCCGGTTCACAGCGGCTCCGCCACGCTGAAAGATGCCTGTAACGAAGCGCTGCGTGACTGGTCTGGCAGCTATGAGACTTCACACTATATGCTCGGCACCGCGGCGGGTCCCCATCCCTTCCCGACTATCGTGCGTGAGTTCCAGCGCATGATTGGTGAAGAGACCAAAAAGCAGATTCTGGAAAGAGAAGGCCGCCTGCCTGACGCGATCCTCGCCTGCGTAGGCGGCGGTTCAAATGCCATCGGGATGTTTGCCGACTTCATCGATGAGACCAGCGTGAAGCTGATCGGCGTGGAGCCCGCCGGTCACGGCATTGAAACCGGCGAGCATGGCGCACCGCTCAAACATGGTCGCGTCGGCATCTACTTCGGTATGAAATCGCCGATGATGCAGACCCACGATGGCCAGATTGAGGAGTCTTATTCAATCTCTGCCGGCCTCGACTTCCCGTCAGTGGGTCCGCAGCATGCGCATCTGAACAGCATTGGTCGCGCGGAGTATGTCTCCATTACCGATAATGAAGCGATGGACGCCTTTAAACAGCTGTGCCGTGCGGAAGGGATTATTCCGGCGCTGGAGTCTTCTCATGCTCTGGCGCATGCCCTGAAGATGATTCACGCTGAACCAGAAAAAGAGCAGTTGATCGTGGTCAACCTCTCTGGCCGCGGCGACAAAGATATTTTCACCGTTCATGACATTCTGACAGCGCAGGGAGAAATCTGATGGAACGTTACAATCAACTGTTTACGCGGCTGTCAGCGAATAACGAAGGCGCTTTCGTTCCTTTCGTTACGCTGGGCGATCCCTCTCCGGAGCTTTCATTGCGCGTGATTGACGCGCTGGTGGAAGGTGGCGCGGATGCACTGGAGCTGGGTATTCCCTTCTCCGATCCGCTGGCAGATGGCCCGACCATTCAGAACGCCACGCTGCGCGCCTTTGCGGCGGGTACCAACACCAGCCAGTGTTTTGAAATGCTGGCGACTATCCGCCGTAAATACCCGGATCTGCCGATTGGCTTGCTGATGTACGCTAACCTGGTTTTCACCAACGGCGTGGATGCGTTCTATGCCCGTTGTGCTGAAGCCGGTGTGGATTCGGTGCTGGTTGCGGATGTGCCGGTTGAAGAGTCTGCACCCTTCCGTCAGGCGGCGCTGCGTCATGGCATAGCACCTATCTTTATCTGTCCGCCTAACGCCAGCGATGAGCTGCTGCGCGAGATCGCGTCACACGGACGGGGTTACACCTACCTGCTGTCACGCGCGGGTGTGACCGGTGCTGAAAACCGTGCCAGCCTGCCGTTGCAGCACCTGATCGACAAGCTGCGTGAATACCACGCCGCGCCGCCGCTGCAGGGCTTTGGTATTTCAGAACCGGAACAGGTGAAAGAAGCGATCGCTGCCGGTGCAGCGGGTGCTATCTCCGGATCTGCGATTGTCAGAATCATTGAAAAACACCATGCAGAGCCTGAGGTCATGCTGAGTGAACTGAAGAATTTTGTCAGCCGCCTCAAGGCCGCCAGCCGTTAATCCTGCCATCATGCCTTATCGCGCGATAAGGCATGATTTCTTTCCTTTTTTTTCATTCCGCTATTTGCCCTTTTTGCAAAATCTGCACCACAATGACAATGCGCCGTTACGGTAACGTCGCATCCATTTTGTGACAGGGAGAGAGAGCAATGAAATTCGTTAAACTGCTGACAGGTGCTGTACTGGCGGGCGTGGTTGCGCTGACACTGAGCGCCTGTGCGCCAACCGCAACCAAAGAGGGAACCGGTGGCTATATTGATGACACCGTGGTGACCACAAAAGTGAAAGGTGAACTGCTGAAAGATGACTCGCTGAAATCGACTGAAATCAACGTAGAAACCTTCAAAGGTAAAGTTCAGCTGAGCGGTTTTGTTTCATCACCACAGATGGCGAATCGTGCCGTTCAGGTTACGCGTAGCGTGCCGGGCGTGAAGTCAGTCGTCAACAATATGCAGATCAAATAACGTCGTAACAGAAAAAAAGGCCGCTGATTCAGCGGCCTTTTTCTCATCAGAAACGGTAACCCGCTCCGAAGAAGAAGACCCAGGGATCGATGCGCATATTGATATTCTGCTGCTCGCCTCCTGCTTTAAACTTCACTTCCGTATCAATATCCATGTACCACACTGATGCATTCAGCATCCAGTCACGGTTAATCTGATAATCCAGACCGACCTGACCCGCCACACCCCAGGAGTCCTTCACGCTGAGATCGGTCAGGCCCGCATCGCGGCCCGTCTGGTTGAAATCGGCATCATAAAAGGTGGTGTAGTTGATCCCCACGCCAACGTAAGGGCGCGCTTTGCTTTTGCTGTCAAAGAAATAGTACTGCGCCATCAGCGTCGGCGGTAACTGGCGAACGGTAGCCAGCGTACCCGTCGGGCCAAGACCCACTTTGTGACGGAAAGGCGTGGCGGCCAGTAACTCAACACCAATATTGTCTGTTGCCATGTACGTGAAGGTCAGGCCGAGTTGTGTGTCATTAGTGGCGCTGAACTCGCCCATTCCTAACACATTATCGGAACCCTCAGTCGGCCGGACGGTAGCGCTGCCGGCACGCATAAAGAAGTCGCCTGCTTCGTGGGCCATCGCCAGTTGAGGCAGGGCCAGGGCCAGCAGCATCGCGCATTTTGCCAGTTTCATTATCACTCCTTTGCTTAATGTTAATGTCGCGAACGGAATCGCTTTTTTTGCTGGCAATTATTTAACGCGATTTACAGAAAATTGCACTCAGTACCCCTGAGATAAATTGCTTAAAAAACAATGAATTGATTTAGATCAATTTCGGCGCTGTCAGCAGCATGCAAATTCCGCTTGCTGAATAATTTCGCTGGCCCTATGTTGCTTATCTTCATTGTTGATTTTGGTTCGATGCCCTGGGAGGGGCGGGTGATCAAATGAGTGAGCTCTCTAACCCTTGTGTCAGCTGTGGCGCCTGCTGCGCCCATTTCCGCGTCTCATTTTACTGGGCTGAAGCCGATGATGCGGGCGGTCTGGTTCCCACTGAATTAACGGAGCCTTTAGGCCTGTTAATGCGCAACATGCGGGGTACCAACGATCGTGCGCCCCGCTGCGTCGCCCTGCAGGGCGACATTGGCGGCTGCGTTTCCTGCGGCATTTATGAACAACGTCCGACGCCCTGTCGGGAGTTTTCAATGTCGGGTGAAGCAGGTATCCATAATGAAGCCTGCGATCGCGCCCGCGCGCGTTATGGCCTTCCTGCCCTTTTTGCGCCCTCTTTACCTCATATTACAGAAAGTTATGCCCTGCCGGGTGCCCCAGAGCTGCCAGAACATGTACAATCGCCGGGTTAATTAACCCGGTTCCTCCAAGGAGTGTACATGTCTATCACGGCAAGCTCGTTATACCGTGACACAGGAAATTTCGCGCGCCATCAACTGGCTACGGTGCTGTTGATGTCGCTGCTGGCCGCGTTTGTCACCGTCATGCTGGTGCATGTGCTGACGCCTGGTGCCGATCAGATGGCCATCCTGCAGCAGGGCGATGACAGCGCCAGTTCATTATTTGAGATGGTGCAGAATATGTCACCGGAACAGCAACAGGTACTGCTGCGCGCCTCAGCGGCCAGCACTTTTGCCGCGCTGATGGGGAATACCCTGCTGCTTGGCGGTATGCTCTATCTGATCCCGATGGTCTCTTCCGGCCAGCGTGTCAGTGCGTTGCGGGCCATTGGTGCCTCAGCACCGCTGCTGCCAAAGCTGCTGCTGCTCACCTTCCTGATGACGCTGGTCGCGCAGCTGGGCTTTATGGTGCTGGTCGTGCCAGGCATTCTGCTGACGATCCTGCTGTCGCTGGCGCCGGTGATGGTGGCGAGTGAGAAGATGGGTGTCTTTGCCGCCATGCGCGCCAGTATGCGGATGGCGTGGAAGAATGTCAGGCTGATCGCCCCGGCGATTTTGCTCTGGCTGCTGGCTAAAGTCATTGTGATGCTTTTCTTCTCATCGCTGACGGTATTACCCCTCAATGTCTCGTCGGTGATTTTTACCGCGGCTGGCAATGTGGTTTCAGCGATGTTGATTATCTATCTTTATCGGCTCTATATGCTGTTACGTTGATTGGCGGTGTGCCTTCGGGCACATTCGCAGCCAACTCTGAATGGAAAAACTATGAAGCAGCTACTCGACTTTCTCCCCCTGGTGGTCTTTTTCATCTTCTATAAGCTGTATGACATTTTTGTCGCCTCGGGCGCGCTGATCGTGGCTACCGGCCTGGCGCTGGTTGTCAGCTGGGTGCTCTATCGCAAGCTGGAAAAGATGACGATTTTCACCTTTGTGCTGGTGGCGGTTTTTGGCACCCTGACGCTGGTGTTCCACAACGATGAGTTCATTAAGTGGAAAGTCACGGTGATCTACAGCCTGTTTGCCGCCGCCCTGCTCTACAGCCAGTGGTTTATGGAGCAGACGCTGATTCAGCGCATGCTGGGCAAAGAGTTACACCTGCCCGATGCGGTCTGGCGTCGGCTCAACGTTGCCTGGGCGCTATTCTTCTTCATCTGCGGCCTGGTAAACATCTATGTCGCCTTTTGGTTATCTCAGGCGTTTTGGGTTAACTTTAAAGTGTTCGGTCTCTCCGGTCTGACCTTACTGTTTACCCTGCTCAGCGGGCTTTACATCTGGCGACAGATGCCGCAGCAGGAACAAAAATAATCATCTGCCCGGTCCGCCGGGCATTTTTTTAGCATTCACCTGCATAGAAGTGGAAGCAATGGGCGAAAAACATAAATTGCCGAAAGGCGAAATGGTGCTGCGTACGCTCGCCATGCCAGCAGACACCAACGCCAACGGCGATATTTTTGGTGGCTGGCTGATGTCACAGATGGATATGGGTGGCGCTATCCTGGCGAAAGAGATCGCTGAAGGACGCGTGGTGACGGTTCGCGTCGACGGCATGTCATTTATGAAGCCCGTCGCGGTGGGCGATGTGGTGAGCTGCCATGCGAGCTGTCTTCGTACCGGCAACAGTTCCATGACGATTAATGTGGAAGTGTGGATCAAAAAAGTGTCGTCTGAGCCGATTGGACAAACTTACATTGCGACGGAAGCGGTGTTTATTTATGTGGCGGTCGACAATGCGGGCAATTCCCGTCCTCTGCCAGCCGGTCGCGCCAATCAGCAGCCTGCTGGATAAGTGACGGGTCAGGCGGCGTCTGCCTGACCCGGTACCTTATTCAATGCTGGCACCACCATTAATTTTAAACACGATATTCATGGTAAGACCCTGTCCTGGCTTTCCTTTCTCATAGCGCCAGGTTTTCATCGCCTGCTTAACGCCCCGCTCAAACATATTGCGCGGTTCAGCAGAGAGAATCTGGATGTTATCTACCCGTCCGTCGCTGTCCACATCAAACTTCACCCTTACACGTCCTTCTACCCGCAATGCAAAAGCACGCTGAGGATAGCCAGGCTTACTCACGCTCAGTGCCTTAGGGCCAGTTGAGGCCGATGAGCCAGGTGACGGTGTAGATTTTGGCGCCGTGGTCGGTTTGTTTTGCGTCGCCGGGGCTTCCTGCTTAAACGGGTCGGCCTTCGGTTTGCTCTCCTGACGCGGCTTCACCTCGCGTTTTGGCTGCTCCCGTTTGTGTTCCGGCTTTGGTTTAGGCTTAGGCTTAGGCTTCGGTTCAGGTTTCGGAAGGGGTACCGGCTCCGCTTTTGGCGGTTCCGGCACTGGCTGTGGCTCCGGTTCAGGCTGCGGTTCAGGTTGTGGCGCAGGCGGCTCTGCGATAGCCGGTGCTGGCTCGGGCTGGACTTCGGGCGCGACCATGGTAACGCTGATGGGCTGCGATGCTTTGGGCACCTCAATCACCTGCTGGAATGAAGCATAAAGAATTCCGGCAATCACGACTCCATGCAGAGCAACAGACAACAACATGGAGACAGGCGTGCGTTTAGGAAATGGCATAGTCAGCGTGGTCATAACAGTCGCAGTGATTGAATAGAGCAGCGATTTTAAATGCAAATAGCAATCAGTTTCAATAACTCCCGCCATCCGGCCTGAAGAAAAGCGCTTTTTAGCCCTTTATGCTGAGCCATTAGCCGCCCACAGGTTTCGTTTGCACTCTAATCGTCAATCCCTTAACGTGTTGCAAAATTCTGATAACCAGGAGTTCCTTAGTGCTTTACGTCATTTATGCAGAAGATACTGCAGAGTCACTGGAAAAACGTAACGCCGTGCGCCCTGCCCACTTGGCGAGGCTCAAACTGCTGCAGGAGGAGGGACGCCTGATCATCGCAGGCCCAATGCCTGCTGTGGATAGCAACGATCCCGGCGTGGCGGGCTTCACTGGCTCAACCGTTATTGCTGAGTTTCCGTCCTTAGAAGCCGCACAGTCATGGGCCCAGGATGATCCTTACTTTGCGGCGGGCGTCTATAAACAGGTCTCGGTTAAGCCGTTTAAACGCGTCTTCTGATAACGTATCTGCAGTCAAAATGGCGTCTGTGCCTGGCACAGACGCCATTTTTGTTTTGAATATTCAGAGAGGAAAGATGCAGATAATCATTCTGGGGCTACTGGCAATTATCGCTTTACTGATTGGCGGTGCGCTATACCTCTGGCGAACAGAGGGCTGGCGTAGTAAAAAGCAGTGGATTGTGATGCTGATCGTGCTGGCGGCAGCACTGCAGTTGGTGAATGTAACGCTGATGATGACGTCACAACGTCTTTCGGGTTAATTATTCATGCAGCTTATTGCGATATCAGCGTAAATACCCCTGTCAGAAAAAGCTTTCGTACTGCATTACTCCTCTGCCCATACGGCTGAACGCGACGCTCTCCGCCTGACCGTTAAGAGCTTATTTATGGCTAAGCGGGCCTGCTCGTTAAGTTAGCCCGCTTTGTTTTCCCGTCACTCACTGGCATAGTGGCGTTGAATTAACCCCTGTCCAGAATCAGACCAATCAGCGCATGATAGTGCTGCTCTTCTTCCTGGCTGGTGACATGCTGTAAACGGCTGATCAGCTTTGAGCAAATCGCTTTACGGTTCAGGCTACGGCCAGAAGCGATGATTTCCGTCACGACAGACCCCAGAATGGCCTGCTGTGAAGGCTGTGCAGCACTGTGTAAATAAGCGGAGAGGTCAGATACTGAAGCGGGAATACGAACGTTAGTCTGCATGGTTGGCCCTCATAGGATTCATTAAAAGTTAGTAACCGATACGGTAAAGTTATACAACAACCCCTTAACTGTACAGATATTTAACTCAAAATTTCGCCGTGCCTGCTGATTAAATGAATAAATCATTTAGGAACAGTGACTTGCAAAAATGTAAAGTTGTACAGGTTTAACGTCAGCGGCTGTACACCTCTTAAATTACACCTTGAGATAGCCTGTTTAGCTTTAAAAAATGATCTCTGTGTCATTTTTTTAGCCGTCGGGAGGAATTATCTGGCAGAGCTGTCTACATTTAGCTTTTGTGAGTTAAACCTCTGAATGGAAGCACAGCGTAATCGCGGGCAAATTATGAATAAAACCTATCCCGGCCAGTCACTTACTCTGATCGAGCCACTGTTATCCCGAATTGTGGCGATTATTGATCCGAAAATCGAAGTCATGAGTGGTTATCCTGCAAATTGCTCTGCATGGCTGACCCTCTATTACCAGCGTAAATCGGGAAAATGGTCTTACGAATGGTACGATCGGACGGGGTATCGCAGACCAGCGGCGCTGGGCAGCACGATGGAGTGCCTCATGCGCGAAGTCAGTGACCGGGGTGCGTCGCGTCAGGAGCATGCTATAGCGCGACGAGTCATGGCAGAGTCGGGATTTTTTGAAGCCTGAGCAGGGCTGCTGCCGATATAACCTAAACTAACTGCGTAATAAACAGGATCGAGCGACGTTGCTGCTGTGCCAGTTGATGGCGAATGCAATGGATACGCTTGTAACGCCGCGACTGCCCTTCCAGCCAGCGGGAGCGGCGGCGATGCACCTGACGTAACATTCTCCAGCGCGCCACTTCATTTCTGCTTCGTTTCATCACATCCTCTCTGACTTCATACATGCAAGACCTGTGCGAAGGCATTATAGAGATCTCCGTCGTAATGCCAAATCAGATCTCTCATCGAGACTGTCCGGGATAAAGGGTTTCGTTAGCGATGATCTGCACGTAAACTTGCCAGACGAAAGCGCGAACGGGATGTCCACTTTATGACCACTTTTTATACCCTGATCAGCTGGTTGCTGGTATTTGGTTACTGGCTGCTGATCGCCGGGGTTACGCTGCGTGTATTAATGAAGCGCCGGGCCGTAACCTCGGCGATGGCATGGCTGCTGGTTATCTATATTCTGCCGCTGGTGGGTATTATCGCTTATCTCTCGTTTGGCGAACTGCATCTGGGCAAACGTCGCGCGGAGCGCGCCCGCACTATGTGGCCGTCGACCGCACGCTGGCTCAACGACCTGAAACAGTGCCGTGAAATTTTTGCCACCGAGCACAGTGACGTTGCCCGTTCACTGTTTGAGCTTTGCTACCATCGTCAGGGCATTGCCGGGGTTAAGGGCAATCAGCTTCAGTTGCTCACCAGCGCCGACGACGTCATGCAGGCGCTGATTCGTGATATCCAGCTGGCCCGTCATAACATTGAGATGGTGTTTTACATCTGGCATCCCGGCGGCCTGGCGGATGAAGTCGCCGAATCGCTAATCGCCGCATCACGCCGTGGCGTTCATTGCCGACTGCTGCTCGACTCCGCAGGCAGCGTCAACTTTTTCCGCAGCCCATGGGTCGGCATGATGCGCAATGCCGGTATCGACGTCGTGGAGGCCTTGCAGGTCAGCCTGCTGCGCGTCTTCCTGCGGCGAATGGATTTGCGTCAGCATCGCAAAATCGTTCTGATTGATAATTACATTGCCTATACCGGCAGCATGAACCTGGTGGATCCACGCTTCTTTAAACAGAGCGCGGGTGTAGGCCAGTGGATTGACCTGATGGCGCGTATGGAAGGCCCGGTTGCGACCGCGATGGGCATTGTGTTCAGCTGTGACTGGGAGATTGAGACCGGTAAACGCATTCTTCCCCCACCGCCCGATCGCAACATCATGCCGTTTGAGCAGGAGAGCGGCCACACCGTGCAGGTGATCGCCTCCGGACCTGGCTTCCCGGAAGATATGATCCATCAGGCGCTGCTGACCGCGGTTTATTCAGCGCGTGAACAGCTGATTATGACCACACCCTACTTAGTGCCCAGCGACGATCTGCTGCATGCTATCTGTACCGCTGCGCAGCGTGGCGTGAGTGTCAGCGTGATTGTGCCGCGCCACAACGACTCCCTGCTGGTCGGCTGGGCCAGCCGCTCCTTCTTCAGCGAACTGCTGGAAGCGGGCGTGAAAATCTATCAGTTTGAAGATGGTCTGCTGCACACTAAAAGCGTGCTGGTCGACGGACAGCTGAGTCTGGTGGGAACCGTTAACCTTGATATGCGCAGTTTATGGCTGAATTTTGAAGTGACGCTGGTGGTGGATGATGCAGGATTTGGCAGCGATCTCGCCTGTGTGCAGGATGACTACATTGCCCGCTCCCGCCTGCTGGACGGTAAGCGCTGGGCAAAACGTGCCTGGTGGCAGCGCATCGTCGAACGACTGTTTTACTTCTTCAGTCCTTTACTGTAAAACGAGCCAGATTGTGTAAATGGCCGCAGGCCGACAGGACAGACTATGGATTTGAATAATCGCCTTACCGAAGATGAAACGCTGGAACAGGCCTACGATATTTTTCTCGAACTGGCCGTCGACAATCTCGACCCGGCAGACGTCATTCTCTTCAATCTTCAGTTCGAAGAGCGCGGTGGCGCAGAGCTGTTTGATCCCTCTGAAGACTGGAAAGACCATGTCGATTTTGATCTGAACCCGGACTTTTTCGCCGAGGTAGTCATCGGGCTGGGTGAAGCGGATGGTGAGCCAATCACTGATGTCTTTGCCCGCGTGCTGCTGTGCCGCGAGAAAGATCACAAGCTCTGTCATATCCTGTGGCGCGAGTAAGCATCAGATAAGAAAACGCCGGGCACATGCCCGGCGTTTTGCTTTAGAGCGGATCGACCTTGAGGCAAGAGACCGCATGGTGGAAACTGCCTTCCAGCAGCGGCCGGGTTTTCGCACACTCCGGCCCGGCAATCGGACAGCGGGTGCGGAATACGCAGCCTGACGGCGGATTAATCGGCGACGGCAACTCCCCTTCCAGCAACTGAATCTGCTTATTCTTTTCCAGATCAGGATCGGGGATCGGCACGGCAGACATCAGCGCACGGGTGTAAGGATGCTGCGGATTGCTGTAGACCTCGCTGTAGGTACCCAGCTCCACCGCATGCCCCAGATACATCACCAGCACCCGATCAGAGATATGCTTCACCACAGCCAGGTCGTGGGCAATGAAGATTAGCGACAGCCCCATCTCACGCTGTAACTGTTGCAGCAGATTCACCACCTGCGCCTGAATCGAAACATCCAGCGCCGAGACCGGTTCATCGCAGATGATCAGCTTCGGCTCCAGAATCAGCGCACGGGCGATACCGATACGCTGACACTGACCGCCCGAAAACTCATGCGGGTAGCGGTTAATCAGGTTGGGCAGCAGCCCCACTTTCATCATCATATTTTTGACGCGGTCTTTCACTTCCTGCCGCGCCATTTTTGGATGGTAGGTGCGCAGTGGCTCGGCGATGATATCGCCGATGGTCATACGCGGGTTCAGCGACGCCAGCGGATCCTGGAAAATCATCTGGATATCGCTGCGCGCCTTGCGCCACTCCTCTTCACTCTGACCGAGCAGATCGCGGCCTAACCAGGCCACCCGACCTTCCGTGGCTTTAACCAGACCGATAATGGCGCGTGCCAGTGTCGATTTGCCGCAGCCAGACTCGCCTACCACGCCCAGCGTTTCTCCCTCATAAAGGCGCAGGCTGACGCCATCCACTGCCTTCAGGGTTTTTGACGGCTGCCAGAACCATTGCTTGCCATCTTTGATATCAAAATGGACTTTGAGGTCGGCGATTTCCAGTAACACTCTTTTTTCAGCTACGGTGCTCATACTAACTCCTCCACCGGCTTAAAGCAGGCACGCAGACGGCCTTCGCCAAACGGCTCCAGCGGCGGAGCCTGGGTGCAGATATCCATTGCGTGCGGACAACGCGGCTGGAACGGACAGCCCTGCGGCAGCCGCAGCAGGTTGGGTGGATTGCCCGGAATGGTGGTCAGGCTCTCGCCCTCCGCATCCAGGCGCGGCACTGCATTCAGCAGACCAATTGAGTAAGGGTGCGCAGGCTGATAAAAGACATCGCGAGCGCGGCCATACTCCATGGTGCGTCCGGCATACATCACCAGCACCTTATCGCAGATCCCGGCCACCACGCCGAGATCGTGGGTGATCATGATTATAGCGGTGTTGAATTCACGCTTCAGATCGTTGAGCAACGTCATGATCTGCGCCTGCACCGTCACATCCAGCGCCGTGGTCGGTTCATCGGCAATCAGCAGTTTTGGCCGGCACAGCAGCGCCATGGCAATCATCACGCGCTGACGCATCCCGCCGGAGAACTCATGCGGGTACATCTTCATGCGTTTACGTGCTTCCGGCATTTTCACCGCGTCCAGCATTCTCACTGACTCTTCAAACGCCTGTGCGCTGTTCATCCCTTTGTGTAGCTTGAGCACTTCCATCAGCTGCTCGCCCACCCGCATATAGGGGTTCAGCGACGTCATCGGGTCCTGGAAGATCATTGCAATCTGTTCGGCGCGCAGTTTATTAAGCTGGTTCTCAGGCAGGTTCAGGATCTCTTTGCCGTTGAACATCGCCGAGCCGCCAATGCGGCCATTTTTTGCCAGCAACCCCATCAGGGCAAAGGCCGTCTGTGATTTGCCGGAACCGGACTCGCCAACAATGCCCAGCGTCTCACCGGCGCGCAGCGAGAAGTTGAGGTCATTAACGGCGGTCACATCCCCATCGTGCGTGCCAAAGGTCACGCGTAAATCTTTGACCGTAAGTAGCTGTTCGCTTCCCGCGCGGGCCGCCATTGCTGGCTGAAATTCATGAATAGTCATCGGGAAACTCCTTAACGATCTTTCGGGTCGAGGGCATCACGCAGGCCATCGCCGATAAAGTTGAAACAGAACAGCGTAACCACCAGGAAGCCCGCTGGATAGAGCAGCAGCCAGGGTGAGACTTCCATCGAGTTGGCGCCGTCGCTGAGCAGTGCGCCCCAGCTGCTCAAAGGCTCCTGCGTACCCAGACCGAGGAAGCTCAGGAAGGATTCAAACAGGATCATGCTTGGCACCAGCAGCGAGGCGTAAACCACCACCACGCCCAGCACGTTTGGCACGATGTGGCGCACCACGATTTTCCAGGTTGATACCCCGCCGACATGGGCCGCTTCGATAAACTCTTTACGCTTCAGGCTCAGCGTCTGGCCGCGCACAATACGCGCCATATCCAGCCATGAAACCATGCCGATAGCGGCAAAAATCAGCAGGATATTACGACCAAAGAAGGTCACCAGCAGGATGACGAAGAACATAAACGGGAAAGAGTTAAGGATTTCCAGAATACGCATCATCACCGAGTCCGTTTTGCCGCCGAGATAGCCAGCAATCGAACCATAAAGTGTGCCCACGATCACCGCGATCAGCGCTGAGGCCACACCCACCATCAGGGAGATACGGCCACCAATCGCCACGCGCACCAGCAGGTCACGACCCGATGAGTCAGTGCCGAACCAGTGGCCGGAAGTGGTATCCGGCGGCGAGGACATCATGGCCCAGTCGGTATCGTCGTAGGTGAACTGCGCCATCATCGGCGCAAAGATCACGAACAGGGTAATCACCAGCAGCACCAGCAGGCTGATTAAGGCCGCCCGGTTATGGATAAAACGACGACGCGCGTCCTGCCAGAGACTGCGCCCTTCTACTTCCAGCTTCTCACTGAACGCATCAAGAGCTTCGCTGTTTTTCTTACTTAACATCATGGCGAACTCCGCAATCAGTAACGAATTTTTGGATCGATAACGGCATAGAGCACGTCAACAATCGCGTTGAAGATAATGGTCAGCAAACCGACCAGAATGGTCAGGCTCATCACCAGTGAGTAGTCACGGTTCAGCGCACCGTTCACAAACAGCTGACCGATACCCGGCAGACCATAGATCGACTCAATGACCATCGACCCGGTGATGATGCCGACAAACGCCGGTCCCATGTAGGAGATCACCGGCAGCAATGCGGGCTTCAGCGCATGACGCAGCACAATGCGGCGCAGCGGCAGGCCTTTGGCGCGCGCGGTGCGGATAAAGTTGGAGTGCATCACTTCAATCATCGATCCACGGGTAATACGCGCGATACTGGCGATATACGCCAGCGACAGCGCCACCATCGGCAGCAGCATGTAGTTCCACTGCCCGCCATTCCAGCCACCGCCCGGCAGCCATTTCAGGCTGATGGCGAACAGCAGGACCAGCAGCGGTGCGACCACGAAACTGGGTATCACCACACCGGTCATTGCCACCCCCATCACCGCGAAGTCCCACAACGTATTTTGTTTGAGCGCAGCGATGACGCCGGCGGTCACGCCCAGCACTATCGCCAGCAGGAACGCGGCCAGACCGAGTTTGGCAGAAACCGGGAACGCATGTGCGACCAGATAGTTGACCGAATAGTCTTTGTATTTAAACGACGGGCCGAAATCGCCGTGCGCCAGCTGCACAAGGTAATCGACATACTGTTTACCAATGGGATCATTGAGGTGGTACTTCGCCTCAATGTTGGCCATGACTTCGGGTGCCAGCGTACGCTCACCGGAAAAAGGACTACCGGGGGCCAGGCGCATCATAAAGAAGGAAATAGTAATCAGGACGAACAGCGTCGGTAGCGCTTCAAGCAAGCGACGCAGGATGAATTTTAACATTGCCGTACCTACCAGGCTGTTGCTTCACAACATATAAAAAATTAAAAAAGGCGGCGCCAGACGCGCCGCCACTGCTGATAGCCTGAATGCTATTAGTGTTTGATGATGTAGAAGTTTTTATCCAGGGTTTTATCCAGTGGATCTTTACCGGTATAACCGCCGACATAAGGTTTCACCAGACGCGTATTTACGTAGTAGTAAACCGGTACGATGGTGCTGTCTTTATCCATGATCTGCTCAGCCTTCTGATAATCCACTGCGCGGGCTTTCGCATCCGGGGCTTTGATCGCGTCACGCACCACTTTGTCAAACTCATCGCTCTTGTAGTGCGATGTGTTACTGCTGCTGTTGGACACCATGGTGTTCAGGAAGGAAGTGGGTTCGTTGTAGTCCGCACACCAGGCCGCACGCGACACATCGTAGTTACCCTGATGACGGGTATCCAGGAAGGTTTTCCACTCCTGGTTTTCCAGCTTGATGTTTACGCCGATGTTTTTCTTCCAGATCGACGAGGCGGCAATCGCGAGCTTCTTGTGCAGATCGGAGGTGTTATACAGCAGGTTAAAGGTCAGCGGTTTGTCAGCGGTGTAGCCCGCTTCAGCCAGCAGCTTCTTCGCTTCGGCATTACGTTTGTCCTGTGACCATGTGAACCAGTCTGGCGGCAGAATGTCCATGCCGTCGGTCGCTGGTGGCGTGTAGCTATAGGCAGGTTTCTGGCCCTGCGCCAGCACTTTATTCACCATGATGTCACGATCCAGACCCAGCTTCAGGGCCGCGCGCACGCGAGGATCGGTGAATGGCGCTTTCTGGTTGTTGATTTCGTAGTAATAGGTGCAGAGATATGGATCGACGTGCAGCTCTTTACCGTTGTCACGCTGCAGCTTTTTAAACAGCTCAATTGGCAGGTTGTTATAGGTCATGTCGCTGCCGTTCTCGGAGAAGTAGCGGTTAACGTCACTGACTTCTGAACTGATCGGCAGGAAGGTGACTTTGTTCAGCACCGTATGTTCATTGTCCCAGTAGTTCGGGTTACGCACCAGGGTGATACGTTCGTTAATCACGTGCGCTTCAAGCTTAAAGGCACCGTTGCCGACCCAGTTCTGCGGCTGCGTCCACTGATCGCCAAATTTCTCAATCGCCGGTTTGTAAACCGGTGACATGACGGAGTTAATCAGCAGCTTATCAAAATAGGGAACCGGCTCGCTCAGGGTGACTTCCAGCGTGTGGTCATCAATAGCTTTTACGCCCAGATCGGTAACTGGTTTTTTACCGGCGATGATGTCATCGACGTTCAGGATATGACCATACTGCGGATAGCTGGCATACGGTGAGGCGGTTTTAGGATCGACCAGACGCTCCCAGCTGTAGACGAAATCCTGCGCGGTGACCGGCTCGCCATTGGACCATTTGGCATTTTTACGTAAGTGGAAAGTCCACACTTTGAAATCTTTATTTTCATAGCTTTCCGCTACGGCCGGGATCGGTTTACCGTTGCTGTCATTGACCAGCAGACCTTCGTAAAGATCGCGCGCCACGTTATCTTCCGGCACGCCTTCGATTTTGTGCGGATCGAGCGACTGTACTTCATCGCCATTGCCGCGAACCAGCTCCTGTTTAGCGGCCAGCTCAACGCCCGCAGGCACGGTTGCCGCGAAAGCCGCATTCCCTGCCAGGGCACTCACTGCGGCAAAAACGCCCGCTGCAATCAGGCTTTTTTTCGTGATGTTGTTCATTATTACACTCCAGTTTTATTATCGTCACCGTGGCGATGCTCCGCCACGGCGTCCCCCGTCTCCGGGCTCCCTGGCCTGTTCCCAGGGAGATTGACCCCAAAATGGTCTGTACGCTGATGCGTGTCCCGACTGTCTCGCCGAAACGGCGATCAGATCAGTGTTGTTTGATGAAATAGTACTTCAGGTCTGTCATGTCCTGCGGGTCTTTGCCCGTAAAGCCGCCAACCCAGGGCTTTACCAGGCGCACACTTACGCGGTAGTAAACTGGCACAATTGGTGAGTCTTTGTCGAGTTGTGTTTCAGCCTGCTGATACAGGTCGACGCGCTGCGCCTCGCTGCCCGCCGTCAACGTTTCCGCCATTAAGCGATCGAAGGTCGCGCTGCTGTAAAACGCGGTGTTGATCGAGGCGTTACTGATCAGCATGTTCAGGAAGGTGGAGGGCTCGTTGTAATCGGCACACCAGGTGACACGTACCACGTCATACTGGGCCTGATGACGGGTCTCCAGCATGGTTTTCCACTCCTGATTCTGCAGCGTCACCTTCGCGCCCAGATTTTTCTGCCACATCGACGCGGCGGCAATCGCCTGCCGCTTATTTTGATCAGAGGTGTTATAGAGCAGCGTAAAGTTCAGCGGATGGCTGGCATCAAAACCCGCCTCTGCCAGCAGCTTTTTCGCCGCCTCATTACGCTGCGCCTGGGTCCAGGTGAACCATTCAGGCGGGGATAGCTTAATACCAGCCGTGAACGGTGGCGTGAGGCTATAGGCCGGAATCTGTCCCTGAGCCATGATCTTATTGGCAATCACCTCGCGATCGAGGGTCATTTTCAGCGCAGCGCGCACCCGTGCATCGGTGAACGGCGCTTTTTTGTTGTTGATTTCGTAGTAGAAGGTGCAAAGCAGCGGACTGACTTTGACTTCATCACCCAGCTCTTTGCGCAGCTTGCCAAACATCTCTGGCGGTATCGCACTGTTAGTGATATCCGTGCCACCACTGCGATAGCGATTAATGTCACTGTTTTCAGAAGCGATCGGCAGGAAGGTCCCCTGCTCAATCACCGTATGCGCATTGTCCCAGTAGAGGGGATTACGCGTCACAATGATTTTTTCATTCACCACCCAGTCGCTGAGTGTAT
Organism: Pantoea sp. B550; assembly: GCF_024158165.1. Lineage (NCBI taxonomy): Bacteria > Pseudomonadati > Pseudomonadota > Gammaproteobacteria > Enterobacterales > Erwiniaceae > Pantoea > Pantoea sp. B550. Next base: position 134,429 of record NZ_JAMYXI010000003.1, read on the forward strand.
AGGCACCGTTACCGATGTAGTGACCGGGACGGGTCCAGGCGTCGCCCCACTGCTTAATGGCTGGCGCATAAACCGGCTTCATCGCCGTGTGCGCTAACATCGCCACCAGGTAAGGCACGGGTTCACTCAGGGTAATCTGCAGGCGATGGGCATCAAGTGCTTTTACGCCCAATTGATCGGGTGATGCTTTACCGGCGAGGATGGCATCAATACCGGCAAAATGAGCTGCCTGCAGATAGCTGGAATATGGCGATGCTGTTTTCGGGTCCACCAGCCGACGCCAGCTATAAACGAAATCAGCGGCCGTCACCGGTTCGCCATTGCTCCACTTTGCATCATCACGCAGAGTAAAAATCCAGACCGTGGGTTGTGGATTTTCCCAGCTTCTGGCGACGCCCGGCACAACCTGACCGCGGTTATCGGTGTTAACCAGGCCATCCAGCAGGTTATGGATAACATTAGATTCCGGCACGCCTTCGGTTTTATGTGGATCCAGTGAAGAGACTTCGCTTCCGTTGTTGATCACTATTTGCTGTTGGGCGGCCAGAACCGTTCCAGGCGGAATGGTGGCGGCATAAGCCGGAGAAAAAGCCGTGAACAAAAAGAGTGCGATTGCTGACCGCTGTTGTTGCAAGTTTTTCATCCCAATCATGCGAAACGCCAACCTTTAATTAAGTATCCCGATAGGCTTAAGCAAAAAGCGTTCTCACTTTGGACTTTCGGAGAAAAAATTTACGCTGGGCCAAAAATTATCAGAAGCCGCGAAGGGGCGCCAAAGCAAAATAGCTAAAATGTTAACTAATTCTCTTTTATCATGAGATGTCAGGCAGCGAAAGTGTTAATTTTCGTCCTGAAAATATTATATCGATATGAAAAATAGGCTATTTAGCTGGAAACCTTTTTCCAGGGCGTTATGCAGCTACAAAAAGCGTCTGTTTTGGTATTTGTATTGATAAAAAGAGCATCGATGTGATGAAATTCAGGCTGGCCGCTGAAGCCTGGGTATTTATCGGGTTGAGCGGAGATCTGATAGCAGATTATCGTGTGAAAATAGTGACATTATTCTGAGAAAAAAAGTCTGTGAGCAAACCCACAGTAACGGAATTTATAATCGTCTGTTTTTATTAAGCAGGATGAATGACTGCATTACTATGGTGCAATAAATTACCTTACTGCACCAATTCAGGTCACCAATTCGCTTCGCTGCATGAAATAAGTGAGTTTCTAGTTCAGCAAGCCGGGGAAAATCGACTTCATGCCGGTCACAACAAATTCAATACCCAGCGCCATCAGTAACAGGCCCATAATTCGGGTAATGACGTTGATACCGGTCTGCCCAAGAATGCGCACCATTAACGGCGCGGCGCGGAACAGCAGCCAGCAGCAGAAGGCAAAAATAGCAATGGCCAGGGTGAATCCCAGCAGATTGAGCCAGCTGTGGTAGCGGGTACTCCAGACGATGGTTGAGCTGATGGCACCCGGCCCCGCCATGAGTGGCAATGCCAGCGGCACAACCCCCACGCTTTCACGAATCGCCGTTTCTGACTTCTCCTGTTTGTTCTGCTTATCCTCGCCCAGCTTGCCGCTGATCATCGACATGGCAATGGTGACGACCAGAATCCCGCCCGCAATCCGGAAGGAATCAATCGAGATGCCAAACACATGCAGAATCGCATCGCCGAGGAAAAGTGACGTCCAGAGAATAATGGCAACGGCCAGATTAGCTGTAAGGTTGGTTTTGTTACGCTCAGCTACCCCCTGATAACGGGTCATGCTGATGAACACCGGAATAATGCCTACCGGATTGACCAGCGCAAAGAGCCCGACAAAAAATTTTATGTAGCCTGATAGATCTAACAGCGCTGGATTCACAACTCTACTCCGTACCACAGGGGGGAAAACGCGCCTAATGTATGTGAAAACGTGCAGAGACGCCAGATGTGCGCCTGGGTATTTATCCTGATGAACAGCAAAGCAATTAGCGCTTTCCGCCAGAGATTAAAAAGTGGCTGGATTTAGCCACTGCCAGGACGGCTGAGCACAGGAGCACGCTGACTTAACAGGAAAGCACTATAAAGGGCTGCTGAAAGGTGTCAGCTTGCGCTTAAATTGATCTGCATCAAAATTGACCTACCCCAAACCAGGTAATCTTTTCTTAACGGAAGGATAAGAAAGCTCGCTAACGCCAGCAGAAGACTCGTTCAGTAAACAGTTGAAAATCCGGGATTTACCTGTCAGCCAGTCACGTTATTTCAGCGTGACTATACTCAGGACGCAGGATTGTTTACTAAAAAAGTTTAACTTCCTTCAGGAGAACACCATGGCCGTAACCAATGTCGCTGAACTCAATGCACTGGTCGAACGTGTAAAAAAAGCCCAGCGTGAATATGCCAACTTTTCTCAACAACAGGTCGACGCCATCTTCCGTGCCGCCGCCCTTGCCGCCGCTGACGCCAGAATCCCGCTAGCCAAGATGGCCGTTGCCGAATCCGGTATGGGCATCGTCGAAGACAAGGTCATTAAAAACCACTTTGCTTCCGAGTATATCTACAACGCCTATAAAGATGAAAAAACCTGTGGTGTATTAGCCACTGACGATACGTTCGGTACGATTACCATCGCCGAGCCGATTGGCCTGATTTGCGGTATCGTCCCGACAACCAACCCAACGTCAACCGCCATCTTTAAAGCATTAATCAGTCTTAAAACCCGTAACGGCATTATCTTTTCGCCACACCCTCGCGCCAAAGATGCGACAAACAAAGCTGCCGATATTGTCTTGCAGGCCGCCATTGCTGCCGGTGCGCCGAAAGACATTATCGGCTGGATCGATGCCCCGTCTGTTGAACTTTCAAACCAGCTGATGCATCACCCTGACATCAACCTGATTCTCGCCACCGGCGGTCCGGGCATGGTGAAAGCAGCATACAGCTCCGGTAAACCGGCGATTGGTGTCGGTGCCGGTAACACGCCGGTAGTGATTGATGAAACCGCCGATGTGAAACGTGCCGTTGCCTCCATTCTGATGTCAAAAACCTTTGATAACGGGGTGATCTGCGCCTCTGAACAATCTGTCATTGTGGTTGATTCAGTTTATGATGCCGTGCGTGAACGTTTCGCCAGCCATGGCGGCTACATGCTGCAGGGTGCTGAACTAAGCGCCGTACAGAATATCATCCTCAAAAACGGCGGTCTGAATGCGGCGATCGTGGGTCAGCCTGCCTTCAAAATTGCAGAGATGGCCGGTCTCACCGTGCCGCCGAGCACCAAGATCCTGATTGGTGAAGTGAAACTGGTGGATGAGTCTGAGCCATTTGCCCACGAAAAACTCTCACCTACCCTCGCAATGTATCGGGCAAAAGATTTCCAGGATGCTGTAGATAAAGCCGAGAAACTGGTCGCCATGGGCGGTATCGGTCACACCTCCTGCCTTTACACCGACCAGGATAACCAGACTGAGCGCGTGCACTACTTCGGCGACAAAATGAAAACCGCGCGTATTCTGATCAACACCCCGGCCTCTCAGGGCGGTATCGGTGACCTCTACAACTTTAAACTGGCGCCGTCTCTGACGCTGGGTTGTGGTTCCTGGGGCGGTAACTCTATTTCAGAGAACGTCGGTCCAAAACACCTGATCAATACCAAAACTGTCGCCAAGCGAGCTGAGAATATGTTGTGGCATAAACTTCCTAAATCCATCTACTTCCGTCGGGGTTCACTGCCAATTGCGTTGGAAGAGGTGGCAACGGACGGCGCGAAACGTGCCTTTATCGTCACTGACCGCTTCCTGTTCAATAACGGTTATGCTGACCAGGTGACCCGCGTGCTGAAATCACACGGCATCGAGACTGAAGTATTCTTCGAAGTTGAAGCTGACCCAACGCTGAGCATCGTACGTAAAGGTGCAGAGCAGATGAACAGCTTTAAACCTGACGTCATCATTGCCCTGGGCGGCGGTTCCCCAATGGATGCCGCGAAAATCATGTGGGTGATGTACGAACATCCCGAAACCCATTTCGAAGAGCTGGCGTTACGTTTCATGGACATCCGTAAACGTATCTACAAGTTCCCAAAAATGGGCGTCAAAGCACGCATGGTTGCCATCACGACTACCTCAGGTACCGGTTCAGAGGTCACACCGTTCGCTGTGGTAACCGACGATGCGACCGGTCAGAAATATCCTCTGGCTGACTATGCATTGACACCAGATATGGCAATTGTCGATGCCAACCTGGTGATGGATATGCCACGTTCACTCTGCGCCTTCGGTGGTCTGGATGCAGTCACCCACGCTCTGGAAGCCTATGTTTCTGTGCTGGCGAATGAATACTCTGATGGTCAGGCGCTGCAGGCACTGAAACTGCTGAAAGAGAACCTGCCGGCCAGCTATGCCGAAGGCGCAAAAAATCCGGTGGCGCGTGAACGCGTACACAATGCCGCAACTATCGCCGGTATTGCGTTTGCCAACGCATTCCTCGGGGTCTGTCACTCAATGGCACACAAACTGGGTTCAGAGTTCCATATCCCACACGGCCTGGCTAATGCCCTGTTAATCTCGAACGTTATTCGCTACAACGCGAATGACAACCCGACCAAACAGACCGCATTCAGCCAGTATGATCGTCCGCAGGCGCGTCGTCGTTACGCAGAGATTGCTGACCACTTAGGTCTGAGCGCACCAGGCGACCGCACCGCGCAGAAAATTGAGAAGCTGCTGGTATGGCTGGACGAGATCAAAACTGAACTCGGTATTCCGACCTCAATCCGCGAAGCCGGTGTGCAGGAAGCGGACTTCCTGGCGAAAGTCGACAAACTGGCCGATGATGCGTTCGATGACCAGTGTACCGGCGCGAACCCACGCTATCCGCTGATTGCTGAGCTGAAACAGATTATGCTCGATACCTACTACGGACGTGAATTTGTCGAACCGTTCTCAAGTGTCGCCGAAGCTGTCTCTGAGCAGCCGGTGAAAGGCGTGAAGGTTGATAAGAAAGTGAAGAAAGTCTGATAGTCCGGTTCTGACTGTCTGATAAAAAAACCCGCCGCGGCGGGTTTTTTATTACCTGAATGATGCGGTTAATTCAGCGGAGTCTGTGCGCCATGAATCGCCTGTAACGACCCCTGCTCTATCGCCTGTTTATAATGCTTACGGCAGACGGAGATATAGCGTTCGTTACCGCCAATGACCACCTGCTCGCCTTCGCTGAAAGGTTTACCCTCGCTATCCAGTCGCAGCACCATGCTCGCCTTGCGGCCACAATGACAAATGGTTTTTAATTCAACCAGCTTGTCAGCCCATGCCAGCAGATACTGACTGCCCACAAACAGTTCACCGCGAAAGTCGGTTCTCAGGCCATAGCAGAGCACCGGAATATCCAGATCGTCTACGACATCAGAGAGTGCTTTAACCTGCTCCCGGGTCAGGAACTGACTCTCATCAACCAGCACACAGTGGATTGGCTGCGCGGCATGCTCGGCGGCAATGTCACTATAGAGTGCGGTTTCAGCATTGTAGAGCATGGCCGGTGACGAAAGTCCGATACGGGAACTCACCTGCCCGGCACCAAACCGGTTATCGATTTCAGCGGTATAGACCAGCGAGCGCATGCCGCGCTCCTGATAGTTATAGGAGGATTGCAGCAGTGCCGTCGATTTCCCTGCATTCATGGCAGAGTAATAAAAATAGAGTTGAGCCATAGGAGCGTATCTTCATCAGGACTTAACGGAATGGCGCGCATATTAACACAAAGTGCAGGTAATACATTGCGGTGTAGCGGTAATTAAAGCGTAACGGCTGACCGGTTATTCATCCTGGTGCATAGCCGGGAGCCGGTTATGTGCGCTTCACGCTGGATAAGTTTTGCTTATTTTACCCGCAACAAAAGGAATGACATTTTTGTTACCACGCTAAATACATTAAATTTATTGCATATCAGACTTGCGGAAACTCTTTTTTTATTTGCCATAACCGTGAAATTTTCACTGTGATTATTTTAATTACTCAGGGAATTATCGTTCTGATATTGTTTTAAGATTGAAGTTATTTAATGTCACCACTACTATTAGCGGGCAACACAACTTTTTCCTTATTCAGAGACCAGGACAATGAGCGAAGCACTAAAAGTTCTTAATAATATCCGTACGCTGCGCGCCCAGGCCAGAGAGTATTCCGTCGAAACACTGGAAGAGATGCTGGAAAAACTGGACGTGGTGGTAAAAGAACGCCGCGAAGAAGAGTCACATTTTCAGGCAGAAAATGAAGAACGCACGCGTAAGCTTAATCAGTATCGTGAAATGCTGCTGGCAGATGGAATCGACCCGAATGAACTGATTAACACGCTGACCGCCACTCACCGGGTTGCGGCAAAAGGTAAACGCTCAGTGCGCCCGGCCAAATATGGTTATACCGATGAAAAAGGCGAGTCCAGAACCTGGACAGGTCAGGGACGGACACCGGCCGTGATTAAAAAAGCGCTGGAAGAACAGGGTAAAACGCTGGACGATTTTTTACTGTAATGCTGACTGCTTCGCTGCTTAAGCGTTAGCCTGCTACCCCAATAAAAAAGGAAGCCGGAGCTTCCTTTTTCTTTTAATCAGACGCGGTAGAAATCGCGATACCAGTCAACGAAATTTTTAACGCCCTCTTCGACCCCGGTCTGCGGTTTAAAACCAATGGCCTTATACAGCGCTTCGGTATCCGCACTGGTTTCCAGCACATCACCGGGCTGCATTGGCATCAGGTTTTTCTTCGCCGTAATCCCCAACGCTTTCTCAATCGCTTCGATATAGTTCATCAAGGTAACCGGCTGACTGTTACCAATATTATAAACCCGATAAGGCGCAGAGCTGGTTGCAGGTGAACCGGTTTCAACAGTCCAGTTATCATCCTGCTGCGGAATAACATCCTGCAGACGGACAATCGCTTCAGCAATATCGTCAATATAGGTAAAGTCGCGTTTCATCTGGCCCTGGTTATAAACATCTATCGCTTCACCTGCAATCATTGCCCGGGTGAACTTAAAGAGTGCCATATCAGGACGGCCCCAGGGACCGTAAACGGTAAAGAAGCGCAATCCGGTCGTCGGCAGCTGATAAAGATGCGAGTAAGTGTGCGACATTAACTCGTTAGCTTTTTTAGTCGCCGCATATAAAGAAACCGGATGATCAACGCTATCTTCGGTTGAGAACGGCATTTTGCGATTCAGGCCATAAACTGAACTGGATGAGGCATAGAGCAGATGTTCAATTTTATGATGACGACAGCCTTCAAGGATATTGAGGTGACCGATCAGATTTGAGTCTGCGTAGGCATGGGGATTTTCAATGGAGTACCTGACGCCAGCCTGAGCGCCAAGGTGAATAACGCGCTGGAATGTGTGCTGGTCGAACAGTGACGCCATTGCGTCACGGTCCGCCAGATCCATCTCAATAAATGTAAAACCAGAATCGGCTTTAATTAAATTGAGACGGGCTTGCTTGAGATTTACGTCGTAATAATCATTCAGGTTGTCGATACCGACAACCTGGTGACCGGCGGCCAGCAGACGCTGACTGACATGAAAACCAATAAAGCCTGCGGCGCCGGTGACCAGAAAGTTCATAAATCCCTCGTTAATTATGCAGTTTGAATAGACGCTCCGCGGCCGATTGCATAATAAACGAAACCGCGTTTGCTGATACGCTCTGGATCATACAGGTTACGACCATCAAAAATCACGGCTTCTTTCAGTGCATTTTTGATAACGTCGAAGTCAGGCGCACGGAAGTTTTGCCACTCCGTACAGATGACCAGACCGTCTGCGCCCTGCAGTGCGGCTTCTTTGGTACCCATCAGCTTCAGATCGCTGCGGTGACCATAGATGCGCTGTGCTTCATCCATTGCTTCAGGGTCAAACGCCTGAACAGATGCGCCCGCTTCCCACAGCGTTTCCATCAGCACACGACTGGAGGCTTCACGCATATCGTCAGTGTTCGGCTTAAATGACAGACCCCAGAGTGCAAACGTCTTACCTTTCAGATCGTCACCAAAATGACGCTTGATAAAGGTAGGCAGCTTGTTTTTCTGGTTGTCATTCACATCTTCCACCGCCTGCAAAAGACGTGGCTGATAGCCAATGGACTCAGCGGTACGGATTAACGCCTGCACATCTTTCGGGAAGCAGGAGCCGCCGTAGCCACAGCCAGGATAGATAAAGTGATAGCCAATGCGGGGATCAGAACCGATACCCTGACGTACTTTCTCAATATCCGCACCTAAACGTTCAGCCAGGTTAGACATCTCGTTCATAAAGCTGATTTTGGTTGCCAGCATGCAGTTTGCGGCATACTTGGTCAGCTCCGCGCTGCGGATATCCATCATGATCATGCGATCGTGATTACGGTTAAACGGCTCATAGAGCTCGCGTAACAGTTCTACCACGTCGTCGTTGTCAGTACCGACAACAATACGCTCCGGACGCATACAGTCATTAACTGCTGCACCCTCTTTCAGGAATTCCGGGTTTGAAACCACATCGAAAGTGATGTTGGCGTCACGCGCTTTCAGCGCTTCCGTCATTACTGCACGAACTTTGTCTGCTGTGCCAACCGGAACGGTTGATTTGTCGATAACCACCTTGTGATCGTTCATATGCTGCGCAATAGTGCGCGCTACGGCGGTCACATATTTCAGATCGGCAGAGCCGTCTTCATCCGGTGGAGTACCGACTGCAATAAACTGCATAACACCATGGTTTACGCCCTGCTCAGCATCGGTGCTGAACTTAAGACGACCCGCTTCGTAATTGGACATTACCAGCGGTGTTAAACCTGGTTCGAAAATAGGAATGATGCCTTTTTTCAGATTTTCGACTTTATTAGCGTCGACATCAATGCAGAGAACGTCATGTCCGACTTCGGCTAACACCGCAGCCTGAACCAGACCGACATAGCCGATACCAAATACAGTGACTTTCATCGAGTTATCCTGTGTTTATGAATTACTTTTTGTTGCCAACTGCGCCATCGAGCCATTCAGAGAAATCTTTGCCCAATACCGGATGACGAACACCGTACTCAACGAAAGCATGCATGTAGCCCAGCTTATTACCACAGTCATGGCTCACGCCTTTCAGGTGATAAGCTTCAACCGTCTCTTTTTCCATCAGCATCGCAATGGAGTCAGTCAGCTGAACTTCGCCGCCTGCACCTGGAGGAGTTTTCGCCAGCAGTGGCCAGATGTCTGAAGACAGCACATAGCGACCTACAACGGCCAGATTTGATGGTGACTCTGACGCTTTAGGCTTTTCAACCACACCAACCATAGGTGCGCTGTCGCCTGGGTTCAGTTCTGCGCCCTGGCAATCAACAACACCGTACGCGGTAACATCGTCAACCGGCTCAACCATGATCTGGCTGCGGCCAGACTCTTCATAACGGCTCAGCATTTCTGCCAGGTTATCTTTGGTTGGGTTGGATTCATATTCGTCGATGATGACGTCTGGCAGGATGACCGCAAATGGCTCATCACCGATCAGCGGGTGTGCACACATCACAGCGTGACCCAGACCTTTAGCGATGCCCTGACGGACCTGCATGATGGTAACGTGTGGCGGGCAGATTGACTGGATTTCATCCAGCAGCTGACGCTTAACGCGTTTTTCCAGCATTGATTCCAGTTCGAAGCTGGTATCAAAATGGTTTTCGATGGCATTTTTTGATGAATGCGTAACCAGCACAATTTCGTTGATGCCAGCAGCGATACACTCGTTGACGACATACTGGATTAACGGCTTATCAACCAGCGGTAACATCTCTTTTGGAATCGCTTTGGTAGCCGGGAGCATACGCGTACCCAAACCCGCTACCGGGATTACCGCTTTTTTTACTTTGGTATTATTGGCAGACATTAAGATACCTCTCTTATAGGCCGTTCAAGTTAATACTTGATATGTCGGTTTAAAATCGGAAATGAGTATATCAGTTAGTATCGAACGGATTTATCCTGGAAGGGACTAAACTGTCGAAATTAAGACTATTACCCAACTGTAAAGCTAAACTCTGGCCCTGAGTTCATCGCCAGAATCTCTCTGTTTTTTACCCTTACTCTTCTGCAGACAGCATCAGCCGGATGCGACCACCCGCGCCCCATACGTGGCACTGCCAGTTATCTGCGCGCTGACTGATTTGATTAAGATGGGTGCTGCCCATAGTGCCAAGCGGGACACCATTACTGAGCTGAATCTGATGGGCATGCACATGTAGTGTGGCGTTTAATCCGGCCGAAACCAGAATCAGATTTTTTAAACCGCGATGATAGTAACCAACCAGTAGCGGGAACTGACCGCTCAGGTTCGCCTGACGCAGCAGCAGATTGACCTGTCTGAGTAGTCCATTCAGCTCCGGAAGACGTTGTTTTTGGCCCGTGAGCTGCTCCTGCAGCAGGCCATTAAACAGTGCGCGCAGCAGCAGTGCCGCCAGCACGCCGTTATCACCGGCGCGCGTCACATCGAGACAGTAAAACGCCAGATCTTTGTCGGAGAGTGCCGCGATATCAAGTACCAGACCAGGCTGCTCGGCCATCGTCAACTGGCGATAGTTAATCCGGCAGTTGGCAATGGTCTGCTGTACCGGCGGCTGAAGTTGCTTGAGCAGCTTGGCGGCTGCTTTTGGATCGCGAACCAGCGCATCCCAGTCCTGGAAAAGCTGCTCATCCTCCTCCACTTTTGAGGTGAACATTGAGGGATAAAGGCACTCATAAACCGCTTCACGGAAGCGTTCGAAGTTTTTGAGTGGCTTAAGCAGCACATCCTGCACCCCAAGACGCAGCACATGAGCGATATCGGACATGTTTTCAGTGGCCGAGATGATCAATATCGGCACGACATTGCCACGGGTACGAATATGTTCAACAAACTGGATGCCACTCATACGGGGCATTTCCAGATCGCAGATAATCAGGTCGACAGTATGCTGTTGTAGTTGTGCAATTGCTTCCAGACCATCTTCCGCTTGTAACGTCACAGCACCCATCGATAACAAAAATTGGTCCAGCAACGAACGGAAAACAGCCTCATCTTCGACAATGAGTATCTTTTTGCCGAGTAGTGGTTTTTCCATTCTTTCCCCCTGCGTACCAGATAATTCAATAGTGGTTCATAAAACGCAGTTGCGCCTTTCAGTATTGCCCGAAGTCACCGTTTTGAATGAACAACCTGATTATCTGCCACGGACCAGTGGTAATAGTTCATCCATTTTCTTCTCTACGGCGGCCCTGCCTGCCTCAATGGCCTCTTCAGCACGATGAAAATCCAGCGTCGAAATTTGCGGACAGATCGGCTGTATCAAAACATCGGGCGGATCGCCTGCCATACGGTTTCGCTTAAGGCGATTCTCCAGTACCTGAATAGAAGTAGACATAATCTCCATCGCGCCAGGTGACTGAGATGCACGGCGCTGGGTGAAATTCACCAGGCGCTGTCGCAACTTTCCCCCCCAACTTAATGCCGCTGCGGCGGCTTCTTCTTCACTGTTCTGAGGTGTAACGGAAAAGAGATCCTGCTGCATTAAATGTGCGTCATGCTGTAAGTCAACGGCGATAACAATGTCTGCGCCCAGGGCGCGCGTCAGTGAAATCGGCACCGGGTTAACCACAGCACCATCCACCAGCCAATACCCATTGTAGCCCACCGGCGGTAATAAACCTGGCATACTGCAGGATGCGCGTACTGCCTGATGCAGATCGCCCTCGGTCAGCCAGAGCTCACGTCCGGTACTGAGGTTGGTCGCCACCACGCCAAAGGGTTTATTACAGTGCTCAATCGCATCATTGGGAATCAGCTGACGGACATGGCTGAATACTCTTTCGCCGCGTAACAACCCGCCACGCTGCCAGGAGACGTCCATCAGGCGAATCACATCCCAGTAGCGAAATGCACTGACCCATTTTTCCATCAGCGGTAAACGGTTATTCACATAGGCAGACCCGACCAGTGCGCCGACTGAGCAGCCTGCAACAACGTCAATCTCAATACCGGCCCGCTCCAGCGCGTTAATCACGCCAATATGCGCCCATCCCTTGGCCGCGCCAGATCCAAGAGCCAATCCAATTCTTACCTTTCTCATTTGTATCTGGTCCTGCCGTCAATACGTAGCGTCACAACGTGGGGTCAGCTAACATAGCGCGCTTGTGAAATCGACTCATCATTCCCGGGAGACAATGTGTCAGAAACCTGCCCATGTTGTAGCGGAGAGCAGTATAGCGTATGTTGCGGGCCCTTTCTGCAGGGTAACCAGACTCCTGTTACAGCTGAACAACTTATGCGATCCCGTTATTGCGCCTATGTTCAGCAGAATGCGGACTATCTGGTTGCAACCTGGCATCCTGACAAACGGCATCCGGGGCTGTCGGGGCTTTTATCTGAAAGTTTTCCGGGCACCGAATGGCTTAGCCTGAATGTAACCCGTTGTAATCATGGAAACCATGAGAACGAAGCTTTCGTTACCTTTTTTGCGCGATACCGCGAGAAAACAAACATTCATGCCATTCATGAGCGTTCACGCTTTCTTCGCGAGGATCAACGCTGGTACTATGTTGACGGTACAATACCGCCCGTCGGGCGTAACGATCCCTGCCCGTGCGGCAGTGGCAAAAAATACAAAAAATGTTGTGGTTAAGCTGACGGCTACCCCAGCGGTTTACACCCTAATGCTTTGACAGGACTCTGATTGAGATGCAAGCGCAAACCATGCAAAGAAAAGTTTTACGAACCATTTGTCCCGATGCAAAAGGTCTGATCGCCAAAATCACCAATATTTGTTACAAGCACGAACTTAATATCGTGCAGAACAATGAGTTTGTTGATCATCGCACCGGGCGTTTTTTCATGCGCACCGAGCTGGAAGGAATTTTCAACGATAATACCCTGCTCGCTGATCTCGACAGCGCCCTGCCGCAGGGTTCAGTGCGGGAACTTCACAGTGCCGGTCGCCGTCGCGTGGTGATTCTGGTGACTAAAGAGGCACACTGCCTGGGCGATCTGTTAATGAAGAGCGCGTTTGGCGGCCTGGATATGGAAATTGCAGCGGTAGTGGGTAACCACGATACCCTGCGTTCACTGGTTGAGCGTTTTGATATTCCGTTTGTGCTGGTGAGTCATGACGGGCTGACGCGGGAAGAGCACGATAACCGCATGGCAGAAGAGATTGACCGCTATCAGCCCGATTACGTGGTGCTGGCAAAATATATGCGCGTTCTGACGCCCGCTTTCGTGCAGCGTTATCCGAACCAGATTATCAATATTCATCACTCCTTTCTGCCCGCCTTTATTGGAGCCCGCCCTTACCACCAGGCTTATGAGCGTGGCGTGAAAATCATCGGTGCTACCGCGCACTACGTGAATGACAATCTCGATGAAGGTCCCATCATCATGCAGGATGTGATTAACGTTGATCACAGCTATACCGCGGATGAGATGATGCGTGCCGGTCGCGACGTAGAAAAGAATGTACTGAGCAACGCACTGTATAAAGTGCTGGGACAGCGCGTGTTCGTTTACGGCAACCGTACGATTATTCTTTAATCAGCCAGGACGCTGAATTGCCTGCAGATTCAGCGCTACGTGTAAAAAGTGGGCAAACAGTTGTGGTTTTGCCAGTGGGCGCTTTACACTCTTATCGCATTTGGTATGATGCGCCCCGCTTTAAGAGACAAAGATTCAGGCCATGGTGGGATTCCCGAGCGGCCAAAGGGAGCAGACTGTAAATCTGCCGTCACAGACTTCGAAGGTTCGAATCCTTCTCCCACCACCATCATCCTGCATGTCGCACTTAATCCCAAAAAAACATCACAGCCTCCTGTTCTGCGCGGAGAGGGATGAGAACCTTCGATTAAGGTTCGGGTCGGGCATCGTGCACACGACTCCCAAAACGATACCTGAGCTTCCTGGTCTGCCTTACGCCTCCTCACGTTTCTTACCCGCTTTCGCACAATCTCAGTCTGTTCCGTCATGACTTTCTCAATAAAAATCGCTACCATCTTCGCCCATTACTTGCTGAATAATGGTCGATCTCATGAAATTTGTTTCATTTAACATCAATGGGTTGCGTGCCCGCCCACATCAGCTTCAGGCGCTTGTCGAACAGCATCAGCCCGATGTGATCGGTCTGCAGGAAACCAAAGTCCATGACGACATGTTCCCACTGGAGGAGGTGGCAAAGCTTGGCTATCACGTCTTTTATCATGGTCAGAAAGGCCATTACGGCGTGGCGTTGCTAACCAAAGCTCAGCCAGTGTCAGTCAGCCGGGGTTTTCCGGGCGATAATGAAGAATCCCAGCGCCGCCTGATCATGGCGGAAATTCCCAGCCCGATTGGCGACATCACGGTGATTAATGGCTATTTCCCGCAGGGCGAAAGTCGCGACCATCCCACCAAGTTCCCGGCTAAAGAGAAGTTCTATCGCGATCTGCAACGTCTGCTGACCGAGGATCTGCCTGCTGATAAGCCGGTTCTGATTATGGGCGACATGAATATCAGCAGCACCGATCGGGATATTGGTATTGGTGAGGAGAGCCGCAAGCGCTGGCTGCGCACCGGCAAATGCTCCTTCCTGCCGGAAGAGCGCGAGTGGATGGACCGCCTGCTGGGCTGGGGACTGGTTGATACCTGGCGTGAGCACAATCCGGAGGTGGCGGATCGCTTTTCCTGGTTCGATTACCGTTCGAAAGGGTTTGATGATAATCGCGGGTTACGCATCGATCTGGTGCTGGCGAGCAAAACCCTGGCGTCGCACTGCGTTGAGACCGGCATTGATTATGAGATCCGGGGCATGGAAAAACCATCTGACCACGCCCCCATCTGGTCAACCTTCCACTTTTAATTAATGGTCGCGTGGCAGAGCGCCACGCGACGGCTATTTCACTATCTTCCAGATAAGGTTGTTGGTGCCAAGAGACTGTTCATCACGCGCACACTGCAGCAGCACGCCCTCAGATTTCACTACCGCACCTTCTGTGTAGTTGCGGTTCTCAAAGATACAGCAGCGGAGACAGTCCTGCTGACGTCTCTCTGACTGCGTCCAGGCTTCAGGCGGCATATCCACCACTACATCAGTGTTTACACCATTGTTGCCCTGTTGTGGCATCGACTGATAACGACTGTTGGCCTGCACTGCGCTGGTCGCCAGCATCAGAGCCAGGGCCAGTAATACTGAATAATGCCTCATTCCGTCTCCTTCACTTTACGCCTGGTTTTGCGCACCGGACGTTTCTGTCCGGTGGACGGTAATCCCCGAAATGCATGCGCCGCAGGCTGCTGCCGCGCCTGCTGGATAAGGCCGGTTAAGGTCTGCACCAGCGGCTGCATAAACTCATCATAGCGGCAGGCCTTTTCGCTGATACGCGTCAGTGTCGATTCCCACTGCGCCGTCATATCCGGGCGCGCGGCCAGATCGGGCAGAGAGTGAATCAGGGCGCGTCCTGCATCCGTGGAATTGATGTAACGGCCCTTCTTCACCAGGAAGCCACGACGAAACAGTAATTCGATAATGCCGGCACGTGTGGCTTCCGTTCCTAAACCATCGGTCGCACGCAGCACTTTCTTTAATTCTTTATCCTGAACGAAACGGGCGATGCCGGTCATTGCAGAAAGAATCGTCGCATCGGTAAACGGGCGTGGCGGCTGAGTCTGCTTCGCCAGCACCTCGCCACGCTCACACAGCAACTCATCACCCTTCGCCACCTCTGGCAGCGGCATGCCGTCGTTCTCTTCATCACGCTCTTTGCTGCCCAGCAGTGCGCGCCAGCCCGCCTCAGCCAGGAAGCGCGCTTTCGCCACAAATTTTCCGCCCGCAATATCAAGGTCGATGACACATTTACGGAATACTGCATCCGGGCAGAACTGCATCAGATACTGGCGTGCCACCAGCTCATAGATATGCTGTTCATTTTCGCTGAGCTTTACCGCGCTGCTTCGGGCCGTGGGAATAATGGCATGGTGAGCATCGACTTTTTTATCATCCCAGCAGCGATTTCTGCGATCGGCGTTAAAGTCTGCTGGTGGGGTAAGCTGGGGCTGATGCGCCTGTATCGCCTTTAAGACTGCATGACGACCAACAAAATGTTCTTCCGGCAGATAGCGGCTGTCTGAACGCGGGTAGGTAATCAGTTTGTGTGTTTCATAGAGCCGCTGACAGGCGTCCAAAACCGTCTGGGCACTCAGTCCGTACCGTTTTGCGGCCTCGATCTGCAGGCTGGACAGGGAGAATGGCAGCGGAGCGACGTCATTTTCGCGCTTATCACTGTAAGCTGTGACGATGGCGGGTTGACCGGTGATACGCGCTACCACATGATCGGCCAGTGCGCGTTTAAGCAGACGCCCCTCTTCATCCTGCCACGGCTCACAGGCTTCGCTGGGAATCCAGCTGGCAACAAATCTGGCACCATCCGGCGTGAGGATATGTGCTTTAACTTCGAAGTAGTCTTTCGGCACGAAGTTTTCGATCTCCTCATCGCGCCGGACTACCAGCCCCAGTACCGGTGTCTGCACCCGACCTACCGACAGCACGCCATCGTAGCCAGCATTGCGTCCCAGCAGCGTCCAGGCACGGGTCATGTTGATGCCGTAAAGCCAGTCCGCCCGGGCGCGGGCCAGCGCAGAGACGCACAGCGGGATAAACTCGCGATTCTCACGCAGGCGATTTACGGCTCGATCCACTGCCTGAGGATTAAGATCGTTGATCAGACAGCGCTGCACTTTGCTGCGTTTTTCAGCCGGCAGGTTAAGGTAATCCAGCACCTCATCCACCAGCAACTGCCCTTCCCGATCCGGGTCACCGGCATGCACCACTTCACTCGCCTGCGCCAGCAGACTTTCAACCACTTTCAGCTGCTTCGCGACCGACGGACGCGGTTTCAGCTGCCATTTTTCCGGGATGATCGGCAGATCGTTCAGCGACCAGCGTGCGTAACGGCTGTCATAACTGTCGGGCTGCGCCTGCTCCAGAAGGTGTCCCACGCACCAGGTGACGATCTGATCGTTGCCGCAGGCAATAAAGCCATCACCGCGGCGATGCGGTTTCGGCAGCACATCTGCGATAGCACGCCCAAGGCTCGGTTTTTCCGCAATAAACAAACGCATTGAATCAGGACATCCTTAACATCAGGGGAACACAGTGATAACCGGTTGTTCGCTGTCGGTTTGAATCTTGGGGCTATGTTAGCCTGGCAGGGCTTCGGGCGTAAGCGTGACGCGCGGTGTTAGCGATCGTTCGCACAGGAACCGTGCAAAAGGCAGGGCTGAAATGCACCCTGCCGGAACCGGACATGCAGATTAGAAGTAGCGGACGAAAGGCGCGGTGTCAGGCGGGAGCACCGTGGTGCTGGATTTCAGTTGCGGGGTCCCCAGATAAAGGAAGCCAACAATGGCATCCTGCTCGCGGCAGCCAAAACCCTGCCGTACCTGCTCGTCATCGGTCCAGGGACCGCTGCGCCAGATACCGTTGTAACCCTGAGCAAGCGCTGCCATCTGCATCGCCATCACCGCACAGCTGGCCGAGGCAATCTGTTCCCAGCGCGGCACTTTGTGGTGCTCTTCGCAATGTGCCACCACGGTAATAATCATCGGTGCGCGAAACGGCGCCTGGCTCGCTTTATTAATCGCCTTTTCATCCAGCTGGCTATCGCGTGCCGCCCTCTCCAGCAGCTGACTCATCCGGTCACGCCCTTCATTTTCTACAATGATGAAGCGCCAGGGTTGCAGCGTGCCGTGATCCGGGGCGCGCATGCCAGCCCGCAGGATATTTTCCAGTGCGTCACCTGCCGGTGCCGGCTCAGTCAGGCGTGAAGCCGAACGTCGGTTGACCAGTAACTCCAGTGCGTCCATGTTTCTCTCCCGATCTCTGTAATGTTGCCATTATCCTGGCACAGGCAGATTTTTTGTAACAGTGCGCAGTGATTTCCTGCTGACTTTTCACACGCCGCTCTTTAGGATGAGCTCGTCGGGGAAGTCTGGTCCGCGCGGCGGCCACTTCCTGCTACATATTTATGGAGAGTCTGATGCGCACATTGTGGCGAATAATTGCAGGTCTGTTCCGCTGGAGCTGGCGGGTATTGAATTTTATCAGGGAATTTATTCTGAATATTTTCCTGATTTTGTTGATTGTGGTGGGTGTAGGGATCTGGCTTCAGGTCAGCGGATCGGGCGGCAGTTCAGCGCCGATTCAGCAGGGCGCGCTGAAGGTCGATCTCAGCGGCGTGCTGGTGGATAAACCGTCGGTAAGCAACCGTCTGAGTAAAATTGGTCGCCAGCTGCTGGGTGCCAGCAGTGATCGCTTACAGGAAAATTCGCTGTTTGATGTGGTCGATGCCATTCGCCAGGCAAAAGGTGACAGCAACATTAAAGGCATGGTGCTCGATCTACGCGAGTTTGCCGGTGGCGATCAGCCTTCGCTGCAATATGTGGGTAAAGCGCTGCGTGAATTCCGCGACAGCGGCAAGCCAATTTATGCTCTGGGCGACAGCTACAGCCAGGCGCAATACTACCTTGCCAGCTACGCCACGAAAATCTATCTGTCGCCGCAGGGCACCGTGGATCTGCATGGTTTCGCCACCAATGGACTCTACTACAAAACCCTGCTGGAGAAGCTGAAAGTCACCTCACACGTCTTCCGTGTCGGGACCTATAAATCAGCGGTCGAGCCATTCCTGCGTGACGACATGTCACCAGCGGCACGTGATGCTGACAGCCGCTGGGTCGGTCAGCTGTGGCAGAACTACCTGAATACCGTGGCGGCGAATCGCCAGCTGACGCCGGAACAACTCTTCCCTGGCGCAGCAGCGATTATTGCTGGTTTAAACGCGGTTAAAGGCGATACCGCGCAATATGCGCTGGATAACAAGCTGGTCGATGCCCTGGGTTCCCGTGCAGCAGCCGATCAGGAGCTGGTGAAAACCTTTGGTCTGGATAAGCAGAGCAACGATTACCGTAGCGTCAGCATCTATGACTACAGCGTGAAACCAGCCTCCTCGCAGCAGGATGGCAACATTGCGGTCGTCATGGCCAGCGGTGCCATCATGGATGGCGAAGAGACGCCGGGCAACGTGGGTGGTGATACCACGGCCGCGCAGATTCGCGATGCGCGTCTCGATCCAAAAATCAAAGCGATCATTCTGCGGGTCAACAGCCCGGGTGGCAGCGTGACGGCTTCGGAAGCCATTCGTGAAGAGCTGGCGGCGGCCCAGGCCGCAGGTAAGCCGATTGTGGTCTCTATGGGCGGCATGGCGGCATCCGGCGGTTACTGGATCTCAACGCCTGCCAGCTATATTGTGGCGAACCCCAGCACGCTGACCGGCTCGATTGGTATCTTCGGTGTGATTAATACGCTGGAGAACAGTCTGGACAGCATTGGCGTACACACAGATGGTGTCGCGACCTCCCCGCTGGCGGATATCTCTACCACCAAAGCGCTGCCAGCGGAAGTTCAGCAGCTGATGCAGCTGACTATCGAAAATGGCTACCGCAACTTTGTGGGTCTGGTGGCGAAGTCGCGTCATAAAACCCCAGAGCAGATTGATGCGATCGCGCAGGGCCATGTCTGGACCGGCAGCGATGCCAAAGCCAATGGTCTGGTGGATGCGCTGGGTGACTTCGATGATGCCGTGAAGAAGGCGGGCGAGCTGGCTAAAGTCAGTAAACCTATGCTGAGCTGGTATCAGGATGAACCGACCTTCCTGGATATGGTGCTGGGCCAGATGAACGCCTCTGTACAGGCCGTATTGCCGGATACGCTGAAAGCCTGGCTGCCCGCACCGATGCTGGATGTGATGAGTGCCATGAAAGCCCAGCCGGGTCTGTTCGACAAGCAGAACGATCCTCAGAATCGTTATGCCTTCTGCCTGAACTGCGGCGAAGTGCGATAAACCTCTCAGCCCGGCCGCTGGTCGGGCTGCTTTTCCCCGCTATTCCCCTTATACTGCGCGTTTTATGGCGAGTCTGAGTTCTCTAATGCAAAAGAAAAACATCTACGTTGCCTACACTGGCGGGACAATCGGTATGCAGCGCTCTGCGCAGGGCTATATTCCGGTCTCAGGGCACCTGCAGCAGCAGCTGGCGAATATGCCCGAGTTCCACCGCCCCGAGATGCCTGATTTCACCATTCATGAATATCAGCCGCTGATCGACTCATCCGACATGACCCCGGAAGACTGGCAGTTTATCGCCAACGATATCCGACAAAATTACGATCGCTACGATGGCTTTGTGATTCTGCATGGCACTGACACCATGGCGTTTACCGCCTCTGCGCTCTCGTTCATGCTGGAAAATCTGGCCAAGCCGGTGATCGTGACCGGGTCGCAGATTCCACTGGCGGAACTGCGCTCAGATGGTCAGCAGAATCTGTTGAATTCTCTTTATGTAGCGGCTAACTATCCGATTAGCGAAGTGTCTCTGTTTTTCAATAACACACTTTATCGCGGTAACCGTACCACCAAGGCTCATGCCGATGGCTTCAACGCCTTTGCTTCGCCGAACCTCTCCGCACTCCTGGAAGCGGGCATTCATATTCGCCGCCTCAATACGCCACCTGCCCCGTCCGGTCAGGGTGAACTGAACGTTCACACCATTACGCCTCAGCCCATTGGTGTGGTCACCCTCTATCCAGGAATTTCCGCCGACGTGGTGCGTAACTTCCTGCGTCAGCCGGTGAAGGCGCTGATCCTGCGTTCTTATGGCGTGGGCAATGCCCCGCAGAACAAGGAATTTCTGGCCGAACTTCAGCAGGCCAGCGAACGTGGTATCGTGGTAGTAAACCTGACCCAGTGTATTTCAGGCAAGGTGAATATGGGCGGATACGCCACCGGCAATGCGCTGGAAGAGGCTGGCGTGATTAGCGGATTTGACCTGACGGTAGAAGCCGCGCTGACCAAGCTACACTTTTTACTCAGTCAGGAACTCTCTGCCGATCAAATCCGTGCCAGAATGCAGCAGAATTTGCGCGGCGAACTGACTGAAGACTGAAACGGAGCGACATGTAATGAAGCGGGCACTCATCATTATTGATATTCAGAACGATTTTTGCCCCGGCGGCCCGATGGCAGTCCATGAGGGCGACCACACGGTCGAGGTGGCTAATCGCTATGCGCGTTTGTTCCGTGAGAACGGTGAATGCGTACTGGCCCTGCAGGACTGGCACCCGGCCGATCACGGCAGCTTTGCCTCGGTTTCCGGTGAGCCGGTCTACACGCTGGGCGAGTTAAATGGTCTGGCGCAAATCTGGTGGCCCGATCACGGCATTCAGGGCTCAGCAGGTGCGGATTTCCATCCCGGTCTGGATCGTTCACTGTTCGATGCGACGTTCCATAAAGGTGAAGATCAGGATGTCGACAGCTACAGCGCCTTTTTTGATAATGGCCACCGTCGTAAAACCGAGCTGGACAGCTGGCTGCGTGAGCGTGGCATCACCCATCTGGTGATGCTGGGGCTGGCGACAGATTACTGCGTGAAATATAGCGTGCTGGATGCGCTGGAATTGGGGTATCACGTCGAGGTGGTCAAAGAAGGTTGCCGCGGCGTTAATCTCAATCCTGAGGACAGTGAAATCGCCTTTGCTCAGATGACGGCGCAGGGCGCGATTCTGATTTAAAAAAGGAGCTGGCATGACGCCAGCTTTTTTTTAGTGCAGATGAATGCGGGTGACATCCGGATCGATGCCGAACGCTTCTTTCAGCTCTTTTTTCGACTTCATCACCATCTCGCCGCCCTTAGCGATGGTCATATGCTGCGGCGCATCGTTATGTCTTGCCTGCCACAACATAACCAGTTGCAGACAGTTGTCGCGCTGTTCCTGCGTCAGTGCCACGCCATCCGGCCATTTTCCAATCTCAACTGCTGTTGCCAGTCGTTCATAGACTTCAGGTGTCATCGACGCAAGCATCGCTTCAAGTTGTTCCTTCATCGCCTTACCCTTTGGTCTGTTCGCCCTGCTCGTCGGTGAAATTCAGCGAGGCGGAGTTAACACAGTAGCGTTCACCGGTCGGTTGCGGGCCATCGGGGAAGACATGCCCCAGATGCGCATCGCAGCTGCCACAGCGGATCTCAACACGCTGCATGCCGTGTGAATTGTCTTCGATGTAGCGAATTGCATCGTCACTGAACGGCTGATAGAAACTGGGCCAGCCACAGCCAGAATCATATTTAGTCTCTGAGAGAAAAAGTGGCGCCTCACAGACCAGGCAGTGGTAAATCCCTTCCTGCTTGTTGTGCAGCAGTGCGCCGCTGTAAGGCGGTTCCGTTCCGCGTTGCTGTGTCACATAACGCTGCATTTCTGTCAGCTCGGCGATTTTTGCGTCGGGTGCGGTGTCTTTAGCCATTTTTAGGATTCCGGGGAAGTGCCATTCTGAAAAATTCGACTATTATTCTAACAAATGATCAACATTACCGGGTCTTTTTTTGTGCTCACCCTTTCAAGCCGTCCACTGCAAAGCGTAATTGTGACTTTGATCACCTTTTATCCCGGGCATCCCTATATATTCGGCGATTGGTTCGACGAAACGCGATATCATTGGCGGCGCGCAAGCGGTTGCGCATCGAATTATTCCTGTCAGGCGAATTGACCTGTCGCAACAATTGACACGATTCCGCTTGACGCCTGGTAAGGTTTTTGTAATTTTACAGGCAACCTTTTATTCACTAACCAATAGCTGGTGGAATATATGACTATCAAAGTAGGTATCAATGGTTTCGGCCGTATCGGTCGCATCGTTTTCCGTGCTGCTCAAAAGCGTTCTGACATCGAAATCGTTGCTATCAACGACCTGCTGGACGCGGATTACATGGCGTACATGCTGAAGTATGACTCTACGCACGGTCGTTTCGACGGCACCGTAGAAGTTCAGGATGGCGCACTGGTGGTTAACGGTAAAAAAATCCGTGTTACTGCTGAACGTGATCCAGCGAACCTGAAGTGGGATGAAGTGGGCGTTGACGTTGTTGCGGAAGCAACCGGTATCTTCCTGACCGACGAAACCGCGCGTAAACACATCACCGCAGGTGCTAAGAAAGTCGTTCTGACCGGTCCATCTAAAGATGACACCCCAATGTTTGTTCGTGGTGCAAACTTCGACAAATATGATGGCCAGGATATCGTTTCTAACGCCTCCTGTACCACCAACTGCCTGGCACCGCTGGCAAAAGTCATCAACGACAAGTTCGGTATCGTTGAAGGTCTGATGACCACTGTTCACGCTACCACTGCTACCCAGAAAACCGTTGATGGCCCGTCTCACAAAGACTGGCGCGGCGGCCGTGGCGCATCGCAGAACATCATTCCTTCATCAACTGGCGCAGCAAAAGCCGTTGGTAAAGTTCTGCCAGAGCTGAACGGCAAACTGACAGGTATGGCATTCCGCGTACCTACCCCTAACGTTTCCGTTGTTGACCTGACCGTGCGTCTGGAAAAAGCGGCCTCTTACAAAGAAATCTGTGCTGCCATTAAAGCTGCTGCAGAAGGTGAGATGAAAGACGTTCTGGGCTACGTTGAAGATGACGTGGTTTCTACCGACTTCAACGGCGAAGTCCTGACTTCAGTGTTTGATGCTAAAGCGGGTATCGCGCTGAACGACAACTTTGTGAAACTGGTTTCCTGGTATGACAACGAAACTGGCTACTCAAACAAAGTTCTTGACCTGATTGCGCTGGTTTCTGCTAAATAAGGCAGACAGACATCATTAAGATTAAGGGCGACTTCGGTCGCCCTTTTTTTGATCCGCACAGGAAGGAATCGAACATGCAAGATAAACTGTTTTCTCTGCCCGTAGTCACGCAGATCTCCCCTTACCTTTCGCAGCGTCAGGTTGGCGAACTGCCGACGATTGTCATCAGTCACCCTAAGGTACGCGCAGCGATTACGCTGCAGGGCGCGCACCTGATCGCCTGGCAGCCGAGTGGCGAAAAGCCGGTACTCTGGCTGAGCGGCAAAAGTCTGTTTTCACCAGGCAAAGCGATTCGTGGCGGTGTACCGATCTGCTGGCCCTGGTTTGGTCCGGCAGGCGAACCGGCTCACGGTTTCGCCCGGATTCAGACATGGAAACTGACGGCGCATGATGAGAATGAAGATGGCGTGATGCTGACGCTGGTGCTGGAGAGCAACGCTCAGACGCTGAAACTGTGGCCACACGAATTTACCCTTATCGCCCGCTTCCGCCTGGGTCAGCATTGTGAGATTGAGCTGGAAGCTCATGGTGACTTTGAAGCCACGGCAGCGCTGCATAGCTACTTTACCGTCAGTGACATCAACGGGGTTGAGGTCTCCGGTCTGGGCAACCGCTATATCGACAAAGTCAATAATGGCGAGGTTGCCAGCAGTGATGGCAGACAGCGTTATCCTGGGCGCATCGACCGTATTTTTACTGCAGCAGAAGATTGCTCGGTCATCAATGATACGGCGGGTGAACGGCAGATTGAGGTTTATCACCATCATCATAGTGACGTTGTCACGTGGAATCCGGGTGTTGAACTCTCCTGCAGTATGTCGGACATGGCAAATGAAGGTTACAAGACGATGGTCTGCGTAGAGACGGCACGTATCAGCAAACCGTTACGCAGCGCAGGTGAAAAGCCAGCACGTCTGGCTACAACATTCCGCCTGAAGAAGAAAGCCGCAGCCAGCGACAGGGGCAACGGCTAAACGATATCCAGCGGTAATTTATGCTGTGGTGCTGGCCAGGCACGATCGATGAGCTGCAATTCTTCATCGGTCAGTTCCACCTCCAGTGCCGCAGCATTCTCATGAACATGAACCACAGAACTGGCTTTGGGAATGGCAATGACGCCAGACTGACGAATTACCCAGGCCAGCAGTAATTGCGCCACGCTGATGCCCTTCTGTTGTGCAATCTGATTCAGCACCACGTCGGTAAACAGCGCGTCCCGTAGCCGTCCAGCCTGTGCCAGCGGACAATAGGCCATCACCGGCACGCCACGCTGCTGACAGACGGGCAGCAGATCAAATTCAATACCGCGTGAAGCCAGATGGTAGAGTACCTGGTTGGTCGCACACTGATCGCCTCCGGGTTCGTCCCACAGTTCGGCCATATCATCAGTATCAAAATTCGAGACGCCCCAGTGACGAATCTTGCCCTGCTGCTGCAGGCGCTCCATGGCGCGCAGAGTCTCTTCCAGGGGGATGTTACCGCGCCAGTGCAGCAGGTAGAGATCAAGGTAGTCGGTCTGCAGACGGCGCAGGCTGCGCTCACAGGCTTTAATGGCATCCACTTCGCCGGCATTCCACGGATAGACCTTCGACACCAGCAACGCTTTATCGCGACGCCCCTGCAGTGCCTGCCCGACCACCTCTTCAGCGCCGCCGTCTGCATACATTTCGGCGGTATCAATTAGCTGCAATCCACATTCAAGACCTGCCTGCAATGCCGCGACTTCACCGGCCCGCTGCGCCGGGTTTTCGCCCATATACCATGTGCCCTGCCCGATTAACGGCAGGTTATTGAAGCCAGCGAAGTTAATCGTGTTGTGCATTCTGCTCTCCCGCCTCATTCTGAGGCCCCATAAAAGAACAGAGGGCACTGGGTGCCCTCTTTCGGTGCGTTATCAGAAGGTGTAGCTGACACCTGTCCAGATCGTCGTCTGCCCGCTCTTATCAATCATTGGACTGTCTTTGATTTCGCTGTCAAAGCGGGTGTAACGTCCTACCACGCCAACATTCCACTGCGTTGCAATCTGATAGCTGGCACTCAGCTCAACATAAGGTGACCAGCTGTCGTCCGGATTGTAACGACTGATGCCGGTACGTGCGCTTTCATGCGCGGAAACACCGTAATAATAACGGTTTTGATTGGCGCTATTCCACATGGCACCGATGCCCGGCGTCAGGCTGAAGTCGCCCATCTGGATGGGGTAGAGGTAAGTCAGGTCCCAGATCATGCCGTTGCTGTTATTCAGCACGTCGCCCAGCAATGCCGTACGGACAACCCCCCAGTCGGCGGTGTGACGATAGGTTGCGCCACCCATTAGCGTCATGCGGCGCTTATCCAGCCCTTTCATATCGCCCAGATCGTTGTCGCTGGGTTTGTACTCCTGCGGTGAGCCCAGTAGCGTCAGAGAGAGCTGATTCTGAGGATCTTTCCACAGGTAGTAACCGCCCTGCAGGCTACGGAACCAGAAGTTTTCACCTTCATAATTGATAACCGGAACCGGAAGATAACGGTCCTGTCCGCCACGATAAGGTGAGTCGGCATAGATAACCGATGCCCCTACAGAAAGCGGAGCGGCACTGGCGTGCGCCGCCAGTAAACAACAGGGTAAAAGTGCAACAAGCGTCTTAAATTTGAATTGGTTCACAATTTATTCATTCCATAAATATAACAATCAAACAGGAAGTCTAACGTTTTTTTACGGCTGGATTAACTTATATCGAAATCCTTTAAGCAACCAACAGATGAATGTGGCACCAAAGGTTAAAAACACGTTAAGTTAAAGCATCACCCATACGAACTCATCTCTTAACTGATCCGAATTCGTCTTGATCTCCCCCTCATTCGCTCAAACCCGTGGAGGAAATTTCCTAGAAGCCATCTACAGTTAGAATTAACAGCAGAGATTTTGTACGAGCAGAGTAACCATAAAAGTTGTGTATCCCGATAAAAAAGATCAGGTTGGCATAAGGGTTGCTGTACTCAACAGAGAATATCTTCCGGGAGCTGCTACACGTCTTAAATTACGCTCCTTACCTGTGCTAAAAACGAAAGGACGGGCATCGCTATGAATATATTCGATCACTATCGTCAGCGTTATGAAGCTGCCAAGGACGAAGAGTTCACACTGCAGGAATTTCTTGCTATCTGTAAGCAGGATCGCAGTGCATACGCCAACGCTGCAGAGCGACTGTTAATGGCCATCGGAGAGCCAGTAATGGTCGACACTGCTCAGGAGCCACGCCTTTCCAGAATATTCTCCAACCGTGTGATGGGACGCTATCCGGCGTTCGAGGAATTTTATGGCATGGAGGAAGCGATTGAACAGATCGTCTCCTATCTGAAACATGCCGCTCAGGGACTTGAGGAGAAGAAACAGATCCTCTATTTACTGGGTCCGGTCGGTGGTGGTAAATCTTCCCTGGCAGAACGGCTTAAGTCGCTGATGCAGCGGGTGCCCATCTATGTGCTGAGCGCTGACGGTGAACGCAGTCCGGTCAATGATCATCCTCTCTGCCTGTTCAATCCGCAGGAAGACGCGCATATTCTCGAAAAAGAGTATGGCGTGCCGCGCCGTTACCTCGGCACCATCATGTCGCCGTGGGCCGCGAAACGCCTTCACGACTTTGGTGGCGATATTTCGCGGTTCAAAGTCGTAAAAGTCTGGCCGTCGATTCTGGAACAGCTGGCGATCGCCAAAACCGAGCCGGGTGATGAGAACAACCAGGATATCTCTGCTCTGGTGGGTAAAGTGGATATCCGTAAACTGGAAAACCACGCGCAAAACGATCCTGATGCCTACGGTTACTCTGGTGCACTCTGCCGCGCGAACCAGGGCATCATGGAGTTCGTGGAGATGTTTAAAGCGCCGATTAAGGTGCTGCACCCCCTCCTGACAGCAACGCAGGAAGGGAACTACAACGGCACCGAGGGGATTTCGGCGCTGCCGTTTAACGGCATTATTCTGGCGCACTCCAACGAATCAGAGTGGGTGACGTTCCGTAACAACAAGAATAATGAGGCGTTCCTTGACCGCGTTTATATCGTCAAGGTGCCCTACTGCCTGCGGGTTTCTGAAGAGATCAAAATTTACGACAAACTGCTTAATCATAGTGAGCTGGCAACCTCGCCCTGCGCACCGGGTACGCTGGAAACGCTGGCACGCTTCTCTATCCTGTCACGTCTCAAGGATCCGGAGAACTCCAGTATCTACTCTAAAATGCGGGTCTATGACGGCGAAAGCCTGAAAGATACCGACCCTAAAGCGAAGTCATGGCAGGAATATCACGACTACGCCGGTGTGGATGAAGGTATGAACGGTCTTTCAACCCGCTTTGCCTTTAAGATCCTGTCGCGGGTATTTAACTTCGATCACGCCGAAGTAGCGGCTAACCCGGTGCATCTGTTCTACGTGCTTGAGCAGCAAATCGAACGTGAGCAGTTCCCGCAGGATCAGGCTGAGAAATACCTTGAGCACCTCAAAGGTTATCTGATTCCCAAATATGCTGAGTTTATTGGCAAAGAGATTCAGACCGCCTATCTGGAATCCTACTCTGAATATGGTCAGAACATTTTTGATCGCTATGTGACCTATGCCGACTTCTGGATTCAGGATCAGGAGTATCGCGATCCCGATACCGGACAGTTGTTTGACCGTGAATCGCTCAACGCGGAGCTTGAGAAGATCGAGAAGCCTGCTGGTATCAGTAATCCGAAAGATTTTCGTAACGAGATCGTCAACTTCGTGCTGCGCGCCAGGGCACACAATAACGGTCGCAATCCAAACTGGACCAGTTACGAGAAATTGCGCACCGTGATTGAGAAAAAAATGTTCTCGAATACGGAAGAGTTGCTGCCGGTCATCTCGTTTAACACCAAGACCTCTACCGATGAGCAGAAAAAGCATGATGATTTTGTCGATCGCATGATGGAAAAAGGCTATACCCGCAAACAGGTTCGCCTGCTGTGCGAATGGTATCTGCGTGTGCGTAAATCGTCCTGATAAGAGTCTGTAAGCTTGCCGGTAAGTGATACCGGTCTGACAGGGTCGGGTTCGCCCGGCCTGCTTACAATGTAGTTTGGGGGAATACCATGGCCTATTTCATCGATCGCCGGCTTAACGGCAAAAACAAGAGCGCGGTTAACCGCCAGCGCTTCTTGCGCCGTTATAAGTCGCAAATTAAGCAGTCGATCTCCGAGGCCATCAATAAACGCTCGGTGACCGACGTAAGCAGCGGTGAGTCCGTCTCTATCCCGATTGACGATATTAATGAGCCCATTTTCCATCAGGGCCGCGGCGGTAACCGCCATCGGGTCCATCCGGGCAACGACCATTTTGTTCAGAATGACCGCGTTGAGCGTCCGCAGGGTGGCGGTGGTGGCGGCAGTGGTCAGGGCAATGCCAGTCAGGATGGTGAAGGTCAGGATGAGTTTGTCTTTCAGATATCGAAAGATGAGTATCTTGACCTGCTGTTTGAAGATCTCGCCCTGCCTAACCTGCGTCGCAACCAGCATCGTCAGCTTAATGAGTATAAGACCCACCGGGCCGGTTTCACCTCTAATGGCGTGCCAGCCAATATCAGCGTTGTGCGCTCACTGCAGAACTCACTGGCGCGTCGTACGGCGATGACGGCAGGTAAACGCCGCATGCTGCACGAACTGGAAGAGACGCTGCAGGAAGTTGAGAATGCTGAACCGGCACAACTGCTGGAGGAGGAACGGCTGCGTAGAGAGATTGCCGAGTTACGGGCGCGCATTGAACGGGTGCCCTTTATCGACACCTTCGATCTGCGCTACAAAAACTTTGAGAAGCGCCCGGAGCCCTCCAGCCAGGCGGTGATGTTCTGTCTGATGGATGTCTCCGGTTCGATGGACCAGGCGACTAAGGACATGGCAAAACGCTTCTATATCCTGCTCTACCTGTTCCTGAGCCGCACCTACAAGAATGTCGATGTGGTTTATATCCGCCATCATACGCAGGCTAAAGAAGTGGATGAACAGGAGTTCTTCTACTCTCAGGAGACCGGCGGCACCATCGTTTCCAGTGCGCTGAAACTGATGGATGAGGTAGTAAAAGAGCGTTATGACCCGGCGCAATGGAATATCTATGCAGCTCAGGCCTCCGATGGTGATAACTGGGCCGACGATTCGCCGCTCTGTCATGAGATTCTGGCGAAGCACATTCTGCCGGTCGTGCGTTACTACAGTTATATCGAGATCACCCGCCGGGCGCATCAGACCCTATGGCGCGAGTATGAGCATCTGCAGGCGACGTTTGATAACTTTGCCATTGAACATATTCGTGAGCCGGAAGATATCTATCCGGTATTCCGATCGCTGTTCCATAAACAGGCAACGGAAGCCTGATGCACTAAGCCGGTTAATCACCGGCTTTTTTTATCTGCCGAATAACATGCTAAAACAGTCTGTTTTCTCCCGCTTGCCTGCCAACCCCCTCATTCTTCACATTAATCTGATTCCATATGCTGTTAAGCAATTCGTATAATACGCATTTTCACAATGACAACTCCTTGATAAAACATTATCTTTCAGAGATAGCATGGATATTTATCACCCCTTGCTGCATCGCACTGTCATATCTCAGGAGACCGGGTTTGAACCACACTATTGTCTACAGTCTGTTTATCATTGGTTCCGTGCTGGTCGCATCGAGTATTCTGCTCAGCTCTTTCTCGTCCCGGCTGGGCATTCCTATTCTGGTTATCTTCCTTGCACTGGGTATGCTGACCGGTATTGATGGTATCGGCGGCATCGCCTTTGATAACTATCCCGCGGCGTATCTGATTTCAAACCTGGCACTGGCGATCATCCTGCTGGATGGTGGCATGCGAACCAAAGCCAGCTCGTTTAAAGTCGCGCTGGGGCCTGCGCTGTCGCTGGCTACCTTCGGGGTAATGATCACCGCAGGTCTGACCGGCGTGGTGGCCGCCTGGCTATTTAACCTGGACATGATGCAGGGCTTCCTGATTGGCGCCATTATCGGATCCACAGATGCCGCCGCCGTCTTCTCCCTGCTGGGTGACAAAGGCCTGAATGAGCGCGTCAGCTCTACGCTGGAGATTGAGTCGGGCAGTAACGACCCAATGGCGGTGTTTCTGACCATCACCCTGATAGAGATGATTGAACAGGGCCGCAGCGGCCTTGACTGGATGTTCCTGGTGCATCTGGTGCAGCAGTTCGGTCTGGGTATCGTGTTGGGCCTGGGTGGTGGCTGGGCGCTGCAGCAGTTGATTAACCGGATCAGTCTGGCCCCAGGGCTTTATCCGCTACTGGCGTTGAGTGGCGGCATTCTGGTGTTTGCCCTCACCACCGTGTTAGAGGGCAGCGGCATCCTGGCGGTCTATCTGTGCGGCTTCTTACTGGGCAACCGCCCGATTCGTAACCGTCACGGCATTCTGCAGACCTTTGATGGGATGGCCTGGCTGAGCCAGATTGGCATGTTTATTGTGCTGGGTCTGCTGGTGACGCCGTCTGATTTATGGCATATCGCGGTACCCGCGATGATCCTCTCCCTGTGGCTGATTCTGGTGGCGCGTCCGCTGTCGGTGTTTATTGGCCTGTTGCCATTCCGCAACTTCACCACCCGCGAGCGGGTCTTTATCAGCTGGGTCGGCTTACGCGGTGCGGTGCCGATTATCCTCGCAGTCTTCCCGATGATGGCCGGCTTAGAGAACGCCTCGCTCTATTTCAATATCGCCTTCTTTGTGGTGCTGGTCTCCCTGATGTTGCAGGGTACCTCGCTGGGCTTTGCGGCGAAAAAAGCCAAAGTAGTGGTGCCGCCGACCGCCTCGCCGATCAGCCGTATCGGTCTGGACATTCACCCGGAAAACCCGTGGGAGCAGTTTGTCTATCAGCTCAGCGCCGACAAGTGGTGCGTCGGTGCCGCGCTGCGTGACCTAAAGATGCCGCGCGAGACCCGCATCGCTGCCCTGTTCCGTGACAATGTACTGATGCACCCCAACGGCGGCACACGGCTGAAAGAGAACGACGTCATCTGCGTGATTGGCCGTGAGCGCGATCTTCCGGCGCTGGGCAAAATGTTTAGCCAGTCGCCGCCGGTTTCGCTCGACCAGCGCTTCTTTGGTGACTTTATTCTGGATGCAGAGGCCCGCCTGCGCGACGTTGCGCAGATTTACGGACTCGAGCTGGATGAGCGCACCAACGATCAGCAGTCGCTGGGGCAACTGGTGCTGGCGATGCTGGGTGGCTCGCCAGTCGTCGGCGATCAGGTGGAGTGGAATCAGCTGACCTGGACCGTCGCGGAGAAAGAGGATAACCGCATCGTTAAGATTGGTGTCCGTCCGGCTGAAGAGAAGGAATAATCCTAATCATTCAGCCACGTTATTTTCTCTCAGTGCGCTAAGCTTAACAGTCAATGCCAGTTAAAACGGGAGAAATGAATGGGACACGTGGTTAAAATTGGTCGTTATGAGATTGTAGATGCCGATCTTGACAGTGAGAACGCCGACACCGTCAGTATCCCCTGTCACACCAATCCCGGCTTAATTACCCAACTCGATGGCTGGGATCGTGATACCAGCGTACCGGCCTGGATTGACGGGGAGCCAGTGAATCTGCAGATTGGCCACTACGATAAACAGCAGGACCGCTGGATTTTAAAGAAACCTGCCTGAGTCACTATCACTACCGCCAGTCATATGATTTGGCGGTAATTCCTAAAAAGTGTCTTAAACAGTTTGGTTATAACTGACCTCTTCCTTATTTTATTAAACAAAAACATGTAGTTATAGATTTAAAACTTTAATCACTTTTGATGTTTTCAGATTTTTTCCGTATTAACTCTGTCAAATAACTCCTGCATACTCATTCTCAATGCTGCAACATTTCGTGATTACCATCACGCTTTAATCGTTACCTTTTTTGCAGCTGCACTGGCTGTACTGACTGCAACAGACTGAAAATTATTTTTTAATTTTTCAGAGGCCCACTCCTGAGCGCGTATTTGATTCTGATCAGGCCATCTTTTACTTGAGAAAGAGAGCAGGTTTTATGGCAAGTACATTGATAATGAATAGCCCGAGCCGCTCGTGGAGCGGAACGCGTAAAAATATCATCGTGAAATTCGCCCTGAGTTTTTCCGATCTGATTGCACTCAACCTGGCGCTGTTTTTATCTGCCGCGACGATACAGGGTATTTGGGGCGAGCTGGATACCTTTATTCCACCGCATCAGATTGAATATCGTTTTGTGGCTCAGTTTATTATGTCAGTCATGTGTACCGGCTGGTTTTGGGTACGTCTGCGCCATTACACCTATCGCAAACCCTTCTGGTTTGAACTGAAAGAGATCGTTAAAACATTATTTGTTTTCTCGCTGCTTGACCTCTCGCTTATCGCCTTCTCTAAATGGGACTTCTCCCGCATGGTGTGGGTCTTCAGCTGGACATATGCCCTGCTGCTGCTGCCGCTGATGCGTGCTCTGGTTAAACGTGCCATTAACAAGGCGGGCCAGTGGCAGAAAGAGACCATCATTATCGGTTCCGGCCGCAACGCCACTGAAGCGTATGCGGCGCTGCAGAGTGAAGAGATCCTGGGCTACAACGTGCAGGCCTTTATCTCGGTGGATGAGGTTCCTGCTCAGCAGAGCGTGAATGGTGTGCCAGTGATCACCTGGAAAGACATTAACTGGCAGACCATTGACCGTGACAATGTGCAGTTTATTGTTGCCATGGAGTATGAGCAGCAGCCGATGCGCGATCGCTGGCTGAAATTCCTGTCGAAGATGAACTGCCGGTCCGTCTCGGTGATCCCGACGCTGCGCGGCGTGCCGCTTTACGGCACCGACATGTCCTTTATCTTCAGTCATGAAGTGATGATCCTGCGAGTCAGCAATAACCTGGCGAAGCACTCCTCACGTTTCATGAAGCGTGCCTTTGATATCGTCGTAGCATCGATGCTGCTGCTGTTCCTTGGCCCAATCTTCGCCCTGCTCTGCTATATGGTGAAACGTGACGGCGGCAATGCAATTTATGGTCACGAACGTGTGGGCCAGAATGGCAAAAAATTCAAATGTCTGAAATTCCGTTCCATGGTGACCAATTCCAAAGAGGTGCTGGAGAAATTGCTGGCGACCAGTGAAGAGGCACGGATGGAGTGGGACAAAGATTTCAAACTGAAGAATGACCCGCGCGTAACCCGGATTGGCAGCTTCCTGCGTAAAACCAGCCTCGACGAATTGCCGCAGCTCTGGAACGTGATTCGCGGTGAGATGAGTCTGGTCGGCCCGCGTCCGGTCATCGAAGCTGAACTGGAGCGTTATGCCGGTGACGTCGACTACTACCTGATGGCCAAGCCAGGCATGACCGGCCTCTGGCAGGTCAGCGGACGTAACGATATCGACTATGATACCCGCGTCTATTTTGACTCCTGGTATGTCAAAAACTGGGCGCTCTGGACCGATATCGCGATCCTGTTCAAAACCGCAGGCGTGGTGCTACGCCGCGACGGTGCTTACTAAGCAAGACCCTGCGATGCCTGTTTACAGCAGGCATCGCACTTTCCGCACGACTTCCTCTATCTTTTTTGCCTCTGAATCATTACCCTCTGCGCTCGTTTTTTAACAGAACGTTTACCCTCTGGTTGTTATGCAAAAATTTACTCTGCTGTTATTAAGCCTGGTGCTGCTGGCACCTTTAGGCATCGATCTCTATTTGCCCACGCTGCCGCAAATCGCTGAAGGGCTGGATACGCCGGTCTCACTGGTACAGACCACCATTCCTCTGTTTCTGCTGGTGATGGGACTGGGCCAGCTGGTGACCGGTCCGCTGGTGGACAACTATGGCCGTAAGCCGATTGCCCTGCTGGGGCTGGGACTTTACATCACCGGCAGCGCCATCGCCGCTACCGCCACCTCATTTCCGCTATTCGTCCTTGCCCGTCTGGTGCAGGGCTGTGGCGTCTGCTGCAGCGCGGTAGTCGCCTTTAGCGGCGTCCGCGACCGCCTCAGCGGTGATGATGCCGCCCGCGCCTATGGTTTTCTGAACGGTGCACTGAACATCGTTCCAGCCCTGGCACCGCTGCTGGGCGGACTCCTGGCCAGCGCCTTCGACTGGCGCGCACCCTTCTGGTTCCTCTGCGTCTACGGCGTGCTGATTACGCTGCTGGTGATTATATGGCTGCCAGAAACACGTCCGGCTGATACGCTGCGGGTAAAAGGATTACCGGTTAAACAGTACGCTGAAATTCTGCGTCAGCCGCGCTTCCTGGCCTTCGCCTTTGCCAATGCCGGTGCGCTGGGTATGGTGCTGACCTATGTGTCGCTGGCACCGCAGGTACTAATGACCGAAGGCGGGCTGACGCCGATCCAGTTCTCGTTTGCGTTCGGCGCTAACGGTTTCTGGATCATGTTTGTCAGTATGTTCGTGAATAAAGCGATTCGTAAAGCAGGTCGGCCGTTCTGCCTGGCAATGGGATTCTTCACCATGCTGCTGGGCGCGGTGCTGCTGGTGGCAGGGATGCAGATTTTCCCGGCGGAGATGCAGACGCACTGGGCGCTCTACATGTTCCCGGTCGCCGTGTCGGTGGCCGGACTGGCCTTTACGGTGGGACCGGCCACCAGCTATGCGCTGGAGCCCTATCAGCAACAGGCGGGCGTGGCGTCCGCCCTGCAGGGCTTTATTCAGATGGCCGGTGGTGCGGCAGGCAGCCTGGTGATCGTCGCGCTGCCGGTGGCGGAGAAGCTGTCGCTGAGTCTGATGATGCTGCTGGGTGCAGCGCTGGCCTTTATCGCCTGGCGCTGCAGCAGAAAGATGCGCGGCAGCCTGACCGCGCTTAAATAACCGTGACCGGGACGCGGGGTGCCAGCGCGCACATCAGTTCGTACCCTACCGTTCCGGCCGCTTTTGCCACCTGATCGATTTTCACCTGCTCACCCCACAGCTCAACAGAAGAACCGATGCCCGCCTGCGGACAGGGGGTTAAATCCACCGTGATCATATCCATGGAAACGGCACCAACCACCTGCGTCATCACGCCATCGACGCAGACCGGCGTGCCCGTCGGGGCATGGCGCGGATAGCCATCGGCGTAACCACAGGCTACGACGCCAATCCGCTGCGACGTGCTGGCGTGATAACGGTAGCCGTAACCGACGCCATCGCCCGCATGTAACTGCTGAACCGCAATAATCTCACTGCTCAGGGTCATCACTGGCTTCAGGCCACTGCCGGCAATGTCCTGCCAGTCACCGCTGGGCGACGCACCGTACAGAATAATACCGGGCCGGACCCAGTCAAAATGCGCTTCAGGATGCCATAAGGTGCAGGCGGAATTCGAGAGCGACCGCGGGCAGTTCAGCCCCTCCGCCGCCTGATCAACACGCTGCAGCGGTGCAATCAGGCCCTGCGGATTTTCGGCATCGGCAAAATGGGCCATCAGCGTCATCTCACCAACATTGCTCAGCGCCCGCAGCTTCTGCCAGGCGCCAGAAACCTGCTCCGGGCGAAAGCCCAGACGGTTCATGCCGCTGTTCATTTTGAGATAGATATCAATCGGTGCAGAAAGGCTCGCACTGGCTAGCGCCTTGATTTGCCAGTTACTGTGTATGCTGGTGGTCAGGCGATAGCGGTCAATCAGCTGCAGATCCTCTGGCTGGAAAAATCCCTCCAGCAGCAGAATCGGTTTTTTCCAGCCCTGCTCGCGCAGCAGAATGGCTTCTTCCATATTAAGCAGCGCAAAGCCGTCGGTGGCAGATAACGCTTCGCGTACACGATCAATGCCATGGCCATAAGCATTGGCTTTCACCACTGACCAGACGCGGGATACGGGCGCCGCCTGGCGAACAACAGTCAGGTTATGACGAAGCGCCTGTTGGTTAATGGTAGCGACAATCGGACGTGACATCCTCTCTCTCCCTGAATACTTAACGAGTTGCGTTGGCGTTACGCAGCGGCGATGAGGTCGCCGCGAAACCGGGTAAGTAGCGGAACACCGCTAAGTCATCCGCCGCAATGGCTGGCTTTTTACCGGAGATGAGATCGGCCAGCAACTGACCAGAACCACACGCCATCGTCCAGCCCAGCGTACCGTGACCGGTATTGAGATAAAGATTGGAGAGTGGCGTGGCACCGACAATCGGCGTACCGTCTGGCGTCATCGGACGCAGACCGGTCCAGAAACTCGCCTGCGCGAGATGACCGCCTTCAGGATAGAGATCACTGACCACCATCTCCAGCGTTTCCCGCCGCGCTTCGGTGAGTCTGGTGTTAAAACCAACAATTTCCGCCATCCCGCCGACGCGGATACGATCGTCAAACCGGGTCACCGCCACTTTGTAGGTTTCATCCAGAATCGTCGAAACCGGTGCAGCCTCAGGATTTTTAATCGGAATAGTGAGTGAGTAGCCTTTCAGCGGATAGACCGGAATATCAATGACGTTTTTCAGCAGTGCGGTCGAGTAGGAACCAAAGGCCACTACATAGCTGTCCGCCTTGATGATCTCCTCGCCGCACTTCACACCATAAATGCGATTGCCATCGCGCAGCAGGTGATCGACCGGGGTGTTAAAGCGGAAAACCACGCCCGCCTCTTCGGCCATTTTTGCCAGTCGCTGCGTAAAGAGCTGGCAGTCACCGGTTTCATCGTTAGGCAGGCGCAGTCCACCAGTGAGTTTATGCTGGGTTGCCGCCAGCGCCGGTTCCACGCGAGACAGCTCATGCGCCTCCAGCAGCTCATAGGGCACGCCCGCGTCGCAGAGCACCGCAATATCTTTACTGGCGCTGTCGAACTGCTGCTGCGTGCGGAAAAGCTGCAATGTGCCGCCCTGACGACCCTCATAGGCGATGCCGGTCTCAGCGCGCAACGCTTTCAGACAGTCACGACTGTATTCGGCAATCCGCACCATGCGGCTTTTGTTCTGTTGATAATGGTTGATGTCGCAATTACGCAGCATGTGCCACATCCACTCCAGCTGAAAACTACTGCCATCCAGCCGGATAGCCAGCGGCGCATGACGCTGGAACATCCACTTCACTGCTTTCAGCGGCACGCCTGGTGCCGCCCAGGGCGCGGCATAACCCGGTGAGATCTGACCCGCATTGCCTGCGCTGGTCTCCATCGCCGCAGCAGGCTGACGATCAATGACCGTAACCTGATGTCCGGCACGCGCCAGATACCAGGCACTTGCCACGCCAACCACACCACTTCCAAGAATGACTACGTGCATAGCTCCCCCACCCGGCATGTAAAAGCATAATTCACTGTTCAGGAGATGATAGTCAGCGGATTTACACAGCGGACACCACCCCATAAATTCAGCATCTATTTCACATCTTTTTCACTTTTCAGGTAACTAAAATCTTGTCGCACAGCCAATTTCAGCGCTTTATGCGTCTTATTCCATAAACACAGAAATAAATGACAACGGAGGCAGTTAAATCTGCGCATGGCAGGAGAATGCTTCAACCCCATACATTCTGCTTATAAACAGGATGATATTCCGCGTTATAAAATAACGTTCGAATTAAAGGCTATTAATTTCTCTGCCGCATCTGTCTGAATGATTTTGTGCCAAAGAATTCGTTTGAGTTCGCATTTCGGATAAGCGACAGTGGGCTATCATTGTTGTGTTCGCTCAGTTTTTTTCGGGTTCCCTTTTTCAGGATGAAGCCTTAAATAACCAGAACGGGTTGTCTTTCGGGTCAGCCGGTTTGCAAAAAAGAGGTGCGCTATGACGACGATCTTTGACGAAGCCATCAGAGACAGCAAACGACTCAATGACGGACCAGACTGGACATTTGAACTGCTTGATGTCTATTTAGCAGAGATAGACCGGGTTGCTAAACTGTACCGGCTTGATACCTACCCGCACCAGATTGAAGTGATTACCTCAGAACAGATGATGGATGCCTATTCCAGCGTTGGCATGCCCATCAACTATTCACACTGGTCATTCGGTAAAAAGTTTATTGAGACCGAGCAGCGCTATAAGCATGGTCAGCAGGGTCTGGCCTATGAAATCGTTATCAACTCCAACCCCTGCATCGCCTACCTGATGGAAGAGAACACCATGACCATGCAGGCGCTGGTGATGGCGCATGCCTGTTATGGCCATAACTCCTTCTTCAAGAATAACTATCTGTTCCGCAGCTGGACGGATGCCGGATCGATTGTCGATTACCTGCTGTTCGCCAAAAACTACATCAGTGACTGCGAAGAGCGCTATGGCGTCGAAGAAGTCGAGCGGCTGCTCGACTCCTGCCATGCCCTGATGAATTATGGCGTTGATCGCTATAAACGCCCGCAAAAAATCTCCCTTCAGGAGGAGAAGGCGCGACAGAAAAGCCGCGAAGAGTATCTGCAGAGCCAGGTGAACACCCTGTGGCGTACGCTGCCACGGCGTGAAACAGAAGCCGTGGCCTTTGAAGCCGCGCGCTACCCTTCTGAGCCGCAGGAAAACCTGCTCTACTTTATGGAGAAGAACGCTCCGCTACTGGAGCCCTGGCAGCGTGAGATTCTGCGCATCGTGCGCAAGGTAAGCCAGTATTTCTATCCGCAAAAACAGACCCAGGTGATGAATGAAGGCTGGGCGACCTTCTGGCACTACACCATCCTGAATCACCTCTATGACGAAGGCAAAGTGTCTGAACGCTTTATGATGGAGTTCCTGCACAGCCATACTAACGTCGTGTTTCAGCCACCCTATAACAGTCAGTGGTATAACGGCATCAACCCTTACGCCTTAGGCTTTGCGATGATGCAGGATATTAAGCGCATCTGTCAGTCACCGACCGAAGAGGATCGCTACTGGTTCCCGGATATCGCCGGTTCAGACTGGCTGGAAACGCTGCATTTTGCGATGCGTGAGTTCAAGGATG
This sequence comes from Pantoea sp. B550, assembly GCF_024158165.1. NCBI lineage: Bacteria > Pseudomonadati > Pseudomonadota > Gammaproteobacteria > Enterobacterales > Erwiniaceae > Pantoea > Pantoea sp. B550. The sequence continues at coordinate 173,965 of NZ_JAMYXI010000003.1, forward strand.
AGAGTTTTATCAGCCAGTTCCTGTCGCCGAAAGTGATGCGTGACTTCCGGTTGTTTACCGTGCTGGATGATGACCGCAATAACTATCTCGAAATCGCCGCTATTCATGATGAAGCAGGCTATCGGGCAATTCGCCAGCAGCTCTCTGCGCAGTACAACCTGAGTAATCTCGAACCCAACATTCAGGTCTATAACGTGGATGTGCGCGGTGACCGTTCACTGACTCTGCGCTATGTGCCGCAGAGCCGGACGCCGCTCGATAAGAGTCGTCGCGAGGTGCTGAAGCATGTGCATCGTCTGTGGGGATTTGATGTGATTCTGGAACAGCAGAACGAAGATGGCAGCGTTGAGTTACTGGATCGTAATCCGCCGCGCGGTTCATCGCTCTGACAGGCTAAACATAAAAAAACCGGACGCGATGTCCGGTTTTTTTATCGCTTATTGCCGAGGTCGTCTGGCAGGTTCTTCTGCATACTGTGCCAGATTTCGCCGCTGCGGCGGCCATAGTTGCGCACCACCTCTACAATCTCATCCTGTCCTGGCTCTTTGTCGCACAGCGCCAGAAGTGTCAGATAGAAATCACGCGCAACCTGACGCGCTTCCGCACTGGAAAAGTAGTGACGACCTACACGGGTATAGAGGCCTTTCAGGCCATTGAGGATCAGACCGTAAATCGGATTACCTGATGCAAATGCCAGACCGCGGAACACCCGATAGTCGAGTTCGGTATAGGCATCCGCCTGATCGGCCGCGGCACTTACCGTCTCCAGCACTTCACGCGCCTTGTCCGGATGATGGCGCAGCGCACGGCTGATAAAAATTGATGAAATATTGCTGCGGACTGACAGCAGGTTGTCAATCAGCACCGGCACACTGTCGTGATCAAGGCGGGCAAGCGTCTCCAGAATATTCAGGCCAGATGTCTCCCAGAAATCATTCACGCGCGTCGGTTTGCCGTGCTGAATCGTCAGCCAGCCGTCACGTGCCAGGCGCTGCAGCACTTCACGCAATGTAGTGCGTGTCACCCCAATCAATTCAGAAAGCTCACGCTCAGCAGGAAGAATCGATCCGGGCGGAAAGCGACTGTTCCAGATGCTTTCAATAATATACTCTTCAGCAAATCCCGCTGGACTCTGAGCCTTTATAACCATAGCAATGTGTTCTCGTTGCTTTTCTAATCATGATGGGGACTCATCATACCAGACGCCCTATAGCGGATATAGCCTGCGTAACCATTAAAACCGGGCGCGGGCGCATATTTCAGACTGGCTGGCGACGAGTGCAACTGTTATAAGGCGACGGCCGGGTGCACGTTTTTCTGCGCGGGAACATTCAGTCTCAAAAACCAGCAGAAAAACATCCTGAAAGTACAGCATGCTGGTACCGGATGGCCTGCGCTTGCCGTTTCGCTTCCTGTCGATCGCAGCCGGGTATTCTTAACGTCCCCACCTTCAAGCTGTTTACTGAGCAGGCAAAACCCTGAGGGCCTCCGCTTATCCTCATGTAACCTGCTCTGGATCAGAATCAGGTCATGTTTGCACACGATTTTTCCCTGTCCCTGGCTGGTTTGCCCGCGCTTTTGGTTTACACTGCGTGGCATTAACGTTTACAGGGAATGCAATATGTTGCGATATCTGAATCAATGTTCTCGTGGTCGGGGAGCCTGGTTATTACTGGCACTGACAGCGCTTGCACTGGAATTAACGGCACTCTTCTTTCAGCACGTGATGGGACTAAAGCCCTGCGTGATGTGTATTTATGAACGTAATGCGCTGTTTGGTGTACTGGGCGCGGGTCTGGTGGGTGCGATTGCACCGAAATCACCGCTGCGTCTGGGCGCTCTGGCGTTATGGATCTACAGTGCCTGGGAGGGTCTGCGTCTCTCTTATGAACACACGATGATTCAGCTGCATCCAAACCCGTTTACGACCTGTGATTTTGCCGCCCGTTTCCCCAGCGGATTACCGCTGGATAAGTGGCTGCCGTCGGTGTTTCTGGCCAGCGGTGACTGCGCAGAACGTAGCTGGACTTTCCTGACGCTCAGCATGCCGCAGTGGATGATAGGGGTATTTGCCGGTTATCTGCTGGTCGCAGTGCTGGTACTGATTGCCCAGCCTTTCAAACCTAAGCGTCGCGATCTCTTTAGTCGCTGACACGAAACGTTGCTGAGATCAAAAAAGGCTGCCAGTGGCAGCCTTTTTACGTTTCAGATGAGGCAGTGGCGCTTAGCCGTTGCGATCGGGACGATCAATAATGTGATCTTCCCAGTCCCGCACTTCACTCTCCCGCACTGCAATATAACGCACCGAAATTCGCTGCGCATGCATCGCGGTTTTCGAACCAGCCCGCAGCGGATGCCAGACCGGCAATCCTTTGCCCTCGCCCAGCAACCGGTAGGCGCAGGTGCGCGGCAGCCAGTTGAAGGTGGTCAGATTTTCGCGCGTAAGCTTGATGCAATCCTCTTCTAATTCGAAGCGGCGTTCATAGTTACGGCACTGGCAGGTTTTAATATTGAGCTGATTGCAGGCGACGTTGGTAAAGTAAATCTCATCCGTGTCAGCGTCCTGCAACTTGTTAAGGCAACACTGGCCACAACCATCACACAAGGATTCCCATTCCTCATCGCTCATTTGTGCCAGGCGTTTTTGTTGCCAGAAAGGGGTGTCAGTCATGATGATTTGTCCGGGTTGTGCCTGAAACGCACCTTATAAAGCCTATGCTGCGGTGATGCAAGTTTTTAGAGTACGCGCGTGCTGATGCCGTGACCCGCCAGCGACACGTCCAGCTTGTCACCCGAGCGCATCGGCCCCACACCCTCAGGTGTCCCGGTCAGAATGACATCGCCTGCACGCAACGTAAAATAGTGGCTCATATGTGCAATCAGCGGCAGAATTTTGTGAATCATATCGGCTGTGTTGCCGTGCTGACGCACTTCTCCGTTTACCACCAGCTTAAGCTCGACATTCTGTGGATCATCACTGAATTCGGCTACCGGGATGAAACCGGAGATGGGACAGGCGTTATCAAAGCCTTTGGATTTTTCCCATGGCTGGCCCGCTTTTTTCAACCCGGACTGCAGGTCACGCAGCGTCAGATCCAGCGCCACGCCATAGCCTGCAATCGCCTTAGCCACGTGTTCTTCACTCGCCTGCTTCAGCGTCGCACCTATCAGCACCGCCAGTTCTACTTCGTGATGAACTTCGCCAAAGGCGTCGGGAATAGAGAGCGGCTGGCGCAAATCACATAGCGCTGTTTCCGGTTTGATAAAGATTACCGGCTCGGTTGGGGTCGCACTGCCCATCTCTTTAATGTGTTTTGCATAATTACTGCCGACGCAAACCACTTTGCTGACCGGAAAATCTAACAGAGCGCCTTGCCAGTTATGATGCTGATACATGCTCATCCCCTGTTCAGGTTAGGTGTTGTGCCAGCGCGGCTGGCGGGTTGATGTTTGCTGATGCGTTGATCGAAATGCCAGCAACAGAGCGTGATAATAAGATCCTTTTAACCATCCGGGGTGCGGAATTTGTCAAAAAGCGTAAACGATGCCCCTGGCGTGCTGAATAATCGTACAAATAAGGTGTGAAAATGTGGACTGGGTATTTAAACAGGGGTAAACAGATAAGCTGCGCCGTTAATTTTGCGCAGCTTCAGAGCAATATTAACCCTGCAGTATCGCACCGACAGGATTTATATTTACAGAAGAATCCGAGTTAAACTTTTTTATCGGCCTCCAAATGAATTTTTAGCAGACTTTCAATCGGCGGTGGAAGCTGTAAATAATAACCCTGCTCGCTCAATCCCTGCTTAACTTTATTGATATCTGCGTTAGCCAGCCTGTCGCGGTCCGCCAGCTTCAGCACCATCGCCAGTTGCGGCTTGCCAAATCCTTTCAGCAATTCTTCCGGAACGCGCGAAAAATCGTCCTTTTTTTCAACATAGAGATAAGTCTGGTCACGTAACGGGCTTCTGTAGATCACACAAAACATATTTTTTACTCGAATTAACCGGCGTTGAGGCTTGTCTGAATATAGCTGTAACTATAACATGCTTGCAGAACTTCGAATATTCACCGTTAGCGCTTCAGCGATGATTTTATCATCGCTGGGTTAACGGTAGTGAAAACAGGACTGAGTCGGGACAGATGTCGCAAACGCCAATCGAATTCAAAGGTAGCAGTTTCACCCTGTCTGTCGTCCATTTGCATCACCATGACCCTGTGGTGATTCGCAAGGCACTCCAGGACAAGATTGACCAGGCTCCCGATTTCCTGAAAAACGCCCCGGTGGTGCTAAACGTCGCCACATTGAGTGCCGATGTTAACTGGAAACAGCTGCAGCAGGCCATTCTTGCTACCGGTTTACGCATTGTCGGCGTAAGCGGCTGCAAAGATGATGCTTTGAAACGCATGATCGCCCGTGCAGGGCTGCCGGTACTGGCAGAAGGCAAAGAGTCCAGACCGCGCGCCGAGACACAGCAGCCGGCCCCCATTCCTGAACCACAGCCGGTTGTAACCGAGACGGCAGCAGCGAAAACCCGCATCGTGAACACGCCGGTGCGCTCAGGCCAGCAGATTTATGCGCGTGACGCCGACTTAATCATCACAAGCAGCGTCAGTGCCGGTGCCGAACTGGTCGCCGATGGCAACATTCATATTTACGGCATGATGCGCGGTCGCGCTCTGGCAGGTGCCAGCGGCGATCGCAACTGCCAGATTTTCTGTACTAACCTGGCTGCCGAGCTGGTCTCGATTGCCGGAGAGTACTGGATCATGGATCAGATCCCGCAAGAATTTTTTGGTAAAGCCGCGCGCCTGTGCCTGCAGGATGGCGCGCTGACTATCCAGACACTTAATTAGGCCCCTTTTCTTTTGTTAAGGAAATCAACATTTATGGCACGCATTATTGTAGTTACATCCGGTAAAGGGGGCGTTGGTAAGACCACGTCAAGCGCGGCCATCGCCACCGGTTTAGCGCAGAAAGGCAAAAAGACGGTCGTTATCGACTTTGATATCGGTCTGCGTAACCTGGATTTGATCATGGGCTGTGAACGCCGTGTGGTCTACGACTTCGTTAACGTTATCCAGGGCGATGCCACGCTGAACCAGGCGCTGATTCGCGACAAACGCACTGAGCAGCTCTACATTCTGCCTGCATCGCAGACCCGCGATAAAGATGCGCTGACCCGTGAAGGTGTTGAGAAAGTCCTGAACGATCTGGCCGCAATGGAGTTTGACTTCATCGTCTGTGACTCACCGGCAGGGATTGAAACGGGCGCACTGATGGCACTTTACTTTGCGGACGAAGCAATCATCACCACTAACCCGGAAGTCTCTTCTGTCCGCGACTCCGACCGTATCCTCGGCATCATCTCATCGAAATCCCGCCGCGCTGAAAACAGTCAGGACCCGGTTAAGGAGCATCTGCTGCTGACCCGCTACAACCCTGGCCGGGTAAACCGTGGCGATATGCTGAGCATGGAAGATGTGCTGGAAATTCTGCGCATTCCTCTGGTCGGTGTGATCCCTGAAGATCAATCGGTGTTACGTGCCTCTAACCAGGGTGAGCCGGTGATTCTTGACGGCGAATCTGATGCTGGCAAAGCCTATGCCGATACCGTTGAACGGTTACTCGGTGAAGTACGCCCCTTCCGCTTTATCGAAGAAGAGAAGAAGGGTTTCCTGAAACGCCTGTTCGGGGGATAAACCATGGCATTACTTGATTTCTTTTTATCCCGGAAGAAGAACACTGCCAACATAGCCAAGGAACGGCTGCAGATTATCGTGGCAGAACGGAGAAGGGGCGACAGTGAGCCCCACTATCTTCCGCAACTTAAGCGCGACATTCTGGAAGTGATTTGCAGATATGTGAAGATCGATCCGGAAATGGTCACGGTACAGCTCGATCAGAAAGGTGATGACATCTCGATTCTGGAGCTGAACGTCACGCTGCCAGAAACGGATGAAGTGACTAAATGACGCTGACCGTTTCCTGAATTTCCCCTGCGCAGTGGCAGGGGAAGTTTAACCGGTTAACAACCCGCAAGAATCTCCTCAATGCCGGGTTTCAGCAGTTCGCCCCGCCATCCGGTGAGTAATTCCGGCTGACGTCCCTGTGGCTTCAGGCCCCAGTGCTGACTTAATACCTGATTAATCTGACGTCGTGACGCCAGTAACTCCTGACTGAATCCGCTCTGCTCACTGACCTGCTGCACCAGCGCCTTCATCGCCTTAAACACCTGCTTATAGTGCGGATGGTCGATCAGATTGCCCAGCGGTGCCGGCAGTTCATTCTCGTCAAGCGCCTCCGCTTCGGCCACCAGCGCCACCAGCGTTTTGCCGTGGAAACGGATTTCGTGGCCTGACAGCCCCAGATGATCCAGCTCCCCCAGAGAGCCAGGCATAAAGCGCGCCACTTTCCACAGATGCTCTTCGCGCACCACAAAATTCACCGCCATATCTTTTTCACGCGCCAGTTTCAGACGCCAGGCCGCCAGCCGCTGCAGTGCCGCCAGCTGACGCGGACGCAGTTGCCAGGCATTGGTGATATCCCGCCAGGCTTCATCCGGTGCCACGCTGTCGAGACGGCGCTGACAGAGGTTATCGCACTCACTGAGTGCCGCCGCCATGTTGCCAGCCTCTTCCGTGTTGATCATCAACTGACGGGCAATCGGCAGCAGATAGTGAACGTCCGCCGCCGCATACTCGCACTGACGCTGGGTCAGAGGGCGCGCCAGCCAGTCGGTACGGGATTCACTTTTATCCAGCTCGACCTGGGTAAAATGCGCCACCATGGAAGCAAAGCCCCAGGAAAGTGGCTGGCCGGAGAAGGCTGCCAGAATCTGAGTGTCAATCATAGGCGTCGGCAGCACGCCGAAACGGTGCAGGAAGACTTCCAGATCTTCCCCTCCGGCATGCAGAAATTTAGTCACGCGGGTGTCGGTCAGCAGCGCAATAAAGGGTGACCAGTCACGGATATTCAGCGGGTCAATCAGCACCAGCTGGTGATCGTCGAACAGCTGGATCAGGCCAAGCTGAGGGTAGTAGGTGCGGGTGCGGACAAATTCGGTGTCCAGTGCCACCGCTGTATGCTGGCGGGCTTTCTGACACACGTCAGCCAGTTGTTCATCCTGGTCGATAAGGGAATAATTCACGTCTGATTTCCACCGCAGCCAACAACGCGCGGCGCTCCATGTTAAAAACAATAAAAACGCCGGACATGCCGGCGTTCAACCTCAATTCTTATACAGATTCAGTTCGCGCCGGGCTTCGCCTCGTCGCGCAGCTCACGTCGCAGGATCTTTCCGACGTTGGTTTTCGGTAACTCATCACGAAACTCAATGATTTTTGGCACCTTGTACCCGGTCAGCTGGCGGCGACAGTGATCGAGCACCTCTTCTTTGGTCAGCGACGCCTCTTTTTTCACGATGCAGACTTTTACTGCTTCGCCTGACAGGTCGCTGGGCACGCCAATTGCCGCGGCTTCACGCACTTTCGGGTGCTGCATCAGTACATCTTCGATCTCATTCGGATAGACATTAAAACCGGAGACCAGAATCATATCTTTTTTGCGGTCAACGATGCGAATGAACCCTTCCTGGTCAACGGTAACAATATCACCGCTGTGGAGCCAGCCATTTTTCAGCACTTCCGCTGTTGCTTCCGGATGCTGCCAATAGCCCAGCATCACCTGCGGACCGCTGATACAGAGCTCGCCCGGCTCCCCCGGCACTACTTCGTTTCCGGCATCATCGAGAATGCGTACGTCGGTCGAAGGAACCGGCAGGCCGATACTGCCCGTATGGCAGCTGATGTCATACGGATTGACGGATACCAGCGGCGAACATTCGGTCAGGCCGTAGCCTTCCAGCAGATAGTGTCCGGTGAGCTTTTCCCAGCGCTCAGCCACCACTTTCTGCACTGCCATTCCGCCACCCGCAGAGAGACGCAGCGTTGAAAAATCGAGTTTATTGAACTGCTCATCGTTCAGCAGCGCATTAAACAGCGTGTTCACGCCGGTAATCGCGGTAAACGGAACTTTACCCAGCTCTTTAACGAAGCCGGGAATATCGCGGGGATTAGTGATTAACAGATTCTGACCGCCCAGCTCCAGGAACAGCAGGCCATTCACGGTTAAAGCGAAGATGTGGTAAAGCGGCAGCGCGGTGACAACAAATTCTTTTCCGTCACGCAGTACCTTACCGTATGTCGCACGGGTCTGCTCCAGATTCGCCTGCATGTTGCGATGGGTCAGCATTGCCCCTTTCGCCACGCCGGTGGTGCCGCCGGTGTATTGCAGGAAGGCAAGATCGTCATTCGAGACAGTCGGTCGCTGATAATTGAGCGTGGCACCCACTTCCAGCACCTGACGAAACGAAATGGCGCCGGGTAAATGGTATTTGGGCACCAGCTTCTTCACATACTTGACGACAAAATTAACCAGTGTGGCTTTTATCGGTGCCAGCTGATCGCCCATCCGGGTCAGGATGACATGCCGCACAGCGGTTTCAGCCACCACTTTTTCCAGGGTATGCGCAAAATTTGAGACAATAACGATGGCGCTGGCACCACTGTCATTGAGCTGATGCTTCAGCTCACGCGGCGTGTAGAGCGGATTCACATTGACCACGACCATACCGGCACGCAGTACACCAAACAGGGCCACCGGATACTGCAGTAAGTTAGGCATCATCAGCGCCACCCGATCACCTGCTTTCAGGCCCAGCTGATGCTGGAGATAAGCAGCAAAGGCACGGCTCTTCTCTTCCAGCTGACGGTAACTCATCTTCTGACCCATGTTCAGAAATGCGGGTTGATCGGCGTAGCGTTTTACTGCCTGCTCAAAAAGATCCACCAGCGAGGTGTAACGATCTGCACTTATTTCGGCAGGTACATCTGCCGGGTAGCGTTTCAGCCAAACCTTATTCAAGGATCCACCCCGATAATTATGTTGTATTTCCATCGCTGCCTCAGCCAATCTGGTTTGTTAACAATATTTTAACTGATTGTACCAGTTTGCCTGTTTCGGCATGTTGAGGTTGCGAAGTGCATCACTAAATTTCGTGCCGGGAAAACAGGCCAATAAAAAGCCCGGTAGCGAGCGCCGCGACCGGGCTGGATAAATCATGTTTACACTTATTCGGTCAGGATGGTCTGCACCTCTGAGGGTCCGGTGTTGACCATTCCCCAGTAGGGATTAGGTCCCCAGTATCCGCCGCGATGACGGGTCGGACCATACCAGATCCAGGGATCCATTGGCTGTGGCGGTGCGGTTACCTGCTGGGCAATGCGCCAGCGCTGATAACCGCGCACATCAATGACCACAAATTTGTAATCGGCCTCACCAATTTTACCCTGCTCCGTGCCCTTCAGCGTACCCAGCACGGTAACGTACTGGTTTCTGACATCCACCGGATCAACAAAGCCGTGAATGTCTGCATAAATCCGGCCAACCGAGGCCGCCCCCAGACGCGGTCTGGCGCTCTCATCCAGCGGTTGTGCCGCAATCTCAAGCCGGGTTTTGCCGTTCAGGTTAGTGACATTCACTACCTTGCCGCCAAAGCGCGATTCCTGCCCGACAAAGAGCGAAGGATCGCTCATCACCCGCAACAGATCCTGCTGTGGCTGAGGTGAGCTGCCCTGCAGTGTGTCAGGAATGGAGACACAACCGGTTAACGCCAGCACACAGGTCAGCAGCAGACCTGAAAGCCCTTTACCACACATTGACGACATAGACGTTCTCCCGTTAGGTAAAGCGTTAGACTGGATGCATAACAATAAGTTGCGTGTATTTTACCGGCCAGGTAATTTTTTCCAGGCGACTTCATTACGCAGATACGTCGGCTCCGCCGTCTCCGGCAGCAACGTATTCCCCTGCGCCAGCGCAAGCATCGCCAGTGGCAGCATATCCTGTGCGGCAGGCAAAGTAACGTCGCTGGTGTTCAGGGTCAGATCGTGTCCCTGCTGCAGGGCAGGATAGGCCTGCCAGCCGGTGCCGGCGGTCATCCAGTCGCCAGAGAGCGCCTGCATCCGGGTGAGTGCTGCCTCAGGGGACAGCACGCATTCGCTGGCTTCACCCTGCCAGACACCCTGCTCATCACGCTGATATTCGGCCCAGTAAACCTCGCCCATTCGCGCATCGATAGCGGTTAACACCCGGGTTGCACCGTGCAGACGCCAGGCCCCTTCCGCCAGCATCGCCAGGGTGGAAACGGCGATCATCGGCAGTGATGCGCCCAGTGCCAGGCCCTGAGCAATACCAATACCGATCCGCACGCCGGTAAAACTGCCAGGACCCCGGCCAAAGGCGAGCGCGTCCAGTTCGGTCAGTTCCAATTGCTGCGCCAGCAGCAGTTCCTCGACCAGCGGCAGAATACGCTGCGTATGATCGCGCGGAGCAATCTCGAATCGGGCATCAATCTGTTGCTGATTCAGCAAGGCGGCTGAACAGGCTTCTGTCGCCGTATCCAGCGCTAAAATTCGGGCTGACATGACTACCTCAGAAGAAAGAAAACGGCGCGCATCTTAGCATAAAATTACGCGTCTGGTTCGGGTTGCTGGCGGATAAAGGCGATGGCCTGAGCAATGTCGCGGGTGCGCGGCGTCGGCGGCAGGCTGTTAAGAAACAGTGCGCCATAAGGCCGTGAGACCAGACGCTGATCGCAAATGACCAGCACACCACGATCGTCCGTATCACGGATCAGACGGCCTACACCCTGCTTCAGGGTAATCACCGCATCCGGCAACTGCACATCCGCAAAGGGATCGCCGCCGCGAATCCGGCAATCTTCCATTCGGGCTTTTAGCAGCGGATCTTCCGGTGAGGTGAACGGTAGTTTGTCGATGATCACCAGGGACAGCGCATCACCCCGCACATCCACGCCTTCCCAGAAGCTGCTGGTCGCCACCAGCAGAGCATTACCCTTCTCGATAAACTGCTTCAGTAACTGACCTTTGCTGGTTTCACCCTGCACCAGCACCGGCAGTGTCATCGAGGCGCGAAACTCTGCGGCCAGCTCTCGCATCATCAGATGCGAAGTACAGAGGAAGAAACAGCGGCCTTTATTCGCATCGATCAACGGTTTCATCATTGCGGCCAGCTGGCGCGCGCCACCGGGACGGTTAGGTTCCGGGAGATTGCGTGGTACACAGAGCAAAGCCTGCTTCGCAAAGTCAAACGGACTGTTCAGGATCAGGCTCTTTGCCGCATTGACACCCAGCCGTTCGGCAAAGTGGGCCATTTTCTCATCTACCGCCAGGGTGGCCGAGGTGAAAATCCATGCGGCCTTGCGGTTATCCATCACCTCACGGAAGCGTTCCGCTACCGAGAGCGGCGTGAGCGCCAGGATAAAGTGGCGGGAAGTGCATTCATACCAGTAGCTGTAGCCCGGCTCGTTAATCGCCCGTAACCGTTTTAACCGGGTACGGTAGAGCGCGGCGCGCTCAAAGGCGGCATCCAGCAGAGCTGAGCGACCCAGCGAGAGTTTGATGACGTCATAGCAGAGCTCCAGTGCATCATCCAGCAGGGTGAACATACGCAGAATCTGATTATCGCTCAGCAGCTCGCGCAGATTTCCGCGATAGCCGGGATCGCCCAGTGACAGGCGGAAATCCTGCGCGCATTGCGCCAGGCGGTCAGCGGATTTCTGCAGCTGCTGGGCATCGCGAACTTCGGTGCGGTAGGCGGTAATGATATCTTTGGCGAGATCGAGTAACTGACGGCTGGAAAGCTGTTGACCAAAATACTGACTGGCGATGTCAGGCAACTGATGAGCTTCGTCGAAGATCATCACATCCGCTTCGGGAATAAGTTCGCCGAAGCCGCCCTCTTTCACCACCAGGTCGGCAAGAAAGAGATGGTGGTTAACGACGACCACATCGGCGTCCATGGCGCGCTTACGCGCTTTGACCACGAAGCACTCTTTATAGCGCGGGCAGTCGGTGCCGAGGCAGTTATCGTTGGTGCTGGTCACCAGCGGCCAGACCGGACTGTCTTCGGTGACGCCCGCACAGCTGCTGATGTCGCCATCTTCCGTCTGCGATGACCAGCTGCGTAGCGTCACCAGATCGGTCAGCCCCTGCGCGGTGAGATCGCCGCCCGCCATCGATTGCTGTTCCATGCGTTCCAGGCAAAGGTAGTTGGAGCGCCCTTTCAGCAAGGCCGTTTTACCTTTGAAATCCAGCGCCTTGATCATCGTAGGCAGATCACGGCCATAGAGCTGATCCTGCAGCGCTTTGGATCCAGTGGAGACAATCACTTTTTTACCAGCCCGTAAAGCGGGTGCCAGGTAAGCATAGGTTTTACCGGTGCCGGTTCCGGCTTCGACCACCAGTTCACCCTGCTGTTTTACGGCTTCAGATACCGCCTGCGCCATCTCACGTTGTGCTTCACGCGGCTTAAAGCCTGCGATCGCCAGCGCCAGCGCGCCATCCACTGCAAAATCGTCTGCCACATACCCTCACTAAAAACGGCAAAAACACTGTAATTATGTCAGTATTGGATTAACAAAGCAAAATCGAAAAATATCAAAAACTTATAATTCTCATGCCGATACCAACACCCTCTTATATCAGCCCGATTTACAGCTGACAGGCACAGAAAAGGCGGCCCGAAGCCGCCTGAAAAAAAACCGTCGCGTTGCCGATATGCCTGATGACATATCAGTCAATTGCACAGGCAGAAGAAGCGTTAAAAACCGTTATTACTGCACAATCATCCGGCCATTAAGATGCTGCAGCGGACGATTATTGGTGGTTTTCAGTGCCTGTTTAAAGGCGTCGAGCTGCGCCTGAGAGAGCGTAACCGGCTCTTTCAGCACCAGCCAGCGAATACCTTCGCTGCAGGGTGGCGTCGTAAGTGAACCACTGAAGCGATAGTAGTGCAGGTCTCTGGGAAAGAGTGCGCGCAAATCTACCTGCCGGTTAATGTTTACCTGTTTGTTTTCCTCTTTCGGCATTGCGTCAATTAAGGGCACCAGTGCCGGATTCTCTTTACCAACCTTAAACATCACCGCGACCACGGCGAGATCGCCATCCTCTTTGCTGTGAACAAAGTGGGCTTCAAGCGGAAAAGTTTCTCAGTTAATCTGGTTTTCACTCGGTGTATGAAAATGATACTGACGCAGTGTGAATTTTTCACCATCCAGCACAAAGTCATCTTCCTCATCAACCGTTACCTGAATGGTGTGACCGTTGTTAATCACCTTCTCAGCGGATGTGTGGTAAGCCAGATCAAGTGGCTGTAAATGTCCCTCGATCGGATTTGTAATATTAATGGGCGACTGTGACTTGCCTTCGTGACACATATGGAAGTCGCTGGTCAGTTCACTCCAGTGCGCCGGACCGGCTTTGCCTTCATAGGTCCAGTGCGGCTCCGCGGCACCTGCTGCGCTGATAGACGAAATCGCTATAACCAGACTTAACATTTTTAGTTGTTTCATTTTATCCCTGCTTAATAAGCTAATGTGCGGCTGGAATACTATTCCTCTCAGCTTTGCGTCAGCAAGATGACAAAATGCGGTTAATTAAAACAGGAATGAATAATGAGTCGATAATTTCTATCGATGTTAATTTAATAAATATTACTTGTAGATTTTTTATTTCAAATAACGATTTTTACGATCATTAATATGGACTTCCTGCTTCAGGAAATCGACTCAGCAACAAACCTGAAGAAAAAATGGGTCGGCAGGCTCAGAGAGAAAACAGCACAGAAAGAGGTGAATCGGTGCAGGCTACAGAAGTGAGAAACCGCAAAACTGCACGACTGGCGGTTTTGCGGTGTAAGCCTGAATCAGAAGAAAGGCACCTCGACAACTATCCCTTTGAGACGGTTAAACATCCTTTTCTAACGGATCGTCCTCCTCATCCTCTTCTTCATCTTCCGGATAGATCTCAGCATCATCTGGCAACGGTTCATCATAATCAGGACGTTCAGACATAATTACCTCCGGTGATAAATAGCAGTGCTGCTATTTCAACTGAGCATAGTTAACTGTCACCACCGGCCGCATATTTTCCGCCTGAAGTGTGAGCCAGGCGTAAAATTGCTGTAATAGACTGAAAATGAACTCACCGCATGGCGCTAATGGCGTATGTAGAGCGCGCCCGCCAGCATGATGATAAACAGCACCGCAAAGGTGATCACGCCTGGCTTAGTGCCTTTGGATAAACCCACAAACGCCGCGATAACAATAAACAGCAGCGTCAGTGCGCCAGCCATAACCCAAAAAAGATACTGCGTATTCGCCATGCTCTCATCCTCATCCAGTGGCGCGATTTCACGGCTGATTTATAACATTTTTAAGCCGGCACTGTCCTGAATTCTGTCCCGTTGCCCGCCTGTCAGGGCTGGCAGCAGGAGCGGCAATCGCCCTCCACCCTGAAAGCTGCCAGCCCGACAGTGTGATGCAGTTATCAAATGCAGAGGAACGCAGCGAGGAAACAAAGGCCCGGCTTATAATGATTAAATCAGCTTACTGTTGGGATGTGGCACCCGTAAGCTGACGTGCTGAGACTGGCTTAACATTGTCGTTCAGGCGATGTTATGCAGATGGCCTTAACCCGACTGCCTGACTCAGGCGGAGGCATGTTATGAACTATTACCGCATCGGCTCTCTGGCTGGCGTGCTGCTGCTTTGCGGCTGCCAGGCTCCCACTTCTGATCAGGCTCGTATGCAGCCACCCGTTTTTCAGGGTCAAAGCACCCGTACCGTCCCTCAGCTCAGCGACTGTATTTATCGTGGCTGGTCAACCACCAGCGTTATTGCCAGAGATAACACCACCCACACCCAGCCGAACGGCAACGGGATCAGCGTCTTTACCTGGGAAGATTCGATTTTTGCGGATATCTCTCCCCACAGAAAAGGGGCAGAGGTAAAATATTTCACGACCTTCCGGATGGCTCCTCAGGTAATAGCGGACAGACAGGCGATTGTGCAACGCTGCCTGTAAGGCGTAAGGCGTGACAGCGATGTCGGGAGTGTGCCAGGCTAATGCGCACTTAACCAGGGAGAAACCGATGAGTATTACCCGCATTGACCCGGAACATCGTATGTCCGAAGCTGTGATCCACAACGACACCATCTATTACACCAGTGTGCCTGAGAATCTGGATGCCGACGCAGAAGCGCAGACCGCCAATGCGCTGGCGGTCATTGACGCGATCCTGATTCGCCTCGGCAGTGATAAAAGTAAGATCCTGGATGCGACGCTGTTTCTGGTGGATAAAGCCGATTTCCCCGCCATGAACCGGGCCTGGGACGCCTGGATCTCACCGGGTAATGCGCCGGTGCGTTGCACCGTTCAGGCCGGCCTGCTGAATCCAAAGTACAAAATCGAAATTAAAATTATCGCTGCACGTTAACGATGTCGGGTGTTATTCCTCTTCGTTTTCTTCATCTTCGTCGTCGAATAACGCCCGAATCTGTTCGCCCTTGTGATTCTGACGGATTTCCTGCGCCACCTGGGCGATCGCTTCACCGCTCGATAAACCACCCGCCATCAACTCCTGAATACGTTCGACGGCCTGCTGTTGCTGCTCATGTGAGAGAGCCGGTAATCCAATAAACATGTTCTACTCCTGCGTTGGGGCAGACAGTATCCCATGCGGAACTAACAGGTGCCAGTCGGGAAAAAATATGTCAGTCTGACCGCCTCTTTGCTTTCTGATTTGTCTGCCTGATGATTGTTGAAACCCTCACGCTTGATTATACCCCGGATGCGCTGACACAGCGTTTTGCCACCCTTGCCCATCTGCCGTGGGCGATGCTGCTCTCCTCCGCGCAGGCCAGCCACAGCGACAACCGCTTCGACATTCTGACCGCCGATCCCCGCGTCACCCTGGTGACCCGCGGGCCGATCACGACCATCAGCGACACGACCGGCACCACCGAATCGACCGCGGATCCCTTGCTGCTGGTGCAGCAGCAGTGTGATGCGCTGGGCATCAGACCCACAGCCAGTGAGGCTTTGCCGTTTCAGGGCGGTGCGCTGGGCCTGTTTGGTTATGACCTGGGCCGCCGGTTTGAGTCACTGCCCCAAAAAGCCACAGCCGATCTCACCACGCCGGACATGGCGGTGGGGATCTATGACTGGGCCTTGATTGCCGATCATCATCAGCAAACCCTGACGCTGGTGGCGCTGAAGAACGCTGAAGCGCGCGCCGCCTGGCTGGCGCAGTGGCCCGCGCGTGAAATCGTGCCCTTTTCACTGACCAGCCGCTGGCGCTCCAATCTGAGCTATGCCGATTACGCCGCACGCTTTGCCGCGGTTCAGGCCTATATTCAGGCCGGTGACTGTTATCAGGTTAACCTGGCGCAGCGTTTTCAGGCCGGTTATCAGGGTGATGAGTGGCAGGCGTTTACTCTGCTTAACGCGGCTAACCGGGCGCCGTTCAGCGCGTTTCTGCGCCTGCCGGAAAGTGCGATTCTCAGCCTGTCGCCGGAGCGCTTTCTGTCGCTGAATCAAAACCAGATTGAAACCCGACCGATTAAAGGTACCCGGCCACGCTGTGCCGATCCGATTGCCGATGCGCAACAGGCTGAGGCACTGCGCCATGCGGAGAAAGATCGGGCTGAAAACCTGATGATTGTCGATTTGCTGCGCAACGATATTGGCCGCGTGGCGCAGCCCGGCTCGGTCACGGTGCCTGAACTGTTTGTGGTTGAACCCTTCCCCGCCGTCCATCATCTGGTGAGCACGGTGCGCGCACAGTTGCCTGACACCCTGCAGGCCACCGATCTGCTGCGCGCCTGTTTTCCGGGCGGCTCGATAACCGGTGCGCCCAAAATTCGGGCGATGGAGATTATTGATGAGCTGGAGCCGCAGCGGCGCAATGCCTGGTGCGGCAGTATCGGCTATCTCAGCCTGTGTGGCCGGATGGACACCAGTATCACGATCCGCACGCTGATCGCCGAAGGCCAACAGCTTTACTGTGCCGCGGGTGGCGGCCTGGTAGCAGACAGCGATGCTGAAGCGGAATATCAGGAAACGCTCGATAAAGTCAGCCGGATTTTACCGGCACTGGAACAGACAGGAGGTTCAGTT
Organism: Pantoea sp. B550; assembly: GCF_024158165.1. Classification (NCBI taxonomy): domain Bacteria; kingdom Pseudomonadati; phylum Pseudomonadota; class Gammaproteobacteria; order Enterobacterales; family Erwiniaceae; genus Pantoea; species Pantoea sp. B550. The sequence continues at coordinate 191,008 of NZ_JAMYXI010000003.1, forward strand.
GGCACTGACGCTTGAGGTTTTTCGCAGCCGTTTTCTGCTTCAGCAGCCGGCCCGCAGCACGCAGCATCTCTCCGGACGTCATGCCGCGGTGCTGGTGCCGATTACAGCCCGCCATGAACCGGGGCTTTTGTTGACGCAGCGCTCGCACGCCCTGCGCAAACACGCCGGACAGGTCGCCTTTCCCGGCGGGATGCAGGATGACACCGACGCCTCGCTGATCGCCACCGCCCTGCGTGAAGCGCAGGAAGAGGTCGGTATCGATCCACATCAGGTCGAGATATTAGGCGCGCTGCCCGCTGTCACCAGCAGCACCGGCTTTCAGGTGACACCCGTGCTGGGCATTATTCCGGCCGACCTGCGCTTAACGATTAATCCGGATGAGGTGAGCAGTGCCTTCGAGATGCCACTGGCCGAGGCTTTGCAGCTCAGCCGCTACAGCGCGCTGGAGGTGCATCGGGCGGGTGTACGCCATCCGGTCTGGCTGTCGCGCTATCAGGATTATCTGGTGTGGGGCATGACAGCAGGAATTATCCGTTCACTGAGTACGCAGATCGCCTTCTGAGACCTTTCTTCCTCTTTTTTATTCCCTTCCAGCCCATCAGCGACCTGCCGGGCTGCGCTATAATTTTTTCTATCTGTTTTGATAAGTTTATTTCATGCGAAAAGCTGCTCTTTTCCGGTGCATGACCATTACTATGGGCGCCATAAACTGCCCCGGCAGACTGAGAATAAATGTGAGGAGTGTCACCTGTGATTAGTGTTTTCGACATGTTCAAAGTGGGCATTGGCCCCTCGAGTTCGCATACTGTCGGCCCGATGAAAGCGGGTAAACAATTTGTGGATTTGCTGTGCGAACAGGAAAAGCTGCAGGAGGTCACCCGGATCGCCGTGGATGTTTACGGTTCTCTGTCTCTGACCGGTAAAGGCCACCACACGGATATCGCCATTATTATGGGTCTGGCGGGCGAATCGCCGGACACGGTGGATATCGATGCGATCCCCGCTTTCATTAAAGATGTCGAACAGCGTGAGCGACTGCTGCTGGCGAAAGGCGCGCATGAAGTCGATTTCCCGCGTGAAGGCGGCATGGTGTTCCGCAGTGAGAACCTCTCATTGCATGAAAATGGCCTGCGCCTGCTGGCATTCGCGGGCGACCTGCTGATCCTGTCGAAAACCTATTACTCTGTGGGCGGCGGATTTATTGTGGATGAAGAGCACTTCGGTCAGTCGGCACTGGATGAAGTCTCTGTGCCCTGGCCGTTCCACTCCGCCAAAGATCTGCTGGCGCACTGCCGCGAAACCGGTCTGTCGCTGTCGGGTCTGGTGATGAAAAATGAGCTGGCACTGCATAGCCGCGACGAGATTCATGCCTATTTCACCCACATCTGGCAGACCATGCAGGCCTGTATTGATCGCGGTCTGAATACTGAAGGCGTGTTGCCCGGACCGCTGCGCGTACCCCGTCGAGCCGCCTCCCTGCGTCGCCTGCTGACCTCCTCCACCAAGCACTCCAGCGATCCGATGATTGTTATCGACTGGATCAATATGTATGCCCTGGCGGTCAACGAAGAGAACGCCGCGGGTGGCCGTGTGGTGACCGCGCCGACGAACGGTGCCTGCGGTATCGTGCCTGCAGTGCTGGCTTACTACGATCACTTTATCGAGCCGGTGACGCCCGATATTTTCCTGCGCTATTTCCTCGCCTCTGGCGCTATAGGCGTGCTGTACAAAATGAACGCCTCTATTTCAGGCGCGGAAGTGGGCTGCCAGGGTGAAGTGGGTGTCGCCTGTTCGATGGCGGCCGCTGGTCTGGCAGAGCTGCTGGGCGGTAGCCCGGAGCAGGTGTGCGTCGCCGCTGAAATCGGCATGGAGCATAACCTTGGACTGACCTGTGACCCCGTGGCCGGTCAGGTTCAGGTTCCCTGCATTGAACGTAATGCTATCGCCTCGGTAAAAGCCATTAACGCGGCGCGTATGGCACTCCGTCGCACCAGTGAACCCCGCGTCTCGCTGGATAAGGTTATTGAGACCATGTATGAGACCGGCAAGGATATGAACGCGAAATACCGTGAAACTTCCCGTGGCGGTCTGGCGATTAAAGTTCAGTGTGACTAAGCGAAACGTTTAATCGTTTAAATAACATGCAAACGTAATAAAATCCGCATCCTGCGCTATCTCAGCGCAGGTTTAAACGGTAGAGTGTTTTCCGCGCAGCCGTCCGGTCTGCGCAGCTTTCCAGACCCGCTTTTCTGCATTCCGGCCTCAATATTGATCTGGCCGTGCCGATACTAACCCCGTATTTTTTGCTTTTTTCTGGCTTTTTGGGAAGGTGGATACTGATGTTTATGGCCCAGCAATTTGTTGGACAATTCAGGCGCAAGCGTTTGCTGATCGCCCTGTCAATCGCCACCGTAATGCTGATATTAACGCTGGCCTTTCGCTATATCGAAGAGAAGTCACGTATTGAACAGCAGGCGATGGCTTTTGCCGACAAAGCGATTATGCGGTTTGACAGGATGTTTTCACCGCTGGAGGTTTCAGCCAATAATACGCTGGGGCTGGTAGGCGTTCCCTGTCAGGACGTGCGTTTTCCGCTCGTCGAAAAAATTTCATCACTGCAGACGGTACGTGCCATTCTACTGGTCGAAAACGACATGCTTTACTGCTCCAGTATTTACGGCTCGCGCAATATCCCTTTCAGCCAGACTTATCCTGACCTTGCCTTCAACAGCCAGCGTATGACCCTGTCAACCGACCAGTATCTGCTGAAAGGCTCGCCGGTCTTACTGCTATGGACGCCAAAAAGTCTGGATAACCGGTCGGGAATATTGCAGGTCATCAACATTGAAATGATGAGCAATTATCTGCTGGAACCCCAACTGCCCTGGGTGGAACGCGCCGTGTTTAACGTCAATGGTGAGAGCCTGGAATATGGCAATCCGCTGATACAGCCAACGGTGCCGGCAGATGACGAAGTGAGCTACGAGCAGGGCTCGCTGCGCTACCCGTTTACCCTTACCCTCTATGGCCCTTCGCCGACACGGCTGGCGCTGGCGACACTTCCCTCACAGCTGCCGCTGGCGCTGCTGCTGAGCCTGCTGATGGGCTATATTATCTGGCTTGCGACGGCAAATCGCATGAGCCTTAGCTGGCAAATCAGTTATGGCATCACGGCCCGTGAGTTTATGGTCTATTGTCAGCCGCTGATCAACAGCAAAAGCGGCGGGTGTGACGGGATAGAATTACTGCTGCGCTGGCATAACGCCCGACAGGGCTGGATCGCACCGGATGTCTTTATTCCGCTGGCCGAGCGCCAGAACCTGATCAAGCCGCTGACGCGCTTTGTGCTGAACGAGGTAGTAAGGCATCTGCCTCAGTTGCCCAATGATCCCGCCTTTCATATCGCCATCAATGTGGCCGCCAGTCATTTCCGCGACCGCGCCATTCTGGAAGATTTGCAGAACCTGTGGTGGCCTGCCAGTCCGGTGCCGCAACTGGTGGTGGAACTCACTGAACGGGATGCCCTGCCGGTCGTCGATCAGTCGGTGATTGCACAACTGCACGACATTGGCGTCCGGCTGGCGATTGATGACTTTGGCACCGGTCACAGCTCGCTCTCCTACCTGAAAGATTTACAGCCAGACGTGCTCAAAATCGACAAGATTTTCACAGCGGCCATCGGTACGGATGCCATTAACGCCACGGTAACGGATATGGTGATTTCGCTGGCCCAGCGCCTGAATATCAGTCTGGTCGCCGAAGGGGTAGAGACGGCTGAACAGGCAGCTTATCTGCGCGAACGCGGTGTGGATCATCTGCAGGGCTACTATTTTGCCCGCCCGATGCCGCTGGAAGATTTTCCAGCCTGGCTGACGCTGCATCAGGCTGATACGCACCGTTAACTGCCGCGTCAGCGCCGTTCCGCCCTTATACGACTTCCCCACAAAAAAACAGCCGCGGCGTTTCAGCAGCGGCTGTCAGAGAGATTCAGCGCGGCCGGTAATACCGGCAGCGCCTCAGCAACAACGGGAAGCGTTAACCCTCTTCCTCTTCGTCATGCGGTTTATCTTTGGTGACACGCACCAGATCGATACGGTAATCCGTCGCTTCGATAATCTGGAAGTGCAGCGGCGTAATATCAATCACCTCGCCAGGAAGCGGTAACTGCCCTTTCTGTTCAATCAGCAGGCCCGCCAGCGAGGCGTGATCTTCTGTCGGATCGACCAGCTCATGGAAGTCGAGTAACTGCTGCAGCGAGTGCAGATCGGTTCCGCCTTTCACTAACCAGCCATCGCCATCTGCAACAATATCAGGCGTTTCGTCTTCATCCGGGAATTCACCCGCAATCGCTTCCAGCACGTCCAGCGGCGTAATCAAACCCTGCACCACGCCAAACTCATTGGTGACGATCACGAAGCTGCCTTTAGCACGACGCAGCACGCCAAGCAGGTTGATCGGATCCAGCGTCTCCGGCACCACAATGGTCGGTGTATTCGCCGCGAAGGTCGCCACATCAACACCCTGCTCCAGCGCCACCAGCAGCTCTTTGGCGCGCACCACGCCAACAATTTCATCCAGTTCACCCCGGCAGACCGGGAACAGGCTGTGAGGCGTATCCAGCAGCTGACCGCGAATCTCATCCACCGGACGATTCGCATCGACCCAGGAGATATCACCGCGCGGCGTCATAATGCTGCGAATCGAGCGGGAAGCCAGGGTCAGCACACCATTAATCATGTAACGCTCTTCATCTTTAAACGCTTCCTGCGGCATCGCTTCCGTCAGCGCAGACTCTTCACTGGTGCTGGTGTTACCGCTGCTATTGCCATTGCTGGATGCCAGCGCACGATTACGGCCGCCCATCAGGCGCAGAATGGCCTCTGCGGTACGCTCACGCATTGGACGATTTGACTGATGGCGAATAAAGTTACGACGTGCAATCTGGTTGAACAGCTCAATCAGAATTGAGAAGCCAATCGCCGCATAGAGGTAGCCTTTAGGAATATGGAAACCAAAGCCTTCTGCCACCAGCGACAGACCGATCATTAACAGGAAGCTCAGACAGAGCACCACTACGGTCGGATGCGCGTTAACAAAGTTGGTTAACGGTTTAGACGCCAGCAGCATCACCCCCATGGCAATCACCACGGCGGTCATCATCACCGGCAGGTGATTCACCATACCTACGGCGGTAATCACCGCATCCAGCGAGAAGACCGCGTCCAGCACCACAATCTGCAGCACCACTGCCCAGAAACTGGCGTATCCGCGATTTGCGGAACCATCAAGCTGACGGTTCTCCAGCCTCTCGTGTAGCTCCATGGTCGCTTTAAACAACAGAAAGAAACCACCGAACAGCAGGATTAAATCTCGTCCGGAAAAGCTGAAACCGCCTACGCTGAAGAGAGGCGTTGTCAGCGTGACGATCCAGGAGATCAGCGACAGCAAACCCAGCCGCATCACCAGCGCCAGCGACAGGCCGATCAGGCGTGCTTTATCACGCTGCTTTGGCGGCAGTTTGTCGGCCAGGATGGCAATAAACACCAGGTTATCGATACCCAGTACGATTTCCAGCACGATAAGCGTCAGTAAACCCGCCCAGATTGAGGGGTCGAATAAAAATTCCATTATTTATGACTCCAGAGCAGGGAACAGATCGAGCCGGTGCCTGTCAGCGCAGCGAAGCGTGACATCCGGGTAGTCGGGAAAGCGGTGAAAACGCCGTGAGGCGAAGGGTGACGCGCCAGCAGGCGCAAAGAACAGATTAAGCGACGTCGGTGACGATCCATAAAGGTGGGCTGAAGCCCGTTACTCCTGAGCAATAAACAGAACGTTAATGTATCAGGTCGGCAAATTGCGTCAAAAAATTTTCTTATTTTTACAATCTCTGTAAGGGATGATCGGGCGCATAAAAAAGGTAAAGCGCCACTTCACGGGGTGAATAGCTGACGGACATCACATAATTTATTTTTTCGATCACTAAAATAAATCGCGACTTTACCGCCTTGATGAAGTTAACCCCTGTTTTTTCGACGCTATATCAGAAAGTCGAATGACCGGGTTAAACGGATAATCAAAACATGTCTCAATACAGTTCATTTACTCAGATGAGCATCTCTAGCGAACGGAGGTAGCACGTGACCATTGCGATTGTAATTGGTACACACGGCTGGGCAGCGGAACAACTGCTGAAAACAGCAGAAATGCTCTTAGGCGAGCAGGAGAATATCGGCTGGATAGATTTTGTCCCCGGTGAAAATGCAGAAACGCTGATTGAAAAATATCAGGCACGACTGGCAGAACTGGATACCAGTAAAGGGGTTCTTTTTCTGGTCGATACCTGGGGCGGCAGCCCGTTCAATGCGGCCAGCCGCATTGTTGTCGACAAGCCACACTATGAGGTTATTGCCGGGGTCAATATTCCGATGCTGGTTGAAACGCTGATGGCGCGCGATGACGATCCCGGATTTGACGAACTGGTCGCCGTGGCGGTGGAGACCGGTCGTGAAGGGGTCAAAGCCCTGAAAGCCAAAGAAGAAGCACCGACACCGGCTGCTGAGAAACCGGCCGCGGCGGCGCAACCAGCTAAGCCGATGGCCCCCGGGGATCACATGAAAATCGGGCTGGCGCGCATTGATGATCGTCTGATTCATGGGCAGGTCGCGACGCGCTGGACTAAAGAGACAAACGTTCAGCGTATTATTGTGGTCAGCGATGAAGTGGCCAACGATCATGTGCGCAAAACCCTGTTGACGCAGGTCGCGCCGCCCGGCGTGACGGCTCATGTGGTGGATGTCGACAAAATGGTCCGGGTATGGAACAACCCGAAGTATGGTCAGGATCGCGTCATGCTGCTGTTTACCAACCCTACCGATGTCCTGCGCGTAGTTGAACAGGGTGTCGATATTAAAACGGTCAACATCGGTGGTATGGCGTTCCGCCAGGGGAAAACCCAGGTCAATAATGCGGTCTCGGTTGATGAGAAAGATATTGCCGCATTCCGCAAACTCAATGAACGTAATATTGAACTGGAAGTGCGTAAAGTTTCCAGCGATCAAAAACTGAAAATGATGGATCTGATTGCGAAAGTAAACGCGTAACAGAAGCACTTCTGCGCCTGCGTTTCCGGGCTCCTGATTAACCTGCTGAGGACAAGAAGTATGATGGAAATAACCTCGCTACAAATTATTTTGATTTTTATTGTCGCCTGTATTGCCGGTATGGGGTCAATTCTGGATGAGTTCCAGTTTCACCGTCCGCTTGTCGCCTGTACGCTGATTGGTATCGTACTGGGTGATATGAAAACCGGTATTATCATCGGCGGTACGCTGGAGATGATTGCGCTGGGCTGGATGAACATCGGTGCAGCGGTTGCCCCTGATGCCGCCCTCGCCTCTATCATCTCGACAATCCTGGTCATCGCTGGTGGTCAGAGTGTGGGTGCCGGTATCGCGCTGGCGATTCCGCTGGCTGCAGCCGGACAGGTGCTGACCATTATCGTGCGTACGCTGACCGTGGCCTTCCAGCACGCGGCTGATAAAGCCGCCGAGAAAGGCAATCTTACGGCCATCTCCTGGATTCATGTCTCTGCCCTGCTGTTACAGGCAATGCGTATCGCCATCCCGGCGCTGATTGTGGCGATTTCTGTCGGCACCAGTGCCGTTCATGCGTTGCTGAGTTCTATTCCTGAAGTGGTCACCAATGGCCTGAATATCGCCGGTGGCATGATTGTGGTGGTCGGTTACGCGATGGTCATCAACATGATGCGCGCAGGCTATCTGATGCCGTTCTTCTACCTCGGCTTTGTAACCGCAGCGTTCACCAACTTTAACCTGGTGGCGCTGGGCGTGATTGGCGTGGTTATGGCAGTGCTCTATATTCAGCTCAGCCCGAAATACAACCGTGTGGCGGGAGCACCCACAGGTGCTGCAACCGCAAACGATCTTGATAACGAACTCGATTAAGGAACAGGTGATCACATGGTTGATATGACGAAAGTTGAAAAGAAACTGACCCCCGGTGATGTCCGCGCCGTCTTTCTGCGCTCTAACCTTTTCCAGGGTTCATGGAACTTTGAGCGTATGCAGGCGCTGGGCTTCTGCTTCTCAATGGTGCCGGTCATCCGCCGTCTCTATCCTGAGAATAACGATGAGCGCAGGCAGGCGATAAAACGTCATCTGGAGTTTTTCAATACCCATCCCTATGTCGCCGCACCGGTACTGGGCGTCACCATGGCGATGGAAGAGCAGCGTGCCAACGGCGCACCTATCGACGACGGTGCGATTAACGGCCTGAAAGTCGGGCTGATGGGACCGCTGGCCGGTGTTGGCGACCCGATCTTCTGGGGTACGGTACGTCCGGTGTTTGCCGCACTGGGTGCCGGTATCGCCATGAGCGGCAGTCTGCTGGGTCCCCTGCTGTTCTTTATACTGTTTAACCTGGCTCGTCTGCTGACCCGCTACTACGGCGTGGCGTATGGCTATCGCAAAGGGATCGACATCGTTAGCGACATGGGCGGCGGTTTTCTGCAGAAGCTCACGGAGGGCGCCTCGATTCTGGGGCTGTTTGTCATGGGGGCGCTGGTCAACAAGTGGACGCACGTCAACATCCCGCTGGTGGTGTCGCGCATTACTGACTCTACCGGCAAAACCACTGTTACCACGGTACAGTCGATCCTCGATCAGCTGATGCCAGGCATTGTGCCACTGCTGCTGACCTTTGGGTGTATGTGGCTGTTACGCCGTAAAGTGAATGCGCTATGGATTATCGTCGGCTTCTTTGCCATCGGTATCTTTGGTTACTGGATCGGCCTGCTCGGTCTGTAATTTCATCCTGCCGGGAGCCTCTGCTCCCGGCTTTTAAGCGTGGTGAGCTGAGCCACAACCGGCTGAGCTCACCCTGTTTGAGGTAGAAGTGATGTCTTTAACTGACGCGTTGATTGCGTGTTGTGTCGCCGTCCTGATGGGATTTGCCGTTTACCATGAGGCTATTCTGCCACGTCGGCACGGGCCGACCCGCCTACGGGTAACACTGCGCAGGCAGCATAAACTCGACAGTCTGATTTTCATCGGCCTGCTGCTGATTTTGCTGTGGAACAATGTCAGTCATCATGGCCCGCAGCTCACCACCTCACTGCTGATGGTGCTGAGTTTTATGGCGTTCTGGCTCTTCTGGCTGCGCAAACCCACGCTGCTGATGAAGAATGAGGGATTGTTTTACGCCGGCGTCTGGATCGATTACCGGCGGATTCAGGGCATGAATCTTTCTGAGGATGGCATTCTGGTCATTCAGCTGGAACAGCGCCGTCTGCTGATTGCCGTGCAGCAACTCGACGACCTGGAGCGCATCTACAATACGCTGGTCGACGCGCGCTAGTCGCGCTGCCACATTGTCAGGGTAAAATCCGCATCGCAACCGAACAGCTCACTCTGCTGCAGCGTTTGCCAGACGTCTTCACGTGCCCGCCAGGCAAAAGGCGTCATCTGCAGCAGGGTTGTGGCGGCTGCGCCGGTTAATGCCATCGGGTGGCGCAGGGCATGCTGCGCTACCTGCCGGAAGCCGGGATAATCTTTCTGCTCTGGCACATGCAGCTGCACTTCGCGGTAAATCAGCGCTTTGAACTGTTGCAGATGGTGCGGGCCTGGGGTAACCGTCAGCACCAGGCCACCCGGCTTCAGCACACGGGCCAGTTCCGCTTCGTTGCAGGGTGCGTAGATGCGTACAATCGCATCCAGTGAGTGATCGGCAAAGGGTAAGCGCTGGCTGGAGGCGACGCAGAAGCGCACCGCAGGGTAACGCTTTGCTGCCAGCCGGATGGCCATTCGGGCGACATCCAGCCCATAAATCTGGGCCTCTTCGCCTGCCGCCTCTGCCAGTGCTGCGGTGTAGTACCCTTCACCGCAGCCGATATCCAGGATTTTACACTCTGGCTGATTCAGCACCGGCGCAAGCAGGTTGACTACCTGCTCACGCAGCGGCTGATAATAGCCTGCCTCAAGAAATTCCCGTCGTGCCTGCATCATCTCTGCACTGTCACCCGGTTCACGTGACCGTTTATGCTGAACGGGCAGCAGATTGACATACCCTTCTTTTGCCTGATCGAACTGATGGCGGTTTTCGCAGCACCAGCTGCGGTCGGTAAAGGTCAATGGAGAGTGACAAAGAGGGCAAGTCAGGGACATCAGGTGCTCCGGCATCAGATAACGCGGCGCAGTGTAACCTTAACGTTTCCGCATCGGAAGCATAAAGAAAGCCCCGGCTGTAGAGCCAGGGCTTTAAGATTCCGTGTCAGGGTGCAATGCACTGAGGCGGAGTCGAATCAGATAGCAGTGACGTTAACAGCTGCCGGGCCTTTCTGGCCGTCCTGAATTTCGAACTCAACGCTCTGGCCTTCAGCCAGGGTTTTAAAACCGTTGCCCTGAATAGCAGAGAAGTGTACGAACACATCTTTGCTGCCGTCAGCAGGAGTGATAAAACCAAAACCTTTAGACTCGTTGAACCACTTAACCTGACCTTTAATCTTTGCCATTTTGCAAATTCCTTTAGATGTTTATTTAGCCCGAAAGCTGTCTTACAGAAAAACCAGAGACATTACTGCATGAGGCACTAATTAAGGTTCGGCAAGGAAGCGGTATTCAACGTCAACGTCTTTACTCGTACTTCTTTACTGAAGATGCCATGCATAAACAGAACTGTACCTCGTTTAACCCACGAATTGTTATCACATATCCCAAAAATAATGGCAAGCCATTTTTAAAGCCCTGACGCGCCTGCGCACATATTTGCCAGAAGGCTCACATTGCCTGTTCCGCGGGGTCTACAAATGTGTCTGAGAATAAAGTCCATGCGCGGCCAGCGCGCGCTCCTGCCTGTGTTGCCAGGCATAACCCGATGGATACCATAAGAAATTAATATTTCACAAATATGGCAATAGCGAAATGAATAAGCGAAGCGGTAACGGTTGTAGATATCCAAAATCTGGCGTCAATCCTGTACAGCGCCTTTTATTTCGTACAAATAACGTTTTTTTTGCACCAAAAGCAGGAGCCAGCCATTAGCCTTGCTCCAAATAAAAGCAGGGATGCGGATTTTACTTATTAAGAATTTAACTTTCGATTTGAAAGATTGATGTCTGATAAAAACCTCCGTCTTTTATTTACACCGGAGGCTTTAGGATTATTCCTGGCTGAAATTATTCAGACTGCGACCTTCGCCTATTCGCCAGGGGGCGAAGCGGCCATTATGTTCGTCTGCCCGCTGTAGCGCATTCGCCAGTTCCTGTGGTGGCGCATCCAGCGACTCATCGGCCAGTTCAAACACGCCCCAGTGAATAGGCAGCGTCAATGGCCTGCCTGCTGCCTGCCATAACGCCACCGCCTGATCGGGATCCATGTGCTGGCTTGCCATGAACCATTTAGGTGCATACGCGCCAATCGGTAACGCAGTCACGCTGAACGGGCCAAGCCGGGCCGGAATCTCCTGCAGGCGGTCACTGTAGCCACTGTCGCCAGAAAACCAGAAACGCAGTGAGGCAGAGCGTACGACCCAACCGCACCAGAGTGAACGGTTGCGATCGCATGGGGTTCGCATACTCCAGTGACGGGCTGGCACCGCATCAAAACAGAGATTACCGAGCGTTACCTGCTGCCACCAATCGAGCTGGTGCACCTGATTTACGCCCTGCGCTCTGCACCATTTCGCCAGTCCCAGCGGCACAATAAAGGTCGCCTGCGGAAAATGCCGGATAATCGCTTTAACCGTCGGTTTATCCAGATGGTCGTAATGGTTGTGTGAAATCAGCACGACATCAAGCCGTGGCAGATCAGCGATGCTGATGGGTGCGGGTGTTTTACGCTGTGGCCCCGCAAACGCCAGCGGCGAGGCGCGTGAGCCGAGTGCCGGATCGATCAGGATATATTGTCCCTTAAGCCGTAACAGTACGGCAGCATGTCCGAGCCACCAGATACGATCGTCACTGCCGCTGATATCCGCGGGCTGCCACCATTGCCTGGTGAACGCCGCATAACCCTGTTGTGGGGGTATTGGTAGCCCCAGTGCTTTGCGCTCCCTGCGCCAGCGTTTCAGGTCACCCGGCCTGCGCTGTTCCGGTTCAGGATTACGAAATCCCTCGGGCGTGTGGTGCGCTTTGCTGCTGTCATACCACGGATTTTTCCAGGCCATTCCGTCTCTCTGGTGTGATTAACGTTCCGGGATTAACCGGATAAAGTCGCGCTTTTCCCGATCGTCTTCGGTTTTTTTACTTTCTGCCCCAGGCTGCATCTCAATCAGACGGCGCAGCAGCTGATTCTGTTTCTTCTGCTCTTCAAGTAAGGATTCCAGTAAACGGATCTGCTCACCCGCGCGCACGCTGGCCCGGTTTACAAAGAACCAGGCGATAAACGCCACAATCAAAATAATGACCAGCAGGCCATAGCTGACCAGGGGGCCCGAATTTGCGGCTAACTCATTCATAACTGCCTCGTAAAACTCAGTGGAAATTAAACAACCGCTCATTCTACCTGTAGCCATCGCAAAAGATAATGGGAGATACATCAATGCAGAATTTGCCGTTTCAGTTATCTCTGATCGATCCCGTCAGAAAAGCGAGGCATGCTGGTATCATCATAACCGGCAGCACCAGGTGGCGCGCTGAGTTATCTTTCACAAGGAGACACAATGAAACTGTTTATTCGCACAATAGGCCTGCTGGCGGTGATCTGGCTGGCAATGCTGCTTACCGGCTATGGCGTGTTAACCGGCAGTACTAAAAATGCCGCCGGACTTGGCCTGCAGTGCAGCTATCTTACCGCTCGCGGCGTCATCAACGCGCAGTATCTGCATACCGACAGTGGCGTGGTGGGCGTGACGGATTGTCCGTTGCTGAAGAAAAGCGGAGAAGTGATCGATAACTAGTGATAAAGCGGGCCGGATGGCCCGCTTTGTTCAGAATGGGTAGTCGTGATAGCCCATTTCTGCTGAGAGCGTGCGGGCCGCCCGATGCAACATCGCCACATAATCCTGGCGGGCATCTTCTGAAAAACGAATGGTGGGAAATGAGATACTGAGTCCCGCAATCACTACGCCAAACCGATCAAACACTGGCACGGCAAGGCAGCGTAGCCCCTCTTCCTGCTCTTCATTATCTTCGCCATAACCCTGCACTCTGACCTGATCCAGCGTCGTGATCAACGCCTCCGCGCTCAGCAGCGTATTGGCCGTGCTGCGTTTGAACTCCACATCCCGCAGAATTTCCTCAACATCGCTGCGATCGCGCCAGGCGAGCAGGACTTTACCAATTGCGGTGGTATGCAGCGGGTTGCGGCGGCCAATGCGCGAATACATGCGTAGATTGTAAAGCGAGTCGATTTTATGGATGTAGACAATACTGTCCTCTTCCAGCGCCCCAAGGTGAATCGTCTCTTTGGTCAGACGCGACAGCTCGCGCATCTGCACATCCGCGCTGCGGATTAAATCGACGTTCTGTAGCGCTTTGGCACCCAGTTCAAACAGCTTCAGCGTCAGTGAATACTTCTCGCTTTCACCTTCCTGCGTGACATAGCCCAGCGACTTCATGGTCTGCAGAAAACGGTAGACGGTGCTTTTTGACATCATCACGCGCTGCGCAAGCTCGGTAATACCGTGATCGCGCTCTTCACCCAGCGCCTGCAAAATGCCAAATACTTTAAGCACTGAAGAGACGGAATCGGGCTGTTTATCATTTTCAGCAGAGGACATCGCGCACCTTGTTAAATCTGTTTCAAAAAAAATGGAACGGACTGTCAGTATAGAGTGACGCACAGGTCGGCAGCAATGCTTTAACCATTGAGTCATATTTTAAGACAGTTTTTTATTTGTCCGGACGCTGCTTTTCCGCGCTTATTTCATTAGCATGATGATATTCACCCTCTTTAGTAATTAACTTATGACACGCTCTCCTCCTCAGGATGGATTACCCACGCGTCAGCGCTATATGGCCATCGTTACCATTGCGCTGGGCCTGACCATGGCGGTGTTAGACGGCGCGATTGCCAATGTAGCGTTACCGACCATATCGCGTGAGCTGAATGCCAGCCCGGCGCAGTCGATCTGGATTGTGAATGCTTATCAGATTGCGATTATCGTCTCGCTGCTGTCGCTCTCGTTTCTGGGCGATATGCTGGGCTACCGCCGCGTCTACCAGGCAGGCCTGGCACTGTTTATTGCGACATCATTGTTCTGCGCCTTTTCGACCACGCTAACCATGCTGACCTTTGCCCGTGTGCTGCAGGGCCTGGGCGGCGCGGCGCTGATGAGTGTGAATACCGCGCTGATACGCATTATCTATCCACAGCGGTATCTGGGACGCGGTATGGCGATCAACTCGCTGGTGGTGGCGGTGTCAACTGCGGCAGGGCCGACGGTAGCGGCAGCAATACTCTCGGTCGCCAGCTGGAAATGGCTGTTTCTGATTAATGTTCCGCTGGGTGCCATTGCGCTCTGGCTGGCGCTGCGAACGCTGCCTGATAACCCGCAGAAAGCCACAACACAAAAATTCGATGTGCCCAGCGCGATCATGAATGCCCTGTTCTTTGGTCTGATCATCTCCGCGCTGAGCGGCTTTGCTCAGGGACAGAGTCATCTGCTGGTGCTCTCCGAGGTCATTGCGCTGCTGGTCATTGGCTGGTTCTTTATTCGTCGTCAGCTCAACATGGCGGTGCCGCTGCTGCCGGTTGATCTGCTGCGTATCCCGATTTTCAGCCTGTCGATGGGGACGTCGGTCTGTTCGTTCTGCGCCCAGATGCTGGCGATGGTTTCACTGCCCTTCTTTCTGCAGAACGTCCTGCAGCGTAATGAGGTGGCAACCGGTCTGTTGCTGACGCCCTGGCCGCTGGCAACGATGGTATTTGCGCCGATTGCCGGCCGCCTGATTGAACGGGTGCATGCCGGGCTGTTGGGGGGAATTGGACTGGCGATGTTCGCGCTGGGACTGTTCCTGCTCGCGTGGCTGCCGGTAAATCCGGATGATGGCGATATTATCTGGCGCATGATGCTGTGCGGTGCCGGTTTCGGGCTGTTCCAGTCACCCAACAACCACACGATTGTCACCTCCGCGCCACGTAATCGCAGTGGCGGTGCCAGCGGCATGCTGGGTACTGCGCGCCTGCTGGGACAGAGTATGGGTGCCGCGCTGGTCGCACTGATGTTTAATCTGTTTAATGAACGTGGGACGCACGTTTCGCTGCTGCTGGCGGGCAGCTTTGCCGCCGTGGCCGCACTGGTCAGTGTGTCGCGGATGACGCAGACCCGCGCCTGATGGCAGAAACAGAAAAGGCGACCCACCTGGCAGAGGGTGAGCCGATTCGCTGTCAGGCCGGGCCTTCACAGGGAACCCGGTCAGCTCGGAAAGACTTCTGTCATCCATGACGGTCGTCCCGCACCATTGCGCACCTCATCCCTGAGGTGCGACCGTAAACGGTCCAACGGTTGCGTTGTTTAAAAACGCTCCCGGCGTTTTTGTCCTGGCGCGGGACGCTTTCCTCCTCTGCCCGGGTTCCCTGCATGTTGAGCTAAGATATTGCTGTCAGAGGCAGTCTGATTATGGTTTCTAAACAGAAAAGGCGACCCGCGGGTCGCCTTTTTTGCTCTGCTTAACGCTACTTCAGATACTGACCGCTGCGCAGGGCTTCAATACGCTTATCTAACGGCGGATGCGACATAAACAGCTCGCTGAATGATTTACCTTTACCGTTGATACAGAATGCCAGCATGCTGCTCGGCTCCTGTGGTTCGTAGCTGGTTTTCAGGCGCTGCAACGCCGCAATCATCTTCTCACGACCGACCAGCTTCGCTGAACCGGCATCGGCGTGGAACTCACGATGACGCGAGAACCACATGGTGATGATGCTGGCAAGAATACCAAATACCAGCTCCAGCACCATCGACACCGCAAAGTAGACCAACGGATTGCCGTTGCTGCTCTCTTCGCCATCACGGTTGCCGGACATAAAGCCCGCCGCAATCTGTGCCAGAATACGTGAAACGAAAATCACGAAGGTGTTCACCACCCCCTGGATCAGCGTCATGGTGATCATGTCACCGTTGGCGATGTGCGACACTTCGTGCGCCAGCACCGCTTCCGCCTCATCACGGCTCATGTTCTGCAACAGACCGGTTGAGACAGCCACCAGTGAGGCGTTACGACGCGCACCAGTCGCAAAGGCATTGATATCAGGTGCGTGATAGATCGCGACCTGTGGCATCGCAATGCCCGCCTGTTGGGCCTGACGGCCAATGGTATCCACCAGCCAGCGCTCGGTTTCATTGCGTGGCTGTTCAATCACTTCACCGCCAACCGAACGCAGCGCCATCCACTTCGACATCAGCAGTGAAACAAACGCACCGCCGAAGCCAAACAGGCCTGCCATGATCATCAGGCCCTGAACACTGCTTGACTGGATCCCTGTCAGGCTGAGAATCAGCCCGAATACCAACATCACAGCCAGGTTGGTCATCAGGAAAAGAGCAATACGCATCATTTTTGTTAATCTTCCTCAGTAGTTCACGCGCCTATACGCGGATACATATCCTATGAGCATTGGGCGGCTTTTCAAGCGACCTTAACGTTTAAGTGCCTAAAAAGACATAACTTTACATTCTGACACGCCTGATGAGTAGCCCAGCCTTCAGGCACCTTCACCAGCGCTAATCATTGCTTACTGGAAACTTTTCTGAGTACAAAAAAAAGCACCGCTGAGCGGTGCTTTTTCTGGCAACAGCGGATTATTTCGCCGCTGGCGCCTCTGGCTGGGATTTCTCCAGTTGCGCAAGATCGTTCGCGATCTTCACCGTCTCGTCGAGATAGGGATCCGGCTCTTTATAATCTTTCGGCAGCTCATCCAGGTTTTTCAGCGGTTTTTTGCCTTCGGCCTGATAGCGCGCGTTGATTCGCTCCAGTCGTGACGCATCATCTTCGTGGTTCTCTTTCTCGCGCTGGGCAAGATTGAGTGACACGATATTGCGCTTATCTTTCAGGGCATTGTAACGGGCAATGTCCTTCATGATGTACTGGAACTCGCGATCCTGAGCGATACGGTCCGCATGCTGCTTCGTCAGCTGCGCAACCAGCGGTTTAACATCACCGGTTTTGGTATAGGTTGCCGCTTTGATGCTGTCCCACGGCAGCGCGTTATCTTCAAATTTCTCACCGGTTTCAGCCGCTTCAACGCCGGTTGGCATCAGCAGATCCGGCGTGACGCCTTTACGCTGTGTACTGCCGCCGTTAATGCGATAGAACTTCTGGATCGTATAAGAAACGGAGCCTAACGCTGGCCACTCCGGACGCAGCATCTGATCGTAAATGCGGTTCAGCGAGCGATACTGCTGAACGGTGCCTTTACCAAAGGTTGGCTCGCCGACAATCACTGCACGACCATAGTCCTGCATCGCAGCAGCAAAGATCTCAGAGGCGGAGGCGCTGAAGCGATCGACCAGCACCACCAGCGGACCTTTGTAGTAGACCACGCCGTCGTTATCACTGTCTTCACGCACCCGACCATTATTGTCGCGAACCTGCACCACCGGACCACTCGGGATAAACAGGCCGGAAAGCGAGACCGCTTCGGTTAGCGCACCACCGCCGTTGGTACGGAGATCGATCACGACGCTATCGACGTTCTGTTTCTGCAGTTTCTGCAGCTGTACTTTCACGTCGTCGGTGAGGCCGACATAGAAACCAGGAATATCGAGCACGCCCACTTTCTGCTTGCCGACATTTTTGATGGTCAGTTTAACCGCGCGATCTTCAAGACGGATTTTCTCACGCGTCAGCGTCACAGTACGGGTTTTAGTACCCTTACCGGCGGGCAGAACTTCCAGGCGCACTTTGCTGCCCTTGGGTCCTTTAATTTTTGCCACGACATCATCCAGACGCCAGCCAATCACATCTTCCATCGGCTTGCCTGGCTGACCAACACCGACGATGCGATCGCCAACGGTAATGGCTTTGCTCTTCGCGGCCGGGCCACCTGCGACCATCGAGTTGATCACGGTGTAGTCGTCATCCATCTGCAGTACCGCACCGATGCCTTCCAGTGACAGGCTCATCTCGGTGTTGAACTGCTCAGTGTTACGCGGCGACAGATAGCTGGTGTGCGGATCGATTTCGCGGGCGAACGCGTTCATCACCAGCTGGAAAACATCTTCACCGTTGCTCTGGGCCAGACGACGGATAGCAAAGTTGTAACGCTTGGTCAGAACGTCGCGGATCTCGTTATCGTCTTTGCCCGCCAGCTTCAGACTCAGCTGGTCATATTTGACCTTGGCATCCCAGAGCGCATTGAGTTCAGCCTGATCTTTCGGCCAGGGCGCTTTGGCGCGGTCAATGTCGATTGTGTCATTGCCGCTGAAATTCATCGGACGCGCCAGCACCGTCAGCGCATACTGATAGCGCTCAAAACGGCGTTTCTGCGCCAGATTATAAATATCGTAAAAGAGATCCAGCTTGCCACTGCGCAGCTCATCGCCGACGGTGGTTTTTTTGCTGGCAAACTGCGCCACATCTGACGCCAGCAGCACATTGTGGCTGTAGTCGAGCATGTTCAGGTAGCGATCAAAAATTTTCGCTGAAAAGTTCTGATCCAGATCGAACTGGCGGTAGTGGGAACGGGTAAAGCGCGAGGTGACGCGCTCACTGACCGTCGGATCCTGCGGGTCTTCGTGAAGCTGGGGAATCTGATCGGCGCGGGTAATATTCTCTGCGCCGAAGGTTGGGCCTGCTAAGAGCAGGCCCGCAATAAGTCCAACTTTAAAAAGGGTGTTCATGCCGGGGTTAGCCTCCGTTTCAGAACTGCAAGTGTTCTGCGCGCACAATCATTGCCATGCCGGAAGCGAGCTGGACCCGAACGCCGTCTTTTGATACTTCAAGAACGGTAGCGTCCATCGCACTTTTGCCTGCTTTAACTTTAATACTCTGGCCGGGTTGCAAAGTTGAGGTATCAGTGATGGGTCGGGCTTCCTGCTCCGGACGTGGGGCTGGCTTGCGATGCTGTAAGGCGGTCGCACGCGGTGCAGTCGTCTGCGGACGTGGTTTACGCGCAGCATCGCCTTCTGCGGGCTTACGTGGCGCGGGCTTGCGTGGACGACGCGGTGCCGCGCCCTCTTCGCTTTCACCCGCTTCACGACGTGCAGCACGCTGCTGGTCACGCTGCGCCTGGACGCGTGCTTTCGCTTCTTCCAGTTGCTTACGTGCATGCTCAACGTGTTGCTCATCCAGCACGCCACAGGCGTTACCGTCGAGATCGACACGAATCGCACCGGCTTTGATGCCGTACAGATAACGCCAGCTTGACGTATAGAGACGCAGCGCGGAACGCAGCTGTGTTTTGCTCAGACCCATTTCGCCCTGAACACGCTCGACCAGATCCTGAAAGATACCGATTTTGAGCGGACGCGCTTCACCTTCAGCGCTAAAGCAGTGCGGAAAGCGCTCCGCCAGAAAAGTGATGACTTCTTTACTGCTATTCAACTTAGGTTGATTTTCCATGAAATTTCCTGATTACAACGGGTTTGCCGACCAGCGCAGGCATGAACAGGCGACATTATAATGACAACATCGCTAAATGCCATGTGATCCAGTCGATTAGCTGCGCGTCAGCTGCAGATATTTTTCTAAGTCGCTGTTCGCAAGCACTTCACAAAGCCCATCAGTCAGTTTGACCAGCCCCGATTCGTCGTCGCTGTCAAAGCGATTGTACTCCACGCTATCGATGTCCAGCACCCCAACCACAGTGCCATTCACTTTCAGAGGAATCACAATCTCAGCATTACTGGCAGCGTCACAGGCGATATGGCCCGGGAAAGCATGCACATCATCGACTCGTTGCACTTTTTCTTCTGCCAGCGCCGTGCCACACACACCTTTACCGACCGGAATGCGCACACAGGCGATTTTCCCCTGGAACGGGCCAAGCACCAGCGTATCGGCTTCCGTAAGCAGATAGAAACCTGCCCAGTTCACGCCATCGAGACGTTCGTACAGCAGCGCGCTAAAGTTTCCCATTGCGGCGAGGAACGCCGTTTCTCCCGCCAGCAAGGCGCGCATATCGCGATTCAAATCGGCGTAAAAGGCAGTTTTGTTCATTATTTAACCGTTACCAATGACATCTGAACGGGGCAATAGAGACCGTTCGTTAAAAATAAGTTTTAAATATCCAGAGCCACAAGGTGAATCATAGCGTTAGTTGCTATACCCTTAGCATTCTGTGGATCGAAGCGTGATGCCCGAGACAGGCACACAGACAATGTCTTAATGACCAATATCTGTTCCCTCTGAAGAGCGAAAATTGCATCACCCTATGAAAATTCACGCTATCAGCCAGACATTGCCTCACGCACGTTATCAGCGTTGCCCGCAATGCGATACCCTTTTTTCCTTACCGGATGTGAAAACGCATCAGTCGGCACACTGCCCGCGCTGCAACGCTGAGATTCTCAGTGGACGCGACTGGCCAATGACCCGACTGATGGCCATGGCCGCCACCATGATCGTGTTAATGCCCTTCGCTTTTTCCCTGCCGCTGGTGGATATCCGGCTGCTGGGTATGCGCATTAATGCCAGCGTGCTGGAAGGGGTGATTCAGATGACTCAGCAGGGTGATGTGCTGACCGCTTCGATGGTGGCCTTCTGCACTATCGGTGCGCCGGTAACGCTGGTCGCCGGCATCTGTTATCTCGGTATTGGTCATCGTCTGGGCATGAACCTGCGGCCCGTATTGATCATGCTGGAGAAGCTCAAAGAGTGGGTAATGCTCGATATTTACCTGGTCGGCATCGCCGTGGCATCCATCAAGGTGCAGGACTATGCTTCGCTGGAGATTGGCTATGGGCTGGCGGCCTACATTGCCCTGACGGTGCTGAGCGTGCTGACCATGATCCATCTGAATATGGAACAGCTGTGGGAGCATTTCTACCCGCAAAGCCCCGGCAATATGGCCCGTGACGACATGCAGGTCTGCCTCAACTGTCATAACACCGGCATCGCTGATGAACGGGGCCGCTGCCCGCGCTGCCATACGCCGCTCGACTTCCGTCGCCGCCACAGCCTGCAGAAATCCTGGGCTGCGCTGATCGCGTCGATTGTGTTCTTGATCCCTGCGAATCTGCTGCCTATTTCCGTGGTTTACCTGAACGGTTCACGGCGCGAGGACACCATCTTCTCCGGCATCCTGGGGCTGGGTGAAGGCAATATTCCGGTGGCAGCGATTGTGTTTATCGCCAGTATTCTGGTGCCCTTTACCAAGGTACTGGTCATGCTGACGCTGCTGCTTAGCATTCATTTCCGCTGTGAACAGGGACTGAGAACCCGCATCCGGTTGCTGCGGTTTGTGACCTGGGTTGGCCGCTGGTCCATGCTCGATCTGTTTGTCATTTCGTTAACCATGTCGCTGGTCAACCGTGATCAGCTGCTGGCTTTTACCATGGGACCGGCTGCGCTGTTTTTTGGCGCGGCCGTCATCCTGACCATTATGTCTGTTGAGTGGCTGGACAGCCGCCTGCTCTGGGATGCACATGCAACAGGAAACGCCGACTACACCGACTAACGCAACGCTGCGTAATAAGCGCAAAATTTCGCCCTTCTGGCTGCTGCCGGTCATTGCGATGCTGATCGCCTGCTGGCTGCTCTGGACTAATTATCAGGAGCGCGGCACCACCATCACCATCAATTTTCAGACGGCGGATGGTATCGTGCCGGGTCGTACCCCGATCCGTTATCAGGGCGTAGAAGTGGGCACCGTGCAGGGCATTAATCTCAGCGACGACTATCGTAGAATCCAGATTAAAGCCAGCATCAAGAGCGACATGCGCGACGCGCTGCGTGAGGATACTCAGTTCTGGCTGGTGACGCCCAAAGCCTCACTGGCGGGCGTCTCGGGTCTGGATGCGCTGGTCGGCGGTAACTATATCGGGATGATGCCGGGTAAAGGTAAACCCAGCGAGGCGTTTACCGCGCTGGATACGCAACCGAAATACCGGGTCAATACCGGCGAATTGATGATCCATCTGCATGCGCCCGATCTTGGCTCTCTCAACACTGGCTCGCTGGTCTACTACCGTAAAATTCCGGTTGGTCGGGTCTATGACTACAGTATTGATAATAAGGCCGATGGCGTGGCAATTGATGTGCTGATTGAGCGTCGCTTTATTAATCTGGTGAAGACCAACAGCCGCTTCTGGAACGTGTCGGGCGTCAATGCGGACGTCAGCCTGAGCGGCGCTAAAGTGCAGCTGGAGAGTCTGGCGGCGCTGGTCAATGGCGCGATTGCGTTTGACTCACCGCAGGGGGCGGAAACCGCCAAAGCGGAGCAGAACTACCGGCTCTATCCCGATCTGGCGCACAGCCAGCGCGGCGTGCAAATCACGCTTGACCTGCCTGATGGTAAAAATCTCAAGGCCGGCAGCACCCCGCTGATGTACCAGGGCCTGGAGGTGGGTACGCTGACTAAACTGAACCTGCTGGATGGCGGCAAGGTGACCGGCGAGCTGACGATTGATCCTTCTGTGGTTGGACTGATGCGCAGCGGTACCCGCATCGAAATGCACAGCCCGAAAATCAGCCTGACCGATACCAGCCTCAGCGCGCTGCTGACCGGTAATACGCTGGAACTGGTGCCGGGTGAAGGCGAGCCGCAGCAGCACTTCACCGTGCTGGCGTCGAATGAGACACTGCTGCAGAAACCCAACGTACTCACGGTCAAACTCAGCGCACCAGAGAGCTACGGCATCGATCAGGGCCAGCCGCTGATGCTGCACGGTATGCAGATTGGTCAGGTCATGTCACGTTCGCTGGATGAAAATGGCGTCAATTTCGTCGTCGCGGTCAATCCTGAAAATCGCAATCTGGTGCATGGCGACAGCAAATTTATCGTCAACAGTCGCCTCGATGTGAAGTTCGGTCTTGATGGCATGCAGGTATTAGGTGCCAGCGCCCGCGAGTGGGTAGATGGCGGCATCCGGCTGGAGCCGGGCAAAAAAGGCGAGCCAAAAAGCGCCTATCCGCTGTTTGCCGATGCTGAAAAAGCGGACGAAGGCATTACCGGCGATGGCCCGTCCACGACGCTGATGCTGACCGCCAACAGCCTGCCTGACGTACAGGCCGGTTCGGTCGTGCTTTACCGTAAATTCCAGGTGGGCGAGATTGTCAAAGTGACGCCGCGCGCTGACGCTTTTGATATTGCGGTGCATATTCAGCCGGAGTATCGCAAGCTGCTGACCAGCGAAAGCGTGTTCTGGGCTGAGGGTGGCGCACGCGTCAGCCTTAACGGCAGCGGTCTGACGGTGCAGGCATCGCCCCTTAACCGTGCGCTGAAAGGCGCAATCAGCTTCGACAATATGAGTGGTGCGCAGTCGGTCAAAGGGGCTAAACGCATGCTCTACTCCTCTGAAACCGCCGCCCGCGCGGTGGGCAGTCAGATTACGCTGCACACCTATGACGCCAGCAAGCTCTCTGCCGGGATGCCGATTCGTTATCTGGGTATCAACGTCGGTCAGGTGGAGTCACTGTCGTTAAGCAAAGATAACAATCAGGTCGTGGCGAAAGCCGTACTCTACCCTGAATATGTGAATGATTTTGCCCGCCTCGGCAGCCGTTTCTCAGTGGTTTCACCGGAGATTTCCGCTACGGGTGTAAATCATCTGGAGACCCTGTTACAGCCGTACGTCAACGTTGATCCGGGCAAAGGCGGTGCTGCACGCACCTTTGAATTGCAGGAAAGCACCATTACCGATTCGCGCTACCTGAATGGCCTGAACATTTATGTTGATGCCACTGAGGCCGGTTCACTGTCGCTGGGTACGCCGGTGCTGTTCCGGGGTGTGGAAGTGGGTACCGTCACCGGCACGTCACTGGGTAATATGGCCGACCGCGTGCAGATCGCCCTTCGCATCAGTAAGAAGTACCAGCATCTGGTGCGGAACAATTCGGTGTTCTGGCTGGCGTCCGGATACAACCTCGACTTCGGTCTGGTGGGCGGCGTGGTGAAAACCGGGACCTTCCAGCAGTTTATTCGCGGCGGTATTCAGTTTGCGACGCCACCAACGGTGCCGCTGGCGCCACAGGCGAACCCGGATAAACATTTCCTGCTGCAGGATGAAGCGCCGAAAGAGTGGCGTACCTGGGGAACGGCGATTCCGTCTCCGCGTTAATTTACTCTGAACGAGCCGCTTCTTTCAGACGGCTCAAAACGTAAAGCGATGGGAGTATACGCCTGTAGCAAAGCATCGCGGGCCATGGACAAAAACGCCGGGAGCGTTTTTGAACAACGCAACGCGTTGGCCCGTTTACGGGCGCACCTCAGGGATGAGGTGCGTAATCGCCCGCGCTGAGCATGCCTGGGATGGCGTCTTTAGCGTCTTTGCGAAAGGCGTATGCTCCCTGAGCCTTCACGTTATTCTCACTCTCAAACGGGCAGCCTGGCTGCCCGTTTTCTTTCCTCATGTTACACTGCCGCCTTTGCCTTAACTGGAATGTGCCCGTGTCAGATGCGTCTTCGTTTTTCCCCGCCGATTTTCTCTCATTAATGCGTCAGAGCCTGCCCGATGAGGCGAGCTTCGCGCAGTTTATCGCCTACAGTCAGCAACCGCTGCGCCGCAGTATTCGCGTCAATACCCTGAAGATCAGCGTAGCTGACTTCCTGAGCCAGACCGCCGGGTATGACTGGAAGCTGACGCCGGTGCCGTGGTGCGAAGAGGGATTCTGGATCAGCCGGGAAGATGAGAGCCTGCCGCTGGGTAGCGTCGCTGAGCATCTCAGCGGCCTGTTCTACATTCAGGAAGCCAGCTCCATGCTGCCGGTAACTGCACTGTTTGATACCCAGCCAGAGGTCAGCGCCGTGATGGATATGGCGGCGGCACCGGGTTCCAAAACCACCCAGATTGCGGCGCGAATGGGCAATCAGGGCGTAATCCTGGCAAACGAATTCTCCTCCAGCCGGGTCAAAGTGCTGCACGCTAACATCAGCCGCTGCGGCGTCAGCAACAGTGCCCTGACGCACTTTGACGCGCGGGTCTTCGGGCCCGCCCTGCCGGAGCAGTTCGACGCCATCCTCCTCGACGCACCCTGCTCCGGCGAAGGCGTGATTCGTAAAGATGCGGATGCACTGAAAAACTGGTCGCTGGCGAGTACCGAAGAGATCGCCGCGACCCAGCGTGATCTGCTCGACAGTGCCTTTCACGCACTCAAACCTGGCGGCACGCTGGTTTATTCAACCTGCACCCTGAATCAGATTGAGAATCAGCAGGTGATTAGCTGGCTGCTGCAGCGCTATCCGGACGCGGTTGAGGTCGTGCCGCTCGACAGGCTTTTTGAGGGTGGTGATCAGGCCGCGACGCCCGAAGGCTATCTGCATGTCTTTCCGCAGATGTTCGACAGCGAAGGCTTTTTCGTGGCGCGTCTGCGTAAAATCGCGTCAGTCGAGCCCTTACCCCTGCCGGGCTACAAAGTGGGTAAGCTGCCCTTCTCCCATCTCAACCGTAAGCTGGAAAGTGAGATCGTACAGGCCGCCGCCACTGTCTCTATCAAATGGGATGACGCACTGGAGCTGTGGCAGCGTGATAAAGAGATCTGGCTCTTCCCGAAAGCCGTCACCCCGCTGCTGGGCAAAGTGCGCTTTTCGCGCATTGGCCTGAAGCTGGCAGAAACCTTTGCTAAAGGCTATCGCTGGCAGCATGAAGCCGTGATTGCACTGGCGCAACCCGATGCGACGCAGGCCTTTGAGCTCACGGCGGCAGAAGCTGAAGAGTGGTATCGCGGCCGGGATATCTATCCGGAAACGGCACCCGTTAACAATGAGATGATTGTGACCTATCAGCAGCAGCCGCTGGGGCTGGCGAAGAAAGTTGGCACCCGCATCAAGAACAGCTATCCGCGCGAACTGGTGCGCGACGGTCGCCTGTTCCGCTAACTCACTTGAGTTGCAGCATCGTCAGATGATTGCCAAACACGGCGCCGGTATCGATGTAATGCAGATTGGCAATCGTCAGCGGCTGTTTCAGCGGGGTATGACCGAAGTAAAAGGCATCTGCGCCATGGATGCCCGCCTGCTCACCTGACTCCAGGTCCTCCAGCCGCTGACGGCTCCAGACCACCTTTTGCCAGTCGAGTGACTTATTCAATGCGTATTCCCGGGCCGGATAATCTGCATGGGCAATCACAATAGTGCGCTCACCCAATTGCAGATGCAGTATCAGCGGCCGTTCACCACAGCGCCGCAACGCATGACGTGCCGCGATTAACGCTGCGCCCCGCAGCCGGAAGAACCAGTCGCCGCCGTTCATCCGCCAGAGCGCCATTTCCTGTCCCTGCAACGCCGCCAGCGCCATCTCCTCATGATTGCCGCGCACGCAGCGAAACCAGGGCTCGTCCAGCAGGGCCAGACAACCCAGACTGTCGGGCCCGCGATCGATAATGTCGCCTACCGAAATCAGTAAATCCTGCTGAGAGTCAAACTGTTGCTGCTGCAACAGCGCATCGAGTTCGCGGCGGCATCCATGGATATCGCCCACCACCCAGATCCGTCGCCATGCTGCGCCATTCAGGACGTCGTAATACATGGGTGCATGCGCCTCTCTGCTGAAAACATTATCAGAGTATAGTCAGGGCTGGCCACGAATCGGCGTGATGAACGGGGAAACAGAACCAGTAAGGCTGTGGGGCGAAGAGAAACAGAGGGTGGAAGAAAAGTGCGTCCCTCCCGGCGCTTATCTCCGGCACTCAGTTAAGGTGGTAGCTCTGTCAGGGACGAGATTCATCATAACGGCATCGGGCCACGCAGGCTATTCTGCCTCTGACGTAATCGTCGTCATTTGAGATCAGCTGCGCATTTTGGCCGGATATTTCTGTAGTTTCTCTGCCGGACGCACCGGACGGCGCACCAGTTCACCGCCGCAGTTGGGGCAAACATGCGCGAAATGCTCATCGCAGTCAGCGCAGAAGGTGCATTCAAACGAGCAGATGCGTGCCGCCAGAGACGATGGCGGCAGATCGACGTCACAGTGTTCACAGTTCGGGCGCAGTTCCAGCATGGTATGACTCCTGAAGAAGCGGGTGACTCAGCATCGCTGCTGCTGGCCCGCCTGTCGAGCCAGTGACCGGACAGAAGTGAGCCAGATCCGGACATTATGCATAAAGCCATGCAAAGCCTGGCGAACAAGGTCCTGCCCTGTCGCGGCTATTTATGGCGCTGATCTTCGGAAACCTCCCCGGGATGATCGTCGGACAATGCCTCTTCATCAGTCGCGCCCTCGTCTCCACCGTACTCCTCCTCCGGTGCCTGACCGCCCATTGACGCCTGAATCACCTCCTCTTCCAGCGTCGGGATCAGCGCAGCACCCAGTGGCGAGGTCGCCAGACTGTCAGGCATGACCACGTGCGGCAGCGGGACTTCGGTTGTCGGAAGCGGACCTGGCGCACGGACAAAACTCAGCCCGCCAATCACCAGCGCACAGAGCGCAAAGAAGAGATAGAGCATATTGCTGCCCAGCGGCTGCATCAGCGCACCGACCACCAGCGGGCCGATACTGGCACCAATACCAAACGCCATCAGCAGACAGGCGGTTAACGACACGCGGCGCTCGGCGGCCACCTGATCGTTGGCCAGCGCCACCTGCAATGGATAGAGCGCGAACTGCATCATGCTGGCGGCAAAGGCGATGCCGATCATCCAGTCAAACGTCAGATGCGGCAGCAGGATAAGTGGCACGCAGATGACGGCAAACAGCATCGCAATAATAAACAGCAGTCGCTGACGATCGTAGCGGTCAGAAAGCCAGCTCAGTGGAAACTGCGACACCAGCCCGGCAAAGATCGTAAGACTCATAAAATAGCCGGTCTGACCGGTGGTGAAGCCTTTGCTGCTGCCATAAACGGGTGCCAGACCGTAGAAGGCACCAATTACCATGCCGGTTACCAGTGTGGTGCCGAGCAGTTTGGGGATGGTGCGGATAAAATAGCCCAGTTCCATGGGTGCGGGCGTCATCGGCCTGACATGGGTGCGGGTGGTCAGCGCTATCGGCACCAGACAGAGCGCGAAGCAGAGTGCGACAATCAGCAGCGTACTCACACCAAATCCGGTCTGCAGGCTCAGTATCACCTGCCCGCCACTCAGCCCAAGGTAGGTAGCGACCATATATAAGCCGAAAATCATGCCACGCTGCGACGATTCCGCCTGATCGTTGAGCCAGCTCTCCAGCACCATGTACTGGCACATCATGCAGAGTCCGATAATCAGACGCAGAAAGACCCAAAGCGGAATAAAGTCAGTCAGGCCGTGACCCACCACGGAGGCGGTAATGATCCCGGCGCAGGCGACGTAGGCACGGATATGGCCGACGCGGGCGATCAGGTTGTGCCCCACCTTGCCGCCAATGACCAGCCCGATATAGTTTGCCGCGATAATTGCACCAATCAGCGCGCCGTTAACCTGCTCGCTGGCCAGCCGTAATGAGACATAGGTGGTCAGTAAACCGGAACCAAGCAGCATCAGCAGCGTGGTGGTGTAGAGCGGCAGAAACGTACTGAATATTTTTCCCATATGACTCCCTGTCTATACCCTTCAGGCATCAGGCCAGCAAAGCCCTAAAGATAGACGATATCGGCAGGCGACGGCGTGCAACGGCTCGTCGATGGCAAAAAAAAACCCGCCAGCACAGTGCTGACGGGCCTGGTTTACACGCTCGGGAAGCTGATATTGCTGCCCGGCGCTTCACGGTTGAGATGGATGAAGTTCAGGTGTCGCTCATACTGATCCAGTATGTCGATGATCACCTGCTCTTTGCTGTAATCCATCAGGTCGTTACCCTGGCTGCCCTCCATCAGGAACGTTTCCAGTCGATAGTAGGTCGACTTACCGCTACGGGCGCGGTAGGTAAAGCCCGGAATCGAATATTGCTGCGGCCAGACCTGATAAATGAAGTCCTGCTCTTCGCCCAGATGAACACGCAGATCCAGATAGCCAATCGGGTTCGCCTCATCTGCCTCGACGCTTTCCAGTGTGACGCGGGCATCACGCAGTTCCAGCTCTTTTGCCACTTCCTGCATCGCCGGGAAAATGGTCTTTTCCATCATCTGCTGGGTGTAACGCGAACCCGGGTAGTTCATCAGGCGTGACAGACGCTTCTTCCAGGTCAGACGGTCGGTCGCATGCGCCAGATAGGGCGCAGTATCGCGCGTGGCGCTGGCACGGCGGTGATCCTCAATCTTCAGTGATTTAAACAGACCCGCCATCACAAAGAAGATCACAAAGCTGAACGGCAGTCCCATGATCACCGTGGTGTTCTGCAGGGCAGTGATACCGTTGGTCATCAGCATGCTCAGCGTCAGCACCCCAATCGCCACGGACCAGAAGATGCGCAGCCAGTTTGGCGCATCGCTGTTAATGTCTTTCAGCCGCGAAGTGAAGTTACCCAGCACCAGCGAACCGGAATCCGCAGAGGTCACGTAGAACAGCATGCCAGTGATGGTGGCAACCGATGCGCTGAGTTTAAACGCCGGATACTGCGCCAGCAGGCTGTAGAAGCCACGCTCTGCATGGTTCATTACTTCCTGCGCAAATTCCGTATTACCGTGAATGATCTGATACAGCGCGGCGTTACCGAACACGGACAGCCACAGCAGTGTAAAGGTGAACGGAATAATCAGCGTGCCCAGCACGAACTCACGAATGGTACGACCGCGTGAGATACGCGCCAGGAACAGGCCGACAAACGGCGACCACGCCACCCACCACGCCCAGAAGAAGAGCGTCCAGCTGTTCATCCATTGGGTTGGACGATCAAAGGCAAAGGTATTGAGCGTCATGCCCATGAAGCGGTTGATGTAATCGCCAACGTTCAGCACCAGAGCATTCAGCAGGAACTCGGTGTTGCCGAAGAACAGCACAAACAGAATCAGGCCAAGCGCCATGATCACGTTGAGTTCGGAGAGGAAACGGATCCCTTTATCAACACCCGACGTCACAGAGATGGTAGCGATCACCACAGAGAGGACAATCAGCGCGGTCTGCGCGGTCAGGCCTTCCGGGATATCAAACAGCACTTTCAGGCCGTAGTTCAGCTGTACGACCCCTATCCCTAACGTGGTAGCGATACCAAAGATGGTGCCGACCACGGCTGCGATATCTACCGTGTGACCAATGGGGCCATAGATGCGTTTACCGAATATGGGATAGAGCGCCGAACGAATAGTCAGCGGCAGGTTATAACGGTAGCTGAAGTAGCCCAGCGCGATGCCCATCAGTGCGTACATCGACCAGCCGGTCAGTCCGTAGTGGAACAGCGTCCAGACCATCGCCTGGCGGGCGGCTTCCAGCGTCTGCCCTGCTCCTTCCGGCGGCTGCATATACTGCGTCACCGGTTCGGCGACCGAGAAGAACATCAGGTCGATGCCGATCCCGGCAGCAAACAGCATGGCGGACCAGCTGAGCACGCTGAATTCGGGTTTAGAGTGCTCCGGCCCAAGCTTAATAGAGCCAAAGCGTGAGCAGGCCATATAGAGCACAAAGACGATGTAGAGGGTGGCAGCCAGCATGTAGTACCAGCCGAAGGTGGCGGAAACCCAGTTGACCGCCTTGAGGATCCAGCTCGCGGCCAGTTCACTGTAGAGAATCGTCACAAGTGAAAACGTCAGAATCAATCCGGCAGAGGTATAAAATACAACGGGATTGAGTCTGTCTTTTTCACCGGAAGGTGGATTATTCATCGATTACCTCTGGTTAATGTCCTGAAAATTCGCAATGGATACGTCTTGCCGCCCACGGTGTTCAGGCCGTGCGGCTCTGTTTCGTTCTGTCACTTCCTGTTAATCGCTATGACAATCCAGCCTATTTTAGCACTCATTGCCGTTTCGCTTACGCTACATTTAAAAAACAGCATCCTAACAAATTTTCTTTTTATATTGAACGTGCAATCAAAAAAAGATTAAATAGGGGCTCGATTTGAGGGTGGAGCTGGAGCTATGCCAAAGGTAGGGATGCAGCCGATACGACGTCGGCAACTGATTGATGCGACCCTGAGCACGATTAATGAGATGGGGATTAATGATGCCACGATTGCCCAGATCGCCCGGCGGGCGGGGGTCTCAACCGGCATCATCAGTCACTACTTCAAGGACAAGAACGGTTTACTGGAAGCTACGATGCGTGATGTGACGCGTCAGCTACGCGAGGCAGTACTGTCGCGGCTAAAACCGCTGGCCGATGCCTCTGCAGAACAGCGGCTGTGTGCCATTGTTGATGGAAATTTTGATGAAACCCAGGTGCACACCGCGGTGATGAAAGCCTGGCTCGACTTCTGGTCGAGTAGCATGCATCAGCCCCAGCTTAACCGGCTTGAGCGGGTCAGCAGCCGTCGGCTCTACTCAACGCTGGTGGTCGAATTCCGGCGTGAACTGCCGCTGGAAAAAGCACGCCTGGCCGCACACGGTCTGGCTGCCCTGATCGACGGTCTGTGGCTGCGCGCCGCGCTAAGCGGTAAGCCATTCGATCCCGCTATCGCGCTCACACTGACCACCCAATTCATCCGTCAGCAACTGGCTGGCGAGCACGAATAACGGAAGGAGAAAACATGTCCCGATTCACCGAGCAGAAACTCTACATCGATGGCGCTTATGTTGCCGCAGCGTCTGGCGAAACGTTCCAGACAATCAACCCGGTCAACGGCGAAGTCCTGGCAGAGGTTCATGCCGCCGGCCAGGAAGATGTCGATCGCGCCGTTGCTGCCGCCAGAAAAGGCCAGAAGGTCTGGGCGGCAATGACCGCCATGGAGCGCTCACGCATCCTGCGTCGCGCCGTCGACATCCTGCGCGAGCGTAATGATGAGCTGGCAGAGCTGGAAATGCTGGACACCGGTAAACCTTACAGCGAAACCTCAGCGGTCGATATCGTCACCGGTGCAGACGTGCTGGAGTACTACGCGGGTCTGGTTCCGGCGCTGGAGGGTCAGCAGATCCCACTGCGTGAAACCTCCTTTGTTTATACCCGCCGCGAACCGCTGGGCGTGGTCGCCGGTATCGGTGCCTGGAACTACCCGATTCAGATCGCCCTGTGGAAATCCGCACCCGCGCTGGCAGCGGGTAACGCGATGATTTTCAAACCCAGCGAAATGACTCCGCTTACTGCCCTGAAGCTGGCAGAAATCTACACCGAAGCGGGCCTGCCGGATGGCGTGTTTAACGTGCTGCCGGGCATCGGTTCGGTGACCGGTCAGTTGCTCACCGAGCATCCGGGCATCGACAAAGTCTCCTTTACCGGCGGCGTTGTCAGCGGCAAAAAAGTGATGGCTAATGCAGCGGGGTCAACGCTGAAAGAGGTCACTATGGAGCTGGGCGGTAAATCACCGCTGATCATCTTTGATGATGCCGATCTCGATCTGGCCGCTGACATCGCCATGATGGCGAACTTCTACAGCTCCGGTCAGGTCTGCACCAACGGCACCCGCGTCTTTATCCCTGCAAAACTGCAGGCGGCGTTCGAGACCAAAATCAGCGAACGCGTTGCCCGTATTAAAGCAGGCGATCTGCGTGATCCGGCTACCAACTTTGGTCCGCTGGTCAGCTTCAGCCATCGCGACAACGTGATGCGCTACATCGAATCCGGCATTGCTGAAGGCGCACGCGTGCTGTGTGGCGGCAAACGTCTGACTGGTGGTGATTTCGACCAGGGTGCCTGGGTGGCCCCCACCGTGTTCACCAACTGCCGTGATGAGATGAAGATTGTCCGTGAAGAGATCTTCGGGCCGGTGATGTCGATCCTGAGCTATGAAAGTGAAGAAGAAGTGATCCGCCGCGCCAACGATACCGAGTTTGGTCTGGCCGCCGGACTGGTGACGCAGGACCTGAATAAAGCGCACCGCGTGATTCATCAGATCGAAGCCGGTATCTGCTGGATCAACACCTGGGGCGAGTCCGCCGCAGAGATGCCGGTGGGCGGCTACAAGCACTCCGGTATTGGCCGCGAGAATGGTCTGATGACGCTGCAGAGCTACACCCAGGTGAAGTCCGTGCAGGTTGAGCTGACGCGTTTTCAGTCAGTCTTTTAATCACTTAACCTGAGGAACGACGAATGGAATTTGATTACATTATTATTGGAGCCGGATCCGCAGGTAATGTTCTGGCGACCCGTCTTACCGAGGAAAGCAACGTGAGCGTCCTGTTGCTCGAAGCGGGCGGCCCGGATTACCGTTTTGATTTTCGTACACAGATGCCTGCGGCCCTTGCCTTCCCGCTGCAGGGAAAACGCTATAACTGGGCCTATGAGACTGAGCCAGAGCCTTACATGAACAACCGCCGCATGGAGTGTGGTCGCGGCAAAGGCCTGGGTGGTTCATCCCTGATTAACGGCATGTGTTACATCCGCGGCAACGCGATGGATCTGGACAACTGGGCCAGCGAGCCGGGACTGGAGAACTGGAGTTATCTGGACTGCCTGCCCTACTACCGTAAAGCGGAAACCCGCGATATCGGCCCGAACGATTTCCACGGCGGCGATGGCCCGGTTTGCGTGGCAACGCCGAAAGCGGGCAACAACGTGCTGTTTGAAGCGATGATTGAGGCGGGTGTACAGGCGGGTTATCCACGCACCGACGATCTGAATGGCTACCAGCAGGAAGGTTTTGGTCCGATGGATCGTACCGTGACGCCAAAGGGTCGTCGTTCCAGCACTGCCCGTGGCTATCTCGATATGGCCAAAGGTCGCCCCAACCTGAAGATCATTACGCATGCCACCACCGATCGCATCATCTTCGACGGCAAGCGCGCGGTTGGCGTGGAGTATCTGCAGGGCGACAGCAACACCATCAATAAAGTGACGGCTCGTCGTGAAGTGCTGCTGTGCGCGGGTGCTATCGCCTCGCCACAGATCCTGCAGCGTTCTGGCGTGGGTTCGCCTGAGCTGCTGAAGCAATTCGACATTCCGCTGGTGCACGACTTGCCGGGCGTGGGTGAAAACCTGCAGGACCATCTGGAGATGTATCTGCAGTATGAGTGTAAAGAGCCGGTTTCTATCTATCCGGCCCTGAAGTGGTGGAACCAGCCGAAAATCGGTGCAGAGTGGATGTTTAACGGCACCGGAATCGGTGCCAGCAACCAGTTTGAAGCAGGCGGCTTTATCCGCAGCCGCGAAGAGTTCAGCTGGCCGAACATTCAGTATCACTTCCTGCCGGTAGCAATTAACTATAACGGTTCTAACGCTGTTGATGCCCACGGCTTCCAGTGTCACGTCGGCTCTATGCGTTCGCCAAGCCGTGGTCATGTGCGCCTGAAGTCACGCGATCCGCGTCGTCATCCGGCTATTCTGTTCAACTACATGTCACATGAGCAGGACTGGCATGAGTTCCGCGATGCTATCCGCATTACGCGTCAGATAATCAATCAGCCAGCGCTGGATAAATATCGTGGCCGTGAAATCAGTCCGGGTCTGGATTGCCAGACGGATGAGCAACTGGACGAGTTCGTGCGCAACCACGGCGAAACCGCCTATCATCCGTGCGGCACCTGTAAGATGGGTAACGACCCGATGGCCGTCGTGGATGGCGAAGGTCGTGTACATGGGCTGGAAGGTTTACGTGTCGTTGATGCGTCGATTATGCCGCTGATTATCACCGGTAACCTGAATGCCACCACTATCATGATTGGCGAGAAGATTGCCGATAAGATTCGTGGCCGCAATCCGCTGCCACGCAGCACCGCCACTTACTATGTCGCGGGTGATGCGCCGGTTCGCACCGTGCCGCAGCGCGCTGAGTGATTCGTGACGGTGTCACGTAACAAAAACCGGGCATTCTGTTGCCCGGTTTTTTTTTGCACTGTTTTACGAACTCGCGCTTCCCTACATACGTTTTAAAAAAAACTGATTTTTGAACCATCAAACCTCAACAGGAATCAAAAATAGCAGCATCTGCTGTTGATTTCATGATGTGCAGAATGGTATAAATCCGGCGTGTATTTCACCGGAGGCATTATCCGTCCACTGACGAGAAGCAACAATGTGGATGCGTTGTAAATTTTATGAGCAGAATGTTCATGTCACATCTTACCCCCACCTTCCTTTCTGGCTGGAACGTCGCCGATCAGCACTGGCGTAACGCCCTGTAGTCCCCTCACCACTTCGACACTGTTCTGAGTCTGCCCTGTGTACTGTGGCAGGTCGTCTTTTATCGTTGCTGGAGAGCACCCATGCGCGCCTGGGTTTTACTATCACTCGCTATTGTTACTGAAATTATTGGTACCCTTTTCATGAAATGGTCCAGCCTCAATGGCAGCCATTCAGGCTATCTCATGATGCTGGGCATGATCGCTTGTTCCTATATTCTGCTGAGTTTCGCCATCAAACGTATCGCCCTGGGTGTGGCTTATGCCCTATGGGAAGGGATTGGCATCATGCTGATTACGTTATTCAGCGTACAACTATTTGGCGAAGCGCTGTCAGCGCTGAAAATCTGCGGTCTGGTAACGCTGATCGTCGGGATTGTGCTGATCAAGACTGGCACCCAATCATCAGCGGAGGTTAATCATGGTCATCGCTGATTTTATTCATGCCGTCTGGCTGGCACTTGCTATCGTGCTGGAGATTGCCGCCAACATATTCCTTAAATATTCTGATGGGTTTAAGAAACCGCTGTACGGTCTGCTATCACTCTGCTGTGTGCTGCTCGCTTTCAGCGCACTCGCTCAGGCGGTCAAAGGCATCGATCTGTCGATCGCCTATGCAGTCTGGGGCGGTTTTGGGATTATTGCCACTGTCGCGGCTGGATGGGTGTTGTTTGGCCAGCGACTAAACCGCAAAGGCTGGGTCGGTCTGACTCTTCTGCTGGCTGGCATGATCCTGTTAAAGCTGGCCTGATCGCTTATCTCAATCAGTAATTCTGGTTAAGGGTGTGCGCTTGTACACTCTTACCTTTGCGTGCCTTCCAGCCCTTGTGCAGTTGATTTCTTCCTAATCTCTATGCTCGGAATCCTCTTACTTTTGTAAAGGCCCGTTTACATATCTTTTGCCTTAAGGCTTAGTGAGCGCCAAAAGCCGGGTAAAAACGAGGAAAAGTTATGTCTGCAACACGAGGTTGGTCAACGGAGCTGGAAGGGTTACGCGGCATTGCCTCTCTCTGGGTACTGGTTGGCCATATCAGCTTACTGGTTCATTGCCATATCACACTAATTTCATCACCGGGCATCGGGGTCGACCTTTTTATTCTGTTATCGGGTTATCTGATGGCGAAAAACTACGTCGAGCGCCAGCAGAAAGAGCCATGGCAGAGCGCGGAGACGATTAAGAAGTTTTGGATCCGCCGCTTCTTCCGTATCGCCCCGCTCTACTATCTGCTGTTAATCATTGCCCTGATTTATGGCCCGTGGTTTGGTGAAATGCGTGACACCATTGCGCATTTTTATTCCGGCACCGCCACGGAGTCGTCGCGTTACAACGACCAGTCGCTGGCAAATATCCTGACTCACTTCAGCTTCCTGTTCGGCATGTTGCCCGAGTATGGGTTTAACACCGTGCTACCTGACTGGAGTATTGGGCTGGAGATGCAGTTCTATCTGCTGTTCCCGTTCATCATGCTGGTCACGCTGCGCTTTGGTTATGCCGCCTCCCTGATTGGCATCATGGCGCTCTGCTGCGCCGGTCGGTACGTGCTGGCCGATTATTATGAGGCGTTTGAGATGCCTTCGATGATCCTGATTAAGCTGAACATGTTCCTGGCAGGAATGCTGCTGGCCGAAGCAATTCGCCGTAAATCGCTGCTCTATGTCGGCTATGCGCTGCTCGGCCCGGTCGTCACCGTGGCGATTGGCATGGACGCGATTAAGCTGCAGGTGATAATGGAGGCGCTGATGATCGTCGGTATGACGGCGATTCTGTGGCAATACCCGCAGGGCAGCATGATGGCTCAGCTGATTGCCCTGCCGCGGAAACTTCTGAACAACCGACTCAGCACGTGGCTGGGCGACGTCTCGTTCTCGGTCTACCTGCTGCACCTGCTGATCGTGATCCCGCTGATCGCCCTGCTGCTCACTCATACTGACTTTGAGTTTAAGAGCGACATGATGCGTTTCCTGATTGTCTGCGTATCTGCCATCCCGGTGACCTATGCGCTGGCCTCTTTACTCTATAAGTATGTTGAGAAGCCCGGCATTCAGATGGGTAAGCGCGTACTGAAGCCTAAGCTGGCCAATCAGACCAGCTAAGTTTCAGTCCACTCATTTCTTAAAAGCCCCTGTCTGGGGCTTTTTTATTACCTCTGACACCGTTTATCAGCCCTGTACACGCAATGATTAAGCGCCCTCGCCAGCACGCCTGCTGAGGTGAACTACACTTTCCCGGTTAGCAATCTGAAGCAAAGGAGAGAACATGAGCATTCAGCATCTGCTGCTATCCAGTGACGGTGGCGCGGTAATCATTGAAGCAGAACAACTCGAAAGTGAGCTGGTTATCCCGCCCCATCTGCAGACCCTGAGCGGCGGTGAAGCTGACAGCGATACCGGCCATCGAGTGGCGGTAACAAAGCACTACTGCAAGGGACGCTATTATGCGGTTGCCCTTGATCGCCACGCAGCCAGCAATGAAATCGATGACGTAATTGACCTGCTGCATCCTGCCCCGCTTGATTAGCCTTTATCGGCCACGGTGCGTTTAAGGTCAGGTTCCGCTGAGAGTCCGGCGAAAGAACGGCCTGTTAAGGCATTATCGCCACGCGGCATTACTATTTTCAGAAGAGGAAAAGCATCATGGAAAAGAAGAAGTGGTTTGTTTCCTACGTCATTAAGCCAAAAGGTGAAAATCATGTTACGACGCATGCCTTTATTGAAGGTGATGATGTTGAGGAGGCGCTTGAGACCTTTATGTTCGAAACCAAAAAAAGCCTGTCGCTGGAAACTGAAGAACTGACGCTGCTGTCGGTAAGTCTGGTGTAACCTCTGATTAACCTCGCGATAGCGGGGTTTATCCCTTTCGAGAGGGAAAGGTTATCTATTTATATTATTTATAATTTCCCTGGTGCCGCACTCAGTTACTTAGTGGGATAAGGCCAGGCGTGATCCATGCCCGTCGATGACATCAGACCGGTCACAGCCAGATACGCCAGTATCAGGACAAACAGTACAATTGCAGCAATTTCAATGGATTTAAGTAAGTGATGCTTCGCCATAAATAACCCTCCTTCGGTTGTGTGTAATCATGCCTTCCCCTCATAAACTATAATGTTACCGGTAAAGTGCAAGCGAAAATCACACAATGAAACATAAAGCCGTGCTTATTAATGTTTATGGGGAATACGCGTTAAGGCCTTCACGTGGCAGGACCAGGCGCTGCAGACATAAAAAAGCCCGCAATGCGCGGGCCTTAGTAACGCTCAGTTGGGTTCTAACTGGCAGGCTGACCGGTAAAGTCGATAACCATCCTGCCGCGGATTTTGCCGTGAATCATCTCATCGAAGATGGCATTGACCTCACCAATCTTCCTTTTGGTCACTTTCGGCACCACCTTGCCTTCTGCCGCAAACTGGAAAGCTTCCGCCAGATCGTTGCGCGTTCCGACCAGCGATCCCACCACCTGGATGCCATCAAGCACCAGTCGCGGGATATTCAGGCTCATTGCTTCCGGCGGCAGTCCGACTGCTACGACCCGACCTCCGGCTCTGACCGCGTCCACCGCTGAATTAAAGGCCGCTTTGGCGACGGCTGTGACCACAGCAGCATGTGCCCCACCGGTCTTCTCCTGAATAAAGCGTGCCGCATCTTCGCTGGCAGAGTTAACGACCAGATCGGCTCCCATCTCTTTC
This sequence comes from Pantoea sp. B550, assembly GCF_024158165.1. NCBI lineage: Bacteria > Pseudomonadati > Pseudomonadota > Gammaproteobacteria > Enterobacterales > Erwiniaceae > Pantoea > Pantoea sp. B550. The sequence continues at coordinate 229,807 of NZ_JAMYXI010000003.1, forward strand.
GCCAGCGCCAGCTGTCCATCACTGACATCAATCGCAATCACTTTAGCGTTGAAGACGTTTTTCGCATACTGCAGAGCGAGATTACCCAGCCCACCAAGGCCATAAATCGCCAGCCACTGTCCCGGTTTGACCTCTGATACTTTTACCGCTTTGTAGGTAGTGACACCGGCACAGGTAACGCTACTGGCGGCAAAGGGATCAAGTCCGTCGGGAACTTTGACCGAGTAGTCAGCAACGACGATACACTCTTCAGCCATGCCGCCATCGGCGGTAAAACCGGCATTGATGACGTCCCTGCAGAGCGTTTCATTACCGGAGTTACAGTATTCACAGTGTCCGCAGCCCTTGAAGAACCAGGCGACGCTGGCGCGATCGCCCGGCTTGAGCGAGGTGACATCCGGCGCGACTTCCTCAACGATACCGATCCCTTCGTGACCCAGCGTTACACCGGTCTTATCACCAAAATCACCGTTCTTCACATGTAAATCGGTATGGCATACACCACAGCATTCCATCCTGAGCCGCGCTTCGCCGGTTTTGAGAGGACGTAGCGTCTTCTCAACCACTTCAACCTAGTGTTCACTATTAGCAATTGCCGCTTTCATAAACGTTCCTCCATTTGATTGGAGGTTAAGAATAAGCCAAACCGCGGTGATGACAAGATGACAGGTAAGCTTTGGGTGCTTGCTGCGGGAGTTGTTGTGGCTTTTGCGAGTGGGGTCGGTTTTTTAGGTGAAGCCGCGGGATTGTGTTTAGCGGCAACGCTTCGTCAGGCTTGAGTTTTCTGTCGGGGACAAATAAAGCGCGCTTACGGTACGATTTTAGTCAGGTAAAGATTGCCCGTTAAAAGGGGCAATAAAGCCCCTTGTCGCTTCAGATGATTTCGTACTATTTGCTCAAACGCGTCTTAAGAGTGCCAGCGGTGGATGCCACTGTCAGCGGGTGGCGGCCCCATATGCTGAGCGGCACTATCCGGCGCTGGTGGTGGTCCCATATGCTGAGAAGCATTGTTTACTGGCGAAGCAGGTCCGGCGTGCTGACTCCAGCTGGCGTCATTATGATGGTTTTCATGATGACGATGCCAGTCAGAAGATGGGCCACGATGATGACCACCATCAGCCATCACACAACCTGACGTTGCGGCACTCGCTAACGCTACAATTACACATGGGATAACTTTTTTTAAGAACATAACAGATCCTGATTGAATATCACCGGGGCAGGTTACGACTGAGTTTTTATACGTTGGGTAAACATGGTGAGGGGTTTGGGGAGGATGTTGGAAGAGGTTGATTGAGGTCAATTTTAGGTAGGATTGTGTTCCTTAAAGGCTATTCTCTGCTGTTGGGCTGCTAGTTAAGCGAGAGTGTCACCAGAAACTTACTGAACCTAAGATGAGGTTTGGTACTATTTCTTTTCTGACTTCCTCTGATGTTTAGCTATACATGAACAAACGCTAAATCCCTTTTTTCTCTGGTTGATGGGACACTCTAGCCCCATCAACTTACAAATCTTAAAGATTTGCGCCTGCTACGCAACGTGACCAGCATCGGAACCGTGTCGGCCCTCAATCTTGATAGCCCTTTATGCCGTGTTGTTACCTGAAAACACAATCAACTGGCTGAGCACCGATGCGGATAAAACCCGCTCATGGAATGCGCCGTCAGTGGGCGAACAAGTTCTTGTTCTGTGTCTGGGCGATGAAATTGATACCGGCTTTATGCTGTCAGATATTTTATCTGACAACACCCCGGCCTATGCTTTGCACTGGTCATTTCATGACGGCGCGGTGATCGAGTACGAGCCGGGAACTGGCTTACTGGCCGAAACCGGCAAACAAACGGCCACCATCAAGACGGCGTTAAAAATCCTGTTCGACCTGGCTGAAGTGGAATACAAAACGCTGCGAAAATTGCGCAGCTGGAAGTCACCCAAGGCTGCACGCTGACCGATCTTGAGCACATATGGCAGTGAGTGCAAGCGGCCGTGTTCAAGCGTGAGCATAACGTTGATGCGGATAATTATGTATTACATCCACTTCGCGCCCGCTCATCCTGAGGATGCAATTCGCTGGCGTTCCTGGCGAAGAAAAATGGCGACAAAGTGGCGGGTAAAATTCCAGCAGAATAGAAATTCAGGTAACAGAATGGGTTTTAACTGGTTGATTTAGGTATTAAATTTTTTAAATTCCAACCAAAAAAAGACCGAATACGATTCCTATATTCGGTCCAGGGAAATGGCTCTCAGGGAGCCGTGCGCTAAAAGTTGGCATTTATGAAGGCGATGTCGCCTTGCAATTTAAGGTTAGAACAGCGCGGTGGAAATGCCAGCAAACGCGGGGATCAGGGCCATAAAGTGGATCAGTTTGTGATCGCAACGGCAAAAAATCGGAGATTGGGCGCAGCGCGAGGCTGCACCCGAGAGGTTTATTTACCGCACAGCGCCTGGGTGCGCTCAATAATCGGCTGCAGGCTCATCATCTGGCCCGGATGCGCTTTGTCTTCGGCCTGAATCACGCTGATCGGCTGCGCTTTCACCTGCTTGTTTTTGAACAGCTGGTCGGCGATGTCGTTCAGCGGATATTGCATCAGTGTGCTCGGGTTGATGGCAAACATTGCTCCATCTTTCTCGCAGGTCAGCATCACCTCTTCACGGTTAAACGGCCACTTCTCTTTACCGATCTCAAAGCGGCTGACGGTAATGATTTGTGTCGCCAGCGCCTGGCCGCATACGGATAACAACAGGATTGCGGGGATCACTTTCTTCAGCAACATAACTACCCTTTTCTCTCTTAAACCACATTCAGGCTGGCGACAGCGTGGCAAATACGCTCACCAGCCCAACCACTCCACACGCCAGCAGCAGTTCAAGCTGCGTCATGCGAATAAATTTTTGCTGCGTGCCGCTGCCCGCCAGGCGGAAACGCGGCACCAGCCAGTACCGGTTAATCAGCGCCACCAGCACCATCAGGGCAACCAGCAGCATTTTGCACAGCAACAATATAATGTAGCGTGAATCGTGCCACATCAGTGGCCAGCCTGCGATCATCACGCTGTTTATCACGCCGCTCAGCAGCGTTAACACCACCGCCAGATGACCGTAGCGCGAAAACCGCATCATGGTACGAATCGCGTCCGTGCGGCGATCAATCTGGCGCACCTCGCGCATCAACAGCAGCAAGGGCAATAATCCCCCCACCCAAAACGCCGCCGCAATCAGATGCATTGCCTGGCTGATCTGCTGAAGCAGACCGGGCACTCCATCGCGCATTGCGGCGTGACCAATCAGGGCCATGCAGGACAGTTGCAGCACGCCTGCCAGCAGTAACACCTGCTGGCGCAGCTTTCCGGTCAGTAATAGCGCGAAAATGCCCATGACGCCGAAAATGATTTCCCACTGCCACACCGCACCAAAATGTGTGCCGAGCACCGCCAGCCAGATGTCGGTATCGGCCAGATTGGTACTGTCGCCGCTCATCAGCACATTCTGACAGGCCAGCATCAGTAGCGCACTCAGCAGCGCCAGCCAGGCGCTCCCCTTCACCAGCGGGTTTAACCGTAACGCCAGCAGGAGTCGATAGCGTCTGGGTGCCAGCAGCGCGCTGTAACAGGCGCTGCCGGTCAGCAGCATCACGGCAGCGAAATGCAGTCCGCGCAGCAGGATCCAGAAGGTGTTCACCGGGTTACTTCACGCTGAAGCGATAGCTTCCTGCAGTTTTATGTCCATCCACTGACAGCACATGCCAGTTAACCTGATAACTCCCCGCTTTCAGCGGCTGAGAAAGACCGACAATCAGGCGATTTTTCTGGTCAGACTCAACGCGGGCTTTGGCGGTCGCGACCGGCTTCTGTTCACTGTCCAGCAACGTAACGCCGCTGAAGGCCGCTTCAATATCTTCACTGAAGTTCAGCGTCAGCGCATCGGGAGATGTCGTCACCTGCGCTTTGGCTGACGGGATAGAAGTCTGGAGATGCGCATGCGCGGCGGCCAGCGAGCTGAATGCCATCAGTCCTGCTGTCGCCAGCGCAATAACCATGCGGGAAATGGGTTTTTTCTGCATAATATCATCCTTTTAACCGCCGCCAGGGCGAAAAACGTGGAAAAAGGATACGCTGCTGCATTTGCACTGTCGAGGCCAGCGATGCGATCCTTATCCTTGATTCAGACCGCCGAAAACATTACTTTTGCCGGCTATCGTCAGGAGAATATTATGAGCCATAACCTTGCCGTGCTGTCCCAGGAAGAGAAAGACAAGATCAATGTCGATTTGGCGGCAGCGGGCGTGGCGTTCAAAGAGCGCTATAACATGCCGGTCGTCGCCGAAATGGTGGCGCAGGAGCAGCCCGAAGCGCTGCGTGACTGGTTTCGTCAGCGTCTGATGCAATACCGCCAGGCGTCACTCAGCCTGTCGCGCCTTCCTTATGAACCGAAGATGAAGCAATGATGTTTCGCGTTATCGATACCGAAACCTGCGGTCTGCAGGGCGGCGTGGTGGAAGTCGCGTCCGTGGATGTGGTCAACGGTCAGATTGTGAATCCGATGAGCGATCTCACCCTGCCCGACCGCCCTATCAGCCGTCAGGCGATGGCGGTGCATCGCATCACCGAAGCGATGGTCGCCGGTAAACCGACGATTGAAGAGGCGATCCCGCGCTATTACGGCAGTGCTTTCTACGTGGCGCATAACGCCAGCTTTGATCGCCGGATGCTGCCGGAGATGTACGGTGAATGGATCTGCACCATGCAGCTGGCGCGCCAGCTCTGGCCGGGCATTAAATATGGCAACCAGGCATTGCGTCATTCGCTGAAGCTGGATGTGACGCCGCCTGCTGACCTGCATGCCCACCGCGCACTCTATGACTGCTATGTCACAGCGGCGCTGCTGATTCGCATTATGGAGGTCTCCGGCTGGGGGGCCTCCGAGATGATTGTGCGTTCACAACCAGCGGCCCAGCGCGACGATATTCTGCCGTTCGGCAAATACCGCGGCCAGGCGATTGCAGTGATTGCGAGAAAGGATCCGAGCTACCTGAAGTGGGTGCTGAATAATGTTAGCGATCTGCGCCCGCCATTACGGCAGGCGCTGAATAAGTACCTGTCGGAGTCTCAGTAGTCCTGAGCTGGCGGCAGGGTACCCTGTGCCAGTCCGAGCAGGAAGGTGTACTCCATCGCGATGCCCTCGTAGGCTTTGTAACGCCCCGACTTCCCGCCGTGACCGGAATCCATATCGGTGCAGAGCAGCAGTAGGTTGTTATCGGTTTTCATCGCTCTCAGCTTCGCCACCCACTTGGCCGGTTCCCAGTACTGCACCTGTGAGTCATGCAGGCCGGTCGTGACCAGCAGGTGGGGATACGTTTTCGCCTCAATGTTGTCATAGGGGCTGTACTGGCGGATGTAGTAGTAATATTCCGGATCGTTGGGGTTACCCCACTCGTCATATTCACCCGTGGTCAGCGGAATTGACTCATCCAGCATGGTGGTGACCACATCCACAAACGGCACCTGCGCCACGACGCCGTGGAACCGCTGAGGCGCCAGATTAATCACGCCACCCATCAGCAGGCCGCCTGCACTGCCCCCCATCGCATAGAGCCGTTCCGGGTGGCCGATGCCGCGCGCCACCAGCGCATCCGTGACATCAATAAAGTCGGTAAAGCTGTTCATTTTGTTCAGCAGGCGACCGCCGTCATACCATTGCTGCCCCAGCTCACCGCCGCCGCGCACCTGTATCAGCGCATAGACAAAGCCGCGATCCAGCAGGCTCAGACGGCTGACGCTAAAATCGGCATCCATGCTGCTGCCGTAGGCACCATAGCCATAGACCAGCATCGGGTTCTGACCGGGCTGATAATGTTTGCGGTGATAGACCAGCGACACCGGCACTTCAGTGCCATCGCTGACTTTAATCCAGTGGTGCTCACTTTTGTAATCTTCCGCGTTGAAGCCTTTAACCTGGCTCTGCTTCAGGATGCGGCGTTCGCCGGTATCCATGTCCAGTTCAAACAGCGTGGTCGGCGTGGTCATCGACGAATAGCCGTAGCGCAGTTTGCTGGTACGCGGCGTCGGATTATAGGCCAGCCAGGTCACATAGGTGGGATCGTCAAAGGCGATGCCGCTGGTTTCGCCGCTGGCCCAGTTAATCTGACGCAGGCTGGTTAAACCGCGCTGGCGCTCCTCAACCACCAGCCAGTCGCGGAATAGCTGGAAATCATCCATCACCACCTGTTCCCGCGCCGGGATGAGTGTTTCCCAGCGTGACTCATCCAGATAACGACTGCGGTAGAGACCGAAGTTTTTGCCTTCGCGGTTTGAGCGAATGAAGAACTGATGATCGTAATGGTCGATGCTGTATTCATGGTCGCGACGGCGCGGCAGAAAGACATGTGGCTGCGCATCGGGGAAGTTCGCATCGATAAGCTGAATTTCACTGGTGTTGGTGCTGTAGAGCGCAATCATGATGAACTGCTTAGAGGTGCTCTTGTGCACGCTGAGATGGTAAGTGTCATCCTGCTCTTCGTAGACGAGCTTGTCCTCCGACTGCGGCATCCCCAGTTCATGTCGCCACACCTGATAAGAGAGCAGCGTCTGCGGATGTTTCCGCACATAGTAGATCGTGCGCGAGTCGTTGCCCCAGGCGAAGCTGGATGAGGCGTTACTCAGCACTTCAGGATACCAGCTGCCACTCTCCAGGTTGCGGAACCGGATGCCGTACTGGCGTCGCGACAGGAAATCTTCGGCCAGCGCCATCACCCGGTTATCGGGGCTGATGTGCAGCGCGCCCATCGTGTAAAAATCGCTGTGCGAGGCGCGCTGGTTAGCATCCAGCAGCAGGCTCCACTCGCCAGACTCCTCGCTTGCTGCCGGTTGACGGTAATAAGCCGGATATTCGTTACCACTCTGATAGCGGCTCTGATAGCGATAACCGTTTTTCACATAGGGCACAGAGTGATCTTCCGGCGGCAGTCGATCGATAATCTCTTTTAAAACCCGGTCCTGCAGCGGCTGCTGCGATGACATGATTTTTTTGCCGTAATTGTTTTCGGCACGCAGGTAATCAAGAACCTCGCTGTTTTCGCGTTTGTCGTCGCGCAGCCAGTAGTAGTCGTCAACGCGCGTCTCACCATGCAGCGTCATCTCATGGGGAATTTTTTTTGCGATGGGTGCTTTCATCCATCCGTCTCCGTGAACGTAATGATCTGTAAGCGTAACACTTCAGTCGTGGGAAGCCAGGTATGACGAGAGAAGCTGCCGCTGACGAATCACGTTCTGTGACCTGCCAGCGGACGTTTGAAAGGATTAACCGGCGGGCAGACGGGCTTTTTCAGCCTCCAGATCCTGCTGGATGCCGTCACGCACATCCTGAGGAATTTTCAGCGCGTCGCCCAGCGCGGAGAGATAGCTGCGTTCCATAAAGTGATCGACGTCAATAGCGGCACAGCTCAGGAAGTAAAGCTCCAGCGCCTCTTCCTCATTTTTCACATCGGCGGCCAGCCACTGCGGATCCAGCGGGCGGTTCATCGCTTTCTGAATCAGCTGCTCTGCATCCTGGCCGTAACCGGACTGATGAATATTCTGCTCAATAGCTGCCCGCTCCTGATCGTCGATGTGTCCGTCACTTTTAGCGGCAAACACCAGCGCCGTGACCAGACGTTCAGCGCGCTGATCGACTGGCGTCTGGGCCACGCCAAAGTCAGGTTCATTCTGGTGCGCTTCGCTGACCCGCTGCTTGTATTTGTTCCACAGCAACGCTCCTGCGGTCGCACCACCACCAATAATCAGCGCTTTACCGCCATATTTTGTCAGCAGTTTGCGTGAAGACTTACTGGAGACAAGCATTGCGGCCAGACCGCCCAGCGCACCCGGCGCCAGCATGTCACTTAAGCCGCTGCCCGATTTGCTTTCACCGCCCTTCTTAGTCAGTACCGACTGAATCTGTTGCAACCAGTTGTTCATCATCCACTCCTTTTTGAGATGTCAGCCCGCTATCCTGACCAAAAGGATGTCAGGAAACGTCAGAGCGGGAAAAGTACGGCAAACGGCGGTGTCGTATGGACGAAAGATGAGAACGCAAACGTTTTCGTTTATACTTGCGCGCGAATTTGACTGCTTAGAGGAATGTATGACGACTCTCGGAACAGCGCTGCGTCCGGCGGCGACGCGCGTAATGCTATTGGGTTCAGGTGAACTGGGTAAAGAGGTGGCGCTGGAGTGTCAGCGTCTGGGTGTGGAAGTCATCGCAGTTGATCGTTACGCCGATGCCCCGGCGATGCATGTCGCCCATCGCAGTCATGTGATTAATATGCTGGATGGCGCAGCGCTGGCTGCGCTGATTGCCGAAGAGAAGCCAGACTTTGTGGTGCCGGAAATTGAAGCCATCGCTACAGATACACTGGTTGAGCTGGAGCAGCAGGGCCAGCGCGTGGTTCCGACCGCCCGCGCCGCAAAGCTGACTATGAATCGTGAAGGCATTCGTCGCCTTGCGGCTGAAGAGCTGTCGTTGCCGACCTCAAGCTATCGCTTTGCCGACAGCAAAGCGCGTTTTGATGAAGCCACAACCGAAATCGGCTTCCCGTGCATTGTAAAGCCGGTGATGAGTTCATCCGGCAAAGGTCAGAGCTTTATCCGCGACGTCAGTCAGCTTGAGAAAGCCTGGGATTATGCGCAACAGGGTGGCCGCGCCGGTGCCGGTCGCGTCATCGTCGAAGGCGTTGTTAACTTCGATTTTGAGATCACCCTGCTGACCATCAGCGCGGTCGACGGGATTCACTTCTGTGCGCCGATTGGTCACCGTCAGGAGGATGGCGATTATCGTGAATCCTGGCAGCCACAGCAGATGAGTGAACTGGCGCTGCAGCGAGCGCAGGATGTTGCCGCGCAGGTGGTGAAGGCGCTGGGCGGCTATGGCCTGTTTGGCGTTGAGCTGTTTGTCTGCGGTGATGAGGTGGTGTTCAGTGAAGTATCACCTCGTCCTCATGATACCGGCATGGTGACGCTGATTTCACAGGATTTGTCAGAGTTTGCGCTGCACGTACGGGCGTTCCTGGGTCTGCCGATTGGCGGGATTCGTCAGTATGGTCCATCGGCATCTGCCGTTATCCTGCCGCAACTGACCAGCCAGAATGTGCAGTTTGTGAATGTCGAAGCAGCACTGGGGGCCGGTCTGCAGCTGCGGCTGTTCGGGAAGCCGGAGATCAGCGGGCAGCGTCGTCTTGGCGTTGCGCTGGCCAGCGGTGACAGCACCACGCAGGCGATTGCGCGTGCAGTGGCCAGCGCAGCGGCGGTTACGGTTCAGGGGTAAATTTGTGCGGTGAGCAGACGCTCACCGCCATTACTTACTTCGCGCCTTCGACAGCTTCGCGTGCCAGGCGGGTTATGCGATCCCAGTCGCCCGCTTCCAGGGCGTCGTTGGGTACCAGCCAGGAGCCGCCGATGCACAGCACGCTTTTCAGCGCCAGGTAGTCACGGTAGTTGGCGGGAGAGATGCCGCCGGTCGGACAGAAACGTACCTGCGGAAAAGGTCCGCCAATCGCCTGCAGCGCTTTCACGCCGCCATTCGCTTCTGCCGGGAAAAACTTAAACTCGCGCAGACCATAGTCCATACCGGTCATTAACTCTGAAACGGTGCTGATGCCCGGAATCAACGGAACCGGCCCTTCAACCGCCGCTTTCAGCAGCGATTCTGTTACGCCAGGACTGATAACAAACTGCGCACCGGCATCGGTCACTTCCTGTAACTGCTGCGGATTAATCACCGTTCCTGCCCCGACGATCGCATCCGGCACTTCTTTGATCATCGCACGCAGTGCATCCATCGCTACGGGCGTGCGCAGCGTCACTTCCAGCACTCTGACACCGCCTGCCACCAGCGCTTTCGCCATCGGCACAGCGTGTTCCAGTTTGTTCACCACGATGACCGGCACGACAGGTCCGGTGGTCAGAATCTGTTCAGCACTCGTTTTCCAGTTTTTCATCAGTTCCCCTTGCTTGATAACACCGGGATTGTGGCCCGGTCATGGAGCATCGGCTCCTGCCCTGTAATTTGCGTCACTACCATACATGATCCGCTTCCTGAGCGTCTATCCTCCTGCGCCGATTTTGAAACAGCAGTTCAGTTTTATTCATATCCGCTGGCCCGGTTTAAAGGCGAAAAAAAAGCCCGCATTGCGGGCTGTAACTGCAGATGAAACCAGGTTTCGTATTTGCCTGGCCGCAATGTCTTAGTTTAAGGCGCAGGGAACACGGGCAGAGGAGGAAAGCGTCCCGCGCCATGGACGGCGCGGGCCGAGCGGCCAGGGATTGGCTCAAGCGCCTTTCCGATCTGACCGTGTTCCTTTCGCAGTCACAGTCTTACAACAGACCGGGCTGATATAATCACCCATCTCACCACCGCGTTACGGGCTTCATCATCACTTCAGTTATTCAAACTCGTTCCATGAGCGGCCATCGCGGGTGATCATCGCCACCGAGGCTACCGGGCCCCAGGTGCCGGCCTGATACGGCTTGGAAGAGTCACCATCCGCCGCCCAGGCTTCAATAATGGAATCGACATAGGTCCATGCGGCTTCAACTTCATCGCGACGCACAAACAGCGCCTGGATACCGCGCATGCTCTCCAGCAGCAGACGCTCGTAAGCATCGGCAAGGTGCGACTGGTTGAACGTCTCGGAGTAGCTCAGATCCAGCTTGGTGGTCTGCAGCTTGTGCTTGTGATCGAGACCCGGCACTTTGTTCAGGATCTCGATATCCACGCCTTCGTCCGGTTGCAGACGAATGGTCAGCTTGTTCTGCGGCAGCTCTGAGTAGGAATCTTTGAACAGGTTCATCTCAGGGTTTTTAAAGTAGACCACGACTTCGGAACACTTGGTCGGTAAACGCTTGCCGGTACGCAGGTAGAACGGCACGCCTGCCCATCGCCAGTTATCGATATCGACACGAATTGCGACGAAAGTCTCCGTAGCGCTCGTTTTATTGGCACCCTCTTCTTCCAGGTAGCCTGGCACTTTTTTACCCTGTACAAAGCCCGCAGTGTACTGACCGCGTACGGTTTTCTCACGCACGTTGGTCTGGTCGATGCGGCGCAGCGAGCGCAGCACTTTAACTTTTTCGTCACGGATGCTGTCGGCGCTAAGATCGGACGGCGGCGACATGGCGATCATGGTCAGAATCTGCAAAAGGTGGTTCTGAATCATGTCACGCATCTGACCCGCTTTATCGAAGTAACCCCAGCGGCCTTCGATACCCACCTCTTCGGCCACCGTGATCTGCACGTGGTCGATGGTGCGGTTATCCCAGTTGTTCACGAAGATAGAGTTCGCAAAGCGCAGCGCCAGCAGGTTAAGCACGGTCTCTTTGCCGAGATAGTGGTCGATACGGAACACCTGGCTCTCATCGAAGTATTCACCAACGCTGTCGTTGATCTCCTGCGAGGTTTCCAGTGAGGTACCCAGCGGCTTCTCCATCACGACACGCGCCGGTTTCGCATTCAGCTTCGCGGTGCCCAGTCCCTGACAGATCGCGCCAAAGGTGCTCGGCGGCATCGCGAAGTAGTTAATGGTGGTGCGGTTTTTCTGGTCCAGCATCTTGCCCAGTTTCGGGAAGTGCGTGGTGTCATTAACATCGAGGTTGCAGAAGTCGAGACGATTGCTGAGTTTGTCCCACAGCGCTTCGTCAATCTTCTCCTTCATGAAGGTTTCCAGCGCTTCACGTACCACTTTGGTGTATTCCGCTTTGTCCCACTCGGCACGGCCGACACCAATAATGCGGGTTTCCTCGTGGATCTGACCCGCTTTCTCTAACTGGTACAGTGAAGGCAACAGTTTACGGCGTGCAAGATCGCCTTTGGCACCGAAAATCACCAGATCGCATGCCTGGGCTGTTTGTGTTACCGCCATTTTCCTCTCCTCGTTGCAGGATAGTCCGGTGGTGATGCATCCTCTGCCACCGGGTCCAGGTTATTATTTTCTTTCAGCACAATGTACTTTTTTCCCCGCGCCAGGTAAACCGACTCGCCGGGTCAACCGCATTAACTCTGTACCGGATACGCTGAGCGCGTGTGATGACACGTGCGGATTGCCGGTTTTTTCTGTGTCTGCTGGTGTCAGGAAAATCTGGCATCGGTCAAAGTATCCCAAAAAAAAGCGCTATCGGCTTGTCAGCCGTTGCGCTCGCCGGGTGCTGGCGCGATATAGTCGCTGTTAATCGCCTCCTGCGACAGTGATAATTGAAATTGATAAAAGTGATAATGGTTATCGGCTTATGAATATGCTGGAAAAAATTGAAGCGCAGTTTGCTGCGCTGAGCAAAGCGGAACAGAAAGTCGCCCGGCAGATTCTGGCTGCACCCCAGGCGGCAATGCACTCCAGCATTGCGACGCTGGCAGGCGTTGCCGGCGTGAGTGAGCCCACCGTAAATCGCTTCTGCCATCACCTTGGCGCACGCGGCTTTCCTGACTTTAAACTGCAACTGGCGCAGAGTCTGGTGAAAAGCAGCAGTTGGGTCAGCCGGGGCGTGGAGGATGACGACAGTGTGGAGAACTACAGCCACAAGATCTTCGACTCGGCGCTGGCTGGACTGCAGCGTGTGCGGGATCAACTAAACAGCACGCAGTTGCAACAGGCCGTCACCCTGCTTGCGCAGGCCGACAAACTCGCCTTTTTCGGGCTGGGAGCGTCCGCAGTCGTGGCGCATGATGCCTTTACCAAATTTCTGCGCTTTAATCTGCCGGTAATCTGGTCGGACGATATTGTGATCCAGCGCATGAGTTGCATAAATAGTCGAGCCGGTGACGTTTTTGTTCTCATTTCGCATACTGGACGCACAAAAAATATGGTAGAACTGGCTCGCCTGGCCCGTGTAAACGGTTCCACCGTTATTGCCATCACCTCTCCCGATTCACCCCTTGCCCATGAAGCAGCGATAGCTTTAGTGCTTGATGTACCGGAAGATACGGATGTCTATTTGCCGATGGTGTCGCGCCTGGCGCAGTTAACCGTGATCGATGTGCTGGCGACCGGTTTTACCCTGGAACGGGGAGCTCCCTTCCGGGAAAACCTGAAACGCGTGAAAGAGGCGTTGAAAGCGTCGCGTTACGAAAAGAACACCATTCGGGAAGAGAGTGATCAGCAAAAAAATTAACATCACATTTACAATGTGAGTCGTATCACAACCCGTCGATCATATAGAATAGATAACCATGCTGTGTCCACAGACCCGGACACGCTTAAATGTTTACGGAGTCCTCGATGTCAAGACGTCTCAGAAGAACCAAAATCGTAACAACCCTCGGCCCGGCTACCGATCGTGATAATAACCTCGAAAAAATCATCGCTGCCGGTGCGAATGTTGTACGACTCAACTTCTCTCACGGCACCGCAGAAGACCATCAGCTACGTGCCGATAAAGTGCGTGAGATTGCCGCAAAGCTGGGCCGCCACGTGGCTATTCTTGGTGACCTCCAGGGTCCAAAAATTCGTGTTTCGACCTTCAAAGAAGGCAAAGTTTTCCTGAATATTGGCGACCGTTTTCTGCTGGATGCGAGCCTGGGTAAAGGCGAAGGCGATAAAGAGCGCGTCGGTATCGACTACAAAGGTCTGCCTGAAGATGTGGTGCCGGGCGATATCCTGCTGCTGGATGATGGTCGCGTGCAGCTGAAGGTGCTGGAAGTTCAGGATACGAAAGTCTTCACCGAGGTCACCGTGGGTGGCCCGCTGTCGAACAACAAAGGCATTAACAAGCTGGGTGGCGGCCTGTCAGCTGAAGCGCTGACCGAAAAAGACAAGGCAGACATCATCACCGCCGCTAAGATCCGCGTCGATTATCTGGCTGTCTCTTTCCCACGCTGTGGCGAAGATATGAACCTGGCGCGTCGTCTGGCGCGTGAAGCGGGTTGTGACGCTAAGCTGGTCGCTAAAGTGGAACGTGCCGAAGCGGTCGCCAGTCAGGAAGCGATGGATGACATCATTCTGGCCTCAGACGTGGTGATGGTTGCGCGTGGCGACCTGGGCGTTGAGATTGGCGATCCGGAACTGGTCGGCATTCAGAAAGCATTGATTCGTCGTGCCCGTCAGCTTAACCGCACCATCATTACGGCGACGCAGATGATGGAGTCGATGATCACGAACCCGATGCCAACTCGCGCAGAAGTGATGGACGTGGCTAACGCCGTACTGGATGGCACCGATGCTGTGATGCTCTCTGCGGAAACCGCAGCGGGTCAGTATCCGGCGGAAACCGTCTCAGCGATGGCGAAGGTCTGCCTGGGCGCGGAGAAAATCCCGAGCGTCAACGTCTCCAAGCACCGTCTGGATGTGCAGTTCGACAACGTCGAAGAAGCGATCGCCATGTCTTCCATGTACGCCGCAAACCATCTGCAGGGCGTCACCGCGATCATCACCATGACCGAGTCGGGCCGTACTCCACTGATGACCTCACGTATCACGTCGGGCCTGCCGATTTTTGCGATGTCGCGCCATGAGCGCACGCTGAATCTTACCGCGCTCTATCGCGGTGTGACGCCGGTGTTCTTCGACAGTAACAACGACGGTGTCGCGGCCGCACACGACGCGGTTAATCTGCTGCGCGATAAAGGTTTCCTGGTTTCCGGCGATCTGGTCATCGTGACGCAGGGTGATGTAATGGGCGCCACCGGCACCACCAATACGACTCGTGTGCTGCGCGTGGATTAATTGCGCCCGCGTTGACATTGTCGGTGTAGAATCAACGACGCGACTGCCTGGCAGTCGCGTTTTTCTTTTCTGACAAGGAGGCAAGATGCCCCGTTTCCAGCCCATCAGCCAGCTTACAGGCCGAATTTTACTTTTTCCTCTGGCGTTAGTGCTGTTCGAGTTTGCGACCTATATCGCTCACGACATGATTCAGCCCGGCATGCTGATCGTCACCAGCGAGTTTTCTGTTGGCCCGGAATGGGTTTCTACATCGCTGACCGCTTACCTGATTGGTGGCGTGGTGCTGCAATGGCTGCTGGGTCCACTCTCCGATAAGTTTGGCCGGCGACCCGTGATGCTGTCCGGCATTCTGTTTTTTGCCGTCGCCTGTATGCTCACGCACTGGGTCAGTTCGATTGAAGAATTTGTCAGCCTGCGCTTTATTCAGGGCATCAGTCTCTGCTTTATTGGCGCAGTCGGCTATGCCGCGATTCAGGAAGCCTTTGATGAGGCGCTGGCGGTGCGCATGATGGCGCTGATGGCCAACGTCGCGCTGATGGCTCCGCTGGCAGGCCCATTGGCCGGTGCCGCCTGGCTCACCGTGGGCAGCTGGCGCAGTATGTTCTGGCTGTTTGCCGCCTGCAGCCTCGTTGCGTTTGTGGTGTTGTGGCGTGTGATGCCCGAAACCGCCGGCGATCGCAGTCACTCCATTGCCCTGCCCAATCTGGCGCGCAACTATGGCCGACTAATGAAAGACCGTCTGGTGATGTTCGGATCTTTTGCTATCGGACTGGTGTTTATTCCGATCCTCACCTGGGTTGCTCTGTCGCCGGTGATCCTGATGCATGACGAAGGTCTTTCTCGCATGCAGTATGCCCTGCTGCAATTGCCGGTGTTTCTGGCGATGATCGCCGGTAACCTGACGCTGAGTAAGCTGGCCGGACGCGTGCCGATTGAACAGCCGGTGAAGTTCGCCGCCTGGCCGATTCTGATTGGTCTGAGCCTGGCGTTGGTGGCAAGCCTGCTCAACAGTCACGGTTATCTGCTGATTACGGCTGGCCTGAGTCTCTACGCTTTTGGTGCGGGAATGGTGAATGCCGGACTCTATCGCCTGACGCTCTACGCCAGCGATGAAGGCAAAGGCAGCGTGGCGGCCATGCTGGGGATGATTAGCATTCTGACGCTGGCGGTGGGGATTGAGCTGGCGAAAAGTGGCTACTTCAGCGGCGGCACGTTGTGGTTCTGTCTGATCAACTTTATCAGTGGCGTGTTATGGTTTGGTCTCGTCACCCTGTTTATGCGCGAGCGTAAACGTCGCAGCAGGCTGGAAGCGTTATAAACAGGCAGCCCAGCCACAGGTTTGCCCTGAGCAGGCAGCTTAGAAGCTCAAAGCGACGGGCGCATACTGCTGTAGCCAATGATTAAGAAATAAGAAAAGGCCGCTTTCGCGGCCTTACTGCTATTTACGTGGATAAAGCTCTTTGCGCGAATAGGGTTCGATGTCACCCTCTTTACGGGTCTTCAGCAGCTTGAGGATCCACGTGTACTGCTCTGGATGCGGGCGAACAAACACTTCCACCTCTTCATTCATCCGGCGAGCCAGCTGGTGATCGTCTGCCTCCAGCAGGTCATCCATCGGCGGACGCACATAAATCTCAAGCTTATGCGTTTCACTGTTATAAACCGGGAACAACGGCACCACGCGGGCACGACACACCTTCATCAGCCGGCCTACCGCAGGCAACGTCGCCTTATAGGTAGCGAAGAAATCGACAAATTCGCTGTGCTCGGCACCGTGATCCTGATCGGGCAGATAGTAGCCCCAGTAACCCTGACGTACTGAACTGATAAACGGCTTAATCCCGTCATTGCGGGCATGCATCCGGCCGCCATAGCGGCGACGGGCCTTGTTCCAGGCATAGTCCAGCAGCGGGTCGCTCTGGTTGTGGAACATGGCCGCCATCTTCTGGCCTTCTGACGCCAGCAGCATGGCGGGAATATCCACCGCCCAGCCGTGTGGCACCAGGAAAATCACATTCTGCTGCTCAGCTTTCATCTGGTCGATGATTTCACGACCATGCCACTCAACGCGCTGCCGGATGCGCGCAGGATCGCGCAGCACCAGCTCGGTCATCATTGTCATCGCCTGCGGCGCTGTCGCAAACATCTCATCGACCAGCGTGGCGCGCTGCGCTTCACTAAGTTCCGGCAGGCAATAATAGAGATTAATCAACGCGCGGCGACGTGCGCCCTTTGCCAGCTTACCGGCAAACCGGCCTAACCGGCCCAGCAGCGGATCGCGCACTTTCGGCGGTAAATAAGCCAGACCCGCCAGCGCACCTATTGCCAGCCAGCTGCCCCAGTACTTAGGTTTGAGAAAAGAACGTTCAAAAACGGGAATAAATTCAATGTTATTTTTTTTACGGGTTTCCATGCACTCGCCTCAAGCAATGACCGGCTTATGATAGTGACGACCTGAAAATTTGCAATCATCCTGCGCCAGATAGCAAAAAACCGACGGAGAAGCCGTCGGTTTTTGCGCGATTTGACGAAATTCGCTTACTTCAGACCCAGCTGGGGCAGCCAGGATTTAACCTGTGCCATGTAATCGCTGCGATCTTTGCCGGTCAGACCTTCCATGCGCGGTAGCTTCGCCGTTAATGGGTTAACCGCCTGGTTATTGATCCAGATTTCGAAATGCAGATGCGGGCCAGTGGAGCGTCCGGTGTTGCCAGACAGTCCGATGCGGTCGCCGCGTTTCACTTTCTGACCTGGTTTCACCAGCACTTTCTTCATGTGCATATAGCGCGTCATATACTGACGGCCATGGCGGATAGCGACGTAGTTACCCGCGGCTCCGCCGTTCTTCGCTACCACAATCTCACCATCACCGACTGCCAGCACCGGCGTACCGATTGGCAGCGCAAAGTCGACGCCTTTGTGTGGCGCAATGCGGCCGGTTACCGGGTTAAGACGACGCGGATTAAAGTTGGAAGAGACACGATACTGCTTAACCGTCGGGAAGCGCATAAAGCCGCGTGCCAGACCCGAGCCGCTGCGATCGTAGAACTTGCCATCTTCCGCGCGGAATGCGTAATAATCTTTACCGCCGCTGCGCAGGCGCACGCCCAGCAACTGACTCTGCGCACTCTTACCATCCAGCATTTCGCGTGACATCAGCACGCTGAACTGGTCACCGGCACGCAGCTTACGGAAGTCCATCTGCCACTGCATCGCTTTGATCACCGCGCTGGCTTCGGCACTGCTCAGTCCTGCACGCTGGGCGCTGGCGGCAAAACTGCCACGCACTTCGCCCTGCATTACGCTGTTGCGCCATTCGCCCTTCTGCATCTCCGCATCCATCTTAAAGCCACCCGCTGGGGTGCGCTCATAGGTGCGGGTTTCACGGCGGGAAATTTCCCAGCTCAGGGTTTTCAGGCCGCCATCATCATCCAGCGTCCAGCTAAGCTGCTGACCGACCTGCAGATTACGCAGATCGCGATCGCTCACCACCAGCGCATTAATGTCACCGATGTCGATGCCATACTGATTAAGGGCACTGCTCAGGGTATCGCCAGATGACACGGTGTAGTCATGCACCCCTGCCGTTTCGGGCGCGTCGGTGTCGACATCATCCGCAGGCAGCTCTTCGTCCGGTTCCGGTGTGCTTTGATCGATCGGCTCACTGGCTTCCGGCAACAGCGTGCGAAGCGTGTTCTTATCCAGTTCAATGTTCTTAACGATGGGCGTCACATCATCCGTGGGATGATAAACGTAGGGCCGCCAGACAGCGACGGCCAGAGTGACTACAGTTAAAGAACCCAGCATTACGCGGTGGGGGCGCGGCAAATTATTAAATGCGAGGGCGACAGAGCGGGCTATCTGCTGCACTTTTACCTATTCCTCATGCTCCATTCAGGCAGCTTTCATACTGGCTCGACAGTTGTGAGAGGAATTTCACATAGCTGTCTTTGGCTAAGCTGATGTCCGTGCCCAGGGGATCAAGCGTGCCTTTACGCACCTGTGTTCCGCGGGAGACAGCATCGATGACTGCTGGCCTGAATTGTGGCTCAGCAAAGACGCAGACCGCCTTTTGCTCAACCAACTGTGTTCGTATCTGGTGTAAACGCTGAGCGCCCGGTTGAATTTCAGGATTGACGGTAAAATGCCCGGCGGGCGAGAGACCGTAGTGCTTTTCAAAGTACGTGTAAGCGTCGTGAAAAACGAAATATCCTTTATTTCTGACCGGAGCAAGTTGTGCGCTGACGCGTTTGTCCGTGTCCGCCAAAGCTACCTCAAACTGCTGGAGGTTGGCGTCAAGTTTGGCTTTATCTTGCGGCATAAGTTCCAATAATTTTCCATGGATTGCAACCGCGGTTTTGCGCGCAATCTCTGGCGACAACCACAGGTGCATATTAAACTCGCCGTGATGGTGATGATGGGCTTCAGCATCCTGATCTTCGGATTTTTCCGCTGCATGTTCATCTTCATCTTCACCACCACTAATCAATAACGGTTTTACCCCGTCGATGTTCACCATCGCGAGGTTTTTTTGAGCCGGAAGTTCAGCCGCAGACTTTGCCATAAAGGCTTCCATTTCTGGCCCGACCCAGACAACTAAGTCCGCGTTTTTTAAGCGTTTTGCATCAGATGGCCGCAGGGCATAATCGTGTTCGGACGCGCCGTCTGGCAGCAGCACCTCGACCGGTGTAACGCCATCAGCAATAGCTGCGGCGATAAAACCTACCGGTTTGAGTGAAGCCACGACATTCGCCTGGGCAGGAAGGGTTAACAAAGCTGAAACAGATAAAGCAGTCAGGGCGAAAATTGTGCCCTTTTTATTATGTAACATATTGCGTCATTCCATCGTGACCATGAGGTGGAATGTGATATTATAACATTCGAAATTCTGTGCAACCTGTAAATACTATGACCTCACTTGTCACACTCGATAACGTTTCCATAAAATTTAACCAGCGCAATGTGTTATCAGGCGTCAGCCTGGCGTTGCAGCCTGGCCGCATCCTCACCCTGCTGGGTCCCAACGGTGCCGGAAAATCTACGCTGGTGCGTGTGGTGCTTGGCCTGCTCGCCCCTACAACCGGTTCGGTTCAGCGTAATCCTGCTCTGCGTATCGGCTACGTGCCACAGAAGCTCCACATCGATCCTACCCTGCCGGTCACGGTTGAGCGCTTTATGCGTCTGACCCGTGGCAGCAAACACGCGGAGATTATGCCGGCACTGAAACGAGTGCAGGCGGGCCATCTGCTCAACTCTCCGCTGCAGAAGCTGTCCGGCGGTGAAACTCAGCGTGTGTTGCTGGCGCGCGCCCTTCTGAACCAGCCTCAGTTGCTGGTGCTGGATGAACCGACGCAGGGAGTGGACGTGAACGGTCAGGTTGCCCTGTATGACCTGATCAATCAGTTACGTGTGGAACTGAACTGCGGTGTGCTGATGGTTTCCCACGATCTGCATCTGGTGATGGCAAAAACCGACGAAGTGTTGTGCCTCAACCACCATATCTGCTGTTCCGGCACGCCGGAAGCCGTCTCGCAGCATCCCGAATTTATCGCGATGTTTGGCCCGCGTGGCGCGCAGGAGCTGGCGATCTACCGTCATCATCATAATCATCGTCACGACCTTCAGGGACGTATCGTTTTACGCAAAGGACAGGGTTCATCATGATTGAGTTGTTATTACCGGGCTGGATAGGCGGTGTGATGTTAGCGCTGGCTGCCGGTCCGCTGGGTTCGTTCGTCGTCTGGCGTAAGATGTCCTACTTTGGCGATACCCTGGCGCACGCGTCTCTGCTCGGCGTAGCCTTTGGCCTGCTGCTGAACGTGAACCCCTACTATGCGGTGATTCTGGTGACGGTCTGCCTGGCACTGGGACTGGTCTGGCTGGAGCGTCGTCCGCATCTGGCTATCGATACCCTGCTGGGCATTATGGCGCACAGCGCGCTGTCGCTGGGCCTGGTCGTCGTCAGCCTGATGAAGAATGTGCGCGTCGATCTGATGGCGTATCTGTTTGGCGATCTGCTGGCGGTGACGCCAGACGATCTCTGGATGATGGGTGGCGGCGTGGTGATTGTGCTGCTGGTGATGGCGTGGCAGTGGCGGTCGCTGCTGTCCATGACCATCAGCCCGGAACTGGCGCAGGTCGATGGCGTCAACATCCAGCGTACCCGGCTGATTCTTATGCTGGTCACGGCGCTGACGATTGGCGTGGCGATGAAGTTTGTGGGTGCGCTGATCATCACCTCACTGCTGATTATTCCGGCTGCTACCGCACGCCGTTTTGTGCGCTCGCCGGAAGGCATGGCGGCCGTCGCGGTGGTCATCGGCGTGATCGCCGTCACTGGCGGTCTGACCTTCTCGGCGTTTTACGACACGCCTGCCGGGCCGTCAGTGGTGCTCTGTGCCGCCATCCTGTTTATCTTCAGCATGGTGCGCAAACCGGCTGTGTAATTACTCTTCGCGCGTAATGCCGAAGTGACGATAAGCATGCTGCGTGGCCAGACGGCCACGCGGTGTGCGCTGAATGAAGCCCTGCTGAATCAGGAAGGGTTCAATCACATCTTCGATGGTTTCACGCTCTTCACCAATCGCCGCAGCCAGGTTATCCAGCCCTACCGGCCCACCCATAAACTTGTCGATGATCGCCAGCAGCAGTTTACGGTCCATATAATCGAACCCTTCGCTGTCGACGTTAAGCATATCCAGCGCACTGCAGGAGACCTCACCGCTCATATCACCATTCGCCCGAACTTCAGCGAAGTCACGTACCCGGCGCAGCAGGCGATTAGCGATACGCGGGGTACCGCGTGCACGACGAGCGATCTCTAATGCCCCTTCGTCACTCAGCGCCAGTCCCAGACAGGCGGCACTGCGTCCTACGATGTGCTGCAGATCTTTAACCTGATAAAACTCCAGACGCTGCACAATGCCAAAACGATCACGCAGCGGCGAGGTCAGTGAGCCTGCACGCGTGGTGGCACCAATCAGGGTGAACGGCGGCAGATCGAGCTTGATCGAACGCGCCGCCGGGCCTTCACCGATCATGATATCGAGCTGATAATCTTCCATTGCCGGATAGAGCACTTCTTCCACCACCGGTGACAGGCGATGGATCTCATCGATAAACAGCACGTCATGGGGTTCAAGGTTGGTCAGCATCGCCGCCAGATCGCCCGCCTTCTCCAGCACCGGACCCGATGTGGTACGCAGGTTCACGCCCATCTCGTTGGCCACGATGTTCGCCAGCGTGGTTTTCCCCAGACCTGGCGGACCGAAGATCAGCAGATGATCCAGCGCATCGCCACGCAGCTGTGCGGCTTTGATGAAAATCTCCATCTGCTCACGCACCTGTGGCTGACCGACATACTCGGTCAGCATCTTCGGACGAATGGCGCGGTCGATTATCTCTTCTTCGTTAATGCTGGCAGCGGAGACCAGGCGGTCGGCTTCTATCATGACTTACCTCAAATGGCGGCGCGGAGCGCTTCACGGATCAGGGTTTCACAATCCGCATCCGGTCGACCGACTTTACTGATCATACGGCTCGCTTCCTGCGGTTTATAACCCAGTGATACCAGTGCTGCAACCGCTTCAGATTCCGCATCGTTGGTTTCCGGCTCGGCGCTCGGCGTGGTGAGCGTAAAGGCCGAATCGCCGCCAAACAGGTCGCCGTGCATCCCTTTGAAGCGGTCCTTCATCTCGACTACCAGACGCTCAGCGGTCTTTTTACCTACGCCAGGCAGTTTCACCAGTGACGCGATCTCTTCTTTCTCAACAGCGGTCACAAATTGCTGCGCCGACATGCCGGAGAGGATCGCCAGCGCCAGCTTGGGTCCGACGCCATTCACTTTTATCAGCTCACGAAACAGCGCGCGCTCCTGCTTGCTGTTAAAACCAAACAGCAGTTGAGCATCTTCACGCACGACAAAGTGGGTAAAAATAACCGCTTCGTGCTGAAGTTCAGGCAACTCATAAAAACAGGTCATGGGCATGTAAATTTCATAGCCGACGCCGTGTGCCTCAAGCAGCACCAGTGGCGGCTGCTTTTCCAGAATGTTGCCCCGTAAACGACCTATCACCTGAATGCTTCCTTAACTAACGAATGTGGCGGATTTTATAACATAAAAAAGGCTGGATGAATATCCAGCCTGAGTGTCTGTTCTGTGCCATGCCCTAACCTGAGCGCAACCGTCCGCGCGTCAGCACCAGCTTGCTGTCACTCATGCGAGCGGCGTTCTGCGCCACATGACAGTGAGTAATGGCTATCGCCAGCGCATCGGCAGCATCCGCCTGCGGGTTTGCTGGCAGCTTCAGCAGGGTTCGCACCATATGCTGCACCTGACTTTTCTCGGCGCTACCGATGCCAACTACAGTCTGTTTTACCTGACGGGCAGCATACTCAAACACGGGCAGATCGTGGTTTACCGCAGCAACAATCGCGGCACCGCGCGCCTGGCCGAGCTTCAGCGCGGAGTCTGCATTCTTCGCCATAAACACCTGTTCAATGGCGAAGAAATCGGGTGAAAACTGCGTGATGATTTCACAGACGCCCGCATAAATCAGCTTCAGGCGGGCGGGCAATTCGGTGGTATTGGTGCGGATACAGCCGCTGCCCAGATACGTGAGCTGGCGGCCGGTCTGACGAATAACACCATAACCGGTGATGCGTGAGCCGGGATCGATACCCAGAATAATCGACATTACGCCTCTCCGGTTAACAGGGTGACAACCGCCATTACAGCGTTTCCGCCACCTCGTCGGAGATCTCACCGTTGTGATAAACCTCCTGCACATCATCGCAATCTTCCAGCATGTCGATCAGACGCAGCAGTTTTGGTGCGGTTTCTGCATCCATTTCCGCTTTGGTGGTCGGGATCATTGCCACTTCTGCGGTATCCGCTTTCAGGCCAGCGGCTTCCAGTGCATCACGCACGGTGCCCATCTCTTCCCATGCGGTAAAGACATCAATCGCGCCGTCGTCATAAGTGACGATGTCTTCGCCGCCCGCTTCCAGTGCGGCTTCCATCACCGCGTCTTCATCCTGACCTGGCGCGAAGGAGATCACACCTTTTTTGTTGAACAGGTACGCCACGGAACCGTCGGTGCCCAGGTTGCCGCCTGTTTTGGTGAAGGCGTGACGCACTTCGCCTACAGTACGGTTACGGTTATCACTCAGGCATTCAATCATGATGGCTGAGCCGCCAGGACCGTAACCTTCATAAATGATGGTCTCCATGTTGGCGTTGTCATCGCCGCCCACCCCGCGCGCGATGGCGCGATCCATGGTGTCACGGGTCATGTTGTTGGCCAGCGCTTTATCCATCGCTGCACGCAGACGCGGGTTGGAACCCGGATCGCCACCACCCAGCTTGGCCGCCGTCACCAGTTCACGAATGATTTTGGTAAAAATTTTGCCTCGCTTGGCATCCTGCGCCGCCTTACGGTGTTTGGTATTTGCCCACTTACTGTGTCCTGCCATGTTAAATATTCTCCGATCTTTTACAGGGTGCAGACTCTCCTGGCTGCGAGCTTATTTACCGTCGGTGCTCAGCCAGGTAAGTGACAACCTGACGGCCCTGAGAGGCGAGCGTTACGCGTTATCCTCACGTATCTGTGTACGCAGGGGATTCGCGCTGACGGTGAACAATTTCGTGGCGAGGATGACGCCTGACTGTTCAATAGGTTGGTGTAGTCCTGTTAAAACTCACCAGATTCATAAAATTTAATCTATCCGCCGCCGGAATACCGGGCGATGGCGAGCATTCAGATAAATTCTTCAATTGCCTGGCGATTACTCCATGATCGGGTTAATGCTGCAGCGTCAGCGGGTGCCAGCCAGCGAAACGCCAGATGCTCGGTCAGCGTGATATTACGCTCTTCCGGCAATTGCAGGCGAAACCAGTGCTCGTGATTATGGGTAACATCCGGCGCATAGCGATGGCGGAAATGGGGGAAGATTTCAAAATCAATCTGACGCTGACAATCCTCTATTTCCAGCTGCTCAGCCAGCACGTTAATGCCGACCTCTTCATGCACCTCACGACACGCGGTTGTCAGCGGTGACTCTCCCGCTTCCAGGCTGCCGGTCACCGACTGCCAGAACGTGGGATCGTCACGCCGCTGCAGCATCAGCACCCGGCCAGTATCGCGCGCCGAAATGACGACCAGCACTGAAACCGGGTGTTTATAGCCCATTATTTATTCTCAGGCTTTTCTTTTTTAACCACCTGGATGCCAAGCTCCAGCAGAGAAGCCGGGTTCGCTTCGCTTGGCGCTTCGGTCATCATGCAGGCTGCCGCCGTGGTTTTCGGGAACGCGATAACGTCACGAATGTTGTCGGTGCCGGTCAGCAGCATGGTCAGGCGATCCAGACCAAAAGCCAGGCCTGCATGCGGTGGTGTACCGAACTTCAGCGCATCCAGCAGGAAGCCAAACTTCTCGCGCTGCTCATGCTCTTCAATACCCAGAATGCTGAACACCGTCTGCTGCATTTTGCCGTTGTGGATACGCACTGAACCGCCGCCAACTTCATAACCGTTGATCACCATGTCATAAGCATTCGCCACGGCACGGGTCGGATCGGCTGCCAGTTCTTCTGCGCTCATCTCTTTTGGTGCAGTGAACGGATGGTGCATGGCGGCCAGACCGCCTTCCTCGTCCTCTTCGAACATCGGGAAGTCGATCACCCACAGCGGTGCCCAGGCGTTCTCATCGGTGATGTTCAGCTCGCGGCCCACTTTCAGGCGAAGCGCACCCAGTGCGTCAGCGACCACTTTTGCGCGGTCAGCACCAAAGAAGATAATGTCGCCATCCTGCGCGCCGGTACGGCTCAGAATGCCTTCAACGATCTCTGCATTCAGGAACTTGGCAACCGGACTCTGCACGCCTTCCAGGCCATCTGCACGGACGTTAACCTTCATCCACGCCAGCCCTTTCGCGCCGTAAATCTCCACGAATTTGCCATATTCATCAATCTGCTTACGGCTCAGCTGCGCACCCGTCGGTACACGCAGCGCGGCAACACGGCCTTTTTCGTCGTTAGCCGGGCCAGAGAAGACCTGGAACTCCACGTTTTTCAGCAGGTCGCCAACGTCCACCAGCTCCATCGGGTTACGCAGATCCGGCTTATCGGAACCGTAGCGATGCATCGCTTCCGCAAAGGTCATCTGCGGGAACGCACCGAGATCTATGCCCTGCACGTCCTGCCACAGATTGCGGATTAAACGCTCCATGATTTCGCGCACCTGTGGCGCAGTCATAAAGGAGGTTTCTACGTCGATCTGGGTAAACTCTGGCTGACGATCGGCACGTAAATCTTCATCGCGGAAGCATTTTACGATCTGATAGTAGCGGTCAAAGCCGGACATCATCAGCAGCTGTTTGAACAGCTGTGGTGACTGCGGCAGCGCATAGAATTTGCCTTTGTGAACCCGGCTTGGCACCAGATAGTCGCGCGCGCCTTCTGGCGTCGCCTTGGTCAGCATCGGGGTTTCGATATCCAGGAACCCTTCGTCATCCATAAAGCGACGGACAAAGCTGGTGATTTTTGCGCGGGTTTTCAAACGCGTCACCATCTCAGGGCGACGCAGATCCAGGTAGCGGTATTTCAGGCGCGCTTCTTCGCTGTTGGTCTGGTTGGAGTCCAGCGGCAGTGGCTCAGAGCGGTTGATGATGGTCAGCGCCTGGGCAAACACTTCGACTTCGCCGGTCGCCATGTCGCTGTTTTTGTTCTTCTCATCGCGTGCGCGCACAGTACCGGTGATCTGGATGCAGAATTCGTTACGCAGTTCAGAAGCCAGCTTAAATGCGTCCTGACGATCGGGATCAAAAAATACCTGCACGATGCCTTCACGGTCGCGCATGTCGATAAAAATCAAACTGCCCAGATCGCGACGGCGGTTTACCCAGCCGCAAAGCGTGACTTGCTGACCCACATGAGACAGATTGAGCTGTCCGCAATAT
Source organism: Pantoea sp. B550 (assembly GCF_024158165.1). Lineage (NCBI taxonomy): Bacteria > Pseudomonadati > Pseudomonadota > Gammaproteobacteria > Enterobacterales > Erwiniaceae > Pantoea > Pantoea sp. B550. The sequence goes on from NZ_JAMYXI010000003.1 coordinate 256,447, forward strand.
TCTGTACGCATAACACTATCCTTTTAACTTCGCCGCTGCAGCTGACAGCATCCGGCCGCGTTACCTGATGCGATGCTGTCGCAAAAATGGCGGCCATTATAATGGAAAAAGCCAGACAGGATAAGCAGATCAGCGCCAAAGCACCGATTTCCTGTGTGCATTTGCCCCTCAGCCTGACCATAGCGGATAATGAGGTCACTTAACCTGCAGCCAGGAGCGCGCGTGACACTTCGTATTGGCCTGCCCCAGTGGCAGCATTCACACTGGAAACGCTGGGGTATCGAAAGCCTGGCGGACTATGCCCGCTACTTCCACTGCGTAGAGGGAAATACCACCCTCTATGCGCTGCCGAATGCTGAAACGGTGATGCGCTGGCGCGACATGACCCACGATGCATTTCGCTTCTGCTTTAAATTTCCCAACACCATCAGCCATCAGGCGGCGCTGCAGCATAGCGATGATCTGCTGACCGATTTTCTGCGCCTGATGGAGCCGCTGGCCGATCGTATCGGTCAGTACTGGCTGCAGCTGCCCGCCAGCTTCTCCCCGGCACAGCTCAATGACCTGTGGCGTTTTCTGGATAGTCTGCCGCGCCGTTTTCACTATGGCGTTGAAGTGCGTCATCCGGCTTTCTTTGCCAAGGGCGAGGCGGAACGGTCATTGAATCGGGGCCTGCTGGCGCGTGGAATCAATCGTGTAATCCTCGATAGCCGTCCGGTTCACGCCTCCACCTCGCAAAGCCCGGCGGCGCTGGTCGCGCGTTCGCAGAAGCCGAGAGTGCCGCCGCATGCCCTGCGAACTGGCTCGCAGCCGATGGTGCGGTTTATCGGCAGCGACAGCGTGGACGAGAGCGTGCCGCTGTTCCAGATCTGGCGTACTAAGCTGGCTGAGTGGCAGCGACAGGGCGACGCCATGCTGTTTCTGCACACGCCCGATATGGGTCAGGTCTTTCCGCTGGTGCAGGCACTCTGGCCGCAGTTGCAGGAGATCGATCCGGCTATCGGTAACGGACCCGACTGGCCGCAACAGACGTCACTGTTTTGATTGCGTTACAGGACAGCGGGCTGTGCGCCCGTTAGAATCGAATCATTATGGACAGTCGCGGGAGTGGCTATGGTTAGCGCGTTATATGTGGTGATAGGGGCATTGCTGATAATGAAATTCACGCTGGACGTGGTGCGTTACCGTCGGTTCTACCGGGTGGCGTATGGCGATGGCGGCTATCACGACCTGAAAATGGCGATCCGCATTCATGGCAATGCCATCGAAACCATTCCACTGGCGCTGTTTCTGCTGGTGATGATGGAGATGAACGGCGCCGATATCTGGATGGTGCATCTCACCGGCCTGCTGTTCTTTATCAGCCGCCTGCTGCACGCATGGGGATTGCGCAGCAGCGCCATGGCGGGCCGTAAATATGGCATGCTCCTGACGCTGTTTTCACTGTGTGGCATGGTGATTTTCAACCTGATTTATATGCCGTGGGAACTGGTCCTGACGTTCCATTAAGCCAGCCTGGGTTAAGGGGTGCAGCCCGCCCCACTTTCTGCGAGAATAGCGCCCTTTCCGTCGTCTCTTCGGATTTTCGATATGTCTGACCGCGATCAACTCTTCTCAGCGCCCATTGCAAAACTGGGCGACTGGACTTTTGACGAGCGTGTAGCTGAAGTCTTTCCTGACATGATTCAGCGCTCGGTGCCCGGCTACTCCAACATCATTTCGATGATTGGCATGCTGGCAGAACGTTTTGTGACTCCGGACAGCAGGGTCTATGACCTGGGCTGCTCGCTGGGTGCGGCCACCCTTTCGGTGCGTCGCAATATTCATGTGCCGGGTTGCCAGATCATCGCGGTGGATAACTCCCCGGCGATGGTGGAGCGCTGTCGTCGCCATCTTGATGCGTTTCGCGCGGACACACCGGTCACGGTGCTGGAAGCGGATATCCGCGACATTGAGATTGAAGACGCCTCGCTGGTGGTACTCAACTTCACGCTGCAGTTTCTTGAGCCGCCTGCACGTCTGGCGCTGCTGGAAAAGATCTGGCAGGGACTCAAACCGGGCGGCGCGCTGGTGCTGTCGGAGAAGTTCAGCTTTGAAGATGCCGAGGTCGGTGAACTGCTGTTTAACATGCATCACGACTTCAAGCGCGCCAACGGCTACAGCGAACTGGAAATCAGCCAGAAACGCAGCATGCTGGAAAATGTGATGCTGACTGACAGCGTTGAAGCGCATAAAGCCCGCCTGAAACAGGCCGGGTTCTCGCACGCCGAACTCTGGTTCCAGTGCTTTAATTTTGGATCTCTGGTGGCGTTGAAATGATCGACTTTGGCCGTTTTTATCAGCAAATTGCAGTGGGCCCGCTGGCGAAGTGGCTGGAAGTCTTACCGGCGCAAATCAGTGAGTGGCAGCGTGAAAACCTGCACGGGCACTTTCGTGACTGGTACAAGTCGCTGGAGTATCTGCCGCTGCTGGAACCGCAAAAACTGGACCTGCTGCACAGCGTCACCGCCGACCGCGATGACATCAGCGACCGCCATCGTCAGGGGATTGAGAAATTACTGCGTAACCTGATGCCGTGGCGCAAAGGGCCTTATTTCCTCTATGGCACCCACATCAACACAGAATGGCGATCTGACTGGAAGTGGGAACGCGTGATACCGCACATCTCCCCGCTGGCGGGCCGCACAGTACTGGATGTCGGCTGTGGCAGCGGTTACCACATGTGGCGGATGATTGGCGCAGGCGCACACCTGGTGGTCGGCATCGATCCGATGCAGCTGTTCCTGGTGCAGTTCGAAGCAGTGCGTAAGCTGCTGAATGACGATCGCCGTGCGCATATGCTGCCGCTGGGCATTGAGCAACTCCCAGCGTTACAGGCGTTTGATACCGTATTTTCGATGGGTGTTCTCTATCACCGTCGTTCGCCGCTGGATCACTTGCTACAACTAAAAAATCAGCTGGTGAGCGGAGGCGAGCTGGTGCTGGAAACGCTGGTGATTGAAGGCGATGTGAATCAGGTGCTGGTGCCCGGTGAACGCTATGCACAGATGCGCAATGTGTTCTTTATCCCTTCAGCGAAAGCGCTGAAAAGCTGGCTGGAGAAAAGCGGCTTTGTCGATGTGCGGATTGTCGATTTTGCTCTGACCACCACCGAAGAGCAGCGCCGTACCGACTGGATGACCAGCGAGTCGCTGGCTGAATTCCTCGACCCCGATGATCCCAGCAAAACGGTTGAAGGCTATCCGGCGCCTCTGCGTGCCGTTCTGGTCGCCACCAAACCTTAATACCCTAGCGGCGAGACAACGCCAGTTTCGCCGCAAATCCAATAAATACACAGCCGGTCAGACGATCCATCCCCTTCAGCACCGTCGGTTTTCGCAGATGGCTGGCGAAATAGTGGCTGCCGCCAATCAGTACCGCATTCCAGAACAGCCCCAGTAGCATGTGCGCCAGTGCCATCAGTGTGCACCAGAGCGTCACGGACGCCCCCGCCGGAATGAACTGTGGCAGAAAAGTGACGTAAAACACGCCAATTTTCGGATTCAGCAGATTTCCCATTAATCCCCGACTGAAGCAGGCCAGATAGCCCTGCTGATGTGCAGGCTGTCCAGCTGTCCCCACGGATTGCTGACGCGGCTTAAGCAGCAGCTTTATGCCCAGACAGAGCAGCCAGCCTGCACCGATCCACTTTAGCAGGTTATAGGCGATTTCAGAGGCCATCAGCAGCGCGCCCAGCCCCAGCCCAACTGCGATCCCCCAAAGCAGACAACCCAGCGTTACGCCAAGGGCTGTCGCCCAGGCGCGTTGCCAGCCCTGTGCAATGGCGGTTCGCAGCACCAGCGCGGTATCAAATCCAGGTGTGAGTGTCAGAATAGTTATCGCAAACAGAAATGAAAAGAGCGTGGCGCTCATGACGATTCTCCGTTATTTCTCCCGGCAAGGGGTGTTCAGGCAGCTTAACAGCCCATGGAGCAGTCATGCGCGGAATCGACTGCCACTCTGAGTGGATTGTGCCAGGCTGGATCGGGTCGAACCATTCATCTTAAGGAGATGTGATTATGAGTAAATTTATTTTTTCATCACCCCGTAAATATGTGCAGGGCGCAGGTGTGCTTGATGAGCTGGGAACGTACCTGACTGAACTGGGCGATCAGGCCTTTCTGGTGGCGGATGACGTTGTCTGGAAGCTGATTGGCGAACGCACACAACAGACATTGCAGTCCGCCGGGGTGAAATTCAGCTGGCAGCAGTTTAACGGCGAGGCCTCCAGTAATGAGATCACCCGTCTCAGTGCGCTGGCGAAGAGCCAGGGCTGTAACGTGGTTGTCGGGCTGGGCGGCGGCAAAACGCTGGATACGGTTAAGGCGGTGGCGGACGAACTTAAACAGCCGGTGGCCATCGTGCCGACCATTGCCTCCACCGATGCCCCCTGTAGTGCGCTATCAGTCATCTACTCTGACAGCGGCGTATTTGAGAGCTATCGCTTCTACAGCAAAAATCCCGATTTGGTGCTGGTCGATACGGCAGTCTGCGCCAGTGCACCTGCGCGGCTCTTTGCCTCCGGCATTGCCGATGGTCTGGCCACCTGGGTTGAAGCGCAGGCAGTGGCGCGCTCCCATGCGAAATCGATGGTCAGCGGCGATCCGACCCTTGCCGGACTGGCGATTGCCCGCGCCTGCGAAGAAACACTGCTTAAGTGGGGATACAGCGCATACATCGCCGTTACCGAAAAACGGGTCACGCCCGCAGTGGAAGCGGTGGTTGAGGCGAACACGCTGCTTTCAGGGCTGGGCTTTGAAAACGGCGGGCTGGCAGCCGCCCACGCTATTCACAATGGTTTTACCGCCATCGATGGCGATATCCATCATCTCACCCACGGCGAGAAAGTCGCCTACGGCACACTGACGCAGATGGTGCTTGAGCAGCGGTCGGATGAGGAAATTGCGCGCTATATTCGTTTCTATCGCAGCATCAACATGCCGACCACGTTGCGTGAAATGCATCTGGAAAATGAAAGCTGGGAAAATCTGGTGAAAGTGGGGGCACTGGCGAACAGTGAGGGCGATACGCTGAAAAACCTCAACCCTCATCTGTCACCGGAAGATATCGCCAACGCCCTGCTGGCGCTGGATGCCTTTAGTCAGATGGTGAAATAAGCCGCCAACAGGCGATCATCCGATCGCCTGTTACTCTTCTGCCGCAGGCTGGTCCCAGTACTCATATTTGTAGGCGGAACTGAGATGGCGCTCAATGGTGCCACGCGTAAAGATTTCGGTTTCATGCAGATAGCTCAGTGTACAGTTGCCAACCTCATCCCAGGACTGACACTCATCGACCGACCGGATAGTGCTAAGCGGTGTGGTCGCAGTGCCGTTGAGCCGCACTTCACGCCACTGGTGATCGTAGGTGTATTCGTCGGTCCCCCGGGCAGAGGTGGTGCGCGTCACCAGACCTTTTGGGTTCCAGTGGTAGTGGAACTCGCCGTTGGTCAGCGGATCGCTGCCACGTGCCACACTCTTCTCCAGTCGTAGCTGGCGATCATACCGATAGGTGGTGTCGGTAAAGCCGCTTTTACCCATGCTGGTAAATCTGTCGGAAGCGCTGGTGATAGTGCCACGCTGGCCTTTCTGCCAGTTAATCGTTCCCTGCCGGTTATCAACCACGACTTCCCTGCCCTCTTTCAGCACTTTTACCAGATACGCATATTCCGCCACCCAGCCGTCCTGTACCCGGGCGATGTGTTGCTCCATGCTGAGGATCACGTTGCGTTCACTTTTGTCGTAGCTGACGTCAGCCACCGTCAGATTGCCGCAGGCGTCAAACTGTCCCAGCACCCGCTTTTGCGAATTCACATCTTTACCAAATTCACCTGCAATCACCTGCTTCACCGCGCCTTTCGCATTTCCGCCAAGCAAAATCAGGGTATTACTGCTGGAAACGGCGGTGTTGTCTGGCCCACATACGCTGGCCGCAGCGCTTCCAGTACTAGCGGTCAGTATCAGGCTTAAAGTAAGAATCTGATTGCGTTTCATAGGGTAAATTCCAGGCGACGTTGCTTTCAGTGTAAACGCTGTGGAGATGAACAGCGGCGATGATTTAAGCCAGCATCGCCTTTTAAACATCGAAAATGCGACAAGGCGCCAGCGTAACGGATAAAGCGCATGTTAAGGATGCCGTCAGGCCTTAAATTCCTGGATGACATTAATTAGTTAGTAAAAGGCAGGCATTTTAACTGAACCGGACGAAACGCTGTCACGGCAAACGGAGCGTGTTTTACACAAAAAGAACCCCAGCAAGCTGTACTGGGGTTTGGTACTTGCAAACACCACGTCAATGATCGGCGTGCTGCGCGGCAAAATCTGTTGTGGTTCAGGCAACCCGAACGGTGCTCATCTGCATCACGCTTTTCATCGCCTCAACCACATCGCCGTCTACGCAGTAGCGGCTGAACTCATCGGTTTCGGCTTCAGAACACATGGAGACACCCGCTTTGCGGTAGCGCATCGGTGACGCCGTCAGGCGACTGGCCGAGCTATGGACTTCATCAATCCCCATGTCGAGAAACTTTTGCAGGTTGCTGAGACGCACGCCCGCACCTGCCATAATAATAGGACCGGTACTGGTCTCATTTAGTTCCCGAAGTAATGCAATTCCGTTTTCAGCGCTCTGCTGCTGACCGGATGTCAGAATGCGCGCTACACCCAAATCCGTTAACGCTTCCAGTGCGCGCTTAGGGCTGTGACAGAGATCGAAGGCGCGATGGAAGGTCACCGCCAGACCGTCACACAGCGCCATAATCTGTCGCATCTGCCCCTGATGAATATGGGCGTCTTCATCCAGCATCCCAATCACCAGACCGGGAAAACCGAGTTCACGAATTAACGCCACATCCGATTTCATCGCCTCGAATTCACGTGCGGTGTAACAAAAATCGCCACCCCGTGGCCGGACAATAGGATGAACCGGAATCGAAACCTCGCGCCGGGCGGCATTCAGCATCCCCGCAGACGGGGTCAGGCCGCCTTCGCGCGGTGCGGCACAAAGTTCAACCCGATCAGCGCCCGCCTGTTGTGCGGTCACGGCGCAATCCACGCCATAGCAGCAAATTTCCAGTGTGGTCATTCTCTTCTCCTTTACATGACTCTGGTTCAAGGCAGATTCATCAGTTAGTCTGGCTGCTGGAATGAGTTTACCGGGAAAGTTAACTATGGCATTCAATTTCGACCAACGGATAGACCGTCGTCACAGCGATAGCCTTAAATGGAACAAATATGCGGACCAGGACATTCTGCCGTTGTGGGTGGCAGATACGGATTTCCGATCCCCTGACTGCGTCATCGAGGCAATTAAGACCCGCGCCGTGCATGGGATTTTTGGTTATGGTGATACGCCGGTGGCGTTTATTGACAGTGCGATAGCGTGGCTCGCCTCACGCTATCAGTGGCACGTTAATCCGGAGTGGATTGTGGTGTTGCCGGGTGTCGTGAGCGGGCTTAATCTCGCCGTGCGTGCGTTTACCGCGCCGGACGAGCTGACGATTGCCCCTACGCCAATCTATCCACCGTTTCGCGGTTCGGCAAAACTGGCAGAACGGGGTCAGCTCAATCTGCCGCTGACGCTGAAACAGGGACGCTGGGTGCTGGATATGGATGCGGCTGAAGATCAGCTCACCGGCAAAGAGCGGCTGTTAATGCTGTGTAATCCGCAGAACCCGGGCGGCACCGTTTATCGGCGCGACGAACTGCAGGCGCAGCTGGAATTTGCGCATAAGCACGATCTTATCGTCTGTTCAGACGAGATCCACAGCGATCTGCTGCTGGAACCGGGCGCTAAACACATTCCGTTTGCGTCGCTGAGTGGAGATGCCGCTCAGCGCAGTGTGACACTGATGTCACCCTCCAAGAGCTTTAATATTGCTGGTCTGGGTGCGTCCATTGCCATTATCCCTGATGCTGAACTGCGTGCGCGCTTTAACCGAATGCGACGCGGTATTGTGCCGGATGTGGATATTCTGGCGCTCACCGCCGCGGCAGCGGCATGGCGCGAAGGTGAACCCTGGCTGCAGGCGCAGAATACCTACCTGCGAAGTAATCGTGACTGGCTGGTCTCACAGGTTAATAAAATGACCGGTCTGTCCGTCGCCGCGCCGGAAGCGACCTACCTGGCCTGGATCGACGCCAGTGCGCTGGGTGTGGCCAGTCCTGCCCTCTATTTTGAGAAGCACGGACTCGGCTTAACCGCCGGTCGCGAGTTTGGCAATGACCAGTTTGTCCGGCTCAATTTTGGCTGTACCCGCGCGCTGCTGGATGAGGCCGTTGCGCGCCTGAAGCGCGCAGTAGCCGCCCGTATCTAGTTCTGCTCGCTGGCGACAATCTCTTCCAGTCGCCATGGGTGAAACTTGATTGTCGTCTGCCCATCCGTTACCGCCAGGGTCGGATTGGGCAAACGCTCATTCTCGCCCTGCGGTGAGCTGGTTTTAAATGAAATACCCGGCTGCGTCAGCGCGTCATCGGAAAGCAATGCCATCGCGCGCATGCCCAGCGTCTGATGATCGCCGCGCAACACCACTTCAATATGCTCCCAGCCTTCATGGCGATAACGCTTTTCACCCGGCCACGGCAGTTCAACCACATCAACCTGCCTGCCCGCCACGAACAGCGGATCATGTAGTTTAAACAGGCATATCTGTCTTCCGTTGATCATCGCTGCTGAAAATTCAGTACCAATCTGCTGCAGGCCTTGCTGCCAGCGCATCGCCGTCGTGTCCTGATGACAACGCAGCGAAATATGGTCAACTTCCAGATCGTTAAGGCGCAAACCCAGTCTCTGCGCAAAACTTTGCAACGATTCTTCAAAACGTCCTAAATCTGTCTTTAAATCATCCAATTCTGCCGGAAAAGATTGCTCAGCCACCGGGATTCCTCTCTATTTGTTTAGTCTTTATAATCAGTCTGGTTCATTGTGCACCGCGTGCTCCGCGTCACAAAATGGTAAGATTCATCTTATTTGGCCCGGAATTTAACGCAAAACCGTATAATAACATCTTTCATTTCGGATTTATCTCCTGTTTAGGGCCATGAGTTCCTTGATGAAAGCACCTTAACTATATGATTTAAATGATCTTCTTTAATACAATAAGATAACTCTTATTTGAACGGCAAACAATTGCAGCCTCCCCCGCCTTCCTATAAATTTGATCTAACACAACCAAAAGGAATGGCTCTATGTCTATGCTCATCGTTGTCGCTGTCCTGATCGCACTGATGGGGTTTGCAATTTCCCGCCATTGGAAGGTACGCGAAGATAAAAGCGTAAAGAACCCACGCCGTCATCTGCGACGTCGTTAACGCCTCCGGGAAACATCTTCTTCAGCTCTGTTTCCCCGCTTCATCCAACTGCTGACGCCCATCCACATTTCACGTATACTTTTCCCCTCATTTTTTTCCGTTTTGTCTGTCCTATCCGTTTCGGCCAATTCGTTACGCGATGCGCTCAGGCAAGATGATGACAGCCCGGCTTTTCATCCGGGCGTTGTTCAGCACATGAAGGTAACTCGGTGAATATTCAGGCACTTCTTTCCGCAAAAGTCAGTCAGGCAATGGTTTTAGCCGGCGCACCCGCCGATTGCGAACCGCAGGTTCGCCAGTCTGCCCGGGTTCAGTTTGGAGACTATCAGGCCAACGGCATTATGGCCGTGGCGAAAAAGCTGGGACAGGCACCGCGACAATTAGCGGAAGCGGTAATCCAGCACCTCGACCTGACCGGTATCGCCAGCAAAGTTGAAATTGCCGGACCGGGCTTCATCAATATCTTCCTCGACCACAACTGGCTGGCAAAGCATGCCCGCGAAGCGCTGAGTCTGCCGCGCCTGGGCGTGCAACTGGCCGAACCCCAGACCATTGTGGTCGACTACTCTGCGCCCAACGTTGCGAAAGAGATGCACGTGGGCCACATCCGCTCCACCATCATTGGTGATGCGGCGGTGCGCACGCTGGAGTTTCTCGGACACAAGGTGATCCGTGCGAACCACGTTGGTGACTGGGGTACGCAGTTCGGCATGCTGATTGCGTTCCTGGAAAAACAGCAGAATGAACACCACGCAGAGATGGCGCTGGCCGATCTTGAAGGCTTTTACCGTGAAGCCAAGCGCACCTACGATGAAGATCCTGAGTTTGCCGAGCGCGCGCGCAGCTATGTCGTGAAGCTCCAGAGCGGCGATGAATACTGTCGCCAGATGTGGAAGAAGCTGGTCGACATCACTATGAGTCAGAACCAGAAAATCTATGACCGTATGAACGTGACGCTGACGCGCAACGACGTCATGGGTGAAAGCCTCTATAACGATATGCTGCCTGGCATCGTCTCCGATCTGAAGCAGAAAGGCTTAGCGGTTGAGAGCGAAGGCGCGACCGTCGTGTTCCTGGATGAATTCCAGAACAAAGAAGGGGAGCCGATGGGCGTCATCATCCAGAAAAAGGATGGCGGCTACCTCTACACCACGACTGATATCGCCTGTGCGAAATACCGTTACGAAACGCTGAAAGCCGATCGTGTGCTCTACTACATCGACTCCCGTCAGCATCAGCATCTGGTTCAGGCCTGGACCATCGTGCGTAAAGCGGGTTATGTGCCGGAATCTGTGCCGCTGGAGCACCATGCGTTCGGCATGATGCTGGGCAAAGATGGCCGTCCGTTCAAAACCCGCAGCGGCGGCACCATCAAGCTCTCCGATCTGCTGGATGAAGCCTGGCAGCGTGCCTACACGCTGGTGCGTGAGAAGAATCCGGAGATGAGCGAAGCGGAAGTCAAAGCGCTGGCGGAAGTGATGGGCATCAGCGCGGTGAAATACGCTGACCTGTCAAAAAGTCGCACCACCGACTACATCTTCGACTGGGACAACATGCTGGCGTTTGAAGGCAACACGGCGCCTTACATGCAGTACGCCTACACCCGCGTGCTCTCTGTATTCCGCAAGGCAGGCATTGATGCCGATTCGCTGGATGCAGAGATCGTGATTAGCGAAGAGCGCGAAGCACAGCTGGCAACCCGCCTGCTGCAGTTCGAAGAGGTTATCACGCAGGTGGCTCGCGACGGTACGCCACACGTGATGTGTGCTTATCTCTACGATCTGGCCGGTCTGTTCTCCGGATTCTACGAGCACTGTCCGATTCTCAGCGCAGAATCAGACGCGACTCGTCTGAGCCGACTGCAGCTGGCCGCGCTGACCGCGAAGACACTGAAGCAGGGTCTGGATACGCTCGGTATCGACACCGTCGAGCGCATGTAATCGCTACAACGGAGAGGGAATTCCCTCTCCGTTGCTGACTCCTCACGTTTCCCCTGTTCTCCCTCCACTCTTTCAGCAGCAGGATGGTGCCATGTCTTTAGCCGCGCATCTCATCAGCAGCCACCTTCCCACAATTAAACAGTTACAGTGCTTTCTGGCGGTCGCGCACGAGCTTAATTTTCGCCGGGCTGCAGAACGCCTTAGCATGACGCAGCCTCCGCTCACCCGTCAGATTCAGAGTCTGGAAGATCTGCTGGGCCAGCCGCTTTTCGGGCGCACGACGCATAAGGTCACCCTGACAGATTCTGGCCACGCGCTGGTCACGAAAGCGGAAGCGATCCTGACTGCGCTGAGTGCCCTGAAGCAGGATGCGCAGCCCGCCGCGGCACGACTACGCATCGGGCTGACCCGCACGCTGAACTTTGAACTGATTTCCCCACTTAACCGGCTGCTCGCCGCTTTTCATGCCAGCGATGAGATGGAGATGCCCAGCCTCACTTCGGCTCAGCTGCTGCAGAGCCTGGCGAAAAATAGCCTGGATTTGATCCTTACCGGGGAAAAAGGTCCGGAGGCGGAAGATACCGTCCGGTATGCCTGGGTATACCGTGAGCCACTGCGGATTGCGATGCCGTCAGCACACCCCGCCAGCCTCTCTGAAAACGTTGCGCTGGAGGCGCTGGCTGACCTCCCGCTGTGCTGGTTTCCGCGCAGTGCCAATCCGCAGTATTATGATAAATGTGAGCGCTACTTCTCCACACTCAGCGTCACGCTGAAACGGGTCAGAGAGCCAGAAGACTCCCTGCTGATGCTGGCGCACATCGCCAGAGGCAAAGGGTTCGCCCTGATGCCGCAGTCAAAATGTACCTTTCATCAGGCAGGCCTCTGTTACCGGCCACTGGCTGACGATGCAGCTAAACAGCTGGCAATTGACGTTTATGCGGCTATTCGCGCCGATGAAACCAATGCGGCAGTTGTTAATGCGCTGATCGCACTCTCGCAGCCTGATGAACCCGAAGCCCCCGCCCATCCGCGCGTCTAAGTCGCTGTACTATCCGCACCAATAGTACCTGAAGCTCGCTGATACCTTTTTTGCATGACCGAAAGAGCAATTCATTGCTTTCACGCCGGGTGAAACAATCATCTCTCATTTACGAGGAGAGACAGATGAAAAAGCGATCGTTAACTCAGGGTCTGGAGGTCAGCGCCATCGGTTATGGTGCGATGGGGCTCAGCGAATTTTATGGTCAGACCGATGACCGCCATTCCCTCCAGCTGCTCAGCCAGTTGCGTGATCTGGATATCACCTTTATTGATACTGCAGACCTTTACGGGCGCGGCCACAACGAGCAGTTGATAGGCCAGTTTCTTGCCGGATTGAGCAAAGCCGAACGGCTGAAATTCACCGTCGCCACCAAGTGTGGCATTGAGCGTCCGGCGGACGAGGCTTATGCCCGCACTATCAATAATCAGCCCGACTACCTAACCCGCAGTTGCCATGCCTCTCTGAAACGGCTGGGCGTTGAGCGTATCGATCTCTTTTATCTGCATCGCATCAGTCCGGCGACACCGATTGAGGAGAGCATGCAGTGTCTCAGCCGTCTGGTGCAGGAGGGAAAGATTGCCCGGATTGGGCTGTGTGAAGCATCGGCTTCAACACTGAATCGGGCGCAGGCGATCCATCCGCTGGCCGCGCTGCAGACGGAGTATTCACTCTGGACGCGTGACATCGAAGAAGAGATTCTCCCTATGGTGAAAAAACTCGGTATCGGACTGGTGCCCTATTCGCCGCTGGGCAGAGGATTCCTGACGGGTAAATACCGTAAAAACAGCGATTTTGCCGAGGGTGATTTCCGCAAAAATAATGACCGTTTCCGGCAGGAAAATATCGATCACAATCTCCAGCTTCTTAACGCGGTGACGCCACTTGCTGAGAAATATCACGCCACCACCGGACAGATTGCGCTGGCGTGGTTGCTGGCACAGTATGAAAAAATTGTGCCGATACCGGGCACCAAACAGATTGCTTATCTCACTGAGAATGCGCACGCCGCGGATATCAGGCTGGAAGAGGACGACGTGCGGTTACTGAATACGATACATCAGCAGATTGAGGTCAAAGGCGGTCGCTATTCTGAGGAGGGAATGAAGGGAGTTAACGCCTGAAGACACATTGCGCACTTGCGCACCGTGCAGCGGTGCGCCAGTCAATTCAGCAACGAGACTCTTACTCGTAATTGACCATGACTTCGCTGCTCACTACCCGTAATCCCGGTGGCAGCGCCCCGCTGCCGGCAAAACCAAACACCATATGCAGGGTTTCTCCAGCGTTAAGATGTGCCAGCCCGCGCGTGGTGCCGCTGGCACCCTCAAGCGTGGTGCAGCGCTGTTCGCCGCACAGCCGCACTTCCAGGCCCGACGGCGCAGGTCTGCTCAGCTCATAACGCCAGTTAATGATGCTGACCTCCCCGCCAACATCGGCGGGTGGCGTCAGCGGCTGCGTCCGTTGCCAGCTGCCGCGATTCGCCAGCAGCGGTCCGTTGGCCGTGGCGCTCCAGGCCCCCCCGGCCGCCTGAACCAGCATCGGCAGCATGAAGAGCACCAACAGCAGCCCGCGCATTATTTGCCTCCGATGGTGGCAGTCATACGGATCTGGCGGTTGTCGCTCAGTTCCAGATTCGAGAGCACCACCAGCTGCGGCAGATTGCGGCGCAGGAACCGTGCCAGCAGCGCACGCAGCGGATGATTGACCAGCAGCACCGGTGGCGCACCCAGCATCTCCTGACGCTGCAATGCCGCCTGTGCCTGACTCAACAGCCGATCGGCCAGCCCCGGCTCCAGGCCGCCACCGCCCTGCAACGCCTGTAACAGCAGACGCTCAAGCGTGGAATCCAGCCCGATAACCTGCACTTCATCATTGCCCGGGAACCACTGCTGAGTAATTGCGCGACCCAGCGCCACACGGACTACGCTGGTCAGTTCCTGCGGATCGCTCTGTACCGGCGCATGTTCCGCCAGTGTTTCGATAATAGTGCGCATATCGCGAATCGAGACCCGCTCAACCAACAGGTTCTGCAGTACCTTATGCAGCGTGGTCAGTGAGATCACCCCCGGCACCAGATCTTCGGTCAGCTTCGGCATCTCCTGCGTCACGCGATCCAGCAGCTGCTGCGCTTCCTGACGGCCAAACAGCTCACTGGCGAACTGGCCGATCAGATGGTTGAGGTGTGTTGCCACCACGGTACTGGCTTCTACTACGGTAAAGCCCTGGATCTGCGCCTGCTCTTTCAGCGCGCTGTCGATCCAGACCGCCGCCAGGCCAAAGGCCGGATCGACAGTTGCTTCTCCCGGCAGACTGCCGGCAGCCGTGCCTGGGTTAATCGCCATCCAGCGGCCCGGATAGGCATCCCCACTGCCAATCTCCACCCCTTTCATCAGAATGCGATAGCGCGCAGGTGGCAACTCCATGTTGTCACGGATATGCACCACCGGCGGCAGGAAACCGACATCCTGCGCAACTTTCTTACGGATACTGCGGATACGGCCCAGCAGCTCGCCATTTTGCTGATGATCGACCATCGGAATCAGGCGATAGCCCACTTCCATGCCCAGCGTATCTTCCAGCTGTACATCGGTCCAGGATGCTTCAGTGGCGGCGGGCGTGTCCGCTGCCGCTTTGTTGCTGATGCTGCCAGCAACGTCCACTTTCTTCTTCGGCTGCGTTTCGCGTCCGCGCAGCCACCAGGCCAGACCCAGCAAGGCGGCGGTGAACAGCAGGAAGACGAAGTTAGGCATGCCTGGCACCAGACCCAGCAAGCCAATCACCCCGGCGCTGAGCATCAGCACGCGAGGATCCTTAAACAGCTGGGTGACCATCTGCTCGCCGACATCCTGATCGGTGGCGACGCGCGTCACGATAACACCGGCTGCGGTAGAGATAACCAGCGCCGGGATCTGCGCAACCAGGCCATCACCGATGGTCAGCAGCGTATAGGTCTCTGCGGCGTGCCCCACATCCATACCGTGCTGCACTACGCCCACCAGCAGGCCGCCGATGACGTTGATCACCATGATCATGATACCGGCGACGGCATCACCACGAACGAACTTACTCGCACCGTCCATCGAACCGTAGAAGTCCGCTTCCTGGGTCACTTCAGCACGGCGGCGTTTAGCTTCATCTTCACCGATCAGCCCGGCGTTGAGGTCGGCATCGATCGCCATCTGCTTACCAGGCATCCCGTCCAGTACAAAGCGCGCGCCCACTTCGGCGATACGACCGGCACCCTTGGTGATAACCATGAAGTTGATGATGACCAGGATGATAAACACCACGATACCGATGGCGAAGTTACCGCCCACCAGGAAGTGACCGAAGGCTTCAACGACCTGTCCTGCCGCAGCGGCACCGGTGTGCCCCTCCATCAGGATGATACGGGTTGAGGCCACGTTCAGTGCCAGACGCAGTAACGTAGAGAACAGCAGAACAGTCGGGAACGCCGCAAACTCCAAAGTCCGCTGGGTGAACATCGACACCAGCAGGATCATGATCGACAGCGCAATGTTAAAGGTGAACAGCAGATCAAGAATGAACGGCGGTAATGGCAGAACCATCATCGACAGGATCATCAGGATCAGCACCGGCCCGGCCAGCACCTGCCACTGCATATCTTTAAAGTTGCCCGGTAAACGTAGTTTTGCGGCCAGGTTATTAGCCATCGTTTTTGCTCTCTCCTGCAAAGTCCATCTCTGCCGGAACCGGCAGGTTTTTTGGTTTGGTTGGGATCAGGCCGCCTTCGCGCTTCCAGCGACGCGACTGCCAGACCCACGCCAGTACTTCTGCCACGGCAGCATAGAGCGCGCCGGGGATGTGCTGACCAATTTCGGTATGTCGGTATAACGCACGCGCCAGCGGCGGTGCTTCCAGAACCGGGATGCGGTGTTCAGCAGCCAGTTCACGAATTCTCAGGGCGATCTCGCCCGCGCCTTTCGCAACCACTTTCGGCGCGCTCATCTTCTTCTCGTTGTACTGCAATGCCACTGAGTAGTGCGTCGGGTTGGTGACGATGACATCGGCTTTTGGCACATCGGCCATCATTCGGCGGCGCGCGGCGGCGCGCATCTGCTGCCGGATGCGCCCTTTAACGTGCGGGTCACCTTCCTGCTGCTTATGCTCGTCACGGATCTCCTGCATCGACATCTTCAGCTTTTTGAAGTGGCTGTAGAGCTGCCAGAAGACGTCATATCCCACCATCGGGATCAGCCCCAGCATCACCAGCGAACAGCAGACCGCGATCATCTCCATGCCGTGAATCAGCGCGGTGACGGGCGCTTCACTGATCAGCCGCAACATTTCCGGCCAGTGACTCCAGATGTACCACCAGCCTACTGCGCCCACCAGAATGGTTTTGAGAATGCCTTTAAACAGTTCGGTCCACGCCTGTGCCGCAAACATTCGCTTAAAACCGGCCATCGGATTGAGCTTTTTCAGGTCGAACTTGATCGATTTGCCGCTGAAAATGATACCGCCAAGCAGCATGGGCGCGGCAATCGCCACCAGCACCAGCCCGCCCATCAGCGGCAGCAGCGCCATCAGTGCCTGGGTGATCAGGCTGCCGATGTGGCTGACGATAATTTTGTCATCCCTGACCATGCCGTGGTCAAAACGGAGCCCGGTGGCCACCATAGCCGCCAGCCGGTGCGCCATCATATTGCCGCCCATCCACAGGATCATGATGCCGGCCAGCAGCATCAGCAGTGACGTCAGTTCGCGCGAACGCGGAATCTGGCCCTCTTCACGCGCTTTCTCAAGTCGGTGGGCCGTGGGCGATTCTGTTTTGTCTTCGTCGCTATCTTCAGCCACGACAAACCTCGGTTGGCAGGAATTCTGAGCTTAGAATGCCAAATCTGGCTTAAGTTAAAGCGGAGATAAGATGGGGAAAACAGGCGTTCTTTCGGGGATGGGTCTGACAATGCGGAACGGGGCCACCCGAAGGTGACCCTGTTTTTGACGCCGGGAGCCGTTTTGCCCGCCCGCAGGCGGACAACACCGGATCAGAATCCTAAGCTGTCCAGCAGGTCATCAACCTGATCCTGGTTCGCCACCACACCCGGTGCATCGGCGTGGATCTGCGGACCATTCAGCAGGCTGGTGCCTTCCTGACGCTTCTCAGCGCTGACTTCTGGCATGTTCTCCAGCAGCACCATTAACAGCTGGCGCTCAATCTCCTGGATCACATCCATCATGCGCTTGATTACCTGACCAGTCAGGTCCTGGAAATCCTGTGCCATCATGATTTCAAGCAGCTGCTTGTTGGTAAAGGCGGTGTGCTCTGGCACGGCGGTGAGGAATTCGCGCGTATCCGTCACCAACTCCCGCGCATCACCCAGTTCAATCGGGTTCTCAAACCACGCATCCCAACGCCCTTTCAGCTGAGTTGCCCCGGCTTCCATCTTATCCTGATGGGGTTGTGCTGCTTCAACACAGTTCAGCGCACGGTCGGCTGCCTGCGCCGTCATTTGCACCACATAATCAAGACGATCGCGGGCATCAGGAATGGCTTCAGCTGCATCGGCAATGGCTTTATCCAGCCCCAGCTCGCGCAGACTGTCGCGCAGCATGCGCGTCAGTGAGCCAATACGTGAAATGATGTCGTGTGCCGCGGCATCCTCAGTTGGTTTCGGAAAGTCGCTCATCACATCCCCTTACATGCCCAGTTTTTCGAAAATTTTGCCCAGCTTCTCTTCCAGGGTTGCCGCAGTGAATGGCTTCACCACATATCCACTGGCTCCCGCCTGGGCGGCGGCGATAATGTTCTCTTTCTTCGCTTCCGCGGTCACCATCAGCACCGGCAGCGAACTCATCGCCGCGTCGGCACGAATAGTCTGCAGCAGCTGCAGGCCATCCATGTTTGGCATGTTCCAGTCGGAAATCACGAAGTCGAAGCCACCCGCTTTCAGTTTGCCAAGGGCATCCACACCATCTTCCGCTTCTTCTACGTTATTGAAGCCCAGCTCTTTCAGCAGGTTACGCACAATACGACGCATCGTATTGAAATCGTCTACTACCAAAAAGCGCATGTTTTTATCAGCCATATCTACTCCTGAGTTGTCTCGCCCGGCGGGACGGGCCTGTTAAATACGCAATGCCTGTCCGGCGCTAATTTTCGCCAGCATGTGCTGGCTGATGTTGCTTAAATCCACGACTTCGCTCACGCCGCCTGTGGCGATGGCCTCACGCGGCATGCCAAATACCACACAGCTGGCTTCGTTCTGGGCGATAGTCCAGGCACCTGCCCGATGCATTTCCAGCATCCCGGCGGCACCATCATTGCCCATTCCGGTAAGGATGACCCCTACCGCATTTCGTCCGGCGTACGTTGCCACCGATTTAAACAGCACATCCACTGAGGGTTTGTGCCGGTTGACCGGTGGACCTTCATTCAGTTTCACCACATAGTTGGCACCACTTCTGGCCAGCTCCATGTGCATCGCGCCTGGCGCGATATAAGCGTGCCCCGGCAGAATACGCTCACCGTCTTCGGCCTCTTTCACCGTGATCTGACACAGCTTGTTCAGACGTTCGGCAAAAGAGCGGGTAAAGCCTGGCGGCATATGCTGGGTAATCAGCAGCGCCGGACTGGTGGCCGGTAACGGCTGCAGCACGTGACGAATCGCCTCGGTGCCGCCGGTAGAGGAGCCAATCGCAATCAGCTTCTCACTACTCAGCAGTGGCCCCGCTTTCAGCGTCGCGGGCACCGGCATCGCTGCACGGTTGTGCAGGCGGGCCCGGGCCGCCGCGCGGATTTTGTCGCCAATCATCTGGCTGTAGCCCAGCATGCCTTCGCGGATGCCGAGCTGGGGTTTGGTGACGAAATCCACCGCCCCCAGTTCCAGCGCACGCAGGGTGATTTCGGAGCCTTTTCCGGTCAGCGATGAAACCATCACCACCGGCATTGGCCGTAACCGCATCAGTTTTTCCAGGAAATCGAGGCCATCCATGCGCGGCATTTCCACATCCAGCGTCAGCACCTGCGGATTGAACTGCTTGATCAAATCGCGGGCGACCAGCGGATCGGGCGCCGTAGCGACCATCTCCATATCCGGATGGCTGTTGATGATCTCGGTCATCAACTGCCGCATCAGCGCAGAGTCATCTACGCACATCACGGTGATTTTGCTCATCATCTTTCCTTCGTCAGTCCATAGACGGTTTGTCCACGCAGCCAGAACTCTTTACTGATCTGACTAAAGTTTTCTGAGTGTCCGGCGAACAGGATGCCACCCGGCTTCAGCAGCGGCACAAACCGACGCAGAATCTTCTCCTGCGTCTCTTTATCGAAATAGATCATCACATTGCGACAGAAAATTGCGTCGAACTGACCCGGCAGCGCCCAGTCGTTGGCCAGCAGGTTAAGCTGTGCGTAGGTGACGAGGTTGGTCAGCTCAGGACGCGCCCGCACCATTCCGGCGTGTGGACCGGTGCCGCGCAGGAAGAAGCGCTGCATTTGCGCGGGTGACAGCGTGCGCAGCTCTTCCTGGCGATAAACACCCGATACCGCTTTTTCCAGTACCTGGGTATCAATATCGCTGGCATGAACCTGGAACTTGCCAGGTCCGGTACCCAGCGTTTCCGCCAGTGTCATCGCGATGGAATAAGGCTCTTCGCCGGTTGACGCCGCGGTACTCCAGACGCTGAAATTGCCCTGGCGCTTACGTGCATGCTCCGCCAGAATCGGGAAGTGATGCGCTTCGCGGAAGAACGCGGTCAGGTTGGTGGTCAGGGCGTTGATAAACGCCTGCCACTCGGCACTGTTCGGATCGGACTCCAGCAGCGCCAGGTAGCGACCGAAATCATCGATATTCAGCGTACGCAGGCGACGAACCAGGCGGTTGTAGACCATCTCACGCTTGTGATCGGCCAGTACGATACCGGCACGCTGATAGATCAGCTGGCTGATACGACGAAAATGCGTATCGGAGAGCGGTAAACGCTGCACCATCTGCGACAGCAGCGTTGTCGTCTCACTTTGATCTAAAATTGTCGATTTTTTCATCTCTGCACCTGGCCCGAACTGAATATATTATTTTTCTGCTGCGATGCCCGGCGGCTAAATGGCGGCCGGGCCACGGGCGATTAAAAGGTTTCCCAGTTGTCGTCGCTGCGTACCGCAGACGAACGACCAACGGCTAACGGTGCATCTGACTGGAGCGTTTTTGTCGCCGTTGTCTTGTTAACGGCCTGAGCGACAAATTCTTTACCAATATTGAACACTGATACCGCTTGTTTTAAGTGACTTGCCTGATCTTCGAGCGCTGCAGCTGCTGCCGCTGACTCTTCAACCAGTGAGGCGTTCTGCTGCGTGACGCGATCCATCTCGGTCACCGCAAGGCCCACCTGGTCAATGCCACGGCTCTGTTCGTCTGACGCAGAGGCGATCTCGCCCATGATGTCAGTGACGCGTGTGACCGCGCTGACGATGTTGCTCATGGTGTCACCGGCGCTCTCTACCAGCACCGAGCCGGTATTAACGCGGCTAACGGAATCTTCGATGAGACCTTTAATCTCTTTGGCGGCCTGGGCGCTGCGCTGCGCCAGACTGCGTACTTCACCCGCCACCACGGCAAAGCCGCGGCCCTGCTCACCGGCACGGGCTGCTTCAACCGCCGCATTCAGTGCCAGGATGTTGGTCTGGAAGGCGATGCCGTCGATCACACTGGTGATATCGGCAATTTTCTTAGAGCTGCCCGCAATCTCTTTCATGGTGGTGACCACGCCATCCACCACTTTGCCGCCCTGCTGTGCGGTTTCAGAGGCGGTCAGCGCCAGCTTCGACGCCTGACGGGCGTTTTCGGCATTCTGCTTCACGGTCGCGGTGAGCTGCTCCATGCTGGCAGCAGTCTGCTCCAGCGAGGCGGCCTGCTGTTCGGTACGCGAAGAGAGATCGTTATTGCCGATGGAGATTTCGCTGGCACCGGTATAGATGGCTTCCGAGCCGTCACGGACGGTGCGGACAGTGCGTGCCAGCTCCTGCTGCATATGCTGCAGTGACGTCAGTAACTCACCAATTTCGTTCCGTACGGTAATCTCAACCGGCTGAGTCAGATCGCCGCGTGCGATGTGCTGGATGTGCTCAATGCTCTGACGCAGAGGACGGATCAGCACCGAGCGCATGACGTTCCACACCAGGATAATCATCAGCAACGTCACGGCCAGCGTGGCGATGACGATAGTGATGGAGCGGCTGTAAGCCTGCTGGTTGGCTTCCACACCCTGCTGTGACAGTGCTTTGTTGTTCTCAAGCCAGGCACTGTAATCTTTCTGGAACTTGTCCTGGAAACTCTGCGTTGGCTGATCCACAAAGCCTTTGAAGTTGCCGGTGGTGAAGAACACCATCAGTTCTGCCAGCGCATCGTGATAGGCCTTGTAGTTCGCCTGCAACGCCAGAACGTTTTCAGCCGTTTTGCCCTGTTCTGACAGGTTATCGTTGAAAATCTGATAGTTGACTTCAGCCTGTTTCAGCTCCTCGCCCGCCAGTGCGACCAGCTCTTTTACGCTGGCGCCCGATCCCGACATCTGCGCATCCTGCAGAAAACGGATACCGGCGCGGTTAAGGGTATTGCGCGCCTGAACCAGCGAAACCCATGAGGTGCCCATCGCCTGTTGCAACGTATTCAGACGCTGGTTGTAGGCAAAATTCTCTTTATCTGAACTGACAGTTTTGAAAAACATTCCGCCGGAAAACAGCTGCAGCAGCGCAAATAGCGCCAGCACACATAGCAGGCCGGAAACAACGCGTACTCGACTAAACATAAACACCTCATTGGTTGGCGATTCGTGTTTATTTATCGGCGGCGTCGGGGGGAACTTTATGCGTGGCAACGGCTTTAAACCGCCGCCACGCTGAAAGGCAGAAAATCAGGCGCGGGAAATTTTGAAAACCGAGACAGCCAGGGTGAGGACGCTGGCCTGCTGCTCCAGTGCGGCAGCGGCAGCGGCAGACTCCTCCACCAGCGAGGCGTTCTGCTGGGTCACGCGATCCATTTCGGTGACGGCCAGACCGACCTGCTCAATACCGCGGCTCTGCTCGTCTGATGCAGAGGCGATCTCGCCCATGATATCGGTTACGCGGGTAACGGCACCCACAATCTCATTCATGGTGCTGCCGGCGCTTTCAACCTGCAGTGAACCGCTGTTAACGCGAGACACGGAGTCCTCGATCAGGCCTTTGATCTCTTTAGCGGCCTGAGCACTGCGCTGTGCCAGACTGCGCACTTCACCGGCCACCACCGCAAAACCGCGACCCTGTTCCCCGGCACGCGCCGCTTCAACCGCGGCATTCAGCGCCAGGATGTTGGTCTGGAAGGCGATACCGTCGATCACGCTGATGATGTCTGCGATCTTCTTCGAGCTGCCCGCAATCTCTTTCATGGTCGTCACCACGCCGTTCACCACTTTGCCGCCCTGCTGCGCGGTTTCCGAGGCGGTCAGCGCCAGCTGCGAGGCCTGACGGGCGTTGTCAGCATTCTGCTTCACCGTGGCGGTGAGCTGCTCCATGCTGGCTGCAGTCTGCTCGAGTGAGGCGGCCTGCTCTTCGGTGCGGGCTGACAGGTCGTTGTTACCGGCGGCGATTTCGCTGGCACCGGTAAAGATGGCATCAGAGCCGTCACGCACATTACCGACCGTCATCACCAGCGATTGCTGCATCTCCTGGATGCCGGCCGCCAGCTGGCTCATCTCATTGCGTCCTTCAACCACAATTGGCTGGGTTAAATCACCGGAGGCGATAGCGCGAATCTGCCCCAGCAGCTGTTGCAGCGGCTGAATCAGAACCTGACGCAGGCCAAACCAGCACGTAATAATCACCGCGAGCACCGCAACGCCAATGATAGCCAGCAGCCACATCATCTGCTTAAAGGCTGTCTGATTCTGTTCCATACCTTTATCAGAGAGTTCGGTCTGACGCGCCCGCCATTGGTTGTAACTCTCCTGCATCGCCACCTGCTTCTGCTCAATATTCTGTTTAAACATTCCTTCCAGGTCACGCGCCTGTAAACTTTTCACCATCGCTTTCAGGCCGTTTTCGTAATTAGCGTAATCGGCTTCCAGCTTGTCGCCCATGGTTTCATCAAGGCCCGGCGTAGTTGGCAGATGGTAATAAATTTTAAAGTGGCGATCGGCTTCCGCCAGCTGCTTATTGGCTTTGGTGATCAGCTCATCAAGCTGACCGCCGTTCATCTGCGATGCCATGCTGGTCTGTAAGCGCAGCATGCCGCGGTTCAGCGTGGTACGGCTGTTATTTAATGAAATATAAGCGTCTGTCATCTCGGTGACATTGCGGTTAGAGACCTGTGACAGTGCAAAGGACTCTTTGTCTTTATTAAGCGCTGACCAGAAAAGGCTGCCAGCCACTAACTGGAGCGCGCCAAAGATAACCAGGACTGCGATTAAACTGGTCACCACTTTTATTTTTTTTAACATCTCGTTCCCCTGCAGGTTAATTTAGGTGCAGCGGCTATATCGGCGTGTTTATAGGATTAATTAACGCTTTTCAGCGCTTTCAGAAGAGAAGTGGCTTTTGTAATTAATTTTATTAGCAGGAGCTGCTGAGTTTGGCTTTAAGCAGAGGAATAAAGGGGGTGGCTGCGCATCCCACAGGATGCGCAGCTTTACATCAGAAGGTTTCCCAGTGCGTATCACTGACCGGGGCCGTCAGGGCTTTGCGCGGTGCCAGCGGCGCCGTGGCGGGCGCGGCAATCGGCAAATGCTTTGTCAGCGTCTGCCTGGCTTCACGTTTGATTTTAAAGACCGAGACTGACTGGCTTAACCGGCTGGCCTGATCTTCCAGCGAAGCGGCCGCTGCCGCGGACTCTTCCACCAGCGAGGCGTTCTGCTGGGTGACGCGATCCATCTCGGTGACGGCCTGCCCGACCTGATCGATACCGCGACTCTGCTCATCCGACGCCGAGGCGATTTCGCCCATGATATCGGTGACGCGCGTGACCGCACTGACGATATCGCTCATGGTTTCCCCGGCGGTACCGACCAGTTGCGAACCCACGCTGACGCGGTTGACTGAATCGTCGATCAGTCCTTTGATCTCTTTGGCGGCCTGGGCGCTGCGCTGCGCCAGACTACGCACCTCGCCTGCGACCACCGCAAAACCGCGCCCCTGTTCACCGGCACGCGCCGCTTCAACGGCGGCGTTGAGCGCCAGAATATTCGTCTGGAACGCGATGCCATCAATCACGCTGGTGATGTCAGCAATCTTCTTCGAACTGCCGGCGATTTCGCTCATGGTTTTCACCACGCCAGCCACCACATTACCGCCTTTTTCTGCGGTTTCGGACGCGCTGAGTGCCAGCTGTGACGCCTGGCGGGCGTTCTCGGCGTTCTGTTTCACGGTGGCGGTGAGCTGCTCCATACTGGCCGCCGTCTGCTCCAGTGATGCCGCCTGTTGTTCGGTGCGGGCGGACAGGTCATTGTTTCCGGCAGAGATCTCACTGGCACCGGTGAAAATCGCATCCGATCCGTCACGCACATTGGTCACGGTGCGGACCAGCGACTGCTGCATTTCATGCAGGCTGGCGGCGAGTTGCGTCATCTCGTTACGCCCTTCCACCGCGATCGGCTGGGTTAAATCGCCCTGGGCAATATGCTGAATGTGATTAATGCTGTTGTTGAGTGGTGTCATCACGATTTTGCGCAGGCCAAACCAGCAGAGCACGATCACGGCGATCACAACGACCATAATGGCGGCAAGAATCCACATCATACGGCTGTAAGCGTTACTGTTCTCGGCCACGCCCAGCGTGGTCAGGCGACTCTGATCGGCGCGCCATTCGCGGTAAAGCGTCAGAAACGCACTCTGGCTCGGGGCCACCGGGGCTTTTGCGGCTGCGGCCATATCATTGACCTGCAGCGCACTCTGCAGGCTGTTCAGCGCGCCCGCATAATCACTGAAGCGCTGGTCAAGCTGATTGTTAAGCTGCTCATCCTGCCCTGGGGTATCTGGCGTCTCTTTGAACGTCTTGTAGAAACCCGCTGCAGCCTGCTGGAAACGCTGACTTTCCTCAAACAGCGAGGCGATATCGGCCGTTTTACCTTCCAGTTTACTGGTGGCGATACGCAGCTGAATGCGGGTCAGCAACACACGACTCTGGTTAAGGCTCATATAGGCGTCATTAAGCGCCTGGGTGTTTTGCATCGCCAGCTGCGACACGGCAAAGCTCTGCTTGTCGTGGCTTAATGCGGAGTAGAAAACAGAACCGGAGAAGGCCTGTAACAGCCCGAACACCAGCAACACCAGTAGCAGGCTGGTGACCACACGGATTTTCGTTAACATGAGTAACCCTGAAAAATGTAGGTAATTTAAAAGTGACAGTGAGATTATCGGCAGGTGACAGCAGGAAATTAGGGGGAAGTGCGGTTTTAAATATATGAATTCAAACGAAACCATTACATATTGTAACTATCACGGACCAGCCGAAGCCAGCCCGTGATGATGCAATTACGCGGTACGCAAGTTATCCACCAGCGCCATCTCGTCGCTGCTCAGCAGCTTCTCAATGTCGACCAGAATCAGCATGCGCTCGCCCAGCGCACCCAGACCAGTCAGGTACTCGGTAGACATGGTTACCGCGAACTCTGGTGAAGGACGGATCTGATCCTGGGTCAGTGACAGCACGTCAGAAACGCCATCGACCACGATACCGACCACGCGATTTTCCAGATTCAGCACGATGACCACGGTGTTGTCATTGTACTCAACGTCAGGCTGCGCAAACTTTACGCGCAGATCGATAATCGGCACGATTACGCCGCGCAGGTTCGTGACGCCGCGGATGAATTCAGGGGTATTCGCAATACGCGTTACCTGATCGTAACCGCGAATTTCCTGAACTTTGAGGATATCGATGCCGTACTCTTCGTCGCCCAGCGTGAAGACCAGAAACTCCTGACCCACAGTTTCGCCAGCAATTTTTGTCACGGTTGCCATTCCATTCATGTTATTTACCCTTTCGTTATCTGTCAGGCGGCAGCGCCGGCCACACGTTTTTCGCGGTTAAGTGACTGCAGTGCTGATACATCAACAATCAGCGCTACGCTACCATCGCCAAGAATGGTCGCGGCGGAGATGCCCGGCACTTTGCGATAGTTACTTTCCAGGTTCTTCACCACCACCTGATGCTGACCAATCAGCTGATCGACCAGCAGCGCGTAACGTTTGCCCGCGCTCTGCAGGATCACCACGATGCCCTGCGTGGCCTCGGTTTTGGCACCCTGTACATCAAAGACGTTCCACAACTCGACCAGTGGCAGATATTCACCACGCACTTCCAGCACGCACTCGCCTCCCGCCAGCGGTTTCAGCTCTTCGGCACGCGGTTGCAGTGATTCCATCACCGCATTCAGCGGCAGAATAAAGACTTCATCAGCCACGCGAACAGACATGCCATCAAGGATGGCCAGCGTCAGTGGCAGCAGGATACGAATAGTGGTGCCTTTGCCCTGCTTCGAGGCGATTTCAACGTGACCGCCCATCTCCTGAATATTTCGTTTCACCACGTCCATTCCGACGCCGCGTCCTGAAACATCCGTCACCTGCTCCGCCGTAGAGAAGCCCGGTGCGAAGATCAGCATGCCGACCTCTTCGTCGCTCATGTTCTCGTGAACCGGCAGGCCCGATGACAGGGCTTTAGCCAGAATACGTTCACGGTTCAGGCCGGCACCATCATCTGACACTTCGATACAGATGTTGCCGCCCTGGTGTTCCGCGGAAAGCGTCAGGTTACCCGTGGCCACTTTACCGGCCACCAGACGTTTCTCGGGGGTTTCGATACCGTGGTCAAGACTGTTACGCACCAGGTGCGTTAATGGATCGATGATACGCTCAATCAGGCTCTTATCGAGTTCGGTGGAGCTGCCCAGCAGGGTCAGTTCGACCTCTTTGCCGAGTTTGCTCGCCAGGTCACGCACCAGACGCGGGAAGCGGCTGAAGACATATTCCATTGGCATCATACGAATCGACATCACCGATTCCTGCAGGTCACGGGCGTTACGTTCCAGCTGCCCCATGCTGTTCAGCAGGTCGCCGTGCGCCACCGGGTCGAGTTCACCGGAACGCTGGGCAAGCATTGACTGGGTAATGACCAGTTCACCCACCAGGTTGATCAGCTGATCGACCTTCTCTACCGCAACACGGATGCTGGTCGATTCGCTCGACTTGGCCGGTGCCGCGACGCGCTTACTTTCACGCTTCACCGCTGCCACGGGCAGTTCGGTAACGCTGGCGGTGTGAACCTCTTCTGCCTCGGGTGCGGCGGCTACAACAGCAGCAACCGGCGCGGCAACGGCTTCGTCAGCCTCCGGGAAACGGATCTGCGCTTCGTCGATGACGAAGCAAAGCACCGCCACGATGTCATCTTTACCGACGCCATCAATGCAGACGTCCAGCGTGGTGCTGCCCTTCTGCACATTGGTCAGGGTGCCGAGATTGCTCATCTCTTCCAGCATCAGGTCGACTTCTTTCTCTTTGAGGTCGATCAGCTGTACCCGCAGGCCGCTGGTGCTGGCGGGTTCTGCGCTGGCAGTGGTTACCGTAGCCGGAACATCAACCGGCAGACCTTTGGCCTCGAGCGCCAGCTGGCGCAGCGCTTCACAGATATATTTGAAGCTCTCCGCGTTAGGCTCCTGCGCGGTTTTATAAGCATCGAGCTGTTCCTGCATAATATCTTTGGTTTCCAAAAACAGGTTGATGATGTCGGTGCTGAGCTGCATCTCGCCGCGACGAGCACCATCCAGAATGTTTTCCAGGATATGAGTCGTTTCCTGTAATACCGTAAAACCAAAGGTTCCGGCCCCACCCTTAATGGAGTGAGCGGCACGGAAGATGGCGTTAAGCTGTTCCGAATCTGGCTCCTGCGGGTCCAGGCCCAACAGGTGTTGTTCCATATCCGCTAACAGCTCATCGGCTTCATCAAAAAACGTCTGGTAAAAATCGCTGATGTCCATACTCACGGGAATCACCTCGGCTGTGAGGGGGCTGCTGTATTCACCGCGCTGCCTGGTGTTGCAGGTGCGGTAATCTGTTCAATGGCCGCCGGATCGCTGATCTGGACGGCATCACTTTCTGCGTTCTCTTTTTCTATTGCTGCTTCGGTGTCGTGGTTCAACACCAGCAGGCTGATGCGGCGATTAACTGCGTCGTTACCGCCACGATTTTTCAGGCGCATGGTGTCGGCCATACCTAACACCCGTAAAACTTTGCCGCTATCCAGGCCGCCCATCACCAGTTCCCGGCGTGAAGCGTTAGCGCGGTCGGTAGAGAGTTCCCAGTTGCTGTAGCCCTTGTCACCGCTGGCATACTGAAAATCATCGGTATGTCCGGCCAGGCTGATGCGGTTCGGAATATCGTTAAGGATCGGCGCGATGGCACGCAGAATATCGCGCATATACGGCTCCACCTCCGCCCGACCGGTCTTAAACATCGGGCGATTCTGGCTATCGATAATCTGAATACGCAGCCCCTCTTCCACCATGTTGATGATCAGATGCGGCCGCAGCGCTTTCAGACGCGGATCCGCTTCAATCATCTGGTCGAGCTTTTCACGCAGCCGGTTAAGGCGAATCTCATCCAGCTTGCGTTTCTGGGCGTCCATATCGACGACTTTGTTCACTTCGCCAATCTTTTTGGTCGGATCGTCACCGCCGCCAGGGATCGGGCTATCGCTGTCGCTGCTGCGCGCGCCGCCGGTAATTGCGACTTTAAGCGGCGTTTTGAAATAGTCCGCAATCTGCACCAGCTCCTGCGGGTTGGCGATCGACAGCAGCCACATCACCATAAAAAAGGCCATCATCGCCGTCATAAAGTCGGCGTAGGCAATCTTCCACGATCCGTGGCTGCCTTCATGGCCTTTATGTTTGCGCTTTTTAATCAGCACAATTGGGCGATTGCCGTGTTTCATGAAGCCTCGTCTGAAGTCTGTTTAGCCGGGTTCTTAGCGTTACGTACATGCTCTTCCAGTTCGCTGAACGATGGGCGCTCGGCGGAGTAGAGCGTCTTACGACCAAACTCCACTGCAATCTGCGGCGCATATCCGTTCAGGCTCGACAGCAATGTCACCTTGATGCACTGCATCATCTTGGTGGTTTCTGCACATTTCTGACGCAGTACTGACGCCAGTGGAGAAACGAATCCGTAAGCCAGTAAAATGCCAAGGAAGGTTCCCACCATCGCATGGGCCACCAGCGCACCGAGTTCAGCAGCCGGACGGTCGGCTGAAGCCAGCGCATGGACCACGCCCATTACCGCGGCGACGATACCGAATGCCGGAAGACCATCGCCTACTGCAGAAATACTTTGCGCTGGTACGTCACACTCGTGTTCGTAAGTCTCAATCTCTTC
Organism: Pantoea sp. B550; assembly: GCF_024158165.1. NCBI lineage: Bacteria > Pseudomonadati > Pseudomonadota > Gammaproteobacteria > Enterobacterales > Erwiniaceae > Pantoea > Pantoea sp. B550. The sequence continues at coordinate 286,138 of NZ_JAMYXI010000003.1, forward strand.
ATCCATCAACGCTTCGATTTCAAAGGCGTTCATGTTGCCGCTGACCATCAGGCGCAAATAGTCAGTAATAAAATCTACTAACTGTTTATCGGCAAGGATGCGGGGATAATTAGCAAAAATTTCACTCTGACTGGGATCTTCAATATCGCGTTCCAGCGATAACATCCCCTGCTGACGCGACTTCGCCATCAGGCGATAAAGCAGCGCCATCAAATCCATGTAAACGGCTTTGTTGTATTTGGAGCCGCGAAATAACTTTGGCAGCGCCTTCAGCGTTTTTTTAATCGACTTGCCATTGTTACCGACTAAAAAAGCACCGGCACCGGCACCGCCGATCATTAATAATTCGGCTGGCTGATAAAGCGCGCCCAGATGGCCACCTACCAGCGCATATCCGCCCAACACGGAGCCTAAAACAATCAGGTAACCTATAATTATCAGCACAAAAAAATCCTTACGTCCGTAACGTGTTGGTGGAAATTTAGCCAGAGAGCAGCAGGTGTTATTCCTGAACCGCAAGCAAAAAAAAAGCAGCGGTATTAACCGCTGCTGGATGGCTTCCACAATGCGAACAAACTTAAACGGCGTGTTTAACCTGTTCATCCAGCAGTTGTGGAAACATATCGGCAGGTTCTGCAGAAAGTTTACGTCTTTTTACGGCACGTGATGGCGGCTGGCACAGGCTGCAGGTAAAGCTCCCAACCGGCTGATGCGCATGATTAATAAAGCTGCCGTTGCAGCATTTGCAATCCGCCAGTTCCAGCATACCGCTATCAACGAATCGGACCAGGGTCCAGGCACGAGTCAGCGCCAACAGCGGGCCCTCGTCCGATTGAGGACACTGTTCAAGATACAGGCGGTAGGCTTTGATTACGGCATCTACACCGCTGCACAGGCCAGTTTTCAGTAAAAATTTCCAGGCGTTACAGAACATAGAAGCATGAATGTTCTGCTCCCATGTCATAAACCAGTCCGTGGAGAACGGCAGCATGCCTTTTGGCGGCGGACTGCCACGTAATTCTTTATAGAGCTTGATCAGACGACCACGGCTCAGCTGAGTTTCACTCTCTAACATCTGTAAGCGCGCACCTAAAGTGATGAGCTCCATAGCGAGCTGAATATCACGTGCTTCCTGAACGATACTTTTCTCACTCATGACATTGCTCTCTTTTTAGCAGGCGCTTCATCTTTAGACGCATTACGCAGTAAACGGCTCGATAATAAAATGCCGGTGTGGATTTGTTGTAAATCATCCACGCGTGATTCCTGCGTCAGGCGATTAATAGTGCTGCTATCGGTAAAACGGAAGTGGCAAACCAGCTGATTGGTTTCCGCCATTTTCACCATCTCAGGCAATGTTAATTCAGATAATGCGTTCGCCATCTTCTCGTCAATGCCGAGGCGAAACATTGCAGAAGCTTTATCCTGGTTAATTAAACGCTGCGCGAGCAGTAAATAAGACAAGTTGAGATCATAAATATGTTTCAGTACTTCAGAGTTGCCCATTATTTTTCCATCCTGAGAGATGCGACGTAACTGTATCGCAGATTAAAATCTGCGGTTCGAGCTGCTGTTTGTTAAATCAAAAGATGGCAAAAAAAACTTCACATAATTTTAATGTCACTGTTTTTCGCCTTCTATTTTCGCGGGTTTCAGACCCACTGAAGGTCGAAAATCCATGCCATTCTATTTTCAAGTTCCGGACATCTTCCGTGATGTCTTCTTACATTTTTTAGGACTATTCCGAAAACAACGCAAATCTATATCGTCTGATTTCGACATACAACGACAGCCGGATGAAATTTTAGATAAAGTGTGACGCAGATCACACTTTTAACGCAAATTTCTTCAGCAATCCTTTACGATTGCTTACTGACTGGTCGTTTTTTGAACAAAAAAGTGTGTTTTTAAGTCCAATTCGTCCTGAGAAAGGTTTAATAGGGGGTAAAAGCATCGCTATTCGTCGCTTTGCGCAGTCCGGAATGATTATCGGGTGTTAATCGTTTTAACACCCTATTTAGAACCACCTAAACGAAGGTTATCAGGATATTATGCTGGTAAGGTGGGACGTTATTTGCTGTTAAATTAGTTACTTAAGGGGAGTGTCGCAGGGTGTGAGTAATGAAATCGTTAAGGTTTCTACGGCAGTAAGGGGGGATTCTGGCAACCTGGTGTTAACAGCGGCAGCGGGACGTTCAGGCTCCGAAACCCAATGTAACAAGGGGTTACATAAGAAAGACGAATGAATTAACGGCAGGTTATGCGTTGGCACTATCACTATCGGCAGTCTGAAGAAGAACTTTAGCAAAGTAGCTAAAGAAAGCGGCAGGCAGTGGTATGACAGGGTTTTCGGGGGTCATTGCATAGATCCGGCCACACTCAGCCGCTACTGAGGTCATCGGCACAAAATCGCAACGCAGAGTCGTTAACAGATAGCGGGCGAGTTTTCTGTGAGCTGGGCTTAAAAAAAAGCAGCGATACCGTCATAGTATCGCTGCTTCCATTATTGCCCTAAAGGCTCAGGTCAGGCGAGTTTCGGGAAGGTCGCCACCTTATTAACGGTACTGTGGTCAACACTGCGTGGGTCAATGCGCTCAAGATCCTTCAGGAAGCTCTCACGCCAGGCGGTAATGTCGTTTTTGCGCAGTACCGCCATCATATCGTTGTAGCGTGAAATCCTTTCGGTACGCGGCATGGTAATCGCCTTATCCAGCGCAGCGGCCACTTCATCGCGGTCATACGGGTTCACTATCAGCGCTGAGGTCAGTTCGTTGGCGGCGCCGGCAAAGCGCGACAACACCAGTACACCCGGATCGTCCGGGTCCTGCGCTGCGACATACTCTTTCGCGACCAGGTTCATGCCGTCACGCAGCGGCGTCACCAGCCCCACATCGGTCAGCCGGAAGATCTTCATCAGCAGACGACGGTCGAAATGCTGGTTGAGATAGTAGAGCGGGGTCCAGCCCAGCGTACCGTACTTACCGTTGATGCGCCCTGCTTCAGTCTCCAGCTGATGACGGATGTCCTGATAGGCCTGCACATCGCCACGTGAGGTGGGTGCGATCTGCGAATAGCGGATCTTACCGCGATGCTCCGGGAAGTTCTCCAGCAGCGCTTCATAAGCAAGAAAACGCTCAGGCAGACCTTTGGAATAGTCGAGACGTTCACAGGCAATAATGTTGCGTGCATCGCCCAGCTCTTTCTTCATAGCCGCCATTTTTGGCGGTAGCGGCCCTTCTGCCATCTCTTTAATACTGTCTGGCTCAATCCCGATGGGATAAACCTCAGTCATAAAGGTGTTGCCAAACGCGCGATGCTTTTTGTCGCCTTTATTCTGTAGCTGCGTAAGCTGACTGACGCTGTCCAGGAACGCCACCCGATCGGATTCAGTCTGGAAGCCCAGCAGGTCATATTCACACAGCATTTCCAGCAGCTCTTTGTGCGGAGGCAATGCGTTGAAGATTTCAGGCGTCGGGAATGGAATATGCAGGAAGAAACCGATGCGGTTATTAATACCGGCCCGACGCAGTGCGGCGGCAAAAGGTAAAAAGTGATAATCGTGGATCCAGACAATATCATCAGGCTTGATCAGCGGTTTTAAACGCTGCGCCACCGAATCATTGACGTCGCAATACCCTTCCCACGCTTCACGCTGGAACTTTACCAGGTCGAGGCGGTAATGGAAGGCGGGCCAGATAACTGTATTAGAGAACTGGCAATAATAGAGATCGTAATCGTTCTGACTCAGCGGGAACGAGGCATACTCGATACCCTCATGCTCCTGAACCTTAACATCTTCAACGTCTTCGCCTGTGAACTCGCTGATTTCACCGTTCCAGCCAAACCACATTCCACCGGTGCTTTTCAATGCATCGAGAATGCCGACGGCCAGGCCACCAGCGCTGGTTTTAGACCCATCTGGCATGGCGACACGGTTAGATACAACCACTAAACGACTCATAACCTAAACTCCTTACCGACGTTGTCTTGATCTAATAGTAATAATGTTTTTTCCAGCCAGCCGTAAACGTCATCGACATCGTTGAGTCGATAATTGGCCTGGCTTGCCCCTTCGCCGACTTTAACTGAGACGCCCTGCCGTTCATTAACGGCCAGAAAGCCCTTCTCATCCGTCAGATCGTCGCCAATAAAGACTGGCGTACGCCCGGCAAAAGGGGGCTGCTGCATAAAGTCGCTGATTGCCGCGCCTTTATCGATGCCTGCAGGTTTAATCTCAACGACACATTTCCCTGGCTGAAGCGCCAGTCCCGGGAAACGCTTCACTGACTGTTCAGCCAGTCGCAACACATCCTGCTCATGCTGCATCGCCTGGCGGTAATGAAGTGCAAAGGCCATGCCTTTCACCTCAAGCTGAGTGCCAGGCCAGCAAGCCATCGCATCCTGCAATTCCTTCCTGAGATTTTGTTCAACCTCAACAGGCAGGCTGATGCGCTGCACATTACCCTCTGCATCACGACGCTCAGCACCATGCACGCCCGCCGCCGGGCCGTGCCACGGCGCAGCCAGCGCATCCAGTTGTTCGATGGGTCTACCGGAGACCAGCGCCAGTGCGCCCTGAGAAAGCGCAGAGAGCTGTTGAAGTTGTGCGATGACCTGCTCAGGAATAAATACCGCTTCGGGACGGGACTGTATCGCTGCCAGCGTGCCGTCGACATCAAAAAAGAAGGCGTACTGCCCGCTGCTTAATGTCGGGTACCTGGCATAGGTGTCTGCCGCTTGGGTCACGTTACTTCTCCTGAAAATCAAATTTAATAAAACATTGAGTTAAAACAAGAATGTCCTGACGCAGTCAGGTCAGCAAGCGGGAAATTCTGATAAAGCGGTGATTGAGGGGTAAAACGCGGTGATTGGATAGGTCACTCTCCTCAAACTTGCAAGCGCATTGCTGACAATACTGGCTAACTGAGAACATCTTCACAATAAGTGTAGTCATTAACAGGGGTTATGCCAGAAATATGCACTTTTCATGCCAGCCGCTGCGGTTAAGTCAGCAGAAAAGCGCCATTCACATCTGTTCCTTTTTTAATAATCGTAGCGGTATCGGTCCGCATCAGGCTGGAGTGATGCTCGTTACTCACCCGGAACAAATGACATTCTTCAAAGCTTAAGTTTCTTAAGGTATTCCTAATATAGAAAGCGCAATCTCGTGACACTTTTATTACTCTGGTTCCTGCTCACATGGCGTTTACCCTGAAGAGGCCGCTAATTAGCCGCCTAAGCTTGCTGATCCTGGCTGCGGTTTATATCGCGGTTTTCCTTAATATTGCTTATTACCGTCAGGTGCTGGCGGTAATGCCGCTGAACAACCTGCATACCACGCTGGTGTTTTTATCAATGCCATTCGTTGCCTTTAGCGTGATTAACATCGTGATTACGCTGGCCTCATTTGTCTGGCTGGATCGGCTGCTGGCCGCACTGTTTATTCTGCTCTCTGCGTCGGCACAGTTTTTTATTCAGACTTATAACATCGTGGTCGATCGCTCAATGATCACCAACATGATGGATACCACAGCTTCCGAATCCTTTGCGCTGATTACGCCGCAGCTGCTCTTCACCCTGCTCACCTCGGGCGTGCTGATGGCGTTACTGGTTTTCTGGCCGCGCATAAAACGGCAGCAGTGGCGTGGCGTGCTGGCGCGACTGCTCAGCGTGCTGCTTTCCGCCGCGCTGATCGTGCTGGTTGCCCTGCTCTTCTATAAAGATTACGCTTCGCTGTTTCGCAATAACCGCGAGCTGGTTAAAGCGCTCAGCCCTTCTAACAGCATTGCGGCAACGCTCTCCTGGTATAAGCATGAGCAGTTGCAGAATGTGCCGCTGGTACGCATTGGTGAAGATGCCCATCTGCAGCCCAGCCGCAGCAGCGGTAAGCCGAATCTGACCATTCTGGTGCTGGGAGAGACGTCGCGCGCGCAAAACTTCTCGCTGGGCGGTTACCGTCGTCTGACCAATCCTCTACTGGCGAAAGACGATGTGATCTACTTCCCGCACACGACCTCGTGCGGCACGGCGACGGCGGTTTCTGTGCCCTGTATGTTCTCCAACATGCCGCGCGCGCATTATGATGATGTGCTGGCTGCCCATCAGGAGGGACTGCTGGATATTATTCAGCGCGCCGGCATCAGCGTGTTATGGAATGAAAATGATGGTGGCTGCAAAGGTGCCTGTGACCGGGTGCCGCATCAGGACATGACCAGCCTGAACCTGCCCGGCATGTGTATTAATGGTGAATGTTATGACGACGTGCTGTTCCACGGTCTGGACGACTACATCAGCCAGCTGAAAGGTAACGGGGTCATTGTCCTGCACACCATTGGCAGTCATGGCCCGACCTACAGCCATCGCTATCCCCCACAGCTCCGTCAGTTTGAACCGACCTGTGACACTAATCAGATTCAGGACTGTTCGCAACAACAGCTGATCAACACCTATGACAACACGCTGGTCAATGTGGATCATATTGTCGATAAGGCCATCAATGTCCTGCGCGCGCATCAGGATCGCTTCACCACCAGCCTGGTCTATCTTTCTGATCATGGTGAATCGCTGGGTGAAAATGGGGCTTACCTGCATGGTCTGCCCTATGCTATTGCCCCGGATACGCAGAAACATGTGCCGATGCTGATCTGGCTCTCTGATGATTATCAGAAACGTTATGCGGTTAATCGCGGCTGTCTGAATAAACGGGCGGCGACAGATGATTTTTCACAGGATAATCTCTTTTCAACCATGCTGGGATTAACCGGCACCGCGACCCACGAATATGTGCCTGCGGATGATATTTTGACGCCGTGTCGGAGCCAACCTTAATGAAGATACTGATTGTTGAAGATGATGCTCTGCTGCTGCAGGGCCTTATGCTGGCGCTGGAGGGCGAAGGCTATGTCTGCGATGGCGTGAAACGGGTACGCGATGCAGAAGCGCATTTCGCCAGCGGTCTCTATAGTCTGGTGGTGCTGGACCTGGGCTTGCCGGATGAAGATGGATTGCACTTCCTGATACGCCTGCGGCGGCAGAAGAAGATGACACCGGTGCTGATCCTGACCGCGCGCGACACCATCAGCGAGCGCATTGCCGGGCTCGACGCGGGTGCTGATGACTATCTGATTAAACCGTTTTCGCTGGATGAGCTGCTGGCGCGCATCCGCGCCCTGATTCGCCGTCACGTCAATCAGGGCGACAGCCAGGTGAGAGTCGGCTCGCTGGCGCTGGATATGACCCATCGTCAGATCACCCTCGGCGATATGCTGCTGGATCTGACGCCCAAAGAGTTTGCGATTCTGTCACGACTGATGCTGAAGGCCGGCAATCCGGTTCACCGTGAAATTCTCTACCAGGACATCTATAACTGGGAGACCGAGCCTTCTACTAATACGCTGGAAGTGCATATCCATAATCTGCGCGACAAAATTGGCAAAAGCGCCATTCGTACCGTGCGCGGATTTGGTTATGCGCTGGTGACGCAGGATGGCGTTCGCGAGGCCACATGATAAAACGTTTCGATCACCGCAGTATGCGCTTTCGCCTGATCCTGACTATTGGTCTGATCCTGCTGGTATTCCAGGTGATCAGCGTGGTCTGGCTGTGGCATGAGAGTAAAGAGCAGATTCAGTTTCTGGTGGAAGCGCAGTTGCAGAAGCGCAACATGGACAGCCACGTGAAGCGTGAAATCCACGAAGCAGTGGCCAGCCTGGCGGTGCCGAGTCTGGTGATGATTACGCTAACGCTGCTGCTTTGCTATCAGGCGGTGAAATGGGTCACCCGACCGCTGTATCAGCTGCAGCGGGAACTGGAAAGCCGCAGCGAAGAGAATCTCGATCCCGTCACCTGTCACAGTCAGGTTCATGAGATCGATGCGGTAACTCAGGCGATAAACCAGCTGGTCGCCCGCCTCAACAGCAGTCTGGAGCGCGAAAGATTGTTTACCGCCGACGTGGCGCATGAGTTGCGCACGCCGCTGGCGGGATTACGGCTCCACCTGGAGTTAATCGAACGCAACAGCGATGTCAAAGTTCAGCCGCTGGTGCAACGCCTGGATCAGATGACCCACAGCGTATCGCAGCTGCTGAATCTGGCGCGCGCCGGACAGTCATTTACCTCAGGCACCTATCAGAACGTCGGGCTGATCGAAGATGTGATCCTGCCGATGGAAGCGGAGCTGAGTATCATGCTGGAGGCGCATCAGCAGACGCTGGTTCTGGATCTGCCGCAGGCGCAGTTTGTGCGTGGTGATGCCACCCTGCTGAAGATGCTGCTGCGTAACCTGGTGGAGAACGCCCATCGCTACAGCCCGGATAACAGTACTATCAGCGTGCAGCTGCTGTCTGTGCCACAGCCCATGATGGTGGTGGAAGATGAGGGACCGGGAATTGATGAAAGTAAAAGTGGTGAGCTGAGTAAAGCGTTTATCCGGATGGACAGTCGCTATGGCGGTATCGGACTCGGGCTGAGCATTGTCAGCCGCATCGTCCAGTTACACCGTTTTCAGTTTTTCTTAGAGAACCGTCGCGACCGGAGCGGTTGCCGGGCCGTCATTAAGTTTTAAGCGGTAAACCAGGCAAACAGGAACAGTACAACCGTTGCTGCGGCAATCAGCAGAGACGTATATTCGCTCATCGGACGTGTCGGAGTGACAGCCAGGGTAGCAGGGGCAGTTTTCATAGTATTCTCCTCCGTTAAAGCAGGCAGTATCGCGCCTGCATATTAAGGAAACCTTAAGCTCGCGAGACGATCGGTGAAAATGTCTGCTCTGTCCTGTTTCTCCCATGGCCCCTTTATGCCCGCTAACCTTCCTGCCGCACCCGCAGGGTGCTCTACACTTAATGGCACCATTCCGTTAAAGGAGCTACGCCATGAGCCAACGCATGCACAAATATGCTTTTCCGGTCAGCAAAGCCCGTAAATATCTTGAGCCCGGACCGGTATTGCTGCTCAGTTCGCAGTATCAGGATCAGCATGACATTATGACGCTCGGCTGGCACACGGTGCTGGAGTTCTCTCCGTCACTGGTCGGCTGCATGATTGCCGGCATGAATCACAGCCACGAGCTGATCCGCAACAGCGGTCAGTGCGTGCTGAATATCCCTTCTGCCTCGCTGATTAATGAAGTGGTGGCTGTCGGCAACAGCCACGGTGACAGTATTGATAAGTTTGAGGCGTTTGGCCTGACGCCGGAACCGGCTCAGGTAGTGGTTGCGCCAATGATTGCCGAATGTTTTGCCAGCTTTGAATGTCAGCTTTATGACGATTCTATGGTCGCCCGCTACAACCTGTTTATTTTTGAGATCGTCAAAGCGCATGTCGTCGGGGAGCCAGAATATCCCGCTACCCTGCACTATACCGGTGAAGGCCGCTTCAGCGTGATGGGCGACAAAATGCTGGATAAAAGCGGAGATTTTAAACCGGAGATGCTCATCTAGTTGAAAGCGCTCTGCTGCGCCCCCATTCACCTCTTTCGACCTGACAGGAGTAAATTATTATGGCAATCGAATACGCAGTTATCGCTGGCGGCTGTTTCTGGTGTACCGAAGCGGTATTTAAGGACGTGATCGGCGTAGAGTCGGTTGAAAGCGGCTATACCGGCGGAGCCCGTCCTAATCCGACCTATGAGCAGGTCTGCAGCGGTGCAACCGGTCATGCAGAAGCGATCCGCATTGGCTTTGATCCGGAGCAGGTAACCTACGGCGATCTGCTGGATATCAGCTTTGTCACGCATGATCCGACCCAGCTTAACCGTCAGGGCAATGATATCGGCACCCAGTATCGCTCCGCCATTTTCCCGGCGAATGCAGAACAGGAAGCAGAAGCGCGTGCCGCCATTGAACGCGCCCAGGCCGACCATGATGTGCCCGTGGTCACCACGATTGAGCCGCTGAAAGAGTGGTATCCCGCCGAGGCTTATCATCAGGATTACTGGGAAGGCGCGGGCCAGCGCAACGGCTACTGCATGGCCGTTATCCCACCGAAACTGCAGAAGCTGCGCAAGAGCTTCGCTAATCGGGTGAAGAGCTGATTTAGCGTCTGACGATGCGGCGCCCGGCTGGGATACAGGCCCGGACGCCGCACCGGGTTATTTCAGTCGTAACGCAGCCCTGAAAATGACCCGGTCTGCTTCTTTGTTACTGTGGAATATGGCGCATAAACGGCCGGTTTTAAGCCGCAGTAAATCGATTCGTTCAGAGCTTAAGCGAATAGATCGAAAGAAAAAAATAGTGCTTGACCCTTTTCAGCCGACTCCCTATAGTAGCGCCCCGTTGACCCAGCGCGGTCAGCGAAGTAAATGTGGTGAGGTGTCCGAGTGGCTGAAGGAGCACGCCTGGAAAGTGTGTATACGGCAACGTATCGGGGGTTCGAATCCCCCTCTCACCGCCACATTCTGAAGAAGAGCCTGAACAAACGTTCAGGCTTTTTTTTTGCATATTGCACAGCGAGAGGGGGTGAGAACCCCCGCCGGGGTTCGACAGCAGGTGAAACCTGCTGGACAGCAGAGCCTGCGACGCTGCCCGCAGGGTGAGCGCAGCGAATCCATCCCCCTCTCACCGCCACATTCTGAAGAAGAGCCTGAACAAACGTTCAGGCTTTTTTTTGCATATTGCACAGCGAGAGGGGGTGAGAACCCCCGCCGGGGTTCGACAGCAGGTGAAACCTGCAGGACAGCGGAGCCTGCGACGCTGCCCGCAGGGTGAGCGCAGCGAATCCATCCCCCTCTCACCGCCACATTCTGAAGAAGAGCCTGAACAAACGTTCAGGCTTTTTTTCGCCTGTTGCACTACGAGAGGGGGTGAGAAGCCCCGCAGTGGAAACGATCGCATGCTGAGCGAATTCCTCTCTTCGCTGATGTTCTCTTCTTTAATTTTCCTATCCTTTGCTCATTATTCTTATTTGAGGCCATTAATTAAATTTACGTAATTCTCAAACTGGAAAGTTTATATTTAATTCTGCGACACATTAAATGACCTGCCTCAAAAGGCATCTGCTATAGCCTGTTACTATACGCGGCTAAAAATTTGCAAGACGCTGATAATGAACGATGAAAAAAGATGAATTAAAAAAACACCTGTATGAATGTTTACGCTTCGAAGTGATGATGAGTGAGAAACCTTTTAGCTGGACACGTACGCTTCATAAAGCCTTAAAGTGTCCGGACAGGCGATTTAACTTCTGGTGGCGGATTGTCTCATTTCTGTACCATTCCGAGAGTAAAACCTCAAAGAGGCTCGCGAAGAAAATTAATCGCAAATTAATTCAGAAGTACAACACTGAAATCCAGCCCGGCACCCAAATCGGACCGGGACTGACCGTCAGCCACTTCTTATCGGTGGTGATAAATGAATGCACCGTTATTGGCCGTAATTTCAAAATCCGTCAGAACTCCACGATCGGCATCCCCGGCCGCACAGATAACAGCACATCCGCCCGCATCGTTATTGGCGATAACGTTGAAGTGGGTGCCGGAAGTTGCATCATTGGGGACGACCTGGTCATAGGAAGTAACGTGACTATCGGCGCGATGTCATTTATCAATAAAAGCATCCCGGACAATAGCGTTGTTTATACCGAAAAAATTCTGGTCATCCGCGGTAAATAACAGCCAGCATTGTGGTTAAACTGCACGAAAGTTTCCTGCATAACGCTATGCAGGGCGTACCTTTGAATGCCAGCCTGCATTAATACGAAGTCATGATTAAGCCTTTAATGCCTGACTTATCAGCATCAGCCTGTTATTAAGTCCGTCAGGCAACATCCATTGCCTCAGCTTTTTTATATCAAAGTCTGCGGTGCCATCATTAACGACGTCACCTGTTATTCTGACATCCACTCCGTCCTGGCGCCCTAACCTAAACAGACAAAAGAAAACCCGGCCGGAGCCGGGTTTGGGCGCTACACTTCTACTCAATCGAACGCTAGCTATATGCGTGCAGGGTGCGCTGACAAAGCGCAGAACGCACACAATCCTCTTTGCCAAAGCGCACAATGCCAACCATCTCGTCCTCTTCAAAACGCGCCAGCGCGTCCGCGAGACCGGAAGGCACCCCAGCGGGCAAGTCGCACTGGGTAATATCGCCGTTAACAATGACCGTGACGTTTTCGCCCAGTCGGGTCAGGAACATTTTCATCTGCGCGGCGGTCACGTTCTGCGCCTCGTCCAGAATCACCACAGCATTTTCAAAGGTGCGGCCTCGCATATAGGCGAAGGGCGCAATCTCTACCTTGGCAATTTCCGGACGCAGACAATATTGCATAAATGATGTGCCAAGACGTTTAACCAGAATGTCATAGACCGGGCGGAAATAAGGGGCGAATTTCTCAGAAATATCACCGGGCAGGAATCCCAAATCCTCATCTGCCTGAAGTACCGGGCGCGTAACGATAATCCTGTCGATATCCTTATTAATCAGGGCTTCAGCCGCTTTCGCAGCACTGATCCAGGTTTTACCGCACCCGGCTTCACCGGTTGCGAAGATCAGCTGTTTTCTCTCTATGGCGTTAAGATAGTGCGCCTGAGCTTCATTACGGGCTTCAATCGGCAACCGGTCACGCGTATCGCGCGCCATGCCAATGGCATCCAGTCCGCTCATATGCACCAGCGAAGTGACCGACTCTTCTTCACGCTGACGATGACTCCGGGAGTCATTACGAAGCACTCTTCTTGCTTCACGACGCGCTTTGATCACTGCTTTCTGTCTTCCCATAGTGGCACCTTTCAGTTGGTTTCATTTCCCGCGCGAGGCCGGTGGCCCGTTGCGATTACGTGAACGCTTTAGAGGTTTCAGTTGGCTTCCTTTTGAGCCATGACAGGACAGGATAGTGGGTATACAGCAGCGCAATAGCGTGGCTGAACACCGGATAAAACAGGCTGTGCTAAGACGAAAGAAATGGTTGAAGGAAGGGAGAAATAACGAGGCAGAATTGCCCTCGCGGTCAGGCGCAATTTATTCAGTGACAGTAACGTTCCATAAAAGACTCGACCCATGCGCGAACTCCAGTGTGATACATCGACACATCCGATTACGCCTGTTGAATAAAGTGCATCATTTCGTTGGACCTTTGCAATAGTAATTTTACCTGCTGGCAAAGGAATTGCTAATCACACGTAACTATTTCTTTTAAAGCGAAAGGTAAAAATCATAGATTACAGTGAATTAGCTTATTTGATATATGCCAGAGCATGGCTTAATCTCAGCTAAAACTCAGTAAGCAAAGCGTTGAAACCTCAAAGGCAGGCGGTTGAGGATAAGCCGCCTGCGATGGTTAAATTTTAATCAGGCTTCCAGCAACGACTGTGCTAAATAATGGCTGGCGTCGGGGACACCGGGTAAAACGAAAAAGTAACCGCCGCCAAAAGGCCGGATATATTCTTCCAGCGCTTCACCGTTCAGACGCTGCTGCACGGTCAGAAACCCACGTTCCAGATCGTGCTGGTAGCAGACGAACAGCAGCCCCATCTCCAGCTGGCCGGATGCGGAGATACCCGCCGAGTAACTGTAGCCACGTCGCAGCATCAGGCTGCTGGCCGTCTCAGGTGTACGAGGGTTAGCAAGACGGATATGCGCATCCAGTGCAATCACATCGCCGTCCGGATCACGGGCGTAATCCGGAACGTCACGCTCATGCTTCATCCCCAGCGGCGCGCCGCTCAGCTTCTCGCGTCCAAAGATAGTCTGCTGCTCACCCAGCGGCGTGCGGTCCCACATTTCGACGTGAAAGCGGATAAGCCGCACGGCCTGATAGCTGCCGTTGCGTGCCCAGGCAGGTTCATCCTGGTCCGCGGTCACCCAAAGCAGCTGTTTCATTAACGCAGAATCGTGAGTATCCGGATTCGCGGTGCCATCTTTAAAGCCCAGCAGATTGATCGGCGTCTCCTGCCCCTGACTGCGTGCCGCGTGGTCGGAGATAAAGCCTTCACGCCGCCAGCGTACACCCAGCAGATCGGGCGTATGCTTGATGATGTCACGCAGGGCATGAATCACCGTATCCTGCGTATTGGCACAAATCTGCAACAGCAGGTCCCCATGACACTGGCTGGCATCCAGCGAATCATTGGGGAAGCGCGTCATCGGCTGCAATTTTTTCGGCTTACGCGGCGCCAGACCAAAGCGTTCATCAAACAGCGAATGCCCGACCGATACGGTAATCGTCAGATTATCCGGCGCGATCGTCGCCCCCAGAATGCCGGAATCCATCGGTGGCAGTTGCGGATTGGTGACCGCAGGTGCCGGACCGCCCGTCGTGAGAAAGGCGATACGCTGGGTCAGCAGCTGAAACAGACGCTTCAGTTCGGCTTTATCGCTGCTGAGCAGGTCAAACGCCACCAGCATCATTGATGCCTGCTGGGGCGTCGTGATCCCCGCCTGATGCTGACCATAAAACGGCTGCGTCTGCTGTCGCGCCTGCGGCGTCACCGTACCTGGCGAAAAGCTGTCAGCGGCAGCGGTATGGAACGGACAGCCGCCGCCGATGGCCGCTGCCCCGCCCAGCAGACCCAGTCCTTTCAGTAAACGACGGCGCGCAGGCTGCGCGTCATCTTCCTTACGACTCATGATTAATCCAGACCCAGAGTGCCACGAAGTAATGAAAGATCTTCCGCCAGCGCGGTGATCGGCCCTTTCAGCGCGTTACGGTCGGCGCTGGTCAGCTTCTCATAGGATTCGAAACCGGTCTGGGTGCGGTACTTGCTCAGGATCGCATCCACTTTTTTAAAGTTGGCGTCAACTTTGGCCAGCAGTTGCGGATTCGCTTTGCTCACCAGAGGGCGCAGCAGCTCAACGATTTTCTGTGCGCCATCGATATTGGCCTGGAAATCCCACAGGTCGGTGCGGCTGTAGCGATCTTCTTCGCCGGAAATCTTGCTGGAGGCCACTTCTTCAATCAGACCGGCTGCGCCGCCGACCACTTTGGCTGGCGGAAAGGCCAGCTCACTGATGCGCACCTGCAGATCTTTCACATCTTTATTCAGCTGCTCAGCGTAGTCCGCCATGCCTTTGGTGCTGTTATCAGCAAACAGCGCTTTCTCCAGACGGTGGAAACCGGTGAACTTCGGATCGGCTGATTTCTTTTCGTAATCATCTTCGCGGGCATCAATGCTGCCGTCGAGATCGGAGAACAGCTCAGCAATCGGCTCAATGCGCTCATAGTACTGACGCGTTGGGGCAAACAGCGCTTTGGCTTTTTCCACATCGCCCGCTTTAACCGCGTCCGTGAATACCTGAGTGCTGCTCACCAGCTGGTTCACCTGCTCCGTCACATAAGCTTTATATTCGGTGATCGGCCCTTCGAGCTGCATACGTGCGGAAGTGCTGTTTGTCGCTGCGCCCTCACCTTTTACAATCAGCTTGCCTTTTGGATTGCTCAGCAGGCCACAGGTCATCTCATATTCACCCGCTTCCAGATTAGCGGTCAGCTTCTGACTAAAGCCCGGTGCGATATTTTCACGCTCTTCCACCACCAGCACGCCTTTGAGGATCTCCCACTCCAGCGCTTTCTGGCTGTTATTTTTAATCAGGAACTGGGTTTTGCCAGCCTTGACCGTCAGGTTCATCGGCTCACACTGCCTGTCATTGACGCTTACGGTAACCTGAGGAATCGCTGCGGTAGCCGATGCGGAGATTGCCAGCAGAGGAAGCAGCAGCGCCTTGCGGCGGAAACGCATTGTCATCTCGATATTCCCTGTTAAGTTGCAGGCGCGGCGGGCGCGCCTAAAAATGTCTGATTAGACCGTTGCCGACGCTGCAGGCCGCGCAGGCATAAAGAACAGAATCAGCGCCGGGATCAGATAGACGAAGTAAATCGTCACTTCACTCACGCTTGGCGTCTCCTGATAACCCAGAATGCCTTCCAGCAGCGTACCGAACAGCGAATGGGTCGATAAGGTATTGCTGAGATCGAAGGCCACATCCTGAAAGCGATTCCACAATCCTGCTTCGTGGAAGGCGCGAATCGCACCGGCTGCCAGGCCCGCTGCGACAAACAGGATGAAGACGCTGGTCCAGCGGAAGAAATGCGCCATGTTCAGGCGTATACCGCCCCAGTAAAGCAGCATGCCCAGCACCACGGCGGTTGCCAGACCCAGTACCGCGCCGATCGGCGGCGCATAACCGACATCCTGCGTAAAGGCCGCCAGCAGGAAGAACACCGACTCCAGCCCTTCACGTGCCACGGCAAGAAATACCATCAGCACCAGCGCCAGACCGCCCCGACCGGAACGTTGCAGCGCCTGATCGACCGCCTGCTCAAGTTCGACCCGGATGTTTCGGGCGACTTTGCGCATCCAGAACACCATTGAGGTCAGGATCACCACCGCAATCACCGCCACGATGCCCTCAAACAGCTCCTGCTCTTTTTGCGGGAATTCACCGGTAGTGGCATTGATAAACAGACCCAGACCCAGACAGAGCGCAGCGGCGATAAACACGCCAGCCCACATTGCCGGAAACCATTGGGTGCGCTGGGTGCGCTTGAGATAGCTGGCTATCAGGCTGACTATCAGCGCGGCTTCAAGCCCTTCGCGCAGCATGATGAGAAATGGAACAAACATCGCCAACCTCTTGAATGTTAAGCAGCGTCAATGAACAGTAAAATCAGGTAAAGTGTAAACGATACCGATTATCATTATCGCTGCGAAAAAAACAAGTTACTGGCGGAGATAATTTCATCTTTGGGTGATTTATCTTTGTAACAAAAAAAGCCCGCTCCTTACGGGGCGGGCTCTCATGACTAACGCTTCGCTTATTTGGTCTGGAACTCCGCTTCTGCGGCAGCAAAGCGCTGCTGCGCTTCGGCTGAAGGTTCACGTCCCATCAGGCTGAAGACTACAATCGCGATGCTGGCGAAGATGAAGCCAGGGATGATTTCATACAGTCCCAGCCAGCCATACTGTTTCCATACCAGCACGGTCAGCGCACCGATGATCATCCCCGCCAGCGCACCGTTGCGGTTCATACGCTTCCAGCAGACGCCAAACAGCACTACCGGACCAAACGCCGCACCAAAACCCGCCCATGCGTAGCTTACCAGGCCCAGCACACGGTTTTCCGGGTTTGACGCCAGCGCAATCGCAATCAACGCCACCAGCAGCACCATCAGACGCCCTACCCATACCAGCTCTTTCTGACTGGCATTTTTGCGCAGGAAGCCTTTATAGAGGTCTTCGGTCAGGGCGCTGGAGCAGACCAGCAGCTGACAGCTCAGCGTGGACATCACGGCTGCCAGAATCGCTGACAGCAGAATACCGGCAATCCACGGGTTGAAGAGAATGCGTGCCAGCTCGATAAAGACGCGCTCAGCGTTGTCATTGACGCCGGTTGCCAGGGTCGGGTTGTTCTGGAAGTAGGCGATACCGAAGAAACCGACGGCCACCGCGCCCGCCAGACAGAGCACCATCCACGCCATACCGATACGGCGTGCGGTGCGGATAGAGCGATGCGAATCTGCCGCCATAAAGCGCGCCAGAATATGGGGTTGCCCGAAGTAGCCCAGACCCCAGCCGAGCAGGGAGATGACCGCGACGAAGTTCAGCCCTTTGAGCATATCGAGGTTTTCAAGGCTTTTCGCCTCAATCACCGTCAGCGAATCGGACCAGCCGCCTACTGCGATAATGACAAACACCGGGGTCAGGATCAGCGCAAAAATCATCAGGCTTGCCTGAACGGTATCGGTCCAGCTCACCGCCAGGAAACCGCCCACCAGCGTATAGAGAATGGTCGCTGCTGCACCCGCCCACAGAGCCGTCTGGTAGTCCATACCAAAGGTGCTTTCAAACAGACGCGCACCGGCCACCACGCCCGAGGCGCAGTAGATGGTGAAGAATACCAGAATCACAATAGCGGAGATGACGCGCAGAATTTTACTGTGGTCTTCAAAGCGGCTGGTAAAGAAGTCCGGCAGGGTCAGCGCGTTATTGTGATGCTCGGTCTGAACACGCAGGCGACCGGCCACGATTTTCCAGTTCAGCCAGGCACCGATAGTCAGGCCAATCGCAATCCAGCTCTCAGAGATGCCGGAAATGAAAATGGCTCCCGGTAAGCCCATCAGCAGCCAGCCGCTCATATCGGATGCACCGGCAGAGAGTGCCGTGACCACGCTACCCAGACTGCGGCCACCGAGGATGTAATCATCGAAGTTTTTGGTCGAGCGATAAGCCGCAAAACCGATTAATACCATCCCAAGAATATAAACCACAAAGGTCACCAGCATCGGTGTACTTACACTCATCTGTCTCTCCACTTATTATTTGATATCCCAGAGAAATCGCCAGCTACCCGCCTGCCGGAACGGGGCAAAGCGGGTCGATTTTCTTCGTCAGGGCGTCAGTCATTTCCCAGCGGCGCGGTATCCTGCCGGAAAGGCGTTCCGCGCACAATGGATTTAACACAGGCGTTACAGTGATTTCACTAACCGTTTGTGAAAACGTGCTGATAGGTTGCACTCGCTCACAGTTATCCGGTTGTACCTCTGTATAACCGGCCGTAAACCCGCTTTTTATCGGGCCTGCCGACCTGGCGAGGATCTTGCAGCAATATCCGTGCCGCATTGCGGGATTTAACAATTGCTGATGTAAGAAGGGTGTTAACTGGCTCACATTTAACACGGTTGCACAAAGTTGCAACTTAAGTGATAGTGCAGCCAACGCCGTACTGAACCACTATTAAGGAGCTCTGGAGTCATGGCTACAACCACCATGGGTGTAAAACTGGATGACGCGACACGCGAGCGCATCAAACTGGCTGCGCAGCGAATTGATCGCACGCCACACTGGCTGATTAAACAGGCGGTCTTTAACTATCTGAGCCAGCTGGAGAGCGGCGACGCCGTGCCGGAGATCCCGCTTTCTGCCCAGGCAGCCGCGGAATCTGACGACATCCAGTCAGAGGAGACGCACCAGCCGTTCCTTGACTTCGCAGAGCAGATTTTACCTCAGTCCGTGACGCGTTCAGCGGTGACTGCCGCCTGGCGTCGCCCGGAGACCGATGCGGTACCGATGATGCTGGAGCAGGCACGGTTACCCGCGGCGCTGGCAGAGAAAACGCATCAGCTGGCTTACCAGCTTGCCGACAGGCTGCGGCACCAGAAAGGTGCAACCGGACGCGCTGGCATGGTGCAAAGCCTGCTGCAGGAGTTCTCGCTTTCTTCACATGAAGGTGTGGCGTTAATGTGTCTGGCGGAAGCGCTGTTGCGTATTCCTGACAAGCCAACGCGCGATGCGCTCATCCGCGACAAGATCAGCAACGGCAACTGGCAGTCGCATCTGGGCCGCAGCCCGTCGCTGTTTGTCAACGCCGCGACCTGGGGCCTGCTGTTTACCGGCCGTCTGGTCTCGACCCACAACGAGGCGAATCTTTCCAGCTCGCTCAACCGCATCATCGGTAAGGGCGGCGAGCCCCTGATCCGCAAAGGCGTGGATATGGCGATGCGTCTGATGGGTGAGCAGTTCGTCACCGGTGAAACCATTGCTGAAGCGCTGGCCAATGCCCGCAAGCTGGAAGAGAAAGGCTTCCGTTACTCTTACGATATGCTGGGCGAAGCGGCCCTGACCGCAGGCGATGCTAAAGCCTATCTGCTCTCTTATCAGCAGGCGATCCACGCCATCGGTAAAGCGTCGAATGGTCGTGGCATTTATGAAGGCCCGGGCATCTCCATCAAGCTCTCAGCCCTGCATCCCCGCTACAGCCGCGCACAGTATGAGCGCGTGATGGAAGAGCTCTACCCTATTCTGAAATCACTGACGCTGCTGGCCCGCTCCTATGACATCGGCATCAACATCGATGCAGAAGAAGCTGACCGCCTGGAACTGTCGCTGGATTTACTGGAAAAGCTCTGTTTCGAACCAGAGCTGGAAGGCTGGAACGGCATCGGCTTCGTGATTCAGGCCTACATGAAACGCTGTCCGTTTGTGATCGATGAGCTAATCGATCTGGCGCAGCGCAGCCGCCGTCGTCTGATGATCCGTCTGGTGAAAGGCGCGTACTGGGACAGCGAAATCAAGCGCGCCCAGATGGAAGGTCTGGAAGGCTACCCGGTTTACACCCGTAAGGTTTACACCGATATCTCTTACCTGGCCTGCGCCCGCAAACTGCTTTCTGTTCCCAGCCTGATCTATCCGCAGTTTGCTACGCACAATGCCCACACCCTGGCCGCGATTTATCAGCTGGCAGGCAACAACTACTATCCGGGGCAGTATGAGTTCCAGTGTCTGCACGGCATGGGTGAACCGCTGTATGAGCAGGTCGTCGGCAAAGTGGCGGACGGCAAGCTTAACCGTCCCTGCCGCATCTATGCGCCGGTCGGCACCCATGAAACCCTGCTGGCCTATCTGGTTCGTCGACTGCTGGAAAACGGGGCCAACACCTCGTTTGTAAACCGCATCGCTGATACCTCGCTGCCGATTGATGAGCTGGTAGCCGATCCGGTAACTGCCGTCGAGAAACTGGGTGCCAGCGAAGGCGCCATTGGCCTGCCGCATCCGAAGATCCCCCTGCCGCGTGAGCTGTATGGCGAGAACCGCGTGAACTCAGCGGGTCTGGATATGGCTAACGAGCACCGTCTCGCCTCACTCTCCAGCGCCCTGCTGAGCAGCGCTGCACAGCCCTGCCTGGCCGGGCCGATGATCGACGGTGAAGCGGGTGCGGGTGAGTTGCGCGACATTCTGAACCCGGCCGCACCGGGCGATCGTGTGGGTCAGGTACGTGAAGCCACAGAGCAGGAAGTCTCTGTGGCGCTGGATGCCGCCGTGAACAGCGGACCGATCTGGTTTGCCACCCCACCGCAGGAGCGCGCGGCGATACTGGAACGCGCTGCACAGATTATGGAAGGCCAGATGCAGCAGCTGCTTGGCATCCTGGTGCGTGAAGCGGGCAAAACGTATAACAACGCCATCGCGGAAGTGCGCGAAGCGGTGGATTTCCTCTATTACTACGCCGGTATGGTGCGTGACGATTTCGACAACGAAACCCATCGTCCACTGGGTCCGGTGGTCTGCATCAGCCCATGGAACTTCCCGCTGGCGATCTTCACCGGTCAGATTGCAGCTGCACTGGCCGCAGGTAACAGCGTGCTGGCTAAACCGGCTGAGCAGACTCCGCTGATTGCCGCGCAGGCGGTTCAGATCCTGCTGGATGCGGGTGTGCCACCAGGCGTACTGCAACTGCTGCCGGGTCAGGGAGAAACGGTGGGCGCACAGCTGACCGGTGACAATCGGGTGCGCGGCGTGATGTTTACCGGCTCAACCGCGGTCGCAACCCTGCTGCAGCGTAATCTGGCCGGTCGCCTTGACCAGCATGGTCGTCCGGTGCCGCTGATTGCGGAAACCGGCGGGATGAATGCAATGATTGTCGACTCTTCCGCGCTGACTGAGCAGGTGGTGATCGATATCGTCGCATCGGCCTTCGACAGTGCCGGACAGCGCTGTTCTGCCCTGCGTCTGCTTTGCATTCAGGAAGATGTCGCTGACCATACGCTGAAGATGCTGCGCGGCGCCATGGCGGAGTGCCGCATGGGCAATCCGGAGCGCTTCTCAACCGACATCGGCCCGGTGATTGATGCTGAGGCAAAAGCCAATATCGATCGCCATATTCAGGTGATGCGCAACAAGGGCTTCACCGTTTATCAGGCGGTACAGGATAACCCGCAGGACAGCAAAGAGTGGACCAGCGGCACCTTTGTCAAACCGACGCTGATTGAGCTGAATCAGGTCAGCGATCTGGATAAAGAAATTTTTGGACCGGTGCTGCACGTTGTGCGCTTCACGCGCAATAACCTGCCGAAGCTGGTTGAGCAGATTAACGCCTCCGGCTATGGCCTGACGCTCGGCGTGCATACCCGCATCGACGAGACCATCGCTCAGGTTACGGCCAACGCCCGTGTCGGTAACCTCTACGTTAACCGCAACATGGTGGGCGCGGTCGTGGGCGTTCAGCCGTTTGGCGGCGAAGGCTTATCCGGAACCGGTCCGAAAGCGGGCGGTCCGCTTTATCTCTACCGCCTGCTGGCCAGTCGTCCGGATGGCGCGCTGCGTCTGACCTTTGATCGTCAGGATGCTGAGCGCCCGGCAGACAGCACACTGCGTCAGTCACTGCTGGCACCGCATCAGGCGCTGAGCAACTGGGCGAAAGATAAGCCTGAACTGGCTGAACTCTGCCAGCACTATGACGAGCTGGCCCAGGCGGGCGTGGTCCGTCTGCTGCCTGGCCCGACCGGCGAGCGCAACACCTTCTCGCTGCTGCCGCGCGATCAGGTGCTTTGCCTGGCTGACAATGAGCAGGATGCATTAATCCAGCTGGCTGCTGTGACCAGCGTCGGCAGTAAAGCGCTGTGGCAGGATGATGAGCTGCATCGTGCCCTGCGGGCCTCACTGCCAGAGGCCGTGAAAGCGCGCATCACGCTGGCACGTGATCCGTTAGCGGCAGAGTTTGATGCGGTGATCTATCACGGCGATGCCGATCAGTTGCGTACGCTGTGCGAGCAGATTGCAGCGCGTGACGGCGCGATTGTCTCGGTGCAGGGCTTTGCCCGTGGCGAGACCAATCTGCTGCTTGAGCGTCTGCTGATTGAGCGCTCGCTGAGTGTGAATACCGCGGCGGCGGGTGGTAATGCGAGTCTGATGACCATTGGGTAGCGCTGAAGCTTAAGGGGCTTGTTCGCTGCGCGAACGGGCTTACAGCTGAGCTGTTGCTGTGGGTTGTTCGCTGCGCGAACGGGCTCTGAGAGGGGTTTCGTTCGCCTGGCGGATGCATGCGCTAAAGCTGGGGTGGTTCGCTGCGCGAACGGGCTCTGAGAAGGGTTTCGTTCGCCTGATCAGTTGGGCAGTTTCAGACACGCCTCTGCAGGCGACCGACAAGGGGCGCCAGTCGCCGCGCCCCTTGACCCCCGGCTCCGGCCTGCTTCACCGCCGCTTCGCGGTCCCTTCGCTTCTTCCGGATTTCTCACGGACCACCGGGACGCGCCATCCCTGGCGCGAACCCGCCTCTTCGCGACATCCCTGTCGCTCGTCCTGAAATCCCTCATCCGCTCAGCGGTTCAGATGGCCTCCCTGACCCCTCGCTGTTATTTCTTCTTTCTGTGTTGGTTACTTTATCGCTTTACGTTTCCGGGATTGGCTTTGGCTTTGGCTTTGGCTTTGGCTTTGGCTTTGGCTTTGGCTTTGGCTTTGGCTTTTCAGGTCAGCAGACAATACAGCACCAGAGAAAACAAAAGAGATAACAGGCGGGGGTTTGCCAGAGGCATCCGAAGCGCTGAGGAACAACCGGAGGCCAGGATGAGCCGACAGGACGTCGGCGAAAGGACGGTCAGCTGGCCGCAGGGCGTGACGAAGGTACCCCGCAGAGCGGGGCGCGCAGGCTGCCGGACGCCGGGATTGTTAAGGGGCGGGCATCCGCCCCTTAACGCGTCCGCCTGCACAGGCAACCTGAAACTCCCCATCACCTGGCGGGCGAAATCTTCTCAGTGCCCGCCCGCTGCACAGCGTCCTCTTCCCACTGCAAAGCGCCCCTCACCCGCCGCCAGGCACCCTCTTCATCAGCGTCGGAAACACAAACAGCGACTGCCCCACCCCGCGATTGGTCAGCGACCAGATTGCCACTGAACAGACCGAACAGAGCCCCACGATGGCCACCGGATAGAAACAGGCCCAAAGAAACGAAAACCATGCCTGCTCGAACAGATGATGCCGCTGCGCGAACAGAATCGCGGACATCCCAAAGAACTCGATGAAAATACGGTGAATGACGTAAATCTGCAGCGTATTGCGGCCCACCCAGTTGAGATAGCGCATGCTGAAATGCTGATTCAGCCAACGGCATGCAGCAATACTGAACAACACCGCCAGCACACACAGGAACAGACTCTTATCCAGACCGAATATCACATGAATACCGGCGACCGCAGCAAGTAGCGCCCAGGGCATCAGATTCTCTCGCCGCCATTCACTCAGGCGCAGCATGGTCTGGCTCCAGAACGCACCTAAAAGGAAGAACAGGAAATATTGCGCCAGACTCTGCGGACCCCAGAACGGGATCACTTTTTCGACCGCCAGATAATTCAGCAGAATCGCCACCGCCACCAGGGCCAGCTTATATTGGCGAAAAACTTTGGCACAGAGGAAATAGAGTCCCAGCCCGTAGAGATACCATGAGGTACTCATGGCCATAAAGGTCAGCTTGAGAAATTCAAACAGCGAACCGGCATAGGCGGCATTCAGATTCTGCGAAATCCGCTGGCCGGTAATTTCAGTTGAGATGCCAATGATGGACCACCACTGAATAAATCCCCACAGAATATAGAGATAAAAGAGATTAGTGATGCGACTGGTAAACACCTGTTTCCAGGGCCGGTTAATAATGCCATTGGTCGCCAGCAATCCTGACACAAAGAAAAAGGCGGGCATACGCAGCGGCGACAGGACCGTATTAAACTGTATCCATATTTCGGCGGGGATCCATCCGGCAGTGAGGTATTTCATCGTCCCTTCAAAACCCGGTAATACCGTGTGATACAGGACCACCAGCAATATGCAGGCGCCCTTAAGGGTATCTACCCACAGGATCTGGTCTGACTTAGTCTGGCTCATTCAATGACTCCTGCTATGTAGGTCAGAATGCTGGAAAGTAAAAGCGAGGAAATTAGTATTGCTTTTATGATTATCCAGCGATTATTCGCCATTGAGCCGATGATGAATGTAGCGAAACTCTTAAAAGCCGCAGGGTGGCCCTGATGCCACAGTTATTTACTCTGCAGAACGTTTCCTTACACTTATTAATCAACATGCAAATACGCTAATTATCAGCGCCACAGCCAGGATAAATGATAATAATGTTTCATATTGCAGGGAATATAAATAAGAGAAAGCGGTATCGGGAAAAACCATTAAATATCCGATGAAAGGAAAAGATTTGTCAGATGTGGCAAAAGGTTTAACAGCTGAATAATGGGTTGTGCTATTACGGCACGCATTATGCTGACAGCCGCCCGTTATCGTTAAAAAGTGAGGCCATTGAGTCGGTTAAAACTGCCTTCCCGGGAAGGCAGTGAGGTTACTGACTGAGAAACTTATCGAGGAACTGACGGGTACGCGGCTGCTGAGGATTACTGAACAACGCTTTCGCCTCGCCCTGCTCCACAATGCGCCCCTGATCCATAAAAATAGCGCGGTCAGCGACGTCGCGGGCAAAGCTCATCTCATGTGTCACAATGACCATGGTGCGTTTCTCTTCGGCCAGCGCGCGAATAGTGCTGAGCACTTCACCCACCAGCTCCGGATCCAGCGCCGAGGTCGGTTCATCAAACAGGATCACTTCAGGTCGCATTGCCAGCGCACGCGCAATCGCCACGCGCTGTTGCTGTCCACCCGACAGACGACGCGGATAGCTCTCCTCTTTACCATGCAGACCGACCTTCTCCAGCAGCGTACGGGCGCGGGCTACCGCATCCGCTTTCGGTTCGCCTTTAACGATGACCGGTCCTTCAATGATATTCTCCATCACCGAACGGTGCGGAAACAGATTGAAGTTCTGGAAGACAAACCCGACCTGCTGACGCAGACGACGCACCTGCTCTTTCTGCTTACTTTGTGCCAGCGCCGCATCTACGATGATCTCTCCAACGCGGATGGTGCCGCTGTCCGGCACTTCCAGCAGGTTGATACTGCGCAGCAGCGTGGTTTTACCCGAGCCGCTGGGACCGATAATTGCCACCACTTCACCGGCGGCCACATCAAGGTCAATGTCGTGCAGCACCCTCTGGCCGTTAAACGATTTCACCAGCTTTCTGACTTCGATGGCGCTCATTTCGACTCCGAATCCTGACGATTAACATGCTGTTCCAGCCGGTTCTGCAGCGCAGATAACACCGTTGCCATCACCCAGTAAATCAGCGAGGCGGCCAGATACATGGTGAAGACTTCCAGCGTACGTGAGGTGATCAGCTGCGCCTGACGGAACAGTTCCGGCACCTGAATGGTCGCCGCCAGCGAGGTATCCTTCACCAGGCTGATAAAGCTGTTGCCCAGCGGAGGCAGCGCGGTGCGGGCCGCCTGCGGCAGGATCACCCGGCGCAGGGTCTGCCAGCGGGTCATACCGATACTCGCCGCCGCTTCCCACTGTCCGCGTTCAATCGATGCAATCGCGCCGCGCAGTGACTCTGAAGCATACGCGGCGGTATTCAGGGAAAGACCAATCATCGCGGAGGGGATTGGATCAAGCTCGATGCCAAACTGCGGCAGGCCGTAGTAGATCATAAACAGCTGGGCGATCAGCGGCGTGCCACGGAAAATCGAGACATAGATCCGCGCCAGCCAGCGAACCGGCCAGAAGCGCGACAGACGCATCAGCGCCAGAATAAAGCCCAGCAGCAGACCAAAGAACATGCCGCCGATGCTGAGCTGCAGCGTGAACAGCGCGCCTTTTAATAAAAAAGGTGCTGAATCCAGCACCAGTTGAAGACTTTCCTGCATTATTTCGTCACGTCCGCGCCAAACCATTTCTGAGACAGCTTGCTCAGCGAGCCATCTTTCTGCATGTCAGCAATCGCCTTGTCAATCGCTTTCAGCAGATCGTCGTTGCCTTTACGCACTGCCACGCCCGATTCCTGACGTGAGAAGGCATCACCCGCAACCGCCATGGTATCGCCGGTTTTCTTGACCAGATCCAGCGCAGCCAGACGGTCAACCAGAATGGCATTCAGACGCCCAGAGCGCAGATCCTGATATTTTGTCGGGTCATCATCATAGGTACGGATGTCCACACCCTTCACGTTCTCACGCAGCCACTGTTCATAGTTGGTGCCCAGACCCACGCCCACTTTCTTGCCCGCCAGGTCGGCTGGTTTGGTGATGGTGTTCGCGTTGGCTTTCATCGTCAGCGCCTGAATACCGGAGACCGTGTATGGCGTGGAGAAGTCATACTTCTTCTTACGCTCATCAGAGATGGTGACCTGGTTGATGACGACATCAATACGCTTCGCGTCGAGTGAGGCCAGCATGCCGTCCCACTTGGTCGGTTTCAGGCTCGCCTTAACGCCCATGTGCTGCGCCAGCTGTTCCGCGAACTCCACTTCAAAGCCGGTCAGCTTGCCCTTTTCATCCTGGAAACTGAATGGCGGATAGGTGCCTTCCAGCCCCACCAGCAGCGTGCCGCGCTCTTTAATTTTGTTCAGCAGGTTTTCGGCAGCAAAGGTTTTAACGTTGACGCCTGCGATCAGCGCCACAGCCATGACGCCCATCACCATCTGACGACCTGCACGAGAAAAGGACATATTCACCCCATTATTGACAGTATTGTGTGTGTTCTTATAAGGGCAGCACCGCGAGCTGCTGCCAGTCCAGAATGATAACG
The DNA here is from genome assembly GCF_024158165.1 of Pantoea sp. B550. NCBI lineage: Bacteria > Pseudomonadati > Pseudomonadota > Gammaproteobacteria > Enterobacterales > Erwiniaceae > Pantoea > Pantoea sp. B550. The sequence goes on from NZ_JAMYXI010000003.1 coordinate 313,476, forward strand.
CACGGAGTATAAACTGTTTTATTCGCTTGTCTCAGACCGAAGGATGATAAGCAAATAACGCCGGTGCGCCGCCCGTATGAATAAACAGCAACGGGCCTTCACGACGGAAACGATTCTGGCTGATGCCATCCAGCAATCCGGCCATCGCCTTGCCGGTATACACCGGGTCGAGCAGAATGCCTTCCAGCTGCGCCAGCAGTTTCACCGCCGCCATGCCTTCATCATTCGGCTCGCCGTAGCGCGGCGCAAAATAGTCATCCCACAGCGTGATCGGTGCCTTAGCCTCCACTTCCAGCGTCTCTGCCAGCGACTGACGCAGCCGCTCAACCAGCGGCAACTGCGCGTCGACCTGGCGTGAAACGGTGACGCCGACCAGCTCAGTTTCCGGCAGCAGATGCTCCAGACCTACCGCCAGTCCTGCATGGGTGCCGGCACTGCCCGAGGCGACAACCACGGCGGCGAAATCGACTACGCCTTCGCTCTGATGGGCGATCTCCTGCGCGCACTCTACATAGCCTAGTGCACCCAGCGCATTTGAGCCGCCGACCGGCACGATGTAAGGGCGAAATCCCTGGGCTTCCAGACGCGTGGCCTCTTCAGCCAGCTGTTCAGTGGGGTTGTGCAACGCATCCACCCTAATCACTTCCGCGTCCATCAGGTCCAGTAACAGACGGTTACCGTTGCTCAGGTAGTTTTCAGCATGGGTGCCAATCGGGTTTTCCAGCAGCGCCACACACTTCAGGCCAAGCCGGGCCGCGACGGCCGCCGTCTGACGCACATGATTAGACTGGATTGCGCCCGCGGTCAGCAGCACGTCTGCACCTTCGCGCAGCGCATCGGCTGCCAGGAATTCGAGTTTGCGCAGCTTATTGCCGCCCATCGCCACTGGTGTGAAGTCATCACGTTTGATGAAAATATCGCGACCCAGATAGTCGGAAAGCCGTGGCAGATGTTCTAACGGCGTCGGTGCGCCAAGCAGTTCAAGACGCGGGAATTGATGTAACAGATGTAAAGACAATGCTGCCTCCGGTCGGGCATGAAAATTATCCTTACAGTGTTGCAGAAGATGCGCAAAGGATCACCCTGATTCCGGTGTCCGCAGATGTGGTAATAGAGGTGAGAAGAAAGAAGCGCCGTGCTCCCCCTTCCCTTTTCCCTGGCGGGCAGGTAAGGGAGAACGTGCGGCAGGCACGCGGGGGAGCAATCGGTGCAGAACAGGCTTACGCCTGCTGCCAGCCTAAAAACTGATCGTACTTGCGCAGCGCAATACGGTAATTGTTATTACCGGCATCGGGCAGATCGCTTTCCAGACACTGATGCCAGCTATTTCCTTTAAGCCTGTCGGCCGGGAAATTTTTGGCTTTTAGCATCTCATCCAGTCGACGCAGACGCACCACATATTCACGAATCGTGCTGGGGCTCATCTCTGTCTGTTCAAACAAATATTGTTTAAACGCCATAATGTCGAAGTAATTAGGATGGGTATTACAAAAAATATCACTACAAAAACGACAAAGCGCGGTCAGTTCGGGCTGAAGTTTCAGCCACAGCTGCTCATCAATCATCTGGTCCATCCGTGCGATGGCCTCTTTATTGATGATCTGGCCACGAAAAACGAGCGCCATTCGATCTAATATCTTGCCACAGTGTGAACAGTTGCTCTGGCTGTGCTTATAGTCTTTAAGATAACGACTTAACGGTCTGGCCTTGGTCTTGGCTCCCATTACTGAGTCCCCGGTTTCTTATAATTTTGAATCGCCAGGAACTGATACTGCTAGCGCGCTCCCGCAAGTCGGGCCCGCAGGCGTTTAATCGCCTGACTGTGCAGCTGGCTGACACGGGATTCACCCACATCAAGTACCGCACCAATCTCTTTCAGGTTCAGTTCTTCCTGGTAGTACAGTGTCAGCACCATCTTTTCACGATCGGGTAACGCTTCGATCGCTTCAATGACGCGCTCACGCAGACTCCCTTCAAGCAACTGGTGAAGCGGATTAGCCTCTTCATGGCCTTCCGTCACCAGTTCCGCGCTGTCGCCGTGCTCTTCCCGATACTCGTCGTAGGAGAAAAGTTGACTATTGTTGGTGTCCAGCAGGATCTGCCGGTACTCCTCCATGGAAACATTCAGCTGCTGCGCCACTTCCTGCTCGGAAGCAGAACGCCCCAGCGACTGTTCCACTCTGTGCATTGCGCCCGCCACTTCACGTGCGTTACGACGCACGCTGCGTGGTGCCCAGTCCCGACTGCGAAGCTCGTCGAGCATTGCGCCACGAATACGCTGCACGGCGTAGGTGGTAAAAGCTGTGCCCTGGAGCGCGTCGTAACGCTCTACGGCATTTAACAGCCCTATCCCACCCGCCTGCAGCAAGTCGTCAAGCTCAACGCTGGCCGGCAGGCGAACCTGCAGACGCAACGCTTCATGGCGCACCAGCGGCACGTAGCGCTGCCAGAGCGAATGCTTGTCCATCACGCCTTCGGCGGTATAGAAATCGTTCACGTTGACTACCCTGCGTTAATGAAGTTATCGGCATGATTATCCAATTCTGTAGCGTTTTCGATTGGCTGAATAGGCGGGGTAAAACGAGGCTATTTGATTTTTGTTAAGTCAGCGTGCAGTTATTTCTGCACGCCTCCTGGAATTAACGACGGGCGCGCAGCCGTTGCCGCGTGGCGGGCGGCACCGCGGCCCACAAACTGCAAATACGCCCCTCCAGCTCCTGATACCAGGGCGCAATGTGCTGCCGCGCCTCCTCGCCGGGATGCACCTGAATCGCGCCTGATTCAGCATCAATGCTAATCAGTCGGTTAATAAATAGCCGCTGCAGATCGCTGCGTAAAAACAGGCCGTTATCGATGCTGTTGTCCGCCAGGACGCCATCATCGCCTTCCTGCGTGTCGATATGGCAGGCTTCCACCCACGGCCAGTTGTGCCGTTCGGTCAGCTCGGTGCCGGTCATCACGCAGGCACCGTAGCGGGCTTTGACACCGGCGCTGAATTCCGCCTGGCTGGCACGCTGCAGCACCCGTGCTTTGACGCGACGGCCGACTTCAGTACCCGGCATCACAGCTGCAGGGACCTTGTGCTGCGGCGTACTGAGCACCACGATGAACTGAATACGCTGCGACTGCGGAAAACAGGGGTCCGCCTGCGGATTAAAGAGCTGCCAGTAGATGTCCTCATCATCCTGATGCATCAGCACCAGTTTATAGCCGCGACTGTTTAACAGATTCTGTGCCGTGGCCGATTGTGGATCGATCATTGCGAAGACCTGACTGCTGCCCATCACTTTCCACAGATTGTCGCGCTTCTCGTTGTCGCTGCGACGAAAATAGAGGAATGAGAGATTCTGCTTAAGGTAGTGCTCAAAGCGGCGCAGATAATTTTTACGCTCGTTGTCATGGGAGATGAACAGCAGATCTTCCAGCGGACTGTTGCTCTCTTCGCGTGCGAACACCGCACGGATTTTCAGCGTGCGCAGGCCGGTAGACGGGCTAAGCAAGGCGCGCGCCGTCAGCTCTTTATCATCAGGATATTGCAGCGCATAACGCCGGGCGATCTCCTCGAAGGTCAGCCGCTCGCCCGGTAACAGGTCATAATTGAAGCGCATAGACACTCCACAAAGTTAAAATCAAAAAATGATGTTGTTCTGTGAGGAGTTATCGGCAGGCTGGAGGGGAACTGTAACGGATGGGATGATCGTCATTATCTGGCTGACTGTGCCAGGCTGTGGAAATCCATGCACCGAATGGGTACGTATACGTACCCATCTTCCCGGTATCAGCGATCTTTACGGGCAAGCCATACCGGCAGTTCTCCCGACTGGTAAATCCAGCGTCTGTTAACTTCCTGATAGAGGTTTTCACCGAGGCTTTGCATTAAAAGCGGATTGCGGATCATTTTGTTAATCATAAATCGCCACTGCGACGTTTTATTTTTAATACGCTCAACGCTCATTATCTCTTTATAAGCATCGTGATCGCTGGCCAGCACCGGGTAACCGCAGGCACCTAACTGCGCGATAACACGATGCCCTTCCGCCTGGTTGAGTAACGAATCTGAGAGAGGAGCAAGCGCAAGGTTTAAATTTAAGGACTGAAACAACGGCGCAAGCCTGTTTTGCGGCACTTTACGATGATATTCATGGATAGAGGCTTTCCATGCGTCAGGACAGGCTCCGTAAATAATCCAGCAGACATCTTCACACATCTCCTTGATAAGCACCTCAATGTGCCGCCAGTCTTCCGGGTGCAAATCCGTCAGCACGATGCCCACTCTGGGCTTTGCGTCATTTTCGGCTGAACGATAATCAGGCTGAACGAGTCCCTGCCAGTCCGTGCCGAGCTTATCCTCCTGAAGGAGCATGTTTTTGTGGCTGAAAAGTTTCAGCGCAGCGGCATTCCTGACCACCAGCATGTCCGCGCCCTGCATAATCGCATCACGATCACGCTGATGACTGTTCGTGCTAAACGACGCCCGGGTTATGTCAACAATGAAACGGGTGTCAGGGAAAAGATGCCGGTTCTGTAACAGCCGCACCTGTCTGTTGGCCATCACATCGCTCAGCACAATATACTCAGGTTTTAGTCTGTAAAGTTCACCAGCAGATAAACGATGAGTGACCAGAGTGTGTAAGCCGCTTGCGGAGTGGGTAATCGCCTGATGACGATCTTTGACACGCTGAATTTCCGCGCAGTCTTCGGGATCAGACAAAAATAGCGAATCGGATTTTAAGCCCAGCCGGGCCGCTATCAGCGCGCTATTATTTTCCCGTACAAAACGCTCACCACTCCAGGAGAGATTAGGATTCATAACAGGGTCACGGGCTAACCGGTCGATCCACTGGGCTGTAAAGAGCGCAGTGCCGGGGATAAGTTCTGCTTCTGACATGATTTCATCGCAACATACCCGTGACTGAGGAACGGCTAACATGACAGATTCTTTTTCTGACGCCCTTAACAGCAGATCGCTGACTGCCTCATGGACGGTAGTGAACTTTTCATTAAGCCCTCCTGCCTGATGGCAGGCTGCGGTTCTCAACATGATACATTCGCTGCTGAGCAGTAAATAGCGTTGCGGAACAATCTGTTCCGGGCTGTACGTCCCGTCTGCTGCGTTGAACTGATCATAGTGGCAGCGTACCGTCCCATCAATAATGCCCGGGGAGTAGAGGTGGTGACGTTTATCAGTTAAAAATGGCGCACAGGCGAGGAGTTCAGAACGCCCGCAATGGTTCAGCAATGCGTTCAGCCAGGCTTTATTATTAAAATAAACCCCACAGGAAAGATAAAGTGTAAATTCACCGCGCGCCACAGAGAGAGCATAATTCAGCGCACTGACGCTGCTGATTTTCTCATCAACGAAATAGACTCTGAAGATATCTTCATTTATTTCTGAGAGTGAAGATAGCCATGCTCTGACGCTCTCGTCTTCTGACAGATTATCGATAAAAATGATTTCATAGGCTGTATCAGTGACGGTGTCGACAAACGTCGACAGCGTCCGCTTAACCTGATCGATTTCATTGTCTACGATAAGAACGACGGTAAGCTTTTTAATTGCTGAGGTATTGTAATGTATAGCAAACACGTTCTTATTTTTTTCAACTGAAGCATTGCTGTACCCTCTCAGCGTCAGGTGCTCTGCCAGTAAAGCCTGCGTTAACTCGTCATTATTATTGTCTGCTGATAACACCTCTAACACAGGCAGCGGGATATGCTGAATATCAGCCATCATTCGCGCATTGAGCAGTGGGAATAAAAAATCGATTTCAACCGTCCGGGGTGAAATGTCACGTGATTTAATTATCTCCATACACAATTCACGTCTGAAGAAAGCCCCCCTGGCAAAGCACTCTGGCTTCGCTAAAAAGTAATCAGGATCAAAATCGGGCAGAAAAAGTGACGAAGTCTCCCCATCCGAATCCAGCCAGATACGGTCTGTATAAAATGCCAGCGAGGTCGTGATTTTTTCGCTGAAAAGAGAGAGACTGTTGAAAATATTCGGGAAAATTCTGTCGCCAGAATGGAGGAACAGTATCCATTCATTCTGGTCTTCAGCCAGCAGTTGGCTTAACCAGCGGCTGAAGTGATTCGGTTTTGAATCCTTTTCACTCATTTCCACAGTGGCGTAGATGTTAATATCCACGCACAGCGTATGAAGTGAGGTGAGTGTAATATCAAGTGCCTGCTGCGATGAGTTGTCATCCAGAACCACCACGCTGAGGGACAGACCGCCATCCGTTTCAGCCAGAGATTTTTCAGGCACGGGATAATGGGCCAGCCAGTTTTCCGTTGAGACAAACTTCTCTTCACTTTTCTTCTCTGCAGCCGTCTGCGTTTTACTAAAAAAGTGCGTTAACTGCTGCGAGAAATTTGCTTCAAATTTTCGCATGTGGTCGCGAACGTTATAAAGCCCGGCACGCGTGCTCTCCAGTTCCGCGGGATCGTCACTAAAGCAGACACCCGCCCCACCCATATCGCGAATCGAAGCATCGGAGATGGCGAGTTTTTCATAACCCGGGGCGACCAGAGAAACCACCGGCACCCCACACAATGCAGCCAGGTTACAGGTTCCGGACCATTCAAAGGTGTACATCACCGTGGCCGACTTTAAAATTTCTGCCAGCTCTGCCAGAGGACGAGGATTTTTAACCGATATAATCGTGATATCGTCGGGTAAAGCAGTAAAATCGACTTTCTCTTCGGGTACCCGATTCAGATAGAGAAGTTTTGTCGTTTTTACTCTGCCGTCATCCGAGAACATCGCTAAATCCGGGCCTACCATCGTTAAAAAATCAACGTCAGGTTCTTTCACAATCAGCTGTGAGCTATACCAGAAAAAGAGATCCTCTTCTGTTTCATTAAGACGATTACCATTGAGCAGCGCTTCATGATTTAACATGTAGCGCACACAGACGTCAGCCTTAATCGGATTACCAGAATAAATTTCAGGATAAACAGCGATGGGGATCAGCTCCGATTTTTTATGCTGATCATAAATTTCAACATCCAGCTTAGGCGTATTCCAGGCAGGATTGGTGATATCGCTATTTACCATCCATGCATTGCCGCCATGCAGATTGATTTGATGACAGAGTTTGTGCAAAGCCTGAATACCGCCGGACGACTCCCGATAATCAGGTGAAAATATATAATAAGGATGTTTAAATTCAGACATTGCAACTCCGCCCGCCAGGTTGATGAAATCACTTAACCGTTCTGTGCTCTGCGCTGTTTCAGGCCATCTGAAATTTTGATCAGATAGCCTGAAAGGTTAACAGCTGCCGAAAGGAATCAGGGCTGCCATGCTTTTGCCCACAGCCGCAGGGTCTCACCGGTCAGCATCCAGTTACGTCGGATCTCAGCCTGCAATTCCATTCCCATTTTTGCGCTGGCATCCGGGTCAGCCAGATGCATCCGGATAGCCTCGCGCCAGTCAATGAACCGGTTATTAACACGGGTAACTGGCAGATTATCGTCCCGATAACAGGCAACGTTGCTGCAAATAACGGGCACTCCGCAGGCACCGTATTCCAGTAACCTCAAATTACTTTTACAGGCGTTAAAGATATTGTCTTCAACCGGTGCCAGCGCCAGATCGAGATTGAGCGACGCGAGCGCTGCAGGATAAAGTGTGAGATCAACGCCACTGTGTATTTCGTGCACATAAGGACGGAGTTTATCCGGACACATACCCATAAAGATCCATTCAACGTCTTTAGAAAATTCCCGGACAATGTCGAAAATCATTTCAAGATCGCCCCGATGACTGACACCGCCAGCCCAGCCCACACGGGGTTTATTACCCTGCTGACGCAGTGAGCGAAGGCTGCCCCAGGCCTCTGAAGGAAGGCGATTTTTCATCACAACGATATCCGGATGCATATCACGCATCGCGTCGGCCAGTGGTGCGGTAGAGACCACAAAGCGGTCAAAAAAGCTCAGGCTTTTACGTATTAATTTTGCCGTCTCCTGCTTATAAGCGTGACGGCCATGATGTTTCATGGGCAGATTGATGATGTAATCGTCCAGTTCAAACACCTTAAATACGTTGTGAAGTTTACTGACTCGCTCCATCCAGTTATGAAATGCTGGTGCATACCGGCGCTGGATAATCAGACTATCGGGGCTGAAATGCCCCATCTCACTCAATGTCAGCAGTGTCATGCCGCTTTTCCCCTGAGCAACGCCTTCCGCTATCATCGCCTCAAGCGGTTGAGTAATACGGTAATGTCCGCAACCGTAAATATCGGCATTATGCGCAAGAAAGGTGGGCAGATTTTCTGCTCTGACCGGCAGCCAGTTAACATCGTCATTTCGTAATTCGAAGTGACGACTTCGCATTGAAAGGTTTGGGTTATACGCAGGGTCACTGGCCACGACCGGCATCCATTCAGCATAAATTTTGTCTTCTTCCAGCTGTTTTAATTTACTGGACGTCTGCACGGTTTCATCCGGGAACGGGCTGGTGCGTGCTGCGGGACGATGCAGACGGGCATAAGGTGTCCAGACCGTCAGATAGCCCTGCTCCCGCGCCTTCAGGCACAGATCAACGTCAGCATATAAGCGCTTATCCTGATCAAATCCTCCCAGCTCGTCGAATACCGATTTGCGCATCAGCATCAGATCACCCGAAACGGCACTGTAGTTCTGATCGACATTCATGCGCCCCAGATAGTTGGCGTCTTTGTCGTCATTACCTCTGAAGACTTCACCCACTGCACCGTTTACCCCCAGGACGTAACCCGCATGCCTGATCTTATTGTCAGATGAGAGATGCTTTCCACCCACAGCAAAGACTTCAGGCCGTAGTCCATGATTCAGGAGATTATCGAGCCATTCACCGTCAGTGACCGCCATTTCACAATGCATGAAAAGCAGATAGTCTCCTGTAGCCTGTTCAGCGGCGAGATTAGCCATAGCACTGTGGCTGAATGCGCCGTTAAAGCTTGCGGTTTTTATACGGACAGGATCAACTGTTGCAATATCTGACAACCATTTATCCCGCTCAGTCGTCCCCTGGTTATCAGAGATGATGATCATCTCGTACTGGTGCCAGGTGGTTTTTTCCAGCACGGTCGTGACGCAACTAATCAGCGAGGCGAGATCCCAGTTAGCCAGAATGATGATTGAAACCACCGGCTTATCGGGATGGTTGTATCGTAAACGGTAATTGAAGAATTTATCTAATGCCGCCCGTCCATCCGGGTAGCCGCGATTATGCAAATGCCGCTCAATGATCGCCACATCTTCAAGGATATCTCTGCTTTTCAGATGGCCTGTTAACAACGGCTCAGCGAGGTGACCGATACCCTCAAACCCCTGAGATTCAATCAGCTTAATAATGAGATCAAACTCTGCTGAAGCGGGATAATCGGCATCCAGTCCTTCCGCCGCTAACAGCAGCTCTCGCCGGAACAACCAGTGTTGCGCCATCGTTTTGGGCGAACTGAGCAGTAAATCAAGATTAAAATCGGGCCTGAAAGCGGCACCGAGTGGTGCATTATCGATATAAAAAAATTCATCTGCATAGAGTGCTAAATAATGGTTTTGAACGAGGAGCATTTTGCTCAATGCGATCATACCGGAGGCGTGCAGAATCGTGGTCGCCTCAAGAAACATGATCCAATGGTCTTCACGTTCATGGATGATTTGATTGATGACACTGATTCGGCTCTGCTCTGTTGCGGCATAGCATTCAGCGTTCGTGTCAGGCGTTACGTCGATGGCAACGATAACCGGTTCAAACCGGATGCCCACTGTCGCTGTCTGGCCGATCGATTTCAAAAGTATATCCAGACCGGTGACGGTCTCTTCTGTAACCGTAATCACGACCAGCACGCTGACGGGATGCGTGTGCGTCGCGGCAAGATCCACCAGCATATTATGCTGCAATGGATTCAGGGTGCGTGAAGCTCTCCACGTCGCAAGCGTGTCTAAGGTAAAGTTCTTCTGCTGCTCTTCAGAAAGATTTTTGATGCCAAACAGATCAGGTCGCTCCGTGGAAGCAACGCGCGCCAGATGTGGCTCATGGTCGACATCATTAAACCAGCTTTCGTTACGGATCTTTTCATATAACGCCTCTCGCCCGTCTCTGAAAATATCGTTACTTTCACGCTGATGAGGCTGAAATTCCACATCTGAAGCACGAATGCTACACAACGGCGTGGCAAACCAGAGAAGGTGGCTGTGCCTCAATAAATGGTGAAAAATAACCAGCGCCGGAACCGCCTGTAATGCCGGATCGCCGGTGGTGAGCAGTGAATGATCGATAAGGCTGCTGGTGAGATCTTCGCGGTAAAACAGCGCGGCGGTCATTTCTCCCGGCAGACTGTACGCTTTCAGTGTCTGATTACGCAGCAAATCCTGGCCGTTGATAATGCTGTTTTCACTGTACAAAGCCGATGTTGAGATAAGCTCGGGCAGCACTTCACCCTGTGGACCTACCCGCTCCCGACGGGAGGCCGCCACACGGCACTCAGGCTGTGTCATCAGGCCTGAGACTAATGTGGAGACGCAGGCAGGTTTCAGGAGATCGGCATCTGACAGGAATTTAATATATTTTCCGCGCGCTGCGCTGACGGCAGCCTGATAAACCGGTACCGTCCCATCATCTATTTTTAAATAGCGAAGAAGATGGCCGTATCGGACAAGATAACCCTGTAGCTTCTTATGAATAAAAGGCGCGTCACTGTAATCAGCCACAATGATTTCAATCTGCGGGTAATCCTGGCTGAGCGCGCTGTCGAGTGCGTTTGTAAACCAGGCTGAAGCGCCGGCGGTAATGATGATGCTGACCAGATCATGTTGATGCATTTTACTCTCTCTCACTGACTCCTCTGAGTCATGACCGACTGAGAGCAGCGCACATTTTGCTTTAGCATAATCTTTGTGCCTGGGTTCAATCGGAGAAGTAAAACAGCAAAGAGGGCCTAATCTGCCAGAACGGCAACGCTGGACTATTCTTCAGCCATAAAAAAACCCCGCCGAGGCGGGGTTTTTGCGTGGATTCTGAGGGAATCGATTAGCCCTGCAGCAGAGACAGAACCTGCTGTGGAACCTGGTTAGCTTTTGCCAACACTGAGTTACCAGCCTGCTGTACGATCTGCGCTTTAGACATGTTTGAAACTTCAGTTGCGTAGTCAGCATCCTGGATACGAGACTGTGCAGCTGACAGGTTGGTCGTGGTGTTGCTCAGGTTAGTCACGGCTGAGTTCAGACGGTTCTGAATCGCACCCAGTGAAGAACGGAACTTATCCACGCTCGCAATCGCTTCATCCAGTTTAGCCAGTGGGCTTGATGATGCACCCGTAGTCAGGCTGGACAGGCTCATGTTAGAGGTGTCCAGTTTGAATGCTGCGGTGCCAGCAGTGGTTGCTGTATCAGCAGACTGTGGGTCAACCGCTACGAAGAAGCTTTTCGCGCCGGCTGCGCCGCTGGCGATATCAAAGCCATTTGCCTTCAGGTTGTTGGTTTCAGCATCGCTGCCTGAAGTCACGGTGACTTTAGCAAACATTTTGCCGTTGTCATCTTTGTAGACAGTACCGGTGTCTACAGCAACACCAGAAGTGGCCACACCCAGACGGGTAGACAGGGCATTAGCAGTTGATTCAGCAACAGTTGCGCCAGTTACGTTGGTAGTAGAACCGTAAGCAGCTTTAAATTCTGTTGCACCAGCTGCAGTTGGGGTACCAGCAGGACCGTTCACGTTGAAGCTATCCAGACCCAGGGTCTTGGAGTCGATTTTTTTCAGGTCGATAGTGATGGTTTCGCCATCGTTAGCGCCAACCTGGATGTTCATTTTTCCGTCTTTAGCCAGCACGTTCACGCCGTTGAACTGAGTCTGACCCGATACGCGGTCAATCTCGTCCAGACGTGATTTGATTTCGTCCTGGATTGAAGATTTGTCAGAATCTGAGTTAGTACCGCTTGAAGCCTGTACAGTCAGCTCACGGATACGCTGTAAGTTGTTGTTGATTTCTGACAGCGCGCCTTCAGTCGTCTGCGCAGCAGAGATACCGTCGTTGGCGTTACGAGCAGCCTGAGTCAGACCCTTGATGTTAGAGGTGAAACGGTTGGCAATCGCCTGACCAGCAGCGTCATCTTTCGCGCTGTTGATACGTAAACCAGAAGACAGACGCTCCATTGAAGTAGACAGAGCTGACTGGTTCTTGTTGATGTTGTTCTGAGTGATCAGCGAGAGGCTGTTGGTATTAATGACTTGGGCCATGATAAATTTTCCTGTTAATCAAGTCTTTCGGTTAAGGTGTGGGCTTCAACCCGCCGGCTTCAGCGCCGTCAAAGTTGTTATCGTCTGCCGTTTAACAACCTTTAGAATTTTTTTAGTACCAGGCGAATTTTTCTGCTTCAGCCTGTCACGTTTTAAGTTATCGCCACCCGTCCCGACTTCTTTAGACTTAATTCATTAATTTTCTAGTCACTGAATTACCCTTCTCTATAGTGCTTATTTACCTCATTACCCTAAGGCAAATAACGTTAAACTTTACCTATTCAAGGCCGATAACCCAGGTATCAATTTCCCTGTCGACCTTATAAAGGAATTAACATGGCCAGTATCAGTAATCTCGGTGTGGGTTCCGGCCTGCCACTCAGTACCATGCTTGACAGTCTGACCACCGCGGAAAAAGCGGCACTGACACCCATTTCAAAACAGCAGTCAGCTTATACGTCCAAACTCAGTGCCTATGCCACCCTGAAAAGTTCTCTGACAACATTCCAGACGGCCAACACCAAGCTGAACAGTGCGGACCTGTTTACCGCAACGACCGCAGCCAGCAGCTCCACGGCCTTCAGTGCCACGACATCTGGCAGCAGCACCGTCGCCGGTAAATATGCGATTAACGTTACGCAGCTGGCGCAGGCGCAGGTTCTGACCTCAGCTGTGCAGAGCAGTAGCACTACCGCACTGGGTGACAGCTCAGTCGCCAGCCGCAGCATTGCGATTACCTTAAAAGATGGTACCAGCAAAAGCGTGACGCTCTCGGCCGATCAGACCTCGCTGACCGGTATGCGTGACGCTATTAATGGCGCGAATGCGGGTATCACCGCCAGTATCATTAAGGTGTCAGACGGCAGTTTCCGACTCTCTATGAGCGCCAATAAAACCGGCAGCGACAATGCTGTGGCAACGATTGCCGTCACCGGTGACAACACGCTGCAGGGAATTGTGGGCTTTGACGCATCCGCCAGCAGCAATGTAATGACAGAAAGCGTTAAAGCGCAGAATGCCCAGCTTACGGTAAACAACGTTGCAATTGAAAACAGCAGCAACCAGATCAGTGATGCACTGGAAGGGATTACGTTAAATCTGACTGCGCAGACGGTTGGCAGTCAGACGCTGACCATTACCAAAGACACCTCAAAAGCCTCCAGCGCCATCAGTGCCTGGGTGGATGCATACAACACCTTGCTGGATCAGTTCAACACCCTGACCAAATACACCAAGGTTGATACCAATACGGATTCACAGGACTCCAGTAATGGCGCGCTGCTGGGCGATAGCACATTACGGACGATTGAGACGCAGCTCAAGACGATGCTGACCAACGCGCAAAGCTCATCATCCTATAAATCACTGGGTCAGATTGGTGTTACTACCGATCCCACCACCGGTTCATTAAAACTGGATTCGACCAAGCTGAGTGCCGCCCTGGATAAAGATGCTGCGGGCGTGAAAGAGATGATCGTGGGTGACGGTAAAACTGGCATTACTGCGAAAATCGACAGCAAACTGACTGACTGGCTGGCTACTAAAGGGATTATTCAGTCCGCCACCGATGGCGTGAGTAAAACACTGAATACCTTAACCGCCCTTTATAACACCACCAGCGATCGCATTGATGCGGATATCGCACGCTATAAAACACAGTTTACCCAACTGGATATGGCTATCAGTAAACTTAACTCGACCAGTACCTATCTGACACAGCAGTTCGATACGTCAGATTCGTCTAAAAAATAACAGGAGTGTCCATGTACAGCGCTACAGGCACCAAAGCCTATGCAAAAATTGGCGTAGAAAGCGCCGTGATGAGCGCCAGCCAGCAGCAGCTGGTCGTGATGCTGTTCGACGGCGCACTGAGCGCGTTAATCCGCGCCCGCCTGTTTATGCAGGATGGCAATATCGAAGGCAAAGGCAGCTCCATCTCCAAAGCCATCAATATTATCGAAGCGGGTCTGAAAGAGGGCCTGGCTGAAAACCGTGGTGATGAGCTGGCAGACAATCTGCTGGATCTTTACAACTACATGACGCGTCGCCTGTTGCAGGCCAACCTGCACAATGATGTTGCCGCGGTCGAGGAGGTCGAAGGCCTGCTGCGCAACATCGCGGACGCGTGGAAAGAAGTGGTTCAACCTAACCTGATTCAGGACGCCGTTTAATGACTACTGCACCGCATCTGATTGCCGTTTACCAACAGTTACTCGATCTCAGCCAGGGAATGCTGCGTCATGCCGCACAGGGCGAATGGGATGAATTGATCAGCCGGGAGATGGAGTATGTCAATGCGGTGCAGGACTTAGCCCAGTCGACAGAGGCAGTATCGCCTTCATCACAGACGCAGGAGCAGTTACGTCCGGTACTGCGCCGTATTCTCGACAACGAAAGCGAAGTAAAACGCCTGCTGCAGGCGCGGATGGATGAGCTGGCCTCGCTGGTCGGTCAGAACAGCCGTCAGAAATCGGTGATGTCCGCCTATGCCAACCAGGGCGGCATTGTGATGGTACCGCGCGAAACCCTCTCCTGATCCCCTGCTCTGCTACGCCGCCAGATTTATTTTTCTGCGCGGCGTCTCTTTTCTGCCGCTTACTCCATACTTGATTTTCATCATCCTCCTGGAGTGTGGTACATGCAAAACCCAACGTTATTACAGTTTTTCCATTGGTATTACCCGGATGGCAGCAAATTGTGGCCGGAAGTCGCCGATCGCGCGGCCTGGCTCAGCGAAATTGGTATCACTATGGCATGGCTGCCACCCTGCTACAAAGGGGGGTCGGGGGGCTATTCAGTGGGTTACGACAGCTACGATCTGTTCGACCTGGGGGAATTTGATCAGAAAGGCGGCGTTGCCACCAAATATGGTGATAAAGCGCAATTACTGGCTGCCATGGAAGCCCTGCGTAGCCACAACGTTGGGGTGCTGCTGGATGTGGTGCTAAACCACAAAATGGGCGCGGACGAGAAAGAGGCGATCAGCGTTAACCGCGTCAATCCGGACAACCGAGATGAAATTTATGATGAGGTCGTCGACTGTGAAGCCTGGACGAAATTCACCTTTCCGGCGCGGAAAGGTGAGTATTCGAAATTTGTCTGGGACCACAAATGTTTTAGCGGCGTAGACCACATCGAAAACCCGGACGAGAACGGCGTATTCAAAATCATCAACGACTACACCGCCGAAGGCTGGAACGATCAGGTCGATAACGAGCTGGGCAACTTCGACTATCTGATGGGTGCCAACATCGATTTCCGCAACAATGCGGTCAGGGAAGAGCTGAAATACTGGGCACGCTGGGTGATGGAACAGGTGCCCTGCACCGGCTTCCGTCTGGATGCGGTAAAACATATTCCGGCCTGGTTCTATAAAGAGTGGATCGATCATATTCAGGACGTCGCTGAAGAGCCGATGTTTATCGTCGCGGAGTACTGGTCGTTTGAAACCGAGAAGCTGCAGGAGTATGTGCATCAGGTGGAAGGCAAAACCATGCTGTTTGATGCGCCACTGCATATGAACTTCCATCAGGCCTCAACCGCAGGCAGCGCCTACGATATGAGCCAGATTTTTGCTAACTCGCTGGTGGTGGCGGATCCGTGGCATGCCGTGACCATCGTGGCTAACCATGACACCCAGCCGCTGCAGTCGCTCGAAGCGCCGGTTGAGGCCTGGTTCAAACCGCTGGCCTATGCGCTGATCCTGCTGCGTGAGCAGGGCGTGCCAACCATTTTCTATCCTGACCTGTTCGGGGCGACTTATGAAGATGAGGGCGGCGACGGCGAGACGCACAAAATTGAGATGCCGGTCATTCCTGAACTGGAAGGATTAATCCGGGCGCGTCAGCAGTATGGCTGGGGCGTGCAGACCGACTATTTTGATCACCCCAACTGCGTGGCGTTCAGCCGCAGCGGCACCGAAACGCAGCCAGGCTGTGTGGTGATCATGTCGAACGGCGATGCGGGCGAGAAAAGTGTGCCGATGGGCGAAGGCTTTGCCGGTAAGGTCTGGCGCGATCATCTGGGGAACCGTGAAGAGACCATTACGGCTGACGAGCACGGTACAGCCGTCTTTGCCTGTAACGGTGGCAGCGTCAGCGTCTGGGTAGTAGCAGAATAAGTGACTGAATAAGCGTAAAACCGCCCTGCCGGACGCTTTCGCGTGCTGCCGGGGCGGTTTTTTTATGGGCTGCGGTTAGGACTGCGCGTTATGCTCAGTAATCGGCGTGCGCAGCAGCTGCGGTTCAATATTCTGAATGACAGCAGCTTTCGGCTGTTTTGCCACTTCTTCCAGTGCCTGCTGACACTCTAGTGTCGGACGCGCCACTTTGCGCAGGGTCAGCCCGTCATACTTAAGTTCACTGTTATCGACGACCAGCGGCATCACCCGAATCTTTCGCGTGACGTTGACATAGTCACCGTTCAGACGGGTCAGCTTGCCTGGCTTCGCAATCACACGCATCCACTGGCGGCAATCCAGCGTGCTGCCATCCGCATTGATAATCAGACTGGCTATTGCCTGTCCGCTGATCAGGCTGCTTTGTGGGCCGACGGTTTGCCAGTTCCCCTGCAGATCAGCCGGTGCCGGCGCCTGTACCGCATTTTCATAATCGTTGATTTGCGCACAGCCACTCAGTGCCAGCGCGGCAATCAGCATCCACTTTTTCATGTTTAATCCCTAAGATCGCGTCAATGGCGGCTACGTTATAATTTTTTCACCGCGCAGCGCAAGGTATCTGGCTGTTCAGACACCCGCAAGCGGCCGATTGCAGCAGAATTTACTCATGAGCCAGGACATCGGTCAGCGTTTTAATCGGCTACTGGCAGTCTGAATGGGCTCTGGCACGCCTGACAAGCGGAAGACAACCCGATACACTGACGCGCTGCATCAGCCTTTCAGGAATATAAATATGAAAACGCCAGAAGCCTATTATGCCCAGGCACGTGAAATGTTTTTTACCGCGCATCCCGACTTTCAGTCAGCACTGGATGAGTTAACGGAGAGCGATGCCCGTGCCGCTAATCTGTCGCTGCGACAGCTGCGTGAATGGCACGCCGAACGCATCTATGCGGCCTTTTTACGGCAGAAGAATCTGGATGGGATGATTTTTTCTATTCAGCTCGCTGAGCCCGATAAAGCGGTAGCGGCTGAGGCTATCGAGACCTATCTCAAATCTCATGCTGAGTCGCTGGGAATGAGCTGGGAAGAGTTCTGCATCAAAAACGAGCTGTAACGTTCCCTGCACTGAAGAGCTATAAGTGACACCTCTCAGTCTGTCGCACAGCATCGGATAGAGCAGTAAAGCAAAAACGCGATACCTTCACGTTAAGCCGCAGGTGATGATTGCACTTTTGGGCAAAGCAACTGCACTGCCTCCGGAGAGATTGCCGGGCTTTCCTCTCCGGAGGTGTATTGAAAAATGGCCCTACTCTCGCTCTTCCGTGGCTTTGCCTTTCACTTCTACATAGCTTGCAACCGCCAGCAGACGATTGATATGCGTCAGTAGCAGATCAACATCCGACTGCAGAAACTCAGTCGACGATTGCGAAGCGGTAATGATGGCATCCTGCACCGTTTCTGTAATGGTCAGCGAGTTGTCCTGTTTCGCCTGCACCAGCAGCGCTGCAACCAGCAGGGACTGCGCTTCAAGTTGCGCCGTCAGCTCTTTTGCATCGACGTCCATCTTTGCCAGCTTTAGCAGAATATCAATGACCAGTTGTCGCATCGCGGACCTCCTGAAAAGTAAGCCAGCATTATGTCGCGATGCGTGCGCATTTTGCTAGTCGAAGATGGAGGTTTTCGCGAGATAAAAATTTACGCGAAATCAGGCGCACTGCCTTGCTACTGTTTTTATTTACAGTATTATATATCAGCGATTTTGCCCTGAATGGATTGCCATCATGTTTGTTGAGTTGATTTATGACAAGCGCAACGTTGCCGGTTTACCGGGTGCTCGCGAGATGATTCGTGAGGAGCTGGAAAAGCGGGTACATCGGGTGTTTCCTGACATCGAAGTTAAGGTCAAGCCGATGGAACGTAACGCGATTGATACTGATTTGAGTAAGAACGATAAGGCGACAGTTGCGCGTATTGTTGAAGAGATGTTCGACGAAGCGGAAATGTGGCTGGTGGCCGACTAATCTCTTAGCGGCCACCGTATCAGTCAGCGGGAGATGAATCAGCTCTCCTGCTCACTGTGATTAATTTCAATCTCGATGTCCTGAATGGCGGCATCCAGATCTTCCAGCAGTTTCCCCTGCTTATTCAGCAACGCATCGATACGGTCGGCATTCGTCTTATCTTTATACTCACCAGCATCAAACGCTAACCAATGGCTGGACAGGGTTTCGGTGTTGGTCTGCGCGTAGTGGCGCATCTCTTTAAGCTGCGAAGTCACATCGCGCAGATAGTCATTTTTGGTTTTGGTTTCTGTTGAATCGCTCATGCTAAATTTCCTTCTGGTCAGTTATCAAAAGTGTTTAGGCTTAGCGGTTCATCAACCGGCCAATCAGCGGACGTCAGTTCAGGTACAAAATGTCGTCCGGAGATTTAAAACTAGTCGATCATAGCGAATCCGCACTAAGAATAATCGGAAGTTACGGTTTCCCGGTGGGTTTCGCGGATGGCACCTCATTCTCAATCACGACTTCTTTTACTTTTGTGATCGTTTTGTCGGCGACGCGATCAGGTATCACATCAAGCTTATGCTGTAATGCTGCAACCTGACTGGTCAGCAAATCCACCCGCTCATCACGCCGCGCTGCAATGACCCGATAATCTGCCCGGATCTCCTCAACCCGCTTATTTGCCGTGTTACTGACGTAGAGAAAAATAATTGTCATCAGAATGCAAATCATCGAACAGCTCAGCAGAATGCAGCCGAGGATAACTTTGCGCCGTTGTAACATAGGAGCCTTAAGGCTGTTAATTGTTGTCATCGCTGCGATCCTCCAGAGTTGAGATCAGCCGATTAATCTCATTACGAAATTTATCGTTCTGATCGGTTTCGGTCATCGCCAGTAAAATACCTACGGCATTCTTGATTAACCGTAGATCCGTTTCGAGTGTCGCAATACGTCGCAAATTTCTGTCATGACGTTCACGTAACTCATCGTTCTCCTCCCGTATCATCAGGTTGCTCTCTTTCAGCAACACCACCTGCTCTTTGTAGCTGGTAATAATTTCGCCGCCGGCTCGATTACTGGTTACGATTGACGCAATACCCGCCAATAACGGTTTCCAGAACAGTGCTGCTGCCCCCCCACCCAGAACCAACGCACCCATACTGGTAATCAGACTACTTTCCATGCCACACCCCTTTGTCCGGTAAGGTCTCTGGAACACACTGCGTGCAGAACAGCCACGTCCTTAACCCTGAATTTAAGATTGCTTAAATACCAGGGTTAAGTATACTTAAGTCACTCTCAATCAAAAAGTCAAGCTGATGAAAAATGAAACGCTGGGTGACCGCATCCGACTCCGACGTAAATCACTGCAATTAACGCAGAAGCAATTGGCACAACAGGTAAAAGTCTCCCATGTGGCTATTTCGCAATGGGAAAAAGAGGAGACGCTGCCGCGCGGTGAGAACCTGCTTCGGCTTGCCGAAGCGCTGGGCTGTGCACCGGCTTATCTGATAGATGGGGATGGTCCTGTTTTCAGCGAAAATAGCTGGGCAGGACTGCACCAGATCCCGCTGCTTGCTCAGCGTAACGTCGCACAGTGGCTGAACGATGCCGGTGCTGTCCGGCATCAGCTGCTGATGCACAACGATATGGCGCTGTCGAAACAGAGTTTTGCCTTCCGGGTGGAAGAACAGGCTATGTCACCCGCTATTCTGCGGGAGGATGTGGTGATTATCGATCCCTGCCTGTCACCTCAGCCTGGTGACCACGTACTGGCATTACAGCAACAGAATGTCCTGCTGCGCACCTGGCGCCAGCGCGGCAGTGAGGATGGTGTTACGCAGTTTGAACTGGCACCGGTCAATATCAACTTTCCCGAGCTGCATTCAGGCCGTGACAGCCTGAAGCTGATAGGCACGCTGGTGGAATTGCGCCGCTATCGGCAGCCATAAAAAAACCCGCCGGGTGCGGGTTAGCTTTTCAGCGAAAAACTGTAGTTAGAGTAATAGCCATGCAACTACAGGGCGTCGACCAGTTGATCCACTACGACCTTACCCTGCAGGTCGGTCTGCATAATGCGATAGTTGACTGGCCATGAGCGGCGGGTGCTGAGTTTATCGAACAGGGTCACGCCGCCTTTTTTGACACCCTGACGGCTGACAATAATCCATTCTGTCACCTCTTCCTGACCACGATTTCTCAGACTCAGTGTGCGTTGTTCAATTAGCTGGTCTTCAGCTTCAATCTTTAAATAGTCTCGTAACATAATTTCTATCTCCTGGTAACGCAGGTCACTATATGCTTTTTATTAATCAGTTCAATCGAATTTATTAATCGAAGATTTTATCGTCGGGAATGTGACCTGCCGCAGTCGATATGACAGGTTTGTCCATTTCTGCATCAGACCTTTCCCGTTAGCATGATTGTGCTGCACACACCCAAACATCGAAAAATGACGTGTTCAGTATGAGAGAAACTCCGATTAGCCCGCCTCTGGCGGGCTTTTTTTCGCTCTGTAATCCGATGTAAAGGCGGGATGTCAGGGCTGGTCTAGACTTAAGGCACTGGAAAAAAAGGAGTGAGTTATGTTTAAGCACAATACAAATGAAGAACGTAAGAAAGAAGGTGATGTCAGCAAGAGCCTGCCCGAAGCTGCGCCAAATGCCGGCAATGCTTATGAAGAAGATGATCATCCTGCCACTGACGCACCGAAAGATCATGGTGAAGTGCCGCGCAAAAATGATGACAGCCAGGATGATAAAAAAGATCCCTATAAAGCGAGTTGATGTGCAGATGGCGCGCCCGGCGGGCGCGCTGATTCCTGTTGCTCAGGGAAGCTTCAGGTAAAGAGTACGCCACACCTTCAGGGCAGAAAAGTTTTTGCGTAATAGCATTTCTCACCGTTTCGTTATGTTCCTGCTTTTACTACGGCAAAAACCGCCTGACAGACTGTTCATTAAACCCCGAAGGTTCAATTTGAAGTAGCGCTTCGCAAATTTTTCGTTCATTTCCCGTAACCCGTAAATTGATCCTTCCATTCGCCCTCCGTTAACTCAAAGTGAGGCAGGTATGTATTGTGTTCATGAATCGGTGACGCTGAGTGTTGTACCCTCTGCTCTCGTTGACTTAATCACAGGTTCGTGACAGAGCCTTAAAGGGCGCAGATTAGCCGGAAAAATGATAACGAGAGTGGATGCCATGAATAGATTAATAATCGCTCTGAGCGTAAGTTTGCTGAGCGGATGTGTAGATACGGGACGAGTTGGATTGCACCCGGAAACGAAGACCGCCTGGTTCGACGGTCATCCTTATCAGGTTGAGTCCTGCCTTACCGAAGTGGCACAGAATAAGCAGTCCTACCTGGAGCAGGATGATCCGCTGCCAAATGGCACGAAGCGATATAACCTCGAAAAGGATAATGAAACCGTAGCCTGGATTGAAATTGCAAAGTTCAGTCATCATCAGACCAGCGCGACGTTTTACTACGATCCAAAAGCGCCGGATATCAGCGCACTGGTTTCAGCGATGATTGCAGCGTGCAAAACAACGCGTTAGCGGCATCGCCGGGCTGGTCGCAGATCAGGCTATTTAGCGGGTTCGCAATCATAGAGTCCCCGTATGCGGATCTGACTCTGGCTGGTGCGGACGATTTGCGCCCGTAACATTCCTTTGCCCTCGCGCGTCGTCTGCTCCATATCTACCATGCCCGGCGCTTTGCTGTTTTTAACCAGCAACTTTATCGTGGCGTTGTCGTAATCACCCTTCTCTTTTGAAAACGTGACTTTCTGGGTCTTCGCACGTTCTTCGTTTACGGAGAACCAGCCACTCTTATCGGCTTTAAGGTAAAACGGCCCGCACTGTGTGGCGGCAAAAGCTGGGGCTGATAAGGCGATTAATGACGTTATCAGAATAAGTTTTTTTAGCATCGGGCTGGCGTCCTGTTGATGGGTGATGAAATATCGCCGGTGCCAAAAAGTGAGTTCACTGCTGCACGGCTCATAATAAAAGGCATTATAGCCAATGACGCCTGCATGATTGCCAGTGCAGGCCCATAGACTCAGCAAAGAAACTGGGGATATTGCTGGCAACCCTCATCCGCCACCAGGCAGGTGCTCATTGAGCAGCGAAATCAGTTCAACTAAACCTGCATATTCATAATTTCACTTTGAATATTTAGCATATCAGGTTGCTGTGCGTTGAAGCGTGGTTTTACAGAGACATACCGCAAGTCACAAACTGCCGTCGTGGTGGTTTTGAGGTGATTTGCGGTATTTTTTTGTGCTACATGTGTGCTACGGCTAAATTGTCGGCCGGAGAGGCTCGTACACAGACACCACCTCCGCCGTCACTTTCCCCAGCACGATAATCCCTTGCATGCCCTCTCCGTCGATCGTCTCGCCGTCTAGCGTAATGATGCCTGCGCTGAACAATCTACCCAGCTGTGGGAACTCGCCTATCTGGAATGCGATCTTGTCTCCCGACACTGGCTTCAGTGATTTGTCCGCCAGCACGAACTCGTCAGGCGTCTCAATCAGGATCATATTGTTGCGGCGAGGCATCAGCACATCGTTCAGGTCTATGCGTCGCTCTATGTAATCGGACGCTGGTGATGGAAATCCCATAATTACCTCACATATCCCATGTTGCGTAACGACCAGGTCTTATTCTCGCTTTCCTCGGTAACGAGCTCGAAGAAGAAGTTCTGGTAACGGCGAATCCACCGGTTGCACTCTGCCAGCGTCCATACGTGATTCAGGTCATCCAGCCGCTTCTGGAAAGCCGCAGTGGTGACAATCTGCCGCCCCCGCCCGTCCTTCGTTATCGCTCCAGTGAACGCCGCGTGTATGTCACTCTCTCTCGCCATGATGAATTCTCCTCTGATAATTACTGTATGGATAAACAGTAATATCGATCAGTGGATTTGATCAAGGAGATGTGTCACACAGATTTGTAAAGGGATTGATGGAAAAGGTTTTTTTGGTTGGCGCTTCAGATATCGTTTATCTAAGCTCAAATTACCCACCCCGTAGCCTGCTAAGACAGGAGCGGCTGAGTCATTGCCCGGTCGCCGGGCTTTTTTATGCGCTTAATTCAACAGATCGATTCCTTGATCATTACCTGGCACGATGACAAAATCCCGTATCTTTTTTTCCAGGTGTCCCCATGGCTAAATTATTTGCCCGATACATGACGATTGGAGTCTTGAACACGCTTATTCACTGGGTCGTGTTTGCCATCTGCATCAAGAACGACCAGAGCCAGTCTGTCTCCAACTTCATAGCCTTCTGTGTTGCCGTTACTTTTTCATTTTTCGCAAACGCCCGGTGGACTTTTAACGCTGAGGCAACCACGTTCAGATACATGATGTATGTGTTCTTTATGGGTGCCGTGGCGACTCTCATTGGTGCATCTGCAGACCGGCTGCATGTTAACCCTGTGGCTACTCTTGTCGTATTCTCTGCAGTAAGTCTTGTGTGCGGATTCCTATATTCTAAATATATTATTTTTAGAGAGAAAAAATGAAGATATCGCTCGTTGTTCCCGTTTTTAATGAAGAAGATGCGATAAGGTACTTCTACAGCGCGGTAAGAAATAAAGCGTTTTTGAAGCAGTATGAAATTGAAATTGTTTTCGTAGATGATGGAAGCACAGATTTCACGGCGCAGCTGATGAAAGATATGCAGCAAGGCGATCCATTAATTCGGAATGTATTCTTTACCCGAAATTTTGGCAAAGAGGCCGCTCTCTTTGCTGGCATCGAATGTGCCACTGGTGATGCCATTATCCCTATTGACGTGGATTTGCAGGACCCGCTTGAAGTGATACCACAGATGATCGAGCGCTGGCAGGCAGGTGCAGATATGGTGCTGGCTAAACGCACTGACAGAAGCACCGATGGCCACATGAAGCGTAAGACTGCTGAGTGGTTCTATCGTCTGCACAACAAAATCAGCTCGCCTAAAATTGAGGAAAATGTTGGCGACTTCAGACTGATGTCCCGCGGCGTGGTTGAGAATATAAAACTTCTCCCTGAACGAAACCTGTTCATGAAAGGCATTCTTTCATGGGTCGGAGGCCGAACCGATATCGTTGAATATACGCGAGCCAGTCGCGTTGCAGGTACAACAAAATTCAATGGCTGGAAGCTATGGAATCTGGCGTTAGAGGGTATCACTTCATTCTCTACAGTCCCCCTGCGCATGTGGACTTATATAGGCTTCTTCGTAGCTTCGCTGTCATTCCTCTATGGCGTATGGATGATCATCGATAAGCTGATTTGGGGCAACCCCGTGGCTGGCTACCCGTCTATCCTGGTCTCAATACTCTTCCTTGGTGGCGTTCAGTTAATCGGCATTGGCGTGCTGGGTGAATACATCGGTCGTATTTATACTGAGGTTAAACAGCGGCCTCGTTACGTTAAGAAAAAAGAGAGTGAAAAGTGATGAGTAAAGGGAAGTATAACAAGCTTTCACGCTATATTTTCTGGTTCGGACTGGTGATATCAGTTGCAATTCCTTTCGCATTTTATAAGTCATTCAATAAGGTTGTTATTGCGAGTCCTTCCACACCAACGGCAGACAATGGAAATGTAATGTTCAATGTTGATCAGTGTGAGTATCACCACGGCAGGCTGACAATTCGCGGATGGGCAACGCCTAAAGAAGGCGTCGGCGACATCATGACCTTTGCAGAAATTGATGGTCAAACCTACAAATTGCACACTGGTCAGATTAAGAGAGTTGACGTCAGCGCCTATATGAACAAGCCGGGGCTTTACGATAAGTCTGGTTTTTCATCGTCAATTAACATTGGTGATGATATTAAGTCCATCAAGGCTCTTATTCAAATCAGCAAAGACAACAATGTATACGTGGTGAAACATGACTGTAAATAACTTGAGGCCATTAAAGATACTTGGCTTTATATATGTTGCAACTATATTGGTTTTTATCGCTATAAGCCTTCACACATGGGGCGCGGATGATGATAAGTACTTTAGTGACGCGCTGCTGAATCGTAGTCTTTTTGAATTCCTCGATATCCGTTATCACACATGGACTGGAAGAATCCTTATTGAAGGAATAATGGTTCTGACGATTAACCACCCCTGGTTCTTCAAGTTCATAATTCCCCTTTCACTGTGTGTCATGGCGGCATCACTTGTTTCGCTGTCCTCAAAGGGACGGAAGGTGGGTCTGCTCTCTTTTTGCCTGTCAATTACCCTTTTGCTGCTCATCAACGGTGACGTTATGGGTGAGGCTTCCTGGTGGGTAACCGGTTCTTACAACTATCTCCAACCGATTGCTGCTGGGCTTCTTTCGCTGGCCATATTTTACTATCACAGAAACGGCCCGGTATGGACTAAAGCGCTTGCTTTGGCTCTCCTTGTCTTCGCATGCTTCAACGAAATTTATTCAATATTGTTTGCTGTACCGGCAATCGTTGCAATTACGTATGCTCGGAAAGGCTATGACAAGTACAGTGCGATTTACTTTATCGCTGCTGCACTAACAACAGCTTTTGCACTTACGGCACCTGGTAATCGTGAGCGCTTTTATAAAGAAACATCCCGATGGTTCCCTGATTTCCCGAATTTCAATATCATCGATAAAGTGGCTTTAGGGTTTGACAGACTTAGCTCGCATATCACCGAGCCAAATGTTCTGCTTTTGGTATTGATGGCGGTGCTCGTCGCATGCATTGTTCTGCAGAAGAAAAATATTACTGGCTTGCAGATGCTATGTATGTCTGCTCTGGCCTTCAAATTTGCATTGTTCTTTGTCTTTACACGATATAGCTTTCCACTGAAAGCTTTTACTCACTTCGAGTTTTTAGATTTCGGGAACGTTGCTGATATAAAGTTCTTTTTCCCGTATGTCTTTTCATTGTTCATATTATTCACATGCATATCGTTAATGACCTCTATATGCGATTCAGTAGAAGACCTGATCAACCTGCCAGTGATTTTCATTTTGGGGATTGCTTCAGTGGTGATGATGGGCCTAAGTCCTACGGTTTATGCTTCAAGCTTTAGGGTTGTATTCATTTTCGACCTGTCTGTTATCTATATCATCATGTACATGATTTTTAATAAGCTCCCCTTAAAAGATTAGGAAATTAAGCCCGGAGCTTTTCCGGGCTTTTATTTTACATTGCTGACATGATGAAGCAGATTAGCTCGTCATACCTGATACCATAAAGTTCGCCAGCCTCACGAATCAGCCTCTTGCCACCCGTAGCGTGCTGCTCCTTAACTTTCGCCAGATACGTGATATCAACCCGGCGCGTGCCAACCTGCTCACCATTGATGATCACCGGTTCATCAGCCTTACCTGCTACTTCCCGTTCAACCTCAACATCTTCATAAATATCCTCATACTCGTCTTCCCATTTGTCGTAACACAGGAATGTGTACATATCAGGATCTAGTCCATGTTTAGTCAGCACATCACGAACGTACTGGGCACCGACGCCAAAGTGATAGCGGGCTTTGTCCGTACCCTTCTCGGAAATAGCATCGTTAAACTGGAACTTCCTCATCATTCCCCTGATCTCGACTGCAGCATCTTTCTCTGCCTGCTCAATATTGAGGAATGTCTTGGTAGTAACATCGGAGGTTTTGATCGTACCTGTGCTCGCATACACGATACTGTAGCGATACTGTGGAAGGCCAAGGCTTTTAGTCGCGTCAACTGATGGCCGAAAGCTGTTGAATTCAACGATCTAGCCAGGCGATAAGTTGATGCTGGTAGCGGCAAGCGTCATCGTCCCGCCACCGTTGGTTGTGGTGCCTCCCGTGGCAGAAATTCGCGCATCGTAGTCTATGTCGTTGCCTGATGAATGCAGATCGAGTGTGACCGTAGCGGCCGCGTCGATGCGACCCATCTCAACCGAACCATCTTTTTTGACTGCGAACGATGTTTTATTCCCGTAAACATCCGGCTGGAAAAGGATCTGATAGTCTGAGTTGGCCTGGCTATGGAACATGGCCACAGAAGGCCAGATACCATTGGCGTTCTTACCGGTAAAACCGTAGCCGGTAGCACCACGACTCTCATAGCCTTTGTAGTAATAGCCACGCTGCATATAGGCTGTTTCACAGCGCTTAGAACCCAGCGTAATTGCGTCATAACACCAGGTGTGCCATGTGTCCGTCACAGGGTCGTAGTCAAATTTCTCGTTACTTACGCCAAGCTCCAGCCCAACTGCCGCCACCGCATGGGAGTTGGTATCAATAAACACGTTAGCGTTCATCGCCCAGGCTTTGGTAAAGGGATTGATGTTGACCCCGGTACCGTTTGCCGGTGTCACTTTAGAATGGCTGGCAGAACTTCCGTCAACGAGATACCAGCCTTCCACAGTGATCGACGTGCCGTTTGCGGCCCAGCCCGTCACGATACCAGAGTATTTTGTCGGCGTGTGTTTTGTATCGATGATCATGCCAACACGCAGCTTTTTAACCTGGTCAGCTGTAAGCGCGGTACCGAAAGTTACTGAGTTGGCGGTATATGTTCCGGTCGAGGTGGTTGCCAGAATCTGAGGAGCATAGTTCTCCGCGTGCAAGCCAACTGAATCACGGTCCATGTAAGTGGCGATCTGGTCAGGAGATATGACACCCAGAACCTGTGCAGGAGCCTCGGCACCACGGTCAGCACTGACGCTGAATGAGCATGCTCCATCGAGCGTGCCATGCTGCATAACATTGTTATTGCGGATCCCCTTTCTGAAAATACGTCCATTCAGATTTGCAGAGTTGGTGAATGTAGCTCCAGCATCTGCCACCCACGTCACCGTGCGTCCGCCCACGTCAATCAGTGAGCTGAGTAGAAAGTTACCGGCTGGCACCAGCACTTCACAGTATTGTGTATGCGGCAGCAGCCACCTCTGGTAGATATTCAGAAGGGCGGCCAGTTTTAGCTTTGGTCGCCATAACTCACCTTAAACATTTTCTTAAGTCTGCCGATAAGCAAGCAAAGGAGGCTGTATGAATATGATATGTTTGATATGTGTTTTTGCGATTGCTCTTCTGATGCGACTGAAGAAGAACATCGAAAAGAGAACTCGCTACTTCCCACTCTTTTCAGTAGTCAGTCACGGTTCAAAACCGGCAACTTTACACATGCGGTTTGCAAACTGTCCTGTTGGCAAAGGGGCAATATTCCAAATCTATGACGAGTTGCAGAAGACTCTTATTGAGTTACAAAAGCTTAGGTATCGGCGCGTCAGATTTGTGTCACACCTGTGCCGCGAAGGAGGGACGCGGGATTTGCTTAATTTTCTTAGCTCTAATGGGATGGCATGTGAACAAGCAACCACCCTTCCCACCCCATGGATACACTCTTTATTAAATAAGGTTGTGATGCGTTTTCGTAAAAAATGCAGTCTGAAGGTATCGCCTTTGTCACTTGATATAACAATTAAGCTAATTTCTGATTAGAACCTCTGCTTTCGAAGTCAATCCTTCATCGTTCCCTTTTCGCTCGGTTGCTCGTCAGTGACGGGTTCTGGCACATACTCCAGCTTGATCACGTCATCTTGCGCGAGGTAGACCCATGTACCATCTTCCCGGGCAACACCAATGAAGCCGTTAATCATTTCGGGCTGTGATCGGTTCATTAGGCCTTCGTGAGTTTCGCCTGATTTTGTTGTGACGGTAACGCGGTAGGTATCAGGCATATTCGCTCCATAAAAAACCGCCTGGAGGCGGTTACGTGGTCATAGGCTTTAGCCTCTCTCTAATTAAGGCCTGCATTTTTTTAATTTTTAGCTCAACATCGATAGATGCTTTATTAATAGAGTTGGATACGCCTCCTGCGTCTACTTCTAGTCCCCTCTTGAAGTTTTCGTGCAGACTATTTGACGTTTGAATATGTGAACGTACCTGGTCCATTAGTGGGGCTAATTCAGTGAAGTATAGCTCTAGCAACGTTAAGATTCTGTCATGTGCGCCGGGCTCAAAACCTAATTGTTGTACATGGTCTTCATAACCTGACCATTCTCTATTTGATTTCACGTACCTTATCTGTGCCAGTTGCACTAAAAATATCAACTTACTCCAGCGCCCGAGCAGAACATAAAGCTCTTCGCCTTTGTCTCGAAGAACTTTTGCTTTTTCATTACTATCCTCGTGTTTTACCTGATTCAACCAACGCTTTTCTGCAAATTTGTTTGCAAGAATCGCGCCGCCCAGGGCACCAATTAAGCCCGTACAAGCTGTAATCAATGCGGACCAAGGAAATTGAGATGCATTCAAAACTGTTTCGTTTGCCATGTAGCCTCCTTTAGAGGTTACATAATATAAATTTTTCCATCATCAGGCGCACTCGCAAATGCGCCTTGTGATGGTCACAAAAAAGCCCCCGTGAGGAGGCTTTATAATTTATGACTTGAAGCCACGCTTACCGTGGGCTTTGCGCCATGCTTTAACAGCGGCGACAATCTTCACAGGTGTTGCGTCCTTATCTTCGCTGTAAAAGATCAGGTCAGAACCTTCAGGGTGCTCACTTACCGAAATGAAGTTTTCCAGCAACTTATCCTGATGACCTTCTCCGCCTTTAGCGCTGCAGATTTCACTCACAAGCTGGGTGAACTCGGCTTCCGTATAATCATGAAAACTAGGTTTCAGCTTCATTACTGATTTCCTCCGTTCGGCGAAAATCATCTTACTCCTTTTGCTCATGCACGCGATCGAACCTGAGCAAGTCATCAGGCACTAGGTATAACCAAGCGATAGCTTCCTGAGCAATGTCAATAAAGCACTCAACCAATTCTGGCTACACATCCTGATAGAAGTCAGTGTGCGCTTAACTTAATTTTTTGAATTAATCCGGTGTTTATCGAATTTACACGTTCGGATACAAAACCCGCCAAAGCGGGTTTACATTGTTTGATACCAAGGTGCAAACATCATTTCCCTATGTGATAGTGCAAAGCTGTAATCTCTGGGACGTCAGCAGGCTTCACTGGGAACTTCATTTTTGCAAAATTGCTCAGAATACTTCCAACCACCCTCTGGCACTTAGATGGGTCGTTATTTTCATCAGCCCAGAACCGCACTGGCTTGCTCTCTCCGTGTCGCTGCTGAACATATACAGTGCATTCACCACCGTCAGAAAGGTCTGCTTTCATTAGTTTATACGTTGGTACATCAATTGTGCCGACTTGGTTTATATACTTCTGAGTGTTGCTATTAACCTCACTCGCATGCTTGTTAGGGTTGCTTGTAACTCCCCCCGTATGCTTAGCCTGACACCCAACAAGCGCCACTACCGCCAGCGCAAATAGTATTTTTTTCATCGCTTACTCCCTGTTGAATAGTAAGCATCTTATATCATATTGTTACATAGCTTAACAGGGAACTGCTAAACGCTGCGGCAAATTTGTTATCGCCATATTCATTACAATAAAAAACCGCCCGGAAGCGGCTAACTGTGCGGTAGCATTTTAAATTACTTTTGCTTTATTATCAGATTTCCATCGATTAAGTTCATCAAATGTAAACCATTCTGTAACAACGATATTTGTTGATGAAGCACATGCCTTAGTCATATGCTCAGCAGAACGCAGGTCAGGATGAACCATCCATACAACCGTATCAGGCCCTACTGAACGAGGAAACTTAGCTGACGCCACACGCCTAATTGTCACTCCATCAACCTGAAACGGGTCTGTTTGCGCCAGAGCTTTCGAGAAATCTTCACCCAATGAATCATTAATGTGGCCAGAGCGAATATATTGTATTTGCGCAACAGTAATAAGCACTTCTCCACCGATGCTTTTAGCTAAAGCGTGAGCCTTCCGAAACCCCGTCAAAATCGCATTTTTCTGATTTTCAAGTGAATCAACACCGTTTACAACTGAGTGAGTGATGAACCTTGCCATGTGGACCTCCCTATCTAATTTATCCCCAATATTACATATAACAATAGTCTTGGTGTAAGAAATTTTCGGCTGCTTTTAATGTATTAATGCCTTATCCGACATAGACTAATTCAGACATTGCTCTCTGACGTACTGCTGCAGCCAGGCTATTTGCTTTCCGGTGACTTCGATTCGCTCTCTGAGGGTGAAATAATCCCGTTGAGCGGCGTCAATAAGTCGGGCGCTGGCTGCATCATCCAGGCTGGAGGTGCCGGTGGCGGATTGCTTCGCACAGGTGGCGTTGAGCTGCAACCGGCGCTTGCCAGTAGCAACATCATCATGCAGTTGATCGATAGTGGCTTTAGCATCGGCTAACTCCTTGGTGTATTTCTCATCGAGTGCGGCCACATCGCGCTGGCGTGTCTGCATATCGGTGATGGTTTCATTGGCCTGCTTCAGGTTACTGGTAGCGGTGTCACGCTGTGCCTTGTAGTCGATGGCATTGCCGCGGTAATACAGTGCAAACGCCGTCGAGGTGGCAATAGCGACGGTAATCAGCAGCGCGAGCGCCAGTAGCAGTTTAGCCTTTAAGGTCATCGACACTCTCCGCCAGACATAATGAACGCTCCATGTCTCGCCGGTTCATCAGCCCCCGCCATTTCATGCCGCCGGCATACACCCAGCGGCGGAGTTCTTCACATGCTCCATCTACATCACCTGAATTCAGGCGCTTTAACAAAGTGGACTTGGAGAACGCACTGGAGCCAACGTTGTAGGTGAAGCTGTAGAGCGCAGCGCGCTGATATTCTCCCAGCGGCACTTTTACCAGACTATCTACCGACTTCTTAACCGGCTGCAGGTCATTCCACAGAAGCCGATCGCATTCACGGTCCGCGTACCTCTTACCCTTGATGATATCGGTTCCGGTATGGCCGTCGCAGACCGTCCAGACGCCAGCCACATCCTTGTAAGGCTCATATACCCTGCCCTCTACCCCATCCTTTCCGCCGAGGAATACCGTAGCGATAGCCATAGCTCCGCCACCCGCGAGAGCTATAAGCTTATTGCGCAGGCTGTTTGACATAGCCATGGGTTATTCCTCGTTGATGTCCGGAGCAGTGGGCCAGCGTTGAAGGGCTTTGATTTGCGCCAGTGTAGCCTTGCGCTTGTAATACCAGTTGATTCCGAGCGTGAAAAGCGCGACCAGAATACCGGCCAGCACGCCTACAGCACTCCATTCATCGGGACTCAGCCTAGTCAACAGACCATTAGCGATTGTCCCGGCAGATGCGCCGTAAGCTGCGCCTGAAGCCAGTTTGCTCATATCGATACTCATATCACCTCCGATTATCGGGCGGTGCTGTCTGTAGTTACATAAAAGGCTGTTAATATTTTGCCAGGGGGATTGGGATACATCTTGATTGAAAGTAGCCTAGCTGATTGAAAGGAATAGATTAAAAATCTGGTCGCACCTGCCTCTACTTGTTAAAGTTAAGCTTCCCTTACTATTTTTTATTGGAGGAGAAATGCAATTAGAAGGACTTCGTCCGCTACATGCGGATATGAAGCGAAACAATGTCAAGCGTACTCAGTTCCAGTATCGCCATAATAATGTGGTTTTTGATGTAATTTTCTTTACTGATAGTGACCCTTTTCAATTGCTTTTTGGAGCAATAGGCCATAAATGCAGCTTCATATTTGATGTGACTAAGGGGTATCAAGTTGCTCCCATAATCAAGCCTCGTTCTGCTTACTATGAATTATGTCGGATTTTAGGTCTCACATATGATCCTGATAATCCTTTCAGACCTCAAAATTTTCTAAGTCACTTTTCAGACCATATTCCTTCGACAATAACTTCTGGAAAGGAGCCTGTGGCCCTAACTACACAATTTGCCGAAATCGTTGATGATGGGGACAAAATTTACTTTAGCCATTGGAGAAATAACGGAGAGTCAAGCCACGTAAGTGAACAAAATCTTGAGAAAACCTATAAGGCCTTTGGCGAAACAATCTCTGAATTCTGTCGCATCAGAAATATCAGTAGTTGCTGGTCAGTAAAGGATAAAAAAAAGTAAAAAGTAAAAAGTAAAAAGCCCAAGGGGTTAACCTCGGGCTTAAATTCGTTAAACGAAGGCAGAAATCCCATCGTTGGAGCCAAATTACCACAGTTTCGGGAAAAGTAAATAGCTCACGATAAAATAACGCACTATTTTTTATATTATGATGTAACTTTTGCAAGGGAGCGGTTGGCCCATGCCTCTTCAATCTCAAGCTTAGTTATGAGTGAATCGTAAAACGGCTTAATACTCTTCTTCCAGGTGTCGAGTGATATCCCCTCGGTCACATTACATGTCGCCCGATGCGCTTCGGTTGAAGGGATTCGCTCATAGCCTCTCCCAGAGCAGCGCTTACAATCACCCATGACCGGTACGCCCTGCGTTTCTGTCTGTTTGCGATCGAGTGCCCGCCCACGGCCAGAACAGTCGTTGCATGATGCTGATACAACCCCGCGTCCCTCGCAGGATTTACAGCGTACCCGCACAACTTCGCGCACGTTCCGCTTTATACCCCCTGCCAGCGGTGACTTCATCGTGAAAACGTCAGCGTCAATGAAGCCTACGCCCGAACAGCATTCACATGACTTAACGCTGGCTGCGCTTCGGCAATAATCCAGATAGGCGTATGTTGCGAGCACTTGCATTACGGCTGGTTTACTATCAATTCCGAGCTTACGAAGGGCTGCAACCCTGTCGCAGGTTTGAAGTGCATGCTGAGTTAATAAGGTGATCGCTCGAACGCTGTCATGTTTACTGAGTCCCATCTTGCCTAGAAACGCGCTGTAGCCCATTTCAGCGCGGCTCTGAGCCATACCCATTGCCGCCATTACATCAGTACCCGTCAGGACTTCTGAGGCTGTGGCAGGGGTTGTTGCCGTATAATTTGGAGATTTTGGTGAGTGGAATTTAATGGCACTTTCAAGGTTCATGCTGTCTCCTGTCTTGTTTTTATCAACTCTCTGATTTTCTGCCGGTAATCTGCTGCCAGCTCCTGCAACTCCTCACGCGTCCACTTTTTCAGTTCATGCGGGCCCATCAGGCGATCGAATGCGGACTGCCCAATTTTCGCGATGAGCTGCGGCCTGTACTCCCCGATATTCCCGGACAGGTATGAATTGCAGTGCTCACACTGGAGGTGGCAGTTGGTTTCGTCATAACGGGTTTCTTTGCTGGCACCTACCGTGCGGTAGTGACCGGCGTTCATCTTCGCGCCTGTATTGCGGCCACAGCTGATGCACGGCCGGCGCCGTCGTGGGCGCTGCTCAGTTAGATGAATCACTGCTCGACACCATCACCCGCCGCCTCCGCACTGGCTGGCGCAACCTTATCAACACTATTAATCAAAGGGGCCAGCCATGAACGCGCCGGCATCAGCAAAGCAGCATAAGAAGCAGCGGAGCGATATAGAACGCCAGCGCGAGATGCTGGAAAAAACGAAGGATTTCACGTTCATCAATCTGATGCTGAGAAGCCTTGGTTTGGGAGAGAAGAAATGAGACTGAACAGAACAGCCCGGCATGAGGTGCAGGATATCGCCGACAACCTGCCGGAGAGCGAACTGGAGTTAATCGCCGCTGAAGTCGATGCGCGGATGAACCAGCACAAGACGAACCCGTTAATGCCTGCTCTGTGCGCCTTCCTGACGAAGCATTACGACTACCCGGCCATTGAGATGTTCGATGAAGACGATGAGCAGCACGAAGCCGCTGAGGCGTTTTTACGTGAGGCGATGGTGCGGGTTGCGCGTCGTGAAGTGGCGATCGGGATTTACCGCAACAAACATGGAAATCAGGAGGCAGCGTAATGCAGCCTGGCATCTACTACGACCTCAGCAATGAGGAATATCACGGCGGCCCGGGCATCAGCAAATCGCAACTGGACGACATCGCTATCAACCCGGCCATCTTCCAGTGGCGCAAAGGGGCGCCGGAAGATGATGAAAAGAAGGCAGCG
The DNA here is from genome assembly GCF_024158165.1 of Pantoea sp. B550. Lineage (NCBI taxonomy): Bacteria > Pseudomonadati > Pseudomonadota > Gammaproteobacteria > Enterobacterales > Erwiniaceae > Pantoea > Pantoea sp. B550. The sequence continues at coordinate 348,705 of NZ_JAMYXI010000003.1, forward strand.
CTGGACATGGGAACGGCGCTGCACTGCCTTCTGCTGGAGCCAGATGAGTTTGATAAGCGGTTTATTGTTGCCCCTGAGTTCAACCGCCGGACCAATGAAGGCAAAGCGAGCGAGAAAGCCTTTTTGCAGGACTGCGCAGGGCTGGGCATGACGGTGATGAATGCTGAGGAAGGTCGAAAGCTTAAGCTGATGCGCGCCAGTGCCCTCGCCCATCCGGCGGCGCGCTGGCTGCTGGAAGCTGAGGGGCATCAGGAAACGTCAATTTACTGGAACGACGATCAGACAGGCGAACTTTGCCGTATCAGGCCAGATAAATTTCTGTCAGGTCAGCCCGTCATCGTCGACGTGAAAAAGGTGGCCGACATCCGGTCAGTCATGCAGAAGGATATTCTCAACCTGCGCATCGAGCTTCTGAATGGCAGCTACTTTACCGGCAGGAAGATGAATATAGAAAAGAAAGGCAGGACGGCGGCCACGGTTAATTCCAGCATGGCAGACCTGAAAGCGATCTTCGCCTTTGCTCATGGCAACGGGTACATTGAGGCAAATCCAATGACAGGAATAAAACCTCTCAAAAAATCCAATAAGCGTCCGGATCCGATTACCCGAGAAGAGTACCCCCGCCTCATCGCGGCATGCTCAACACGCCAGACGGCAAACATGTGGTCACTTGCCATCCTGACTGGGTTGCGCCATGGCGAGATATGCGCTCTGGCCTGGGAAGATGTGGACCTTGAGGCAAAGACGCTGACAGTCAGCCGCAACCTGACACCGCAGGGATTATTCACGCCACCCAAGACAGAAGCTGGCAACCGTGTCATATGCCTGATAGATGCAGCCGTTGATATTCTGCGTGATCAAAGAGAGCTTACCCGAATGTATCCTCAGACCTCTTTCTCTTTTCATACCAGGGAGTATGGCGAGCGAATTGAGGAACAGAAGACATTCGTGTTCAATCCCGGCGTGAACGCAGTCAACGTGAGGTAGAAAGCCTATTACTCAACAGAGTCTCTTGTACAGATATGAAACGGCGCACTGAGGCGTGCAGGCCTGCGTCACCGGAAAGCCTATCAATCACGTCATTCGTTCGCGTGCTGGGCTCTTTCAGCAGGCGCAAACCCGAACTACGTTGCATCGCAAATGGGTCACTCCGATGCGCAGATGGTGTACCGGGTTTATGGCGCCTGGATATCAGAGAACAATACCGACCAGCTATCACTCATCAACACGAAAATGAGCGATCTTGTGCTACATACGTGCTCCACTAAAGTGGCAGTATGATAAAACTTAACAGCTTCAGACAGTTACCCGCCTAAACCTGCATATTCATAATTTCACTGTACGCCGACACCAGCTTGTTCCTGACCTGAATCCCCATCTGCATGGAGATGGATGATTTCTGCAGATCGACCATCACATCATTCAGCGCGATGCCGGGTTTCCCCATCTCAAAATCCTGCGCCTGGGTGCGGGCGGTGGTCTGCGTTTCGCTAATCTTATCCAGCGCCGCTTTCATGGTTGCGCCAAAATCGATCTGATTAGTGGCTTCACTGCTGCGGTTACTGGCCTGCAGTGAGGTCGCCTGAAGCTGCTGCAGTACGCCGTCAATTGCCTGAATGGACATGAACGATACCTTATTAAAGAGGATGACATTTTTTGATGTGAGGAAAAGTTAGCACGTTGTCAATGAGACAAAGCCGCTAAATGACAGCAAAAAACCTACCTTATCCAGCCATCGAATTTTGCTTATCACCTAATAATGCCTGGCATTGAAGTGGAAATTTTATCTACGCAGGTCAGGGAGTCTGTTTTGCCATCTCAACTTACCCGGTCAATTACGTCAGGCAGGAATCGGTCATGAATGCGAGCACAGCCGCCACAACAGAACAAGAAAAGAAAGGCTTCGGTGACCTGCTCGCTCGCCTGCGCGCAAATCCGCGTATTCCTTTAATCGTCGCGGCGGCTGCCGTGGTGGCGATCGTGATCGCGATGGTGCTGTGGGCCAAGCAGCCCAGCTATAGCGTCCTTTATAACAACCTCACTGATGAAGATGGCGGTGCCATCGTCACCCAGCTGACGCAGATGAACATCCCCTATCGCTTCGCCGAAAACGGTGGCGCACTGATGGTGCCGGAAGCGAACGTGCATGAGCTGCGTCTGCGTCTGGCTCAGCAGGGTCTGCCAAAAGGCGGATCGGTGGGCTTTGAGCTGCTGGATAAAGAGAAGTTCGGTATCAGCCAGTTCAGCGAGCAGGTTAACTACCAGCGCGCGCTGGAAGGCGAACTGGCCCGCACCATCGAATCACTGGGTCCGGTCAAAAGCGCCCGCGTTCATCTGGCGATGCCAAAACCCACCTTATTTGTGCGTGAGCAGAAAGCGCCATCCGCCTCTGTCACCTTAACCCTGCAGCCTGGCCGTGCGCTGGATGAAGGCCAGATTCAGGCCATCGCCCACATGGTTTCAAGCAGCGTCGCCGGTTTACCGCCGGGCAACGTCACCGTGGTCGATCAGACCGGTCGCCTGCTGACCCGTTCTGATAACGCCGGTCGCGATCTGAATGACGCGCAGCTGAAGTACTCTTCTGAAGTTGAAGCACGCTACCAGCAACGTATCGAAGCGATCCTGAATCCGATTCTTGGCCAGGGCAATGTGCATGCGCAGGTTACCGCACAGATTAACTTTGACACCAGCGAGCAAACCGACGAGAAATATCAGCCTAACGCTAACCCGTCGAACACGGCGATCCGTTCGCGTCAGACCAGCACCAGTGACCAGTCGGGCAGCCCTTATCCGGGTGGCGTGCCAGGCGCGCTCTCTAACCAGCCTGCGCCAGCCAACACCGCGCCGGTCACGACTAACAATGCAGCCAACGGTCAGGCCGCGAATGGTCAGAACAACGCAGCGAATAACGCTAACCAGACCACCAGCACCGCACCGGCCAGCTCAGGACCGACTAATTCACGTCGTGATGACACGGTGAACTACGAACTGGATCGCTCCATTCGTCATACCAAAGTTAACGTCGGCGACGTACAGCGTCTGTCGGTTGCGGTCGTCGTGAACTTCCGTGCAGATGATAAAGGCAAAGCGGTTGCGCTGAACGAGCAGCAGCTGAAGCAGATTGAAGACCTGACCCGCGAAGCGATGGGTTACTCCCAGACGCGTGGCGACAGCGTCAACGTGGTGAACTCGCAGTTCAACACCACTGAAGCAGTGACCGCCGATCTGCCCTTCTGGCAACAGCAGTCCTTCTTTGATCAGCTGATGAACGCCGGTAAGTGGCTGTTGATTGCCCTGGTCGCCTTTATCCTCTACCGCAAACTGGTTCGTCCGCACCTGGTTCGTAAGCAGGCCGCCGAGAAAGCCGCTGCCGAAGCCGTTGCTGCCCGCGCCGCTGCACAACAGCCAGAAGAAGAAGCCTTTAATGTGCAGCTCAGCAAAGATGAGCTTGATCAGGAACGTAAGTCTAACAACCGCATGAGCGCAGAAGTGATGAGTCAACGCATCCGCGACATGTCAGAAAACGATCCGCGCGTTGTTGCGCTGGTGATTCGCGAATGGATGAGTAAAGAGCTATGAGTCTGACCGGAACCGAAAAAAGCGCCATCCTGATGATGACCATCGGCGAAGAGCGCGCTGCGGAAGTTTTCAAACACCTGAACCAGCGCGAAGTACAACACCTGAGCGCGGCGATGGCCAATATGCGTCAGGTGTCACACAAGCAGCTGACTGAAATACTGCGTGAGTTCGAAACCGATGCTGAGCAGTTTGCTGCATTGAGCCTGAACTCCAACGAATACCTGCGTTCAGTGCTCACCCGTGCGCTGGGCGAAGAGCGCGCCTCCAGCCTGCTGGAGGACATTCTCGAAACGCGCGAAACCACCAGCGGGATGGAAACGCTCAATTTTATGGAGCCGCAGGCTGCCGCCGACCTTATCCGGGACGAGCATCCACAGATCATCGCCACCATCCTGGTCCACCTCAAGCGTGGTCAGGCCGCCGATATTGTGGCGCTGTTCGACGAACGTCTGCGTCACGATGTCATGCTGCGTATCGCCACCTTTGGTGGTGTGCAGCCAGCCGCGCTGGCCGAACTGACCGAAGTGCTGAATGGCCTGCTGGATGGCACCAACCTCAAGCGCGCGAAGATGGGCGGCGTGAGAACCGCAGCCGAGATCATCAACCTGATGAAAACGCAGCAGGAAGAGGCCGTTATCGAAGCGGTACGCGACTTCGATGGCGAACTGGCGCAGAAAATTATCGACGAGATGTTCCTGTTCGAAAACCTGGTGGAAGTGGACGACCGCAGCATCCAGCGTCTGTTGCAGGAAGTGGAGTCCGAACAGTTGCTGGTTGCACTGAAAGGTTCCGAGCAGCCACTGCGCGAGAAGTTCCTCAAAAACATGTCAGCCCGTGCGGCCGATATCCTGCGCGACGATCTGGCCAACCGGGGTCCGGTGCGTATGTCCGCTGTGGAGAACGAACAGAAAGCGATCCTGCTTGTGGTCCGTCGCCTGGCCGAATCGGGCGAGATGGTGATTGGTGGTGGCGAGGAAACTTATGTCTGATGCATTTTCTGCCCGCCCCTGGCAGCTGTGGCAGCCCACCGATTTAGGTCGTTTTGACGAGCCTGAACCGGAGCTGCAGCCAGAAATTTACGAAGCTGAAGACGGCGTGGATGAGCAGCAACAGCAGCTCGAACGTCTGCAGCAGCAGATGCGCAAAGAGGCGCAGGGCCAGGGCTACAACGAAGGCTATCAGCAGGGTATGACTGAAGGTCAGAAAGCAGGCTACGACGCCGGTTTTCAGCAGGGACTGGCCGATGCCCGGCAGCAGCAGGCACCGCTTCAGGCGCGGATGCAGCAACTGGTGACGGAGTTCCAGAACACGCTGGAGTCACTGGACAGCGTGATTGCTGCCCGTCTGATGCAGCTGGCGCTGGAAGCGGCTCGCTCGGTTATTGGCCAGGCCACCACGGTAGATGGTACCGCCCTGCTGCGCCAGATTCAGGGTCTGCTGCAGCAGGAACCGATGTTCAGCGGCAAACCACAGCTGCGTGTTCACCCGGACGACTTACAGCGTATTGAGCAGACTTTAGGTCCGACGCTGGATCTGCATGGCTGGCGGCTGATCGCAGACAGCACCCTGCACCCTGGCGGCTGCAAACTCAGCGCTGAAGATGGCGATCTGGATGCCAGCGTCGCAACGCGCTGGCAGGAACTCTGCCGTCTCGCTGCGCCAGGAGAAATCTGATGACTACCCGTCTGAACCGCTGGCTGGGCTCACTCGACGCCTTTGAAAAACGCATCGCCCAGGTGCAGCCGGTGCGCCGTTATGGCCGCCTGACCCGCGCGACCGGCCTGGTGCTGGAAGCGACGGGTTTACAGCTGCCGCTGGGTGCGACCTGCATCATCGAACGCAACGATGGCAAAACCATCAGCGAAATCGAAAGTGAAGTGGTGGGATTCAACGGTCAGAAACTGCTGATGATGCCACTGGAAGAAGTGGACGGTATTTTACCGGGGGCGCGGGTCTATGCGCGTCAGAATGGCGATAACCCGCAGGCGGGCAAACAGCTGATGCTGGGGCCGGAACTGCTGGGCCGCGTGCTCGACGGTAGCGGCCGACCGCTGGACGGTCTGCCGTCGCCGGATACCGGCTATCGCGCACCGCTGATCACCCCGCCGTTTAACCCGCTGCAGCGTACGCCGATTACTGATGTGCTGGATACCGGCGTACGTGCCATTAATGCCCTGCTGACGGTCGGTCGCGGGCAGCGTATGGGACTGTTTGCCGGTTCAGGCGTGGGGAAAAGCGTGCTGCTCGGCATGATGGCGCGCTACACCAAAGCAGACGTTATCGTAGTCGGTCTGATTGGCGAACGTGGCCGCGAAGTTAAAGATTTTATCGAAAACATTCTGGGTGCTGAAGGCCGCGCCCGTTCGGTGGTAATTGCTGCCCCGGCGGATGTTTCGCCACTGCTGCGTATGCAGGGTGCCGCTTACGCCACCCGTATCGCTGAAGATTTTCGCGATCGCGGCAAGCATGTGCTGCTGATTATGGATTCCCTGACCCGCTACGCCATGGCGCAGCGTGAAATCGCCCTGGCGATTGGTGAGCCACCGGCAACCAAAGGCTACCCGCCTTCTGTATTCGCCAAACTGCCTGCGCTGGTTGAACGCGCCGGTAACGGCATCGACGGCGGCGGTTCGATCACCGCCTTCTATACCGTCCTGACCGAAGGCGACGATCAGCAGGATCCGATCGCGGACTCCGCGCGCGCCATCCTTGACGGCCATATCGTGCTGTCGCGCCGGCTTGGCGAAGCGGGTCACTATCCGGCGATTGATATCGAAGCCTCAATCAGCCGTGCGATGACCTCGCTGATCGATGAGAACCACTATGCGCAGGTGCGCCAGTTCAAGCAGTTGCTCTCCAGCTTCCAGCGTAACCGCGATCTGGTCAGCGTCGGGGCCTATGCCGCCGGCAGCGATCCGATGCTCGATAAAGCCATCAGGCTCTATCCGCAGATGGAAGCCTTCCTGCAACAGGGCATCTTTGAGCGCAGCGATTATGACGACGCCAGCCTGCATCTGCATGCGCTGTTTGGCTCGTCACAATAATTAACGCGAGGTAACGGCAATGAAAACTGCAAATGCCATTGATACGCTGCGCGACTTAGCGGAGCAGGATCTCGAACGTGCCGCCATCTATTTAGGCGATATGCGCCGCGGCCAGCACGCCGCTAACGAGCAGCTGACGATGCTGCTCGATTATCAGGACGAGTATCGCAACAAGCTCAACGATGACATGTCATCCGGCATCGCCAGCACCCGCTGGACGAACTATCACCAGTTTATTCAGACGCTGGAAAAAGCGATTGAGCAGCATCGCAACCAGCTTAATAACTGGAATCAGCGGCTGGAGCAGGCGCTGATTAACTGGCGCGACAAACAGCAGCGGCTGAACGCCTATCAAACCCTGATAACGCGGGCAGCGGAAAATGCATTACGACAGGAAAACCGTCTCGATCAGAAACGGATGGATGAATTTGCCCAACGGGCCGCATCGAGGAGAGGCGAATGATTACGCTGCCACACATTGGCATAAAAGCGGCGGCTAAAACCGACGCGGAACCATCCGGCGCGACGGACCTGGTAGCAGGGGCTGATGCCCTGCCACAGGACTTTCTGACCACGCTGGGAAACCAGCTGGCAGGCCTGGCGAAACAACCGGGAAAAGCGGCGCAATCCGCTGACGTCAAAGCAGAAACTGCCGATGACGCCCGCCCGAAGGCGCCGCTGAATGCGCTGATGGCGGCGCTGGATAATCCTGCTGAACTGACCGCTCTGTTTAAGCCGGAAAATATTAAAGGTGGGTCAAAATCAGCCGATGATAAAGACAAGCCGGAGGCCGCACCTTTAAGCGCCAGTGACATGCAGAATGTGCAGGCACTGTTTGCCATGTTACCGGGTGCGGTAACGCCGACAGCGACGCCTTCGACGCCGGTCAGCAGTGAAGCCGGTGAGCTGATTGCCCAGACCGACACCGGCCGGAAAAGTCAGACCGCGCTGACGCAACTGCTGAACAGCGCGCAGCAGGGCCACGCACCGGATAGCCCTGCGCCGGGTAAAGATGAGAAGCATGATGCTAAAGGTGCCGCACTGAATTCACCTGCGGTGAACAGCTCCGCCAGTCAGAGTCAGCCCGCCGCGCAAAGTGCGACCAGCAGCGGCCTGACGCTCGACAGCAGCTTCCAGCAGGCGCTAAGCAATATGGTGAAGCAGGATGATCAGAGTGCGATCAAAGCCAGCACCAGCGACAACGCGATCAGCGCCACGCCGTTCGCCAGTGCCAGCAGCCTGCCCGCGCCAGTGACCGCCTCTGCGACCAGCAGCACCCCGTCCACCCCGATGCTGAATTCACAGCTGGGCAGCGACGAGTGGCAGCAGGCGCTGAGTCAGCAGATCGTGATGTTCAGCCGCAACGGCCAGCAGAACGCGGAGTTGCGTTTACATCCGGAAGACCTTGGCGCTATCCAGATCAGCCTGAAACTGGACAACGACCAGGCACAAATTAGTCTGGTTTCCAGCCATAGCCACGTCAGATCGGCACTGGAAGCCGCGATACCGCAGCTGCGCAGCGCGCTGGCAGAGAGCGGTATCAACCTGGGCGAGAGTCAGGTGAGCAGTGACAGTTCCGCGCAGGGCCAGCAATTCCAGCAACAACAGGAGGCGCGCCGCGATGGACAGCATGGCCGCTTCTCTCTCACCCAGGACAGTGACACCGACATTACGCCGATCGCCGTTCCCGCCGCCCTTCAGGCTCGCGTTAACGGCAACAGCGCCGTCGACACTTTCGCCTGACAGCGGCAAACGCTGAAGGTAAGCGTAAAACCCGCGTCTTTTCTACCCATTGGTTTGACTTAAGACGCGGATAATCTGTCCCGTGAGCCGAGAGGCTTGCCCATAATTCACAGGAAGTAACTGCACCATGTCTGATAACGCGAAAGCAAAAGGCAGCAAACGTAAAATCTTAATACCAGTGTTGATCATTCTGACGCTGGCCGCTTGCAGCGTGGCAGGCTATGCAGTCTGGCGAATGATGAATAAACACGAGGGCGATAAGCCTGAGGTGGCGAAAGTTGAACCGCCTCCCGCTCCGGTCTTTTTTGCACTTGATACATTTACGGTTAACCTGGTCAATCCCGACAACGATCCTGACCGCGTGCTTTACGTAGGCTTTACCCTGCGTCTGGCCGATGAAGAGTCCCGGAGTCGGATGAATGACTATCTGCCTGAGGTGCGCAGCCGTCTGCTGCTGCTGCTCTCGCGTCAGAGTGCTGCGGCGCTGGCGACGGAGCAAGGAAAACAGGCGCTTGTTGAACAAATCAAACAGGCGCTGACACCTCCGCTGGTAAAAGGTCAACCTCCGCAGGCCGTAAACGACGTGCTGTTTACTGCCTTCATTTTGAGGTGAATCAATGGGCGATAGCATTCTCTCCCAGGCTGAAATTGACGCCCTTTTAAACGGCGACAGTGGCAGCGCGGAAGAAGAAAAGAAACAAAATGGGCCGGAAGGCGATATTCGTCCTTACGACCCGAATACCCAGCGCCGCGTGGTGCGCGAGCGTTTGCAGGCGCTGGAAATTATTAACGAGCGTTTTGCCCGTAGTTTCCGTATGACGCTGTTTAACCTGTTGCGCCGTAGCCCGGACATCAGCGTCGGGGCGATTAAGATTCAGCCGTATCACGAGTTTGCCCGCAATCTGCCGGTGCCAACCAACCTGAATCTGATCCACCTGAAACCGCTGCGCGGCACGGCGCTGGTGGTGTTCTCACCCAGCCTGGTGTTTATCGCCGTCGACAACCTGTTTGGTGGTGACGGACGTTTTCCGACGAAAGTCGAAGGCCGTGAGTTTACCCATACCGAGCAGCGCGTTATCCGCCGCATGCTGAAGCTGGCGCTGGATGGTTACAGCGACGCATGGAAGGCTATTTATCCCCTGGACGTCGAGTATGTACGTTCAGAGATGCAGGTAAAGTTCACCAACATCACCACTTCACCGAACGACATCGTGGTTAACACGCCGTTCCAGGTGGAGATTGGTAACCTGGTGGGTGAGTTTAATATCTGCATCCCGTTTTCAATGATTGAACCGCTGCGCGAGCTGCTGGTGAATCCACCGCTCGAAAACTCACGTCAGGAAGATAACCACTGGCGCGATAACCTGGTCAAACAGGTGCAGCACTCTGAGCTGGAACTGATTGCTCACTTTGCCGAAACGTCACTGCGTCTCTCACGGATTCTGCAACTGAAACCCGGTGATGTGCTGCCGATTGAGAAGCCGGAACGCATTATCGCCCATGTCGATAGCGTACCGGTCTTAACCAGCCAATATGGCACGATGAATGGGCAATATGCGCTCCGTGTCGAACACCTGATTAACCCGATTTTGAATTCGCTTAACGAGGAACAGCCCCATGACTGACAGTAATAAACCGTCTGACGATATCTCTGCGGACGATCTGTGGGCTGAAGCAATGAACGAGCAGGTCGGCAGCAGCAGTGCGCCGCAGACCGATGACGTCTTTAAGTCATTCGACAGCGGCAATGTCGCGGGCTCGTTGCAGGATATCGATCTGATTATGGATATCCCGGTGAAACTCACCGTCGAACTGGGCCGCACCAAGATGACCATCAAAGAGCTGCTGCGCCTGGCGCAGGGTTCGGTGGTAGCACTGGACGGACTGGCAGGTGAGCCGCTGGATATTCTGATCAACGGTTACCTGATTGCACAGGGTGAAGTGGTGGTGGTGAACGACAAATATGGCGTTCGTATCACTGACATCATCACCCCGTCTGAACGTATGCGTCGTCTGAGTCGCTAAGAGTCACATTATGAATAGCCAGAATCAAACGCTGCAACCGGCCGCACCGCACGCACAGGCGATTTCGACCGGTTCTATGCTGGCACAGGTCAGCAGCGTGTTAGCAGTGATTATTTTATTGATTCTGGCCTGCGCCTGGCTGGCACGCCGTGCCGGCTTTGCGCCGAAAAAGGTCAGTGGTCAGGAGCTGAAACTCACGGCCAGCGTCTCAGTGGGCCAGCGTGAGCGGGTGGTGATTGTCGATACTGCCGATGCGCGTCTGGTGCTGGGCGTCACTGCCCAGCAGATTACTCATCTGCATACGCTGCCGCCGGGTGAACCGGTCTCTGTGACGCCAGTAAACAGTGCGCCACAGGATTTTCGTCAGCTGTTACAGAATCTGGTTAAACGTCCCGGAAAACCACAATGATGCGTCGACTGCTTCCTTTATTGCCACTGCTGTTACTGGCACCGGTTGCCCATGCCCAGTTGCCGGGCCTGGTGAGTCACTCACTGCCGAATGGCGGTCAGAGCTGGTCACTGCCGGTACAGACGCTGGTCTTTATCACTGCGCTGACCTTTATTCCGGCCGTGCTGCTGATGATGACCAGCTTCACCCGTATCATCATTGTGTTTGGTTTACTGCGTAACGCGCTGGGCACGCCCTCTGCGCCGCCTAACCAGGTGTTGCTCGGACTGTCGCTGTTTCTGACTTTCTTTATTATGGCACCGACCTTCGACAAGATTTATCAGGATGCTTACCTGCCGTTCAGCCAGGACAAGATCAGCATGGACGTGGCGATTGATAAAGGTGCCCAGCCGCTGCGCGAGTTTATGCTGCGTCAGACCCGTGAAGCGGATTTAGCCCTGTTTGCCCGTCTGGCGAATACCGCCCCGATTGCCGGTCCTGAAGCGGTGCCAATGCGTATTCTGCTGCCCGCCTATGTGACCAGCGAGCTCAAGACCGCGTTCCAGATTGGCTTTACCGTATTTATCCCGTTCCTGATCATCGACCTGGTGGTTGCCAGCGTGCTGATGGCGCTGGGGATGATGATGGTACCGCCAGCGTCCATCGCGCTGCCGTTTAAACTGATGCTGTTTGTTCTGGTCGATGGCTGGCAACTGCTGGTCGGTTCACTGGCGCAAAGCTTCTACTCCTGATCCCCTTTTCTTACCGGAGCACGACATGACACCCGAATCAGTAATGGTAATGGGACAGGAAGCGATGCGCGTCGCCCTGATGCTGGCCGCCCCGCTGCTGCTGGCAGCCCTGGTCAGCGGTCTGCTGATCAGCCTGATCCAGGCGGCGACCCAGGTCAACGAACAGACCTTATCCTTTATTCCTAAGATCCTGGCGGTTGCCACCACCGGTATCATTGCCGGCCCGTGGATGCTGAATCTGCTGCTGGACTATATCCGGACCGTCTTTACCAACCTGCCTTATATCATCGGCTGATGATTACTCTCGACAGCAGCCAGCTGGTTCAGTGGGTCAGCCAGTTTTTCTGGCCACTGGTGCGCATCATGGCGTTGTTCGCTACTGCGCCGATCCTCAGTGAACGATCCGTCAGCAAACGTGTCAAAATCGGACTGGCGGTGATGATCACCTGGCTGCTGATGCCGCTGTTACCTGCTGTCAATGTCACCCTGTTTTCCCCTGCCGGTTTCTGGCTGCTGATCCAGCAGATGCTGATTGGTATCGCGCTGGGCTTTACCATGCAGTTTGCGTTTGCGGCGGTGCGCCTTGCCGGGGAAGTGATTGGATTGCAGATGGGCATTTCGTTCGCCACCTTTTTTGATCCTGGCAGCCGTCTGAACATGCCGGTGCTGGCCCGTTTTCTCGACATGCTGGCCATGCTGCTGTTTCTGACCTTTAACGGACATCTGTGGCTGATCTCACTGCTGGCGGACAGTTTTCACACGCTGCCGATTGGTGGCCACCCGCTAAATGCCAACGCATTTATGGCGCTGGTGAAATCCGGCGGATTAATTTTCCTTAATGGCATGATGTTAGCGCTGCCCTTAATCGTTTTGTTACTCATGGTAAATCTGGTACTGGGTTTGTTAAACCGTGTTTCACCACAGTTATCAATCTTCGCAATTGGCTTCCCGATTACCTTATCAGTCGGAATTTTAACCATCAGCCTGCTGATGCCCCTGCTGGCCCCGTTCTGTGAGCATTTGTTCAGTGAAATATTTGATTTACTGGCCCTGTTCCTGACAGAACTATCCCGTCCCTGAACATTAAGTTTCTAACTACCTTTGCTCAGCAACACTTAAGTATCGCAAAACCATCCCTGCATTTTCCGAACCATGTTTTCCAGAATGCAACTAAGGAAATTCTGATAAATGTGCTGAGAGTCTGAAAATAATTCTTATTAAACCGGGCTTCGCGTATTTTAGTTGGGTGGTTCACAGAAGCGGTCAGACTGTGAATGTGCATGCAAAACTGGCAATACACTGAATTCACAGGGAAAAAAACTTTAAGTGATTTTTCTTGTTAAAAAATGTTTTTTCCGGCATTGTCATCGCACGCTGAGACTTCACACTTTCGTAAAACAAATGTTTTTGAGAATTGTCCTATCAGAAAACTTCCTGTTTTCAGGGATAGTGACACAGCTCTCAAAAAATGAGCTTTACTGAATCTCCGGCACTTCACTGGCATTCCCCGCCATTGCCGGAGAATGTGTGACGTCATGGAAGCACAAATTTTTTGCAGAACGGGTCAGGGATGAAGACTTTTACGGGCGTTTGCCTGTTGCCACACTGCACGAGCAGAATAAAAAAGTACCTAAGAAATCTCTCTCGTACCGCAACGCGTATTCATCGTTGATTTAAACGGATAACAAATTGGTGAGGGTCGCTATTATGCCAACTATTATTATGGATTCCTGCAACTACACACGCCTGGGATTATCAGACTACATGTCTTTAAAGGGAGTTAAGAAGAAAAATATCTCTTCTGTCTCCGATATTGAGCAACTACAGCAAAAATGTGAGCAATTAAATCCTGGTGTCGTCTTTATTAATGAAGATTGTTTCATTCATGAGTCAGATTCCAGTGAACGTATCCGCAGTATTATTACGCAGCATCCTGATACGCTGTTCTTTATATTCATGGCGATTAGCAATATCCATTTTGAGGAATATCTCTACGTTCGTAAGAACCTGATTATTACATCAAAATCGATGAAGACATCGACCCTGGATTCCTTACTCAGCACCTATTTGCAGAAGAAGCTTAACCAGTCTGCGCGCATCTCTTCGGGCATGGATGTTCACCCGCTGACGCTGAGCCAGACTGAGTCAAACATGCTGAAGATGTGGATGTCAGGTCATGACACCATTCAGATCTCAGATAAAATGCAAATTAAGGCCAAAACGGTATCGTCACACAAAGGTAATATTAAACGCAAAATCAAAACCCATAATAAACAGGTTATTTATCATGTGGTGCGTTTAACCGATAATGTGACCTCGGGTATTTACGTTAATATTCGCTGATCGTCAGACCTGAAGAACCGGCCTTAATGGCCGGTTTTTTTTGCGCTGAATTGGGATCCAGGTCTCACTCTTGCTCCTAAGCCTTTACACTCTTTTGCCGATGTTAAGCCTTATAACAACAGCCTCAAGAGAGCAAGGATATGAACACTGCATTAGATAATAATGGACATAAAAGCGCTGGCATCTGGCAGAATCTCCGCCTGATGCCGCTGTTTAGCCTGATCTTCGGCGGCATATTGCTGCTGTTCGCACTCTGTATTGGTATCGCCAGTTACTTTCTTATCTCAAGCAACCACTCTCTCAATGATGCTACGGACGAAATCCAGGTTCGCATGGGCCTCGCTAACAGTTCCAACCACCTGCGTACGGCACGCCTGACCATTATTCAGGCCGGTGCCGCCGCGCGTATTGGTGAAATGGACGCGTTTCGCGCCAACGTGGCGGCTGCTGAAAAACGGATTCAGCAGGCTAAAGAGGGGTTTGCGGTCTATCAGGCACGTGAAGTGAAGACCCCCGCTGACGTTGAACTGGATGCCACGCTGCAGGCACGCTTCAACGATTACATCAATAAAGGCCTGATACCCATGATTAATGCCGGTAAACAGGGCAGCTTTGAGGGCATTATCGCCCAGGAGACGGACGTTACCCGCAGGCTGGATGATGACTATAACGCAGTGTTACTGAAGGCGATCAAAATTCGTACTGACCGCGCGAATGCTATTACTGCCGAAGCCGATCATCTGTCACGCATTGGCTTTATCTCGATGGCCGTGGCGTTTAGTGCCGCGCTGGTGCTGGTGCTGCTGACCTTTGTCTTCCTGCGACGCGTGGTGATTAACCCGCTGCGTCAGTCGGTGATGCGTATCGAACGCATTGCGCAGGGCGATCTGACCTCTGTTCCCCTGCCCTATGGCCGCAGTGAGATTGGTACGCTGATCCACAACCTGCAGCTGATGCAGCAGGCGCTGGTCACCACCGTCGGAACGGTGCGTGAAGGTGCTGTGGCGATTTATCAGGGCTCCAGCGAAATTTCAGCTGGTAACACCGATCTCTCTTCACGCACCGAGCAGCAGGCGGCAGCACTGGAGCAGACCGCTGCCAGCATGGAACAGCTCACCGCCACGGTAAAACAGAACGCCGAGAATGCCCATCACGCCAGCCAGCTGGCCGCGGATGCCTCTGGCAAGGCGCGCAGCGGGGGTGATCTGGTCGATAGCGTGGTGAAAACCATGACCAACATTTCCGGCAGCTCAAAGAAAATCGCTGAGATCACTAACGTCATTAACAGCATCGCGTTCCAGACCAACATCCTGGCGCTGAACGCAGCGGTTGAAGCAGCGCGCGCCGGAGAACAGGGTCGCGGCTTTGCGGTGGTGGCAAGCGAAGTGCGCAATCTGGCCCAGCGTAGTGCGCAGGCGGCCAAAGAGATTGAATCCCTGATTGCTGAGTCGGTCACGCTGATTAATGACGGTTCGCATCAGGTTGGCGCAGCGGGCAGTACCATGGGTGAGATTGTCGAGGCGGTACGTCGCGTCACCGATATTATGTCGGAAATCGCCGCGGCATCGGACGAACAGAGCCGGGGTATTCAGCAGGTGAGCCAGGCGGTCACTGAGATGGACAACGTCACACAGCAGAACGCCTCGCTGGTGGAAGAAGCCTCAGCAGCAGCAGCCTCGCTGGAAGATCAGGCGGGCAAACTGACACAGGCGGTAGCGGCATTCCGTCTGCAGGATTCGCCTGCCACGAAAAGTGTGGCCACCCGCGTCACATCACCAGCCAAAACATCCGCTCTGACACCGCGCCCGGCGCTGACCACCGGTAGTGATAACTGGGAAACCTTCTGACGCCAGGCAGGTAACTGGCAGCGGCTGTTGTCGACGGCAGCGGCGCTGAATGCAAAAAAGCCCCGTTACGTTTAACGTAACGGGGCTTTTTTATGCACGTCAGGCTCAGGCGTCGTGGTAAGGCTCGACGAAAATACCATCCGGCTGCTGCGTTTCATTAAAAAACCAGATGCCTAATGGATAATCTTCCAGCGCGACCAGAAACATGGTGCCTTCATTAAATGGCTCCATAGCCAGAATGGTGCCAACGCGACGCGGGCCGCCATCGGTTTTGACGCTGACGCGGTCATTTACCTTCATTTCGGTTCTCCTGATTATTTACTGCGTACAGTCTAAACGAAGAACCGGCGCGATGCAGCGCGTTAGCGGCGGGCAATGACCCAGACGGCATGAACGATACCAGGGATGTAACCACAGATCGTCAGCAGAATATTCAGCCAGAAAGCACCACCAAAACCGACCTGCATAAACACACCCAGCGGTGGCAGCAGAATTGCGATAATAATTCTTAAGATGTCCATAACCATTCCTTTAGGTATTGAAAAAAATCAGCTTTATCATCAACTATAGCCGAATCTGCTCTGTTCAGGGGCAAAGTCAGGTAAATCTGAGTAAGGACCATTTTTGCAATTTCTTAACATTTCACCGCAAGACTTCTTACGCGCCTGGCCTTTACACTTCCTCCACTGCACCACCCCCATAGGTGCAGCCACAACCTGAAGTAACAAGGATTTTGCCCGCGCAGCGCGGGCTTTTTTTTGCCTGCGATCTGCCCGGTCCCCTCTTTCTGCCCCGCGTTCTATACTGATTATTCTGTTTGCTCTCAGGAGTCAGAAAATGACAGACGAAAAGCAGCACACCGATATGCCGGCGTCCGATTTGAAGGTGGATGTTGAGGGTTTACTGGCGGCGATTCAGGCGAAAACGTCAGGAGAGATAAGGGAATATATGGAGCAGGGCCAGATGCCACGGCTCGAAGTTGAAGGCCAGATTTTCCACTCCTATACCGAACTGGCAGAAGCGTTTGAAATCGACATCTGTGACTATCGCGCCTATGAAGCTAACCGCTGAAATCGATTTCAAAAAAATACCCGGCGGGAAGGCCGGGTAAAAATTCAATTCGTTACACCAGGGAATTCTTAACACCTATGCAGATTACGCGATCGCGTCACCGAAACAAGTATCAGATATGCACGTTTTTGCAACGAACCGGGTCGTTGTAAGGCTATAGTTACCGAAAACACCGGGCCAGCCAGTGACTTAGCGCCTGCACATTTCTTGTATCCCCCGTTTTCCCCTCTTCTCTTTTAAGATTTATCCTGGATTTTCAGCCGGCGTGGCAGGAAAAAAAGTGTGAGCCATATTCAACTATAATATTGAAAAATCGCTGCTTTAGCCGCGAACGTGATGAAAGGAGCCTGTTAATGCCCGATCTTCAACAGCCGTTAATGATTATTACCGATCTCGATGGTTCGCTACTGGACCACCATACCTATCGCTGGGATGCGGCCACGGAGTGGCTCACCACACTAAAACAGTCCGCTATTCCGCTGGTGATCTGTTCCAGTAAGACGGCAGCCGAAATCATTCCGCTGCAAAAAAAACTTGGGATCAGTGGTTCACCCTTTATTGCCGAGAACGGTGCCGTGCTTCAGCTGCAGGATCAGCAGCGTATCCGTCTGCCTGATAACACGCTGACTTATGACGCTCTCTGCCAGCGGCTGGCTGCATTGAAAACAGCCTACCGCTTTACCGGCTTTCATGATTTCTCCGATCCGGAAGTGGCCTCAATGACCGGACTGAGTGAGGGAGATGCCGCGCTGGCACGCCAGCGCGACGCCTCTGAAGTGATTGTCTGGCGCGACAGCGATGAAGCTTTCGATAGCTTTCAGGAGGCACTGCGTGCTGAAGGGCTGGCGCTGACGCAGGGCGGACGTTTCTGGCATGTCATGCCAGCAGGCTGCGGCAAAGGTGAAGCGCTGCGCTGGCTGCTGGATCATGCCCCCGGTGAAGCGCCCATCACAATTGGTCTCGGTGACGGGCCGAATGATGCGCCGATGCTGGATGCAGTTGATTATGCCGTCGTGATTAAGGGCTACAGTAAAACACCGGTAACACTCAGCCGGACCGATCAGCAGCAGGTCTATCACACCGCTCACCATGGCCCCGAAGGCTGGCGTGAAGGGCTGGACTATTTTTTGACTCAATCTCAATAAGCTGCCCACGGGCATTAAAAGGATGATGCGATGAGTGACTTTTATCAGAATGGCGTAATCACCAACTTCCACAACCTTACCCACCGCAGCGTGGAGTCGCTGGAAAAAGAGATGGTTCGCTTTGCCCGCAAACGCAAAATGGGGCTGATCCTGCCATCGCTGTTTTCCGAACTTGAAGGTCCGGCGCTGACGAAAATCGTTGATGAGCTGGCCAAAGTGCCTTATCTGGACGAAATTGTCATTGGTCTGGATCGTGCTGACCGCGATCAGTTCCTGTTTGCCCGCGAGTTCTTCTCCCGCCTGCCGCAACGGCATCGCATCCTGTGGAACGATGGCCCGCGTCTGAAAGCCATTGATGCGGAACTGGATAAAGAGGGTCTGTCGCCCACCAACCCCGGCAAAGGCCGTAACGTCTGGTTCTGCACCGGTTATACGCTGGCGTCAGATCGCACCAGCTGTGTGGCGCTGCATGACTGCGATATCGTCACGTATGAGCGTGGCATGCTGGCCCGCCTGCTCTACCCGCTGGCCAACCCGGCGTTTCAGTATGAGTTCTGTAAGGGCTTCTACGCGCGCGTCGCGGATGGCAAGCTGAATGGCCGCGTCGGCCGTCTGCTGGTCGGGCCGCTGCTGCGCTCACTACAGAAAGTCTATGGCCATTCGGAATACCTGGATTACCTGACAAGCTTCCGCTATCCGCTCTCGGGCGAGTTTGCCATGCGAACGCATGTGCTGAACGGCATCAAGATCCCCGGCGACTGGGGACTGGAGATTGGCGTGCTGTCGGAGATTTATCGTAACTACACCACCCGCCAGTCGTGCCAGGTTGAGATCGCCGATAACTACGATCACAAGCATCAGCCGCTGGCAGAAGATGATGGCACCGGCGGCCTGAAGCGCATGAGCAGTGATATTGTCCAGTCACTGCTGCGCAAGCTCGCCACCATGGGTGTGCCGCTGACCAGCGACTCGTTCCGGGTGCTGAAAGCAACCTATTATCGTAATGCGCTGGATATGATGGAGACCTACAATCACGAAGCGGCAATGAACGGGCTGAAGTTTGATCAGCATGTGGAAGAGGCTGCGGTAGAGATGTTTACCCAGTCGATTCTGGAAGCAGGTCAGGCGTTTATTGAGCGTCCTAACGATAAGCCGTTTATACCGAGCTGGAGTCGTGTCCAGTCAGCCTTCCCGGATGTGCTGCAGCGGATCTATCAGGCGGTTGAAGAGGATAACGACGGTAACGTCTGAAAACAGGGCGGCACAGGGAGTGTGCCGGGCCATAGGCAGTCAGAAACCGGGCCTGGCGGGTCGCAGAACCCACAGGCCTGATGCTGTCAGCCCGCCAGTTGTTGTGCCGGATTCAGGGCGCAGAGTTCATCGCTGCGAAAAGCCTCGCTGCGCACGGCAAAGCCGTCATACCAGCGGCACTCCACCATGCCACTCGCGTAGCCGGTCACCACCATCGTCTGCCCCTCCTCCTTATGCTGCACTTCTTCACTGATTGCGAAAACCATAATGCGCTCCTTTCATGCGTGTTATTAACCTGAGTGATTATTTTCTTTATAGCAGGCAAAGCCGACCCTTGCCTGTTAAGGCACGCAAAAAAAGGGCGAATTCAGAATTAAGCAGCTGGATATGCGGAATATAAAAAAAGCGGATAAAACTTATCCGCTTTTATGAAGTGTTGACGCTGACGTCAGATTTTACAGCCTTCGCAATCGGCTTCGTCACCGAGATCATCCGGCACTTCGCTGGCTTTTTTCTCTGCTTTCGCTTCAGCCTGCTCAATTTGTGCGTCGATATCAAATTCAAACATGTCGTCGTTCATCGTCATTCTCCTGACCTTTAATCACAGTGCGCTTTATACCGATTTTCCGCGCACTCTGGCAATAAGGTTGACCACTAACAGCACGATCGACCCAATGATAAAGCCGAGCACCAGGTTAGCGCCGTTGCTGAGCAGCATCGCGATCCAGCTGCTGAAGCCACTGCTGACTTCCTCTATCAGATGATGCAGCGGCGTGATGCCATGCACCACAATGCCGCCGCCGACCAGGAACATGGCGATGGTGCCGACTACCGAGAGGATCTTCATCAGCCAGGGCGCGGCGGCCAGCAGCACACTGCCGATACCCTGCGCAACGCGCGACGGCTTTTCACGCAGCCAGAAACCGAGGTCATCAATTTTCACGATGGCCGCCACGATGCCGTAAACGCCTACCGTAACCAGAATTGCGATGCCCGCAAGGATAATCACCTGGTTGAGCAGCGGCGATTCCGATACGATGCCTAAGGTAATCGCAACAATTTCGGCTGACAGAATGAAATCGGTGCGCACTGCGCCCTTGATCTTCTTCTTCTCAAACTCGGCCGCATTCTGATTCGCCAGCGACTCGAGTCGCTGCTGACGCGCTTCCGGTGATTTGCTCTGCTTGTCATGCTGCAGACTGTGCATTACCTTCTCCACGCCTTCGTAGCAGAGATAGGCACCGCCAATCATCAGCAGCGGCGTAATCAGCCAGGGCGCAAACGCGGAGATAATCAGCGCCAGTGGCACCAGGATCAGTTTGTTAAGAAACGATCCTTTGGCAACGCCCCATACTACCGGCAGCTCACGGTTGGCTTTGACGCCGCTGACCTGCTGAGCATTCAGCGACAGATCGTCGCCCAGCACGCCAGCAGTCTTTTTCGCCGCCACTTTCCCCATGACGGAAATATCGTCCAGAAGTGTTGCAATATCATCAAGTAAAGTCAGTAAACTGGTTCCCGCCAAAATCTTATCCTTAGTCTGGTTCGTTATGTTGACAACATGGGCAGCGCTCAATTTCCGTAACAGTCATCTCCGCGATGCCCTCACAATCCCACTCTACCCGCACCGTCTCGCCTGCTGCTCCTTCAGCATGCAGATATTTGCTGACCGGGCTTTCAGTCATACCGGTGATCTCCTCCGTGGCGATAAGCCTGTCACCACAGTAAACCCGCGCGGTCGCTTTGGTATTCACCATCCGCTCGTCACGAATCTGGTAAAGGCGTTTTACCGTCAGTTTTATGCTGCTCATTTCAGGATCCTTGCCACGGAGAAAGCGCCGATCTAACCAATTATGTCTCTGATTAGCAATCGGCGTTGTAATGATGAATGCCCTGATGGTCGATCTCCGCACTCTCCGGCATCGCCAGCAGCCACTCCTCCAGCCGCTCCAGCAGATCCTGATCCGCCAGGCGCAGTTTGCCACGTAGCGCACACTCCCAGATGATCAGCACTTTCCAGCCGCTTTCCTGCAGCTGGCGCACATAACGCCGGTCACGTTCAACATTGCTGTTAATTTTTCCGGTCCAGAATTCTGTGCGCGTCGCCGGCAGCTTAAACAGATAGCAGTGATGACGATGCCAGAAGCAGCCATGAACAAAAATAATCGCCTGCTGTTCGGTCAGAACAAAATCAGGCCGTCCCGGCAGATTTTTATCCTGCACGCGAAAACTGAATCCCCGATCTTTCAGCAGCAGCGCAATACGTTGCTCAATGGCCGTATCCTGAGCGCGAATGGCACGCATATTTTTGCTGCGTGTTTCGCTGGAGTGAACATCAGCCATAACGTCTCCTTTTTTGCTGGTTCTGTAACTTTAGCCTGCGCCGCGAAAAGCGAAAGCTGTCGCCGGACGACTTCGGAGATTACGCCGCGAAACAGAACTTTCCGGTGGTCTGACACAGGGCACATCCC
This sequence comes from Pantoea sp. B550, assembly GCF_024158165.1. Lineage (NCBI taxonomy): Bacteria > Pseudomonadati > Pseudomonadota > Gammaproteobacteria > Enterobacterales > Erwiniaceae > Pantoea > Pantoea sp. B550. Next base: position 370,364 of record NZ_JAMYXI010000003.1, read on the forward strand.
GGCAATTTCCTCGCAGCCTCTGGAGTGTTAGCATAGGCTCCTTACTGTTAAGGAAAAACGCATGCATTCCGCCGCCCTCGCTGAACCACTCTCTGCTGCACTTTCATCTGCTGATGCGTCTGAACTCTTTAGACAGGTGCTGGACATCTATTCGGTTCGTGATCTCACGGCCCGACTGCAGCAGGCGGGATTTTCCTGCTGGACGCCGGCCCTGCTGAACCGGATTCGTCAGGGTAAAAGCGTCCTGCCACCGCTGTGTGATGCGGAGCTGTCGCTGTTGCAGAGTCTGCTGCCGACCCGGCCCGCCCACTATGATAACCCTGAGTTTCGTTTTATCGATCTCTTTGCCGGGATTGGCGGCATCCGTAAAGGATTCGAGGCGATCGGCGGTAAGTGTGTGTTCACCAGTGAATGGAATAAAGAGGCGGTTCGCACTTACAAAGCCAATCACTACAGCGATCCGCTGGAGCATCACTTCAATACCGATATTCGTCAGGTGACCCAGCCTGAAGGTCTGACTGACGATGAAGCGATATACCGCGCGATTGATGCGGCAATCCCCGACCATCAGGTGCTGCTGGCCGGTTTTCCCTGCCAGCCTTTTTCGCTGGCGGGGGTCAGCAAGAAAAATGCGCTGGGCCGCGCCCACGGGTTTGAGTGTCAGGTACAGGGCACGCTGTTTTTCGATGTTGCGCGCATTCTGGCTGCCAAGAAGCCGCCATTTTTTGTGCTGGAGAATGTGAAAAACCTCAAAAGCCACGATAAGGGCCGCACCTTCGCCATTATCATGGAGACGCTGGATGAGCTGGGCTATGACGTGGCCGATGCCGGAGCCAGCAGCCCCGATGCCAAAGTGATCGATGCGCGCCACTTCCTGCCGCAGCATCGCGAACGCATTGTGCTGGTGGGGATTCGCCGTGACCTGAAAAAGCAGGACTTTACGCTGCGCGATATCCGCCGTTTCTACCCGGCGCAGGTCCCCAGCCTGCAGAGCCTGCTGGAGAGTGCGCCGGACGACAAATATATCCTGTCACCGGTGCTTTGGCGCTACCTCTACCAGTATGCGAAAAAACATAAAGCCAAAGGTAATGGCTTTGGCTTTGGCCTCAACGATCCGCGCAATCCTGACTGCTGCGTGCGGACGCTGTCAGCGCGTTACTACAAAGATGGCTCAGAGATTCTGATTGATCGCGGCTGGAACAGTGCGCTGGGCGAAGCGGAGTTTCAGGATGCGGATAATATGGCGCGTCGACCACGCCGCCTTTCCCCGCGCGAATGCGCGCGCCTGATGGGCTTTGATGTGCCGGGTCGCGAGCCGTTCCGCATTCCGGTTTCAGATACCCAGGCCTATAAGCAGTTTGGTAACTCGGTGGTGGTGCCGGTGTTTGCAGCGGTGGCTCAGCTGTTGCTGCCGCATATTCGTCAGCTGAAGTCGTCATCGAACTGAAATAAAAAAACCCGTCTTGCGACGGGTTTCAGGCTGATGAAGAACTTACATCTGACGATACTCACAGCAACAAATAAGCTCAACTCGCAGGGAACACGGTCAGAAGAGGAAAGCGTCCCGCGCCAGGACGGTGCGGGCCGAGCATGCCATGGATGGCGGCTTTTGCGTCTTTCCGATCTGACCGTGTTCCCTGAGCAGGCACAGTCTCATAGCGAAACGGTCCAGCCTTTCTCCAAAGTAAAAACCCGTCTGGCGACGGGTTTCTGTTTTATTTCTTCTTCTTGCCCTGCTTCTTGAGCAGCAACCGAATCTGCTTCAGCTCTGTTGCACTTAATGCATCGGTCTTCACGTCAGCGGCACTGGATCCCTCAGTCCCCTCTTCAGTGATGTCCTGATTATCAATGGCGGGATGCGGATGCGTTTCGAGACTGGCCTGCAAACGCTGCACAATTTCCTGGCTCATTGAAACCTGGTTTTCCAGCGCCAGCTGTTTAATCGTTTCTTTCAGTTCGGGATCAATTTTAATCGTTAAATTAACAGTTTCGGTCATCGGGCAGCTCCTTTTTGTTATTGCTCACACGCTACCGGATGACCGTATCGATTAACATACTGTCATAAAAATTTAATATTCAGTTTTCAATGGAGTAAAATCCCGCAGCACGCCCTCATCCATCCCCACCAGATTGCCCTGAAGCTCGGCATACAGCTTCGCCATATAGCGTACCAGGTAATCGGCGTTATGCTCAGCCAGCATGCGGCCGGTTTCGGTATGCATGGTTTCCGGCAGCCGCAGCAGCTTCTTCTGGAAATGGTCCAGCGTCCACTTAACATCATTCAGCTCGCGATCTTTACCCAGCGGATCCTGACTGTCGAATAATGGACGATTCAGTGCACCGGCCGTGTAAAAGACCCGCGCCAGCCCGATTGCGCCCAGCGATTCGAGCCTGTCTGCATCCTGAACGATTCTGGCTTCGAGCGTCTCTGACGGGATACCGGCGCTGAAACTGTGGGTTTTAACTGCATGCATCACGGCATCAATCTTTTCTGCCGGGAAATCGAGAAAATCCTGCTGCAGAATGCGCTGCGTTTCCGCGGCTGCATACGTTGAGGCGAGATGCCGTTCCGGATGATTCTTTGGAAGATTCACTACATCATGAAAATAGCAGGCGGTGAGCACCACCAGCGGGTCCGCCTTCGTGCCTGTCATGATTCGCTGCGCGCTCATCCAGACGCGTCGCAGATGGGCGATATCGTGCGCGCCGTCGTCGTGGATCCAGTTCGCCTGAAACCAGCTTTCATAGCGGGATTGCCAGAGTGTGAGTGACATAATCTATCTCCCTGTAGTGATCGACAGCGGATTCTCTGTCGTGATCAGTGCGCAAACGGCAAGCCATCATAGCGACTGGCTAATGACACCTTTTTTACAGTGCTGTTGAAAAGAGCAGTGCTGCCAGCTATTTCGGGCAGAAAAATGAGATCTGGATCATCTGTATAGCATCTCTGTTACATAAATACCGCAATTTCGGCGGTTTTAAGCCTTTCCTCAGTGAATTGCTGCTAAGAAAATTAGTTTAACAGCAGTAATGTTTGATTCATTCTCAACCAGCTAAACCTGTCGGGCTTAACCTTTTTTTGTCACGCATTTAATTGTAAAAGTGTGGGCAATAGCAGGTGAAAAAATCTGAAAAGGTTCCTATTTTTACCGTTATAACGTACTGTATCCGGGCTGTTCGTCGCGTTCTGCCGATTGCGTGATAAGCTTTGGTGCGCTTTTTGCATTTTGCTGGTTTTTAACACCCAACGTGACAATTTTGAAGTGACTGTCAGGCGACAAATTATTAAGCAAAATGATTTAAAGCTTTTATGATAATTCTCAGATGTGAAGCAAATGGACGTTTACAGCAGTAACCGGGTTCTACTAATAAAAAGAGGTAATCCATGAAAGAACGGCCGATTCTTTTTTCCGAACAGCGTGTTCGTGCCCTGTTGGTTGGCCAGCAAACACAAACCCGGCGCATTATGAAAACTCAGGCTTTCGGGCCGGGGCAGGATCATCACGAGGGCGTACATGCTTTTGATGTGAGTGCTAACCATCTGCATGGCTACAAGATGATGTCGATGGCGGACATCAGCTATCAGTGCCCCTACGGCAAGCCGGGTGACATCCTCTGGGTGCGTGAAACCTGGCGTGGCCCGATGGTGCCAGAAAGCGATCTGGCCGAATATGAACGTGATCCGACGCCGTTTCGCCTGCCGGAATATTGCCAGTATCGTGCCGACAGCAATGAGCTGGGTCAGCATGCGATGAGCACCCCGGAAGCCGAAGAGTTTGGCTGGCAGACCGCCATCCACATGCCGCGCTGGGCCAGTCGTATAAACCTCGAAATCACCGGCGTGCGCGCGGAGAAGATTCAGGATATCAGTGAAGATGACATTATGGCGGAGGGCGTACAGACCGACTCGCATTTCCTTAATAACTTCTTCACCATGAACGTTAATTCTGAGTCGCCTAAAGAGGCGTATCGTAAAGCCTGGGAAAAGCAGTATGGCGCAACCAGCTGGGAAGTGAATCCCTGGGTCTGGGTCATTGAATTTCAGCGCGTTGAACGCAGGTAATCCCTTAACCCTGCGCTTTGCGGGTTGAATCACAGACAACGGCTGCGCTAACGGGTTGAATAGACAGCCTTCAGTCCTGAAGTGCGACAGAAGATGCCAGCATTCGATGCTGGCATTTTTATGTCTGCCGCGTCAGGATAACGACATAGCCCGGTTCTGTGCAGGAGTTGCGATGTTTAAATGGCCCTGGAAAACGCATAACGACACCATGCTGGCGGCCCTGCCGTGGCAACAGGGGCTGTCACAGCCTGTCTTCAGCCCGCTGGATGAGGCTGAACAGCAGGCGCTGGTGGAGCTGGCAAGGCGCTTTCTGCAACAGAAAAAACTGGTGCCTCTCGGGGGTGCTCAACTGGATGAACTGCGCAGCGTGCGGATCGCCCTGCTTTTCTCTCTGCCAGTGCTGAAGCTGGGTCTGGAGTGGCTGGACGGTTTTCATGAGGTGCTGATCTATCCCGAGCCGTTTGAGGTTGACGATCAGTGGCAGGATGAAGATGGGCTGGTTCACAGCGCACCTGCCGTTCATGCCGGACAGAGCTGGACCCAGGGACCGGTCGTCCTCAACTGGCTCGATATTCAGGATTCATTCGATCTCTCCGGCTTTAATCTGGTGATCCATGAGGTGGCACACAAACTGGATGCGCGCGGCAGCGGTTATACCAGCGGTGTTCCGGTCATGCCGCTGCGTGACGTAGCCCAGTGGGAAAAGGATTTGCGAGCCGCGATGGCAGAGATTGAGAGTGAAGTGGAACTGGCAGGCGAACAGGCTGCGACCATTGATCCCTACGCCGCCAGCGATCCGGCAGAGTGTTTCGCTGTACTCTCTGAATATTTCTTTACGGCTCCGCTTCTGCTGGCAGAACGTTTTCCCGCCATGTATCAGCATCTGCGCCAGTTTTACCAGCAGGATCCCCTGAGCCGGATGACATCTGAAACGGCTCAAACTGCTTAAATCCCGATCGCATTGCGTTAAAGCTAGCCAGTTGAATGATAATGTCTTTTTTGCTGTTGACACCTCAGTGCGACGCCGCTAATATTCGCCTCGTTCAAACGATTCCTCTGTAGTTCAGTCGGTAGAACGGCGGACTGTTAATCCGTATGTCACTGGTTCGAGTCCAGTCAGAGGAGCCAGAATTAGAAAAGCCCGCTCAGGGAAACCTGAGCGGGCTTTTTGCTTTTCAGTACTCCCGATTTTCTCGTTCTTTCTGATTAGCATCCGGATCCGCCTGCTGTTACCTGCATATTCCTGGTGAATCCGGCGGTTATAAATGCAAGAAACCAGCCGGGCAATCCCTGCTCTGGCTGGCTCGTACTCCCGGCGAATTATTACTCAGGAATAGTCAATACCTGACCCGGCGCAATTTTATCCGGGTTGCTGAGGATATTTTTATTCGCCTCAAAGATTTTCATATATTTTGATGCGTCATTATAAAGTTGCTTAGCGATTGCGCTGAGCGTGTCCCCGGATTTCACCGTATATGTGCGAACACCTGATATTGAGGCATCAGTCTTATTCTCAACATTTTTATCAACGCTATGTAACAACTCATCGCCAATATTTTTAATATTATCCAGAATGCTCATAATTACTCCCCTATCGTTTCCGATACGTTTAGTTTAATTAAAAAAACAGGATTGCCAGACAAATACTACGCGGCGTACGATACACCTGCTTTTATTTTTCGGATTAAACCACTGCTAAACGTGCAGTAATTTATATAAAAAGAAGGATGGTAATGATGGGTATATTGTCATGGGTTGTATTTGGTCTGCTCGCCGGTATTATCGCCAGATGTATTATGCCAGGTAAAGAACATATGGGCATTTTCATGACCATGATTCTGGGTATTATCGGCGCACTGATTGGCGGTGTCGCCAGTACGGCTCTGGGCTTTGGCAAGGTCAGTGGTTTCAATATTTACAGCATTGCGATTGCAACCCTGGGTTCAATTATTGTGCTGTTTGTCATTCATAAAATCAGAGCATGTAAACAGTCTTAAGCGATCACTATTCAGGGGAAATAAAATGAGTTTACTGGAAACGGTGCTGGCGATGTGCGGCCTGAATACTCAGACCAGTCAGGAAGTGAAAGGTGTACTGGAGTGGGTGGAACAGCAAGGCGGTTTACACACCATCGTAAGCCATCTTCAGAGCGGTGAGTACAGTGAGGTGGTTAACTCCTGGCTGGGCGATCAGCAGAACGTTGCCCTGAGCAGCGAGCTGGTGCAGAAGATGATTAACTCCGAAGCGATTGAGCAACTGGCTGCACGGATGGGCATCAACACCAGCGATGCACTGAACCTGCTGGCAAAATATCTGCCGCAGCTGGTGGATAAAGCGTCAACGGCGGGGGTCGTGGATAAAAAAGCCGATCTTACCGGTCTGGTGAGTCAGTTAATGCACTAAGCTTGATGCCATTGAAAGATAAAAGCCTGCTGCGAAAGTATGAGGCTTTTATCTTTTGGGTTAGTCAGGATGAATTAAGTCAATTGCTGTCAAGCTCTTTTCAACGTTAATAGAAACTATTCAGATGACCCTATAGCAAATATCAAGATTCAACTTTAGGGTCACCTGCATTTAGCTTGCCAGGTGGATCCACCTGGCAGGTGTTATCACACTCACTGACTGAAGCAACTCACATTATGTGAGCCATTTATCTGCATTAGAAAATTACATTTGAGCACTTTCCGGAATCAACAAAAGACAGCCCTGCTCAATTTTCACCGTAATAAGGGCTCCGGTTTCAAATCCAGCTTCACGAAGCCATTTCCCGCTCAGATGTATTGCAGGTGTGGTGCAATCGCCGCGTTTGGGCTGATAGCCGATGGTATACCGACGTTGTGTTTTAGTTGGCGCGCTTTCAGATGGCAAATGGTGTGGATCGAGGTTCGTGCTCATGGGGAAGCCTCCAGTATGCATTTTAAACCGCCACCTGAGGTTCCAATCTCATGGGTGGCAGACTGAACGAGGTTGGAACTACCGGGCACACTGAACCGGCGCACCCTAAGGTGCCCTCGCCCAGCCCACCATTGAGGTGTAGCCAGACGCACGACAATAAAATGTTGCCGCGAGTGTGCATTAACCGGAGTTCCAATTCCGTCGCCTGATTTGGCAGGCGCAGAAAAAGAATACGGCGATTAATGCGGGACGACAAGAAGCAGTGCTGGAACACAACTCGCAGATATTAAACGAAGTTATCTGCCAGAGAAACCAGCTCATCTCTTTATCCCTGCGCTTTCTGAGCAACGAAATGACCGTTCACTTCCCCCTGAACGCAAAAAGGCCCGCAAAGAAGCGGGCCTTTAACCAGACAAAGCACAACAACCGTTATTTTTCATGATAACGATGCACTGCCGGATAGTATTCCAGTCCATAGAGCTGGCTTAGCGGCAGTAGCAGTTCAGCGTTAATGTCATGGCTATGGGCATCCGCCGCAGGGCCGCTCAGCAGCTGTTCAAACCAGGCTATCAGTTTCTGTTTCATCTCGGGTTCTCCGCATCAGTTTATGCCCTGAGTAAACCCGCTTACGCGCCCGATCAGAACCAAAAATTTCTGCGCTGCTTATGCCGAAAATGGCATAACGCGCCTTGCCTGGCCCATCATCAGCTGCCGCGAGACACCGGCCGGTTACTGCGTTATCAGCGTCACCCAGTTTGCCCCTTTGCCAGCTGGTGCTTCCGCCACCCGTTTAAGTTCGCCGCTGGCCGGAGCGATGGCGTAGCTGCCAATCACGGCGCTCTTCTCTCCGCTGACGATCAGCCATTTGCCCTGCGCATCAATCGCGATACTGCGCGGCTGTTTTTCCACCGGCCAGCTGCCGATGAGTGTTAACTCACCCGACGATTTATCTACCCGATAGCCGCTGACGGTACTGGAGGTGCGCTCGGTCACATAGATAAATTGTCCATCCGGCGTGATTCTGATGTCCGCCGCCCAGATGCGCGGCGTCGGATCGCTGTAACCCGCCGGGCGCTGCTCGCCATGCTGCAGGTTATATTTCTTCGCCACCGCATTGGGCCAGGTTTTTAATGGCGTCAGCGTGCCATCGGCTGCACGCCGGAACTGCGTAATGGTGCCGCTCATCTCCGCGAGGTTGTAGAGGAAGCGATTATCCGGCGATATCACCGAATGCCGCGCACCGCTGTTCTTCTCGCCCTGAACAAAACCGGTGCCCAGCGGCGTGATCGCCCCGTCACTGGCAAAAGCATATTGCAGCACCCGATCCGCGCCAAGGTTGCCAACGTAGAGCGAATGATTGCTGACGTCGGTGATCACCGAATGGGCATGCGGCCCGGTTTTCACTTCGCCCGTAACCTGGGTCGTCACAATGCCTTTATCATCAATCCGGTTGCTGGTGACGATATCGCTGTCATAGGAGGCGGCCAGCAGGTAGCGCCCGCGCTTATCGGTAGTGATCCAGGGAAAGCTGGCTTTAACCGGCGTCAACGCCAGTTTCTGCAGATCACCGTGTGGACGGGTGACGCGCCAGCTGATGATTGCGTAAGGCGGCGAGCGCAGCGCGCCATAGAGATGTTTACCATCCGGGCTGACCGCCAGCGGCATAATCTTTTTCCCGGCGGGCGTATCGCCCCGCCATTGCAGGCTGCCATTCGCCTCGCTGAGCTGATAGCGGGAAACCGTGCCGGATTCGGCATTCGACACATAAACAAAGGTTGTCGCCCACAGCGGGGGGCTACACAGCAGCGGCAGAAGTGCCAGCGCCGTTTTCAGACGGATCATAGGGTCACCTTGATAAGAAATGTCTGCGTCAATGCGCAGCAGGAATTACGCTAACCCTGTCTGATGAGACTGGCTTTGTGCAACTGACTGAAATTATACCTGAAAGTCTGGAGATGTGACGAAGATGTTATTTTTAAAGGCGGGGGCCTGAGAGGTGATGCCTTCCCCCGGTGCCAGGAGAAGGCATATGCTTGTTGCTACCCGGTTTTCGCGATCATTTTATAGTAACGGTTAAGCCACTTGCCGCTGTTAAGTCGCCACCAGAAGAAGATGCCACGCACCGTCCAGTCGAGGAACATCCCCAGCCAGACGCCGGTGACGCCCATCCCCAGCTGAATACCCAGCAGATAACCGACCACCACGCGCGCACACCACATGCTGAACATCGACACATACATAGTGTAGCGCGCATCACGTGCGCCCTTAAGTCCGGCAGGTAGCACCCATGACGCAGCCCATAGCGGCATAAACAGCGCATTCAGCCAGAGCAGATGTTTCGTTACGTTGATCACTTCCGGGTCGCTGGTATAGAACCGCGCCAGCAACCCGGCCAGCGGCACCGTCAGCAGCGCTATCGCGCTCAGGCACGCCGTTGCCAGCCAGAAAACATGCCGCACCTGTCGTTCCGCCTGAAAGACCTGATTTTTGCCCAGACGGGTACCGGTAATAATGGTCGATGCTGAACCCAGCGCATTGCCCGGCAGGTTGATCAGCGACGCAACCGAGAACGCGATAAAGTTACCCGCAATCTCACTGGTGCCCATGCCTGCCACAAACACCTGCGTCAGCAATTTACCGCCGTTGAACAGCACCGACTCGATACTGGCAGGCACACCTATACCTAATACTTCCATCAGAATGCTGCTGTTCCAGCGTCGGAAATAACTCGACAGCGTGATTTTCAGCGAGGCATTAAAGCCAATCATCAGCACGTAAATCACCGCGATCGCCCCGATATAACGGGTGATGGTCAGACCGAGTCCGGCGCCGACAAACCCCAAACCGTCCCATGAGAAGCAGCCATAGATCAGCACGCTACTGATAATGATGTTAAGGATGTTCATGCCGCCGTTAATCAGCATCGGAATTTTGGTGTTACCCGCGCCACGCAGCGCACCGCTGCCGATCAGCGTGATAGCCGCTGCCGGGTAGCTCCAGGCGGAGGTCTGCAGATAGCTCAGCGCCAGCGCTTTAACTTTAGGGTCGGCGGCACCGGCTATCGCATCAACGATGAGATGGCCCCAGAACTCAATGGCGATCACCAGCACAAAGGCGAGTATCGTCATCATCGCCAGCGACTGACGCGTGGCGGCACGGGCGCGCTTGCCGTTGCGTTTTGCCAAGCTGAACGCCACCACCACCGTGGTACCGAGATCGATAGCCGCAAAGAACGAGATGATCACCATATTGAAGCTGTCAGCCAGGCCAACGCCCGCCATTGCCTCTTTGCCCAGCCAGCTGACCAGGAAGGTGCTCAGTACGCCCATCAACAGCACACAGGCGTTCTCGAAGAAGATAGGCACTGCTAATGGCGATATTTCACGCCAGTAGAGCGTGCGATAAGAGCGGCGTTTCGGGTACCACGCCGTGCGCTTAATCGCCTGCATCACTGCTACGCCGGGATTTTGCAAAGGATTACCAAATCAGAAGAGACTGACGAGATCTAATGATGATAGTGGGCAGAGAAATATGCAAAGTCTTTCCGGGACAAATTAATCATGGTTACAAACTTTTTAGTTCAGATTCGGCACATTCTGCCTCGCCGGGTCGTTCCCTGTAGCAAACCTGATTATTTCCGGGACGTTACGATCGCCTGTCAGCACGTTACTGCTGGCTGCGCTGCCGCTCTCTTGTCATATGCAGCGCAACAGACACGGCGGCATCGCCTGTTGCGATAATAAAGATTTTCTTAACGGATTCTCGTGGCGTGCGTTCCGGCTCAGTGCAGCACTGGTCAGATTACGCGCGTCGTTAGCGCAAAAAAAAGGCGATCACAGATTCTTCACCAATCTCTGCAACAAACCCGCTAAGCTTGGGGCAAATTGCGGAAAAAAATGGAAGGAGAAACCATGCCGACACTACGGAAAAACCTGACCAGCCAGCAGGCGCTGGATGAACTCGAACGCCTTTACGACGGTGCCGTTGATGCGCTCCGTGCGGCGATTAAAGTGTTTACCGAAAACGGCACGCTGCCCGATGCCGCGGAACGGGAAAAGGGACTCTTTGTTTACCCGGAGCTGCGCATCACCTGGCACGGTGAAGGTCCACAGCAGAACCGCACGCGTGCCTGGGGCCGCTTTACCCATACCGGCAGTTACAGCACCACGGTCACCCGCCCGGCGCTGCTGCGCCACTATATTTCAGAACAGCTGGCGATGCTGGAGAAGGAATATGAGCTGGAGATCGACGTGGTGCCCTCCAGCCAGGAGATCCCCTATCCTTACGTGATCGACGGTTCCGATCTGTCGCTGGATCGCACCATGAGCGCCGGTATTGCGCGCCACTTCCCGACCACCGAGCTGTCACAGATTGGCGATGAGACCACCGACGGTCTGTTTCACGTCGACGCCAAATTCCCGCTGTCGCACTTCGATGCGCTGCGCACTGACTTCTCGCTGGCCCGTCTGCGTCACTACACCGGCACCAGCGTAGAGCACTTCCAGCCGTTTGTACTGTTCACTAACTACACCCGTTATGTCGACGAGTTTGTGCGCTGGGCAATTGAGCAGGTGCGCGATCCCAATACCCCTTACGACAGCCTGGCCTGTGCGGGTGATGTCGTGCTGACGGCCGACACCGCCGACAGCGAGTCGATGCTCTCGGATCTGGCGTGGAAGAAGCATCAGATGCCTGCCTGGCATCTCACCTCACCCAATCGCCGTGGCATTACGCTGATTAATATCGGTGTCGGCCCGTCGAATGCCAAAACCATCTGCGATCATCTGGCGGTGATGCGCCCGCACGCCTGGCTGATGATTGGTCACTGCGGCGGTCTGCGCGAGAGCCAGCGGATCGGCGACTATGTGCTGGCCCACGCCTATCTGCGTGACGATCACGTACTCGACAGCGTGCTGCCGCCAGACATCCCGGTGCCAAGCATTGCCGAAGTGCAGCGCGCACTGTATGACGCCACCAAGTCGGTGAGCGGCATGCCAGGCGAAGAGGTGAAACAGCGCCTGCGTACCGGCACCGTGGTGACCACCGACGATCGCAACTGGGAGTTGCGTTACTCCGCGTCGGCCCTGCGCTTTAACCTGAGCCGTGCGGTAGCGGTCGATATGGAGAGCGCCACCATTGCCGCGCAGGGCTATCGCTTCCGGGTGCCGTACGGCACGCTGCTGTGCGTCTCCGACAAGCCGCTGCACGGCGAGATTAAGTTACCCGGTCAGGCAAACCGCTTCTATGAGGGGGCGATTTCAGAGCATCTGCAGATTGGTATCCATGCGGTTGAACTGCTACGCGCCGAAGGCGATAAGCTGCATTCGCGAAAGCTGCGGACGTTTAATGAGCCGCCTTTCCGGTAGGTGTATCGCCGCTGGCTTGGGGAGGTTTGTTCGCTGCGTGAACGGGGCTGCTGCGCTGACGCTGAGGTGTTCGCTGCGCGAACAGGCTATGAGAGGAGTTTCGTTCGCCTCGCGGGCTACATGCGCTAATAACATGGTGTTCGCTGCGCGAACAGGCTCTGAGAGGGGTTTCGTTCACCTCGCGGGCTACATGCGCTAATAACATGGTGTTCGCTGCGCGAACAGGCTCTGGGAGGGGTTTCGTTCGCCTGAGCAGTTAGGCAGTTTCAGACCCGCCTCTGCAGGCGACCGACAAGGGGGCGCCAGTCGCCGCGCCCCCTTGACCCCGGGCTCCGGCCTGCTTCACCGCCGCTTCGCGGTCCCTTCGCTTCTTCCGGATTTCTGACGGAACGGCGGGACGCGCCATCCCTGGCGCGAACCCGCCTCTTCGCGACATCCCTGTCGCTCGTCCTGAAATCCCTCATCCGCTCAGCGGTTCTGACGGCCTCCCTCTCCCCGCTTTTATCTCTTCTTTTAATGTTGAGTAACTTTATCGTTTTACATTTCCGGGATTGGCTTTGGCTTTGGCTTTGGCTTTGGCTTTGGCTTTGGCTTTACAGGTCAGCAGACAACACAGCACCACAGTTAACACAAAGAAATCACAGGCGGGGGTTGGTGAGAGGCATCCGGAGCGCTGAGGAACAACCAGAGGCCAGGATGAGCCGACAGGACGTCGGCGAAAGGACGGTTCGCGCCAGGGATGGCGCGTCCGGACGGTCCGCTGGCCGCAGGGCGTGACGAAGGCACCCCGCAAAGCGGGGCGCGCAGGCAGCCGGACGCCGGGATTGTTAAGGGGCGGGCGTCCGCCCCTTGACGCGTCCGCCTGCACAGACAACCTGAAACTCCCCATAGCCTGGCGGGCGTAACCTTCTCAGTTCCAGCCCGCTGCAAAGCGATCCCTGCCTGCCGCGAGGCGAAACTCACCCCGCCGCCAGGCACCCATCAGGCACTTAACCACCCAAGTTTAATCACAAACAAAATCGACAGAATCACCAGCGCCGCATTCACCTCTTTCGCGCGACCACTCAACAGCTTCACCAGCGTCCAGGTAATAAAACCAAACGCGATGCCATTGGCGATGGAATAGGTCAGCGGCATGGTCAGCGCGGTCACGGTAACCGGGGCAGCCGTGGTGATATCTTTCCAGTCAATATCTGCCAGACCCGATGCCATCAGCACCGCCACAAACAGCAGTGCAGGCGCAGTAGCGTAAACCGGCACGCTGGAAGCCAGCGGTGAGAAGAACAGTGCCAGCAGGAACAGGATACCCACCACGATCGCGGTCAGTCCGGTACGGCCACCGGCACTCACGCCTGCCGCCGATTCCACATAACTGGTGGTGGTCGAGGTCCCGAGCAGTGAACCAAACAGTGCAGCCGCACTGTCAGCAATCAGCGCACGGCCCATCTTCGGCACGTTGCCCTGCTCATCCGCCAGACCAGCACGTTTCGTCACGCCCAGCAGCGTGCCGGTGTTATCAAACACATCGACAAACAGGAAGGCGAAAATCACGCTAATCAGGCCGACGTTAAATGCCCCGGCAATATCCAGCTGCATAAAGGTTGGTGCAATCGATGGCGGCGCAGAAAAGACCCCGGCAAACGGCGACAGACCCATGCCCATCGAGATAAAGGTCACCAGCAGAATACCGATCAGCACCGCGCCGGTGACGCGACGCGCTTCCAGTACCACGATCACCACAAAGCCAAGCATCGCCAGCAGCGGACCCGGTTTGGTCAGATCGCCAATGCCCACCAGCGTGGCCGGATTATCGACCACGATGCCCGCCCCTTCCAGCGCAATGATCGCCAGGAACAGCCCGATACCGGCGCCAATCCCGGCGCGCAGCGGCAGCGGGATACTGGCAATAATCCACTCACGGATTTTAAACAGGGACATTGCGAAGAAAATCACTGCCGAGAGAAACACCGCGCCCAGCGCAATCTGCCACGTGTAACCCATGTGCAACACCACGGTGTAGGTAAAGAAGGCGTTCAGTCCCATGCCTGGTGCCAGCGCGATCGGGTAGTTGGCGATCAGCCCCATCAGCACGCAGCCAATCGCCGCCGCCAGACAGGTGGCGACAAATACCGCGCCTTTATCCATGCCGGTTGCGCCCAGAATGCTCGGGTTCACAAACAGAATATAGGCCATCGCCAGGAAGGTGGTGATCCCGGCGATAATCTCGGTACGAACCGTGGTGTTATGCGCTTTGAGTTTGAATAGTTTTTCTAACATCATCATCTCTCGATACAGGAGACAGCCGTCTCTCTTGCCAAAGGGGTTTGTATGCTGATTATTCTGTTTCCGGGACATGGATGCCGGCCGCTGCATACCTGCGTGCCAGAACCGCCTGAAATCCCTGCCTTACCCACTGCCCAAAGCAATTGCCATGCCATCTGCAGACGCAATCGATTACCTGGCAGAGCCGGACTTGCCTAAGAAGAGTCCGAACCAAAACGAGGCGCGATTATGGTGCAATGCACCGATCCTGCGCAATCGTTTTCCTGCGGCAAATCAGCACCCCCTGAAAACTCTGCGCCAGCGCACGCTTCCATACTCTCACAGGCGAAGCGGGTCACGTTTCAGCACGCTGCCTCAGCAACCTTTTCTGGCCTGTGTAGACTCCAGAATTAACTCTTTCGTAACATTGAGGCCGCGCCATGAAGCCAGCGATTTTGGTGGTGGATGATGATCCTGCTGTCTGCGATGTCCTGCAGGATGCGTTAAGTGAACATCTGTTAACGGTCTACCGCTGTCATCAGGGACGCGAAGCGCTATCGATGCTCAACGCGCACCCGGAGATTTCGCTGGTGATGCTGGATATGATGCTGCCCGATACCAACGGTTTACTGGTGCTGCAGCAGCTTCAGCGGCAACGACCGGAAGTGCTGGTGATTATGCTGACCGGCATGGGTTCAGAAGCGGAGATGGTAGTCGGTCTGGAGATGGGCGCAGACGACTACATCGCCAAACCCTTTAATCCCCGCGTGGTAGTGGCGCGCGCTTGGGCGGCCCTGCGTCGCAGCGGGCGTATCGCACAGGCCGATCCTGAACAGGCGGGCTGGCGTTTTGGCGGCTGGCAACTGGACGATGGCCGCTGCCAGCTGTTTAATCCGCAGCGCGAACTTGTGCCGCTGACCCAGGGAGAATACAGTCTGCTGCGGGCGCTGGTGCGTCACGCCCGCAAGGTGCTGACCCGCGATCAGCTGCTGGAGCTGACCCACAGCGAAAGTCTCGATGTGTTTGACCGCACCATCGACGTGCTCATCATGCGGCTGCGCCGTAAAATTGAAACTAACCCGCATCAGCCTGACCTGATCCGCACCATCCGCGGGCTGGGTTACGTCTTTTCGGCCGATGTGGTGAAACCCGATTCGACAACGCGTGCCAGTCAGATTGCCTGATTACGCCTGCCGCGCTCAGGATAGCCAGTCCGAATAATCGTTGCACAGCAGCCAGCGCGGCGCTTCATCCTCATTCAGTGGATTAAAACGGGCCAGCGGCGTCAGAAACACGTTGTCCTTTTCATCATCGTTGGGCATTGATACCTCGCCCACCAGCACATCGCCGAAGCCGCTTTCGCCCCAGAAACTGTGCCAGACGCCCGCCTCCAGCGTTACGCTTTCACCCGGAGAGAGCCGCAGTTGTGAACCGGCAGCATGAATCTGGCGCAGGCCATCCAGCGACACTGCCACCGGCGAGTCAGCCAGCCCGTCACCGTCGCGGTTATGCAGTTCGACAATCAGGTTGCCGCCGCCGCGATTGATGATGTCTTCCATCTTGCGCGGATGATAGTGCATCGGCGTCAGTTGCCCTTCACGCACGTGCATTATCTTCTCGGCGTAGGGTTTATGCCACGGCTGCCCGCCCGGCGAGCCGTTACGAAGGGTAAACAGCGTCAGGCCGGTCTGCATAAAATCTGCAGCGCCAAAACTGGTGAGGTCCCAGCCCAGCCGCAGCGCCAGAATCTCCTGTATCACGTTGCGATCCTGAGCGCGCCACTGGCTGACGCTGTAATCGGCCCACGGCGTCAGATGCACATCCTGCTGCCGGAAAAACTCGCGGGTATGTTGCAGATAAGAGTTAACCTCTGAACGTTGCATAGTGGCCTCCTGAGAGCGGCACCCGAAGGGTGCCACATTAAAGCCTATTTCACCGTCCAGCCCTGATAGCTGCCGATATTATTGCGGTCGATCAGTTTCACCGGGATCAGCACGGGCTTATCCGGGGCCGGTTTGCCCTGCAGGATGTCATAGCCAATCTCAACCGCTTTGGCCGCCATGACCTGCGGGTCCTGCGCAGGCGTCGCAACGAACAGTGAATTCTTGCGCTTCAGCGCCTCTTCACCGTCTGGCGAGCCATCGACGCCAACGATAAAGAACTCACTGCGCTGCGCCTGTTTCGCGGCTAAATCGGCACCAATCGCGGTCGGGTCGTTGATAGCAAAGACCGCATCGATTTTCGGGTTAGCCGAGAGCAGACCGGTCATGACTTCCAGTCCGCCTTCACGACTGCCTTTGGCGTTCTGGTTGTAGGAGAGCAGCTTGATATCCGGATGGGTTTTCAGCTCATTCATGCAGCCTTCAACGCGGTTCTGTACGGCTGAAACCGGCGGTCCGTTGATGATCACCACGTTGCCTTTGTTCTTCAGGCGGTCAGAAATATATTTACAGGCCATCGCGCCCGCCTCGGTGTTATCGGAGGTGATGGTCGCATTCGCGCCATCGGCTGCCACGTCGACCGCCACCACCACGATACCGGCGTCACGCGCCCGCTTCACCGCCGGGGCGATCCCTTTGGAGTCAGCGGCATTGAGGATAATCATGTCGACTTTGGCCGCGATAAAGTTATCAATCTGGCCGACCTGCTGACCGAGATCGTAACCGCTGGAGACCAGCGTCACGTTGACCTTATCGCCCGCCAGCTGACGCGCCTTCATCTCTGCGCCTTTGGTGATCTGCACGAAGAAGGGGTTAGCGAGATCGCCGACCGTGACGCCAATAGATTTGAGTTCTTTTGCCTGAGCCAGGCCGGTGCTGAGCAGCGTCGCCGCCAGCAGCCCGGTTACAATCGGATTAAAACGCATAGACCTTCTCCTGCTGTTTTTAGGTGCCAACCACTTAATGGCGTTTTTTGGGTGGCGGAGGCGACACGGCGCATCCGCCCTTTTCAGCCTCAACTCACATGATGTCGGGTACGGTATTTGTCGATCAGGACCGCGATGATGATCACCGCCCCCTTGATCACCAGTTGCCAGAAATAGGAGACGCCCATCAGCGTCATGCCGTTATTCAGCGTGGCAATAATCAGTGCGCCAATCAGGGTGCCGGTGATGGTACCAATGCCGCCGACAAAGCTGGTGCCGCCGAGGATCACCGCCGCAATCGCATCCAGCTCGTAGCCGACGCCGAGGTTGCCGTTGGCGCTGTAGAGCCGCGAGGCGCTCATTAAGCCGCCCAGCCCCGACAGCAGGCCGCTCATGCCGTAGACAAACAGCAGCACCACGCCAACCTTGATGCCGGTAAGACGCGCCGCCTGGATGTTGCCGCCGACCGCGTAGATATGGACGCCCAGCGTGGTGCGACGCAGGATGAACCAGCAGATGGCGATTACCGCAAAGGCAATCACAATCAGCCACGGCACCGGCCCGAGATAGCCGTTACCAATCCACTCAAAGTTAATATCGGAGTTAATCACCGTGGTGCCGTTCGCCAGCAGATAGGCCGCCCCGCGCAGCGCAGTGTAGGTGCCGAGCGTGACAATAAAGGGCGGCAACCCGGCCCAGGCGACGAGGATACCGTTGAACAGCCCCATCACCAGGCCCGCGCCCAGCGCCATCGGAATAGTCAGGGAGGCGAGCATCGGATCCAGCGACGCCACCAGCGCGACCACCGCCGTAGTGCCCAGCATCGATCCCACCGACAGGTCGATGCCGCCGGTCAGAATGACAAAGGTCATGCCCGCCGCCAGCACGATGTTGATCGACGCCTGACGGGTAATGTTGAGCAGGTTCGCTTCGGTAAAGAAGTTGGGCGTAACGAACCCAAATACCGCCACGATCAGGATAAGAATCGGCAGGATACCCACCGTTTGCAGCAGATCGCCCATCAGGGCGCGTTTCAGCGTCGGCGCTTTGGTGCGGGCCAGTTGTGACATGATGGTCTCCTCAGATTTCGCCTGCTGACGTGCTGTGCGCACCGGTTGCCAGCGTCATAATGTTTTCCTGACTGATGTGGCTGCCCTCAAGCTCACCGACGATGGTGCCTTCGTGCATCACGTAAACGCGGTCGCTCATCCCGACCACTTCCGGCAGTTCGCTGGAGATCATTAAAATCGCCACACCCTGCCGCGCCATCGCCTGCATCATGCGGTAGATCTCGCTTTTCGCGCCGACATCGACGCCGCGCGTCGGCTCATCCAGGATCAGAATGCGCGGGCCAATCGCCACCCAGCGTGAGATCAGCAGCTTCTGCTGGTTGCCGCCCGACAGGCCGCCTGCACGGACCTGAGCGTGTGGTACACGAATATTGAGTGAGGCGATCGCCTCCGTCGCGATGGTCTGTCCTTTACGGCGGTTGAGCATGCCGTAACTCGAATCGCGCTCCAGCGTCGCCATGACGATGTTCTCCTGCGCCGCCATCTCCAGAAACAGCCCCTGCTCTTTGCGGTTCTCAGTGAGAAAACCGATACCGCGCGCAATCGCATCACGCGGCGAATGAATAGTGACCTTCTCGCCGTCGATCCAGATCTCACCCTGTTTCGGCTTGTGTACGCCAAAGATCAGCTGTGCCAGTTCACTGCGGCCTGCGCCCACCAGACCGGCCAGGCCGACTATTTCCCCGGCCCGCACCGCCAGACTGCTGGGATGCACTTTGCCGCCGTCGGCGAGGTGATTCACTGCCAGCCGGATGTCGCCCAACGGGATAGCCCGGTCTTTGTTAAACAGGTCGCTGAGCGGCCGCCCGACCATCATCCGCACCAGTTCACTGGCATTGAGCTGGTCACGGGTCAGGCTGCCCACATACTCCCCGTCACGCAGCACGCTGACGCGATCGGACAGCTCATAGACCTCCGCCATGCGGTGGCTGATATAGATAATGGCCATGCCTTCGCTGCGCAGCCGTTTAATCAGCGCAAAAAGCTGTTCGGTTTCGCGATTAGAGAGCGCGGCGGTCGGCTCATCCATCACCAGGATGCGGCTGTTGCGTTGCAGCGCGCGGGCGATCTCCACCTGCTGCTGCTCGGCGATGCTCAATCGACTCACCAGATCCCAGGCGCTGAACTGCGCGCCGAGCCGGTCAATCACCCGCTGCGCCTCTTCGGCCATCTGCCGCCGCTTCACCAGCCCGCCGGGTGCGATTTCGCTGCCGAGAAAAATGTTCTCCGCCACCGTCAGATTGGGTGCCAGGTTGATCTCCTGATAAATCAGGGTGATCCCGGCGGCCAGCGCCTCTTTCGGCCCCTTAATCGTATAGGGCCTGCCTTCAATGAGAATTTCCCCGCTGCTGGCGGTATAGGCACCGGCCAGAATCTTCATCAGTGTGCTTTTACCCGCGCCGTTCTCTCCCATCAGCGCATGAACCTCACCAGGATACACCGTGAGGTCAACGCCCTTCAGGGCATAAAAATTGCCGAAGCGCCGGGTAATGCCCCGCATTTCCAGTATCGGTGTGGCTGTCATCGCCCTGCTCCTGCGGACTGTGGATAGCCGCCAGTTAAGCAACACCAGATAAACGGAAAATGTCAGCCGCCATTCATATTTGTCATAAATGCCCGACATCACGCTCCTATACTCGGCCCACTGTTGCAGTGATGAAGAGGTCGTGGGATGCAGCGCAGTTATCCGTGGCAGGCCGGGGCACGTGGCCGCCTGTTGCTGTTCAATCTGCTGGTAGTGTCGGTCACGCTGATGGTGAGCGTGGTGGCGATTATCGGCTTTCGTCATGCCGGGGCGATTCAGGAGCAGGCGCAGGCGCAGACGCTGGCGGATATGAACGGCAGCCTGGCGCTGGCACGTGACACCGCCAACGTGGCGACAGCAGCGGTGCGGCTGTCTCAGGTGGTCGGGGCGCTGGAGTATCAGAGCGAATCACAGCGGCTGCAGCAGAATCAGCAGGCGTTGCAGCAGTCGCTGAGCCTGCTGGCCAGCGCGCCGCTGGCGGCCCGTCAGCCGGAGCGCATCGCCCGGATCCGCGCGCGCAGCCTGATGCTGGAACAGACGATTAACAGCCTGCTGCTGAACGGCCATCAGCGGCATCTGCAGCGCAACAACATGCTGAGCGATCTGTGGCAGACGCAGATTCTGCTCAGCCATATCGACCAGCGGGTGCAGCTGGAACAGCGGACGCGACCGGATGCCGCACTGCGCGAGCAGACCGAACGGCTGATCACTATCGCCATCCGTACACCCTCGCCCATCGCCGTGATTGAGCAGCTTCAGCAGATCATGACGCAGTGGCGCACGGTGCCGCTGACGGGGATCACCGGTCAGCAGGTACAGCGGCTGCTGGTCACTCAGCAGCGCCTGCTGCCGCTGGCGGAGGCGCTGGAGCAGAGTGACCTGGCGATCGCCTACGCCACCTACCGGATTAAAGCGCTGGTCGCGATGCTGAACGACGATATCAATGCGTCGGTGCAGCAGGTCGCATTGCAGAGCGAGGCGCGCACCCAGGCCACCCATCACGAACTCGACTCCATCATCGGCTTTATCGCGCTATTTGTGCTGCTGGCGCTGGCGATCACCGGGTACGCCGGGATCTATATCTACCGCAATCTTGGGTCGAGCCTGACGGCGATTGCCGGGGCGATGACGCGGCTGGCGCAGGGCGAGCAGAACGTCAGCGTGCCGGGATTGCAGCGGCGCGACGAGCTGGGCGAGCTGGCGCGCGCCTTTAACGTCTTTGCCCGCAATACCGCCTCGCTGGCGCATACCTCACGTCTGCTGAAAGAGAAAAGCAATCAGCTGGAATCCACGTTTCTGGCGATGCGCGACGGCTTTGCCCTGTTCGATCACCACGGTCAGCTGGTGGTGTGGAATGCCCAGTATGCCGAGCTGCTGGGTATCGCGCCGCGTGAGCTGCATCGTGGCGTCCATTATCAGCAACTGCTGGCTCCGCTGGCGGTCGATCTGCACGATCCCGGCGAACCGCAGGAGATCCGGCTGGCCGATGGCCGGACACTGGAGCTGCGCTTCAGCCCGATCCCCCGGCGCGGCATGGTCAATACCGTGCTGGATCGGACCTCGCGCAAAACGCTGGAGGAGGCGCTACAGCACAGCCAGAAGATGAAGGCGGTCGGTCAGCTGACCGGCGGCCTGGCGCACGACTTCAACAATCTGCTGGCGGTGATTATCGGCAGTCTGGCGCTGACTGAAGGCCAGCTGATGCCCGGCCCGCTGGCGACCCGGATAGAGCGGGCGCGGCAGGCCGCCGATCGCGCCGCCCAGCTGACGCAGCGGCTGCTGGCGTTTTCACGCAAGCAGGCGCTCTATCCCCGCGCGGTGTCGGTGGTGACGCTGGTGGATAACCTGCAGAGCCTGTTGCAACACTCGCTGCTGCCGGGACAGCAGCTGGTTATTGATGCGCAGCGTCCTGGCTGGCTGGCCTGGATTGATGCCAGCCAGCTGGAGAATGCGCTGATGAATCTGGTGGTAAACGCGCGCGATGCGATGTATCAGCAAAGCGGCGAAATCCGGCTGCGCATCTGGAATCAGCGTCGTCCGGAAGCAGGCGAGAAAAGTGACAGGGTCACAATAGAGGTCATCGATCGCGGTTGTGGCATGTCCGCCGAGGTTCGCGAGCAGGTTTTCGAGCCCTTCTTCACCACCAAAGCCACCGGCAGCGGCAGCGGACTGGGGCTGTCGATGGTTTACGGCTTTGTGCGACAGTCAGGCGGGCAGATCGAACTGGAAACCGCGCCGGGCCAGGGCACCACGGTGCGGCTGCTGTTGCCGCGCGCTTCGGAAGCCGCCGCCACTGCCGCGATCGCCCCGCCACCGCCAAAGCCCGCGGAGGCAGAGGCAGCGAACAACCGGCTGATACTGGTGCTGGATGATGAACCGGCGGTGCGCCAGACGCTGTGCGAGCATCTGCATCAGCTGGGGTATCTGACGCTGGAGTGTGGTGATGGTGAAGCGGCGCTGGCGCTGCTGCGCCAGACGCCTGATATCGACCTGCTGATCAGCGATCTGATGCTGCCCGGCGAGATCAATGGTGCAGAGGTGATCCGCCAGGCGCAGCAGAACTGGCCGCAGCTGGCGACGCTGCTTATCAGCGGTCAGGATCTGCGCCACCAGCCGGTGACGCTGCCGCTGTGCGAACGACTGGCGAAACCCTGGCAGCAGGCCCAGCTGGTGCAGGCGCTGCAGCGCGCCTGGCAGCGCAGCGAGCGACTTAATCGCGCGCAGCAGGCTGCCACAACGGCACCGGCTTGCCACTGATGTAGCGCTTACGCAGGCGGCTGGAGATCACATCCATCACCATGACCACTACCACCAGGATCAGCGTCAGGAACATCACCACATCCCAGTTCCACAGCCGCATGTTCTCGGCATAGACCAGGCCGACGCCACCCGCGCCGACAAAGCCCAGCACCGCCGCCGAGCGGGTATTAGACTCAATCTGGTAAAGGCTCAGCGCCAGGAACTGCGGAAATGACTGGGTGAAGATGCCGAACCGGTGTTTCTGCAGACTGTTGGCCCCGACCGCGCCCAGCCCGCGACTGGGCGAGCGCTCCACCGCTTCATGCCCTTCGGCGTACAGCTTACCGAGCAGGCCGACATCCTGCAGGATAATCGCCAGCACCCCGGCCAGCGGCCCCATCCCCACCGCTCGCACGAATATCAGCCCCCAGATCGCCATATCGATGCCGCGTAACACATCGAACAGACGCCGCACCAGAAACGCCAGCGGCTTCGCAGCGCGATCGTGCATCACATTGCGTGCCGCCAGAAACGACAGCGGCAGCGCCAGCAGCGAGGCAGTCAGCGTGCCGGCAAAGACAATCCCTAAGGTGATGCCGACCTGCGACAGATAGTAGCCAAACGGCCAGTTCACGAAATCGTGCCAGACAAACATCCGCAGGAAATAGCGCCCCAGCTGCTGACAGCCCATCAGCAAACGCGACCACTCCAGACCAAATACCGAGAAGAAAAAGAGGTAGTAGAGCAGCACTGCCAGTGTCATCAGCGCCAGGCGACGCAGATAGCGCGGCTGTGCGGCGAAGAGTTCACGATGCTGCTGCTTCATTAGCGCGATATCGGGAACGGTGCTTATCATGTCCTGTCTCCTGTGACACGGCGACGAAGCTGGCCGGAGAGCGTATCCAGCAGCGACACCACAATCAGGATCAGCAGCAGCGTGATACTGACCTGATCGTAGCGGTCCAGTTTGATATTGGTCATCAGCTCCTGGCCGATGCCACCTGCGCCGACCAGCCCAAGAATGGTGGAGGAGCGAAAGTTAATCTCCAGCCGCATAAAGCTGTAGGAGAGAAAGATCGGTTTCACCTGTGGCCAGAAGGCGAAACGCATCCGCTGCAGCTTGCTGGCACCGCAGGCGGCCAGACCGCGCACCGGCTTATCCGACGCCGACTCAATCGCCTCGTAAAACAGCTTGGTCAGGCTGCCCACGGTGTGCAGCGCCAGCGCCAGAAAACCAGGGATCGCGCCGATGCCAAACGCCATGACAAACATCACCGCCCACGCCAGCTCTGGCATGGTGCGCAGAAAGGCAACACAGGCGCGAATAGTCATCCGCACGCTGACCGGCGTCTGGGTGTTGTCGGCGGCGAAAAAGGCCAGCACTGCGGCCAGTGCCACCGCCACCAGCGTCGAGGCCAGCGCCAGTTGCAGCGTTTCCCAGATCAGCGGCAGCTGAATCGGCAGACGGTAGCCCCAGTAAGCCAGCGAGCCACTGGTTTTGCCGTCAGCAAACAGCAGCGGCAGATGCAGCACCGGCAGGATTTCGTGCAGGTAGTCGAAGAAGTGCGGCAGCGACTGCCAGACGGTGAGCAGATTAAATTCTGCCACCCTGCCCGCCGCCAGATAGAGCGCCACCAGCAGCAGTGACCACAACAGCGTGTCACGCTTCTGCTGACGGCGGATGCGTTGGTAATAGTGTTCGAAGTCGGTCAAAGGGGTTCTCCGGCGCTAAAGCAGCGGGACGCAGGCGGGGTTGCCGCGTCCCGCCTTTCCCGCCTGGGCAGGAAAAGTCAGGAAGTCCGGCCTTAGCCGCGGCTGCCTTTCATCAGGTCACGTTTCATATCGATGATATTTTTGTAATCAGCGACCGTCGCCTCACCGATATGCTGCTCACCGCCTACCGCTTTCACGAAGCAGGCGTGATCTTCCTTATCCAGCTTTTTAATCGCCGACACCACTTTCGCTTTAAAGTCAGCGGGCAGCTTGTTGCTGACCAGCACCGGGCCGTTGGGGATCAGCGGTGACTGCCAGATAATGCGGATCTGCTTCATCAGATCCGGATGGTCCATACGGATCAGACGGCCAAATGCGCCAGAGGTGTAGCCGCTGTTGTAGTCACCGACCAGCGAGGTCCAGGTGACCGCGCCATCGAACTGGTTGTTCAGCACGCCCAGAATGTCCTGCTCATGGCCGCCAGAGAAGGTGACGCTGGAGAAGGTGTTGTTATATTTGTCATCCACCGAGCCGCCGAACATCTTCTTAAACGCCTGGTTTGGCATCAGGAAACCGGACGTCGAGTCGGGATCGGCCATACCGAAAGATTTGCCCTTCAGGTCTTCCAGCTTTTTATACGGGCTGTCCGCTTTAACGATGACGACAGAGTGGTAGCCACGTGACTGATCTTTGTCATCCACCACAATGCCGACCACGTCTACCGCTTTCGGGTCCTGAATGTAGACCGAGGCAAACGAAGCCGGTGACATGCTCAGTACCATATCGATCTTGCCGCCCAGCAGGCCCTGAATCACGCCCGAATAGTCAGAGGCGTTGCGCATCTGGGTATCCACACCCAGCTCTTTATCAAAGAAGGTCTTCACACACTGATTATCGCCAATCTGCTGGGTGGCGTTCTGCCCGCCCAGAATCCCCAGATTAAGCTGTTTCGGCGCATCCGCTGCGCTGACACCAAACGCCATGACAGGGGTCAGAAGTGCTAAAGAAGTCAGTTTCATTCGGAATTATTCTCTTACTGTGGACGTTAATGGATTTGGTTAAGTTCATCACCGTACAGCTGGTGCAGCAGGCTGTCGGTGAGTCGGGAAGGATGGCCGTCAAACAGCACCACGCCGCGCTGGATGCCAATCACACGGGTGCAATAGCTTTTCACCAGCTCAATCGAGTGCAGGTTGACCATGACGCTGATGCCCTGCTCGCTGACCTGACGCAGTACATCCATGATGCGTTTGGTATTTTTAGGGTCGAGCGACGCCACCGGCTCATCGGCCAGCAGGATTTTGGGGTTCTGCATTAATGCGCGACAGATCGCCACGCGCTGCATCTGACCGCCAGAGAGGTTTTCCGCCCGCTGCAGCGCCTGCGGCAGCATGTTCATCCACTGCAGCAGTTCGATGGCGTGCGCCCGGTCCTGGTCAGAGAAGATTTTAAAGAAAGACTTCAGCGTGCCGGTCTGGCTCAGACGGCCCAGCAGCACGTTGGTCAGCACGTCGAGTCGCGGCACCAGACAGAAGTCCTGAAAGATCATGCCGCACTGGCTGCGCCATTCGCGCAGCTGGCGGCTGTTGAGCGTGACCACGTTACGATCGGCTTCGCCTTCATGCAGGCTTATAATCGCGCCGGACGTGGCGTTAATCGTGCCGTTGAGCATATGCAGCAGGGTCGATTTACCCGCGCCCGAGCGGCCAATCACCGCCACCAGTTCACCGGCGTGCAGGTCGAAACTAACCTGATCCAGCACCTGGGTGTCGCCGTAGGCTTTGCTCAGTTTCTGCACCGACAACACTTTTTGTCCGCTGTGGCTGGCCGGTGGTACGTCGTTATCGACCACCGTTTTCAGAAGTGCCTGTGCCATGCTGTTCTCCGTCATCGCTGATTGCGTCTGCCGGTTATTAAGGCGTGGCGCGATGAACGCGGGATGACAGCAAGATGATCAAACCGTGACAGGCCAGTGCGCACCGCACAGCAATGTCTGACCGTCACGGGCAGGCTGCACACCCTCAGACAACGGGTTTTCGGCTAACCAGTTATCCATCTCATGACTGAGGTGGGTCAGCCACGTCTGACGCGGCTGAAGCAGCGCCGCAATCGCCAGTGCCCGGGTCACATCATTGTGATTACGCGGTTCGGCACGGGGCGGATCGTTGCAGTCAATCACCAGTTGATCCAGCGGCTGGCCGCGCAGGAAGTCGGCGGTGTCGGGTGGCAATCCGCAGGTATCACACAGCCAGGCGAGCCGGGTGCCATGCCAGTCGAACAGATAGCCGTGCGTCAGCTTCGAGTGTTGCAGGGGCAGCGGCGTGACCTGCAATTCACCGAAGGCGTGCGCCACAAACGGCGTTAAGGCGGGACGGAAATCGAGCAGGCCAGGGTGTTTATAGAGATCGTCACAGCCTCGCGGATCGGGTGGACCCCAGACCGGAATCGGTGCGCCCACTCCCCAGCGCAGCGCAAACAGGCCCTGCACATGATCCATGTGGTAATGGGTCAGCAGAATGCGCGTCAGCGTGCCGGGCGGAAAGCGCGACGCCAGCAGCGGCAGACCGGCATCCAGCAGGATTCGCTCGTGGCCAAACTCAATCAGCGCACTGCAGGCCGCACGCGCATGGGCGCTATTGCGCTGCGCCCGCTGGCAGGCGCGACAGTCGCAGCCCGGCAGCGGTGCCGCAGTCACCCCGCCGGTACCCAGAAAAGTGAGTTTCATTGATGCGCCTCCAGTATCTGGCGCAGCTGGCAGACGGTATCCGCCAGCGCGCCGTCGTTGTTGAGAATAAGGCAGCCATCGGGCTGCGGCTGAGCGGCGCGCGCCAGCCGCCGGGCGATCTCCGCCTCATCTTCCCGTCCGCGCTGACGCAGCCGCGCCGCCAGTACCGCGGGCGACACCTGCAGACAGACCGGCAGCAGCTGCGCACCAAACCGCGCCTGCGCCTGGGCCAGATGCAGCCGCGACCCGTTCACCACCACATTCTGCCCGCGCAACAGCCATTGCTCGGTCTCACAGCCGATGCCGTAGCGGAAACCGTGCGCCTCCCAGCTCACCGCAAACAGGCCGAGTGCGGCGCGACGCTCAAACTCCGCCTCAGTCAGCGCCACATGGTTTTCACCGCCCGCATCGGCGGCGCGGGTAATGTAGCGATGGGCGATCAGCAGCCGGGGCGGCGGTGACGCCCGCAGCGCATCCAGCAGGCTGTCTTTACCTGAACCCGAGGGACCGGTGAGCCAGATCAGCCGCGCCATCAGTAAACCTGCCGACCTTTGCTCCAGACGTGCCGCACGTGCGGGTAGCCGTGTGCGGTGTGCGCCAGCACCAGATCGGCGCGGCAGCCCTCGGCGATCACACCGCGATCCTCCAGCCCTAGCGCGCGGGCCGGGTTACAGGTCACCAGTGCAATCGCCTGCGCCATGCCGAGGCTGTTGCGCTCATCATCTGCCAGCCGGAACGCCGCATCCAGCAGGCTGGCCGGGTAGTAATCGGATGACAGAATATTCAGCAGGCCGTGTGACGCCAGTTCCCAGGCGGCAACGTTGCCGGAGTGCGAGCCGCCGCGCACGATGTTGGGCGCGCCCATCAGCACCTGCATGTTGCGATAGCGTGAGGCGCGAGCCGCCTCCAGCGTGGTCGGAAACTCCGCGATGCGGCTGCCTGCCGCATGGGACTCCTCCACGTGCGCCGCGGTAGCGTCATCGTGGCTGGCAATGGCGATGCCATGTTCGCGGCACAGTCCGGCAATCGCCTGACGATTGGGCTGCGACCACGCTGCCGCCAGAGTGAGCTGGTCATGCTCGAACTGATCCATCTCGGCGTCGTTGAGCTGATATTTGCCCTGATAATATTCGCGATATTTGGTCAGCGACGCATACTGGCGCTGGCCCGGCGAATGGTCCATCAGCGACACCAGCGCCAGTTCCGGCGTGCCCATCAGCGCTTCAAACAGCGGCGCGGTGGTAGGATGCGGCAGTTCACAGCGCAGATGCAGCAGATGCTCGGCCCGGTTCAGCCCTTTACGGTTGCTGTCGCGGATGGCGTCGATCATCTTGCTGAGGTTATCCAGCCGGTGCCCGCCGTCGCGCACATCGCCCACGCCAATCGCGTCCAGCACAGTGGTGATGCCGCTGGAAACCATCAGCGCATCGTGGCTGCTCATCGCCGAATGTGCAGGCCAGTCCACTTTTGGCCGTGGGGTGAAAAACTTGTCGAGGTTATCGGTGTGCAGCTCCACCAGCCCCGGCAGCAGCCAGGCCCCTTCGCCATCCAGCGCGCCCGGCTGCTGGCTGGTGGTTTCGCTGAAGCTGCTGATGCGCTCATCACGAAACTCCAGCGATCCGTTCACCACTTCGTTTTCCAGCACCAGTCTGACGTTATTGATGATCATGCCTGCACTCCTGTGTCGGTCAGGTGCATCAGGTGCAGCCGGTCGGCTACCCGCTCGCGCACCGCCCGATCGTGAAAAATACCGACGATGGCGGCACCCCGGGCGCGCGCCTGTTCAATCAAACTCACTACCGCCGCGCTGTTGACGCTGTCGAGCGAGGCGGTGGGTTCATCCAGCAGCAGCACCGGATAGTCGGCGATAAAGCCGCGAGCGATGTTCACGCGCTGCTGCTCACCGCCGGAAAAGGTGGACGGGGCCAACGACCAGAGACGCTGCGGCACATTCAGCCGGGCCAGCAGTTCGGCGGCCCGCGCTTCGCAGAATTCACGATCCACGCCGCGCTCCAGCAGCGGCTGCATCACAATCTCCAGTGTCGGCACGCGCGGGATCACCCGCAGAAACTGGCTGACCCAGCCCAGCGTGTCACGGCGCAGGGCGATAATCTGACGCGCTGATGCCTGCGCCATATCGATCCATTCGCCCTGATGCGCCACGCGGATGTGGCCGCTGTCGGGCTGATAGTTGCCATAAAGCGCGCGCAGCAGCGTGGATTTGCCGCTACCAGAGCGACCGTGCAGCACCACGCATTCGCCCTCGCCTGCCGTCAGACTGGCGTTGTGCAGCACCGGCAGCGCCGCGCCGTTCTGATTGTGCAGCACAAAGGTTTTACACAGATTTTCTACACGCAGACGCGGAGTGTGAGTCGTCATTTAATTGAGCACCGAAGAGACCAGCAGTTGAGTGTAAGGATGATGAGGATCGTCCAGCACGCGGTCGGTCAGACCGCTCTCCACCACCCGCCCCTGTTTCATCACCAGCAGGCGATGCGCCAGCAGTCGCGCTACGCCGAGATCGTGAGTGACAATCACCACCGCCAGATTCAGCTCGCGCACCAGCGTTCGCAGCAGATCCAGCAGTCGCGCCTGCACCGAGACATCCAGCCCGCCGGTTGGCTCATCCATAAACATCAGCTGCGGCTGCGTCACCAGGTTGCGGGCAATCTGCAGACGCTGCTGCATCCCGCCGGAAAAGGTGGTCGGCAGATCGTCGATGCGACCGGCATCAATCTCTACCGCCTGTAACCAGCGGCTCGCCTCGGCGCGGATGTCGCCATAGTGGCGCTGCCCGGTCGCCATCAGCCGTTCGCCGATGTTGCCGCCCGCACTGACCTGCGAACGCAGTCCGTCCATCGGATGCTGATGTACTACGCCCCACTCGGTGCGCAGCAGGCGACGGCGATCGCTTTCACTCATCTGATAAAGGTTGCGGTTCTGATAAAGAATGCTGCCCTGCTGCGGCGTCAGACGCGCCGACAGGCTCTGCAGCAGCGTGGTTTTACCGGAGCCGGACTCGCCGACAATCCCCAGCACTTCACCGGGCCAGAGATCAAAACTGACCTGCTCAAACCCTTTGCCCGGCGCGTAAAGATGGGTGAGCTGGTTCACCGCAAGCAGCGGCTGTTCACTGTGCATGTTGCTGTTCCTGCTGCTGATGGCAAAAGTCGGTGTCGGAGCAGACAAACATCCGCGTTCCCTGATCGTCCATCACCACCTCATCGAGATAGCTGTGGCGCGAGCCGCACAGCGCGCAGGGTTCTTCCCACTGCTGCACGGTGAACGGGTGATCGTCGAAGTCGAGACTCTCCACGCGGGTATAAGGCGGCAAAGCGTAGATGCGCTTTTCACGCCCGGCACCAAACAGCTGCAACGCGGGCATCATGTGCATCTTCGGGTTATCGAATTTAGGGATGGGCGACGGATCCATCACGTAGCGATCGTTGACCCGCACCGGATAAGCGTAGGTGGTGGCGATATGCCCGTAGCGGGCGATATCTTCATACAGCTTCACCTGCATGATGCCGTACTCCTCCAGCGCGTGCATAGTGCGGGTCTCGGTTTCGCGCGGCTCAATAAAACGCAGTGGCTCCGGGATCGGCACCTGAAAAATCAGGATCTGATCCTCCTCCAGTGGCGTTTCCGGGATGCGATGGCGGGTCTGGATCAGCGTGGCATCGGCGGTGCGCTCGGTAGTGGCCGCGCCGCTGACCCGCTTAAAGAACTGGCGGATCGATACCGCATTCGTGGTGTCATCTGCGCCCTGATCGATCACCTTGAGCACATCCTGATCGCCAATCACGCTGGCGGTGATCTGGATGCCGCCAGTGCCCCAGCCGTAAGGCATCGGCATCTCGCGTCCGGCGAATGGCACCTGATAGCCGGGGATCGCCACCGCTTTCAGGATGGCGCGACGGAGGGTGCGTTTGGTCTGCTCGTCGAGATAGCCGTTGTTATAGCCGGTGAGTTCAGCCATGGTTGCGTTCCTGATAATCGTTCTGGAGCTGTTTCAGCAATTCCAGCTCGGCCTGAAAATCGACGTAGTGCGGCAGCTTGAGGTGCGAGACAAAGCCCGCCGCTTCGACGTTGTCGGCGTGCGACAGCACAAACTCTTCATCCTGCGCCGGGCTGGTCACACGCTCATTCTGCTCGCGGCTTTGCAGCGCGCGGTCTACCAGCGCCATCGCCATCGCTTTGCGTTCGGCACGGCCAAACACCAGCCCGTAACCCCGGGTAAACTGCGGCGCAGCATCATCGCTGTGGGCGACGCCGTTGACCATTTCACACTCCGTCAGCAGCAGTTCCCCGATCTCCAGCTCAAAACCCAGCTCTTCGGGACAGATGCTGACGCTGAGAGTGCCGGTGCGGATCTCACCGGCAAACGGATGGGTACGGCCATAGCCGCGCTGGGTCGAATAGCCCAGCGCCAGCAGAAACCCTTCGTCGCCGCGCACCAGCTGTTGCAGCCGCGCGGCGCGTGAGGCGGGAAAACTCACTGGCTCGCGGGTGATATCGACCGGCTCGCTGCCGTCATCCACCTCGCCAGCAGCCAGCCCTTCCTCGCTCATCATGCTGAACATATGGGGGCACTGGTCTGGCACCGGGCAATCGTCACGCGGCGCAGCGGGCGTTTCACCGTTAGCCAGCAGCGTGAAGTCGAGCAGCCGGTGGCTGTAGTCATAGGTTGGGCCCAGCACCTGGCCGCCCGGCAGATCTTTGTAGACCGCCGAGATGCGGCGTTCGATACGCATCGCACCGGTCGCCAGCGGCGTGCTCTCCGCCAGCCGTGGCAATGTGGTTCGATAAGCGCGCAGCAGAAAGATCGCCTCGACCAGATCGCCGCTGGCCTGCTTGATAGCCAGCGCCGCCAGTTGCGGATCGTAAATTCCGCCTTCGGTCATCACCCGGTCCACCGCCAGGCCCAGCTGCTGCGCCACCTGGTCACAGCCGAGTTCCGCTACTGCCCGATCCCCGCGTCGCAGATCGGCCTGCAGCTGGTGGGCATTAGAGATGGCTTTTTCGCCCCCTTTCACCGCGACATACATCAGCACACCTCCACAACGGTGGTGCGCGGCACGGCCATGATCGCTTCGCCACAGGTGAAGATCAGATCCACGCCCTGTGGAAACGGATGCGGACGGGTGCGCAGATATTCCAGTACGCTTTCCGGCAGCTGCGGCGCAATGGCGCGGGTTTCCCGCAGGCCGGGACCGGAGAGACGCAGCGTTAATCCGCCATTCAGCGACGGTACCTCGATAATCAGCGTGGTGCTTTTTTCCGGCGACATGTTGTCACCCGCCGCGAACTGCGTCGGATCCGGCTGCGCCGCCGCATGGCTCAGCGCGAAAGGGGCGTCCTGCTGCGTGGTGATGGGCGCGCCGGTGTGGAAGCGCAGATTGTTGCGCAGCTGTTCGTTGTCGATTTGCGCATCCAGCCAGACCGGACTTTCCTGGTCAACCAGCGTCAGCAGCAGCGCCGTGGCCGCCGGGGACAGTGCGCCCCAGCCCTGTTGCAGCGGCAGCGAGACCATTACGCCCGGTTCGCTCATCGCTTTCAGAATGCGGCGAAACGCGCGCTGTGCATCCGCGACCGGATGGTTAAAACTTGCCAGTAAAGTCATCAGTTATCTCCGCGAACCAGCGTAAAGAAATCCACTTTGCTGCTGGCGATTTCACGGGCGCGCAGCTGTCGCTGCTCATCGCGCCACGCTGCCAGCGGCGTAATAATCTTCTCTTCCAGCAAAAGCCGGGTTTCCGGCTGCTGCAACAGCGCATCCAGCAGGGCGCAGCGTTCGGCATGGGCTTTGTCGCGCCCTAACAGGTAGCTGTAGCCCAGGGTGCCGTCGCCCAGCTGCACCACTGCGCGCGTTACCGTTGCATCACCCATCACGAAGCGTTTTCCGGTAGCCCCCATCCGCGCCTGTAACCGCGTCAGCCCGATCTCTGCCGGACGAACCAGCGTGAATTCGGGCTGGAGATTAAGCGCCTGCCAGTGCGCTTCAAGCAGGGTGGCGCTGCTGTGTGCCAGCACCGACAGCCAGCGCTGGCGATCCGTTTGCTGTTCCATTAGTGCTCCAGAGTCAGTTCGATCATGTCGCCGCGCGTCAGGCTGACGGAGTATTCCGCCACCGCGCCATCACTGGTTTTGTTCAGGGTCCGCACGCAGAGCAGCGGCGCATGCAGCGCGATATCCA
Source organism: Pantoea sp. B550 (assembly GCF_024158165.1). Taxonomy (NCBI): domain Bacteria; kingdom Pseudomonadati; phylum Pseudomonadota; class Gammaproteobacteria; order Enterobacterales; family Erwiniaceae; genus Pantoea; species Pantoea sp. B550. The sequence goes on from NZ_JAMYXI010000003.1 coordinate 403,784, forward strand.
GCTGCCGACACTCCTTTGCCTGCGCCCGGCGGGTGCTGATACGCGTCTGGGTGCGCACCAGCTGTTTGCCGGTGTGCTCCACTAAGAAATCGTGCAGCGACCCGCTGTTAAATTGCTGCAGCTGTGGCCACCAGCTGAGGTCGGCGAGGAAATGGTTGATCAGGCAGAGCGGCACGCCGTTGGCGCGGCGCAGGGTGCGCAGGTGAATGACGTTTTCGCCCTCTTTTACGCCCAGCGCACTGGCGACGTCGTTGCTGGCCGGACGCAGCACCGCCAGCAGCCGTTCGCTGGTCGGGTGACTGCCCTGCTCCATCAGGTTCTGGCTAAAGCGCGCCTGCGCATGCAGCGGATAGTCATACGGGCGCATCAGCACCAGGATGCCGACGCCATGACGGCGCTGCAGCAGCCCTTTGTGCACCAGCTCATCGACAGCGCGGCGCAGGGTGTGGCGGTTCACCTCATAGTGATCGGCCAGCTGTTGTTCGGAAGGAAGATAGTCGCCGCAGCGGTAGCGCTCTTTCAGCGCCTGCTCCAGTTGTGCGGCAACAGCCTGATAGACAGTGGTCGGATGTCTGGATAACTCCATCACGATGAAATCCTCACGGGTTACAGAGTGGGAACGCAGTGATAAGACGCTGCGGGATGGGGTTAGCCTGAGGGACGCAGATGACAGAATAGTGACGCAGGGGTGAAGGTGGGGTGAATGTGAAAGTCGGGACAGAAGCCAGTTAAGGATAAAGAGGCGTCATGGGAATAGAGCTCAGGCCTGAAACCCTCTGCTCTGTTTGTCCGGGAACACTTTCAGGGTGCTGCACGATGGCTTTACGCTTCTTGCCGTGTTTCAAACCAGGGCGTAATGAGCATATGCGGAATCGCCAGTGCGGCCAGTGCCGCAAAAAGTGACTGAATTCCCGCTTTATCCGTGGGATGCATCATCGCGACGGTTCCCGCCGCCAGCAGAATGGCTGCCGTCAGTACCGGCCATGTGGCATGCAGGTAGCCTGTGTAGCTTTTGCATCCCAGCAGATCGCGCCGCTGCCGGGTTTGCGGGAGCGCATGCAAAATCAGAAAGCCCATTGAAAAACCGACGAAAGGCGGAAGGAGTAATAATGCCAGTGTACCGGCCAGAAGACGTCTGTCCCGGCGGAGTAAGCCCACAAAAATAAGGCCTGCTGCACAAACTCCCCCTGTGAGGGCAATGCCTGCAGCAAAAGAGTGTGGCAATGAAAATCCCAGCCCCGCCTCATGCAGAATTGTACTGAACGCCTGCAGATGCAAAGCAGCTGGCGTCGCTATCATGCTTATTCCCCGCGCCAGACGTTCAATGCTGCATCCATGAGGGGCATCCTCAAGTGCAAAGTGTATGGCTGAGGCCAGGAGAAAAACGGGCAGCGCCAGTGCCGGCGCACCGTGCCACCAGAACAGACAGAGCACAATGACCAGCCCATAGGCGGCAAGAAATGGAAACTGACGCTCGCGTTTCACGACGTCAAGATCGCTGGCACCGTGCGCCATGCCGATAAGGCCAATCGCTCCGGTCGCAAACAGCACCTGCCCGGCAAGAGGGCTGAAAGAGGCCGCCAGCGCTGCCCCCCACAGTCCTGCCCAGCCGAGCCGCACCTGGCCTCTCATCTCCTGACTGCACCAACAGGCACGGCATGAGAAAGGGCTTTCTTCATGTTAGCCGCGGCGTAGAAGGCATAGAAAACTTTTGCGATGATATCCAGAATCAGGAATGCCCAGACCGATGTCGCATCAGTAATGATGTTGAGCCCTTCCGGACCCACCAGAAAAACGATCGGATAGATAAACCATACGATGGTCAGCAAGGCCACATTTCTGTTATATGCACCTGCCAGCGCACTACCCCGCGTAGCGGCTATAGCACGCAGCGGTCCCCAGAGCAGATAAACAACGCCCAGAAATGCCGCGCATGACCACAGATACCAGACCCATTTCGCGACAGCATTTTCAGCCAGCGAAGAGACCAGACCGGTGACGATCATCATCACATCCAGCACAATGATGGCCGTGAGAAAGCCCGCCATTTCGCCCGGCTTACCCTGTTCATGGAAAGCCAGCATGACCAGCCCGGCCAGTAAAAGAGGCGTGGTGACAGACCAGTCAGCATAACGTGCCAGATACACTACCGTGCCACTGTCCAGCGTGAGGTTGCCAAATTCAAACGCCATGGCCAGATAAGCCGTGGCCGCAATAAACGGGACTGACGCGTGCACGAGTGTATGGTGGCCAAAAGGATATTTTTTGTCACCCGTCACGTAGATAATCAGTGATGCGATGGCCATGACCGAAAACCCAATCATGAATGCGGATTGATCCATTTTTCTCTCTCCTGTACTAAAACGCCGGTATCGCGCCAGCAATGCAGCGACAAATTATCGTTAATCAAGCAGGTTTATATTCATTCAACGAATATGCTGAAAGTATATGGTGATATTCGTCATCTGCTCAGGATGATTAACTCACAAGTTCTTATTTTTAAATAAACGGTTAAATTAACCTCTTTTATCAACCTGGTAAGCGTCTGATAAAAAATTCAATGTAAAGTTATGTTTCTCAGCGTTTCGCTTTACTTCCATAACCTCAAAAAAAGAGAAAGCAATCCTGCAAATAACCTATTGATTTAAGTCATATTTTTCATCATGGCGGTGGGTCAGACCTCTTATTTGCATAAACTGACAAAAGAGCAATAATTTTATTTTTCAGTGGTAAATATGAAATCGGGCGCTATGAGAATAGCGTGGTGAGGCGTTTCACATGGGTTCAATGGCATAAATAAAAACTGAATTCTGATGTCTGCCGATTAAACGTAAAACGATAAAAAGAAATAATGTCTAAAAGTTGCCCCCATCCTGCCCGTTATCTTATGCCCAATCCATAAGTGGGGAAAGAATGCGCAAACTTAATTTCTGGCTTATAAAATCGAAACGACAGCTGTATTTTTCTGCAAACCCAATTAAACTGCCGTTTCTCTCCTTCTCTAAATATTTTCTTCCATTACTGCTCTCCCCACCTTCTCCGACCCACTATCCGTCAGCGACGCCCTCACCTGTGGCAGGCTTTCCGGGTAATTCTGCTGAATAAACTCAATCATCTTTTCACGCACATAACAGCGCAAATCAAAGGCGATCGGGGAGTTCTGGGCGGTCATCAGCATCCTGATGGTCATGGTTTTCTCGGTGGTGTCGGTCACCTGAAGCACCGAGGTTTCCTGGTCCCAGAGTTTGGTTTCACTCAGGATTTTGTCGAAATGCTTACGCAATGGCTCCAGCGGCATCGAGTAATCCACATAGAGAAATACCGAGCCTAAAATCTGCGCGTTGTTGCGCGTCCAGTTCTGAAACGGATTCTCGGTGAAGTAAGTAATCGGCAGCACCAGACGGCGTAGATCCCAGATGCGCACCACCACATAGGTCAGGTTGATCTCTTCAATCCAGCCCCACTCCTTTTCCACCACCACTGCATCATCAATCTTAATCGGCTGGGTAAAGGCGATCTGAATACCGGCGAACAGGTTAACCAGCGACTTCTGTAAAGCGAAACCAATAATGATACCGGCCACACCCGCACCGGCCAGAATAGTGGTGCCGAATTTACGCACGCCGGGAAAACTCAGCAGAATCAGCGAAACACAGAACAGCACCAGGATGACAATAACGACTTTCTTGACATAGATAATCTGAGTACGGATTTTTCGCGCACGCAGGTTATTGGAAATATTAATGTCGTAGCGGATATAAAGCATATCCTGCGCCACGTTGGTCAGCCGGATTAAGACCGAGCAGAATGACATGATGATAAAAACGTTGATGATATTGGTGATGAGTTCAAGTGATTCAGGATGGAAATCGATGTAGTTAATCCCGACATTGATCATCAATAACGGCACGAAAAAGAACATCGAACCGCTAAGGTGCTTTTCCAGAGATTTGAACAGCTTTCTGTCACGGCCCTGCCAGTAGCGGATAAACGCGAGCAGGATAAGGCGGGCCAGGAAACCCAGAATAAAAGAAAGCGAGACGAGTAATACAACAGGTACCCATGACGGGAAACCAGATAACTCACCGAATAACAATGGCATTATTTTCCCTTTTCGTTAGCTGTCAGGCGCAGGCTGTCAGATAAGTGACCCACTCAGTAACCGTTGTCTGCACGGTTATCCATTCGTAACACAATCAGCGCTCATGAGTATGAACCATAGCAGCGAAGTTGGCAGGAAATGCGCGGTGATGGACTTGCGGCCGAATTCAGCCTGTCAGCCTTACCGCACAGGTCAGGGTTTACCATCCTGACCTTTATGCCCTCGGCATGACTGCCGCGCTCATTAAAATAACTGATAAAACGTACTCACTTTCTTTCCCTGACTGTCAGCCTGCCCCCGCCGCTCGTTAACAGAAAAACGCTCGCCTGCTCACTATCCATCAAGCTTTTCATGGAAGATCTGTTCCTATCTGCTAATTTTTAAGCTGTTCCCCTGCTGCTGAGAAAAACAACAATATGATTAACACCCTTAAACTTTCCTCTGATTTTCGCCACAGTTTTCTGCGCGAAGTGTTGGTGCCGCTGGTGGCTATCCTTGTGCTGACGTTTGCCGGTGCGGGTGCGGCACTATTTATTGGCACGTCACTGACCAATACTGAGGCCCGGCATCAGCAGCAGCGGATGATTGAGGCCTCTTTTTCGCAGAGTCTGAATGAGCATCTGCGCCAGTTGCATAGCCTGTCACGCTGGCGGCCCTTTGAGGAGCATCTGGCTGAGGGGAACAGCGACAGGTGGCTGGATGAGAACATCGGGCAGTGGCTGTATGAGATGTTCGGCCATCAGCTGATTATGGTGCTGGATGCGCAAAACCAGATCGTCAGAGTCTGGCGTGAAGGCCAGCCGGTTATGGAAGCGGACAACGGTCCGCTGATCGCCGAGGTGCTGCAAAACACGCTGATCCAGGATCCCAGGCGTCAGGATAACGCCGATTATGCCCGTGTTACCCAGCGAGCTGCGGCGCTGGCCGTGGGTAGCATCCAGCGGGATAGCAACGACCTGCCGCGTTTCCGGCTGGTGAGCCTGAAATTTCTCGACGACGGTTATCTGGCGAGCCTGGCGGAACGCAATCAGCTGGAGGGACTGCACTTTTCTGATGGCACATCTCAGTCCGGCACCAGCGCACGCTATCTGCTGATCGCGCAGGCGGGCGAGCCGGTTGGCTATCTCAACTGGATCCCCGCCCGCCCGGGTGCGCAGATGCTGCGCACCATCGGGCCGTCTACCGGGCTGGCGGTGCTGGCGATATCGCTGCTTTGTCTTTATATGGTACGGCGACTCTGGAACTCGTCAGTTAACCTCTCGCAATCGATGCTCAGGCTGGGCGCATCGGAAGCGCAGGCACAACATCTGGCATTTCATGACGTGCTGACCGGCCTGCCGAACCGCGCGCTGGTTGAAGACCGCTTAACCCAGGCGCTGGCCCTGGCGACGCGCAACGATCAGCGGGTAGCCTTGCTGCTGATCGATCTTGACCGCTTCAAGGCCGTCAACGATACCCACGGTCATCATGCTGGCGATGAGCTGATCATCGCGGTGGCGCAGCGCCTGAGTCGTATCGTGCGGGCCAGCGATACCGTGGGACGCATCGGGGGCGATGAATTTATCGTGGTGATGCCGGAGGTCGATAATATTGGTCAGGTGAATAGCCTGGCGCAGCGCATGATTGACGAGCTGGCTCAGCCGTTTACCCTGTTCGGCAGCGATGTCTGGAGCGGGGCCAGTATCGGACTGGCGCTGGCACCTAAAGACGGCATTGATCGGCTGGAGCTGATGCGCAAAGCCGATATCGCGCTGTATGAAGCCAAAAGCGGCGGGCGCGGCCGGTTTCGTCAGTTTGAACGGGCAATGGATGAGTCAGTGCAAACCCGGCAGACCATCGCCGCCGATCTGCGTACGGCGCTGCAAACCCGACAGGGACTGGAGGTATGGTATCAGCCACTGATGGACGTTGGCGGTCAGCAGATGGTCGGCATTGAAGCGCTGCTGCGCTGGCATCACCCGACGCGCGGCCTGATCGCACCCGGTGAATTTATCGCGATTGCCGAAGAGACCGGCCTGATTATCCCGCTGGGCGAATGGGTGCTGGCTGAAGCCTGTGCCACTCAGCAGCGCTTTCCCGATTTGCTGGTGGCTGTCAATGTCTCGCCCGTGCAGTTCCGCTCTACCGGCTTTGTTGACCGTGTAATGGCGATTGTCAGCCAGCACGGCGGTAACCCAAAGCGGCTGGAGCTGGAAATCACTGAGGGCGTATTAATCGAGGATGAACGCGAAGCACGCGAGATTATTGTGTCGCTGCGGGAAGCAGGCTTCCGCATCGCGCTGGATGACTTCGGCACCGGCTACTCCAGCCTCAACTACCTCAGCACCTTCCCGGTGGACAAAATCAAAATTGACCGCTCGTTCACCCAGTCGCTGGGCGTGGCGGAAAATTCCGTGGCGATTGTTGAATCCGTGGTGAAACTGGGCCATGCCATGGGGCTGATAGTGACGGCGGAGGGTGTCGAGACCGCCGGGCAGATGTCTGCACTGGCAGATGCAGGCTGTAATCAGCTGCAGGGCTATCTGTTCAGTCAGGCGGTACCCGCCGATCAGCTTGAAGCGCTGATGAGATTACCTGCGCCAGAGGATACGCAGCGCGAATAGTGCTGCGGATGGCCTGAGCGCATAACGGCGCTCAGGCCAGGCGGAATCGCCCTGAGAATCAGGGCAGCACCTCTTACTGTGGGATGCAAAACGCTACACGCCCAGGCTATCCAGCAGCGCGGCCGACGTAGCGACCGCGCCAAAGATGCCGCCCTGCATAGGGATCATGCTCAGCGCCGCCTCATGATGCCGCTGCTCGGTCGCAGCACAGCAATCGGAGAGCACCAGGCACTCAAAGCCGCGATCGTTGGCTTCGCGCAGCGTGGTATGGACGCAGACGTCGGTGGTAATACCGGTCAGGATCAGGTTACGGATGCCGCGACTGCGCAGAATCAGCTCCAGATCGGTGGCGTAAAACGATCCCTTCCCCGGTTTATCAATCACCACTTCCTCCGGCAACGGAGCCAGCTCCGGGATGATTTCCCAGCCCGGTTCACCGCGCACCAGAATACGGCCACAGGGTCCCACATCGCCGATCCCGGCGTTCATCCGTCGCGAGCGCCAGCGCTTGTTGGCGGGCAGATCGCTGAGGTCGGGCCGGTGTCCTTCACGGGTATGGATAATCGGAAACTGCCGGGCGCGCATCGCCGCCAGCACCTGCTGCAAAGGGACGATGGGCGCGCGGGTCAGGCTCACATCATAGCCCATGCTGTGGACATAGCCGCCGACACCACAGAAATCGGTCTGCATATCAATCACGATCAGCGCCGTGTCAGCCGGGCTAAAGCTGCCGTCAAACGGCCAGGCGTAGGGGGTCGAATTAACGCTGTAGTCGGGCATTGCTGTTCTCCATTACCGGGCGCGGCATGCGCATTTTACTGATCAGGGTGTAGCTGATGGCGGCGGTCATCAAACCGATCACCGCTTCACCGAACTGCGGGAAAGCCACATGGGCGATGACTGCACACAGGCTGCCAATCGCCCATGCGGCAAACGCGGTGCCACGGAAACGCTGCGCCGGACGCTGCTCGCTGATGCGCGCCATGAAAATCAAATCCACAATCATTACCGCACCAAACGGCGGCACCACAATGCCCAGCAGGCTGAGCCACTCCAGGAAGTAAGACCAGACTCCCGCCAGCGCCAGCACGCCGCCAATGGCACCGAGGATCAGCGTCCAGAGGCGCATTTTGCTGCTGAACAGATGGCTGAAACCCACCGCACCGTTGTAGAGACAGTGGGTGCAAACTGACCCCAGATTGATAAAGACAAACAGACAGGCCACCACCGACAGGAAGGCGCTGTGTCCCATCAGCATCGGCAGAAAGTTACCGCCGTTGGTCAGCGGATCAACCGCCGCGCCCACTGCCACAATCACCACGCCAAACAGATAGGAGATCACATTGGCGATCGGGAACGCAGAGAACGCGGCAATCACCGCCGAGCGGCCATTCTTCGACCAGCGGGTGAAGTCAGCGGTCATGGTGCCGGAGTCAGCAAAACCGGCCACCACCATAGTGACGGCGGTGCCCATGCTCATGGCACCGGCGGCGCTGGCGCTGCCCTTCCACTGCGTCACGATGGAGAAGTCGTGCTGTTTGCTGATCAGCCACAACGCCACCATCCCCAGCACCACAAACAGCGGCGCGGCGATCATCCCCAGTACCGACAGCGCCCGCACGCCCAGGAACGTAATACCTGTGTAAAGGATCATGGCAAAGGCGGTCACCGCCAGCGCATTCCAGCCAAAGGTCTGATTAATCACCGTGCCGGTGAGACCGGTCTGGAAGGCATACCAGCCGATCACCACCGTCGAGAGAAAACCGGAAACCAGGATGTAGCCTTTGCTGCCAAAGGTGCGTCTGGCCTGCAGAGCGAAGTTCATCCCGCTGTTACCGGCGTACCAGCTCAGCGCACCGACATAGGCGAACAGCACCAGGTTGCCCAGCAGAATGGCGATCAGCGCGGGCCAGAATCCCAGATGCCAGGTGATGATGCCGCCAAACAGCGCGTTGGTGAGGATCATCGGAAAGCCAAACCAGACCGCCGAGACGGAGCGGGTGGAATGACGGTGCGACAGCGGCACCGGCTCATGTTCAAACTCCTGCTCCAGCGCAGGTGTATCAGATGTTTTCATTGGGCGATTCCGGGTTGAAGGTGATTCCACGGCTGAATGCGCTCGAAAGCGGCACTGGCAGCCAGCACTAACGCATCATCAAGATGACGTCCGACAATCTGCATCCCGACGGGCAGGCCGCTGGCGGTAAAACCGGCGGGCACAGACGCAGCAGGCTGTCCGGTGAAGTTGAACGGGAAGCAGAACGAGAGCCAGTGATCGCTGCGGACCATGCGGCCATCAATGATCTCTGGTCCCTGCATCCCCAGCGGAAATGGCGGCACTGCCAGCGTCGGCGTGATCAGCAGATCAAAGCGCTGCATAAAGCGCCACAGGCTGTTGCTGACCGCTTTTCGGGTGGTGATGGCATCGGTGAAGTTTTCCGCCCGCCAGTCGCGCTGCAGCATGGCGACCAGATGCGGCGACATCTTGCTGTCCTGCTCCGCCATCATCTGGCGCATGCCGGTGAGATCGCTCTCCATCGCCACCAGCGCGCCAAAGGCGGCAGCCGGATCAGGGAAGCCGGGATCGGCCAGCTCCAGTTCAGCCCCGATTTCAGCGGCAAAACGCTGCACCGCCGCGCTGACCAGCGCCCGCACCTCCGGGTCAACAGCCACATAACCAAAATCTGCGCTAAAGGCGATGCGCAGTTTGCCAGGCAAATGCTCTGGTGCGCCCAGCCAGTCAACGTCGCAGCAAGGGATCGAGTGGCGGTCACGCATATCCGGCCCGGCCATCAGCGACATCATCAGGGCGGCATCGCGCACGCTGCGCGTCATCGGCCCGATATGCTCCAGTGACTCCCAGCTCGACACGCCGGGATAGCGCTCATCGCGGCAGCCGGGCCACAATGGCACCCGGCCCATTGACGCCTTAAAGCCAAAAATGCCGCAGTGCGCTGCCGGAATGCGTACCGAGCCGCCACCGTCGCTGCCCAGTGCAATCGGGCAGAGCCGCGCCGCTACCGCTGCGCCGGAACCTGCGCTGGAACCGCCTGGCGTCATTGCCCGATCCCAGGGATTGCGTGGTGACGGGAACAGCGGATTGTGTCCGACGCCGCTGTAACCAAACTCCGGCGCAGTCGTTTTGCCCAGCAGGACGGCGTCGGCGGCCAGCAACCGTTCCACCGTGATGTCGTCATCTTCCGGTACGAAATCTTTGTATGCCGCCGATCCGGAGGTGGTTCTGACGTTTGCGGTGCAGATTAAATCCTTCACCGCCAGCGGTACGCCCGCCAGCGCGCCCAGCGTTTCCCCGCGCACCCGTCGGGCATCCACTTCTCTGGCCTGTGCCATTGCCCGTTCAGGCGTCGGGGTACAAAAAGCCTGTATCGCCGGTTCCCGCTGTTCCATCCGCGCCAGCGCCGCCCCGGTCAGCTCGCACGCCGACACGTCCCCGCTGCGAATCAGAGCGGCCATCGTGGTGGCATCTTCGTCTAATAAGGAGTCAAACATGGGTTACCTCGCCAGAATTGTACCTGTCAGCGAGTGCATGAAGCGTGCCAGTTAGCGGTGATGCATCCGGTCTGAAACGGGGATGCCAGATGGAATACGGGCTGGGATACAAGATCGAATTCTTATGATGTTGGGGATGGGTGGCTGTTTATTTTTTCAGCACGATGATGGCGCAGGCCTGCGCGATAAAGGGGCGTAATAGCTGAATGGTTTGCGGGCTGGCTTACAAAACGATGTCGATAATCAGCAACAGCGGCCGATATGCTGGAATCAATAACCACATCTTTACCAGTGATGTTTGAGGTTACTGAGCAGGAGAGCAAAAATCGAGTTTCAGGGATTCATAAGCTGCGGCAGGGATGAGAAGTGCGCTTTGAAGAAGATATTTATCTTGAAAACTACGAAATCAGGCGAAAAAAATTCATTTACGATCGGCGTATTCATTACAGTTACGCGTTTGTTGCCGGTAATGAGAATTACACTGTCATCGTGGGCACGCTAATGGATGAACAGACCTTTACCCGCATCAAATACCAGTTGCCACCCGGTATCGCTTTTCCGGTTAACGGGCTGGCTGAAGTCTGTTTTGACGTGTTCGATGGTCTGGAGTGTCTGGGCGATTTCCGCCATATCAGCTTTGCAGGATTAGGGGGTGCTGTCGTTTTCAAAAGCGTACTCCTGGCGTTAATGGCACACCATGAAAGCTTCTTTATAGGCGGTTTTGTTTTCCAGGCTGCATCAGGAGAGATCGTCGACCGCAATCGCCCGACACCCCTTGAGGAGATCTATGACGCTTTGCTTGGGTTAAAAAATGAACTACGCTACAATCGCCGAACAGGGTTGCCGAAGAAAGCACCGCAACCTTTAATCCCGAAATATTTCCGGGCTTATAAAGTAGTGACTACAGGGAGAGCTTGCTATGTCGTTTTACGATAAATACGATGGCATCACAGATGCGGCTGATGCCGAGAACAGGGAGTTAAGGGCACTATTGATAGCTGAGTGGCTGGCCAGACCCGATCTGCCCGCCATTAAAGCCCAGTTAGCTCAGAGGAAAAAACGCTCCTCATCTGCCCTGTTGCGCCGCAAGCTGAAAGAGCTGAATGCGCGCGAAATGCAGAAAGCTAAGATCAGTGCTTAACGCTTAAAGGCCCGATAAACGGGCCTTTCGTATTTTTATCAGCTTCTGGCTCACACGCGGGCGGCTTTCCGCCACCCACAGCGCACTCACCTCTACTCCGGAAAATCCGTCTCCACTGACGTCTGTTTCCACGCTTCTATCTCAGCCAGACGCTCTTTGAGCTTGCTGGTAACGGCGTCATGGCCCCAGGCCCCCATCACCAGATGGCGTGGCGGGTTGTCATGTTCGGTGATGGCGATCATCGCCGCGGCGGCCCGTGCCGGATCGCCTTTCTGAGTACCGCTGTATTCGGCGGTGGCTTTCATCCGTGCGGCTGCAGTCTCTGCATAGTCCGGCAAGTTACTCGGCGTCTGATGCAGTGAGCGTCCGGCCCAGTCGGTGCGGAACGGACCGGGTTCGACGCAGGTAACGTGAATCCCCAACGGCCCCGCTTCCAGCGCCAGCGAGTCGGACCAGCCTTCCACCGCATGTTTGCTGGCAGAGTAGTAGCCTGAGCTGGCAAAGCCAATTAAGCCAGCCACAGAGGTGATGTTGATAACATGACCGCTGCGCGCTTTGCGCATCGCAGGCAGCACCGCGCGCGTCAGGGCGAACAGGCCAAAAACGTTGGCATCAAACTGGGCGCGAATTTCACTTTCCACACCCTCTTCCACCGAACTCTGGTAGCCGTAACCGGCGTTGTTTACCAGCACATCAATGGTGCCGAAGGTGTCTAAAGCTGCTTTGACGGCCTGGTCGATGCTCGCCTGCCGGGTCACATCCAGCGCCAACGCCAGTGCGTTGTCGTGTCCTTCAACCAGATCGGCGATGGACGACGTATCACGCGCCGTTACGACGACCTTAAAACCACGCGCGATGGTCTGCTGCGCCAGTTCACGACCAAAACCGGTTGAACATCCCGAGATTAACCAGACAGGGCTGGAATGAGCAGTCATGTTAAGACTCCCGTTAAGTATGATGAAGGGGTTTACGACCCGGACGCGAGTGCATCCGGGGATCAAGGTTAGCGAGGCGGAACCGCCCCACTTAGCCCTTAATGCTTTTTATGGAACAGCTGGCTGGCGGTGTCGCTGATGATCTGCGCCGCCCCGCGATCGCCTTTCACCATCGACGCCATAAAGGCTTTCGCCTGCTTAAAGGTGATATGCGGCGGTAACGGCGCAACTTCCGGATCGGTTTTCACCTCCAGCAAGACCGGGCGATCGGCGCTGAGCGCACGCTGCCATGCACCGGCCAGATCGTCAGGATTATCGACATAAATTCCGACCATCCCCAGCGACTGCGCAAACTCGGCATACTTCACGTCCGGCAACTGCTGCGAGGCGTCAAAGCGCGGATTACCCTCCATCACGCGTTGCTCCCAGGTGACCTGATTGAGATCCTGATTGTTGAACACGCAGACGATCAGGCGCGGATCGGCCCATTGTTGCCAGTATTTCTGGATGGTGATCAGCTCGGCCATGTTGTTCATCTGCATCGCGCCGTCACCTACCAGCGCCACCACCGGTTTCTCCGGGTGAGCAAATTTCGCGGCAATGGCGTAGGGCACCGCCGCGCCCATACAGGCCAGGCCGCCGGAGAGCGAAGCGCGCTGCCCCTGTTTCACCCGATAGTCGCGGGCGAACCAATTGGCGCAGGAGCCGGAATCCGAGGTAACAATGGCGTTGTCCGGCAACTGAGGCGACATCTCCCACACTACCCGCTGCGGATTGACCGGATTAGCGGGTGCCATGGCGCGCTCTTCCATCAGCGTCCACCAGTCACGTACCTGAACCGCGATAGCTTCCTGCCAGCTGCGATCCTCTTTGTGGGTTAGCAGCGGCAGCAGCGCACGCAGGGTTTCAGCCGCATCGCCATGCAGATTGACTTCGCTGGGATAGCGCAGGCCGAGCATGGCCGGGTCGATGTCAATCTGTACCGCACGCGCCTTGCCCTCTTCCGGCAGGAATTCTGTCCACGGGAAGCCGCTGCCGATCATTAGCAGGGTATCGCAGTTCTGCATTAAATCAGATGAGGGCTTCGTGCCCAGCAGGCCAATCGAACCGGTCACAAACGGCGCATCGTCCGGCAGCACATCTTTGCCCAGCAGCGCTTTTGCCACGCCCGCACCCAGCACATTGGCGACCTGAACCACTTCCACGGCGGCGTCGCGTGCGCCTGCCCCGATCAGAATCGCCACTTTTTTACCGGCGTTAAGCACCTCAGCGGCGCGTTGCAGATCCGCTTCGTAAGGAATGACTTTAGGACGTTGATAGCCGCTGCCGGAATGGGTAAAACCGTGCAGATGCTGCGGCGGCTGCCACTCTTCATCCTGAATATCTTTAGGGATGATGATCACCGCCACGCCATTTTGCGCTTTGGCGATGCGCACGCCACGGTCCAGCAGATGGCGCACCTGCGTTGAGGTCGAGGCTTCCTGAACAAAGTTGGCGACGTCCGAGAAGATGCGATCCAGATTCATCTCCTGCTGGTGACTGGCACCCCGCGCAGTCGCCTCTGCCTGTCCGGCAATGGCCAGCACGGGGGCATGGTCCATTTTGGCGTCATAGAGTCCGGTCAACAGATGGGTTGCGCCCGGTCCGCCAGTCGACAGGCAGACGCCCAGCTCACCGGTAAATTTTGCGTGTCCGGCCGCCATAAAGGCCGCCATCTCTTCATGACGCACCTGAATAAATTCGATGCCGTCCCCTTTGGCGTTTGCGCGCTGAATCGCCCCCAGCACGCCGTTAATCCCGTCTCCCGGATAGCCGTAAATGCGTGTGACGCCCCACTCTTTCAGGCGCTGGACAAAAAAATCACTGGTTTTCATGCTCATCGTCGCGTTTCCCCTCGTTGTCCTTACAGACTTAAAGCGTAGTAGACGATGAGCCATCACCGTTAACTGTTCGCCATTGCCGGGTATCGCTGACGCAAATCACTGAATATTTGCGCCATATCCGCCGTTTCGCCTGTCTCCTCCACCGCCCGGAATACCTGGGTTTTCAGGAAGTGACGCCAGCTCACCGGCGCGTTTGCCAGAAAGGCGGTCAGCAACTGATAACGCTGAGGCGTCCAGCACGTTTCGAAGCGACTCCGTGCTTCGCCGTGCTCAAAATGGTGTGCGACCTGCTGCGGCATGTCGGCGCGCAACCTTTCTGTCGCCGCCTGATCCACGCGGTTATCCACTACCACCACGCCATACTGCGCTCTGGCCGCCGCGACGCTGAGATACCCACAGCGCACATCCTGCATGACCGCCTCAACATCGCGCTGTGACGGCAGGCCGTAACCGCCTGCACCGGGTCCGCGCACGTCGACCACATCACCTGGCTGGCAGTGGATCACATCGGTGTTACCGTGATTAATGACTTCACCGTTGCGCCGGGTACGGAAGGTCGACAGCGCACCGCTCTGTCCGCCCACTACACCCGCCGAGGCAAACACTGACCGGTTACGGTTGCGCGCGGTAATGGTGGTGTTGGGCGAGAAAATCTCGAACGCCATTTCGGTCGCCAGGCCGCCGCGATAGCGACCGGCGCCGGCGCTGTCCTGCGCCAGTCCGTAGCGATGGAAGCGAATCGGCACTTCCGCTTCGTTGATCTCAATCGGGGTGTTTTTCAGAAAGGCGGAAAGCCCGCCAGAACCATCGGGTCCGTCATGATGCGGCGTGCCGCCCGCCCCACCGCCCACCGGCCCCAGTGAGGCGACTACGCTGCGGTTCTGCGTCTGAGTGCGGATGTTCATAATCGAGTTGCCGCCCGGTGAGTTCGCGGGCAGTCGGTCCGGCATCGCCAGCGAGAAGACGCCAATCGTCGCAATCTGCGACAGTGCACAGGTCAGCGAACGCATCCCCACTGCTGCAGGTGCTTCACAGTTCATCACCGTGCCTGGCGGCAGAATTGCCCGGGTTGGCCGCAGCGTACCGGCGTTAAGCAGCAGCGAACGGTCCAGCGTTGATAGCACATAGGTGACGCCCACCAGCGCCAGCGGATGCCGCTCGCGCCCGCCAGTCGGCATGTTCAGCGACGACGCCAGCTGCGGATCGCTGCCGGTGTAGTCCAGCTCCAGCCGGTCGCCCTGCACCCGCAGCGTAATGGCGATGCGACAGGGATAGCCGCCCTCGCCATCTTCATCGGCGTAGTCGGCGTAAAAGTATTCACCGTCGGGAATGGTACTGATAATCGTGCGCGCCTGCGCTTCGGCATAATCGAGAATGCCCTCAATGCCCTGCAAAAAATCATCAATGCCAAAGCGGGCAATGATGTCGTGGATTTTGCGCTCGCCCACGTTCACCGACGCCAGCTGCGCCTTGAAATCGCCCCAGTTCTGATCAGGCACCCGGACGTTGAGCCGCATAATGCTGGCGACCTCTTCGTTGAGCTGACCCTGTTGTATGATCTTCAGCGGCGGGATGCGAATACCCTCCTGCACGATATCGGTCAGCGAGCGCGACAGCGAGGCAGGCACTGCGCCGCCGACGTCGGTGTTGTGAATGTGACCGACCACGAAGCAGACAATTTCGCCCTGATGGAATACCGGCTTCCAGATGTGGATATCGGGCGAGTGAGTTGCCACGTTACCGGCGTAGGCGTCGTTGGTAATACAGATGTCGCCCTCGGCGTACTCCTCTATCAGCGCCAGCACCGGCGCATAGTCGATGCCGCTGTACCAGGGCGCGCCAAAGCTGCGCGGCGAGGCAAATGCCAGCCCGCTGCGGCTGACAATCTGGCAGGAGAAATCTTCCGTCTCTTTCACGAAAGTGGAGTGCGCGGTACGCATCAGCGTAAAGGCCATCGCATCAGCCGCAGCGGCGCAGTAGTTCGCCAGGATCTGTAAGTTACGTCCGTCAATCGCCATGTTATGCCTCGTTCGCCGTGATGAGCAGATTACCGAATGAATCGACCGTGACGCTCATGCCGGGCGGCACGCAGGTGGTGCAGTCGTCCTGGGCGATGATGACCGGGCCACTGAGCTGATGTCCGGCACGCAGCACTGAACGCAGCACTAAATCGATCTGATGCCAGCCGCCGTCGATCCAGGCTCTGGTCTGTTTCAGGACCGGCACGGGTGCTGTGGCGGGGGGAAGTGTGATGAGCACCGGTTTCGGCGTCGGTGAGGTCATCACCAGCCGCAGGGTGATCAGCTGCACTGGCGCCTCCGGGTCACAGTGACCAAACAGCTGCTGGTGCTGCCGGTCAAAGGCGTCATGCAGCGCAGCGAAGTCCGCCTGCACCAGCCAGCTCGCCTCCAGCGGCACGTCGATTTCAAACGACTGACCGCGATAGCGCATATCCGCGCTGAACTGCAGGCTGTATGGCATGTCGCTGCCGTGCTCCTGCGCCAGCCAGCCGCAGGCGCGCTGCTGCAAGGCGTCGGCTTCACTGGCTAAGGTGTCGGCCAGCGCAGGCGTCAGATCGCCGTAGAGCGTACGGATAAAGTCGTTGCGGATGTCCGCCACCAGCCCGCCCAGCGCGGAGAGCACGCCCGGCGTCGGCGGCACGATCACCCCTTTCATGTTCAGTTCGCGGGCGAGAAAACAGCCCATCATCGGTCCCGCGCCGCCAAAGGCGAGGAACCAGAATTCACGTGGATCGAGGCCAAAGCGCGACAGCAGGCCGCTGGTGTCGCTGTACATGCTGGAGATCGCCAGCTGGATAGCGGTCTCGGCGGTTTCTTCAACCGAAATTGCGAGCGCATCCGCCAGCGGCTGCCAGGCCGCACAGGCGGCGGCAACATCCACCGTCACCGCGTCATAACCCAGCGCACCGTGGCCCATCATGCCGCAGGCGGCAAAGGCATCGGTAGCGGTCGGCTGCGTGCCGCCGCGCTGGAAGCAGACCGGCCCGGGTAGCGAACCGGCGCTGTCCGGCCCCATCTGCAATACGCCCTGCCCATCAATCCACGCCAGCGAGCCGCCGCCCTGACCCACCGAGGTCACAGCGACGGAAGGAATAAAGATCGGGAAATCCCCGATGATTTCGCCATTGCCCTGCGCCACCTTGCCGTCGATGATCACCGCCACGTCGGCGCTGGTGCCGCCGATATCCAGGCTGAGGATTTTGTCAAAACCGCAGGCGCTGGCGAGGTAACTGGCGCCAATCACGCCGGATGCGGTGCCGGAGAGCACCATCTGCACACATTCGCGCTTCGCCTGGTCAACGCCCATTACCCCGCCGTTGGATTTGGTGATGCGCGGCGGTGGCTTAACGCCAAGCCGTTGCAGTGCCTGCTCAAAGGATTCCAGGTAGTGAATGACCATCGGCTGCACGTAGGCGTTGATGGTGGCGGTGATGGTGCGTTCATATTCGCGGATGATCGGCCAGATGTCGGCGGAACAGGAGGTCAGCAGTTCAGGTGCCACCTCATCGATAATCGCCTTCACCGCCGCTTCATTGTGTCGGTTGCGATAGCTGTGCAGCAGCGACACCACAATGCCCTGACAGCCGGCAGCGCGTGCCTGATGGATTGCGTCGAGCACACTCTGGCGATCCACGGGTTGCAGTATGTTGCCCTGCGCGTCGCTGCGTTCGCGGATGGCAAACACCCTGTCACGGGTAATCAGCGGCGCTGCATGCCGTGAGAAAAGGTCATGGATATGCGGGATTTTCAGCCGGGCCAGCTCCAGTACATCGCAGAAGCCCTCGGTGGCAAACAGCGCCAGCCGCACGCCGCGCCGCTGGATCACCGCATTGATGCCTACCGTGGTGCCGTGAGTGAAGTAGCCAATTTCAGCGGGATCAATGCCCTGCTGCTGCTGAAACTGCGCCAGCCCGGTTAAGATTTCGCTGCCGGGCTTATCCGGTCGCGACAGGACCTTCAGGGTGTGGATCTGGTTCGTTTGCTGATCGAGCACGGCGAAATCGGTAAAGGAACCACCAATATCCACGCCAACGCGGTATCGCATATCGGGTTAACTCCAGTGTCAGGAAGGGGGAAATTCCATCAGCGCCTCGGGATGCTGCACCACACGCCAGCCGAGCCGTTGGTAGACCTGATGCGCATCCTGGGTTGAGAGCATCCAGCGATGCACCGTTTGCAGCTCCGGGTGTTCACGAACACAGGTCGCCAGCCAGCTACCCAGCCCGTGACCACGCCAGTTTTCATCAATTATCACGTCGCACAGCCAGCCAAAGCGGGTGTAGTCGGTGATTAGTCGGGCAAAGCCAATCTGTGCCTGCTGGTGATAGAGGCCAAACGGCAGCGAACCGGCAATCGCCCGCCGGGTTTTCGCTTCCGGCTGGCCTTTGGCCCAGTACGACTTCTCCGCCAGCTGGATGTGGATCCAGGCCAGATCGAGCCGCTGGCGATCGGTAGAGACAGTGAACGCATCGCGCTGCCACTGCTGGTCAGCAATCAGTAGTGAGTCCATCACAACTCCTTGTATCGGTTGAATTCAGTGTAAAAGGGTTCGCTCAACGATTGAGGCCGTAGCACGCGACAAAACCGGACAGAGCGACTGAATTTTGGGCAGGGAAAAAATTTTATGCTGAGGGAAAAATCGCAAAGGTTAAAGGGGAAAGGAAGCCCGTCTGTGAACAAAGGTGGGTGGGGGGAACAGCAGACAGAGACAATGCGTGTGGCCGCCCTCTCCACCGGGGAGGTGGCGAGAGGCGACCGCCCGTTATACGCCGAATTCGACTGAGTTATGTTTGCCGATGAGCGAGCGTAATGGCACGCTGCTTTTCATGATCGGGGATTTGATGACGATATAGCTGAAGTACTTATCGATGCCGATCTGCGCGTCGAGCATCTTCTCAATCACTTCCTGGTAATGTTCAATGCTGCGGGTAATAAAGCGCAGCAGATAGTCATAGCCGCCGGTGATCAGATGGCACTCCATCAGTTCATCGACGTCGCGCATCGCACTTTCAAATTTCATAAAATCTTCGCGGCGATGGCCGGACAGGGTGACTTCGGTAAAGACAGTCACTGAATCAGTGATGCGGGTGAGATTAATGTGCGCTTCATAACCGGTGATAAAACCGGCCTGTTCCAGACGTTTGACCCGTTGCAGACAGGGGCTGGGCGAGAGGCCTACGGCGTCGGCGAGGTTAACGTTGCTGATACGGCCATCTTTCTGGAGTTGCACCAGGATGTTGATGTCGATGCGGTCGAGTTTCATTAAGCCGTTCATAGCACCCCCCTCATTGTCAGAGCCTGTTGGGCCAGGCGCGCAATCAAATGTTCAGAACCTCCCGAAGATATAACATGCTTTACCGTAAACGCGCCAGCGCTTCGCAGTGGTTATACCAGCGGGAGATTTTCAAATTACTCTAACAAAATCAATGAGGAATACGGTTTAACCCAGCCGGCCGGTGGCACGTGCCAGCGCAATATCGAAAATATGCAGCGCCTCTTCCAGCTGTGAGTCGGTAGTGACCAGCGGTGCCAGGAAACGGATGGTGTTGCGATGCAGGCCGCACTTAATCAGCAGCAGTCCTTCCTGACAGGCGCTGTCGAGGATCTTCTGGGTCAGCGCCGCATCGGGACGACCGGTTTCGAAATCAAGAATTTCTACCGCCTGCATGAAGCCCACACCGCGCACGTCACCGATGCAGGCATATTTATCCGCCAGCTGTCGCAGACGGGCATTGAGCTGTTCGCCGAGCTGACAGGAACGCTGCAGCAGGTTCTCATGCTCAAACAGATCCAGCACCGCCAGTGCCGCCGCACAGGCCAGTGCGTTGCCGCCATAAGTACCGCCTAACCCGCCAGGCGTCGGTGCCTCCATGATCTCCGCACGCCCCACCACGCCAGAAATCGGCAGCCCCCCGCCCAGGCTTTTCGCCAGCGTGACTAAATCGGGTGTGATACCCAGTTGCTGGAAGGCGAACATCGTGCCGGTACGCCCGAAGCCGGACTGGATTTCATCACAAATCAGCAGAATGCCGTGCTGGCTGGTAATGCGACGCAACGCCTGCATAAATGCCGGGCCAGCGGGCAGGAAGCCGCCGTCGCCCTGAACCGGCTCAATGATAATCGCCGCCACACGCTCCGGCAGGATCTGCACCGCGAATAGCTGATCCAGCGCCTTCAGGCAGTCCGCTTCCGTCACGCCGTGCAGTGGATTCGGGAAGGGAAGACGATAGATGTCGCCGGGGAACGGGCCAAAGTTCTGTTTGTATGGCGCGGACATGCCGGTCAGGGTGACGCCCAGCAGGGTGCGGCCATGAAACGCGCCATCAAACGCGATAATGCCGGGGCGCTGAGTGTGTGAGCGGGCAATCTTCACCGCATTTTCCACCGCTTCGGCGCCGCTGGTGAAGAAGACACTTTTGTACGCCTCATCGCCACCCACCAGTCTATTCAGCCGCTGCGCCAGCTCAATGTAGCCCGGATAGGCCACCACCTGAAAACAGGCGTGTGACACCAGACCAAGCTGGCGGGTCACCGCATTGACTACCGCCGGGTGATTGTGACCGACATTCAGCACGCCGATGCCGCCAACAAAGTCGAGATAGCGATTGCCCTCAACGTCCCACACTTCACTGCCTCTGGCGCGTTCAATCACCAGCGGATGGGCGGTCACTACACCGCGCGGCACGTTCTGCTCGCGTGCATCCAGTAACAGGCTGTTATCGGAGTATGCTTGCTGCTCTGCCATGACATTCTGCATTTTAAACCCTCATCCACGTAACGTTCGGTTGGCTCAAGTATCGCAACCCGCTGGTTTCTCACGCTGCCGTAATTTTCGAGGCAGCGGCATTTCCTGTCAAAATCCCGCTGCATTCAGCAGGGAAATTTCTCTGCCAGCGCCTGGCGTACCAGCGCGACAAAAACGTTAACGCCATGCGGGATCAGCGCATCGTTGAAGTCATAAGCGGCATGGTGCAATGGCTTGCAGGGTGCCGATCCCAGCCACAGATAGGCACCGGGACACGCCTGTAACATAAAAGCGAAATCTTCCGAGGTGAGCGCGGGTCTGGCCGCGGTGTCAACCGGTATGCCCGCCTGCGTCAGCGCCTCCAGACAAAACTGCGCTTCCGTCGCGCTGTTAATCGTCGCCGGGTAGTAACGCTGATAGTTCACTTCTGCGCGCAGGCCATGAGCCGCCGTGACGTGCTCCGCCATCTGGCGCAGCCGCACTTCAATCGTATCCTGCGCCGCCGGGCTGAAGGTACGCACCGTGCCGGTGATACTCGCCTCGGCCGGGATCATGTTGTGTGAAAAGCCACCCTGCATCCGTGTGACGGTGAGCAGCGCGGTTTCACACGGGTCGAGTGCGCGTGAAACCAGCGTATTGAGCTGCACCACCAGCTCGCTGGCCGCCAGCAGGGTGTCGCGTGTAAGGTGTGGCTGCGCGGCGTGGCCGCCGCCGCCCAGCACCCTGATATCAAAGCGGTCGGCCGCTGCCATAATCGGGCCAGGGCGGGTCTGTACCTGACCGAGCGGCAGTTCCGGCCAGTTGTGAATGGCGTAGACCGCCTCACAGGGAAAGCGGCTGAAGAGGCCGTCGTCGATCATCGCTTTTGCACCCGCCAGTCCCTCTTCAGCAGGCTGGAAGATAAAGCAGACGCTGCCGTCAAAGCTGACGACCCGCGCCAGTTTTTCAGCGGCACCCAGCAGCATCACGGTGTGACCATCGTGGCCGCAGGCGTGACTCACCTGCTCTGCCTGACTTTGCCATTCCGTGCCGCCTTGATCCTGCATCGGCAGCGCATCCATATCGGCGCGCAGGCCAATCATGCGTTCACTGGTGCCCTTTTTCAGTATCCCGACCACGCCGGTTTTACCGATGCCGCGATGCACCTCGATGCCCAGCTGGTGCAGGAAGTTCGCCACGATGTCGCTGGTGCGCTGCTCCTGAAAACCCAGCTCCGGGTGCACATGCAGGTCGCGGCGCAGTACCACTAAATGTTCCATCTTAATATCCTCGCGAACGGTCAATCTCACCGTGCAGCGGCTCACCACGCTGGTAGCGCCGCAGATTCTCCAGCAGGGCCGCAATGGCACTCTCATTCTGCGTCTGGCTGGCAATGTGCGGCGTCAGCCAGATGGCGGGATGGTGCCAGAAGGGATGGCCCGGCGGTAACGGCTCCGGATCGGTGACGTCAATGACGGCGGCGCGGAGCTGACCGCTCTCCAGCGCCTGCAGCAGATCATCATGATTCAGCTGCGGGCCGCGTCCGGCCTGTACCAGCGCCGCGCCGTGCGGTAGCTGGCTGAACAGGGACTGATTCAGCAAACCCTGGGTGGTGTCGGTCAGCGGCAGCAGGCAGACCAGAATCTCGCTGTGCGCCAGGAAGTCAGCGAGTTGATCCGCGCCGTGCCAGCAGCGCACACCGGGGCACTCGCGCGGTGTGCGGCTCCAGCCTGCGCAGTCAAAGCCCAGCGCCACCAGCCAGGCTAACGCGGCCTGCCCCAGTTCGCCAAGCCCCATCACGCCGACCCGACGCTGCCCGGCAGGTATGGCTGCATGAGGCTGCCACTGTTGCTGGCGTTGCTGATGGAAATAGCGCGGCATGTCGCGATGCAGACCGAGCACCGCGAAGGTGACATATTCCACCATGCCCTGCGTCAGGCCTGGCTCGATCATTCTGATTACCGGCAGGTCGGGCGGCAGCGTGCTGAAGTCAAACTGATCGGCACCGGCCCCCACCGAGAACAGCAGTTTCAGGCGGGGAAACAGCGCCGGAATGTCAGCTGGTGGCTGCCAGGCGACCAGAGCCTCAACCTGCTCCGGATCACCGGTCTCCGGCCAGAGATGCAGCTGAATATCAGGCGCATGTTCCGCCAGCCAGCGCTGCCAGATCCGGCCTCGTTCCGGCTCCGATTTATAGACGATATGCATCAGGCCATCGCCTGCGTCATCAGTCCAAATGCGTGCATACCCTGCGGCGTCCAGGGCGTGCCGCGCACCATGGTGGTGGGCGCATCGACCTGAGGGATACCAAGACGTTCAAGCCAGGCTGCCATCGGCAGCGCGGCATCGGTGTCGATGCGCAGAAACTCACCCTGCAGCGACTGCATCAGCGAGGCGACCAGCGCCTGAGCCATCGGGAAATCCGCCGCTATCACCGGGCCAATCGCCCAGCCGTGACCAAAGCGGCGCAGGCTGGCGAAGCCCTGAATCCGCTGTGCCGCGTCCTCTAAGAGCACCGTCTGGCAGTCGCGCACTAAATGCTCAATCAGCGCCGGACGATGCATGCCGTGTGCCTGCTGATCCAGCGTGACCAGCGTGTCACGATCGGCTACTGTCGCCGGGCGCAGTTTCAGCCCCGCGGGGATCACCACCTCTGGCAGCGTGGTAACTGCACGCGTCTGGTGCTGACGGATCTCACCACAGCTGACAAAGCCAAGTTTTTCATACAGCCCTTTGCCCATTTCGGTGGCGTGCAGACGCACGTTAACGTCGGGCAGTTTTTCCAGCTGCGCCAGCATCAGCTGCTTGCCGAGGCCGCGTCCCTGCTGCTGGTTATCGATAATCACCAGTCCCACCGTGGCGGCACGGTCACCCCAGCGCCAGAGCACAGCGCTGCCCATCAGTTTGCCCTGCTCTTCTATTACTATGCCTTCGCCCAGTTGTAACGCCAGCTGCCAGTCTTCACGTCGGTGGGGCCATTTCAGCGCCTGCGTTAAGGCGAAACATGGGTCGAGATCGTCTGGCGTCATTGCGCGTATTGTCAGGCTCATTCGCGTTCTCCTTACATCATGCCTGGCGTGTCAAGTCCGCTGCCGTCAACCAGACGGCTGTAGCGGTAAGGGGTCGGATCGACGATGGGTGTGGCGTCGGTCGCCAGATCGGCGGCCAGTCGTCCGGCACCCGGTCCGATACCGAAACCGTGGGCGCTATAACCCGCCGAGAGCACCAGCCCCGGCAGTTTCGCCACGGTGGAGATAACCGGAATGGCGTCCGGGGTGCTGTCAATCATGCCGCCCCATGACTGCGCCAGCCGGAGATTCGCCAGCGCCGGGTATTCACGCCGCATTGCCGCCAGTCCTTCTTCCACGATTTTTGCATCCGCTGCCGGATCGAGAATGCGCATCCGCTCAAACGGCGACTCGCGGTCGAATGACCAGCCCCCCATCGCCTCAGGGCCGTTGAAGAACGGTGACAGGCCGAGATTCAGGGTCAGATTCTTGCGGCGGCTCTTAAAGGTCGGATAGAACTGACGGGCATAGCGCAGCCCCTGTGCGCCCGGCTCCAGACGACCACGACCAGATACTGACACGGTATAGCTGCCATCCATTTGTGGGCGACAGGCGAAGCCCGGT
Organism: Pantoea sp. B550; assembly: GCF_024158165.1. Classification (NCBI taxonomy): domain Bacteria; kingdom Pseudomonadati; phylum Pseudomonadota; class Gammaproteobacteria; order Enterobacterales; family Erwiniaceae; genus Pantoea; species Pantoea sp. B550. The sequence goes on from NZ_JAMYXI010000003.1 coordinate 428,334, forward strand.
GTGTAGAGCGGCATGGCGATCGCCTGCTCAATGGGCTGCGTGCGGAAGGCCGTGCCAATCACGTTGCCCAGCGGCAGGTCGATGCCGTGACGACGGCAGAACATGGAGGTCCAGGCCCCGGCGGCACAGATAACCCGGCTGGTTTTGATCAGACCGCGCTCGGTCCAGACGCCGCTGACCCGTCCGGCGGCGATATCCAGTCCCCGCACGGCGCACTGCTGAAACAGCAGTGCACCCTTTTTCTGCGCGCCAGCCACCAGCCCAGGCGCCGCCAGGCGCGGCTCGGCGTGACCATCGGTGGGCGACGAGAGACCGCCCAGCCAGTTTGTGGTGCTGCCGGGCGTCATCGCTTTAGCCTGCTCTGCGGTGAGAATCGAACTGCGCATGCCATAGCCTTTCGCCATCTGGTTCCACTTATCCCAGGCCGCGATATCCGACTCTGCCTGCGTGGCGTAAACCAGCCCGCTGCGGCGGAAACCCAGCTCTTCGCCGGTTTCTTCACTGAGCTCCCCCCAGCGTTGCAGCGCATAGATAATCAGCGGCAGCTCACGCTCATCACGGTTTTGCTGGCGGCACCAGCCCCAGTTGCGGCTTGACTGCTCAGCGCCGACCAGTCCTTTTTCAATCAGCACCACCTTCACTCCCTGCTTCGCCAGCTCCCAGGTGGCGGCGGCACCGGCGATACCGGCGCCAATCACCACCACATCGGCGGAATCGGGAAAGTCAGCACTGTCCTGTACATAACGAATCGGTGCGGGCATAACAAGATGACCTCTGTTGTCAGTATCGGGTCTGGCGCAGAGCGACGTCGCCGCTGTACGCTGACCCACGCCGCCTGCCTTGCACATCAGTACTATGCAGACGGATAAATTCAGTTGCCCGTAAGGCTCAGCGGCAACTCACTCCGCTTTTAAAATCTCTTCATGCTCATCCAGCCAGCCCTGCCGCAGCTCCGGCACTGCGCGCTTCAGCCGCTCGAAATACAACTCGCTGGTCGGCTTGTCGTAGTCGTTGCGTGCCAGCTGGGTGACGATGCGACCGCTTTTCATCACCACAATTTCGTCGCACACCGCGCGCACCGCATGCATGTCGTGGCTGATGAAGATCACGGAAAGCCCCAGTTCGCGGCGCAGTTCGCTGATTAAGTCGAGGACGGCGGCGGCGACCACAGTATCCAGCGCTGAGGTCACTTCATCACACAAAATCAGATCCGGCTCCGCTGCCAGCGCACGCGCCAGGTTGACGCGCTGCTTCTGACCGCCGGAGAGTGCCCAGGGACGCCGCCACAGTACGCTGCGTGGCAGCTGCACCAGATCCAGCAGCTGATAAAGTCGCTGCTGTCGGGCTGCGCCGCTCAGGCCGTGAAACAGCGTTAGCGGGCGCGACAGGATGCGCTCAACGCTATGGGCCGGATTCAGCGCGGTATCTGCCATCTGGAACACATACTGAATGCGCCGCAGCTCGTTGTCAGGACGTTTCTGCATATCGCCGGCAATATAGTGGCCGTTAAACAGGATATGCCCGTGGCTCGGCGCGTTGAGACCAGCAATGGCATGAGCCAGCGTCGTTTTGCCTGAACCTGACTCGCCGATGATGCCAATCGCCTGCCCTTTCCACAGCTTAAGGTTAATCTCCTCCAGAATGCGTATTTTTGGCTGGCCGTCGCTGCCGCGCGGACCGTAACCGGCATAGAGATCGCGCACTTCCAGCAGCGGCTGAATATCGGCGGCAGCCGGACACCAGTTGCTGGGCCGCTCTTTCTGCCGCGCTGCGTCCATCAGCAGCCGCGTGTACTCTGCCTGCGGCGCGCCAATCAGGTGCGCGGTGCTGCCATACTCCGCCATTTTACCGCGCAGCAGCACCAGAATCCGGTCAGCCATCTGTGCCACCACGGCCAGATCGTGACTGACGTAAATCGCGGTGACGCCGCGCTGCACCACCACGCGGCGAAACGCCTTCAGCACTTCCACCTGCGTGGTGACATCCAGTGCGGTCGTAGGCTCATCAAGGATCACGACGTCGGGATCGCCAATCAGCGCCATCGCCGTCATCAGACGCTGTAACTGACCACCCGACACCTGGTGCGGGAACCGGTCACCAATGGTCCCGGGATTGGGCAGCGCCAGCTCACGGAACAGGCCGATCGCTTTCGCTTTCGCGTCTTTATGGGTCATCGTGCCGTGAATAACCACCGGCTCAATCACCTGGTCGAGGATCTTCATGCCCGGATTAAATGACGCCGCCGCGCTCTGGGCGATATAGGCGACTTTATTGCCGCGAAACGCGCGCAGCTGGCCCGGTGTCAGACTGTTAATGTCGGTGCCGGCAACGTGAATATTGCCCTCGGCGATGCGGCAGCCGCTGCGGGCATAGCCCATCAGCGCCATCGCGATAGTGGTTTTCCCGGAGCCGGATTCGCCAATCAGCGCCAGCACCTCGCCCTTCTGCACCGTGAAGTGAATGTCGGAAACGAGGTCGATCTCTTCGCCGCGATCGGTCTGCGCGGTAACGCGCAGTTTATCCACCGAAATCACCGGCATGGCGGTATGTGGTGTCACGTTCATGCTCCCTCCTTCGCCAGCGTCATCGGACGCATCGCCTGCAGGCTGTCTATAAACAGGTTGGCGCCAATGGTCAGGCTGGCAATCGCCAGCGCGGGCATCAGTACCGCGGGCGAGCCATCAAACAGCCCCTGCATATTTTCACGAACCAGCGTGCCCCAGTCAGCGTACGGCGGCTGCACTCCCAGGCCAAGGAAGCTCAGGCCGCTCAGCAGCAGCACGATGTAGACAAAGCGCAGGCCAAAGTCCGTCAGCATCGGGTGCACCATGTTAGGCAGGATATCGTGAAGGGCGATATACCAGCGGCTTTCGCCCCGCAGCCGTGATGCCCGGACGTAGTCCATGCTGCGCAGCGAACTGGCCATGGCAAACGCGATGCGGAATGCGCCCGGCCAGTAGGTGAACACCGCCGTGAGGATCAGCATGGGCAGCGAGGAGCCAAACACCGCGACAATCATCAGCGACAGCACTTTGCCCGGCAGCACCAGCAGGGCATCGTTGACGCGGCCCAGCAGCTCCTCCAGCCAGCGTCCCGTTACCGCCGCCAGCAGCGCCAGCAGCGTGCCGATCAGGCTGGCCAGCAGTGCCGCACTCAGCGCCAGACCGATGGAGAACTTCGCGCCGTAGAGAATACGGCTCAGCATGTCGCGTCCCAGGTAGTCGGTCCCCAGCAGGTTATCCGCCGTCATGCCGCCCATCAGCGGACCGCCGCCGATGTCATCAATGCTGTGCGGAGCCAGTGGCGTGCCAAACACCGCCATCAGCAGCCAGAACAGCGACATGATGAGACCCAGCCGGCCTGACCAGGAGAGCGACTGTAAGAAACGCCAGGGCAACAAGAGAGTATTCATGCGCTTCTCCATTTCGGGTTAAAGGCGATAGTCAGAATGTCGGCCGCCAGCAGCAGAACCAGGTAGCAGGCGGCGAACAACATCACGCAGAGCTGCACCACCGGCAGGTCGCGATTACTGACCGCATCCACCAGCTGGCTGGCCAGACCGGGATAGCTGAAGATGGTTTCGATGATGATCACGCCGCCAAACAGGTAGGAGAGGCTGAGTGAAATCGCATTGGCGATCGGGCCAACCGCGTTGGGTAGCGCATGACGCAGCACGGCGCGGAGCGGCGATACCCCTTTCAGCAGCGCCATCTCCAGGTAGGGGCTGTCGAGCTGGTTGATAATGGCGGCTCGCGTCATACGCGCCATCTGCGCCACCAGCACGCAGCAGAGCGTCAGCACCGGCAGCGCATAGGCTTTGAGGTAACTCAGCAGGTCGCTATCCGGACTGCCGAACGACATCGCCGACACCCAGTGCAGCTTCACGGCAAAAATCAGCACCGCTACCGTCGCCACCAGAAACTCCGGCACGGCCACCGTCGCCATGGTGCCGATAACCAGGGCCCGGTCGAGCCGGGAACCGCGATTCATCGCCGCAATAATGCCGATAATCAGCGCCAGCGGCACGCAGATCAGCGTGGTGATGCCCGCCAGTTCAAAGGTGGCGGGAATGCGCTGCGCCACCAGCTGCGAGACCGGCAAATGGCTGGCAAACGAGGTGCCAAAGTCGCCCTGCACCATGCCTGTCAGCCAGTGGAAGTAGCGCATCAGCAAAGGCTGATCGAGACCCAGTTGCTGCCGTAACGCCGCCACCGTTTCCGGTGTGGCATTCTGGCCAAGGATCATCTGCGCCGCGTCACCCGGCAGCAGGCTGGTGATGAAAAACACCACCGCCGAGACGATAAGCAACGTCAGGATGCCAGCACCAATGCGCCGGGCAATCAGGAACAGCATGTATCGGTTCATCGGCGAACTCCTTATGAATAGCCTGATGGGACAGGCTGAGATCAGGCGGTCAGCCAGGCAAACTCATGGAAGCGATAGCCCATCATCATGCCTGACGGCCAGGCTTCGACCCCTTTAACCTTTTTGTTGTAGCCATCGGTGGAGCTGATAAAGGTCGGGATGATCGTGCCGCAGTGGTCATAAATCAGCGTCTGCATATCGCCATACATCTGCTTGCGCTTTGCCTGATCGCGTTCCCCTCGCGCGGCGACCACCAGCTGATCAAACTGGGGATTTTTCCAGCCCGATTCATTATTCGGTGCGGTAGAGAGATAAAACTGTGAGAAGAGCATGTCGAGCGTCGGACGCGGATTTATCGAGCCATATCCCACCGGATCTTTCATCCAGTGCGAAGACCAGTAACCGTCATACGGCACACGTCGCACTTTTACATTCAGCCCTGCCCCGCGCGCCATCTGCTGGATCATCTGCCCGCCTTCGTTCGCCCCTTCAATGTTGGGCGTCGTGATGATCTCTACTGTCGCGCCAGCCATACCCGCTTTTTTAATGTGGAACTTCGCTTTTTCTATGTCGAGCGGACGCGGTTTGAGGTCGGCGTTGTAGAGCGGATGCCACGGCGGCACCGGCGTGTCATTACTGACGTCGCCATAACCCTGCAGTACCGTTTTCACCAGCATGTCGCGCGGCTGCAGATATTTCATCGCCAGCACAAAGTCTTCGTTGTTACCCGGTTTCACGTCGGTGCGGATAATCAGGTTGGTGTACATGCCTGATTTGCTCTCCAGTATGCCAAACTCGCTGCTGGCTTTAATGCGTTTGCAGTCTGCGGCTGTCAGGGTGGAGACCATCTGCAGATCGCCCGACATCAGGGCATTGACGCGTGCTGCACCGTCGGTAACGCCAATCAGCTCCACCTCATCCAGGTGCGGCAAGCCGGGCTTGTAGTAATGGGGATTTTTGGTGCCGATGGTGCGTGTGCCTGGCATAAAGGTTTTGCAGACAAACGGACCGGTGCCGATGCCTTTGCTGAAGTCGGTGGTGCCGTCTTTGACAATCAAAAAAGGCGGCGTCGCCAGCATGTAAGGGACGTCAAAGTTGGCGCTATTCAGCTCCAGCTGCACCTCGTTATCATTGACTGCGCTGAAGGTTTTGAACTGATCGGCCAGCTTAAAGGCGATTGAGGCGATAGCCGGATCTTTGTGTCGGCTGAGCGAGAAGATCACATCTTTAGCGGTCAGCGGTTTGCCATCATGGAAGGTGACGCCCTTCCGCAGTTTAATATGCCAGGTGATGCCGTCGCTGGACTCCAGTGATTCGGCCAGCGCCGGTTGCGCCATCAGGTTTTTGTCCAGTTCGGTCAGGCCGCTGTAGAACATGAACTGACGGGTGTAGTCCGCGCTGTTGTTACTTTTAGCCGGATCGAGCGTGTCGGTAGCGGAAGCATTCGACATTGCCGCCCGCACTTTACCGCCTTTGACCGGCTTGTCGTCCGCCAGTGCCGCCCCGGAAAAGCCCACCAGCCCGCTGCTCATCACCGCACCAGCGGAAAGCATTTTCATCAGGCTGCGACGTGACAGCGATCCTTCGGTGATCATGCGCGTCAGTGCCGGATTTACCGCATCAGCGTCGTTATTATCAAATTTACTCATCTCTCTACCCTCAATAGTCAGGCGAACCGGGATCATGTTCTGGCGGTGCTGGCAACCTGGCGGCCAGCACCCGACGGGACGTTAAGAAAGGCGATCCTTTGCTTTGTAATAGAGTCCTGCGAGCGGTAAAAACCATGGCTTGCCGTGATAACCGGGCAGCGCGGGCCATGCATCACGCTGCCAGGGATTTTCAGTGCGCTTTTCGGCCAGCAAATCGGCCATTACCCGTCCCATCCACACCGACATCTGCGTGCCGTGGCCGCTGTAGCCCAGTGAATAGAACAGGCCATCCTGTTCACCCGCGTGCGGCAGACGGTCGGCCGTCATATCGACCATGCCTCCCCAGCAGTACTCCACCTCTGCCTGGCCGAGCTGTGGCAGCATCTGCGTCATCGCGTGGCGCAGGATCTCGCCGCTGCGCGAATCAGAGGTTGGGTTACTGACCGCAAACCGCGCCCGCCCGCCAAACACCAGTCGGCTGTCGGCAGTGGTGCGGAAGTAGTTGCCGATATTCAGCGATGTCACATAGGTCCGATTATGGGGCAGCGCCTGGCGCAGCAGCGCCGGGTCGAGCGCTTCCGTCACCACAATAAAGCTGCCGACCGGCACGATGCGGCGCTGAAACCAGGGGAAAGGGCCGCTGTTGGAGCAGCCCGTCGCCATCAGCACTTTATCCGCCAGAAGGGTGCCCTGCGCGGTGTGAATCCGGTGCTGATAGCCCTTCAGACGTTCCAGCTTCGTCACGGCGTGGTGCGGGTAAATTTTCGCCCCGCTGCGGGCGGCGGCTTCAGCCAGCCCAATGCCAAACTTGCCCATGTGCATCTGACCGCCACGCTTCTGCAGCAGGCCGCCGTGGAATTTGTCACTGGCGATTTCGTCGCGCACTGCCGTTTTGTCGAGCAGTTCGATCTCGGGGTCCACAGTGCGACGCATCAGTTCATAGGCTTCCCGTAGCCCGGCGACATGCGATGCTTTGCTGGCGAGCTTGAGTTTGCCGCACAGACGGAAGTCGCAGTCGATCGCTTCAGCCTGAATCAGTTGCTGGACGTAGCTCACCGCGTCGTCAAATGCCCGGTAGAAGCGGCTGGCCTGCTCCAGACCCTGACTCGCCACCAGCGAGGCGAAGTTCTGCGCCACACCGGTATTGCAGTGACCGCCGTTGCGGGCCGATGCCTGGCTCATGACGTCGCCACTCTCCAGCAGCACCACGCTGATGCCGCTGCGCGCCAGGTTAAGTGCTGCCGAAACGCCGGTGAAGCCGCCGCCAATCACCACCACGTCCGCCTGGGCGGGCAGCGGTTCGCGGGCAGCACCGGTAAAGGCCGGTGCCGTGGCCTGCCAGAACGATTCCAGTTTCATGGGGAGTTCCTCAGAGTCCGACGACGCCAGGCAGGCCGCCGATATCTTTGATTTCGGTGTACTGGTAGTACGGGTTCGCCGGTTCATGACCACGGTTGACCCAGACTTTGTTTTTGATGCCGAGATCGTAGGCGGTCATCAGGTCATAGCGGAAGCTGGAGGAGACGTGCAGGATCTCTTCCGGACCACAGCCAAGCTTATCCAGCATGTACTCGAAGCCCTTCATCTGGGGTTTATAAGCGCCTGCCTCTTCTGCCGTGATGGTCATGTGAATGGGCGCGCCCAGACGCGGTACATGGTGCGGGATGAGGTCTTTCATCGAATTGGTCAGCAGCACCAGCGGAAACGCCTTAGCGACTTTTGCCAGTCCGGCCGGCACATCGGGGTGCGGACCCCAGCTGGCGCAGTCGGTGTAGATAAAGTCGCTGTCGGCTTTGTCCCACTTAATGCCCCACTTTTTGCAGGTGCGCTGTATCGCATTACTGACCACGTCGTAATAGGGTTTCCATGCGCCGAGCACCTCATCCAGCCGGTAGCTGGCAAAGTCGGCGGTAAACGCGTTCATCGCATCCGGGTCGACGCGGTCGCTGAAACAGCGTTGTGCCGCACCGGCCATATCGAAGCGAATCAGCGTGCCGTAACAGTCAAACGTGATGAATTTCGGTTTAAACAGTGCCATGTAACACCCCTGTCTTGTCAGTTGCGCTTAGAAATCGATGAGTACGCTTTTCTGGCGCTGGCAGGCCTGAAACGCCTGACGCCCTAAATCTTTACCAATGCCGGAGCCGAGAAAACCGCCTGTGGGAATGATGAAGTCGCCGGAGCGACCATAGCGATTGATCCAGACAGTGCCCGCGTCGATGGCGCGCATCGCCCGCAGCGCGCGCGGCAGGCTTAGGGTGTGAACACCGGCGCAGAGGCCATAGGTGTCGTGCGCAGCCATCGCCAGGCCCTGCTCTTCATCATCAAACGTCTGTACCGTCAGCACCGGACCAAAAATTTCCTGCTGTACCGCCGGGTTATCCTGCGCCACATGGCTCAGCAGCGTCGGCTGCCAGAACCAGCCGCCTTGGGTGTCGGCAAAGCGCTCTCCACCCACCAGCACCTCTGCGCCCTGCGCTTTTGCGGCTTCAATGACCGAGCAGACTTTATTGCCCTGGCGTTCATCGATCAGCGGCGCGTAGCGGCTGCCTTCCTGCCAGGTGACGCCCGGTTTCACTTCCCGGCAAAGCTGGGCCAGTCGCTCAACCAGCGGATCGGCAATGTTGCGCTGCACAATAAGACGGGTGCCCGCTACACAGGCCTGACCACCGTTGGCGGTGAAGCCGCGCAGAATGCGCTGAGCCAGCACCTCAAGGTCACCCGCATCATCAAACACCAGTTGCGGGCTTTTGCCGCCCAGCTCCAGCGTCACCGGTTTCATGCCGTGCTGCGCGGCATCACTCATGATGCGCGCGCCGGTCAGGGTCGAGCCGGTAAACGAGACTTTGCGCACCAGCGGATGTTTCACCAGCGCGCTGCCGGTCACCGCGCCACTGCCCTGCACAATGTTCAGCACGCCCGCTGGCAGGCCCGCCTGAATCGCCAGTTCGGCCATGCGCACCGTTGAAAACGGGGTCAGTTCAGAGGGTTTCAGCACGACCGCATTGCCTGCTGCCAGCGCGGGTCCGCATTTCCACGACGCCATCGACAGCGGGAAATTCCACGGGGTAATCGCGGCGATGACGCCATAGGGTTCCGCAATCAGCATGCCGAGGCTGCTGTCCCGGGTGGGAAAGAGATCGCCACTGTATTTGTCGGCGCATTCGGCATAGAAGCGAATCGCCTCGGCGGTAAATGGAATTTCGTGCAGCACCACGTCGCTGATGGGTCGCGTTGAGCCCAGCGCTTCCAGTTGAGCCAGTAGCGTATCCTGCTCGATCAAATCGGCCCAACGGCGTAAGACGCGACCACGTTCACGCGGCGGACAGCCTGACCAGCCGCTGGTTTTTAGCGCCTGATGCGCGACGGTGACGGCACGATCAACATCCTGCGGCATGGCGTCCTGCAGCGTGGCATAGACGCTGCCATCAGAGGGACGTTTAACCTCGAAGGCTGCGCCCTGGCTCTGGCAATGCTGGCCGCCAATATAATGGCCAACCGGAAGAGAAACTTTTTCAGGGTCGAAACTTAACATGGAAGAATTCCTTATTTGTAACACCCATCAGTTGCTGGCTTATTAGCGTTTTTAACTGGCATTTTCTGCGCTGTTAATAAGCTAATGCAGAAAGTATGCCAGCCGGGCAAAAAATAAAAATGCGTTTAAAACAGCGCAAAAAAATTTTCTGCCGTATTACCGGGATAATTTTTGTGGATTTGCCGAACAATTAAACAGATGATTTACTTCACAAAATTTATGCGCCCTGCTGGTGCAACCTGCACGGAAATTGCACCAAAGCGGATATTCCGGGTCAGGCTGCCCACTTTTGCGCTCATGCCCCGCCAATTTACCGACCCGCCTCACATCCCTGATAAATTCTTTACTTTTTAAAGAGGATTATTTGACGCAGCAGAATTTATTCTGTGCGCCAGGCGAAAAAAAACGCCAGCCGGATTTTCCGGCTGGCGTTGGGGTCATATTTAATTACAGACTGCCAATGTGAAACGTTTTCTGTTCCAGATATTCATCCATTCCGTAGCGGGATCCTTCCCGGCCAATACCGGAAAGTTTCACGCCACCAAACGGCGCAACCTCAAGAGAAATCGCGCCGGTATTGAAGCCGACCATGCCAAACTCCAGCGCTTCCGCCACCCGCCAGGCGCGCCGGATATTTTCGGTAAAGAAGTAGGCGCCCAGGCCGTATGGCGTGTCGTTCGCCATCGCGATCGCCTGCTCTTCATCATCAAAAATAAACAGCGGCGCGACCGGGCCGAACGTCTCTTCATGGGCGATGCGCATGCTGGACGTGACCTCGCCGAGCACCGTGGGCTGAACAAAAGTGCCGTTGCCCTGGCTGATGCCGCCGGTCAACAGCGTAGCTCCCTGACTCAGCGCATCATCAATGTGACCGTTCACTTTCTCCACCGCGCGGCTGTTGATCAGCGGGCCAATGGTACTGTCGGGTGCAAAGCCATCGCCCACTTTCAGGGTGGCGACCGCCTCCAGCAGTCTTGCGGTAAAGCGTGGATAGATGTTGCGCTGCACCAGAATGCGGTTGGCGCAGACGCAGGTCTGCCCGGCATTGCGGAACTTGCTGAGCATGACGCCCGCGACCGCAATCTCAATGTCGGCATCATCGAACACGATCAGCGGGGCGTTGCCGCCCAGTTCCAGGCTCAGACGTTTGATGCTGTCAGCGCTCTGCTGCATTAATAACTGCCCGATGCGGGTCGAGCCGGTAAAGGAGATTTTACGCACCGTACGGCTACTGGTCAGTGCCGCGCCAATCTCCGTGGGCAGGCCGGTCAGCACCTGCAATACGCCTGACGGAAAACCGGCACGCTCTGCCAGTACCGCCAGCGCCAGTGCCGAGAGCGGCGTTAACTCAGAGGGTTTGACAACAATCGGGCATCCGGCGGCCAGTGCGGGAGCCACCTTGCGGGTGATCATCGCAATCGGGAAGTTCCAGGGTGTGATGGCGGCGGCAACGCCTACCGGCTGTTTCAGCACCAGAATGCGCCGGTCGTCGCTGGGCGCGGGAATAGTGTCGCCATAGATACGGCGCGCCTCTTCCGCGAACCATTTCACAAAACTGGCCCCGTAGAGCACTTCACCTCTGGCTTCCGCCAGCGGTTTTCCCTGCTCGGCAGTCATGATGATTGCCAGGTCGTCAGCATGTTCAATAATCAGCTGATGCCATTTTTCCAGCAGTGCGGCACGGCTGGCGTTAGGGGTTTTGCCCCAGCTGATGCGTACCGTTTCCGCATAGGCTATCGCCTGCTCTGTTTCCGCACGGCCCAGCGCCGGAATAGTCGCCAGCGTTTCGCCCGTGGCGGGATCGGTAACCGGCAGCGTGGCACCCTGATGCGCATCCTGCCAGCGTCCGGCAAACAGCGCCTGCTGGCGCAGCAGATCGCTGTCTTTAAGTTGTAATCGCGACATAACATCCCCTTGTGGTCAGCTGATTCCACTTTATCGCGCCGTGTCAGCGCAGGATGTTGTTGTGCGGGGTCAGAAAGGTCGCTAAGCGAGTTTTTCGCGGTGATTTGAAATTTTATGCTGTGCGGAAATGGGCGCGCATCCGGCGGGATGCGCACGCGCTTTAAATCTGGAAGTCGATAACCGGTTCGTCGTCATTACTGTAGGAGAGCGCCTGCCGTTTGATCTCCTCCAGCGACAGGTTAGCGTTGCAGAGCTCCAGGAACTGCCAGACGTAATTACGCTGCAGCTGACCCCGCTTGAGGCCGAGCCAGACGGTGCTGGCATCAAACAGATGTGTGGCGTCGATGCGTACCAGCTCTTCACTCTCTTCGGTTTCACACGCCTGATCGGCCAGTATCCCGACGCCCAGACCAAGTTTAACGTAGGTTTTCACCACGTCGGAGTCCTGGGCGCTGAGCACGATATCCGGTTTTAAGCCCGCCGACTGGAAGGCACGGTCAACCCGCGAACGGCCGGTGATACCCTGGCGGTAAGTAATAAGAGGATAACGGCTGAGGGTGCTCAGTGAAACCGGTTGATTCTGCACCAGTTCATGATCTTTCGGCACCAGCAATGCGTGATGCCAGCTGAACCAGGGGAATGCCGCCAGACTGCTGTTATTAACCAGCATTTCACTGGCGATGCCGATATCCGCTTCACCCGCCAGCAGCATGGTGACAATTTCCTGTGGCGATCCCTGATTGAGTTCCAGCCGGACGTTGGGGTAGAGCTGACGAAACGCTTTGATGATTTTCGGCAGGCTGTAGCGCGCCTGAGTGTGGGTAGTGGCGATGGTCAGAATGCCGCTGGTTTCATTGGTAAAAACATCGGCCAGACGTCGTACCTTCCCCGCTTCATCGAGGATGCGTTCGGCGATGGTCAGCAGCGCTTTACCCGGTTCGGTCATTCCCAGCAGGCGCTTACCGCGACGGATAAAGATCTCAACACCCAGTTCATCTTCCAGGTCACGAATATGCCGACTGACACCTGACTGAGAGGTAAACAGCGTATTAGCGACTTCCGTTAAATTAAACTCACAGCGGGCCGCCTCGCGGATGATTTTAAGCTGCTGGAAATTCACGGTATTTACCTCCCTTTACATAATCTGATTCCCCGATGTTAAGAACTATTATTGATAACAGGAAATACTAAAAAATTTGGCTTTATGAATTTAGGGAATAACGGGGTGGGGCTGAGGTTGTGCGAACATGCTGAGATGATTGGCCTGGCAGCCCGGGCTTAACAGGTGTTCGCTGCGCGAATGGCTGCTGCAGAGCTGAAGCTGGAGTGTTCGCTGCGCGAACGGGCTGGCAGCAGAGCTGATGCTGCGGTTTGTTCGCTGCGCGAACGGGCTATGAGAGGGGTTTCGTTCGCCTGAGAAGTTGGGCAGTTTCAGACCCGCCTCTGCAGGCGACCGACAAGGGGCCGCCAGTCGCCGCGCCCCCTTGCCCCCCGGCTCCGGCGTGCTTCACCGCCGCTTCGCGGTCCCTTCGCTTCTTCCGGATTTCTGACGGACCAGCAGGACGCGCCATCCCTGGCGCGAACCCGCCTCTTCGCGACATCCCTGTCGCTCGTCCTGAAATCCCTTATCCGCTCAGCGGTTCTGACGGCCTCCCCACCCCCTCGCTGTTATCTCTTCTCTCAACGTTAAGTACTTAACTGCGGTTAGTTTCAATGATGGTCTTTGGCTCTCATGCGAGCAGACAACTCCTCATTCAGGAAAAACAAAAATTTTACAGGCGGGGGTTTTGGAGAGGCATCCGGAGCGCTGAGGAACAACCGGAGGCGAAGATGAGCCGACAGGACGTCGGCGAAAGGACGGTCCGCTGGCCGCAGGGCGTGACGAAGGTACCCCGCGAAGCGGGGCGCGCAGGCTGCCGGACGCCGGGATTGTTAAGGGGCGGGCGTCCGCCCCTTGACGCGTCCGCCTGCTCGGGCAACCTGAAACTCCCATACGCCTGGCGGGCGTCACCTTCTCAGGTGAACGCGCTGCAAAGCTTAACCTCAGCCCGCTGCAAGCGCCCCTACCCCACTAGCATCAACTCCCGCTCCTCATTCAGCGGCTTATTCAGCAGTGACAGCAGGATATTTTTCACGGCCTGTGCAGAAGGCGATAGCGGCAACCGGGCGGAGATGTTCAGCGACAAAGGCAGACTCAGTGACGGGCTGTTGATGCGTGACATCCAGGCATCCGTCGAACCCACCAGCGCCCGGGCAGCGGATTCAGGTAATACGGTGACGCCCATACCGCTGGAAATCGCTGCGGTCAGGGTTGAAATCGATTCGATCTCACCAATGATGCGCGCACTCAGGCGACGCAGTGAAAATGCCTCATCAACCCGTTTGCGCACTGCGCTGTAGTCGCGTGGTAAAAACAGGCTCATCTGCGCCACATCGGCCAGATCGACGCTGGCACCTGGGTAATCGGATGCACCGACCAGGAAGAGATCTTCTTTCATCAGCGGCACGCTGTTGATTCCGGCAGTCGGTGCGCGATCGTACAGCACTGCCATATCCAGTTGACCGTTCATCACCTTCTCATTCAGTACGCTGCCGCTGTTTTCGTGCAGGTAGACCAGGATTTCAGGAAACTGATCGCGGACGGTCTGCAGCAGCGGCATGGTCAGTGAAGAGGCTGCCGTGCCCGGTGCCAGTCCAATCGACACCTGGCCGCTCAGCACCTGACCAGCATTGATCACCGCCGTCTGGGCCTGCTCGCACTGGCGCAGAATAGTACGCGCATGGCCATAGAGAATCTTTCCGGCTTCCGTTGGCGTGACGCCGCGCTTGGTGCGGATCAGCAGTTGCTGATCCAGCTCATTCTCCAGCGTTGCCACCTGCTGACTGAGTGCAGGCTGTGCGATGTGCAGCACTTCGGCTGCCTGCGTCAGACTGCCGATATCGACGATTTTCACAAAGTACTTCAGTCGTCTTAAATTCATCTTGCCTCCGTCACTTACCCCGAATAGCGAAATAGGTCTGATCCTATCGCCCTGATAACAGAGATTTTGCAAGATGCAGGCCAGGTTTAAATTGTACACCTCACCCGTCGGCCAGATTTTTCCTAACGGCCCGGAAAATAAGCGTTTCTGATTACCTCTTAAGGGTTAATAAGGATCAGGAATGTGTAATTGCAATGAAGGAGAGGGGTGGGCGCACTGTGGCAGTGCAGACGCTGCGAGTCAGACGTGCAGAAAAGTGATGGCGGGCTGTACAGTTTAAGTGCAGTGGAAACGCATTGCACCTGATTAAAGCTTGCCGGGCTTACAGGAAAGCATTAACGAACACCATAAGAATGTAACCGGTATCAGCAGGAATTCTTATCTCTGGCGAATCACTGAGGCTAAAAGCAACCGTTGCCCTCTCCCGTTACGGAAGAAGGCAACGCCTGTTGATTAACGTTTTTTGCGGTTACGGTGCATGTCGATAGAAACCGCGGCCACGATGATTATCCCTTTAATAATGTCCTGAATGTAGGCGTCAACACCCACGAAGGTGAAGCCGCTTTTGATCAGACCGAGGATAACCGCGCCGATTAATGTGCCGGTGATACGACCTACACCACCCATCAGGCTGCTGCCGCCGATAACAGCTGCGGCAATCGCATCCAGCTCGTAGGACATTCCCATGCTCGACTGGCCGCTGCTGACACGCGCCGCCAGTACCACACCCGCCAGGCCAGAGAGCGCACCGGCAATGGTGTAGACGATGATCAGATACTTATTAACGTTGATACCGGAGACTTTCGCCGAGGTCATGTTGCCGCCGATGGCGTAAACATATTTACCGTAACGGGTATGTTTCAGGGCGATATGGAACAGCAGTGCCACCACCAGGAAAATCACGACCGGCATGGCACCCTGACCGATTGAGGTAAAGCCGTCAGACAGGAAGCTGATCGGATTACCCTGGGTGTAATACTGCGCCAGACCACGTGCCGACACCATCATGCCCAGCGTGGCAATGAAGGGCGGAATGCCGGTGCGGGTAATCAGTACACCATTGACCGCACCCGCCAGCAGACCCACACCGATACCAGCCGCGATAGGGATCACCGCAGGCATATTGACCAGCGAGGGATACATCGGCGACAGGCTGTCAGAGGTCTGCGCCAGACTGGCCGCTACCACCGCCGCCAGGGCGATGACGGAACCGGACGAGAGATCGATACCGGTGGTGATGATGACCTGGGTCACGCCAACGGCGATAATCCCGATAATCGCCACCTGCAGGACAATCAGGATCAGACGGTTGGTGTTGAGCAGGAAAGACTGGTCACGCACGTACCAGCCGAACATTTCAAAAATCAACGCAATCCCCACCATCACCACAAAAATGCCGGTATCTTTCGGCAGTTTATGGCGCAGGCTGGCAAAAAAAGAGGGTTGCTGCGGGGCTGCCGGGGTAGCAGTAGCTTTCATATTGCTCATAGTGGTCTCGCGCCTCACTCGGATGCCAACGACAGAATGGTTTCCTGATCGGCTTCTTCTTTATCGAGGATGCCGGTTATACGCCCGCCGTGCATCACCATCACCCGGTCGCTCATGCCAAGGATTTCCGGCAGTTCAGAGGAGACCATGATGATAGCCACGCCACGGTTGGCGAGTTCACTGATTAAGCGGTAAATCTCCGCTTTTGCACCGACGTCAATGCCGCGCGTCGGTTCGTCCAGAATCAGAATCTTCGGTTGCGCCAGCAACCAGCGGGCAATAAGAACCTTCTGCTGATTACCGCCGCTGAGGTTATTGATGATTTGATCCATGGTCGGCGTTTTGATATTGAGCCGACGGATCTGGTCCATGCAGTCCTGCGCCATCTTCACATGGCTGACAAAACCGCTTTTGCCGCTGTACTCCGGCATGTTGACGATGCTCATGTTCTCCATCACCGACAGCACCAGAAACAGCCCGGACTTTTTACGGTCCTCGGTCAGGAACGCCATGCCCTTTTCAATCGCGGTTGAGGGCGAGTCGATCGTCACCGGCACGCCATCAATCAGGATCTCACCGCTGTCGAAACTCTCCATGCCGAACAGGCTTTCCATCACTTCACTGCGACCGGCCCCCACCAGCCCGGCGACGCCGAGGATTTCACCCCGGCGCACGCTGAAACTGACGTCGGTGAAACGATCTTTGCAGGTGAGGTTACGCACCGTCAGCACCTCTTCGCCAATGGCGCTGTTGAATTTCGGGAACAACTGCGTCAGCTCGCGCCCTACCATCTGTGTGATCAGCGACTGACGGGTGTATTTAGCCGTCTGATCGCTGGCGATCCAGCTGCCGTCGCGGAAGATACTGACCTCATCGGTGATGTTAAAGATCTCATCCATCTTGTGGCTGATGTAGATGATTGCTTTGCCCTGCTCCCGCAGATCGCGAATGATGGTAAACAGATGCGCGACTTCGGTTTCCGTGAGCGCGGAGGTCGGTTCATCCATAATGACGATGTCTGAATCCCAGGAGACCGCTTTGGCAATCTCGACCATCTGCTGCGACGCAATGCTCAGCTCGCCAACCATCCGATCGGCTTTCAGGCGGATGTTGAGGCGGTTAAGCAGTTCCTGCGTCTTCTGATTAAGTCTGGCATGATCGACAAAGCCAAACTTCATCGGTTCGCGGCCAAGCCAGATATTCTCGGCGACGGTCATGTAAGGCACCAGATTGAGTTCCTGGTGGATCATTGAAATGCCGGAACGCAACGCGTCCATGGTGTCCTGAAACTGCACCGGCTCCCCTTTAATTTTGATGGTGCCCTTATCGGGACGATACATCCCGATAAGGCACTTCATTAAAGTGGATTTGCCCGCGCCATTTTCGCCCATCAAGGCATGTACCGTACCCGGACGCACCCGCAACGATACGTTGTCGAGGGCTTTGACACCGGGGAAGAACTTGCTGATGCCTTCGGCTTCAAGCGCAAACGCGTTCATACATCACCTCCGTACAGCTGGGTCGGGAACGATTATTTCAGGTTACGCTTGGTAAACTGTTCCATGTTTTCTTTGGTAATCAGCTGGTAAGGGATGTTGATGACTTTCTGGACTTTTTCGCCTTTCACCAGCTTGATTGCTGTCTGTACCGCGCCTTCCCCCTGGCCCTGCGCATCCTGGAATACCGTGGCGACCATTTTGCCCTGCTTCAGCATCTGCAGCGCATCGGGAGTGCCATCGACGCCAGCGATCAGGATTTTGTCCGGGTTTTTACCCAGCGCCTGCAGCGCACCGATCGCCATTTCATCGTTGTTCGACGCGATGGCATTGATTTCATCACCCGCCGTCATCCAGTTACTGACCACATCCACCGCGTCGTTTCGGGTAAATTTGGCGGTCTGTTTCTGAACGATTTTGATACCAGGGAATTTAGCGGCAACTTCTTCCACACCTTTGGTACGGTCGCGGGTCGCTTCGTTCGCCAAATCACCCATCAGGATGGCGACATTGCCTTTGCCGTTCATCGCTTTAGCCAGCGCTTCCATCTGTAAGCGCCCGGCCAGTTCTGAATCGGAACCCACATAGGCCATTTTGCCGGTCAGTTCCGCCTGTGGACGGCGGTTGACAAAGATCAACGGGATACCCGCTTTGCTCGCCTGATCCATAATCGGTTTAACCGCATTGGTGTCGACCGGGTTGACGATCAGGGCATCCACACCCTGACCGATAAAGTTCTGAACCTGCTGAAGCTGCTGTGAAACGTCACCTTTTGCATCCTCAACCTGGCCTTTAACGCCATCCTTCTGCATCTCCTTCTGCATTGACGTACGCAGAATCGTCAGGAAGTTGTCATCAAACAGCGCCATTGAGACGCCCACCGAGACATCTTTTGCCATAACCGCGGCAGGTAACATGCAGGCTAACAGTGAGGCGACAATCGTTTTTTTAATGTTCATAGGGACCCTTCTTATTTGTTAACTTGCTCAGGGGCTGAACCCGCGAATGAAAAATATCTTTTACATTCACCCAGCCTGTCTGGCGTCTGTTTCGGGAAATTTGAGGTAAGACTTCAGGTTATGGCTATTTTTGTGATCGACCACTCCTTTTCACAATCACTTGATCTGCAAACAGTTAGTTTAAAAATGCCGTTTCATTTCCGGATGATAATCACGACCGTGATGATAAGCAGTTTATTTGTTCCATATAGTTTCGTTTTGAAATTTTTATCATAAAAGCACTGAAACGGTTGTTTTAACATCGGCAAACAACAAAACTTTGACATGCCTCTAACATCTGCCGAGAAATGCCCGCAAAGTGAGATCCTGTTGGCAGTTTGAAAAGCCAGCAGATTTACGTAAAAACCGCCAATCCGCTGCTTTTACGAGCATCTGAACGCAATTCAGTAAACAGGGCTTTGACAAGCGGGATCAGCGCCGTTAATATTCGCCCCGTTCAAGCGATTCCTCTGTAGTTCAGTCGGTAGAACGGCGGACTGTTAATCCGTATGTCACTGGTTCGAGTCCAGTCAGAGGAGCCAGAATTAGAAAAGCCCGCTCAGGGAAACCTGAGCGGGCTTTTTGCATTGATGTTTTTAATCACGGCGACGTGGTTTTCACGCCAGAGGCTTACACCACGAACCCGTAGTGGGAACCATCCGGCAGTTCCACCACCAGCCGCAGTTTCCCCCCTGCCGCATCGACGTAGCGTTTGAGCGTGGAAAGCTTCAGGTCACGCCCCGGCTTTTCCATGCCCGCCACGGTCGGCTGTGTGATGCCCAGCGCCTGCGCCATTTCCACTTGCGTTTTCTGCACTTTCTCACGCAGCTCGGCAAGGTGAATGTTGAGCAGGATTTCGGTCGCCATAGCCTGTGCGTCGGCAACGACTTCCGGTTTTTCATCCGCAATAAGCTGTTCCAGCGTTCTGCCCATCACGTTACTCCTTATGGTTAAAGCTTTTTAGCCAGTGTGTGAATTCCCGATCGGCAACCGGAAGCATCTCCCGATAAAATCGCTTTTCATTGCCCGCCTTATTACCGGCACACAGCACAATTGCCGTGCGGTTCGGGTCAAAAGCAAAGAAAGCCCTTATTGGGTCGCCGCGGCTCTGGATACGTAACTCTTTCATGTTGATATAAGCGGAACCTTTAATCGTATCCGCATAGGGTCGGCTTAATCCCGGCCCCTTTTCCCGCAGCACCATCAATGCAGCCAGCACGCAGGCGCGATCGCTGTCATTAAGCAACGTAAACCAGCGATCAAACCGCTCTGTCGTTTTAATCATCCACACGAGATCTCCTTATCAATATAGGTCAGATGCTATATAGGTGTAAAGCGATAACCGAGTGTGATGTCGCGGCATGTCAAAATCATGGGTCTTAAATGAAATGCGAGAGAAGTATTCAGTTATGTCAGTGAAAACCGCACAAGATCTGCACACATTCGCGAGCTGTATCTGATTTGCTGCGGGTTGTGGTGATCTCATGGCGGTCAGACGAAAGCCCACTCAGGCTTCACTGAGTGGGCTTTAAGAAGGTTAGCGGCTAAACGCTAAGAGGTAACGCCTGGCGCGTGCTTATGGCAACACGATACGAGCAATCTCGTCAGTGCCTTTAGTGGAGGAATCTTTGTTAAATTCCGCTTTAAGGGTGACAAACAGGGTATTGTTATCCGGACCTATCAGCAGGCTGTTGGGATTTTTTTCGAACGACCAGCTGTTTTTCACCGCATAGGTGATGGCATCCAGTTGCAGTACTCTCTTCGATTCGCGCTGGCTGATGTAAAGCTCATTGCGCTTAGCGTTGAACTTAATGCCCATCGCATCACCTTCAATGCGTTTGATTACCTTGCCGGTGCGCTCATCAAAGATCAGCGTGGCTTTGCCTTTGGAATCGTCGGTCACGAACAGGCGACCGGTTTCAGGATCTTCTGCCATGTTCAGGAACAGATATGCTTTGCCATCGCCTGGCGTCCAGCGCTTCTCGATTTTATGGCTGCGCGGATTAATCACCAGAATTTCACCCGAGCCATTAGCAGCATAGATGCGATCAGTCAGCGGTGAGTAGATGATACCCGTCACCCATTTACCGGCATTCTTAATTTCGGTTTTAAGCGTAAAGGTTTTGGTGTCGACTACCGAGATATAGCCTGGTTCAGCCACGCGGCCCACATAGAGTTCGTTGCCATGCCATAACACTTCACGTGCACCTGCCGGATAGCCCTCTTTACTGATTTTGCCCGGGAAGACCAGACGCTGCAGCACTTTGCCACTCTTCGCATCCACTCTGGAGATTGCGCCATCCAGCGAGTTGGTGGTGTAGAAGACCTCACCCGCTTCATCGATAGCGGTGCCGAAATTTTTCATGTCGGTATGTGTTTCACCCTGAGTAGTTAGTGTGGCGGGATCAAGACGGTAGATCATGCCGCCGTTCACATCCTTAAACGCCTGCGCACTGGCAACAAATAACGCTTTTGCTGCAGGAGAATAAGCCATTTCATACAGACCATCCCCCAGGGCGCGCTGAGTTACCGCGCTGTCGACTGGTTTAGAGGCTTCTGCAGCAGGCGCATCAACTTTTTTAGCAGGTGCCTGACACGCTGTCAGGCTAATGGCAGCGGCGGCAGCCATGGCAACAGCGGCTTTGCGCGGGCTTAACGATTTCATGCAGAACTCCATCAGGGAATAAAGGGTGCCGGGCCATTCTGATCGGCCAGAATAAAGAATGCGAATCATACTCATTAACAGTCGCTAAGCAAACTACGGCTCAGATTCCTGTAGCGCTCCAGTGCGTTCTCACGACATAAACCTTCAACTTCCGCTTTTTATTAGGGTCAATTCGCCCTTTTTCAGCACCAGAATAATGTAAACGCCAGCAAGTATGAGGCTTTTATCGCGCTTATTTATCTGATTTATTTGAAATTAATATAATGTTACATCTTCAATTGAATCTCACAGGGAATTTATAAAGCAAATGATTATCATTGGCATTCTCACAACTAATTCAGCTTCTCTCTTTCTGTGATGGGCTGAGAAATATAACGATCAAAGCGTAATGACTTAACGCAATACCAACATTTAATGGAAAATTTATGGCTCGTAGTGGCAGGGAATCAGATTTCAAAAACGTTTTCAGCGTTTCATTACTGGCACTGACGGTGCATGCCCTTCTCAACCCCGCTCTGGCGGCTGCGGAAACATCGCAGGATATGGTAGTCAGCGCGGCCCCCGCCGATAACAGTGAAAGTGATAAGCAGAATTACGCAGTCCAGACCACCCGCGCGGGCACTAAACTAATGCTGACACCACGCGATGTGCCGCAATCCCTTAGCGTGGTGACGCAGCAGCGGATGCAGGATCAGGATCTGCAATCCGTTAGCGATGTGCTGACCAATGCCACCGGTATCTCCACCAATCTGATCGACAGTGAACGCTCCGAGTACTATTCACGCGGCTTTAAGGTCAGTAACTTCACCTTCGATGGCATTCCGACGTCGGTCAACGATAACTGGAATTACGGCGATGCGGCGTCTGACACTGCCATCTATGACCGCATTGAGATCGTGCGTGGGGCAACCGGGCTGATGACCGGCGCGGGCAGCCCGTCAGCCTCTATCAACATGGTGCGTAAACATGCCGACAGCAAAACCGCCACCGGTACGCTGAGCGCCAGCTATGGCAGCTGGAATAAACAGCGGTATGTGGCGGATCTCTCCTCTCCGCTGAACGGCGACGGCAGCCTGCGTGGCCGCGTGGTAACCGGCTATACCGATCAGCAGAGCTGGCTGGACCGCTATCAGAAAACCCAAAAGTTTATCTACGGTGTGATGGATGCCGATCTCTCTGAGAAGACCACGCTGTCACTGGGTTACGACTATGAAGATAACAATACCGGCAATCCGACCTGGGGTGGCCTGCCGATGTTTTACAGCAACAACGCCACCACACATTACGATCGCAGCCTGAATTCGTCAGCCAACTGGACACGTTACAACACTAACTCGCGCAAAGTCTTTGCGGACATCGAGCATAACTTTGACAACGGCTGGAATATTCATGTCAACGGCACGCACGCCGAAAACACCTTCAGCGATAAGCTTCTCTATGTGATGGGCAATCCCGACCAAGAGAGCGGTGAAGGCACCACCGGCTACGGCAGCATGGATCGCGGCAAGCGTAAAATGGATTCCATTGATGGTTTCGCCAGCGGCCCGTTTGACTTACTGGGCCGTCAGCACCTGTTAATGGCGGGTGCGAACTACAGTCGGCAGCATAATGCCGCTTACAGTCAGGATGGTTTCAGCGATGCAGAGGCTCGTGAGATCGCCACTGCTGATATGGGTATTTTCAATAATCACTGGAGCGGTAACGTCGCGGAGCCTGAGTGGCAGGGCTGGTATCTCAACGATGATGACACGGTTCGTCAGAAATCGGTGTACAGTGCTGCACGTCTTTCGCTGGCCGATCCGCTGTCACTGATCGTTGGCGCACGCTATACCCAGTGGAGCACGAACGGCAGCAGCGGAGAGATGACCAAAAACAACACCACGCCTTACGCCGGGCTGGTCTATGACATCGATGACACCTGGTCCGCCTATGGCAGTTACACCGCCATTTTCCTGCCGCAGACCTATCGTGATACTCATGGCAGTTATCTCTCGCCTGTCACCGGAAAAAACTACGAAACCGGTCTGAAATCGGCCTGGAACGACGGACTGCTGACGGCCAGCGTGGCGATTTTCCGCATTGAGCAGGATAACGTCGGTCAGGCGCTTGATGGTGTCTACCTGAGCGGCAGTGAGCAGGCCTATGTTGCAGCCAAAGGTGCTGTGAGTAAAGGTGCTGAGTTCGAACTGAATGGTGCGCTGAATGATAATCTGCAACTTACCTTTGGCGCAACCCGCTATGTGGCACGTGACCAGAGTGGCCGCTTTAACAGCTATCAGCCACAAACCTCATTTAAGCTTTTTACCCGTTATCAACTGGCCGCAATCCCCGACCTGACTGTCGGCGGCGGCATCAACTGGCAGAACCGGGTATTTAAAGATGTCACTAATGCCAGCGGCGACAGCGTACGGGTTTATCAGGGCAGTAATCCCCTGGCGTCGTTGTTTGCCCGCTATCAGGTGAATAAGCAGGTCGCGGTGCAGGCCAACGTCGATAACCTCTTCGACCGCGAGTATTACAGCTATATGAACAGTTACGTATACGGTGAGCCACGTAATGTGAACGTCAGCGTTTCGTATCAGTTCTGAATGGCCTGCCAGAGATATCAAAAAGCCCGCGATGAATATCGCGGGCTTTTTTGTTTTTCAGCAACGAGGGCGGTGACTCCTGTGCAGCTGACTATCCTTTTAAAAGGGTTAATGAAAAGAGTCATACGTGAATATGTCTGAATTGTAGCTGGCTTATTTTATCGATTTATTACGCCAGAAAACAAAAGCAACCACCGCGGTTAACACACCAATCAGCGGCATGGTCGCTGCGCCCGCCAGAAAGTTGTGCTGGTCGATACGCTGGTTCCTGCGGATATCCGCGAAGCGTGCCAGCGCCTCTGTTTCATCTGATGCACGCACTTCCTCAAACTCTTTTTTATACCCCTGCTCTGTCAGATCTGAAGCCCGGTTTACGTCTGATCTTTTCAATGCAACGGTGTGTTTGCCTCTGGAATAGAATCTGTAGTCTGACATTCAGTGAGCTCGCGGTCAGTAGAGTGAATGTCTGTTATATCGGGCAGGCAGTGATTTGCAAAATGGTTTTAGTAAAGCGTGAGGCACGATAAAGATTTCGTGCTGGTTAAACTAACCGCACGTCATCTTCTGGCAGACTCCGTGCGGTACAGGCGACAACATTCCACGCGATGAGAGTGAACCAGGCTCTTAGATCACGTCCAGCCCCAGATTTTCACGCAGCGTGGCAAACTCATACTCCTCACGAAACAGCCCGCGACGGCGCAGTTCCGGAATCACCAGTTCCACAAACAGATCGAGCTGTTCCGGCATGATGGCGGGCATGATGTTGAAGCCATCCGCACCGCCCTGCTCCAGCCACAGCTGGAAATCATCGGCGATATCTTCAGCCGTACCGACAATCACGCGGTGCCCGCGTGAACCGGCGGCGACGGCGGCCAGTTCGCGCAGCGTCAGGTTTTCGCGTTTTGCCATATCGGTCATCAGCTTAACGCGGCTCTGGTTCCCTTCGCCCAGCGGCACCTCCGGCACCGGGCCATCCAGCGGATACTGACTGAGATCCATGCTGAACCGCAGTGAGAGCTGACGCAGCCCATTCTCAATATCCACCAGCGTATTCAGCTCTTTCCACAGCGCCTTAGCGTCTTCGCGCGTGCGGCCGATAATCGGCATGACGCCAGGCATGATCACCACCTGATCCGGGTTGCGCCCGGCGGCCACCACCTGCGCCTTCTGCGCGCGATAGAAAGATTGCGCCTCCTCCAGACTGGCAGAGGCGGTAAAAATCACTTCCGCCGTCTCCGCCGCCAGCTTCTGACCATCCGCCGAAGAACCCGCTTCGATAATCACCGGACGGCCCTGCGGCGAGCGGGTGATATTCAGTGGACCCTGCACCTGAAAATGTTCGCCCTGATGATTAATCGGCTGGATTTTCTCATCAACAAAATAGTTTCCGGTCGCTTTATCCGGCTGCACGGCGCCCTCTTCCCACCCCGCCCACAGTTTACAGGCCACCTCGAGGAACTCACGCGCTCGGGCGTAGCGTGAAGCATGATCGGGCATATCACTGCGGCTGAAGTTTCTTGCAACGTCTGCGGAAAACGAGGTCACCACATTCCACGCGGCACGGCCCCGGCTGATGTGATCCAGTGATGAGAAGCTGCGCGCCAGCGTAAAGGGATCGCTGAAGGTGGTGGAGGCCGTCGCGGCCAAGCCAATGCGCCGGGTATTGACTGCCAGCGCCGCCAGCATCGTCAGAGGTTCAAGACGGGCCATGGTGGACGGCAGACGATACATGCTGGTTGCCAGGGCATCACCCACAAAAAAGAGGTCGAACTTACCCGCTTCGGCTTTTTTTGCCAGGGCGATCAGCCAGTCAATATCGGTGGGATCGCCCAGTTGTTCGGTCAGACGCCAGCCACTGACGTGCTGACCCACAGGTTGAACAAACAGGCCGAGCCGCAGGCGACGTGGTGAAGTTGCAGAGTTCATAAACGATTCCTGGTCTGAAAGATGAAAAAGCGCGCCGCAGCGCGCTTAAAGAAGGGTGTCGGTCGCCAGCAGGGCCTGTTCCAGTGTGCTGGCAGAGACGGTAAACGGCAGGCGTTCTGCGCAGGCTTTGGGAAATGTAATCTGCTGTGCGATGTGACGCAGCGCGGTGTCACGATTGCCCGGCAACGCGGGAAGCTTTAGTGGCATGCCGTAATAGCGCAGCAGCGCCAGCAGTTCTGCATCCGGTTCCCCGTCATGCTCAATCAGCGACTGCACCAGCAGGCTGAAGCCCACTTTTTCGCCATGAAGCCAGTGATGGAGTTCCGGCTGGTGGGTCAGACGATTATGGATGGCATGCGCCAGCCCCGGCGTCGGCAGCGCGTCGCGCACGCTGTTCGCCAGCCCTGCCAGCACGATACTGGCATCGATGACTTTGACCAGTTCGGGTGTGACCCGCTGCTGCTGGCAGGCGGCTAGCGCGGCCTCACCATATTGCAGAAACACATCTGCCGCCTGCCGCGCGGTCATCACCTTTAAATCCAGCGCCAGATCGTTGGGGTTATGCCGCTGGTAAGGGCGGAATTCGTAATATTTTGCCAGCGCATCCACAATACCCGCTTTCAGAAAGCGCACGTCGCTTCGGGCAATGACCTCACTGTCTACCAGCAACAGTTCCGGCATTTTGCCCAGAGGCTGGCTGCGCAGATGCCCGCCCGCTTCGTTATAGATGATGGCAATCGGTGACCAGGCGGCACAGGTCGCTGCCTGAGTAGCAAAGTTAATCAGCGTAAGTGCCGGTAACTGGCTGGCGGCGGCTTTGGCGGCATCCAGCACCCGTCCACCGCCAATCGCCAGCAGTAACTCTGCGCCCTGCTGTTCGGTTTGCTGTTTTACGCGGGCAATCGCCTCTTCAGTACATTCACCCGCTAAATAATCCAGCTGCCAGTGAATGCCCGATGCCTCAAGACTCTGGCTTAATTCCGGATTAACCGCCTGCCACGCGTGCGGCGAGGTCAATATCCGGATATGGCTGGCGTAGGGTTTAATAAACTCACCGACGCGTGCACGCAGGCCCGTCTCATGTGCATAGGCTCGCGGAGAAGTAATCGCTAACACAGCGGCATCCTGATTATAAGAATTAGGCCAAAAAGGCTTTAATTACATTTATTTATTAACGAAAGAGCAGCGTTATTTCTTTTTTAAATACTACGACAACCAGCAATTTAAGCAATTGAAAACCGGCCATTCTTTATTCACAAATCTGCATGAGGATAGTTATTTTTCACATATAGCGACCCGGCTTTTTACTGTTAACCTGCCCCTCTGGCTGAATTAATTAACTGCTTATCAGGCAGTGTTCCGGGAAAGAATATGCAACTCGATTTTCGTCAGGTCAGAGAAGATGAAACAGATGTTTATCTGGCGCTGATGCATGCGGCTTATGCGCCAGTGAAAGCGCTGGGCATTAAGTTTGATGCCGCCACCGCAGACCGCGCTATGGCCCTGCGTCACCTGCAGAGCCACGGGGTGTATGCGCTCTATGCTGATGAGAAGATGGTTTCGTCAGTGACCGTCCGCTATCCCTGGGGGCCGCTGCCCGGCCCGTTTGGTCTGCCGCATATTGGCTGGTTCGGCGCGCACCCTGACTATCCCGGCCAGCAGTTTGGTCGTCAGGTGCTGGAACGGGTCGAACAGGCGATTCTGATCGGTCAGCTGCGTGCCCCTGCGGTCTCGCTGGGAACAGCCACCCGTCACCCCTGGCTGCAGGCGATGTACCTGAAGCGCGGCTTCCAGCCAATGCATACCCACGATCTCGGTAAAGGTCATCTCACCCTTTATATGAAGAAAGTACTGGACCCGGTGGCACACGATGCCTGGCTGAGCCGTCAGACAGCAGCACAAGGAAACCCCTAATGAGCATCACTATCCCCACGACATTAGGCGAATCGCTGATCGCCTTCCGTCACGAACTGCATCAGTTCCCGGAGCTGTCGAATCAGGAGTTTGAGACCACGCACCGACTGCGCGAGCAGCTGGAACAGCATCAGATCCGTATTCTCGATCTGCCGCTGAAAACCGGCCTGGTGGCGGAGATTGGGGCGTCAGCGGGGCCGCTGATTGTACTGCGGGCCGATATCGACGCGCTGCCGATTGAAGAGCAGTCTGGCGTCAGCTATCGCTCGCAGCGTCCGGGCGTGATGCACGCCTGCGGTCATGATTTTCACAGCGCCGCGGCACTGGGCGCAGCGATCCTGTTAAAGCAGCAGGAAGCGAACCTGCCGGGCCGGGTGCGGATTCTGTTTCAGGCGGCAGAGGAGACCGGCCAGGGCGCGCCCGAGGTGATGGCCAGCGGCGCATTAACTGACGCGCTGGCGATTTTCGGTATTCACAACGATCCTTCACTGCCCGCAGGCGTCATCGGTTCCAGAGCCGGGCCGCTCACTGCCGCCGTCGACCGTTTTGAAATTGCGATTACCGGTATCGGCAGCCATGCCGCCAGACCCGATCAGGGCAACGATCCGATTGTCATCGCGGCACAGATTGTCTCGGCGGCGCAGACGCTGATCAGCCGCAATGCCCCTTCTGCCGATAACGCGGTGGTCTCTATCACCCAGATCCACAGCGGCAGCACCTGGAACGTCATTCCGGACAGCGCCTGGCTGGAGGGCACGGTGCGCTCGTTTTCATCATCCACCCGCCAGCGTCTTGAGCAGCGCTTCCGGGCGATTGTCGCGGGTATCGCTGCGGCCTTTGATGCGCAGGTGAGCTTTACCTGGCACGCCGGGCCACCCTCGGTAGTCAATGATGCGCACTGGGCGGACTTTGCTTTGCAGCAGGCGGAAAGCAGCGGACTGGAAGCACGCGTGGTCGAGGCGAGTCCGATTGGTGAAGATTTTGCCTTCTATCAGCAACAGTTGCCCGGTGCCTTTATGATGGTGGGCACCGGTGAACCCTATGCGCTGCATCACCCTGCTTTTCGCATTAATGATGAGGTGCTGCTGCCAACGGCGCGCTATCTGGCCGACCTGGCACGGGCGGCACTCCTTTCTCCGGAGCAGCCACAATGACCCTGACTGCCGCGCTGGCTGAAGCGATCCTGTACAGCCAGCCGGATGCTCCGGCACGTGAGCATGCGCGCGAAGGCATCCGGGATTTTATGGCGGTGAGCTGGCCGGTGCTGCAGGGCACCGTACCGGATAGCGGTTTACCGGCTCTGCGCACCCTTTACAGCGACGGCAGCGTGCGTTCACAGGCGCTGCTGCTGGGCTATGCGGGACATGCGCTGGACTACGACGACTTTCATGCCGATTTTCGCGGTCATCCCAGCGTAGTGATCCTGCCTGCACTTTTCGCCTGCCAACGGGTTCAGCCCAGAAGCCTGGAGCCGTTTCTGGATGCTTACGTCACGGGGATAGAGATGGCCGGTCGTCTGGGGCTGGCGATCAGCCAGCAACACTACGCACTGGGCTACCACAACACGGCGACGCTGGGGACCATTGCGGCAGCTGCGGCGCTGGCGCGTCTGCTGGGGATGGAGAGTCAGACTACCGCGACCCTCCTTGGGATAGCAGCCACCCAGGCCAGCGGTTTACGCGCTCAGTTTGGTTCGGCGGTGAAACCGCTGCACGCGGGCTTTGCCGCCGAACGGGCCGTAACCGCGGCTCAGCTGACCCTGGCCGGAATCGATGGCCGCCAGCAGGGGGTCATTGAGGCCTTTGTTGCCGCCAGCAGCGCGGGCCAGGCACAGCCGGAGAAAGTGCTGGAAAACTGGGGCAGCCCGTGGCGGATCAGCACGCCGGGACTGGAATTCAAACCCTTCCCGACCTGCGCCGGTACGCATAGTGCGGCAGAAGCGGCTCGCATCCTGCGCCAGCAGTGGCTGGCTGCGGGTAAACCGCTGGATGCGCTGCTGAGCCAGATTGTTGATATCACCGTCGCCTTCCCGCCAGGCGGTGACATCGCTGCCTCGATACGGGTGCCGGTTAACGGTATTGAAGCGCGCTTCAGCCTGGAGTATGTGATTGCCGCCATGCTGATTTATGGCGATTTGCGCCTGCAGGATTTTGCGGAAGGCGATCTCAATCATCAGGTTATGCCGCTGGCCGCCCGTGTGCGACGGACACCGGATGAGAGTGCGCCGCCCGATGCGATCAATCCCGCGCTGCGCTTTCACGTCGTTACGCTGACGCTCGCGGATGGCACAACGCTGCATCAGCGCCGTACGCGCCAGCACTCGCTGGCGGAGGGGGTAAATGTGAGCAGCAAACTTCAACGGGCGCTGGGTGATGCGTCGCCAGAACTGCTTGCTGCCACTGCGCTGCATTCCACGGCAGAATTGCAGAGGCTGACCGGGGCGCTGACCCGACATTAGCGCGGGGGAACGAAAGCCTGAACCGGCGTGACCTCGCCGGCAAACTTCCGCACCTGCACCACCGTAATCTGGCCGCTGCACCCCTGCGTCAGCGACGAGGAGCCGATATCCATGGTCAACACATTGGGATTACCGTGGCGGCATAACGGACGGGCGGCAGCAGGCTCGACCGGATCGTACCAGGCACCGGTTGGCAGCTGAACCACGCCAGGCATGATGGTGTCAGTGAGACGCGCGCTGGCGAGCACATGGCCGCGCGCGTTATAGAGTTCGATGATGTCGCCATCCGCGATCGCCTGTGCTGCCGCATCGTCCCGGTTCAGACTGCAGACTTCCCGCCCGCCCCGCTTGCTGCGCTGGCTGTAATCACCAAAATCGAGCTGGCTGTGCAGACGCGTCGCGGGCTGATTGGCAATCAGCCAGAACGGATAGTCGGCACTGGGTTTTTGCTGCGGTTCACGCCATACCGGATGGCCGGGACAATTTTCATAGCCAAAGCTGGCGATAGTGGCGGAGAAAATTTCAATTTTTCCGCCTGGCGTCGGCAGTGGCGCGGCGTCGGGGTCGGCGCGAAACGCATTGATCATCCGCCCACCATCCTTTAACTGCGGCAGCTCCAGCACGCCCTCCTGCCAGAACTGACTGAAATCGGGTGTCTGCACCTGATGAGCGGCCAGTTTTTCCTGCAGCTGGCCGTAAAGATGCTGCAGCCAGCCACGCGCATCACGCCCTTCGCTGAATGCCGCTTCCCTGCCCAGCCGCCGGGCCAGGTCACGAAAAATCGTGTAATCATCCCGGGCTTCGGCGTAAGGCGCCGCCACCGGCTGCATGGCGATTAAATGGCGATCGGTCGGCGAACCGCCGATATCCTCACGCTCCAGCGTCATGGTGGCGGGCAGGACGATATCCGCATGACGCGCCGTGGCGGTCCAGGCGCTTTCATGCACGATCAGCGTATCCAGCTGGCAGAAAGCCTGACGCAGCCGGGCCAGATCCTGGTGATGGTGAAACGGATTACCTCCCGCCCAGTAAGCCAGACGAATATGGGGATAGGTCAGCTGGCGGCCATTATAGTCAAACTTTGTGCCGGGATTGAGCAGCATGTCGGCGATACGCGCCACCGGAATAAAGCGGTCAATGCCATTTTTACCCTGCGGCAGGGCCGGAAAGCTGACCAGATTATGATGCTTGCCATAATGGCCCAGCGCGCCCAGTGCATACGTATATCCACCGCCGGGCAGCCCTGGCTGTCCGAGCGCCGCCGCCAGCACCAGGCCGAGCCACACTGGCTGTTCGCCATGCTCGGCACGCTGCAAAGCATGAGCCACGGTCACCAGTACGCGCTTACCGTGCAACTGCCGTGCAAACTGACCGATCAGATCGCTGCTGACGCCGCAGATTTCAGCCGCCCAGTGCGCGTCACGGACTACGCCATCCTCTTCACCGCGAATGTAAGCGACCATCTGCGGCCAGCCGACACAGTAGCGCGCCAGAAACGCCTCGTCGGTTAACGCTTCCGCAATCAGCACCGCCAGCAGACCCAGCATAAACGCCGCATCCGTGCCGGGCCGCAGCGCCAGCCACTCGCCCTGCGCCTCTTCAGGCAGATCGCTTTTCAGCGGGCTCACTGAGATAAACCGGGTACCGCGCTGTGCCGCTCGCTGCATAAAACCGCGCTCGGTGTGTTCGCTCAGGCCGCCGCTGGCCACCTGCGCATTTTTCAGCGCCAGGCCGCCAAACGCCAGCACCACCTCGCTGTGCGCGGCGATCTCCTCCCAGCTCACGCCGCGTCGGGCGATCTCGTTCATATCACCGACAATGTGTGGCAGCAGGACAGATGCCGCGCCGGAACTGTAGCTGTTGACCGAACGGACATAACCGCCCAGCGTGGTGTTCAGAAATCGGTGCACCTGGCTTTGCGCATGATGAAAACGGCCTGCGCTTGACCAGCCGTACGATCCGCCAAAGATGCCTTCCGGGCCGTATGCTTCACCAACCCGCTTGAGTTCCTGCGCCACCCGCTGACTGGCCTCTTCCCAGCTGACCGCGACATACTCATCAGCACCACGACGCTGATCCGGGCCTGGCCCGTTTTCCAGCCAGCCACGCCGTATCATCGGCTGCGCGACACGCGCCGGATGATTGAGTGCATGACGGAAGTTTTGCAACAGCGGGCTGGGATCGGGATCGCGGTGGAACGGCTCAATCAGCAGTTGATCGTCCCTGTGCTGGACGTGAAAAGCGCCCCAGTGGGCGCTGTGCATTACCGGTTTCTGGGTCATGCTGATTCCTGGTTACAGAAAAAAACGGTGCCTAAAGCACCGTTGCAATAAAGTTTCTGACACGTCCGTTGTCCGGATTGTCGAGGACCTGCTGCGTCGGACCCGCTGCGACAATTCTGCCGCTCTCCATAAATACGATGTTGTCGGCAACCTCGCGGGCAAAGCCGATCTCATGCGTGACCACCACCATAGTGATACCGGAGTGCGCCAGCTGCTTAATCACCTGCAGCACTTCCCCTACCAGCTCCGGGTCAAGTGCCGAGGTCGGTTCATCAAACAGCATGACGCTGGGATCCATCGCCAGCGCGCGGGCAATGGCCACCCGCTGCTGCTGACCACCAGAGAGGTTCTGCGGCCACTCATCTTCGCGGCCAGACAGCCCCACCAGCTTCAGCAGCGCCAGCGCTTTGGTCGTGGCCTGATGACGGCTCTGCTTTTTTACCCGCATCGGTGCATCCGTAATGTTCTGCAGTACGGTGCGGTGTGGAAACAGGTTGAACTGCTGAAACACCATGCCAATTTCTGCCCGCTGGCGTGCAATAGCGCTGTTGTTAAGTTCGTGCAGCGCCTGGCCTTT
This sequence comes from Pantoea sp. B550, assembly GCF_024158165.1. Lineage (NCBI taxonomy): Bacteria > Pseudomonadati > Pseudomonadota > Gammaproteobacteria > Enterobacterales > Erwiniaceae > Pantoea > Pantoea sp. B550. The sequence goes on from NZ_JAMYXI010000003.1 coordinate 461,161, forward strand.
TTGCTGATATCCCACCATCTGGCCGCCGATGCGGATCGTGCCGCCATCCAGTTTTTCAAGATGATTAATACAGCGCAGCAGCGTGGATTTACCGGAACCCGATGGCCCCAGAATTACGGTCACCGATCCGGCAGGAATATCGAGATTAACCTCGTCGAGAATGGTGACGCCGGAGAAGCGCTTGGTGACTTTGCGTAGCGCGATTGCTTCAGCCATTGCTCACGCTCCTTTGCGTTTTCGGCAGCGAAAAGCGCGGTAACGATGACAGCAGGCTGCGCTTTTCTCGCCGCGCCACACCGCGACCAAAGTAGCGCTCGACATAGTACTGGCCGACAGAGAGCACGGAGGTCATCAGCAGATACCACAAGGTTGCGACCAGCAGCAGCGGGATTACTTCATAGGTGCGCTGATAAATAATCTGCGCCGAAAACAGCACATCCTGCAGAGAAATCACCGACACCACTGCGGTGGTTTTCAGCTGACCAATAATCTCATTACCCGCTGGCGGCATAATGGCGCGCATCGCCTGCGGTAAGACGGTGTGACGGAAAATCTGCGCCGGGCGATATCCCAGGGCGCGAGCCGCTTCTATCTGTCCATTACCCACGCTCTGGATACCGGCGCGCACAATTTCTGCGGCGTAGGCGGACTGATGCATCACCAGCGCGATCACCGCCGCACTAAATGGACTCACCAGCGCATTAGACTGCGCGCTCCAGAGTTCGCCTAATCCTGGGATCGACAGCGCGATTCGGGGATAGAGCGCGGCGATGTTGTACCAGAGAAACAGCTGCACCAGCATCGGCACACCGCGGAAAAACCAGGTATACGCCCAGCTAACCGCCACCAGCACCGGGTTAGAAGAGAGGCGCATCAGCGCCAGCACCGTGCCAAAAGCGAATCCCAGCACCACCGAGATGGCCGTGAGCTGCAGCGTCATTAACACACCCTGCAGAATAGAGGGCGCAGTGAAGTTCTCTGCAATCACCTGCCATTCAAAGCGCGGATTGTTAATCATCGAATGCGCCATCGCCACCACGCATAACAGCACCACCAGCGCACTCAGCCAGCGACCATAGTAGCGTTTACCGACGATTTTCAGGTCGTCGGTGTGGTCCGGAGTTTCTCTCATTTAAAGATCTCTTCGTTGCGTCGGGCTTCGGTCACGGCACCAAAACCGATTCCCCAGTTATCGAGGATTTTCCGGTAGCTGCCATCTTTGATTAACGAATTCAGTGCCGCCTGTACGGCTGGCTCCAGCGGCGAGTCTTTCGGGAACGCGACCGAGACCGGTGCATCATTCACGGTGATTTCACCGCTCATGGTCAGCGGTTTGATCACTTTGGTCTGCCACAGCAGTCCTTCATAAGGACCGAGGAACAAGGGAACGCGACCGCTGACTACAGCCTGCACGCCCGCCGGACGATCCGGGAATATCGCTACCTTGATCGGTTGTTTACCGGCGGCTTCACAGGCTTTGCTGGCCTCTTCCAGCCGCGTCACCTGAGTCGTACCGGAGCCAGCGCCCACCTCTTTGCCACACACATCGCTGAGTGATTTAAAGGGGGCGATATTAGCGTCTTTGCGGGAAATAATGCCCAGCAGGCTGGCATTGTAGTAACCGACAAAGTCGATCTGTTTCAGGCGGGTCGGCGTGGCATTGATGTTTGACAGCGCCACGTCGTAACGTCCGGTCTTCAGGCCAGGAATAATATTGTCGAAGCCGCCGGTGTCGCGCCACTGAACGGTGATGCCCAGACGCTCACCGACCGCATTCATGATGTCGATTTCACGACCCGCCAGCGTTTTGTTGTCTTCTTTATAGAAGGTGGTGGGCGGCGTATTCGGGTTAGTACCCGCCACAATATAGCCACGCTTAAGGATATCCGCGGGTATCAGGCTTTTCAGCGCCGGATCGGCTTTGACATGTAAGCTGCTTTCAGCAGGCACTGACGGTTCGGCTGCAAAACTGGCGTGCGCACTGAGCGCGAGGGCAAAAAGGGGCATTCCTTTTATATATTTCACTGGAACCTTTCTCCTGATAATTAAAATGTTCCCCCCAGAGGGAAAAGTTATCGCGATCTGTTGTCCGCACCGGAAGCCAGCGAAGCTGCGGGCTTCAGTGCTTTTATCATCCTCGTCACGTTCTGTTGTCATTCTCAGTGAAGACCGACGGCGATCACAAATGCTAAAACCGGGATTATTTAGCCGGAATATGGCAATGAAGAGGTTTCTCCGCTTTTTGATCAGGAAATGAGATGTTGCAGGGCAAGAACAGGGGGCAGGTCTGCAGGCGCTGGTGAAAGAGTAATAGTTTCCGTAGTAGTTTGTTAGCGGCCGGAGAACCTCTGAAAGCGTCATTTTATTGATAAGTTTATTTTTAAAATCGCTGAAATCTTTTCAGGCGAATTTTTAACAGTCATTTAATTGATCAAGATCAATAAATAATGATTGAGTTAGTGCAAACACCCTTGAATGAAAACTATCAACCTCAATTAATTATATTAATCATTAACTTAAACAAAAACCCATCAATTAGCATGAAAATAATTACATCGTAAAACAATGGAGCTCTAATTAATAAGATTACTGAATAAATGATAAATACCTTTAAAGGATTATCAGAAGCTGACGATAAAAAGATCAGTATTGAATTATGTGAATTTCTTTCGTCTGCTTTGAACCTCAATAAAGGTGAACCTCATGGGCCTTGCTCAACGCATCTCCAGTATCAAAATCGGGAAAAAACTTGGCGTCGGTTTTATCGTCGTCATCGCGGCGTCTCTCGCCATAACCTTTATCGCTTTTGATTGTTTTCGCAGTATTAAAGACAACTCTGCACGCCGCACAACAACCGTGGAAATGGTGAATACGTTAAGCAAGGCACGTCTTAATCGCACGCTTTACCAGTACACCAAAAATCCTGAATTTGCCGCGAAGAACGTTCAGGCTCTTAAGGAGCTGGATACCCTTTATCAACGACTGAGTGGATTTAAGTGGGATGATGAAGGTCAGCAAAAAATTACGCTGATGGGCCAGTTACTTAATGATTATCAAAATCAGCGCCAGAAGTTCGTGGCATCTGCGGAGGTGACCTCTGTCGCCTTTGCTGCCATTAAACCGGACATGCTAATCGGTCTTGCTCATCAGTCTGAATTACTTGATATGGCTATGGCACCCGACGCAGCGCTGCCGGTCATGAAACTGGCCGCCGCGCTGTTTGATGCCGCGAATATCGAAAAAGCGTTTCTTGATAAGCCAACAGCGGCCAGCAGAGATGCGGTTATTGAGGAGTACACCGCCATCAATACGCTGAGTGAACAACTGGACAGTTTTAATCAGCCAGCGATCAATGCCGTCACGCAAAATGTCATCACTATCCTTACGCAGCAACGTCAGGCATTGACGCGTTATGTTGATGCTTCAGAGAAAGAAAAAAGCGAATCTGCGGACCTGACCACAGCTGCAGAGCGGCTCAATGCGGCAGTTTCTGATACTTTTGCCTTCCAGTCCCGGCTGTCTGCTGAATTTATCAAACAGGCAGAGTGGCGCATCGCCTTTGCTGCGCTGATTTGTGTCGTCCTGAGCCTGCTGATTGCCTGGCGGATTACACGCAACATTACGCTGCCATTGAAAGAGACCCTGAATGCAGCGCAGCGTATTGCCAGCGGTGATTTAACGACCTCACTGAACACCACCCGGGGTGATGAGCTGGGCCAACTGATGCAGGCCGTCGATGCGATGAACCTCAGCCTGCAGAACATCATTACCAATGTGCGCGATGGCGTCAGCAGCGTAGCGCGTGCCTCGGCAGAGATTGCAGCAGGTAATACCGATCTGTCATCCCGCACCGAACAACAGTCTGCGGCAGTGGTTCAGACGGCGGCCAGTATGGAAGAGCTCTCATCCACGGTGAAACAGAATGCGGAAAATGCTCACCATGCGAGCCAGCTGGCGACAGATGCGTCGGTGAATGCCGGACGCGGTGGCGAGATTATCCGTGATGTTATCGTCACCATGAATAACATCAGCCAGAGTTCAGGCAAAATTGGTGAAATCATTCACGTCATCAACAGCATCTCCTTCCAGACCAATATACTGGCATTAAATGCCGCGGTTGAAGCGGCTCGCGCCGGTGAACAGGGTCGTGGGTTTGCGGTGGTGGCCGGTGAAGTCAGAAATCTGGCCCAGCGCAGTTCGCTGGCTGCCAAAGAGATTGAAACGCTGATTCGCGAGTCACTTGACCGGGTTCATGATGGTTCGGAGTTTGTGGAACGCGCCGGAAGCACGATGGATGATATCGTCCGCTCGGTCAGCCAGGTCAAAGACATCATGGGCGAGATTGCTGCCGCATCCGACGAGCAGAATCGCGGTATTTCCCAGATTGCGACAGCAATGTCCGAAATGGATACCACCACGCAGCAGAACGCCGCGCTGGTTGAAGAGTCTTCTGCCGCAGCCAGTTCCCTGGAAGCGCAGGCAGACGAGCTGGAAAAAACGGTGGCGGTATTCCGCTTATCAGACGGGCAAAGTGCCCCCAGCCGGACTGCACATGCCCTGGCGCCGCGTTTAGTGCCCGCGATGCCGGTTAAAGCATCAGCCGAATCCAGCTGGGAAAGCTTCTGATACACAGCGCCGCTTTGACTTAAGCGTCATGCTAATACAGCCAGCCTGATTTAATGAGGCTGGCTGAAGTATGAATTGGCCACAGACAAGGCATCACAGTAATCACAGAAAAAAGCCGGCGCGGGAGCGTATTCGTCCGGGTCAGTTATTGTTTCAGGGCCGGCAGGGTTGTGGCTTCAGGAAAGCCTTCTTAAAGATGGGTATCAAATCGCGGTGGCAGGAGAAGTATCGTCCATGACAGTTTCTCCGGCCGGTATACGCTTCGCGCAACCGATGAGGTCGTCCGCTTCGTCGTTTTCCGGCCGGAGCCGGACTACGTCCACTGGCGTCAGTTCAGTTAATGCTGCTTCAGTTCTTCGTTCAGGGCTGCAAGGGTCTGCAGGTACGGCACCTGCTGTTGGGCAACCGACGGTGACTTAAAACTACTCAGCCAGCGCCTGGCTTCGGAGATTTGCGTCAGCCGATCGGGGTTGCTTTCAGATTTCGCCATAAAACCCAGCTGAGTAAAGAGTGATGCGATACTGATTTCTTTCTCGCCCAGGGCAAGGCTTAGTGCCGCTTCGCCAATAATGACGTGGCCTTTCTCGTCGATTTGAATTAACACAGAAAATCCTCCATTAGTACGAATTGATGACAACCTCACCAGAGACTGTAGTCGTAAAAGCAGGACCTGCCCGAATAAATCACTAAGAATCTCGCAACCTTCTGATAGAATACACTTAATGTTTTTTCCGGATTGTTCTGTTTGTCTCTGCCGTCCATCCTGCCAGACTGGCTGGCCTTATCAGCGACGGATGCACCTATGAAACTCTCTGTTCTTCTCACGTTGTTAGCCGCAACGGTTTGCTCAGTTTTTGCTGCCCATGGTGGATTCGGCACGCATCAGGCCAGCCATTCGCTTCCCACACAAAGTGGCGAAACGGTTACGGAAGAATAAGGGTGAAGTCCGGCGTCGTCAGTGAACCGGCAATCGGTTATGATCCCCTGCCATTCTGCTGCCGGTTGCCCGATGTCTGCCATTATCGATACGTTTATCGCCCCACCCTGCTTTGATGAGATTACTCTCCTGTTTCAGGACGATCATCTGCTGGTGATCAACAAACCCAGCGGGCTGCTGAGCCTGTCAGGCAAAAATCTGCAAAATCTCGACTCCGTGCATCATCGGCTGGTAACGCGTTTTCCCGGCTGCACGCTGGTTCATCGGCTCGATTTTGGCACCTCCGGGCTGATGGTGGTGGCACGAACCAAAGCGATTAATGCCGCCCTCTGTCAGCAGTTCAGCCAGCGCACGGTGAGCAAAACCTATCAGGCACTGCTGTGCGGACACCTTGCCGATGATGAAGGTGTGATTGATGCCGCAATAGCCAAAGATCCGGCGCTGTTTCCCCGCATGGTGATATGCGCTATTCAGGGCAAGCCGGCGCGCTCACGCTATCGGGTCATCGAACGCATTGATTATCAGGGTAAAGAGGGAAAGGCGTTGCCGGTTACGCGGGTTGAGCTGACACCAGAAACCGGACGCACCCACCAGCTGCGCATTCACTGTCAGCATCTGGGGCATCCGATTCTGGGCTGTGATCTTTACGGCGGGTTGTTACTGCCGGGTGCTGAGCAGGCAGAGAGGCTGATGTTGCACGCCAGCGGATTAACGTTTTTGCATCCTGTCAGCGGCGAGACAGTGCAGCTCTCTGCCGCCAGCCCCTTCTGACTGCATCAACGCGCCATTACCACATCAGATCATCTGGCACTTTGAAATCAGCATAAGGATCATCTTCGTCCTGAGCTTCTTCGCTTAATGCGCTGTTTAAGACGATGGCGCTGGCATCACGCTGGGCAATTTTATCCGCCACGCTGGCCGGGATGATGGCGTACTGGCTTTCACCATTCGCGTCAGCCGCCAGGCGGGCAATGGCGAGACGGCCATTGATCAGCTGAGCCTGCGTCGGCTTATCCACCATAATCTTTTTGATCAGATTATTGTCGGTGAAGTTGAAGCTGATATTGCCCCTCTCCACGGCAATTTTGTTCATTTCGATCAGCTGCTTGACCTGCGCTTTATACTCTTTCGACAGCACAGCCAGCTTCTGCTGCTCGTTCAGCTGCTTATCCCGCTCAAGCTGCGCTTTTTTGTTATCTTCCACTGCTGCTCTGGCTTCGCGCGCCTGAACCCGGGATTTCTTGGCGGTCCGCTGAACCTTGTCCATCTTCTTGCTGGATACTAATCCCGCTTTCAGCATCTGCTCTTGCAAGGTGAGTTTTGTCATTGTCGTCTCTGAACCTGTGAAATAATGCCCGGGATTATACCTGCAATCGTCCGGAGTGTGCCAGGTTGCCGCATTTGCCGCGCCCGTGGTTGCGCGCAGCCTCTCAACACTGTGCTAACATTCCCCGGTCAGAATCACCTTATTGAGCACCATGTCAGAACTCACAAAACGTAAAAATGACCCTGAAGGGCTGAAGAAACGCATTATTGCAGGCGCACTGAAAACCTTCGCTGAATTTGGTATGCAGGGTGCCAGGCTGGAGCAGATTGCTGAGCATGCGCAAACCACGAAACGCATGGTGGTCTATCACTTTGGCACTAAAGAACAGCTTTATATCGCCGTACTTGAGCAGGTTTATCAGCAGATACGTCAGCATGAAACCGGCCTGAATCTGGCGGCGATGGCGCCGGAACTGGCCATGACCCGACTGGTGGAAGCCAGTTTTGACTATCACGTCGAGCATCCCGATTTTATCCGGCTGGTCTGCAGTGAAAACCTGCTGCGCGGTCGCTACATCACCCAGTCGCCGCAGATTAAAGCGCTGAACCGCAGCGCACTGGATCTGCTGGATGACATCCTGGCGCGCGGTCAGCAACAGGGGGTATTTACTGGTGATGTGCAGACCATCGATGTCCATCGCCTGATCAGCAGTATCTGCGTGCATCACGTCTCAAACCGCTACACCTTCAACGCCCTGTTCAGTCCTGACAACAGCGAAGCCGAGAGTATCCGCCGCAATCGTCAGCTCGCTGTCACTGCAACGTTACGCTATGTCCGCAAATAAATGTCCGCCGCCCCGGCTCCGCTTAGCAATAGTCTACGCTTAGTTAAACTTGTCATTAAAATGCGATTATAAGGAATGCTGTTGTGAGCAGAGACGCACGCCTCTATCCGCTTCGCCAGACCCATGTTGAACCCAATGATGATGCGCTGTGGAACTGGGCGCAGAATGCGCAAATTGGCACTCATCATCAGGTTCAGCGTCCCGCCAGCGAAGCAGAACTACAGAAACTGATCAGCGAATCACACGGCAAAATCCGGGTGATCGGCAGCAAGCTGTCGCCCGGCCGGATGCTGCATGTCGCCGATAACGATGTACTGCTCGATCTCAGCGCACTGAGCGGTCAGCTCGCCAGTGATGAGCAGAGCGTGACCTTTGGTGGTGCCACCCCGCTTGAGCAGGTTTATCGCAGCCTGACCGACATGAACCGGATGCTGGCGTCATCGCCGGGTGTGATTGCGATTCAGACGCTGGCAGGCGCGATGGCGACCGGTACGCACGGTCAGGGTTTGCAGCAGAGTTCCATTGCCGATGAAGCGCTGGCCATACGGATGGTGCTGGCCGATGGCAGCGTGCGGGAATTTGTCCGCGGCGACGCTGACTTTCCGGCGGCGCAGGTCTCGCTGGGGGCGCTGGGCATTGTCACTGCCGTTACCCTGCGCACCCAGCCGTTTAAGATCTTTACCTGCCACAAAAATGCTGTCTCTGCCGATACGCTGGAAGAGGATCTGCTGCAGTGGAACAACGACTATCCGCTGAGCAAGGCCTGGTGGTTTGTTGACGACAACCTGATGCACGTCTGGAACGCCCATGAGGCGAGCGATGAAGAGCGTCAGCGCTATGAAGCGCAGGGTCGCCAGGTGGTCGAGCATGAGGGTGACGTTGATGACAGCCTCAACGACACCATCGACCAGACGCTGGCGCATATGCACCGCGACACGCAGATTCAGGGCAAAGGCGGAAAACAATTCCGTACCGTCACCCGTTTTCGCGACTTCACCGATGTTACCGGTGACATCTACCAGCTCTTCTGTCGCGGCATTGCGGTGCCACAGATTAATGTGGAAATCGGCGTGCCGCTGGCAAAAACCCCGGCCATCATCCGCCGGATTAAGCAGTGGTATGCGGAGAATCGTCCGCACATGCACTACCCGATTATTCTGCGCTGTACCGGCGCCTCGTCGGCCTGGCTCAGCCCGGCTGCTGGCCAGCCGACCTGCTTTTTCGGCTTTGTGGTCTATTACGCCGACGATGGCTCGCTGTCCCAGGAAGGGCTGCACTTCCTGACCGAAGTGGAAAAACTGCTCGCCGAAGAGGGCGGACGCCCGCACTGGGGCAAGTATTACGACGAAGAACGCTACAACTGGCGTGAGATCTATCCGCAGTGGGACGCCTTCCGCACCCTGCGCAGCCAGCTCGACCCGCAGGGCCGACTGGGGAACGACTACATCACGCCACTTTTTGACTGATTGAGGAAAGCTATGTTTGCCTGGGTAACGCTGTTAACACAACCCGATTATCTGGTGGGCGTGAAAGCGCTGCACCGTTCGCTGCAGGAGAGCCAGAGCCAGTGGCCACTGGTGGTGATGACCACGCCAGCCATTTCAGACGCTGACTGTCAGAGTCTGCAGGATGAGGGCTGTGTGATTAAACCGGTTGAACCACTCTATCCGCGCGACGATCTCGATCAGCATTACGCCTCGGCGCAGTTCGGCGAAGTCTGGACCAAGCTGCGCGCCTGGCAGCTCACCGATTATGAGCGTGTGGTGTTCCTGGATGCCGATATGCTGGTACTGCAGAACATGGATGAGCTGTTTACCCTGGATCTGGGCGATAACCCGCTGGCCGCCTGTCACGCCTGCCGCTGTAATCCGAACCAGATTGCCTCTTATCCGCCAGAATGGCAGCCCGAGCAGTGCCACTACACCTGGCAGGCACGCGGTGAGCAGGCTCCGGACAGCGTTGACTACTACCTGAACGGCGGTTTTCTGGTGCTTAAGCCCGACAATGCGATGTTCGATGTACTGGAAAAACGGATTGCGGCGATTGACGATCTCAGCGCTTATCCTTTCTCCGAGCAGGATCTGCTGAATGAAGTCTTTGCCGAACGCTGGAAACCGCTCTCGTATATCTACAATGCGTTAAAAACGCTGCCATTCCAGCACAGCGGTCTGTGGCAGGGGGATGAGGTGAAGAACCTGCACTACATTCTGGCGAAGCCCTGGAAGCGCGACCTCAGCCAGCCCGAGAGCCAGCGCGACCGCTTCTATGCGCTGGATAAACTGTGGTGGGAAAAAAGCGGTCTGATCTGACTGGATACGGGCGGGACACTCCCGCCCTTCGCGCCTGTTCACTCAACTCCGTAGTCTGCCACTCGCTATATCTTCTCTTTCTCAGATTCTGCCTTACACCTCGACCCAGCGGCGCTGCTCTGCGGAGTGGGCAATCGCTTCCAGCACCCTCTGCACCTGCAATCCCTCGGCAAAATCGGGCCACATGCGATCGCCCGCCGCGATACCGTTGATCAGGTCGCGGATCTCCACCGTTTTCTGATCGTTAAACCCGATGCCGTGTCCGGCTGAAACGCAGAAGTTCGCGTAGTCAGGATGGGCCGGTCCGGTCAGGATGGTTTTAAATCCCTGTCGCCCGGCAGGTTCGTCATGCAGATAAAGCTCCAGTTCCGCCATGCGCTCCTGGGTGTAGCGCAGCGTGCCTTTGGTGCCGGTGACAACATAGGTCAGGCCCATTTTTGCGCCACAGGCGATACGCGAGGTTTCAATCACGCCGTGTGCGCCATTGCGGAAGCGCAGCAGCGCGCTGGCCTGATCTTCGTTTTCTACCGGTAACTGCCGGGCAGGTTCTTTTGGATCAGGCCGTGAGGTGATCACCGTCATCATATCGCCACTCACCTCAGCAATATCGCCGACCAGATAGTGCGCCATATTCACGATGTGCGCCGCCAGATCGCCCAGCGCGCCGAGCCCTGCAAGCGCTTTCTGGCAGTGCCAGTCGAGCGGCGTTTCCGGTCTGGCGAGATAATCTTCGTTATGGGTGCCGTAGAAATGCACCACGTCACCAATCTCGCCTCTGGCAATGATCTCTTTTGCCAGCTGGCTGGTCGGGTTTTTCATGTAGTTAAAGCCGACCAGCGTTTTCACCCCTGCCGCTTCGGCGGCCGCCACCATCTCCTGCGCATCCGCCACGCTCAGCGACAGCGGCTTTTCTGAATAGACGTGCTTGCCATGGCGTATCGCCTCCAGCGCCATCTCTTTGTGCAGGAAGTTGGGTGCGCAGATATCTACCACATCAATCGCCGGATCGCTGACCAGCGCGCGCCAGTCGCCGGTGGAGCGCGCAAAACCAAAGGTCGCCGCCTGACGCGCCGCCAGCTCAGGATTCACTTCGGCCAGCATCTCCCGCACGATTTCGCCTTTCAGCGCGAATACAGTGGGGGCCTGGGCATAGGCAATGGCGTGGCAGCGCCCGATATAGCCGCTGCCAATCATGCCGATTCTGACTTTATTCATTTCAACTCCGGATATTCAGTTCAGGGTTGAAATGGAATCTACGTTTCATATTTGTTGCTGACAAAGTCAGAATCGAGACTTTGTGACGCCTGTAAAAAACTATCCGGTTAAATCATGCGTAGTGCGGTCTGACAAGGGCTTTGCCGCGTCAGAATACCTCATAAACACCTCAGATTTACGTGCCGCTTTTTGCCGCGTGAAGCCGTAGTGCAGACCCTTCTTCTATGACGTAAATCGCCATTGTGGCGACTATTTCAGCAGTCGCACGAATTTATGAAAAAGAGCTTTGACATGATCCGGCGTGGCCGTTACTATGCGCCCCGTTCAAACGATTCCTCTGTAGTTCAGTCGGTAGAACGGCGGACTGTTAATCCGTATGTCACTGGTTCGAGTCCAGTCAGAGGAGCCAAATTCGAGAAGCCCGCTCAGGGAAACCTGAGCGGGCTTTTTGCTTTTCTGATGTTCGTTCAAATGTTCCACAACAAATATTCAATGACAGACAACGCCACAGAGAATAACGCGCAGGGAAAACAATCCGCGACGCGTCATCATTCCCTTATCAGGCGAAGCCTGTTTCTGTTTAATAAACTCTGATTGTGATGATGCCAGCCTGAAATGGGCAAGCGGGTAACTCATACCAACCCCGGACCACATAGCCTGACAAAAAAAGCGCCATCACTATCTCCTGCCAATGATATCCACCTGTTGATGCGTTATTTGACGCCTTAAAGCGTCAAAATATGACGTGAAAGCGAATCACTATTAGTAACGGATAAATAACGGCCCAGCAGGGTCGCGTTTATTTTAACAACCTTCCTGACCCGGCTTGATAAATAACCTTAAGCCTGGATATAGATAAACTTTGCCATAATTAGTATTTCCCCTCACAATAACCCTTTGTTATTCCTTTGGTTCCTGTTTGTATTACTTTGAGAACCACCGTGGAAATTTACTGGTATCTGACCGCGCCAGACGGTCATCAACCCTGGACCGCCTCCGGCAGCCGGCAGGTCAACTACGCCTATTTCCAGCAGGTCGCCCGAGCGGTAGATCATCTGGGTTTTACCGGCGCGCTGCTGGCGACCGGTGCACATGATCCCTGGATTCTGGGGGCGGCACTTATTCCCTATACCGAACGCATGAAGTTCCTGATTGCAATCCAGCCGGGTCTGATCTCACCCACCCTGCTTGCCAAAATGGCCGTGACGTTTAACCAGTTTTCGAAAGGCCGGGTGCTGCTCAACGTGGTCAGCGGTGATAAAAATACGCTGGGCGCTTACGGCATGCATCTGGATCACGATGCCCGATATGATCTCAGTGACGAATTTTTGCAGGTATTACGCCCCCTGCTTAATGAAGAAAATGTCAGCTTCAAAGGGGAACACCTGGATATTGAGAACGCCAGGCTGGCATTGAGCAACGGCGGATATCCCCCGCCACCGCTGTGGTTTGGTGGCTCCTCTGAAGCGGCACAGGAAGTCGCGGCAAAGCACATCGACACCTATCTCTCCTGGGGGGAAACACCGCCGCAGGCCGCAGAGAAAATCGCCCGGGTGAAAGCCAGAGCCGATAAATACCATCGCCAGTTACGCTACGGCATTCGTCTTTATGTGATCGTGCGCGAAACCGATGAACTTGCGTGGCAGGCGGTAGACGCGCTTTATGCCTCGATGGACGACAGCGCCATTGCCGCCCGGCAGCACCTGGCCCGCGGTTCAGACTCCGTAGGTCAGTCCCGTATGAGTGCACTGCACAATGACCAGAAACCCGCCGATCCGCGCGAGCTGGAGATCTACCCTGGACTGTGGGCAGGCATAGGCCTGGTGCGTCCCGGACCTGGCACCACTATCGTCGGCAGTCCGGAAACGGTCGAACGGACCCTGCGAGCCTATCAGCAGGCGGGGGTTGAGGTGTTTATCCTGTCCGGTTTCCCCTTGCTGGAGGAAGCCTATCGCTTTAGCGAACTGGTGATGCCACGACTGTCACTCACCCCGCCGGATGACGCGGCAAAGAATACCTTTACCTGGGGAAATCTATGGGATCGTCCGGTCGGAAGTAGAGATCCAGCACAATGAAAATCCGTCTGGGAAGCCATCCCAGTAATCTCTCGCTGTTTATTCTGCGCCATCGCGGAGTCATCGAACCTGCCGCCAGAGACCGGGGCTGGCAGCTGGAATGGTTCGACTATACCCTGGGCGCACGCAGCGGCGAGTGGCTGGCTGATGAACAGGTCGATGTGGTTGGCACCGGGTCAACCCCGCCGATAAGTGCGCAGGCCACCGGGCTGGACGTCGCTTATCTCGCCAGCTCGCCGCCACGTAATAACAACTGCGCGTTGCTGACATTGCAAAGCAACACTATCTCCTCGCTGCGTGGTAAACGACTGACGGGCATGCCCGGTTCTTTCACCGATCATTTTCTGGCGCGTCTGCTGCAAAAACAAAACCTGCGCCGCACCGATGTCACCCTGCTGGACCTGCAGGGGCAGGATGCCATGACTGCGTTACGCAATGGCGACATTGATGGCTGGCTGGCAATCGATCCCTGGCTGACTCGCGCGTTACAGATAAAGGATGTCGTTGCGCGCTCCACCGTCGGCAATGAAATCATTAACCGTTCACTGTTCTGGACGCGTGCCGCGTGGCAGCAACGTTACCCCGAAGTCGCAGCCTGGATCGTGAAACAGTTGCGCGTAAATGATGCCTGGATTGAGCAGCATCCGGTAGCCGCCGCGCAGATCCTTGCCGACAAGCTCAACCCAACCACCCTGCCCGATGAGTGGCTGGAAACAATACGCGGGCGTCCCTGGGGGATCACCCCTGCCAATGACGCTCTGTTAGCCGAACAGCAGCAGCAGGCTGACGATCTTTTTGCCGTGGGGTTCATCCCGATGGCTTTATCCCTGAACGCCAGGAGACAGATATGACCCGCTGGATACCCCGTACCGCTGTTGCTGCACTGATACTGTGTGCCGGGATGGCCATGGCGACTGAACCGCTCACGCTGCGCATTGGTTTTCTGCGTGGCCCCACGGACTTAGCACTGGCTAAAGAGAAAGGAACGCTGGAAAAAGCGCTGGCCGCGCATCAGGTGAACGTCGTCTGGTCGGGCCCTTTTGCGGCTGCCGCCCCGGCTTATGAAGCGTTAAATGCCGGTTCAATTGACATGACCACCGGCAGCTCCACAGCGTTTGTTACCGCCATCGCTGCGGGTTTGCCGTTGCGTTTCTTCGCTTATCAGGCCATGCCCGCTGAAGGTGAAGGGATTGTGGTGCGCAATAGCAGCGATATCCATTCATTGCAGGATCTGCGCGGCAAAAAGGTGGCGGTGAACAAAGGCGGGACCGGCGAGTATCTGCTCTCACGCGCGCTGGATCGTGCCGGAATTCCGGAGCAGGAGGTGACCAAAGTTTATCTCAGCCCTTCCGACACCGGTACGGCATTTGTAGGGGGACATGTCGATGCCTGGGCGACCTGGGATCCTTTCCTCTCTCTGGCCAGGCAGAGTTATGACGCCCGCCAGCTGAGTACGGGTCAGCAGATTGGTTCGGAAAATGCAGCAGGTTATTTCGTCAGCGAGGCGTTTTATAAGGCGCACCCTGAAGTGCTTAACTGGGTTTATGACGTGTTGCAGCAAGAGAACCACTGGGCCAAAGTCCATCCGCTTGAGGCAGGTAAGATCTGGGCTTCACAGATGGGGCAGCAGGGAAGCACACTGGCGGCACTGCTGGGCAAGGTCAACACCGTTCCTGTTACGCCGGTCGATGACGCCGCAATAACCCATATCGGGCATATAGCCGACTGGTATCAGCAACAGGGTCTGATCGCCAGCCATCCGGATATTCGCCAGCATGTCGTCACGCTGACGCCTTAAGCCCCGGTATGAGTAAAACAGAATGACGCAACCGGCTATCTCGCATATCTCGTTTCTGACACCGGGGAATTATCCTGATGACGCTCCGCTTCAGGGGCTTGAACAGACGTTACAGCTGTTCGAACGCGGTGAACAGCTGGGTTTTAATGGTGCCTGGGTACGCCAGCGACATCTGGAACATGGCGTATCGTCAGCCAGCACCTTTCTCGCGGCCGCCACGCAACGTACCCGCCAGATAGAACTGGGCAGCGCCGTAATTCAGATGGGTTATGAGAGTCCATTTCGTCTGGCTGAAGACCTGGCGACAGTGGATATTCTCGCCAGAGGACGGTTGAATGTCGGCCTGAGCGCAGGCGCGCCTAATCATCTTGAGTTAATCGGTCATTCTGTCTGGGGTGATGCCTGGCAGCAGCAGGATTTTTCTTACCAGCGCGTCCTGACTCTGCGCGATAACCTGAGTGGCCGCTTCTTCGGTGATGACAATACGGTCATTCTCTCACCCGGCAATACGCAACGCCCGCGTGTTCAGCCCTTTGCAGCCGGTCTGGTCGACAGATTGTGGTACGGCGGAGGATCACTTCGCTCGGCGCGCTGGGCAGGCAGCCACGGGTTTAATCTGCTCGCGGGCAATCTCACCTCCGGTGAAGAAACGGATGATTTTTACCAGGCACAGCGGACACAAATCCAGCTATATCGTGAAAATCTCGCGGCTGCCGGTCGGCGTGCGGCGCGCATCGCCCTGGGACGCATCATCATTCCCACCGACAGTGCGGATGCCACCACCCGCAGACATTATCAGCAGTTTGCCGCCAGCCGCCACTCGCGCACTCTGGCACCCCAGGGCTCCCGACGCACCCTGTTCTCTCAGGATATCGTGGGCAGTGCGGAGCAGATTCTCGAACGGCTGTTTCACGATCCCGTCTTACGTCTGGTGAATGAGCTGAGAATTGAATTGCCTTATGAATTGCATTATGCGGAGTACAGCCAGATTATCAGCGATTTTGCGACGCTGATTGCGCCGGAGTTGGGCTGGACAGCACTGCCGCATGTCTCACACGTTGGGCCCGAATGAAATCCACAATGACAGTCAGCGGCAAATGTCCTTACCGCGGCATTCCGTCTTAACGCGTTAAAAATAGCGCAGACGTCCGGATTCGTAACCGATCTTTTTAATGTGCCGTAACGTTGATCTGAGTCGCATTCTTATAATAAAGACAATTATTCCCAAGCTTATCCATAAATAACATAAGGACATTTCGTTATTTGTTATAGCGTTTGATTGTTAGACACCGGATCAGGGGAAGATTAATTTTCATTTTTTGTAAATGAACATTGTCATTATATTTTTGAGGGATCTCTTTTGGTCAGTTTAATAAACAAACAAAGCATGCAGTTCAGACTTAAAATAGCACTCTTCAGCAGCCTTGCAGCCTTCAGCTCTATGACGTTTGCCGACGATGCCCTTAAAGAAGGTATCACCCCGGCCACCGATTCCAGCCAGATTCCGGCAGCGGCGAAATTGCGCAAAGATACGGTGGTGGCGGGCATTTCTGAACCTCAGGGAATTTTTAACCCTTACTTTTTTGTCAACGGCTGGGATGAAAATGTCACCAACGTCATTTTTTCACGCCTGATTGACTGGGACAGCCACGGCAATCTGGTGCCGGGTCTGGCGGAAAGCTGGACGGTAAGCCCGGATAACAAAGTCTATACCATTAAGCTGCGCCCCGATCTGACGTTCAGCGACGGCTCCCCACTCACTGCCAAAGACGTCGCCTTTACCCTAACCGTCCTGTACGACCCGAAATATGATGGTGACACCGACATCACCCTCGCGAATATTGCCGGGGGCGCGGAATATAAAGCAGGTAAAGCCGACAGCGTCAGTGGCCTGAAAGTGATCGATCCCCTCACGCTCCAGATCACCACCACACAACCTGGCGCAACCACACTGGCAAAAATTGGCGGGCCGGTGCTGTCGGAAGCTTATTACGGCAAAGGCTATAAGCGTGGCAATCTTGACTATCTGCGCACTCTGCATGGCAAACCGCTGGGCAATGGCCCCTATGTCTATGACAAATACATCCCCGGGCAGGAAATTCGTTTTCATGCCAATAGCCACTTTTATCGTGGCACACCGCCAACGCCTCGTTTTATTTATCGCGTCACTAACCCCTCAACCAATTTCCAGTTGTTCCAGACCGGTGAAACGGATTACGACGCCTTCACTTCACGACCGGATGATATTGAACAGCTGAAACTGCTCGGCTTTGCCAATATCAACCTCTACGGGTCCAGTGATTACAGCAAAGTCGAGTTCAACGTTCGCCGCCCGGCGTTGCAGGATGCGAAAGTGCGTCAGGCGCTGATTTACGGGCTGGATCGTCAGAAGCTAATCGATGTGGTGTACCAAGGGTATGGCAAGGTTGCTGTCGAACCTATCGCGCCTATCTCCTGGGCATATAACCCGGATGGCGTGAATCCCTACAAATACGATCCGGCACAGGCGAAAAAATTGCTTGATGAGGCGGGCTGGAAACCCGGAGCCGATGGTATTCGCGTAAAGGACGGCAAACGTCTTGAACTGACCTTACTGGCGAGCAAAAAAGTGCTGAACGACGCGCTTATCCCGATCGCCAAAGAGGACTGGCAGCAAATTGGTGTGCTGCTGAAACCTCAGGTGGTGGACTTCAATGCCCTGATGGCGCAGCGCAAAGCGGGCAATTACGACCTGGCGTCCTTTAGTACCAGCACGTTAAACGATCCGCATGACGGGGTATGGGATTACTACAGCACCGAGGCTAAGGAGTCCGGCTATAACAATCCTCAGGTGGATAAGCTGATTAATGAAGGCAATGCCGTGCTGGATGTGGCACAGCGCAAACCGATTTATCACCAGCTGTATAAAGTGCTGGCAGATGACCCACCGGTGATCCTGCTCGGCTATCGCCAGATCCTCTCCGCCAGCAGCGCCCGCGTGACCGGCTTTAAACCGGATATCTATAACGGCCTGACCGGCAGTCTGCCGGACGTCAAAATCGTTAAGTAACCTTGCCCACTGTTCAGCCGTCGGGACTTCCTGACGGCTGATATGAGAAGACCATGAGAAATTTTATCCTGAGGCGGCTGCTGAACACCCTGCCCATGCTGCTGTTTGCCTCTTTTATCATCTTTATGTTGTTTGCAAAGACACCCGGTGACTTTATTGATGGCAACGTGACGCTGACCGCCGCGCGCGCGGCTGAGCTGAAGGCGATTTACGGCCTTGATCAGCCGCTGCTCACCCGCTATCTGCACTGGCTCGGCCAGCTGGTGCGGGGTGATTTGGGTTTCTCACTGCAATACCAGATTCCTGTCACTCAGTTGCTCAATCAATACGTCTGGAATTCCTTCCTGCTCGCCAGTGTCGCACTGGTATTTTACTGGGGAATTGGCCTGGCCGCCGGTATCGCGTCGGCAATCAAACCCAACTCGTGGTTCGATCATCTGGTCAGCGTGCTGGTGTTTGCCGCAATGTCTTTTCCAACCTTTTTTCTCTGCCTGCTGTTAATCAAATGGTTTGCGGTAGATCTGCACTGGTTGCCGGTCGGCGGCATGACCAACACCGGCAGTGATGACAGCGGCTGGGCCTATATTGTCCAGGTGGCGGCCCACCTGATGCTGCCAGTGCTGGCACTGGTAATGTTGCAGGCGGGCAGCCTGACGCGCTATTTTCGCGCCAGCATGCTCGACGTCATCAAAATGGATTTCATCCGCACTGCCCGGGCAAAAGGTTTACGCGAACGCACGGTGATCATGAAACATGCATTGCGCAATGCGCTGCTGCCGATCATTACCCTGCTCGGCTTTGAGCTGCCGGGCCTGTTCTCGGGTGCTCTCATCACCGAAAAAGTCTTCAACTGGCCGGGTGCAGGACATATCCACATCGATTCGCTCGCTGCCCGTGACTATCCGGTGCTGATGGGTTTCACGCTGTTCCTGGCGGTATTAACTATCCTCGGCAATCTGCTGGCCGACGTGCTTTACGCGTGGGCTGACCCGCGTATTCGGGTGAGTTCATGATGATCAGTTCACTTTTTTCTACGCAACGCCGCCTGCGCAAAGCGGTGATCCCGGCGCTTGCCCAGGCCACGCCCTCACCGTGGCGTCAGGCGTGGCAGGCATTACGGCGCAATCCGCTGGCGATGGTGTGCCTGGTTTTACTGATTGTCATGGCGATCTGGTGCGTGCTGGGGCCGATCTGGTCGCCGTGGCAGGATGACGCCACGGATGCCCTGATGATCAATAAACCGCCAGGGGCACAGCACTGGCTGGGAACCGATTTTCTGGGGCGGGACGTCTACACCCGTTTGCTCCTTGCCGGGCGCATTTCGCTGACCATTGGCCTGCTGACGATGTTGCTGTCGGTGGCGCTGGGTTATCTGCTCGGTGCCGTGTCGGGCTACGCGGGTGGCCTGACCGACAAGCTGATTATGCGTCTGGCCGATCTGGTCATGACCATTCCCAGCCTGCCGCTGCTGATTGTCGCCGGCGCCATGCTGTCGGAACTCGATTTCTCAGCGGATGCGCGCATCTATATGGTGGTCATCATGCTGAGCCTGCTGGAGTGGCCTAAACTGGCGCGGCTGGTGCGCGGGCAAATCCTTTCGCTGCGCGAGCGTGATTTTATGCTGGCAACGCAGGTACTGGGCCTGTCATCACGTCGCCGCCTGTTTGGTCATCTGCTGCCCAATACCATCCCGATTCTGGTGGTCATGGCGACGATGGCTGTGGCGAACGCCATTCTGAGCGAGTCGGCGCTGAGCTATCTCGGTCTTGGCGTCGTCCCGCCGACCCCCTCCTGGGGCAATATGATGGATGCCGCCAATAGCCTGATCGACTTTCAACGTCGCCCGTGGCTGTGGATGCCACCAGGCATCGCCATCTTTATCACCGTGGTTGCCATTAACGTACTGGGCGACGGCTTGCGTGATGCGCTCGATCCCCGCATGAAACGGAGCCAGAAATGAGCCAGCCACTGATCACCTTTGAACAGTTATCCGTCTCCTTTGCCGCCGAACAGGGGCGTGTGCAGGCCGTGCAGGAGGTCTCCTTTACTATTCATGCCGGACAGACCCTGGGTATTGTCGGCGAATCCGGCTGTGGCAAAAGCGTTACCGCCATGTCGTTGATGGGACTGTTGCCGCCTCAGGCGGCGCGTATTGACGGCGGAGCTATCCGCTTCCAGGGGCAGGATCTGCTGACACTCAATCCCGCCAGGATGGCCGACCTGCGAGGCAACCAGCTGGCGATGATTTTTCAGGAACCGATGAGCGCCCTGAATCCGGTGCTGACCATTGGCGAGCAGCTGTGTGAGCCATTGATTCGCCATCGGGCGGAATCGCCTAAAGCCGCCTGGCAGCAGGCGATCGCGCTGATTAGCCAGGTCGGACTGGCGCGCGCGGAGAGTCTGATGACCCGCTACCCGCACCAGCTTTCCGGCGGCATGCTGCAACGCATCATGATTGCGATGGCACTCAGCTGCCAGCCGAAACTGCTGATTGCCGACGAGCCAACCACGGCGCTGGACGTCACCGTTCAGGCCCAGATTCTGCGTCTGCTGCGCGAACAGGCCCGTGCCAGCCAGATGGCGCTGATGCTGATCACCCATGATCTGGGCGTCATTGCCCGGATGGCGGAGCAGGTAGTCGTGATGTATGCCGGGCGGGTTGTTGAATACGGCCCCACCGCAGAGGTACTGCGTAATCCGCTGCATCCCTATACCCAGGGGTTGATTGCCTCCCGACCGGTTCCCGGCGAGCGGCGACGTCGGCTCTACTCCATCCCCGGTCAGGTGCCGGATCTTGCCGCGCTGCCCGCATTCTGCGCTTTTTTTGACCGCTGCGAACGCGCCAGCGAAATCTGCCGGGCAGGCATACCGCCGCTGGTGGGTACAACGCGGCAGGCCGCCTGTTTTCACCGTGAAAAAGTGGAATCTTTCGCATGAGTTCTGAATACATCATTGAAGTGGACGCGCTGAAGAAGCACTTCCCAATACGCGACGGCCTGTTTGGTCAGGAAACCGGGCTGCTTCGTGCCGTTGACGGTGTCAGCTTTCGCATCCGCCCGGGCACCATCTTCGGTCTGGTAGGCGAATCCGGCAGCGGCAAAACCACCGTAGGCCGCACTCTGCTGGGCTTATATGATAAAACCGCTGGCACGATTAAGTATCGGGGACAGGACCTGTCGACGCTGACGGCGCGGGAAATGCAGGCGCTGCGGCCCAGAATCCAGCTGGTGTTTCAGGATCCCTACAGCTCTCTCAATCCGCGTATGCGTATCGGCGATGCGATTGGTGAGGCGTTACTGGCACACAAACTCTGCACCCGAGCGGAGTTGTACGACAGGGTGATCGCGGTGATGAAGATCTGCGGGCTGGCTCCGCAGCATTACCCGCGTTTCCCGCACGAATTCTCGGGGGGACAACGCCAGCGCATTGGCATTGCCCGGGCACTGATTCTCAATCCGGACTTTATTGTCGCCGATGAGCCCATCTCGGCGCTGGATGTCTCCATTCAGGCGCAGATCATCAACCTGTTTTCCGACCTGCGCGATGACCTCGGCGTTACCTTCCTGTTTATTTCGCATGATCTCGGCGTGGTGGAACATCTTTGCGATGACGTGGCAGTGATGTATCTCGGGCAACTGGTGGAAACTGCCAGCCGCGACGCCCTGTTCAGTCAGCCGCTGCATCCCTACACGCAGGCCCTACTGGCCGCCGTACCGACGCTCGACCCACAGCATGAACCCATCGCGGTGATTAAGGGAGAGATTCCGGATCCGTCACACCCGCCATCCGGCTGCCGCTTCTCGTCACGCTGCCCGCTGGCGGAAACGCAGTGCCGCGAGGCAGTACCGGAATTACGTGAAGCGTCGCCAGGGCACCATGTAGCGTGTCATTTGGTCCAGCAAAACAGAGTGGGAGTTTCACCAGACAGAGCAACCAGATTTGTGAAACCCGCAACTATTAGTGGTCATCAGGGCGGTCCTGGCAGAGATATCATTCAGGTTTAGCGTGATGAGTAGTCAGTTACTGGCAAAGACGTGCCCGGTCAGATGAGCCAGATTCGTAAACCCGCTCAGGGAAACCTGAGCGGGTTTTTTGTTGGGTTATTTCACTTCTCTTATCCCGTCCGGGCAGCGCTCAGGACTCTCTGGCCGGCACCACCCTGTTTTTCTGGCGAATGCCAATAAGGTATAAAGCACATCCCAGCAGGGCAAACAAAATCAGTAAATAGAAGATGGATGATGGCGGGATAAGATGGCTGTTAAGCAGGTAACCGAAGAGAATAGCGTTGGCTCCGCCGCCTGACATCGCAATATTCTGCACACCGAAGTAGGCCCCTTTCATATCATCACGGGCAATAGAATCGATAAAAAGAAACTCCGACGGAACAAGAATGACCTCGCCTAACGAGAAGAGTATGGTGGCGATAATCCAGAACAGGGTCAGTTCAGAGACATGGTAGAAATATAATCCCATCACCAGTAATCCGGTTCCGGCCATCACACTGAGCACCCTATTTTTCTGGGTGATCCTTTTGCCAATAACGTACTGCAACAGAATGACCGTTGCTGCGTTGATACTGACAATCAACGTAATCAACCTCAGTGCTTCTGACTCGCTGACCACATATCCCAGATACTGCGATAAATACGTTGCAAAACGGGCATAGACCAGCGCGCTGAACAACCCCCCAAGGGTAAAAAGCTGCAACCGATAATCGCTGATTAATACGCTGAACGTCTGCTTCAGGCTGGTTTTCGGCCCGTTAACGGGAGAGTCTACCTGCAGATGAGCATCGTAACGTCGGTAGTACAGGCTGAGTATGCAGAGTGAAATAAAACTTAATCCTGCGGACAACCACATCGGCGCATGTACGGCATAGTGACTGGCGAGAATACCGAGAATCGGCGCACTGCAAAAAGCGATATTAATCAGGGTATAGGTAACCGAAAAGGCAGCACCTCGTTGGTCAGCAGGCAACAAGCCTGACAGAAGCGATTTTACTGCGAGGTGCATGGTGGTAAAAGCGACCTCAATCATGATCAATAAAATAAAAACCTGAATGAAGTGTTGGACGTGTGTTAATAAGCCATAGACAACAACCGAGAGGAGAATCGCCAGAAAAAGGGACCGCAGAGGGGTGAAGCGATCAATTAACACGCCACACCAGACACCCGCCACCGTCGCTATCACCAGACTGCCTCCCAGCGCATAGCCTGTCATCAGCGGATTAAACTGCAGTGTCTGTGAAAGGTAGATGGGAAAGAACGTGAAAGTGAGTGCTCTGCTGAAATGTAAGATGAAATCGAGCGTAAAAAGGGGCCATAAAAAAGAGAATCTGATCATCATAGCCAGTCCGTCAGTCAGAATAATAAAATGACTTTATCTGGTGACAGAGCGCATCCGAAATGCCAATTAAGCAATAACATTTATGTTTTAAGCGTCATCGCTGAAGAGGTAATTGAGCTTTTATACCCGACAGGAACAGATTTTCTGAACATGCCTTTACACCCCTGAGGCTTTCAGACACGCAAAAAAAACCCGCTGACATCAGCGGGTTTCTGGTTTTTACAACGTCAACAGCAATCAGATATCAAACCGATCCAGATTCATCACTTTTGTCCAGGCGGCGACAAAGTCTTTGACGAATTTTTCACGGGCATCGCTGCTGGCATAGACTTCTGCCGAGGCGCGTAACACCGCGTTGGAACCAAACACCAGATCGGCGCGGGTAGCGGTGAAACGGGTTTCACCACTGACGCGATCGCGTCCGATGAATTTCTCATTGCTGCCATCAGTCGCTTTCCACTCGGTACGCATATCCAGCAGATTCACGAAGAAGTCCGTGTTCAGCGATCCTACATGGTGCGTGAAGATACCGTGCTGGCTGCCATCGAAGTTAGTGCCAAGCGCACGCATCCCGCCCACCAGCACCGTCAACTCTGGCACGGTCAGGGTCAGCTGCTGTGCCTTGTCGATCAGCAGGCTTTCGGTGGTGGTTTTGCCGAAACCGGTGCCGAAGTTACGGAAACCATCCGCACGCGGTTTAAGCAGATCGAATGACTCGATGTCGGTCTGATCCTGACGCGCATCGACACGGCCCGGGGTAAAGGGCACGTCGATCGAGACGCCAGCCGCTTTCGCCGCCTGCTCAACACCAACCACACCCGCCAGAACGATGACATCCGCCAGTGAAGCCTTGTGGGCTTCGCGCTGAATCGCTTCCAGCGCAGGCAGAACACGTGCTGCGACGGCATTGACGTCCCACTCACGCTGCGGCAGCAACGCCAGTCGGGCACCGTTGGCACCACCGCGCTTGTCGCCACCACGGAACGTCGATGCCGAAGCCCAGGCAACGGAAACCAGCTCGCTGACGCTGAGGCCGGATGCCGCAATCTTCTCTTTCAGCTGGGCGATATCGGCCACGGTTGGGTGATAAACCGGTGCAGGCAGCGGATCCTGCCAGATCAGATCTTCCTGTGGCACTTCAGGTCCGATGTAGCGCGCTTTTGGCCCCATATCACGGTGGGTCAGCTTAAACCACGCACGGGCAAAGGCTTCGTTGAACGCCTGCGGATCGTTGTGGAAACGACGCGAAATTTTTTCAAACTCCGGGTCAAAACGCAGCGTCAGGTCGGTGACCAGCATGGTCGGCTTGTGTTTCTTAGTGGAATCAAACGCATCCGGGATGATATCCGGTGCATCAGCCGCTACAAACTGGATGGCTCCCGCGGGGCTGCGCGTCTGAACCCACTCATATTTGAACAGGTTCTCGAAGAAGTAGTTGCTCCACTGGGTCGGTGTCTGCGACCAGATCACTTCCAGGCCAGAGGTAATCGCATCTGCGCCGACGCCCGTACCGTGGCTGTTGACCCAGCCCAGACCCTGCGCTTCAATCGGTGCGGTTTCCGGATCGACGCCCACGTGGCTGGCCGGTGCGGCACCGTGGGTTTTACCCAGGGTATGGCCACCGGCAATCAGTGCCACGATCTCTTCGTCGTTCATGCCCATGTTGCCAAAGGTGGCGCGAATCGCCGGGGCCGCAGAGGCAGGATCGCCGCTGTGTTCCGGACCTTCCGGGTTGACGTAGATCAGACCCATTTCGGTGGCACCCAGAGGCGACTGTGCCAGGGATTCCGGGTGACGGTGTTCCAGCCAGGCGGCTTCTTCGCCCCAGTTCACATCCATATCCGGTTCCCAGACATCTTCACGTCCGGCACCAAAGCCGAAGGTACGGAAGCCGGAGTTTTCCAACGCAACGTTACCCGCCAGGATGTAGAGGTCAGCCCAGGAGATTTTCTGGCCATATTTCTGTTTAATCGGCCACAGCAGGCGGCGCGCTTTATCCAGACTGACGTTGTCCGGCCAGGAGTTTAAGGGGGCGAAACGTTGCTGACCACGGCCTGAACCACCGCGTCCGTCTACGGAGCGATAGGTTCCGGCGCTGTGCCAGGCCATGCGAATAAACAGTCCGATATAGCTGCCCCAGTCAGCGGGCCACCAGGCCTGTGACTCGGTGAGCAGCCCTTTAATGTCAGCTTTCAGCGCAGAGTAATCTAATCTGGCAAATTCTTTACGGTAGTCGAAGGATGCATCAAGCGGATTCGAACGGGATGAGTGCTGGTTCAGCAGGTCAACGCGGAGCTGGTTAGGCCACCAGTCACGGTTAGTTGTTCCGCCACCCGGCGCCTGATTTGGCTGCGCTGGCTTGCCTGCATGAAAAGGGCATTTGCTTTCAGGCGCTTCGCGATCGGCTTCAACAATAGGCTTTGCATCTTTTGCATCTTCATCAATGGAATTGCTCATGGTCACACCTCTTTTTGTATTTTCATCGCTACTCTATAGAGGATCTTCAGGAACTCACACCTGTCTCATCCTATAAGATTGATAGCTTATCCCTTTGAATAAGGTTTATTTCAACAGCTTCCAGCAATGGCGCAACGGATGTTACTACCCGGAATCATCAACGAAGCGGCACCGACCTGCATCAGACTATTCCGACACAACCGGTTGCACAACCGTCTTATTCATGGCTGGCTGAGCAGCGGCCAGACCTGCTATGGCCGCGTTCGCTGGCTAAACCGGTGTAGTTGCAGGAATGGACGGAACTGATGCGAAACAGAAATGGCAGAAATACGAGAAGAGAAAATGATTAAATAGCGTTAACGATCGCAGAGGTGAATGGCAGGTAATACAGGTTTATGAAGAAACAACTGAGCGCCCGGCTTGCGCGGGCGCTCGACTTCAGACTTAACGCCAGCCGAGTTCCGGGGCGACGTACTTCAGAATCGCCTCAATCACATGGGCGTTGTAGGCGACACCAAGCTGATTAGGCACGGTCAGCAGCAGCGTGTCCGCTTCGGCAATCGCCTCATCCTGCGCCAGCTGCTTAATCAGTACTTCTGGCTCTGCGGCATAGCTGCGGCCAAAGATGGCGCGTGTTTTCTCATCCAGGAAACCAACGGAATCCTGATCGTTACCGCTGCGGCCAAAGTAGGCGCGGTCCATATCATTCACCAGCGCAAAGATGCTGCGACTGACGGAAACGCGTGGCGCATGCTGATGCCCCGCCGCTTTCCAGGCCTCGCGGTAGGCGCGGATCTGTTTCGCCTGCTGAATGTGGAACGGCTCGCCGGTTTCATCATCTTTCAGGGTTGAACTTTGCAGGTTCATGCCCATTTTTGCTGCCCATTCTGCGGTGGCATTGGAACCGGAGCCCCACCAGATGCGATCACGCAGCCCTTCCGAAAGCGGCTCTGGTCGCAGCAGGCCCGGCGGGTTCGGGAACATTGGCTGTGGATTCGGCTTTGCAAACCCTTCGCCGCGCAGCACGTCCAGGAACTCTTCGGTGTGACGACGGCCCATATCCGCATCGCTTTCACCCGCTTTCGGTTCAAAACCAAAGTAGCGCCAGCCATCGATCACCTGCTCAGGTGAACCGCGGCTCAGGCCCAGCTGCAGACGCCCGTTGGAGATGAGGTCTGCCGCGCTGGCATCTTCCACCATGTAAAGCGGGTTTTCGTAACGCATGTCAATAACACCGGTACCGATCTCAATTTTGCTGGTCCGCGCTGCCACGGCAGCCAGCAGCGGAAACGGCGAGCTGAGCTGACGGGCAAAATGGTGGACACGGAAGTAAGCGCCATCTGCGCCCAGCTCCTCAGCAGCGACCGCTAAGTCGATCGATTGCAGTAACACATCCTGCGCGGTGCGGGTGGCGGACTGCGACGAAGGCGTCCAGTGACCAAAGGATAAGAAGCCAATATTTTTCATCTGTATTTCTCCTGACAGGCGGTAAGCGCCTGTGGGCTATAGGCGATTTTTGATAAGGAAAGGTTACGCCCTCCACGCGGCGACTGATAGTGAATATCTTTAAGCGCCATATTCAGGAATTTCGACATAGCTAAGCAGATTATCCACTTTGTCTTTGTTCGTCCTTTCTTTCACTCTCCAGACTCTTGCTTCCGCTGTCAGGTGAATGATGCACAACGGCTATCTCTCTTTACAGCAGCGCGCCTGGCTGAAACAACGCGCGCGCAGCTGGCTCTGGCGCAGCGAACTGCCGACCTGGCTGCTGATGGGCGTGATTTACGGCGGCTGGTTCCCGGTGATGCTGAACTGGCAGACGCTGGGACGACTGCCCGCTACCCTGCTGCTGATCGTTTTCACCACCTGGTATATGTCACTGCAGCATGAGCTGATCCACGGTCATCCCACACGCTGGCCGCGGGTGAATCAGCTGTTCGGCACTCTGCCGCTGGCGGTCTGGTATCCCTATGGTCTGTATCGCGACTCTCATCTGGCCCATCATCGCAATCACACCCTGACTGAGCCGGACGAAGACCCGGAAACCTACTATTTTTCCGCTGCACGCTGGGCGCAGTTGCCGCGCTGGCAGCAGCGGCTGATTCATCTGCGCAACACGTTTCCGGGACGGTTGCTGCTCGGCCCGCTAATGGATATCGCGTCGACCGTTGGCGGGATGTGGCAGGCATTGCGCCGTGGCGATCGCTCTGCGACAGGCATGTGGCTGCTGCATGGCGCGCTGCTGGCTCTGCTGTTTTACTGGATGGCGGAGCTCGGGTTTTCGCCGCTGTGGTATCTGCTGGCGGTAAGTTATCCGGCGCTGGCGCTGACAAAGGTACGGTCCTTTTACGAGCATCGTGCAGCGGACGATCCGCTGGCACGTTCGGTGAATAATGAAGCGGCCTGGCCCTGGCGCATACTGTTTCTGAATCTGAACTACCATTCAGTGCATCACGATCTGCCTGGCGTTCCGTGGTATGGCCTGCGCCCGCTCTATCTGCGCGACCGCGAGCAATACTATCAGCGCAACCACGGTTTTCGGGTGGCGGGCTACCGGGTCTGGCTGCGTCAGTTCTGGGCCAGACCGGTTGGGGTCAATGCCCATCCGGGCCGCTCAGTGGAGAAAACCCATGAATAATCTGCTCGCCTGGCCCATGTATGCCCTCCATCCGCCTGCCACGCGGACATTAATGCAGGCTGTGGTTACGCTGCTGGCGCAGCATGACACTGAGGCGCAGCCGGTCTGGCCTGACGATCTGCTGGCCCACTGGCGGGATGCGCGGTTGCTGCTGAGCCAGACCTGCGGCTATCCGCTGGTCAGTCAGTTACCGGCGGTTCAGCTGGTTGGCACCTTTCACTATCAGGCACCGGGCTGTAGCGGGCGCCATTATCGCAGCTGGCTGGTAGCGCGAAATAAACAGGCGACGCTGGCCGATTTCAACGGTCAGCGGGCCGTAGCTAATAGTACGAACTCGCACTCCGGCTATAACGCGCTGCGGTTTGTGGCGGCGCTCCAGGGCGTGACGTTTTCACAGCTACTGCTAAGTGGCGGACATCGTCAGTCGCTGGCGGCGCTGCGTGATTCACAGGCAGATATTGCGGCCGTCGACTGCGTCAGCTGGGCGCTGCTGGCGCGCTATGCGCCGGATGAACTGTGTGGCCTGCATATCATCGGTGAGACGCCCGCCACAACCGGATTGCCGCTGATCACGGCCGCCTCAACGTCAGCCGCCCGGCTGGCGACATTACGCACGGCGCTGCATCAGCTGGTAAACGATCCCGCCTTTCGCAGCGTCTGCAACGACAATCTCATCAGTGGATTCAGCCCGGTGCAGCGAGACGATTATCAGGACGTGCTGGCGTGGGAACAGCAGGCTGCCGAGCTGGGCGTCACCCGGCTTTAACGCCGCACGCTAATTCGCCCTGCTGACCGGGAAAATCTGATTTTTCTGCATTCTCGCCTCACTGCTCATGCTTTCCCTGCCTATTTTTTCACGCACCCCGAAACGCTACGCCGGAGGCTAACGCTGGTAAGCACGCTCGCGGCGTTCTAAGGTAAAGGTTTTCAGCAAAGGGAGAGTGGAATGCGGATTCTGATGGCAGGCGCCGGCGCGACCGGTGGATACTTTGGTGCACGACTGGCTCAGGCAGGTCAGGACGTGACTTTTCTGGTGCGTGAACGCCGTTATCAGCAGCTGCAAAACAACGGGCTGGTGCTGCAGACGCCGCAGGGTACCGAAACGTTACAGCCGCAGCTGACGCAGGTCAGCACCCTGACGGGCCACTATGATCTGATTATTGTGACGGTGAAGAGCTTTGCCCTTGAACAGGTGATGGAGGACATTGCACCTGCGGTCGGCCCGGACACGCTGATTATGCCGATTCTTAACGGAATGCGGCACATCGCGACGCTGCAACAGCGCTTCGGCGAAGATAAGGTGATTGGCGGCCTGTGCAAGATCAACGCTACGCTGGGCGAACAGGGCGAAATCATCCAGATGACACCGCTGCATCAGATCTTTTACGGCGCGCTGGACGGCAATAATGATGAACGGCTGCAACGGGTTGATGCCGCGCTGCGCGACTGTCAGGTTGATACCCTGTTCAGCGATAACATCATGGATGAGCTGTGGGAGAAGTGGCTGCTGCTCAGCACGCTCGGCGCGGTCTGCTGCCTGGCACGCGGCGATACCCGGCAGATCCTCACCTCGCGCGGCGGCGAAGCGCTGCTACAGGGGATCTTTACGGAGATTCTGTCCGTCATTACTGCCGAAGGCTATCAGCCGCGCCCGGCGGTGACGGCCCGCATTTTTGAGCTGTTAAACAATCCCGCGACCCCGATGACCTCCTCAATGTACCGCGATCTCACTCAAGGTTATGATATTGAAGCCGATCAGATCATCGGTGACCTGCTGCTGCGGGCGAAACGAAACGGGCTTGCCACGCCGCTGCTGAACGCGGTGGATGTGAACCTGCAGGTCTATCTGCAGCAGCGTTAACAACCGGCAACGTCCGCGGGTCGGGTGCCGCCATTTTCCCCCGCTGGCATGGTGGTGAACAGGTGGCCGGCAGCAGCACAGCATGAAAATTTGTTACACTCGTCGCTTCATCTTTTGGAGAGTTCAATGACTTCCCGCTCCGTGACCCTTGATGATGTCGCTCAACTGGCCGGCGTCTCATATCAAACTGTTTCACGTGTTTTAAATCGTTCTGAACAGGTTTCAGCCCGCACGCGGGAAAGGGTTGAGGCGGCGATGCAGCAGCTCAATTATGTGCCCAATCGGGTGGCGCAGCAGCTGGCGGGCAAGGCGACGCGCACGTTAGGTCTCGCGACCAGCGACCTGGCCCTGATGGCACCGGCGCAGATCGCCTCGGCGATTCAGCAGCGTGCTGCACAGGCGGGTTATCATCTGGTGATTGCGATGGACAGCGGTCACGATGCGGCTGCCACCGTGAATGAACTGCTGGCTCAGCGGGTCGATGGGCTGCTGATTAACCTGCCGCTGGATGCCGATGAAGCGCAGCAGATTCAGTTACTGTGCGGCGGCAAGCCGGTGCTGTTTCTGGATGTCGAACCGCAGGCGGCGGTGGCACAGTGTCAGTATCCCAGTGAGTCCGGCGCACGTGCCGCCGTTGAACATCTGGTGGCGCTGGGGCATCGTCAGATTGGCCTGTTAAACGGGCCGCTGCGCTCGGTGTCAGCCCGTCAGCGCGAAAAGGTATGGCGTCAGGCGCTGGCCGATCATCAGTTAACGCCGCATTGCGCGCTGCGCGGTGACTGGAGCGCGCAGTCGGGTTATCAGGCGCTGCTGACGCAGTTGCCCGATGACCTGCCGCAGGCGCTGCTGGTGGCTAACGATCAGATGGCGCTGGGTGCAATGCGGGCGCTGCATCAGTATGGCGTCGCCATTCCTGCCGGGATCTCCGTGATTGGTTATGACGATACCGCCGAGAGCGCGTGGTATCAGCCGCCGCTGACCACGGTGCGGCAGGATTTACACTATCTTGGCGCACAAAGTGTTGAGCGAATGCTGGCGCGGCTTCAGGGTGAAGAGGCACCAGCCAACGCGCTGAAAACCACGCTGGTAATTCGTGAGACCACCGCCCCGCCCGCGGATAAGCGGGTCGATGTAGTGGCGCTCTCTCGTCAGCTACAGGAGATTGCCCGCAGGCTGGCGGGTAAATAATTCTGCGCTGAGACAGATAATAAAAAACCCGCACCACCGGAGTGAATGCGGGTTCACAGGGAACACAGAACGCATAAGCGCTCTGTTCTTAGGCTTTCGGGTGTTCGCCCACGCCCATCGCTTTGATTTTTTTCGACAGCTCGCGACGCTCTTTAGACAGGTCGGCGTTTTTGATGATGTACTCATCCACGCGGTCTTCATAATCCACACGCATGCTGGCGATGATTTCCTGAATGGCCTCAACGCTCATGCCGGGTTTGATATATTCGCTCAGGTTGTCGAGCAGCAGTACGCGCTTCTGGTTATCGCGGATTTTCTTCTCATTATCGACAATTTCACGCTGCAGTTTGTTTTTGCGGCGGAACATACGCACGAACTCCAGTACGTCCTGAAATGACTGCTTGGCATTTTCCATGATGGCACCTTTCTTTAAGCCTGCTGACGCAGGGAGAGAGTCAAAACGATCAGCTTAGCGGCTAGCCCGCCAGGTAAGCAATTTTCACAGCTAAATTCAGACTGGCTCTTATCTTAGCGCAAAGAAACCCGGTTTCACATTAAGTCCTTGTCTGAGGTGATTATTTGCGCAGCGCCATCCGCATCAGATCGGTCATCCGCTCCAGCTGTTTCGCCAGTTCCAGCGTCAGCCAGACGTAGCCGTAGATTGGCGTCTCTTCCAGCCCGTCGCTGCCCGCTTCGGCGATCAGTCTGCGCAGTTCGCCACTGATTTCGGTCAGCTCATGGCTGTTGGCAATCACCTCTTCTGTTTCACCCTCAATCGCCATCACCGACAGCGCCCGTAGCGTATTCTCGGTCATCTGCTGCGTGCGGCGGAGTGCAGGCGCGTTAAGCATAATCAGGTGGCTCTCACGCGAGGCCCACCAGGCATTAATCTGCATCTCAATGGTGTAAACCATATTACGGTTTATGGTCTGAATCGCTTCAAGCACCGACTTCGGAATGCGCGTCTCTTTGCTCGACGGCTCCAGCAGCGCCCGCATTTTGATCACGCTGGTCAGCAATTTGCCCAGCGGCTTATTGAGACGCGGCTTTTCAACCAGGTTAGGCGAGAAGCCGGCGTGATAGATTTTTGCCATGCCCGCCAGCGTGTCGGAGAGCTGAATGCGCCAGTGTGTGTAGGCGCGCTGCGCCCAGATAGCGGTAAACAGCAGCGCCATCAGCGATCCCAGAATGACATCACCACCGCGCCACAGTGCCACGGTGAAATCGCCGGTTGGCGCACCCACCACCACGCTCAGCGTAATCCCGATCAGCAGCGCCATGTAGGGATGTTTGCCCAGCGTCAGGTAGCCGCTGATCACCATGATGATGCCGCACCAGGCCAGCATCACCGGCATGGAAATAAGCTCCAGCTTCAGGGCAATCAGCCCGGAAATCGAGCCCGCCACCGTGCCGCAGATGCGCTGCAGGGCGCGTGGAAAGACATTTCCCCAGGTGGAAATCGGCCCCATCACCACCACCAGCGTGATCAGCGGCCAGGTGCCTTCCGGAATACCGGTTGCCCGGACAAAAATAAAGCAGAGCAAAAAGGCGATGGCAATGCGCACGCCGTGGACGTATCGGTAATGGCGATAAAACCAGAACTCCAGTTTCGAGATGGGCTTGTCAGGACGCAAAGTGACTTTCCGGTTACGGGAACATGATGGGGCTATCTTAACCCTGAACGCGGCCTGGACTTAGCGCGGGCCGGATATTTCAAAACAGTTTTGACGTTCGCTTACAATTATCAACATCCGCCTCACATACCTGACCGGAAGTCATGAACAACTTAATACGGCTTTTTAACCTTTATCAGGTATCGGTAACAGGCTCAGGGTATAAATGTGAAAACGGGCAGCCCGCAGGCTACCCGTTTCTGTACTGCCCGGCGACAATCAGAACTTCTGTTTAAGATAGTCCGTCAGGCGAGTAATCACGCCTGCTGGCTCGACCGCACTCAGTGCCACCAGCGGATAGTGAGCAATCTGCTGATCTTTATCCATCACCTGAATCTCGCCGATCACTTCATTGGCTTTCAGCGGTGCTTCCAGATCTTTACGATCGATGACGTATTTCGCCTTCACGTTCTGCACTTCACTGCGCGGCAGAGACAGATAAACATCTTCTGCCGTTCCCACCTCTACCTGATGCGGATTGCCGTACCAGACATTTTCGCTGCCAATCTTCTTACCCGCATGGAACAGCTGAACGGTATCGAAGGTGTTCTGGCCCCAGACCAGCAGTTTACGCGCCTGCTCTTCGCGGCCTTTCGAACTTTTCCCCCCCATGACGACAGCGATCAGGCGATGTTTGCCCACCACATTTGACGCGATGATATTAAAGCCCGCTGTTTCAGTGTGACCGGTTTTCAGCCCATCAACGTGGAGATTATTATCCCATAGCAGACCATTACGGTTATTCTGGGTAATGCCATTCCAGGTCAGGGTCTTTTCACTGTACATGGCATAAAAATCAGGCTCGCCATCGATGATGGCGCGTGACAGCTTCGCCATATCCAGCGCGCTGGAGTACTGACCTGGCGCATCCAGACCATGAACCGTTTCAAAATGCGTATTCTGCAGGCCGAGCTTCTCAACATAATGATTCATCATACCGACGAAGTTCGCTTCGCTGCCCGCCACGTAATCCGCCAGCGCAACGCAGGCGTCATTGCCGGAGTCGATGATCACGCCGCGGCTTAGATCCCGGACGCTCAGCTTATCACCTGGCTTCAGGAACATCAGGGAGGACCCTTTAAACACCGGATTCCCTGCACCCCAGGCATCTTTTCCAACCGTGACCATGTCGTCCCGGCTGATTTTCTTCTGGTCGATAGCGCGATCGACCACGTAGCCGGTCATCAGTTTGGTCAGGCTGGCGGGATTGCGGCGTTCATCGGGATTGCCCGCGGTCAGCACCTGCCCGGTAGTGGCATCCATCAATACCCAGGAAGCCGCATCAATCGCCGGAGGCGTCACAGGAAAGGGAATCGCATCAGCCTGTGCCAGCGAGGCCCAAAAAACAGTAGCGGTAACGGTGAACAACAGACGCCTTTTCAACACTTCATCCTTAATTGCACGGGAGAGAAAATTTCTAAAAACGAAACGGAAACAGCCGCACGTTGTACGGCAAAAGCGTTGTGAAGGTTTGAATAAATTGAAAAAAAGTATGAACCGGGCGCCAGGCGGGTGCGCGTCTGACGAAGTAACGCGGTTCGCCCGCCAGGGCAGAACAGAGGAAGCGCAGGCGTCATTTCATACGCTGCGCTGAGAGCGGCATACATAGGCTGCGAAAATGCGTAGCGGATTCCGCTTTTGAGATGAAAATGGCGTCCGCTGATACAGGCTCGCACGCCTGCTGCAGTGATTGCAGAGGTCTGACGGTTGCAGAGAAGCATCAGGCCGACTGAACCCTTAACTTCAGACGTACCGGAATATGGTTTACCATATGGGAGAGCGTCAGACGATCCCCTGATCCGCTATAATAGCTCTGTGGCAGAACGCACAGTCAGCGCGCACCAGACGCAACGATTACCCTCCTCTGTGGCGCAAAAATTCAGAGCGGACAGAGAGCGGTCTTTACGCTTTCTGTTCTCTACGCCAGTAAACGCAATGAACGGATATGAAATTTGAATAACGACCGCGTACAGCCCACTTTTCTGTTTCACGATTATGAGACCTTCGGTACCAGCCCCTCTCGTGACCGGCCCGCCCAGTTTGCCGGCCTGCGCACCGACAGTGAGTTTAATCCGGTCGGCGAGCCTGAAGTGTTCTACTGCCGTCCGCCTGATGACTATCTGCCACAGCCCGAAGCGGTAATGATTACCGGCATCACCCCGCAGATAGCGATGAGCCGCGGCGTCATCGAAGCAGAGTTTGCCGAACGCATTCATAAGCTGTTCACCACCGAACAAACCTGCGTGGTGGGCTACAACAACGTGCGTTTCGATGATGAAGTGACACGTAATATCTTCTATCGCAACTTTTATGACCCTTATGGCTGGGCCTGGCAAAACGGCAACTCACGCTGGGACCTGCTCGACGTGATGCGTGCCTGCTATGCGCTGCGGCCTGACGGGATCAACTGGCCGGAAAATGAAGAAGGCTTTCCCAGCTTCCGGCTGGAGCATCTGACCAAAGCCAACGGCGTGGCCCATGAAAATGCGCACGATGCAATGTCCGATGTTTACGCCACGCTGGCGATGGCAAAGCTGGTAAAAGAGAAGCAGCCGAAACTGTTTGAGTTTTTGTTTACCCATCGCAACAAAAACAAGCTGATGAACCTGATCGACATCCCGCAGATGAAACCGCTGGTCCATGTCTCTGGCATGTTCGGCGCCGCGCGCGGCAACACCAGCTGGATCGTGCCGCTGGCCTGGCATCCCGATAACCGGAATGCGCTGATCGTGGTGGATCTGGCAGGCGATATGTCACCGCTGCTGCAACTGGATGCTGACACGCTGCGTGAACGTCTTTACACGCCGAAAAACGACCTCGGCGATCTGCCTGCGGTACCGGTTAAACTGGTGCATATCAACAAGTGTCCGGTGCTGGCACCTGCCAGTACGCTGCGTCCGGAAGATGCGGCCCGTCTGGGTATTGATCGTCAGCACTGTCTGACGAATCTGGCGCTGTTGCGTCAGCAGCCTGACGTGCGGGAAAAACTGGTTACGCTGTTTGCCGAAGCCGAGCCGTTTACACCGTCAGAGGATGTGGACACGCAGCTCTACGATGGATTCTTCAGCGATGCCGATCGCGCCGGGATGAACATTATTCGTCAGACCGCGCCGGCCAATCTGCCTGCGCTTGACCTGAGCTTTGAGAGTGCGCGGGTGGCGAAACTGCTGTTCCGCTATCGGGCGCGTAATTTCCCCGGCACGCTGGATGATGCCGAGCAACAGCGCTGGCTGGAGCATCGCCGTGACGTGCTGAACGGTGATCGGGTGCAGGCGTTTATGCAGGAACTGGAAGGACTGGCTAATCTGCATGAAGCTGATGCAGAAAAGGTTGGGCAGCTCAAAGCGCTCTATCTTTATGCGCAGGAGCTGGTTTCCTGAACCCATGAGAAAGCCTGATCCGGCATCCCCTGCCGGGTCAGGCTTTCCTGTCTTGCTCAATCAGAGCACCATCCACGCCAGCCAGGTCAGCACAAAACCGCTTAATCCCATTATCGTCGTCAGCACCGTCCAGGTGCGTAAACCGTCGGCCACGGAAAGTCCGAGATAACGGGTGACCACCCAGAAGCCCGCATCATTGACATGTGAAAGCCCCAGGCCGCCAAAACAGGCTGCCAGGGTAACCAGTACCCGTTGCATATCCGTCACGCCGGTTACCGCCTGCGTCAGCAGACCGCTGGTGGTCAGAATGGCTACCGTGGCGGAACCCTGTGACGCCCTCAGCGCCAGTGACAGGATAAACGCAGCAGGTACCAGCGGCAGATGCAGTGTTTCCAGCGTCACCGCCAGCGCTTTGCCGACCCCTGATTCCACCAGGACTTTGCCAAATGCCCCACCCGCACCGGCCACCAGAATCACACTGGCGGAGGTGGGAATTGCCCGGCCGGTCAGATCTTCAAGCTTGTCTTTGCTCCAGCCACGACGGACGCCCAGCAGCCAGGCCGCCAGTCCTAAGGCAATCAGCAGGGCAATCGGCGGCGTGCCAATCACAGTCATGACGTTACGCAGCAGACTGCCTTCAGCCAGCAGGGTGTGGGACAGCGTTCCCAGCACGATCAATACAATCGGGACCACAATCAGACCGCTGATGGTCAGCGCGCCCGGTGGGGCAGGTTCATGCTTCTTTTCCTGCCCCTCTGGCTTCGCCATCTGCAACTGCTCCAGCACCTCGACCGACAGATGATAATGGCGACGGTTCATCACTTTCGCCACGTAGTAGCCAATGATCCCGACCGGCACGGAAATCGCGATACCCAGCATCATCAGCCAGCCCATGTCCGTGTGCAGGATCCCGGCGGCGGCCGCGGCCCCCGGATGGGTTGGCAGCGCCACGTGCACCGTCAGCATGACGCCCGCCATCGGCAGGCCAAACTTCAGCGGTGAGACACGCGCTACCTTAGTGAAGCCATAAATCAGCGGGATGACGATGATAAAGCCCACTTCGAAAAACACCGGAATACCCAGGATAAAAGCCGCCATGGTTAAAGCGGCGACGGTCCGCTTCAGACCCAGCGTTTTACTGAAGCGTTGCGCCAGCGATTCAGCGCCCCCTGAGGCTTCAATAATTGCCCCGAGCATAGCACCCAGCACGATGATGATGGTGATATGACCGAGCAACCCGCCCATTCCGGTGATAATCGTCTCCATGATTTTCTCAGCCGGAATGCCGGTCGCGATAGCCACCAGCAGGCTGACAATCAGCAGGGCGACAAACGGATGAACTTTGGCTTTGATGACCAGCAGCAGCAGGATCACGATGCTGGCGGTCGCTATGGCTAACAGCAGTGCGGTGGACATAGTAAACCTCAGAAATTGTTATATTTTTTGGGTTATCGGCGTACAGGGTCAGCAGGTGTAGGGCCAGATAAAGGGCGAGCCTGACCCAACCGGTGCTGAAACACCGGTTTAAGAGCACGTTAAATCAGGCTTTTAATTTCCAGGGAGCAAACCAGCCCAGGCCCGCGTTGGTGTCACCACGCGGGATATATTCGCAGCCGACCCAGCCGGAATAGCCAACCTCATCCAGTAGTGAGAAGAGCCAGGGATAGTTAACTTCTCCCTCATCCGGCTCATGGCGATCCGGCGCTGACGCAATCTGTACGTGTCGATAACGTCCCGCATAGTGTCGAATCAGATGGCTGAGGTTGCCGTCTACCCGCTGTGCATGAAACAGGTCGAGCTGAGTGAACACGTTCGGCCGGTCGATCTGTTCAACCATCTCCAGCGTCTGATACTGACTGGCGTAGAGATAGTTGGGCTTGGTTACAGGGTTAAGCGCTTCTATCAGCAGGTTGATGCCGTGCGGCGCAAAGCGCTCAGCCGCATAGCGCATGTTGCTGATAAAGGTCTCAACGTAACGCTGACGATCGGCACCGGGCGGCACCGTCGCCGCCATGATGTGAACCTGCGGGCAGTTCAGCG
This sequence comes from Pantoea sp. B550, assembly GCF_024158165.1. NCBI lineage: Bacteria > Pseudomonadati > Pseudomonadota > Gammaproteobacteria > Enterobacterales > Erwiniaceae > Pantoea > Pantoea sp. B550. Next base: position 499,864 of record NZ_JAMYXI010000003.1, read on the forward strand.
CCAGCGCATAACTCAGGGCGCGGTCGATATCCGCCTTTGCTTCCGCTTCCCGTCCGGGGATGGCGGAAACACCCCACTCACCCGCGGCGACATTGCCCGGCGCGGTATTGAACAGCACCAGTTGCAGCAGGTTTACATCGAGCCACTGTTTTATCTGCGTGGCGGGATAGTCATAAGGAAACAGAAATTCGACCGCCGTGAAACCGGCTTTCGCCGCTGCAGCAAAGCGTTCAGCAAAGGGATATTCTGTAAACTGCGTCGAGAGGTTAGCAGCAAACTTCGGCATTATCGGCTCCTGAGTTCTGCCACTTCGGCATCGCTGAGATAACGGATCGGGCGGTCGCCCAGGGTAAAGATCAGACGAGCAGTCTCTTCCAGCTCTTCGGTGTTGTCTGCCGCTTCCTGTAAGGATTTCCCCACCACCACCGGGCCGTGATTCGCCAGCAGGAAGGCGCGGTAGCGCGGCGCCAGCGCCGCCAGATCTTCGGCCAGACGCCCATCGCCCGGCTTGTAGTAAGGCACAACAGGCACATCACCGACGCGCATGACCACATAGGGGGTAAACGGACGGATGCAGTTGTCCGTATCCAGCCCCTGTAAACAGGAGAGCGCCGTCAGGTAGTGGCTATGCAAATGCACCACTGCGCGGCAGTCGGGGTTATTCAGGTAGAGCGCGCGGTGAAACGCAATCTCTTTGGAGGGCTTATCGCCGGAGAGCCATTCCCCCTCAGGCGTCACTTTCGACAGCCGGTCACCCTGTAATTCCCCGAGGCAGGAGCCGGTAGGGGTCGCCAGCAGGTTGCCATCCGCCAGCAACATTGAGAGGTTGCCCGCTGAGCCGGTGGCATAGCCGCGCTGAAAGAACGAGGCACCGAGACGTACCATTTCGTCACGCGCCTGCTGCTCCGCTAAAAGTAAAGATTCAGACATAGGTAAACTCCGTTTGCGCGCGGCGGAAGAAATCTTCGTCGCCAAAATTGCCCGATTTCAGAGCCAGGGAGAGCGGCTGATGAATGTCGCGCACCCAGGGCACGCCGGGCGAGATGGTCGGGCCGATGTGAAAGGCAGTTACGCCCAGGCTCTGCGCCACCACGCCGGAGGTTTCCCCTCCCGCCACAATAAAACGTTGCCAGCCACGCTGTTTCAGCTCACGGGTGACGGCGGCGAACAGCTGCTCAACGGCTTCGCTGCTGCGCTGCGCACCATAGCGCTGCTGAATCACCTGCAGTTGCTGCGCGTCAGCGGTGGCAAAAAGCAGCGGGGCCATCGTCTGATGGCTGTTGGCTTCCACCCAGTCGCACAGCTGCCGGGCATACCCTTCTGCATCTTCCAGACAATGCTCAATCTCTACTTCGCAGGCCGGTGCCAGCTGGCGGTACGCGGCAACCTGACGATTGGTCATCTGCGAACAGGAACCGGAGAGCACTACAGCGCGATCGCCGTGCGGACGGCCTGCCCGCTCCGCCTCTGCATCCGTCCCGGCCGTCGTCCACTGTCGTGCCAGACCGATAGCCAGCCCGGAACCGCCGGTCACCAGCCGCCTGTCACTGAGTGCTTCACCCAGGGTCAACAGATGCCCCTGATGCAGGGTGTCAGTAACGACGTAGCTGATGCCCTGCTCCGCCAGCTGGTCCAGCGCCTGACGTACTGACTCCGCGCCCTGATCGATCTGTGCTGCGGCGATTAGCCCGGCTTTGCCGGTTGCCTGCGAGGTCATCAGACGCATCAGGTTGCTGTCCTGCATCGGTGTAACCGGATGGTGCCGCATGCCGGAATCGGACAGCAGTTGATCGCCGACAAACAGATAGCCCTGATAGACGGTGCGCCCGTTCACCGGCAATGCCGGGCAGATGACCGTCTGCGTCTCACCAAGCGCATTCAGCAGCGCATCGGTCACCGGACCGATATTGCCCTGCGCGGTACTGTCGAAGGTGGAGCAATATTTGAAGTAGAAGCGCTCGCAGCCCTGCTTTTGCAGCCACGCCAGCGCGGCCAGCGACTGCGAAACCGCCTGATCTGCCGGGCAGGAACGGCTTTTCAGGCTGATCACAATCGCCTGCGCCTCTGTCATCTCTTCGCTGGCGGGAATGCCGTTGAACTGAATGGTCGTCAGGCCGTTCTGCACCAGAAAACTGGCGATATCCGTTGCGCCGGTAAAATCGTCCGCTATGACACCAAGACGCATCAGCTGCTCTCCCCTGCCTGCGGCAGCGTGATGCCGCTGAAGATCTTAATCACCGCACTGTCATCTTCCCGGCCATAACCGGCGTTGCTGGCTTCGGTAAACATGTTGAGGGCGGTCGAGGCCAGCGGCAGCGGGATGTGCAGTGACTTCGCGGTATCGGCCACCAGGTTGAGATCTTTCACAAAGATATCGACGGCTGATTTCGGGCTGTAGTCGCCGTCTACCACATGCCTCATACGGTTCTCGAACATCCACGAGTTACCCGCAGCATTGGTGACCACTTCATACATGGTTTCCAGCGGAATACCGGCTCGCGCCGCCAGCGCCATCGCTTCTGCACCCACCGCGATGTGAACGCCCGCCAGCAGCTGATGGATAATTTTGACGGTTGACCCGAGGCCAATTTCCTTGCCCACGCGATAGACTTTGGCGGCGACCGCATCCAGCACCGGCTGCAGTTGTGCAAAGACTGCATCACTGCCGGATGCCATCACCGTCATTTCACCGCTGGCCGCTTTGGCCGCGCCGCCCGACACCGGCGCATCCAGCATCAGCAACTGATGTTCAGCCAGCCGCTGTTCAATCAGCTGTGCATCCTGCGCTGAGAGTGTGGATGAGACCATCACCACCGTGCCCGGACGCAGTTTTGCGGCCAGGCCCTCTTCACCGAACAGGATGGCGTTAACCTGCTTTGCATTGACCACCAGCAGCAAAACGGCATCGAGCTGGTCTGCAAAGGCAGAGGCGGAAGTCTGCGCATCACGTGCGCCGGCCTGACGTAAGCTCTCCAGGGCTGCAGAATTCAAATCGACCCCCCAGGTGTTGAGTCCGGCGCGCAGACAGGACTTTGCCGCACCCATACCCATGGAACCTAACCCGATAACGCAGATGTTTTCAGCTGGCACGTTACGCCTCCACTGTTAAATTAAGTGATTATTTGTTTGTTACTGTTAATCCTGCCAGCTTCCGGTCGGTAAAAATGTGCCACTCCTCACAAAAAAACATCCATCATGTGAACGTGAACAATTTTTAACATCGCGCATTTTACTGTCTGCACCTTGTATCAGCCCGGTAACTCCCGTTCTCCGCCCTGTATCAGCTGTTATTTTTTGTTCTGGTTGACTGGGAGATACTTTATAATGTGAAAAAATGGTAATTATCAGGGAGCAGATATGATTCCGGTTGAACGTCATCAACAGATTCTGGCACTGGTGGCCGATCGTGGCGTGGTGAGCATTGCTGAGTTAACTGAGCGGCTTGGCGTGTCACACATGACCATCCGCCGGGATGTGCAAAAACTGGAGGAACAAGGTGCTGTGCTGTCGGTTTCCGGCGGCGTGCGTTCTGCCGATCGACTGGCAGCTGAACCGTCACATCTGACGAAAAGCACCCTGTACAACGATGAAAAGCGCGCTATTGGCCGCACTGCTGCCCGTCACATTCCCCGTAACAGCTGCATCTATCTGGATGCCGGGACCACGACGCTAGCACTGGCACAGGAAGTGGTTGATCGTGATGATTTACTGGTGGTGACCAATGATTTCATGGTGGCGAATCTGCTGATGGAGGCGAGTCAGTGCCGGGTGATCCACACGGGCGGCACCGTATGCCGGGAGAACCGCTCCTGCGTCGGCGAGTCGGCAGCACGCAGCCTGCGCAATCTGGCGATTGATATCGCCTTTATCTCCGCCTCCTGCTGGGGGCCACGTGGCTTGTTTACACCGGATGAAGATAAAGTGATGGTGAAGCAGGCAGTAAGCGAAGTAAGCAGCAAACGGGTTTTACTGAGTGACAGTTCGAAGTACAACAGAATAGCGACGTTTCTGGCGTTACCGCTGGAGAGGTTTGATCAGGTGGTGACGGACAACAAACTGAGTGATGCGGCGTGGGATCTGTTAAGTGGGGGCAACCTGGAACTGGTGCTGGCCGGTTAACAGTTGCCGCCTTCCCGATAAAGCCCGGAAGGCGGCAACGTGAGCACGATTAAACTTCTTCGCTGAACTGCGGCACCGGATTACGGAAGCTGCGGGTCACGAATGCCAGGTAGATAATGCCGATGGCGGCCCAGATCAGGCCCAGAACCATAGAGCTCTCTTCCAGATTCACCCACAACGCACCGACCGTTATCGCGCCGAGCAGCGGCAGCAGCAGATACTGAACGTGATCTTTCAGCGTGCGGTTACGCTTCTCACGGATCCAGAACTGTGCGATCACCGACAGGTTCACGAAGGTAAACGCCACCAGCGCACCGAAGTTAATCAGCGCGGTCGCGGTGACCAGGTCAAAGTTAATCGCCATCAGCGCAATCGCACCGACCAGCAGCACGTTGAGCGACGGGGTACGCCATTTTGGATGGATGTAACCGAAGAAACGCTCCGGGAATACACCATCACGGCCCATCACATACATCAGACGCGATACGCCTGCGTGCGCCGCCATACCGGATGCCAGTACCGTGACCACCGAGAAGATCAGGATACCGACCTGCAGCGCTTTACCGGCTACGAACAGCATAATCTCAGGCTGTGAGGAGTCCGGATCCTGGAAACGGGTGATGTCCGGGAAGTAGAGCTGCAGGAAGTAAGATGCCGCGATAAAGATCACACCGCCAATCAGCGCCGTCAGGAAAATAGCGCGTGGAATGGTGCGTTCTGCATCTTTGGTCTCTTCCGACAGCGAACTGATGCCATCAAAGCCGAGGAACGAGAAGCAGAGTATGGTCGCACCGGTAATCATCGGCACCACGTGCGCATTCTCAGACCAGAACGGACGGCTGCTCACCAGGGTACCGGAACCGACGCCGCTTGCCACACCGTAGATCACCATGCCGGTGATCCCGACCATGACAATGACCTGCAGCACTACAATGACACTATTGAAGTTGGCGACGGTTTTGATGCCCTTGAGGTTAGAGAGCGTCATAAAGCCGACCAGCAACACCACGAAGATCCACGACGGGATGCCCGGCACCAGCGATTCGAAATAGTTTTTAGCCAGCAGGATGTTGATCATCGGCATGAACAGGTAGTCCAGCAGTGATGACCAGCCGACCATAAAGCCGACGTGCGGACTGATCGCCTTCTGAGCGTAGGTATAAGCGGAGCCCGCAGAGGGGAAGCGGCGTACCAGCTTACCGTAACTCACGGCAGTGAACAGAATCGCAATCAGTGCGAAAGCATAAGCGGTGGCGACGTGACCATCGGTCAGACCGGAAACGATGCCAAAGGTATCGAACAGGGTCATAGGCTGCATGTAGGCTAAGCCCATCATGACGACCGGAAGTAACGTAAGCGTCTTTTTGAGTTGCGCACGCTGCGGTGCGGCGGAGGTATTAAGCGACATGCTTCAGTCCCCCCTGTGCGACAACCTGGCTGGGCTGGGTCACAGGGCAACTGCGCATTAAGCGACAGGGAGTAAGGTTAGCGGTTGACGCGGCGCCGTAGTCATCACGAAAACGCGTACCAGCGTTGGCTGGCAGAGTGAAAAACATCCCCATCTTTGTAATCCTCAATCTCACGCTTACGCGTGTTTTCAGTGTTTATCTATCCGGGTGCGTGCCCGGCCTCGGTTAAGTCAGCAAAAACGCTCTGTTAAAACTGGATGCAAAAAAATAACCGGCGCGTTAAGCGTCGGTTATCATCTGATTTTGCAGGCCGCGTATTCTGCCCTAACCCGTGGCAGTATTACAAGCCGTCGGGGCACCTTATGCAAAAAAAAGCGCGACAGAGTAACGCTGAAAAGCTCATCAGGCGTTTTTCAGCATCCAGTCTATTTCCGTAGACGTAATCAGTCGTTCAAACTGCATCAGTTCATGATGCTTGCAGCTGTGCCAGACACTGGCAAAGCGTTCGCCCAGTAACTTCTGCAGCGGATAGCTGCTGTCAAACTCATACAGCGCATCACTCTGCCGGATCGGCAGTGCCAGCCCCTCGGCATGGTGTCCGTTGCCGGTGACCGGATGCGGCAATGGCAGCTGCGTATCCAGCCCATGCAGCATCCCGGCCAGGATAGCCGAGACGACCAGATAGGGATTAGCATCAGCGCCTGCCACCCGATACTCAATACGGTGGTTGTCGATATCTCCGCACGGCACGCGCAGCGCAACGGTACGGTTGTTATGCCCCCACGAAGCCTGTAACGGCACATAGGCTTCAGGGACAAAGCGGCGATAGGCATTCACATTGGGTGCCAGCAGCGCCATTGAGGCGGGCATCAGATCGATCATCCCGGCCAGCGCCCGTTTCATCAGCGGAGAATCGCTGCCGTCATCGCAGGCAAAGGCGTTGTGATCGGCGGCATCCAGCATGCTGATATGCACATGCATGCCGCTGCCCGCGTACTCCTCATAGGGCTTCGCCATAAACGTCGCGGTCATACCGTGGTTTTCTGCCACCTGACGAATCAGGCGCTTCAGCTGCACCGCATGGTCGCAGGCGCGCAGCACGTCACGGGTATGATGCAGGTTGATCTCAAACTGTCCGGGCGAGGCTTCCGCCAGCGCGCCATCGGCCGGTATGCCCTGCTGACGGGCCAAATCGTCAATATCGCGCAGGACATCAGCGAAATGATCGAGATTATCGACCGAGTAGACCTGGCTCTGCATATTGCGTTCATCGCTGCCAGGCGAACAGGGCGGCTGGATAAAGCCTTCAGCATCGCGCTTTTTGTCCACCAGATAGAACTCCAGCTCTACCGCTACCACCGGAAACAGACCTCGGTTGCGCAACTGTTGCCACAGTCGGTTGAGGACATTTCGGGGTTCAACGTCAAAGGGAGTGCCATCTTGGTTGCACATGGTTAACAGCAGCTGTGCAATGTGTTGAGGGTCAGAGGCGGAGGGAACTAACGTGCCGCTAACGGGCAGACAGAGATTATCGGGTTCACCAAGAGACTGGCCGAGTCCCGCTTCTTCCACCGTGTTGCCGAGGATATCCATGGCAAACACTGAGGCGGGGAAATAACATCCTTTTTCCAGCTTAGGTAGCGCAGAGACCGGAATACGCTTACCGCGGAACACACCATTTAAATCATTTAACAGGATGTCGACATACTGCGTTTCAGGATGGCGCTCCAGCCAGGTTTTCACCTCAAGCTGGAACGCGCTGGTTCGTTTCTCTTCACTGTGAAGCGTGAAGTCTTCCACTTCTACCAGGTTAGTCATGATCTCACCCGCCCCTATTAGGTTTGCGTAATGCTCAAAATAACAGCCACACCACTAACATAGCGCCAACATAAAAAGTGTGCAAATGTAACAAATCTGTTTGAAGAACAAACAGCACATTGCTAGATTGAAAAAATATTGCACACTTAACCGCCAGACGTGCCCTTTCGGTAGATATTTCGACCAGTAATGCGAGGACGTAAGATGGGCATTATTTTTGACAAGCCGTTGATTGGCGTAGTGATGTGCCAGAAGGATCTGGGCGGCCATCCGACTCAGACGGTGCATAACAAGTATATTGATGCGGTCGTCCTGGCGGGTGGCGTGCCTCTCGCCCTGCCCCAAAGTCTTACTAATGCGCCTCATCTATCAGAAAACGCTATGGCTGTGCTGGATGGCCTGCTCCTCACCGGCAGTCCCAGCAACATCGAACCCTGGCATTATGGCGAAGCCGGTGAAGAGCCGCATGCCGATCCGGGCCGCGACCGTCTCGCCTTTCAGCTGATCACCTGGGCCATCAGCCACAAAATGCCGATGTTTGGCATCTGCCGTGGACTGCAGGAGCTGGTGGTGGCCAATGGTGGCGCGCTGTGGCGGAATCTCAGTGAGCAGGCAAAATTTCAGCGTCATCATGAAGATGAGACACTGCCATTTGATGACCAGTATGCGCCAGCGCATACCATCACTATCGAACCGGATGGCCTGCTGGCAACGCTGCTGGACAGCAATATGCCGCTTGCGGTCAATTCACTGCATCATCAGGGCGTGCGCGAACCGGGGCCGCAGCTGCGCGTTGAGGCACGCGCGCCGGATGGCCTGATTGAGGCGGTGAGCCTGCGTCATCATCCCTTCGCCCTGGCGGTACAGTGGCATCCCGAATGGCAACCGGAAAACACGGCGGGATCGCAGGCGCTGTTCAGCGGCTTTATTCAGGCCGCGAGTCGTTACCACAGGGGAAAAGCAGATGAGTGATGCCACGCTGGCACCGGGACGACGGCTGGCGCAGATCCGGCAGACGATGGGATTGTCGCAACGTCGCGTTGCTGAACTGGCCGGACTGACCCACAGCGCTATCAGCACCATTGAGCAGGATAAGGTCAGCCCGGCGGTCAGCACCCTGCAGAAGCTGCTAAAGGTCTATGGGCTGTCGCTGTCGGAATTCTTCTCCGACCCCAAACCGGATGCGGAGCCGAAAGTGATTGTCCGACCCAGCGATCTGCTGGAGATTGGCAGCCAGGGTGTGTCGCTGAAGCTGATCGACAATGGCCGTGCGCAGCGCACGCTGGGCATGCTGCTGGAAACCTATCAACCCGGTGCCAGCACTGGCGAGAAGCTCCGTCATCCAGGCGAAGAGACCGGTACGCTGCTGGAAGGCGAAATTACGCTGATCATCAACGGACAACAGTTTCATCTCTCCGCTGGCGAGAGCTATGTGATTGACACCGGTTTACCGCACAGCTTCACCAACAGGGCTGAAATCCCCTGCCGCATTGTCAGTGCCCACACGCCAGCCAACTTTTAGGCGCTTCCCGGAGGTTGTTATGAATTATGTGGAGAGTTATTACGCAGCGACCGCCAATCCGCATGCGCCCTGGCCGACCCTGCAGGAGAGCATTCAGTGTGACGTCTGCATAATTGGTGGCGGTTTCACCGGTCTTTCAGCGGCGCTGCATCTGACCGAGGTCGGCTATGACGTGGTCGTGCTGGAAGCGGCGCGGGTCGGCTTCGGTGCCAGCGGGCGAAACGGCGGTCAGGTGGTGAACTCCTACAGCCGCGACGTGGATGTGATTGAGCAGCGCTACGGTAAAGAGAGCGCCCGCATGCTGGGCAGTATGATGTTTGAAGGCGCTGAGATTATCCGCGATCGCATTAAGCGGTATGCCATTGACTGTGACTACCGGCCCGGCGGCATTTTTGCAGCGCTGAATGCACGTCAGATGGCACATCTGCAAAAACAGAAAACGCTATGGCAGCAGTACGGCAATTACGATCTGGAGTTGCTGGACGAACGGGGTATTCGCCGCGAAGTTGCCACCGAACGTTATGTCGGCGGGCTACTGGATCGACGTGGCGGCCATCTGCATCCGCTGAATCTGGCGCTGGGAGAAGCGGAAGCCATTCGTCGACATGGTGGACGCATTTATGAGCAGTCCGCGGCGACAGATGTGGTTTATGGCACACCTAACCGGGTGAAGACCGCTCAGGGCGAAGTCAGTGCGACATTTGTGATCTTCGCCGGTAATGCCTATCTGTCACCCCAGCTGGAGCCACGCCTGAGCAGGAAAAGCATGCCATGCGGCTCGCAGATTGTGGCAACCGAACCGCTGACACCCGACCAGGCACTGTCGCTGATGCCGAACAATTACTGTGTGGAGGATTGTAACTATCTGCTGGATTACTTCCGTCTGACCGCCGACAACCGGCTGCTCTATGGCGGCGGCGTGGTCTACGGCGCGCGGGAACCAGCCGATATTGAAGCGCTGATCCGGCCCAAGCTGCGCCGTACTTTCCCGCAATTGCAGAACGTGAAGCTGGACTTCAGCTGGAGCGGCAATTTCCTGCTAACGCTGTCGCGTATGCCGCAGTTTGGCCGGATGGAGAAGAATGTCTATTTTATGCAGGGCGACAGCGGCCATGGCGTCACCAGTACCCATCTCTCCGGCAAGCTGATTAGCGAAGTGTTACGCGGCGATGCGGAGCGGTTTGACGCCTTTGCTCGTCTGCCTCACCTGCCGTTTCCCGGCGGGCGGCGGTTTAAGGTGCCGCTGACGGCGATGGGGGCGGTGTGGTATGCGTTGAGGGATCGGCTGGGGGTGTGAGGCTGAGGGCCAGACCTGGCTGCCTGGCCTGATGAAAACAGGTCCTGCAGCAGGGCACATTCTGCCCTGTTGTTTAAAATTCTTTTGTATGTTGTAACTATATGAAGAGCAGACTTCTCATATATCAGAGCGGGAGCACTCAGCCCCCGCAACAGCGCCAGCCGCGTATCACTCCAGCGGCATCTTCACCGGGTCGTCATAGCGGTACTCAAACCCGAGTTCACTACAGATGCGTGACCCATCAATCAGCTTGCCGCTGTTTTTTACGGCCTCTGGCGCGAACTGCGGCGGCTGCAGACCAAGCTGGCGCGTAACGGCGGGATAGAAGGTGTCGCGCGTCGGATGTTTCGGCGCACTAAGGTTATAAACCCGGCCCCCTTTTGGCGACTGCAGCAGCAGCGTAATCGCCTCAACCACGTCATCCAGATGCACCAGATTGACGCCCTGCGAGCCATTTGCCACATCCTGCTTACCGGCGAGGAAGCGTCCCGGATGACGCTTTGGCCCGACCAGACCGGACAAACGCACAATATCCACGCTGGTTCCTGGCAGATCGTGCAGCCAGCTCTCCAGCTTAACCAGGGTTTTACCGGCTACCGTTTCGGCGGTCAGCGGGCTGTTTTCCCGTTTAATGCCAGAGCTGCCACCATAGACTGACGTTGAGCTGGTAAAGATGATGCGCGGCACTTTATACACCAGCGCGGTATCGACCACATTCTGCACCGCCTGCAGATAAGCTTCACCGCCTTCCGCTGTACGGCTGGCAGGTAACGTGACAATCAATGCATCGACGTTAAAGAGCGGCTCGATATCGGCAGCATCACACAGCAGTTCGGGCGTCAGTTCCAGCTGGAACGCCTCAATGCCGCAGCGGCGTGCGGCTTCAACTCCGTCTGGCGTGGTTTTGCTGCCGGTGACCTGCCAGCCTCGCGCCGTTAACGCCGTGGCCAGCGGCATACCCAGCCAGCCCAGTCCCACAATCGCGACCTTTTTCATTTTGACTCCTGACGTGAAACATCAATCCTGACTTCACCGTAGTTTGCCCCCGGATTGCAAACAAGAACAACCTGTTTCAGCGCTTTCCGAAGCGCCTGTTTAAAAAAGTGTTGCCAAGTGCTGCCATCTTCGCTAGGTTAAACCCCACAAATGAATACTCATTCATCGACGAGATTATTATGACACGCGTTCAGTTTAACCATCATCACCACCATCATCCTGACTAGTCTTTCAGGCGATTGGTGCTGGAAGACTTTCAAGATCTTCCAGTGGTGTGAACGCAAGAAAACCCCCGGAAGATCGTCTTCCGGGGGTTTTTTTATGGGCTGACGCAACCACACTTTCAGGACAGGATTAAGAGGACAGGAACCATGTTAGATAACACCCGTTTACGCATAGCTATGCAGAAATCTGGCCGTTTAAGTGATGATTCACGCGAACTGCTGGCGCGCTGCGGCGTTAAAATCAACCTTCAGCAACAGCGCCTGATTGCGTTTGCGGAGAACATGCCGATCGACATCCTGCGCGTGCGCGATGACGATATCCCTGGCCTGGTGATGGACGGTGTGGTCGATCTCGGCATCATCGGTGAAAACGTGCTGGAAGAGGAATTACTCTCGCGCCGTGCCCAGGGCGAAGACCCGCGCTATTTTACGCTGCGTCGCCTGGATTTCGGCGGTTGCCGTCTGTCACTGGCGATGGCGACAGACGCCGAGTACACCGGCCCGGAATGCCTCGATAAATCCCGCATCGCTACCTCTTATCCGCACCTGCTCAAACAGTACCTCGACAAAAAAGGCGTCAGCTTTAAAACCTGTATGCTGAATGGCTCTGTTGAAGTGGCGACCCGCGCCGGTCTGGCGGATGCCATCTGCGATCTGGTCTCCACCGGTGCCACGCTGGAAGCGAATGGCCTGCGTGAAGTGGAAGTCATCTATCGCTCAAAAGCCGTCCTGATCCAGCGCGACGGCGAGATGCCAGCCGCCAAGCAGGAGCTGATCGACAAGATGATGACCCGTATTCAGGGCGTGATTAAAGCGCGTGAATCGAAGTACATCATGCTGCACGCGCCGAGTGAGCGGCTGGAAGAAGTAATCAGCCTGCTGCCTGGCGCGGAGCGTCCGACCGTTCTGCCGCTGGCAGGCGATGTCAGCCGCGTGGCAATGCATATGGTCAGCAGCGAAACCCTGTTCTGGGAAACCATGGAAAAACTGAAAGCGTTGGGTGCCAGTTCAATTCTGGTGCTGCCTATTGAGAAGATGATGGAGTAAGCCATGGCCTTTTCTACCCCGATTGAGTGGCAGCAGTGCACCTCCGAACAGCAGCAGGCGCTGCTGTTGCGTCCTGCCATCGCCGCCTCTGAAAACGTCACGCTGACAGTGCGTAACGTGCTGGAGCAGGTAAAGCTGAACGGTGATGACGCGCTGCGCGAGTTCAGCGCCCGCTTCGACAAGGTGCAGGTTGAAAAGCTGCGTGTGACGCCGCAGCAAATCGCAGACGCCAGCGCCCAACTGAGTGACGAGCTGAAGCAGGCGATGGCCGTCGCGGTGGGCAATATCGAAACCTTCCACAACGCGCAGATTTTGCCGCCGGTAGATGTGGAAACCCAGCCCGGCGTGCGCTGCCAGCAGATCACCCGCCCGGTGAAATCGGTCGGACTTTATATTCCTGGTGGTTCCGCCCCGCTCTTCTCCACCGTGCTGATGCTGGCGACTCCGGCCCGTATCGCCGGTTGTGGCCGCGTGGTGCTCTGTTCGCCGCCGCCGATTGCCGATGAGATCCTCTATGCCGCGCAGCTGTGCGGCGTAGAAGAGGTGTTCCAGGTGGGCGGCGCGCAGGCTATCGCCGCGCTGGCCTTCGGCACTGAAACCGTGCCGCGCGTGGACAAGATTTTTGGCCCGGGCAACGCCTGGGTGACCGAAGCGAAACGTCAGGTAAGTCAGCGACTCGATGGCGCGGCGATTGATATGCCTGCCGGGCCGTCAGAAGTGCTGGTGATTGCCGATGAAGGCGCCACGCCCGCGTTTGTCGCGTCTGATTTACTCTCACAGGCAGAGCATGGGCCCGACTCGCAGGTTATTCTGCTGACGCCTTCATTAAAGCTGGCCGAGGCGGTCGCGGTCGCGGTTGAGCAGCAACTGGCACAGTTGCCGCGTGCGGCCACGGCGCGTCAGGCGCTGGAGAGCAGCCGCCTGATCGTGGCGCGCGACCTTGAGCAATGCGTTGAGATTTCCAATCTCTACGGCCCTGAGCACCTGATTCTGCAGACCCGTCAGCCGCGCGATCTGGTGGAGTCGATCACCAGCGCCGGTTCAGTCTTCTTAGGCGACTGGTCGCCGGAGTCCGCGGGCGATTACGCTTCGGGCACCAATCACGTGTTACCGACCTACGGTTATACGTCGACCTGTTCCAGCCTGGGCCTGGCCGACTTCCAGAAACGCATGACGGTGCAGGAGCTGACGCCGCAGGGCTTCCTGAATCTGGCCGCCACGATTGAAACCCTGGCCGCTGCTGAGCAGTTGGATGCCCACAAGAATGCCGTCACCCTGCGCGTTGCCGCACTGAAGGAGCAAGCATGAGTCAGGATATTGAGCAGCTGGCGCGCGCGAATGTGCGCGCTCTGACGCCTTATATGTCGGCGCGTCGTCTGGGTGGCAACGGTGATGTCTGGCTCAATGCCAACGAATTCCCGCTGCCGGTGCCGTTTGAGCTGTCGCAACAGACGCTGAACCGCTATCCCGAATGTCAGCCAAAGCTGGTTATTGAGCGCTATGCGGCTTACGCAGGTTTAACGCCGGAGCAGGTGCTGGTCAGCCGTGGCGCGGATGAAGCCATCGAACTAATCATGCGCGCCTTTTGTGAGCCGGGACAGGATGCGATTCTGTTCTGTCCGCCGACCTATGGCATGTACAGCGTCAGCGCCGAAACCATCGGCATTGAATATCGCACCGTTCCGGCGCTTAGCGACTGGCAGCTCAACCTGCCCGCTATCGCGGAACAGCTTGATGGCGTCAAAGTCGTTTACCTTTGCAGCCCGAACAACCCGACCGGCAACCTGATTAATCAGGACGACATCCGCCAGTTACTGGCGATGACCGCCGGTAAAGCGCTGGTGGTAGCCGATGAAGCCTATATTGAATTCTGCCCGCAGGCGACGCTGACCGGCTGGCTGAAGGATTATCCGCATCTGGTCATTCTGCGTACCCTTTCAAAAGCCTTTGCGCTGGCGGGCCTGCGTTGTGGGTTTGCGCTGGCGAATAAGCCGGTGATCGACCTGCTGATGAAGGTGATTGCGCCCTACCCGCTGGCGACGCCGGTAGCGGACGTGGCGGGTCAGGCGCTGAGCGAGCAAGGCATTGCGCTGATGCGTGAGCATGTGGTCCAGCTGAACGACAATCGCAGCTGGCTGCTGGTTGAACTGGCGCAGCTGGCCTGCGTTGAGCAGGTTTTTCCCAGCGAAACCAACTATGTGCTGGCGCGCTTTACCGATTCCCCAAAAGTCTTCAAAACCTTATGGGATCAGGGCATTATCCTGCGTGATCAGAACAAAAATCCGGGCCTGTCGGGATGCCTGCGCATCTCCATCGGCACGCGTGAAGAGTGCGAACGAGCGATCGCCGCGCTGCAAGCCTTTTCTCTGGAGCAAGCATGAGTCAGAAGACCCTTTTTATTGACCGCGACGGTACGTTAATCTCTGAGCCGCCTGAGGATTACCAGGTGGATAGACTGGATAAACTGGCATTTGAGCCAGACGTTATCCCGGCGCTGCTGGCGCTGCAGGCCGCCGGTTATCGCCTGGTGATGATTACCAACCAGGATGGTCTTGGCACCGCCAGTTTCCCGCAGGCGGATTTTGATGGGCCGCACAATCTGATGATGCAGGTCCTGACCTCGCAGGGCATCGCGTTTGACGATGTGCTGATCTGCCCGCACATGCCGGACGATCATTGCGACTGCCGCAAGCCGAAAACGAAAATGGTAGAAGCCTGGCTGGCAGAAGGCGCGCTGGATACCGCCAACAGTTATGTGATTGGCGATCGTCTGACCGACGTGCAGCTGGCGGAGAACATGGGCATTCAGCCTATCCGCTACGGCGCTGACGGCGAGAACTGGCAGACCATTCAGCAGCGTCTGACCCAGCGTGACCGCCATGCGCTGGTGCAGCGCAACACGAAAGAGACGCAGGTTCGGGTCGAACTCTGGCTGGATCGCGAAGGCGGCAGCA
Source organism: Pantoea sp. B550 (assembly GCF_024158165.1). NCBI lineage: Bacteria > Pseudomonadati > Pseudomonadota > Gammaproteobacteria > Enterobacterales > Erwiniaceae > Pantoea > Pantoea sp. B550. The sequence continues at coordinate 515,250 of NZ_JAMYXI010000003.1, forward strand.
AGATTAATACCGGCGTGGGTTTCTTCGACCACATGCTGGACCAGATTGCCGTACACGGCGGCTTCCGCATGAACATTGAAGTGAAAGGCGATCTCTATATTGACGATCACCACACGGTGGAAGATACCGGTCTGGCACTGGGCGAAGCGCTGCTGAAGGCGCTGGGCGACAAGCGTGGCATTGGCCGTTTCGGCTTTGTGCTGCCGATGGATGAATGCCTGGCGCGCTGCGCGCTGGATATCTCCGGCCGTCCGCACATCGAGTTCAAAGCAGAGTTCAACTATCAACGCGTGGGCGACCTCAGCACTGAGATGGTCGAGCACTTCTTCAGCTCGCTCTCTTACGCCATGATGAGCACCCTGCATCTGAAAACCAAAGGCAAGAATGACCATCATCGCGTCGAGAGCCTGTTTAAAGCCTTTGGTCGTACGCTGCGCCAGGCGATCCGCGTTGAGGGTAATACCCTGCCGAGTTCGAAGGGAGTGCTGTGATGAACGTGGTGATCATGGATACCGGTTGCGCCAATCTCTCGTCGGTGAAATGGGCAATTGAACGTCTGGGCTATACCCCGGAAGTGAGCCGCGATTCCGATGTGGTGCTGCGCGCCGACAAACTGTTTCTGCCAGGCGTAGGCACCGCGCAGGCGGCAATGAAGCAACTGGAAGAGCGTGACCTGATCGATCTGGTAAAAGCCTGTACCCAGCCGGTGCTGGGGATCTGTCTGGGTATGCAGCTGCTGGGACGCGGCAGCGATGAAAACGGCGGCGTGCCGACGCTGGGCATTATCGATGAGCCGGTGTCACTCATGGACACCCACGGCCTGCCGCTGCCGCACATGGGCTGGAACCAGATTACCGCGCAGGCGGGCAATCATCTGTTCCGCGGCATTGATGAAGGATCCTATTTCTACTTCGTCCACAGCTATGCCATGCCGGTCAACGCCAGCACCATCGCCCAGTGTCACTACGGTGAAGCGTTCACCGCCGCGGTGCAGAAAGATAACTTCTTCGGCGTCCAGTTCCATCCGGAACGCTCGGGCAAAGCGGGCGCGCAGTTGCTGAAAAACTTCCTGGAGATGTAATGATTATCCCCGCGTTAGATTTAATTGACGGCAAAGTGGTTCGTCTGCATCAGGGCGATTATGGTCAGCAGCGTGATTACGGCAGTGAGCCGCTGCCACGTCTGAAGGATTACGTAAGCCAGGGCGCGACTGTGCTGCATCTGGTGGATTTAACCGGCGCGAAAGATCCGGCGAAACGCCAGATTACGCTGCTGAAATCCCTGCTGGACGGCGTTGATGTGACGGTGCAGGTGGGTGGCGGCATTCGCAGCCGTGACGATGTGCACGCGCTGCTGGAAGCGGGTGCGAGTCGTGTGGTGGTCGGTTCCACTGCTGTGAAAGAGCCTGAAGAGGTCAAACGGTGGTTCGCGGAGTTTGGCGCAGAGGCGATTGTGCTGGCGTTAGATGTGCGCATTGACGCCAGTAACCGCAAAGAAGTGGCGATCAGTGGCTGGCAGGAAGCGGCGGGTGTTACCCTGGAAGAGGTGGTTACCGACTTTCAGCAGGTGGGCCTGAAGCATGTGCTGTGCACCGATATTTCCCGCGACGGCACCCTGAGCGGTTCCAATGTTGCGCTCTATCAGGAAGTCACGGCGCGCTTCCCGACGATCGCTTTCCAGTCCTCGGGTGGCATTGGCGACCTCAATGATATCGCCGCCCTGCGCGGCAGCGGCGTTCAGGGCGTGATTGTCGGACGTGCGCTGCTGGAAAATAAATTCACAGTTTCGGAGGCGATCGCATGCTGGCAAAACGGATAATTCCCTGTCTGGACGTACGTGACGGTCAGGTGGTCAAAGGCGTACAGTTTCGCAATCACGAAATCATCGGCGACATCGTGCCGCTGGCGCAGCGCTACGCCGCTGAAGGAGCAGACGAACTGGTCTTCTATGACATCACCGCCTCATCTGATGGCCGCGTCGTCGACAAAAGCTGGGTATCACGCGTTGCGGAAGTGATCGATATTCCATTCTGCGTCGCGGGCGGCATCAAAACCCCTGAAGACGCGGCACGTATTCTGGAGTTTGGTGCGGATAAGATCTCGATTAACTCCCCGGCGCTTGCCGATCCCACGCTCATCACCCGCCTCGCAGACCGGTTTGGCGTGCAGTGTATCGTGGTCGGCATCGATACCTGGTTTGACGAGGCCAGCGGCAAGTATCAGGTGAATCAGTATACCGGTGACGAAGCACGCACCCGCGTGACGCAGTGGGAAACGCTGGAGTGGGTGCAGGAAGTGCAGAAACTGGGCGCAGGCGAGATCGTGCTGAACATGATGAATCAGGATGGCGTGCGTAACGGCTATGACCTGGTGCAGCTGAAGAAAATGCGTGAAGTCTGCAACGTGCCCCTGATCGCCTCTGGCGGCGCAGGCACCATGCAGCACTTCCTGGAGGCGTTTACCGAGGCGAATGTCGATGGTGCTTTAGCCGCCTCGGTATTCCATAAGCAGATTATTAATATTGGTGAGCTGAAGAGCTTTCTGATCGACAACGGAGTGGAGATTCGCGCGTGCTAACTCAACAACAACAGGCCCTTCTCGACTGGGATAAAACACAGGGCATGATGCCGGTCATCGTTCAGCACAACGTCTCAGGCGAAGTGCTGATGCATGGCTACATGAACCCGGCAGCGCTGGAAAAAACCCTGGCAGAAGGCAATGTCACCTTTTTCTCCCGCACCAAAAACCGTCTGTGGACCAAAGGCGAGACCTCCGGCAACTTTCTGCAGGTGGTAAGCATCACGCCTGACTGCGACAACGACACACTGCTGGTACTGGCGAACCCGATTGGCCCGACCTGCCATCTCGGCACCACCAGCTGCTTCTCTCCGGCTGTGCCTGAATGGACCTTCCTCTATCAGCTGGAAGAGCTGCTGGCGTCGCGCAAAACGGCTGACCCTGAAAGCTCTTACACTGCACGGCTCTACGCCAGCGGCACGAAGCGCATCGCGCAGAAAGTGGGTGAAGAAGGCGTTGAGACCGCGCTGGCGGCGACCGTCAACGATCGGGATGAACTGACCAATGAAGCTTCAGACCTTGTCTATCACCTGATGGTGTTGTTACAGGATCAGAATCTCGACTTCAGCGCGGTGATTAACAACCTGCGCAACCGCCATAAGTAATTGTGCAATATGCTGCTCAGAATTTCGTTTTACAGGCGGATTCTGAGCAGAATCCTTCTCAAAAATTAAACGCTATTGTTGAGCATAATATTGCTCAACAGGTGTTGCCATGCGCACACTCCAGCTATTTATTAAGGGCCGCTGGTATAATGCCGCCCAACTCAATATTCAGCATCCCCTCCAGGGCCGTGAAAGCGCCGCCTTACTTGCGTACGATTATCTTGATCAGCGTATTAAAGGCTGGCAACTATGAAAAAAACGCTGTCACCTTTGGAACGCGAAGCGATGCTGCTGAACCTTACTCAGCAGTTTCCTGAAGAGAAACTGTCACAGGGCGAGCTCCTGATGCAGCTTCGCAAAAACGTGCTGGGATTCTCTCAGGAACGTTATGCCGCGCTGGCCGGGATTAGCCGCCGCACACTGTCAGATATTGAACAGGACAGGGACAATACCACGCTGAGCACCCTCAACCGGGCGCTTAAACCGCTGGGTCTGAAAACCGGCATATTGCCACGTCAGCCGCATATGCTGCAGACACTGATGCTGCAACTGACCGCAGGAGAGCACCGTGACCACCCATGAAAAGTTAATCGCTCTGCTCGAGCAACACCAGGCGCGTTATCGCCTGATGGAGCATGAGGCGACCGGCAAATGTGAAGCGGTCGCGGCGATACGCGGCACCGAAATCGGTCAGGGCGCGAAAGCGCTGGTCTGTCATGTGAAAGGCAATGGCATTAAGCAGCATGTGCTGGCGGTATTACCGGCCGACCGGCAGGCCGATCTGGGCAAAGTCGCGGCAGCAGTAGGCGGTCGACGCGCTTCACTCGCCAGCCCGGCGGAGACCGCTCTGCTGACCGGCTGCGTATTCGGGGCGATACCACCGTTCAGCTTTCATCCTGACCTCAGGCTGATTGTGGACCCCGCGCTGTTTGAACGTTATCCGGCGATCGCGTTTAACGCCGGTCTGCTGGAACGCTCAGTGATCCTGAATACCGAAGATTATCGCGCGTTATGCGCGGCTGACGTGGTGGAGATTACGCAGTAATTGCCATCCCGGCAGCCCGGCGATACTCTGCATAATCACTCATCACGACAGAATAAGAGCAAAATCATGAACATTTTCACTCAACGCCTGCGTCAGACGCTGGCTGTGGCGGTTATGGCAGGCTGCGCTTTTAGCGCGCAGGCAAAAATCGAACAGGTGCGTTTCGCGGTCGATCCGACCTATCCGCCCTTCGAATCGAAAACGCCACAGGGCAAGCTGGTCGGCTTTGATATTGATCTGGGCAATGCGCTCTGTACTCAGATGCAGGCAAAATGTGTCTGGGTTGAAAGCCAGTTTGACGGCATGATCCCGGCCCTTAAAGCGCGTAAATTTGATGCCATTCTGTCTGACATGGGCATTACCGAAGAGCGCCTGAAGCAGATCGATTTCACTGTTCCACTCTATGACACCCACACCCAGCTGATTGCCCGTAAAGGCGCTGGCATCCTGCCCACCGTTGAATCCCTGAAAGGAAAAACGGTCGGCGTAGAACAGGGAACGGTTCAGGAGCGCTATGCGCTGGCAAAATGGCAGCCTCACGGTGTGACCGTAGTGCCTTATGGCGATCAGGCACAGGTTGAAAGCGATCTGGTTTCAGGCCGACTGGATGCGGTATTCACCGATGCGGCACAGGCGGCCATCGGCTTCCTGAAGCATCCGCAGGGCAAAGATTTTGAACTGGCTGGACCGATTATTCAGGATCCGATTATCGGCCCCGGCACGGCTATTGGCCTGCGCAAAGGCGATACCGAACTGAAAACCGCACTGGATAATGCCTTTGCCGAAATCAAAAAGAACGGCACCTTTGACCAGATTCAGAAGCGCTACTTCGCCACGGATATCTCTATCCAGCAGTAACCTCGCGGTCATCCTTTTTCGTCCTCACCGCGATCCGGCACTATACTCTAACTTTTTCGGGACGGCGCGCTGTCGTCCTTTGCCGATTAAAGGACATTAACACGGTATGCATCAACAACATCATCCACTGTTAAGCGCCTCTTTAGGCACCCAGCGTGAAATCATCAGTTTCCATTTCGGTGAAGATTACCAGCGTCAGGTTTATATCCAGGCTGCCCTGCATGGCGACGAACTGCCCGGTATGGCGGTGGCGTGGTTTTTAAAGCAGCGACTACAGGCGCTGGAGTCCGCCGGTCAACTTAAAGCCGCCTTTACCCTGGTGCCAGTTGCCAATCCACTGGCGCTGGGACAGCACTGGCATGGCACCCATCTGGGCCGATTCCATACGCTCTCTGGCCAGGACTTCAACCGCCGTTTCCCGTCACTGGGCGCAACCCTGGCGGCCGGGCTGGCTGAAAGTCTGACCCAGAGTGAAACGCAGAATAAGAGTCTGATCCGCGAGGCAATTGATCGCCACTATCGCGATACCGTGCCAAAAACCGAGCTGGATGCGCAGCGCTTTACGCTGATGCGGATGGCCAGTCAGGCCGATCTGATGATTGACCTGCACTGTGACTGGGAAGCCGTGCCGCACCTCTACACGACGCCGCACGCCTGGCCGGACATTGAGCCGCTGGCGCGCTGGTTAGGCAGTGAAGTACAGCTGCTGGCGCAGATCTCCGGTGGAGAGCCGTTTGATGAAGCCTGCTGCGAACCCTGGCTGACGCTGGCAGAGCGATTTGGTAAGGATTACCCGATGCCACGCGGACTGCTGCCAGTGACACTGGAGTTGCGAGGCATGCGTGATGTGTCGCCTGAACAGGCCGAGAAAGACGCGGAGGCGATTATTTCAGCGCTGCAGGAAGGCGGCTATATCGGCTACAGCGAACCTTCAATTTCCGTAGAGGTGGCCGCGCCCGTCATTGGTGGCGATGAACTGGTCCCGGCGAGCGCGGGCGGCGATGATGTGGTAGCAATCAATGACGGGCCGATTGGTTTGAACGTACCTGACGTTGCTGAAGCACCGGGAGAGACGAGCGTGATTAAAGAACGTCACAGCGAAGGATCGTCGGCGGCCTCCCCTTCCCTGAAAAATCCGCCAACGCCGTTAGCGGGCTGTGAATATATTCATTCGCCGGTTTCAGGGTTGATTTTGCATCGCAAACCGCTGGGCGCACTGATTCGTCCGGGAGAAGTGGTGGCTGAGATTGTTGATCCGCTGACCGACCATATTACGCCGCTGGTCGCAGAGTATGGCGGTATTCTCTATGCAAGGCACTGGGTAAGGTTTGCGACAGCGGGCATGCTGGTGGTGCGGCTGGCAGGTGAGCGAGAGATTCGGAGCGGGGATTTGCTGGTAGGATAAAAAAAGGGCTTCCCTCGGGAAGCCCTTTTTAGTGATTAGTCTAACCACTCGGTGTGGAACACACCGTCTTTATCAATGCGCTTGTAGGTATGCGCACCAAAGTAGTCACGCTGCGCCTGAATCAGGTTAGCAGGCAGCACTTCTGAACGATAGCTGTCATAGTAAGCGATCGCCGCAGAGAAGGTTGGCGTCGGGATACCGTTCTGAATCGCATAAGAAACGACATCACGCAGCGCCTGCTGATACTGATCCGCGATATCTTTGAAGTACGGAGCCAGCAACAGGTTAGCGATGCCTGCATCGGCTTCATAAGCATCAGTGATCTTCTGCAGGAACTGGGCACGGATGATGCAGCCAGCGCGGAAGATCTTTGCGATTTCCCCGTAGTGCAGATCCCAGTTGTTCTCTTCTGACGCGGCACGCAGCTGTGAGAAGCCCTGCGCATAAGAGACGATTTTACCGAGGTACAGCGCGCGACGAACTTTCTCGATGAACTCCGCTTTGTCGCCAGTGAAGGCTTTCGCCTGTGGACCGCTCAGTACTTTAGAGGCCGCAACACGCTGCGTTTTCAGCGAGGAGAGATAACGGGCGAAGACAGACTCGGTGATCAGTGACAGAGGCTCACCGAGATCCAGTGAACTCTGGCTGGTCCATTTACCGGTGCCTTTGTTTGCTGCTTCATCCAGAATCACATCAACCAGGTATTTACCGTCTTCGTCTTTCTTGGTGAAGATATCTTTGGTGATGTCAATCAGGTAGCTGCTCAGCTCGCCGTTGTTCCAGTCGGTGAAGGTCTCAGCCAGCTCTTCGTTGTTCAGGCCCAGTGCGCCTTTCAGCAGCGCATAGGCTTCTGCGATCAGCTGCATGTCGCCATATTCGATGCCGTTGTGAACCATCTTCACGTAGTGGCCCGCGCCGTCCGGACCGATATAGGCCACACAGGCTTCGCCATCTTCCGCACGCGCCGCGATCTTATCCAGAATCGGCGCAACCAGCTCGTAGGCTTCTTTCTGGCCACCAGGCATGATGGATGGACCTTTCAGTGCGCCCTCTTCACCGCCGGAAACGCCGGTACCGATGAAGTTGAAGCCCTGGTCAGAAAGCTCTTTGTTACGACGGATGGTATCTTTGTAGAAGGTGTTACCGCCATCAATCAGGATGTCGCCTTTATCCAGGTGTGGAGTCAGTGAGGCGATAGTCTTGTCAGTCGCTTCACCCGCCTGAACCATCAGCAGGATACGACGAGGTTTTTCCAGCGATTCAACAAACTCTTCAACGGTGTAAAAAGGAGCAAGCTTCTTGCCCTGGTTCTCGGCGATGACTTCATCAGTCTTTTCGCGTGAACGGTTGAAGATTGAAACAGTGTAACCGCGGCTCTCAATGTTAAGAGCCAGATTGCGGCCCATCACTGCCATACCTACAACGCCGATCTGTTGCTTGGACATTACATACTCCTGTCTGTGGTCTCGCATGGTGTTACCCGTAACACCACTTCGTAAGTGATCACTATGTTAACTCAGGATAGCGGATTAAAGGTAATGAATGGTGCGGTAGCACCATTAAATTATGTTAATAAAAATCAACCAGATAGGTTGTTTTGCTAAATAATGCTTCCCAGACTGAAATACACATGAATTTAATAAACACAATCGATAACCTGGCATCAACCTTTGTGAGCATTGATGCCTGACTGAGAGTTAAAGTGATGTGATATCGACTACTTTAAAACCTTGTGAATTAGCTACTGCTCCAGTGACCCTTTCGACACTGTGAGCAAGAGTGCCGTCCAGTTGACCCGCCTCAAGTTCGAACTCTTCTTCGTCTAGCAAGTTGCTGGCCAATGGATCGAGGGCATCTTTTCTAAACCAGAACATGGAACCAGCCGGGAAACTGGTTTTGAATGTCTTGAACAATTCGGGAGAATCCATCCGTGCAAAGAGTTTTTCAAGCCAGTATCTGTTACCCAGATTTATTTCAGGAATTGAAAGATCCGTGATTGAATTTCTCGGTGCAATTATTCCGACATCTTCATGTAGCTCAAAATAGTTGATGATTTTTGCAACATGTTCGCGTGCTCCAAGAAGATCCGCGAAAAGGCTTTCACGCCATTGTTGACCATCAACACGATGCGGTGACTTTTTAGTATGAACCTTACAGATATATTTATAACCAAAGCCATCAGCAACTTTGAGCGCCTTAATGAAAGGCCGAATATCTCGCCCCCTATTATCTACCATCACAAAGAAAACATTTTTAAAGGAAGCTTTTATTTTCTCGAGCGTGCTCAGTTTAACATCGCTGCGCATAGTAATGATTAGGTCAAGCTTATCCTGATATTGAGCGATATATTTTTCGACTAATTCGCAAGCCAGGTCTTCATAATAGGCATGTAAAATAACTGCAGACTTAAATCTGGGTTTAAATTCTTGATTCATATCTGAAATAAGCTGGTTATCACAATCATATTTTAAAAGTGAATTACGAAGAATATTAGCTGTAGCATGTAAATAGGCATAGCCATTGTGACGGTCCGGCTCAAGATGCGCACCTTCAGCCCATTCGTTCCAGGCATTGACAAAGACAAGACGCTCTTCAGGTCTGCGATTCATTGTCGTTTTAATTGCGCTATCAAGCCATTTAGCATAGAGCTCAGGTTTTGCATTATAGAAAGAGAAACCCTGAGTAGGTTTTCGGGCTTCATTATCCCATGATGGCATGACTGCTTTGAAACAGGTAAAATTGTCGTTATCAATTTTACCTGCTCTCAACGCCAGCTCTTCATAATCATAAACCCGCCCTGTAAAGTTTTTATTTAACGGCGTAATACTGTCAGTAATATCTTTAGCACCAATCTGATGCGGTGGGAACTCAACAATAGCGTCAAAGTCATAAGGCTGCGGACTTGAAACATCGAATGCATTAACGACAACAAGGTAAAGACCTGGTAATCCATTTTTAATGGCATGCTCACGCCAGCGTTTACCCGTCTCTTTAGCATCTGGAAGTGAACTTGCACGATAAAGAATAAGCAGTGGCTTACCATCTACTCTGATATAGCGCTCATCCTTAAGTGCAGGCATGATGTCATCTAAAAAGGCAATATCATCTTCTGGAGAATGCTTTTGAGAAATCAAAACATCATTTTCCAGACCGTCCCAGCGACGCGTCCAGTTCTCATTAGCCCAGCATAAACAAAAATCAATATCGAGCGATTTATCTTTAAGGAAATTTTGTACAGGCGTTTCCATCAGACGTTTGCCACCAAACCAGTAATGGTGGAAGCAAAAACCATTGACCCCATACTGTTTTGCTAGATCAATTTGCTGGCGCATGACCTGAGGTAAACGTAAATCATAAAAACCGAGTTCGCCGGGTAAGCGTGGCTGTTGATGCCCAAGATATTGCGGCCTTGCTTTAGTCACGTTTGTCCATTCAGTGAAACCTTCACCCCACCACTCATTATTCTCTTTAAATGGATGAAATTGCGGGAGATAGTAGGCGATGACTTTTACCGGTAAATCAACGCCTTCAAGACTATCGAGCGCCTTAGGTACATAATGACTTTGTTCGTTAACTTTCAGTGAAGCTTTTTTAAAATCAGTTTTTAGCCAAGCCTCAATCAGCGAAGACCTATCATTGATAGATGTTTCATTAAAGGTATCTGTTGAAGCAGGATTATGAGCATAAATGCCAGGGTTATTATTCTTATAGGCTGACTGTAATCTGCTATAGACAGCTTTAACTCCCTCTTCTTTATAAAGCCTGGAGACCAGTTTAATACGATATTTCAAAAGATCGCGATCTCCGGAAGATAACATCTTTTTTGCAAAACGATAGATTTTCAACGTCAATACCCTTATCTGATTTCAGATTGCCAGTTTAGTATTTATTCAGCGATTTAGCAGACCGACTGAAAAATGAAGCTAATTTCCATGCTCTTGATGAAGTAATTTTCTGTAATTTATCCGTTTTGACTTTAACCTCTTCCGTAAGTTTTTCTTCTCTGAATTTTTGTTCAGCGGCAACGCTAAGAAGGTCGTCGATTTGCTCCTGCAACCTCGAACAGGATTCTTGCGCATCGATCAACTCTTTCTCTTTAATATCTAATAAAGTATTTTTACCAAATATCTCCTCACCTTTCTCCTTGATCTGCTTTTCAACATCTTTAATTTGATTTTCAACATTGGTCACAGTTGAGGAGAGATCCTGATTTGTATGATAAACTCTGGCAAGTTCACTTTTATAATCATTTAAGAAGTCACGAACAACGAAAAACGAATTTTTATAGCGTTCAAAAAGATCGTTAGTGTCAACGTTTACTACTTGCGAAACTAGAGCAACCTCTTGTTTTAAGTATTCGTTAAAATGCTCTTCAGTCAGTTCTGGGAAGATTTCTGTTACTATAATTTTAGTAGTGGTAAATATATTAGAATCTGATAGCTCTTTTGTAGGAGCAATGGAGGTTACTCGCAATAGAGAGTTGAATACGCCTCTGAAAACCAGATAGGAAAGCATTAATGGCTTATCAGAGCTTAGTTCTAAATCGAAAATCTCGTAGCCTTGCTCAGTTTTAATAATATTAAATGGAGTTGCGTCCAGGTATTCTGGTGGAAGCTCAGTGTTCCATTTCCAGGAATCCGCATCCTTTCCAGTGACGAGTGCTTTACTGATCCACAGCCTTACCCATTCAGTCACGCTGCTTAATTGCCACCCATGTTTATTAATAATATTTACCAAGCTTAGCCACAGACTTTCGCCTTGATAGAATGGCTCTTCATTAATAAATTCACCTGATATTTTGTAACTTTCAATCTTATAATTACCATTAACCTCAAGAAACTTAATTTTCTTTTGGCTGTCATTAATTCTGGCATCAGAATAATACCAAGCCAACGTATTATCGCTTTCGTGACTTAACTCTGATGCCGAAGCAATCATAAGAAATGAATTTGACAAATCTGAAGCAAGCTTATTATTCCAGATTGTTTTTGTTGACTCTTCTAATGAGAATGTATACGAATCTGGTGCCTGTGCATCTTTATGATGTACTTCACTCACCAAAGGATAAATTATTGAACTGCGCTCTTGATGACCATATGGAGTAATAACTAAAGTTGGCAGTTTGTAGTCAGGAAAAGGAAGAAATTCCTCAATATTGCTGAATCCTACTTTTTTCATCATTTGGATAAGTTCAACTCTACCAAAGGTGCGTACACCATTATTATGGTAAGCATTATTAATACCTACCATTGGTATTCCCAAATGATCTTCCTTGGCTCCAGCTAAATATTTCATGCCGAGTTGGTTTTCGATTGCTACAAATAAAGAACCATCGGATTTCAATCTTTTCTTGCAGAACGACAAAAGTGATAATTGTCCTTCATGGCCCAGGAAACACTGGGCATATTCGAGAACGCCAATCAATAATACGTAATCAAATTCACCTATATCCGGAATTTTATCGCTAGGACAATTGATTACAGTAACATTTGATAGATCCTTGCAACGGTTGCGTGTTATAGATGCTCTTCTTTTACTACCTTCTATGGCAATAACTTCTGCGCCAGCTTCAGCTATGAAACGCGTTATCGCACCACAACCACATCCAATCTCCAGAACACGTTTGCCTTTGAACTTTTTCCCAAATGGCCTCAGTAAGTTAGATCTTTTTGAAGTTAAATGATACTGTGAAGGCCAGTCTTTTATATATCCAGCAAGTTCCTGCGAAAGTACGGAACAGTCCTGAGACTTTGTGACAACGTCCAGAATATAGTTTTCATGATAATCGCCGTCATTATAATTGAATTCCTGCTGATCTTTTTCGGCCCAGATATTGATTTCAGAGTCATAAACGAAATCAGATGATAACAATACTGTTGAAAGTTTTTCTTTATTCACAGTTAATCGAAGCCTCTAAATTTACCAGACCTAAAAACTCTGGGGTAGGTTCTACTGTAATATGAATTGAATCATATCTCCGATCGTGCGGAACTACCTCTCCTGATGTATCATAACTGGCAAGGCCAATCGAAATAAAATAGTCACCCTGGAAAAGACGCATTGGCATTTCAGTATTAACGGTATATGACTTTCCTTCCTCTCCAGCTTCAATGAAAGGCGCTTCTAATATATTGGTATTAGTGTTATAAATTGTTACCCCATCTTTAGTTTTTACAGCAAAACCAAAAATAGGCCTGAAAATAGTTGAGTTGAACTTAATAAGAAACTTAAGCTTGATATTTCCATTGCCCGATACGCTGAAGGGATAAAGATTCTCACCCTGAACAAGTGAAAAGTCCTGAATCTCGGCAGCTCTGTCGCCCCAGCGAAATTCATTAGGATTATAGTTATTGCGATTTTCGAATCCGTTTTCTTCTAGAGTAACGACAGGCTCAATCTCCTGACTTACGTTAAACCTTTCAGTCTGGTCTTTTTCAATTTTACTAGCTGATTTAAGATGGTTATCCTCTTTAATTCGCTTCGCATTTGCTGAGGATGACTTTCCAAAGAGTAGATCCAGATATTTATTAACAATATCTTTTGGGGCACCGTTGCCTACAATCGAACCATCATTAAGTAGTATAGCTTTATCACAATGCGTAATAATCTGTTCAGTAGCATGGGATACAAAAAGAATGGATGTACCATCATTTTTAAGTTGTTTCAATCTGGCAAAACATTTTGCCTGAAATTTAGCATCTCCAACAGCTAATGCCTCATCAACGATTAATATCTCAGGATCTATTTGCGCCTGTACAGCAAATGCAAGACGAACCATCATTCCGCTTGAATAAGTCTTCACCGGATTATTAATAAAGTGACCAATATCGGCAAAAGACAAGATATCATCTAACTTACTATCGATCTCTTCTTTAGTCAGACCTAAAAGCGCGCCGTTCAGATAAACATTTTCACGTCCGGTAAAGTCACCATTAAAACCAGCACCTAATTCAAGTAAGGCAGCAACGCGACCTTGAATATTGACTGATCCCTGGGTAGGGGATAATGTACCTGCAATAATCTGCAATAAGGTTGATTTACCAGAGCCATTCCGTCCGACCACACCCAGCGTTTCGCCTTTAGGTAAATTAAAACTTATATCCTGAAGTGCCCAAAATTCTTCATGGTATACACGAGGTACTTTGCCTAGTTTACGTTCAATATTAGGTACGATAAATTGCTTAAGTCTTCTGACAGGACTATCGAAGACCTGATAGCATTTGCTAACATCGATTATTTCTAATGCATTGTCTTTAGATAACATCAGCAAATCCCTTACGTGTTTTCTGGAACCAGAAGTAGCTTAGCCATAATATTACTGTTGAAACACAACCATATATTAGCAATCCGTTAAAATCTGGCATTCTACCCCAGATAACAACTTCCCGAGTTTGCTCAATTATGAATGTCAATGGATTAGATAATATGATGACCTGATATTTCTGAGGTACAGAAGACAGTGGATAAAACACAGGGGAAAGGAAAAGTATTACCGTAATTAACAACGTTATAAACTGTCCTAGATCCCGAATAAATACGCCCAGCGAAGAAATCAAAAAACTCAAAGCCAGTACTAAAATCAATACGGGAATAAATACAACAGGAAGCAGCACCACAGTCCAGTGGATATAACCATTCGCAAAAGTAAATGCAAGTAATAGCACAAAAATATTGATTAACGCCTGAAAGCAAGCGGACAACAATGCTATTACCGGAAAAGAATCAAGTGGGAAAACCACTTTTTTGACATAATTAGCATTATTAAGTATTAATGTGGGTGATTTAGTCAACACTTCACCAAATATCCCATGCACAATAAGTCCCGCGAAAAGAATAATAGCAAACTGTGCTTTTGACTCATTTGCGGCAGCGTTTCCCCAGCGAGCATTAAATACTTCGGAAAAAACAAGCGTATAAACAGCCAACATAAAAACAGGGTTTATGAAAGACCAGAAAATGCCCATTACTGAGCCTTTATATCTGCTTATCACATCGCGCTTGGTCATTTCGAAAATAATATGTCTATTAATATAGGTATTCTTGCATAACGACCACAGCGAAGTATCGTGTTTAGTATTCTGCTGCAAAATTTCACCTTTTTACGAATAAATTTATCTATCGATTATAATTTCTTCAGGACAATGGCAACATATAGACCTAACGTACCTAATAAAGTCTGACGGTACATGCCTAACTTTCTGAATAAATACAGTCTTTTAAATAAATTACTATTCCTGGCCTCATTAAAGCTTTCAAGAATAAATCTATTCTCCGGGGTGATATTTACGTCTGCTTTATTCAAAGCGTAGATATTGGAATCTATCCACATCTTAAAATGCCCGTCCATAAGACCCGAAATGCGTTTAAATCTGGCCAGCCAGCCTAGATTCGAGCCAACAATATTATTAGTATGTTGCCGATAATTAATTGATGGTTTCGGATCGTAGAAAATATTACCACCTATTGCTGTAATAACTATATATATCCACCAATCGTGAGATATAATTCTTACATCTATGGGGGTTTTATTAATAATATTTCTACCTGCCCGATTTAAGATCATCGTATTGCCGCCAGCTATACTTTGGATAAGGGCATTTTTGAACGATGGCGGCTTACTGAATAGGGGAGACTCACCCAAATGATGACCATTCTCATCGACCAATGAAGTTCGTCCACAATAAACTGAAGGAACATTATGTTTATAACCAGATAAAACTGATATGCTCCTTGATAATTTGTCTGGCATCCATTCATCATCTTGATCGCTGAATGCATAATAATCAAAAGCATCACCACATTTTTCCAGCAACGATATAAAATTCCAGGCAAATCCTTTGCCTGGACCATCGATTATGACAAAACGCTCACGGCCTAACTTCTCCTGATAATATTTCAATATATCAAGAGTTCCGTCAGTTGATCCATCATCCGAAACAAATACCGTCCATTCGGTTTCAGTCTGATTTATAATTGAATCAATTTGCTGTCTTATATATTGACTGCCATTGTAAGAGCATAAAAGGACTGCGGTACGCGTTTTTTTATCCATCTCAATTGAAAGTTTCTGCGTTATTGAGCAATACGCCATCTTTATCTTTGCCAGACAAAGTCATTTCTTCAACTTCAGGCCATTCAATATTTATCTGCGGATCATTCCACAAAATGCTTCTTTCTGACTGTGGGGCATAATAATTTGTGGTTTTATAAATAAACTGTACACGATCCGAAAGTGTGATGAAACCATGAGCAAAGCCTTCTGGAATCCAGAGCTGACGGTTGTTTTCAGCGCTTAAATGTACGCCGACCCATTGTCCAAATGTTTCTGATGAACGTCTGATATCTACAGCTACATCAAATACTTCCCCTTCAACGCAGCGCACAAGTTTACCCTGGGCATGAGGGGCAAGTTGGTAATGAAGGCCTCTCAACACGCCTTTTTTGGACATTGAGTGATTGTCCTGAACAAAGTCGACATGTCGACCAACGGCATTATCAAAAATTGACTGATTGAAGCTTTCCAGGAAAAAACCACGCTCATCACCAAATACTTTAGGCTCAATGATCTTTACATCAGGAATTTTAGTATCAACAATATTCATTATAAACGTCCTTCAACCAGCGCCATCAGATATTTGCCGTATTCATTTTTAAGATATGGCTTAGCGAGTTCCTGCAATTGCTCTTTATTAATGAAACCCATTCTGAATGCGATCTCTTCCGGGCAGGCAACTTTTAAACCCTGACGTGATTCAATCGTCTGGATAAAATTGTTCGCTTCCATCAGGCTCTGGTGCGTTCCGGTATCAAGCCAGGCATGCCCGCGGCCCATGATGGAAACAGAAAGCTTACCCTGCTCCATGTAGATACGGTTGATGTCCGTAATCTCAAGTTCACCACGTGGTGATGGCGCAAGATTTTTAGCCATTTCTACAACACTGTTGTCATAGAAATAAAGACCGGTCACCGCATAGTTGCTGCGTGGATGTTCAGGTTTTTCTACCAATGAAATTGCTTTGCCTTCGCTGTCGAATTCCACAACGCCATAACGCTCAGGATCGGTAACATGATAAGCAAATACGGTTGCCCCATCATCTTTCATCGATGCGGCTTCAAGTTGCTTGTAGAGGTCGTGACCATAGAAAATATTGTCGCCAAGGATGAGCGCGACTGAGTCGTCACCTATAAACTCTTCACCAATGATAAACGCCTGCGCCAGGCCATCCGGGCTTGGTTGTACTTTATACTGAATTGAGATGCCCCATTGGGAACCATCACCTAACAGGCTCTCAAAGCGCGGTGTGTCCTGCGGTGTACTAATGATCAGGATATCGTTGATTCCTGCCAGCATTAGCGTACTGAGCGGATAGTAAATCATTGGCTTGTCGTAAACCGGCAGCAACTGCTTGCTGACTGCCATCGTTACCGGATAGAGGCGTGTTCCTGAGCCACCAGCGAGAATAATGCCTTTATTCTTTTTCACAATTTCACCTTAAATGGTCAGGTCGCTATTGCGGCCTGTTTCGATTAAATAAGCGTTTCGAGCAGCATACGTTCAACGCCGACCGTCCAGTCGGGCAGGTTCAGACCAAAGGTCTGCTGAAATTTCTCTGTATTGAGTCTTGAGTTTGCAGGACGTTTAGCCGGTGTAGGGAATGCACTGGTTGGAACAGCATTGATCGTCTGCACCTGCAGTTCGACACCCTGTGCTTTCGCAAACTCTATGACTTTAGTGGCATAGGCATGCCAGGTCGTCTCACCTGCTGCAATGAGGTGATACAGGCCTGCGACATTGCTATTTTCCAGAGCCACTCTGATTGCATGAGCCGTGCAGTCAGCAATAAGCTCAGCGCCGGTAGGTGCACCAAACTGATCGTTTATTACTGACAGGGATTCCCGGTCTTTTGCCAGTTTCAGCATTGTTTTGGCAAAGTTGTTACCCTTCGCGGCATAGACCCAACTGGTGCGGAAAATCAGGTATTTCGTCATATTGCTGACAATAGCCTGCTCTCCTTCCAGCTTGGTCTGACCGTAGGTGTTAAGCGGCGCAGTAGCATCGTCTTCGCGCCATGGTTGATTACCAGAGCCGTCAAAAACATAGTCGGTAGAGTAATGGATTAACCATGCCCCTGTCTCTTCGGCGACTGCAGCCAAAGCTTCAATAGAAGTAGCGTTAATCAGCCGAGCTTTATTCTGCTCTGATTCCGCTTTATCCACCGCAGTGTAAGCGGTGGCATTAACGATAACCGCTGGCTTAATTTTGCGAACCGTTTCAGCAACGCCTTCAGGATTTTCAAAATCACCGCAGTAGTCACGGGAATGACGATCGACCACGATTAAATTGCCTAACGGCGCAAGCGCACGCTGCAATTCCCAGCCGACCTGTCCGTTTTTACCAAACAGCAAAATATCCATTAGCTACGCTTCTCGTAGTTCTGTTCGATCCAGTTCTGATAGGCACCGCTCTTCACATGCTCAACCCACTGAGAATTATTGAGGTACCATTCAACGGTTTTCTTCAGACCCGTTTCAAAGGTCTCTTCCGGTTTCCAGCCAAGATCTTTCTCAATCTTAGCGGCATCAATCGCGTAGCGGCGATCGTGTCCCGGACGGTCCTGAACATAGGTAATCTGAGCGCTGTAAGGTGTGTCTTTTGGACGCAGCTCATCAAGCAGTTCGCAGACTTTCAACACAACATCGATATTTTTCTTTTCGTTATGACCACCGATGTTATAGGTAGTGCCCGTCTCTGCATTTTTAACCACGGTATAGAGCGCGCGCGCGTGATCTTCAACATAGAGCCAGTCACGGATCTGGTCGCCCTTGCCATAGATTGGCAGTGGTTTACCTTCCAGCGCATTGCTGATGATCAGTGGAATGAGTTTTTCCGGGAAATGATAAGGACCGTAGTTGTTTGAGCAGTTGGTTACAATAACCGGCAATTTATAGGTGCGGCCCCAGGCGCGAACCAGATGATCGCTGGCTGCTTTTGTTGAGGAGTAGGGACTGCTCGGGGCATAAGGGGTCTCTTCGGTAAACAGCGGTAAATCGCCGTCCATCTCATCCGGATGCGGTAGATCACCATACACTTCGTCAGTAGAAATATGGTGGAAACGAAATGCCGCTTTACGTTCTTCAGGCAATGCGCTCCAGTACTGGCGGCTCGCCTCTAACAGAGCATAGGTGCCTACCACGTTAGTCTGAACAAACTCAGCCGGACCGGTGATCGAGCGGTCTACATGACTTTCAGCGGCCAGATGCATGATAGCATCAGGCTGAAATTCATTTAACGCTTCAGTGATAGCCTGACCATCGCAGATATCGATCTGCTTAAAAGTGTAGCGAGGATGGCCGCTCACCTCTTTCAATGATTCAAGATTGCCTGCATAGGTAAGTTTATCAACGTTTATGACTTCATCATTTGTATTGTTGATAACATGACGCACAACCGCTGAACCGATAAAACCTGCACCACCAGTGATAAGTATCTTCATAACGTGTTTATTCCTGACAAGCTATCTGAGGCATGGGCGCCCGAATAAAAAGCAGACAATCATAGGCGTTTTAAGAGCACGCTACCGCCCCTGGGTTACAGCTCCCACGATGCTGATTATCTTTGACCGAATGAGTATGCTGACAACAAGAATCCGCCAGATGTTCAGCATTCAGTTGATTGATATCACTTTATTAATGAAATTGTTTAAGTGGGTTTATCATTCAACAATCGTAAATTCTATCACTGAGGTATAGCTATTACGAATAAAATGCGTTTATGCCGCAGGTGTTAGTTCAACTAATGAGCACTTTTCTGGCGTAGGGGATGGTTGCTGATGCCTCAGGATGATGCAATCAGAATTATGAGAAAGGTCTGATAAGATATTTCAAATCAAATATAAGAAAGGCGAACCGGAGTTCGCCTTTTTTTCAACTACCTGAACCCATCCGGGTTCTTACTCTGCCAGTTCCACGTATCGCGCATCATCTCATCGATGCCGCGCGTCACGCGCCAGTCGAGCTCACTGTTTGCCAGTGATGCATCGGCCCAGAACGCAGGCAGGTCACCGTCACGGCGTGGCTTGATCTCAAACGGGATCGCCTTACCGGACGCCTTCTCGAATGCCTTAATCATCTCCAGCACGGAGAAGCCTTTGCCGCCGCCCAGGTTGAAGGCGGTGTAGCCTTCCACTTTGCTCAGGTGATCCAGCGCTTTCAGGTGCCCTTCCGCCAGGTCAACCACGTGGATGTAGTCACGCAGGCAGGTTCCGTCTGGCGTATCGTAATCGCCACCAAACACGCCCAGCTTCTCCAGACGACCAATCGCGACCTGCGCGATATAGGGCAGCAGGTTGTTCGGGATGCCGGTCGGGTCTTCACCGATTTCACCAGACTCATGCGCGCCGACCGGATTGAAATAACGCAGGGCAATCGCCTTGAACTTCGGCTCCGCTTTGGCGAAGTCGCGCATGACGAATTCGGTCATCAGCTTGGAGGTGCCGTACGGACTGGTGGTGCCGCCAATTGGCGTAGTCTCAACGTAAGGAACCGGTGCATCTGCGCCGTAGACGGTCGCTGATGAGCTGAAGATAAAGTTCCAGACGCCGGCATCACGCATCTCTTCCAGCAGTACCACTGTGCCCGCGACGTTGTTCTCGTAGTACTCCAGCGGCATACGCGTAGATTCACCGACTGCTTTAAGCGCAGCGAAGTGGATTACGGCTGAAATGCTGTTGGCTGCGAACAGGTCACGCAGACAGGCGCGGTCACGGATATCGCCCTCGACGAAGGTCGCTTTCTTACCCGCCAGTTTCTCCACGCGGTTAATGGCTTCGCGTGAGGCGTTGCAGAGGTTATCCAGAACCACAACATCATCACCGCGCTGCAACAGCGCCAGTACCGTATGGGAGCCGATATAGCCTGCTCCACCCGTTACTAAAATTGCCATGTGAGCTCCTTTCAATCTGCCGCGCATGACGCGGCGATTTAATTACTTTTGTTTTGCGAGAATCGTCTGGATAGCTTCGCGGAAATCGCGACCCTGCGCATTGTTGCGCAGTCCGTAAGAGACGAACGCCTGCATGTAACCCAGTTTACGACCGCAGTCGAAACTGTGACCGGTCAGCAGAGAGACATCAACCGTTTTGTGCTTACTCAGGCTGGCGATCGCATCGGTCAGCTGGATACGGCCCCAGGCGCCTGGCTCCGTGCGTTCCAGTTCTGCCCAGATATCAGCAGAAAGGACATAGCGGCCAACCGCGGCCAGGTCAGAGTTCAGTCCGGTGGTATCTTCAGGCTTCTCAACGAAATCGGTAATGGTGCTGATGTCGCCAGGGTGATCAATCGGCTCTGCAGTGGTGATTACCGAGTACTCAGTGAGATTGGACGCGGGCATATGTTGCGCCAGGACCTGGCTGTGGCCGGTCTCTTCAAAACGGGCAACCATCGCAGCGAGGTTATAACGCATGTGGTCAGCCGTTGAGTCATCCAGCAGAACGTCTGGCAGTACGACCACGAACGGGTTATCACCGATCATCGGACGGGCACAGAGAATCGAGTGGCCCAGGCCCAGCGGCTGTGCCTGACGCACGTTCATGATGGTGACGCCTGGCGGGCAGATAGACTGCACTTCGCTCAGCAGCTGACGCTTCACGCGCGCTTCCAGCAGCGCTTCGAGTTCATAAGTGGTGTCGAAGTGGTTTTCTACGGCATTTTTCGATGCATGCGTGACCAGCACAATCTCTTTAATACCCGCGGCAACACACTCGTCAATGATGTACTGAATCATCGGTTTGTCGACGACAGGCAGCATCTCTTTCGGAATGGCTTTAGTCGCAGGGAGCATATGCATACCGAGGCCCGCAACCGGGATTACTGCTTTAAGCTTGGTCATATTTATTCCGTTTAATAAAATGAAGATGTGGGTCGATTATGCAGGATCGGCCGGAAGAGCAAGTATAATCTTTATCTGAAAAGCGGACAGTAACTCTCTGTCATAACTTGGAAATTCGGCATTTTGCCCATTGCCAGCAACACCATAAACTGAATAAAGACAATCAGTAATCGAATATTGCCACTGTGACCTACAGCACTCTTCGTTGCATGGCTGAGACCAGCTATAAATGAAAACGGGCGACCCTGAGGCCGCCCGTTGATATAACGCTTTGTAATCAGAGCCAGCCTTCAAACCACTCTGGCATCACAAACAGATTAAAGTGATTTACCAGCAGCATCACGCCAACAAATACCACCGACACGGCCACCCACTGCCGGGCATAAGGAATAAACCGAATGCCAATCACCGGCTTGATAAAGAATGGATGCGCCAGTGCCGAGATCAGAATCTGCGAGATGGAGAGCGTCAGCGCGACGTAGAGCACGTTTGGCCAGATAAAGGTGGTCGCCAGTACCGCCAGGACCACAATGCTCGCCACGATGTTCCAGTAGAACTCAACGTTGGTCCGTCCGTTGGCCTGGGAAATTGCCCCGGTCAGCCCCCCCATCGGCCGCAGCATACCAAACAGCAGCATCAGCGGGATCAGGTGATAGACCTGCTCATGTGATGCGCCATAGAGCACACGCACAATAACCGGCGAGAAGATACCAATGGCCAGATACATGGCGCTGCTGAACAGCATGATCCCCAGCGTACCTTTCAGGAACAGCTTTTTCAGCTGCTCGGCATCGTGCTGTTTCTCAGCAAAGCGCGGCAGTGCCAGACGATTAATCACCGGCGTGACAAGCTTCAGCGGTTGCAGCACCAGCTCTTTCGCCAGCGAGTAAACGCCCAGCATCTCAGCACCCATGACTTTACCGACCACCAGCGCATCCGCCTGGGTACGTAACTGGTTAATGGTCTGCGAACCGAGCTGATAGCTGCCGTAGCGAATCGCGCCGAAGAAGGTCGCTTTGTCGAACTCCCAGGTCGGACGCCAAGACTTCTCACCCAGTGCAATCATGCAAAGGATGCGCGTAAAGGCGTTGATGAACAGACCCAGAATTGCCGCCGCCACCGTCAGCGAGGTGAACTCCAGCATCGCCACGACACAGAGGAAGGCAAACAGTTTGGTGCCCATCTCAATCTTCGCCAGCGAGACCATCCGCTTGGTTTTGATGTAGTGCGCCTGATATTGCGACAGGTGCCCCAGCACCAGGAAGTTCAGGCTGGTCAGCATGATCAGCCCGGTCAGCTCCGGCAGGTGATAGAACCAGGAGACCGGGAAGGCGATCAGCAACATGATTAACCCGGTACACAGGCTGAGCGAGACGTTCACCCAGTAGATGGTGCTCTGCTCACGACGGGTAATGTTCTGGCGATGCACCAGATAACTGCTCATCCCCATATCCTGCAACACACCCGCCACCGCCAGGATGGCGTTGATGATGGCTAACAGGCCCAGCTCGTGGGTTTCCAGTTTGCGGGCGAGAAAGCTCAGCTGTGCAACCTGCAGCACCGCAGAAAAGCAGGTACTGCCGAACAGCCAAATCGCCTGTGACTTAAATCCACTCACACCAGTCGCTCCAGAATCTGTGCCAGTTCGCCGTAGGCGATATGCTGATTAAATTCAGTCTCAACTTTGTGACGGGCGGCCGCGACCACGGGCGCCACATCGACTTCGCCCTGAGACAACTTCAGCAGCGTTTCCGCCAGCGCCTCGGGGTCGTCCTCTTCCACCAGCCAGCCAGAAACGTTGTTCTCAATCAGCTCCGGAATGCCGCTGTGGAAGGTAGAGACCACAGGCAGGCCAACCGCCATCGCTTCCATCAGTGCGACCGGAATACCCTCCATATCGCCATCTGCGGCGGTTTTGGACGGCAGCAGGAAGATGTCAGCCTCGCTTAGCGCACGACGGATCTCCTCCTGCGGCTTAAAGCCCGGCATGCTGACACAATCTTCCATCCCCTCACGGGCGATGAAATCACGCATCATCTCATCCTGATCGCCGTTGCCGATAATGGTGTACTGAAACTGACCGCCACGCTGCTTCAGGATGGCGCTGGCTTTCACCGCCACATCCAGGCCTTTTTTCTCGGTCAGACGCGCCACCGAAACGATACGGAGCGGCGTATGGAACGCCTGGCGCGGCTGGAAGTTAAACTTCTCCGGCTCAATGCCCATACGCGTCACGTGAATTTTATCCGGCGGGCACCCCATCTCAATCAGCTTGTTCTCCCACAGATGGCTGATGGGCAGCATCAGCTCACTCTGGCGGAACAGATTCACGTAGTCGAGTTTGTGCTCTTCCAGAATGTGACGGCGGGAAATATCAGCGCCATGAAACACGGTCGCCTGTTTACCCTTAAGCACGCCCAGTTCACGCAGTTTGTTTGCCAGTGCGCCGGCATAGCCGAAATGCACCAGAAACACATCTGCGGTAAAGGTCTGCTTAGCATTCGCTACAATCGACGGCAGCAGCAGTTTGCTGGACTGCGCGCCATAACGGCGTACATTCAGCGAACGCAGCAGCGACGGCTTCGTTACTTTTGGCAGCACCAGTTTGATACGCTGGTTCAGCTTATCAACAATCGAGACTTTCTCTTCCGGCAGCAGATAGTGCGTCTTCGCCGCCAGACCATACTCATCAAACGCCGCATGCCGGTTCACTAAATCGCCGGGAAAGACTGAAATAATCTCCACCTCGTAACCGGCATCAATAAAATGGGTCACCTGATTTAGAACGAATGTCTCAGAGGCAACCGGGAAACGCATGGTGAAAAAAGTCAGTTTCATCACATTACCCTAATACTTTGAGAATCTCTTCAGTGATCCGGTTGCCAATTTCCCTTTCATTCGCAACGGCCGTATTGACCTTAAGCTTAATGTTGTCGTAATCGGCAAGAACCGTTTTCACCTTGTCGATCAGCGAGCCGTCCATCAGGCTTTTCACATCGGTTGCCATCTGCGGCAGACCCAACTGGTTCATTACACCCATCGACTTGTGCTCATAGTTGATTGCCACAGCCGGGGTGCCAAAGTTCATGGAGATAATCGCCGAGTGCAGGCGGGTACCGATGGTCAGATGGCAGTGACTCAGCAGAATGCCCAGCTCCAGGTCATTAAACTCGTCCATGATGACATGGTAATGTTCCGGCTGCGCCACGTGGTCACGCAGCGTCAGTGCCACCATGCGGTCATCTTTGGCATAGCTGTCGATGCCGGTACAGGTGGAGAACGCCACAACCTGATAGCCTTCAGCAATCATGGCATTAATCACCCGGCCAAACGCCGCTTCATACTCTTTCTGTGTGACACCCAGACGTTTATCAAACGGCGCCAGTTCACGCACGGTAATCGCGATGGTTTTACGGGCATCGATAATGCCCTGCCAGTAAAGCAGGTTATGGCTCGGGTTTTCGACTTCACGCGCACGCACCAGGAAAGCGGTATCCACACCCGATGCCACTTTAGAGCTGGTCACGCCATCGCGTTTCATCAGATCAAGGCTGACCGATTCACGCAGCACCAGGCTGTCGACCCGATCAAAAACAAAATTTGCCAGCGCATTGACGCGCGGGTTCTGGAAAGGTCCCACTGAGTGGCCGATCAGATAGATCGGTTTTTTCGCCATCAGCGCACAGAGCGCATGGTCAAACTGGGTCACGCCATAGAGATCGACGAAGAAGGATCCGCCAACCTGAATAATCGCATCATATTTTGCCAGGCTTTCGGTAAAGGCCTTCAGGTGAGGCGGCACAGAGAACGACTTAAAGATCCCGCCCTTGCCCAGATGCGCCATCATGATATCGGGCATCAGACGATTCGCCACTTTACGCTTAAACGAACCGACCAGACCTTTACCTGATTTGCTGTTGTGCAGATACAGCGCATCCTGCTGAATATCCTGCTGGAGCAGATAACCGGAGCTGGTTGGATAACGGCTAATAACATCAATGTCTAAATCACTGCGTGCAGACTTCATTGAATCGATTAGTCCACGAAGAATCGCGCCATCCCCGCGATTCCCACACGTATGGTTACCCACCAATAAAATTTTCATAACAACTCCGAATAAATTTTTTTAATTCTGTAAGCCGCCCAGATCCGAAATGGGCAAAATGAACGCTGTTTAAAGTCATGCTTTACGGGATAACGCACCCAAAGGTACTGCTCCTGTTAAACCGGCCGCCTCCATTCTGGCGGCCCTGATACAAGGGGTTATGACTTAATCGCGAAGTAAGGCAACGCAACCTGTTTACCGTTGATCACCACGGAAACAAAGCCTTCCGGCTTACTGGTATCGACCTGCCCGGCGGAGAGCGGACGGGAAGCCATCAGCAGATCGCCCTGCTCGTTGGCACCCACGCCCGCTTTGCCGTTGTGCAGGCTGAAACGCTGCGGCGCGCGTTTGGCCGCGTCACCCGATGGCGGATTGCCCTTCTCCATCTTTGCATTGACCCGCGCACAGCGACCGGTCACAAAGCGATCTTTACCGGTGGTTTTCACCAGCACGGCCGCCGACGGCGTCCAGCCCGCCAGTTTGACGAAGATACGGACATCGGTGTCATGCTCAGCCACATAGCGCACATCCACAATCGGGCTGCTGCCTTCGGCCGACCAGCTCGCTTCCGACAGGTCTTTCTTGCGCTGCACGTGGATCACTGCGCGGCCGCCGGTGGTCTTGTCGCCAATCAGGTTCATCAGCGGCTTATCGCCACTGCCGTTACTGAACTGCGACTGACCGAAGATTTCGATCTCCCACGAATCACCCACCGTCGGTGAGTAGAGGCTGCCAAGGTCAAACCAGGTCTCCTGGTTCGTATTGTTCTCTAAACGCCAGCGCGAGGTGATGTAGTTATAATTCAGGCTGCCATCCAGCGCGACGCCATAAGACTCCACACGGGTCGAGCCCATTTCCCAGATACTGAGCAGACGATCGCCCTGCATGGAGTTATCTATCCAGCTGCCCGACTGCAGGCTGGTCTGACGCATATTCAGGCGGCTGTTATGGGCGATAAGCGGATTCTTACAATCTTCCAGGCTTAATGCATCGATAATCCACTGGCCGTTGGAGATATCGCCTGGATTATCACAGTGCTCAATCCAGCCATTGTGAATAATCGACTGGGCGCAGCGCGCCAGGTTAAGAACCTTGCCGCCGCGACAGTGCTGCGCATTGAAGTTTGACAGCTCGATTGCGGTACTGTGATCCCAGTTGCCCTGCTTCTGACCAGACCAGCCTGCTTTGATCACATCACCGCTGCAGCGTGAGGCGTACCACTGATCGATTTTGCAATCGAGCGTATCCTGCAGACTGATGGCCGTGCCACCTACTGCGGTAAAGCGCAGGCAGGCCCCACGGAAAAATTGTCCGCCAGGACACGTGTTATGGAAAAAGCCCTGCTGATTCGGGCTTTTATCGCTATTACCGTTAAAAATCAGGTTAGAAAGCTCGACCCGACGGGCATTCATCTCAAAAACAAAATCTGACTTACCATCAGAGACAATCGTGGTCGCCGGGAAGTAGCCGAAGTTAACCATCGCCCCTGAGATGCGGAATAGATTGAGATTCTTCTCGCCCAGATTACAGGCGGAAACCATAAAGGTCCCGGCCGGGAACTGGACACAGATCTGCTGGTTAGCCTGCTGTGACCAATTGAACATTGCCATAATGGCAGGGGCTGTATCGGTCTGGCCATCGGCAATCGCACCGAAATCAAACAGCGTCAGACGGTTGAAATCGTCTACCACACGACGCCATGAGAAGCCCTCACCGGCAATGTTTACGCCGCCATCATTCTGAGTGGACTGGAAGCTACCGACAAACTCACCGCCGCCGACTTCCCGTCCTTCATGCCAGCTTTTGAGCTTAACCTTGGCCCCTTCAAACAGCGGACGGGTTTTGCGTAACTCCGCGACAGACGCGATCTCGCCAATCAGCTGATAACCCGCCGGCTGAGCCAGACGCTGACTGAAATCAGCGGCGCCCGGACGGCTGACATCGGCGATATTAAACAGGGTCTGACCGTTGTTGTCCTCGACCGTCATCGAATGAGAAGGATCGGCAATCAGCGCAGCGTTGTCCTGAATAAACTGGGTAAAATTGCCCTTGTTCAGCGCGATAGGCTGAGCAATCTCAGACACTTTACCGCTGGCATCGCGCAGGAAGACCGGAATCTGGTTACCCGGTTTGCTGGCATCCACACCCGCTTTACCAATCCAGAGTTTGCCCTCAAAGCCCTGCCAGAACTGTGGTGGCATGGCGTAGACATTCTCTGGCGTCAGGATAGGCACGTCGCCTTTAGGGATAGCAGCCGCATCAACCGGCTTCAGGGCAATGCCGTTACTTTTTGCAGCGTAGCTGGAAAAGGTGCTCACGGAGAGAGCCCCCACCAGAGCGGAGGCGGCGGTCTGTAAAACTTCTCTTCTTTTCATGCATCAATTCCCGTAGTCAATAAGGCCATTGGCCATGGCGGTGTCCCTGAGGCACGTCGCAAGTGAGCTTTTCCAGCTTCTGTTAAACCAATGACAGCCAGCTTTGCTTAATCTGGTTACCGTCAAATTTCAGCGCGGTTTGTCTGGTTTTTTCGCTCATGGCATAGAACAGCGCGTCATCGGTGGCAAGCTGCTCCATTCGGGCCAGAAACGTGGCTTTGTCATTCATCGGGACCAGGAATCCATCTTCACCGTGGTTGATGATCTCCTGCGGCCCGGTCGGGCAGTCATACGCGACGACCGGCAGTGACCAGGATTTCGCTTCCAGCAGCACCAGTGGCAAACCTTCATAGCGCGACGTCATCAGCGCCATGTCGCTGTCGCGATAATAGTCATTGATATTGCTGACCTTGCCGACAAACTTCACGCTGTCGGTAATGCCCAGCACGGCCGCCTGGTCATGCAGTTGCTGACGCAGTTCGCCGTCACCGGCAATCACCAGCGTCCAGTCGGCATGAGTGCGGGAGAAGTCGCGCCAGATATCCAGCAGCAGATCAAAGCCCTTCTGGTTATCCAGACGGCCCACCGCCAGCGCCTGGCGATGACGGGTCTGACGCTGATAGCCTTTGTATACCACCGGGTTGGGGATTGGCTTGCTGGGAATGCGCCAGCGGCTGAACACCTGATGATCTTTTTCGGTCAGAACAATCACGCGATCGTAGTAGCGCAGCAGCAGAAACTTGAGGAACTTAATCGGTTTGCTGAAGGAGTTAATGGCGATATGTTCGCAGGCGTAGGCTTTGCCTCGCTTCTTCTTCATGGCCAGCAGATTCCAGAAGGCGAACATCACGCTCAGGCGACCCATGCTGATCAGGAAGACGGTATCGAAACCCTCTTCGTTAATTCGCGCTACCGCGCTTTTAATCGGGTTGCTCTGCCCTTCGAAGCTGACGATTTCTCTGACATGCTCAAACGGATAAAAGGTTTTACCGCTACCTTCCAGCGAGTAGATGGTGACGTCATGCGTTTCGCCAAGACACTCTGACATAAAGTTACAGATGTTCTCGGTGCCCGCATACGAATAAGCATCTTTGATCACCAGGACAATTTTTTTCATGAAACGCTATCCACCTCAAATTTTAAAGACAATCCTGCCGACAGGCTTAACGATGCTTAAGGGTAAATAGCACACCATTCACCATATACCAGGCGTAATAGTAATAGATTTTTAACGGATTGTTTTTATAGATAATTCTTAATAGTTCAAGGTGCCACTGGGCCGCTTTGTTCTTATTACGCGAAAGGGAATCGCCTAACTCGTAATAGTTGACCAGAATCGTCTGAATTACGCGTGCCTGCTTATAGCGGGTGAATAATTCATACAAAAACAGGAAATCTTCGTGTCCTTTTCGCTGGAAGAACAGACCCTGCGGTGGACGGCGGAAACAGACAGAAGAGAAACAGACGCGATACTGCTTCTTCACAAAGTTTTCCTGCTGCAGGTAAGGTTTGCTGTAGGTGATGTCGTGCTCAGCTTTGCGGGTTTTATAGTGATATTCGGTAATCACAAAATCATCACCCGCCGCGATGGCCGCAACCTGCTGGGTCAGTTTATCGGCGTGCCACTCATCGTCGCTGTCGAGAAACGCGATAATCTCTTCAGTCGCCGCGCGCAGCCCGACGTTGCGGGTCTCTGCTGCACCCATGTTGACGGCGTTATCCAGAATAGTAATGCGCGGGTCCTGACAATGCTCGCGCACAAATTCCAGCGAGTCATCGGTGGACTTATCATTAACCAGATAGAGGTGCCAGTCGGTATAGCGCTGATTGATAACCGATTGCACAGCGCGTAATACCGTCTGACGTGCATTATACATAGGCATGACAATGCCAACGGTTCCAACAGAAGTATTCATCTTCAACCCTGAATTAAACGAAAAGAGAGGTGCTCCTGGCGTCAGGAGCAGAACGAGGCGCGGCGTGCGTCAGGAGTGTGCTTTCTCACCGCCGAAACGTGCTTTGACCTTGTCTTTAACCCGGTTCATAAAATAAGCACGGTTGTCTTTATTGGTGAGGAAGAAGTAACGCGCAAAGCTCAGGCTCGCCATCAGCGACTTGCCATCCATTTTGTAGCGCAGCGGCAGCTTAAAGGCTTTGTAGGTGTGGATATCACGCGGGGTAAGATGCGGCTTCATGCTATCAAGCCAGAACATCGAGTAGTTCACCGATTCGCCTTTGTGTTTCGAGCCAAATTTCGTGACCAGGTGGTAGTTCGCCAGCGGTGCGGCGATCATGACAAAGTCATAGCCCATGCGGTCGGCACGAATGCAGAAATCATAATCCTGATGACGGATGTAGCGGGTATCGAACTGAATCTTCGCCGCGTCTTCGCGCTTCAGCACAATCGTGCTGGTCTGGATAAAGCCGTAACAGCCGAACAGATATTCCGCAACGGTTTCATTTTTACCCGGTGGCTGCATCGGCATCACTTTCAGGAAGGTCCCATCCTGGTAGATATTCACCTGGCTGAAAATGACGACGTTCTTTTTGCCCTGGGCTTCCAGCTGCGCAATTTTTTCGTTCACCTGCTGCAGTTTGTCCGCGGCCCACTCATCATCGGCGTCAAGGAAGCTGACATAATCACCGGTCGCCAGCTCTATACCTTTATTACGCGCACCGGCTCCGTTGAGCTTAACCTCAGAGAGCACAAGATTGATGTCGAGATCCTGGTAGCGTTCGCTGCGAACCACCTCCGCCAGCGCGGCGGCATCCGCCGATTTATCATCCACGATGATGACTTCAAAATTGCGATACGTCTGCGCCTTAACGCAATCCAGCGTAGTTACAATCGATTCTGACGCATTGTAAGCGGGGATCACGATAGAGAAGCGAATGTCCTTCATTGCCAGCACCTCATTAAAAACATTTACAATTCAAATATATAACGTTTGGACGTGGCAGGGTAACCGGTGATGTCCTAAATTGTTGCCGAAGCGTTGGCCGCCTCTTTTTTCTTCTGACTGCTGGTGATAAAGGGCTTCTCAACGCAGAGATAGGTCAGTCTGGCAACATAGAAGGAGGCCACAAAGAACAGCGTGGAAAGCAAGGTGTAGAAGACAAAGTTATGCTGAATCAATGATTCTGGAATCATCTTGATGAAATAGAGCACGATGCCGTGGATCAGATAGAGGCTGTAGCTGACCTCACCGACCGACATCAGGGTTTTACTTTCCAGCAGGCCGAACAGCGAATTGCCGCTGCTGATAATGAAAAACACCACGGCCAGCAGGCAGAGGAAAATCAGGTAGTAGAACGTACTACTGGTAAAGAACAGCGCGATAACGGCCAGAGCAATGGCCATTGCCGCCGCCAGACCTGAGGAGCGGAAAGCCATAAAGCGGTCGCGGTAATGCCATGCCAGATACCCGGTTGCAAAGCCCAGCACCGGACGGGGATCGGTATAGGCGGTGCCCCAGAGACGCAGCGCGATAGCGACGGCCAGAATTCCGCCAATCGATCCCATGATCAGCAGCATCTTAAAGCGGCCACCGGTGGCACGATTCAGCAGGTAGATGAACGGAATTGACAGATAGAGCAGCCATTCCAGTCGCAACGTCCACTCGACACCCGCGTTGATATTAGCCGTCGGAATTGAACCGATATGGTAATTGCCGATAAACAGGAACCAGCGCAGACCGTCCACCAGCATTGCGCCGCTCGCCACCACATCCCCACTGAACCAGCCAATGACCACGATCAGCAGTGCAGAGAACCAGAACATCGGCACAATGCGCCGCACGCGTGACTTCAGCAATTTGCGTGTCAGTTCAGCGGTGGTCAGCTTGTCGTTGTCCAGCCAGCGATAGAACAGAAAAGCTGAGATCATGAAAAACAGGGCGACACCGAATTTACCGGAGTTGGCAAAAAAGTTTCCCTGCGACACCCATGCAAAATAGTCTTTATCAAAGATCCACTCATGGTCGAGTGAATAGACGTAATGCGCAAAGTGTGAAAAGGCGACGATGCTGGCCAGCAGCGCACGCAATCCCGAGATACTTTTAATACCGCTGCCGTTATAAACGCCGCGATGGAATGAAAATAACCGTAATACCATCAGTGCCATGACTAATGACAGCACCATCATGAGTACGTACATACCGCCCTGCTCCTTCTGTTTTTAAATAACTTAATTAGTGAGTCGATTTAAAAACGGCATCAAAATCGTGGCTCAGCAGCGCGAACGTCTGCTGCGCTTTTAACTGATAAAGATCTTTCGTCGGGTGAATACAGTCAGGAGACATCTGACTGTTCCACGTTTTCTGCTGCTTAATCAGTTCATACTGTCTTACTACCGGGACCTGCTGTTCGCGGGCCACCGCATTTATCTGATAGACATAAGGCCAGACATTCCATTGCTCTGCACGGCCACACAGCGGATTAGGCTGCTGCAGCACCACCTGTTTGCCATGCGCTTTCGCCGTTTTCACCAGGCCCGTCAGGATACGGTTAAAATCCTGCGGGCTTTCTGCGCCATGAGAGTGGTTTTTACCTGAAAAGACGCGCGCATCATTGATGCCATAGTTGATGAGAATGATGCTGGCATCGGATTGCGCCATACGCTGTTCCCAGCTCTCTTTCGCGTTAATCAGTTCTGAAACCTGTGCGCCTGGCGAACCATGATTCTCAATACGGATGTCCGGGCCATATTTTTCCTGCAGCATCTGCTGCAGATAAGTCATTTCATTCTCTTTGCTGATGACATTACGTCCGCCAGAAGAGGTCACACCGGCGGTCGTCGAGTCGCCATAGGCTGCGATAACAACCGCAGCCGGAGCATCGGCTGCCTGCACCATTAACGGCGCAGCAATCACTAACAGGGGGAGGAATCGAATCATTTTCAGCTCTCGTCTTAGTGAACTAACTTGAATTCACGCGCCACTTCATACCCCACAACCGCCTGTTTAAGCGAGATGGTGTTGTAGTAGAGGTAGTACATCTGGAAGAAGACAAACATCGCAAACATCGCGGGCTTCCAGGCTCTCTTAGACTGGTAGATCAACAGCGTCAGCACTATTGGCTCTACCTGCAGCAGGTAGTTTGAGAGACGAGCGCCCGATGAGTAGTTGTAGAAAAAGATCCTGATAGCCCCCCCGATTGCGAAGGTAATAATCAGCAGGTAATTCAGTCGCCAGACATCATAATTGTCACGCTTCAGGCGGTTCGACAGCATGAAGTAGACAAAAATAAAGACCAGCGCCACGTTTTTCAGGTTCGAAACCGAGAAAACACTGCCGGTACTGGCTGTCGCTGCGTTGTCATTGTTGTAGCCAGCGGCCCTCTCCCCTAATCCCCCCAGATGGCCGGCAATGGCTGTAACGAAGCCCATCCCACCCACTTTCGAAGCCGGAATACTCAACACAATAATCGCAATCGGGAACCAGCGACGTTCACGCAGGAACAGGAAGGGGATCAGCGTGACCACCATGACCGCAGTATTGTGGCTGATAAATGAGAGAACAAAGAAGCCAAACGCCAGCCAGTAACGCTTCAGATAAAGCGTCCAGATTACTCCCAGGAAAAAGGCCGAGCTCAGACCAAAACGGATCTGGTTAACATCTTTGTTAATAAAGATATGGGCCGAATAGAGCGCCAGTGCCAGCACCGGATAAGGTGACATCTTTTTAAAGAAGATGGCGTTCGTCCCCACCGCGAGGATCGAGAAGACAAACAGAAAGGCGCTGGCATTATGGGAAACCAGGCTGGTCAGCCAGGCAATGGCAAAGATCAGCGGTTCATAGCGGAAAAATGCTACGGTATTGAAGAAGCCGTTGACCTCGATGCGCCGGACGAAATCTTCAAAGAAGCTGCGGTACTGATAATCATCCATGCCCGTGCCAAGTCCGCGGATACCGCCGAACACAATCAGCGTCACGGTCGCGATGCAGAGCAGATAAGTCAGAATATGGGAGGTGCGTTCGTCTTTTTTTAGCAATATTTCAAACAGCGAAAGCAGCAGTAAAAAGCCTGATACATACCAATATGGAGCCATGGTGTGATTCCTTAATTCCACAAGTTCTCATGCCAGCAATAATCACGCTTCGCCTTCCCGGCTTGCTTTTCCGGGTCTGATAGCACGGTCACAAGTTGCGTGCAGGCGATGCCATGCTGGTGATGAATTCTGTTGAGTGACGCTCGCCATGCGATTTATAGAGGTATCGCTTTCGTGGGTTTGGACAGAATAACCTGTGTAAATTGATGCGTGTCGTCATTCAAAGGGACGATAAAAAGGGGCGGTCAGACCGCCCCCTGTTTATTACTCAATGATCAGCTTTTTTCGGGCTTGCTGTAGTCATAGGCATAGTAGTCATAACCATGGCCATATGAATTAGCAGCTTTACGCACCACGGCGTTGAGGATCACACCTTTAATCTCAATACCGTTCTGGGCAAAGCGCTTGAAGCTGACGTCCACTTCTTTGGTGGTGTTGGCTTCGAAACGCGCCACCATCAGTGAGGTGCCGGCCAGCTTACCGATAATGGAGGCATCGGTGACGGCCAGGATGGGTGGCGTATCGATTAACACCAGGTCGTAGTTCTTGCTCGCCCATTCCAGCAGCTCACCCATGCGACGATGCATCAGCAGCTCAGACGGGTTTGGCGGAACCTGACCACGTGGCAGGAAGTCGAAACCGTACACGCCCTGCTGAATCAGCGCCGGACTGAACTCAGTTTTGCCAGACAGCACGTTTGACAGGCCAGATTTGTTATCCGCGCCCAGCAGTTCGTGGGTATAACCACGACGCATGTCGCCATCGATAAACAGAACACGCTGACCTGCTTTCGCGACCAGAGTCGCCAGGTTGGCACAGATAAAGGTTTTACCGATACCCGGGCTGGCACCGGTGATCATCAGGATGTTGTTTTTCGCTTCCATCATGGCGAAGTGCAGGCTGGTACGCAGACTACGAATCGCTTCAATGGAGAGGTCAGTCGGATTACCCAATGCCAGCAGCGTTTCGTGCGGATCGGTTTTCACCTTGCTGCCACGGCGCGCCAGTGCTTCGGTATCCTTCTTACGCTGCCAGTCAGACAGTGGAACGCTGGCATAGACATTCATACCCAGCTCTTCCAGCTGATCCGGATTCTCAATGCCGTGATGCAGCAGTGCTTTGAGCAGAACCAGACCTACTGATACGAACAGACCCAGAATCAGGCTCGCAGCAATGATCAGCAGCTTCTTCGGTGCAACCGGTGAGTTAGCGGTCTGCGCGCTGTCAATGATGCGGACATCACCCACGGTGCTCGCCTTGCTAATGCCCAGCTCCTGCTGACGGTTCAGCAACTGCATGTAGATCTCCTGACCAGACTGAACGTCACGGGTCAGACGCAGGATTTCCTGCTGAGTCTGTGGCATGCCAGAAATTTTCTTGTTCAGCTGAGCCTGCTCACCTTCCAGCGTTTTGCGTTTTTCCAGCAGCGCGCGGTAAGTCGGGTGATCTTTGGTGAACAGCTGGGAGACTTCTGCTTCACGGAAGGTCAGTTCGTTCAACTGACTCTGCACGCTGACAGAGGAGTCCAGGGCAGATTTCGCTTCCAGTGACAGGTCAACAGATTCGTTCTGACGACGGAAGGTATTCAGCTTGTTCTCTGCTTCATCCAGCTTGCTGCGAACGGCAGGCAGCTGCGTGCGTAAGAACTCCAGGCTTTTCTCGGCCTGCTCTGACTTGCGTTCAACGTTCTGTAACAGATAGTTGTTCACAATCTGGTTCAGCACTTTGCTGATCTGCTCCGGATCTTCACCCAGATACTCCAGACCCAGTACGCCGGTATCTTTACCTTTGTCTGCCACGGTCAGGTTAGAGAGCACAGAACGGATCGCCTGCAGGTCATTCAGCTTGGTCACGGTGAAGCTGGTGCCTTCATCGGCATGAATCTCGCTTACCAGCATGCTGATGTCGCCGTGCGACTCCAGCTGGCCGACTTTACCTTTGAACAGCTCATCGCCATCTTTAGAGACGGTGTAGCTATCCGGACCGGTCACTTCCAGTTCAACGTTACGTTTGTCGATAGTGCGTGGGATTTCCAGACGCGAAATCGCGATACTGGCGGGTTTGTTGCCCATCAGGCGCGACAGACCCTTGCCGATGACCGGTAAGTAGTTCTGCTCAACCACGGTATCCAGACCCAGATCGTCAACGGTTTTGCCGATGACCATACGGGATTCCAGAATCTCGATTTCCGTATCAGAGGCAGGTGTCGGTGGCAGAATGCTGTCAATCTCGTTCAGAACGGTGCTGGCATTCTTCTGCTCAACCTGAACTAATGCATCAGCGCTATAAATCGGTGTCGCAAACAGTGTGTAGAGTGTTCCCGCCAGCATGAAAAATGCAGTAACGGCAACAATGATCCAGCGATGGTCAATGAGCTGTCCCACAAGATGTGCCAGATCCCATCCATTCGACTCCTCGCCCGGCGCGGTTCTGACCTTATTTTTTATATTCATGGATAATCCCAACTATCGGCTTAATACGTTGACCCATTTCTGGGTAGCGTTTTCCAGTAATCCGTAAATCTCTTCAAAGGCCTCACGGCTTTTTCGGTACGGATCCGCAATTTCTTTCTGATTGAGCCAGTGCCCAAGCAACATGGTTTTGCCACGTGCGGCGGGGTCGATGCGATTCACCTGTTCAATATGTCGCTTCTCCATGACCAGAATCAGGTCAGTGTTGCGGCACATTTCGGCTGTTAACTGTTGTGCCTGATGGCCTTCCAGCGACAGACCCTGCGCTTCGGCAACAGAGGATGCCATTTTGTCGGCCGGGTGGCCGACAAGCGCCCCCAGGCCGGCAGAGCGAACATCTAAATCGGGCAGCGCACGTTTAAACAGGCGCTCTCCGGTCGGAGAGCGGCAGATGTTGCCAACGCAAACGACTAACACGGACGTAATCATGGTCAGACCTTAGTTCGACCAGTTGCGGATACGCAGTGCGCTCTCGCTCACATCGTTGATACCCGCAATGGTTGGCAGTAATTGCGAGATCACACGGTTCCAGCGCGTCAGCGGCGTTGAGGTGACATACACGATGTCATATGGCTGAAGCTGGAATTCGGTTCCCATCACCATGGATGCCGCATCTTTGGTGTTCAACTGATAGATGTTGGCAATCTTATTGCGATCGGTGCCGCGCAGTGGACGGATAACGAAGACGCCGGTGGCGTCAGAGGTGGTTTGATCCATCCCGGCCGCGTTGCCCAGTGCTTCCGCCAGCGTCATGCCGCTACGGTCCATTTTCAGGGTCGCCTGCTGCTTCACTTCACCCATCACGAAGATTTTCAGATCATCGTTACGCGGAACGTAAAGGATATCGCCCGGATAGAGGAGGTGGTTCTGGCTCAGGTCGCCATTCTGCATCAGTGCCTGCAGAGAGACGCGCTGTTCACGACCGTTGTGCGTCAGCACGACGTTACGCCAGTCAGCATCAGGGGCCAGGCCGCCAGCAGCGTTAATCGCGTCCAGAATCGTCAATGGCACGTTAGTGATCGGCTGCTGACCTGAAGTCGTGACCGAACCGGTGACATAGGTTTTCTGTGATTTGAACGAGGCGATGCTCACATCAACCTGTGGGCTTTCAATGTACTGTGCCAGGCGGCGTGCTACTTCGTTACGCACTTCGCCAACAGTACGGCCCGCTACACGCACACGGCCAATGTAAGGATAGAAGATAGTGCCGTCAGAATGTACCCAGTTGCCGGTGTCGCTGGCGCTACGGTACTGGCCCGCAGGTGTCGTCAGTTCCGGGTGATCCCAGACCGTCACGGTCAGGACATCGCCCACACCGATACGGTATTCATAGTTCTGAATTTCGTTCTGCAGTGAAGGGTTCGCCTGAGCCACCAGAGGCTTAGGACGCATTTTCTCAACCAGTGAAGGCGTTAACGGGAAGACGTTGACATATTTATCGATGTCAAAGTTGCTATCCTGTTGCTCAATAACATCTTTTCCTGATGTAGAAAGACGAGAACCGGGTTCGACAGTACACCCGACAAGGAATGTGGCGGATACCAGCAAGGGTATCAATTTCATTTTGATTGTAATCATTTAGATCTTCGCTATCAGTTATTTATTGATAGAGGCGAAACCGCCGCTGTGTAAGCGTCCAACAAAAAGTAAATCCTGGCTGACTTAAGCCTTAAGCTCTGAACCTGTCGTTCATTATCCTTGCTCCACTTGTTATAAGTAGTGGCCATCAACCAGGGTGTACCCGAAACGCCTTGCATCATAGCGGACTATAGATGCACTGCGATATCCCTGATGATGGCCGCTATTAACGACACGCCTGACAACGGCATAACACCTCGGAGCGCGCGTGAGCACGCTCATTCCGACTCACGATTAATAGGCACCGTCGCGTTTCAACACCACGCCCACTGTTTTAAACAGAATGGCGATGTCATTCCACAGTGACCAGTTTTTCACGTACCACGAGTCGAAATAGACGCGGGTTTCATAGTCAACATCATTACGACCGCTGACCTGCCACAATCCCGTCATGCCTGGTTTAGCCATCAGGTAATAATCAACATCACCAGCATAACGACAGAGTTCATCTTCAATGACCGGACGAGGCCCGACCAGACTCATATCACCGCGCACCACGTTCCAGAGCTGAGGCAACTCATCGAGGCTTGTTTTACGGATGAAGTGGCCCACTTTAGTAATACGTGGATCATTTTTGAGTTTGAAATCTTTATCCCATTCCGCACGCGCAATCGGATCAGTACGAAGCACTTCTTCCAGCACTTCTTTTGAATTAATCACCATTGAACGGAATTTCAGACATTTGAATTTACGGCCATTCATGCCGACACGTTCGTGACCATAAATCGGTGGTCCGCCATCACGGCCAACCAGGAAGCCCAGGACCAGCAGTGCCGGCATCAGCATCAGAATAATCGACAGCGCACCGACGATATCAAAGGCTCGCTTCAGGAAACGCGAAGTGCGTTTTGCCAGGTTATTCTGAACCCGCAGGATCATCACTTCGTGGCTGAAGATATAGGCCATATCAGTACCGTAAAGCGGTACACCGCGTAGCGTCGGGATGACAGAAACTGAACGACAGTTGTGCATCGCCAGCGATTTCAGCCACACATCGCGATACTGACTCTGCTCATATTCTACTGCCACGATAAACTGGGTTTCGCTGTTAGTCAGGCTCCACAGCTCCTGCTCGTCGCGCAGAACCGGTACGCCGTTCATGATCTCCTGAGGACAGGTTCCGTCAACGTCATAGAAGGCGATGACGTCAAATCCCATGACCTCTTCACTTTGCAGCGCCTGCCAGGCTTCGTGCGCATTTTTGCTGCTGCCGATAATAATGGTCTGTTTTTTCCACAA
The DNA here is from genome assembly GCF_024158165.1 of Pantoea sp. B550. Classification (NCBI taxonomy): domain Bacteria; kingdom Pseudomonadati; phylum Pseudomonadota; class Gammaproteobacteria; order Enterobacterales; family Erwiniaceae; genus Pantoea; species Pantoea sp. B550. Next base: position 554,503 of record NZ_JAMYXI010000003.1, read on the forward strand.
GCCATTTTTATTCAGCAGACGCTTAGCCAGTGCGCGACAGGTCGGAATTAAAATCAGCGCCAGAATCCAGGTCAGTAACCAGACGAAACGCGACATCTGCCACTGTGACAGCGCGGTAATCGACAGGTCGATAACAGAAAATATAAGAATGGTACGAAAAACTTCTTTTAATTCGAACCAGAAAGGTTTGCGGTAAGTGTAGTGACGCAGCCTTACCCAGAACCAGCCAATACAAATTACCGACAGGCAAATGTGTGTGGCAATTTTTAAATTCATTTCTTTTTCAGAAATATCTGCCAGCGGCGAACCTGACTGAGCATTAATTAGCATCATCGCCACAAATAACGCTGCGTTGAAACAAATTAAATCTGAACATGCCAGCATTAATTTGGTAATAAGACTTTTAAACGTAAATTCAGTATCGCGCATATTTAACTCTTTATTTTATTTCCTTAAACCCGCAACGGCTATCGCCTGTTTAATCGTTAAGCGATGAAACCTTTCCAGACTGAGCCGTTTCTAAGGGGAGCTCCTGCGGCGTTTACGCCAGTGATCTTAACCATGACACCAATAATATTGTGATGAATACCAACAGATTACTCTGACTTTACGCACCGCCAGCACTGCTCATTTTATCAACGAAAAACGCGATTCAGGCACGCTACCGCCCTTGGCTGTCGCTGCCAATATCGCTGTCATCATTCATATTGCTCCCCGTAATGCGTTTACGTTACCGCAGCGCATCATACAGACGTTTTTTAGCGAATAACTCATTCGTCACATTTCGATTAATGTCGAATAGGCACGCAAATTACGACTCTGGGACAGAGTTTGCTAACTTGTTGCTATACTAGTTATTACTGGCTTGTTTACAAGCAGGTCCCGCCATCCCTGGACTATTTTAGGAAAAAGACTACCAGCAATTAGTATTGATGCCTGACAGGCAGTGCAATCCTTTCTGTACAATTCGGATTAATGCCATACTCCCGGTGAGATAAATCTCATAAGCCCGGCAGGTGAATATCACTTTCCCGTGACAAAATGACTCAGAATAGTCTTCCCTGCACCCTGTGAATTTAATCAAAGCGTCACACTGTTATGTTCATATTTTGCACGATATATCGCGCTGTGCTGGTTATCCCTCCCTGCCCTGCCATTTGTACGCGGCTTCGCACTCCACTATCATCAGAGAAAACCCAATTTAAGACATTCAGGTGAACAACACATGCTGGAGGTAATTGCAGATCCCTCGCTTTGGGCGGGATTAGTAACGCTAATCGTTCTGGAACTGGTTTTAGGCATCGACAATCTGATCTTCATTGCCATCCTGGTTGAGAAGCTTCCCGGCCCCCTTCGCGACCGCGCGCGCGTAATCGGACTGCTGCTGGCATTAGTGTGCCGCTTATTGCTGCTGGCTTCGCTTTCCTGGCTGGTTACGCTGAAAGAACCCTGGGTTACGCTGGCCGGTCACCCCTTTAGTGCGCGCGACTTACTGCTGTTGTCCGGCGGGATTTTCCTGTTATTTAAAGCCACAACAGAGCTGAACGCGCGCCTTGAAGGCCATGATGACGATGCTGGTCAACAAAAAGGCGGCGCTAAATTCTGGCCGGTGGTGGCGCAAATTGTGGTGCTGGATGCCATCTTTTCGCTGGATGCGGTAATTACCGCCGTCGGCATGGTGAATGAATTGCCGGTCATGATGATTGCGGTCACCATCGCCATTCTGCTGATGCTGCTCGCCAGCAAGCCGCTGACCCGCTTTGTGAATAACCATCCTACGATTGTCATCCTCTGCTTAAGCTTCCTGCTGATGATTGGCTTCAGCCTGGTGGCGGAGGGCTTTGGCTTTGTCATTCCCAAAGGCTATCTCTACGCGGCTATCGGCTTCTCGGTAATCATTGAGGCACTCAACCAGCTGGCCCACTTTAACCGTCGGCGTGTGCTGTCGGCGGGTCGCCCGTTGCGCCAGCGCACGGCGGAAGCGGTGTTACGGATGCTGCGCGGTGCAGCGGAACCGGCGGAACTGGATGCAAAAACCTCGTCGCTGATTGCTGACAGCGACGCCAGCATGCTGTTCAACCGCCAGGAGCGGGTGATGATTGCCCGGGTGCTGGGCATGGGTCAGCGCCACGTTAACAGCATCATGACCTCACGCCATGATGTCGAACATATCGATCTCAGTGATGACCCGGCAGAGATCATGTCACGCCTCGACCGCAACCAGCACACACGCATTCTGATAACGGACAATTCCAGCGAACCGCTGGGCGTGGTGCATGTCATCGATTTGCTGCACCAGTCGCTGCACCATAATTCACTCGATCTGCGCGCCCTGATTCGGCAGCCGCTGGTCTTTCCTGAACGTCTGACGCTGCTGCAGGCGCTGGAACAGTTCCGGCAGGCCCATACTCACTTTGCTTTTGTGGTGGATGAGTTTGGTTCAGTGGAGGGCGTGGTGACCCTGAGTGATGTGATGGAAACCATCGCGGGCAATCTGCCGAATGAGGCGGGAGAGATTGATGCCCGCTACGATATTCAGATTCAGGGAGAGGGACACTGGATTGCCAACGGCCACATGCCGCTGGAAGACCTGGCGCTCTATGTGAAATTGCCGCTGGACGAGCAGCGTGATTATCATACGCTGGCAGGATTACTGATGGATAAGCTGCAACATATCCCTCAGGAAGGGGAAGTGTTGCAGCTGGGGGATTATCTGCTGCGAACCCTGCAGGTGGAAAATCATCGGGTTCAGAAAGTCGACATTCTGCTGCAGCCCGATAGCGATTACGAGGTGTAAGCATTCACCCGGTTTGACAGCATGCGCCCGCTATGGGCGCATGATTTTCTTCAGGTTCTCTTTGTTCTCGCCCTCTTTCTGACGATCGATCCACTGATTCAGTCGTGACTTCGCTTCACTCTGAAGACGGTCACGCAGCACGGCATCCACCGGCAGAGAATATTGCAGGCTGTTCCAGTCACCATACATACGCAGCGGAACCGGCTGACTGGAGAGCGTCTTCACCAGCGCCTCGTCGCCATGCCAGCCGCTGATTTTCAGCCCCAGGGTGAGGTCCAACTGTTGCTGCACCATGTCGACTTTACCCGCGCCCTGCAGGCCCAGATTCTGACCATTGCCATTGATATCGCTGAAGCTGAGAACGCCTTTATTCAGCGCGACCTGACCACTGATCGACTCAATGCCTTCATCGGCGGCTTCCTGACTGCTGACTTTATCACTGACCCGTGCCACGGCACGCTGCACCATCTGCTGCAGATTAAGCTGTGCCAGCTTCAGGTTACTGGCGCTGATGGTCGCCCTGCCCTGCCAGCGTCGTTTTGCCGCCTCAACCGTCAGCGTATTGCCCCACAGCTCGCCATCAAGGCTCAGATTTCCCTGCAGGCTTTCCGGCAGGTCAAACGCTTTAAGCAGTGGCTGAATGGCAATCAACCGGAGTTGCGGTTTCAGGCTGGCCTGCGTTTCCGGCTGACGAATATCGATGCTGCCGGGAACCGAGAAACTGCCATTGCCCAGTTTGCCGCTAAGCGTGTTCAGTGTCATCAGTCCCTGCTGGTTGCTGGCGTTTACCGCCAGTCCGGTCAGGGAGAGGCCGCGCCATATCACACTATCCGCCTGTAATTTCAGCGCCAGGTTCAGGTCATTCAGCGGAGAGTCGGCATTGCTGCGCTCCCGTGGGGCAGCAATCACCGGGGAACGGGCCACAGTGGCATGCTGCACGCCAGATGTTTCAGAGACCGGCGTGCTGGTGAGCAAATTATCAAAATTCAGCGTGCTGGCTTTCAGATCCAGCGCCAGCTGCTGTGGCGGAGTAATCTGTCCGTTGCCCTGCCCGGTCAGTGTACTGTCGTTGGCGGTGAGCTGCAGATTGCTGAAGGAGAACTGCTGGCGGTCACCATTCCATTCGCCCTGCAGGCTCAGAGAGCCTTTGATTCCCTGAACCGGAATATCGGCACCGGAGAGGGTGTAATCAAGCTGCTGCAACTGGCCGCTGAGACGATGGGGATATTGTGCGGCATCAAGCTGACCTTTGAGATTCAGGGTCGCGTTGCGCTGATTGCGCATCAGACTGGTGCTCAGCGACAGGGTCGCCAGCTTATTCGCGTCCTGTTCCATATTAATATTGAGGTCGCGAAAATTATATTCGTCGCCGCCCGGCTGCTGCCAGATAAGCAGACTGTCGGCTACCTGCAGCTTAGCAATATCAAATGACCAGCCGCTGGACGCCGCGGCTGGCTCCGCATCGCGCGGCCCCTGCGGCGCATTTTTAGCACGCTGCGCACTGCTCTCTGGCGTGACCCGCACGATCGCATTTTTCAGCAGTACCTGACTGACGCTGAGCTGATGGGATAAGAGTGGCCAGAGATCGACATCAAGCCGCATGTTTTCTGCCGAAACCAGCGGCTGGCTGGCACCCGGCGCGGTGAGACTCATCCGGCCTGCCAGGATACTGAGCTGAGGCCAGACATGCCAGCGCAGATCGCTGCTGACTTCAAGGCGATAACCACTGCGTTGTTCGACCTGTTGCACCATATAGGCACGAAAGTCGTTGGGATTGACCAGCAGCACCAGCGCGCTCATTCCCGTTACGACCACCACTAACAGGATGGCCAGCGTGGTTATCACTCTTTTCATTACATCCTCAAATCAGTCTTTATCGATACGGCTGGCATCAGCGCCCTGCTGACCGCGATATTTCGCATCTTCACGTCGGTTGTAGGGACGCGCAGCCGGGCCTGAAAGCGGTTCAAAACTTAGCGCGCCAATTAACATACCGGGACGCAGCGCCAGCGGCAGTTTACCTGAATTGTAGAACTCCAGCACGATACGGCCCTGCCAGCCTGGATCAATGCGGTGAGCCGTCACATGAACCATCAGTCCAAGACGCGCCAGCGAAGAGCGGCCATCCAGCCAGCCGACCAGATCGTCGGGCAGCGTCACGGACTCCAGCGTCACCGCCAGCGCCAGTTCACCCGGATGAAGGAAAAAGGCTTCGCCATCAGGCAGCACGATCTCATCGCTCATTACCCGGTCCAGTGCCGCGCTCACTTCCTGTTTCGGGCCGCTCAGATCGATAAAGGCCGCGGTATGACCGCTGAAGGTACGGAACTGGTTACCCAGACGCACATCGACCGTGGCACCATTAATGCGCTCGACCGGCGGGCGCGGCTCAATGGCCAGTTTGCCATTGTCCAGCCAGGCTTCGATATCGCGATCGCATAATCTCATTGCGGTAACTCCATGACATAAGTGTAGCAAACCGGCATGCGTGGCTGCCGCCGGTCTGCACCACGTCCGGACGGACGTGCATTATTCAAAAAACTGGTTGATTTTCGCCTTGAGGATATCGATGGCGATACGGTTTTTTCCGCCGCGCGGCACAATAATATCGGCGTACTGTTTTGATGGCTCGATAAACTGCAGGAACATCGGACGCACGGTCTTCTGATACTGACTCATTACCGAATCCATTGAACGGCCACGCTCATTGACGTCACGTTTCATGCGGCGCATCAGACAGATGTCGAGCGGCGTGTCCACGAAGATAGAGAAGTTGAGTTCCTGGCGCAGACGGGCATCGGTTAACAGCAGAATACCTTCAAGGATAATGACCTTTTTGGCCTTCAGGTGTTGCGTTTGCTGGGTGCGGGTGTGTTCAACATAGCTGTAAACCGGCAGCTCAATATCCTGACCGGCTTTCACCGCCTGCAGATGCTGCAACAGCAAATCATGATCCATCGCACTCGGATGGTCATAATTGGTTTTAACCCTCTCTTCCATGGTGAGGTGACTTTGATCTTTGTAATAAGCATCTTCCGGGATAACCCCGATGTGCTCGTCACCTACCTGATCACGGATTTCACGATAGAGCGTGCTGGCAATTAAACTTTTACCGGATGCGGAAGCGCCGGCAATGCCTACAATCACGCACTGATGAGACTTGTCAGTCATACTTTTTTGAGACCTGATAACTGGAGCCTGCCACTGGTCACACATTACGCGGGCAGTGGACGGGCCGAAATGGAGAGGGTGTGTTCGCGCTAAGTATAGGGATTTCGGCCTTTTGATGCCACAAAAATGGCGTCGGCGACTTTTCAGACTTTCTCCTTTGGACGCCACTCATTTCACCGATAAACTAACGTCACACCATACTATAAATAAAATGGCCTGTGCGGCACGCTGTTCTGACGACGCGTGTCGCAAACGTTCCGACCGAATGATGCATCAGGAGTGGTATGCACTGGAAGACTTTGACCTATTTTGGCGACAGCATGCTGTTGATTCCGACAGCGGTGATTATTGCGCTGATTTTGCCGTGGAAGAGTGACAATCGTCTTACGGTCTTTTACTGGATTGTGGCCTTTGGCCTGGCTGGGCTGACTGTCAGCCTCTCGAAAATCCTGTTTCTGGGATTTGGCATTGGCAGCGCCCGCTTTAATTTCACCGGTTTCAGCGGTCACAGCGCCATGTCCGCCACGCTGTGGCCGGTCATGTTATGGCTGGTTTCCGGGCGCTGGAAAGCCCTGTGGCGCATTGCGGCGATAGGCGTCGGTTACCTGATCCCCCTGATGGTCGGTTTCTCCCGCCTGGTGATCCACGCCCACTCTAAAAGTGAGGTCGCTACCGGTCTGCTGCTGGGCTTTACGCTGAGCACCGCGTTTCTGATTTCGCAGCGCCGTACCTCATTAAAAGGCTTCAGCTGGCCGCAGGTGGGTGCCGCGCTGTTAGTGCCGTTTGTATTGATGGGTCACGGTCGCGTCGCGACGACGCAGCAGTTTCTGGAGCGCTTCTCTGCCAGCCTCGCGGGCCTGGAAAAACCCTATACCCGCGCCGATCTTTTCCGCCAGTAATCAACACGCTGGCAATCAATTATACCGTGCCCGTCAATTCGCCGAATAACGGGCAATATTGATTTCACCCCTTTTTTCTTTGCCGAATGTGCTAGCATGCAGTCAGAGAATGACTGGTGCCTGATTCGCCGTTGCGGAGCCCTGCACCCTGCCGGAAGTCCGCATGACGATAGAGATCCTGTCCCCGCAAAATAACATGCCAAACCGCTGGCTCTCGGCCCTGGTGCTTGGCTGCGTGGTGTTTGTCCTGACCCTGTTCTGTCTTGAACTGATTGTTGTCAGTGGGAAGATTTCCCCGCTCTGGTTCCCGACCACCTTAATGACCGTCGTGGTTTTCCGCTGCCCGTCACGACAGTTGCCGCTGCTGTTGACCGCTTGTGTGCTGGGCACCGCGGGGGCTAATGCCATCATCATCGGACCTGCTCTCTCTAATATTAAATTCGCGCTGCTTAATCTTATTCAGGCCGGCATAGGTGGCATGCTGCTGCGCGCCCTGCTAAATCGGCGCGCGCCGCTGAATTCGCTCAACGACTGGGCCAGGATGGTGTTGTCAGTCGGCATCGTGACGCCGGTGCTTGGCGGCCTGCTCGCGATCTGGACGCTACAGGTCAGCGGTCATGCCTCGTTTCCCTTCTTCTATACCTGGGTAATCTCCGAGATCATCGGCATGCTGGTGTTAGGCCCGATGCTGCTTCTGCTGCCCTGGCCGCTGCGGCGCGCGCAGTTCAGCGATCTGCGCCTGGCCGAATCGCTGCTGACGCTGCTGCTTACCCTCGGGGCCAGTTATCTGGCACTGCGTTTCCTGCCGTGGCCCTTTACCTTTATTGTGGTAATCCTGTTCTGGTGTGCAGTTCGCCTGCCCAAGCTGCAGGCGTTTGTCCTGTTCTTCCTGAACGCCAGTTTTATCTCAATGCTGCTGGCTTTTGATTTGGTCAACGTGGTCAATAACAACAGCGCCCTCGGCCCGGTCTCCAGCTGGCTGCCATTTCTGCTGGTGTTAATCCCCAGCCATATTATGTCGCTGGTGATGGATGCGTCCCGGCGTGAAAAACTTCATATTACTGACAGCGAAACCCGCTTCCGGCATGCTATGGAGTACTCCGCCATCGGTATGGCGCTCGTCGCACCTGAGGGCAACTGGCTGCAGGTGAATCGATCTCTGTGTCAGACTCTGGGTTATCCGGCAGAAGAGCTGAAGCGTCTGACCTTTCAGCAGATTACCCATCCCGACGATCTCTCACTCGATTTGCAGCATGTGAGCCGGCTGCTGGAAGGCGAGATTGATACTTATACCTTCGAAAAGCGCTATTTCCGTAAGGATGGCGAAATTGTCTGGGCGCGGCTGACGGTCTCGCTGGTGCGCGACAGCAGTCATGCCCCGCTCTACTTTATTGCGCAGATTATCGATATCTCAGAGCTGAAGCAGAGTGAGCAGGTGAACCGCCGGCTGATGGAGCGTATTACGCTGGCCAACGAGGCGGGCGGCATCGGCGTGTGGGAGTGGAACCTGCTGACCGGCGAGATGTTGTGGGATAAGCGCATGTACGCCCTGTTTGGCCTTGCGCCGCATGAGTCGCCCAGCTATGACCTCTGGATCCATCTGCTGCACACCGCCGATCGGGAATATGCCGCGATGACGGTACAGCAGGCAATTGAACTGCGCAGCGCGTTCCACATGGAGTATCGCGTAGTCAATGCTGAAGGACAGCGCTGGGTACGTACCCAGGCTAACCGGCAACTGAGCAAAGAGGGGCGCATTGAGCGCATGCTGGGTATCTGCCAGGACATCACGCCACTCCGCAACCTGAATGAAGCACTGTTTCAGGAGAAAGAGCGCATGGCGATCACCCTGGATTCCATCGGCGAAGCGGTGATCAGCACCGATAAAGAGATGCGCGTCGCCTTTATGAACCCGGTAGCAGAAAAGATGAGTGGCCTCTCGCAGGAACAGGCAGCCGGTCAGCCGCTGAGTGAACTGCTGCATATCACTCAGGGGCGTAACGGCCCGGAAGTCGAAAATCTGCTGTTATGCCAGCTGCCGGCGGAAAAAATCACCCCTGGGCTCGCGGAAGATCTGGTGCTGCATACGCCCGAAGGCGGCCATATCGATATTCACTACAGCATCACACCGCTGCGCTCCGAAGCGGGCCTGGAACAGGGTGCCGTCATGGTTATTCAGGATGTCAGCGAATCCCGCAAACTGATGAAGCGGCTGAGCTATAGCGCGCTGCATGACACCCTGACCCGCCTGCCGAATCGTGCCAGTTTCGAGCTTCAGCTTAAACGTCTGCTGTTTGATGCCGCTGAACATCAGCATCAGCATGTGCTGGTGTTTATCGACCTGGATAAGTTTAAAGCGGTCAATGACAGCGCCGGACACGCCGCAGGCGATGCGTTATTGCGTGAGCTCTCTGATTTAATGCAGCAACATCTGCGAAGCAGCGATTTCCTGGCCCGGCTGGGCGGTGACGAGTTTGCGCTGCTGATGCCAGATTGCGAAGTCGCTCAGGCGCATGACGTGGTGCAGCGCATCGTCGCCGCGGTCAATCATTACCGGTTTCAGTGGCTGGGCCGCCTTTATCATGTGGGTGCCAGCGCGGGCGTTACGCAGATTTCAGCGGATAACTGCCAGAGCGGCGACGTGCTTTCGCAGGCGGATATCGCCTGTTACAACGCCAAACGCAGCGGGCGCGGACGGCTGGTCATCTATGAACAGCATCGGTTACCGCTGCCAGGTAATCATCAGGGCATGGATGCAGCAATGATTGATGCGCTGCAGATCGAACTGCCTGCCTGGGCCGTTGCGCCGCCCAAAACACCGCAGGCAGCCTTTATCTGGCTGCTTGAGGTTCAGCTGTTAACGGCTGACGGGCTGCTGGTGGATGAAACGTTGCTGCGCAATAACCTGTCTGACGATACGCTGCGGCGGCAGCTGGATAACACTATTCTGGATGCTTTTTTCCGTCACGATGTGCAGAGGCTGAATAACAAAGGCATTCCGGTGATCCTGCCACTCAATGCACAGGTTCTGAGCGATGCCGCCTGTGTGCAGCAACTCTGTCAGCGCTTTGTTGCCGAGGGTCTCTCCGACAGCCGCTGTGGTTTCGCTTTCCCTGCAGCCAGTGTGCTCAGCAAAGGCGATCAGCTCTATGCCGCACTAATGCAACTGCGGCAGTGTGGCTGTCGTGTCGTGTTGCAGCATTTTGGCCGTAATCTGGATGCCTTCAATCTGCTGAGCGACGAAGTAGTTGATTATCTGGTGCTGGCGCCTGAACTGGTTGCTAACGTTCATAATAATCTGATGGATGAGATGCTGCTGACCATCATTCAGGGCCAGGCAAAACAGCGCAATATCTCGGTCCTGGCCGGGCCAATTTCAGTACCCGCCGTACTCAGCACGCTGGCGACCCTTGATGTGGATGGCGTCTGGGGCAGTGCCGTAGCCGAGCGTCAGCCGTTGCGTTCTCTGGCTGAAGATCGCATCTTCGCTATCCGTTAATTCCCGCGCTGCCTGCTTGCCACCCTGCTGAAGCTGCGCTAAAGTCGCCCCCTTTTTTCCGGCATGGGGGCGAAAATGTTCATAGGATTCGATTACGGCACGGCTAACTGCGCCATTGCAGTCAGCGAAAATGGCACGCCACGTCTGTTAACGCTGGAAAATGATCAGCGCCTGCTGCCGTCAATGATCTGTGCGCCGACCCGCGAGTCGATCAGCGAATGGCTCTATCGTCATCATCAGGTGGCGACACCTGACAGCGAAACCACGGCGCTGCTGCAGCGTGCGATGCGTTATAACCGCGAAGAGGATATCGAGGTCCAGCCCAACAGCGTGCAGTTCGGCCTCACCGCGCTGCAGCATTACATGGTCGACCCCGAAGATGTCTGGTTCGTTAAATCGCCCAAATCGTTCCTCGGTGCCAGTGGCCTGAAGCCGCAGCAGATCGCCCTGTTTGAAGATCTGGTCTGCGCCATGATGCTGCACATCCGCCAGCAGGGTGAAAGCCAGCTTGATCAGCCCATCGATCAGGCGGTGATCGGGCGGCCGGTCAACTTCCAGGGCTTAGGCAGCAAAGAGTCTAACCAGCAGGCGGAAGGCATTCTGCTGCGCGCCGCCCACCGCGCCGGTTTCCGCGACGTGGAGTTTCAGTTTGAGCCGGTCGCCGCCGGGCTCGATTTCGAAGCGACGCTGAAGCAGGAGACGACGGTTCTGGTGGTGGATATCGGCGGCGGTACGACCGACTGCTCGATGTTGCTGATGGGACCAGAATGGCGTGATAAGGCGGACCGGCGGGAAAGCCTGCTGGGCCACAGCGGTTGCCGCGTGGGCGGTAACGATCTGGATATTATGCTGACGTTTAAGACTCTGATGCCGTTACTGGGCCTGGGCGGTAACACCCTGAAAGGCACCGCGTTGCCTGCCCTGCCGTGGTGGAACGCCATCGCGATTAATGATGTTCCGGCGCAAAGCGACTTTTATAGCCCCGCCTGCGGCAAGTGGCTGCGGGATTTAGTACGGGATGCGGAACAGGGTGATGTTGTGGCTCGTCTGCTGAAAGTGTGGCAGCAGAAGCTCAGTTATCGCCTGGTGCGCGCCGCGGAAGAGAGCAAGATTGCGCTGTCATCCAGCCCGGCGCAGACCGCCTCTCTCGACTTTATTGCCGCGGCATTAGAGACAGAGATTGGCGTGGATCAGCTGCAGGATGCCATCAGTCAGCCGCTGGAGAAAATTCTGGAGCAGGTGCAGCTCGCGCTGGCCACCAGCCAGATTAAGCCCGATGTGATTTATCTGACCGGCGGCAGTGCGCGCTCACCGTTGCTGCGCGCAGCGCTGCAGCAGACGCTGCCGGACACGCCGATTGCGGGAGGCGATGATTTCGCCTCCGTCACCGCAGGGCTGGCCCGCTGGGCGGAAGTGATGTTCCGTTAATTCTGCTCTACGCTGCGCTGCAATAAAAAACGGCACCTGAAGGTGCTGTTTTTGTTTGCGGATCACTGAGAGCAGGCTCAGGGAGCATACGCCTTTCGCAAAGACGCAAAACCCGCCATCCCTGGCGGGCTCAGCGCGGGCCATCCCAGGCCCGCTATGCTTTGCTACTGGCGTATACACCCATCGCTTTAAGTCTGGGAGTCGTCTGTTTAGGTGCCGTTTTTATTGTAAATCAGAATGCAATATTGGCGCTGATACCGCCGATAAACGCATCTTTCACTTCGCTCACCGCGCCTGGTGCCACCACATACTGCAGGTTAGGTCGCAGTGACATCCAGTTCGTCACTTTGGCGTTGTAGTAAACCTCATAGTTGTACTCTGAACCTTCCTGAATCGGCAGATAAGTCGGGCTGTCAAAGCGGCTCTCGCCATTGGCCTGATTTTGTTGACGCAATGAGCGGGTATAGTCGCTGTTCACGTGAATACGCGATGCGCCCACACCGATCTCATCCTGCGGACGGGCATCGAACGGTCCAGTCCAGGTAAAGGCGATAGACTGGTAGTTATCGGTCTTCGAGGTCTTGTGATCGTTCATCACCGCCTGAACCCGCACGCCCAGACCGCGATTCACATCGCCATCCTGCGCGGTCAGCTGTTGCTGCAATAACAGATAGCCGCCGTAGGAATGCGCCTGATCCTGATAGCCACCGTTGCGCCAGCTGCCATAGACATCGCCATCCACTGACGAATAGTAATAACCGATGCGGTAGTTACCCGGTAATTTCTCCGGCCCGAAGGTCGGTTTCCAGCCCAGTTCGACCGGCACCAGATTGCCTTCTGAATTGCTGGTATCCAGACGGAAGCCATCGCCGCGATCGTAGTTAGCACGGTTCTGATTATAGAAACCGACCTGGAAGAAGACATCCGGCGTGATATTGAACTTAACCCGGCCGCCCCACTGCGACACCGGCCAGTTGAACCAGCGATCGCCACGCCAGTTACCCGCCTGCCCGCTGCCCAGCGCCAGATTCTGGAACAAATTGCCATCGAAATTATCGAAATCTTCACCTACCGTTACCCGTCCGGCTTTAATATTAACCACATCGTTGAAGAGCCCTTTGCGCAACCAGAACTGCGTCAGACGCCAGGTCTGACCGCGACCATAAACTTCCTGGACTGAGGAGAGCATACCGGTGCGTTGATCCGCGACCTGATCGGAAAGATTCTGCCCGTTACGACTGGTGACGGTCATCTGAAACTCGGCATCCTGCCAGTCCAGCAGCTTCTGCAGATCGAAATTGGTGCCGAACGTCCACTGGTCGCTGTAGCGCATGGTGGTATTGGTATCGGCTCCGCCGCCTAAATTCGCGGCGCTTTCCATGGTGTAGTTAACGTCAAACTTAATGCCGTCGTCCTGCAGCTGCGTTCGGTACCCGCCCCAGTCACCAAACATCCATTCGGAGTCCGGGCTGAAAGCATCAGCGGCCAACGCCTGCGCGGAAAACATGGCCAGGATCAGGGTGCCGGTTGCCACACGGCGCAGCGGGAAACGCTGCTCTGCTTTTCTGTTTTTCATCTTGCTTATTCTTATGTAAGTTACGGAAAATGACGCGCAGAGGATAGTGCTGGATAACCTCTGTTTTTTGTAAATACGTGCGCATAATTACCCGTAACATCCGTTTATTAACGCATTTGTGATCGGGATCTCTGATTGGTTATTCTCTGGGCGAGGTGCGTATTTTTTGACAGATACAGCGTAAAAAGGGGCGCTATCGCCCCTTGTGTTTACTGGCTGGCCTGATCCAGTTGATCAATCTGTGCCGGGGTCAGCGTCAGCTGCATGGCGCCAGTCAGATCGTCGAGCTGTTTAAGTGAGGTAGCACTGACAATCGGTGCGGTAATACCGGGCCGGGCAATCTGCCAGGCCAGCGCCACCTGCGTCGGTGTCACCTGATGCGCATCGCTGATCGCATCCAGCGCGTCCAGGATCCGCAAACCGCGCGGGTTGAGGTATTTGTCTACCACGCCCTGCCCCCGCGCGCTTTTACTGGCATCCGCTGCATCACGGTATTTACCACTGAGAAAACCGCTGGCGAGTGAGTAGTAGTTGATCACACCTAAACCGTGCGCCCTGACCACCGGCTCCAGCGCCGACTCATAGGGCTGGCGGTCATAAAGGTTGTATTCCGGTTGCAGGGTTTCATAGCGCGCCAGCCCCTCCGTTTCACTGATCTTTAATGCTTCCTCAAGCCGCGCCGCGCTGTAATTCGAGGCACCAATCGCCCGCACTTTCCCCTCGCGGATCAGACTGTCAAAGGTGCTCAGCGTGTCTGCCAGTGGCGTGTCCTGATCGTCACGGTGCGCCTGGTAGAGGTCGATGTAGTCGGTCTGCAACCGGCGCAGTGAATCTTCGACCGCCTGACGGATATATTGCGGCTTCAGCCCGGTTTTCTCCGGGGACAGCTCCATACCGACTTTGGTTGCCAGCACGACCCGATCGCGCTTGCCGCTTTTTTTCAGCCACTCACCAATAATGGTTTCCGATTCACCGCCTTTATTGCCCGGCGCCCAGCGGGAATAGACATCCGCGGTGTCGATAAACCACAGCCCTCGATCCACCAGCGCATCCAGCAGAGAAAAGGAGGTGGATTGATCCACCGTCCAGCCAAACACATTGCCGCCAAACGTCAGTAACGGCACCGTAATACCACTGTCACCCAACTGCCGGGTTTGATTCTGACTCATTATCTGCTCCTGATTTGCCTGCAAACTGTCTGTTTTTCAGCATAGCAAAGTCATTTCACGCCTTTATGACGATTGTGCTGCGATTAATAAAGGAACAGGCATAATTACCCCGCCCTGACAGATATCCTTATTTCCTTCAACTTTTGCCCGTCAGAGGCGACTACACTCTGTCGTTTGCAGGCTACCCCTTTCATGCCTGCGCCTGGGACTACGTCACTGCTGGAGAGCATCAACAATCATGAGCACCCGACATCCTGTTATGAAAAAAACCCTGATCGTGCTGGCCCTGATCGCCGTGGCCGCTGGCGGCTACTATGCCTGGCAACGCAATGCCCAGCCGCAGAGCAGCAGCCAGACGGATTCGCCAGCGCCACGTGGCGGTAAAGGCGGCGGTGATGGCGCGCGTCGTCCCCTCGCACCGGTTCAGGCCGCAACCGCCACTCGCCAGAGCGTGCCGCAATTTCTCAGCGGACTGGGAACGGTGACCGCCGCTAACACCGCCACGGTGCGCAGTCGGGTCAATGGCGACCTGCTGGCGATCCACTTCACCGAAGGCCAGCAGGTGAACGCAGGCGATCTCCTGGCAGAAGTCGACCCGCGGCCTTATCAGGTGGCGTTAACCCAGGCTCAGGGCCAGCTGGCGAAAGATCAGGCGACGCTGGCGAATGCCCGTCGTGACCTGGCGCGCTTCGAGAAGCTGGCAAAAACCTCGCTGGTGTCACAACAGGAGCTGGACACTCAGCGCTCACTGGTGAGTGAAACACTCGGCACCCTGAAAGCGGATGAGGGCGGCGTTGCCAGTGCGCAGCTCAACCTGACCTACAGCCGGATCACCGCGCCGATTGCTGGCCGGGTCGGGCTGAAACAGGTGGATGTTGGCAACTATGTCACCAGCGGCGACACCTCCGGTATCGTGGTGATCACCCAGACGCACCCGATTGATGTGGTTTTTACCCTGGCAGAAAACAGCATCAGTTCCATTCTGCAGGCGCAGAAAAGCGGCCTGCCGCTATTGGTTGAGGCCTGGGATCGCAGTAATCAGAATCTGATCGCCAGCGGCAAACTGCTGAGCCTGGATAACCAGATTGATGTCACCACCGGCACCATCAAAATCAAAGCGCGTTTTGATAATCAGGACGATACGCTGTTCCCTAACCAGTTCGTCAATGTGCGGCTGAAGGTCAACACCCTGCAGGATGCAGTGGTCATTCCGCCTGCCGCATTGCAGATGGGCAACGAAGGCCACTTTGTCTGGGTGGTGAACAGTGACAATAAGGTCAGCAAAAAAAGCGTAATTGCTGGTCTGCAGGACAGTGAGAAAGTGGTGATCAGCGCCGGTCTGGAGGCGGGTGAACGCGTAGTGACAGACGGGCTGGATCGCCTGACCGAAGGCGCGAAAGTTGAGGTGGTCGCGCCGCAGAGCAATGCTCCGCGCGCCACCCGCGCGACCCTGCCGTCAAAAGGAGAGCGTGAGTAATGCAGGTCATGCCTCCCGATCACAGTGGCGGGCCGTCACGCCAGTTTATTCTGCGCCCGGTTGCCACCACGCTGTTGATGATTGCGATTTTGCTGGCCGGGATACTGGGCTACCGCTTCCTGCCGGTCTCGGCGCTGCCCGAAGTCGACTATCCGACCATCCAGGTCGTCACGCTCTATCCGGGTGCCAGCCCGGATGTGGTCACCTCATCGATTACTGCCCCGCTTGAGCGTCAGTTTGGTCAGATGTCTGGCCTGAAACAGATGGCGTCGCAAAGCTCCGGCGGTGCCTCGGTAGTGACGCTGCAGTTCCAGCTGACGCTGCCGCTGGATGTGGCAGAACAGGAGGTGCAGGCAGCCATTAACTCAGCTACCAATCTGCTGCCCAACGATCTGCCTAATCCGCCGGTCTACAGCAAAGTGAACCCTGCCGATCCGCCGATCATGACGCTGGCCGTTACCACCCGCAGCATGCCGCTGACGCAGGTGCAGGACATGGTGGAAACGCGCGTCGCACAGAAAATCTCTCAGGTCAGCGGCGTCGGACTGGTGACGCTGTCGGGCGGTCAGCGTCCGGCGGTGCGGGTGAAGATGAATGCGCAGGCGCTGGCGGCGCTGGGTCTGACCAGCGAAACGGTGCGGACCGCGATCAGCAATGCCAACGTCAATTCGGCTAAAGGGAGCCTGGATGGCCCGACCCGCTCCGTCACTCTGTCAGCCAATGACCAGATGAAGTCGGCGGAAGACTATCGCCAGCTTATCATCAGCTATAAAAATGGTGCGCCGGTACGACTGGGGGATGTGGCAACCATTGAGCAGGGAGCAGAAAACAGCTGGCTCGGTGCCTGGGCCAACCGCGATGCGGCGATTGTGCTCAACGTTCAGCGTCAGCCTGGTGCCAATATCATCGCCACGGCAGATAATATCCGTGCCATGTTGCCCGCCCTGACCGCCGCCCTGCCAAAGTCGGTAGACGTTAAACTGCTCACCGACCGCACCACCAATATTCGCGCTTCGGTCAACGACACACAGTTTGAGCTGATGCTGGCGATGGCGCTGGTCGTGATGATCATTTATCTGTTTCTGCGCAACGTACCCGCCACGCTGATCCCGGCGGTGGCCGTACCGCTTTCGCTGATCGGTACCTTTGCAGCGATGTATTTCCTTGGCTTTTCCATTAACAACCTGACGCTGATGGCGCTGACCATCGCCACCGGCTTTGTGGTCGATGATGCCATCGTGGTGATTGAGAACATCTCACGCTATATCGAGAAAGGGGAAAAACCGCTGACCGCCGCACTGAAAGGGGCCGGGGAAATTGGCTTTACCATTATCTCCCTCACCTTCTCACTGATTGCGGTGCTGATTCCGCTGCTGTTTATGGGCGACGTAATTGGCCGCCTGTTCCGTGAATTTGCCGTCACGCTGGCGGTGGCGATTCTGATTTCAGCGGTGGTGTCACTGACCCTGACGCCGATGATGTGCGCCAGGATGCTGAGCGCGGAGTCGCTGCGCAAACAGAACCGCTTTTCGCGGGCCAGTGAAGCGATGTTTGATCGTATCGTCGCCACCTACGGTCGTGGCCTGAGCCGGGTGCTGAATCACCCCTGGCTGACGCTGTCGGTGGCGCTGGGCATGCTGGTCCTGACGCTGCTGCTGTGGATGGTGATCCCGAAAGGCTTCTTCCCGCAGCAGGACAACAGCATTATTCAGGGTACGCTCCAGGCTCCGCAGTCGGTCTCCTACGCCAGTATGGCGCAGCGCACCCGCGATGTTGCCTCCATTATCATGAAAGATCCGGCGGTTGAGAGCATGACCTCGTTTGTCGGCGTAGATGGCACCAATGCCTCGCTGAACAGCGCGCGGCTGCAGATCAACCTCAAACCGCTGGATCAACGCGACGACCGCATTCCTGCCATTCAGCAGCGCCTGCAACAGCAGGTCAGTGAGGTACCGGGCGTGCAGCTGTGGCTGCAGGCGGTGCAGGATCTCACTATTGATACCCAGGCGAGCCGCACGCCTTATCAGTTCACGCTGCAATCGGGTTCACTATCGTCGCTCAGCACCTGGGTTCCGGCCCTGCTTACCCGGCTCAGCACCCTGCCACAGCTGCGCGATGTCAGCAGTGACTGGCAGGATCAGGGGCTGGAAGCCTATGTCAACGTGGACCGCGACAGTGCCAGCCGGCTTGGCATCAGCATGGCGGACGTCGATAACGCGCTCTATAACGCCTTTGGGCAGCGGCTCATCTCAACCATCTATACGCAGGCGAATCAGTATCGTGTAGTGCTGGAGCAGGATAATAACGCCACGCCAGGTCTGGCGAGTCTGGATGCTATTCGCCTGAACAGCAGCGACGGCGGCAGCGTGCCGCTAAGTGCCATTGCCCGTATCGAGCAGCGCCACACGCCGCTGAGTATTAACCATCTCGACCAGTTCCCGTCGGCGACCTTCTCGTTCAACGTGGCTGACGGCTATTCGCTGGAAGATGCGGTAAAAGCCGTCTCACAGGCAGAAGCGCAGCTTGGCATGCCTGCCGAACTGATGACCCAGTTCCAGGGCAGCACGCTGGCCTTTGAGGCGGCGCTCGGCAGCACGGTCTGGCTGATGGTGGCGGCCATTGTGGCGATGTACATCGTGCTGGGCGTGCTTTATGAGAGCTTTATTCACCCGATCACCATTCTCTCGACGCTGCCTACCGCGGGTGTTGGCGCGCTGCTGGCGCTGATGCTCAGCGGCAATGAACTGGATATTGTGGCGATTATCGGCATCATCCTGCTAATCGGCATCGTGAAAAAGAACGCCATCATGATGATCGACTTTGCGCTGGCGGCGGAGCGTGAACAGGGTATGAAGCCTGTTG
Source organism: Pantoea sp. B550 (assembly GCF_024158165.1). Taxonomy (NCBI): domain Bacteria; kingdom Pseudomonadati; phylum Pseudomonadota; class Gammaproteobacteria; order Enterobacterales; family Erwiniaceae; genus Pantoea; species Pantoea sp. B550. Next base: position 573,381 of record NZ_JAMYXI010000003.1, read on the forward strand.
ATGCCATCTATCAGGCCTGCCTGCTGCGCTTTCGCCCGATTCTGATGACCACGCTGGCCGCCCTGCTCGGCGCGCTGCCGCTGATGCTCAGCACCGGCGTCGGTGCTGAGCTGCGCCATCCGCTGGGCATTGCCATGGTCGGCGGGCTGATTCTGAGCCAGGTGCTGACGCTGTTCACCACGCCGGTGATCTACCTGCTGTTTGATCGTCTGGCGCACGCCACCCGTCGCCGCTTTGGCCGCACGGAGGCCGCAGAGTGAAGTTTTTTGCCCTGTTCATCAACCGGCCCGTCGCGACGACCCTGCTGACGCTGGCCATCGCCCTGGCGGGCATGCTGGGTTTCCGGCTGCTACCGGTAGCACCGCTGCCGCAGGTCGATTTCCCGGTGATTGTCATCTCGGCATCACTGCCGGGTGCCTCACCGGAGATTATGGCGTCGTCGGTGGCCACGCCGCTGGAGCGCTCGCTGGGACGCATCGCGGGCGTCAGTGAAATGACCTCCACCAGTTCGCTGGGCAGCACCCGCATCATTCTGGTGTTCGATTTTGATCGCGATATCAATGGCGCGGCGCGCGATGTGCAGGCCGCGATCAATGCGGCGCAGAGCCTGCTGCCCACAGGCATGCCGTCGCGTCCCACCTATCGCAAAGTAAATCCTTCTGATGCGCCAATTATGATCATGACGCTGACCTCGGATACCTACAATCCTGGTCAGCTCTATGATTACGCCTCGACCCAGCTGGCACAAAAGCTGTCGCAGATCGAGGGCGTGGGCGACGTCACCGTGGGCGGCAGTTCGTTGCCTGCGGTGCGTGTGGCGCTCAATCCGCAGGCGCTGTTTAATCAGGGCGTGTCGCTGGATGCGGTGCGCACCGCGATCTCGAACGCCAACCAGCGTCGGCCGCAGGGCGCACTGGATGACGCGCAGCAGCGCTGGCAGTTGCGTACCAATGACGCGCTGCAGACCGCCCGTGAGTATCAGCCGCTGGTGGTGCATTACAAAAACGGTGCAGCGGTGAAGCTGTCCGATGTGGCGACCGTCGAGGATTCGGTGCAGGACGTGCGTAACGCCGGGATGTCGCGCGGTAAACCCGCGGTGCTGCTGCTGATCCGCAAAACGCCTGAAGCCAACGTCATCGATACGGTTGACCGGATCCGTGCCGAAATGCCGCTGCTGCATGAGGTGATCCCGGCCGCCATCGATCTGCAGATTGCTCAGGATCGATCGCCCACCATTCGCGCCTCGCTGCATGAAGTGGAGCAGTCTCTGTTAATCGCCGTGGCGCTGGTGATCCTGGTGGTGTTTGTTTTCCTGCGCTCGGGGCGTGCCACGCTGATCCCCGCCGTCGCCGTGCCGGTTTCGCTGATCGGCACCTTTGCCGCGATGTACCTGTGCGGCTTCAGCCTGAATAACCTGTCGCTGATGGCGCTCACTATCGCCACCGGCTTTGTGGTGGATGATGCAATCGTAGTGCTGGAGAACATTGCCCGCCATGTCGAAGCGGGCATGAAACCGCTGGCCGCCGCGCTGAAAGGGGTACGGGAAGTCGGCTTTACCGTGCTGTCGATGAGCCTGTCGCTGGTTGCCGTGTTCCTGCCGCTGCTGATGATCGGCGGCCTGATTGGCCGTTTCTTCTCTGAGTTTGCCATTACGCTGTCGGTGTCTATCATCATCTCGCTGTTTATCTCCATCACCCTGACACCGATGATGTGCGCGTATCTGCTGAAGCCCCACGGGCCGCGCAGCCAGCCCCGTCGCCGCGGCGCAGGCCGGCTGCTGATGGCGCTTCAGCAGGGTTATGGTCGCTCGCTTAACGTGGTATTGAACCATGCACGCTGGGTCATGCTGCTGTTTTTCGCCACCATCTTCCTGACCGGCTGGCTGTTTGTTCATATCCCGAAAACCTTTATGCCGGAACAGGATACCGGGCGACTCTCCGGCTTTATCTCTGCTGACCAGAGCATTTCGTTTCAGGCGATGCGCAGTAAACTGCAGGATTTTATGGAGATCGTCGGTGCCGATCCCGCTGTAGACAGCGTGGTGGGCTTTACCGGTGGCATGCGCACCAACAGTGGCTCCATGTTTATCTCACTGAAGCCGCTGTCAGAGCGCAAAGAGAGTGCCGTGGAGATCATCGCCCGGTTGCGTACAAAGCTGGCGAAAGAGCCGGGTGCCAGCCTCTATCTGAATGCGGTGCAGGATCTGCGCGCAGGTGGCCGGGAGTCGAATGCCGGTTATCAGTATTCGCTGCTATCGGACGATCTCGCCGCGCTGCGGACGTGGGAGCCGAAAATTCGCGAGGCGTTCTCTGCCCTGCCGCAGCTGGCGGATGTGAACTCCGATCAGCAGGATAAAGGCAGCGAGATGGCGCTGACCTATGACCGGGAAAGCATGGCGCGGCTCGGCATCGATGTCTCTCAGGCCAATGCCCTGCTGAATAACGCCTTTGGTCAGCGTCAGATCTCCACCATCTACCAGCCGCTTAACCAGTACAAAGTGGTGATGGAGGTCGATCCACGCTACACCCAGGATATCAGCGCCCTGTCGCAGATGTTCGTGATAAACAGCGAAGGTAAAGCGATTCCGCTGTCGTGGTTCGCCCACTGGCAGCCCGCGAATGCACCACTCTCGGTCAATCATGAAGGGCTGTCTGCCGCCTCGACCATCTCATTCAACCTGCCGGAAGGTGTGTCGCTGTCGCAGGCATCGGAGGCAATTGAACGCACCATGACCGCGATTGGCGTGCCCTCCAGCGTGCGCGGCAGCTTTGCCGGAACCGCGCAGGTGTTTCAGCAGTCGCAGAGCAGCCAGCTCTGGCTGATGCTGGCGGCGATAGCGGCGGTCTATATCGTGCTGGGGATCCTCTATGAGAGCTATGTCCATCCGCTGACGATCCTCTCTACCCTGCCTTCGGCGGGTGTCGGCGCGCTGCTGGCACTGGAACTGTTTGATACGCCCTTCAGCCTGATTGCGCTGATCGGGATTCTGCTGCTCATCGGCATTGTGAAAAAGAACGCCATCATGATGGTCGACTTTGCACTGGAGGCAGAGCGAAACGGCCAGCTCAGCGCGCGCGAGGCGATATTCCAGGCCTGCCTGTTACGCTTCCGGCCCATTATGATGACCACGCTGGCGGCGCTGTTTGGCGCGCTACCGCTGGTGCTGAGCAGCGGCGACGGTGCTGAACTGCGCCAGCCGCTGGGGATTACCATCGCGGGCGGACTGGTGATGAGTCAGCTGCTGACGCTCTTCACGACGCCGGTCGTCTATTTAATGATGGATAAGCTGCGGCGCAGAAAACGCCCGCTGGCCGCTGCGCAGCAGCCGTAATGGGTCTGGCGGCGACAGACGGGGAATGTGACGCCTTGATCGGGGGGATTGATGACTACGCAAAGCACTAACGTCCGCTGGCAACTGTGGATTGTTGCCATCGGTTTCTTTATGCAGACGCTGGATACCACCATCGTCAATACCGCGATCCCGTCGATGGCACACGACCTGGGCGTCAGCCCGCTGCACATGCACTCGGTGATCGTCTATTACGTGCTGACGGTGGCCGTGATGCTGCCGGTCAGCGGCTGGCTGGCGGATCGCTTTGGCGTGCGCAACATCTTCTTCTGCGCGATTGTGCTGTTCAGCCTGGGTTCGCTACTGTGCGCCCTGTCCGGCACGCTGGATCAGCTGGTGCTGTCGCGCGTGGTTCAGGGGATTGGCGGGGCCATGATGGTGCCGGTGGGTCGCCTGACGGTGATGAAAATCGTGCCGCGAGAACAGTATATGTCCGCCATGACCTTTGTGACCCTGCCTGGCCAGATTGGTCCGCTGCTGGGTCCGGCGTTGGGCGGTGTGCTGGTCGAGTACGCCAGCTGGCACTGGATCTTTCTGATTAATATTCCGGTCGGTATCGCAGGCGCTATCGCCACCCTGATGCTGATGCCCAACTACAGCATGCAGACGCGCCGCTTTGATTTCGGTGGTTTTATTCTGCTGGCCGCCGGTATGGCTACCCTGACACTGGCGCTGGATGGTCAGCGCAGCAGCGGCGGTTCGCCGTTGCTGCTGGGGGCCATGATCCTCACTGGCATTTTCTCTCTGCTGTTTTACCTGATGCATGCGCGCGGAAATGATAACGCCCTGTTCAGCCTGAAGTTGTTTGATCATCGCGTTTACTCTATTGGCCTGCTCGGCAGTTTTACCGGCCGCATCGGCAGCGGCATGCTGCCCTTTATGACGCCCATTTTTCTGCAGCTCGGCATGGGCTACAGCCCGTTTCACGCCGGTCTGATGATGATTCCGATGGTGCTGGGGAATATGGGGATGAAGCGCATTGTGGTGCGCATCGTCAATCTCTATGGCTACCGTAATGTGCTGGTGATGTCGACCGTAGCGCTGGCGCTGGTGGTCCTGTTGTTCCCGCTGGTGGCGCTCATGGGTTGGGTCTGGCTGCTGCCGCTGGTGCTGTTTCTGCAGGGTATGGTCAACGCCATCCGCTTCTCTTCGATGAATACCCTGACGCTGAAGGAGTTGCCCGATGAGCTGGCCTCCAGCGGTAACAGCCTGCTGTCGATGATTATGCAGCTGTCGATGAGTATTGGCGTCACCGTGGCCGGGCTGCTGCTGGGCGCGTTTGCCCAGCAGAGTACGGCAAACAGCCCAGCGGAACACCAGATGTTTATTTATACCTACCTTTGCATGTCGCTGATTATCATCCTGCCCGCGCTGGTGTTCTGGCGCGTTCCGCCACAGGTGAGTACCAACGTTGATCTGCGACGCCGGAGAAAAAAATGAGTGTTAACCTGCGCCTGGGAATCGGGGCCAAACTGTTTATGGCGATTTTCGCCACCTGCATGCTGGTGCTGATCACTATGCACTGGGGCGTTCGCCTCAGTTTCGAACACGGCTTTGTCGACTACATTAAGCGCGGCAATGAGCAGCGGTTAAATCTGCTCAGCGATGCGCTGGCCGATCAGTATGAGCAGCATGGGAACTGGGATTTTTTACGCCACAACGATCGGCTGGTCTTCACCATGCTGCGCTCACTGGAGCAGAATCCCGACAGCAACAGCCAGTTGCCGCCACACGGCTGGCGCACCCAGTTCTGGATCCTCGATCAACAATATAAAGTGATGGTCGGGCCGCGTGCGCCGGTGCCGCCGGAGGGGACGCGCCGCAACATTACCACCAGCACCGGCAAAGTAGTCGGCTGGGTCATCGGCTCGCCGCCGGAGCGGCTGACGCGCAGTACCGACATTAATTTTGATCAACAGCAGCGGCGCACCAGCTGGATTATCGTGGGGCTGTCAACGCTGCTGGCGGCGCTGGCGACCTGGCTGATGGCGCGTGGCCTGCTGGCGCCGGTCAAGCGGCTGGTCGATGGCACGCATCATCTGGCGGCTGGTAATTTTGCCACCCGCGTTGAGGTCAGCAGCCGGGATGAGCTTGGCCAGCTGGCCGGTGACTTTAACCTGCTGGCCAGTTCGCTGGAGAAAAACGAAAGCATGCGCCGCGCCTTTATGGCCGATATCTCCCACGAGCTGCGCACGCCCCTGGCAATCCTGCGCGGTGAACTGGAAGCGATGCAGGATGGCGTACGCAAACTGACGCCAGACGCGATCGCCTCACTCCAGAGTGAAGTGGTGGTGCTGACCAAGCTGGTCGAAGACCTGCATCAGCTGTCGCTGTCGGACGTGGGTGCCCTCGCCTACCGCAAGCAGGCGACCGATCTGGTGCAACTGCTGGAAGTAACGGCGGGCAGCTTTGCCGAGCGCTACCGCGCGCATGGCCTGACGCTGAAGCTGAATTTACCCGACAACGCTCCCTTCTTTGGCGATCCCGACCGCCTGATGCAGTTGTTCACGAATCTGCTGGAGAACAGCCTGCGCTACACTGACAGCGGTGGCCGGGTTGAAGTGACGCTGAAGTATGAAGCCCCTCACTGGCATATTGAGTTTGATGACAGCGCACCCGGCGTTGACAGAGAACATCAGGTGCAGATTTTTGAGCGCTTTTTCCGCACCGAAGGCTCGCGCAATCGCGCCAGCGGCGGTTCGGGCCTGGGCCTGGCCATCTGTAAAAATATCGCAGACGCCCACGGCGGCGATATTCATGCGACGCACTCTGATTTAGGTGGACTGAAAATCGCGCTACACTTGCGCTATGTTCCCCCTGTGTAAACGCTTATGAGCCAGGAAAACCATGACCCGCTGATTCTGGTGGTCGAAGATGAGCCGAAACTGGCGCAGCTGATGATCGATTATCTGCACGCTTCGAACTACCGTACCCATCACATCGCCGACGGCAACGCGGTACTGGATTACGTGCGCCAGACGCCACCCGACCTGATGCTGCTGGATTTAATGCTGCCAGGCACCGACGGTTTAACGCTGTGCCGTGAAATCCGTCGCCATTCCGAGCTGCCGATTATTATGGTCACCGCCCGCACCGAGGAGATTGATCGGCTGCTGGGGCTGGAGCTGGGCGCGGATGACTACATCTGTAAACCCTTCAGCCCGCGTGAAGTGGTGGCGCGGGTCAAAACAATCCTGCGCCGGATAAAACGGTCGACGGAGGAGCCGCAGAGCGCCTCGTTACTGCGGGTTGATGAGAGCCGATTCTTCGCCAGCTGGCGTGAAAAGCCGCTGGATCTTACCCCGGCGGAGTTCCGGCTGCTGAAAACCCTGTCGCTGGAGCCGGGCAAGGTCTTTTCACGCGAACAGCTGCTCAACCATCTCTATGATGACTATCGCGTGGTCACGGATCGCACCATCGACAGCCATATCAAGAATCTGCGGCGCAAGCTGGAGAATCTCGACAGCGAGCAACCCTTTATCCGTGCCGTTTACGGCATGGGCTATCGCTGGGAAGCCGATGCCTGTCATTTGATCTAGTTTGATCCCGATCAATTTACTTCCCTTTTCTCACTGCCTACAATTCCGCACCTTTTGCAGGGCTTAACGGCTCTGCTTCTGCCGCTTAAGGCGGCATACTGACCTGACATCAGTGAGAACATCATGAAACCCGAACTGCTTTCCCCCGCCGGCACGCTGAAGAACATGCGTTACGCCTTCGCTTATGGTGCCGATGCCGTCTATGCCGGCCAGCCACGCTACAGCCTGCGCGTGCGCAACAACGAATTTACCCACGAGAATCTCGCACTGGGCATTAATGAAGCGCACGCGCTGGGTAAAAAATTCTACGTGGTGGTGAACATTGCGCCCCACAACGCCAAGCTGAAAACCTTTATTCGTGACTTAACGCCGGTGGTGGCGATGCAGCCCGACGCGCTGATCATGTCCGATCCCGGCCTGATCATGCTGGTACGTGAGGCTTTCCCGACGATGCCGATTCACCTGTCGGTGCAGGCCAATGCGGTCAACTGGGCCACGGTAAAATTCTGGCAGCAGATGGGGCTGAGCCGGGTGATTCTGTCACGCGAGCTGTCACTGGAGGAGATCGCTGAGATCCGCCAGCAGGTGCCGGAGATGGAGCTGGAAGTCTTTGTTCATGGTGCGCTCTGTATGGCTTATTCCGGTCGCTGTCTGCTGTCGGGCTATATGAACAAACGCGATCCGAATCAGGGCACCTGCACCAACGCCTGCCGCTGGGAGTATAAAGTGGCGGAAGGCCAGCAGGATGAAGTGGGGAATATCGTCGGTAGTCATGAGCCTATTCCGGTACAGGATGTGACGCCCACGCTGGGCATCGGTCAGCCCACCGACAAGGTATTTCTGCTGGAAGAGAAGATGAAGCCCGGCGAGGTGATGAGTGCGTTCGAAGATGAACACGGCACCTACATCATGAACTCGCGGGATCTGCGCGCAGTGGCGCACGTGGAGCGGCTCAGCGAGATGGGCGTACATTCACTGAAGATTGAGGGACGCACCAAGTCCTACTACTACTGCGCCCGCACTGCCCAGGTTTATCGCCGGGCGATTGATGATGCCGCGGCCGGTAAGCCGTTTGATCCCTCACTGCTGTTAACGCTGGAAGGCCTGGCCCATCGTGGCTACACCGAAGGTTTCCTGCGCCGCCACACTCACGACAGTTACCAGAATTATCAGCAGGGCTTTTCGGTGTCCGACCGCCAGCAGTTTGTCGGCGAATTCACCGGCGAACGCCGGGGCGAATGGGCTGAAGTAGCGGTGAAGAATAAGTTTATGCTGCACGACAGCGTGGAGATCATGACGCCCCAAGGGAATCTGAATTGCCAGCTGGACGCGCTGCAGAATGCGCGCGGCGAACCCACTGAAGTTGCGCCGGGCGATGGCCATCGCGTCTGGCTGCGGGTGCCCGAGGAGGTGGATCTGCGTTTTGCACTGCTGCTGCGCAATTTTGATCACGGTGAAGATACCCGGGACCCTCATAATCGTTTACCAACGGAAACATTTTGAGGAAATCAGAACAGGATCACAGACCCCTGCGCAGCGCTGCTTTATAGTCCCGCCTGCTGCTAACGAGTAACAACAAACGGCAGATTTACCAGGAACCACCTCATTTACCCGCCCGGCTCCCCCGTGCGGGTTTTCTTTTTTCTCTCTTTCGCCAATAATTTACTGCTGGCAGCTGTGTTATAAATCCCTTCTTACTCTGTAGATCTTCAAGGAACGCAAAATGGATAATAAACCGCTTACGCTGCTCATCCTGAATGGGAAAGGCGCGGGTAATGATGATCTGCGCGAAGCTATTACGACTCTGCGTGAAGAAGGCTTCGACATTGCGGTGCGTGTCACGTTTGAAAAAGGTGACGGCGACAGGTACGTTAAAGAGGCCATTGCGCTGCAGGCCGCGACCGTGGTGGCCGGTGGTGGCGATGGCACCATCAATGAAATTGCGACAGCGCTGGCTTCTTCTGAAGCGGATCATCGCCCGGTGCTGGGCATCCTGCCGCTGGGTACCGCCAACGATTTTGCCACCAGCGTCGGCATCCCGGAAGAGATGGAACCGGCACTGCGACTGGCAATTCAGGGCAAAGCTAGTGCCATCGATCTGGCCAGGGTAAATCAGAGCCACTACTTCATCAATATGGCGACCGGCGGGTTTGGCACCCGTATCACGACTGAAACGCCGGAAAAGCTGAAGTCGGCGCTGGGTGGCGTCTCCTACTTTATTCACGGCCTGATGCGCATGGATACCCTGAAACCCGATACCTGCGAGATCAGCGGCCCCGATTTCGCCTGGCAGGGTGATGCGCTGGTGATCGGTATTGGTAATGGTCGTCAGGCGGGCGGCGGTCAGCGGTTATGCCCTTCTGCCCTGATCAATGATGGCCGACTGGACGTCAGTGTTGTCACCGCGCAGGAGCTGCTGCCGACGCTGCTGCACTCCCTGACCGGCGACGATGACAATCCCGGCATCGTCACCACGCAGCTGGAGTCGCTTACGATTCGCTCTCCGCACGAGATGACCTTTAACCTTGATGGCGAACCGCTCTCCGGGCGCGAATTCGTGATTCAGGTGATGGCGGGCGCGCTGAGCTGTCGCCTGCCACCACAGTGTGAACTCCTTTCCTGAGCATGGGTCAGGGGCGAAAGCCCCTTCAGATTACTGACAAACTCACAGCTGTACGAATTTAGCAGCAACGCATTAGCTTAAAGCGTAGGGAACACGGGCAGAGGAGGAAAGCGTCCCGCGTCAGGGACGACGCGGGACGAGCATGCCAGGGATGGCGGCTTTTGCGACTTTCCGATCTGACTGTGTTCCCTTCGTCGGCTGGGTCTTACAGCCAGCAGGGGCAGACGCTGTCAATAACCTTAAGAGGGCGAAAGCCCCTTTTTCACGCTGGCCGCCCGTCGTTTTACTACCACGCCGCCCTTTTTGTCGCCAAATAATACGCCAGTTCATTACCCCATTTCGTCCCAGAAAACAGTCTGTGACTGGCTTCACAACTCTGCCAGACTAACTTGTATGGTAGTATTAAAGCGCGTACTTTTTCGTCATTGAACGCTGACTGAAAGGCAACCAGGATGAAAATTGTTAAGGCGGAAGTATTTGTAACCTGCGCAGGCAGAAACTTTGTCACACTCAAAATCACCACCGATGAGGGTCTGACCGGCGTGGGTGATGCCACGCTGAATGGCCGCGAGCTGCCGGTCGCCTCCTACCTGAAAGATCATGTCTGCCCGCAGCTGATTGGCCGCGATGCGCATCAGATCGAAGACATCTGGCAATATTTCTACAAGGGCGCTTACTGGCGTCGTGGCCCGGTCACCATGTCCGCTATCTCGGCCGTCGATATGGCACTGTGGGATATCAAAGGCAAAGCCGCCAATATGCCGGTGTATCAGTTGCTGGGTGGCGCATCACGCACCGGCGTGATGGTCTATTGCCACACCACCGGCCACTCCATTGATGAAGTGATGGATGACTACGCGAAGCACAAAGAGCTGGGCTTTAAAGCGATCCGCGCGCAGTGCGGCGTCCCGGGCATGAAAACCACCTACGGCATGGCGAAAGGCAAAGGTCTGGCCTATGAGCCTGCAACTAAAGGTAACTGGCCCGAAGAGCAGCTCTGGTCAACCGAGAAATACCTCGATTTCACCCCGAAACTGTTCGCCGCCATCCGTGACAAGTTTGGTTTCGATGAGCACTTGCTGCATGACATGCATCATCGCCTGACGCCAATCGAAGCGGCGCGTTTTGGCAAGAGCGTGGAAGATTATCGCCTGTTCTGGATGGAAGATCCGACGCCTGCTGAGAATCAGGAGTGCTTCCGCCTGATCCGCCAGCATACCGTCACGCCGATTGCCGTGGGGGAAGTGTTCAACAGCATCTGGGATTGTAAGCAGCTGATTGAAGAACAGCTGATCGACTACATCCGCACCACCATTACGCATGCGGGCGGCATTACCGGTATGCGGCGTATCGCTGATTTTGCCTCGCTCTATCAGGTACGCACCGGCTCGCACGGTCCTTCTGATCTCTCCCCTATCTGCATGGCGGCTGCACTGCACTTTGACCTCTGGGTGCCGAACTTCGGTGTGCAGGAGTACATGGGCTTCTCCGAACAGATGATGGAGCTGTTTGAGGCTAACTGGACCTTTGACCAGGGCTACATGCATCCAGGCGACAAACCCGGTCTCGGCATTGAATTCAACGAGAAACTGGCGTCGAAATATCCCTATGAACCTGCCTATCTCCCGGTTGCCCGTCTTGAAGATGGCACCCTGTGGAACTGGTGAGGAGAAGCTGATGAAAAGCGTTGTTATTGAACAGCCGGGTGAACTGGTGGTGGCTGAACGTCCACGGCCACAACCCGCGGCGGGCGAAGTCCGTATTAAAGTGGCCTATGCCAGCATCTGCGGATCGGACGTGCATATCTGGCACGGTCATAACCCGTTCGCCAAATATCCGCGAGTGATTGGTCACGAGTTTTTTGGCGTGATTGACGCGGTGGGCGACGGTGTTGATCCGGCCCGGCTGGGCGACCGCGTGGCGGTGGATCCGGTGGTGAGCTGCGGCAGCTGTTATCCCTGCTCGGTAGGCCGTCCCAATGTCTGCACCACACTGCAGGTGATTGGCGTGCACCGTGATGGCGGCTTCAGCGAGTTTGCGCTGGCTCCGGCGAAAAATGCCTTTTCCCTGCCGGACAGCATCCCCGATCGGCTCGCCAGTCTGATTGAGCCTTTCACTATTGCCGCCAATATCACCGCGTTTCTCAAGCCACAGCCAGACGATGTGGCGCTGATTTACGGCGCCGGTCCGATGGGGCTTACTGCGATTCAGGTGCTGAAGGGCGTCTATAAGGTTAAAAAGGTGATGGTGGTGGATCGCCTGCCGGAAAGGCTGGCACTTGCAGAACAGAGCGGTGCCGATCAACTGTTCGATAACAGCGAAATCCCGCTGGCGGCACAACTTGAGGGCGTGCAGCCTACGCTGATTATCGACGCGGCGTGCCATCCCACCATTCTGGCTGAAGCAGCTGCCCTCGCCTCACCCGCCGCGCGCATCGGTCTGCTGGGCTTCTCCGGCGAGCCGTGCAGCATTACTCAGCAGAGCCTGACCAGTAAGGAGCTGTCGCTGTTTACCTCACGTCTTAACAGCAATCGTTTCCCACAGGTGATCGAATGGATGGAAAAAGGGTTAATCCAGCCAGAGAAGCTGGTCACTCACTACTTTCCGCTGCATGAAATTGAACGCGCGATGACCCTGTTCGAAAAAGATCCGCGCACCTGCTGCAAAGTCATACTTCAGATGGGTTAATTATCCGCTGAACACCAGGTCTCCTCAGCCGGTGCGTACCCGCCGGCATGACTATAAAGATAAAACAGATCACGGAGTTTGTATGTTCAAGAATCTGCGCTGGACCCTCGTTTTGCTGCTGTTCCTGGTTTACATGATTAACTACCTCGATCGTGTCGCCCTGTCGCTGACCGTACCGCTGGTAGAGAAAGATCTGGCGATTAATGCTGAGCAGTTTGGCATGATCTTCGGCAGCTTTTTCTTTGGCTATGCCCTGTTTAACTTCCTTGGCGGGCTTGCCACTGACCGCTATGGTCCAAAAATCGTACTGGCCGTGGCGGTGGGTGCCTGGTCCATTTTCTGCGGCATGACCGCGCTGGCCACCGGCTTCTGGTCGCTGCTGATCCTGCGTGTGCTGTTCGGCATGGCTGAAGGCCCGATCTGCTCTTCGGCTAACAAAGCGATTAATGGCTGGTTCCCGAAGAAACAGGCCGCCACGGCGATGGGTTTACTTAGTGCCGGGTCACCTTTAGGTGGCGCAGTCGCCGGCCCGATCATTGGTTATCTGGCCCTGGCCTATGGCTGGCGTCCGGCCTTTGTGATCGTCTGCTGTATCGGTCTGGTATGGATGGCGTTCTGGCTCTTCTTTGCCGCTGATAATCCGGCGAAGAGCAAACTGGTCACCGAAAAAGAGCGTCAGCTGATCGATCGCCTGAAAGCCACCAGCCCGAATGATGAGGTTGACCTGTCAGAAACGTCACATCCGTTTGGCTACTACCTGCGCCAGCCGATTATCCTGGTCACGGCATTTGCCTTCTTCTGCTACAACTACATCCTGTTCTTCTTCCTGAGCTGGTTCCCGGCCTACCTTGTGCAGGCGCACGGCCTGGATATCAAATCAATGAGCATCACCACCATGATCCCGTGGATCGTCGGTTTCGTTGGCCTGGCACTGGGTGGGTGGATCTCCGATAAAATCTTTAACATCACCGGCAAGCTGTTGTTGTCCCGCAAAATTGTGCTGGTGGTCTCACTGCTGGCCGCCGCAATTTGTGTGGCGCTGGCGGGTACGATAAAAGATGTGGTGCCTGCGGTAATTATGATGTCTGTGTCGATTTTCTTCCTCTACATCACCGGCGCGATCTACTGGGCGATTATTCAGGATGTGGTGCACAAAAGTCGTATCGGCAGCATCAGCGGCTTTATCCATCTGGTGGGGAGCCTTTCCGGCATCATCGGGCCGATCGTCACCGGCTTTATTGTTCAGCATACCGGTAAATTCGATAGCGCCTTTGTGCTGGCGGGTTGTGTCGCCGCGCTGGGGGCTTTCCTGGTGCTGTTTGTGATTCGCAGTCCGAAACCTGAGGATAAACCGGTTTCGGTCTGAGTGTTGTTCCGCTAACAGAACGATGTTTTGGGGCGCTTTGCGCCCCGTTTGCCATAAGGACGGACTATGTTACAGATTGATTGCCTCCCCGCTGAGGTCCGGCGCCCCGCTTACGACCGCAGCCAGTTAAAAACCCGCATGGTGCATATCGGTTTTGGTGCTTTTCATCGCGCTCATCAGGCACTTTGCAGCGACAGGCTGGCTGAACAGGGTAGCGACTGGGGATACTGCGAAGTGAACCTCAACAGCGGCGCGCTGATTCAGGCTCTGCGTGAGCAGCATCTGCTCTATACCCTCACCGAGATGGCTGATGATTCCCTGCATACCCGGGTAATTGGCGTTATTACCCAGGCGCTGCACGGTAAAAGTGACGGTATTGAGGCGGTGATTAACGCCATGAGTCAGCCTGAAGTGGCGATTGTCTCCATGACCGTCACTGAAAAAGGCTACTGTCATCAGCCCGCCAGTGGCAATTTAAATCCCGATCATCCCGATATCGTCCATGACCTGCAGCATCCGGATGCGCCACGCTCGCTGCCAGGTCTGATTCTGGCCGCGATCCGCCGCCGCCGTGACCAGGGGCTACCTGCCTTCAGCGTGATGTCCTGTGACAACATGCCGGAAAATGGTCATGTCACCCGCAACGTGATTGTGCAACTGGCGCGGCAGCAGGATCCGGCGCTGGCAGAGTACATTCAGCAGCACATTACCTTCCCCTCAACCATGGTCGATCGCATCGTTCCGGCGATGACCGATGCGGCGTTTGCGGCCCTGAGCGCGCGCCTGGGTTCCAGCGACCCGGTTGCGGTTGAAGCGGAACCCTTCTTCCAGTGGGTGATTGAAGATAACTTCGTCAATGGTCGTCCGGCGTGGGAAAACGCGGGCGCAGAACTGGTCAGTGACGTTCTGCCCTATGAAGAGATGAAACTGCGCATGCTGAATGGCAGCCACTCTTTCCTGGCCTATCTCGGCTTCCTTGCCGGTTATGAATACATCAGCGACTGCATGGCCGATCACCATTTCCGCGCCGCCGCCCGTTCACTGATGATCGATGAGCAGGCTCCTACTTTGCGCACTCAGGGCGTGGATCTCAACGCCTATGCCGATTCACTGATTGCGCGTTATGAAAATCGCGCCATTAAACATCGCACCGGACAGATTGCCACTGACGGCACACAGAAACTGCCACAGCGTATGCTCGATAGCCTGCGCTGGCACCTGCAGCGCGGTAGTGACTGCGACCTGCTGCTGCTGGGCGTAGCGGGCTGGATGCGCTATGTCGGCGGCGTCGATGAACAGGGTCAGCCGATCGACATCCGCGATCCGCTGAAAGCGCAGCTCGCAGAGTGCGTTGCCGCCAGTGAAGAAGGTGAGTCTCGCGTGCGGGCATTGCTCGCCATCCGCGAAGTATTCGGCGAGGATCTGGCGCAGAATAGCGACGTGGTTGCCCGACTGACTGTCTGGTATCAGCAACTCACCACCCAGGGCGCGCGTGCTACAGTGCATCAGTGTCTCAACCGCGGCTAAAAGCGCTGGCGCAGACGCAGCGCGCTGATTAGACTGACACTTTCCCATCGCGCTGGCCCCGGTCAGCCGTAATATGGATATTGCTGCATGTCGATCGCCTATACCATTACTACCAGCGAACCGGTAAATCAGCAGATTTACCGTTATCTGCGCAAAGATATTGTTACCTGCGCAATTCAGCCAGGTTCGCTGCTCTCTGAAAAAGAGGTCTCAGCACGCTTCAACGTCTCACGCCAGCCGGTGCGTGAAGCGTTCATAAAGCTGGCTGAAGCCGGACTGGTACAGGTATTGCCGCAGCGCGGCACCTTCGTGCGCAAAATCTCCGCTAAACGTGTCGCGGATGGCCGGTTTATCCGTGAGGCGGTGGAAGTGTCGGTAGTGCGGCGGGCAGCGGTGGAGATTGACGATCCCGCCCTGATGGCACTGGAACATAATCTGCAGCTGCAGCGCATGGCCGCTGAGCGGCATGACAGCCAGGCTTTCCTCACTCTGGACGATGAGTTTCATCGCCTGATCGCTGAAAGCATTGACTGCAAGCTCGCCTGGGAGACGGTGGAAAACATAAAAGCGGCTATGGACAGGGTGCGGTTTCTGACGCTGAGTGAAGTCTCACCACCGGAGAGGCTGATTGAGCAGCATGAAGAGATTTTTGCCGCGCTGAAGCGCCATGACGCCGATGCCGCCGAAGCGGCGATGCGTCGTCACCTGCAGGAGATGATCTTCTCAATCACCCCGATTGCCGAGCGTAACAGCGCCTGGTTTGAAGCGCCCTGAAACGGAAACTGCCCGCACCGCCTGATTACCAGGTCGATGCGGACCTTCGCCGTCACCACCACTGATGAAAATGGTGCACCGGTCCGATGCCGTTCCCGACCTCCAGCGAATCCGCCTGTAACAGCGCCTGCTGCAACCAGTTTTTCGCTTCCTCAATCGTCTCTGCCCAGTCAGTATGGCGCGGACGTAACGCGGCTAAGGCGGCCGACAGCGTGCAGCCGGTGCCATGGGTATGACGGGTATGCACGCGTGGCGTGCTGAATCGCTGTTCCGCTGAGTGAGTAATCAGCCAGTCCGGACTCTCCGACGCCGCCAGATGACCGCCCTTCATCAGCACGGCCTGACAGCCGAGTGCCAGCAAGGCCCGCCCCTGCTCGCGCATCTCTGCCTCATTGGTGGCGATAGCGCAATCCAGCAACGCCGCCGCTTCCGGCAGATTTGGCGTGATCAGCGACACCTGCGGTAATAACTGCTCCCGTACGCTGGCCACGGCGTCTGGCGAAAGCAGCGCATCACCACTTTTCGCGACCATGACCGTATCCAGCACGACAAACGGGATCTCAGCACGCCTCAGCCGGGCTGCAACCTGTTCCACAATGGCCGTTTCAGACAGCATGCCGATTTTTGCGCTGTCGATACGCACATCATCCAGTACCGAATCGAGCTGGGCGGCAACAAAGTCAGGCGCAATGCGATAAACCGACTGCACGCCCTGGGTGTTTTGTGCCACCAGCGCGGTAATCACACTGGTGCCGTAGGCACCCAGAGCTGAGAAGGTTTTCAGATCGGCCTGGATGCCCGCGCCGCCACTGGGATCGGTACCGGCAATCGTCAGAGCATTAATGCGCTTCATGCTCTACCCCCAGCGTCCAGAGTGCATCAATAAACGCCGTGACAAAGCTGCCGGGTCCGGCTGCCTGCGCCGCTGCCTTTTCACCCGACAGGGCCATTATCTGACAGGCCGCCGCCACGTTCATCAGCCGATCGCCTGGCAGAGCAGTGAATCCCGCCACTACAGCAGAAAGTGCGCAGCCGGTTCCGACCACGCGCGTCATTAACGGGCTTCCACCGGTTATGGCAAGGAGTCGCCGACCGTCGGTGGCGTAGTCCACTTCACCGGTGACGACCACAAGCGTGCTCCAGGTTTCCGCGAGCTGTTGGGCCGCATTGAGTGCTGCATCCGCCTGATGCAGCGTGTCGACACCGCGCCCGCCGCCGGCCTGTTGTGCCAGCGCCAGAATCTCTGACGCATTTCCCCGAATCACCGCCGGTTGCTGGCTGAGCAGTTGCTGACAGAAGTCGCTGCGCAGCGTCAGCGCGCCGACGGCAACCGGATCGAGTGTCCAGGGGGTGCCCGCCTGATTAGCCGCGATAACTGCAGCCTGCATCGCCTTCTGGCGCTCGCGGGTTAACGTGCCCACGTTAATCAGCAACGCATCGGCAAAGCGGCCGAACTGTGCCGCTTCGTCAGCATCGATCACCATTGCCGGTGAGGCATTGAGCGCGAGTAACACATTGGCAGTGAAGCTCTGGACCACGTCATTGGTCATGCAGTGCACCAGCGGTGACTGACGGCGGAAAGTGTGCAGAACGGGCGCGAAGTGCGCAGCAGAAAGGTGTTGAGATTGATGTGTCATCGTAGCTCCCAACCGGCGAACAAGAAGGCGAATGCGGTCAGGCATCAGACTTCCCTACGCTGGCATTATCCAGATCAGGTAATACGGGTATTTCTCAGCCTTCATTTAAGAAGGGCACCCCGAGTCGTGTTACGGCTTGCAGCATAGGCAAGCCGTACTGTTAAAGCAAGCCTGGAAAATAATCGGAACTGAAACAATTCACATGATCCCGATCAACTCTCAGCAGTACAAAAAAAGGCTTAATGCTGCGGGCTATCGGAATACCTCTTTATAAGTAGAAGTGTTTATTACCCTGATGAGTAATATTTCCCGCAGTGAATCTGGTGACCCCATAATAACTAACCTGCTCGCAGCATTATCGTAAAAAACACGTTATTTCATGGAGTTAAAAAACTTCTGAAGCGGAACTTCATACTATTCAGGACGTATGATGCGATTTTTAGCGCTTATTCCACACCGTCATCGATGGCAGGAGATTAATATTGAACGCAAGGGTGCCGTGGCACCCAATGGCAGACAGTACCTCTCCACCTATCTTTCCGCCCGCTGCACAGGCTGTGGCGAAATTATTCACCGGGTCTATTATCGGGATATCAGTGACAGACAGGCACGCCGCTGGTTAGGTTAGTGTCCGGGCAACGGTCATTCCAGACACAGTTCAAGTTAACAGTTAGTTAGCAATTTGTTAGTCTGGTAACTAATCATCGCCTGACCAGACTCTCTCTATGCCACTGCTGTTTGAAAGCTTAAGCCATCAAATTTATCTGTCAGCCCCGCTGTTTATCCTGATCCTGCTGGGATACTGTCTGACGCGCCTCGGAAAATGGCCCGCCAGCATCAGCGAAGGGATGAACCGCTTTGTATTTAACGTCGCACTGCCCTGCATGCTGTTTCGGGTGATGAGCACCTTCTCGCAAAGTCCGCCGGTGGATGCGCGCCTGTTGCTGGCCTTCTTCGGCAGTTGCCTGCTGGTGTTTATCGTGGGGCGACTGCTGGCAACAAGGCTGTTCAATCTGGATGGCGTAGCGGCGTCGGTTTTTGCGCTGGGCGGCATCTTTTCCAATAACGTGATGCTGGGGATCCCGGTGGCCACAGTACTGCTGGGGCCAGAAGCCCTGCCCCCGGTGGCGCTGGTTCTGGTATTTAACAGCCTGATCCTCTGGACCTTACTCACCGTTTCGGTCGAATGGGCGAAACAGGGCAGCTTCTCGCTGGAAGGCGTGTGGCGCACCCTGATTGGGGTAGTAAAGAATCCACTCATCATCGGCATTCTCAGCGGGACGGCCTGGAGTTTTCTGCAGCGTCCTTTGCCGATGCTGGCCGCAGAACCGTTAAAGATGCTGGCTTCACTGGCCGCGCCCCTGTCGCTGGTGACGCTGGGCATGAGCCTGGCGCATTATCGGGTGCGGGAAGGACTTAAAGAGAGCTATACCCTCTGCCTGCTGAAGCTGGTGCTGCAGCCGATGACGGTATGGGCTATCGCGTGGCTGACCGATTTGCCACCGCTGGAGAGTAAAGTGGTGGTACTGCTGGGATCGATGGCAGTCGGGGTTAACGTCTATCTGATGTCGCAGAAGTTCAATGTCATTACCGGCCCGGCGGCGGCGAGTATGCTGTTTTCAACGGTATTTGCGGCGGTGACGACGCCGATATGGATGATGCTGATGACACTGGCGGGCTATTAACAGGCTAAAAAAAAAGCCCCTCAGCAGGCGTGCTGAAGGGCTATTGTCTGGCTAACTAAATGTTATTCAGCCGATTTGGTACGAATCAGATAGTCAAACGCGCTCAGTGAGGCTTTAGCACCTTCACCACTGGCGATGATGATCTGTTTGTACGGCACGGTGGTGCAGTCGCCCGCAGCAAACACGCCCTTCAGGCTGGTTTCGCATTTACCATCGATGATGATCTCACCCATTTTGTTGCGCTCAACCGCGCCTTCCAGCCACGGGGTGTTCGGCAGCAGACCGATCTGAACGAAGATACCGGAGAGCGGCAGCTCGTGGGTGGTCTGCGTCGTACGGTCGATATAGTGCAGGCCGGTCACTTTGGTGCCGTCGCCTTTCACTTCAGTGGTCTGCGCGTTCAGGATCACATCAACGTTCTTCAGGCTGCGCAGCTTATCCTGCAGCACCTGATCGGCGCGCATCGCACCGGCAAACTCCAGCAGCGTAACGTGTTCAACGATACCGGCCAGATCGATGGCCGCTTCCACGCCGGAGTTACCGCCGCCGATCACCGCTGTGCGTTTGCCTTTGAACAGCGGACCATCGCAGTGTGGGCAGTAGGTCACGCCTTTGGTGCGATACTCTTCTTCACCCGGCACGCCCATGTTACGCCAGCGTGCGCCGGTCGCCAGGATGATGCTGCGGGATTTCAATACTGCGCCGGAGGCGGTTTCGATGGCGTGCATTCCGCCCTCTTTCGCTGCCGGGATCAGTTTGATGGCGCTCTGGCTTTCAATGACGTCCACGTTGTAATCATCCACGTGTGCGCGCAGTGAACCGGCCAGTTTTGCCCCTTCGGTTTTCGGTACGGAGATATAGTTTTCGATATCGACCGTGTCAAGCACCTGGCCGCCAAAACGCTCACCCAGCAGGCCGGTACGGATGCCTTTACGTGCTGAGTAGATGGCTGCCGCTGCGCCCGCCGGACCACTGCCGATAATCAGGACTTCATACGCGTCACGCTTGTTCAGCTCTTCTGCCGCACGTTTATCCGCATTGGTATCCACTTTGCTGACGATTTCCGCCAGGCTCATGCGACCCTGACCAAACTCTTTACCATTGAGGTAAACCGCTGGCACGCCCATCACGTTACGTTCCTGAATCTCGTTCTGGAACAGGCCACCGTCGATAGCGGTGTGGCTGATGCGCGGATTAATCACCGCCATAAGGTTCAGCGCCTGTACGACGTCAGGGCAGTTATGGCATGAGAGTGAATAGTAAGTTTCGAAATGGAAGTCACTGTCCAGCGCCGCGATCTGATCCAGCAGGCTCTGTGCTTCTTTCGACGGATGCCCACCGGTCTGTAACAGCGCCAGCACCAGTGAGGTAAATTCGTGACCCAGTGGGGAACCGGCAAAACGCGGGCCGCTGTTCGAACCTGGGTTAGTGATCAGAAATGAGGGCTTACGCACCTGACGATCGTTCTCTTCGCGGAAGCTGACTTTGTCAGACAGGCCGGCGATATCAACCAACAGTTCACGGATCTCGGTTGATTTTGCACCCTCATCCAGGGTGGCGATCAACTCAACAGGTTTGGTTAATTTCTCAAGGTAAGCCTTGAGCTGCGTCTTCAAATTTGTGTCGAGCATAGTGATATCCTGGTCAAAAAATCGGGTGCCGCAGCACCCGATTGGAGAATGGTCGAAAGGGCGAAGCGGAATTAGATTTTGCCAACCAGGTCCAGAGACGGAGCCAGTGTTGCATCACCTTCTTTCCATTTAGCCGGGCACACTTCACCTGGGTGAGAAGCCACGTACTGAGCCGCTTTCACTTTGCGCAGCAGGTCAGAGGCGTCACGGCCAATGCCTTCAGCAGTGATTTCGATGGCCTGGATAACGCCTTCCGGGTCAACGATGAACGTACCGCGGTCAGCCAGACCTTCGTCTTCACGCATGATTTCGAAGTTACGGGTCAGCGCGCCAGTCGGGTCACCAATCATCGCGTACTGAATTTTCGCGATGGTGTCTGAAGAACCGTGCCAGGCTTTGTGGGTAAAGTGGGTGTCGGTAGAAACGGAGTAGATATCTACGCCCAGTTTCTGGAATTCTTCGTAGTGGTCAGCCACGTCGCCCAGTTCGGTCGGGCAGACGAAGGTGAAGTCAGCTGGATAGAAGAAGAACACACTCCATTTACCTTCAACGTCTTTCTCGGTTACGTCGATGAATTCGCCGTTTTTGAATGCTGCGTTTTTGAACGGCTTGATTTTGGTATTGATAATAGACATCTGTGGCCTCCGTTAAAATATGTGATGCAGGTTACATAATTTTCGGGCCAACATCTAATACGCGGTCGTTATCAATCTGATAAACGAAAGCTATCAAACGCTGAAAGCCTGATGCTCTCTGGCCCGGCAGGCAGTGTACAGCGATTTTCGTGACATTTAACCCGCTTTATCTTTTCGCCTGTCTTCGCGAATCACTGCTAGTTTTGTAAGACCGGATTATAAGGGAGCTGACCTGTGGAGATTCGTCCGTTTACGGAAGCCGATCGTCCTTTCCTGCGCACGCTGTTTCTGGCGGCGCGACGACACAACTGGCGCTGGCTTGACGGCAGCGAGTGGCAGCTGGAAGATTTTGATGGCGTGATTCTGGGCGAAACCGTGCTGGTCGCGGAAGCAGAGGGGCAGCGTGTCGGATTTGCCGGGCTGCTGGAGAACGACAACTTCCTGCACAGTCTTTATGTCGATCCTGACTGGCAGGGACGCGGCGTGGGCAGCGCTTTACTGGAAGCAGTCGAAGCGCGCTTTACCTCAACCGGCGCGCTGAAGTGCCTGCAGAAGAACAAAGCGGCACAGGCGTTTTACCTGAAACACGGCTGGAAAATGATTTCACAGGGCGAAGGTGAGCACGGCGGCTACGTGTTGATGCATTACCCGCTGGCCTCACACTATGCCAGCGGGTCGGGTCGGGCTTAAAGCGCGCGGAAGGCGATGTCGCCGGGGATGACTTCGCCCTGCCAGTAAAGCTGAGCCGCAACGCGTCCGGCCAGCTGGCGATAGAGCGCGGTAAATTCGCTGTCGGGACGACGAATCACCGTCGGTTCACCTTCATCAAGATCTTCGCGCAGGTCAATGTGCAGCGGCAGCTGGGCCAGCAGCTGTGTCTGGTAATCCTCCACCAGTTTCTGCGCGCCGCCGGTGCCAAAGATGGGCTCGTGGAAGCCACACTGACTGCAGATATGCAGGCTCATGTTTTCCACCACGCCGAGCACCGGCACATTGACCTTTTCAAACATCACCAGCCCTTTGCGGGCATCAATCAGGGCGATGTCCTGCGGTGTCGTCACCACCAGCGCACCGGTGACCGGCACGTTCTGCGCCAGCGTCAGCTGAATGTCGCCGGTGCCGGGCGGCATATCCAGCACCAGATAATCCAGCTCCGGCCACAGCGTTTCGTTGAGCAGTTGCATCAGCGCTTTGCTGGCCATCGGCCCGCGCCACACCATCGCATTGTCATCCGTGACCAGATAACCAATGGAGTTGGTGGCCAGCCCGTGCGCCATGATCGGTGCCATATGGGTGCCATCTGGCGAGGTTGGCCGTTGATCCTGAGTGCCGAGCATGTTCGGCACAGACGGGCCGTAGATATCGGCGTCCAGAATCCCGACCCGCGCGCCTTCTGCTGCCAGCGCAAGCGCCATGTTTACGGCGGTGCTGGATTTTCCCACGCCGCCTTTGCCGGAGCTGACCGCAATAATGTTTTTGACGCCGTTAACGCCCGGCTGGTTTTTTACCCGCTTCAGGGTGGCAATATCATGGCTGAGCCGCCAGTCGATGGCGCGTGCGCCGGTCTGGCGCAGCAGTTCGGCGCTGACCTGCTCTTTCAGGTCGTCGAATCCGCTGGCCCAGGCAAACGACATCACCAGTTCCACATGCAGCGTTCCATCCAGCTGCGCCACATGGTGCAATGCCTTCAGGGCGGTGAGATTCTGCTTAAGGGTCGGATGCTCAAAGCTTCTCAATACGCCTGCCACGATGGCGCGCAGGCCTTCTGGCGTATGCGGTTCCCGGGATTGTACTGTCATCCCCTGCTCCTTATTTCTGCTGTGCTTACGCTGTGTTTCAGCGATGTATTGTCAATGATATCAGATGCTCGTGGATCTGCGGCGACTGGCAGGGTGAATCCCTTGTGTTTACGCAGGTGAAGCCTTCAGTTACCATCTAAGCCCGTTTTTTCAATCAACAGAAAGCTACGCAAACTATGACTCAAGTCGCTAAAAAAATTCTGGTAACGTGCGCACTGCCTTACGCGAACGGATCAATCCATCTCGGCCACATGCTCGAGCATATCCAGGCAGACATTTGGGTGCGTTATCAGCGAATGCGTGGCAATCAGGTTTATTTCATCTGCGCCGATGATGCGCACGGCACGCCGATCATGCTGAAAGCTCAGCAGCTGGGCATTGCACCGGAGCAGATGATTGCAGAGATGAAAAGCGAGCATGAAGCCGACTTTGCCGGTTTTAATGTCAGCTATGACAACTATCATTCGACCCACGGCGACGAGAACCGTGAGCTTTCAGCGCTGATTTACGGCCGTCTGAAAGAGAACGGTTTTATTAAAAACCGCACCATCTCCCAGCTCTACGATCCGGAAAAAGGGATGTTCCTGCCGGACCGTTTTGTGAAAGGCACCTGCCCGAAATGTAAATCACCTGATCAGTATGGCGACAACTGTGAAGTCTGCAGCGCGACCTACAGCCCGACCGAGCTGATCGATCCGAAATCGGTGGTATCCGGTGCGACGCCAGTCCTGCGCGACTCCGAGCACTTCTTCTTTGATCTGCCGTCCTTCAGCGCCATGCTGCAGGCCTGGACCCGCTCCGGTGCGCTGCAGGATCAGGTGGCGAACAAAATGCAGGAGTGGTTTGAATCGGGCCTGCAGCAGTGGGATATCTCCCGCGATGCGCCTTATTTCGGCTTTGAAATCCCGGACGCGCCAGGCAAATATTTCTACGTCTGGCTGGATGCGCCTATCGGTTACATGGGCTCGTTCAAGAACCTGTGCGACAAGCGTGGCGACATCGACTTCGACGAATTCTGGCGTAAAGACTCGACGACCGAGCTGTATCACTTCATCGGTAAAGATATCGTCTACTTCCACAGCCTGTTCTGGCCAGCGATGCTGGAAGGCAGTCACTTCCGCAAGCCAAACAACCTGTTTGTACACGGCTATGTCACCGTCAACGGTGCCAAGATGTCGAAGTCGCGCGGCACATTTATTAAAGCCAGCACCTGGCTGCAGCATCTGGATGCCGACAGCCTTCGTTACTACTACGCGGCGAAACTCTCTTCACGCATCGACGATATCGACCTGAATCTGGAAGATTTCGTCCAGCGCGTGAATGCTGACATCGTTAACAAAGTGGTTAACCTGGCGTCACGTAACGCGGGCTTCATTACCAAACGCTTTGACGGCAAACTGGCGGCAGAGCTGGCCGATCCGGTGCTCTATCAGACCTTCGTGGATGCGTCAGAGAAGATTGGTGACGCCTGGGCGGGTCGTGAATACAGCCGTGCTATCCGTGAAATCATGGCGCTGGCTGACCTGGCGAACCGTTATGTCGATGAGCAGGCTCCGTGGGTGGTGGCGAAGCAGGAAGGCCGTGATGCCGATCTGCAGGCAATCTGCTCCATGGGCATTAACCTGTTCCGCATTCTGATGACCTGGCTGAAGCCGGTACTGCCGTCACTGAGCGCCCGCGCAGAAGGCTTCCTGAACGGTGAACTGAGCTGGGATGCCATCGCGCAGCCGCTGCTGGATCATCAGGTCGCACCGTTCAAAGCGCTCTACAGCCGCATTGAAATGGCGAAAGTCGAAGGACTGATTGAGGCTTCGAAAGAGGATGCCGCTGCGGCCAGTGCATCGCCCGCCACGGGCCCGCTGGCCGATGCACCGATCGGTGAAACCATTACCATTGATGATTTCGCCAAAGTGGATATGCGCGTCGCGCTGATTGAGCAGGCGGAACTGGTGGAAGGTTCGGACAAGCTGCTGCGTCTGCAACTCGACCTGGGCGGTGAGAAGCGTCAGATCTTCTCAGGTATTCGTGCCGCCTATCCTGATCCCGCCGTGCTGGTCGGTAAAATGACCATTATTGTGGCTAACCTCGCCCCGCGTAAAATGCGTTTTGGTATCTCTGAAGGCATGGTGTTGTCAGCGGGCCCGGGCGGCAAAGATCTGTTCGTGCTCTCCGTCGACAGCGGTGCTGTGCCGGGTATGCCGGTTAAGTAATCGCCTGCCGACGCTTAACAGGTTAAGCGAAGTGCCGTCCTCAACCCTTCGCGCCGTATCACTGGCGCGAAGGGTTATTTTTCCCCCTTTGCATTCTCACCGCTACTACCCCGCTTCCTTCTGCTGAAACGCTTTGCCCGTTGCTGCTACTCTGCGGCATAAATGTGATCGCTAGCACGCTAAGCGGTTAATGCGTATGATGAAGCTCAGTGAAAACAGGAGCCTGCCATGCTCACCGTGCTGTCTGTCTGCGGACGTTATCTTCGCGCCTTTATCATCATTTATCTCTGCTTATACGCTGGCATCGGCATCGCTTCGCTGCTGCCCATTAAACTGCCAGGCAGCATCCTGGGAATGTTAATTCTGTTCGGCCTGCTGGCGTCGCAGATCCTGCCGGTCAGCTGGGTAAAACCGGGCTGCCATCTGCTGATTCGCTACATGGCGCTGCTGTTTGTGCCAATCAGCGTCGGAGTGATGAGTTACACCGATATACTCACCGCCCAGTTTGGCCCGATTGTTGTTTCCTGTGTTGTCAGTACCTTCCTGGTACTCTCCATTGTCGGCGTCAGCGCCCACCGGCTTCACAGCCGCCGTCCTGCCGGAGAGTCAGCCGATGAGTGACATGTGGTGGTCACTGCCACTGACGCTGGCAGCCTTTTTTCTGGCGCGCAAGCTGGCGATACGACTGAAAATCTCGCTGCTTAATCCGCTACTGGTCGCCATGGGGATGATTATCCCGATACTGCTGCTGTTGCAGCTTCCTTACTCGCGCTATTTCGCCGGCAGCCAGATTCTTAATCAGCTGCTGCAACCGGCTGTGGTCGCGCTGGCACTGCCGCTGTATGAGCAGATGCATCAGATTCGTGCCCGGTGGAAATCGATTATTGGCGTCTGCTTTATCGGCAGCCTGACCGCCATGATCTCAGGCACCGCTATTGCCCTGTGGATGGGTGCCACACCTGAAATTGCCGCCACCATCGTACCTAAATCCGTGACCACGCCCATCGCGATGGCCGTCTCCGGTTCGCTGCACGGCATTCCCGCCATCAGCGCCATCTGCGTGCTGATTGCCGGAGTACTGGGTGCGGTATTCGGACACACGCTGCTGAATCTGCTGGGCGTAAAATCGAAAGCGGCGCGCGGACTGGCAATTGGCAATGCATCGCATGCGCTGGGCACGGCGCGTGCCGCGGAACTGGACTATCAGGAAGGAGCATTCAGCTCACTGGCGCTGGTGATCTGCGGCATCATCACCTCTCTGCTGGCACCGTTTATTTTTCCGCTGCTGATGCACTGGTTTGGCTGAAAGTTTGCGAGAGATCTCGCAAAGTTGAAACATGCAACACATGTTACATTGTCAGAGCGATGTGGATCACATATAAACCGGTGACTGGCACATCGCCCTGCTGAATTTAATGAGGCTCACATGCATTCCCGTTTCCTTTCTGCTTTTGAGGCATTGCCGTCAACGCTGCAAACTGCACTTGCTCCCCTGTTGAACGATCCTGACTTTCATGCGGTGATCAGCGCCGACCAGGTCACCTCACTGCAACAACAGACACAAATGGAGGCCGATGCGCTGGCGCTGGCGCTGCTGCCCCTCGCGGCCTCCTGTGCCGTTCCTACCGTGTCGCATTTTAACGTTGGGGCGATAGCCCGCGGCGTCAGCGGCAACTGGTACTTCGGGGCTAACATGGAATTTGTCGGCACGCCCATGCAGCAGACCGTCCATGCTGAGCAGAGCGCTATTACCCATGCGTGGCTGCGCGGCGAGCGCCAGCTTGAGACCATCACCGTTAACTACACGCCGTGCGGTCACTGCCGTCAGTTCATGAACGAGCTGAACAGCGGCACCAACATTCGCATCAGCCTGCCACAACGCGCAATCAGCACCCTGGCCGATTATCTGCCGGATGCCTTTGGCCCGCGCGATCTGGACATTACGACCTTCCTGATGGACGAGGTGGACCACGGCTATGTGGCCGAAGGCGATGAACTGGTGCAGGCTGCGGTTGCCGCTGCCAATGCCAGCCACGCGCCTTACAGCCAGTCCCACGCGGGTGTTGCGCTGCTGACCACGGATGGCGCGATTGTCGCCGGTCGCTATGCCGAAAATGCCGCGTTTAACCCGAGCTTCCCGCCGCTTCAGGCGGCACTGGTCTTGCTGAACATGCAGGGCGGCGATGTTCGTCAGATAAAAAAAGCGGTACTGGCCGAAGTGGAAAATGCCACGTTAAGCCAGTTTGCCGCCACGCAGGCGACGCTTGAGACATTTGGTTGCGGTGAGCTGCTGCAGGTAACGCTGTACAAAGCATAACCCGCTGTCAGAGAAGCCACAGTTTTGTGAGCTTTTGTGAACAAACGCTGTACTTCTGCGGGAAATTTCATAGGATCTGGCGCCAGAATTCACGCAATTACAAATTACTCTGAATAATTCAGGTTGCAGGATAGCAGCACGGTCGTGAATGTTTCCGCAGCGGTTACCCTGCCGCTGCCTGACCTGCAGTCTGAGCTATAACGGGTGAGAAAACTGGCGCTACCTTTCCGGCGTGACGCCAGACAACACTGCAACCGGAGCATTACCGCATGGAACTCGACTACGAAAGTAAACGCCCGCTGTATATCCCTTATGCTGGCCCGATTTTGCTGGAATTTCCCCTGCTGAATAAAGGCAGCGCCTTTAGCATCGAAGAACGTAATGAATTCAACCTCAACGGTTTGCTGCCAGAAGCAGTGGAATCGATTGAAGAGCAGGCGCAGCGTGCCTGGCGTCAGTTCCAGGACTTCAAAAATAATAACGATAAGCATGTCTACCTGCGTAACATCCAGGACACCAACGAAACGCTGTTCTATCGCCTGCTGGATAATCATCTTGAAGAGATGATGCCGATTATCTACACCCCGACTGTGGGCGCAGCCTGCGAACACTTCTCTGAGATCTACCGTCGTGCGCGTGGCGTGTTCATCTCCTACCCTAACCGTGACCGCATCGAAGATATGCTGCAAAACGCCACCAAGCAGAATGTGAAGGTGATTGTAGTGACCGATGGCGAGCGCATCCTGGGCCTCGGCGATCAGGGCATCGGCGGCATGGGTATCCCGATTGGTAAGCTTTCACTCTATACCGCCTGTGGTGGCATCAGTCCGGCTTACACCTTGCCGGTGGTACTGGATGTCGGCACCAATAACCAGCAGTTGCTGAACGATCCGCTCTATATGGGCTGGCGTCATCCGCGCATTACCGGCGAAGAGTACGACGAGTTCGTCAATGAATTTATCCAGGCCGTTAAACGCCGCTGGCCGAAAGTTCTGCTGCAGTTTGAAGATTTCGCCCAGAAGAACGCCATGCCGCTGCTGAACCGCTATCGCGATGAGGTCTGCTGCTTTAACGACGATATTCAGGGCACTGCAGCCGTTACGGTAGGTACGTTGATTGCCGCCAGCCGCGCAGCCGGTAGCCGCCTGTGCGAGCAGAAAGTGGTGTTCCTGGGTGCCGGTTCCGCGGGTTGTGGTATCGCTGAACAGATCATCGCGCAGATGAAATCAGAAGGCCTGAGCGACGAGGAAGCACGTGGCCGGGTGATGATGGTCGATCGCTTTGGTCTGCTGACGGACAAGCTGCCTAACCTGCTCGATTTCCAGAGCAAGCTGGTGCAGAAGAGCGAAAACCTGCAGCAGTGGGATGTCACCAATGATTCCATCTCGCTGCTGGACGTGGTGCGCAATGCGCAGCCCGATATTCTGATTGGTGTCTCTGGCCAGCCGGGCCTGTTCACCGAAGAGATCATCCGCGAGATGCACAAGCACTGTCAGCGCCCTATTGTGATGCCACTGTCGAACCCGACATCACGCGTGGAAGCGACGCCAGCCGATATCATCGCCTGGACTGACGGTGCCGCGCTGGTCGCAACCGGAAGCCCGTTCTCGCCGGTGAGCTGGAACGGTAAAACCTATCCGATTGCGCAGTGCAACAACTCCTACATCTTCCCGGGCATTGGTCTGGGTGTGATTGCTTCGGGTGCCAGCCGCGTTACCGATACCATGCTGATGACCGCCAGCCGCGCGCTCGCTGACTGTTCTCCGCTGGTGAATGAAGGTGAAGGCCCGGTACTGCCTGAGATTAAAGATATCCAGGGCGTGTCGAAAATCATAGCGATGGAAGTGGGTAAAGCTGCTCAACTGGCGGGTGTCGCCGTGGTGACCTCTGAAGATGTGTTGTCACAGGCTATCGCCAACAACTTCTGGCTGCCGCAGTATCGTCACTATCGTCGTACCTCGATTTAATCTTCCCACTGCCGGATCGCCTCTGGTCCGGCAGTGTTCAAAAAACGTACAGCCAGCCGGCAGTCACTTGCTTCGCTGCGGCTGCTCAAGTAGCCTTGTCCCATCTCACTATTTTGACATCGAGTCTCCAGGCGCATGCTGAAACGCGTTCTCATTGGTCTGCTTTTCATCATCTTACTGATGGTGGCAACGGCGCTCGGCCTTGATCGCTGGATCAGCTGGAAAACTGCGCCTTTTATATACGAAAATGTCGCTTCATTGCCGCATCGTCAGGTAGGTGTGGTCCTGGGGACGGCGAAATATTATCGTACAGGCGTTATCAATCAGTATTACCTCTATCGTATGCAGGGCGCTCTTAATGCCTATAACAGCGGCAAGGTGAATTATCTGCTGCTGAGCGGTGACAACGCGCTGCAAAGCTATAATGAGCCGATGACGATGCGCCGCGATCTTATCAAAGCCGGTGTCGATCCGGCTGATATCGTGCTCGATTATGCCGGGTTCCGGACGCTTGATTCGATTGTGCGCACCCGCAAAGTGTTTGATACCAATGATTTCATTATTATCACGCAGCGCTTCCACTGTGAGCGCGCGCTGTTTATCGCCCTGCAGCTGGGCATTCAGGCCCAGTGCTATGCGGTGCCCTCACCGAAAAACATGCTGAGCGTGCGCTTCCGTGAGGTCGGTGCCCGGCTGGGTGCACTGGCGGACCTCTTCCTGCTTAAGCGTGAACCCCGTTTCTTAGGCCCGCTGGTGCCGATTCCTGCCGTACACGATGTTCCTGAAGACGCGCAGAGTTATCCGGCGGTGACGCCGGAGCAGCTGCTGGAGCTGGAACAGAAGCTGCGGAAATAGCTCACGCGCTGCGACTTCTTTATGCTGGTTACTGCTGTGCCGAGGTCTGGCAGTAACGTGCAGGGCTCAGGGAGCTGACGGTAATATGCTGGCTCAGGGAGCATACGTTTAGTCGCCATCTGTTACTATGCAGCGATCATTAAGCTGATTAATTACATGACTACGGTAGATAATTCAGTGCTACTTCCCCTCTGAAAGCCGACTTAGACTGCTGAGAAATCTGAAGAGGGTGAATCTTATAACAATGAATAAGCTCAACGCGCAGGGAACACGGTCAGAAGAGGAAAGCGTCCCACGCCAGGGATGGCGTGGGCCGAGCATGCCATGGATGACGGCTTTTGCGACTTTCCGATCTGACCGTGTTCCCTACGCATACTCGATCTCACAGAAACGACCCCAGCACTCTCCCCTATAAAAAGCGTTCTGCGGAGGAATGACACGGGCAGATCATTTACTGGCCTTAGCGTCTTTCCGATCTGACCGTGTTCCCTTCGCAGACTCGATCTCACAGCGACAATGCCTGCACTCCACCCACAATGCCTGCACTCCAGCGACAATGCCCGTACTCCAGCAACAATGCCTGCGCTCCCATAATAAAAAAGCGACCCGAAGGTCGCTTTTTTAGCGTTTAATAAGACTTACTTCTTACGAGAATATTTCAGGGAATCCAGCGCCACGGCGAAGATAATAATGCCGCCCTTAATGATGTACTGCCAGTAAGGGTTCACGCCGATATAGGTCAGACCGTAGTTGATAACGGTGAAGATCAGCACACCGGTGACGACACCCGCCACACTACCCACACCACCGGCGAAGGAAACGCCGCCGACCACACAGGCCGCAATCGCATCCAGCTCATACATAAAGCCAAGGTTGTTGGTGGCAGAACCGATACGACCCGCCTCCAGCATCCCGCCAAAGGCGTAGAACACACCTGACAGGGCATAAATCATGATCAGGTTCAAAGGCACGTTCACGCCTGACACTTTCGCCGCTTCCGGGTTACCGCCGATAGCAAAAATGTTTTTGCCGAAGCGGGTTTTGTTCCACAGAATCCAGACGAAAATAATGGCAATCACAGCGTAGAACGTGATGAACGAGAGTTTAAAATCACCAAAGCGTAAGAAACCCTGAGCAAATTTCGAGAACCCTGCGTCAAAGCCAGCAATCGGTGAGGCACCCACAAAGTCGTAATAGAGTGAGTTGATACCGTAAACGATAATCATGGTGCCCAGCGTGGTGATAAATGGCGTTACCTTCAGGTAAGCAATAATCACACCATTCACCAGACCAATTACACCGCCAATGATGCACACCGTCAGGATAACCAGTGGAATCGGCACGGTATCCAGCGTCGGGAAGACTTTGTTCGCGTTATCCATCGCCTGCAACAGCGTTGCGGCAACGACCGCCGCTAAGCCAACCTGACGTCCGGCTGACAGGTCAGTACCCTGGGTCACAATCAGACCCGCCACACCCAGTGCAATAATAATGCGCACCGAAGATTGGGTCAGAATATTACTCAGGTTCATCAAACTTAAAAATGTCGGATCCTGGAAAATAATAATAGCCAGCAATACCAGCAGAACGACATAAATGCCGCCCTCTTTTAACCAGGTTAGCGCATTCTTTTTTGTAGTCGCTTTCATGTTAACAGCCCTTGCTTCATTAAAGGTGTAATGACGCTAAACGCAATATTTCGTTCTGCGTGGTCGTTTTGGTATCAACTATGCCTGCTACCAGACCATTACTCATTACCAGAATACGATCGGTAATGCCTAACAGCTCCGGCATTTCGGATGAGATAATAATGATGCCCTTTTCTCTTTTCGCCAGTTCAGCAATCAGCTGGTAAATTTCGAATTTCGCACCAACATCAATACCGCGTGTTGGTTCATCAAGCATCAGGATTTCAGGCTGGGTCAATAACCAGCGGCCAATAATCACTTTTTGCTGGTTACCGCCCGAAAGCGAACCAATTTGTGTATGATGCCCTGGGGTTTTAACACGCATTGAATCGATAACCCATTGGGTATCACTCTTCATGCGTTTATTATCCAGCAGTCCCATACTGTTTTTATATTTTTTAATATTGGAAATAAGCGAGTTAAAACCAATATCCAGGTAAGCATAAATACCAGTCGAACGACGCTCTTCAGTCACCAGCGCAAAACCGTGGTTAATGGCTTCATTGGCGCTGTGATTATTAATCGGTTTGCCATGCAGTTTGATGGTGCCGCCCGATTTTTCGCGAATGCCAAACAGCGTTTCGACGATATCGGTACGTTTGGCGCCCACCAGCCCGGCAATGCCGAGTATCTCCCCTTTACGCAAATCAAATGAGATATCGCGAATAGACGGCTGACGCAGTGACGTCAGGTTGCGAACTTCAAGAATTGTCTCGCCTGGCACGTTGGTACGGTCAGGGAAACGCTGGTTCAGTGAACGGCCGACCATCATGGCGATGATCTTATCCATATCCAGCCCTTCCAGCGGCTGAGAGGTGATCCACTGACCATCACGCAGAATCGTGATCTCATCACACAACTGGAAAATCTCTTCCATCTTGTGCGAAATATAAACAATGCCACAGCCGCGATCTTTCAGCTTACGAATAATCGTGAACAGGTGATTCACCTCTTTCTCGGTTAACGAGGAAGTCGGCTCATCCATAATCACTATTTTCGCGTCGTAGGAGAACGCTTTAGCAATTTCAATCATCTGCATCTGTGACACAGAAAGATTGGCAACTTTGTCGCGTGGATCGATATCGATATCCAGCTCGTCAAAAATCGCCTTAGTGTCCTGGTACATCTTATCCTGATCGACAAAGAAGCCTTTGCGCGGATAACGCCCCAGCCACATGTTATCCATCACGGTACGCTGAAGAACCAGGTTTAATTCCTGATGCACCATCGACACGCCATTTTCCAGCGCTTCTTTGGAGCTTTTATAGTCGATCTCTTTACCCTGAAACAGGATACTGCCGGTATCTTTTTTATAAATACCAAACAGGCATTTTAATAAGGTGGATTTCCCGGCACCGTTCTCGCCCATTAATGCATGAACAGAGTGAGGCCGCACTTTCAAATTCACATTATCTAACGCTTTAACGCCGGGAAATGATTTTGAAACATTCGTCATTTCCAGCAAATATTCTCGCTGCGCGGTCGTGTTATCACTGGCCATATTTTACCTGGCTAAAAAACGGTGGTGACATAAAAAAGGCGCGACAGCTGTCGCGCCCGTAATCAATCTTACTTCGAGAACTGAGACAGATTTTCTTTATCAACCGGAACGTAAGGAACACGGACGATCTTATCGACCATCTTGAAGTTTGTTCCATCGGTTGCCGCTTTGCCGTTCGCCAGGTTGTTGGCAATATCCAGCGTCGCTTTCGCCTGGTTTTCCGCATCGTTCAGCACGGTACCGGCCAGCGCACCGGATTTCACCAGTGCCATCGCTTCTGGCAGGGCATCGACGCCGAAGACCGGGATAGAAGTCATGTTGTGCGCTTTCAGCGCTTCAACGGCACCCATCGCCATCGCATCGTTATTGGCAATCACAACTTCAATTTTCTTCGCGTTCGGGCCTGACAGCCACGCATCCATCTTATCTTTGGCCTGTGCGGTGTCCCACATCGCCGTATCCATCGCTAACTGCTGCGTCTTCAGACCATCTTTGTTCAGG
Organism: Pantoea sp. B550; assembly: GCF_024158165.1. Classification (NCBI taxonomy): domain Bacteria; kingdom Pseudomonadati; phylum Pseudomonadota; class Gammaproteobacteria; order Enterobacterales; family Erwiniaceae; genus Pantoea; species Pantoea sp. B550. The sequence continues at coordinate 607,673 of NZ_JAMYXI010000003.1, forward strand.
GTGTCGATAACATATTTAGTACGGGCTTCAGCATCTGGATGGCCTGGCTCGCCTTTCAGCAGGACGAACTGAATGGTGCCATCTTTGTTCAGATCCCAGGCTGGGGTCGCTTTCCAGTGCTTCTCAATCAGCTGACCCTGGATGATGCCGGACTCTTTGGAGTCGGTACCCACATAGTAAGCTTTGTCATAGCCGGCCAGGACTTTAGCGTTCGGTTCTTTGTTAAAGAAGACAACCGGCACGTCGTTGGCACGTGCTTTGTCTACGATGACGGCAGCGGCAGCCGGGTCAACCAGGTTAATCGCCAGCGCTTTCACGCCTTTTGCCATCAGCACGTCCACCTGATCGTTCTGTTTGGACTGGTCGTTCTGCGAGTCATTCATCAGCAGCTGTACGCCACCGATCGTTTTCGCTTCTTTCTCGATGTCTTTGCGCACCATTGACATGAAGTTGTCATCATATTTGTAAATGGTCACGCCGATACGGGTGTCAGCTGCGTGAGCGGTTGCACCAAACATCATGCTGGCAACTAGTGCTGTAAGCGTGAAAACCTTCTTATTCATGGTATCTCCGGTTTTATTATGCAGGGTCTTTTTAGCGCTGCCGCGAAATGTGCGGAAGAGCAATTGGTAAAACAGATCGGCGCGTTGGTTAACGTAATGAGGCTGTTAAGCCATCAGACGCCGTCTAAAACCTGACTTCCCTGTGCCAGAACGCTTCCATGAAGAGGGTATGAACCCTTTAACCGGCTACTGAGACCACAACTGATGCCGTTACACTGGCGTTACATAATGTTTCAGTCCGGTAAGACGCTGCCATCATAGTGAGGGCAATGTTAATTAACTGTGAATACAATCACAGATTGAAAACGGTTACATGCCTGAATCGCCTGAATTAGTGACGGACTCCACATTTTGCCGCTGCGCCACAGAATGACGCCGCACCAGGGTTGGCATAAAGATATGCGTTGCCGTGTCATCAAGCAGTCCGGCTGCGCCCTGCAGTGCCAGCTCAGTGGCAATTTTTGCCATAGATACAATGGGATAGCGCACAGTGGTCAACTGCGGATCGGTATAACGGGAAATCGGGATATCATCAAAGCCAATGACAGAAAAATGCTGTGGCACCTGAATGCCGTTGTCTTTCAGCGCAGTAAGTGCGCCAGCCGCCATGCCGTCGTTATAAGCAAACACTGCTGTAAGGTTGAGATTGCGCCCCAGCAGCTCCACCATCGCCGCTTCGCCCCCCTGCATATCTGGCTCTGCGCTGGCGATCCAGCTCTCCTGCGGCCGGATGCCCTGTTCGGCCATCGCCTGCATCCACCCTTCACGGCGCTGCGCCACATCCTCAATGGGATGACTGGAGCAAAGATAGCCAATGCGGCTATGCCCCTGTTGCAGCAGGGTTCTTGATGCCATCAGTGCACCCGTGACGTTATCCAGACTGACGCTGCGGTGTTCGAATCCAGGGACAATGCGGTTAATCACTACCATGCCGGGCACGTGCTGCATAAAGTCCGCCAGCTCCGCGTCCGGCAGCGTTTTTGCGTGGACCACCAGGGCGCTGCAGCGCTGCCTGATCAGCACCTCGATAGCATGACGCTCTTTCTCTTCCTGATGCCAGGAGTTGCTGATTAACACATGCTTGTGCACGCGCTGCGCCACGGTATCCACTGCTTTAACCAGCGCCCCGAAGAAGGGATCAGAGACATCCATCACCACTACCCCGATCGTATCGCTGACCTGCGTCGCCAGCGCCTGGGCGTTGGCGTTAGGGCGATACCCCAGCGCTTCAACCGCCTGTAACACGGCGTCGCGGGTGTCAGAGGTCACGGCGTTGCTCTGATTGAGAACACGCGACACGGTCGCCACTGACACGCCAGCCTGACGGGCAACATCACGAATAGTTATCATGCAGCAGTTCCAGAAGGGAAAAATAGGGCTTCACGCCGGGTTATACACCGGCGCTATTCTGTCAGGGGCGGGAGGCGTGCAGCGTGAATTGCGTCACATCAATGAAAACGGTTACATACAATTCTGTAACCTTTGTGATGGCGGTCATTATCTGGCGTTGTCGGTAATGCGTGATTTGCCGGCTGAGAGCAGCGTAAACCGCCGCCACAGCCATTCCAGCGGACCCTGTGCGAAGAAATGTAACCAGATGAGTGAAAACAGGATATTGATGAGCCATATCGCAGGCACCATCAGCACCAGTTCCAGCCGGGTGAAATGCATGTAGAAGCCAAAGCGATAGAACAGCGTGGTGCAGATGAGCGTTTGCAGCAGGTAGTTGGTCAGCGCCATACGGCCCACGCACTGGATGGCGTGGCTGATATGCCAGTGAGAAATTTGTGGCCAGTAGGCCAGACAGAGCGCGGCATAGCCCAGGCTAATCAGCGGGCTGGCAAGATCGCGCGGGGCCTGCAGGTAAAAAGCCGCCCAGCGGAATTCCCAATGTAACAGCCATTGCGCGGCTACACCGGCTACCGCAATGGAGAAGCCCATTGTCAGCAGCAGGGCCGCCGCCTGACGATAGTGGCGGAGGGAAAATTCTCCAGTCAGCCAGCCGCTGCGCAGCATTGCGCCACCCATCATCATTAAGCCCGCCAGCTGCCAGCCATATTGAGCCGCCAGCGCCATCAGCCCTGATGAGAGATGATCCAGCCGGTTCTGTATCGCTTCCCAGCCGCCGCTCAGTTTCCAGTACTGCTCATATTGCAGATCGGCAGCACCCGGCAGCCAGGATCGCGTCGGTTCGGGATCGGAGATCGACCCAAACACCAGCAGCACGCCGCAGCCCACCAGATAAAGCAGAATGCCGGTATTCATCAGGCTGCGGGTTGACGGGACGTCACGCAGCACCCGCCAGACCACCAGCCCGATGATGCCGTAATCCAGCAGGATATCGCCTTCCCAGAGAAAGACACCATGCAGAAAACCGATGAGTACCAGAATGGAAAGCCGGGCAGTCAGCCAGCGACTGCCGCGCGGCAGCTGCATTTGCAGACCTGCGCCAAACAGCAGTGCAAACAGGGTGAGGAATTTGAGCTGAGCAAAGGCGTCAGAGAGTGCCCAGGTCCAGACGTCGGAGAGACTGACACTGCCCTGCCAGGCCGGATTCAGGTAAGCAGCAGAAGGCAGGCCGAAGCCCACAATATTGAGCAGCAGGATGCCGAGAATGGCACAGCCTCGAATGAAATCCAGCACGTGATAGCGTTGCATGCGGCACCCTGCCCCATTGAGGCGGGCAGCATTATGCGCCCGCCGTTAACTCAACTATGGCGTACCGCGCGCAAGAATTCCTGGCGGGTATTCTGACTGGACTTGAACAGGCCGCCCAGAGAGGTCGTGGTGGTGGCGCTGGTCGCATCTTTGACGCCACGCGCTTTCACACAGTAATGTACCGCATCAATCGAGACAGCAACGTTGTTGGTGCCCAGCAGCGTCTGCAAGGCCACCAGAACCTGCTGTGTCAGGCGCTCCTGCACCTGCGGGCGCTGGGCGAAGAACTGCACGATGCGGTTGATTTTCGACAGGCCAATCACCTTTTCCTTGGGAATATAGGCAACCGTGGCTTTACCATCAATGATCACAAAGTGATGTTCACAGGTGCTGGTCAGGGTGATATCACGCACGGTCACCATCTCATCGACCTTCATTTTATTCTCAATGACGGTGATTTTCGGGAAGTTGGCATAATCGAGACCGGAAAAGACCTCATCCACATACATTTTGGCGATGCGATGCGGCGTTTCCATCAGGCTGTCATCTTCAAGATCCAGATTCAGCAGCTGCATAATCTCGGTCATGTGCCCGGCAATCAGGCTCTTACGCGTTTCGTCATCAATGTCGCGCGTCGGTGCACGTAACGGCGTTTCCAGTCCACGCGCCAGCAGCGCTTCGTGAACCAGGGCAGCTTCCTGACTTAGGGTGCTCATTTACTCTTCTCCGGCTGGTGTTGCGCCCGCAAGCTTTTGCCTGCAGGCCCTGTAATCAGGCGCGTATTGTGAAACTTTCTTTGCGGGGAATCCAGCAATCAATCAGATTGGTGATGAAAGCTTTTCATTCAATTTTTCGCCAGACCAGCAGGCCCGCCCACACCAGGCTGAACCCGGCCACCCACAGGGCAGGCTCCAGCCGATGTAACAGAGCCGTTGAGAGAAAAGAGAGCAGCGGACCAACCAGCTGTCCGACCGCATAGCCGGTGGTCAGGAGGCCGGCCATGTAACGCAGATGATGGGGTGCCAGTTCACGGGCGCAAAGCAGCGACAGCTGTACCACGCTGAGGAAGCCGCCGCCCACCAGCAGCGCCCCGGCCAGCAGGCCACTAAAGCCGGGCAGCAGTGCCGCAGCAAAAACGCCCAGCGCCTGAGCCCAGAGCACTACCGCCAGGCGGACGTGACTATGCCCCCAGCGCCGCGTCAGGATGCCCAGCAGGATGCCGACCATCGCCGCACCGCCAAATATCGGCCAGACAAACTGCGCGAAGATGCCGTCAGGAAAACGCGTAGCGGCCATCTGCGATAAAAAGGTGGCGGGCAGGATATAACCAAAGCCCGCCAGACTGTAACTCAGCACCAGACGTTTCAGGTTGCGATCCAGCACCAGCGGCTCAGGTGCCTGATCCGGGCGATGCAGTTCGCCCCGACGCGGCAGATTACGGGTAATCAGCGCAATCAGCAGCAGTGCCAGCGTACCGTAAGCGGCCCAGGCCAGACCGGCAGAGACCTGTAGAGTATGCAGCGCCACCCCCAGCAGACCGCTGACAAAAATACCGCAGCCCGGCCCGGCAAACACGGCCGCCGACAGCCCTGCCCGGCCGTGGCGATGCAGTTGTTCGTTGCTCCAGGCCGCCACCAGCACCATCGCCCATCCACTGGCCCAGCCAATCAGAAAGCGGATCGCACCGTGCAGCCACGGTCCGGTTGCCAGTGCAGAGAGCAGCGTCAGGATCACTGCACCCCATACGCCCGCCTGCAAACGCAGCTCCACCCGCCGGTGCGCGCGCATGGCATCGAATGAGCCACACAGATAGCCAAGATAGTTGAGCGCAGCGACCAGGCTGGCACTGGTGAGCGTCAGCTGGTGCGCCTGAATCATCAGCGGCACCTGCGGCGTAAAGGCGAATCGCCCAATGCCCATCGCCACAAATAAGGTTAAAAACGCGCTGAGCGCGACGCGTAACGCCATTGCTGAACTCCTGTTGTTCTGCCTTGCGATCTCTTCTGACTTGCTAACAGCATGCAGGATGATTAAACTCACGGAAAGTGAATAATATTAACCAACTTGTTTACGGGAAAAGAAGATATGGATTTAGTTCAGCTGCGTATGTTCTGTTCCGTTGCCGAAACGGGCTCCCTGGCGCGCGCAGCCGAACAGCTGCATCGCGTTCCCTCTAATCTCACCACGCGGCTGCGTCAGCTGGAAGAAGAATTAGGTGTGGATCTCTTTATTCGTGAGAAGCAGCGCATTCGCCTGTCACCGATGGGCCATAATTTCCTGAATTATGCGCAGCGTATTCTGGCATTAAGTGAAGAAGCGATGAGCATGACCCGCACTGGTGAACCGGCAGGCAACTTTGCGCTGGGCTCAATGGAGAGTACCGCAGCGACCCGCCTGCCTGGTCTGCTCGCCGCCTATCACCAGCGCTTTCCTAAAGTGGCGCTGTCGCTGATTACCGGCACTTCGGGCGAAATCATCGATCGGGTTCGCGAAGGCACCCTGGCCGCCGCGCTGGTGGATGGCCCGGTTTCCCATGACGATCTGAATGGCTGTATCGCCTTTCGTGAGGAGATGGTGCTGATCACCGGGCTGGATCACGCGCCTATCACCACAGCGCGCGATGTGCAGGATGACACCCTGTTTGCCTTCCGCAATAGCTGCTCTTACCGGGTGAAGCTGGAGAGCTGGTATCGCGACAGCCAGACCGCGCCCGACAATGTGATGGAGATTCAGTCCTATCACGCCATGCTGGCCTGCGTGGCGGGCGGTGCGGGTGTCGCGATGATCCCGGCTTCGGTGCTGAAGCAGATGGCGGATCGGTCGCGGGTGCAGGCGCATACCTTACCTGCGGCTTATCGCGATACCGCCACCTGGCTAATGTGGCGACGCGATGCTTTTACTCCGAATGTTGAAGCGCTGAAGTATCTGATTATTGAACAGTTTGACGATCGTCCGCTCAACGATGAGTTGATCTACCCATTACAGGCGGCGCAATAAGCGTTCCACGCTATGTTTAAACCATAACCACACGACGCCATCGCGCGTCACAATCTGACTGGAAGAGGGATTGCATGAACATGATCAAAACCCGTGCCGCTGTTGCCTGGGCCGCTGGCGAACCGCTGAAAATCGAAGAAGTGGATTTGATGCCACCGCAGAAAGGCGAAGTGCTGGTGCGCATCGTCGCGACTGGCGTCTGTCATACCGACGCCTACACCCTCTCCGGCACCGATCCGGAAGGCGTTTTCCCGGCGATTCTCGGCCATGAAGGCGGCGGCATCGTAGAAGCCGTGGGCGAAGGCGTGACCAGTGTGGAAGTAGGTGACCATGTCATTCCGCTTTACACTCCGGAGTGTGGCAAATGTAAGTTCTGCCTGTCGGGCAAAACTAACCTCTGCCAGGCGATCCGTGCCACTCAGGGCAAAGGCCTGATGCCGGACGGCACCACGCGCTTCTTTAAAGATGGCAAACCGATTTTCCACTATATGGGCACGTCGACCTTCTCTGAATACACCGTGATCCCGGAAATCTCACTGGCGAAAATCAGTAAAGAAGCGCCGCTGGAAGAAGTTTGTCTGCTGGGTTGTGGCGTGACTACCGGCATGGGCGCGGTAATGAACACCGCTAAAGTAAAAGAAGGCGACACCGTCGCGATTTTCGGTCTCGGCGGTATCGGTCTTTCTGCGGTTATCGGCGCGAAAATGGCGAAGGCTGGCCGCATCATCGCAATCGACCTCAACACCAGCAAATTCGATCTGGCGCGCAAACTGGGTGCCACCGATCTGATTAATCCGAAAGATTACGATAAGCCGATTCAGGATGTGATTGTCGAGCTGACCGACGGCGGCGTGGACTTCTCATTTGAGTGTATCGGTAACGTCAACGTGATGCGTTCCGCGCTGGAGTGCTGCCACAAAGGCTGGGGTGAGTCTGTGATTATCGGCGTCGCCGGTGCCGGTGAAGAGATCTCTACCCGTCCGTTCCAGCTGGTAACTGGTCGCGTCTGGCGCGGTTCCGCCTTTGGTGGCGTGAAAGGCCGCTCACAGCTGCCGGGCATTGTGCAGGATTACCTTGATGGTAAGTTTGCCCTGAACGACTTCATCACCCACACCATGCCGCTGGAAGAGATCAACGACGCCTTTGATTTGATGCACGAAGGAAAATCGATTCGCTCGGTCGTGCACTTTAACAAGTAATCAGGAGGCGTTATGGCATCCACTCTGGAGCTACTGGAAGAACACCGCATTTTTGGCGGCTGGCAGCAGCGCTGGCGTCATCAGTCGGCCGTGCTGAACTGCCCGATGACCTTCAGCATCTACCTGCCTGAACCGCACGGTGATGCGCCGCCGCCAGTGGTCTGGTTTCTGGCCGGGCTGACCTGCAACGATGAGAACTTCACCACCAAAGCGGGCGCGCAGCGCGTGGCGGCGGAACTGGGTCTGGTAATGATTATGCCGGATACCAGCCCGCGCGGTGAAGGCGTTGCCAACGATGAGGGCTACGATCTGGGTCAGGGCGCGGGATTTTATCTCAACGCCACTCAGCACCCCTGGGCCACTCATTTCCGCATGTTCGACTATCTGAGCAGCGAGCTGCCCGCCCTGATTGCGGATAACTTCAAAGTCAGTGAACGTCAGTCGATTATGGGTCACTCCATGGGCGGACACGGCGCGCTGATGCTGGCGCTGCGTCTGGGTAACCGCTTTGCCTCAGCGTCTGCGTTTGCGCCGATTGTAAACCCTATGCAGGTGCCGTGGGGCCAGAAAGCGTTTAAGGCCTATCTAGGCGACGACCAGGCGGCGTGGCGGGAATATGACAGCTGCCAGCTGATGGCAGAGGTGTCGCATCGTCTGCCAGTCCTGATCGATCAGGGCGACAGCGATCAGTTCCTGGCCGATCAGCTGCAACCGGAGCGGTTAGAAGAGATTGCTAAAGCAGTCGGTTTCCCGCTGACGCTGCGTATTCAGCCGGGTTATGACCATAGCTACTTTTTTATAGCCAGCTTTGTGGAAGATCATCTGCGCTTCCATGCACAACATCTGCTAACGTAAAACATCAGGGCCGCAATTGCGGCCCTGAACTTTTCTGCATCCTGTACTGCTACTGCCGCAAACGCTGGCTCAAGGCCAGGCCTGCCCGACTTTCAGACCAGTGCCGGTCCGGTCAGCCCGTCGATCATTACCTGCGGAATGCCGCGTGAGCAGTGTTCGATACGGCCATTCACGCCATACACTTTTGCCAGCGTAGCCGGCGTAATCACCTTATCCGGTTGCCCTTCCGCTACCAGTGCGCCCTGCTTCAGCATCAGCGCGTGTTGCGCATGACGCAGCGCGATGTTGATGTCATGCACCACCACCACCGTCACGATGTTGCGCTGGGCTGTTTCGCGGCGTACCAGATCCATCACGTGGAACTGATAGTTGAGATCGAGCGCGCTCAGCGGTTCATCCAGCAGCAGCAGCTTAGGGCGACGGATCAGGGACTGCGCCAGCCCGACCAGCTGCTTCTGACCGCCGGAGAGCTGATCGAGGTAACGCATCGCGAGATGCGCTATCCCCAGTTGTTCAAGCAGATGCATGATTTCGGCTTCGCTGCTGGCGCTGTGCAGTCCACCAGAGGCACGCTGCGCCACAATGATCGACTCCAGCACGTGCAGATGCACGCCCGCAGGCAACGACTGCGGCAGATAGACCACGTTCTTCGCGCGGCGGGCAAACGGCTGAGTCATCAGATCTTCACCGTTGAGCCACATCTCACCCTGACCTTTATTCAGCCCGGCCAGTGCACGCAGCAGCGTCGATTTACCACAGCCATTCGGCCCGAGCAGCACGGTGATCTCACCGCGTGGCAGCGGTGCCACGTTGAGATTTTCAATGACTTTATGTTTGGGATAACCGGCACTGAAGCCGCGTAACGTCAGACCCTGTTCCATCATACCGTCCCCCGATGACGCAGAATAATACTCAGGAAGAACGGCACGCCAATCAGTGAGGTGACGATGCCGACAGGGATGATCACGCCGGGGAGCAGGTTTTTCGAGGCGACTGATGCCAGCGACAGCACCAGCGCGCCAACCAGCGCACTGGCGGGCAGATAGAAGCGGTGATCTTCACCAAACATCATGCGGGCAATATGCGGCGCGACCAGCCCGATGAAGCCGATCGGGCCAACAAACGCCACCGCCAGCGCCGAGAGAATACTGATACGCAGCAGGGTGGTCAGGCGCAGACGACGTACATCAATACCAAAGCTCACCGCGCGATCTTCACCCAGACGCAGCGCCGTCAGCTTCCAGCTGCTCATCATTGAGAACGGCACCAGAATGGCCAGCGCTACGGTCAGTACACCCAGCTTTTCCCAGGAAGCACGCGCCAGGCTGCCCATGGTCCAGAACACCAGACCCTGCAGGGTATCTTCGCTGGCGATGAACTGCATCATTGAAACTAACGCGTTAAAGGTGAAGACCAGTGCAATACCGAACAGCACCACGCCCGCCGACGAAACCTGCGTCCAGCGGGTCACGGCATCCAGCATCAGCGCGGCAAACAGCGCAAAGACAAAGGCATTGGCAGAGATTAACCACTGATCAGGAATGCCGGGAATACCGATGCCGAGAATGATCGCCAGCGCGGCACCAAACGCTGCCGCCGAGGAGACACCGAGTGTAAACGGGCTGGCCAGCGGGTTATTCAGGATGGTCTGCATCTCTGCACCTGCCAGGCCCAGCGACAGCCCTACCACCAGCGCCATCAGCGCATAGGGCAGACGAATGTCCCAGACAATCACGCGGGTGCCGGCATCGACGCTGTCGGGGCTGAGCAGCGTATTCCACAGCGTATCAAGTGAGAGTCCGGCCGGACCCAGCGTGAAGTCGAGGATCAGCGAGGCGACAATAGCCACCAGTAATACGCCAATCCAGATCAGGCGGCGGCGCAGCACCTGATGGTAGTTTTGCATGGTGTGGTGAAGCGTCTCTTCCCCCGCCAGCAGCGAAGTTTCAGTAGTCATGTTTGAACCCTGTGTGGCTATCACGTCAGAAAACGCAGCCACAATAGTGCAGGTGATAATAATTATCAATTCGTGAAGATAAGCGAGACGTGAAAAAAGGGTAAAAAACGGTGTTGTTATGGGCAGGATACCGGCAGACACAGCGCGTTGAGGCTGTTCCCGGACTTAAAGCGATGGGAGCATACGTCTGGAGCAAAGCATCGCGGGCCAGCGATGGCCCGCCCTGAGCTTGCCAGGGATGGCCCGCCCTGAGCTTGCCAGGGATGGCGTTTTTGCGTCTTTGCGAAAGACGTATGCTCCCTGAGCATGTGCCCCATCTGCAGCCTCAACGCGCTGTGTCAGGCACCTGACTCAACAGAGCAAGCGCACAGAACTACTCTTTATGAACCGGGAACTCCATCTCGCTGTACTTCACGAAACGGCTGCCGCGCGTCAGTTTGTAGCCGAACCAGATAATCAGGAACAGCGGAAGACCAATATAGGTTGCCGCTACGCCATACCAGTCGATGCTGTCGTTGAGGAAGGCCTGATAGTTCTGACCCAGCGTAATGATCAGGCAGAGCACGAAAGCAAAAATCGGTCCCAGCGGGAAGAAGCCGGAACGGTATGGCAGATCGTTCAGATCACGTCCCTGGGCGACATAGCCGCGACGGAAGCGATAGTGACTGATGGCAATACCCAGCCAGGCGATAAAACCGGTCATGCCTGAGGTGTTCAGCAGCCACAGATAAACCTCCTGGTTGCCAAATTTTGAGGTCAGGAAGCACAGCCCGGCCACGACGGTCGTCGCCCATAAGGCATTGCGCGGCACGCCGCCCTTAGACAGTTTCGCGAAAATACGCGGTGCCTTGCCTTCGGAGGCCAGGTTATACAGCATGCGCGTTGAGGCATACATACCGGAGTTACCGGCTGACAGCACCGCCGTCAGGATAACCGCATTCATCACTGCTGCCGCAGAGAGCAGACCGGCGTTGCGGAACACCAGGGTGAACGGGCTGACGCTGATATCATCAATGTCGTTATGCAGTAATTGCGGATCGGTGTACGGCAGGATCAGACTGATAATGAGAATGGCGAACACATAGAACAGCAGGATACGCCAGAAAATCTGCCGCACGGCGCGCGGGATATTTTTTGCCGGGTCTTCAGATTCGCCCGCCGCGATACCGATCAGCTCGGTGCCCTGGAAGGAGAATCCCACAATCATCGCCACGCCGATCATCGCCGCAAAGCCGCCCGCAAACGGCGCATCGCCCACCTGCCAGTTCTGCCAGCCCGCATGCTCTGCACCGCGCATGATGCCCGTGATCATCAGCACACCCACGATGATAAAGATAATGACGGTGGCCACTTTGATCAGCGAGAACCAGTACTCCGCCTCGCCAAAGCCTTTTACTGAGATGTAGTTGAGCAGGAATATCAGTCCCAGGAACAGCGCGCTCCAGATCCAGCCCGGCGTGTCTGGGAACCAGTAGGTCATCACCAGCTGCGACGCCACCAGGTCAACCGCGATGGTCACCGCCCAGTTGTACCAGTAGTTCCAGCCGAGTGCGAAACCAAAGCCCTCCTCGACATATTTTGCGCCGTAGGTGGCGAAAGAACCGGATACGGGCATGAAGGCTGCCAGCTCACCGAGACTGGTCATCAGGAAGTAGACCATCAGGCCGATCAGCATGTAGGAGAGCAGTGCCCCGCCAGGACCAGCCTGAGCAATCGTTGCGCCGGAAGCGACAAACAGGCCGGTACCGATGGAGCCGCCGATGGCGATCATCGTCAGATGACGGGCTTTTAACGCACGTCGTAATGCAGGTTGTTGTGTTGTTTTTGAGTCATTATGCATGTGTTAACGCTACGCTGGGTAAAAATGAGGCGCGATTGTAGCAGCCAGACCGCCTCTGTATAGCTGATGCCATGCTGTTATAAGTTAAGTTCATGATCGCGCCCGAATTATTAGCAATCACTCACGGCAATAGGACAAAAAGCGCGTCAGTGCCTTTGAAATATGCTTCTGCCGGTGATGGATGCGATAGAGCGTCCGGGTCAGACGCGGCAACGGAATCGTCAGTTCTGTCAGCGTGCCCGCCTCCAGCAGATCGGCAATTACCCGGCGCGACAGGCAGCTGATCCCCATGCCGTGCCGCACTGCATGCTTGATCGCTTCTGAGTTGCCGAGCTCCATACCCAGCTGAAAACTCGGCAGGTGTGACAGCAGCAGATAATCGACGATTTCCCGGGTGCCGGAGCCACGTTCACGCAGAATCCACGGCGCTTCTGCCAGGGTTTTCAGCGTCACCGACTGTTGCAGAATCGCGGCATCGGGCGCGGCAAATACCACCAGCTCATCTTCCAGCCAGGGTTCGCTGACCAGTTCGGTCATATGGCACGGCCCTTCAATCAGGCCGACATCCACGCGGAAATCGGAAACCGCCTGAATCACATCCTGACTGTTACCGACGCTCAGCTCCAGCGGCAGACCAGGAAAGTCACGACGATAGGCCGCCATCATGCCCGGCAGCAGATAGTTACCAATAGTGCTGCTGGCGAAGATGCGGATCGCGCCGTTATCCTCTTTGAATAGCTGCTCAATTTCGCCCGCCTGCTCCAGCAGACCGACCGCACGCGGATAGAGCAGTCGCCCATGCTCATTCAGCACCAGCCGTTTGCCGACCCGATCAAACAACTGCACCCCGAGCTGACTTTCCAGATCGGCCAGCGCCGCGCTGACCGCCGACTGTGACAGCGCCAGCAGTTGCGACGCCTGAGTAGTGGAACCGCTTTTCAGCACTTCGGTAAACACTTCGATTTGCCGTAGCGTAATGTGCATCGTCGCCTCTTAACTCAGTGAATGCCTGACAAGGTAAATAATTAACGCCAGCCAGATCAGCCCAACCACGACCAGCCAGCCTGCCATCTTTTTGCCGCGCGAACGCTGAGACTGTGCGCGTTCGCTGCTGCTGATGCGCACCTCTTGTGGCAGCAGCCGCAACAGAATCATGACGCCCGTGGGAATAATCACCGCGTCATCCAGCAGACCAACAAACGGGATCACATCCGGGATGAGATCGATCGGGCTGACCCCATAAGCAACCAGTCCCAGCATGCCCAGCTTGTTCCACCAGGGTGTGCGCGGATCGCGAAAGGCGAACCACAGCACGAACACATCTCTTTTGATCAGCGTCGCCCAGCGGCGCAGACGCGAAACTATCATGATCACTGCCTTATCGTTTATTCTGGTCAATTATAAATATATTATCAATTTCACTTTTAAGCCAGTCGCCTTCATGATCATGACTCAACGACGAGGAGTGACCATCATGACCGAACTGAGCATCCCTAAAACGCATCATCCCGTTACGCTCTGGTTCCCTGGTCTGCTGCTGACGGCTGCGATTGCCGGGGCAGCCAGCTGGCTGGCGCAGCAACCGGCGATTGCAGCAGCAGGGCTGGGTTCACTGACCCTGGCGATTATGCTGGGGATTCTGGTTGGCAACAGCGTCTATACACCGCTGGCGTCGCGCTGCGACAGTGGCGTGGTGCTGGCTAAACAGAAGCTGCTGCGACTGGGGATCATCCTGTTTGGCTTCCGCATTACCTTACAACAGATTGCTGACGTCGGTTTAAGCGGCATCCTGATTGATGCGCTGACGCTGAGCAGCACCTTTTTTGTGACCTGCCTGCTGGGCATCCGGCTGCTGAAGCTGGATCGCGATACCGTCTGGCTGATTGGCGCAGGCAGCAGTATCTGTGGGGCTGCGGCCGTACTGGCGACCGAGCCGGTGGTGAAAGCGGCGTCGTCAAAAGTTGCCGTGGCTATCGCGACCGTGGTGCTGTTCGGCACCCTGGCCATCTTTATCTATCCGCTGATGTGGCCGCTGGCGCATCACCTGTTTCCGGGGCTGAGTGCCGCGCAGTTTGGGGTCTTCACCGGTTCCACTATTCATGAAGTCGCGCAGGTGGTAGCCGCCGGGCACAGCATCAGCCCGGAGGCTGAGAACAGCGCCGTGATTGCCAAAATGCTGCGGGTAATGATGCTGGCGCCGTTCCTGCTCTGCCTGAGTGCGGTAATCCGCGGCAAACGCAACGCGAGCAAAGCGCGTCAGCCAGTGACCTTTCCCTGGTTCGCCCTGCTGTTTATCGCGGTCGCGCTGTTTAACTCGCTGCAGCTGTTGCCTGCGGCGTTGGTGGCCACGCTGAATGAGCTGGCGGGTCTGCTGCTGGCGATGGCGATGGCCGCGCTGGGCTTAACCACCCGTTTCGGGGCATTGCGTGAGGCGGGCGTTAAACCGCTATTGCTGGGCGCGCTGGTGTTTGTCTGGTTGATTGCGGGCGGCGGCACCATCAATCTGCTGGTGCAACATTTCATGGGCTAGCGGCATCGGGTATCATGCCGTTTCACCCGTGCATAGCCCCAGGAGAAAGGCATGAAATATATTGGCGCACACGTGAGTGCGGCAGGTGGTGTGGATCAGGCCGTGATCCGCGCCCATGAAATAGAAGCCACCGCCTTCGCCCTCTTTACTAAAAATCAGCGTCAGTGGAAGGCCGCCCCGCTCTCCACAGAGGTGATTGATGCTTTTCGCGCCGCCTGCGAGACGTACAAATTCAGTTCGCAGCAAATCCTGCCGCACGACAGTTTTCTGATTAACCTCGGTCACCCGGTTGAAGAGGCGCTGGAGAAATCCCGCGCGGCCTTTATTGATGAACTGCAACGTTGTGACCAGCTCGGCCTGACACTCCTGAACTTCCATCCCGGCAGCCATCTGCAACAGATTGATGAAGAAGCGTGCCTGAAGCGGATTGCGGAGTCGATCAACATCGCGCTCGATCAGACACAGAACGTGACTGCCGTCATTGAGAATACCGCGGGTCAGGGCAGTAACCTGGGTTTCCGCTTCGAGCATCTCGCCACTATTATTGAGCATGTCGAAGATAAGTCGCGCGTCGGCGTCTGCATTGATACCTGCCATGCGTTTGCCGGCGGTTATGACCTGCGCACCGAAGCGGACTGCGAAGCGACCTTTGCAGAGTTTGATCGCATTGTCGGCTTTAACTATCTGCGCGGCATGCACCTGAACGATGCCAAAAGCGCCTTTGACAGTCGCGTTGACCGCCATCACAGTCTGGGTGAAGGGAATATCGGTAAAACGGCGTTTAGCTGGCTGATGAAAGATCCGCGGTTTGATGGTATCCCGTTGATTCTTGAAACTATTAATCCTGATATCTGGAAAGATGAGATTGCCTGGCTGAAAGCCGAACAGCAGGGATAGAAAAAGGGAGCCAGCTGGCTCCCTGAGATTTTTGACAGAGTCTGGCCTGGTTGCTGTAAGACTGAGCTTGCACAGGGAACACGGTCAGACCGGAAAGACGCAAAATCCGTCATCCATGACACGCTCGGCCCGCGCGATTACGCACCTCATCCCTGAGGTGCGCCCGTTGCCGGACCAACGCGTTGCGTTGTTCAAAAACGCCTGGCGTTTTTATCCGGGCGGCGGGACGCTTTCCTCCTCTGACCGTGTTCCCTGAGTTTTAGCTAATTCATCGCTGCCAGATGCACCCTGATAAGAATTTGTGAGTAGTCTGAGGAAGCCAGCTGGCTCCCTGGCCCGCGATGCTTTACTCCAGTCGTATGCTCCCGTCGCTTTAATTTCGGGAACCGTCTGTAAAAACAAACAGGGAGCCATCCGGCTCCCTGTTTGTTTTTACTTCAGCAGATTATGCACTTCAGCACATCAGGCTTTCGCCAGCTGCTCTTCCGGACGTTTCAGAACCGCATAGCTCAGACCTGCAATCGCGGTGCCGATGATAATCGCCATCAGATAACCGATAACCGGCGTAATTGCGCCAGGGATCAGCAGGACGAACAGTCCACCGTGCGGTGCCATCAGTTTTGCGCCAATCGCCATGGAGATCGCGCCGGTAACCGCGCCGCCGACGATGCAGCAAGGCAGTACGCGCATCGGGTCACGGGCAGCGAACGGAATCGCACCTTCAGAGATAAAGCAGAGACCCAGAACCAGTGCCGCTTTACCGCCTTCCTGCTGACCTTTGTTGAATTTACGACGGGCAACCAGCGTAGCCAGACCCATCGCCAGCGGTGGCACCATACCGGCGGCCATGATGGCGGCCATCGGTGCATACGTCTGCGAACTCAGTAAGCCGACACCAAATGCGTAAGCCACCTTGTTCACCGGCCCACCCATATCGGTACACATCATGCCGCCCAGAATGGCACCCAGCAGGACTGCATTCGCCGTACCCATGTTGGCCAGCCAGTGCGTCAGGCCATTCATGATGCCCGCAACCGGTTTGCCCACTACGTAGATCATCAGCAGGCCGGTGATCAGGCTGGCGAACAGCGGAATAATCAGTATCGGTTTCAGCGCTTCCATACTCTGCGGCAGTTTAACTTTGCCGCTGATCAGCTTCGCCGCATAACCTGCAATGAAGCCCGCGATGATACCGCCTAAGAAGCCCGCATTGATGCTGGTGGCGATCATACCGCCAATCAGACCAGGCGTCAGACCCGGACGGTCAGCGATGGAGAAGGCGATAAAGCCGGCCAGCACCGGAACCATCAGGGCGAAGGCGCTGCCACCACCGATTTGCATCAGTGCAGCGGCAAGGGTGCCCTGCTCTTTAAAGGCTGTGATACCAAAAGCGAACGACAGGGCGATGCTCAGACCACCCGCGACCACCATCGGCAGCATGTAAGAAACACCGGTCAGCAGGTGACGATAAGCCCCTGCTCCGCCTTTCTTCTCTTCTTCACTGCTATTGCTCTGCCCGGCCGCTGCCGCTTTGTACGGCTTCGCTTCTGCTACTGCTTTATCCAGTTCCTGCGCGGTTTTCTTCAGCGCCAGACCGGTTGAGGTGCGGTACATTGGCTTACCAGCAAATTTCGCCAGATCGACTTCGATATCAGCAGCGACGATCACCAGATCGGCAGCTGCCACTTCTTCCGGGGTAATCGCATTACCGGCACCCACGGAACCGCGCGTTTCAACTTTCACCCACCAGCCGCGACGGGTCGCTTCAGCCTGAATGGCTTCGGCAGCCATAAAGGTGTGTGCCACGCCGGTCGGACAGGCGGTAACGGCAACCACGCGTTTCGGCGCGCCATTCTGAGCCGGTGCCGCAGCCGATACGCCAGCCGGTGTGGCCACCGCAGCGGTTGCCTGCCAGGTTTTGGCTTCGGCTTTCGCCCGGTTCAGGAAAGTTTCCGGCTCGCGAACTGCCAGCTGGATATCGCCCAGCCAGACCGCTTTGCCGTTCAGCGCCGCATCGTCCGGCACGTTTTTGCCCAGCACGATCGCCAGTTCCGCGTCGGCAGGGTTATCAGTCAGAGTCAGGCCCGCAGCAGGTGCGGCAGCAGCCAGACGTTGTTGCGCCATATAAGCGGAAGCCAGTCCCAGTACAGGGTCTTTAATCAGCAGCGTTTTCATTATCGCTCTCCTGCTGTCAGTTAACGGGTTGTAAGTCGACGCGCGCCATCATTGCGGCCAACTGAGTACGATCGGAAACGCCAACATTGCTCTGGCTGACGGCCATCGCCGCCACGGCCGTCGCAAGACGCAGCGTGTGTTCGCTGGATTCGCGCATCAGCAGGCCATAAATCAGGCCGCCAACCATGGAATCACCTGCACCCACGGTGCTGACGACTTCACACACCGGCGGTTTAGCAATCCATTCACCAGAGGCGTTGACCCACAGCGCACCTTCTGCGCCCAGCGAAATCACCACATGGGCGATGCCCTGCTCGCGCAGTTCGTGCGCCGCACCAATCACATCCTGCAGCGTTGGCAGTTTGCGACCAGCCCAGATTTCCAGCTCACGACGGTTAGGTTTAACCAGCCACGGTGCGGCTTTCAGGCCTGCCACCAGCGCCTCGCGGCTGCTGTCAAAGATGATGCATGGGCAGTGGGTGCGCAGTTCGGTCATCCAGCGGGTAAAGGCATCGTGATCGACACCTTCCGGCAGGCTGCCGCTGACGCAGACCATATCGAACTGGCCCAGCCAGGTCAGCGAGTCGCTCGTAAAACGATCCCAGTCCTGAGCGGTGACCTGAAAACCGGAGAAATTCAGATCGGTCACGTCGCCGGTCTGTTCAGTGAGTTTAACGTTGATACGGGTACGGCCTGGCACCACCTGGAAACGGTTAGCAATGCCCAGCTCGCTGAACAGTTGCTGGAAGCCATCCTGATTCTCTTTACCCAGGAAGCCACCCACGGTGACATCGATACCCAGATCTTTCAGGACCTTCGCAACGTTGATGCCCTTGCCCGCAGCATGCAGCCCGGTGGTTTTCACCAGGTTGACTTCGCCGCGTTCAATTTCAGGGGTATATCCCACCAGATCATATGCCGGATTCAGCGTGATGGTGGCGACGCGTCTGCTCATGATGCCCCCTCACCCAGACCGCTGGTGATCGCTTCTTCAATCGCGTTCAGCGCCTGCTGTGCATCGTCACCGCTGGCGGTGAAGCGCAGGCGATGGCCTTTTTTCACGCCCAGCGCAACCACTTTCATCAGGCTGCGGCCATTGGCAGGTTTACCGCTGCCGTCGAGGTTGGTCACAGTGATGTCGCTGTTGAACTGCTTGATTACGCTAACCAGTGCGGTACCCGGACGGGCATGCAGGCCATGTTCGTTACGGATGGTGTATTCGGCGGTCAGTACCTCAGCCTGCTCATCGACTTCGCTGGTCAGCAGCGCGTAGACGCCTGCCGCATCGGCTTTCAGCAGACGATCGGCTTTGCCCTGCTGTAGTAATGCGCTGAGGTAACCCAGCACTTCCAGCGGACGCTCATCGGTTGCCGACACGCTGATTAGCAGCGCAGCCTGTTCGCCCTGATGCTCGAAGGCATGTTCAGCGCGGCTGATGGCCACGCCACTGCGCAGGTTGCCGAGGCTGCTGTCGCTGAGCCAGATGCCCTGTCCCAGGTTCAGCGGCGTCGTTGAGACCACGTCTGCGACGTAGCTGGCATCCACCACGCCCGCGGACTGCAGCCGACCGGCGTTCATCGCCTGGAGGGTGATCAGATCGCTGGCGGCGACGTTGAGCGTAATTAATGAAGTGTCGAAGCTGAATTCAGCGGCTTGTTTCTCGCCCATCAGCAACGCACGAAGGTCTTCAGCAGAGGCAGTTTTAAGCTGTTCGGCAATGGAGTCATCGCTCAGAACGTGCGTCAGCTGACGCAGCAGCGCCAGATGTTCATCTGACTTAGCAGCAATACCGATAGCGACATAGGCGGTCTGATCGTCGCCC
This sequence comes from Pantoea sp. B550, assembly GCF_024158165.1. Classification (NCBI taxonomy): domain Bacteria; kingdom Pseudomonadati; phylum Pseudomonadota; class Gammaproteobacteria; order Enterobacterales; family Erwiniaceae; genus Pantoea; species Pantoea sp. B550. The sequence goes on from NZ_JAMYXI010000003.1 coordinate 627,166, forward strand.
CAGGCAATGCCCTGCGGGAACTGGAACACCTGAACACCGGTTTTCAGCACCAGATCGCGGGTATCGGTGGTGCCATGCGGGATAGCGATGCCGTTGCCAAGGAAGGTGGAGGTCTGCTGTTCGCGCGCCAGCATGCCGTTGACGTAGCCTTCCGTCACATTGCCAGCCGCGGTTAACGCGGCAGCAACCTGACGAATGGCCTCTTCTTTGTTCTGGGCGCTGGCTCCGGTATGGATGGCCTGCAATTCGAGCTGGAACATAATTCTCCTCGCTTGCTGAGATTGAATCGTTTCAGCCAGTGGGGATTTTTTTACGCCATGCTGTTGAAAACAGGTGGCGCAGTCACCGCTGAAACGTTTCAGGGATTGTGGTACAGCAACTTTCCCGAGGCAAGAAAATGCGCAAATGGCGTAACAGATTTTTGACGTTACGCACATTTCGGGGTGGTTAAGGGGAATAAAAAGTGAACAGGCTGACGCAGATGCTGTAAACCAGAGATGAGTGGACCAGAAAGTTCAGCAGCGTCAGCGCCTCAGGGCGCGGTATCTGCTTCGAGTTGCAGCAGATAGGTCATCGCCTGATGGCGCGAATCGCCGCACATGCTGTGTGCAGGTTGCAGACCTGCGCAGACGGCTGGACGCAGGGGTGAGCCAAACAGTTTGCAGCGAAGTGTGTCATCAAGCTGAACACAGGGCGTGTTGGCGGGCTTGCCGTCAGGCATGCCAGGAATCGGCGAGGAGATCGAAGGTGCTGTGCAACAGGCACCGCACTGGCTACGGCATTGCATGCTGTGCTCCGGCAGAGAAAGTCGCGGCGACAATAGCAGTCCACCACACTAATTGCCATGAAAGCCGCGGTCTGACACAAAATTTCGCATCCACGATATTGCCAGTTTTCACCGGCGCGAGTAACGTTGCGCGCACTTCACTCTCAAGATAGCGAGAACAGCAATGCCAAAAGCCAACGAAATTAAAAAAGGGATGGCCGTCACGCACAACGGTAAACTGCTGCTGGTTAAGGATATTGATGTCCAGAGCCCCAGCACACGCGGTGCCGCCACCCTGTATAAAATGCGCTTTACCGATGTCCGCACCGGTTTAAAAGTCGAAGAGCGCTTCAAGGGCGACGAGATTATTGATGCGATTTCGCTCAGCCGCCGCAGCGTGACCTTCTCTTATATAGATGGTGACGAATACATCTTTATGGATGATGAGGATTACACCCCTTACTCCTTTAAACAGGAGCAGATTGAAGAAGAGCTCCTGTTTATCCCTGAAGGCGGCATCCCAGGCATTCACGTACTGACGATGGAAGGTCAGGTGCTGGCGCTGGAACTGCCACAAACCGTAGACATGGAAATCGTGGATACCTCACCCGGCATTAAAGGCGCTTCCGCCAGCGCCCGAACGAAACCGGCCGGTATGAGCACGGGTCTCTCTATCCAGGTGCCGGAATACCTCAGCAACGGTGATCGCATCCGCATTCATATTGCTGAACGCCGCTACATGGGCCGTGCAGACTAACCACTCAACTGCTGCCAGTCGTGATAGTGTTATAGTATTACATTACCACGCTATTCTCAGGCAGGAGCAGGCCCCATGACGCGCGTTAATCTGATTACCGGTTTTCTGGGCAGCGGCAAAACCACGCTGCTCTGCCATCTGCTGGCAGCCAGACCGCCCGAAGAGAAGTGGGCGGTGCTGGTCAATGAGTTTGGCGAGATTGGGATCGACGGTGCACTGCTGGCCGATCGCGGTGCCACCCTGAAAGAGATCCCCGGCGGCTGTCTCTGTTGCGTTAATGGCCTGCCGATGCAGGTCGGGCTGAATATTTTGCTGAAGAGCAAGCCGGATCGGCTGCTGATTGAGCCAACCGGCCTGGGTCATCCGCGTCAGGTGTTGCAGATGTTAAGTGCGCCGGTTTATCAGGCGTGGCTGCAACTTAATGCGACCCTGACGCTGCTGGATGCCCGTCAGCTGTCCGATCCTCGCATCCTTGCCAATGAAAACTTCCGCGATCAGCTCGCTGCTGCCGATATGATTATCGCCAACAAGCGCGATTGCTGGGGTGAGGAGGACCGTCAGCGCCTGGCTGACTGGCAGCAGCAGATGCAGCCTCTGCGTCCATTAATACAGACAGAATTTGGTCAGATCCCCCTTTCCCTGCTTGATACGCCTTATCAGCCACGCGATCTTCCCCTGCCGCATCATCATCATCCGTCTAACCCGACCAGCGGCCTCGCGGCGTTACGACTGGACGGCGAAGCGCGCTGGCGCCGGGCGCTGAACCACGGTCAGGGTTACAGCGCCTGCGGCTGGATTTTTGATGCTGATACGCGGTTTGACAGCAGTGCGCTGCTGGAATGGGTACGCCAGGCACCGGTTGATCGCATTAAAGGTGTGATGCGCACGAAAGAAGGCACTCTGCGTATCAATCGTCAGGCAAATGAGCTGCAGAGTGAAACACTCCCCTCACCGCCATCCGATAGCCGCATTGAGATCATTCATTTTCAACAGGCTGACTGGAATCGACTACAATCGGCATTGTTGAAGTGCCGTTTACGCTGACAGAGGTATTGTCGGCGGTTATTTTTAATAATAATGAGTTTAACTATGCGCGTAACTCGCCTTATTACTATCCTGCTGCTTAATGCACTGGGCGTGATGCTATTTCTGTCATGGTATCTGCCGCCAGAACATGGCTTCTGGTTCGGCGTCGATAAATCTATATTCTATGGCTTCAACAATCAGATGGTGAGCCATCCGCTGTTCGCACTGATCGTCGCTATCACCAATTTTCGTGGATTTGATGCGGTGTCATTGCTGGCAATGGGCCTGCTTTATCTGTCGATCTGGCGACGTGAAACGCCACACGCGCGGCGGCGGATGCTGGCTATCGGTATCACTATGCTGCTTACCGCTGTAGTACTTAATCAGCTGGGCCACCTGTTGCCGGTGAAGCACTCCAGTCCGACGCTGTTCTTCGAGAATGTGCATCGCGTCAGCGAACTCACCGGTATTCCCGCTAAAGATGCCTCGAAAGACAGCTTCCCTGGCGACCACGGTATGATGCTGATTATTTTCGCCTGCTTTATCTGGCGTTATTTTGGTTTTAGCCGCTTCTTAATTGCCACGGCTATTGTGGTGATATTTTCACTGCCGCGCGTCATGGCGGGTGCACACTGGTTTACCGATATTGCCGTCGGTTCAATGTCAGTGATATTAGTGGGTCTGAGCTGGTGGCTATTAACGCCAGCCAGTGACGTGCTGGTAAACTGGTTTTATCGCAAATTACCGGGTAAATATAAGCCCGTGACGTAAATGTTAAGCGCGGACGATTTAATCGGCCTGGTCCTGACCGTCCGCGCTTATAAAAAACAGCCCACCACTATTAGCCTGCTAATTAAATTGACGAAAAGAAAAGGTTATGACCCTGCTGGCTGGTTAAACAGTCACCAATATTCTCTGTCAATAAAGAAAACGCTAAAAACAGAAGCTATGCCCTGAATTGACGCCCCTTTCGCTGCCTGTTCTCATCATCATTTCACCACAATTGTTGTTAAAGTAGTCAGGGTGTTACGGTTTGATTTCACATCAAAAAAACCTATATAAAATTGATTAAAAGCACTCGCCACGGCGTCTGTAATCAGTTAACCTCAGTCGCAGTGAGGCTACAGCGGCAGAAAATTCGGATTTTTTACCGTAAAAATGTGTCCATTAACACATTTTAGTAATTAAGGATTTGTCTTAGGCTGTTTCGCTTATTAATCTCCCTGTTTTGTCATCTGGCTGGCGACAATTTTGTCGTAAGGAAATCGAAGGAAAACCCGAATAATGGTCAAGTCTCAACCAATACTGAGATATATTTTGCGGATCGTGCCCGCACTGGCGCTGGCCACACTCCTCTCAGCTTGTAGCAGTACCCATAGCAGTCAAAACGCGAATAACGAGAATCATGAAGTTAACAACCACAATGGTTTTTTACTTCAGGCGTCTCAGGATGAGTTTGAAGAAATGGTGCGTAACGTCGACGTTAAGTCGCGCATCATGGAACAATACGCCGTCTGGAAAGGTGTGCGCTATCGCCTCGGTGGCGATACCAAACGCGGAATCGATTGTTCCGCCTTTGTACAACGCACCTTCCGCGATCAGTTTGGCTTAGAATTACCGCGCTCGACCTCTGAGCAGCAGGACACCGGTAAAGAGATTACCCGCAGTAAACTGCGTCCTGGCGATCTGGTAATGTTCCGTGCCGGCTCAACAGGCCGTCATGTGGGTATTTATCTGGGTAACGACAATTTTGTTCATGCCTCCACCAGCAGTGGCGTCATGATCTCCAGTCTCAATGATGACTACTGGAAAAAGCGTTACCGTGAAGGACGCCGTGTATTAAGTCGTAACCCGACCTGATTATCACTTTCGATCTTCTCTCAGCCAGAGAACATGAAACGCTGCTTACGCAGCGTTTTTTTTCGTGCCTTATTCTTAGCACCAGCCGCTATATAAGATAAAAGCATTGTATTTCAGATTAATAACGAGACATTTCGGACACTCTCGTTATATTCTCGGTCGCTTAAACCGAAGCAGTCGTGTGCAATAACATAATAATAATTTGATCAGGGGAAGTTCCTCATGCCACTGTCGGGGGCGCTAAGGCGCCATGCCACCTATCCTCGCCGAATCGCATGGAGTAGCGCGATGGTCGGTGGCGTATTCTTTCTTCTGTTTGCCGCCCTGTCATTTCACCAGACCTGGCAGAAGCGCGAACGACAGCACCAGCAACTGCTGGAGAACAGCCGAACAGCACTACAGCAAACACTCTCCAGTCTGCTCATCAGCACCCTCAGTCCTCTGCTTCCGTTCACCCACACTGCCTGTCATACCATTAATCGTGAACTGACCTCGCGCGCCGCGTTTGCCGGTAATCTCCGCGCCATCCTGCTGGTTAACAATGGCAATGCCTTTTGCTCGTCGGCCACCGGCAGTTTTAGTCTGCCGCTTAATGTTATCGCACCCAATAGTGATACCTCACGCGATATTGATCTGCAGCTCATGTCAGGCACGCCGCTTCAGCCAAATAAACCGGCGCTGGGATTGTGGATTAAAAATCCTGGCCGTCAGCAGTCAGGTGTCTTCGCGACGCTGAATATCAGCCTGGCTCCCTACCAGCTGCAGATCTCCGGGCATCCGGAAATTACTGGTATGGCGCTGATGGCGCAAAAGAGTGCCTTAACCAGCTGGCAGCCTGGCGTGATGAAAAATAAAAGTCTGCCGCCGCCGCTGTATCAGCAGGCGCTGACAGGCTATCCGCTGGAGTTTGTGTTGTTCGGTTCGGTTCTGGCGTTCAGTGATTATCAGAATATCCTGCTGTGCAGCCTGCTGCTGTCACTGCTGGTTTCCGGCGGCTGCTGGCTGCTGTTATCTGTTTATCAGCGTCCGGGCAAAGAGCTGATTCGGGGCATGAAGCGCGGCGAGTTTCATGTTGAATATCAGCCGCTGGTTACTTCCCATGATGGTCAGCCTTATGGTATGGAAGCGTTACTGCGCTGGACCCATCCGACCGAAGGCCCGATCCCGCCCGATGTGTTTATTCAGTATGCCGAGTCGCAGAACCTTATTATTCCTCTGACCCGGCATCTGTTTCAGCTGGTTTCACGTGATGCTCACCAACTGTGTCACACCATTCCCCGTCATGCCTGCCTCAGCCTTAACATCTCTGCGTTGCATCTGGCTGACAGCGGTTTCCGGCAGGATGTGCTGCGCTGGCTTGATACCATGCCTGCGGCTCACTTTAATTACGTGTTTGAGATTACCGAGCGCGCCATGGTGCGAGATGAAAACGTCGGAGAACTGTTTGACTGGCTGCATCAGCAGCATATCAACATTGCTATTGATGATTTTGGTACCGGCCACAGTGCGCTGATCTATCTGGAACGTTATGCGTTTGATTACCTGAAAATCGATCGTGGCTTTGTCCAGCGCATCGGCACAGAAACCCTGACCTCGCCGGTGCTGGACACCGTGCTGCAACTGGCGAAGAAGCTGAATCTGAAAAGTGTGGCGGAAGGGGTAGAAACCGGCGAACAGGCCGCCTGGCTGATCCATCGAGGTGTAACCCATCTGCAGGGTTATATCTTCAGCCGTCCGCTGCGACCAGAAACACTGATAGACTATTTCCGGCGTCATAACGCCTGAGACTCTCTGGCCCAAATCGCGCCGGATATTTAACAGGAGAGAGCATGCTTTTTCGCTTAGGATTTCTGCTGCTGTGCGGCCTGTTCAGCGCCCCACTGCTGGCGGCCACGGTCCTGCAAACGTTCGCCTTCACCCAGGCGGGCGAAGCGAAATATCCGCCCGGCTTCAGCCATTACGATTACGCCGATCCCCACGCGCCTAAAGGCGGTAGCATCACTATGGCGGTAGTGGGCACTTATGACAACTTTAACCGTTACGCCTCGCGCGGCAATCCGGGCATTAACACCGGCACGCTTTATGACGGGCTTTACACCAGCTCAGACGATGAACCGGGCAGTTATTATCCGCTGATTGCTGAATCAGCACGCTACGCCAGCGATTTTACCTGGATTGAGATCCGCCTGAATCCCCGCGCCCGGTTTCATGACGGCACGCCAATCACCGCCCGCGACGTAGCGTTCACTTTTCAGAAGTTTATGACCGAGGGCGTGCCTCAGTTCCGCGTCGCCTATCGTGGCGTGACCGTCAGGGCGCTGGACGATATCACGGTCCGCATCGAGGCACAGAAACCGGATAAAGATCTGCTGCTTGGATTACTGACGCTACCGGTTATCCCCGAGTCGTTCTGGCGCGATAAGAAGTTTAACGAGCCGTTAAGCGCACCGCCGCTTTCCAGTGGGCCTTATCGCATCACGCGCTGGAAACTGGGCCAGTTTATTGAGTTCAGCCGGGTAAAAGATTACTGGGCTGCCGATCTGCCGGTGAATCGTGGACGCTTTAATTTTGATCGCATGCGCTATGACTACTATCTGGATGACAATGTTGCGTTCGAAGCCTTTAAAGCGGGTGGCTACGATCTGCGTGAAGAGACATCGGCGAAGAAATGGGCGACCCAGTATCGTGGCCGCAATTTCGACGATGGCAGCATTGTAAAAGAAACCACGCCCAATGAAGCCGCTATCGATACCCGCTGGCTGGCATTCAACAACGAAAAACCGCTGTTCCACGATCGCCGGGTGCGCCAGGCGTTATCACTAATGTTCGATTTCGAGTGGATGAATAAAGCGCTCTATTACGGTGCCTGGCTGCGTGCCAGCAGCTATTTCCAGAATACAGAGTATGCTGCCCACGGGGTGCCGGATGCACAGCAACGGGCGCTGCTCGAACCCTGGCGCGCGCAGTTGCCTCCTGCGCTGTTCAGCCAGCCTTACCTGCCACACAAAACCGATGGCAGCGGCTATGATCGCGCCAGTCTGTTAAACGCGTTTGAGCTCCTGAAACAGGCGGGCTGGCAGATCAAAAATCGCCGACTGGTTAACAATAAAACCGGTCAGCCGTTTACGGTCGAACTGCTGCTGCGCGGTGGCACCAGTACCGAATGGGCATTACCGTTGCAGCACAACCTTGCGCGGCTTGGCATTACGCTGAACCTGCGGCAGATCGACAGCTCACAGTACCTGCGGCGCTGGCGTGAAGGCGACTATGACATGATTGCCACCGTTTACGGGGCGATGCCGATCCCGACCTCCAGTCTGCAGATCCTCTGGCAGTCCGACTACATCACCTCGTCGTGGAATACCGCACGGGTCAACGATCCTATCGTCGATCACTTTGTGAAACAGATTGTCGCGCATCAGGGCGACCCTGCCGCGTTGCGGCCGCTGGCACAGGCGCTGGATCGGGTGCTGCTGTGGAATGCGTATATGATCCCGATGTGGTACAACGCTGAACAGCGGCTGGCGTACTGGGATAAGTTTTCTCACCCTGTCCGCAAGCCTGCCTACAGCACCGGGCTGGAAAACTGGTGGTACGACACTAACAAAGCCGGACGCCTGCCGGCCAGCAAACGCTAAGGAGATGACCGTTGGCCGCATACTTTCTGCGCAGATTGCTGCTGATTATCCCGACCTTATGGGCGATCATCACGCTCAACTTCTTTATTGTGCAAATCGCGCCCGGCGGACCGGTCGACCAGGCGCTGGCAAATATTGAGTTTGGTCAGACAACTGGCCTGCCCGGCAGCGGCGCGGAGAGCGCCAGTTCACGCGCCAGCATCAGTCATATTAATCCTGCTGATAATCAGTACCGTGGCGCGCGCGGGCTGGATCCCGAAGTGATTGCGGAGATTAAAAAGCGTTACGGCTTCGATAAACCGCTATGGCAGCGCTACGGCGAGATGCTGTGGAACTACCTGCGTTTTGACTTTGGCGACAGCCTGTTTCGTAGCGCCTCGGTAATCGGGTTGATTAAGGAGAGCCTGCCGGTCTCGATCAGTCTGGGATTATGGAGCACGCTGATCATCTATCTGGTGTCGATTCCACTGGGGATCCGCAAAGCGGTGCGCAACGGCAGCGCCTTTGATGTCTGGAGCAGCGCGTTTATTATCATTGGCTACTCCATTCCGGCTTTTCTGTTCGGCATCATGCTGATCGTACTGTTTGCCGGTGGCAGCTACCTTGACTGGTTCCCGCTGCGCGGGCTCACCTCGGCGCAGCACGACACGCTGCCCTGGTATGGCAAAGTACTGGATTACTTCTGGCATATCGCCCTGCCGGTACTGGCAACGGTGATTGGCGGCTTTGCTACACTGACCATGCTGACGAAAAACGCCTTTCTGGATGAGATCCGCAAGCTCTATGTCGTCACCGCGCGCGCCAAAGGGGTGCCGGAACGCCGAATTCTTTATCACCATGTGTTTCGCAATGCGATGCTGCTGGTCATCGCCAGCTTCCCCGCTACGTTTATCAGCATGTTTTTTACCAGTTCGGTGCTGATCGAAGTGATGTTCTCGCTCAACGGACTCGGCCTGCTCGGCTATGACGCGACGCTGCAACGTGACTATCCGGTGATGTTTGGCACGCTCTATATTTTCACGCTGATCGGTTTGCTGATGAATATTCTCAGCGATCTGACTTATACGCTGGTCGATCCGCGCATCGATTTCGGGAGCCGCTCATGACGCGCTCTCCACTCATTCAACAGCGCTGGCAGCGCTTTCGCCATAACCGGCGCGGCTACTGGTCGCTGTGGATCTTTCTGGTTATTTTTCTGCTGTCACTCTGTGCCGAACTGATCGCCAATGACAAGCCACTGCTGGTGCATTATCAGCAGCGCTGGATGGTGCCGCTGCTGTTTGACTACAGCGAAACCGACTATGGCGGCGTACTGGCGACAGCGGCGGATTATCAGGATCCCTGGCTGCGGCAGCGCATCGCACAGAACGGCTGGGCCTTATGGGCTCCGGTTCACTTCAGCGACAGCACCATCAATTTTGCCACCGAGGTGCCGTTCCCCTCTCCGCCCTCGGCGCAGAACTGGCTCGGCACAGACGCCAACGGTGGCGACGTACTGGCACGGCTGCTCTATGGCACGCGCATCTCCCTGCTGTTCGGCGTGCTGCTGACACTTATCTCCAGCGTCATCGGAATTGTGGTTGGCGCGGTGCAGGGTTATTTCGGCGGCAGAATTGATCTGATTGGGCAGCGGATGATTGAAGTCTGGTCTGGTATGCCGTCGTTGTTTCTGCTGATCCTCCTTTCCAGCGTCATTCAGCCCGGTTTCTGGTGGCTGCTGCTGGTCACCGTCGCATTCGGCTGGATGAGCCTGGTAAGCGTGGTCCGGGCCGAGTTTTTGCGTACCCGAAACTTTGACTACATCCGCGCAGCACAGGCGCTGGGGGTCAGCGATGCCCGGATCATGCTGCGTCACATGCTGCCTAACGCGATGGTGGCTACCCTGACCTTTCTGCCATTTATTTTGTGCGGTTCGATCACCACGCTCACCTCCCTCGACTTTCTCGGTTTCGGTCTGCCGCTGGGTTCACCCTCGCTGGGTGAGTTGCTGCTGCAGGGCAAAAATAATCTGCAGGCACCCTGGCTGGGCCTGGCGGGCTTTTTCACCCTGGCGATCCTGCTTTCGCTGTTGATTTTTATTGGCGAAGCGGTGCGCGACGCCTTTGATCCGGGCAAAGGAGCCTGAATGACGACGCCACTGCTTGCCATCAATCATCTCTCGGTCGCCTTTCGTCAGGGCGAGCAGCTTCGTCAGGTCGTGGATGACGTTTCACTGCACATCGACGCGGGCGAAACGCTGGCACTGGTGGGCGAGTCGGGTTCCGGCAAAAGCGTCACGGCGCTGTCGGTAATGCGACTGCTGCATGAGGCAGCGGTGGTTTATCCCCGCGGAGAGATTCTGTTTAACGGTGAAGATCTGCTGCGTGCCCGCGAACAGCGTCTGCGTGCTATTCGTGGCAACCAGATTGCGATGATTTTTCAGGAGCCGATGGTATCGTTGAATCCGCTACACACCGTAGAGAAGCAGCTGTATGAAGTGCTGTCGCTGCATCGTGGGCTGCGTCGTCAGGCGGCACGCGGTGAGATTATCAGCGTGCTCGATCGGGTCGGTATCCGTCAGCCTGCCGCCCGGCTCAACGATTTCCCCCACCAGCTTTCCGGCGGGGAACGCCAGCGAGTGATGATCGCTATGGCGCTGCTGACCGAGCCGCAGTTGCTGATTGCCGATGAGCCCACCACTGCACTGGATGTGACGGTGCAGGCGCAGATTCTCGCGCTGCTGCGTGAACTGCAGCGGGAGCTGAATATGGGCATGCTGTTTATCACCCATAACCTGAATATCGTGCGTCAGCTGGCGGATAACGTCAGCGTGATGCGTCAGGGTCACATCGTGGAACAGAATCGCTGCCAGATTCTGCTGAACCAGCCGCAACATCCTTACAGCCAGCAGTTGCTGGCTGCCGAGCCGGAAGGAAAAGCGCTACCGCTCCCTGCAGATGCGCCTGTCATTCTTCGGGTCGGGCAGCTTCAGGTCAGTTTTGCGCAGCGGCGCGGACTGTTCCGGCGGCAGGCCAGTGAAAAGCAGGTACTGTCCGGACTAAGTTTCAGCCTGCGGCGTGGCGAAAGTCTGGGTCTGGTGGGCGAGTCCGGGTCGGGTAAAAGCACCACCGGCCTGGCGCTGTTGCGGCTGATTGCCTCACGTGGCGAAATCTGGTTTGACGGCCAGCCGCTGCATCAGCTGTCGCGCCGGCAACTTCTGCCACTGCGTCAGCGCATTCAGGTAGTGTTTCAGGACCCGAATTCTTCTCTCAATCCGCGTATGACGGTGCAGCAGATTATTGCTGAAGGTCTGGCGGTGCATCAGCCTGAACTCAACAGTGCGCAGCAGGCGCAGCGCGTGATTGCGGTGATGGAGGAAGTCGGGCTTGAAGCAGAAAGTCGCTATCGTTATCCGGCCGAATTCTCTGGCGGTCAGCGACAGCGGATTGCTATCGCGCGGGCACTGATTCTGGAGCCAGAGCTGCTGATACTGGATGAACCCACCTCATCGCTGGATCGCACGGTGCAGAAGCAGATTCTGACACTATTACGCCGCTTACAGCAGCAGCGTCAGCTCAGCTATCTGTTTATCAGTCACGACCTGGATGTGGTTCGCGCCCTGTGTCATCAGCTTATCGTGCTGCGTCAGGGGGAGGTGGTTGAACAGGGAGAGTGTGAAACGTTGTTTGCGTCACCGACAACTGTTTATACTCGCGAGCTGCTGCAGTCGGCGCAACTCAGCCTGCGATAAAGGTTTCCGCAATCGCCACGCCCTGATTTTTCAGGCAGCAGTTAGTGGCGCTTTCGTCGCGACGCTGAATAAACAGGCAGGGCTGCCCTTCACATTCGGCCACTTTGCAGTCGACCTGAATATCCGCCAGCACCTCTTTCAGCTGCTGCAGAATCTCCCATGCCGGAATGCCGTCATGGCTGATCAGTCGCAGCGCCACGAACTCCTGCTCATCCAGCGACGTGTCATCGGATTCAATGGCACTATGGTGATCGCTGGCCCAGCGAAAACGCTGTGGCAGACGATGCACAATTGAAAGTTGCAGCATAGGTTACTCTCCCGGATGAGTTTATGTCGCAACACCGACCTTCCCGGCTGAAAACGGGTTGATCCCCGCAGAGTCAGGACAGGGATGGCAGGCCCGTCTAGGCGGATTGCAGAAGCGCATTTTTGCGACTTACATCGCACTTCAGCCTATATGTACCGCGTTCACACGACGTTAACAATCATTTTAGCTGCATTGTGGTTACTTTTTTAACTAAAAGTTTTCACAATAAAGAAACAAAACCGGCGAGATGTGCATCACTGCGGATAAAGGCGGGAAAACCACTGCGCCCGATTAACGGGCCGCAGGGCGGGAACGTGAAGCGTAGAAAAAGAGCAGCAGAGAGATTGTTGCGCAGAGCGCGATAGTACCGACCATCGGCCAGGCGCTGTTAAAACTTACCAGCGACAGCAACGCCCCCACAAAAGCACCAACGCCAAAACGCAGCGTACCCGCCAGGGACGAGGCCGTACCCGCCATGTGGGGAAACTCATCCAGAATCACCGCCATCGCATTCGATGAGACCATCGACACGCAACCGATAAACAGCGCTATCCCCATCACCAGCGGCAGGAAGCCGAGGCTGAAGGCGCTGACAATCAGCAGCCAGATCCCCATGCAGAATTGTATCAGCAGGCCCAGACGGAACATCGCCACCGGACCAAAGCGGCGTACGGCGCGGCTGTTAATCAGCGTCAGCAGAAAAAGAAACACCACGTTGAGGCCAAAATAGTAGCCAAAGTTTTGCGGTGAGACGTGATTAAGCTCGATGTAGACAAAGGGACCGGCATTGAGAAAGGTAAAGAGTCCGGCAAAGGAGAAGCCGCTCGCCAGCATGTAACTGAACGCCCGCTTGTGGCGGAACAGCGTCACGAAATTACCCAGCGTAGTGCGCAGGTGAAACCGCTGTCGCTGCTCCGGCTTCAGGGTTTCGCGGATCTGCGTGGTCACCAACACGGTCGTCACCAGTGCCGCACCCGCGAGCGCCCAAAAGATAGCGTGCCAGCTCCAGAGCACCAGCAGCCAGCCGCCGATGATCGGCGCCAGCAGCGGCGCAATGGTGGTAATCAGCATCACAAAGGACATCATGCGGGAGAAGTCCTCTTTCGAGTAACTGTCACGCATCAAGGCATTGATCACCACACTGGCTGCGGCAGCCGACAGCCCGTGAAGGAAGCGCATCAGAATCAGCTGGTCGATACTCTGCGACAGCGCACAGGCCGCGGCGGCACAGGCAAAGATCAGAGTCCCGAGTGCAATCACTGGCTTGCGCCCATAGCTGTCTGCCAGTGGCCCATAAATAAGCTGGCCAATCGCGAAGCCAAGAATATAGAGGTTGAGCGACATCTGCACGCTACCGGCTGAAACGCCAAATTCTCTTGCTATCTGGGGCATCGCAGGCAGATACATGTCGATCGACAATGGCATCAGCATGGCTAACAAACCAAGGATAACCACCAGTCCTGTTGGTGAATTCTTTTCCTTACGCACACCCTCTCCTGCACGAATGAATCAGGTACGAGCCGCCTGGCCCGCCCGGTTATTTTGCCTTCAGCTCTTTTGGCAGACCGATGCTGGCGATCTCGTCTTCCGTCAGCGCCCGGTATTCGCCCGGTTCCAGATCGTCGTCCAGCGCAATGTCACCGATACGTTCGCGATGCAGCTCAATGACCCGGTTACCGACGGCGGCAAACATCCGTTTCACCTGGTGATAACGGCCTTCGCTCAGGGTCAGCCGCACGTCTGTGGGGGTAATCACCTCCAGCTGTGCCGGTTTCGTCAGGCTCTTCTCATTGTGGAGCTGCACGCCCGCGGTAAACTGCGCGGCCGTGTCGTCACCGAGCGGCGATTCCAGGGTGACGCGATAGGTTTTCTCGCAGTGATGACGTGGCGAAGTAATGCGGTGTGACCACTGGCCATCATCTGTCAGCAGCACCAGCCCGGTGGTGTCAATATCAAGACGCCCTGCCGCGTGCAGTTTGAATGACATTGGCTCTTCGATGAAATAGAGGATAGTCGGATGATCGGGATCGTCGGTTGAGCAGACGTAGCCCTGCGGTTTGTTCAGCATAAAGTAGCGTGGGCCGGTGAGCATCTGCAGCACGTTGCCGTCGTAGGCGACTTCGTGATCGGGCAGCAGTTTAAACGCGGTATCGCGCACCACTTCACCGTTGACGGTGACACGCTGGCCACGGATCTCGCGATGAGCGATAGCGCGGCTGATTTCCAGTTGCTGAGAGATGAATTTGTCGAGTCGCATGAATTCGTTTTGCCTGTTACTGCGGAGGGAATCTGAAACGGCCTGGTTAACCGTTGAAAATGTGCGGGAAGTATAACGTGATCCGCGCCAGCCTGACAGCGCGTTTACCGCCCTTTCATGGCATAATTACCACCAGTTTTATAAAAGTGAGCAACATGTCTTTTACCTTACGTCCCTATCAACAGGATGCGGTGAATGCCACCGTGGCGCATTTCCGTCGCCATCAGGAGCCTGCCGTCATTGTGCTGCCAACCGGTGCCGGAAAAAGTCTGGTGATTGCCGAGCTGGCACGGCTGGCGCGTGGCCGGGTGCTGGTGCTGGCGCACGTCAAAGAGCTGGTGGCGCAGAACCACAGTAAATATCAGGCCTACGGGCTGGAGGCGGATATCTTTGCCGCCGGACTGCAGCGCAAAGAGAGCCAGCGCAAAGTGGTGTTTGGCAGCGTACAGTCGGTGGCGCGCAACCTCGACCTGTTCGACAGCGCCTTCTCGCTGGTGATCGTCGACGAGTGTCACCGCATCGGCGATGACAAAGAGAGCCAGTATCAGCAGATCTTCAATCATCTGCGTCAGCACAATCCTCAGCTCCGTTTACTCGGCCTGACCGCCACGCCCTTCCGTCTGGGTAAAGGCTGGATTTATCAGTTCCACTATCACGGCATGGTGCGTGGCGACGAAAAGTCGCTGTTCCGCGACTGTATCTATGAACTGCCGCTGCGCTATATGATCAAGCATCAGTTTCTGGTGCCGCCGGAGCGGCTGGATATGCCAGTAGTGCAGTATGATTTCAGCCGCCTGACAGCACAGTCTAATGGCCTGTTCAGCGAAGCCGATCTGAATCGCGAACTGAAACAGCAGCAGCGCGTGACGCCCCATATCATCCGTCAGATTGTGGCGTTCGCCGAAGATCGGCTAGGGGTGATGATTTTCGCCTCAACGGTGGAACATGCGCGTGAAATTCTGCAGCTGCTGCCTGAAAACAGCGCGCTGGTCTCCGCTGAGACGCCCCCCCGAGAGCGTGATGCCCTGATTCTGGCGTTTAAAGCGCAGCAGCTGAAATTCCTGGTGAACGTGGCGGTGCTGACCACCGGGTTTGATGCCCCGCACGTGGATCTGATTGCGATCCTGCGCCCGACAGAGTCGGTCAGCCTCTATCAGCAGATCGTCGGCCGCGGGCTGCGGCTCTCGCCCGGTAAAACCGACTGTCTGATCCTCGATTACGCCGGTAATCCGCATGACCTCTTTACGCCCGAAGTCGGCGCGCCTAAAGGGGCCAGCGACAATCAGCCGGTTCAGGTTTTCTGTCCCGCCTGCGGTTTCGCCAATACCTTCTGGGGCAAGGCGACCGCTGATGGCATGGTGATTGAGCATTTTGGCCGACGCTGTCAGGGCGTGCTGGAAGATGATGAGGGTGAGCGCGAACAGTGTGATTTCCGCTTCCGCTTTAAAAGTTGCCCCGACTGCGGCGCAGAGAATGATATTGCCGCCCGGCGCTGTCATCAGTGCGACAAAATTCTGGTCGACCCGGACGATATGCTTAAAGCTGCCCTGAAACTGAAGGATGCGCTGGTGCTGCGCTGTGGCGGCATGACGCTGGAACAGGGCCGCGACGCCAAAGGTGAATGGCTGAAGGCAACCTATTTTGATGAGGAAGGTACCAGCGTCAGCGAACGGTTTCGTCTGCAGACACCCGCCCAGCGTAAGGCGTTTGAACAGCTCTTTATGCGCCCGCATCAGCGCGCGCCCGGCGTACCGCTGGGCTGGCAGACCGCCGCTGACGTGCTGGCGTTGCAGCCATTGCTGCGTCATCCTGACTTTGTCGTGGCGCGCGCCAAAGGCCAGTTCTGGCAAATCCGCGAGAAAATGTTCGATTATCAGGGTCGTTATCGCCGCGCCAATGAGCTGCGTTAATGGACGACACAGGCAATCCGGAACCCGGCGGGCGGGTATATCGTTTGCTACCACCCGGCATAACGGCTATACTGCCGCCCGCTTTTGCATGTGCATCAGCGGGATTGAATAACCTGCCTGTTACTGGGTCGCCTGTAGCAGGATTAAATAAAGAGAGATATTAATGCTCACTATCAATGCAGTAGAACGTAAAGAGCAGGGTAAGGGTGCGAGCCGCCGCCTGCGTACAGCAAACCGTTTCCCGGCCATTATCTACGGTGGTTCTGAAGCGGCTGTTGCCATCGACCTGGATCACGACTCCGTAATGAACCTGCAAGCTAAGCCAGGTTTCTACGACGAAGTGCTGACCCTGTCAGTTGACGGCAAAGAAACTAAAGTGAAAGTTCAGGCTGTTCAGCGTCACCCGTTCAAGCCAAAACTGTTCCACATCGACTTCGTTCGCGCTTAATCGCGAATTATGTTGAAAAGTAGAAGGGCCGGTTGAAAAACCGGCCCTTTTATTTTGTCGCTGCCAGGTGAAGATTATCGTTGCGGGCAGGAAATGAAAGCCGGGCTAAGCCCGGCTTTTTTATTTGCTGCTGGTACGGCGCTGAAGCTGATCGCGCAGATTAGGCGGTGTGCCCTTAATCGTCAGGGTGTCCGTGGCCGGATCCCAGAAAATGCGTTCGCCCAGCAACATCGCATCGAAATTCAGGGTCAGTCCCCCGCCGCTTCCGGCAAACTTTGTCAGCTGGCGCAGCGTGCTGCGATCCGCAGGAAAACTCTCTTCCAGCTCATAGCCCTGCTCCTGGGTAAAGGCCTGGAAGGTTTTTTCGCCCAGCGGAGGCAGTTCGCTCGACAGATCTTCCAGCGCAATCTCCTCGCCCGCCTGTAACTGCTCATTGCAGTAGCTGTAGACCTGCTGGCGATAGTTCTGCCGCTCCTGCTTATCCAGTTCCGATTCATTGCAGTAGTCATCGACCGCCTGCAACAGACCGCGGTTCTGCGCCTTAGTGTCTAATCCCACTTCGGCACCGAGGAAGTCCATAAAGAAGTCAGCGACCTTACGACCAACGCGGCCGCGCAGGAAAGTCAGGTAACGGGTCGATTCCGGGTTGGTTTCCCATTCGGTTAAGTCGATACGCGCCACGATGTCCGCATGATTAATATCGAGATAATGCGTGCTGCTGATATCCAGCTGCTCATTGACGCGCATGCTGGACTGGCTGTTCAGCACCGCAATCAGCAGGTACTCCACCGCCAGATAGCGATAGTGAATAAACAGCACCACGCCGCCTTCCGCAAACGGATATTTTGCCAGCTCGTCGCGCAGACGACCGGTCGCGGCACGGCTAAAAGCGAGAAAATCATCGTTGCCCTTACGGCAATTACGCAGCGCTTCTGCCAGTTCACTCTCAGTGTTGAACAGGCCATAGGCTTTGCTTTTTGCGCTATAAACCCGGTGTAACTCCTCCACCATCGCGTTGACCGTGTTGGTGGCAGGCAGCAGCGAATCGCGCAGCGCCAGTTCAAGCTGGTTTTCATCGCGTTTAATTAACTGATGCAGGGCAATCTGGTCGATATCCAGACTCATGGTAGACTCTCCTTTTAGCACAGGCGCGTATTCAAACACCGCCAGCATCGGCTTTCAACTCCATGCTGAAAGCGAACGCGGTGCTTTCGATAAAATTGCGGTAAAAAGTGCGCTCTTCCGGTAATATATCGCCTTTTGAAATGAGCTTAGACGACGATATGGCACAATCATCACGCTACAGTGACGAACGCGTGGAACAACTCCTCGCGGAAATGGCCCAAATCCTGCACAAGGACAAAGCCCCCACCGATCTCTCCCTGATGGTACTGGGAAATATGGTGACCAACTTAATTAACAGCGATGTCGCTCCGGCGCAACGTCGTTCACTGGCACGATCTTTCGCCGATGCCCTTCAGGCATCTGTGCGCGACGACAACGCCCATTAATTGGCTGATTTGACTTCATAATATGGTAACCAACCGGCAGCGCTACCGCGAAAAAGTCTCCCAGATGATCAGTTGGGGGCACTGGTTTGCTCTGTTTAATATCTTATTCGCGCTGATTTTAGGCAGTCGCTACCTGTTGGTCGCCGACTGGCCTTCTTCACTGGCGGGGCGTATCTACGCCTATACCAGCTGGGTTGGTCATTTCAGTTTTGTCGTGTTTGCCGCCTATCTGCTGATTATCTTCCCGCTGACCTTTGTAGTGATGTCGCAACGGCTGATGCGGGTGTTGTCCGCGGTGGTCGCTACCGCCGGGTTGACGCTGGTGATGGTCGACAGTGCGGTATTCAGCCGTTTCCACCTGCACCTGAATCCGATGGTGTGGGAGCTGGTCATTAACCCCGATCAGAGCGAGATGGCGCGCGACTGGCAGCTGATGTTTATCAGCGTGCCGCTGATTTTCCTGGTCGAGATGCTGTTTGCGACCTGGAGCTGGCAAAAGCTACGCAGCCTGAATCGCCGTTCATTTGGCAAGCCTGTCGCCGCCCTGTTTATCAGCGCCTTCTTTGCCAGCCACCTGATGTATATCTGGGCTGATGCCAACTTCTATCGCCCGATTACCATGCAGCGTGCCAATCTGCCCCTCTCCTATCCGATGACCGCCCGCCGCTTCCTGGAACGTCACGGCTTGCTCGATGCGCAGGAGTATCAGCGTCGGCTGATTCAGCAAGGCGACCCGGAAGCGGTGGCGGTGGAGTATCCGCTGAGCGATATTACGTTCCGTGATGCCGGCACGCGTAACAATCTGCTGGTGCTGACGGTTGATGGTCTGAACAACGCTACGCTGGCCAAAGCGCTACCGCAACTCAATCAGTTCGCCAGCGAAAACGTGCGTTTCACGCAGCACTACAGCGCGGGTGATACGCCGGAGAAAGGCTTATTTGGCCTGTTCTACGGTATCTCCTCCAGCTATATGAACGGAATTCTGGCCTCCCGGACGCCGTCTGCGCTGCTGGGTGCATTGAGTACCCAGGGTTATCAGTTTGGCCTGTTCTCCTCCGAAGGCTTTAATCCGCCGCTCTACCGGCAGGCACTACTGACCGATTATTCACTGCCTGCGACCAACAGTCAGCCCAACGCCAGCACGGTGGCGCAATGGCAGAACTGGCTGGAGAAACAGAACGGTTCACAGGCACCCTGGTTCTCATGGATTGCCCTGAACGGCCCTGATGTGACCGGCGACAGTGCTAAAGCCCGTCAGCGCAGCTACCTGCGTCAGGCTCCGGCTGTTGATGAACAGATTCAGGCGGTACTTAACAGCCTGCAGGCGCGTGATTTACTGAAGAACACCGTCGTGGTGATCACCGCGCAGCGTGGTCTGGCGCTGGACGGCAATCCTGACAGTGCCGGAAACCGCCAGACATTGCAGGTGCCGTTAGTGATTCACTGGCCTGATACCCCCGCGCAGACTGTTGATCGCCTTTCTGATCATCAGGATGTGATGGCGACGCTGATGCAGCGCCTGCTGCATGTGCGCACCAATCCGGTGAATTACTCGCAGGGTGAAGATCTGTTTGCAGCGCGTCGTCGCCATGACTGGGTCGCCAGCAGTGAAGAGAATAAACTGGTCATTACCACGCCGCAGGTGACGCTGGTACTCAACAACAACGGCAGCTATCGCGCTTATGATGCGCAGGGCAACGCGCTGAAAGATCACAAGCCAGAACTGGCGCTGCTGTTGCAGGTACTCACCGAGGAGAAGCGGTTTATCGCTAACTGATTAATTATCAGGCAAATAGTTTGCAGGTATCTTGCATTAATGGTGATAACCAGTAGACTAATCCTCCAGAGTTCGGCACGTAGCGCAGCCTGGTAGCGCACGGTCATGGGGTGTCCGGGGTCGGAGGTTCAAATCCTCTCGTGCCGACCAAATTCCCCGAAAAGCAGCCCAAAAGGCTGCTTTTTGCGTTTCTGTCATCAGACCTTCACTTTCCTCGCACCTTCCGCAATCCGATCTATACTTAAAAGCATGTGGGTAACAAGAGGAGAGTTCATGACATTCATCGAAAAAGACGATCCAACAGAAGCACCCGAGTCTGGCGATAAGCAACCTTCTCCGCCAGACGAAAAGTAACCCACGAGGCCGCGTCTGACGCGGCTTTTCTCTGTCACGACTTCCCATGGCTTAACATTCAGATTAATCCCGAACGGGGTTAGCATTCTTCATGAAATCATCAGGTTATCGCTTGCAAAAAAGCCTGACCCGCTTCACAAAAGTAGTCGCCCGCTGCGCTTTTTCATCAAACTGAAACAAAAATGTCACAGAAAATAACTACCCTGAACTTCCCAGAAATTGACGGATAATTTTTATGGCGATCAAAGCGAAAAGCCTGAAAGATGCAGAAGCGTTACTTCATTCAGGCATTAGCAAAGTGGAACTGGCGTATGACATTGGCAGCGACGATTTCTTTCGTCTGGCGAGCCACTGGTGCAACCGGGGTGCACGCATCAGCAGGGGTCACCACCATTTCGTTGTTTCTCTCAAGAGTTTTGCCATTCCTCCCAACGACTGATTGCGGCGGGCTGCTTGCCCAGAACCATCGCGCCTGATTAAATGCCTTTTTAGGTTCTGATGATGGTTTCGCATGCGCTATCCCGACCTGCCGCTGCCGCCTGTTGCAGGCGGCTTTATCCTTTCCTGTCATCTTAACCACAGCGATCCTTTGCTGGCGGTGAGTCACTTTGACCCACAAAAATATCATGACGCGCTGGCTGTCGAATGGCGTATTCCGCTGCCTGCCCGACTGCAGCAGGCGGTCAATAAAAGACGTGCGGAATATCTCGCCAGCCGATTACTTGCCCGGTCAGTAATGGCAGAACTGGGCATTGATGATTTCATTCTGACCAACGCGCCTGACCGATCTCCCTGCTGGCCCGCTGGCATTCAGGCCTCACTGTCTCACAGTAGTGGTGTCGTCGTGGTGGCGGCTACGCGTCAGCCCTGCGCTATCGGGGTCGACGTCGAGCAGCTCATGTCGGAGACCACCGCGCAGGAAACGGCCGGCCTGCTGATGAATGAGCAGGAACAGCAGCTGTTGCAGACACTGCCCGTCTCCTTCAGTGCGGCCGCTACCCTGCTCTTCTCGCTCAAAGAGAGCGTATATAAAGCACTATGGCCACAACTGCATCAGCCGATGGACTTTCTGGATGCGGCACTGGTGTCCGTAGATTTCGCGCAGCAAAGTGCCACGCTGCGCCTGACTCAGCACTTCGGCGAGCGTTTTGTGAGGGGTACGTTACTGGAAGCGGACTTTATGTGGCAGGAAAATCAGGTGATCACCCTGGTCTCGCATCGGCTTTAAAAAAACCGGCTAAACAAGGGTATTTAGCCGGGGTAAACACAGACGAAAGAAGACGTTTCAGGATGGCAGAAACTGACGTTTCTGATGATTGCTAAAGTAGCCTGTCTGACGCGCAGCACGCCAGTGCGCTTTTCTGCTAAGTTTTGCCAGTTGCCGTCAAAGTCCGGTGTCGGTGCGCTTTACCGAGTCGAGTGTGGCGAGATCGCGCTCATTACCGGTCAGCTCCGTTAACTGACCTTCGCGCATCTCCAGCAGCCGATCGGCATGAATGAAGTAGTGATCGTCATGACTGATGGCAAACACCGTTTTACCCGCCTGCTGCAACCACGGCAGCAGCTCACGATAAAAGATGCGGCGAAAATGGGGATCCTGATCTGCCGCCCATTCATCCAGTAACAGCACATCGCGCTCTTCCGCCACCGCCAGCAGCAGTGCCAGTCGTTTACTCTGCCCTTTAGATAGCCGCAGGTTCAGCACTTTGTTGCCTTCAATCTTCAGTTTGTCCTGCATCTTCAGCCGCTCCAGCCACTGCTGCACCAGCGCCGGATTGGCTGCCACGCCTTCCCGCCCGATCAACCGGTCAAACAGATGCAGGTCGGTGAAGACCGCCGAAAACTGACTGCGCCACACATCCAGCTCCTCTGCCGTGATCGCTTTACCATCCAGCAGCAGCGTGCCGGACTGCGGCTGATACAGCCCGGTCAGCAACATCGCCAGCGTCGATTTACCGCTGCCGTTGCCGCCAATCAGGAACACCAGTTCCCCCCGGCGCAACGTCAGGTTAATCGGCCCGACCTGAAAACCGTTATCACCATAATGGAAAGAGACGTCGCGCAGCTCCAGTGTCTGCCAGTCAGAGACGGGAGATGGCGCGTGAAACCCGGGCTGATAGGGGGCGAGGTCAAAGGCGTTGAGCTTACGGAATGCGACCTGGGCACTGAGCAACGTCGGTAACGCACCCACCGCCGAGAGCAGCGGCGTGCGTAAGAACAGCAGCGTCAGGGAAAAGGTAGCGGCGACGGCGGTATTAGCCCAGCCCAGGCTATTGGCCATAAAAAAGACCATGCCGATAGCGCCTAACGTCATGATATTCGACCAGTTAACCGCACTGAGATGGTATGTATCTGCGCGTACAATATGGTGACGCCAGGCACGGGCATCCTCCTGATACACGGTGTCATAGACCTGCTGTGCACGGGAGCGGTTAAGCTGCAGCTCTTTGCGCCCTTCAATCACCGTCTGGTAATCGCGATAAAGGTTGTCTTCGATTTCCCGCAGCTTTGCCATGTGCTGGTAGACGCGTGAAACCAGCATCCAGCCGCCCACCAGCGTGACACCCAGCCAGAGACTGGTCACCAGCAACATTTTCGGGGACAGCCAGGCGAGATAAAGTGCCGAGCCAAGCGTAATGATGACGCCCTGAAACAGCTCCGGCAGGCGCACAAAGGCCAGCGTAATCGCCCGCACATCGCTGGTCAGTCCTGCCAGCAACTGCGCGCTGCCAAGTTGCTCGATACGTTCAACCCGGGAATCGAGGATACGCTTAATAAATTCGCCGCGCAGTCGCCAGACAAACTGATGGCCGAGCATCGTCAGCGCCAGCTGCGAGGCCAGCGTCACCGCCATCAGCACCACCAGCTGCAACAGAAACTGCGGCAACACCGCAAAAGAGGTGTTAATGGCGACAATCATTTCGCGGTTGATAAAGGCGATCATGCCGATACCCAGCACGGCGCTTAACAACGTCAGCGCAATCACCCCGATAAAAGGCCAGCGGAACTGGCGAAAAACAACGCTTAACAACGTCATGCAGGCAATCCATCAGCTAAAAATAGCCTGCAGTGTAATGGGATGCCAAATGATAGCAATAGTTATTCTCACCACGCCGTGACCGGCGTGACGGGTCAAAAGGCGCGGCGAAACGTCAGGTTATAACGCCAGGGACCGGCCAGCGGATGAACGCCTGGCTTCAGCGGCAGAATGCCGTGGTAGCGCAGGCGCGACGGCCCGCCCCATACCACAATATCACCGTGTTCCAGCAGCACACGCTGAGTTGTGTCACCACGCTCGAAGCCGCCAAACTGGAAAACCGCAGGCAAGCCCAGCGACACCGAAACGATAGGCTGGCGCAAATCTTTCTCATCTTTATCCTGATGCAGTGTCAGCTTCGCGCCCGGTTCATAGCGATTAAGCAGGCAGGCATCCGGATTAAAATCAGCAAATCCTGCCTCTGATGCTGCCTGCTGTGCCAGAGTACGAAACAGCGGCGGCATTGGTGGCCATTTACGTCCGTTGAGGTTGTCCTGCTGCTGATAATTGTAGCCACGTGAATCCACCGACCAGCCAAAATCGCCGCAATTGGTCATCGCCACCGACATGCGATGACCGCCGGGCGTAATGCGATGGGCAAACGGGTTCTGTTCCGCAATTGTCAGGATCTGTTGATAAAGCGCTTCTGCATCTTCGCGCGCGCGACGCCGCAGGATCATGGCACCTTCAGCCAGCGGCTCCTGCCAGGGGTGCTCTTCACTAAAAAGATCTAACATCAGGGTTCTCCGGATTTTTCGGGGATCAGGAAAGCAGCAAACTGCGGCGACATCCAGCTGACAAATTTATCGCCCTGCTTACTGATCAGATAGATCGCCAGATGCTCTTTTATCGCCAGCGCTTTGGCTTTTTCGGTACCGAGTACCATCAATCCGGTATCCCAGCCGTCGGCTTCCAGTGCCGTAGTGGCGATCACCGTGGCGGAAACCAGTTTATGCTCAATGGGCCGTCCGGTAACGGGATCGATCACATGAGAAATGCGCTTGCCATCCAGTTCATAATAGTTGCGATAGCTGCCGGATGTGCTGATACCGTGTCCCTGCAGATCAACGCGCGCCTGAACCGCATTTTCGCGATCGGTCGGTTTCTGAATCGCTACGCGCCACGGCTGCTGCTGCGCATTCAGACCACGACTCAGCACCGCGCCCCCGACCGACACCAGATAGTTGTTGATGCCGAGTTGCTCCATCAGGCGCGCCAGATGATCGGTTGCGAAGCCCTCGCCCACTGTTGAGAGATCGACATAAAGGTCAGGCAGATCTTTCTGCAGCCACTGCGCGTCTGCACCCTGCACCACCCGCAGATGCTGCAACCCGGTCTGCGCCCGGGCGGTGGCGATCTGTGCAGCATCCGGCGTATGAGCTGGCTGTCTGGTCGGGCCAAAACCCCATAAGTTAACCAGTGGCCCGACAGTAATATCCATCGCCCCGCCGGTTTTACGGCCAATTCGCAGTGAGGTGGTGACAATATCCGCCATGTTTTCACTTACTGCCCACGGTGACAGATCCCGGCTCTGATTGAAGCGTGATAACACGGAATCGGCTTTCCAGGTTGAGAGTTCAGCATCGTCCGCATCCAGCTGCCGCTGGATGCGCTGCTGCAGCTCCGCTTTACGTTCGATCTCCACACCCGCCAGGCTCACACGCCAGACGGTTCCCATCGTTTTTCCTTCCAGTACCAGTGCGGTTGTTGCTGCTGGCTTATCGCAGGCTGCTAACATCAGTACTAACGTCACTATAAACAGCAGATTAATCTGAGAACGCATCCTTCCTCGCATGTAACACTTTATTAGTCTCTGCTACAAAGCATAAACTTCGGGTAAATTAGCTTAAATAGCGTTGAATATTTTTCTGAATCACGAGAACATTCACTGGTCATCTATCCTGACCCCGCCTCCCGACAGGCGATAAACATTATTTCAAAGTAAGGAGCTACAGATGATTTATGCGATTCTCGTTATGGCCCTGGGCCTGTTTATTTACGGAAGTTATAAAGTGGTCGAACAGCGTCGTCATCGTCATATGACACCTTCACGGCCGCGCCATTAACAAGCCTGACTGCACCTGATTGGGGCAATGCCTCTCTGATGCGTGCGGCAAGTGTATCAAAACGGGCGCGCCGTCTGTGGCTGTGAGAGCGGTAAAGCTGGCATGAATTCTGCACTGTTGAAACAGTGTTTATCTCTGAGAGGTGCAGAATGAAAAATTCACAGAAGTGGCCGTCGGCATGGCATCACTGGCTGAGCTTTTCAGCCTTTACGCTGGCAGGTGTCGCATTTGAAGGTGCGCGATTCGGCAGTGTTGTGTCGTCGGTAACGACAGCACCGGAACCCACGAAGTGGCAAAAGGCTGAAGCGCTCAGCCCGGAAGGCGATGCAGGAGCGCAGCGGTAACTGCGCTCCCTGACAACTCAGAACGTTTAGAACTGGTAAACCAGACCCAGTGCCACCACGTCGTCGGTATTGATACCGGCTGCGTCGGTGAACGCGTTGTCGTCCAGCAGGTTGATCTGGTAATCAACATAGGTAGACATGTTTTTGTTGAAGTAGTAGGTCGCGCCAACATCGATATATTTTTTCAGATTCTGTTTGCCCCAGTTCTGAACATCGGTGCCGCGTGAGGTGACATAGGCCAGGGATGGACGCAGGCCGAAGTCGAACTGATACTGTGCAACCAGTTCCCAGTTATCCGCTTTATCCGCATAGCCGTAAGCTGAAGAGGCGTCACTGCTGTCACCAAAGCGGGTCGCATTGTAAGCACGCGAGTACATCGCGGCCAGATAGACATTGTTTGCGTCATATTTCAGACCGCCCGTGTACACTTCCGCTTTATCGCCGCGGCCAAGAATACCTGATGTCGCGCTGTTCTGATCGTTGGTACGGTCAGACTGGAAAGCCGCGGCACCAATGCCAAAGCCCTGACCCAGATCATACGTGGTGCTCAGACCCCAGCCGTCGCCATTCTGACCCAGTACGTCACGGCCATTTGCAGATTCGGTGTTGTTGCCATTCTTGCCCTGATACTGCACGGCGAAGTTCCAGCCATCCACCAGACCAAAGAAGTTATTATTGCGGTAGGTCGCCATGCCGTTGCCACGCTGATACATAAAGTTATCTGCGCCATAGGTATCGCCACCAAACTCGGGCAGCACGTCGGTCCATGCGCCGATATCGTAAGCTACGCCGTAGTTACGACCGTAGTCGAACGAGCCCGCATCCCCAAATTTTACCCCGGCAAAGCCGACACGCGTGAAACTATCAGCAGTGCCTTCAGACTCGGCGTTGTTCAGCGCAGCCTGATATTCCCACTGACCGTAACCGGTCAGTTGATCGCTGATTTCGGTTTCGCCTTTGAAGCCGAAGCGCACGTAGGATTGGTCGCCGTCAGAGCTGTCGTTGTCAGAGAAGTAGTGCAGACCGTCAACTTTACCGAAGAGGTCTAATTTGTTGCCGTCTTTGTTATAGATTTCAGCTGCGTTTGCTGATCCTGCTGCAACCAGCAATGCAGGGATCACCAGGGAGAGAACGCGACGTTTCATTTTATTACCCTCTGTTATGTGCCTTTATTATTTGCCACTGCGAACTGAATGATTAAAAATTCAGCCGGCAGGCCATTGTTGTTATATAACGGGCAATAATCCACCAGGAAAATGCTACTAAATTTCCAAAACTGTTTCATAGATCGAAACAGTTATTTCTTAATGTAAATATCGGGGAACTAATAACCAGCACAGATCGATAAAAATCAGCGCACGAATCGTTAATCTCAATTCGTATTGTTTGTTATCAACAGGTTGCATCAGAGCTTTATGAAGCACTGAATGATAAAACTTTTACGGCATCTGGTAATAGAATAGTCCCCGCTATCATCATTTATTCCATTATTACCTTCATTCTCCCCGAATGAGATGTACAACTTATTATTTCCCGCCGGACACGTTGTCCGGCATTTTTTTGCCTGAAATTTGCCGTTCCGTTATATCTGCGTAAACTTTCTTAAGCTGATTAAATTAACTCTGCCCCAGTTCCGCACAGAGTGCTAAATTTCGCACGCTTTGCGCCCTGAATGATGAAATATCCGCCATGTTAATTTATCACCGTAATTAAGCAGGCGGAGAGTGGGGATGGTGCTGATTTTCAGCGCTCGCGCAGCGATTCTTTGACTTTATTCAGCGGCTTAATCAGATAGTCCATGACCGATTTCTGACCGGTTTTAATCTCCACGTTAGCCACCATACCCGGCACAATCGGAAATTTTCGTCCGGCACGGTTGGTCAGCTCTGCTTTCTGAGTACGAACGTAAACACGATAGTAATATTGATCGCGTTTTACCTCATCCTGCAGGGTATCGGGCGATACCGTTTCAACTTCGCCGGGCAGATCACCATAGATAGAAGAGTCATAGGCGGTCACTTTTACGGTGGCGGCCAGACCGGGGCGGATGTACGCGATATCACGTGGATTGATACGCGTCTCAATCAGCAGCTGATCCTCCAGCGGCACGATCTCCATCAGTTTACCGCCCGGCTCCAGTACGCCTCCGACCGTGGTGACCTGAATATCTTTGACGATGCCGCGTACCGGCGAGTAGAGCGTGGCACGCGTCAGCTGATCTTCTTTGCCCGCAGCAACCTGCAGTTGTGCATCCAGTTCGGCATTGTTTTTCACCTGCTCTTCATGGGCGCGCACCAGATAGTCGTTACGCGCCTCATCAATTTTACCGCGCAGATCGCTGACCTGACGGCGCAAACGAATCACCTCGACCTGCCCTGCCGCACCCTTAGCCACCAGCGGTTCCGTCAGCCGCAGTTCATCCTGTACCAGTCTCAGCGACTGCTGCAGGTTACTGATGGTTTCGGTGAGATTACGACGACGCGACTCGTAGAGCTGCCGTTCGCGCGTGACCAGGTTCGGCTCCTTCAGGGTTTCGGCGCTGAACGTAAGCGGCGTGCCTGACAACTCCGCCTCAAGCCTTTCGGATGAGGCACGCAGCGTGCGCACTTTGGCCTGTGCTTCGCCGAAGTTGGACTGGAAGCGCGTCGGATCGAGCGTCGCCAGCACCTGCCCTTTCTCAACAATATCGCCCTCATGCACATTCAGCTGTTTGACGATGCCGCCGTCCAGGCTGTCGATCACCTGCGCGCGGCTGGAAGGTGTTACCTTGCCGATGCCGACGGTCACCTCATCCAGAATGGCGAAGTGCGCCCAGATGAGAAAAATTGCCAGTGCGGCGGTGCAGAGCCAGATAATCGCCGATGTCCGGCGCTCATGACGGGCAAGATCTTTATCAACAATAACCAGACTCATGCAGCATCTCCTTTCCCTGGCGTCGCTGGCGTCGTCGCACGGCGCAGGATCTCGTCACGCGCACCATCGGCCACAATCCGGCCGTTATCCATCACCACAATACGGTCGACCATCTTCAGCAGCGCCGGCCGGTGCGTCACCAGCACCAGCGTCCGGCCACTGATCCAGCCCTGTAGCTGACGGATCACATGCTCCTCCAGCTGTTCATCCATGGCCGCAGTCGGCTCATCCAGCAGGACGACCTGCGGCTGCCGCAGGATCATACGACTCAGCATCACCATCTGACGCTGCCCGCCTGACAGTCCGCGTCCGCCTTCATTAATAATGCGATCCAGACTGGCGGCATCCTGCTGGACCAGCGACAGTGCGCCGCTGATGCGCAGCGCCTGCAGCATCTCCTGTTCGCTGGCGTGGGGATTACCCAGCATCAGGTTCTGCCGCAGCGTGCCAAAGAAGAGACGGGAGTCATGCGACAGCCAGCCGAGCTGACGGCGTAAATCGACAGGATCGATACGCTCAATATCGACGCCATCGACAATCACCTTGCCCTGAGTGGCCTGCGCCTGACCGGCCAGGATCTTCAGCAGCGTCGACTTCCCTGCCCCGACTTTACCCAGAATGGCAATCTTCTCGCCGGGCTTGATCTGCAGCTGCTGCACGTTGAGCACATTCTTTTCATTCTCTTCGTCATAGCTGTAATGGACATTGCGCAGATCGTACTGGCCGGTAAGCGTCGGACAGTGCGCCAGCGTAGCGGCTTCAGGCTGATCGAGCGGCTTTTTCAGCAGCTCATCCAGCCCTTTCATCGCCATTTTGGCGTGCTGCCAGCGTGAGAAAACCATCGTCAGCTGCATTAACGGGGCGATGGTACGGGATGAGAGCAGGCTACAGGCGACCAGCGTACCGGTGGTGATTTGAGAATCGAGCACCAGATAGACACCAAACACCAGCATTCCGGCATAGGTGAGCTGCTGCACGGTTGACGCCCAGCCGGTAAGACGCGCGCCCCATAACCGCTGCTGATTGCTGATTGAAGCGCTGACTTCGTGGGTCTGTTCCCATTGACGCTGAAAATAGGGTTCCGCCTGTAGCGCCTTGATATCCTCAATCCCCTCGATGGTCTCCACCAGCACCGCATTGCGCAGCGCGCCCTCGCGCAGCCCCTCTTTGGCCAGCTTCGCCATCGGAATCTGCACCAGCAGGCCGGGAATGACGATCAGCGGGATCGCCGCCAGCGGGATTAGCACCAGCCAGCCCCCCACAAATGACATGATAAACAGGAACAGGATGACAAACGGCAGATCGGCTGCTGCACCCACCGTGGTTGAGGTTAGCAACTCGCGCACCTGGTCGATCTCACGCAGCTGCGAGATAAAGGAGCCGGTCGATTTTGGCCGCGCCTCATTTCGGATACTCATCGCCCGGGCAAACAGCATGGCCGAGACTTTGAGGTCGATGCGTTTACCCATCAGGTCTGATACCTGGGTGCGCATCAGCCGGATCACATACTCAATGGCCGCGGCGATCAGCACCCCGACAAACAGCACCCACAGCGTGGATTGCGACTGCGCCGGAATCACCCGATCGTAGACCTGCATCGAAAAAAGAATACCGGCCAGCGCCATCACGTTGCTGATCACTGAGGCCAGCGAGATCTCGGTAATACGGCGCCCCATGCCGCGAAAGTTTTTCCAGAACCAGTGCGGCTCATAGGGCTGAACGAATTCGTCGATACGCGCATCCCGGCCACGCGCCGCTACGCCTATCACCCCGACATCGCCCTGAGCACGTGCCAGCAGTTCCGATAAGGCGCTTTCACGCACCACATCGCCGCCTTCACTGAGCCAGTAGCGCGCGCTGCCGTCGGCATCAATGCTCTCCAGCACCGCCACGCTGGCATTTTCCAGCACCAGCACTACCGGGGTGATCTCCTGACGCCAGCGCAGTTTGTTCTGCGGCACCATGGTCAGATGCAATCCCAGCAGCCCGGAGAGCCGCTCCAGCTGCTGGGACACCGGCAGATGTTCAAACCAGCGCATCTGCTGACGCAGGGTTTTGCCATCGGCAGGTTTACCGAATCGCGCGGCGACGCGCAGCATGGCGGCAATCCAGTTATCGGTATTCAGGGTTGATGTACTCATTATTAATGCCTTATCGCTATTGCAGCGAAGGAAGGAGATCGCCGCTGCTTTGCTGGCGATCGATACCCATGATATCGAGCAGATTGTCTACCGCGGCGGCATAGCGCACGGTGGCATCCCAGCCGTCATAAAGCGCGGTGATACGTGAGCTGTCAGCCTGAAACACATCCTGTTCCACGCTCAGCAGATCGTTCAGGCTGCGCTTGCTCAGGCGATATTCATCGGCGTAGACATTTCGGGTATGGTCGGCGCTGGCCAGCTGCACTTCCCCGGCAGCCTGCCGTTGCTGCGCGCCAATCATGTCGGCATAGGCGGTGGAGGCATTCTGATTAATGGTGAGTTTGGCCTGCTGAACTGCGGCCTGCGCCGCTTCACGATCGCCCTCCGCTGACGCGGTTCTGGCATTGACCATGCCGCCCTGATAAAGCGGCGCTTCCACCTGCAGCTGCACTTCATCATCCCAGTAAGACGCACGATCGTTTTCATAGCGGGTCCGGCCCGCCTGCACTTTAATCGTCGGCCAGTGACCGGACTCTGCCTGGCGCACCCGTTCACGGGCGGCTTCCTGTTTCGACTGCGCGCTGCGCACCGCCGCGCTGCTTTCATAGGCGATTTTGTCGAGGGTGATCTGCTGCTTAAGCAGCGCCTGTGGCAGTTCCGGCAGCGTGGCGGGAACCACGCCGGTCAGCACAGTCAGCTGCGCGGTGGCGGAACGGTGCTGGGCACGATATTGCTCAAGCGTGGCCTGCATTGCGGCGATGCGGGTTTCCGCCTGCAAAACATCTGACTGCGAGTTGAGTCCGGCATCGGCGCGCAGTTTTGCAATATCCCGTACCCGCTGCAGCGAGGCGATATTGGTCTGCGCCGTTTCAGACAGCGCCTGATAGCGTTTGACTTCAAGGTAGGCCTGCAGCGTATCTTCCGCCACGGTAGTCATCGAATCAAACAAGCCAAAACGATAGGCATCTGACAGCGCATGCTGTTCATCGATGGCGCTGCCGGTGCGGCCAAAATCGTAAAGCAGTTGACTGAGTGTGATACCGCCGGAGCCATTATTGTTCAGACTGCCAGCGGAGTCGGTCTGGTGAGAGCGTCCCGCGGCACCCTGCAGTGAGATCTGCGGATACCAGGCGCTGCGGGCGGCATCCATATCCCCCTTGCCGACGTGGATCTGTGCCGCCGCTTCCGAGATTTTCGGATTGCGGGCGAAGGCCCGGAGAATGGCGTCGCGCAGCGTTAAGCTGGCAATCTGTTCTTCGGTCGGCGCAGCACGCCAGTTAAATTCGGCTTTAGGTAACGGTGCGGCAAAGGCCGCGTGCACTGCCACGCCACTCAGGGCGCACAACAAAAAAGTTAATCGCGCTTTGTTCATCATCAATACCAGCAGGGGTTCTTATCATCATGGTGTTTTTCCTGGTGAACAAAGCGAGCTAAAAGGAGTATGTCTCAGAGCCAGACCGCGTTATTGCTTTATTTTTTTTATGGTTCGTTAGCGGGACGCCAAACGACATTTAACATTATTAGATCATATCCCGCGCTTATTCCTGCTAAAAATAGATGAAATCATTAATATTTCTCCTGAACGGACGAAAAACAACCATCAGACAAGTCCATGCCAATCCAGACAGGCTTAACAAACCTGTCCGGAAGGCAGTGCTTTTACTAATGTGTCGGCGTCAGACTATCGGCTGTGCTGCAGGATGCTGCAGCAGATGGTCGGCAAGGGTATAAGGAACATCGGAGAAGAGATGGCTCTCCTGCGGAACAGCAGAAGCCGTGGAGGTGTGCGCCACGTACGCGGTCTCTGCCTGCTGAGTCAGAGTGACGGTTTCAAGCAAATTATCCACCGTCTGGTCCGCCATCAGGCTGGCCGTTTCGGTATGCGATGCCACCTGCACCGTCTGACTGGCCGTGGCCAGATTACCGGCGCTGTCTTTGCCGCTGACCGTCATCTGGTACTCACCATTATCCAGCGGTGCCAGCTGTCCGGCCAGAATAGTCAGCGCCCAGCCACCATCCGCTTTTACGCTGGCGCTGTAGTGCTGATCGCCCAGCGTTAATTCTACCAGGCTGCCCGGTTGCAGATGGCTGGAGCTACCCTGGATCAGATGCCAGCTGTTGACATCGGCAGCATCAATTTTATTGTCACCAAAAGCCGTATCCAGGGTCAGCGTCGGGCGCTGATGCACGGCTACGGTAAAGAGTTTATCGCTGGTCTGGGTGTCGCTGTTGCCATATTCATCCCAGCGGTGAAAGATGGCGGCGACCGGGCCATCCGGCAGTGCCAGCAGCTCGCTGGAGGTCAGTGTTACCATACCTTTGGCATCAGGCTGGTAGGTTTTACCGTTGATCTCCAGGGTGTTGGCACCTTCAACGTAGAAGCTCAGATCGTGCTGCGCCTCCTGATAGTTAAGCGTCATGTCACCGCCGATATCCATTTCGGTGTAGATCGGAATAAAACCGGTGTGGATATTCAGCTCATGCGTGACGTCAAGGTAGTTTTTGGCCCCGTCGATCGACCAGGCACGAATTTCTCCAACGTTGATAAAAGCGGGCACATCCGCTGCCGGGATTACCACCTGCCAGTGTCCATCTTCGCCTATTGTGGCGGCATAATCTTTCTGGTTGGCACCGGTGATCACCAGCCGGTGACCCGGCATCACGGTAGAGAGCGTGCCGCTCAGCAGCAGATCCTGCTGGGTTTCCGCCAGATTAATGACGTCGTCCGACGTGACCTTATCAAAGGTGATGATGGGCACGCTACTCAGGTGAGTAATCAACGTCAGATCGTGATATTCGGTCGCGGTTTTTCCATTGGGATCGGTCGCCGTGACTTTCAGACTGTAGACGCCATCCGCCAGCGCTTTCATATCACTTTCCTGGAAAGAGCCATACCACTTGCCATCACGTCCCATGACGGCGGTGGTCGTTTGCGTGCCCAACGTTAATTTCAGCACCGACCCCACCGGCAGGTGCGTTGCGCTACCGCTGATTTCAACGCCGTAAATGCTCTCAGCAATATTTACCGCGTTGTCGCCACTGATCGTGTCCACTGTCAGTGTCGGTTTGATGGTGCGGTCAACATAGAGACCAAAATCGACGTCGGTTGTGGTGCTGTGGCCCGCTTTATCGGTAAGGGTCAGCGTCAGCGAGTGATTGCCATCCGGCACACCTTTTAGCGCCTCAGCCGGCATGGAAGCGTTCCAGTAGCCCCACTTGTTAACGGTGCTGTGCCAGCTCTGGTCGTTGAACGTCAGTGTGACCGTTGAGCCTGCTTCGCCTTCCGCCCGGCCGCGCAGATGTACCGGTTTTTGCGCCTCCCAGCCGGCAATAACACCATCCATAGCAAGAGGTTCATAGGGGCGTAGCGCAACAGGAGGGGGACTCTCAACCGCGCTGACAGCCAGGGCACTGTAGTTGAGCGGGCTGCTATGCGGTGACTCCGCAGAGAAAGGGGTAACAGGCAGAGAGAGACTCTGCGTTGTGACTGGCGCAATGGCGGGCAGCGCGCTGTCGGCGACGGCAAAGTCGCTCACCGCCGTCTGGAAAATGGATTCGAACCGGACGGAACGAAGCGTATCGCGTGTTGACATAGGTAACCTCAGTTCAGAACAGAAATGCAGACCAAAGGGCCCGGATAAACCGGACGTTAAGACTGTCGATAGGTAGTGGGTCAGCTGACGCT
Source organism: Pantoea sp. B550 (assembly GCF_024158165.1). Taxonomy (NCBI): domain Bacteria; kingdom Pseudomonadati; phylum Pseudomonadota; class Gammaproteobacteria; order Enterobacterales; family Erwiniaceae; genus Pantoea; species Pantoea sp. B550. Next base: position 661,693 of record NZ_JAMYXI010000003.1, read on the forward strand.
GCCCGTTTTCGCTGGTCGGAACTGATTACCCGCAGGTAACAGGGATGATGAAAGAGGACGCTGATAAAAGCGACAAATGGAGCCAGAATGCTGATTTACGGCGTAACGCCGTTTGCTGCGCTTACCCTAATCTTTCATTCTGCTAATGGATAGTGGCGATAATCTGGAAAGTGAAATTATTACGTGACTAAAATAAAAAAAGCGGGTGCTTATGCACCCGCTTCTCAGAGCGACCTGACAGACGTTGCTGTGACTACGCCACGTGGACCTGCAGGTTCTGCTGCACCAGCACATCACCCAGGGTGTTTTCACTGCTCAGCGCCGAGTTGTGGTAGATCTCAAAGACTCTGCCCTCCACCGTGCGCTCGCCGGTCACTTCCCAGATACCGCCGTTGCTGTTCGCCAGTGTGACCTGACTGCCTTCTGCGCCTTTGATCAGCAAATCATCACTCTGTTTGTCCGTAATATTGAGTGCCTCATTGAGATCGAGTTTCACGGAGTTGGTGCCGGTTTTACCCAAATCAAGCACTTCAATGTGTTCAACTTTCAGGCCCAGCGCGGTGAGATCCAGATTGAGATACTCACCATTCAGCACCAGAGTATCGGTGCCTGCGCCGCCATCAATATGGGTAAAGTTAAGATCGCTGACCGTCACGGTATCTGCACCGCTGCTGCCGATCACCGAAGCGCCCTCTGCCGTACTGCCATCGGCCAGCGTAATCACGACGCCGCCAATGGTGTAGCCCACCTCCTCTGCCGGTGCCGCCGCCACAGCGGTGTCACTGGCTACCACGGTTTCACTGCTGCTGACCGGCGTCACCGTATCCGCTTCGGTAATCAGCGTCGAGGCCACGGCTACATGGGCGCTGTTATCGTCGCTGCTGGTACTGCTGCTATGCTGCGTCTCCACGCTGGCACTGGCGACGGTAACGCTGTCGTCCGCTATCGAGAAGAGTGCCACCGACTCGGTTGCCGCCAGCGTTGCCGGCAGCAGCGAACCCAGCAACAGAGTGTTGGTGGTGGTGTAGCTGTTACCGGCCACATCAGTGATGGAGACTTTTGCCAGCGTGTTCAGCGACAGCAGCAGGCCACCCACCGACAGCAGTGAGGGTGAGAAGTTGACCGCGTAACGCCCCAGCGCATCGGTGGTGGTGTTCAGCGTTGGCCCGTTGCTGCCGTTGGAAAGCAGCAGCGTCACGCTGACTTTCGATCCCTGCGCTGCATTCAGCGATCCCCCCTGCACGACCAGACCGGTAAGCAGAGAACCGACGATGCTGAGCACCGGATCAACGCCGACCAGCGGCTGATTATGGGACAGCGCAGTAAAGCTGCTGGTGCTCGTCGCGGTATTGCCCCCAATATCCGTCACCGTCACGGTCAGTGGATGGCTGCCATCTGCGATCCCTTTCAGCGTCGCTGACGGCACGCTGATGCTCCATGCCCCATTCGCGCCGATGGTCGTGGTAAGGACATTGCCTGCCACGTTAACCGTTACCGTACCGCCCGCCGCGTTGGTACTGGTTCCTCTGATGGTTTCAGCCGTATTGGCTTCCGCGATGTTGAGATAACCATCGCCACCAAAGAAACTGTTCACACTGACGGTCGGCGTGGTGTGACTCACCACACCCAGCGACGCCGAGGTGGAACCGTTGCTGCCCGCGCCGTTGATGACGCTGGCCGTCACGGTCTGCAGACCATCCGCAATGGCGGCGAGGTTGGCCGCCGGTACAGAGAGGCTCCAGTTGCCGTTACTGCTCACCGTGGTGCTGTAAGTCTGGCCACCCAGCGTAACGCGTATTACCGATCCTTCGGCGTTGCTGGCGGTGCCTGAAATAGTCTGCGCGGTTTTGACATCGGCTGCACTCAGCGCATTGTCGCCAAACAGTGAGGTAATGGCGACCACAGGCGTTGACTGACTGATAACACTCAGTGTTCCGCTGCTGTTCGCCACGTTACCGTAGGCATCTGTGCCGGTCACCGTCACGGTTTTACTGCCGTCAGTGATCGCGGCAAGATCCGCTTTCGGCACGCTGATGCTCCAGTTGCCGCCACTCACCACTTTGGTGGTATAGGTCAGACCGTTCAGCGTGGCGCTGACGGTCGAACCGGCCGACAGGCTGGAGGTCCCGCTCAGCGTCTGGTTCGAGGCCAGATCGGCGGCACTCAGGACGCCATCGCCGAACACCGTATTCACCGTCAGGGTTGGCTGCACCAGCCCCAGTGACACGCCTGCGCTGGTGCTGCTGACGTTGCCGACCGGGTCAGTGACCGCCGCGCTGACGGTGAAGTTACCGTTCAGCAGTGTCGAGAGCACAGCTGGCGAAACGGTGGTGGAGAAGGTGCCATCAGCGTTGACCAGCGCGGTGGCTGTTGTGTTGCCAATGGCCAGCCTGACGCTGCTGCCCGCTGCCACGCCGGAGACCGTGCCGCTGATGGTCTGGGTAACCAGCGATTCCGCCAGGTTCAGCACGCCATCACCAAACAACGGATTGAGCGTAACCTTCGGCAGATTGTGAATACCTACCAGCGCGCCGGCAGTGGTGCTGCTGGTGTTACCGGCGCTGTCGGTGACGCTGACGCCGACGGTCAGATTGCCATCCGCAATTCCCTGCAGCAGCGCAGGCGTCAGTGAGACGTTAAAGTTGCCGCTGGCATCGGTTGCCGTCACAAACTGCTGTGAACCCACCGATACGACAACACGCGATCCCGCTTCTGCACCACCGACGACGCCGCCAATCACCTGGGTTACCAGCGCATCCGCTACGTTCAGCAGACCATCACCAAACAGCGGATTTACCGTGATGGTTGGCAGCAGCGTATCGACGCGAATACCGGCGCTGGTGCTGGCGGTATTCCCCGCTGCATCCGTTACTGACGCGCCGACCGTCAGATTGCCCTGCGCCAGGGTGCCCAGGATATCCGGCGTCACCGTGGCGCTGAAGGCGCCGCCCGCACCCACGGTCGCGGTCAGCTGGCTGTTGCCCACTGAAAGCGTCACCACACTGCCCTGCGCAACGTTGTTCACCACCCCGCTGATGACCTGGCCGGTGGCGATATCAGCCAGATTCAGCACGCCATCGCCAAACAGAGAGGTCAGGGAAATGGAGGGTGTCTGGGTAAAGATGCCAATCGACGCGCTGTTCGAGGCGACATTACCCGCCGCATCCCGGACGCTGACGCCCAGCGTCAGATTGCCATCAAGCAGTGAGGTGAGATCGCTGCCCGGCAGGCTAACGCTCCATGCTCCGCCCGCCTGCACTGTCGTGCTGTAAGTTTTACTGCCAAAGGTCACCGTCACCTGTGAACCTGCAGCCGCATTACTGATTACGCCACCCACCAGCTGTCCGGCAGCCGCTTCCGCAATGTTCAGCAGGTTATCGCCGCCAAACAGCCCGGTGAGCGCGCCCACCACCGGCACCGCATCAACAATCGCCGTCACGGTTTCACCCACCGTGCGGGTGTTGCCTGCCGCATCGGTCAGGGTGACGTTAACCGCAAGATTGCCGTCCGTGACCAGATCCAGCACCGCAGGTGGCACCACGATGGCCCATTTACCATCCTGACCCACCGAAGCAGAGAGCGTGGAGCCGCCCAGTACCACCGATACCGTGGCCCCGACACCTGCCGACGTCGCCGTTCCCGAGATGGTCTGCGCCACCGTGGTATCCAGCGCACTGAGCGTGCCGTCGCCGAATACCGAATCAACCACCAGCGTCAGCGCACTGTTAACTACTTTGTTGACCGTCAGCGTCGCGTCGGTCTGGTTACCGGCTAAATCATTCACCCGCACGCCAAACACCAGCGCACCGTCAGTGAGGCCCGACAGGACATTCGGTGCAAGATCGATGCTCCAGCGGCCATCTGCACCCACCGTTGCGGTAGCGATCGGCGCGGCATCGCCCAGGTAGAGGCCGATGGTCTGGCCTTCTGCGCCCTGTGCGCTGCCTGTCAGTACCTGACTGACGGCCAGATCAGCGGCGTTAAGCACGTTATCACCCGCCAGCGCGTCAACCTGCACCAGCGGCGCGGCAGTATCCACCGTCACCTGCTGTGTCACGGTCGTCACGTTACCGGCGACATCCGCCAACTGCGCGGTGATCACCGGCGCGCTGCCATCGGTCAGTGCCTGCATCGCGCTGGCAGGAACGGTGGTGGACCAGGTGCCGTTACTCTGCACTACGGCGCTGTAAGTCTGGTTGTTGAAGGTCACAACCACCGTACGGCCTGCTTCACCGACATCGGCGGTGCCGCTAATTGCCTGGCTGGTGGCGTTTTCATTACCATTGACCTGATTATCACCCGCAAAGGCATTAATCGTCAGAGCCGGTGGTGTCAGATCAATCAGCACATTACCGCTAACGGTGACAGGGGTCGTGCCATCAGTGGCATTTACCGTGATGGCGACGCTGCCGTCCGCATTGCCAAAGGCAGTGACCGGCAACGCAGCCGTTGACCAGTTGCCCGATGCATCCAGCGTAGTGGCATAGGTCTGACCGCTAATAGTGACCGTCACTGAACCACTCGTGCCGAGGTTAGCCGAAGTACCGCTTAACACCACGCCACCCGCCACATCCTGAGAACTGATGATATTGTCGCCTGACACCGTACCCAGCGTGACCAGCGGGCCTGGCGGTGGCGTCAGATCTACCGTCAGCGGGACACTGCTGGTTGCAGTATTGCCTGCCAGATCGGTCACGGCCAGCGCCAGGGTGGTCGATGGCGTAAAGGTGGCCATCTGCTCCGGCGTCAGCGTCACGCTCCAGTTGCCGTTACCGTCAACTATTGCCGTGCCGAGGGTTGTGGTATTCAGCGACACCGTGACGACGGCACCGGTCTCAGCGCCTGACGCGGTGCCGCTGAGGATCTGCGGCTGAATGCTCTCGGCGTAGTTCAGTGCGTTGTCGCCAGTAAAGGCTGTGAAGCTAAGCACCGGCGGGGTTTTATCGAGCACCAGCGAACTGTTAATGGTCGTGCTGTTGCCCGCTGCATCCGTTGCCGTCACGGTAACCGGATAGGTGGCATCCGGCAGCGCTGAAAGCTGCGCCTGTGTCAGTGGCACTGTCCAGTTGCCATTGGCATCCACTGTTGCAGGGTAAGTCGTGCCGCCCAGCGTTAACTGCACCGTCTGATTCGCGCCCGCCTCACCGGTGGTGCCGCTTAGCGTAATGCCTGTGTCAACATCGCCGCTATTCACATAGCCGCCGAGGAATTCCGGATTGACCGCAGGCTGCGGCGCGCTGAGATCGGAGGTGAACGGCAACTGTGTTGATGTGCTGTTACCCGCCGCATCCACGACGTTAAGCGTCAGGATTTGCGTCCCGTTACCCAGAGAACTCAGCGCGTTGCCAGGAAGGTCAACGGTCCAGTTGCCGTTGCCATCCACCGAGCCGGAATAAAGACTGCCATTGAGATCAACAGTGATGCTGACCGCCTGATTATCCCCCACGCTGCCGGTGGTGCCGGTCAGGGTGATACCTGCCGCGGCTTCACTGATATTCAGGACGTTATCGCCGCCAAACGCGCCAGTATTGAAGGTTGGGACAGGCACAGCCACTTCGGTTACCACACTCAGGGCCGTCACATCACTGTTACCCGCAATATCGGTGGCGGTCACGGTAATGGTATGCGTGCCGCTGGTGAAGGTGGCTAACTGTGCCGGCGACAGAGCCAGCGACCAGCTGCCATCGTTCTGCACCGTGGCGGCCAGCGGCTGGTCGCCATTAAAGCCGGCGATCAGCACCGATACCGTCTGTCCTGCACCCGTAATGCCGGTAGTGCCACTGAGGATTTGCTCTGTTCCCGCTTCGGTGGCGTTCAGCGCACCGTCACCAAACGGCAGGTTCAGCGTCACGTCCGGCAGCGCATTGACGGCCACCAGCACAGTGCCACTGGTACTGGCACTGTTGCCGTTCGCGTCGGTGACGGTCACGCTCACCGGCCAGTTGCCATCCGGCAATGACTGCAATACAGAAGGCGGCAGATCCAGCGACCAGCGCGAACCATCCGCACTGAGCGTAGCGGAATAGACCGTGCCATTAACGGCTACCGTAACCGAGGTGGCATTATCAATGTTTACCGTACCGGTCAGGGATCCGCCTGCAGCGGCCTCTTCAGCATTGATACGGCCATCGATAAATGGCGTATCCAGCGTTGGATTAGCAATCGGCGTAATCGCGGCGACGAACGTTTTGGTCGTTTCAATACTATTACCGGCCCGATCCGTGGTAATCAGGGTCAGCGTGTGTTCACCGGTTCCCAGATTGGCGATGAACTCTGGGGGCAGGCTGGCAGTCCAGTTGCCATTGGCATCGACCGTCACCGACAGCGGGATATTGTCATCGCCTACCGTGACGCTCAGGGTCTGGCCCGGCACGACGGTGGAGGTGCCGGTTACCAGCTGAACGGAACCGGCTTCGCTGATATTAATGATGTTATCGCCGAACAGTGTCGTGTCGAAGGCGGCTGAAACAGGATCACTCTGCAGGATCTCAACGCCTGCGGTAACCTGCGCCGGATTTCCTGCCGCATCCGCGGCGGTGACGACTACCTGTGTCAGTCCATCGTCCAGGCCCGTCAGTGCGCCTGCAGCCAGGTTCAGCGTCCAGTTACCGCTGGCATCGGTGGTGGTGCTGAAAGTCTGTGTGCCGACGGTGATATTCACTACGCTGCCTTCCGGCAGATTAGTACTGTCACCACTTAGTGTTAACGCGCCTTCGGCATCGGCTGCACTGACCAGCGCATCGCCAAACGGCGTGTTCAGGGTCAGCGCTGGCAGGGTATTAAACGCCACATCCAGTGTGGTGGTGGTGTCGGTGGTGACATTGCCCGCCGCGTCAGTGACCGACACGATGATGACGTTAGGGCCGTCTGCCAGTTGCTGCACGTCGGCTGTGGGAATGGTGAGGGTCCAGTTCCCGTCAGCATCCGCCGTGGCCGTGTAGCTGACATTATTCATCGTCACCGTTACCGTCACCGGCAGGGCGCCTGTAGTGGTGCCGTTGATGGTGAGATCCTGCAGCGACTCCGCCAGATTAAGGGTGTTACCCGCGCTGACCGTAATATCTGCCAGCACAGGCGGTGTGGTGCTGAAACTGACCTCCTGCGTGGCGACAGCCGGGTTACCGGCAACATCACTGGCGGTGACGGTAAAGGTTTGCGTGCTGCCCGGCGCAACGTTGATGAAGGCTGCAGACGGTACCGTCACCGTCCAGTTGCCGTCAGCATCAATCGTGGTGCTGTAATCAGTACCGTTAAACGACACGGTCACCGGCGTTCCTGCCGCCAGCAGGGTACTGCTGCCGCTGACCGCGACATCCGTGGTGGCCTCAGTCGCATTGATCACATCATCGCCTGCCACCACGTTCAGAGTCAGCGTTGGCTGAACCAGCGCGCTGGCCAGCACGACCAGGCTGGCGCTGGCGCTGGCCGGATTGCCAGACGTATCCGCTGAGACGACAACCAGCAGTTGATCGCCATCCGGCAGATTGCCCAGATCGGCAGCCGGAACGATTACGGTCCAGCTGCCATCCGCAGCCACCGTGCCGCTGTACTGAATGGCGTTCAGCGTTACCGTGACCAGCTGGCCTTCCAACAGATTGGTGCTGGTGCCGCCGATGCTCAGATCCTGCAGCGACTCGGCCTGGTTAAGGAAGTTATCGTCACTGATTGTCCCGATGGTCAGGGTCGGCAGATTCAGGCTGTCAGCATCACGCGTCAGCGTCTGGGTCACCGTGGTCAGGTTACCCGCCGCATCTCTGATCGTCACATCGACCGGATAGCTGCCATCCGCCAGCCCCTGTACGACACCGGCAGGCAGAGTCACCTGCCATGTGCCATCAGAGAGGACCCGGGTGGTGTAATCGGTATTCTGGAAACTGACGGTGACCGTCTGTCCGGCATCCGCGACTGAGGCGGTTCCGCTAATCGCGACTGCTTCCAGCACCTCAACTGAATTGATAACGTTGTCGCTGCCGATAGGATTGATGCTTAACGGAGGCGGTGTGAGATCGACCGTGACGGCGCTGGTCAGTGAACCGCTGTTACCGGCGGCATCGCTGGCGTTGACCACCAGGGTCGTCACGCCCTCACCCAGTGCCTGCACCTGCGCTGGCGTTAAGATCAGCGTCCAGTTGCCCTGCGCATCGACTGCAGCAGGGTAGTCATTATCGCCCAGCGTCACGCTGACGGTCTGACCCTCGCCCGCGACGCCGGTGCTGCCGCTCAGCGTCTGACTGACCGTCGTTTCAGCCTGGTTAAGATAGCCATCGCCAAATGGTGTATTAATGCTGACCGACAGGGCACCGGTTGCGACGGTGATTTCACGCGTCTCCGTAACCGGATTGCCCGCCGCATCACTGACCGTCACGGTCAGGGTATACGCACCGGCCGGAATCCCTGCCAGGGCACCCGCGGGCAGCGTCAGACTCCAGTCGCCATCCTGGGTGACGGTGGTGGTCCAGATCTGGTTGTTAAGGGTAAGAGTGACCTGCTGACCGGCTTCGGCATTACTGCTGCCGCTGAGCACAATCGGCGCGGTGCTTTCAGCGATATTGACGCTGTTGTCGCCCGCAACCGGATCAAGCGACAGGGTCGGTGGCGTCAGATCGACCGTGACGCTGCCCTGGCTGCTGCCCGTGTTACCCGCCGCATCCTGTACGTTAACGGTGTAGTTAAGCGTCTCTTCCGGCAGAACGGCCAGCGCGGAGGCTGGCACGCTGGCCTGCCAGTTGCCATTGCTGTCGACCGTGCCGTTGTAGGTCACGCCGTTGAGAAGCACGCTCACCGTCTGGCCGTCACCTGTCACACCTGTGGTGCCGCTCAGGGTTTGTGACGTGGTGATGTCGCTGCTGTTAAGCAGACCATCGCCAAAAGCAGAGACGATCTGCGGTGCTGGCAGCGTCGCCAGCACGCTGAGCGCGGCTTCGCTGCTCAGGGTCGCCCCGCCGCTGTCTGTCGCGGTGACCGCGACGGTGTAAGGCCCGTCGGCGAGCGCCGTCAGTGACTCAGCCGGAACGATCACACTCCAGCGACCACTGGCCGAGACCTGCGCGGTGTAGCTGATGTTGTTAAACAGCAGCGTGACCAGACTGCCTTCAGGCACATTCGCAGAGGTGCCAGTGACAATCAGCGGCTGACCCAGCTCCTGCGCATTCAGATAGTTGTCCTGACTGATGGCATCCATCGCCAGGCCAGACGCATTGCTGTTAATGTCAAAGGTAAGATTAGTGGTGGTGGTGTTGCCCGCCACGTCGCTGACCGCCACGGTGAAACTGGCGCTGCCATCCGCAATCGCCGCCAGCGCACCGGCTGGCACGATCAGGCTCCATGCTCCGCTCGCCTGCACGGCGGCGCTGTAGACCGTGCCATCAAGGGTCACGGTGACCAGCTGGCCCGCTTCGACGTTGGACGTGGTGCCAGTCAGACGCTGATCGGTGAGGCGTTCCGCACCATCGACCACATTATTACCGGCAAAGGCATCCAGCGTCAGGGTCGGCAGCGTGCCAGCCTCTACTTTCAGCGCCAGATCGCGGCTGGTGGTGCTGGCATTACCTGCTGCGTCGCTGGCGGTCACGGTCAGAGGATAGGTGCCGTTGCCCAGCCCGGTATAAACCGTGGCGGGCAGATCCAGCGACCAGTTGCCGTTGACGTCTGCGGTGGTGCTCAGGCTGGTGCCGTTGAAGCTGGCCACAATCAGTGCATTGGCTTCACTGCTGCCGGTCAGCGTCAGCGGCTGCTGACTCTCAGCGGCGTTGATAATGCCATCGGAAGGGGTGATGAAGTTCAGTACCGGTGGCAGGGTATCCACCACCAGGTTGCCGTCAGCCTGGCTGCTGTTGCCTGCCACATCACTGACCACTACGGTGTAAGGCGTGGTGCCCTGTGGTAGCGCAGAGAGCGCCGCTGGCGGAACCGCGACCTGCCAGTTACCCGCTGCGTCGACCGTGCCGCTGTAGTTAGTGCCGCCCAGCGTGACGATAACCGTCTGGCCGTCACCGGGCACGCCAGTGTTACCGGTGATCACGCCGCCGCTGAGGGCTTCCTCGCCGTTGAGAATGCCGTCATCAAAGGCCACGCCTGGGGTGGCCACCGGCAGTGTGCTGGCCACCACCGTCAGGGTAGCGTCGCTGGTGGCAAGCTGTTGTCCACTGCCGTCGCTGGCTGTGGCGGTAATCGTCTGCGCGCCATCGGCCGCGCCGTTAAAGGCGCCTGCCGGTAAGGTCAGGCTCCAGCTTCCATCGGCCGCCACGCTGGTACTGGCTGTGGTGCCGTTGGCAAGCACGGTAATAATGCTGCCATCAGGCAGGCCGCTGGTGCTGCCGCTGACCACAACGGCACCGCCCAGCTCCTGGGCATTGAGGTAGTTGTCGTCGCTGATCGGTGCCAGCGCGATCGATGGCAGCGTGTTGTCCACACTGAAATTAAGCGAGCTGCTGGCACTGTTGCCGACGACGTTGATCACGCTGACGTTCAGCGTCTGGCTGCCCTCGCCCAGCTCTGCCAGTGCGCCCGCAGGCAGCGTAATGCTCCAGTTGCCGCTGGCCCCGACCACGCCGCTGTAGTCGGTGCCGTTCAGGGTGATGACGACCTGCTGGCCCGCTTCGACGTTACTGCTGCTGCCGCGCACCGTAATCGGCTGTAACTGTTCGGCGGCCGTGACGATACCGTCGCCGGCAAAGGCGCTGCTATCGACAGTCAGCACAGGCAGCACGTCCGGCGAGGTTGCCACATTCAGCTCAACCACCTGGCTGCTCTGATTCCCGTTAGCATTGATTTCGGTAACGGTGAGCGGATTCGTGCCCTGAGGCAGCGCCGCCAGATCACTCGCGTCGATTTGCAGCGTCCACTGCCCATTTACGCCGACGGTGGTGCTGTAGAGCTGGTCACTGAGCTGGACCGTGACAATGTCGCCGTTCTGACCGCTGCCGCTGACGACCAGCGGCTCCGCCAGTTCAGCGGTGCTCAGCGCGTTGTCACCGCTGACCGGGGCGACCACCAGCGGAGGCGGCGTGGTGGCAACCGTCAGCGCACTGTTCTGGCTGCTGCTGTTGCCAGCCGCGTCGGTGACGGTGACCACCACCGGATAGCTGCTGCCGTTGGTCAGACCGGCAAGCGCAGCAGGCGGTACGGCCAGTGCCCAGTTTCCATCAGCATCAACCGTGCCGGTATAGGTGACGCCATTCAGCGTCACACTGACGCGGTCGCCATCACTGCCTGCGCCGCTGAAGCTGAAGCCAGCAGCCTGCTCCGCGATGTTCAGCACGCCATCGCCAGCGGGCGCATTAATGCTAAAGTCGGGTGCGGTGGTAGCCACGGTGACCGGCAATGGCGTGGTAGCAACGTTGCCACTAACGCTGGTAACGGTTACGTTGAGATCGTAACGGCCATCAGTCAGCTGCTGCAGATCGGCAGCGGGTACGGTGGCGGTCCAGCTGCCATCCGCGGCAACCGTGGCGCTGTAGGTCTCACCATTCAGCACAAAGCTGACGCTGCTGCCCGGGGCGACGGTGCCGCTGACGGTCAGATCGGTGACTGTTTCAGCCGCATTGATAATGCCATCGGTGGCAATCGGATTAACGGTCAGCGCCGGTACCCCGGTATCCACCGTTATCGGTTCAATGATGCTGGTGCTGTTACCCGCGACATCGCTCACCGTTACGGTAACGGGATTGCTGCCCTGCGCCAGTGCCTGTAGCGCATCGGGCGGCAGCGTGACGCTCCAGTCACCATTTGCCGCTACCGTTGCCGGATAGCTGATGCCACCCAGGGTCACGCTGACGGCCTGGCCAGGCTGGACAGAGCCGGTCAGCGTCTGCGCTGTGCTGGCTTCCTCAGTGTTGAGAATGCCGTCAGTGAAAGGTGTGTTGATTTGGGGTTCTGCCAGCGGCGTCGTTGCCACCAGCAGCGTCTGGCTGGTCTGTACATCCCCTGAGGAGACGGTAACGGTGGTATTACCCTGCGCCAGGTTCGCCAGGTCGGCGGCGGGCACGGTCAGGGTCCAGCTACCGGTTTCATCGGTTGTGGTGCTGTACAGAGTGCCGCCCGGCACCAGCGTCACGCTGATTGGGCTGTTCGCCGGCAGGTTTGCGGAACTGCCGCTGAGGATCAAATCGCTCTGCGCATCCAGCACGTTGAGTGCGTTGTCATCACTTATCGGGGCAATCGACAGCGACGGCACGTTGGTGGCGATCACGGTGAACTGCCCCTCGGCAGGCAGTGCCGGATTTCCGGCCACGTCGGTAATCGCCACGGTAAAGGTTTTATCGCCTGCGGCACCCAGCGATCCGGCGGGCAGAGTCACGCTCCAGCTTCCGTTCCCCAGCACTGCGCCATCATAAGACTGACCGTTAATGGTCAGTAATACCGGCTGACCGGCCGGTACGCCAGTGACGCTACCGGTGACCAGAATGTCCGTGAGCTGTTCCGCGCTGTCGACCTGGTTATCGCCGGTCACAGGATCAATAGTCAGTGCCGGTGACGTTGCCGCCAGCACCGTGACACTGGAAGCGACGGTCGTGCTGTTGCCATAAGCGTCGCTGATGACCACGTCAACCGGGTAGAGAGCGTCTCCCAGCTGACTGATGATGGCAGCGGGTACCGTCACGCTCCATGCGCCATTGGTGTCAACCGTGGCGGTGTAAGTCTCGCCATTGAAACTGACTGCCACCGTGTCGCCCTGCGTCCCTCCGCGCCCGTTGATGGTGAGATCCTGCGTGTGTTCAGCGATGTTGATATAACCATCACTGCCCGGCGTAGAGACGTCCAGCAGTGGCGGCGTGGTCGCGAAAATCAGCGAGCTGCTGGCTGGCGTGGTATTGCCATCCGCGTCCGTCGCCACGATCGAGACCAGCTGAGTACCGTTGGGCACACCCGCCAGATCGGCAGCCGGAACGTTTACACTCCAGTTGCCATCCTGCGCCACTACGGCGCTGTAGGTCAGGTTATTCAGCGTGACGCGAATGATGTCACCTTCGTCGCCGGTTCCGCTGACAATCAGCGGCTGCTGCGCGTCGCTGATGTTGATCACGCCGTCAGCGTCCAGAGGATTCAGGGTTAAAGCAGGTACTTCGGTAGCAACCCGCAGATCGGTATCCTGCGTGCTGCTGTTACCGGCCGGATCGGTCACGGTCACGGTGACCGGATAAGTCTGGTTGGTCAGCGTGGCAAGATCGGCAACCGGGACGGATGCACGCCAGCTACCGTTTTCGTCCACGATAGCAGCATACGTTTTACCATTTAACCCGACCGCTACACTGTCGCCCGCGGTGCCGGTTCCGCTGATCAGCAGCGGCTCAGTGAGTTCATTATTGGTCAGAACGCCATCCCCGCCCGGTACGGTGACGGTGGCAACCGGCGGCTGCGTGCTGACTGCCAGCGTCTGCGCCTGGGTGGCGATATTGCCGCTGGCGTCGGTCAGGGTCACTACCAGCGTATAGCTGCTGCCATCTGACAGGGCCTGCAGCGCCGCTGGCGGCAGATCGACTGTCCAGTTGCCCTGCTCATCCACGGTTGCGCTGTAAATGACGTTGTTCAGCGAGACCGTTACCCGTTCGCCCGGCAGCGCACCTGAACCGCTGACCGGCACGCCTGCAGCTACTTCCGTGCTGTTAAGGATACCATCACCGCCTGCGACTTCCGCCACAATCAGGTTCGGTGGCAGCGTGTCGACACTGAAGCTCTGCGTCTCATCCACGCGGTTGCCCGCCTCATCAATCGCGGTAATAGTCAGGCTGTTAGCGCCCTGCGACAGTAAGGCGAGATCGGCGGCAGGCAGCGTCAGGTCCCAGCTGCCGTCGTCATTGACCGTGGTGCTGTAGGTTTTGCCGTTGAGTAGTACTTCGACCAATTGGCCCGCCACCGCTTTACCGGTGCTGCCACCGATCAGCAGATCACTGGCCGCTTCGGTCTGATTGAGAATGCCATCGGTAATCGCGCTTTCATTCAGCGTGATTTGCGGCAGTGTGGTGGTGACCACATTCAGCTGAGCGGAGTCCGTCAGCAGCGCACCACTGGCGTCGGTTGCGGTGACGGAGATCAGTTTCACACCGTCGGTGATACCATTGAGATCGCCCGCCGGAACGGTAACGCTCCAGAAGCCGTTACTGCCCACCACCGCACTGTAATTGTTGCCGTTGAAGTTAAGCTGCACCGCCTGGCCCGGATTGACGCCCACCGCCGAGCCGCCGATGATCAGATCGCTGCTCAATTCCTGCAGGTTAAGGAAACCATCAACGCTGACAGGTTCACTGATAGAGACCACGCCAGGTTCACCGGCTGCCGGCGCCACGTTGATGTCACGGCTGTCAGTGGCTAAAGCACCAGCTACCGACGTGACGCTAACCGTGATGGCCGTGGTGCCTGCCGCCAGGGCACTGAGCGCCGCAGACGGGATCTGCGTGCTCCAGCTGCCGTCCGGGTTAACCAGCGCACTGTAATTCTGACTGCCCAGGGTAATGGTGACCGTCTGGCCCGCCTCCACGTTGCTGGTGCTGCCGGACAGCGTCTGATCAACGGCCTTCTCGCTGTTATCCACCAGATCGTCACCGGCAAACAGAGCGATCGTGACTGTCGGCGTGCCCGGCTCCGCAGGCGCTTCCACCGCGATCACCCGATCTTCGCTTACCGTTACGCCTGCCTGACTGGTGACCGTGGCCGCGATGGTGGCACTGCCCGCCGCCAGGGCCGCCAGCGCGCTGGCAGGAATGCTCAGGCTCCAGCTGCCATCCGCGCCAACCGTGGCGCTGTAGGTCTGATCACCTAGCGTGACCGTAACAATCTGACCCGCCTCAACGTTGGTGGTGGTACCGCTCAATAGCTGATCGCTGGTTTTCTCGTCGTTACTCAGGACATCATCACCGGCAAACTGATCGAGCGTGATCACCGGCTGGCCCGGCTCAGTAACCGGTGGTTCCACGGTAATTCCCAGCGTATCGCTGACGGTGGTGCCAGCCGCATTGCTGACCGTCACGACCAGCGAGGCTGCGCCCGCCGCCAGCGCACCGAGTGCATCGGCAGGGATAGCGATATTCCAGCTGCCATCGGCGTCGACCGTGCCGCTGTAGTTCTGGCCGCCCAGCGTCACCGTGACAATCTGTCCCGCTTCGACATTGGTGGTACTGCCGGAGACCGCCTGAGCGTCCAGCTTCTCATCGTTGGTCAGGACGTTGTCGTCAGCGAAGGCATTGATGGTTAATGTCGGGGTACCTGGCGCAGTGCCCGATGACTCCACCAGGAAGTCGCGGGTTTCGCTGACGGGGGTGCCGGGCTGATTGTTAACCGTAGCGTTCAGGGTCGCACTTCCGGCTGTCAGCGCGGCCAGCGAGCTGGCCGGAATCGTGACGCTCCAGCTGCCATCTGCGCCAACCGTGGCAGTGAAGGTCTCTCCGTTCAGCGTGACAGTAACCTGCTGCCCCTCAGCGATATTGGTGGTAGTGCCACTCAGCAACTGGTCGCTGGCTTTCTCGCTGTTGCTGAGGATGTCATCCCCGGCAAAGGCGTCGATGGTCACGGTGGCCTGACCCGGCTGCGTTGCCGGGGCTTCGACGGTGATCGGCTGCGCGGTTGTGGCGACATCGCCCGCCGCATTGCTGACCGAAACGGTGAGTGAGGTCGTGCCGGCTGCCAGCGCGTTGAGCGCAGCTGACGGAACGGTGACGCTCCAGCTACCATCACCCTGCACGCTGGCGCTGTAGGTCTGGCCGCCCAGGGTAACCGTCACCAGCTGTCCGGCTTCAACATTACTGGTGGTGCCGCTGACCAGCTGATCAACCGCCTTTTCGTCGTTGCTCAGAGCGTTATCGCCCGCGAAATCATTCAGGGTCAGGGCGGGTACGCCTGGCTCTGTTGTCGGCACATCCACCGAAATATCGCGGATTTCGCTGGTGGTTACGCCCGCGACGTTACTGACGGTGACGCCAATGGCATTCGAGCCCGCTGGCAGATTGCCCAGCGCGGCTGCCGGAATAATCACACTCCAGTTTCCACTGCCATCGACGGTGCCGGGATAAGTCTGCCCCCCCAGGGTAACGGTTACCGTCTGGCCCGCTTCGATATTGGTGGTCGTGCCGGAGAGGGTCTGTGCCGTCCCTTTTTCATCGTTGCTGAGAATGTCATCCCCGGCAAACTGACCAATGGTCACGGTCGGCTCGCCCGGCTGCGTGACTGGCGCTTCCACGCTGATCGGCAGGCTGCCGGTCACGGTGTTACCGGCAGCATTGCTGACCGAAACCGTCAGGGTTGTTTCACCAGCAGCCAGTACGCTCAGGGCCGCTGATGGCAATGTGATGCTCCAGTTGCCCTGCGCATCCACGCTGCCGCTGTAAGTCTGACCGCCCAGCGTCACCGTCACCCGCTGGCCGGGTTCGATGTTACTGGTGCTGCCGGTCACGATCTGGTCAGCGGCTTTCTCCGCATTACTCAGCTGATTGTCACCGGTAAAGTCATCCACTGTGACCGCTGGCGGGCCCGTAACCACCGGCGTATCGACGGTGATGGCGCGGTTTTCGCTGGCTTCAGTGCCAGCCTGATTGGTGACGACCGCCGAAATGGCAACCGTTCCGGCGGCCAGCGCATTCAGCTGTGCAGGCGACAGCGTGATGCTCCAGTTGCCCTGCGCATCCACCAGCGCGCTATAGGTCTGGTCGCCCAGCGTAATAGTGACAATCTGGCCGGCTTCGACGTTGATGGTCGAGCCGCTCAGCAGCTGGTCACCGCTTTTCTCAGCATTGCTGAGGATGTCATCCCCGGCAAACTGATCGATGGTGATGACCGGCGTACCCGGCTGCGTCAGCGGTGCCTCTACGGTAAGAGACAGGCTGCCGCTGGCGGCGGTTCCCGCCTGGTTAGTGACCGTTGCCGTGACGGTGGTGGTGCCTGAGGCCAGCGCGCTCAGCGCATCGGCAGGCACGGTGATGCTCCAGCTGCCGTCGCCTGCTACGCTGCCGCTGTAGCTCTGGCCGCCCAGTATCACGGTAACAATCTGTCCTGCTTCGACGTTACCGGTGGAGCCAGACAGCGTTTGTGGCGTGGTTTTTTCGCTGTTGTCCAGCAGGTTGTCGCCCGCAAACGGGTTCAGGCTGATGACCGGCGTCGCTGGCGTGCCAGGATCGGCGGCGGCGACGGTAATCGGCAGGCTGCCGGTGGCCGCCGTGCCTGCGGCATTCGTGACGCTGACGCCGATGGTGGTGGTGCCTGCCGCGAGTCCTGCCAGTGCCGCAGCCGGAATCGCAACGCTCCAGCTGCCATCCGCACCCACGGTGCCATTGTAGGTCTGGCCACCCAGCGTGACGGTAACAATCTGACCTGCCTCAACATTACTGGTGGAGCCGGATACCGTTTGTGGCGTGGTTTTTTCGCTGTTATCCAGCAGGTTGTCGCCCGCAAACGGGTTCAGGCTGATAGCTGGCGTCGCAGGCGTGCCAGGATCGGCAGCGGTGACGGTAATCGGCAGGCTGCCGGTGGCCGCCGTGCCTGCTGTGTTAGTGACGCTGACATCGATGGTGGTGGTGCCTGCAGCCAGTCCCGCCAGCGCCGCTGCCGGGATCGTAACGCTCCAGCTGCCGTCCGCACCTACGGTAGCGTTGTAGGTCTGGCCGCCCAGCGTAACAGTGACAATCTGTCCCGCTTCAACATTGCTGGTGGTGCCGCTCAGCACCTGGTCGGTGGCTTTTTCTGCGTTATCCAGTACATCGTCGCCAGCGAATGTATTCAGAGTGATAGCAGGTGTCCCTGGCGTAACCGGTGTACCGGGATCGGTGCCGCCATCGTTGCCGCCACCACCACCACCGCCGCCGATGCCAACGGCCAGCCCGGCTAAGCCGAGCACACCCAGACCGCCCGCTGTTATCACGCCCATTGAGGTGTTGGTGTTATCCGCCAGGAGCAGTGGCTCTACGCTGTCGAGTGATTCATAGGTGGGCGTCACCGAACTGGAGGCGAGTTCAGCACCCTCGGCAGTCTGCGGAAAGAGCGCATGTTCCGGTGGATTGACCCCATCATCGAACACCAGTTCGCTGTGCTGACCATCGGCGTCGTCGAGGAAGAATTTCTGATAGCGTACCGTGCTACCGTCTCGCATTTTCAGCACCAGATCGTTACCCTGGCGCTCGAACTGCGTCACCATGTCGCGCGTGCCGCTGATGCGCACAACGCTGGGTTCGGTGAGGTTAATGGATTGTGACGAACCGCCAGCGGTCTGTGAGAGGAGTGTGCCGTTTTCGCGCGAGATAATGTCTACACGGCCTTGCGTGAGTTCTGCCATTTGTAACCTCTATTCCACCAGATTGGCTAATATACTGAATCTATAAACATAAAATTATTTTATGCTTATAGCCTTCACACATAGTTTCACCTTCTGAACAACAGAAGGCGTCTCAACCTGGTGCATATAGAAACGGCAAAACAAAAGTGCGTCACACGCCCCTGGAAAAGCGAAGCGTGGCGGTATTATTGTTAGATTTAGCTGTACAGACTGACGCGAAATGTAACAGTTCTGACAGGGTGATTTTTAGCGTAACCGCGATAAAAATCAACGTAAATGTACAGATTTCATTATGATTTAATCTTGATTACATTAGCCACAGATGAAGTTCAGTTTTCAAAAAATGTGCTTTGCCCTTGTTTTTTATGTCAATTTATTGCTGACTGTTTCCATGAATGATAAAAAACGGTTAAAAAACCACCCTTTAGAAAACCTGAGACCGGAAAAATAAATTTGTTAATTATGCGATTCAGCCATCATTTATGACTGGTCCTGTTCCGTCTTGTTGGGCAGCAAGTGGTTGAAAACTGGTCTTGAAATTTGAGTTAAGTCACGCCGCGAGTGTGGTGGTCATACCAGGAAAGTTCTGGAAAAAATTCGCGGCGCAGCAAAAGTCGGTAAACTCCCGGTTTTGCCCTTTAAACGATGTTGCTGCACCACTTTGATAAGAGGCGCAACGGCCACTGAACTCGCGGCCAGAGCTACACTTTTCCGCTTTATCTTTGATGAATCTGACCTATGACTGCACTGGACGCTGCACAACAACATAAGCATCAGAGCCGCCTGAACTGGGGCACGCGCACTATCTTTCTGATTAATGGCTTGGGGATGTCAGCCTGGGCACCGCTGGTGCCGTTTGCCCGCGATCGTCTGCAGCTCAGCGGTGCCTCCTTAGGCGCGTTACTGCTTTGCCTGGGAATTGGTTCGCTGGCCGCGATGCCGGTGACCGGCACGCTGGTGGCACGTTTTGGCTGCCGTCGGGTGATGGGTTTCTCGACGCTGTTAGTGCTGCTTATGATGCCGCTGCTGGCCACGGCTGACTCTCATCTGGTAATGGCCGCGGCGCTGATGCTGTTTGGTGCCGGTCTGGGCATGCTGGATGTGGCGATGAATTATCAGGCGGTACAGGTTGAGCAGGCTGCTGATAAGCCGATGATGTCTGGCTTTCATGGCTTCTTCAGTCTGGGCGGGATTCTCGGTGCGGGTACGGTGAGCCTGTTGCTGAGCCGCTCATTTACGCCGCTGCACGCGACCCTGGTGGTGATGGCCGTAATGCTGTTACTGCTGTTGTGGCGACTGCCGGTGTTAATGAGCCAGCGTCTGCACCAGCCCGATCAGCCCTGGCTGGTGATCCCACGTGGCTGGGTCGCATTTCTTGGCCTGCTCTGCTTTATCCTGTTCCTGGCGGAAGGGGCAGTGCTGGACTGGGGTGCGCTGCTGTTGCTGCAGAACCCGGCGATGTCACCCGCTTACGCCGGTCTGGGCTATGCGGTCTTTTCGGCGGCGATGACGCTGGGCCGTTTTAGCGGCGATAAGATCATCCAGCGTTTTGGCCGCTATCCGGTGATGCTGACGGGCGCACTGACCGCCGCAGCGGGCATGACGCTGGCCGTCTGGCTGCCGTGGCCGGAGATCGCCCTGCTGGCATTCCTGCTGGTTGGCTTTGGTTTATCCAATACGGTGCCGATGTTGTTCAATGCTGCCGGGAATCAACAGGATATGCCTGCGAACCTGGCGATTTCTGCCATGACAACGCTGGGATATGCGGGTATTCTCTCAGGTCCGGCTTTAATCGGATTCATTTCGCAATGGATCAGCCTCAGCGGCGCATTTCTAATGATCGCGCTGTTGCTGCTAGCGGTAGCCGCCAGTGCGCGAAAAGTTGCGCGATAATTCAGGTACCTGACACGCTATGTTGTATAAGTTTCCACTGACCTCCGGCAATGTCACCCGCTTTTTTGTGGTTTTCAATCTGGTGCTGCTGCTGGCGCTGGGCTTTATGGTGCATAACTCGGTCAATGCCTGGCTGACTGGCAAACGCTATGCGATGGACGATCTGGCGCGTGACGTGCAGAAGCGCATCGACGCCTACCGCTTTGCCACCTGGCAGATCTATGAAAACCTCTCCACCAGTGCGGCAGGCGCAACACCCGGCAGTAATCTGCAGGAGACGCGGCTGCGTCCTGACGTCTATTACCTGGAAAAAACCCGGCGTAAAACCGAGGCGCTGATTTTCGGCTCACACGACAGCAGCACGCTGGATATGACCATGCGGATGTCGAACTATCTCGACACGCTGTGGGGCGCAGAAAATCCCACCTGGTCGATGTACTTTTTAAATGGTCAGGACAACAGCCTGATTATGATCTCGACCCTGCCGCTGAAAGATATGGCGACGCGCTATAAAGAGAGCGCTATCAGCTCAATGGTAGATAGCCGCCGCGCGGAGATGCTGCAACAGGCCAATGCGCTGGATGAACGCGAGAGCTTCTCGCCGCTGCGCCATCTCGCCTTCCAGAACGACCACTATTTCACGCTGCGCACCACCTTCAATCAGCCGGGCCATCTGGCCACGGTGGTCGCCTTTGATCTGCCGGTTAACGATATTGTTCCGCAGAACATGCCGCTGGAAAACTTCCAGCTGCGTCAGGACAGCTCAATGCCTGCCACGACAGCCGATCAGCAGGAGGTGGAAAACACCCGCATCACGCTGGTTAATCCCAATATTGAGATTACGGCCACCCTGCCCAGTACGTCGCTGCAACTGGTCTATCAGGTGCCGATTACCCGCCTGATTATCGACAGCCTGCACAACCTGCTCTGGCCGCTGCTGATCAACCTGCTGCTGTTCCTGCTGTCGCTGGCGGGTATTGTGCTGCTGCGCCAGCAGTCGCTACGTCCCAGCGAGAATCAGAGCGCTGAACTTGATTCGCTACGGGTACTGAATGAAGAGATTGTGGCCAGCCTGCCGGTCGGCCTGCTGGTGTATGACTTTGCCAGCAACCGCACCCTGCTGAGCAATAAGATTGCTGAACATCTCTTGCCGCATCTCAATCTGCAGAAGATTATTAATATGTCCGACCAGCATCAGGGCGTGCTGCAGGCCACTATCAATAACGAAGTGTATGAGATTCGCCACGCCCGCAGCGTGCTGTCGCCACATACTCAGCTGTTTATGATGCGTGACCAGGATCGTGAGCTGCTGGTGAATAAGAAACTGCAGAAAGCGCAGCAGGTGCTGGATCGCAATCATCAGATGCGTCAGCAGCTGCTGCACAATCTGGGCCATGCACTGAATCAGCCTCTGGAGAAGATGGTGACGCAGCTGGTGCAGCTCAGCCAGCGTGATGCCGATGAGACCGTGCTGGACCTGCTCGATGAGAGCCAGGGACTGGCGCGACTGGTAGATGATATCGTGCTGCTCAATCGGCTTGAGGCGCATGACTGGTCACCGGATGCGACCGTCTTTAACCTGCAGGAGCTGCTGGACGAAATCGCACTGGAAAGCCTGCCGCTGATGCGTCGCAAAGGACTGTCGCTGGTGGTGAATAATCATCTGGCGAATGACGAGACGCGATTTGGCGACCGTCGCGCACTGCGCAAAGTGCTGACCACGCTGATGCACTATGCTCTGACCACCACGCGCTGGGGAAAAATCACCCTGGAAGTTAAGGCTGCGGACAAACAGGCCGATAGAGTGATCATCGAACTGGTGGACACCGGTGCGGGTCTGACGGTGGATGAGCTGGCGAATGTCGACTTCCCGTTCCTGGGCGATACCAGTCAGGATCGCTACGGACAGGCTTCCGGCATGGCGTTCTTCCTGTGTAAGCAGCTCTGCAAGCAGATGGGTGGCAGTCTCGATATCGTGGCAAAAGCGGATATCGGCACGCGCTACAACATGCAGTTGCCGCTGGTGCTGGAAGAGAAGCGCGAAGAAGAAGAGGAGAAGATTCTGGATGGTGTGACCGCGCTGGTGGAGATCACCGTGGAGGACGTACATAAAATCGTCTGCCGCCATCTGGAAAACTGGGGCGCGCGTTGTCTGACGCCCGATGAGCGCATTTCCGGTCAGGATCACGATGTGCTGGTGACCGACGATCCCGCAAAGCTTAGCGGCTGGGCACTGCTGCTGGCGGAAGATGAGCTGGGTCATCATGCACTGAACGACCAGCAGTATCGGGTCAATTTCAATCTCAGTAATGCGATGCTCGATGCCTTACTGGCCCTGATTGAGAAGCAACTGTCGCATGATGTGATGGATAATGACATGGAAGACGACACGGCCACGCCATTGATGAGCGGTGGCTATTTCCAGCTGTTTACGGAGACAGTACCGGTTGATGTGAAGAGACTGTATACTGAGTCAGCGGAAAAGGACTACGCCTCGCTTGCTCAGACAGCGCATCGCCTAAAGGGCGTGTTTGCCATGCTCAATCTGACTCCCGGCAAACAGCTTTGTGAAGAGTTAGAACACCACATTAAAGCGTGTGACGATTCAAACATTACAAATACCACCAGTGATATTGACGCTTACGTCAATCAACTGCTGCAGCAAGGTAACCAATAAGATGAATAACTTAAACGTAATTATTGCCGATGACCATCCAATTGTCCTTTTCGGTATCCGAAAGTCTCTGGAACAAATTGAATGGGTCAACGTTGTAGGTGAGTTCGAAGACTCAACAGCACTGATCAATAATCTGTCCAAGCTTGATGCTAACGTCCTGATCACCGACCTCTCTATGCCAGGTGAGAAGTATGGCGATGGTATTACGCTGATTAAATATATTAAACGTCACTATCCGGATCTGTCGATTATTGTTCTGACTATGAACAATAACCCGGCGATTCTGAGTTCTGTGCTGGATCTCGATATCGAAGGGATTGTCCTGAAACAGGGCGCGCCTACCGATTTACCAAAAGCACTGGCTGCACTGCAGAAAGGCAAGAAATATACGCCGGAAAGCGTTGCGAAGCTGCTGGAGAAGATCAGCGCAGGTGGTTATGGCGACAAACGCCTGTCACCGAAAGAGAGCGAAGTACTGCGTCTGTTCGCAGAAGGTTTCCTGGTGACCGAAATCGCCAAGAAACTGAACCGCAGTATCAAAACCATCAGTAGCCAGAAGAAATCAGCAATGATGAAACTGGGCGTGGATAATGATATCGCGCTGCTGAACTACCTGTCGTCTGTCAGCCAGAGTCAGGTCGAAAGAGACTAAGTTACGTCTGAGGCGGTGCAGCCTGCACCGCCTCTTCTCCTGCCCTATCCTGCTTTATCCTGGCCGCGTTTTACGCACCCGATCAGCATAGATTGCCAGCGTCACCTTCAGCACATCCAGCGTCACCGGTTTCGACAGACAGTTATCCATACCCGCATCCATACAACGCTGTTTCTCTTCCGCCAGCGCATTCGCCGTCACGCCCACCACCGGGAAGAGATGGCCCAGCTGACGCAACCGCTGCGTCAGGCGATAACCATCCATGTTTGGCATGTTCACGTCCGTCAGCACGATGTCGATTTCATTACGACTCAGCACGTTAAGCGCATCCACGCCATCCTGCGCGGTTTTGACCTGATAGCCCAGCGTGCCAAGCTGTTCCGATAGCAGCATGCGGTTAATCGGATGGTCATCAACAATCAGCACCATGATGTCATCGTTATGCACTTTCTCTTCGACCGGCGCGGCAAGCAGCAACGCATCCGCTGTATCGTGGCCCAGCGAAATACGATAGATGCGCGCCAGAAGAGCCGGCACCTCGTGCAGCGTGGCTGTCGAGTGGATCCAGCGCCCCGGCTGACGTTCACGCGGCATATCCACATGCGATCCGTCAAAGGTGATCAGCGCCCGCAGCGGTAAGTCGATTTCCAGTTCGTAATCGGTCATCACCACATCGTCGTGACCCGGCTTACCGTTATACTCCGCAACCTCAATGCCCTGCTGCTGAATCTGGCGGGTAACAAATTGCGCCAGATAGTCATTGCGCATCGCCAGCCAGATTTTCTTATCCTGCAAACCCTCCAGCAGCATCAGCGACGGCTTCTGTCCTTTGTAGATCGGAATACGGACAATGAACTGGCTGCCCATGCCCGGCTCTGAGTCGACCTCGATGTCACCATCCATCATGTTGATCAGCTTTTCACAGATCGCCAGTCCCAGCCCCGTGCCCTGGAAATTACGCTGCACGCCATTTCCCACCTGGAAGAAGGGATCAAACAGGCGCGGCAGCTCCTTCGCCGGGATGCCGACCCCGGTATCCCGGACGCGGAAGGCCAGATAGCCCTCCGCAACCCAGGCATGCAGGATAATACAACCGGTGTGCGTAAACTTAATCGCGTTATTCAGCAGGTTCGAGATCACCTGCTGCAGACGCAGCGGATCGCCGTCCAGCACCTGTGGCACGTCATGTTCGATGAAGCAGTAGAGCGTCAGCCGCTTCTTCACCACCAGCGACAGATAGTTGCCGACGATGTGGGTCACAATTTCACGTGGGGCAAACGGACGCGGCTCGATTTTCAACTGCTCGGACTCAATTTTCGAGAAGTCGAGAATATCGCTGATGATCTTCAGCAGCAGGCTGGAGGAGTTGTTCATCGCCGTCACCAGCGAGTCGATGCCGCTGGGCAGCTCTTTGGTCTGTAACAGGTCGAGGTTACCGATAATGCCATACAGCGGCGTGCGCAGTTCGTGACTGACGGTAGCAAGGAACATCGATTTTGACTGGCTCGCCTGCTCTGCCGCGTGAGCCATCTCCTGCAGAGACTGCTCCATCCGCACACGCGCTGAGACATCGACCAGCACGCAAATCGCCACGTTCTCATTACGATAACGCGAATGCACAAAGCTGATTTGCAGGTTGGTATTACTGCCGGTCAGCACATCGACAAAATTGACCTGCTGTCCGCCGATTATCTCATTCAGCTTCAGACGATCTTCCTGCGTCAGCAACGTCAGATAGTTATGCGCCAGTTCGTTACTCAGAATATTGGTGCCGTCGCTGGTGCGTAAAATACAGATCCCGACCGGCGCAGAAGCAACAATCTTACGGTTAAACTGCTCATGCTCTTCCAGCCGGTGCGCATTCTCCTCCGCCGGCAGGAACATCCGCCGCTCAAATACCCAGGCAAGCGTAAACAGGATCACCGCACTGAAAATATTGAGCAGCAGCGCATTAATGATCATCAGCTTGAGCTGATCCACCATCACATCGGTGGGTATCGACCAGACCACATTAAGGTCGGACGGCGGCAGCGGTTTCTTCAGCACCAGCTGACGATACCCATTCAGATAACCGAACCAGGTTTTATCATCCGGCAGATTATCGAGCGAGAAGCCCAGCCCGCCGCGCCGCGAGTTAAGCAGTGGACGATAATTTTCATCGGTAATGGACGCAATGACCGGCAGGCTACCCGGCTGAATAAACTCATCCAGGCGGATATTCTGCTCAACACCCAGCAGCGCCTGTAACTTGTTGGCGACGTAAACCGGCACCACCATATAGAAGGTGCCGACACCGGGCTGAGCACTGCTGTTGATCCAGTACATCGGATTGCGGCGATCCTCCTCACTGCTATTGCGATAGCGGAGCACATTCTCACGCAGCGATTTCAGGCTGCGTTCCCGATCGGCATTACTGCTGCCAATGGTAAAGTCGGCCAGACACTGGCTCTCGCCACCGATAAAGAACACCCGATTCAGTTCATACGATGAGGCGAAGTTACTTTTCCAATAATTGATGTAGTAGCTGAGTGAATCGAGCGAATTGCGCCAGGTATTGCTCATTGAGGTGCAGTCGCCATCCGAGAACAGCGGCGTATACTGCGGCTGGGTGGCTTTACCTGGCATCATGCCGGTCAGCACATCCAGACCACTGCTGGCGTTGGTTAAGCGGTTTTCAGTGATGTACTTCAGCTCACGCATCATGTCCGCCGAATGGCGCACATACCACTGTATCGTGCCGTAGTTGCTGGCGAACTCCTGCCGGACCTGCGTCTCTTTATTGTGCAGTACGCTGATGATGTAAAACGCTGTCAGAACGGCACCCAGCGTCCAGATTAGCAGCGCCAGCGCGCGAAAAAGATAGCGCGAGATGCGAAGCGTAGTGCGGAAAGAGACAGGATATTTCAAAGGTAACTCGCAGTTGGCAAGGTTAGTCGCATCATCGATTTTTAATGCCCATACACTAGCTTTATCGGGCGAAAAAAGCCAGCCAGCCGCAGGCTTAGCGGAAGGTTTGGGAATCTTTTAAGACAGCCAAAGCGCCATCTGCATCTCCTCAAAGCGACACCACAACCCCAATAAGAAAGGCCTGCTGTGCCCGAAGAGCAAAGCGTCCACGCCACGGATGGTGTGGACGATCCGCAGGGAGGCGGGAATCCTTTGCGATCGGGCATTGCGACCGCTCCCGACTCATAGCCACCAGCCATGTGCCCGCCCCACATCTCACCCCGCAAACACCACGCCCATCCCCTCAAAGCGACACCCAAATCCCAACAAAAAAGCCTGCTGTGCCCGAAGAGCAACGTGTCCACGGCAGGGATGGCGTGGCCGATCCGCAGGGATGCGGGAATCCTTTGCGATCGGGCACAGCAGGCATTGCGACGGCTCCCGACTCACAGCCATCAGCTCCCAGCCACCCGCCATAAACTCTCTGCCCCTGCAATCTGTCCATCACACACAAAAAAACGGCAGGCCGGGTTTCCCCTGACCTGCCGTTTCTGCAACGAACCTCAGCTCACGTCAGACAAATTACTCTTCGTCTTCAGCTGCGTCGTCTTCGTCTTCTGCATCCGCTTCCGGTGCAATCTCTTCATCGTCAATCTCAGCTTCCGGCGCAATATCATCTTCGCCTTCCGCCACGCTGCCGTCGATTGAATCCAGCTCTTCTTCTTCAACCGGCTCGGCAACACGCTGCAGAGCGACTACGTTCTCATCCTCTGCGGTACGAATCAGGATCACACCCTGGGTATTACGACCCACGACGCTCACTTCTGAAACGCGAGTACGCACCAGCGTACCGGCATCGGTGATCATCATAATCTGATCGCCATCGACAACCTGAACCGCGCCAATTACCGGACCATTACGTTCAGTCACTTTGATTGAAATAACACCCTGCGTCGCACGCGACTTGGTCGGGTATTCGCTGTTGGCAGTCCGCTTACCGTAACCATTCTGCGTTACGGTCATAATGGCACCCTCTTCACGCGGCACAATCAACGACACGACACGATCGCCTTCAGCCAGCCTGATGCCGCGCACGCCAGAAGCGGTACGACCCATGGCACGAACTGCGGTTTCTGCGAAGCGCACCACTTTACCGGCCGCTGAGAACAGCATCGCTTCGTCATTACCGTTGGTCAGCGCCACACCGATCAGCTCATCGTCATCACGCAGATTCACGGCAATAATGCCGGCGCTACGCGGACGACTGAACTCTTTCAGCGCAGTCTTCTTCACGGTACCCAGCGCGGTCGCCATAAAGATATTGAAGCCTTCGGTATACTCACGTACCGGCAGAATCGCCGTAATGCGCTCGTTGGCTTCCAGCGGCAGCAGATTGACGATTGGACGTCCACGTGCGCCACGACTGGCTTCCGGCAGCTGATAAACCTTCATCCAGTAGAGACGGCCACGGCTTGAGAAGCAAAGAATCGTGTCATGGGTATTCGCCACCAGCAGACGATCAATGAAGTCCTCTTCTTTGATACGTGCGGCTGACTTGCCTTTACCACCACGACGCTGCGCTTCATAGTCGGTCAGCGGCTGATACTTCACATAGCCCTGATGCGACAATGTCACCACAACATCTTCCTGATTGATCAGGTCTTCGATGTTAATATCGGCGGTATTTGCGGTGATCTCTGTACGACGATCGTCGCCAAACTGATCGCGCATCAGCTCCAGCTCTTCGCGGATCACTTCCATCAGACGCTCAGCGCTCGACAGAATGTGCAGCAACTCAGCGATCTGCTCCAGCAGTGCCTTATACTCATCCAGCAGCTTCTCGTGCTCAAGGCCGGTCAGTTTCTGCAGACGCAGATCCAGAATCGCCTGAGCCTGCTGCTCGGTCAGATAGTACTGACCATCACGGATGCCGTACTGCGGATCCAGCCACTCGGGACGCGCGGCGTCATCACCGGCACGCTCCAGCATCGCTGACACGTTACCCAGATCCCACGCCTGTGCAATCAGACCCGCTTTCGCTTCTGCCGGGTTTGGTGCACGACGAATCAGCTCGATAATTGGATCGATATTCGCCAGCGCAATCGCCAGACCTTCCAGGATATGCGCGCGGTCACGGGCTTTACGCAGTTCAAAGATGGTACGACGCGTTACGACTTCACGACGATGGCGAACAAAGGCATCCAGAATTTCCTTCAGCGCCATAATCTTCGGCTGGCCCTGATGCAGCGCCACCATATTGATGCCAAACGATGTCTGCAACTGGGTCAGTGAATAGAGATTATTCAGCACCACTTCGCCGACCGCATCACGCTTGATTTCAATCACGATGCGCATGCCGTCTTTATCAGACTCATCGCGCAGTGCGCTGATGCCTTCGACACGCTTCTCTTTCACCAGCTCCGCAATCTTCTCAATCAGGCGTGCTTTGTTCACCTGATACGGCAGCTCGTGAATGATGATGGTCTCGCGGCCCGTTTTCGCATCGGCTTCCACTTCGCCACGTGCGCGAATGTAAATCTTGCCGCGTCCGGTGCGGTACGCTTCTTCGATGCCACGGCGACCATTGATGATGGCGGCGGTCGGGAAATCAGGCCCCGGAATGTGCTCCATCAGCGCTTCAATGCTGATGTTCTCATCTTCAATGTACGCCAGGCAGCCGTTAATCACTTCACGCAGGTTGTGCGGTGGAATGTTGGTTGCCATACCCACGGCGATACCGGAAGAACCGTTCACCAGCAGGTTAGGGATTTTGGTCGGCAGAACTTCAGGGATCTGCTCAGTGCCGTCATAGTTCGGTACGAAATCGACGGTCTCTTTTTCCAGGTCAGCTAACAGGTCGTGGGCGATTTTCGACATGCGAATTTCGGTATAACGCATCGCTGCAGCGGAGTCGCCGTCGATGGAACCGAAGTTGCCTTGTCCGTCCACCAGCATGTAACGCAGGGAGAAAGGCTGGGCCATACGTACAATGGTGTCGTAAACGGCGGAATCACCATGCGGGTGATATTTACCGATAACGTCACCGACGACGCGGGCAGATTTTTTATAGGGTTTGTTCCAGTCGTTACCCAGTACGCTCATCGCATAGAGTACGCGACGGTGAACTGGCTTCAGGCCATCACGCACATCGGGTAAAGCTCGGCCAACGATGACCGACATGGCGTAACCGAGGTAAGAATTCTTTAATTCTTCTTCGATATTGACCGGTGTAATTTCTCTCGCAAGGTCGCTCATGGAGCCGCTATCCCTCTACTTAATCCCGGATTTTAAAGGTGCGAAAGTATATCACACTGCAATGCTCTGGTGAACGTTAACCACCGATTTCCCCTGCTTTTCATTGCCCCTGAAAGGTGTGCCAACTGCGGTTAAGCGTTTATACTGTGGGCACATTTTGTCAGGAGTTACGATTCAATGAATGCACAACCGCAGAATCATCAGCATAACGTCGATGCGCAGGAAATTGCCAAGTTTGAGGCCGTTGCCTCACGCTGGTGGGATCTGGAGGGTGAATTTAAACCGTTGCACCGTATCAACCCCCTGCGCCTGGGCTACATCGCGCAGCACAGCAATGGCCTGTTCGGTAAAACCGTGCTCGACGTTGGATGCGGCGGCGGCATTTTATCCGAAAGCATGGCGCGTGAAGGCGCAGTTGTGACCGGTCTGGATATGGGTGCCGAACCACTGGCCGTGGCGCGTCTGCATGCTCTGGAGAGCGGCGTCACGCTGGACTACGTTCAGCAGACCGTTGAAGAGCATGCGGAGCAGAACGCAGGGAAATATGATGTGGTGACCTGCATGGAGATGCTGGAGCACGTGCCGGATCCCCGCTCGGTGATTCACGCCTGTGCGAAACTGGTCAAACCCGGCGGCGAAGTCTTTTTCTCTACGCTGAACCGCAATCCCAAAGCCTGGCTACTGGCGATCTTTGGCGCGGAATATGTGCTCCGCATGCTGCCGCGCGGCACCCATGACGTGAAGAAGTTTATCCGTCCTTCCGAACTGCTGGGCTGGGTGGATGAAACGACGCTGCGTGAACGTAACATTATCGGCCTGCACTACAATCCGCTGACCAATCGCTTCAAACTGGCCCCCGGCACTGACGTGAATTATATGGTGCACACGCACCGCGCCGTATAAGTGATCGGCCCGCCTGAATCAGGGCGGGCTTGTTCTTCCCTTGCTGCTTTTCATCGCCTGCTGCCCCCGGAACCAACCGCAACAGAGGCATAGTGTTATCTGCCAGTGGGTTACGTTACACCTACTCTCTTCTGCCTCAGATTTCAGTCCGCGTCATCTTGCAACGGCCCGTGCACGTAGTCTCTTTTCGCTTTTTTTCCTCCCCTGCAGGGCCGAAAAGGGAGGATTGAATAAGAAATACGCGTCCGATCAAAGTTAGAAAAAAAAGTGTGATCTGGTTGACATGTTGCCAGGCCTTACAAGGCGTGGGCTAAGAAATTTCGCAAGAATTACAACCCCTCCAGCCATCATTTTTTGCTCTTGTTAAGCGGCCGTAAAATACTAAAATATGCCCCCATGTAGTTATGACTTTTCTCATCACCCCCTAGATGTAGTGTTTATCCACACATTATTCACAATGAATAGGCTGTGTATAAACCGGGATTTCTTTTAATTTTTGGATACTCACGCAAAGGTAAAAACGCGACATGAACCAGAGTCTGCTCGTTACTAAACGCGATGGCCGCCAGGAGCGCATTGATCTCGACAAAATTCACCGTGTGCTGGACTGGGCAGCTGAAGGGCTGAACAACGTCTCAGTGTCACAGGTGGAGCTGCGCTCCCATATTCAGTTCTATGATGGCATCAGAACCTCTGACATTCATGAGACCATCATCAAGGCCGCAGCAGACCTCATCTCTCGCGATGCCCCTGACTATCAGTACCTGGCTGCCCGCCTGGCAATCTTCCACCTGCGTAAAAAAGCGTATGGTCAGTTTGAGCCGCCGAAGCTTTATGACCAGGTCGTTAAGATGGTCGACATGGGCAAATATGATCGCCACCTGCTGGAAGATTACAGCCAGGAAGAGTTCGCGCAGATGGACGAGTTTCTCGACCACTGGCGTGACATGAACTTCTCCTACGCAGCGGTAAAGCAGCTGGAAGGCAAATATCTGGTCCAGAACCGCGTCTCGGGTGAAATCTACGAGAGCGCGCAGTTCCTCTACATTCTGGTCGCTGCCTGCCTCTTCTCTGGCTATCCGCGCGACACGCGTATGGATTACATCAAGCGTTTCTATGATGCGATCTCCACGTTTAAAATCTCACTGCCGACGCCAATCATGTCGGGCGTGCGTACCCCGACGCGTCAGTTCAGTTCCTGTGTGCTGATCGAGTGCGGCGACAGCCTGGACTCCATCAACGCCACCTCCAGTGCAATTGTGAAATATGTCTCTCAGCGTGCCGGTATCGGCATCAACGCCGGTCGTATCCGTGCGCTGGGCAGCCCGATTCGCGGCGGTGAAGCGTTCCACACCGGCTGTATTCCGTTCTATAAGCATTTCCAGACCGCAGTGAAGTCCTGTTCTCAGGGCGGCGTACGTGGCGGCGCAGCGACGCTGTTCTACCCGATGTGGCATCTCGAAATCGAAAGTCTGCTGGTGCTGAAAAACAACCGTGGTGTTGAAGGTAACCGCGTGCGTCACATGGACTATGGCGTTCAGCTCAACAAGCTGATGTATCAGCGCCTGCTGAAAGGCGAAGACATCACCCTGTTCAGCCCGTCTGACGTGCCTGGCCTGTATGACGCGTTCTTCGCCGATCAGGATGAGTTTGAGCGCCTTTACACCAAATATGAGCAGGATAAGAGCATCCGTCAGCAGCGTGTTAAAGCGGTCGATCTCTTCTCGCTGATGATGCAGGAACGTGCTTCAACTGGCCGTATCTACATTCAGAACGTCGATCACTGCAACACTCACAGCCCGTTTGATCCGCGCATCGCGCCGGTTCGCCAGTCTAACCTCTGCCTGGAAATCGCCCTGCCGACCAAACCGCTGGAAGATGTTAACGACGAAAACGGTGAGATCGCCCTGTGTACGCTCTCTGCGTTCAACCTTGGCGCCATTGAAAGCCTCGACGATTTGGAAGAGCTGGCTACCCTGGCGGTGCGTGCCCTTGATGCCCTGCTCGATTATCAGGATTACCCGATTCCGGCTGCACAGCGTGGTGCCATGGGTCGTCGTACCCTGGGCATTGGCGTCATCAACTACGCTTACTATCTGGCGAAGCACGGTGTGCGCTACTCCGATGGCAGCGCTAATGGCCTGACCCACAAAACGTTTGAAGCGATTCAGTACTACCTGCTGAAAGCGTCAAACGAGCTGGCGAAAGAGCAAGGTGCCTGCCCGTGGTTCAATGAAACCACCTATGCACAGGGCATTCTGCCGATCGATACCTATAAGAAAGACCTGGACGCGATCAGCAACGAACCGCTGCATCTCGACTGGGAGAGCCTGCGTGAAGAGATCAAGACGCACGGCCTGCGCAACTCGACCCTGTCCGCGCTGATGCCGTCTGAAACCTCGTCGCAGATCTCCAATGCCACCAATGGCATTGAGCCGCCACGTGGCCACATCAGCATCAAAGCATCAAAAGATGGCATCCTGCGTCAGGTGGTGCCGGAGTACGAGCGTCTGAAAGATCAGTACGAGCTGCTGTGGGAAATGCCTAACAACGATGGCTACCTGCAACTGGTGGGTCTGATGCAGAAATTCATCGACCAGGCCATTTCGTCCAACACCAACTACGATCCGTCACGCTTTGCCAACGGTAAAGTGCCGATGAAACAGCTGCTGAAAGATCTGCTGACGGCGTACAAGTTCGGCGTGAAAACGCTCTACTATCAGAACACCCGTGACGGTGCGGAAGATGCGCAGGATGACCTGGCACCTTCTATCCAGGATGATGGCTGCGAGAGCGGCGCCTGTAAGATCTAATGGTCAGGCGGGAGACTCTCCCGCCTCATTCATTTCACGAGGCCTGGCTTCGTCTACTTTTGGACAACTTTTATGGCTTACTCTACTTTCTCACAGAACAAAAATGATCAGCTGAAAGAGCCGATGTTTTTCGGTCAGTCCGTCAACGTGGCGCGCTTCGATCAGCAGAAATATGACATCTTTGAAAAGCTGATCGAAAAGCAGCTCTCCTTCTTCTGGCGTCCGGAAGAGGTGGATGTCTCACGCGACCGTATCGACTACCAGGCACTGCCGGATCACGAAAAGCATATCTTCATCAGCAACCTGAAGTATCAGACGCTGCTGGATTCGATTCAGGGTCGCAGCCCGAACGTTGCCCTGCTGCCGCTGATCTCAATTCCTGAGCTGGAAACCTGGATTGAAACCTGGGCGTTCTCTGAGACGATTCACTCTCGTTCATACACCCATATCATCCGTAACATCGTTAACGATCCGGCGGTAGTGTTTGACGATATCGTTACCAATGAACAGATTCTGGCGCGTGCCCAGGATATCTCACGTTATTACGACGACCTGATTGAGATGACTAACTACTGGCATCAGCTGGGCGAAGGCACGCATCAGGTCAACGGCAAGCAGGTTGTGGTCAGCCTGCGCGCCCTGAAGAAGCAGCTCTATATTTGCCTGATGAGCGTCAATGCGCTGGAAGCAATCCGTTTCTATGTCAGCTTCGCCTGTTCATTCGCTTTTGCTGAGCGTGAGCTGATGGAAGGTAACGCAAAAATCATCAAACTGATTGCTCGCGATGAAGCGCTGCACCTGACCGGCACTCAGCATATGCTGAACCTGCTGCGCAGCGGTGAAGACGATCCAGAGATGAAAGAGATTGCAGCAGAGTGCCGTGAAGAGTGCTTCGAGCTGTTTAAGAAGGCGGCGCTGCAGGAGAAAGAGTGGGCAGAATATCTGTTCAGCGGCGGCTCTATGATCGGCCTGAACAAAGACATTCTCTGCCAGTATATTGAGTACATCACCAATATCCGTATGCAGGCGGTGGGTCTTGACCTGCCCTTCCAGACGCGCTCTAACCCGATTCCCTGGATCAACTCGTGGCTGGTGTCTGACAACGTTCAGGTCGCGCCGCAGGAAGTGGAAGTGAGCTCTTACCTGGTCGGTCAGATCGACTCTGAAGTGGGCGCTAACGACTTCGACGACTTCCAGCTTTAATCATGAGCCGTGACGTTGTTATTCTGCGCAGTTCCGGCACCCGGCTGGAATGCACAGACGAGCATACCAATCTGCTGACGCTGCTGGAAGCCAACAATCTCTGCGTGGAGTTTCAGTGCCGCGAAGGTTACTGCGGCTCCTGCCGGATGCGGCTGCTGAAAGGCGAAGTGCATTATCCACAGCGGCCGCTGGCCTTTGTGCAGCAGGATGAGATCCTGCCCTGCTGCTGCAAAGCCAAAGGCGAGATTGAGCTGGAGTTATAACTGAGGTGGAATAAGTCTGGCTTGATTTGCTGTGAGATCGAGTCAGCTTAGGGAACACGGTCAGATCGGAAAGACGCAAAAAGCGTCATCCCTGACAGCTCGTCCCGCGCGATTACGCACCTCATCCCTGAGGTGCGCCCGTAGCCGGGCCAACGCGTTGCGTTGTTCAAAAACGCCTGGCGTTTTTAGTACGCACCTCATCCCTGAGGTGCGCCCGTAGCCGGGCCAACGCGTTGCGTTGTTCAAAAACGATCCCGGCGTTTTAGTCCCAGGCGCGGGACGCTTTCCTCCTCTGCCCGTGTTCCCTGCGCTTTGAGCTAATTTATTGCTGCGAGAATGACGCTGTATGGGGTTAATTCGCAGTCACATACAAGACGGGCGCCTCAGGCGCCCGTTTTATTTTCACTGATATTACTGTCTGACAGTTTCAACCACATCAATCCAGCCGTGACCGGTGCTCACTTCGCTGCCGTGTAACCAGCGGCGCAGCATGTTCATCGCCATCATTGCCACCACCTTCTGCCGCGTCTCCAGATTATGGCGACCGGTACTGAACTTCACGCGCTGACCAAAGCTGCCATCCGGCGTATGCAGCGCCACCGAAATCTCCTCCTGCTCAAGGCTGCCAACAGAGAGTGCCAGCGCTGCCTGCTGCTGCGCGGCAAAATCACGGGTGCGGTTCACCTGTTGCTCCAGCGTCTCCTGCTGTGGTGGCAGAATGTCAGCACCACGCAATGGCACGCTGGCGGTAGCCAGCTGCCAGTAAAGCAGACCGGCGGTGTATTGCTCGCTGACCGCCAGTTGTTCACCGCGCTGCTCCAGCTCGCGGGCCAGCAGGGCCGGCAGGCCTTCGGTGCCTTCAAAAATGGTGCACTCCGCCAGCAGCAGACGCACCTGCTGCCACACCTGCTCCATCGCTACCCGCTGACTGGCCGGGCCGGTAAGTTTGATCTCAATAATCGGCATCGATGAGCGATACCCCATCATCACGCCTTCCGGCAACGCCAGCGGCTCCAGTTCAGCGGCAATATCGCTTTCACCGCGACCAAAGGTCGTCAGTCGCAGGCAAACCGGCGGCTCGGGGGGCGAGAATTTGGCTTTCAGACGGGGAATGATCTGCTGCTCCACCATCACTTTAAATTCAGACGGCACGCCAGGCGTGAAGAACATCCAGCAGCGATTAAGTTGCAGGGCAAAACCACAGGCGGTTCCGACGGGATTATCAATCAGCTCCGCATTGGCCGGAATTTCAGCCTGTTTGCGATTGCTGGCCGCCATTATCCGTCCGCGACTGGCGAACCAGGCTTCCATCTGTTCCAGCCAGTCCTGCTGCATTGCCAGTTCTACGCCACAGGCATGCGCGGCAGCCAGCGCGCTGAGATCGTCACTGGTTGGCCCCAGGCCGCCATTGACTATCAGCACATCGGCCTCATGACTGCGCGCCTGCAGCGTGGCGATCAGCGACTCGAGTGAATCGCCTACCGTGGTGCGACTGGTCATGGGTAAACCCTGCTGGAACAACGTATCCGCCAGCCAGGCTGCATTGGTGTCGACGATTTGGCCATGCAGCACCTCATCCCCGGTTGACAGCATCTCTACTCTAATCACATCGGATCCTCCTTTTCACGTTTGCTTCACTGTATGAAGTCCGCCCGGGAAACACAATCGGCATTACCCGCGATTATGATTGTTGCGGCGGAGGCAGCACGTAGCGCCTGAAAGTCAGAGGGTGGAGCAGGATTGTATGACTCAGATGAGAGTATTCAGGATAGTGAGAGACCCACAAAAACGGCGGGATTTCCCCGCCGTTTTTTACTACGTTTGTCTGCTACAACTGTGTGAGCAGGTCGCGATTAGCGACGCGCCAGCAGCAGACCAAGCACCAGACCGGCAGTTGCACCAATGCCGACGCCCTGCCACGGTTTTTCATGCACGTAATCGTCAGCGCGGTAAGCCGCCTGTTTAGCGCGATAGTAGTAACTATCTGACGCCTGGCTGACACGGGATTTCACATCGTTCAGCGCCTGTTCAGCTTTGCTTTTTAGCTCAATATACTTCTGATCGGCCGGATCGCCTGATGCCTTAAGCACTTCTTCAAGGGTTTCGGTCAGTAACGCAATATCGTCATCGAGGCCCGATTCGAATTGATTTGTCTGATTTACCATCATTTCCTCCGTGTGAATTGCAAAGCAGTTCATTAACTATAGTCATAATCTGGCGCTCTGCTGTTTTCCTGCTCCAGGAATCACCTGATTTTTCATCTGCTAAAGTTGCTCAGTTCAGGCGGTGCGCCAGTTCGCTGCGCAAAGAAATGTAAGACGCCACGGCAACCACCGAATTTCGCTTCGCTTCTTTGATTAATCTGATAAATTTTGTCGGGACTGAATTTTCCAGTAACCCTACTGTCGTACCCCTCTGTTGCCTGTGATTATCGGGCCATGAAAGTGCATTTTGCACGACAGTCACGACACC
Organism: Pantoea sp. B550; assembly: GCF_024158165.1. Taxonomy (NCBI): domain Bacteria; kingdom Pseudomonadati; phylum Pseudomonadota; class Gammaproteobacteria; order Enterobacterales; family Erwiniaceae; genus Pantoea; species Pantoea sp. B550. The sequence goes on from NZ_JAMYXI010000003.1 coordinate 699,026, forward strand.
CTCGAACAGCTAAGGAATGATCTCTGGCATGAATCGAAGAATGTTTATGAAAGCGTCAATGGCCTTCTCCGCCGTCAGCGGCATGACCGGCCTGTCAACGCTGTTTGCGCAATCAGCATGGGCAGAAGATGGCATTGCTGACGGTACCGCCGTACGCTTCGATTTTGACGTACTGAAGAAAAATGCGGCCGCGCTGGCGAAAAAACCCTGGGGCGGTGCGCCAGGCGCGTTGCCGGAGACGCTGGCTACACTGACCCCGCAGGCGTACAACGAAATTCAGTATGACGCTAACCACTCGCTGTGGAATAACCTGCCCGACCGTCAGCTGGATGTGCAGTTCTTCCATGTCGGTATGGGCTTTAAGCGTCGCATCCGTATGTTCTCTGTTGATGGCGCAAGCCGCGAGGCGCGCGAGATTCATTTCCGCCCCGAGCTGTTCAACTACAACAATGCGCACGTTGATACAAAGCAGCTGGAGGGCAAAACTGACCTCGGCTTCGCCGGTTTCCGCGCCTTTAAAAAGCCGGAGCTGACCCGTCGCGACATCGTCTCTTTCCTCGGCGCAAGCTACTTCCGTGCCGTGGACGATACCTTCCAGTACGGTCTCTCGGCGCGTGGTGTGGCGATTAACACTTTCAGCAACGGTCAGGAAGAGTTTCCGGACTTCACTGCCTTCTGGTTTGAAACGCCAAAGGCGGAAGATACCACCTTCACCTGTTACGCCCTGCTGGATGGTGCCAGCCTTACCGGTGCCTATAAGTTCATCATCCACTGCGAAGAGAAACGTGTGGTGATGGAAGTAGAAAACCACCTGTTTGCCCGTAAAGAGATCCGTCAGATCGGCATCTCACCGATGACCAGCATGTTCAGCTGTGGTACCAACGAGCGTCGCATGTGCAATACCTACCATCCGCAGATCCATGACTCCGACCGTCTGGCGATGTGGACCGGTAAAGGCGAATGGATTGCCCGCCCGCTGAATAATCCGCAGCGTCTGCAGTTCAACGCCTATGAAGATGAGAATCCGCGTGGCTTTGGCCTGCTGCAGCTGAATCACGACTTCAAAGATTATCAGGATGTGATCGGCTGGTATGACAAACGTCCGAGCCTGTGGGTTGAGCCGGTCGGCAAGTGGGGCAAAGGCGCGATCAACCTGATGGAGATCCCGACAACCGGTGAAACGCTGGATAACGTGGTCTGCTTCTGGCAACCGGCTGAACCAGTCAAAGCGGGCAGCGAGCTGAACTTCTCCTACAAGCTTTACTGGAGTGGTCTGCCGCCAGTACGAAGCGGTCTGGCGCGCGTGGATGCTACCCGTACCGGTATCGGTGGCTTCCCGGAAGGCTGGGCGCCTGGCGAGCACTTCCCTGAAACCTGGTGCCGTCGCTTCGCCATCGATTTTATTGGTGGTGATCTGCAGGCCGCTGCGCCGAAAGGCATTGAGCCGGTGATTACTGTCTCATCGGGCAGTGTGAAGCAGGTTGAAATTCTGTATGTCGATCCGCTCAAGGGTTACCGCATCCTGTTTGACTGGTATCCGAACAGCGATTCCACCCAGCCGGTTGAGATGCGTCTGTTCCTGCGCAGCAAGGATGAGACGCTGAGTGAAACCTGGCTTTATCAGTATTTCCCGCCTGCGCCGGATCAGCGCAAATATGTTGATGACCGCCAGATGACGGTGGGTTGATGTAAACAGGCGAGGCTCAGGCCTCGCCTGAGATTAATGACAAAGTGTGGCCCGGTTAGCTGTGAGACCAAGCCAGTGCAGGAAACATGGTCAGATCGGAAAGTCGCTTACGCCAATCCCTGCCTCGCTGGGCCTGCGCCGTCCATGGCGCGGGACGCTTTCCTCTTCTGACCATATTCCCTGCGTATTGAACTAATCCATCGCTGCCAGTTGCACCCTGATTTGAGTTTGTCAGCTGTATGAGACGAGGCTCAGGCCTCGCGTTTTTACGGCGCCTTCTTCAGCATATCGACGTGTGGGATACCATCTTCCAGATAACTCTCCCCTGTCGCCACAAATCCATGCTGCTCATAGAAGTTTTCCAGATGCGCCTGAGCGGAGAGAAACATGTCACGACCCGGCCAGTGCTGCTGACAGCTGCTGATCGCCTGCTCCATCAGACGATTGCCCAGCCGCGCACCGCGAACCCGATCTGATACAATTACCCGTCCAATTTTTACCGGGCTGTTTTCATCAATCGGAGAGAGAAGGCGCGCATAGGCCACCAGCTGGTCATCCGCCATGCCCAGCAGATGCCGGTTTTCCGCCTCCAAATCTTTGCCATCCACATCAAGGTAAGCACACTGCTGTTCGACTACAAACACGGCGCTGCGCAACGCCAGCAGCGCATAGAGTTCCGGGGCGGTGAGTTCACTATGATGTTTATCCTGCCAGTCAATGTTCATCGTCTCTCCTTTAAACCACACACTCTACATCAGTGCGGTGTCGCCAGCACCTGCTGGTCACGGCGTCTGACAGGCAAAAAAAATCAGGCCCGAAGGCCTGATTCATCACTTGCAGTCAGCTGCTTACATCAGTGGCTGTGCCATCTGCACCAGTCTGATCAGCGGCTGCGGATAAACCCCTAACAGCAGCACCAGAATGGCGGAGATCAGCACGACCACACCACCAGCCGTAAATGCCCAGTTAGCCGGGGTATCACGGGTATGCAGTTCCGGCGGGCTGAGATAGAGACTCACCGTCACGCGCAGATAGTAGTAGAGGCCAATCGCACTACCCGCAACCACAGCTCCGGTCAGCCACCACAGGTGCGCACTCACACCTGATGCGATAACGTAGAATTTACCGATAAAGCCCAGCGTCATCGGGATACCCGCCAGCGACAACATCATCACCGTCATCACGGCTGACAGGATAGGACGATGCCAGAATAGACCACGATAGGAGTAGAGCGAGTCGGCATCAGGGCCACGATACGGGCTGGACATCAGGCTCACCACACCAAAGGCACCCAGGCTGCTGAACAGATAACCCGCCAGGTATACACCCGAGGTTTCCACCGACAGCTGATGATCTTTCACCGCAATCAGCGCGACCAGCAGATAACCGAGATGGGCGATAGAGGAGTAGCCCAGCAGACGCTTGATGTTGCTCTGCGAAATCGCCATCAGGTTACCGAACAGAATCGACACGAAGGCGATCATGGCCAGCACCGTGCGCACCGCTTCGCTGTCGGTCACCGGCGCATACATGAACAGACGCATGATGACACCGAAGATGGCAATCTTGCTGGCAGTGGCCAGGAAGGTTGAAACCGGCGCAGGCGCACCCTGATAGACATCGGGCGTCCAGAGGTGGAACGGCACCAGTGAGAGCTTAAAGCCCAGACCGATGATCATCATGCCCAGACCCACCAGCAGCAGTGGCTCGTGGATCATACTGTCTGTCAGGCTCTGACCCAGCGCCACAAAGCTCAGGTTACCGGAGTCAGCGTAGATCAGTGCAATACCAAACAGCAGGAACGATGAGGCCGCCGCAGAAAGAATGGTATATTTCAGCGCCGCTTCCAGCGAACGTTTCTGGCGGAAAGCGTAGCCAATCAGACCAAACAACGGCAGTGACAGCAGTTCAATGCCGATGAACAGCGAGGCCAGATGGTTAGCGCTGGCCAGTACGATGCCACCGAGCGCCGCAATCAGCACCAGCAGATAGAACTCATCTTTGTTGTCGGGATAGCCTGCCAGCCACGGATAGGCAAAGGTGCAGGTTGCCAGACTCGCCAGCATTACCAGCGCGGTGTAGAACATCGAATAGCCATCGACGCGCAGCAGCGGCGTGACATCCATCGCCCCGACCTGACCGACAAAGTAAAGCGAGAGCAGCGCCAGGTTCAGGCCAACTACCGTTAGCGTGGCGTTAACGAAGTGGTTGCGTCGCCAGGCAATGGACAGCATCACAACCACCACCGTCAATCCGACGATTAACAGCGGTAGCAACGCAATCAATTGGTGAGGAGTTATTGTCATGGCGAATTACGGCCTTGTAGTTGAAATTGAAGCGGTAAACCACTGCTGAATATTGCTCATGGCAGCGTGCGAAGTATCCAGAATCGGCTGTGGATAGACGCCCAGCAGCACCAGCAGCACCACCAGAACACCGATGGTCATAAACTCACGCGGTGACATGCCTGGCAGCGGATCTTTCGATTTCGCTTCGCCGTAGTAAGCGCGCTGCATCATCACCAGCGAGTATACGGAGGCGAACACCAGACCAAAGGTCGCGATGATAATAATCATCGGCACCACCTGGAAGCTGCCGGTCAGAATCATAAATTCACCGACGAAGTTACCGGTGCCCGGCATACCGAGGTTGGCGACAGCAAAGAACAGCGACAGACCCGGAATCCATTTGATGCGCGACCACAGGCCACCCATCTGACGCATATCACGGGTATGCAGACGCTCATACAACTGACCACACAGAATGAAGAGTGCAGCAGCGGAGAGACCGTGCGCAATCATCTGAATCACCGCACCCTGCAGCGCCAGCTGGCTGCCGGTGTAGATGGCAATTAGCACAAAGCCCATGTGCGAAATCGAGGTGTACGCAATCAGACGTTTGATATCGGTCTGCGAGAAGGCCATCCAGGCACCGTAGAAGATACCGATGATGCCTAACCACATGGCGATGGGCGCAAACTCGGCTGACGCGTTCGGGAACAGCGGCAGGCTGAAACGCAGTAAGCCGTAAGCCGCGGTTTTCAGCAGGATACCCGCCAGGTCGACAGAACCGGCTGTTGGCGCCTGACTGTGTGCATCCGGCAGCCAGCCGTGCAAAGGCACCACCGGCATCTTGACCGCAAAGGCGATAAAGAAGCCCAGCATCAGCAGATATTCAACACCGCTCGACATTGGTGTCTGTAGCAGTTGTTCGTAGTTGAATGTCCAGACGCCGGTCGCGTTGTAGTGAACAAATACCAGGCCCAGAATCGCAATCAGCATCACCAGACCTGAAGCCTGGGTATAGATGAAGAATTTGGTCGCAGCGGAGATACGGGTTTTGCCGTCCGATGCTTTATGACCCCAGAGCGCGATGAGGAAGTACATCGGCACCAGCATCATTTCCCAGAAGAAGAAGAACAGGAACAGGTCGATGGAAAGGAACACACCGATTACGCCGCCCAGAATCCACATCAGGTTCAGATGGAAGAAGCCCTGATACTTTGAGATCTCATTCCAGGAACAGAGCACCGCCATCAGACCGAGCAGACCGGTCAGCACTACCATCAGCAGTGACAGGCCATCAATGGCTAAATGGAAGCTGATGCCGAAGCGTGGGATCCACGGAACGGAGAAACTTGACTGCCACTGCGGAATACCCGCTGCCTGCGTCAGTGAATAGCCTCCCTGCAACCAGAGTTGCAGTGAAAGCGCCAACGTCAGCCCCATGGTGATCAGCGCGATCCAGCGTGGCACCTTCGCGCCAAGGCGCTCAGTGAGCCAGCAGATCAGACCACCGACGAAGGGTATGATAATTAGCCAAGGTAATAACACGGCACACTTCCCTTTTCTTTGTCTTAGTTCGGGCTATCTTACTTGCCATTTTGCTTCCCGATAGTGCTCGCAATCCTCACATACCTCGGTATGCTCCGGTTGCTGTGCGCTGGCGGTAGCCAAACTGGCCGCGACGATAACGCCCTTGCTCAGGACAATTTTTGACATTCTCAATGGGCAGATTAGCTAACCTGCCCCGCTCATCAATCTTTAAATCACCAGCAGCAGAGCCAGCACCAGCACGGCACCCACGCTAATTGACGCAACGTACCAGCGCAGGTAGCCATTCTCACTGACCACCAGGCCTTTGTTGGCAATGCGTGACAGCAGCGCAGGCAGGTTCATCAGACCATTCAGTGGATCGCGCTTCAGCAGCCACGCAATACCCAGGTAAGGTTTGACGAACACTTTATCGTAGAGCCAGTCAAAGCCCCAGGCCGCAAACCACCAGGTGCCGAAGAAACGGCCTGGCGCACTGTTTGCAATGCGGGTAACCAGCTCACGTTTGCCCAGCCACAGCGCGGCAGCGATCAGAATGCCAACGATCGCGACCACGCCCGAGGTGATTTCCAGTCCCACTTTGCCCGCTTCACCGAACTCGCTGGCTGGCAGTACACCTGCCAGCGGTGGCGTGATCAGCGCACCAATAAAGGTGGAGAGCAGCAGCAGCACAATCAGCGGCAGATGATGGGTAATGCCTTTACCTGCGTGCGCATGAATTTTCTCTTCGCCATGGAACACAATGAAGATCATGCGGAAGGTATAGATAGAGGTCAGGAACGCCCCCACCAGACCCGCGACCATCAGATTGATGTGACCGTTAGCCAGTGCGCCAAACAGAATCTCATCTTTACTGTAGAAGCCCGCCGTAATCAGCGGCAGTGCCGCCAGTGCCGCGCCGCCTACCAGGAAGCAGGTGTAGACCAGCGGAATGCTCTTACGCAGGCCACCCATTTTAAAGATGTTCTGTTCGTGATGGCAGGCCAGAATCACTGAACCCGAAGAGAGGAACAGTAACGCTTTAAAGAAGGCGTGCGTCATCAGATGGAAAATCGCCGCATCCCACGCCTGAACACCCAGCGCCAGGAACATATAGCCAATCTGGCTCATGGTGGAGTAAGCGAGAACGCGTTTGATGTCGGTCTGCACCAGCGCGGCAAAGCCTGCCAGCACCAGGGTAATTGCCCCGATGATGCCGACCAGATGCAGCACTTCCGGCGTCAGCAGGAAGAGACCGTGGCTGCGGGCAATCAGGTAAACACCTGCCGTCACCATGGTCGCGGCGTGGATAAGTGCTGAAACCGGTGTCGGACCGGCCATCGCATCTGCCAGCCAGGTCTGTAACGGCAGCTGTGCCGATTTACCGACCGCGCCACCCAGCAGCATCAGCGTTGCCCACTGCAGCATATGGTTATCTGCGGCAAAGTGCGCCGGAGCCAGCTCCATCATCTCGCGGAAGTTCAGCGTGCCCAGCTCGTTGTAGAGAATGAACAAGCCAAATGCCAGGAAGACGTCGCCCACGCGGGTGATGATGAACGCTTTCATCGCCGCTTTGCCGTTTTCCGGATTGCTGTAATAGAAACCGATCAGCAGATAAGAGCAGAGCCCTACCCCTTCCCAGCCCAGATACATCAGCATCAGGTTATCGGCCAGCACCAGAATAACCATGCTGGCGATAAACAGGTTGGTATAGGCGAAGAAGCGGGAGTAGCCCTCTTCTCCACGCATGTACCAGGAGGCAAACATATGAATGAAGAAGCCGACGCCGGTCACCACCGACAGCATGGTCAGCGACAGGCCATCCAGCGTCAGGTTCACCTTCATGTCGAAGTTGCCGACATGCATCCAGGTCCAGAGTGACTGAGTATAAGCTTGCTGACCACTGGCGAAGAACTCGAAACCGATCAACGCCGTCGTCAGTGCGGCCAGACCCACCGATCCCATACCTACCGTGGCCGACAGGTTCTCAGACCAGCGACCGCGGGAAAACGCTAACAGCAGAAAGCCGATCAGCGGAAACAAGACAGTTAAATAGAGAAGATTCATCCGCGCATCTCGCTCACAGTATCAATGTTCAGCGTCTGACGACGACGATAGAGCTGAAGCAGCAGTGCCAGACCAATACTGGCTTCCGCTGCCGCCAGGCTGATCGCCAGGATATACATCACCTGTCCATCGGCCTGACCCCAGTAGCTCCCGGCAACCACCAGAGCTAAAGCGGCGGCGTTGATCATGATTTCAAGGCCGATCAGCATAAACAGCAGATTGCGGCGTATCACCAGCGACGTCAGTCCAAGGACAAACAGCACGGCAGCAAGAATCAATCCATGTTGTAACGGGATCATGCGTTCTCCTTTTTCACCTGAGCGGCATCAGCATTGCGGTTACTCAGGACTTCGCCCTGACGCTCTTCACGACCGATATGGAACGCCACGACCAGACCCGCCAGCAGCAGCATAGAGGCCAGTTCGACCGCCAGTACGTAAGGACCAAACAGGCTGATGCCGACCGCTTTAGCGTCGATGATGGTGCCATCAATGCCCTGGTCATTCGCCGTCAGAATGGCGTAGATCATCACCACCAGCAGTAGTAACGAAACGATGCCCGGACCAATCCACAGCGACGGACTGAGCCACTCACGCTCCTGCTTCTCAGTCTGTTTGCCCAGGTTCAGCATCATGACCACGAAGACGAACAGCACCATGATGGCCCCGGCGTAAACGATGATCTCCAGCGCACCGGCAAAATAGGCTCCCATTGAGAAGAAGACGCCCGCGATCGATAACAGCGAAACGATCAGGTACAGCAATGCATGTACCGGATTAGTGTGGGTAATGACGCGCAACGTCGTCAGCACCGCCACCAGTCCGCAAAGATAAAACGCAAATTCCATGCCTTGCTCCTTAAGGTAATAAGCCTTTGACGTCGATAGGCTTCGCTTCGTTTTCTGCTTCGCCCTTATCTTTACCGTCAATCGCCATACCTGCCATGCGGTAGAAGTTGTACTCCGGATATTTACCCGGCCCCGAAATCAGCAGATCGTCCTTCTCATACACCAGATCCTGACGCTTAAACTCACCCAGTTCGAAATCGGGAGTCAGCTGAATCGCCGTGGTCGGACAGGCTTCTTCACACATGCCGCAGAAGATGCAGCGTGAGAAGTTGATTCGGAAGAACTCCGGGTACCAGCGGCCATCTTTGGTTTCTGCTTTCTGCAGCGAGATACAGCCAACCGGACAGGCAACCGCACACAGGTTACAGGCGACGCAACGCTCCTGACCATCCGGATCGCGGGTTAACACGATACGGCCACGATAGCGTGGTGGCAGATAAACCGGCTCTTCCGGATACATCTGAGTTTCACGTTTGGCGAAGGCGTGCAGCCCGATCAGCCAGATACTGCGAACTGTCGTGCCAAAGCCTACGACAATATCTTTCAAAGTCATTTGTTAACCCCTTACGGCGCTGTGTAGAGAATCACTGCGGCAGTCGCCAGCAGGTTCAACAGCGTCAACGGCAGACACACTTTCCAGCCGAATGACAGCACCTGGTCGTAGCGCGGACGCGGAAGCGCAGCACGAATCAGGATGAACATCATCATAAAGAACGCCGTTTTCAGGGCGAACCAGATGAACGGCGGCAGGAATGGGCCGTGCCAGCCACCAAAGAACAGCGTTACGATCAGCGCTGAAACGGTGGTAATCGCCACATATTCGCCAACAAAGAACAGACCGAACTTCATACCGGCATATTCAATGTGGTAGCCGTCCGCCAGTTCCTGCTCCGCTTCTGGCTGGTCAAACGGATGACGGTGACACACCGCCACGCCCGCAATACAGAAGGTCACGAAGCCGAAGAACTGCGGAATGATGTTCCACAGATGCGTCTGGCTGTTGACGATATCGTTCATATTGAACGAGCCCGCCTGCGCTACCACACCCATCAGCGACAGCCCCAGGAACACTTCATAGCTCAGGGTCTGTGCCGAGGCGCGCATCGCACCCAGCAGCGAGTATTTGTTATTACTCGACCAGCCGGCAAACAGCACTGCGTAGACCGCAAGGCCCGCCATCATCAGGAAGAACAGCAGACCGATATTCAGGTCTGTTACCATCCAGGTTGGCGAAACCGGCACGATAGCAAAGGCCAGTAGCAGTGAAACAAAGGCGATAACCGGCGCAAGGGTAAAGATAAAGCGGTCGGTAAACGGCGGAACCCAGTCCTCTTTGAAGAACATTTTGATCATGTCCGCCACCAGCTGGAGCGAACCGCCCCAGCCTACGCGGTTTGGCCCATAACGGTTCTGGAACAGGCCGAGCAGACGACGCTCAGCGAAGCTCATGAACGCGCCGCAGGCCACCACCACCAGCAGAATCACGATGGCTTTAACAATGGCCAGCAGAATGTCGATCACGTCCGGTGTTAACCAGCTCATTGCGCTGCCTCCTGCAGAGTGTCGATTTTACCGTTCGCCAGGAATGGTGGAACGCCCGGCATTCCCAGCGGCAGACCAATCTGTCCCGCCTGCAGTGACGCCGAGAAACGGACCGGCAGACGCACTGTCTCTCCGGCACAGCTGAACTCCACCGCCGCACCATTGTTGACGCCCAGCTTCGCCGCATCCTCCGGGTTTATCACCAGCGCAGGCTCAGCCATACGCTGCTGGAAGACCGGTGAACGCTGTGACATCTCTTCGCTGCCGAACAACCGGTGAAGAGGCGCCACGCGCCACTGTGCATCACTGACAAAGGCTTTTGGTACGGTCGTAAACCACGGCAACTCACTCGAGCTGGCTTCAAACAGGCGCACGCCCGGATCGCCATGACGCAGTTTGCCGCCCACTTCCGCCTGGAATTTGTTCCACGCCTGTGGTGAGTTCCAGCCTGGTGCCCAGGCAAACGGAATCTGTGAACGCGGTGCGCCTGGCTGATTGTTCCCTTCCATTGAGAAGGCGAACATCGTGTCCTGATCCTGCGGCTGACGCGGTTCGTGCACGCTGATATTCGCGCGCGCCGCGGTACGGCCACTGGCACGGTGCGGTGAACGCGACAGTTTCTGTCCGCGAATGCGGAAGCTGGCGTCAGGTGCGGCTTCTTTAATACCCGCGAGCTGTGGCAGACGGGTGACTACCGCATCGATCACGTGATCGAGCTGCGTCCAGTCCACATGACGGCTTTCCAGCGTGCTGTGCAGTGAATGCAGCCAGCGCCAGCTCTCCAGCATCACAATGTTGTTGTCGTAATAAGCAGGATCATAAACCTGGAAGAAACGCTGAGCGCGGCCTTCATGGTTAATTGAGGTACCGTCGCTTTCGGCGAAGCTGGCGGTTGAGAGCACCAGACCCGCTTTCTCCAGCGTTGGGGTACGCTGATGATCCACCACAATCACGTTAGTGGTCTGAGCCAGCGCCGCATCCACCAGCGCTTTCGGCGCATGGCGATAAAGGTCATTTTCCAGCACTACCAGGGCATCAGCTTCACCGTTGCTCAGCTGCTCCAGCGCCTGCTCCAGCGGATTGCCGCCAATCATGCCCAGCCCGATGCTGTTCGCGTGACCCGCCAGCAGGGTAATGCCGACATCTGCACCACGTGCCTTGAGGGCTTTCGCCACGTTAGCAGCGGCTTCAATGACTGCGCTGCTGCCTGAGTGAGTTCCGGAGATAATTAATGGCTTTTTCGCGCCGGCCAGCGCCTGAACGACAACATCCATTTTCCCGCTGAGTTTGCTGTCGAAATCGGTGACTGCAGGCGCAGATTCATCCAGCGCACTGGCGATAGCGAAGCCGAGGCGCGCCTGATCTTCAACCGGTGCACGATAGCTCCATGCCGCGATATCATCCAGACGGGTTTCATCAACGTGCGTAACAAACAGCGGATGTTTCGCGTTCTGACCGATGTTCATGATGGCGGCGATCTGCCAGTCTGCGACTTTCTGCGCAGCGGCCATATCACGCGCTTTGCCTTTTACTGCCTGGCGCACAGAGAGTGCCACACGAGCACCCACCTGTGTCAGGTCTTCACCCAGTACCAGCACCGCATCGTAGCTTTCAATTTCACGCAGCGATGGCGTATAGATTCCGCCCTCGCGCAGGACTTTCAGCATGAGTTCAAGACGGGCCTGCTCATCCGCTGGCATGCCGGTTGAGAAGTTCTCTGCACCCACCAGTTCACGAAGGGCGAAGTTACTTTCAATGCTGGCGCGCGGCGAGCCAATACCGATCACTTTCTTCGCCTGACGCAGCAAATCTGCTCCGGCGTTGACCGCCTGCTCTGCGTTCAGCGTGACCCAGTCGTTGCCGCGCAGCAGCATCGGCTGACGTGGGCGATCTTTGCGGTTCACGTAGCCATAGCCAAAGCGGCCACGGTCACACAGGAAGTAGTGGTTTACGGTACCGTTATAGCGGTTTTCAATACGGCGTAACTCACCATAACGCTCACCCGGGCTGGTGTTACAGCCGACGCTGCACTGCTGACAGATGCTCGGTGCAAACTGCATATCCCATTTACGGTTATAGCGTTCGGAGTGCGTTTTATCGGTGAAGACGCCGGTCGGGCAAATTTCAACCAGGTTGCCGGAGAATTCGCTCTCCAGCGTGCCATCTTCCGGGCGACCGAAGTAGACGTTGTCGTGCGCGCCGTAGACACCCAGATCTTTGCCATCGGCATAATCTTTGTAGTAGCGCACGCAGCGGTAACAGGCGATACAGCGGTTCATCTCATGAGAGATGAACGGGCCGAGATCCTGATTACGGTGAGTACGCTTAGTGAAGCGATAGCGACGGAAGCTGTGGCCGGTCATCACTGTCATATCCTGCAGGTGACAGTTACCGCCCTCTTCACACACCGGGCAGTCGTGCGGGTGGTTGGTCATCAGCCACTCCACCACGCTTTCGCGGAACTCTTTCGCTTCGCCATCATCGATGGAGATGAATGTGCCGTCAGAGGCCGGCGTCATGCAGGACATGACAAGACGGCCGCGGGTATCTTCGGCATTCTGGAATTGCTTTACCGCACACTGGCGGCAGGCCCCAACGCTTCCCAGCGCCGGATGCCAGCAAAAGTAAGGAATATCAAGGCCCAGAGAGAGACACGCCTGTAGCAGGTTGTCCGCTCCGTTCACATCATACTCTTTACCGTCTACATGAATTGTAGCCATAGTGACATGCTTCCGTAAGGCTCGTCAGAGACGAGCGTTAATCATATTCTTGCCCCGACGCACGACATTGTCGGGGCGGCGGCACCAGGCCTGTTCCGTGTGATGCGGTGAATTACCAGCGCGCTTTCAGCAGGTTTGGCTGGATCCCACCAATAGCGCGGGTATTGCCAAACACCTGCGGTGCCATGCCAGCTTCAAACTCTTCACGGAAATATTTAATCGCACTCTGTAGCGGCTCAACCGCACCCGGCGCATGCGCGCAGAAGGTTTTACCCGGGCCAAGCTGACGGCAGAGTTGCAGTAAGGTTTCGATATCCCCTGGCTGACCCTGTTTCTGCTCCAGCGCACGCAAAATTTTCACGCTCCACGGCAGGCCATCGCGACACGGCGTACACCAGCCACACGACTCACGGGCAAAGAACTCTTCCAGGTTACGCACCAGCGAAACCATATTGATTTCGTGATCGACCGCCATCGCCAGTGCGGTGCCCAGACGGCTGCCCGCTTTACCAATGCTGGCAAATTCCATCGGCAGATCCAGGTGCTGGTCGGTCAGGAAGTCGGTTCCTGCGCCGCCAGGCTGCCAGGCTTTGAACTTCAGCCCGTCACGCATGCCACCCGCATAATCTTCAAGAATTTCACGCGCGGTGATACCGAATGGCAGCTCCCAGACGCCAGGATTTTTCACCCGTCCGGAGAAGCCCATCATTTTGGTACCGGCATCTTCGCTTTTAGAGATGTTTTTGTACCACTCGACGCCATTGGCCAGAATCGCCGGGACGTTGGAGAGGGTTTCCACGTTGTTCACGCAGGTCGGTTTGCCCCACGCGCCCGCACTCGCCGGAAATGGCGGCTTGGAACGCGGGTTAGCACGACGGCCTTCCAGTGAGTTAATCAGTGCCGTCTCTTCGCCGCAGATATAACGACCTGCGCCGGTGTGAACAATCAGCTCAAAGTCGAAGCCGGTACCCAGAATATTTTTACCGATATAGCCCGCTTCCGTCGCTTCAGCAATCGCACGACGCAGATGCACCGCGGCTTCAATGTATTCGCCACGTAAGAAGATATAGCCACGGTAAGCCTTCAGCGCAAAGGCGCTGATCAGCATTCCTTCCACCAGCTGGTGAGGCATCTGCTCCATCAGCAGGCGGTCTTTATAGGTGCCCGGCTCCATCTCATCAGCGTTACACAGCAGGTAGCGGATGTTCATCGACTCATCTTTCGGCATCAGGCTCCACTTCAGACCGGTAGAGAAGCCTGCACCGCCGCGCCCTTTCAGGCCGGAATCTTTCACTGCTGCGACGATTTCATCCTGCGACATGCTTTTCAGCGCTTTTTCCGCACCGGCATAGCCGTTTTTGCTGCGGTATTCATCAAGCCAGACAGGTTGCTTGTCGTCACGCATCCGCCAGGTCAGCGGATGGGTTTCAGCAGTACGAATGATCTGTTTAATTGTCATTGATACTGCTCCAGTAAACCAGGGATGCCTTCCGGCGTCAGATGCACATGCGTGTCTTCATCCACCATCATCGTTGGGCCCTTGTCGCAGTTGCCCAGACAGCAGGTTGGCAGCAGCGTAAAGCGGCCATCAGCCGTGGTCTGACCCGGTTTGATATTCAGTTGCTGTTCCAGTGCTGACTGGATGCCCTGATAACCGGTGATATGACAGACCACGCTGTCACAGTAACGGATCACATGACGACCCACCGGCTGACGGAAGATCTGGCTGTAAAATGTCGCCACACCTTCAACATCACTTGCCGGGATACCCAGGACTTCGGCAATCGCGTTGATTGCACCGTCCGGCACCCAGCCGCGCTGTTTCTGCACGATCTTCAGCGCTTCAATTGAGGCTGCACGCGCGTCTTCGTAATGGTGTTTTTCGTGCTCAATAGCGTGATGCTCTTCCGCGCTCAGCACGAAGACCTCGTTAGGGTCGATCGTTTTAATGGCAATGTGTTGATCGTGCATAATTAGCGGTCCACGTCTGACATAACAAAATCGATACTACCCAGATATACGATCAGGTCGGATACCAGGCTGCCACGGATTACGGAAGGAATCTGCTGCAGATGCGGGAAGCTCGGCGTACGCACGCGGGTGCGGTAGCTCATGGTGCTGCCATCGCTGGTCAGGTAGTAGCTGTTGATCCCTTTCGTCGCTTCAATCATCTGGAACGATTCATTGGCAGGCATAACCGGCCCCCACGACACCTGCAGGAAGTGTGTGATCAGCGTTTCAATGTGCTGCAGCGTGCGCTCTTTAGGTGGCGGCGTGGTCAGCGGATGATCCGCTTTAAACGGCCCCTCTGGCATGTTGTTGAGACACTGCTCAAGAATGCGCAGCGATTGCCACATCTCTTCCATTTTCAGCATGACGCGGCTGTAAGCATCGCTGACGCCGTCGCCAACCGGGATTTCAAAATCGAAGTTTTCGTAGCCGGAGTATGGACGCCATTTACGTACGTCAAAGTCGAGACCTGTCGCACGCAGACCAGCACCGGTAGTGCCCCACGCCAGCGCCTCTTCCATGTTGTAAGCGGCAACGCCTTTGGAGCGGCCAATAAGTACGCTGTTGCGCAGTGCCGCTTTGTCATACTCTTTAAGACGCTTTGGCATCCAGTCGAGGAAGTCACGCAGCAGACGTTCCCAGCCTCGCGGCAGGTCGTGCGCGACGCCACCGATACGGAACCACGCCGGGTGCATACGGAAACCGGTAATCGCCTCAACCACGTCATAGATTTTCTGACGGTCGGTAAAGGCAAAGAACACCGGCGTCATGGCCCCGACGTCCTGAATAAAGGTGGAGATATAAAGCAGGTGGCTGTTGATGCGGAACAGCTCAGAGAGCATCACGCGGATCACGTTAACGCGATCGGGCACCACGATACCGGCCAGTTTTTCCACCGCCAGTACGTACGGCATCTCGTTTACGCAGCCGCCGAGGTACTCGATGCGGTCAGTGTAAGGAATGTAGCTGTGCCACGACTGACGCTCGCCCATCTTTTCAGCACCACGGTGGTGATAACCGATGTCAGGCACGCAGTCGACAATCTCTTCACCATCCAGCTGCAGAATGATGCGGAACGCACCGTGCGCCGACGGGTGGTTAGGCCCGAGGTTCAGGAACATGAAGTCTTCGTTAGTGGTACTACGTTTCATACCCCAGTCTTCAGGCTTAAAGGTCAGCGCCTCCATCTCTAAATCTTCTTTCTGCCTGGTCAGCGTGAAAGGATCGAATTCAGTGGCACGCGCCGGGTAATCTTTACGCAGCGGATGACCTTCCCAGGTCGACGGCATCATGATGCGCGTCAGATGCGGGTGGCCATCAAAGGTGATACCAAACATTTCCCAGGTTTCACGCTCATACCAGTTGGCATTCGGGAAAAGACGGGTAATGGTCGGCAGATGCATGTCGTTTTCTGAGAGTGCCACCTTGAGCATGATGTCGCGGTTGCGTTCAATCGACAGCAGGTGGTAGAAAACGGAGAAATCCGCCGCAGGCAGGCCTGCACGGTGGGTACGTAAACGCTCATCCACGCCATGCAGGTCATAGAGCATGACGTAAGGCTTGGGTAATTTACGCAGGAACTCGATAATTTCCAGTATCTGTTCACGCTTCACCCACACCACCGGGATACCGGTACGGGTTGGCTGAACAGTGAAGGCATCCGGCCCAAAACGGTTACGCAACTCGCCGATCACCGGGTCATCAAGGTGATCACGGGTTTGCCATAGAGGCTGAGCGAGATCTTGCGTGGTCAAATCTGTCATACGTTACTCACCATTCCGGCCTGGTCTCAGGCACTCAAATGAAGGCGTCAGGATGGGGCCATGCATTAAATTGTGATGTTCTGCTGCAGGCGCTGTTTTCCATCCATACGGTTTTAAACTTCGTCCGGGCTGCGCAGATTTGTGACTGCGATGCGCTCGCCGCGTTTTCTTTCACGCTCTGAAGGCATATTGGCGCGGTAAACGCCCTGATCGCCGACAACCCATGAAAGCGGACGGCGCTCTTTGCCGATCGATTCCTGCAGAAGCAGCAGTGCCTGCATGTAGGCTTCAGGACGTGGCGGGCAGCCAGGAATGTAAACATCGACCGGCAGGAATTTATCGACGCCCTGCACCACCGAATAGATGTCATACATACCGCCCGAGTTGGCGCAGGCACCCATGGAGATCACCCATTTTGGTTCCAGCATTTGATCGTATAAACGCTGAATAACCGGAGCCATTTTAGTAAATGGCGTACCGGCAATAACCATGAAATCCGCCTGACGTGGCGAGGCACGCATAACTTCAGCACCAAAACGCGCCACGTCGTGGACCGCGGTAAACGATGTTGTCATCTCTACGTAACAACATGACAGGCCAAAGTTATAAGGCCAGAGGGAGTTTTTACGTCCCCAGTTCACCATGTCATGCAGGGCATTTTCGAGTTTGCCCATATAAACGCTGCGATGAACGTGCTGCTCCAGCGGATCGCTGACGATTTCCTGCTTTTGCAGAGGATAACGGTCGTTCTCACCACCGTTCGGGTCTATGCGGGTGAGCGTATAGTCCATCTTATTGCCTCTCTTTTACTGCTTATGAGGATTGGTGTGGCTGACCGTAGTGGTTTTCACCACCACGCGACGGCGAGCTGGCGCCCAGTCCAGTGCGCCAATGCGTACCAGATAGACCAGACCCGCCAGGAGCACCAAAATGAAAATTGCGGCTTCCACAAAGCCGATCCAACCGCTTTCACGGATTGAAGTCGCCCATGCGTATAAAAAGAGGGCTTCGACGTCGAAAATGACGAAAAACATCGCAACCAGATAAAATTTCGCCGAGAGGCGGATATGGGTATCACCAACGGATTCGATGCCCGATTCGAATGGCGTGTCTTTGTAGCGGGCGCGCGCTCTGCCGCCAAGCAGCCATCCTCCGGTCAGCATGAAAGCACACAGGCCAAAGGCAATAACGATAAATACGATAAACGCCCAGTGCTGAGCGATGATTTCGGTGGTAGTTGACATACTCATTGCTTACTCATCAAAAGTGGCGCTGGCATCCTGCACGCGTTTCCCGCAGCAAACTGACCACATCGATTCAAGGGAAGGGTAAAAACCTTTTAAATGTTGCTGTTATCAGGGAATAAGCAGCCATTTTATGGGGTTTTTACTCCTTTCTATAACCTTTTGTCAACTTTGACAAAAGTATCCAAACATTATTTCACACCTGCATCATATTATTAACAAATGATGCCCCGCTTTCCAGCTAAATCGCTTCAGTCTGTAGGGTTAATTTTAGTGTAGCGGGTATTCACATGCATGGATCGTGCATTTAACAAACATATTTTGACAGGTATGACTCTGTTTTCCTTCCCCTTATCAGGGGTATTTTCTTGATCCAGAACACAGTTCTGCCCTTTTTGCGTTAAATTTCTTCACCTCAAGCTGCAATCCGGAACAAATGGTTCATTTAGTCGGTTGGCAAGTTTCAGTTCGTTAGTGAGTGAAATGTAGTGAGGGTTTTACATCAGGCAGAGTGGCAGGTGGGAAAAGTCTGAAGAGTGTCAGAAATAAAAAAGCCTCTCATTCTGTTCAGGAAAAGAGAGGCCTATGTATAAGCGTTTGTTAAGGCAATCACGCCAGTGTTGAGTACAACACGTTAGCGAAATTACTCTTCGTCATCCAGCAGCAATGTACCATCTGGATTGTTGCTCAGGTTATAAGGATCATTGGTGGACTGCATGGCGTTGAAGATTGCCAGCGCCAGCTCATTATCGCTGTCAGGATTGCGGCACAGCAGATATTGCGTATCTGGCAGAACCGGCAGCCCTTCCGCCGCACCCATCACGCGCAGTTCCGGGCTCATCATCTCTACCGGACGCGCAGTTACGCCCAGCCCCGCTTTCACCGCGGCACGAACTGCAGCCAGTGTGGAAGCGACATAAGAGATACGCCACGGGATACCCGCTTCATTGAGATGATCAATTGCCATATCGCGATAAGGACTTGGCTCATCCAGCAGCACCAATGGAATGGCTTCGCCGCGCTGGAAAATATAATCCGCTGCGCAGTACCACAACGTAGGTGAGGTACGCAGGACCTGATAGGTAAAGTTGCCCGGGCTGGAGGTGGTCACGACCAGGTCCACTTCACCCTGATTGAGCATTTCCATCATAAATGGATTACGTTTAACCCGCACATCGATTGCCAGTTTCGGATAAACCGAGGTTACCCGGTTTAACAGGAAAGGCAGAATAGTGTCAGAGGTATCATCAGAGGCACCAATGGTCAGCACGCCCTGAATGTTACTGTACATCAGAGATGTGCAGGCTTCGTCGTTAAAACGAAGAATTTTTCTCGCATAGCCTAAAAGCTGGATACCGTGCTCTGTTAACAGCTTGTTACGTCCATGTCTGGCAAACAGCTCTTTACCTACCAATTGTTCCAGACGCTGCATTTGCTGACTGACTGCTGACTGCGTTCTGCAGACCGCTGCAGCGGCCGCTGCAAAGGTATTCAAATCCGCAACGGCAACGAAAGTTCTCAGCAGATCGAGGTCGAGATTAAGTATCGGACGATTTGCATTAGTCATGTTTTTTCTTCACTTATAAGATTTTTACGAACTACTACCCTGGTGTTATTACAAGCTTATCAAAGTGATAAGCAGTAATGGTGCTTAATGACAGTCCTGTGTGAAGACTGACACAAAAAAAATTTATGTGGATCCTGCACTGTTGACTCCCCTGAAAGGGCCATAGCGCTTTTCAATCCATAGTACTTTTCAAGACAGATACAACTTCTGAACCGATGGCGCTGGGGTGCGCAAATGCAGGAAGCTGCGTAGTTGTCTTATTCCCACCAGAAATAATCGGGCGGGATAAAAATCGCACTTTTCAGGCCAGTAAGACGAAGCGGCCATGTGTATTAAATAATAAATTATACTTAATCATTTTTGACTTCAAAATGGAAATGATTTTGTGAAAAGCGCTGTAAATTTTGTGCTAAAGGCATTTCCGGACCCTTATGCCACATTATTGATCACTTTTTAAGCCTTCAGCGTTCCGAAATTTAGTGAAGAAGTGTTAAGTACTGCTCACAATCCTGATAAATGCGTGCCAGAAACGCCTCGTCATTTGGTAATTTTCCGGCGATCACAAGGCCTTAAACAGGCAACTCTTAAGCAGTGTTAAGGCGTAGACGTTGCACGCGTCATAAAATTGTCCACAAAGTGAACATTTATAAAATATCCTTTAACTATTTACCTGGGTGTATATTTCAGGTGCAAAGAAAAGCGTCCTTTACATAACGTTCATATTTCATTTCACAATACCAGAGCCTTATGTTGTCTCAGCACCCCTTTAGATAGTTTAAAATATTTCTATATACATCATTTTTGGTTTTATCAACCATCTCACGCCTTGTTAAATCTTTTTTACGCTACTCACCGTCTAAAAAGTTGTCGAACCCGCCAAAACGGGGCGGCACCCTTCATTTGTGACCGGCAGGAGAGTACATTGTGCTGGTTCGATTTCAGTGGCAGCCAAAAAGGATTCTGCCCGTTAAGGCGGTAACAATGACTTTTCAAATAGATAAATCCGGAAAACTCGATAACGTCTGCTATGACATCCGTGGCCCGGTCCTGAAAGAGGCGAAGCGCCTCGAAGAAGAAGGCAATAAAGTTCTTAAACTGAACATCGGCAATCCGGCGCCGTTCGGTTTCGAAGCACCGGACGAGATTCTGGTCGATGTAATTCGTAATCTTCCCAGCGCTCAGGGCTATTGCGACTCCAAGGGGCTCTATTCCGCCCGTAAAGCGATCATGCAGCACTATCAGGCGCGCGACATGCGTGATGTCACGGTAGAAGATATCTACATTGGCAACGGCGTTTCAGAACTCATTGTCCAGGCGATGCAGGCGTTACTGAACAGCGGCGACGAAATGCTGGTGCCAGCACCTGACTATCCGTTGTGGACGGCTGCGGTTTCCCTCTCCAGCGGAAAAGCGGTGCACTATCTGTGTGATGAGTCAGCAGGCTGGTTCCCTGACCTGGATGATATCCGCAGCAAGATAACACCCCGTACCCGCGGTATTGTAATTATCAACCCGAATAACCCGACCGGCGCGGTCTACAGCAAAGAACTGCTGTTAGAAGTGGTTGAAATTGCGCGTCAGCATAACCTGATCATCTTTGCTGATGAGATCTACGACAAGATCCTTTACGACGAGGCACAGCACCACTGCATCGCTGCCCTGGCCCCGGATCTGCTGACCGTGACCTTCAATGGCCTGTCTAAAACCTATCGTGTAGCCGGCTTCCGTCAGGGCTGGATGGTACTCAACGGGCCGAAGAAACATGCGAAAGGCTACATTGAAGGGCTGGAGATGCTGGCGTCTATGCGCCTGTGTGCCAACGTACCGGCCCAGCATGCCATCCAGACAGCGCTCGGCGGCTACCAGAGCATCAGCGAATTTATCATGCCTGGCGGTCGTCTTTATGAGCAGCGCCAGCGTGCCTGGGAATTGATCAACGATATTCCCGGCGTCAGCTGTGTGAAGCCGCAGGGCGCGCTCTACATGTTCCCAAAAATTGACGCCAAAAAATTTAATATCTTTGACGATCAAAAAATGGTGCTGGATTTTCTCCTTCAGGAGAAGGTGCTGCTGGTACAGGGTAGCGCGTTCAACTGGCCATGGCCCGATCACCTGCGCATTGTTACGCTGCCTCGTGTGGATGATCTGGAGATGGCGATTAATAAATTTGGTCGCTTCCTGCAAGGCTATCGCCAGTAATCACGCCCGCGTATACTGATGCTATTTGGGGAGAGCCTGTCTCTCCCCTGCCTGCTAACAGGAACGCTCATGACACAAAGCCACTTCTTTGCTCACCTCTCCCGTCTTAAGCTGATCAACCGCTGGCCACTGATGCGCAATGTGCGTACCGAGAATGTTTCTGAACACAGTCTGCAGGTCGCCATGGTGGCGCACGCGCTGGCCGTCATCAAAAATCTTAAATTTGGCGGCTCGCTTAATGCCGACCGCATCGCCATGCTGGCGCTTTATCATGACGCCAGCGAAGTGCTCACCGGCGATTTACCCACTCCGGTTAAGTATTACAACGCACAGATTGCCCACGAATATAAGAAAATCGAGAAGATTGCCCAGCAGAAGCTGATTGAGATGCTGCCGGAAGAGTTTCAGGCAATCTATCGCCCGCTGATTGATGAGCATCTGCACAGTGGAGAGGAGCAGGCCGTTGTAAAACAGGCGGATGCACTCTGCGCCTACGTTAAGTGTCTTGAGGAGTTGTCTGCCGGAAATAACGAATTTTTACTGGCCAAAGCGCGACTGGAAAAGACGTTAGCGCAGCGGCGTTCGCTGGAGATGGATTACTTCGTTGAGGTGTTTATTCCGAGTTTCAGCCTGTCGCTGGATGAAATTTCGCAGGATACGCCACTGTAAACCCGACGGCCTGGCCGCCGGGCAAATCTTTAAGCCTGCTGGCTGAAGGTAAAGCTGCCGTCAGACTCGCGGGTGACAACCAGAGACGCCAGTGAGTCGAGCCGAAGCGCCACGTCATCCAGCCGCGGTGTCTCCGCCGGAGCATTGATGGCAATTACCGCACAACCCGCGTTCAGGCCGGATAAAATACCCGCGGGTGCATCTTCTGCCACCACACATGACGTCGCCGCTAACCCCAGCTTCTCCGCACCAAGCAGGTAAGGATCGGGCTCAGGTTTGCCTTTAGCGACCTGCTCAGCGGTAATGAACACGGCGGGCTTCGGTAATCCTGCCGCTTTGTGACGGGCATGAGCGACCGGCACCGAGCCAGAGGTGACTATCGCCCAGGGAATCTGCAACTCATTCAGCCGGTTCAGCAGCGCATGGGCGCCTGGCAGCGCCTGCACACCGTCGGTGTCTGCCGCTTCAGCCTGCTCCAGCGCGACAAACTCTGCCTGGATAGCCTCTTCCGACTGGCCTGCCATGAAATGACGCAGAGAGGTAATCGCCTGTTTGCCATGGATGAAATCCAGGATCTCATCAGCGGCGATACCATGACGGGCACCCCACTGGCTCCAGGCTCGTTCAACCGCTGGCAGTGAATCTACCAGCGTGCCGTCTAAATCAAATAGAAAACCTCTGTAGGTCACGCGCTTCTCCTCATCAGGCATTAATCACTTGCGCAATTTCGTTTGCACTTAAATGGTACTGGCGCGGACAAGTCTGCCACAAAGCTAACATCCGTTGATACTTTTCCCACATCGGGGTCTGCGCGTTAAAACCGTGTGTACCGGAATCGAAGTGGGTATAACGCCCTTCGGTATTGACCATAAAACGGACGTAGCCCAGCAGGCGTGCTTCTGTTGCCGCATCAAAGCCCAGAAAGGCGAGACGGCGCTCCTCAACCTGACTTTTCTCTTTAAGATTCGACCAGGAGACGTGCAGTGCGTGATGCATCTCCATTATGTCGATCACTGTCCGGCAGATCGCTTCACTCAGTTCGCCAAACTCTTTATCCAGCTCGCGCATCTGCAGCGCATAACCGCGTTCGATAATGGTCTGGTAACGGCGAAAACGTTCAGCGTTTTCCGGCTCAAGCATGGCCATGATTTTGTACTGGTTGGTAAGAATCAGACGCTGCGCATGGGTCATTTCCATCATTTACTCCCGGTCAGAGACCGCTCAGTTAATCGACAATGGAGAAATGATTGCACAGCGTTAGCAACACGGGAATCGCCGTATCGCCTTTCTTTGATTTAGCCGCAGGTTAGCGGTAACTATTTTACCGCCAGCCCAGGATGGGTCAGAGATCGTCGAGGAAGGTGCGGTCGAGTTGTTTAAACGCCCGCTTAAGCAGATCGGCCAGTGCCTGATAAGTCGGCTTGCCTTCTACCGGTGCTATCGCCTGCCCCGCTTCTTCCAGCCGGGCACGCACTTCATGAAACCAGTTAAGCAGCGTAGGCGGTAGCGGCGTTACTGAACGCTTACCCAGCCACCACAGTCCCTGCATCGGCAGGCTGCAGGCAAACAGCGCCGTTGCTACTGCCGGACCTAACTGACCGCCCATCGCAATCTGCCAGGTCAGCGTAAAAATCGCCAGAGGTGGCATAAAGCGAATGGCGAAACGCGTTGCCGATGAAACGCGGTTTTCCGGGAACACCGGGGCCAGGCGCTTATCAGCGGGCCAGGTCTTCATATAGTGTTGGCCGCGCTGAAACATCCGAAACCAATTGGTACTGCCAGATTCATTCGCCATGGCTCACCTCAACTAATGCTGCAAAGATTAAAAAATAGTTATAAAGACACAACTTTACGTAACAACCTTCAATTATTTTTGTCTTTAAAGAGGACTCCGGCTATTCTGACGCCGTTTTAAACCTCTCCGGGAGCGGAATGCGCCTTTGGGAAGAGGCCTGAGCCATATTTCGACAAGGCAATCTTAAAATTTTCACGTAAGATTGCTAAAATTTTTTGCGGAATTGAGAATTTCTGTCTACCGCATGATGTTTGTCATTAATCTACCAGCTTTCATGGGCTACGCTGATAGTCTGATTGCGTTATATTTAGCCACTCTCAAAAAATAGGTACTTCCATGTCGAGTAAGTTAGTTCTGGTTCTGAACTGTGGCAGCTCTTCCCTCAAGTTTGCCATCCTTAACCCTGCCAGCGGTGAAGAGTTCCTGTCAGGCCTGGCGGAATGTTTCCATCTTCCTGAAGCCCGCATCAAATGGAAGCTGGAAGGCGAAAAACAGGAAGCGCCTCTGGGTGCTGGCGCAGCGCACAGCGAAGCGCTGAACTTTATCGTTAAAACCATTCTGGCACAAAAACCTGAGCTTTCGGCACAAATTGCTGCAATCGGCCATCGTATCGTACATGGCGGCGAGAAGCTGACGCAGTCAGTCATCATCACTGAAGACGTGGTACAGGGCATCAAAGACGCCTCCTCTTTTGCACCGCTGCACAATCCGGCTCATCTGATCGGTATTGATGAAGCGATGAAAAACTTCCCGCACCTGTCAGATAAGAATGTCGCGGTATTCGACACCGCTTTCCATCAGACAATGCCGGAAGAGTCTTATCTCTATGCGCTACCGTACAAATTATATAAAGAGCATGGCGTTCGTCGCTATGGCGCGCATGGCACCAGCCATTTCTATGTGACTCACGAAGCCGCCAAAATGCTTAATAAGCCGCTTGAGTCCCTGAACATTATCACCTGTCACCTCGGTAATGGTGGTTCAGTTTCTGCCATTCGTAACGGCGAGTGCGTAGACACCTCAATGGGTCTGACTCCGCTGGAAGGTCTGGTGATGGGAACCCGCAGTGGCGACATCGATCCCGCGATCATCTTCTTCCTGCACGATACGCTGGGTATGAGCGTTGACGCCATCAATAAACTGCTGACCAAAGAGTCAGGCCTGTTAGGTCTGACCGAAGTCACCAGCGACTGCCGCTACGTAGAAGACAACTACACCACCAAAGAAGATGCGAAGCGCGCAATGGATGTCTTCTGTCATCGCCTGGCGAAATATATCGGCAGCTACACCGCGCTGATGGATGGCCGTCTTGACGCCGTCGTGTTCACTGGCGGCATCGGTGAAAACGCCGCGATGGTCCGTGAGCTTTCACTGAAAAAACTGGCACTGCTGGGCTTCGACGTCGACCACGAGCGCAACCTGGCGGCCCGTTTCGGCAAGTCAGGTTACATCAATAAAGAAGGCACCCGCCCGGCGCTGGTCATTCCGACCAACGAAGAGCTGGTCATTGCCCAGGACGCCGCGCGTCTGACTGCGTAAAATACTTCTCTCCGTCAGCTCAGGCTGACGGAGTTGTTTTTGACACCCTGCCACTACTGAGAGGTTCAAACGTGTCACGTACAATTATGCTCATTCCGACCGGCACCAGCGTCGGCCTGACCAGCGTCAGCCTTGGCGTTATTCGCGCCATGGAACGTAAAGGCGTTCGCCTTAGCGTCTTTAAGCCAATTGCTCAGCCACGTGCTGGCGGCGACACCCCGGATCAAACCACCACCATCATCCGTAAGAACTCCTCGATTCCTGCCGCAGAACCGCTGCAGATGTCGCGTGTTGAGTCACTGCTGGGCTCCAACCAGCAGGATGTGCTGATGGAAGAGATCATCTCCCGTTACCATGCCAACACCCAGGATGCGGAAGTGGTGCTGGTTGAAGGTCTGGTTCCAACCCGTAAGCATCAGTTCGCCAACGCGCTGAACTATGAAATCGCGAAAACCCTGAACGCGGAAATCGTCTTCGTGATGGCGCTGGGCAATGACTCTCCGGCACAGCTGAAAGAGCGCATTGAACTGACGCAAAGCAGCTTCGGCGGTCAGAAGAACAAAAATATCACTGGCGTGATCATCAACAAACTCAACGCACCGGTTGACGATCAGGGACGTACCCGCCCTGACCTGTCAGAAATCTTTGATGACTCATCAAAAGCCAGTATTGCCAATATCGATCCTAAGCAACTGTTCTCAGACAGTCCGCTGCCGGTGCTGGGCTGCGTGCCGTGGAGCTTTGATCTGATTGCTACCCGCGCGATCGATATGTGCCGCCACCTGGATGCTCGCATCATCAATGAAGGTGAGATTCAGACTCGCCGGGTTAAATCTGTTACCTTCTGCGCCCGCAGTATTCCGCACATGCTGGAGCATTTTCGTCCTGGCTCACTGCTGGTGACTTCTGCTGACCGTCCGGATGTGCTGGTCGCCGCCTGTCTGGCCGCGATGAACGGCATTGAGATTGGCGCAATCCTGCTGACCGGTAACTACGAGATTGACGATCGCATTGCCCGTCTCTGCGACCGCGCCTTCCAGACCGGCCTGCCGGTGTTTATGGTGAAAACCAATACCTGGCAGACCTCACTGAGCCTGCAGAGCTTTAATCTTGAAGTGCCTGCTGATGACACGCAGCGCATCGAGAAAGTGCAGGAATATGTCGCCAGCTACATTAATGCAGAGTGGATTGAGTCACTGACCGCCACATCTGAACGCAGCCGTCGCCTGTCACCACCCGCCTTCCGCTATCAGCTTACCGAGCTGGCGCGTAAAGCGGGCAAACGCGTGGTGCTGCCAGAGGGTGATGAGCCGCGTACGGTTAAAGCGGCTGCTATCTGTGCTGAACGCGGCATCGCCACCTGCGTACTGTTAGGTAACCCGGAGGAGATTCAGCGTGTCGCTGCGGCTCAGGGTGTTGAACTGGGCAAAGGCGTTGAGATTGTTGACCCGGAACAGGTCCGTGAAAACTATGTGCCGCGTCTGGTTGAGCTGCGTAAGAGCAAAGGCATGACCGAAGTCGTCGCTCAGGAGCAGCTGGAAGATAACGTGGTACTCGGCACCATGATGCTGGAGAGCGGCGAAGTGGATGGCCTGGTGTCAGGTGCGGTTCATACGACCGCCAACACCATTCGTCCGCCGCTGCAGTTGATCAAAACCGCGCCTAACAGCTCACTGGTATCCTCGGTGTTCTTTATGCTGCTGCCGGAGCAGGTGCTGGTTTACGGTGATTGTGCCATTAACCCGGATCCGACCGCTGAGCAGCTGGCTGAGATCGCTATCCAGTCAGCTGATTCTGCCAGCGCCTTTGGTATCGATCCGCGTGTTGCGATGATCTCCTACTCTACTGGCACGTCAGGTGCGGGCAGCGACGTTGAGAAAGTGCGTGAAGCAACGCGCATTGCGCAGGAGAAACGTCCTGATCTGGTGATCGATGGTCCGCTGCAGTATGACGCCGCGATCATGGAAGATGTGGCGAAATCTAAAGCGCCGAATTCCCAGGTTGCCGGGCGCGCTACTGTGTTTATCTTCCCGGATCTCAACACCGGTAACACCACCTACAAAGCAGTACAGCGTTCAGCCGATCTGATCTCCATCGGACCGATGCTGCAGGGTATGCGTAAGCCGGTTAATGACCTGTCTCGCGGTGCGCTGGTGGATGACATCGTCTACACCATCGCCCTGACCGCCATTCAGTCTCAGCAGGCTGAAGGCTAAACGGCTGGTCATAACGAAAAAGGCATGCCCCAGAGCATGCCTTTTTTTCGCCGGTAACAAAGCGGCCCGGTCTGATGCAGATGAATAACCTGAATTAAGGCGCCTGTTTTCAGGCCCGGTTATCGCCGTTGCGGCTCATCCACAGGGAGAGCGCTTTCAGCGAATCATCGGTGAACTCATCACAACGCGCGGTGATCTCATCGGGCGTCATCCAGATAATCTCATCGACTTCCGATTCCTGCATGGCGAATGGCCCGTGTGACACACAACTGAACAGACCGCCCCAGACACGACAGTGCTGATCTTCGAAGTAGAATTTGCCATGTTCAGCAAATGGCACCGCGGCGATCCCTAACTCCTCTTCTGCTTCACGTCGCGCAGATTCCAGCATATCTTCACCGCTCTGCACCACGCCGCCCGCGGTTGCGTCGAGTTTGCCCGGCATAAAATCTTTTATCTCGGTGCGACGCTGTACCAGAATCTTACCCATACCGTCATGAACCACAATATAGGTAGCGCGGTGACGCAGGCATTGAGCACGCATCTGCGCACGTGTCGCCTGAGCAACGACTTCATTCTCTTCGTTTACGATATCGACCCACTCGATGCCGTCACCCGCAGTTTGATCCACCATCAGTAACCCTTTCCTGTTTGGCGTACAGTTGTGTACGCAGTTTGCCACGTCGTTATTTTTATGTGGCGTAAGGTAATCACTTCCGACAGCCTGAGCAAGCCCTGGCTGTTACCGATTTTTACCACTTTCTGCTAACCACAGCTGCACCGAGGCGCGCTGCCACTGAAACTCAGCATAATGCCGCAGACGGGCGGGCAAAGGATCGCCATGTAATACCAGCCGGTTAAGCATTACTGCCAGATCGGTATCCGCGATGGACCACTCACCAAACAGGTTCTGTTGCCCCTCAGGCAGCAGACGATCGACAGCGGTAACCAGTTTATCCACCGCCTGCTGCGCTGACGCAGTCAGTGGCGCAAAACGCTCACCAGCAAACAACACTTCTGTCGGACGCTCCTGACGGATCCACAGGAAGTCACTGCGTAGCCAGGCCTGAATCTCCCTGGCACGGGCGCGCTTCTCACGGTCACGTGGATAGAGGCGTTCAAATTCGGGGGCAGGAAAACGCTCTTCGAGATATTCCGTAATCGCCGAGGATTCGCTTAACAGGAAGTCATCAATCTGGAGAGTCGGCACACGGCAGGTCAGCGACAGCTCGCGGTATGCTGCGGCGTTTTGCTGATTCTGCGACAGATCGACACGTTTCAGCTGGAATGGGATCCCTTTTTCGGTAAGAGCAACATAGGCAGACATAGCGTAAGGACTGAAAAATGATGAATCTGACCACAGGGTGATGGACGGATAATTCATCGGTTACCTCAATTGGCTGTCAGGGTTGCATCATGTTTACCGATTTTTTTTTGCGAAGGCAACGCTGAGCTGCTCCGATCTCTGCCACCGGAATAAGAAAGCGCGACGCGACTCACTCTGGAATGGCTCGACTCTTCTATGCTGAAAGGTGCAAATAACAAAAACATCAAGGGAGCCGCAACATGCACATTCTAATTACCGGTGGCACGGGACTGATTGGCCGACACCTGATCCCGCGCCTGCAACAGCTGGGGCATCAGATAAGCGTGGTGACACGTGACGTGGTCAGCGCACGTGAAAAACTGGGCGAGAACGTCGCACTCTGGTCAGGCCTGGCGCAACAATCGAATCTGGATAACATCGATGCGGTAATTAATCTGGCGGGAGAACCCATCGCCGACAAGCGCTGGACGGAGCCGCACAAACAGCAGCTGTGCGAAAGCCGCTGGCAGATCACCGAGCAGATTGCCTCACTGATTAATGCCAGTGCAACGCCACCCGCCGTCCTGATTTCTGGTTCGGCAACTGGCTTCTATGGCAATACCGGCGATCTGGTGCTGACTGAAGAGGACCAGGGACAGGATGAGTTTACCCATCAGCTCTGCGCCCGCTGGGAGCAGCTGGCGCTCAGCGCCGCGAGTGAACGTACCCGCGTCTGCCTGATACGCACCGGCGTGGTGCTGGCTCGTGAAGGCGGCGCACTCAGTAAAATGAAACTCCCCTTTAAGTTTGGCGCGGGCGGGCCGATCGGCAGTGGCAAACAGTATATGCCATGGATCCATATCGATGACATGGTCAACGCGATTCTCTGGCTGCTGGATCATGAGGATCTGCACGGCCCGTTCAACATGGTGGCCCCTTACGCGGTACGTAATGAGCAGTTTGCCGCCACGCTGGGGCGGGTGATGCATCGTCCGGCCTTTATGCGCACGCCAGCCAGCGCCATTAAGCTCATGATGGGCGAATCGTCGGTACTGGTGTTGGGAGGACAGCATGTGCTGCCAAAGCGGCTGGAAGCCTCTGGTTTCGGCTTCCGCTGGTACGATTTGCAGGAAGCCTTACAGGATGTCGCAGGATAACCCTGCAGCGGCCCAGGGCCGCCGCAGGGGTAATTAGCTACGCTGTCCGGCCACCCGCGACTGCATTGCCTTCTCTTCCCGCGTGTGCCCCGGTTGTGGCACGCGGATAATAAAGGTCAGCACGCCAGCGAACACATACAGCGCGGTATAGGCCCATACCACTCCGACGATGTCGAAGAATGGCAGCATGATGGAGGCGATAGCCGGTGCCACAAAGTTACTGAGTCCCGCGGAGAGATTGTAAATCGAGACCGCTGCCCCTTTGTGATGCGGCTCCAGCGTCGGAAAGACGGCGGTCATCGGCACAAACGCGGCAACAAAGATCCCCAGCATGACCGCAGGAATTAATGCGACCCAGAAATTATGCCCCGCATGCAGCGGCAGGTAATAGAATGTCAGGCTGGAGATAGCCATGCCCAGGCAACCAAACCAGCGTACCTGACGGATCCAGCCTAGCTTCTCACCAGTGAGGCCCCAGAAGATATTCGTAAAGATGGTAACAAAGAAGAACACCGCCCAGATCTGTAGCCATTCAGAAAGGGTAAAGCCGAGACGGTCGACAAACAGCAGTGGCATGATAATGGCGAAACCAAACAGCGACAGCGTGTTGATGATGCGAATCAGGCAGGCATAAAAGACATGCTGATTGGTGAACAGGATGGTCACGGCACGCGACATCTCTGTCATCTTCTCACGCATCGGCAGATTCACGCGGGAACGATCTACCGGCACGTTGCGCAGGCTGAACCAGGCAAGAATCCCACCACAGGCGACCCAGATGATGGCCAGCCACAGCGTTCCGGTCTCCCCCAGCATCGGAATGGTCAGACTGGGCAGATAGCTGCCCACCACGCCAATGCCGATTGAATACATCGCCCAGAACCAGCCGGTCGCCGCCGCCAGTTTCTCGCGCGGTAAGACCTGCACCAGCATCATCATGAAAGAGTAGATAAACAGCGGATAAGCCAGCCCGCGAATGCCGTAAAACAGCACCATAAGGGGATAATTACGCAGCCCAAGCCCAAGCGACATAAACAGTGCATGCATGACGATCCACAGCACAAAGCCAATCATCATCGCGCGCTGCGGCGTGATCAGCTCGGCGACCACGCCCGATGCCCAGGCTGCCAGCGCTGCTGCCAGACCATAGAAGGTGAACACGACGGCAGACTGCGCGGGCGAAAAGCCCATGTCGGTGATATGGCGCGACAGAAACGCCATTTCAAAGCCATCACCCGCCATAAAGATGGCGATAGCGAGGAAGCCCCAGAACATCTTTTTCGGTAAGCCAAACCAGTATTCATTCGATTGCATCACAATCACCTTCTGTTTGGTTAGTCGTTATGCAGGCAGCAGGTTACGCACCTGTTGCTGCTGGATGTAAAGTTCCCGGAACAGACGCAGCCGCTGTTGCAGCACGGCTCCGCGAGCGTTGTTCGGTTGATAGCGCGCCTGGACTGGCGGCTTCAGACACACCTCATGCTCAGCACCGCCCTCAGCCAGCCACGCCAGACGTGCCGCCCCCAGCGCGCCAGAGGCGCTGGCCGGGTGGGTAATAACCGGCAGTTGCAGCACATCGGCAATCAATTGCGCCCACAGCGTGCTGCGCGCTCCCCCACCGGTGAGGCTGTATTGCTGAATGTGGTGCCGGGCCTCGCCGAGCGCCTCTGCCCCATCAGCCAGTCCAAATGCCACGCCTTCAATCACCGCATAGCCCAGCAGGGCGCGCGGCATTTCATGCCGCAGATTGAAGAAAGCACCGGAGGCGTCAGGATCGTTGTGAGGGGTGCGCTCCCCGGAGAGATAGGGCAAAAAAATCGGGGCGCTACGCAGCTGTTCATCACTGAGCTGTGCCATCTCCTCCATCAGCTGGCTTTCACTCACTGACAGCAGATTGCACAGCCAGCGCAGACAACTGGCGGCGCTGAGCATCACACTCATCTGATGCCAGCGGCCCGGTAGCGCATGGCAAAAGGCGTGCACCCCGGATTGCGGGTCCGCCTGTAAACGGTCATTGACGACAAAAATCACCCCGGACGTCCCCAGTGAGATAAAAGCATCCCCGGCGTTCACCGCACCTACCCCGACGGCCGACGCGGCATTGTCCCCGCCGCCTCCTGCAACCTTGACTAAGGTGGATAAGCCCCACTCGCTCGCCAGTGTCGGCTGCAGATGTCCACTTACTGCACTGCCTTCCACCAGTTCAGGCATTTGGGAACGCTTCAATCCGGTGATGGCCAGCAGTTCGTCCGACCAGTCACGCCGTGACACGTCGAGCCACAGCGTTCCGGCAGCATCCGAAGGCTCAGTGACAAAGCGCCCGGTCAGACGCCAGCGCAGGTAATCTTTCGGCAGCAGAACCTTATTGATGCGGCTGAAGATTTCTGGCTCATGTTCCGCAACCCAGCAGAGCTTCGGTGCAGTGAAGCCAGGCATAATCATATTGCCGCTGATCGCTATCATCCGGGGATGGTGCTTCGCCAGCCTTTCACACTGCGGTGCACTGCGCGTGTCGTTCCACAGGATACATGGACGCAGCACCCTGCCCCCGGCATCCAGCAGCACGGCCCCGTGCATCTGACCGGACAATCCTATCGCGCGAATCTCAGCCCATGCCTGAGGAAACTGATGACGTAATTCCGCCAGAACCTCACAGCAGGCTTGCCACCAGCGTTCAGGTTCCTGTTCTGCCCAGTGAGGATGCGGACGCTGCACGCTGAGCGTGGCGTGCTGAGACGCCACAATCTCACCCTGAGTGTTCACGATCAGCGCTTTAAGCTCTGAAGTACCGATATCAATACCGAGATACATGATTACACCGCCGCCAGTTCAGGCTGCTTCAGCCACTGCTGCAGACTCGTCACCCGGCGCGTCACCAGCTCATGAAACGCCCTATCGGACGCCAGTTCCGCAAACAGCGCGCGATCGCTCAGGAACGCACGGAGCGGATCGGCGCTGGCAAACTGTTTACGCAGCGTTTCGACCTGAAGCGCACCATCCTGATAGGGATAGGGTAAGTCGTCACTGGCCCAACGCTGCATAAACAGGAAGAAGAGTGCCGGGATCACCGCCGTTGCGGCCGGCTGCACGCCGCGCTGGTAACACGCCTGCAGGGTTGGCGTCACCATGCCGGGAATTTTGGACAAGCCATCGGCACCGACGCGCTGATTGGTGTCCTGAATATAGGGATTACTGAAGCGGGCCAGCACCACATCGCGATAATCCGCCAGATCGAGCGGGCTGGGCGAAAGTGAGGGAATGACATCCTGGGTCACGTAGTCGTGCGCCAGTTGATAAATGGCCGGATGACGGGTGCTCTCATCAATATAGTTCAGCCCAATCAGCGTGCCCGCCCAGGCAATCGCGGCATGGGTCGCATTGAGGATGCGAATTTTCGCTTCTTCCCACGGCAGCACCGATTCCACCAGCTCTACGCCCGCCTTTTCCAGTGCCGGGCGTCCGGCAATGAAATCATCCTCAATGACCCACTGAATAAAAGATTCGGCCATTACTGCTGCGCCATCCTGTTTGCCGGTCGCCGCCTGCACGCGTTCGGCCACCTGCGGGGTGGGTCGCGGCGTTATGCGATCGACCATGGTATTCGGTGAACGGGTCTGTGCACGCACCCAGTCGGCCAGCGTGGTATCGCCTTTGGCAGTCAGAAACGCCAGGAAGGCGTCACGAAAACGCTCGCCATTGTGACGCAGATTGTCGCAGTTCAGCAGCGTGACCGGTGCCCCGCCCTCGGCAACTCGCTGTGTCAGAATGCGGCTGAGTGCGCCGTAGAGGGTGCGGATATCGCCACCCAGATCGGCCTTCACGTCCGCCTGACTGAGATCCAGCGTAAACGCGGGCGTCAGGTAGTAGCCTGCTTCAGTCACGGTGAAGCTAATCACTCGCGTTTCCGCACGCGCGCCCTGCTCAATCAGCGCGCTGATGTCGCTGTCCCAGGGCAAAATTTTGCGCAGCGACGTGATGGTTTCATAGTCGCGCTCACCTTCAGGCGTCACGGTTTCCAGCACATATTCGCCCTGCTGCTGCGCGAGCTGATCAAGCAGCGGCGCGGCGTCCTGGCGGATATTGCCCAGTGCGATGCCCCAGCTTTCGTCGCCCTGCTTACGCAACTGATGCAGATACCACGCCTGATGTGCCCGATGAAAAGATCCTGCGCCGATATGCATCCACACGGATTGATTGGTCATAATCGCCTCAATTAAACATTTGCCACGATGAGGGGCATTTGCCCGATAGCCGTTAGCATAGTGTTCATCACGCAGACCCTTCTGCGAGCTCTGTCACAAATAATGCTTTTGCTCTTTTATTGGGCTTTTGCCCGATTAGCGCTTTTTGCACGGCTCGCGTTAAGATGTCTCCCTGAATTCGACGGAACAGCGTGATGAGCAGAGAAGAGAAAAAGCAGGAGCTGGCCGCGCGTGCCGCGTGGATGTATTACGTTGCGGGCGTGACACAGCAGGAGATTGCGCAGGCACTGGGATTATCGCGCCAGGTGGCGCAGCGTCTGGTATCCAGTGCTCGTGAAATGGGCATGGTAAACGTAAAAATCGATCATCCCGTCACGCACTGTCTGCAGCTGGCGCGTGAGGTCAAGGAGAAGTTTGGTCTGGATCTCTGTCGCGTCGTGCCCTCGGCCAGTCTGAACGAGGATGCCATTCAGCAAATGCTGGCAGTCGAAGGGGCGGCGGTGATGGCACAGTTCATCAGTGAGGAAGCGCCACAGGTCTTTGGTATTGGTTCCGGTAAAACCTTACGCTCTATCATCGACGCGTTACCCTGGGTGGATCGCCCGCAGCATCATTGCGTTTCGATGATTGGCGCCATCGCGCGGGATGATTCCGGAACACGTTATGATGTCCCGCTGAAGATGGCCGAAAAGATGCAGGGTAAGTATTTCTTTATTCCGGCCCCCCTCTACGCCGACACGCCTGAGGATAAAGCGATGTGGGTGCAGCATAAGGTCTACCAGCGCGTCACCGAACGCGCCTTACGGGCAGACGTAGCCTTTGTCGGGATTGGCGAAGTGATGCCAGGCTGTCCACTGAACGCCGAGGGATTTATTACCGATGCGCAGGTTGAGGCGCTGAATGCGCGTGGCGTCGCAGGCGAGATGCTCGGTCACTTTTTCAATCAGCAGGGTGAACGCGTGTGGGGGGAAACGGATGAACTCCTGACCAGCGTGCATCTGGAAAGTCAGACACAACGCAAAATCATTGGCTTTGCCGGTAGCGAACGCAAGTACCCGGCGATCCGAGCCGCCTTACAGGGCGGCTGGGTATCGGGTCTGGTGACCGATGAGGACACGGCGCTGAAGTTACTGCAGACGTGAAGCAGCGGGCAGGCAGCGTACCGGCGCAGGGCACGTAACGCCGGAGTCCTGCTTCCCGCACCTGTCCTCCCCGATAACCGTTACTTCAGCGATCCCTTGAGGAACTGCTGTAAACGCGGACTTTTCGGGCTGCCGAACACCTCCGCAGGCGGACCCTGCTCTTCGATTTTTCCCTGATGCAGAAAAATCACGTGATTTGAGACGTGACGGGCAAACTCCATCTCGTGGGTCACCACCACCATAGTTTTTCCTTCTTCCGCCAGCTTCTGCATGATGCGCAGTACTTCCCCGACCAGTTCCGGATCAAGCGCCGAAGTGGGTTCGTCAAACAGCAACACTTCTGGCTCCATCGCCAGCGCGCGCGCAATCGACACACGCTGCTGCTGACCACCAGAAAGGTGCACCGGATATTTTGCCTGCGCCCGCGCATCAATCCCGACTTTATCGAGGTATTTGATGGCACGCTCACGCGCCGCCGCTTTGCTCAGCCCCAGCACCTGAATCGGCGCTTCCATCACGTTTTCCAGCACGGTCATGTGACTCCACAGATTAAAGTGCTGGAACACCATGGTCAGGCTGGTACGTAACGCGCGCAGCTGCTCTTTGTCAGCCACTTTGAGCTGACCATCTTTGTCACGGACTAAGGTAATTTGTTGGTTATTCACCATGATGCTGCCTTCACTCGGTTTTTCGAGGAAGTTAATGCAGCGTAAAAAGGTACTTTTCCCTGAACCGGACGATCCAATGATACTAATCACATCGCCCGCTTTAGCAGTTAACGAGACCCCTTTCAGCACTTCATGTTCACCATAACGTTTATGCAATTCGGTGACGCTTAATTTATTGTCAGCCATAGTTCTTCTCAATGCGATGAAGAGGGTTTCACGTGGGCCAGCCAGCGACGTTCCGCCAGGCGGAACAGGCTGATCAACACGTAAGAGATAATCAGGTACAACACAGCCGCCAGACCAAAGGCGGTAAACGGCTGATAGGTCGCCGAGTTAATATCCCGCGCGATTTTCAGCAGATCCGGCACGGTGGCGGTGAAGGCCAGCGCCGTGGAGTGCAGCATCAGAATCACTTCGTTGCTGTAGGCCGGCAGTGCCGTACGCAGCGCCGATGGCAGGATAATGCAGCGATAAAGTTTAAAAGTAGAGAAGCCGTACGCCCGTGCCGCCTCAATTTCACCGTGTGGCACCGAGCGAATCGCACCGGCAAAAATTTCCGTGGTGTAGGCGCAGGTGTTGAGGGTGAAGGCGAGCAGCGTACAGTTCAGACCACTGCGGAAAAAGGCATTCAGCAGTTCAGTGCCTTTCACAATCTCCAGCGTGTACATGCCGGAGTAGAACACCAGCAGCTGCACATAGAGCGGCGTGCCGCGAAAGACGTAGGTAAAGAGCCAGACCGGAAAGCTGATAAAACGGTTTGGCGAAACCCGGGCTATCGCCAGCAGAATGGCCAGACAGCCGCCAATGGTGACGGAGAGAATTAACAGCCACAGGGTGATAGCCACACCGGTAAAACGATAGCCGTCCGTCCAGAGCAGCGATTTCCAGTATTCCTGAATAATCTCAATCATAACTCGCCCTCTTCACACCGACCGTATAGCGGCGGTTCAGCCACCACAGCACGCCGTTCGACAGCGTAGTGAACACCAGATAGATCACACCGGCGACAATGGCGAAGTAGAACGGCTGCCAGGTACTTTTCCCCGCCAGCTGCGTTGCCTTCACCACATCTTCCAGCCCCAGCAGCGAAACCAGCGCGGTAGCTTTCAGGATCACCTGCCAGTTATTTCCGATGCCCGGCAGCGCATAGCGCATCATGGCCGGAAACAGAATGCGGCGGAACACCTGCGCGCCGGTAAAGCCAAACGCAGTAGCCGCTTCAATCTGCCCTTTTGGCACCGCCATAAAGGCGCCACGGAACGTTTCGGTGAAGTAAGCACCATAGATAAAGCCGAGCGTGATGATACCAGCAACCATCGGGTCGATATCAAACTGCGCCATGCCCAGTGCGTCGGTGACATGGTTGAGGACAATCTGCAGACCATAGAAGATCAGCAGCATGAGTACGAGGTCTGGCACACCACGAATCAGCGTGGTGTAGCCTTCAAAAATCATCGCCAGTGGCCGGCTGCGCGACAGTTTCGCGCCTGCGCCTATCAGGCCCAGCAGCACTGCCAGCACGACGGAGGTGAGCGCCAGCTCCAGCGTCACCAGCGTGCCCCGGAGAATTACATCAGAATAGCCATACAGCATCGAGAGGGTCCTGTCGTGGGGTGAAAACGAAACGCTGCCCGCCAGTGATTGACGGGCAGTTTAGCCTTACCTCTCCTGTGTGAATGCCATACGCCAGAAAGCCTGTCCGGTTTCCGCGCCAGGCAGAACCGGCTCAGGCCCGACACAACGGCAGCCGGGTCACAGCGGGTAAAGCGACAGGATGATTAGTCGCCGTACACATTAAAATCGAAGTATTTCTTCGCAATCTTGTCGTAAGTGCCATCTTTACGTATATCAGCAAAAGCTTTGTCGATGGCGGCTTTCAGTTCGCTGTCATCTTTACGCAGTCCCATGCCGGTACCGACGCCAAAAATCTTGTCATCTTTCACGGCCGGACCCGCGAAGGCGTAATTTTTACCGACCGGCTGCTTCAGGAATCCTTCGCTGGCCTGCACTTCATCCTGGAAGGCAGCATCAATACGACCGGCATTCAGATCCTGATAGACCAGATCCTGGTTAGCATAAGGCGTAACGTTCACCCCTTTTGGCCGCCAGTTCTGATTGGCGTAGGTTTCCTGGGTGGTGCCCTGCAGCAGACCGATGTTTTTGCCTTTCAGCGACTCAATGGTCGGCTCAATTTTCGATCCCTTCGGTGCGACTAAACGCGCGTTCGCCGCATAGAGTTTTTCCGAGAAGGCGATCTCTTCCTGACGTTTTGCTGTGATGGAAAGTGAGGAGATGATGGCATCAATTTTCTTCGCTTTCAGCGAGGGGATTAGCGCATCAAAGTCGCTTTCAACGTAGGTACATTGGGTATGAATGCGTTTACAGATTTCGTTAGCGAGGTCGATATCGAAGCCTACTAACTTGCCTTGCGCGTCTTTCGACTCAAACGGTGGGTAAGTTGGATCTGTGCCGATACGGATTGAACCCGGAACTGCCGCAAAGACGCTGGCAGCACTGGTTAAGCCCAGCATCAGGGAAAGAGCCAGAACACGCTTTTTCATAGATTACCCTCAAGTGAAGTG
The DNA here is from genome assembly GCF_024158165.1 of Pantoea sp. B550. Classification (NCBI taxonomy): domain Bacteria; kingdom Pseudomonadati; phylum Pseudomonadota; class Gammaproteobacteria; order Enterobacterales; family Erwiniaceae; genus Pantoea; species Pantoea sp. B550. The sequence continues at coordinate 737,760 of NZ_JAMYXI010000003.1, forward strand.
CTTTTTGTTATGTGGTTCGTGATGTGTTTGCGCAAAGTAATTTGCATGTTTCATGCCAGTTCTGCAAGTTATCCACGCCGTTAACGTGATGACAGACAGGCGAAAACGCTGAGTTTGTGAGGGGAATATAGCAGTGAAGTAAAAGAGAAAAAGCGACGTTGTTAACTTTTGGTGCGTCAAATGCACGAAGAGTGATCCGAGGCGCGCTTATGCACTAAATAAGTGCGCCAGGGGAACTTTATGCACCCTGCCAGCGCATAAAGAGATCTTCCGGTAATTCGATATCGAACTGATCGATTACCCGATTAACAGTCTGGTCGATGAGCTGATCGATGGTTTCAGGCCGATGATAAAATGCCGGCACGGGCGGCATGATAATGGCACCCAGTTCGGCCGCGGTGGTCATCATCCGCAGGTGGCCGACATGCAGCGGGGTTTCGCGTACGCACAACACCAGCTTACGCTGCTCTTTTAACACTACGTCAGCCGCACGGGTCAGCAACGAGTCACTGTAACTGTGGACGATGCCAGAGAGCGTTTTCATTGAGCAGGGTAAAATCGCCATGCCCAGCGTTTTAAACGATCCCGACGAGATATTTGCTGCAATATCGCGCACGTCATGCACCACATCGGCCAGCGCCTGCACGTCACGCAACGAATAGTCGCTCTCCAGCCCCAGCGTCTGACGCGCCGCCTGGCTCATGACCAGATGCGTTTCTACCTCTTCCACCTGCTGCAACACCTGCAGCATGCGCACGCCATAGATCACCCCGCTTGCGCCAGAGATGCCAATGATGAGTCGTTTCATATTCCAACCTTATGTCAGCCAATGTGCCATCATACGCGGCCAGCGGGTTTCTGAAAACAAACAGGGCGGGATTGCTCCCGCCCTGTTTTATGCTGCCCGATTATGGGTGGATATCAGCCTTCGTTGTGCAGCTCAAGGTTTTCGACTTCGTTCTGGCGCTGAAGCGCTTTGGCATCGTCATTACGCAGCGACTCCAGATACTCCAGATACTGCTGGTCGACATCTTTCGTCACGTAAATGCCGTTGAACACCGAGCACTCAAATTGTGCAATGTCCGGATTCTCCTCACGCACCGCTTCGATCAGATCGTCGAGATCCTGGAAAATCAGTGCATCGGCTTTAATCAGCTGTCGAATCTCTTCGACTTCGCGGCCGTGCGCAATCAGTTCCGTGGCGCTCGGCATATCGATGCCGTAGACGTTCGGGAAACGAATTTCCGGTGCCGCTGAGGCCAGGTAAACCCGTTTCGCACCCGCTTCACGCGCCATCTCAATGATCTGCTCTGAGGTGGTACCGCGTACGATAGAGTCATCCACCAGCAGCACATTTTTATCACGGAATTCAGCGCGGTTCGCGTTGAGCTTGCGGCGCACCGCGCTGCGGCGTAACTGCTGGCCTGGCATGATAAAGGTACGACCAACGTAACGGTTTTTCACGAAGCCCTGGCGATAAGGCTTGTCAAGAATACGGGCGATTTCCAGCGCGATATCGGTAGAGGTTTCCGGAATCGGAATCACGACGTCGATATCGAGATCTTCCCACTCGCGGGCAATTTTCTCGCCCAGCTTGGTGCCCATGCGGACACGGGCGCTGTAGACCGAAATCTTGTCCAGGAAGGAGTCCGGACGCGCAAAGTAGACATACTCGAACAGGCACGGATTGCTTTTTGGGTTTTCAGCACACTGACGGGTCGAAAGCTGGCCTGCTTCAGTGACATAAACCGCTTCACCCGGAGCAACGTCACGGATGAACTCAAAGCCCAGCGTATCCAGCGCGACGCTCTCGGAGGCGACCATATATTCGGTGCGGCCATCGGCGATAACGCGCTTGCCCAGCACCAGCGGACGGATGCCGTTAGGGTCGCGGAAGGCCACCATACCGTGGCCGATAATCATCGCTACGACGGCGTAGGCACCGCGCACCTGCTGATGTACGGCAGCCACCGCAGCAAAAATGTTGTCAGCTTCCAGCGGATCGTTCTGGAAACGATCTAACTCCTGCGCAAAAATATTCAGCAGGATTTCAGAATCTGAAGTGGTGTTAACGTGGCGGCGACCCTTTTCAAACAGGTGCTTACGCAGCACATGTGCGTTGGTCAGATTACCGTTGTGCGCCAGGGTAATGCCATACGGGGAGTTTACATAAAATGGCTGCGCTTCAGAGGCACTTGAGCTGCCTGCGGTGGGATAACGCGCGTGACCGATCCCCATATTGCCCTGCAGTCGCTGCATGTGGCGTGCTTCGAAAACGTCGCTGACCAGGCCGTTTGCCTTTCGCAGGCGAAAACATTTCAGCGCATCGATAGTACAAATGCCTGCGGCATCCTGCCCGCGGTGCTGGAGCACCGTTAACGCGTCATAGATCGACTGGTTGACCGGCATGAAACCGGTGATACCGACAATACCGCACATGTTGTCATTTCCTCATTTAGCCGCACACCCGGTCACATCACCGGGGTAAAAAACTCGACGTGCTTTTCAGGTAATCAAAGAACCACCTGATGATATAACTGAACTCGGGAATGAGTTGAGACTGTTGCCAGTCCGGACTTTTGGAAAAGCCAGTGAATGTATCAAGGAAGAACAGCAAAGCGGCTACGATCAGCACACCACGCAACGCCCCGAAACAGACGCCCAACACCCGGTCGGTTCCCGACAGGCCGGTTTTTTCTACCAGCGTGCCGATAACGTAGTTCACAATGGCACCCACAATCAGCGTCGCCACAAACAGCACACCGATGGCAATACCGTTACGAACCAGTTCGTCGTCAAAACCTGTAAACCAGACTGCAAGGTAGGCGTAGTAATGACTGGCGACAAAAAACGCGCATCCCCAGGTAACAAGAGATAAGGCTTCCCGGACAAACCCACGAACCAGGCTGACCAGAGCCGAAAAACCAACTACCGCAATAATGACGTAATCAATCCAGATCATGAACTCTTCCAGCGCCAGTGCAATTGCACCCCTGCATCCAGTTCGGGGCGCATTCTAACAGAAAAAGAAAACGTTTGCGTAGCGGTTTTCTTTTTCTGCATCCATAAAAGCGGCGATGAAAAAAACTGCAATCGCCCGGGTGATTCTCAACCAGACAGCCTGTTGAAAATCTTCACTCTTTTTCGTGACAGCGCGCGTTAAGCGCGCTGCCTGCCCGGTAAAAGACGCTGCCTGTTACTGCTATCGGCAGCGCCAATCGCCGGTTTAACGGGCGCTATACGGTTTTACAACACCGCCCAGTCCTGAGATGCTTTTCAGTTCACCCACCGCGCCTTGCATTTTAGCTTTCGAGGCATCAGGGCCAACGTAGATACGGGTAATCTGACCCTGAACCGGCGTTGACGGCACGGTAAAGGCGCGATAGCCCGACAGCCGCAACTGCGCGACAATCTCATTTACTTTACTGGCGTTCTTCAACGCACCTAACTGCACCACATAAGCCTGCCCCGCCGGAGCCGTGGTCTCTGCCACTTTTGGCGCCTCTTCCTGCTTTGGCTGCTCAACCGCTTTGGATTGCTCAACCGGCTTCGGTTTAGGCTGCTCCACGACTTTTGGCTTCTGCTGTTCAACCGGCTTCTGCTTAGGCTGCTCGGTGACTTTAGGTTTCTGCTGCTCTGCCGCTTTCGGCTTCGTCACCGTCTGTGCAGGCACAGACTGATGGACCGGCGGCGGCGAGACGACGACAGGATCGCTCTCTTCATACGGCTGCGTCCGTCCCTGCTCCGCCGTGGCGTTGGTTTTACCATTGTCATTGCTGCTATTGACGGCACTGCCTGCGCCTTCCGGCGGCTGAGCGGGCAGCGACTGGGTTACCGGCGGCACCATTTCGCTATCCTGCTGATCGTCAGGTTTCGGCACCAGCGGGATGGCGGCGAACTCCTCTTTGTAATGCTTTTTCTGACCATCCAGCAGCCCTGGCAACACAATCACGCCAACGGCAACCAGAATAACGGTGCCGACTAAACGGTTCTGAAACTTACTTGCCACGTCCTTTCTCCGTTTCAATCGATTCCATGACCTGTGCCACAGTGTGGAATGAACCACACACCAGCACAGTGTCCTGCGGCGCAGCCCGCTGGTGTGCCTGCTGCCAGGCGAGTTCAACCGAACCAAAGGTCTCGCCCTGCGGCAGCGCGTCCAGCAGTTGCTCTGCACTGGCACCGCGCGGACCGTCAAGCGGTGCACAGTACCAGGCATCAACTATTGGAGCCAATGCGGCGAGCGTTCCGGCGATATCTTTATCGTGCAGCATGCCCACGACGGCATGCACCTTGCCGCGTTTCGGCAGGGCCGCCAGCCGCGACGCCAGATAGCCTGCCGCGTGCGGATTATGGGCGACATCCAGAATCACGCGCGGTGATTCACTGATAGTCTGAAACCGCCCTGGCAGCATCGCCAGCGGCAGGCTGGCGCGAATCTGCGCTTCACTGACCTCAAGCCCTGAAACACGCAGCGCCACCAGCGCGGTCGCCGCGTTAGGCAGCGGCACCTGAGGCAGCGGCAGATCGTTCAGCTCGCCCTGCACATCACGCAGCGACCAGCTTTCGGCCTGCGCATGCCAGGACCAGTCGCGGTTGCGCTGTAACAACTGAGCGCCTTTTTCCTGCGCGACCACAGCGATGCTGTGTGGCATATCGGGTTCACCGACTATCGCCGGTTTCCCCGCGCGGAAGACGCCCGCTTTCTCACGTCCGATGCTTTCGCGATCCGGTCCCAGCCAGTCGGTGTGATCCAGTGCAATGCTGGTGACTACGGCGACATCGGCATCCACGATGTTGGTGGCATCCAGTCGTCCGCCGAGGCCGACCTCGAGGATCACGACATCCAGCTGCGCCTGGCGAAACAGATTCAGCGCAGAGAGCGTACCGAATTCAAAGTAGGTCAGCGAAATATCAGCCCGTCCGGCTTCAATCTCCGCAAAGCTGGCGCAGTGCTGCGCTTCACTCAGCTCCTCGCCCTGAACCCGGACGCGTTCGGTATAGCGCACCAGATGCGGCGAGCTATAGACGCCTACGCGATAGCCTGCGGCAATCAGCAGCGTTTCCAGGATGCGACAGGTGGTGCCTTTACCATTGGTACCGGCTACGGTAAAGACAAACGGAGCGGGTTTCAGCAGGTCGAGACGTTGTGCTACCTGACGAATACGGTCCAGACCCAGTTCGATGGCCTGAGTATGCAGGTGCTCAAGATAATAAAGCCACGTGGCCAAAGGCGACGTGGCTTGAGGAAGGTGAAGATTGTCCATATGTCCCGTTTTGCTTATTTATACCTGGCAGACTGGTGCTGCGGTATACGGTGCATTGGTAAGAGGCGCGACAGGCGCGCCTCTCTATCTCCTGTCAGGCCTCGTTGCTTTCCGATTCAGTCGTCGCGGGAGCGGACGGTTCACCGTCATGCAGCGGTGCCGGCAGGTTCATCATTTTGGCCAGCAGGCTTGCCAGTTTGTAGCGCATTTCCGGGCGGCGGATGATCATATCAATCGCGCCCTTCTCAATAAGAAACTCACTGCGCTGGAAGCCCGGCGGCAGTTTTTCACGCACTGTCTGCTCGATGACGCGTGGGCCGGCAAAGCCGATGAGCGCTTTAGGCTCTGCGATGTTGAGGTCACCCAGCATGGCGAAACTGGCAGAAACGCCACCCATAGTCGGGTCAGTCAGCACGGAAATATACGGAAGACCACGCTCCTGCATTTTTGCCAGTGCCGCACTGGTTTTCGCCATCTGCATCAGTGACTGCAGCGCTTCCTGCATACGGGCACCGCCACTTGCGGAGAAGCAGATCAGCGGACAGTTATCTTCCAGCGCCTGCTCAACTGCACGTACAAAGCGTGCCCCCACTACAGAGCCCATTGAACCACCCATAAAGGCAAATTCAAACGCTGCCGCAACAACTGGCATACTGTGCAGCTGACCTTTCATGACGATCAGCGCATCTTTCTCGCCGGTATCTTTCTGTGCTGCTACCAGACGATCTTTGTACTTCTTCGAATCGCGGAACTTCAGCAGATCTTTGGGTTCAAGTTCACTGCCAAGCTCAACCATCGTGCCCTGATCGAGGAAACTGCCGAGGCGCTCACGCGCGTGCATACGCATGTGGTGGTCACACTTCGGGCAAACCTCAAGATTACGCTCCAGCTCGGCGCGGTAGAGAACCTGCCCACAGCTGTCACACTTGGTCCAGACCCCTTCCGGGATACTGGCTTTGCGCACAGGCGTTCCGGTGCTTTTATTAAGAATGCGTTCAATCCAGCTCATTGATGACCTTTCTGTTTAAAACTGACCTGGTCCAGTCGTCTTGATACTGCTGAAAACCGCTTCAGCAGACGGTAAATGTCGCTCATTAAACCACAACCTGTTCAGACTGTGGATAAAAATCTGGTCTTACCCCTGAGCGAAGTCTTACGGCAGCTTCTGCTGCTTCGCCTGACGGCGATGACGCCAGACTTCAATCACACCCGGCAGAATCGAGACCAGGATAATGCCCACAATCAGCAGCTTCAGGTTTTCCTGCACCACCGGCAGATCGCCAAACAGGTAGCCGGCATAGGAGAACAGCAGCACCCATAACAGCGCACCCGTTACGTTGAACAGCGCGAAATGGCGATAGGACATATGGCCCATACCGGCAACAAACGGGGCAAACGTGCGGACAATTGGCACAAAGCGCGCCAGGATAATGGTTTTTCCACCGTGACGGGCATAAAACGCATGGGTTTTATCCAGATGACTACGACGGAAAATCTTCGAGTTCGGGTTACTGAACAGCCGTTCGCCAAACAGGCGGCCAATGGTATAGTTCACCGCATCGCCCAGCACCGCGGCCACCACTAACAACGCCACCATCACATGCACATTGAGATCGTTACCCGGCAGTGCAGCCAGTGCGCCCGCAACAAACAGCAGCGAATCGCCCGGCAGGAATGGCGTCACAACCAGCCCGGTTTCGCAGAACAAAATCAGGAACAAAATAGCGTAAATCCAGATACCGTACTGTGCAACCAGCTCGGCCAGATGCACATCGATGTGCAGAATAAAATCGACCAGAAAATGGAGAAACTCCATAGCGCGCCCTTTTAAGTCCTGAAAGTGAATTAATCCGCAAGGAACAACGGTCCCATCGACGGCTGTGGTAACGCAAAGTGGGATGGGTAATCCACCGCCACCAGATACAACCCTTCTGCCCGGGCTGTGGCTGCGGCTAATGTCCGATCCTTCGCCGCCAGCAGCGTTGCCATCCATGACTCCGGCTTATTGCCGCAGCCTATCTCCATCAGGCTGCCCACGATATTGCGCACCATGTGATGCACAAAAGCGTTGGCTTTAATATCCACAATCACATAGGGACCCTGACGCATCACGTTGAGGTGAATCACGTTGCGCCAGGGTGTACGTGACTGGCACTGCACTGCGCGGAATGAAGTGAAATCATTCTCGCCTAACAAACATTGCCCGGCGCGCTGCATCTTCTCTGCATCCAGTGGATGGTAGAAGTGCGTCACGCCCTGCGCCAGCACCGCCGGACGCAGGCGCTGATTGTAGATCAGGTAGCGATAGCGTCGGGCCGTGGCGCTGAAGCGGGCATGAAATTCATCCGGCACCGCTTTCACCCAGCGCACTGCAATATCCGGCGGCAGATTGGCGTTGACGCCCAGCGTCCAGGCGCTATCAGGCCGCTGCGAGGTCGTCTCGAAATGGACCACCTGCCCCGTCCCGTGCACGCCCGCATCGGTACGACCAGCACAAAAAATGCTGACCGGGTGATCGGCGACCTTCGACAGCGCGCGCTCTACCTTTTCCTGCACGCTGCGAACTTCATTCTGGCGCTGCCAGCCGTAGTAACGGCTGCCGTCATACTCGATGCCGAGCGCCAGTTTTTTCGTCTGACCATCGGACATGGTTACAGATACTCCTGAACCAGTTTCTCAGCGGTTTTCACCGCCATCAGCGCGCCGCCAAAACGAATGTTGTCCGCCACTGACCAGAACTGCAGCAGCTCTGGAATACCGTAGTCGTTGCGCACAGCGCCGATGCTCAGTTCGCCGTTGCCTGAGGCATCCGTCACTGGCGTCGGCACGTCATCCTCTTCGCTCAGACGAATATCTGACGCCAGCGCCAGCTCGGCACGCGCTTCTTCCGCAGAGAGCGGGCGCAGGTTTTCGATATGCACAATCTGCGCGTTACCGTAGAACACCGGAGCCTGTACGCTGCTGACCGCAATGGGCAAGCCTTCGTCCTGCAGGACTTTGCGCACCTGATCAATCAGACGGCGTTCACTCTCCACGCTACCTTCTGCGTCGGCCTGTTGTGGCATCAGGTTAAACGCCAGCTGACGACCAAAGTGATGTTCATCAGCCGGAATACCGTTGAGCAGGCGGGCACTTTCCCCCGCCAGCGCATCGACTGCCACTTTGCCGTAGCTGGAAACCGAGATCAGATTCGTCACCTGTAAACGGCTCAGCCCGGCCGCATCTACCAGCGGTTTAATCGCGGTCAGCAACTGGCTCACCAGGTTGTCCGCCACGCTGATGATGTTGCGATTGCGATAATCTGCCAGCACCTGCGGATTCACATCCGGCACCACCAGCGGCACATCGGGTTCCAGCGCAAACAGCTCGCTGCTGTCGATCACCAGACAACCGGCATTGGCCGCTTCGTCGGCAAAACGTGCCGAAGCGTCACGGCCCGCGACGAAAAAGGCCAGCTGCGCCTGTGACCAGTCGAACGTCTCTGCATTATCGACCCGCACCGAGCGGCCTTCGAAACGTTTGATTTCACCCGCACTGTTTTCGCTGGCCAGCAAATATAATTCACCAACCGGGAACTGGCGTTCCGCCAGCAGTTCCAGTACAGCGTTCCCTACTGCGCCTGTCGCGCCAAGTAGCGCAATATTCCAGCCGTCAGACATGTTGGTTTACTCCAGACAATGACATAAAAACAGAAGGCGGTGATATTCACCGCCCAGGGATTCAGATTTATTCCCCCCTTAAATCCAGCCGCCATACAGAGACGCCCGCGTGACACGCGCCTTCCGTTCACTGATTAATTCAGTGCGGAAACCGCGCCAGGGCGCCTGACCTTCAGCGCCCGCTATTCTGGGGAGTAGATTGCGTTAAAGCCCAGCAGGTTCAGCATCTCAGCCGTTGAGGCGTCATCGCAGCTTACCTGCAGCGAAGACCACTCGCGGCGCTCCAGATACTGCTTGCGCAGGCGATCAAACTCGCCGGGTTTCGCCGCCACTTTACGTAGCGGGGCATCATCGCGGCGCACATCATACACCAGATGCGCCAGACGTTTCAGTGTTGGCTGATCCAGCGAGCCATTCAGGGTAATTTCACTGAATTCCGGCTCCGGCAGTAAGGTGCTGAGTGGCACCTGCTGCGGCTGACCAATAAAGTCGCACCAGGCTTCAAAGACCTGAGTGGTGCCACGTGCTTTGCCTTCCAGCGTGTAGCCCGCGATGTGCGGCGTGGCGATGTCGACCTTATCCAGCAGCGCCAGCGAGAGATCCGGCTCCGGTTCCCAGACATCCAGCACTACGCTCAGGTCATGGCGCATTTTCAGCACCTCCAGCAGCGCGCTATTGTCCACTACCGGGCCGCGACAGGCGTTAATCAGGATGGTGTTGGGCTTCAGCGCCATCAGCAGCGCTGCATCCGCCAGATGCCAGCTTTTGTAGGGGCCGTCTTTAAACAGCGGCGTGTGGAAGGTCAGAATATCTGCCTGCGCTGTCACCGCCTCCAGGGACAGAAAATCGCCTTCGTCACCGCGATCGGCGCGTGGCGGATCGCAAAACAGGGTTTTGATGCCCCAGGCCTCAAGACGCTTTTGCAGCCGCCCGCCGACGTTACCGACACCAACGATGCCGACTGTGCGGTCACGCAGCTCAAAACCATCGCGCTCCGCCAGCATCAGCAGCGCAGAGAAAACATATTCCACCACCGCAATAGCGTTACAGCCGGGAGCGGCTGAAAACGCAACGCCCGCCTGCTGCAGCCAGTTCTCGTCGATATGATCGGTGCCCGCCGTCGCGGTGCCGACAAACCTCACCGGTTTTCCTGCCAGCAGCGATTCATTCACCTGGGTGACGGAGCGCACCATCAGGCCATCGGCATCGGCCAGCTCAGCCACTGGCAGCGGACGCCCCGGCACCGCGACCACGACGCCGGTGCGACTGAATAACTCACGGGCATAAGGCATATTTTCATCGACCAGAATTTTCACCACGGCTTTCCTGTCTGTTACATGTGAGGCAATTATTCTGGCACAAAGCGACGCGTTAGCCTAACCGCGCACGGTAGCGATCGGGCGTGGTGCCTGCCTGTTGCTGGAACATCACAATCAGCGCCGAGGCGGAACTGTATCCCAGCTCATGGGCGATACTCTGCACGCTTTCTCCCTGCTCGAGCAGTACGATGGCGCGAAGATACCGCAGACGCTGCCGCCACTCACCAAACGTCATATGCAGATGCTGCTGGCAGCGCCGCGCCAGCGTCCGTTCGGTCGTAAAGACCCGCGCCGCCCAGCCCGCCAGCGTGGTGTTATCGCCCGGATGCGCTTCCAGCGCATGTAACACAGGCGCCAGAAATTTATCATCTGAAGTCGGCAGATAACTCTCCTGCACCTGCGCCAGCTTCAGGCGATCGCGCAGCACCTCGCACAGCCGCCACTGGGCATCCGTGGCGGGTTGCTCGATTTGCTGCTCAGCGAAATCGTCCATGATGGCGTGTGCAATGGGATCTATCAGCATCAGACAGGCGCGCCGGGGTAAGTCGGCGCAGAGCGGTGACGCCAGATTAAAGGTGCGAAACTGCGCCTGACGATGGTTATAGCTACTGTGCAGCTGACCCGGCGGGATCCAGACAGGAATATCGGCCGGCGTCAGCAAGCGCTCGCCCTCGACCTGCATCTCCAGGACGTGGCTTTTCACCATGATCAGCTGGCCCCAGGCATGCGCATGCGGCAGATATTCGGTGCGGGCATTGGCCTGTTCATAACGCATAAAGTAGCGTAACTGCGGCGCATTCACCGGCGGCTGGTAGGTCACTTTCAGGCTCATTCTGTCCGCTCATTCGCTCATTTTGTCCGATATTAACTATCTGGATAAATCCGGACAAGCGTACACTGCGCCTCATCAATGGCGTGTAATGACGTATGGAGAGTCAGCATGTTTTTCCTGTACCCGCTCTTTGCGGTGATGATCTGGTCGATCAACTCAATTGTCAGCAAACTGTCGGCCAGTGCGATCGATCCGGCAGCGATCTCATTCTATCGCTGGCTGCTGGCGCTGCTGGTACTTACTCCCTTTGTGCTGCCTGGCGTGTGGCGCTCGCGTAAGATCATCAAACCGCATCTGTGGCGGCTGGCGATCCTTGGGCTGCTCGGTATGGTGCTCTATCAGAGTCTTGCCTATTACGCGGCACATAGTGTCAGCGCACTGTTTATGGGCATTATTGGCGCGCTGATCCCGCTGCTCACCGTACTGCTGAGCGTGGTTATCCTTCGGATTGCGCCAACGCTCGGTATCCTGCTCGGCAGTATTCTCTCTTTTTGCGGACTCGTGTGGCTGGTCAGTCAGGGTGACGTGATGCAGTTGCTGAATCATGGCATGGGCAAAGGTGAACTGATGATGCTGGCCGCTTCCACCTCCTATGCGCTGTATGGCGTCCTGACGAAACGCTGGGCGCTGCCATTGCCAATCTGGCAGAGTCTCTATGTGCAGATCGTATTCGGCGTACTGCTGTTGCTGCCCGGCTTTTTACTGGCACCAGACGTGTCGCTTAACTGGCATAACCTGCCACTGGTAGCGTTTGCCGGGCTGTTCGCCTCCATCATCGCGCCTTTTTTGTGGATCCATGGCGTGCAGCGCCTTGGTGCCAGCACCACCAGCATCTTTATGAATCTGACGCCGCTGTTTACCGCATTGATCGCCGTGCTGTTTCTGCACGAGCAACTGCACAGTTACCACTGGATTGGCGGTGGTCTGACGCTGGGCGGTGTCATACTGGCGCAGCGACTGCGGACGCCACTAACCCGGCACAAACCGGTCATTCAGCCACCATCCTGAATCATACCTTCTGCCGATTAAGGAGTCTGGCTGCGGTGAGTGAAGATGCAGCTAAAGAGGGTGGTAAATAAAGGCGGCTGAGGTTCACAACTCAAGCGTAAATCTCGCGCCGAAACGCGAGTCCCCCGTGGGATTTCCCGGGGGCTTTTGCTATCATGGCCTATTCGTTTTCCGGCGCACCCCACGCTGTTCTGTTTTCCCAAGGAATCCGCCATGCAACCTCTCAGCGGCCCCGGTGCGCCGGTCGATCGTTCATCTGTCAATCCGCAAACCGGTGTGGCCCGTCACGGTTCTGTGGCGGGTGAACAGCCACTCTCTCCTGCTCAGCGCACGACGTTAGAACGCCTGATCGTGCGTATCTCATCGCTCAGCACTCTTAAAGCGCCTGAACTCTGGGCGGGCGTCCGTCATGAAGTGGGCGTAAAGAGTGAAGCGGAGTTACAGTCGCGTCATTTTCCGGCTGCGGAACAGTATCTGAATGGTCGCCTGACGCAGGCGCAGAACGGACATGGCACCCGCCAGCTGATGACTCAGCTCACCGAGCTGCTGCCGAAAGGTAATAACCGTCAGGCCGTCAGTGATTTTATCCGTCAGCAGTTTGGTCAGACCGTCCTGAGCGCGCTGAGTCAGGATCAGCTGCGCCAGGTGCTGACGATGCTGCAGAACGGGCAGATGACGATTCCCCAGCCGCAGCAGATCCGCGTCAGCGATCGCACGCTGCTGCCTGCCGAGCACCATACCCTGAATCAGCAGGTGGTGCGCCTGGCCGCCGCCACCGGCGAATCTACCGGCAAGCTGTGGTCGGCAGCGCTGAAACTGGTGAATCTGACCAGCGGCGATCCGATCCCCTCACGCCACTTTCCGCTGCTGACACAGTATCTGCAGGTACGCCAGACGCTGAGTCAGCACAGTGCACCGACGCTGCAACTGCTGGAAGCGTCCCTGAAACAGCCGCTCGATCAGCAGGAACGGCAGCAACTGGAAGATTACAGCCAGCAGCGTTTTCAGGCGACGCCGCAGATGGTTCTGACCACTGCACAGACGCAGGATCTGCTGAACTTCCTGTTCAGCCGTCGCGCTGACCGGGCAGAAAAACTTCTTGAGCAGCCGCTTGCACCCAGCGAGATTAAACCTCAGCCGATCTGGTCACCCTTTGTGGCATCGCTGCCGCCCACGATACAGCCGCTGGCGCAGCGTCCCCTGCTGGGATTTTTTGTCGCACTGGGGGTCATCACCCTTTTACTCTGGCTGGTACTCTGAGTCAGCAGCCGCAGGATGCTATGGGCGCGGCGGCAGGCCATTCGCCCGCTGCATCACCCCAGGTCAGCGGATGACCGTCACGTTTCCAGAAATCCAGCCCGCCAATTAACTCCTTCACCTGAAATCCCAGCGATGCCAGTTTCCATGCCGCTTTCGTCGAGCCGTTACAGCCAATACCGTCACAATAGGTGACATACACTTTGCTGCGGTCAAGCCGCGCCGTCGTGCTGGCATCCATCCCGCGATGCGGAAAATTTATCGCGCCGCAGATATGACCGGCGCGATAAGCCTCCGGCGCACGGGCATCGATCACCACAATTTCTGGTGCCTGACGGGCCAGATCTTCTGCCAGATCCCAGGCGTCGGTGTAATAAGCGAGTTTGGCCTGCAGATAGTCGAGGCTTTGCTGCGGCGTGGCGGCCGGAATCTGTAAAACCGATGACATAGCGATTCTCCTGTTGTGATGAAGCTGCAGTTTACGGCAAAGTGGACTGCTTACTGATACCCATTATCCAGCAGGGTTAAGACCCATATGCCTTCACCGTGGTTACAACTTTTCCAGCACCAGGCCAGTGGCGGCGTGCGTGAGCGGCTCTGCTCTACCCTGCGACTGGCGATCAACCGGCATCATCTGCACGCCGGTCAGCAGTTACCCTCCAGCCGGCAGCTGGCGCAGGATCTGCGTCTGTCACGTGTGACGGTGGAAGCGGCCTACGGACAGCTGGAAAGTGAAGGCTATCTGCGACGCGAGACCGGTCGCGGTACTTTTGTTGCCATCATCATCCCCTCCTATTCATCATCATTACCTGCCCGGCCTCAGCCCGTCCGCTTCTCGGCGCGGGGCCAGCAGGTTCTGGCAACCGGTGGCTGTCAGGATCCCCCTTTTCCGCACGCATTCGCCGCCGGTTCACCGGAGTTACGCGCTTTTCCCCACAACACCTGGCGACGCCTGAGCAGCAGCGTACAGCGTTCCCTGGGCAGCGCGGCAATGGGATATGGCGATCCCTGCGGCTACCTGCCGTTACGCAGCGCACTCGCTGATTATCTGGCGCTCTCACGAGGCGTAGCGTGCCAGCCAGAGCAGGTGATCATTCTGACAAGTTCACAGCAGGCGCTGCAGTTACTGGCGATGATGTTCGTCGATCCCGGTGATGCGGTGTGGATGGAGGAGCCTGGCTATCCTGGCGCGCGCAACGCCTTCAGGGCCACAGGCGCACAGGTGCGCGGCATTGAGGTCGATGCCGAAGGTGCTGTCCCCGCCAGCGGCAGTGCGAAGCTGATGTATCTGACACCCTCGCATCATTATCCAACTGGCGTCACGCTCAGCCTGTCGCGGCGTCTGGCGTGGCTCGACTGGGCGCAGCGCAACCAATGCTGGTTAATCGAAGATGATTACGATAGTGAGTTTCATTATGATGATCGCCCTGTTCCGGCACTGCAGGGACTGGATCGCCATCAGCGGGTGATCACGCTGGGCACCTTTTCGAAATCGCTGTTTCCCTCTCTGCGCCTGGCGTGGATGGTCGTGCCGCCCGCGCTGATTACGCCCATTGGTCAGGCACGCAGCGTGCTTGATGGGCATAGCGCCCTGCTACCGCAGGCTGTCACCGCTGCCTTCCTGCAGCAGGGACATTTCGCCAGCCATCTGCGGCTGATGCGTCAACTCTATCGCAGCCGTCGCGATCGGTTACTCGAGCAGATTGCTCAGCGGCTCTCGCCCTGGATCACGCCGATTGTCAGCAGCGGCGGATTACAGGTAACTGTCAGACTGCAACAGGATGAAGCGCGATTAAGCGCACTGGCGGCTCAACAGGGTTTGCTGCTGCCGCGTCTGAGCCCACTCTATGCCGGGCCTTCGTCTCAGCAAGGCTGGATGCTGGGCTTTGCCGCACTGACGCCTGATGAGATTGTGGCAGGATGCAATACATTGCTGCGGCTGCTGCAGCGGGAGGGCTAAAACGGAGGGTTGAACGAGGTAACGCGGATGGGCTGTAAAACGTCAGACGACTGACCAACCCCATTCAGGATGTATCTTACCGCAACACAGTAGCACAACGCGCAGGGAATAGGGGCAGAGGAGGAAAGCGTCCCGCGCCATGGACGGCGCGGGCCGAGCGGCCAGGGATTGGCTTTAGCGTCTTTCCGATCTGCCCGTGTTCCCTGAGCATACAATGCGTTGCAGCGAAGCATGTTCACCAAAAACAAAAAGGGCCGGCAAGCCGGCCCTTCAGCGTACTGACGTAATGATTACGCCTGATATTTACGCATGGTCAGGGTGGCGTTGGTGCCGCCGAAACCAAAGCTGTTAGACATCACGGTGGTCAGCTCTTTTTCCATCGGCGCAGTGACGATGTTCATACCGGTTGCAGCGGCGTCCAGCGAGGTGATGTTGATGCTTGGCGCAATAAAACCATGTTCCAGCATCAGCAGCGAGTAAATCGCTTCCTGCACGCCCGCCGCACCCAGTGAGTGGCCGGTCATCGCTTTGGTCGCTGAGATGTAAGGCGTGTTATCGCCAAACACTTCACGAATCGCACCCAGCTCTTTCACATCACCCACCGGAGTAGAGGTTCCGTGGCTGTTCAGATAGTCGATTGGTGTATCGACACCGTTCATCGCCATCTTCATGCAGCGCACTGCGCCTTCACCTGATGGTGCAACCATGTCTGCACCGTCTGACGTCGCACCGTAACCGACGATTTCGGCATAGATGTGTGCTCCGCGAGCCAGCGCATGCTCCAGCTCTTCCACCACCACCATGCCGCCGCCACCGGCGATAACAAAGCCGTCGCGCTCATTGTCATAAGTACGTGACGCTTTCTCTGGCGTGTCGTTGTAACGGGTAGAGAGCGCGCCCATGGCATCGAACTCACAGGCCATTTCCCAGCACAGCTCTTCGCCGCCACCCGCAAAAACGATATCCTGTTTGCCGAGCTGAATCTGCTCAACGGCATTACCGATACAGTGCGCTGAGGTGGCACAGGCAGAGCTAATCGAGTAGTTTACGCCATGAATTTTGAATGGCGTGGCGAGGCAGGCAGAAACGCCAGAGGCCATCGCTTTGGTGACCACATAGGGGCCAACCGCTTTCAGGCCGCGTGGGCTGCGCATAGCATCCGCACCAAACACCTGGAAGCGTGGAGAACCGCCGCCTGAACCCGCAATCAGACCCACACGTGGGTTACTCTGATACATTTCAGTGGTGAGGCCGGAATCTTTAATCGCTTCTTCCATGGAAAGATAAGCATAGATGGACGCATCACTCATAAAACGCACAACTTTGCGATCGATGAGGCCGGTGGTATCTAATTTAACGTTACCCCAGACGTGACTACGCATGCCGGAATCTTTCATCTCTTCAGAAAAGGTGATGCCAGAGCGTCCTTCACGCAGAGATGACAGCACCTCTTGCTGGTTATTACCAATACTGGAAACGATCCCTAAGCCAGTAATCACAGCACGTTTCATTCAATCTTCCTCATCCACTTCTTCTTAATTGGCATGCACTCTAGCGTACACTTGTACGCCGAACAAGTCCGATCAGCTATTTCCTTTTGTAAATTTGCGTCATGTCACGTGGGTCGTTAGAATCGCGCCACTGCCTGAAAAACGAGCCTTTACCGTGAAACTAACCCCGGTTGAACATGCACAGCTAAACTGGAATGAACAGGGTACACCTGTTTCCCGAGCGTTTGGCGACGTCTATTTCTCTAATGACAATGGTCTGGAAGAGACACGTTATGTCTTCCTTGGCGGCAACGGTTTTCCCGATCGTTTTGCAGAGCATCCGCGCGATCTGCTGATCGTGGCGGAAAGCGGTTTTGGTACCGGCCTCAACTTTCTGACGCTGTGGCAGGCGTTCGATACGTTTCAGCGTGAACAGCCCGATGCCACTTTAAAACGTCTGCATTTCATCAGCTTTGAGAAATTTCCGTTAACCCGTGAAGACCTGGCTGCTGCGCAGCAGCACTGGCCGGAACTGGCTCCCTGGGCCGAAACGCTGCAGGCGCAGTGGCCTGCGGCCCTGCCCGGCTGCCAGCGTTTGCTGTTTGACGGGGGACGGATCACGCTCGATCTCTGGCTGGGCGATATCAACCAGCTGATGGAAGAGCTGGATGAGAGCCTGCATCGTCAGGTGGATGCCTGGTTCCTGGATGGTTTCGCGCCGTCGAAGAACCCGGATATGTGGACGCCGGAACTGTTCAGCATGATGGCAAAACTGGCGCGTCCACAAGGGACCTTCGCGACCTTTACCGCCGCAGGTATTGTCCGGCGCGGCCTGCAGCAGGCAGGCTTTGACGTTATCCGCCGCAAAGGATTTGGTCCCAAGCGCGAAATGCTGTGCGGGCCGTTGCAGGATGCGCCTCCGTTACCCAGTCCGCAGCCCTGGTATCATCGTCAATCTGCGGAGCAGCGTGATGTTGCCCTGATTGGCGGCGGCGTCGCCAGTGCCACCTTAGCGCTGGCGCTGCTGCGTCGCGGCTGGCAGGTCACCCTTTACTGTGCCGACGAAGCACCCGCGCTGGGCGCGTCCGGTAATCGTCAGGGCGCGCTCTATCCGCTGCTCAACCAGCACGACCCGGCGCTCGCCACCTTTTTCCCGGCGGCCTTCAGCTTCGCCCGGCGGCTCTACGATCAGTTAACCGTCCACTATGAGCATCACTGGAGCGGTGTGCTGCAGCTCGGCTGGGATGAGAAAAGTCGTAAGAAGATTGATCAGATGCTGGCGATGGGCCTGCCTGAATCCATCGCTCGTGGCGTGGATGTCGCAGAGGCGGAGACACTGGCAAATGTTGATCATGGCTGCAGCGGCATTTTCTACCCGGAAGGTGGCTGGCTCTCACCGGCCGAACTGACCACCGCGATGCTGGCTTATGGTGAAACCCAGGGATTGCGCATTCACTGGCTACACCGGGTGAGCAGCCTTTCACGGGATGATGATCACTGGACGCTGACGTTCAGCGATCGCCCCGCGGTCCGTCATCCGACAGTGGTGCTGGCTAACGGCCATGCGATTGCCGACGTTGCGCAAAGCGCCCCGCTGCCGACCTATCCGGTGGCCGGTCAGGTGAGCCATGTTCCTTCAACCCCAGGTCTCGACGCGCTGCAGACCGTGCTCTGTTACGACGGCTACCTGACGCCCGTCAGCCCGCAGTTTGGCACCCACTGTATCGGTGCCAGCTATCATCGTGGCGAAACCGCAATAGATTACCGGGAAGAGGATCAGCAGGAGAACCGCAGCCGACTACTGGATTGCCTGCCTGACCGTCGCTGGGCAGAGAGCGTGGATGTCAGTGACGGCGAGGCGAGAATGGGTGTGCGCTGCGCCACGCGGGATCACCTGCCGATGGTGGGCGGTGCGCCGGATTATGACGCCACGCTGGTGCAATACGCTGATTTACCGGCGCAGCTGGCCGCAAGTCACGATATCGCTGATGCGCCCGATCTGGCGGGCCTGTATCTGTTTGGTGCGCTGGGATCGCGCGGCCTGTGCAGTGCACCGCTGGCAGCCGAAGTACTGGCAGCTCAGCTGACGGGCGAACCGCAGCCGCTGGACGTGAGTACACTGGCAGCGCTTAATCCGAATCGCTACTGGGTGAGAAAATTACTGAAGGGAAAAGCAGTTTAGCCGATGCTGAGGGCGGCACGCCGCCCTGCAACGTTATGCGGAGAGCTGGCGTGCCTGAACAAACAGGTTGTCCCACATTCCGACCACTAATGCCTGGTCGCGCGGTGAGAGTTCTCCGGCAGCGATAGCATTTTGCAGACTGCGGGAGACCTGAATCTGCAGCGCTTCTGGCGTATGTTCGCCCAGTTGCTCCACTTCGGCCACAGCCAGTGTCAGATGCCCGCGCAGATAACCGCTGGCGAACAGCTCATCATCGCTGGCATGCTCGACCATGTCGTCAATCAGGGCCAGAATACGCGCTTCAAATTCTGCGATCATCTCAATTCCTCTATTAATAATACCTTCCTGCATCACAGATCGTCCGGCCAGGGAAACTGCGACGCGGTGAGCGAAGGCCTGCCATAAAATTTCGCCAGAGCGGTAATAAAACGCGCGGGACGGTCGGGAATGCCCGACGTCAGATAGCTCATGACCTGAGCATGCACTTTACGCTGGAACGCAATGCGATCCGGCTCACAATCTCCGTCGAGATTGTCACAACTCACGTTGAAGGGAAAGCCTGCCGCCATACAAAACATCCACTCCAGCGCCTGCGGCTTCACTTCAACCGCTTCAAACTGACTCTGGGTCAGCGCGTCGCGGCCATCCGGGCAGTACCAGTAGCCAAAATCGACCAGTTTGCGGCGTGCTTCACCGGCAATGCACCAGTGAGAGATCTCATGCAGGGCACTGGCGTAAAAGCCGTGGGCAAACACCACACGGTTCCACGGCGACTCCGTATCAGCAGGAAGATAGATCGGTTCATCGTCGCCTTTAATTAGACGGGTCTGAAATTCATCGCTGAAGCAGCGATCAAACAGCGTGATCAGCTGTTCATAATGATGGGTCGGGTTCATGACGGTATCGCGTTTCAGGTTACGAATGCAGCGTGGTAAGCCAGGCCAGAACATCGCTGCCGTGGCTGTCCCACAGTAATTTAATGCTCATGACGGCAGAGACAATCACCACCATCGGGCGGATCAGTTTCTGTCCGCGGCTCAGCACCAGTCGTGCGCCCAGACGCGCGCCGCAGAAGGCACCGAGCATCATGATCAGACCGGTTCCCCACACCACTTTGCCGCCGAACATAAAGAACAGCAGGCTGCCCATGTTTGAGGTGAAATTCAGCACCTTGGCATGGGCGGTCGCTTTGGCCAGGTTGTAGCCGCAGAGGGTAACGAAAGCCAGCGCATAAAACGAGCCTGCGCCTGGCCCGAAAAATCCGTCGTAGAAGCCCACTGCCCCGCCGCCCACCAGCGCATAAGGCAGACCATGCAGGCGGCGTGCCTGATCCACTTCACCGAGCTTTGGCATCAGCAGGAACCACAGGCCAATCGCGATCAAAAACAGCGGCAGCATCTGACGCAGAAAATCAGCCTGCAGTCGCTGAATCAGTATCGCGCCCAGAATGGATCCCAACAGCGTCATGGCGATGTTCAGCCACTGCTCATTCAGATTGACCGCTCCACGCCGGACAAAATAGAGACTGGCGGAGAACGAGCCGCCGACCGATTGCAGTTTATTGGTCGCCAGCGCCTGCGCCGGAGAGAGGCCCGCCGCCAGCAGTGAAGGCACCGTCAGTAACCCCCCGCCACCGGCGATAGAGTCAATGAAACCGGCGAGCATGGCGATTAAAAACAGCAGCCCGACCAGCAGCGGGCTGACAACAAACCACTCCATGGAATCCCTTAAAGTAAATGTTTATCCAGCAGGGCCTGACAGGCAGGCGGTAACGGCGGCGGCTCACGTTTCACGGGCGCGCCAGAACCCGGCTGTTTCGGCAGGAACCAGCTCTGCAGCTCTGCGCCACAGCCATCGCCCGGAGGCGGTGCGGGCTGATCTTCACAGCCGATACTGCCCGCAGGGCAGCGCAGTCGCACATGCATATGAGCACGATGCGCGAACCACGGGCGCACTTTTCTCAGCCAGTCGCGATCGTTACCTGCATCCGCACAAAGCTGCTTTTTAATCGCCGGATTGACGAAGATCCGTGTAACATCATCGTCTTTTGCGGCCAGTTTAATCAGGCTGTCGATTTCCGGCTGCCAGTGGCGCGCAATGACATTCTTATCGCCCGGCCCAACCAGATCCAGCGGCTGCGGCTTCAGCAGTTGCTGCGCGCTCCAGCGTGTTTTTGGCAGTTGCAGCCAGATATCCACATCCAGGCCGGTCTGGTGACTGGCGTGACCGCTGCTGAAGCGCCCGCCAGCCGCCATGCCCATGTCGCCAATCAGCACGTTGCCCAGTTGCAGGTTATGCACCTGGGTGCTGAGCCGCTGAATAAACTGAATCAGATCGGGATGGCCAAAATAGCGCCGCTGATCCTGACGCATCACCTGATAGTGCGGTGAATTGAGCGGCAGTGCCTGCGCGCCGACGATACAGCCGTTGGCAAAGCCACCAATTGACTGCGGTGCGCCGCTGATCGGCTGCTGAATCTGTTGCCACGGCGTTGCGGCCAGGCTGGAGGCGCTGATCAGCAGCGCATTAAGAGTAAGCAGGAGCGCCTTCATGCCATCACCAGCGCGGTACAGAGCTGTTGACGTCACCATTCTGCGCCCGCTGGCGCAGCAGATGATCCATCAGGACGATCGCCATCATCGCCTCGGCGATCGGCACAGCGCGGATCCCGACGCAGGGATCGTGACGGCCTTTGGTGATCATCTCCACCTCTTCGCCGTTGCGGGTAATGGTTTTACCTGGCACGGTGATGCTGGAGGTCGGTTTCATCGCCAGATTGGCGCTGATGGTCTGGCCGCTGCTGATACCACCCAGAATGCCGCCGGCGTGATTGCTCTGAAAACCGTCGTGGCGGATCTCATCACGATGCTGACTGCCGCGCTGGTTAACCACCGCAAAGCCGTCGCCAATTTCGACGCCTTTCACCGCATTGATACTCATCAGCGCGTGCGCCAGATCGGCGTCCAGTCGGTCAAAGACCGGCTCGCCCAGGCCTGGCGGCACGTTATCTGCCATCACTGTAACTTTAGCACCGATGGAGTCGCCCTCTTTTTTCAGGCCGCGCATCAGTTCATCCAGCGCCTCGAGCTTATCGGCATCCGGACAGAAGAACGGGTTCTGCTCCACGATGCTCCAGTCTTTCAGCTCACAGGCGACATCACCAATCTGTGACAGATAGCCACGTACCACGACACCGTGTTTCATCTGCAGATATTTCTTGGCAATCGCCCCGGCCGCCACGCGCATCGCGGTTTCACGCGCCGATGAGCGGCCGCCACCACGATAGTCGCGCTGACCATACTTCTGCTCGTAGGTGTAATCAGCATGGCCCGGACGGAAGAGATCTTTGATGGCACCGTAATCCTGCGAGCGCTGATCGGTGTTCTCAATCAGCAGGCCGATCGAGGTGCCGGTGGTCACACCCTCAAAGACACCGGACAAAATTTTCACCTGATCCGGCTCGCGGCGCTGCGTGGTATAGCGCGAAGTGCCAGGACGGCGGCGATCGAGGTCATGCTGAATATCGGCTTCGGTCAGCGGGATGCCTGGCGGCACGCCGTCAACGATACAGCCCAGTGCCAGACCGTGGGACTCGCCAAAGGTCGTTACTCGAAAAAATTGCCCGATGCTGTTTCCGGCCATGCTGTTTCCTTGTCAGAGTTCGGCGGGCGAGGCTTCGCCCCACTTTTAGTCTTTATAAAAAGAGAAATGGTGTTGTGCGTCGACAATCTGCTGGCGCGTCAGCGTGAAGACGCCATCACCGCCGTTGTCGAATTCCAGCCAGGTAAAGGGCACGTCGGGATACTGCTCGATCATGTGCACCATGCTGTTGCCCACTTCGCAGACCAGTACGCCCTGCTCGCTAAGATAGTCGGGCGCGCAGGCCAGAATACGGCGCACCAGCTTCAGGCCATCGCTACCTGCTGCCAGGCCAAGCTCTGGTTCGTGGCGATATTCGTTCGGCAGATCGTCCATATCTTCCGCATCAACGTACGGCGGATTGGTGACGATCAAATCATATTTCAGCTGTGGCAGTTCGCGGAACAGGTCAGCACGAATCGGCGTCACCTGGTGGATGAGTCCATGTTCTTCAATGTTCTGTTCGGCTACCGCCAGCGCACCGGTGGAGATATCCACGGCATCCACTTCGGCTTCCGGGAAAGCATAGGCACAGGCAATCGCGATACAGCCGCTGCCGGTACACATATCCAGAATATGACGCGGCGGTGTGCTCACCAGACCGGCAAAGCGGTTTTCAATCAGTTCGCCAATCGGTGAACGCGGCACCAGCACGCGCTCATCGACAAAGAATTCGTGCCCGCAGAACCACGCTTTATTGGTGAGATAGGCAACCGGAATGCGTTCGTTAACGCGACGGATAACGCGCTCAACGATCAGAAGACGTTCGCTCGCGGTGAGACGCGCACTGCGCATATCTTCAGGAATATCCAGCGGCAGCCAGAGTGACGGCAGGACCAGTTGAACGGCTTCGTCCCAGGGATTGTCTGTGCCATGCCCGTACCAGATTCCGGCAGCGGAAAAGCGGCTTACCGCCCAGCGCAGCATGTCCTGGATAGTGTGCAGTTCGTTCACTGCCTCATCGACGAAAATTTTGTCCACGTAGCCCTCCGCAGGCCTTTTGCTAAATCGGCCAGTAGTGTGCCATGAAGCCGGGGAGAATTCAGCGCAGCAAGGTGAAAAAGCTGACATTTAATGACATTAATCGGTAAGGTATCGCCTATGCTGTGTAGCAGACTTTTCTTAGATAACTGACCCGTCATGAGTAAAAAAACACCCTTAAGCCCGGATGACCAGGCGCTGTTTCTACAGTTAATGACTGGCACGCGTCAGTTGAAACAAGATACTTTCGTGCATAAATTACCGGTTAAAACCCGCGTATTGCCGGTAAAACGACTGCTTTCAGAGCAGGCGGACAACAGCCATTACTTTTCGGATGAGTTCCAGCCGCTGCTCTCCACCGAAGGAGCCACCCGCTACGTGCGTGCCGATGTCAGCCACTTTGAGCTGAAAAAACTGCGTCGTGGCGACTATACGCCGGAGATTTTCCTCGATCTGCATGGCTTAACGCAGCAGCAGGCCAAGCAGGAACTGGGCGCACTGATCGCCGCCTGCCGCCGTGAACATCTGTTCTGCGCCAGCGTTATGACCGGTCATGGAAAGCATATTCTGAAGCAGCAGACGCCGCTGTGGCTGGCCCAGCATCCGTGGGTGATGGCTTTTCACCAGGCGCCGAAGCTGTTTGGCGGTGACGCTGCGCTGCTGGTTTTAATTGAGATTGAGGAGTGGCAACCGCCTGAGTTGCCCTGATAGGGGCCGGGAGGATCGGCTCAAAGACGTCAGATCGCTTTCGCCAACTTTTTGGGACTGACCTGCCACAGTAGTTTACCGGCATGCTGCGCGGGATCGAATTCCACGCAGGCAATAGCGGAAGTGGCAAACATGGGGGGGGCTTCCTGCGGGCACAGTTCAGAGACTAAATATCCCACCAATGGTAAATGAGAGATCACCAGCGCCGATTTCACACCTTCGTTTGCCAGGGTCTGCAGATAGCACCCGACCATTTCCGGATCGCCGCCCGGCGTTAACTCCGGCAGAACATCCTGGTTTTCCGGCAGGGGAAAAGCTTCACGCACGGTCGCGAGGGTTTGCTGCGCGCGTAAATAGGGACTCACCAGGACACGCTCAATGTCTGGCGTCTGGCTGTTGAGCCAGTTGGCCATCTGGCGTGATTCATTGCAGCCACATAAGGTTAAAGGCCTGACTGAATCACTGGCTGCTTCCAGAGCCGCATCGCCGTGACGCATGATAAAAACTTGCATAAAGCACCGCTGTTGTTTGTCGACATCGCCCGACGCCTGGCGCCTGACTCTTCACTCTGCGAATGAACGCTGTGTTTTACCCTAATGGCTTCAGTATAGTCAACCGGTTGTTTATTAAATAAGCGCTTCTCAGAATCATGCTGCGCCGCACACTCTGGCGGCGCTTTCCTAACCCGCTGAATCGGATTGGTTATTCCATTTACAGCAGAAATGTAAAATTTCGTCTATTCTCTGGCCGCCTCAACCAGCGCTTCGCAGGGCGTAAATCGATCGCCATGCTGCTGCGTAAGGCGGGTTAAGCGGTTGACCACCTCCGCCGCACCCAGTTTGTCCATGTAGTGGAACGGCCCCCCCAGGAAAGGCGGAAAGCCGATACCAAACACAGCACCGATATCGCCATCGCGGGCACAGCGAATGACCTGCTCATCAAGGCAGCGGGCCGCCTCATTCAGCATCATCATCATGCAGCGTTCTGCAATCTGCGCTTCACTCTGTCTTGCCTGCGGCGTGACTTTCAGCAACGTATACAGCGAGGTGTCCGGCTTTTTACGCTGCCAGCGCGGCTGGTCATAACGATAAAAGCCTTTGCTGTTTTTACGTCCCTTGCGGCCATCTTTGAGCACCGCGTCAAAAGCAGCGGGTGCGGCAAAGCGTTCACCATAAGCCTGATGCAGGATGGGACTGATTTTGCTGCCGACGTCGATGCCAACCTCATCGAGCAGCTGAATCGGACCGACCGGAAAACCAGCCTTCACCAGCGCCCGATCGATATGGTCAATCGGCTCGCCCTCCAGCAGGCAACGCATCGCTTCATTTATATAGGGCGTCAGGATGCGATTAACATAGAAACCCGGCTTGTCCGCTACCACTATCGGCGTTTTGCCCTGGCTGCGCGCCAGCGCCACAATGGTCACTACCGTTGCGGTGGAGGTGTTCAGATGGGGAATCACTTCCACCAGCGGCATTTTATCGACCGGGCTGAAGTAGTGCAGGCCGATGACGTTTTCCGGACGCTGTGCTTTGGCGGCAATCTCTTCAATCGGCAGCGACGAGGTGTTAGAAGCAAACAGCGTATGCGGCTGACAGTGGGCTTCCACTTCGCTGACCATCTGCTGCTTGAGTGCTAAATCTTCGAACACGGCTTCGATCACCACATCGCGCTGCGAGAACCCCTGGTAATCGATGCCGCCCGTGATACGAGCCATCTGCTGCTGACGCTGTGCCGGAGTAAGCTGGCGTCGTTTGACCTTTTTGCTCAGCAGATCCCAGCTGGTTTTCAGCGCATGGTTAACGCCTTCCAGGCTGATATCTTTGATGCGTACCGGTAATCCGGCGTTGATTGCGGTGACGCTGGCGATGCCACCGCCCATGAGACCGCCGCCGAGAATCGCGACACCCTTCACCGCAGCGGGTTCCGCCTCACCGCCCCGCTCCTTCTTCATGGCCGTGGTCGCGAAAAAGAGTCCGCGCAGCGCCGCAGATTCCGGCGTCATTGCCAGCTCACCGAAGGCACGCGCTTCAGCATCATGTCCGGCCCGGCTGCCCCTCTCCAGCCCGATGCGCACCACCTCAATAATGCGGTTTGCCGCCGGATAGTTACCCTGGGTTTTGGCTGCAGTCTGGCGGGTTGCGAGTGTAAATAGTGCCTGACGGCCAACCGGCCCGTGCAGCAGACGGTCGCGCAGCGGCAGCGTGCGTCCACTGACCTTGCCCTTTTTCACCCGCGCGATAGCCGTCTCCAGCAGAATCGCCTGCGGCACCGCATCATCAACCACCCCCAGCTTACGGGCCTGTTTCGCCCGCAACGACTTGCCGGTCAGAATCAGCGGCAGCGCCTGCTGCACGCCAATTAACCGAGGCAGTCGCTGGGTACCTCCGGAGCCGGGCAGTAAGCCGAGTTGCACCTCCGGCAAACCCAGGCGGGTTTTCTCATCCAGCGAGCAGATACGCGCATCGCAGGCCAGCGCCAGCTCCAGCCCGCCGCCCAGGCAGGCACCATGGATTGCGGCTACTACCGGGAATGGCAGCGCATCAAGCGCAGCCATCACTTCCTGACCCTGTTTTGCCAGCGCTTCGGCTTCCTGTGCGCTCTGACAGCGATCGATCATGCTGATGTCCGCGCCAGCGATAAAATTGTCCGCTTTGCCCGAAATCAGTACCAGGCCTGCCAGCTGCGGATCGCGTCGCGCCTCTGCAATGATGGCGGTGATCTGCCCGGCAAATTCTGCTTTCAGGGTGTTCATCTTCTCGCCAGGGACATCGATTGTAATGATGCCAACATGATCAAGTCGCATCTTCAGGTGAAACGCATTCTGATCCATTATTCGGCCTCCAGAACCATTGCCGCACCCAGACCGCCCGCCGCACACGCCGTGACCAGTCCTAACCCGCCACCGCGACGGCGTAATTCATTCAGCGTCTGGGTGATCATGCGCGCGCCCGTGGCGGCAAAAGGATGACCATAAGCGATTGAACCGCCCAGCACGTTAAAGCGCTCTTCATTCACTTCGCCCAGCGCATGAGCACGGTTCAGCACCTCGCGGGCAAAGCGCTCGTCGCGAAAAAGTTGCAGATTGCTCAGGGTCTGGGCCGCGAACGCTTCATGCATATCAATTAGCGTCAGATCGGCCAGCGTGATTCCGGCGCGATCCAGTGCCAGTGGTGAGGAGTACGCCGGACCCAGCAGCATATCCTGCTGTACACCAATCGCGGTAAACGCGTAGCTGCGCAGATAGCCCAGCGGCGTGACACCCAGTTCACGGGCGCGGCCTTCGCGCATCAGAATCACGGCGGCCGCGCCGTCGGTGAGAGGCGTGCTGTTGGCCGCCGTGACGCTGCCGTGCTGACGATCAAACGCCGGACGCAGCCGGGCGTAATCCTCTGCTCTGGCATTCATACGGACGTTATTGTCCTGGTCAATAGCGGTTTTCCACGGCGGCACAAAGGCTGCCATCACTTCCTGATTCAGTACCCCGGATTGCCAGGCCCTGGCGGCATGCTGATGGGATCGCAGCGCCAGCGCATCCTGTGCTTCGCGAGTGATGCCGTGACGCTTAGCCATCTGCTCCGCAGTGTCGCCCATACGCAGGCCGGTCGAATACTCCGCCACTGCAGGCGGGACCGGCAGCAGATCACGCGGACGCAGACGCCGCAGGATGTGCAGTTTTTGACCGAAGCTGCGGGCTTTATTGAGATCCACCAGCGCGCGGGCCAGCGTTTTACTGACCCCAATCGGCAACACCGACGAAGAGTCTGCGCCACCGGCAATACCGGCAGAGATGGTGCCCGCCAGCAGACTTTCTGCCACATTCGCTACCGCCTGAAAGCTGGTGGCGCAGGCACGGCTGACGCTGTAGGCATCGGTATGCACACTCAGCCCGCTGCTTAATACAATTTCACGCGCAATGTTCGGCGCTTCCGGCATCTGCACCACCTGACCAAAGACCAGTTGCTCGATCACCTCAGCCGGCAGTTCACTGCGCGCCATTAATTCGCTGACCACCATCCGTCCCAGCTCAATGGCGGGAATGCCATGGAAGCCGGTCGCCTGGCGCAAAAAAGGGGTGCGTAACCCGTGGGTTATTGCGATGCGTTCACCATCACGCGTCAGCAGCGGCTGCGCTTTGCTCATTGTTCTCACCTGTGGCTGGGACTGTGGCATCATTGCCTGAAGAGGTCTGACCTGATCAGTGTTAACCACAAGCGGGTGAGCCGCCAATACCGGAAAGGAAAAAGTGCGAAGAGAAACACGAAAATGAAAAACGCCGCATTAATGCGGCGTTATGAGACTTAACGCAAACCGAGCTGAAAAATCATCGTTTCAGCCTGGCAGCTGAAAGTAAAATCGATATCCAGCTGCACACCCTGATTCACCTCACTGAAGCGTGATTCAATCACACAGGGTTCCGATTCAACTTCACGTGCACGTTCGGTGAGGAGCGCTAATTTAGCTTCCGCATCGGCACGCTGAGCAAACCACTCCGACCAGCTGGCGGTGCAATCGGTATTATCCATTACCGTGCCCACATCAACACAACAACAGGCTGCTGTTTCGGTCGCACTGCATTTTTTAATGGCATCAGTCATTTCATTCTCCTGACCAGCGATCTGGTGGGTTGAGCGATTTTATGGCCGAAATTTTACCTGCTCGCGTAAAGATGCGCCATGTACATGGCGCTAAGTGACGAATATCACAATAAAAATTGATCCAGAACAAACTGGAATCGGTATGCTGTGCAGAATCAGGGCTGTTTTGTTATGCAGATCGAATTTTAAACGATCAAACCTGAAATATTTTAAAAACAATATTGCAACATGCACACAGGTCGGACCTATACTCTCCGCACTGGTCTGATATGTGCGTTTTACATCAGTCCCTACAATCCGCCGTCCTTTGTTACGCGACGTTATAGCGTTAAATAATAATTCACATGAGGTTGTGGTCATGAACCATAAAAACCTGTTTGCAAAGTCAGCCGTGGCGGCTGCAGTGGCGCTTGTCTCTTCACACGTTTACGCAGCTGGGTTTCAGTTAAATGAGTTTTCTACGATTGGTTTAGGTCGCGCATATTCAGGCGAAGGGGCAATGGGCGATACGGCGGCATCAGCCAGCCGTAACCCGGCGACGATGGCATTAATGGATCGTCCGGAATTTTCACTCGGTGCGGTCTATATTGCGCCAGATGTCAATATTAGTGGTCGCAGTCCCAGCGGACGCAGCCTGGATGCTAATAATATTGCCCCGAATCAGTGGGTTCCCAATATTCATTATGTCCAGCCCATCAACGATCAGTGGTGGATCGGCGCGTCTGCAACCTCTAACTATGGCTTAGCAACAGAGTTTAATAATGGCTACACCGCGGGGGGTTACGGCGGTAAAACCGATCTGGTGACCGGCAATTTTAATCTCAGCACCGCGTACCGTTTAAATGAACATTTTAGTTTTGGCGTCGGTTTTGATGCGGTTTATGCCAAAGCCAAAATTGAACGCTATGCCGGTGAGTCAGGCGCAAGACTGGGCGTTCCGGCTGATACGCAGGTTGCCCATCTGAAAGGCGATGAGTGGGGATATGGCTGGAACGCCGGTGTCCTGTATGAAGTGGATGAGAATAACCGCTTCGGCTTTACCTATCGTTCAGAAGTGAAAGTCGACTTCGATGGCGATTACAAAAGCAGCCTCTCTTCCCGACTGAATGCAGTGAATAATCCGGAAGTATCAGGTGTGCCGTTTGGCACCAATGGTACCACCGTTCCTGGCGCGTTAACCCTGAATCTGCCAGAGATGTGGGAAGTATCGGGCTGGCATAAAGTGGCACCGCAGTGGGCGGTTCACTACAGCATGGCGTACACCAGCTGGAGCCAGTTCCAGGAGCTGAAAGCCACCGGTTCTAACGGCCAGACGCTGTTCTATAAAGATGAAAGCTTCCACGATGCCTACCGCATTGCACTGGGCACAACCTATTCCTACGACAAGAACTGGACGTTCCGCACCGGTATTGCGTTTGATGACAGCCCGGTTCCGGCCGATAAGCGCTCTATCTCTATTCCGGACCAGGATCGTTTATGGCTGAGTGCGGGTACGTCTTATGCCTTTAACGATGATGCCTCGGTTGATTTAGGCATCTCTTATATGCACGGGCAGAAAGTGACGGTGAAAGAAGGGCCTTATACCTTTACCTCTGAAGGTAAGGCCTGGCTCTACGGTGCGAACTTTAATTACAAGTTCTGACTGGATGGTAAGATCATAAAGGGCGACTCTGGTGAGTCGCCCTTTTTTGTGGACGTGGATCGCTTAATGGCTCAGGGAGCATACGCCTTGCACAAAGACGCAAAACCGCCATCCCTGGCTGCTCAGCGTGGGCGATTACTCGGCGTCAATATCCTTCAGGTCATCCTGAATCGCGGCTGCGTTAGGATTATCTTCCGGCTTGAGCTTGCCGCCACGTGCCAGGAAGTCGTGACGCTGGAAGTACGCGTTACGGATAAAGGCGTACGGATCGCTCTGCTGTTTCAGGATTGCATCAGAGTCCAGCAGCTGCGCGCGGGTCTCAATCCCTTCAAGCGTCCATTTACCAATCGACATTGGCCAGGTCAGCCAGCCGAGGATCGGATAAAGCGTATCAACGTAGTCGCCGCCATCCTGACGCACCGTGAAGCTGCCGTAAGCAGGCAGCTCAACATAAGGCCCGTAGCCGACGCCATAGTGACCGAGCGTGGTACCGAAACGGTGCGGCTCTTCACGCGCCAGTTCCGGGTTCGCCTTGCCGGCAACGTCAATGAAACCGCCCAGTCCCAGCACGCTGTTCAGGAAGAAACGGGTAAAGTGAATACCCGCATCACGTCCGTTACCGACCAGAATGGCGTTGACCATACTGGCTGGCTCTTCCAGGTTGCCGAGGAAATTGCTCAGCCCGGTACGTGCCGGGACCGGCACATAATCACGCCAGGCCACAGCGACCGGACGAAGCACGTACGGATCCAGCACGTTGTAGTTAAAGTTAAACATCGTGCGGTTAAAGCCTTCAAATGGATCGCTGCGCTGCGCAGGATCGCTATTCGCCGGCTTTGAACTGGCACAACCCACCAGAAGGACGCTGGCGACAGCCAGGCTGGTCAGGCGATAATTCATTCCAATCTCCCTGTGCGGATGAAAAAGGTCAGCCCATCGTTCAGGTCACAGCCCTGTCGTATCGGCTTATCCGATGAGCATAGCTGACTTTGTGCCAGAGGCAGCAGGCAATGGCACGCATCATTTCTAACGTTATCATTTTGACGTTCAGGGTAGCTGCTTATTGATCTCCACCGCGATCGGCTGATGCCCATCCCAGGGCGTCACCGCGCTCAGACCCAGCCAGTCGCCTGGCTGCGGATTGGCGCTGCCATCGCGGGAAATCCGCACCCGAACCTCAACCTGATGCTGCGCCGAAAGCAGGCGATTCGGCATCATGGCATTGCTGTCATCCAGCGTCAGCGTCAGCGGGAAGTGGCTGAGTGGCATACGCTTAACCGCCACCGGTACCGGTGAATCCCCGTCAGAAACCGAAATATACAACACTCCGTCCTGCGGTAACATTTTTTCTGCCTCTGGGGTCAGCGTCACTGTCAGCGCCAGCTGACGACTCGGCTGCCCGGCGTCGCTTCGGGCCTTTTCAATGCTGCGGGCGATCATCGCGTGTCGCGAATCACCGGCAGGCAACAGACCCAGCAGAGTCTGCCATGCATCAATAGCCTGATCATACTGTTGCTGACCGTAAGCGTTATACGCCAGCAGGCTCAGCGTCCGCAGGTTTTGCGGATCAGCTTTAAGCAAGGATTGCAGCAGCAGTGACGCCTGACGGTTATCCTGCGGATCGGCGGATCTTGTCAGCACCTCTGCATAATCCTGCTTCAGCGCCAGATCGTTGGGGGCCAGCTGTAGTGCATGCTCAAAGGCCTGGCTGGCAATCTCCGCATTATTCAGCACCATGCCGAGCCGTCCCAGCATTGTCCAGTCGGCCAGATTATCCGGTTCGGTTTGCAACGCGGTACGCAATCCGAGCTGTAAACGCGCCAGCTCCTCCATGCTTAGCGATTTTGCGCCGGGGTCCATCAGACGGGCGCGCAGCTCAGGATACGCCTGCTGCACCTGCATCCAGCCGGTGTATTGTGCCAGTCCGCCGGTTTTCAGATAAGTCCCCAGCGAAACCGCAACCAGTACGATCAAACCTGGCAGCAGAATCCAGCGGCGGCTGCTGTGTGACCGCAGCGTCTGTGCTGGCGGAATATCCGCCAGGAGTGCCTGCTGTAGCTCCCGCTCCATTAGCGGACGCTCAGCAACGACGCCCTGCGCTTCATCCTGCGCCAGCTCATCTATACGCTGATGATAGAAACGCTGATTAAGGCGATCGCGATCGCCGGCGCTCGCCTGACGTTGCCGCCAGCCTGCCGCCAGAAACAGCGTGCAGGCTGCCAGTAGCAACAAAAAAAGGGTAATCCAGAATGCACTCATTACGGCTTCCTGTCTGACTTCAGTAGCGCATTAAGACGCTGTTGCTCATCTTCATCCAGTTCACTGCGGGTTTTGCGCTGACGACTGCGCAGAATGATCACGGCGCCACCCAGTAGCACAAACAGCGCGGGACCCGCCCACAGAATCAGGGTAGAAGGCGTGACCGGTGGCGAATAGCTGACGAAGTTGCCGTAACGCGCCACCATGTAGTCGATAATCTGCTGGCGACTCTGGCCCTGCTTCATCAATTGATAGACTTTCAGTCGCATGTCGGCGGCAATCATCGCGTTCGAGTCGGCAATGCTGTTATTCTGGCATTTCGGACAGCGCAGTGACGCGGTCAGATCGCGGTATTGCTCTTCCTGAGCCTCCGAGTCAAATTGCAGCGTGTCGATGCTTGCCCACAGGTTGATGCTGAACAGCAGGCCGCAGAGCAGAAACAGCATTTTCATGATCCCGCCTCCGCACTGTATTTTATCCACAAGGGTTTCACTTCCTGCTCCCAGACGCGCGCATTGAGATCGCCCGCGTGGCGATAACGGATGATCCCTTTACCGTCGATCAGGAAGGTCTCCGGCGCGCCATAGACCCCGAGATCCAGCCCCAGCATGCCGTTGCCGTCGTAGAGACTTAGCGCATAGGGATTGCCCAGCGTATTCAGCCAGTTAACCGCCTTCTGACGATCGTCTTTATAGTTCAACCCGACGACACGAATGCCCTGCTCCGCCAGCGTATTCAGATAGTGATGCTCAGCGCGGCAGGTCGGACACCAGGTCGCCCAGACGTTGAGCAATATCGGTTTGCCATCCGTCAGCACGCGCTGATCGTACGTTTTGCCCGGCTGATCCAGTGCTTCCAGCCGGAACAGCGGCACCGGTTTGCCAATCAGAGCCGATTCAAGACGGGTCGGATCGTCACCATCGGCATTACGCGTCAGCTGCCACAGCAGCGCGGCCGCCAGCAGCAGAAACAGCATCAGGGGAATAAACAGGATTTTCTTGTTCATGTCCGTGCCTCCGGGCCCGCTTTTTTGCGCGAACGGTAACGGGGATCAAACAGGCAGAACAGCCCACCCAGCGCCATCAGCGCACCACCGAACCAGATCCAGCGGACAAAGGGTTTGTAGTAGATGCGTACGGCCCAGCCGCCATCCTCCAGCTCCTCTCCCAGCGCCGCGTAAAGGTCGCGGCTGAAACCGCCATCAATCGCCGCTTCGGTCATCATGGTGCGGGCGGCGGTATAAAAGCGTTTTTCCGCCTGCAGCGTCGCTTCATGTTTGCCATTGCGTGTGACATCAATAATGCCCATGCCGCCACTGTAGTTAGGCCCCTGCAGATTCTGCACGCCACGGAAGACAAAGTGATAATGATGAATATCGACGCTATCACCCGCTTTCATCCGCACGTCGCGTTCCACGCTGTACTGCGTACTGAAGGCAATGCCAATCACCGTCACACCCACGCCAAGATGGCCCAGCACCATGCCCCAGTGGCTGCGTGACAGGTGACGTAAACCCACAAAGAACGGATGACGATGGGTGGCGCGCTCATGCAGTTCCAGCAGCGTCAGCACGATAATCCAGAGCGACATCAGCAGACCCACCACCGTCATCGCTTCGATGCGATCCTGCAGCCACCAGGGAACGATCATGGAACAGGCCAGAGTGACAATCAGCGCCAGCGCCAGCCGTTTTGCCAGCTTCTGCGGTTCATCGCGACGCCAGCGCACCAGCGGGCCGATCCCCATCAGCAAAGCAAACGGTGCCATCAGCCAGCTGAACATCGTGTTGAAGAAGGGTTCACCGACCGAAATGCTGCCCAGCCCCAGTTGCTTGTGCACCAGTGGCAATAGCGTGCCAAGCAGCACCACCAGCATCGCGGCAATCAGCAGCACGTTATTACCCAGCAGGAACGATTCCCGCGACCAGGTTTCATTCTGAACCCGGCCACGCACCTGCCCGCCTTTAATGGCGTAGAGCAGCAGTGAACTGCCGATAACGATCACCAGAAACGCAAGGATGAACATCCCGCGCGCCGGATCGGAGGCAAAAGAATGCACTGACACCAGCACGCCGGATCGTACCAGGAATGTCCCCAGCAGGCTAAGCGAAAACGCCGTAATCGCCAGCAGCACGGTCCAGGCTTTAAAGGTGCCGCGCTTTTCGGTGACTGCCAGCGAGTGCATCAGGGCCGTGCCCGCCAGCCACGGCATAAATGAGGCATTTTCAACCGGGTCCCAGAACCACCAGCCGCCCCAGCCCAGTTCGTAATAGGCCCAGGCCGAGCCAAGGACGATACCAATCGTCAGAAAGATCCAGGCCGCCGTCGTCCAGGGACGCGACCAGCGCGCCCACGCGGTATCGAGCCGTCCGGCCATCAGTGAGGCGATGGCAAAGGCAAACGCCACCGAGAAGCCGACGTAGCCCATATAGAGCAGCGGCGGATGGAAAATGAGACCGATATCCTGCAGCATCGGATTCAGATCATGCCCGTCTATTGGAAAGTCCGGCAGCGTGCGGCTAAACGGATTGGAGGTCAGCAGGATAAACAGCAGGAAGCCGAGGTTAATCATTCCCATGACCGCCAGCACGCGCGCAAGCGCATCCTGCGGCATCCCACGGCTGAAGATCGCCACCGCCAGTGTCCAGGTGCTGAGCAGCAGCACCCACAGCAGCAGTGAACCTTCGTGCGCGCCCCAGGTGGCGGCGATGCGGTAGTAGACCGGCAGCAGACTGTTGGAGTTCGTGACGACATAGGCAACGGTAAAGTCGTTGCTGATAAAGGCCCAGACCAGCAGCGCAAACGCCGCCGCGATGCAGACAAACAGGCCGCAGGCCAGCGGACGCGCCATTGCCATCAGGCGGGCATCCTGGCGCACCGCGCCCCACAGCGGATAACTGCTCAGCAGCAGCGAAAGCCCCAGCGCCAGGCAGAGCAGAAAGGTTCCGATTTCAGGCATCATGAGGATTTATTTCCCGCCTGATATAACGACTGCGGGCCGATGTGATTACTTTTCATGGCGTCTTCAATCTCCGGCGGCGTGTATTTCT
The DNA here is from genome assembly GCF_024158165.1 of Pantoea sp. B550. Taxonomy (NCBI): domain Bacteria; kingdom Pseudomonadati; phylum Pseudomonadota; class Gammaproteobacteria; order Enterobacterales; family Erwiniaceae; genus Pantoea; species Pantoea sp. B550. The sequence goes on from NZ_JAMYXI010000003.1 coordinate 773,610, forward strand.
CATCATGTTTCGCCAGCACTTCTTTGGCGATCACCTGGTTGCCCGCCGCCAGCACGCCCTGTGCGACAACGCCCTGCCCTTCCCGGAACAGATCCGGCAGGATGCCTTCAAAACTGACGCTGACCACACCGCGCGCATCATAAAGTTTGAACGATACCGCCAGGGTATTGGGATCGCGCCGGACGCTGCCGGGCATGACCATGCCACCGACGCGCAACCGCTGACCCGCTTCCGGCTTCTCGTGCGCCTCGCCTTTGCCGTAGAGGATTTCACCCGGGGTATAGAACAGATCGATGTTTGAGCGTAGCGCATACATGACCAGCGCGGTGGCCAGGCCGAGGCCGAGCAGGATCGCTACTGCCGCATAGAGACGGTTGCGTCGACGGATATTCACAATGTCTCTCCTGCCGCTTCAGCCGCGGCTTTTTTCGTTTTCGCCGCCCGGATGCGGCGTTCCCGCGCCTCGCGCTGGCGAATCTCAGCCAGCAGGCGACGTCGCAGCAACAGGGTATGCAGCGTCAGGCCGATAAGCGGAAGCAGCGTGCAGATAACCGCCAGCCAGACGAAGAAGGCGTAGCCCCCCATCGCAAAGAAGGCGTACCAGGAGGTAAATGCCGGGGTCATGCCTGCTCTCCCTGCTTCGCCACATCTATCGCCCAGGGACGATGACGTTCAGTTAACAGGATCAGGTTGCGCAGCCGCATCAGCGTCAGCGTGATAAACAGCAGCAGATAACCGAGAATCGCCCAGCGCAGCGGCGTGCGCATGACCGGCGCAATTGCCTGCTGAAGAATGCCTGATGAGCCCTGATGCAGGGTATTCCACCACTGCACCGAGAAGTGAATGATGGGCAGATTGACCACGCCGACCAGAATCAGAATTCCGGCGGCCCGGCCTGCGGTGCGGCGGTCATCAAAAGCGTGATAAAGCGCAATCACACCCATATAGAGGAACAGCAGCACCAGTTCCGAGGTCAGACGCGCATCCCAGATCCACCAGGTGCCCCACATCGGCTTGCCCCAGGCGGACCCGGTGACCAGCGCAATAAAGGTAAAAACCGCGCCCACCGGAGCCATGGCGGCAGAGACCAGATCGGCCATTTTCATCTGCCACACCAGACCAGTAAAGGCAGCGATAGCCATTGAGGCATAGATGCCCATCGACCACATCGCCGCGGGTACATGGATATACATGATGCGAAAACTGTCGCCCTGCTGATAGTCAGCAGGGGCAAATCCGAATCCCCATACCCAGCCCAGCAGCAACGACGCCAGCCCTGCAACGGCAAACCAGGGCACCAGTCGCCCCGAAAATTGATAAAGCCGTTCAGGCCTGGCCAGCTGATGTAACGCTTTCCACATATCAGATGCTCACATTAACGATAAAAGAGTATTGCCGCGTCTTTTACGCGCGGTGGATACAAGCCGGTTACTGCAAAGTAATGCGTAGCGCCGCTGCCGTGGCAAAGGGCGCGAGCGTGGCGCTGCCCAGCAGCATCGCGCCGAGAATCGCCAGATAACCACCAATCGGCAATCCCTGACTGGCTGCCTCCATCGCCGCGCTGGCGAAGATCAGGACAGGAATCGCCAGCGGCAGCACCAGCAGGCTCAGCAGCACACCGCCACGCCGTAAACCCACCGTCAGACCCACGCCAATAGCGCCGAGGAAACTCAGGGTTGGCGTGCCGAGCAGCAGCGTCAGGGCCATCGCCCTCCAGCCATTAAAATCCAGCGACAGCAGCAGCGCGGCCAGGGGCGACAGAATGATCAGCGGCACACCGGTGACCAGCCAGTGCGCCACCACTTTGCCAATAACCGTTACTGGCAGTGGCGTGGGGAGCAGTATCAATTGCTCCAGCGAGCCATCACTGAAGTCATCGCGAAACAGCCGTTCCAGCGCCAGCAGCGACGCCAGCAGTGCGGCAACCCAGGCAACGCCCGGCGCAATGCGCGCCAGCTGTTGCGGGTCAGGTCCGATTCCCAGCGGAAACAGGGTAATAATAATCAGGAAAAACCAGAGCGGATTAACCACATCCGCACCGCTGCGAAAAGCGATGCACAATTCACGCTGGATGAGGCGAAACAGCATCAGCCTGCCTCCCCGTCGCCGAGGCGAATTTTACGCACCCGCGCAGCATCCGCGGGCAAATCCTGATGGGTTGTCAGGATCACTGCGCCACCGTTATCGGCATGCCGGGCGAATTTCGCCATTAATTTTTTAACACCCGCTTTGTCGATAGCGGTCAGCGGCTCGTCGAGAATCCATATGCGGGCCTGGCTGAGCCACAACCGCGCCAGCGCTACCCGACGCTGCTGGCCCGCCGACAACCGGCTGACCGGCACCTCTTCGTCACCCGTGAGGTCGACACTTTCGAGTGCTGCAAAGATCTGCGCATCATTGCAACCGGGATGGTAAAAGCGCAGATTTTCCAGCGGTGTGAGCACGCCTTTGACACCGGGATGGTGGCCAAGATAAAGCATCGCCTGATGCCAGGCTTCGCGCTGCCGCAGGATTGGCTGCTGTTGCCAGCGTATTTCACCCTCTTCCGGACGGCTAAGACCCGCCAGCAGGCGCAATAACGAGGTCTTTCCGGCACCATTGGGGCCTTCAATCTGCACAATGTCACCAGCAGAGACACGAAAAGAGAGCCGCCGGAACAGCGCGCGTTCGTCGTATGCACAAGTGAGCGTAATGATTTCCAACATCGAGGGGAGAATCGCACCAGCTAAAAGTGGCCGGGATATTACCACAATGTTGCTGTGGGCCGAAGTGTGAGCTACCGCTCAGTTTCGATACCAGTAGCTTATTCGTGCGATATCGCAAAGAGTCTGAATAAAAATGCAGTTCCGAAAAACGTTGTTACGCTTATTCGCACTGGTCGTTACATTATCAGCAAATAAAAAACGGCTACGCTTATTACGCGACAGCACTATCACCCGGAGAAAATATGAAGCCTTCATCAGGTAATGAACAGGGTCCAAACGACGTAGAGAGTGAAGAGAAGGATAAGGGCACTGACATCGAAGTCGATGAGGAGGCTTTACCCTCCCGCGCCGCCGCCATCCATGAAGAGATCCGCCAGGATGGGGAGAAGGAGCTGGAGCGCGACGGTGTGGCGCTGCTCTGGTCAGCCATTGCGGCGGGCTTATCCATGGGTGCCTCGCTGATGGCGAAGGGGATATTTCAGGTGCATCTGGATGGCGTACCCGGCGCATTCCTGCTGGAAAACCTCGGTTATACCTTTGGTTTTGTTATCGTTATTATGGCGCGCCAGCAACTGTTTACTGAAAATACCGTTACCGCCGTGTTACCAGTGATGCACAAACCGACCTGGAGTAATGCGGGTCTGCTGTTGCGGTTATGGGGCATTGTTTTATTCGGAAATTTAATCGGTACGGCACTCGGTGCGCTGGCGTTCAATGAGATGCCGATATTTGACGATGCCACCCGTCAGGCCTTTACCAATATCAGTATGAAGGTGATGGAACACACCCCTGGCGAGATGTTTGCTAATGCGGTGATTTCCGGCTGGATTATCGCCACCATGGTCTGGATGTTCCCCTCTGCGGGCGGCGCTAAACTGCTGGTCATTGTCATGATGACCTGGCTGGTTGCGCTGGGCGATCTCGCACATATCGTTGTGGGCTCGGTCGAAGTGCTCTATCTGGTGTTTAACGGCACTATCAGCTGGCATGAATTTTTGTGGCCGTTTGCCCTGCCGACGCTGCTTGGCAACATTACCGGCGGCACCCTGATTTTTGCGCTGATCAGCCACGCACAGATCCGTAATGACATGAGTGAGGCGGCAGTAGCGAAAGCGAAGGCGGAAAAACGGAAGCAGGAGAAACGCCGTCAGCGCGAAGAGCAGGAAAAGGCGGAGTAACAGTCAGTCGATCAGAGTCATGCTGTGCAGGTTTTTCTGGCAGCATGACTCCGTGACACACTGACGGCAAAAAGATGGAAATCGTTCGCTGAGGAAAGATGAGTATGCAAGAGCAGCTATTATCGTTTGCATTTAGCGCTCATCAACCGTAAATTAATTTGACCTCTTGTCAATTTACTTCTTAATATCTTCAGAATATTCCCATCCTGGAACACAGGTTAATAGAATCTGAAAGCACCTAACAAAATCCTTTCCTTATATTAACCCTCATCAGCATTTGAATAAATATATATAACCCTCAACATATATTGCACGACCGGATTTTTTGTTACATTTACCGCCAACAGGAAAGCTTAATTCCTGACGCGATGCTGTAAAAACCGGACTGGTAACTTATTTATTTTTTCGCTTTAATTTTATTAAGGCGAGAAAAAGTTAAGTCCTGAAAAAACATTTATTTTCGCGCCTGGCCACTTCCTGTTAATTACACACAACCAGGACCGGGTAATTAATCCTGCGTCATCACGTTAAGAGCTTTTTTAATGTAGCAACGCACGCCACATTAATCAGACTCAATAATAGGATTATAAAAATGAAAAAATTAGCGTTTAATAAAATCACTGCAGGAATTGCCCTGTTAATGACCTGCCAGGTCGCTTTCGCCACCTCGACTACCGCTGACGTCGGCGGTGGCACAATCACCTTTTACGGTGCGGTGACTGATGCAACCTGTAACGTAACAACTAACAGCGGAAGTGACTTCGCCGTTGATTTAAATCCGGTCACCAGCAGCGACATGGGAACTACGGTCGGTGTCATTCCGACGAATGCAAAACAGTTTACGCTGAATGTCGATGGCTGTTCGGGTTTCAACAGCACTAGCACTACAGCGCAAACGCTGAAAATCACCTTTTCAGGCGGAAATGTTTCTGATGATAACACCTACCTGAAAAACACAACCGGTACCTCCAGCGGTGTAGGCATTGGTATTACTAAGGATGGTAGTCAGCTGGTTACCCTGAACACGGCGCTGGACACTGGCCTGAAAACCACCTCTTCAGATGGTACAAACTTTGATACCGCACCAGCTTCTGGCGCTATTAACTACTATGCCAACTACTACAACTACGGTGGCGCAGCAGTAACAGCCGGTTCAGTAGTGACCACTGCAACTTATACCTTCAATTACGATTAACTGTAAAACAGGATATTTCGCTCAGACAAGGATGTCTAAAAATGAGGACTGAAAATGAAACTCGTTTCTTTAGGCACATTGCTGTGCATTATTTCATTAAGCGCAAACGCCAGCGTGGTGATGAATAATACGCGTGTTATCTATAGTGGTGACAGGAAAAGCGTCAACGTACAGCTCGTCAATAAATCAGCAGAAGCTCATCTCGTTCAGTCATGGATAGACAACGGAAATCCTGATGCGAAGCCTGAAAACCTCCGGCTGGCACTGGCTGTCGTACCCTCGGTAGTGCGCATCGGCGCCAATGATGGCCAGATTCTGACTGTAGTAAAAAACAATCTGGCAGCCTCGCTGCCAAAAGATCGTGAAAGCCTCTTCTGGCTGAATTTCATTGATATCCCACCTAACCCGAAAGATAAAAGCGGTAGCTACCTCCAGTTCGCTGTCAGAAACCGCGTCAAAGTTTTTTATCGCCCCGCTAATCTGAGTGTCGATCAAAATAAACTACAGGATTATCTTAAGCTGACCCGCGATAATAATGGTATTTGTATTAACAATAGCTCGCCCTATTACGTCACCGTGGCAGGATTAAGCAAAGTCAGGAATGGCAGCAAAAAAGATAACCTGCTGCAGGAAACAGTGCTGGCAAAACCCTTTAGTTGCGCTTCGACAGGTAAGTCTGCGGGCTTGTCCATCCAGGGGAAATTTTATCTGACATACATTGATGATTTCGGAACCTTAAGAACAGTTGATATCAGCCGCTAATGAACACCAGACTGACTCTTTTAAAAACAACGTTACTTTTCATCAGCATCGCTGTGTGTATTCGCAGCTATGCTGAGGAAGAATTTAATCAGGGCTTTATGCTCGGTAGCGCCTCGAATGAAGCCTGGTCCGGTGAGAGAAACCCTATCTCTCCTGGCGTCTACAGCGTGGATATTTATGTTAATAAAGAGTGGAAAGGTAATCATCAGCTAAGAGTGGAAGGGAATGGCGTCTTTCTTATTCCCAGAAAAGATATCAGTGCTTTAGATATCAAAAGCGACCCTGACGCACACGATAAGATACTGACGCCGCTGAACCAGGATTGGGTTGGCCTGCAGGATATTCTCACTGGCGACGCGCTTAAGTTTCGTCAGGATATTTTCCAGCTGGATATTACCGTCCCGCAGGCTCGTATTATTGCGCACGACCGCAACTGGATGCCGCCGGAACTGTGGGATAAAGGTATCACCGGACTTTTCACTAATTACAGCGCAATCTATTCCGGAGGAAAATACAATAACAGTAATGACCAGTCGAACCTCTACCTGACCCTGAACAGCGGGTTTAATGTTGCTGACTGGCATCTGCGCGATAATAGTTACTATTATCGAAATCAGACCGATTCAAGATGGATTAACCGTTCTCGTTATCTTGAAAAATCTCTACCTTCAATAAGCTCGACGGTTAAAGTGGGTGAAGATAATACCAGTTCATCCTGGTTTGACAGTGTAAAGTTCCGTGGCGTGAGTCTGACTAAAGATCTCGGCATGCTGCCGGACAGCTACCGAACTTATATGCCAGTGATCAGCGGCATAGCACAAACCAATGCGATAGTTAAAGTGCTGCAGGATGACCGGATCGTTTTTCAGCAAAGCGTACCCGCGGGCCCTTTTGAGTTTAGTGATCTGATGCCAACCGGTTCACGTTCCGATCTCTATCTGGTGATTGAAAACGCGGATGGCAGTAAAACTACAACCGTCATTCCTTATTCGTCTGCAGGCAGCCTGCTCAGGAGCGGCTCAACCGACTGGGCAATGTATACCGGTAAATTCAAAAGTGACGCCCTGTTCAGACAGAGTAATTTTTTACAGGCAGAGTACAGCCGGGGGATCAATAATTATCTGACGCTGGTGACCGGTGCCATAGCTGCCGAAAAATATCAGTCCGGACTGATTGGTACCGGTCTGCTCGTTCCGTGGCTCGGAACACTCACCACCAGCTATCAATATACCCAGGCAAATTTAGCAGAGGATAAGCAGCAGGGTGAGAAAGTCCGGGTAGCACTGAATAAACATTTTCCAACCCGAACATCCGTCACTGTTGCGGCCTCTTACAGCGACAAAAATTTCATTACGCTGAGTCAGGCAGACACTACCGCTGAATATATCAGTGACCGTATAGGCTATCGAGCTCAGGAAAAGAACAGTCTGAACCTGGCAATTGATCAACAATTGCCAGCCGGTTTCGGCAGGTTAAACGCCAGCCTGTACGCTGTGGGTTACTGGAATACCGAAAAAGTCTCTCGCCAGTTTAGTGTGGGATGGAGCAATACTTATAATCAGATTTCCTGGTCAGTTAACGCAGGCAAAAGAATCTATACCAATGCTGAACTGTATGAAGAGAATCGCAGTAAGGCGGTTTATCGCCAGGAAGAGTACGCCAGTTTAACACTCAGCATTCCCTGGAGCCTATTTGGGCACGATGGCACAGTCAGTGCTTCATCCAGTGTTGAGGGAAGCCAGTCAAGCGCCTCGCTGGGCTGGAATGAAAAGGTTTCAGACGCGTTCAGGTATAACCTGTTAGTGAATAATCGAAGCCGTGACGGTGCCTCATCCGGCGGTTATTTCTCTTATGCCTCTCCGTGGTCGACCTTTACCGGGAATCTGACACAGGGCGAGAAATATACCCAATATGGCGCGACGGCTTCGGGAACGATTCTGCTCTCTCAGCACGGCTTGCTAACGTCACCACAGACCGGTAATCACTTCGTGATTATTGATGCGCCAGGCGTTGCGGGTGCGAAAGTTAATGGTAACGCGACAATTTATACTAACAGTCAGGGTAAGGCGCTGGTGCCCTTCGCGACGCCGTGGCGTAAAAATACGTTTTATCTTAACTCTGAATCAGCCAGTGATATTCAGGGAAATATTAAAAAAATTGCGCCGTGGAAAGGCAGTATTTCTTATGTGAAATACATTACGGATACCCGTAAAACCTTTTCTCTGCAGGCGCGCTATACAGATGGAACGCCGCTGGCGTTTGGTGCCGCTCTGTTCGACCGTAAAGGTGGCGAATTAGGGTATGTGGCGCAGGGTGGGCTTATTTACGTTAAAGCCGATACCCTGCCTGACTATATTCTGGCACGGACCGATAAACAGCAGTCCTGCGTAATTAAAAACGCGGTTCTCACCGGAGATAATCTATGCACACGTTTATAAAGAATCTGTTAATCGCCTCGGGATTATTTTTCGCACTCGCCATCGTTTCAATTAATCAGGCGCTGGCATATTGTAACCCTTATACGCTGGCTACTGATAAGGCGACTGTTGCCACTTCCACAACAAGTGATATTGATCTGGCTAATATGCTTTCACTGGCAAGCAGTTATTCCGTCACCAGTAGCTCAAATTTTTCGGCATTTAAACTGGGCTGTGCCAATGGTGGTGAAACCCTCTATTACCGTAACGGTCTTGAAGGCGGCTACACAGTAAAATTCACGACAGGCGACCAGGAAAATTACATCAAATTTACGGCATCTCTTCCGGTGACCAGTAAAAATTTTAGTGCGGGACTGTCACAGGATTATCCGGCTTCCGATTTTGATACTGACATTACAATTCATGCTGAAATAACAGACAGCACTACTTATGATACCGCCACCACTAATGGCAAGACAGAACTTCCATTGATGTATTTGATCTCATCGAACGGCAGTACTGCTTATCCTACTGCCAGTGCGCTTCGTGGTCTGGTAGCGACTAAAGCTGCAGCCGCGTCCGCTTCTTATATCGATCTAAAAGGATTTGCGTCGATCGATATCTCATTTGTGCCGGTCAGCACGACCTGCAGCATCCAGAATCAGCAGTTCACCCTGCCTTCTACAACGCTGTTTACCCTTAAATCCGGTGATTACTCGGATACGCGCTTCTCTATTCCCCTCTCCTGCAGTGGAAGCATTGACAGTAAGGCAACGAAAACGTTTAACCTGCGTGCCTACAGTAACGATATTGTTGATAGTGCTAACTACATCGTCAGGAATGCCTCTTCCACCTCTTCAGGCATCGGCTTTCAGCTGTTTAATACCCTTTCTGATCCATTGAAATTCACGACCGGTTATGACTCCGCATCCACCTCACTGGCAGCGATGACCAAAGGCAAAGATCTCGTTTCATCGCTGACGGCGATCGATATTGGTGCACGCTATAAAATTTTTGATGCAGCGAATGCATCACCTGGCACCGTGGTCGGCACCATTATTATCTATATGGAATATGAGTAAGCTTACTGGCGGCGATGCGCTTATTTTGGGTTTAGCACCTTCGCCGTCACGATCTGAATAGCAGCAGAAGGAAGACATAAAAGCAGTGTTGCTGGCGGAATGAGCAAACGCACGGCAACCTGGTGAATCTTCAGACCTCTTTCGCTATACTGCACGCCGCGGTCCTCTTAGTTAAATGGATATAACGAGCCCCTCCTAAGGGCTAGTTGCAGGTTCGATTCCTGCAGGGGACACCATATGTTAGCCCGCCTAAGTATCTTAAAGTCTAGTCAACTCTTCAATTTCAAACGCTTACCTTCTTTTCGTAGCCCACTAACGTACACCGTCATATTTCAAAATCCACGCTGTTTTGTTGGTACATATGTTGGTATTTTAAGTTCGATAATGCAGATACCATCAGAAGAGGGTTTTTAGTATGGCGCTCACTGAGTTAACAGTAAGAAATACAAAGCCTTCTGATAAACCTGTCAAATTGACAGACGGTAATGGTATGCATCTTTTGATCACCACAAGTGGTTCCAAATACTGGCGTTTCCAGTATCGCTTCGCTGGCAAACAGAAAATACTCGCACTGGGTGTCTATCCTGAGGTTTCATTGTCCGAAGCCAGACGACGAAGAGATGAAGCTCGTCAGCTCGTTGCAAACCATGTAGACCCAAGTGAGAAGCGAAAAGCGCAAAAGATTGAGAGCAAGGGCTTGCTAACATTTGAGCAAGTTGCACGACAATGGCATACCAGTAACAGAACCTGGTCAGAAAGTCATAGAACAACTGTTTTGAACAGCCTTGTTTCCCATGTGTTCCCTGTCATCGGCAAACGTAATATCAGCGAGCTAAAAACTCGTGATTTGTTGGTTCCTTTGAAAAAAGCAGAAGCTTCAGGACACCATGAACTGGCTTCCCGCTTACAACAGCGCATTACGGCGGTAATGAGGTATGCCGTTCATAATGCTTTGATTGAACAGAATCCTGCAAACGACCTCGCTGGTGCTGTTGTTTCCACTAAAAGTGTTCATCGCCCTGCCCTTTCTCTGGAACGATTGCCAGAGCTTATGAATCGTTTAGAAGCGTATAAAGGAAGAGGCATTACCCAAATTGCAGTGCAGTTAACACTCCTCACCTTTGTCCGTTCGAGTGAACTGCGATTTGCTCGCTGGTCAGAAGTCGATCTCAAAAATTCACTGTGGACTATCCCCGGAAAGCGACAACCTATGAACGGGATAAAATATTCTGCAAGAGGGGCAAAAATGAAAACGCCTCATTTGGTCCCATTAAGCTCACAAGCCAAAGCACTTATGGAAGAGCTTCATACGATCAGTGGTAACAAAGAACTTATGTTCATTGGTTTTACAGGGGACGACAAACCTATCAGTGAAAACACTGTCAACAAAGCACTCAGGACGATGGGCTATGATACGAAAGTAGAAGTCTGCGGGCATGGTTTCAGGACTATGGCATGTAGTGCCCTAATCGAATCGGGATTATGGTCGAGAGATGCTGTGGAAAGACAAATGAGCCACCAGGAACGCAACAGTGTCCGGGCTGCTTACATACATAAAGCGGAGCATTTGGAAGAACGGAGGCTCATGTTGCAATGGTGGGCTGACTATCTGGAAGCTTGTAAAGAAGAAGCACAGACACCTTTTTCCTTCTCTATTCAGCATTCAGAACAGTGAATAGCAAACGATACGTATTTAATATTTTATAATCGATAACTCAATGTGGGCTGCGAATATCTATTAAGAATTCAAAGCTCCCAAATAGTCGCCTTAATACATACATCGATTCAGCTCAATCTAAGCAAAAGTGTTGTTCGTTATTAATGGCATACCTTAAACACCAGCATGTAAAACATCCATATAAATCAATAAGTTGAATCATTTTTTCAAAATATTTTCATTTCATTCTTATCACTCCACCATCCCCTCCTCCTTTTTCATAACAATGAATCTTCAAATAATGGTGTAGTTTTGTAGCCGAAGAACAAAAAAATAAAAAAATGAATGCCAAAAAAGGTTGCAACCTGAACGAAATTGATCAATTTTTGTACAAATCAATGTTCAACAGTTGCACCAAGGCACTGCAATGGATAATAAAGTAGAACAAAAACAGAAAGTTAAAGTAGCCCAATATCTACGGATGTCTACAAATCTTCAGGAGTTTTCGTTAGATAACCAGGCTCAGTTCATAAAAAAATATGCTGACGACCACAATATGGAAATCTTGCATACTTACGATGATGCAGGAAAAAGCGGTGTATCAACGTCAGGGAGGCATGATTTTAACAAGTTAATCAATGACATACTTACCAAGGAAATCAATATAGAAGCTGTCCTTGTATATGATGTAAGTCGTTTTGGCCGCTTTAAAGATCCACAGGAAGGCATCTACTATAAATATCTATTAAAACTGAATAAGGTAGATCTTATATACTGTGCTGAAAATCTTCCTGCTAATAGTGACACTGAGACATTCATACTTTCATCACTTATGTATGCTGCGGGAGCATTTAGTAAAAACCTCTCAATAAAAGTATTTGCAGGACATGTAAATCTTGTTAAGCGAGGATACTATCAGGGTGGAGTGCCTGGATACGGACTTAAAAGAAAGTTACTTGATAATAATAACAAAGCAAAAATGATACTTAACAATGGTGAGAGAAAGAGTCTGCAAACAGATAGGATAGTCTTAATACCAGGAAGTAAAAAGGAAACGGACTTAGTAAAGAAAATATTTAACATGTTCATTTTTGAAGGACTCAATGAGTATCTCATCGCTTCGAAACTAAACCATGAAGGACATAAATACAGCGACAAATCAGATTGGACACGAAGCCGGATACATTCTGTGCTTATAAATAACCGCTATACTGGAAAGTATACATATAATCGAACATCTCAGAAACTGAAAACTAAAAGGGTTCAAAATCCTGAAGAGGATTGGATTGAGTATAATTCTTTTTTCAAACCCATAATTTCAGAAGAAAAATTCAGGTTAGCGAAAGAGATTATTGATAACCGTTCAATAAAAATGAGCAATGAAGAGATTCTTAATTTTTTAAAAAAGATCCTTTCGACTCATGGAAAAATATCAGGTTTTATCATTGATGAAGAGGATAATGGCCCATCAAGCAGTGTAGTAGCAAGCCGCTTTGGAGGACTTCTTCCAGCATATAAGCTGATAAATTACACACCCGAGCGGGATTACCGCTATTTAGAAATAAACTCAGCCTTACGAATTAAACATAACAACATTGTGAATAAAATACACCAAGAAATTAATAATAGCGAAGTATCTATATTAGATAACAAACTAATCACTATAAACAAAAGTTTAACCTTTTCCATTATACTGTCTCGATGTCGAAAAATGGGATCTGGAAAATGTAGATGGATAGTTAGATTAGACAGGAGCTTAAATCCCGAAGTTAATGTGGTTGCAAGAATGAACAGCCTTAATACCGAACCTGTTGATTATTACATCCTACCTTCGATTGAAAGTTTTGAAAGTGAGTTGTGTCTAAAAGAGAATAATAACCTTCTATTCGAAATGTATAGATTTGATAACATCAGAACATTCTTTGATATGCTTTCGACTGCGGAAATGGAGGTAGCCTAAATGAACGACGATCAAATTCACATGCTTGAAATCTCAAAAATAAAAGTTGTCATCCCTCGTTCTCGGAATAAATTTAAACATGCTGAGATAACAGATAGTATCGATACAAGTGGATTAAGAAAGCCAATAACAGTAAGAAGGATTTCGGATAGAAAATATGAATTTGCCTTAATTTGTGGTCAGGGTAGACTTGAATCGCTCACAGCTTTGGGAGAAAAGCTAATACCTGCTTTCATACTGGACATTGATGAAAACAAAGCATACATAATGAGTTTGGTTGAAAATATGGCTCGTGTAATACCAAGAGCGGGCGAGCAGTTCCAACGAATAAAAGAAATGAATGAGCAAGGTTTATCTAACAAAGAAATATCCTATTCTACTGGCCTATCATTGCACTGGATTACCAGCCTGACTATGCTAATTAGCAAAGGAGAAAACAAACTATTATCTGCTGTAGAATCAGGAAGCATTCCAATCTCGCTTGCAGTTGAAATTGCCAGAGTAGACTTCGAAGGTGGGCAAGAATTACTAATTAAAGCTTTTGATGAAGGTTTAATAAAACATAAAGATGTTGGTAAAATCAGAGATATATTGGACTCCAGAGATGAAGGTTTGAAAGGATTTCTGAATAATAGTTTCGGAGTTGCAAAGAAAAAGAAAAAACTCACTACTGATGAGCTTAAACAGATATATCAAGATAATATTTCGCAGCATAGAAAAATTAAAAACAAAGCTGAATATGTCGAGAGAAACTTACTTATAGCCAGTCAAATATTCAAAGATTTATCTGATAACGAAGAGTTTAGTAAAATCATAGACGAAGAGAATTTAAATGAAGTAGTAAAAGTTATAATGAAAAATACTTCTTGCTGAGGTCAAAATGATTAAATACTGCTTTAATGAAAAAACAGTCAGCTTTAGATTAAGTGATCTTATTTATACTAAAAAACTTCCTACCAACTACAAAAGCAGCCAAAAATACATACAAATTAAGAGCACGATATCTGCACTTGGATTAGTCGAACCTATACTGATTTACATTGATGGGGCTGATGGCACTGCTAAAATCCTTGATGGTCATCTGAGAGTTGAGGCATTAAAAGATATTGGAGAAGAAAGAGTTGCTTGTCTCGTTTCAACTGTTTACGACACTTATACTCCCAACAAAAAAGTTAATAGAATAACAATCATTCAAATTCAGAAAATGTTAAAAGAAGCTGTTCGAGTAGGAGTTCCTGAAGACATGCTCTGTTCAGCCTTGAATATTAGCTCCGATTCATTAAAAAGTAATCTATCAGTTCTTAAAGGCATATGCCCTGAGGTTATAGAATTATTTAATGATAGAGATATACCTAAGAACACATTTATGATCTTAAAAAGAATGATTCCTTTTAGGCAAATTGAATGTGCAAACATAATGATAAAATTTGATAATTATTCAAAGATTTTTGCTCAATCGCTTTATCACAGTTCATCACCTGATCTTTTAAACGACAAAGGTAAACCTAACATTGATGAGAGATCTGGTAATAGAAAAGCAATTGAAAGGCTTGAAAAAGAGATGGCTCAGGTCCATTTCGATACACAAAAGATAAAAGAAAACTACGGTTCCAATAGTTTGAAGCTAACGATTGTTATCTCTCACATTAAAAAAATACTCGAAAACCCTAAGGTTTTCCACTGGCTTCTTAGGAATAAACAAGATTATCTTAGTGAACTGACCAAGATATCTGATATTGAAAAATTAACTTAAAGATTTTTTCATAAACAGATTTTAGAATTAGAACTATTTAAGGATAATATCAAACTCGCTTAATTTAAGAAAAACCAAGCTATAGATTTAAATGACAGCGATGCCGAAGGGGTTAAAAAAGCAGAGAAAGAGCATTGAGGAGGTATGAGATTGCTAATCGTTTTAAAGTGTTCAGAGAACACTCTGACAACTTCTCTCGTGATAATTACCTGACATATGTCCTACTACTGCTTCTCGCTGTTCGCAAAAGTAAGCTGACAGAAGATCAGTGTTTGAAATTCAATGTAGTAGATAAAAAATGGTTTTACCCAAGGAAAGGAGCAAGTCTGGTGTTGGCATAGTCATTCCACTTCATCCACTCGCCATTGAGATTTTGGAAGAACTAAAGGTCAGAGCATTGGATTCACCTTATCTCTTCCCAAATCGCCGGACAAGTAAAAATAAGCATATGGGGAAAGATACTCTCAATAGCGATAGCCAAACTGTTAGGGATTGAGCTGGTAAAATGAGGCAACCGCCACATATGATGGGCGATATTGAATATTTTACTGTTCATGATCTTAGAAGAACGAGCCGGAGCCTGCTTGCTTCACTTTCTGTTCCTCTACATGTTGCAGAACGGTGTTTAAATCATAAACTCAAAGGTGTATAGAGCATCTATGACAGGTATGAATACTTTGGAGAAAGGCGAGAAGCATTAAAAAGAATTTCTATAGCATCAGCAATCCATATAAATTGAAAAAAACAGGAAAAACAACACCTTACCTTTAATCAATTGAAGGGTTAGTAGAATTTTCTTTACTAAATTAAAAATTTTTATAACACTCTTAAGAGCTACATCGTTTGACCAATTAATAAATGATTGTTACGAAACTATCAATTGCTAGAACTTATGATTTTAAATAAATTAAAGGAAAAAAAATGGCAACTGACTTAAGATATACTGTCATTAAAGTTAATCAATATCAAAGTGAGAGCGATATAAATAAAACGGATGCAAATGTCCTATATCTGGTTATCGACACTATCTCTGGTTCTGTGTTATCCCATTTTTCAGAAAAAAATCTTGCCTATGAAGATTGCTATGAATTAAATTTCCCTCAAATTATTGAATATAATGCATCGCCTAAAGAAAATGATGGTGATGTAGACTTTAAATTAGAAGAAGTCCCTCAAGAAACAATTGATTTCGATGAAAACATTAGCTTGCCCGACAAAGTTAATAAAGAAGAAATCAGTAATAATATATCTGAACTTCTCAAAAAACTAAAATCCGCCAGAAAATTAAGGCGGTGAGTAAAAGCACTCTTATTTTGCGATAGGAGTGCTAAAAACTTTGATTGTAAAATTAATCATTTAACACACCTGATAAAAACCATTCGATTTGAGGTTCTGGCCTTTCTCCATCGTATATAAGCTTCTTCCTGTATTGATAATCTATATTTGTTGAACCTACACAATTAAGCCCTCCATTACCCCCTATATAACCAAAACTTACTGGAATATTTTTAGAAATTGAAGAAATAAATCTGTATAATGCTCTACAGTTATCCTCAGGAAGTTCTATATAAACAGCCTTTCTATTTTTTATATCTGAAATCTCTATCCACCACATATTATCTCCTTAAAATATTAAATAATAAAATAGAGGGAGCTATTGCGTCTTGAAGTAGCAATAATATATTTACCCAATAAAATTAATAGGCTCCGTCTAAATACCACAACCAAATATTGATTGTTAATTAAAATCTAAAAGATTGATAAAATAAGTCAAGCATCAGGAGAATAAAAAACCTAAAGCATTTTGATATATTTAACCCATATGAAATCAATCCTTATTAATTAGAAAATCTTTTCTTTGATAAGCTGAAAATAAGACCATGATTAATTCCGCCATGATATTTATTGAGCAATCATAGTAAGCTTTGTATTCTTCATATTCTACTTTTGCTTTATCAACACCATGTGAAATATCATTTCTTTTATTCTTTAATCTCGTTAAAGGTCCAATTACTTGATCTAAAGAAGTGTGAGATAATCCAACTTGATACAATAGTTTCTGAAGTATTTCTTTACCAACATTACTTTCAGTATTTACGTATCCATCCGCGATGAAGATCTTGCCATCCATAACATCAGATAATTTCTCGAAAAACTCTTCATAACGGAAGATACGATGTAAGTGTGAGTCATCAGGTAATGTCTTTCTGAATATCCTATTCTTAATATCAGGGTTATTCATTTTTAAAAAATCTTTATAATACACAGCCGCTGCTAGAATAGGTTTTACCTCATTACACTTAAGCTCCATCTTGTTGATTCCATCAATGTATAGATTGAAAGAAAACTTAACAAACCCTTCTATATGAGCATATAGTAAACATATAACTGCCCTCCGCATCATATAAATACTCATATCATCAGACTTCTCCATAATATTGTTGAGAGACCTTATTTCTTCCTCTCTCCAAGTTCGCTCTAACTCAACTTGAGTTAAAAATTCTTCTGGGTTCATTTCAGAGCAACCTCAAGATATTGGGTAGCAATTTCAATTCTACCTCTTAGCGGACCAGGAGAGTTTTTACCACCTCCAGTTGTTTGTGCTTTAAAAACACTATCTTTTTTAAGCTGAATTATACTATTTCTGATCTCATCGATAATTGAGTCGTCATTTTCATCAATCTTGTCGATAACAGACTGAATACCGATGGTAATAGACTCGAAATGATAAATGTTAAAGTTAGACTGTAATCCATCGTCTGAATTTATTCGACCAAACACTTTTTCGCCATGTGCTTTAGAAAGAACTTTAAATACCTTTTTAAAATTACTCTCATTATCTACATAATCAAAATCAGTTGTTCCAGATGAAACATCCTCCATATATTCAGTTAGAAAATCGGCTATGTCATGTTTAAAGGCGGCTCTATTATTTTTGAAAGTAAAATATCGCAAAACTAATTCTTGATCAAATGCACCAAATTTCTGAGATTCAGATAAAAGGGAAGTACAGACTTTATAATGATAATCTTGTGATAACCTTATAATAAAATCATTAAATTTCGGGTCCAGCATTCTAATGGTGCAATTTCTAACTTGTTGTTGAGTTAATGCTTCACCACCAGTATTTAGACGTTTAAACATATGATATTTAAATTTATTATCACTTCCCTTCCTAACCACTTCAACTCGAACAAAAGATCTCTTTAATTTAATTTTCAAAGATAAAGGTAATTCATCGTATGTTAAATCATTAAGACTTTTTACTATATCGCAATCAGAGAGAACGAGTTTATCACCTTCCGCTATTTCCATATGCTCAGCCGTAAGTTTTCCCCTTAAATGCAAATAAGAGGAAAATCGCTGAAGTCCATCTATTAATTGATAGACACCATTTTCAGTTTCAACTACATATATTGGTGGAACTGGCATTTCAAGTAATAAGGATTCAATGAATCTTGATCTTGCACCTTCAGTCCATCTGAAAAGCCTTTGATAATCTGGGCTTATATCAAGTTCTTTGTTTTCATACATATCCATTAATTCATTGAAAGATAAATCAAGGCTTTGTGTATGGACTTTAGCCATTTCGGATTCAATTTCGAAAAGAATATCTTCAGTGCTCATTCAATGCTCCTAATTTGCTTGAAAAACCAGAACTGTTTCATTAGCAGTAATCTTATCCCGGTATTTTTTTACTTTACTGTTTATGTTAGCCATTACGAATTTAGACATAAAATCTTGGCGATGAATGAGGCTCAAACCGTTTTCTTCAGCCATTTCTGTAAAGATCAAAGCAAGATCGCAATAAATTTCTTTGTAATGAGAATCCTGCACAACACAAGCAAAATACCCATTTCTCTTAAGAACTTTTTTTATTTGCTTAAGAGACTCATTTATGTCTATAAAATACTGAGCGAAATTCTTATAATAATAAGACACAGAAGCATGAGATTGATGGTTAAAAATTTCAATTAGCATCTTTTTTGCAGTCAAGCCTAATGACTCTATTTGAAGAAACCTTTTGTCGATTGTGGTTCTACCGGTCAGAGTTCGTCTGATATTATCAATTTCTGCTGGATGGTTACCAAGCAAAACAGCTAACTCTGGTGATGTAGCAATACCATAATCAATACGGGTGCAATACGGCGGTGAAGTAATAACCGCATCAACACTACGCTCTTTCAACGGCAACTTAGTTGAAGATGCGCAATAAAACTCTTCTTTACCAATACTATTTACATTGTCAACAAATGTTGCACTCAGTTTTTCATGGATAATATTTCTAAGGTCTATTTTAATCTTTGTGGCTTCGATGGATATCTTTTCATTACTATCCTTGGCTTTTTTAACCCATGTTGGGTTTGAAGGAATAAACTTCCCAATATATTTCCTAACCAATTTAAATAGGGCTAAAAATATTAACGAAAAAACCTTTGAGTTTGAGATAACACTGCATTTTTTTTGAAGAAACAAAGAAATATAACGAATATATGATGCAGTTTTAAAATCAAACCAATTTAGAAGGAAATCAGACTCATCATTGAGCTTGTTAGGATAGTTTTTTACTCTTAAATATTTAACTATATCTAAAGCCGTGAGAACATCATCGGTATTAGAAAACTTCGATTTTGCTACTATGTTCATAACTGGATTTAAATCAATACCGATAACATTATATCCAGCGAGTGCACAATTTAAAGTAGTCGTTCCTCCACCGTTCCAAGGGTCAAGAATGACTGAATCCTTTGGCAGTTCGAAAGAGTTTAAAATTTCAGAAACAAAATCATCTGAAAAACCAGCATAATAGTTATACCACTCTTCACCTGTAGTTTTTTTTAAAATCCGTTTCGGATTAATTATTGTTGGTGTGATTGATATACTTTCCATACCATACCTAAACAAGTATTATTTTGACTATTTTAGCATAGCTATAATAAAATAGCATCTGTATTCAATTAGATAAGAAGCAAGGGCTAACTGAGCGATGCTCAGTTGCCTTGCTTTTTCCGCCCTTCGGTTGAAAAAGAAAATCAAAGCAAAAAAACACCAAACCCAACCCATTGACGCGATTGATCTTTGTGGTATTTATTATAGTTAGCATATGGATATGCTATTAATGAAATAATATCAAAAGGAGTTGATATGAAAGAACATAATATTATTTTTGACGATGAGTTCCCTTCTACATTTACCAATGACCCTGCCGTTAAAAAATTACCCCCTAATCGTCTTCGCAAACACTCAGTGACTGTCAGATTAAATGAGATTGAGCTGAGCAAAGTAAACCAGTCCAGAGGCCAGCTCAGCAAAAGCTGTTGGCTAAGATCTTCAGCTCTCAAGCAACTTCCCCCTTCTGTTCCCGAAATCAACAAAGAAGCCTGGCAGAAGCTTACTGGCTCCCTACAGAAACTGAACGATCTTACTTCGTTCCTGCTTCGCAGAGGCGAAGATGCTCAGCCACTATCGCAGGAAGTAAGTGCTTTAAAAGTGAAGCTGTTGCATGTAAGGGATGCTTTGCTGACTCTTGAAAAGTGATCATCGCTGATGAAGGGTATGAATAAAATAAAAAGGGGTAAGAACTTTCGAGGAGTCATCTCGTATGCGCTTGCCCCTGCTCCTCATCATATGACTATACCAATGGTGATTGGTGGCAATCTTGTGGGCATCACTGTAGACGAGCTGACCGCTGAGTTCGCAAACACTCAGAAGCTAAGAGAGGATGTTACTAAACCAGTTTGGCATAACTCCCTTCGTCTCCCAGTCGGTGAATCACTCACAAAACAACAATGGAAGAACATTGCTGACGATTACATGAAACGGATGGGCTTCTGTGACACCCACCTCCGTTGTTATGTCCTACATAATGATGAAGCTGGTCAGCACATACACATCATTGCTTCCCGTATAAACGTTTTAGTAGATGGCCAACTTTACTTGGGTAAGAACGAAAACCTGATAAGCACCCGTGTGATCCAAGATCTTGAGCAAGACCACAAACTCACTCGAACGAAAGGTCCTTCTCCTGCTAAACCGCCTCAGAAGCAAAGAAAGCTTACTCGTAACGAAAAGATGATGCAGGACAGAACCGGAGAGAAACCTTCAAAAAAAGTGATACAGGAAGCTGTAGATGCGATCCTTACCTTCTTCAATACCATCACCATCGAAGACTTCATACATGAAATGCAAAAGCAAAATATATCAGCGACAGCAAACATCGCATCTACTGGCAAGATGAACGGTTTTTCATTTGAGCATCAGGGAGTCGCTTTTAAGGCATCACAGCTCGGTAAAGCATACAGTTGGTCAAACATGAGTAAGCGAATCACCGTGACTCAACCTATAGAGGCTGTTGCTCCTGAATCACTTTCCGACAAAGAAAACGTTTCGAAGCCCATTGAAGTTCATCTCACAGCTACACCCCTCACGGCAAATCACAGAGAACATATCCGGTCTCGCTGGTTGCAGTGGATACCTTACCTTGAAGAGCTTGTTGCCAGTTTAAAAGCTGTTGGCTCAACGATTCTCAACCCGCTCAAAAGAAATGTCATCTATACAGCAATACGAACCGGCAACTCTGAAGCAACAGTGATTTCTGAAGTAAATTTTGAAAATTCAGCGTTAAAAAACGTTTTCAAACGACCCTAAAGGACTATTTTTCAGTGAGTTAAAAGCACTCCCTAAGTCAAACCCCATGAATATTTTCATTCTTTTCATATTGATAGGCAAAAACGATCGATCGTTATTACTGATCAATTAAATACACATGATAGTCATGAGCTATCAAAAGAAAGCAATCGATCGGTACAAATGATTTGCTAGACCCCATTTCCAAGCCGTAATGTAACTTCAAACGGACACACATAGCACACTGATTTATCAGCAGAATAAGCTGATGCATACGTGCGCCTTCAATTCAGTGAAACTAACTTTGGAAGAATCTATGACAGCAATTACTGAAGTAAAACAGCCAAACTTCTTTATGATGAAACGGGTATGGATTGCTATTGCACTTCCGATTGTCATTTTCTATTTCTCAGGTGTTCAGGGGTTGGTTCAGCTTGCAATCGTATGGGTTTTTGCAAGCATCATGCTTTTGATGTTTGCTTATAAAAAATTCCGCATTAAGAAGTGGAATGCCAGCACCAGAGATGTATTCGGAGAGTCTGACGGCATGTGGAGCCATGAGTTCGGTCCTACTGCTATGAAGCTCGATGAAAAACGGGGACTGATCCATCTCAAGGAAGAGAACAAACAAAAGACCTATCCGTTCTCAGCAATCAAAGAATGGCGATACAACTTGTCTACCACAAGACAAAGAACAGGCTTGGATAGAGAACTTGACCGCACCCACGACTTCAGAGAATCGGGCTTTTACATCGCAGTAGACGATGTTCAGTATCCAGAATGGCGAGTAATGTTCTTTCCCCAAAAGGGTGACTTCAACTCACAAGAAGGCATCAGAGATACGGAACTGCAACTTAAGCGCTGGATGCATATTTTTGACAACGCAATTAACAGATAAATTTTAATATATTACTTATCAGTAACTTAAAGAAACCAATCGGCTGATTGGTTTTTTTTTATTTCTCAACTGTAAAGATAAACTTAACCATTCCGATAAGTTCTATGTTTTCATAAAATTTCAATAGGGACTTAGAATGGCTGAAGCGTTAAACGAAGGTAAAATCATGCAGGCTCTGAACTGGGCCTACGATAAGGCTCTGGATGGAAGCATACCGGGAACTGACTCGGCCTATGAAATGGCGGAAAGCTACCTAAAAGGCGATGACACTTTAATTGAAAAAGTAAACTCTCTCATTCGCTGGCAAAATACCAAATCCGCAACAACAGGATTCGTCTCTGGCCTTGGGGGAATCATAACCCTCCCTGTAGCAATCCCCGCAAGCATAGCTACAGTCATTTACGTTCAAATCCGCATGATCACGGCTATCGCTCTCATGGGCGGATATGATGTAAGAGATGATCGCGTAAAAACCATTGTTTATAGTTGCCTTGCAGGGAATGCCGCGAAAGACATACTCAAAAGCACGGGCATCATCATCGGTTCCAAAATGTCCACTCAGTTGATCAAAAGTATTTCAAAAGAAACCATTTTTGCCATTAACAAGCAAGTCGGTTTTAGGCTACTGACCAAGTTTGGTGAAAAAGGAGCTATAAATTTGGGCAAGATGATACCTGTTGTAGGTGGGATCATAGGTGGAACTTTTGATGGTATATCTACAAACATTGTTGGGAATGTTGCTCGAAAAACATTTATTGAAAAAAGCATATTGTCATGAAGTAAATCGATAAAGGACATAAGTCTTAAAGATAAAATGACGAACTTAAGAAAATTTGCTTATACATTCAATATGCGAGAAAAACATGAGATTAGATAAACTGACAATTAAAAATTTCAGGAAGCTTAAAAACTGCACTGTAAATTTTAGGGATACGACTTTCTTAATTGGTTCGAATAACGCGGGTAAATCGAGTGTTTTTAAGGCATTAGATTATCTCCATAAGAACACAAATGTTTCATCTGAAGACTATGCAAAACATTATAATGAAGAACGAGATGACTTCATAAAGGCCAACGAAATAGAGATCATTGGAGAATATCATAACCTACCTGATATTGCTAAAGAGTGGGTAGGATTCAAAGGTCGTGTTATCAAGAATAGCGCTCCTGCTGAAGGTGAGTCAGATAACATGATAGTTTATAGGAAAGTATGGAAGCTCGATGCAGCAAAGCCTGAGGTTTATTTAAAGGAATATACTAAAACCAGAGCAGAAAAATATGCTCATGCTTCTAAGCCAATGGATCTTATCGGCGAAGACTTTGATATTGATAGATTAACTAAACACTTCGGCATCGACAATTTAGAGTTACTATTCACACATAAGAACAACAAAGAAAACTTTAATGACTTACCTGAAGTCTGGGATGTAAATACAGATAGCGCTGTAACATGGGTAAAAAACCCAGGCGGAATACCTGGGAATGTATTATCTAAACTCCCCAAAGTTATTATTATTCCTGCTGAATCATGCATAGCTGAACTAACAAGTCAAAATGGTGCTTTACTGAGTTTGTTAGTAGACCTATTCAGTGATGTCAGAAAGAATTCACAAAATTATGCTCTGGCGCAAACATACCTCTCCGCTCTTGCAAGAGAAATGAATCCTCAAGATGAGAATACTCAATTTGGCCAGTTGATGGACAATCTTAATTCGATGTCGCACAACATTTTCCCTAATACCTTTATACATGTATCTCCGAATCTTGATGATGCAGATAAAAGTATTAAACCACTTTTTAGTATAGAGATGGAAAGCAATGTTAAAACAGCTGTAAACTATCAGGGACATGGGATGATAAGGACAACAGTATTTCAGTTGTTAAGATTCATTCAGGACTTCCTGAACAGAGCATCCGAATTTCCAAGAAGAACTATTCTATGTTTTGAAGAACCAGAACTATTTTTACACCCTGCCGCATCTAATCAACTCAGAGATGCTCTTTACGATTTTTCCGGTAATAATCATCAAATTGTAGCCACCACCCACTCACCATATATGATTAACTTAGGATCTGATAAAAAAATAAGCCTTACAAAATTTTCAATTAGCGAAAATGGATTCTCAGCCACCAAAACGTTTAATATTGAAAAAGCTTTTAAAGAATTAAAGGCCGATGAAAAGCAAAATTTAAAGATGCTTTTAAAATTAGATGATTATATATCAAGGTTGTTTTTCACAAATAAATGCATATTTGTTGAGGGCGATACAGAGGAAATAATTGTTCGAGAAACAATAAAAAGATTATCGCCAAGAGATAAAGCGATAGTAATAGGAAACTGCGAACTATTAAGAGCGAGAGGGAAAGCTGTTCTAATTTCCTTGGCAAAATATTTAAATGCTTTGGATGTAAATTACATTATCATGCATGACAGGGATGGAGGAACTGAAAGGGCTGAAGCAATGAACCCTTTAATACTATCAGTGACTGGTGCAGAACGCAGAATCATGGTTGAAGAATGCATTGAAGATATACTGGGCTATGATGCTCCAAGCAGCGAAAAGCCATACAAAGCGCATAAACACATAGAAGATAATTGGTCAGAGGCATTTGAAGACTTACCAACAAACTGGCAAGAAATTTTTATTAATCTTCACTCACCTCATCTCGATCATTTAGCTCTCTAAGCTTAAATACAAAAAGCTAAAATCCAGTGCGGGATTTTAGCTTTCCATTTTTAATACACATGAAAATATAGTTTAGCCTTATCATTTTAATTTACCTTCACATTATTTAAATGTGTCATGAATTGTATTGATCAAAAACAGCAGAACAAAAGTGTGCAATCCATGCTTCATAACTTGCCATATGTGAGCATAGTGAATTAATATCATTGGTATCAAAAACAACATAAGAAATAGAACCATGCGGCATTTTTTCGCCAAAAATTTTCTTATAGTCATTAGAGTCACCAGTAAGAAATATAATACCGTTTTCATCAGGAATTTTTTTTGCCGCCCAATGAGCAAAGATATTTCGATAATCTCTTCGAAATTTTATTTCATCAAGCTTCTCAATAACATCTTTTATGTCTGAAGGAGAATGAACATAATCATGGACTGAAAAAATAAGTTTCTTAATAATAAATGGGATGCTGACTCTATCATTGGAACTTACCTTTATCACTCCAGCATTTTTAAGAGTATTGAACAGTCTATTTATATTCAACTCAATATAACTATATGTTTGTATGTATTTACCTAAAACTATAAAATCATCGTCTGCCAAGCTTTCAAAATTATCTGGAAAACAAATTTCAGCTTTTCTTTTCAAATATTCTAATCGTTCAGTTTTGAATTCAGTTGGTAATCCCATACCTCACCCCCTATTTTGCAGAAAGAGTTAAAATAAAACCCTAAATCTAAATTATTAATCTAAAAAATTACAATAAATATTTTCGATGCATTAATTGCAATTAAGATATGTCGATGAAAAGTAAGATGCCACACAATCTATTTGCAGAACACAAATCATCCAGTTTAAGTTTAAAGATCGTGTGGCAAACACATTATATATCATTTTGACAATGAATATAAAATCCTTATGCTTTTTTCTTAACCTTAAAACCATCTGATTTAAGCTCTGGTGAAGGCGTAAAGCTCTGTTTTTGAGTAGTAAATATTCTTTCAACTTCATACTCATTCCAGATAATGTATTCGATAATAAACTTGTAGAAATACAGCACTCGTTCAAGACTGACAGTTGACGGTATTGTATAGAAATTTGGACTGAGTAAAGCCGAACTCAAAACTGCAATAATGTTGCTTGGCCCCTTGAGATAGGGATTCTGATAGTCTTGCTGATACTTCAAAAAGTATCCTACACAAAACAAGTAGGCATCTTTTACGATTTTTTCTTTATTGCAGTCTGATTCATCGTATCTAAGAATGAAGCGATTAAGGAGTATCAAAAACTTCTGATCTGGCAAATATCTGTTTAATTTATTCATAGTAGCATCCTTGCTGTTGTGAATGTCATCCTGACACTTAAAGAAATATCATAATATTTAATCATGTCAATAGTTAAAACCTATCAATTTATATTTTAATATCTTTTTTAGGTAAAGGACGATTAAGCTCTTCGGCTGTAATTTGTTTTAAATGAGAATTATATAGCCATATCTTAAATTGCTCTAAATATCTGTTATTTAATGCTATCAAAGCTTCGTTTTCAGTTTCGAGCCTTTTTATTCTCTGACAAGCAATTTTTAAATTAGCAGGTTTAACCTCACATATTTCTTTCACACCAGACTTGAAAAGCTTCTTTTTTGAATTATAACAATCCGCGATTTTAACATGACTACTTAAAGATTGCCTCGAAGGTCTCTTCCCAATGATCTTTATCAACTCGTCGCATAAAGCTTCCCAGGTAAGCTTCTTATCGTCATTCCAGGTATTAATAACTTTCATTATCAATTTTTCATCATATCCAGTAATATGTTTAGCCATTTATTCTCCTTTTATTATTTTAGTTTGAAACGCATACCATTTTTCAGCATTGATATTCCCATCATTTTTATCATCATGAGTTTTTTCAATAATTTTATTATGCATTACCATTAGTCGTTCATCATCCTTTCCAGAGTCTTGCATTGGATAATAACCACATGGGTCAAAAGCATATGAGTGCTTGCAGTAACCATGCTTAGTGACAAGCACAGCTCCATTCTTCAATGAATCGAAATCAGTTATGTCCATAACAGCTATTTCTTTTTTCCTATGACTATTACCGGCCCCGATTGAAGTTTTATCTTTAATGAGGTTGATCATTTGTAAGTGTGATCGGTGATCATAGGAAACATTTTGTGAGACCAACTTCCTTCCAGACCATCTGGCGATGCTAAACTCGTCCATACCATTGATTTGAGAAAACGTATTAAGTAGATGTCTTAATTGATGGGTCCTAAGCGAATACGGGCTACCATCTTCGTTAATATAACCGTGTCTTTTAAACAAGTTTGTAGTGCCTTTGATACTTGCAAAGGCATCAATATCCGATCTAAAAAACTGAGCAGTGGGTCTGAACAAAGGTGCCAAATGATTGCTCGTTTTCTTACATAATTGTCCCTCAAATAACAGACACAAAGCATTTGAATATTTGATTTTTTTCTCTTCATCATACCAGGGGAAATTTTGAGGTTTTTTACTAAAGAGTCCATATCTGTATGACTCAGGAACCTTCCCTTCCATCGTTTTTGCAACAAACCTTGGATGGGTGGACAACTTTTTCAATCGGGCTATGGCCTTTTTAGCTACAGGGACCATTACTGAAGGAATCCATTTGATGTCTCCAGCATACCCCTTCGCTGAAAAAAACCTTAAACCATATCGTTCAATGCCGTTCTCATCATGCTCTGTAATCGCACAATCCGCAGGAAGGCTTAAAATTTCCGAGATTCGTCCTGGTGCACACATTAGCAGTGCAAGAACAGACGTTGTGAAGATGTCCCTCACAGACAGTTGGCTTTCATCTTTTGAGAAAATCTCCGCAATGGCTATGACAGACTTTATATCTGGTAATTTTGAGTGCCCTTCCAAAGAAGGTTCATAACCTTGCCAACTTTGAGTTACTTTATGCCTTAACGGATTTACCCAAAAAAAGTATGATGAGCTTGTCATTCTGTTTTCACTCAAAAATAAACATAGTTTCTCAAGTTCCTTACCAATGCCAATTGCTGTTAATTTCGTATATTTAGCCGTTGCTACTCTTACACACTCATCAAAAATGTTATTATTACACTTGACCACATTAGCTTCACCGTATGATTTCAATAACACAAACTCAACGATCTTCAACATTGCCAAGGCATTCTGGTTTAACTTTGACTTGTTAAACGAGTGAATATGAAACATATAAGCTTTAGCAAAATCAATAAAACTATCATCTAATCTATCTTTACTATTTCGATTATTGTTGATATCAAACTTATTGAATCTATAACATCCTTTCCATACATTGCTTTCCCATGAACTGGCTAACTTGGAGTTAAAAATATTACTCTTACAAAATTCAATAAAATCATTAACATTTAAATTTGGATTATTAGCATTGATTGGCTCGAATAAAATCACATTGGTCATTCAGAACTCCAAGCTGTAAAGTTTTTGCAGGTAAAACACTCTATGTGTTCGTGTTTAAAATCAGTGAACCCAAAAGAATTTAAAACATATTCTCTAAACAACTTCTTGTTCTGAATGCTATCGCCACCCAGAAAGATCTTTGATAGCGGTTCAAAAAATGAATGAAGTTTCATATCAATATCGTAAACATTGTCTGGGCTATTTTTTACGTATATCCCTGATGAGTTAATAGATTTATGGTCCAATGCTTTAGCGATCACTTCAACTGAGGCTCCTTCCTTTGCTAAACGAGATCCAAGCGTATACCTGAATCGTCTTGCATTAAGCCGTATAGCCTCGTCATTCCTTGATGATTTAATATTAAATTTAGTAGTAAAGTTATTTAGTTTGTTTGAAATAAATGAATTCTTCATATGTAAAAAATCAGTTGCAATAATGGTATCTAAACTTTGACCAGACTGAATTGATACCGATTTTTTGGAGTCCATGAATATAGGTAATTCTTTTTTTATATTACCAATACTCCGATTAATACTATCTTCGATATATTTTTGATTCATATCAATCAAGGTTGTTAGTTTTTCATAAAGGCAGTCATCAATACCTACCAAGCTAAACTCACTTCTAAAGTCCTTCCTCTGTTTTACTTTCGGTATGTTTAGAAAGCAACCTTCTCCCGTTCTGATGAGATCTTTTGCTTTTAAGGAAGTTAACTGTAATGGCCTCCTTCCCGTGGTTGCTAAAAGAATGACATAGCAATAAAGATACATAGGAATTTTGTCTTCTTTTAACAAATTGCTGATACTCTCAAGAACGATTTCCAGTTCTTCTCCAGTTAGAGGTCCACTATTTGGATCTCTTCGTTTGACCGCTTCACCTGTCAAATTAGTCTTAACCTTTATTTTTTCCAGCATTGTTAAAGCTGAGGTTTCAACTCCTACATAACCGAGCTTTTTCCACTTCGTTAGAAACTTCTTTAAAGAGTTTAGTTTGTAGTTTTTCTCAGGACCTAAATTAACATTAAATTGATAAACCGCTTTAGCATCTATCGTCTTAATGTCTATCATCCCTAGCCATTGACTAAATATCTGGTTTATGTTTTTTGTGTAACCTGCACTGTATTCAGCCGAAAAGTAAGCCAAGGTAGTAAGGTAACCAATACGCATCGACTCTGGCATTTTGTCGGCAATTTTATATGGAAAAATACAAGTCTCTTTATCTAATTGCCATCTGATATCAGAAAGCTTGAAGCTATACCCCTGCATCTTTGCAAAAACCAGACTCTCTTTTCTTAGTTTACATGTTTCCATTATATTGACCCTCAGTTATCTTTTTCAAAGATTCATAAACTCTTCCAATAACTTCCTTTTCTTTAATTGATATGTGTTTGAAGTTATAATTCTCTGACATCTTTGAATCTTTGGACCAACCCATTAGATAGCATCTCAATCCTGATTTTCGGCTGACATCTAAATTTGAATTATCAATTTCATTTGAATAAAAATAGTTCCAAGAGTGTCTCAATCTATGTCCTGATAAGTTCTTTAATTCTGGGCTTGATTTTTTAATAGTAGAAATTATTTTTTCATATGCTGAAACAGATAAAGGTTCCCCTACTGTTTTACCTGCACTGTGAGTTACAAATAGAACGTCATGTTTTTTCTTTTTAGTGTATTTATCCCTAAAATTATTTATGTAATCGAAGATCTCTATCACTAACTCGTCTGATAATGGGATTATCCTTTCGCCAGTTTTGACTAATGGCTGATTCAGCCTTCGGTCTTCAATGCAGTCATGTCTTCTAACAATACTCAGTGTGTTATTTCTAGGATTTAGATCATTTACCCTAAGATTTAGTAATTCACCTGCCCTCAACCCACAATTCAGTAGTAAGGTAAAAATGAGCCTGTTCCTCACTTGAACCTCCTTCTGAAAGGGGTTTTGGCTCCCTTCGACTTCCAACAGCCTAAACAGAGTTTTTATTTGTTCTTCACTTATCGATTTATCTGTTCTGTGATTGATGCTGAGTGAGCGATTTCGCGGAAAGTGCGCCCTTATGCTTTCAATAAAACTTTCGACTTCGTATCTGGCATGGATTCCCTTCATAGAATGAATCAATCCGCACAACCATTTTAGGTAATTTGAAAAAACGTGTATCCTGTAACTAAAAGTTCTAGTAGCAATCTGCTTTCCTTTGAGTAATCTTACATTCGTAATTTTTTGTTGATCGAATCTTTGCTTTGCATACCGTATCAGGTCATCTACTTCGGCTACATTTAGGAACCGCTTGCTTTCAATCCTATCAATGATGTTTATTTTTCTAATTTTCATAAAATTGCTAAGGATAAGTAGATTCGTTGCGACTATCTCCATCGTTGATGCAGTCGCACTTCTGTTCCTGACATTAGTTGTGAGATAAAGGTTCTGATAGTAAACTGGTAGTAGTGTTTCTTTGTTGAGAATCAAGCAGCCTCGTTCTCCATTACTCATGACAAATTTTTTTATTTTAAACGACATTATAATAACCCTCCAAAAACTTTACATTTAGTTATCACTACGGCTTATCATTATTTTATCGATTTAAATTTTGCAATTTTATTTTGTTATTTTTGTATTTATTTATAATCCATTTAGATACTTAAAAAAATTTCTTTCACGTGAAAGAAACCAGTACGGCTAGTGTTGAGTAGTCATACCCGATTCAAGAAGAAAAACTAATAAAGCCTTATTGCATAAGTAATACAGCGGCGCCAAAAAAATAATTTGGAAAGTATTCTGTTAAATTTCACTATTTTTGACATTAAAACTTTACAATTTTTAAATTATGAGATTTAAAATAAATATTCACCTTGCCGCTTTCCTATAGTAAATATCTTCTACCTCATTACAGTATTCATCTTGAATAACTTTAGCTTTACTGCGGAGTTCATCTCCCATATGAATTACCAATGCTCCTCTTTCCAACATGTCACATAGCAAAATTTTATTTATATCTTCAGTGCTTAGCTTGAGAAGATTTATGTCATCTGTCATAAATGAATCTTCATCTGGGAGAAGACACGGCATTGTTTTCACATAATAGTCCAGCATCCCTTTTTGCACACTTAAGCTACAGAGCAATACATGGTCTTCGCCCTTTTCGGTCTCTTTTACAGCAATATGAATTTCGTTCTGTGTGATTTTCTTCGTTAACTTTCTGAGTAGCTCATTACATTTAATCACTGACAATATGGTTTCATAGACATAGTTTCTACCCTCTTCTTTTAACTCAGCTAAAATTAGGAATGGATTGTATTCGCTATCTTCGAGGTAATAGCTTAAACAGGCCACGGATTTCTTACTCAATGTATTTACAGGTAATAACCTGATAGCTTCAGCATCGAAAATATTATCGAAGGTTTTTTGATTCACAAGCCTTGAAAGGTTTCCAATTTTCAGGAATTCTTTAATTTCCACATTGTCCTCACTTTGTCGATGTTGTTCGTCTGGAGCCTAACTATGAAGCTGTTCTCGAATTGCTAATGGTGTCAGAAATCCACTCATCGACTTCAATCTCAATGAAAGCTACTGACCTTGCGCCCAGTTTGATAGGTTTAGGGAATTTATTTTCAGAAATCAATCGGTAAATCCATGCTTTCTTGTAACCTGTTTTATGCATGACTTCTGGTAAGCGGATGAGTCGTGTGGTTTGTTTAATAGATGTGTTCATGATTGTATCTCCTCGTCTTGTCGATGAGTTGATACTAAGTAGACGGGAACAGGCTTTGAAGGGATGTAGTGGACATTGTTTCTTGTGGGTGATAGTTAAAGAACTATTGTGGGGGAGAATAATAATCCTTCACACTCTCTTGACATCGAGAGCATTTTATGGAAACAGATAAATTTAGATTCTGAAAACCAGTTCTCTTCCACCCTTGTGATGTTGGACATCGAACATTTGCGGTGTAAACCACTGTATTTAATTTTTTTCACAGCCTGAGATCATTTTTTATTTCATCACAGGCTTTTATTTTTCAATTTATAGGATCATTTAGGATGGTCGGATCAAAGGGGCACCGATGTTCAGGATTCCTTGTACAACATAGAAACATTTTTTTATTATTTTTAGGTCCCAAATGCCTAAGTTTCAATTCTCCATCACAAAGAGCACAATTACCTGATAGTTTTGTAATATAGACAT
Source organism: Pantoea sp. B550 (assembly GCF_024158165.1). Taxonomy (NCBI): domain Bacteria; kingdom Pseudomonadati; phylum Pseudomonadota; class Gammaproteobacteria; order Enterobacterales; family Erwiniaceae; genus Pantoea; species Pantoea sp. B550. The sequence continues at coordinate 806,164 of NZ_JAMYXI010000003.1, forward strand.
ACCCAGACCTATCGGATTCGGCATTTCTTTGAAAAATCAAAGGCATAAAACGGAATCGCTTCAGTAAAAAACCCAAAACAAATAGAAAACCACTGAAACTACATAGCAACCACAATATCATATTGTAATTATTAGGAGTTCCAATTGATGTGAAAATTGTTGCTACATTGGCGAAGAACCCAACAAATCCGACCACCATTAGCCATGCTGTTTTTATATGCTTCCCCATTAACTTAACTGGCTTTACACTTTCCCTGTCAATGAATGCTTTTGGCTTTTCATCTCTCATACCTAAATTAATGTTATTGCCTGTAAAAACATTGTGCTGTCCGGCGCTAAATCCATTATCACCTGCTATAGATTGATTCACTCCGCCTTTTGTAACTCTTAAATCCTCTCCGCACTGCCCACAATAATTAACAGTCTCAGATATTGATGAACCACATTTATTACAAAGCATTGCAGCCCCTTTTTTTAGTTTGGAAATTTATTCAGTTTGAGCATCTAATTCTTACCACTACTTTTAATATATGATGTTATTACTACAAGGATTTTTTTATGATTAGGTAAGTTTCCTCAATTGTGATAGTGACAAATCGCTAAGATGGCGATTCTTGTTAATAAAACTCTCAATGTTTTTACTGGTTTCTCCTGACATAGCTCTCTCAGCTATTGGACGATCAGTGTCTTTGAGTTGCTCATCTCCTCGAACCTCATCTGTGAGCTTAGGATAAAGCAGTCTGGAAAGGATAGTGTTTGAAAGAGAAACATCTTTCAACTTAGCCCACATAAGCAGATCAATCATTGGAAGGATACGGTAGTCAACCAACTTTAGAATCTTTCCCAGACCGAAAGCCTCTTGCTTCCTGCTCTTGATTCCATACTCTTTCCTCCATACCGGAAGTAGTGCACGAAGCGAGCCTATGATTTCTTCATCTGATGAGTTTTTCAAGTCAAAGTGTGTATACACACGGCTTTCATTGGTTCTCATAAAAACGGTTCTCATACTTTGAGTTAGTGTCTGCTCTTTGACCTCTTTCGTAAGTTGATCACTCCCTTTGACAAACGATTCTTGCGAGAACATTTCAAGAGATCTTTTGAGGCTCTCAATATGACCAAAAGTGACTTGTCGTATGTGCGTTTGGCTTTCTGCCAGATGAGTGTCGAGGTCAATTGTTTTACTTATTAATGGGTTACCCGCAAGGATTTGGTTAAAATAATCATTTCCTTCCCCAAAAAACTCAATTGAATCGAGGATGTTTTTTCTTACCAGTAACTCTTTATGCAAACCTTTCAAAGTGCAAGACTCAACATCAACATAGTTGTCGTAGTCAAACCAAGCTTGTAGCTCTTTGTAGATCTGAACAGTATCCATACCGAGGCCTTACATTTGTGTTTTTATAGCTCAATGTAGAAGTCAGCTCATCATCACCTTGAACCAGCTCTTCAATCAACAAGCTGTGAAACAGTAACAACGGCTGATAAAATTGAGTATAATTAAGACGCTTTTTTCAGTGTCTCACAACAGTTTTTAAGGTTATTTTTGAGTGTTGGTATCTATGATGGTATAAAAACCTTAACTCCAATAAAAACCTTTCAAATCAGCATTTTAACCACCAGTTCGATTTCTGCAGGGGACACCAGACTTCTCCTCTTTTGAAAACGCCCCCATCATTTAAAACCCTTAAAAATCAACATTATGCTATTAATGACGGCTACCCCCCTTTGCCTTTTCTCTGCTCACTTACCATTGATTGCTTAACGGCTATGGCTATGCTCTTCAGACAAATGAATGAACACCTGCGAATGCGTTGTAATCATGACCGGCCGGGTATGGGTAATTGGCTGCATCGAATGCTTCAGATATTTTTTATTTAGATGCATTCTGTTTTATTTCTGCATAACGGGCAATCAGTTGCTTCAGGTGCATCTCCAGCTGAGCTTTGGCAGCAGCAGGCAGAGGTTCGCCTGCGGGATTTTGTGACAATGCCCTTAGCTGCTCTTCAGCCGGTATCGATTGGCTGAAAGACTGCATGGCTGAAAAAACGACTGACTTCAGCTCACTGACCGTTACGTATTTACCTTTCTGCTCATCAAGCCCGTTAAGTCTGTCGCTGAGTTTTTGTAGCGTTGTCATTCCCTGATACCAGTCAGCAAGATGTTCTGTCGGTAATGCAATCGCCTTGAGTTGCTGCTGCCAGTTTTGTGCCAGAGGTTTAGCCTGCTCTGGCGAAAGCACCTGCGCCTGTTTTACAAGCTGTCGACTGAAGTCCATATTCCAGCCAGGCGGCAACTTATCCAGTCGGGCAAGCTGCCGCTGTGTCTGTGCGATAAGATCCTGCGGTAACGGAGTCTGCTGACGCAACATCCCCAACTGTTCAGACGTGAGAGGTGCAGGGAACGGAGCCAGTGAAGCAGCAAGCTGATTCTGTAGAGGGTCTGGCCGGTGAAGAAAATGCCAGCTCCACACTGAAACTATGCTTATTACCAGCATGGTACACATCCCGGCGGAGAAGGATTTCCATTTTTTTATCGGAGTGGGCATAGTTGCCAGCACTTCCACATTTGGCTGCTGTTCCGACTGCGCAACGTAAGCCCTCTTCACTGCACTCTCTGGCGTATCTTCATCCGGATCACCAGCAAAGTCTCTGGTGGATGCTGTCGCATCATTCATCACGGTGGCAGCCAACACGATACCTGGCTGAATGTTCGACCCGCTGCTGGTTATCCCATCGCTGTTTTCCAGCCGGACAGCACTGTTGTGCATCAGGGTACGCAACGTATCGAGCTGACTCAGATGCTTAAGTTCCAGACGCTGCAGTACCTCTCCGAGTCCGGTAAGCAGTTGCTCCGCCCGATACAGGTGGCTGAGGTCGCTGTAATTCAGCGGCAGCGAGCGCATCCGTTGCTGCAGGCGCTGACTCAGGCTGCTGAGGATTTCCATGCGCGCATGGACTGGCTGCGGCCACAGCGCCCCCCACTGATGGCTTATCAGGGCCTCGAGTATCGCCAGCCCTTTATTGAGCCCGGGTAAGCCGGTCAGTTGTGTATGCGCAAGCGTATACCAGGCTGCTGTTTGCAATTCCACACCGTTCTGCTCAAACAGTGAGAGACAGAGTTTTTCGACATAATGCCAGTTCACATCCGGGCGAGCCGGATGTGTCAGCTTACTCAGTTCATGACGCAGGGTGGCATAGTCCGGTAGCGTGCGCGGGTCGCCGCCGGTTTTGATTTTACGCGGGGTGATGTCATTCATGACCAGTTGTCCATTTGACGTACCAGGGACTATTAAAGGTTATTGCTTATGCGGCCTGGCTTTCTGCATATTCGAGACTCTGCAGATACTGTAGCGCCACCGGGTCAGCAATATATTCAACCTGCCCATGATGACGTTCAACCTCATCGATTATCCGGCTGAGCTCGACCCGGAAAAACGCCTTACGCTGCTTAAATCGCCCATTAATATTGATTAATGCTCTTACCGCGACATAAATACCCCAGGCAATGACGCCAATAATAACCAGAAAAATACCCGCAGCATTGTCATCTTTTTTTCTTCTTGTCATGTTTTATGTCTCTCCTTTCTTATTTTTATCCTGACGATTTAATTTGAATAACGAGAAGAGAATCTCTGCCCTATCCGACTAATACTGATTCCCTGAGCAAATCGGTAAATGAGTGTATCCGGGCTTACTGGCCATATAGAGGGGAGCGCATGTGGGCTGTCGGGGTTGGGTACTGACCGGTTCGTCATTTTCTGCAACACGTTGCGGCTCCTGCTTTTTCGCAGTTGTCACTTTTTTCGTTTTAGCTTTGCGAGTGGAAGTAGACTGTTTAACCGGATTGCTGGTTGCTGAAGAACTATATCCGGAGCAGAATCGCTTCGACTGGCTCAGGCTCCCGTCATTACAGACAAAACGTCCATCCGATGTGCAGTGCGCTATACCGCCTTTTGAACCTGAGCAGGGTTGCCTTCCACGCGCAGCATCGGCTTGTGCCGTAAACAGTATCCCTGAGACCAGAATAAAGATTAATTTTCTCATTTCCATATCCGTTATTTATTTCGTTATTTTGTGGCTAAGTAATCCGAAAGCTATTAACCGCTTCGTCAGGAAAACGAGCAATGATTTAAAGCATTAAAATAATGATTCATTTTCAGCTCCAGCTATGGCAGAAGCGCTAAAATCAGGTCAAAGAAAATGCTTTCATCAAAATGCTGCCCAGGGCGGGATAAAGTACCTGGCGGACTAAAGGTCCAGTTGTTCACCATTCCTGACCGCATGAATAAACGTCCCAGTGAAGTCGTATGTCTCCCATCACGGAAGGTCGCCTCCACGCACCCGGTCACACCCTGACCATAAAGGAACGCCGGCACAAATTTTACAGACCGGTCGTCGATACGCAGAACGAGGGCGGTAATCTCAAAAGTCCCGTTCTCCACCAGCAGATCCGTAACGGATGTACTGTACGCCTCCACATTCAGTCCGGTACCTTCCAGCCACACGTCCATCTGCTCCTGAAGTTGCGTCATTCGCAGGCGAAACTCTGCAATATCGGCCTGACTCTTACTGACAGATGAAACCGGAGCAGGTTGTCGGGCCTGCAATTTATCGAGAAACTGTGATTTTACTGACATGATGCTCTCTGGCCTTACAGATAGGTTGCGGTATCAATATACTGCTGTTGCTTCAGGTGTCTCAGCATCACTCGTCCCTCGGGCATAAACTCGGTGCCGTAACGCACGAGGCCAATCCCCTTAAGCTCAGCATCAATGGCATAACGCAACTCGCCGGGGACGTTCTGCTCCAGCAGGACGACCGTAATTTTTTTCAGGCGTGGCTCATATTTGAGCAGGACAGCAGACAGGGTGCCCATCAGCTCATGGGCGGTAAGCGCCTCACGGGCGGTGAAATCCAGGTGCAGCACCTTAATTTTTTTGTAGAACACGGCGTTAAATGCTGATTTGGTGCCATCGGTGATGCTTTGCGTCGCCCCGCAGCCTGCAAGGCTGAATGCCAGCAGCGGTAACAGCCAGCGCATGGTTTTAGTTAAACTTGTACGTAACACGTCGGTTTCCTTGTTGTAGTGTCGCGGGCTGCAGGCCGGTGTAATAGCCCAGTTCGGTCGTATAGGTCTGCGGGATATCGTCCAGGAGACCTTCGTCTTCCGCGCCCAGCACGCCATTCATCCCCAGCCAGAATGGGCCTTCGCCAAGGGGCGGCGCGGCCAGCAGACGGGTGGCGGTAGTCAGGGTGATTTTTGCCTTAAAGCGCCAGCCCAGATAGACACGCAGCATCACGAGAAAGTCCTGATACAGCAGACCATCCGGTTTCCAGCCCTGTGATTCCTGTTCGTTATCGGTGGACAGGGCAATCAGCAGCTGACTGTTAGCATCCATCGCTTCTTCACCCAGCGGCGTGTTGCCATCCAGAAGAAAATCGTCATCGCCGTAAAAGCCCAGCGGCTGACTGACCTCCACCGGCCTCAGGCAGTACGGGCTCACCTGCACCGTCGTGTCAGGTGCCAGCAGGCTCACCAGCGCCTGCATCCCTTCCTGGGTTTTACCTGGCTGCTGCAGTACGCCCAGCAGCGACAGAAAGCGCGATACCGGGGTAGCGATGTGCTCTGCGGTGCCCGGAATGCCCAGCCCCACCAGACCCAGCAACGACTGCGAAATGCTGTCTGTGCCGCCGGGCTCAAACGTGGCCGGGTAAGAGTATTTACGCCAGATGCGGTAAAACTGTGTCAGGATGCGGTGGCTGAAGATATCCAGAAAGCCCTGAAGCGCCTCGTGCCCTTCGCGACGCTGGGTGATGTCATCCAGGTAGGCCGTTGGTAAGGGGGAATCGACACCGTACATCCCCATAAAGGTCGTACGGATGAGCGGTGGCCTGCGGTCATCATCCTCGTCATATTCGACAGCTTTCAGTTCACTGGCAGGGAAACCCATCCCCGGATGCGGCGCAAACCGCACCGGGTCATCTGCCGGATGGCTGGTCGAGCCCATCAGTGGCCTGCCCGGATTACGTTTCTCCAGCAGTTGGCATAAACGGTAAAAGTTAATGCGGTGAAGGTCAGACTCCAGCCGCGGGGTCAGCCGGGAATGCGGCGGTTGTGCTTCTCTTCCCATTCCAGGCGCTCTCCGGTCGGTTGCAGAATAATAATCAGGCGGTTAAACAGGTAGATGTCGGTGTACAGCGCGAAGAAGCGGCTCAGCATCTCGCCGAACAGACAGATATCACCGCGCCCGGCAAAGCCGTGGCTGTCCAGCGTCACCTCAATTTGCACACCGCGTACCAGGTAGCCCTGCTCAAACCGCTCGGTTTCGCTGTGCTTCACGTCAATGATGGCTTCCAGTCGGCGGCGGTTCATCTCGCTGTCGGTCCATTCGTATAGCGCCAGGGTACCGCGCAGCACATCGGCATTATCCATCATCGACAGGAATCCGCTGCCGAGGTGACTCAGCACGCGCCAGTGAAAACGATCCTGCGCCGGCGGATAACAGGGCAGTGTCGGCGCACACAGGTTACGCACGCCGATACTGGCCGAGGTGGTTTTCATCACCGTATCCAGCACCGTGCTCTGCAGTGCTCGTCGTGGCAGCTGGCCGTTGGTGCCGGTAAGCGTCAGCGACAGGCTTTCGTCTTCCGGTACGGTGTGGTTATCAAAGGCCTCACCGCCAAGGATAAGCCAGGTATTATGCAGGCCCGATGGGCCACGGCGCACGCGGGTGTGGTAGTAATATTCCGGCGCTTCATGACGCATCATTCCGCCTTTGTGGCGGAAGCTCGAAAACGGCACGTAGGTATGCTGGCTCGATGACATCACCGAATCCACCGCGTAAATCTCGGTATGGCCATCCTGCACGCGCATCGGGCGCAGCATGTATTCTGTCTGCAGGGAGTTGAGCGTCAGCGGGTCGGATTCCAGCGGGAACAGGTTAATCACCGCCACACAGTTCAGGCGCAGATGCTTTTCGGTAAAGCTGAAATCATGCTCCCAGCGCTCCGCCAGCACCACGTCAATTTCAAACCATGGGAGCTCAGCCGGAAAGACCACGGTCTCCAGCCCACGCAGCCCTGTGAACATGAATTTTTCACGGAAGGTGAAGTACTCCAGCAGCAGCTGATAGCCGCTAAAGCTGCTGCTTCCCTTCGGCCACAGGTCATCGTCGTCGCCGAAACCCAGCGCGGTGAAATACCCGTCGAGCGGTCTTCTGTCCATGTCTCCGGGCATCCGCAACCATAGGCGGGCCGTGTTCATGGTAAAGGCCTCATGCATGGCGCAGGCCAACGGTGCATCAGCGTTGAAGTAGAACGGGAGCTGGCTGAGATCGACACGGCTCCAGTCGGCGAGATGACTGCAGTTAAAGCGCAGAGTGATGACCGAACGGCCATCTGGATCGGTCGCCAGTCGGGCACTCTCAAGCGACAATGGCTGAAGGGTAATCTCTTTGGTGGTGGTGTACCGGCAACGCGTGCCTTTCTCACCGATCGGCCGCGAGTTCACCTCAAAGCCTTTGACGATGCGCATCGCCTGCGCGTCCTGCCAGATATCCAGCGCACTCAGCTCAGAGACCGGATTCAGGGTGATTTTTTCAAACAGAGAGGCATAAACCCCGCCCGCAGCAGGACGTTCCAGCACCACACTCTCGCTACCTGCGGCATTCTCATTTTTTACAGACATCAGCATCTTCCTTTTAAATCCGTTAAATCATCGTGACCGTTATGGCTGCTTAGGTGCCAGGGCTGAAAGTTCGGCTCTGAGTTCTGCGCTTAACGCCGGGTCGAGCAGAATTTTTTCCAGCTCCTTTCGGAAAGCCTGATTGTCCAGCAGGTTTGCCTTTAAATCGCGCAGCAGGTTGCGCATGGAAAGCATCGCCTTCAGCTGAGGGATTTGTCGGGAAACCTGCTCCGGGGTGAAATCTTTCATGCTCTTGAAGGTCAGGCTGATGTTGTCTTCGCTACCGTCACCGGAAAGCGTGTTTTTAACGGTCAGATTGACTTTTGGGGAATATTCGGAAAGAACAGAATCAAAATTATTTTTGTTCAAGCTAATTTTTTTGCGCTCAGACAGGGGTGTAGACTCCTGACCATTACTGAATTCGCCCGCCACCAGTAATTTCAGGGGAAGCTCGGTTTTCTTGCTCGCGCCACCCGTATGCAAATCGAGTTTGAGATTAATGCGTGCTTTAGGGATTTCTGACTGAAAGGAAGAGTTAGACATGGCTGTCCCTGTTCTATGGAGTGATAGAAACCGCCACAGCCAGTGTCAAATATTAAGAACGGCTTACCCTGCCATAAAACATTCCTGCCATTAAACATTCAGTGAAAAGCAGAACCTGCAGTCAGAAGCGAGTACATTCCATTTACTGGCGATATGACGTGATGAAAGAGCGTAAATCCGAAATTCATTTTTCAGATAAACACTCATGGCGCGAGTTTAAAAATAGTGGGTCAGCCAAAGGAAATGATAATATGTAACCACATGTAACAGGATAAAGTTGCCAGCAAAAATCTTATACTGATTTGATATATAAGATTTTTCTTAAGATTATGCTTGTGAGGCGCATGATAGCTGGGAATAAAAAATGTTTCAGTAAGTAGTTCATTGCGGGATTAAGCAGAAAAATGACCCATAGCTAAAAGTGCGGTTAATGCTTTTTTTACAGGATCACGGCAGAAAGTGAAAACGGGAACCCACCCAAAAAGGTTAGTTTTTATAGTAAGAAATGTTAATGATTTGTGGCGCTATTATGCGCTGCTAATATTTCTGTTACCGCTAAGAAGTTCATCGACTTTCCCGACGACACGCCGAGGGCGTCATGCCATAAACCTGCCGGAAACGGTGGCTGAAGTGGGCTGAAGAGTGGTAACCACACTGAAGGGCAATATCGGTCAGCGTCAGCTCGGGCCGCTCAAGCAACATCCTTGCACGATCCATACGACGGCGCATCACGAACTGGTGTGGTGCCTCGCTAGTGGTATGACGAAACATGCGGGCAAAGTGAAACTCACTCAATGCCGCTTCCTGCGCCAGCACCGCCAGGGTTAAAGGCTGATCGAGATGGGTTTCAATAAATTCCAGAACCCGCCGTAATACCACTGGAGCGAGTCCACCCCGCACCTGGGGCAGTCGCCATTTAACTTCACTGTAGTGCTGCAGCAGATGGGTCAGCAGGAGTGTTGATGCGCTGCTCAGCGTCAGCTGGCTGGCGGGCTGTTGCCAGTCGCTGCTCAGCAGAAAGTGTCGATAGAGCTGGGTAATGCGGTCATCAACAGAAAAGATTTTCTCATGCAGGTTTAACTGCGCCGGATTACGGTCCCAGACCCTTTCGGCCAGTTGCCGCAGCTGGTTCTCGCTGCAATAGAGATGAACAAAGGCGAGATCCGCACGCAGATCCCAGGTCGATTCCGTGCCAGCCGGCATCAGACAGAAGCGGTCCGGTGCGCCACCGTTACGCCAGCCATGCGGGGTTTTATGCCAGGTATCGTAGCCGCCCGCTACGTAAAGGCTCAGCGTGTGATGATCGCTGAGGTTTGTCACGCGATCGCCACTATTGAACCAGGCTGCCAGCTGAATGCCGCTGTGAAGCTGCACCTGATCACGCAGTTGTGCTTTGTGGCGTTGCAGCATTTCAAAGGTTTGATAGGTACGCATTGGAGCATCAGTTCAGATAAACAGAAGGCCAGTTTACGGATTGCAGGGGACAGAAAACAGGCCATATCGGGACGGGCGGCAAAAATGCGCAAGATTTTGCAAACCTTGCGCAATCCGCTGCAAGACCAGGGAGCGTTGCGGGTGCAGACTCGGCGTTTTAGGGTGGAGAATCTGGCAATGAACCTGTTTTTGTATCTCTCAGTCGTGCTGATCTGGGGCACGACCTGGATTGCGATTTATGCGCAACAGTCTGCGGGCATAGGGGCCGTAACTGTCGCTGTCTTCTGGCGTTTTTTGCTGGCCTCGCTGGTCATGTTATTGCTGCTTAAGCTGATAAAGCGTCTGCACAGGCTGACGCTGCGCGATCATCTCTTCTGCATGCTCCAGGGCTGCAGCGTCTTTGGCTTCAACTTTGTCTGCTTTTATTACGCTTCCGGCTATATCAGCAGCGGACTGGAGTCGGTCATTTTCTCGATGGCCGTGATGTATAACGCCATTAACAGCTGGATATTTTTCCGTCAGCGCCCTTCCGCACGTCTGATTCCGGCCATCGTGCTGGGCATGGCAGGCATTGTGGCGTTGTTCTGGCACGATCTGCGCAGCACGCAGGCCTCTGCCGGGCTGATGTGGGGCATTGGGTTAAGTGCGCTGGGCACACTGGGATTTTCATTCGGCAATATGATCAGTCAGCGGCATCAGCGTCTGCAACGTGACGTGCTGACAACTAACAGTTACGGCATGTTATACGGTGCGCTGATCATGGCACTGGTCTCGCTGCTGCAGGGTGTTTCGCTGCAGCCGACATGGAATACACAGTGGTTTGGGGCATTGCTCTATCTGGCTATCGTGGGATCGGTGATGGGTTTCGGCGCTTACTTCACACTGGCGGGACGCATCGGCGCCAGTCGGGCTGCCTATACAACGGTCCTGTTTCCGCTGGTTGCGCTGGCACTCTCTACGCGCTTTGAGGGGTATGAGTGGCATGTCAGCGCCATCCCTGGCCTTGTCATGATTCTGCTGGGCAATATCGTGATGTTTGCCCGCTGGCCGGCAAGCCATTGCCGGGTCACTACCTGACACGGAGCGGGCTCAGACCCGCGTCCGGATGGGCATTACGCCCACTGCTGCTGAAGAAGTTTCTGTGGTTGATTGATCGCTTTACGCGCAATCCAGTAAAGCAGAACACGCTCATCGTCACTATCACGATCGGCCATCGACAGCAGTTTTAATGCCAGCGTCGATTTGGTCACAGGCTGTTGTTCTGTACTGAGTTCAATCACCGCCTGACCGATGATGCAGCAAACGTCATCCTCACTGGTACTGGATTCATATGTCCGGTCTTTCATATTTCCTCCTGTTAAGTGAACTGTAAGCATGGCAAATAATCTGTAAACCTGCTCACAGAAAGAGCTATCTGAAACATTATCTTACGGCTAATTACGCTTAATCATTAACATGCCACTTTGCTTACTAGTGACGCAGTGTCGCGCCCCCTTTTGATGTCATTCATACCGCCTGAATGGCATTTCATTCCCTGATACGTTCCGTTCATACCTTTGCTGCTCACGCGCGCGAATCACTGTTTTATTCTGACCGCAGTTTCCAGATTCCCGGACGGGAGAGATAAATTATGAACCAGACTCAACAGGCGTCTTACCAGCGTTCCCGCTGGCTTACATTGTTCGGAACGGTTATTACTCAGTTTGCGCTGGGGTCAGTTTATACATGGAGTTTGTTTAACGGCCAGCTGTCACAGAAGCTGGATGCACCGATCAGTCAGGTCGCATTTTCCTTTGGCCTGCTGAGCCTGGGTCTGGCTATCGCCTCTTCACTGGCCGGAAAATTACAGGAACGTTTTGGCGTACGCCGCGTCACTATTGGCGCGGGTGTACTGATGGCGCTGGGCTTCTGGCTCACCGCGCAGGCTAATAACCTGATGATGCTCTACTTCAGTGCCGGACTGTTGGTTGGTCTGGCCGATGGCGCCGGTTATCTGATGACGCTCTCAAACTGTGTGAAATGGTTCCCGGAGCGTAAGGGGATGATCTCGGCCTGTGCAATTGGCGCTTACGGCCTTGGCAGTCTGGGATTCAAGTTTATCTGCGGAACACTGCTGGCGACGGTCGGTCTGGAGCAAACCTTTATGATCTGGGGCGTGCTGGCCATGTCGATGATTATTCTCGGTGCGCTGCTGATGCGTGAAGCGCCACTGCAACAGACCGGAACCACCGCTAAAGGTCAGCAACATGCGCGGGATTACACGCTGGCCCAGTCAGTGCGTCTGCCGCAGTACTGGATGCTGGCGCTGATGTTCCTGACCGCCTGTATGAGTGGACTCTATGTGATAGGGGTTGCCAAAGATATCGGCGAAGGTCTGGTGCATCTCTCCACGCAGACTGCTGCCAGCGCGGTAACGGTGATTGCGATTGCCAACCTGAGTGGCCGTCTGGTGCTGGGTGTGCTCTCTGACAAAATGCTGCGCATCCGGGTCATTTCGCTGGCGCAAATTGTGTCGCTGATTGGTATGAGTGTGCTGCTGTTCACCCGGATGAATGAGGTCACCTTCTTCCTGTCACTCGCCTGTGTGGCCTTCAGCTTTGGCGGGACCATTACGGTGTTCCCGTCGCTGGTCAGTGACTTCTTTGGACTCAACAACCTGACAAAAAACTATGGCCTGCTCTACCTGGGCTTTGGTATCGGAAGCGTGCTGGGATCGCTGGTCGCCTCGCTGTTTGGTGGTTTCACCGTTACCTTTAGCCTGATTATGACGCTACTGGTCATCTCCCTGTTTCTGTCGCTTACCATTCGCCTGCCGCAAAGTCCCGTCACAACAGAACCTGTGTTGCAACGTCACTAATCACGGGCAACGACCACGGGCCGCCATTACGCGGCCCGTTAACGTTTAGCCGCGGAATCGCGGCTCTGCTATTCCTGCCACCGCGACGTCCACGGCAAAGATATCGCCGGACTGCGGATAGCGCGCCAGTTCCTCTTTGGTGCGATCTTCACGTGAACTGGTAATAAACAGCGTTTTAAGATCGGCCCCGCCAAAGGCCACCATGGTTGGCCACTTCACCGGCAGCAGAATCTCATCGACAATGTCACTGCTCTGCGGATCGATACGCACCACGCGTCCGCCATCAAACTGTGCTGACCAGTAGAAACCTTCGCTATCCACCGCGGCACCATCCGGTAATCCACCTTTCGCGTCGAAACGGCGGAACAGGGTGCGTTCGCCCGGTTCGCCCTGCGCGTTTAATGGATAGCGATAGAGCGATTCATTCGGCGTGTCACTGTGATACATCCAGCGCCGGTCGGGAGAGAAGGCCAGCCCATTGGAAATTTTAATATCACGCGCTTTGACCTCCAGTTTCAGGTCAGGCGTCACGCGGCACAGCAGCCCGCCATTTTTATCCTGCGGTTCCCACAGGCTGCCGCACCAGAAGTTACCCCACGGATCCACACGGCCATCATTAAATCGACTCTTAGCGGCCACACCGGGATTCTCTGCAATCTTTTTCTCGGGTTTACCCTGCGCATCCAGCAGCCAGACACCGTTGCGCAATGCGGCTATCAGCCCGCCCTGCTCACGCAGACCGATGCATCCCACCTCTTCCGCCTGCGGGAAGGTTTGCAGTTCACCGCTGACCGGATCAAAACGGTGAATGGCGGATGCCAGAATATCGACACAGTACAGCACCTGTTCTTCCACTGACCAGAGCGGGCATTCGCCCAGTTCAGCCTGTAAAGCCAGAATATTTTTTACGCTATGCGCCATGTTTCTCTCCCATTGAAATGACATGCTAATAATGTAGTGGTAAAAACTTTCAAATGAGAATTATTTTCGCTTGATTTTAAGACTATTCTCTTTGATAGTATTTATTATTCAGTTGATTCCGATTTTTTTATTTCCTGCCGCTGAAGAACAGAGCGATCTGAAATATTCCGTCATATCTTCTTAAATAACTCTACAAAGCCTGCATCTTCACTCCACTTTTCCAGCGTAGTGTCATAGTCATTGGAAAAGAGGAGAAGCTTCCGATGAAGAGATTAATTAAAGTCGCTTCGGTGGTTGCGCTGATGACCTTATTAAGTGGTTGTATCATCAGCCCCAGACACGACAATGGCTGGCATCGCGGGGGTGGCGGCGGATATCATGGAGGCTACTATGGAGGTTATCACGGTGGGTATCATGGCGGTCACCATCGCCGCTAACGGGCAAAGATGTCACACAGCATAAAATAAAAGCAGTAACTTTAAGGGCGGGATAATTATCCCGCCCGTTTTATTTAGCTTTTCACAGCATAATTACACTGGAACCACGCTTTCTGCAGTCCCGGAATATGACTCTCCTGCGCAGGTAACGCCTCGACTTTATCAAAGCCTTTATTGCTGCAGTAATTCGCCAGATCAATATCCATTGCATCACGATTGACCTTTACCGGGTCATAACGGTACTGCACGGTATTTGAGCCTGGATCTTCATCAACGCGTTCAAATGCCCCGGGTTTGCTGGCGGTACATCCACTCAGCAGAATCAGCGCCAGTGCGCCGGTAATTAATTTTTTCATTTAGTTATCCTCACGTTGTCACGCAGTGTATGACGCAGCATGCCACGCATCCATAGGATTAATGCGCGAAAAATCAAAAATTGAGAAGCTTTAGCCGATTAATTCAATACGATTAAACGGCTATTACTATCAGTCCAAAAGTGACAGGATATATTCAGACCAAACGAAGACTGCACCACACCAGGAAATGCCAAAAATAAAAATCTGTTCCTCTCTCTTCCCTGCCCGCGTTTAGCGGGCTTTTTTTCGCCCGCTAAACGCGAGTTTACTGGCCGGTCAGTGCCACCATTTTACGTAACAGGTTAGCGGCGCGCTTATCAGGTAATGCCAGAACGGCGCTGTAGAGGTCAATTGACATGGCACATAGCGAAGAGCGATCCACCGCCGTGTCGGCAGGCATATTCAGTTGCTGCAGTTTGTCGCCCCACTTCAGATAAAGCCGGCCGACAATCTTTTGCAGATCATCCTGCGCCTGAGCCTTATCAAGGGGCTGCTCGGGTGGCGGACTATTGAGCAGCAGCAGCTCCATGGCATCGGCCTCTTTCTGATTCAGCGAGGCTGGAAGTGTGGTCTGCAAATTGATGCCACCACTGACCTGCGGATAGAGATAACGGAAGCAGAGGCCCGGATCGATCTGGTTCAACGCGCGCATTTCTTCTACCGAGACGCTGATATAGTTAACGACCGCCGCATCTGTTCCGCGCATCAGTCGCTGATTAATCACCTCAATCAGCCAGCCACGCAGTTCACCTGTCGCCCTTTCAGGCTGCTCGCCCGCACGGATCCGCCGGGTCAGCTCCTGAGTCAGCAACAACCATAATGCTGGTTCCTGCGTCTGCAATACCCGATAGCCCGGCATCTTTGCCAGCTGATTCACCGCCTGCTCATGCTGAGCAGTCTGCTGCTGATGCGGCGCGACCCAGCTGAACCAGAGCAGATTTGCCAGTATCAGTGGCAGCAGAAAGAGGATCAGCCCCTGCCACAAACGCAGCCGGGTGGTTCTGATCAGCACAATGATAATCAGCGCCAGCAGCGTAAACGCGGCCAGCGTAATAAAAAACAGAGAGTTCATGCTGCGCGATTAATCCTTACGCACATCGATCAGCACAGGACAGTGAGCACGCTCAATAACTGATGCGCTGACCGAGCCTTTTAACAGCCGATTAAAAGAGGAGAGATGGCGACGTCCCATGATAATCATGCTGGCTTTAAGCTGTTGCGACTGGGCAACGATGGTATCTGCTGCGTCACCCGCCAGAATCATGCCACGCGCATTAATGCCCGCGCGCAATAACGGTGCCAGCGCATGGCGCACCACCATTTCCGCCGTATTCTGCTCATCCTGCGCCGCCACAAAATCGGCGGGATCTTCACCTGCATCGATTTCCATTGGCTGATTGCAGGAGGAGTAAGCAGGATCAACACAGCACAGCACCACCACATCGGCGCGATGCGCCAGCGCTTCTTCAATGGTTAAGGCAACCACTTTCTCCGCGACCGGAGAGTGATCAATAGCCATCAGCAGGGTTTTCATCAGATGCTTATCCTTCTATCGCGGCGACTTTGCCGATTTCACGCACCAGAGCCTCTTTGCACTTCAGCATCTCGTCACGGAAACGGGCTTCGTGACGCAGAAAACGTGCAGAGGGCACCAGCAAAGAGACAGAAAAGCGACCAAACAGTGTATCCAGTGCAAACGCCATGGTAGAGATACCTTCCAGCGTTTCACCGCGATCCACAGCGATACCGGTTTCGCGCACTTCCCTGATAAGTTGCAGCAACTGCGGCAGCGTTTTCACCGTCATATCGGTTAATTCCTGCCAGCCCTCACCGACAATCGTCCGCACATCTTTTTCACACTCCAGCGCCAGCAGCGCCCGTCCACCGGAGGTGCTGTAGAGCGGCAGATTGAGTCCCATATGCGGAACCACCCGCAACTCCCGCGACGCCACCACGTGGTGAATAATCGCCAGCTGGCTGCCGCTGGCGCGCGCCAGTGAAACCGTCTCATTGGTGTCGGAAGAGAGTTTTTCCAGTAGCGGACTGACCAGATCGACCACGTCGGTGTGGACGCTGGAGATCAGTTTTAACAGTGCCGGACCCAGTCGCAGTCCACCCGCCCCGCTGCTGCGCACCAGCTCGGCGCTGTCAAGTGCGGCGACAATGCGCTGCACCGTTGAACGGGGGAGTTCTACCGCCTGAGCAATTTCGCCAAGGCTCATGCCGCCCGGCTGTTCGCCCAGCGCATTTAGAATTTTTGCCGCACGTGCGATGACCTGAATGCCGCCCGTTTTTTCATCCTCACGGCTGGAGGGTTGATGTGCCATAGCGTCGTCCTGTTTGAGCTGCCTTACTGTAGCGCGAATGCCGCACTTTTTACAGTCTGTACCACATTGCAATACAGCATACCGGGATGTAATATTACGCCCTGTATCACATCGCAGTACACTGCATCATAATAATGAGATCGCCTGCAATGAACGCTAAGCCAGCCGCCGCGCCGGCCCCTCATCCTTTTACTTTTCGACTGGCGTTTGGCCTGGTCGGCGTGCTCATTGCTGCGCTGACCTCCGGGCTGAACGATCGCGTCAGTGATATCGCGCTGGCAGATATCCGGGCTGCCATTGGCATCGGTTACGATCAGGGTAGCTGGATTATTTCCGGTTATCAGGCCGCAGAAGTCGCTGCCATGATGATCGCGCCCTGGTTTGCCGTCACTCTGTCGCTGCGGCGTTTCACCCTTGGCGTTTCGTCGGGATTTATGCTGACCGGCATTCTGCTGCCGCTGGTGCCTGACCCAACGCTGTTTATCAGCCTGCGCGTGCTGCAGGGCCTGTTTGGTGGCGCACTGCCGCCGATGCTGATGACCGTCGCCCTGCGCTTTCTGCCGCCGCCCTTTAAGCTGTTTGGTCTGGCGGGCTATGCCCTGACCGCGACGTTTGGCCCCAATATGGCGGCCTCACTGGCGTCGTTATGGACCGATCATGTCAGCTGGATGATGGTGTTCTGGCAGGTCGTGCCATTAATGCTCATTGCTATGGTGCTGATTAGCTGGGGGATACCGCAGGACCCGCTGCGTCCTGAACGCTTCCAGCAGATCGACCTGTTCGGCATGGTGACCGGCTGCAGTGCAGTCTCGCTGCTGGTTCTGGTGCTGACCCAGGGTGAGCGCCTGGACTGGCTGAACTCCCCACTGATCGTCGGTATGTTACTGACCGCGCTGCCGCTGCTGCTGGTTTTCCTGATTAATGAGTGGTTTCACCCGCTGCCCCTGTTTAAATTGCAGATGCTCCGCCGGCCAAATCTGGCGCATGGCTTACTGGGGCTGGCCTGCGTGCTCATCCTTGGGCTTTCTGGTTCCGCGCTGCCGTCGGCCTATTTTGCGCAGGTCAGCGGCTTTCGCACCCTGGAGTTTGCCCCGCTGGCGCTGGCAGTGGGCCTGCCGCAACTGCTGATCGCACCGCTGATTGCGGCCCTGCTGAATATCCGCTGGATCGACTGCCGCTGGATGCTGACGGCGGGCGTCGGCCTGCTGGTGACCTCCTGTCTGCTGGGCACACAGATCACCAGTGAGTGGGCGCGCCAGAATTTCTGGCTGCTGCAGATTCTGCAGGCGTTCGGACAACCGATGATTATTCTGCCGATACTGATGAGCGCCACCAGCGTGGTGGCTCCACCGGAAGGCCCGTTTGCCTCGGCGATGTTTAATACGGTGCGCGGCTTCTCCAGCATCGCCGCCTCTACGCTGGTTGAGGTTTTCCTCTCCCATCGCGAGCAGTTTCACTCCAGTATCCTGATTAATCAGGCCGCCAGTCGCAGCTGGCTGATGACAACGCCGACGGCCAGTCAGGCCAGCAGCAGCTTGCCGCTGTTGCCGGATGGCAGCATCAGCGCCAGCGAAAATCTCAGCGGATTCGCCACGCTGGTCCGGCATCAGGCCACGGTACTGAGTCTGAGCGACAGCTGGCTGATGCTGACCGGTTTTGCCGCGTGCCTGTTACTGCTTACCGCCATCCTGCCAAAACGGGTCTGGCCGCCTCAAACTTTGCTTCAAAACCCTTCCCGGAATAACTGAATATGCGTGCTTTCGAAATGAGAAGAACTCTGGTGCTCACACTGCTGCTGCTGGTGTTACTGGCCATCGCTTTTGCAGTCTGGTCAATGATGAGCGGCAACGATCACCGTACCAACGACGCTTACGTCAATGCGGACTACACCCTGGTGGCACCGAAAGTCTCCGGCTACATCAGCAATGTGCAGGTGCAGGATAATCAGCAGGTCAAAGCCGGCCAGTTGCTGGCAACGCTGGACGATCGTGACTATCGGGTGGCGCTGGAGAGTGCCGAGGCTGACCTGCAGGTGAGTCAGGCGAAACTGCTGAGCAGCCAGGCACAGCTGGAACAGCAGCAGTCGGTGATTGATCAGCAGAAAGCCAGCGTCGCGGCCAGCCAGGCGTCCGCGCAGTATGCCGGACAGAGCGCCGATCGCTACAACCGACTCTATAAAAGCGGCACTGTGGCCGCCGACGATCAGCAGAAAGCCAGCTCGAACCAGCGTTCAGCACTGGCAGCCGTGCATCAGAGTCAGGCTGCGCTGACGTCGGCAGTGAAACAGGTCGGCGTGTTACAGGCTGCGGTGCGTTCAGCGGAAGCGGATGTCGCCGCAGCTAAAGCCAGCGTCGATCAGGCCAGGCTGAACCTCTCCTACACGCGTATTACGGCGCCCGTTGACGGCATGGTGGGTCAGCGCTCGGTGCGGACTGGCGCTTACGTGTCAGCCGGAACCCGTCTGCTGGCGGTAGTACCCCTGCAGCAAACCTACATTACCGCTAACTACCTTGAAACGCAGCTAAGCGATGTGCGTCCGGGTCAGCGGGTACAGATTCGTGTCGATGCCCTGCCAGGCAAGACCTTCACCGGCCACGTGGACAGCATTGCGCCGGCCACCGGGGCAACTTTTTCCGCGATCGCCCCCGATAACGCCACCGGCAACTACACTAAAGTCGTTCAACGTCTGCCGGTTAAAATTGTGCTGGATAGTGACCAACAGCATCTGGCTCAGTTACGTGTCGGCATGTCGGCGATCCCGGACATTCAGGTGCCGTAAAATTGTGAGCAATATCTCAGAACGGACCTATTTCATTTAGGCAGGATTACGCGTAAATTAGCGCCTGATCCTGTTCTGAGTTATTCAGATCGACCCGGAAATGAGCAGACCATGACTGAAATGGTGATCTCTTTTCCACAGCTGTTCGCGTTGCACTGGTTTGGGATCGCCATCATCGTAACCGCTCAGAGGAGTTGCTTTGTGAAATATGCCTTGATGGGAATATCTTTTTTCGCGTTACTTTGGTTCGGAACCTTTGTTCTGCTGCTGAAGTAATGGCGTGACAGTGCCGCCACGGGGCGACCATTGCGTCGCCCCTGCTGGCTGTCAGTTCTCTTCTTCTGTTTTCATGCTGCCTGGCAAAACGCCATCGGCACGAAACATCGCTTTAATTCCCCGTACTGCCTGACGAATGCGATCGCTGTTTTCAATCAGTGCAAAACGCACGTGCGTATCACCATAGTCGCCAAACCCGATACCGGGTGAAACACAGACTTTCGCCTCCTGCAGCATATGTTTGGCAAACTCCAGGGACCCCAGATGCGCATAGTGGTCCGGAATTTTTGCCCAGACATACATTGAGGCTTTCGGGTTATCTACCATCCAGCCCGCTTCATGCAATCCCTTGACCAGCACATCTCGACGCCGTTTATACTGCTCTGCGATGTCGCGAACACACTGTTGATCCCCTTCCAGCGCTGCAATCGCCGCCACCTGCAGCGGCGTAAAGGTGCCGTAGTCATGGTAACTTTTGATGCGTGCCAGCGCGGCGACCAGCTCTTTGTTGCCCACCATAAAACCGATGCGCCAGCCCGCCATGTTGTAGCTTTTTGACAGGGTAAAGAATTCGACGGCGACATCACGCGCGCCCGGCACCTGCATAATCGATGGCGCTTTCCAGCCATCGTAGACGATATCGGCATAGGCCAGATCGTGGATCACCAGCACGTTGTATTGTTTTGCCAGCGCAATTACCCGCTCGAAAAAGTCGAGCTCCACACACTGTGCGGTGGGATTAGACGGGAAGCCAAGGATCATCATTTTTGGCTTGGGGTAACTCTCGCGAATGGCGCGTTCCAGCTCATTGAAGAAGTCGACACCCGCCACCAGCGGCACTGAGCGTACCTGCGCGCCAGCAATCACCGCACCGTAGATATGAATCGGATAGCTAGGGTTTGGTACCAGCACGGTATCACCGTGGTCCAGCGTCGCCAGCATCAGGTGTGCCAGCCCCTCTTTGGAACCGATAGTAACAATTGCCTCAGATTCAGGATCGATTTCAACCTGGTAGCGATCGGCGTACCAGCGCGAAATCGCCCGGCGCAGACGCGGAATACCGCGTGAGGTGGAATAACCGTGGGTGTCGTCGCGCTGCGCTACCTGACATAACTTTTCGACGATGTGCGGCGGGGTCGGACCATCAGGGTTGCCCATTGAAAAGTCGATGATATCTTCGCCGCGCCGGCGCGCAGCCATCTTCAGTTCAGCGGTGATGTTGAAAACGTAAGGGGGTAAACGTTCAATACGTGAGAAGCGACGGGGTGTGCTGTTATCAGCCATGATGACCTCTGGATTACGTAAGCGCCCGGACCATCCGAGCGACGCGGGTCACTGCGGTGACCCGTTACGAACATAACGCGGTGAGGATCATTTTGTCGAGGGGCAGAAAATATTTTTATTTTTGTGAATTCAGGCGTCCCAGCAGCCAATCGTTCACCCAGCAGCCGTTCAGTAGATAATTATCCCGTAGCGTGCCCTCCATCTGGAAACCGTTTTTCTCCAGAATCCGGCGTGACGCCCAGTTACCTTCAACCACCATCGCCTTGAGTTTATGGAAATCGGCTTCAAGCAGAAACTGACACAGCGCCGCCAGCGCCTCGCTGCCATAGCCCTGTCCGCAGTGGCGATGCAGCAGCATATAACCCACCTCGGCCTGACGGTGTGGCTCCCACTCGGGGCTGCAGCCAAACAGGCCAATTGGCTCACCGCTATCGCGTCGCCGTGCCACCAGACAAAGCATATGAAAACTGCCTGGCTGCCATGGAGCCAGACGCGCGGTGAAGCGCTGGCGAATATCCGCTTCATCGGGGATCTCGCTCACCCACGTCATCGTGTCGCGATCTTCATGGACAGCACGAAACAGTTGCCAGTCTTCTGGCTGTAATTTATTCAGGGTTAATCTGGCGGTGACAAGTTGCATCTGCTGCTCCCGATGGGCCAGTTTTCCAGCTGTCGCTGGCACGCGTCATCGCGCAACATAGCAAAACGACACCGCAGCGACCAGCGTTCGCAGGCTGAAAAACTGTTCCCCTTTATTGCACTCAACCTTTCCTCTTTTTATGCACAGGCCTCAAAAATTGATCTGAAACATGAAGTCCCGGCGTGATGGTGCGGGGCGCTAGCGGTTCGCGATCACATTTTTTATCATAGGCACACTTTCCATTGCTGACGAGCCGCCTGTGTCCTCCCACTTCACGATGTTACTGGCAGTATTTGACCGCGCCGCCCTGATGTTGATCTGCCTGTTCTTCCTGACGCGCACCCGCCCGTTTCGTCAGCTGCTTCAAAAAGATGAACACACGCGCGCAGAGAAAATGGCGGTAACCGCCATCTTTTCCCTGTTTGCGCTGTTCAGTACCTGGTCTGGGGTCAATGTCGACGGTTCGCTGCTGAATGTGCGTGTCATTGCCGTGATGGCGGGTGGCATTCTGTTTGGTCCCTGGGTCGGCATCGCCACCGGTATTATTGCGGGGCTGCACCGTTTTCTGATCGATATTCACGGCGTGACCTCCGTGCCCTGTCTGATTACCAGCATCATTGCCGGTATCGTCGCGGGCGGCATTAATCGCCGGGTGCTGAAAGAGCATCGCTGGCGCGCCGGTATTGTCGGCGGCATGCTGTGTGAAGCCCTGACGATGTTGCTGATCGTCCTGTGGGCGCGCCCAACCTCACTCGGGCTGGCGATTGTGTCAGAAATTGCCCTGCCGATGATCCTCGGTGCCTCCAGTATCGGTATCATTGTGTTGCTGGTGCAGAGCGTTGAGGGAGAGAAAGAGGCGATTGCCGCCCGTCAGGCCAAGCTGGCGCTGGAGATCGCCAACAAAACCCTGCCGCTGTTTCGTCAGGTGAACAGCGACTCACTTCGCAATATCTGTGACATTATCCGGCGGGAGATCAAAGCCGATGCGGTGGCGATGACCGACAAGAAACAGATTCTGGCTTACGTCGGCTATGGCGAAAATAACTATCAGCATGGGGATGATGGCATCAGTCCCACCACCGCGCAGTCGATCGCCAGCGGTAAAATTATCATTAAGAACAACGATGAAGCGCACCGCACCAAAGATATCCATTCGATGATCGTCATCCCGCTGTGGGAAAAAGGCAAAGTCACCGGCACGCTGAAAATCTACTATCGCCGCGCGCACCGTATTACCGGCTCGCTGAAGGAGATGGCCATAGGCCTGTCGCAAATCATCTCTACACAGCTTGAAGTGTCACGTGCCGAGCAGCTGCGAGAGATGGCCAATAAAGCGGAACTGCGGGCGCTGCAAAGTAAAATAAATCCCCATTTCCTGTTCAATGCCCTGAATGCCATCTCCTCTTCTATCCGGCTTAATCCCGATACTGCCCGCCAGCTGGTGATTAACCTGTCACGCTACCTGCGCTACAACCTGGAGCTGAACGATGATGAGTTGATCGATATCCGTAAGGAGCTGTGGCAGGTCAAAGATTACATCGCCATTGAGCAGGCGCGGTTTGGCGATAAGCTGACGATGATCTATGACGTAGACGAAGATCTGCATTTTCTGCTGCCAAGTCTGCTGATCCAGCCGCTGGTGGAGAATGCGATTGTGCATGGCATCCAGCCCTGTAAAGGCAAAGGCGTGGTAACGCTGAGCGTTCGGGATCGGGGCGATAAGGTGCAGATCTCGGTGCGGGACACCGGCCAGGGCATCAGTGACGAAGTCATGGCAAGAGTGGCGCGCAATGAGATGCCCGGTAATAAAATCGGCCTGCTCAATGTGCATCATCGGGTAAAACTCCTGTCAGGTCAGGGACTGAACATCGTGCGACACCAGCCGGGCACCGAGATTTCCTTTACGCTGAGTAAGAATGGCCAGCGGCTGGCGGAGAATCTGTTATGAAAGCCATTATTGTGGAAGATGAATTCCTGGCGCAGCAGGAGTTGAGCTGGATGATTCAGCATCACAGCAAAATCGAGATTGAAGCCTGCTTTGATGATGGCCTCGACGTGCTGAAGTATCTGCAACAGCATCGGGTTGATGTGATTTTTCTCGACATCAATATTCCTTCGCTGGATGGCATGCTGCTGGCACAGAATATCCATCAGTTTGCGCACAAGCCGCTGATTGTCTTTATCACCGCATGGAAAGAGCATGCGGTGGAGGCGTTTGAGCTGGAGGCGTTTGACTACATTCTCAAGCCTTATCAGGAGTCGCGGATTGTCACCATGCTGAACAAGCTGGAAGCCACTGCACAGGCGCAGCAGGCGGTCAGCCATCTCAGCGCCACGCCAGCACCGCAGACGGTCAACCTGATCAAAGATGAGCGTATTATCGTCACGGACGTGAACGACATTTACTATGTAGAAGCCCATGAAAAGCTGACGTTTGTGTACACGCGGCGTGAGTCTTACGTGATGTCGATGAATATTACCGAATTCTGTTCACGTCTGCCGGAACAACAGTTCTTCCGCTGCCACCGCTCTTACTGCGTCAGCCTCAGCAAGATTCGTGAAATCGAGCCGTGGTTTAACAACACTTATCTGTTGAAGCTGCGCGATCTGGAGTTTCAGGTACCGGTGAGCCGCAGCAAGGTGAAGCAGTTTCGGCAGCTGATGCGCCTGTAGCAAAGGAGAGAGGGGAATGTCTCAGGAGAGCGAGTACTGAAACTGAGAGTGATTTCCCGATCCTGTCCTGCTGAAGCAGTCAGGTCGGGAAAATCGATCGCGCGCAAAGTGGCCGTGCGCGCGAGGTGAAACTGAATCAGATAATGCGACCCAGCGTCTGGCGCAGATGCGCGCCCGCGCCCAGCAGGCCAGGCTGATCGTGCGTGATCATATAGACCGGGATACTGGCAACATAGTCGCGGAAGCGGCCTTTATCTTCGAAAGCAGCACGGAAACCTGACGCCTTAAAGAACTCCAGGAAACGTGGCACGATGCCACCCGCAATGTAGACGCCACCAAAGGTGCCGAGGTTCAATGCCAGATTGCCGCCGAAACGGCCCATAATGACGCAGAACATCGACAGCGCCCGACGGCAGTCGATGCAGCTGTCATCCAGCGCACGCTGGCTGACATCTTTAGGCTTCAGGTTTTCCGGCACACGATTATCAACTTTAACAATCGCACGATAGAGGTTGACCAGACCGGCACCGGACAGGATACGTTCTGCTGAAACATGGCCCAGCTCTTCACGCAGCACTTCCAGAATTTGATCTTCTTCTTCGCTGTTGGCGGCGAAATCGACATGACCGCCCTCGCCAGGCAGGCTGACCCAGCGTTTGTCCACATGCACCAGATGGCTGACGCCTAATCCGGTACCGGCACCATAAATCGCAATAGGCTTGTCTTTAACCGGGGCTGTGCCGCCAAACTGAATTACGTTGTCGGCGGTCAGCATCGGAATCGCCATGGATACCGCAGTGAAGTCGTTAATGATTTCCAGGTGTTCAAAACCGATGTTCTCTTTGAGCTTGCGCGTAGAAAACGCCCAGTCATGGTTGGTCATTTCAACCCAGTCATCGGTAATCGGGCAGGCGATAGCGATACAGCCATCTTTAACATCCTGCTGTTGTTCATCAAGATAGTGGCGGATGACGGCTTCGAGGCTGTCATATTCTGATGTTGAGAATGTTTTGGCCTGGGTGATGCTGCCGCTTTCCACCTCACACAGGGCGAGGCGTGCGTTAGTACCGCCGACATCGCCGACCAAGGCATAGGTTGTCATTCTTCTGTTGCTCCGCTTGGGGTCTTAAGAGTTGGAGGACACTATAAATTTCTGCCCATAAAACAACAACGCTCACCGGTGCGATTGGTGAGCGTCTTACTCAGGTGTGCTACAGCCTAACCGCGATAGTCCACCCTGCACAGCGGCAACTATCTGAATCTTAGCCGCCGTTGCGTTGATTCAGGCAGGCGGTGACTTTTCGTAACAGTGGCGGCAAATCCTCTTTCTGCATGACCACCTCAACCAGCGACAGCCTTTGAGGCGCGGAAAGTCGCGCCATCACCTCGTCTAACTGTACGGTTTCACTGATGCGCCAGCTCTGCGCCTGGCCCTGCAGACTCAGTGCGTGCGGTAAGGCCGTCCAGTTCCACGGGGCAATATCATTATAACGCTGTGTTGCGCCATGAATGGCCCGTTCGACGGTATAGCCTTCATTATTCAGCAAAAAGAGTATCAGTCGCTGCTCATCACGCAGCATGGAACCCAGTTCCTGAATCGTCAGCTGCGCCGAACCGTCTCCGATAATCAGGATAACCCGGCGATCGGGGTCAGCGGTTTGCGCGCCAAACGCTGCCGGAAGAGTATAGCCGATTGATCCCCATAATGGCTGAACCACCAGCTGCGCCTGCGAGGGCAGTCGTAACGCGGCGGCACCAAAAGCGGCTGTCCCCTGCTCTGCCAGAATCAGGTCGCCGGGTTGCAGAAATTTCTGCATCGCCTGCCAGAAAGCCTGCTGACTGATCACGGCTGCCGGTTCATCCGGTTGCACGGCAGACGGTGCTATGGCGGGCTGCCACTGCTGGCCGTAGTGTTCAAACAGCGGTTGCAGTTCGCTAAGCGCATCCGCCATCGACAACGGCGCAAAATGTTCCTCGCCCACGCTGGCGCTGAAGGGTTGCAGATCGATCAGTCGCTCAGGCGCAAACTGCTGCGTGAAGCCTGCAGTAATGGTGTCGGTGAAACGCACCCCGACGCAGATCGCCACATCCACCTGCTCAATTTGCCCGCACACCTGACCTGCGCTGGCTTCACCGGCATAGGTTCCGACGTAACCTGGCTGCTGCTCATCCAGTACACCTTTGCCCATCAGCAGGCTGGCGCAGGGAATTGCGCTCTTTTCACGCAGCGCGGCCAGCGCAGACTGCTGCTGCCAGCGCAGTGCCAGAAAATCGGCCAGCAGTGAAACGCGCTCTGCTGGTGCCAGCAACCGCTCCGCCGCGTCGCGGAAAGCACGACGCGCCTCGGGCGAAGAGGATTGATGGGGGTTCAGGGGCTGAACAGGGGGCTGCACCTCTATAGCCGCCACGTCGACGGCCAGCGACAGATAGCCGGGACGACGGGCCTGTAACGCGTGCTCTATCACCCTGTCAATTTCAGCAGTGGCATTATCGGCAGTAAGTTGTGCCGTTGCGGCACTGACTTCGGCGGCCATGCGTATGAAATGCCGGAAATCGCCATCGCCCAGCGAATGGTGGACACAGTCACCCTGTAACTGTGCTGAAGTCGCTGGTGCGCCAACGATATGGATCACCGGCAGATACTCAGCATAACTGCCTGCAATGCCGTTAATCGCGCTGAGTTCGCCAACACCAAAGGTGGTTAATAGCGCCCCAGCACCGTTGCAGCGTGCATAGCCGTCCGCCGCATAGGCGGCATTAAGCTCGTTGGCACAGCCTACCCAACGGATGTCCGGATGGTCGATGACCCGATCAAGAAACTGCAGGTTATAGTCGCCCGGTACGCCAAACAGATGCTTTATACCCATCTCCTGCAGACGGGTCAGCAGGTAATCTCCAATAGTGAATGTGGACATTGCACAATCCTTTCAGGGAAGAGTTGGGTTAAGTATCTGACAGCCGATGAAATTAGCGAGGAGGGCCACGATTTTCGCCAGCCGCATTGGCTGGAAAGGCGGCGTTACGCTGGCGGATTATTCTGTAAAAATGCGAACTGCTGCGCGCTGTCACTGAGTGTAACCGTATACACTGATAGACTTTTGGCACATATGCCCGTTTTTACTCAGGAGCGCTGAATGTCCTCTTTCCCCCATCCCGATCGCTATCAACAGATGCAATACCGTCGCAGCGGCCGCAGCGGCATTAAACTGCCCGCCATTTCGCTGGGGCTGTGGCATAACTTTGGTGACAGTACCCGGGTCGATAACAGCCGTGAGCTGCTGCGTCATGCGTTTGACCTCGGCATCACCCACTTCGACTTAGCCAATAACTACGGTCCGCCGCCGGGCTCAGCCGAAGAGAACTTCGGGCGTATTCTGCGGGAAGATTTTCGTGCCCATCGTGATGAGCTGATCATCTCCACTAAAGCGGGCTATACCATGTGGCAGGGACCTTATGGGGATTGGGGTTCGCGTAAATATCTGGTCGCCAGTCTGGATCAGAGCCTGAAGCGAATGGGGCTGGACTATGTGGATATTTTCTATCATCACCGTCCCGATCCGGAAACCCCGCTGGAAGAGACAATGCGCGCGCTGGATCATGTCGTGCGCCAGGGCAAAGCGCTTTACGCTGCCCTCTCTAACTATCCGGCCGATCTCGCCGCCGAAGCGATAGCTATCCTGCGCGATCTCGGCACCCCTTGTCTGATCCACCAGCCGCGCTATTCGATGTTTGAACGAACGCCTGAACAGGGATTGATTCAGACGCTGGGCGATGCGGGCGTCGGCTGTATCGCCTTCTCGCCGCTGGCAGGCGGCGTGCTCACCGATCGCTACCTGCAGGGCATCCCGGAAGATTCGCGTGCGGCCAGCGGCAGCAAGTTCCTGAGTGAAAGTCAGTTGACGGATGAGAAGATGGAGAAGGTCCGCAGGCTGAATGTGATTGCGCAGCAGCGCGAGCAGAAGCTGGCGCAGATGGCGCTGGCGTGGGTATTGCGCGACGATCGTGTCACCTCGGTGCTGATTGGTGCCAGTAAAACGGCTCAGATTGATGACGCGGTGGCAATGCTCGCCCGACGTCAGTTCAGCGACACGGAGTTAGCGGCGATTGACGCGGCCCTGCTGTAATTTTTCCCCGCCCGGCGCAGGCCGGGTGTTTTCTCACCAGAATAGTCTCAATCCCCTTTCTCTCCCCAATTTCCTCACAATCTTCCGACACAATGATGCGGTAACGACAGCATTACGCAGGCATAATCACTGCGCCGCAACAGCATCAGACTGTTGATGAGGAGAATATAATGAAAAGAGCACTTATTTTTGCTGCCCTGCTGGCGGTGTTGTCGCCGCTGGCAAATCACACAGCTGAGGCCTCCAGTGCCTCTATTACTCTGGCCCCCGGCGTTACGCTGAATCTGGGCGATCGCGACAATCGTGGTTATTACTGGGATGGCGGTCGCTGGCGTGAACCACGCTGGTGGAATGATCGTTATTCCTATAAAGAACGCCGCTGGTGGCGACACGAAGAGTGGCGTCGTCAGCAGCAGTGGGAGCGTGAACGTCGCTGGCATGAGCGCGACCGTGAGCGCCGCTGGGATCATCAGCATCGCCGCGATCGTGACTGGGATCGTCATGACCGTGGTGGTCCTGGCCCGCGTGGTTTTGGGCCTGGTGGTCCCGATCATCACGGACACGATCGCCACTAATAAAAAACGCCCGGCAAATGCCGGGCGTTTTTTTGTTTCCAGAAACCCTTATAGCCCCAGCGCTTCACCCACCAGCAGGTAAAGATTCAGCGTAATCACCAGCAGCACGATCAGTCGCCCGGTGTTCTGCATCAGACGCGAGTTAACCATATCATCGCCCATCAGCTCGCGGTTGCCGGTAAAGGAGAGCAGCGGAATCAACGCCAGCGCAATACCGAAACTCAGCAGCACCTGACTCATCACCAGCACCTTTGTTGGATCCCAGCCAGCCCAGATAACAATAAAGGAAGGCAGCATGGTTACCGTACGCCGCACCCAGAGCGGAATATGGAAACGGATAAAGCCCTGCATCACCACCTGTCCCGCCAGCGTTCCGACCACCGTTGAGGAAAGTCCGGCAGCCACCAGGCTCAGCCCAAATACTGTTGCCGCCGCCTGACCTAACAACGGTTGCAGCGTGAGATAGGCCTGGTCAAGCTCAGCGATTTTGCTGTGGCCGCTGAAGTGGAAGGCCGCTGCCGCGGTCGCCATCATCGCCAGGTTAACAAATCCGGCGATGGTCATGGCAATCGCCACATCCAGTTTAGTTGAGGAGTACCGCTGACCTTTGCTGTCCTCACTTTTGCCCTGCGTCAGCGCGGAGTGCAGATAAATCACGTGCGGCATAATGGTCGCACCCAGCACACCCGCCGCCAGGAATACAGCATCCGACGTGGGTAACGCGGGCAGCGCCATGCCGATCACCAGCTCTTTGACACTGGGCTGAGAGAAGAAGAGTTCGACGATATAGGCCGCCGCCACAAACAGCAGCAGTCCGCCAATCACCCGCTCCAGCGGTTTCTGACCGCGGCTCTGTAACATCAATATCAGGAACGTGGCGATGCCGGTCAGTACCGCGCCCTGCATCAGTGAGATGCCGAGCAGCAGTTTGAAGCCCAGCGCCGCGCCGATAAATTCCGCCAGGTCGGTGGCCATCGCAATAATTTCCGCCTGCACCCAGTAAAACCAGACGGCGGGACGAGGAAAGCGATCGCGGATATGCTCGGCGAGATTTTTGCCGGTGGCGATCCCCAGCTTGGCAGACATCAGCTGGATAAGCATGGCCATGATATTGGCCCACACCACCACCCACAGCAATTTGTAGCCGTAAGCAGCGCCCGCCTGGATGTTGGTCGCAAAGTTGCCCGGATCGATATAGCCGATAGCGGCGATAAAGGCGGGGCCCAGCAGTGCGAGTTTGACTTTTCTGACTCCGCGAGCGGCGCGCTCGGCGGTACGACTTTCAAACATATCCGGTACCCTGTCTGAACATTTGCCTGCCCCGGCAGCTTAGGGGTTGGCATGTGCAAGTAAAATTCGTTTATTGTTATCGATGTAATAGATGCTGCTATAAAGTATAGCCATTGCTATACATTACAGTAAAGGAGGTGATTGCTAAAAATGTGAGCAATAGTGTCACTCTACGCCCCGTGTAAAATATAGACAATAATTATGTGGTTATCTGAAGTGAATGGTTTGTAAAGAGGACGTGATCTCTGGAACTTTTCTGGAAAATATAGCGATAGCGAATACTTATATTGTGGTTCAGATCTCGTTTTTAAGTAACGCGTTACATAGAATACGCAACAAAATACAACCCTCCTCAAATTTGGAGCAACCATGTCCCATATTTTGCAATTTCTTTTAGCACTGGTGGTGGTCGGGATACTCTCCTTGCTGGTCAGTCACGATCGTAAAAGCATTCGCATTCGCTACATTATACAGCTACTGGTGATTGAAATTGTGCTCGCCTGGTTCTTCCTGAACTCAGAAGCGGGACTGGGTTTCGTCAAAGGCTTCGCGGGCTTCTTTGACCATCTGTTGAAGTATGCGGCTCAGGGAACCAATTTTGTCTTCGGCAACATGAGCGATAAAGGCCTCGCCTTCTTCTTCCTTAACGTACTGTGCCCAATCGTCTTTATCTCTGCACTGATCGGTATTCTGCAGCATTTCCGTATCCTGCCGTGGGTTATCCGCGGTATCGGTACCGTGCTGTCGAAAGTCAATGGCATGGGAAAACTGGAATCATTCAACGCCGTGAGTTCTCTGATACTGGGACAGTCAGAAAACTTCATCGCCTATAAAGATATTCTGGGCAAGATGTCACAGCGCCGCATGTACACCATGGCTGCGACCGCAATGTCGACGGTATCAATGTCCATCGTCGGAGCCTACATGACGATGCTGCAGCCAAAATATGTGGTCGCTGCACTGGTGCTCAACATGTTCAGTACCTTTATCGTGCTGTCGCTGATCAACCCTTACCGTGTTGAGAACGAAGAAGACCTGCAGTTGCAGGATCTGCATAAAGGTCAGAGCTTCTTTGAGATGCTGGGCGAATATATCCTGGCCGGTTTCCGCGTCGCGATTATCGTTGCGGCCATGCTGATTGGCTTTATCGCGCTGATTTCAGGTCTGAATGCGCTGTTTGATCTGATTTTCGGTATCAGCTTCCAGGGCGTTCTCGGCTTTGTCTTCTATCCGTTTGCCTGGATGATGGGTGTGCCTTCTGGCGAAGCGCTGCAGGTCGGCAGCATTATGGCGACCAAGCTGGTGTCGAATGAGTTTGTAGCCATGATGGATCTGCAGAAAATCGCGGGTCAGCTGTCGCCAAATTCAGAAGGTATTCTGTCCGTGTTCCTGGTGTCGTTCGCCAACTTCTCTTCAATCGGCATCGTGGCCGGCGCGATTAAAGGTCTGAACGAAGAGCAGGGTAACGTGGTTTCGCGCTTTGGCCTGAAGCTGCTGTACGGTTCTACGCTGGTCAGCGTGCTCTCCGCCGCTATCGCCGGTCTGGTTCTGGCGTTCTGATAAGTTTCTAAGCAATAAAGGGCGAGTGTCTCTCGCCCTCTTCTTTCTGCGCCATTCCTGCTCTGCTCCCCGCTGGTTCGCCCACAGGCGTCACTTCTCACGTCGCACAACAAAGTCACATCTGCAGTTAAACCATGCGCGAGAGACAGCACCGCGTCCCGGAAGGTCATGCCCGTTGAAACGCCTGAGCGTATGCAGCAGCGTGGCGTGAATATTAAAGCAATAAGGTTTTTATCCGCACGAGAAGGCGAATGAAAGAGATAGCAGAAAGGATGTTGACAACGACGTGTCAGAAAATGGTGGAGATAAGCGGGATCGAACCGCTGACCTCTTGCATGCCATGCAAGCGCTCTCCCAGCTGAGCTATACCCCCACATCTGGACTCGTTTTTCAGTGCCAAACTTTTGGGAAGAAGTTTGGTGGAGCTAAGCGGGATCGAACCGCTGACCTCCTGCATGCCATGCAGGCGCTCTCCCAGCTGAGCTATAGCCCCGAACCGAAAAACTGTCGCGTTAAGCGACGGACGGCATAATATGAAACCGCCTCCAGGGTGTCAACGGCAAAATGACATTCTCTGTTTGATCGCTGAAAAAGGCGGCAACCTGCGAAGTTTCAGCAGCATGCTGCAGGTGAAAATCGTGTCTGGTCAGGCAGGACCGTTTTTTAACTGTTATTCAGTCTGCCGTCAGGTTAATTCCCGGTTAAATATGTTATAGGAATTTTCTTGTCTTCGTCTTTTTCGCGTGCAAAACTTAGCCCGCTAATTTAGTGGTCACCGGGACCCTCTCCCGCACACCACGCGTCCACCAGGCGTTATCGTCCCATTAATCATAAAAAACTATTGAGATACTATGTCGCTGCATACACCTAAAGAAATCGCACAACTGGCGATCCAGTCAGGCGTGGCCAAAAGCCGTGCGCCTGTCAGCATCCTCCTGATTCTCGGCTTTATGGCGGGCGCATTTATTGCGACCGGCTTCCTGCTGGATCTTCACGTGATTAACACCCTGCCGGCTGAGTGGGGCTCATTTGGTGGCCTGTTAGGCGCGGCTGTCTTCCCGGTGGGTATCATCATGACCGTGCTGGCGGGTGGTGAGCTGCTGACCGGCAATATGATGACCCTGCCGGTAGCCTGGTTTGCCCGCCGTATCAGCTTTATGAGCGTGGCGCGAAACTGGTTCTGGGTGACCCTGGCGAACTTCCTCGGCAGCGTGGCGGTCGCCTGGTTCTTTGGCCATATGCTGGGCATGACAGAAGGCGATTACCTGAAAAAGACCGTTGCGATTGCCTCTGCAAAAGTCCATGCCGATTTCCTGCACGCCTTTATTTCCGGCATTGGCTGTAACTGGCTGGTGTGTCTGGCGGTGTGGCTGGCGTTTGCCAGTAAAGATGTGGTCGGCAAGATCTTCGGCATGTGGTTCCCGGTTATGGCGTTTGTTGCCATTGGCTTCCAGCACGTTGTCGCCAACATGTTTATCATTCCGGCCGCCATTTTTGCCGGTCAGATGAGCTGGGCAGAGTATCTCCCTAACTTTGTTGCCGTCTTCCTGGGCAATGCTGTGGGCGGTGCCGTCTTCGTTGGCCTGGCTTACTTCCTTGCCTTCCGCCCTGCCGCAGAACCTGCCAGCAACCCGCAGTAATCCTGCTTTGCCTTTTGTCAAAAGACAAAAGGCAATTTCAGCTTCAGTTACTTTCCCCCGTTACGTTTTGCTGTAATATGTACCGCTAATGTATTTAACAGGGACAGCATCGTGAAAAAGGAATGGCTTACTCCCGAAGAGCTGGCTGCAGAAACGGGTTACAGTCGGCAAACGGTGAACAAATGGATCAAGCGAGAGAACTGGACAACCACGCCAAAGCCCGGTGTACAAGGCGGTAAGGCACGTCTGATTCATATTGATGAACGCGTAAAAAGTTTTATTCAGTCAACACGCAATCTCAACGAGCCCCCAGCGACCTATGGTGCAGTGGCTAATTCTTTACCTGCGTTATTGATAAGTTCCATCCAGCAAATGAGTCAGGATGAACAGGATCAGTTCACCGCATTAATCTTACGTGAAGGGATTAAGGGCGTTATGCAGCGTCTGGGAATTGGTGAAGAGTAAAGAAACCGGAAGCGTGATGCTTCCGGCTGTGTTTATTAAGCCTGTGCTTCACGCTCACTGATAAAGGCCAGAGCCTGCTCAATACGTGCCACACTGCGGCTGCGGCCAATCGCTGCAACAGTGACGTCCAGACCCGGTGACTGACCGGCGCCGGTTACCGCCACACGCAGCGGCATGCCGACTTTACCCATCCCCACGTCCAGCTCATCTGCGGTGCTCTGAATCGCCTGATGGACGTTTTCAGCGTTCCATTCAGTGATTGCGGCCAGCTTATCGCGCACGACTTCCAGCGGCTGACGCGCCACCGGACGAAGATGTTTCTTCGCGGCATCGGCATCAAACTCTGCAAAGTCTTCATAGAAGTAGCGACAGGACGCCGCCATCTCCTTCAGCGTTTTGCAGCGCTCGCCCAGCAGGCTAACCAGTTTCGCCAGTTCCGGCCCGGTACGGGTATCAATTTTCTGCTCTTCAATATGCCACTGCAGATGCGTCGCCACATATTCTGGCGGCAGCGTATTGATGTAGTGATGATTCAGCCACTGCAGTTTCTCAGTGTTGAACGCACTGGCAGACTTACTGACGGCGTCCAGAGTAAACAGCTCAGTCATTTCAGGCACGCTGAAAATTTCCTGATCGCCATGCGACCAGCCCAGACGAACCAGATAGTTGAGCAGCGCTTCCGGCAGGTAGCCATCATCCCGATACTGCATCACCCCTACTGCGCCATGACGCTTGGAGAGCTTTTTGCCATCGTCGCCCAGGATCATTGAGACGTGGGCATAGACCGGAACCTGCGCGCCAATCGCTTTAAGGATATTGATCTGACGTGGTGTGTTGTTGATGTGGTCTTCACCGCGAATAACATGCGTGATGCCCATATCCCAGTCATCTACCACGACGCAGAAGTTATAGGTGGGGGAACCATCGGTGCGGCGGATAATCAGATCATCGAGTTCCTGGTTGCTGAACTCGATCGGGCCGCGAATCTGGTCGTCAAAGATGACCGAACCGTCCTGTGGATTGCGGAAACGTACCACGCACGGCTCATCATCGGCATGATGTTCATGGCTGTCACGGCAGCGGCCGTCGTAACGCGGCTTTTCGTTGTTGGCCATCTGCTCTTCACGCAGGGCTTCCAGACGCTCTTTAGAACAGTAGCATTTGTATGCCGTGCCCGCTTCCAGCATTTCATCAATGACCGCGTTGTAGCGATCAAAACGCTTAGTCTGGTAGTAAGGGCCTTCATTCCAGTCCAGGCTGAGCCAGTTCATGCCATCCATGATGGCTTCGATAGCTTCCGGCGTGGAGCGCTCCAGATCGGTATCTTCAATGCGCAGCACGAACTCGCCCTGGTTATGACGCGCAAAGAGCCAGGAATAAAGTGCGGTACGGGCGCCACCAACATGCAGGTAGCCGGTCGGGCTGGGCGCGAAGCGTGTTTTGATTTTCATTGAGTATTGCCTTAGATGCGCGGGTTCTCTGTCTGGATGACAAAAAACAGGTTAGACGCGAAAAAACAGTGGGCACATTCTAGCATCTGACGGTGAATCCTCAATGCGTGGCCGCAGGTTCCCTTCCGGGAAAAGGGGCTTTTCTGCCAGTAAAACCAGCACATTGATTAAAAGCGCGACAGGATGTTTAAAAATAAACCGAACGCACATTTATGTTTTAAAAAGCGTTGACTCAAAATCAACTATCCCTATAATGCGACTCCACACAGCGGGGGTGATTAGCTCAGTTGGTAGAGCATCTCCCTTACAAGGAGGGGGTCGGCGGTTCGAACCCGTCATCACCCACCACTCTTAACAGGGTGCCCGCAGTGAACAGGTATGAAGATATGGGTGATTAGCTCAGTTGGTAGAGCATCTCCCTTACAAGGAGGGGGTCGGCGGTTCGAACCCGTCATCACCCACCACTCTTAACAGGGTGCCCGCAGTGAACAGGTATGAAGATATGGGTGATTAGCTCAGTTGGTAGAGCATCTCCCTTACAAGGAGGGGGTCGGCGGTTCGAACCCGTCATCACCCACCACTTCGGGTCGTTAGCTCAGTTGGTAGAGCAGTTGACTTTTAATCAATTGGTCGCAGGTTCGAATCCTGCACGACCCACCAATTCAGAATAAAGCGCCTTTCAGGCGCTTTTTTCGTTTCCGGAGCACGGACTTCACCGTGCAGGATGAGAACCTGCTGCAGGTTCGACTGAATCGCTATGCGATTCAGGCTGATGCGACAGCATCACCCGGAGGGCGAGGCCCGGATGGGCCGAGGCTATCCTGCACGACCCACCAATTCAGAATAAAGCGCCTTTAAGGCGCTTTTTTCGTTTCCGGAGCACGGACTTCACCGTGCAGGATGAGAACCTGCTGCAGGTTCGACTGAATCGCTATGCGATTCAGGCTGATGCGACAGCATCACCCGGAGGGCGAGGCCCGGATGGGCCGAGGCTATCCTGCACGACCCACCAATTCAGAATAAAGCGCCTTTAAGGCGCTTTTTTCGTTTCCGGAGCACGGACTTCACCGTGCAGGATGAGAACCTGCTGCAGGTTCGACTGAATCGCTATGCGATTCAGGCTGATGCGACAGCATCACCCGGAGGGCGAGGCCCGGATGGGCCGAGGCTATCCTGCACGACCCACCAATTCAGAATAAAGCGCCTTTCAGGCGCTTTTTTCGTTTCTGCTGCACTGACTTAAGCATGACTTAAATCTGAGCTGCCATTTTCTGCGACTTCAGTCTTTAAAAAAGCGTGCTGGCTCAGGGAGCACAGGCCTTTCGCAAAGACGCAAAAACGCCATCCATGGCAGGCTCAGCGCGGGCGATTACGCACCTCATCCCTGAGGTGCGCCCGCAGACGGGCCAACGCTTTGCGTTGTTCAAAAACGCTCCCGGCGTTTTGTCCCTGTCCCGCGATGCTTCGCTACAGGCCTGCGCTCCCCCTCGCTTTAAACTTATCTGCTGTCTGTTAGCCCTTTCTGCTGCCTGTTTTTTTCTGCTGCACTGACATTGGCGTAACCGATAAGCTCTCACCTTTTCGCAACCTTAACAATTTCAGCTCTCAAGTCGTTTCGCAGCGTGCCGATAACGTATGTGACGACTTACAGGGAGAAAATGATGTCTTCAATTTCCGGAATTTTAAGCGGTGCGGTCAGTAATGGTGACAGCGGCAACGGCAGTGTGGCCTCGCAGGTCGCTGCGCTGAATAAACAGATTCAGGGTGTGTTAACGCAGGTTAAGGAGCTGGCTGACAATAAAGAGCTGACTGACGAACAGAAGTCTGAGATGCAGCAGATGTACCAGTCACAAATCACCATGCTGCAGGCACAGATTGCGCAGCTGGAACAGAAACAGGCTGAGCAGGATCAGCCAAAAAGTGACAGTGCTCCCGCCAGTGAGATCAAAGCGGACGGGATTAACCGCCCTACCGATACTAACAAAGTTGATGTTTATATTTAAAATGCCGGTTTAACCGCGCGTTGTTGCGCCAGCAGCGCCGCCTGCTGGCGCACTTCCTGCCATATGGCTTCTGCGGCAGGCGTCAGCGAACGGTTTTTCCGTTTGATTAGCGTCAGGCTACGATTGATTTCCGGATAGAGACGCCGCACCGTGAGTGCGCGATCCGCCGGTAAGGGTAACGCCAGCGCGGGCAGAATACTGATGCCGATTCCCACCTGTACCATCGGGAACAGCGTGGCGGGATGACCAATCTCCTGCACGACTTCAGCCCTGATATTCTGCTGCTGCATTGCCGCATCAATCAAAACCCGACTGCCGGACGCGTAATCCTGCAATACCATGGTGCGGCCATCCAGCATCGCCCATTCAGCCCTTTCCACCTTCGCCAGCGGATCATCCTCACGACATAACAGCAGGAAAGGCTCATCCAGAATCGCAATGCTATCGAAATCGCTGTCGCTGAGTGGCCCAATCACGATTCCGAAATCGACTTCGGCGTTACGCACACTTTGCAGCACCCATTGCTGGGCGCGATCGTGCAGGATGACTTTGATATCGGGGAAATGGTGCTGACTGGCGGCAAGACATTGCGGCATCAGGTGCGCGGAAATAGTCTGGCTGGCGGCGACTCTGACGGTGCCACTGCGCTGCTCGCCAAAACTGCGGATATCCAGCAATGTGGTATGAACCTCCTCCAGCAGGCGCTCCATGCGTGATGCCAGCTGTTTGCCCGCCTCCGTCAGCATCACCTCACGCGTGGTGCGATCCAGCAACCGCACGCCGGTTTCCGCCTCCAGCTCTTTAATACTGTGGCTCACCGCCGACTGACTCAGACCTATCGCCTGCCCTGCCTGACTGAAACCACCGTAGTGGGCCACCGCAATAAAGGTACGAAGCTGACGCAGGGTGTAATTCATCAATTTCGCTCATAGATTAATTCAATAAATCAATTTTATTTCTAAAACTACTTGTCGCACAATCGCGCTATTGAAAAATTTACCGGATTTTAACAATGGGCTTTTTAAAACTCGATCCGATGATGATTAAACTCATCATCACCGTGCTGCTGGCCTCCTTCCTGCCAGCGAAAGGAATCTACGTCGATATCTTCAGCTACCTTGCGACGGCAGCGATAGCGCTGTTGTTCTTTATGCACGGTGCCAAACTTTCGCGTGAAAAGATCATCGCAGGCAGCAGTCACTGGCAACTGCATCTGTGGATTATGTTCAGCACCTTCGTGCTGTTTCCGGCGCTGGGTCTGCTGCTGGTGTGGTGGCATCCGGTTGATGTCGGTCCGGAAATTTATACCGGCTTTATCTACCTTTGTATCCTGCCGGCTACCGTCCAGTCTGCCATCGCATTTACCTCAATGGCGGGCGGTAACGTCGCAGCAGCGGTATGTAGCGCCTCGGCGTCGAGCCTGCTGGGTGTGTTTATTTCGCCGTTGCTGGTGAACCTGGTGATGGATATTCACAGCAGCGCCCCGAGTGATGGTCTGGAGCAGATCGGCAAGATTATGTTGCAACTGATGGTGCCTTTCATTCTGGGTCACCTCTCCCGTCGCTGGATTGGTGGCTGGATTGAGAAACACCGCAGCCTGATTGGTAAAACTGACCAGACTTCGATTCTGCTGGTAGTCTATTCCGCCTTCAGTGAAGCCGTGGTGAACGGCATCTGGCATCGCGTTGGCCTGATTACGCTGCTGTGGATTGTGGCGGGGTCCATCATCCTGCTGACTGCCGTGCTGATTATCAACCTGCTGGCCTCGCGCCTGTTCCGCTTTAAACGCGCCGATGAGATTGTGGTGCTGTTTTGTGGTTCGAAGAAGAGTCTGGCGAATGGCGTGCCGATGGCGAACATTTTGTTCCCGGCCAGTACCGTGGGAATTATTGTGCTGCCGCTGATGATTTTCCATCAGGTACAGCTGATGGTCTGCTCGTTTATCGCCGGACGCTACAAGAGGACCAATGAGAAACAGCAGGTTCTGAAGGTTAAGGATTCGGTGATGGAGTCACAGAAGTAAAACCATTGCCCGCCTGCGCGGGCACGATTACTTACGGATCTGGAGCGGTTTAACTAATCCCTCCAGACCTTCTATTTTTATCGTCAGGGTCAGTTGCATCAAATCCCCCAGCAACCCGGACGGGAAGTCGCCACTGCGGGCAAACCACAGCAGGTAAGGCTCAGGCAGATCGATCAGCATCCGCCCTTTATATTTGCCAAACGGCATAGGCGTATTGGCTATCGCCACCAGCTGATGTTCATCCATCTCAGGCACCCAGCAGACGGATCATTTCCGCTTCATCAATCACTTCAATGCCCAGCTCCTGTGCTTTCGCCAGCTTTGAACCGGCCGCTTCACCGGCAATCAGCAGATCGGTTTTCTTCGATACGCTGCCGCTGACTTTTGCACCCAGCGCGATAAGCTGCGCTTTGGCATCATCGCGGTTCATCTGCGACAGCGAACCGGTCAGCACCACGGTTTTTCCGGCGAACGGACTGTCGATCTCTTCGGCTTTCACCACCACCACCTGCGGCCAGTGAATGCCAATCTCTTCGGTCAGCTGACGGATAACCTCACGGTTGCTCTCCTCTTCCATGAAGTTACGCACGTGTGCGGCAACGACTTTGCCGACATCCGGCACGGCAATCAGCGCCTCAAGGTCGGCATCCATCACTTTTTGCAGCTCACCAAAATGGTTAGCCAGATTGGCGGCGGTGGCTTCACCCACTTCGCGAATGCCCAGCGCATAGAGAAAACGAGCCAGCGTGGTCGACTTCGCTTTCTCCAGCGCATCGACAACGTTTTGCGCCGATTTCGGCCCCATGCGATCCAGTCCGGTCAGCTTGCCCGCCGTAAGACGGAACAGATCGGCGGGCGTATTGACGTACTCTTTCTCCACCAGCTGGTCGATAATCTTATCGCCCATACCGTCAACATCCAGCGCCCGACGCGAGACAAAATGCTTCAGTGCCTCTTTGCGTTGCGCACCGCAGATCAGACCGCCGGTGCAGCGCGTGACCGACTCCCCTTCGACCCGCTCCACCTCGGAACCACAGACCGGGCAATGGGCAGGAAAGACCACTTCACGCGTCTCTTCAGGGCGCTCAGCAATCACCACGTTGACCACCTGCGGGATTACATCACCGGCGCGGCGAATCACGACCCGATCTCCGATGCGTAATCCCAGCCGCTCAATTTCATCCGCATTATGCAGCGTGGCATTGCTGACGATAACGCCTGCGACTTGCACCGGCTCAAGGCGAGCCACCGGTGTGATCGCACCCGTGCGGCCAACCTGAAATTCGACGTCACGTACCCAGGTCAGCTGTTCCTGTGCCGGGAATTTAAAAGCAATCGCCCAGCGCGGCGCGCGCGCAACAAACCCCAACTGCTCCTGCAGAGCCTGTGAATCTACTTTGATTACGACACCATCAATATCAAAACCCAGGTTCGGACGCTGTTGCTCAATATCTCGATAGAAGGCCAGGGCCTCTTCGGCGTTATGCACCAGCTTAATGCGGTCGCTAACCGGCAGGCCCCAGGATTTGAACTGTTGCAGACGCCCCATGTGACTGTGCGGCATCTCCCCGCCTTCCAGCAGGCCAAAACCGTAGCAGAAGAAGGTCAGTGGACGTTTAGCGGTAATGCGCGGATCAAGCTGACGCAGAGAACCTGCTGCTGCGTTACGCGGGTTAGCAAAGACTTTGCCGTCAGTGCGTCGCGCTTCCTCATTCAGCTTTTCGAAGCCGCGCTGCGTCATAAATATTTCGCCGCGTACTTCCAGCCGGGCCGGAATGTTGTCGCCTTTTAGCCGTAGCGGGATAGCGCGAATGGTACGAACATTGGCGGTAATGTTCTCGCCGGTCGTGCCGTCACCGCGCGTCGCAGCCCGAACCAGCAGGCCATTTTCATACATCAGGCTGACTGCAGCGCCATCAAGCTTGAGTTCGCAGCAGTAAGTAATGTCGTCACTGCTTTTCAGCCGATCCTGCACCCGCTTGTTGAAGGCCATGAACGTGGCTTCATCAAAGGCGTTATCCAGCGACAGCATCGGCACCTCATGGCGGACCTGCTCGAATACCGTCAGCGGCGCAGCGCCCACACGTTGCGTTGGCGAGTCCGGGGTGATGAGATCGGGATGGTCCTCTTCCAGTTGACGCAGTTCGCGCATCAGACGATCGTATTCAGCATCCGGTACTTCCGGCGCATCCATGACGTGATAGAGATATTCGTGATGGCGCAACGTGGTGCGCAGTTCGGTGATGTGATCCTGGACGGATTTCATATAGCCCCATCAGATAAAAAACCCCCGACAGGCGGGGGTTTGTTTTAACAATTCAGATAGCGGTTAGCGCAGAGCTCAGACACCAACCACATCGCGAATACGCGCTTTGTAGGTTTCCAGCTTCTGCGGCGTCATCATACGACGCTCATCATCCAGCACGACACCGCCAACGTCGTCAGCGATACGCTGTGCCGACTGCAGCATCAGCTTGAAGTTCTGATTCGCATCACCATAAGAAGGCACCATCATAAAGATAGAGATGCCTGGCGTGCTGAAATCGGTCATCAGGTCAGGGTTGAACGAGCCCGGCTTAACCATGTTAGCCAGACTGAACAGAACCGGCCCGCTGCCTGCCGGACTCAGATGACGATGGAAAATGTTCATTTCACCAAACTGGAAGCCCGCCTGCAGGATACCCTGCAGTAATGCCTCACCGTTCAGCTCACCGCCCGAATGGGCTGCAACATGCAGTACCAGTACCGCTTCTTTCGGTTTTTCCGCTGGCGCTTTCGCTGCAGGCTGTGCAGGCGCGGGAGCCGGTGTCACTTCAGGCTGTGGCTCAGGTTCAGCCTGGTACTGCGGAGCGGGCTGGACAGATTCCAGCGGATCGAGATCCAGCAGCGGGTCAGCCTGGACTGGCGGCGCGACAAAAGTCGGCGCTGGCTGCTGACGAGCAGGTTCAGAGCGCGGCTGCGGAGCAGGCTGCGGTGCCGTGTTGAAAAGCGGATCGCTTTCTGGTTCAGGTTGCGGTGCGGGTCGTGACGCAGGCTGACGCACAGGCTCAGCAGGCGCTTGCTTACGCGGCGCTTCTGGCTGTGGCTCACGAATCTCATCGAATCGCGGTTCCTGATGTGTGCTGCGATCAGAACGAACGCGAACCTCGCCGACGCCGTCGTCTTCGTCGTCAATCAGGTCCTGCTCATCATGTTCTTCACGTTGTTTCAGACGTTTGTGCGGGCGATCGCGGAACACTGACGAACGCTCTTTACGGCTGGTCCACAGCCCGTGAAGAAGGAGCGCTATAATGGCGATCGCGCCAACAACGATTAATATCAGACGCAAATCCTGCATCATTGTATTCTCTGTTGTTCCAATACCTTGCCACCGCGGCAAACTTTATCCTCTAACTGTATTTGCCCTGCTACACAAGTGCAAGTCTGTGCACTATTTTCTGACAAATAAGATAGGCAACACACGCTTTTTCGCTGTTTTTTTACCCAAACGGCACCTGGACTGGAAAAAAAGCCAGGTTATAGTGGGCGCGCCTCAACACTTTCAGGAGAAATGGCTTTATGGCCCTTGAGAATTCGGTCTCAGATTTTAACGGCATGCACTACTTTAGCCAGGGCTGGAAACTGGTCCGTCTGCCTGGCATTCGCCGCTTTGTAGTGATGCCACTGCTGATTAACATGATCATGCTCGGTGGCGCATTCGTCTGGCTGTTTTATCGTCTCGGTGACTGGATCCCGCGCCTGATGGCCCATATTCCGGATTGGCTGCAGTGGCTGAGCTATCTGTTGTGGCCGCTGTCGGTGATTGCGATTGTGTTGGTGTTCAGCTACTTCTTCTCGACGCTGGCAAACCTGATTGCCGCCCCTTTCTGCGGTCTGCTGGCCGAGCAGCTCGAAGGACGCCTGACCGGTAAGCCTCTGCCCGACAGCGGCTGGGCAGGAATGCTTAAAGATGTGCCGCGCATCATGAAGCGCGAGATGCAAAAACTGGGCTATTACCTGCCCCGCGCGCTGGGACTGTTGCTGCTCTACTTTATTCCTGGCTTTGGTCAGACGGTTGCCCCGGTGCTGTGGTTCCTGTTCAGTGCCTGGATGTTATCCATCCAGTATTGCGACTATCCGTTTGACAACCACAAAGTGCCGTTTCAGCAAATGCGAAACGCCCTGCGTCGGCACAAAACAGCCAATATGCAGTTTGGCGCACTCACCAGCCTGTTCACGATGATTCCGATTCTGAACCTCGTGATTATGCCGGTTGCCGTTTGCGGTGCCACCGCCATGTGGGTCGATCGCTACCGACCGCAGCTGGCGCGCAGTGAGGTGCGTTAAACTTATCAGCGCGCCTTATGCTCTTTTTTGCAGGGCTTATTGCCGGGGGACATATAGATATACGATTTCTTTCCTTCCGCCCCCTGGCAGAACAGGTATGCTCATAGGGTTCCCAATAATTCATACAGTTAAGGGCAGGCTATGAGTAAGATCTATGAAGACAACTCTTTGACAATTGGTCATACGCCGCTGGTTCGACTGAACCGCATCGGTAACGGCCGCATTCTTGCGAAAGTTGAATCCCGTAACCCGAGCTTCAGCATCAAATGTCGTATCGGTGCCAATATGATTTGGGACGCAGAGAAACGCGGTATTCTGAAACCCGGCATTGAGCTGGTTGAACCGACCAGCGGTAACACCGGTATCGCCCTGGCCTACG
The DNA here is from genome assembly GCF_024158165.1 of Pantoea sp. B550. NCBI lineage: Bacteria > Pseudomonadati > Pseudomonadota > Gammaproteobacteria > Enterobacterales > Erwiniaceae > Pantoea > Pantoea sp. B550. The sequence continues at coordinate 850,210 of NZ_JAMYXI010000003.1, forward strand.
TTGCCGCTGCGCGCGGTTATAAACTCACGCTGACCATGCCCGAAACCATGTCGGTGGAACGTCGTAAACTGCTGAAAGCGCTGGGCGCGAAGCTGGTTCTGACCGAAGGTGCTAAAGGCATGAAAGGTGCCATCGGCAAAGCGGAAGAGATTGTCGCCAGCGACCCGGACAAATATGTGCTGCTGCAGCAGTTCAGCAACCCGGCTAACCCGGAAATCCATGAAAAGACCACCGGCCCGGAAATCTGGGAAGATACCGATGGCGAAGTGGATGTCTTTATTGCGGGTGTCGGCACAGGCGGAACGCTGACCGGCGTGAGTCGCTACATCAAAAACACCAAAGGCAAAAAAGATCTGATTACTGTCGCGGTTGAGCCGACCGATTCGCCAGTGATTGCGCAGGCGCTGGCGGGTGAAGAGATCAAACCCGGCCCGCATAAAATTCAGGGTATTGGTGCCGGCTTTATTCCGGGCAATCTGGAACTGAACCTGGTTGACCGCGTGGTGGCCATTACCAATGAAGAAGCGATCAGCACGGCGCGCAGGCTGATGGAAGAAGAAGGTATCCTGGCCGGTATCTCATCCGGTGCTGCTGTCGCCGCCGCGCTGAAGCTGCAGGAAGACGAAACCTTCGCCAACAAAAACATCGTGGTGATTCTGCCCTCCTCTGGCGAACGCTATCTGAGTACCGCGCTGTTCGCTGATCTCTTCACTGAAAAAGAGCTGCAGTAGCCGGAGCCGATAGTCTGAAAATGTCGAAAAAAGCACCCATCCGGGTGCTTTTTTGTGGTGCAGATCTCACTTTCATCACCCGGCAGATTGATTTCAGTGATGCCGATCTGGTATTCAGACTGCCAATTATTTCGATGCCTGAAATTAATCCGCGCTTGAAGTGGATCAAGCTGAATCGATTTACGGATTCAGTGAAACGGCGAATCACGGCATAATTAACCGGTGACGTGTAGAATCGGTTTTGAGACGCAACGGATTGTAGATTTGACGCATGCGCGTCTTTGGTCAGCATGAAGCTATACCCGCGCACCTACACAGGCTAAAGTGAAGGCTCCAGGCTAGACTTTAGATCCATAACACTCATCCTGATAACGTTGGGGAAATAGAATGTTCCAGCAAGAAGTTACCATTACTGCACCAAACGGTCTGCATACTCGCCCAGCTGCGCAATTCGTTAAAGAAGCCAAAGCTTTCCAGTCAGAAATCACCGTGACCTCTAACGGCAAATCAGCGAGCGCGAAAAGCCTGTTCAAACTGCAGACGCTGGGTTTAACCCAGGGAACGGTTGTGACTCTTTCCGCGGAAGGTGAAGACGAACAGAAAGCAGTTGAGCATCTGGTCAAACTGATGGCTGAACTGGAGTAATCTCCGCTCAGCTCGCCAGCCAATCGACTCCTCTGCGCCATTGAGTGCAAACATCTTGATCGCGGACAACCTGTCCGCGTTATTGCTTTCGTAGAGTACGTGTCCCGCGACAATGGCACCGCAAAGAGTCCCATCAGCCATCGTGATTAAAAGGTAGCGTTATGATTTCAGGCATTTTAGCATCACCAGGTATCGCTTTCGGCAAAGCACTGCTGCTGAAAGAAGACGAGATCGTCATCAACCGCAAGAAAATTTCTGATGATCAGGTTGAGCAGGAAGTTCAGCGCTTCCTCGATGGCCGCAGCAAAGCGGCATTACAACTGGAAGCGATTCGCGTCAAAGCGGGTGAAACCCTCGGTGAAGAGAAAGCAGCCATCTTCGAAGGCCACATCATGTTGCTGGAAGATGAAGAGCTGGAGCAGGAAATCATCGACCTGATCAAAAAAGATCACGCGACTGCTGATGCTGCTGCTTACTCGGTCATTGATGGCCAGGCGAAAGCACTGGAAGAATTAGATGACGAATATCTGAAAGAACGTGCGGCTGACGTGCGTGACATCGGTAAGCGTCTGCTGCAAAACATCCTCGGTCTGCACATCGTCGACCTGAGCGCTATTCCGGACGAATCTATTCTGGTGGCCAAAGATTTAACGCCGTCAGAAACCGCACAGCTGAACCTGAAAAAGGTGCTGGGCTTTATCACTGATCTGGGCGGCCGTACCTCACATACCTCAATCATGGCGCGCTCGCTGGAAATCCCGGCCATTGTCGGCACCGGCAATGTAACCGTCACGGTTAAAAACGGCGATTTCCTGATCCTGGATGGCGTTAACAATGCGATTCACGTCAATCCTTCCGAAGCGATTCAGGAAGAACTGAAAGCCGTACAGAATCAGTATCTGTCCGAAAAACATGAATTAGCCAAGCTGAAAGATCTGCCAGCCGTGACGCTGGATGGCCATCAGGTTGAAGTCTGTGCCAACATCGGTACTGTGCGCGATATCGCCGGTGCGGAGCGTAACGGCGCGGAAGGCGTAGGTCTCTACCGCACCGAATTCCTGTTCATGGATCGCGACTCTCTCCCAAGTGAAGAAGAGCAGTTCCAGGCGTATAAAGCCGTTGCTGAAGCGATGGGCTCACAGGCGGTTATCGTGCGCACCATGGATATCGGCGGTGACAAAGATCTGCCTTACATGAACCTGCCAAAAGAAGAGAACCCGTTCCTCGGCTGGCGTGCTATCCGTATCGCGATGGACCGCAAAGAGATTCTGCATGCACAGCTGCGTGCCATCCTGCGCGCCTCCTCCTTCGGTAAACTGCGCATCATGTTCCCGATGATCATTTCGGTTGAAGAAGTACGCAGCCTGAAAGCGGAACTGGAACTGCTGAAAGCGCAGTTGCGTGATGAAGGTAAAGCCTTTGATGAAAGCATTGAAGTCGGCATCATGGTAGAGACCCCGGCTTCAGCCGTCATTGCCCATCATCTGGCGAAAGAAGTCGACTTCTTCAGTATTGGGACAAACGATCTGACGCAGTATACTCTGGCGGTCGATCGTGGTAATGATTTGATCTCGCACCTGTACAACCCAATGACGCCGTCTGTGCTTAACTTAATCAAGCAAGTCATTGATGCATCTCACGCTGAAGGTAAATGGACCGGCATGTGTGGTGAGCTGGCAGGTGATGAACGTGCTACACTACTGTTACTGGGAATGGGGCTGGACGAGTTCAGCATGAGTGCCATTTCTATCCCTGGCATCAAAAAAATCATTCGTAATACTAATTTTGAAGATGCGAAGGCATTGGCAGAGCAGGCACTGGCTCAACCGACAGCGGAAGACTTAATGAACCTGGTTAACAAGTTCATTAAGGAAAAAACGCTCTGCTAACCTGCATGATGCTGGCCCCAAATTACTGCTTAGGAGAAGATCATGGGTTTGTTTTCTAAACTTTTTGGCGAAAAAACGGATAGCGCTGGGACAATCGACATCGTAGCGCCTCTGTCGGGCGAAATCGTGAACATTGAAGACGTACCAGATGTGGTGTTTGCAGAAAAAATCGTGGGCGACGGTATTGCGATCAAACCCAGCGGCAACAAAATGGTTGCGCCTGTTGATGGCACTATCGGCAAGATTTTTGAAACCAATCACGCTTTTTCGATCGAATCAGACAACGGCATTGAGCTGTTCGTCCATTTTGGTATCGATACGGTTGAACTGAAAGGTGAAGGCTTCAAACGCATCGCTGAAGAAGGCCAGAAGGTCAAAAAAGGCGACGTGGTTATTGAGTTCGATCTGCCGTTGCTGGAAGAGAAAGCAAAATCAACCCTGACACCGGTTGTCATCTCCAACATGGATGAAATCAAGGAATTGATTAAGCTGTCTGGTCAGGTCACCGTCGGCGAAACGCCGGTGATTCGCATCAAAAAGTAAGCATTCGTATATAACATAACGGCACCTGCGGGTGCCGTTATCGTTTCTGCGGTACAGGTTTTCAGGGCTGCCAGTGCGGCAGACGCAGCGTCAGTTCAAGTCCGCCCTCTGGCCGGTTCCGCGCCTCAACTTCACCATGATGCGCCAGCACCACTTTACGCACAATAGCCAGTCCCAGACCATAACCTTTACCCATCAGCGGCGAATTTACCCGCACAAACGGGTCAAAAATGCTGGAGAGTTTCTCCTCATCGACACCTGGCCCCTGATCGCGTACCTGAATCGCCAGCCACTGCTGTTCAGCGCGTAAGTCGACCTCAATCCGCTGCCCTGGCAAAGAGAAGCGCAGCGCGTTGCGTAAGACGTTCTCGATCCCGCGCCGTATCAGCTCCGCATTGCCCCGCACGGTGTAGTCGCCCCGCTCGTCAACCTTTAACTCCACCTGTACACCAGGGATCTGTGCTTCATAGCGGACATCGGTGATGACCGCCTCCAGCAAACCGGTCAGGTCAAAATATTGCTCATCCGGGATGCTTTCATGTTCAGCTCGCGACAGCGTCAGCAGTTCACCGATCATTTTGTCCAGCCGCCGCGCCTCTTCATCAATGCGATCAAGCGAACTGTTTACGCTTTCTGGCGTCTGTCTGGCGAGTCCGGTCGCCAGTTGCAGCCGCGCCAGTGGTGAACGAAGCTCATGTGAGATATCGTGCAGCAGCTCTTCACGGGCGCGCACCAGGGTATCAAGCCGCTCAACCATGGCATCAAACGCTTCAGCGACATTTGAAATCTCGTCGTGCCGCTTTCGCATAATCGGGAACAGACGCACGCTTAAATCACCCTCGGCGACGCGGGAAAATCCCTCCCTCAACTGACGCATGGGCCGCGTCAGATTCCAGGCCAGCAGCAGACTGAACAGCAACCCCACCGACCCGGCGAAGACAAACATCGGCTCGGGGATATTCAGAAATTTCCGCGGCATCATGTTCTGTTTGCTGTTCATGCGCATGCCATCCAGGTCGTAGCGCAGCTGATATTCTTTTCCATCCGCGCCGTGTACCCGGCGCACCACCTCTTCAGGAAGACGGCCTCTGAAATCCAGGTTGCCGCTGTCCTGTGATTGTAGCGGTTTAGTCTGCTGCGTGACGTGAAAGAACTGACGGTCAGTTTCATCCCAGTCCGACAGCATCGCATTCAGCTCATCAGGCCCGCCCCGCTCCAGTACCGATGCAGCAGAGGTCATCTGCAGATCCACAATGCGACGGATAGCCATAATTTCAGGCGGTTCATGCCGTTTACCGGAGAGCGAAAAACCGAGCCAGATAAGCTGGCTCATGATGATAAAAACGAGCCAGAAGCCGATAAAGATCTTCCAGAACATGCGTCCGCGGTAACTCTGTTTCATCGAATACGGTAACCGATGCTGCGAACAGTTTCGATATTGATGCTGTCAGCGGTCAGTGCGCTGAGTTTCTGACGGATGTTGCTGATGTGCACATCAACGCTGCGGTCATAGGCTTCACGCGGACGGCCCAGCCCCTTTTCAGAGAGCTCATCTTTTGACACAACCCTGTCCGGCGCGCGCAGCAGCAAATCCAGCAGATTAAATTCTGATGCTGTCAGATCAAATGTTTTACCCTGCCATTCACTCATGCGGGTGGCAGGATTAAGCGTCAGGCCTCCCCAGCGCAGCGGCTCTTTGGCATCCGGCTGCGGTACCTGCTCCTCGAAACGGCGCAATACCGCGCGCAGGCGGGCGACCAGTTCACGGGGATAACAGGGTTTAGGCATATAGTCATCCGCCCCCATCTCAAGGCCGATCACGCGATCAATATTATCGCCTTTGGCAGTCAGCATGATCACCGGTATCCGGCTGTTCTGGCGCACCTGACGCAACACATCGATGCCACTCATGTCGGGCAGCATAATATCCAGAATCATGGCAGTGAAATCGCCAGAGAGCGCGCCCTGAATTCCGGCGCTGCCGGTCAGCACCAGCTGGGCATCGAACCCTTCAGCGATCAGGTACTGGCTTAGCATCGTGCCCAATTCGACATCATCATCAACAAGCAAAATTTTCATGGTTATCTCTCACTGGAATTGGCGCTATTTTGTCCTGTGCCGGGCATTCGCGCAGCCTGATTTACGCGATCCTTACAGATTCAGTCTATCCGGCACGGGAAATCCTGGCTAAAAAAAAGCCTGTGGGCAGCAAACGCGCGCACAGGCTTGATTTCCGCATCAGCAGAGGTTACTGATGATAGAGTCCGGTCGAGAGATAACGATCGCCGCGATCGCAGGCGATCGCTACCACGACGCTGCCCGGGTTCGCCTGCGCAATACGCAGTGCACCCGCCACCGCACCGCCTGAGCTGACACCGCAGAAAATGCCTTCACGGCGCGCCAGCGCCCGCATGGTCTCTTCCGCTTCTTTCTGCGTCATATCCATCACATCATCCACTAAGTCGGGCCGGTAGATCCCCGGAAGATAGGCCAGCGGCCAGCGACGAATGCCCGGAATACTGCTGCCTTCACTCGGCTGTAAACCGATCACCTGCACGCCCGTGTTGTGCTCTTTCAGGTAACGTCCCACGCCGGTGATCGTGCCGGTGGTACCCATGCTGGAGATAAAATGGGTCATGCGCTGGTTCGACTGCTGCCACAACTCCGGCCCGGTAGTCTGATAGTGACCCAGCGGGTTATCGGGATTATTAAACTGATCCAGCACCCGGCCTTCACCACGCGCCGCCATCGCCAGTGCCAGATCGCGTGCACCCTCCATGCCCTGCTGTCGCGGCACCAGAATCAGCTCTGCGCCATAAGCACGCATCGCATCCTGTCGCTCCTGACTCATGTTGTCCGGCATCAGCAGGCGAAGTCGGTAGCCTTTCATCGCCGCGATCATCGCCAGCGCAATGCCGGTATTCCCACTGGTTGCTTCAATCAGCTGATCGCCGGGTGAAAGTTCACCGCGCAGCTCCGCCTGATTAATCATCGACCAGGCCGCGCGATCTTTTACCGAGCCCGCCGGATTATTGCCTTCCAGCTTGAGCCAGACCTCACTGCCGTTAGCTGGCGTCAGGCGCTGCAGCTTAATCAGCGGGGTATTGCCGATGGTGTGTTCAAGAGTCGTCACGGTGCGGTTCCTGGCATCTTACAAACGAGAGGCGAAAAAAAGGCGGGAGTCACACTCCCGCCCGCTGTTGATGAGAAAATATCAGGCGCTCTGTGCGAAGGCAACTGCACGCAGCGGCGTATCGCCTTTATAGAGGCGCGCCTGCTGCAACCCGACGAACAGGCGCTCGCCGCGAATCGGGGCTGTCTGCTCACCTTCAAACACCACTGAAACCGGCTCGCTCTGCCAGCCGACAGGCTGAACCACCAGCTGCCAGAAGTGACCACGCGGGCTGACTTCAAGCACCTGCACCGGCAGCGGCGTTTCCAGGCTGCTGCGACGTGATACATCGATTTCCCACGGACGCAGGAATAGCTCAACCGCGCCCTGATGAGCTGAGGTATAACCCAGCGGCCAGTGATGCGCGCCGACGTGGAACTGCGATCCCTGAATTTCGCCATCAAAGCGATTCACTTCACCCAGGAACTCCAGCACAAAGCGGGTCGCCGGATCGCGCCATACATCATCTGGCGTGCCAACCTGTTCAATATTTCCCTGACTCATCACCACGACGCGATCCGCGACCTCCATCGCCTCTTCCTGATCGTGGGTCACGAACACGCTGGTGAATTTAATCTCTTCATGCAGTTGACGCAGCCAGCGGCGCAGCTCTTTACGCACCTGAGCATCCAGCGCGCCAAAAGGTTCATCCAGCAGCAGAATCTGCGGTTCAACCGCTAATGCACGCGCCAGCGCCACACGCTGCTTCTGACCGCCCGACAGCTGTGCAGGAAAGCGGTTTGCCAGATGGGCCAGCTGCACCATCTCCAGCAGACGGGTTACACGCTGCTTGATCTCCGCCGCTGAAGGACGTTCGCGACGCGGCAGCACGGTCAGGCCAAAGGCGATGTTGTCGAACACCGTCATGTGACGGAACAGCGCATAGTGCTGGAAGACGAAACCAACCTGACGATCGCGCGCATGCAGGCGGCTGACGTCGTTGCCATGAAAACGGATCTGACCGCTGTTCTGATGCTCCAGCCCGGCAATAATGCGCAGCAGCGTGGTTTTACCCGAGCCTGATGGGCCAAGCAGCGCCACCATTTCACCTGAGGCAATATCCAGAGAGATATCGTTCAGCACCGAGGTGCGACCAAAGGACTTGTTGATCTTGTTAATCTCAATGCTCATGATTTCCCTCCTGTTGCAGGCGTTTGTGCTGTTGCTCTAAACGCCACTGCACAATGCTTTTCAGAAACAGCGTCACAATTGCCATCAGGGTTAACAGGGCGGCCGCGGTGAACGCGCCAACGGTGTTGTAGTCCTGATGCAACAATTCAACCTGAAGCGGTAATGTGTAGGTTTCACCGCGAATCGATCCCGATACCACCGAAACCGCACCAAATTCACCAATCGCACGGGCGTTGGTCAGGACGATGCCATACAGCAGCGCCCAGCGAATGTTCGGCAGCGTCACACGACGGAACATCTGCCAGCCTGACGCGCCTAACAGCACCGCCGCTTCATCTTCATGACTGCCCTGACTCAGCATCACCGGGACCAGTTCGCGCACCACAAACGGACAGGTCACAAACACCGTCGCCAGCACCATACCAGGCCAGGCAAACATAATCTGGATGTTATGCGCATCCAGCCAGCCGCCTGCCGGGCCATTCACGCCCCAGAACAGCAGATACATCAGACCGGCTACGACGGGCGACACGGCAAAAGGAATATCAAACAGGGTCAGCAGCAACTGCCGGCCCGGAAAGGTAAAGCGCGTCACCAGCCAGGCGAGCAGCGTGCCGAACACAAGGTTAACCGGTACGGTGATCAGCGCCACCATCACGGTCAGCCAGATGGCGTGCAGCATGTCCGGATCCGCCAGATTGCTGAGAGCGACAATGAGCCCCTGATTCAGCGCTTCCCAGAAGATGGAGGCCATCGGCACCACCAGCAGCAGAATCGAGATCAGCGTGCCGATACTAATCAGCAGCCACTTGCCCCAGTTTACAGGCTGACGCGCAGCATGATTAATTTGTGAAACCTCAGCCATTAGTGACCTCCCAGACGACGGCCAAAGCGGCTCTGCAATGTATTAATCGCGAATAGCAGAATCAGCGATGCCGCCAGGATCACCGAGGCGATAGCGCTGGCTGCCGGATAGTCGAACTCCTGCAGCCGGACAAAAATCATCAGCGAGGTGACTTCCGTTTTCCAGGCGATGTTACCGGCAATAAAGATCACCGCACCAAACTCACCCAGGCTGCGGGTAAAGGAGAGCGCCGTACCGGCCAGCAGCGCCGGTGCCACTTCCGGCAGCACGACGCGGCGGAAGCTCTGCCACGGCGTGGCACCCAGCGTTTCGGCGGCTTCTTCATACTCCGGACCTAACTCTTCCAGCACCGGCTGCACGGTACGCACCACAAACGGAATGCTGGTAAAGGCCATGGCAATGGCGATACCAATCCAGGTGTAAGAAATTTTGATGTCGAACTGAGCGAACCACTGTCCGTACCAGCCGTTAACCGAAAAGAGTCCGGCCAGGGTCAGGCCCGCCACCGCCGTAGGCAATGCAAACGGCAGATCCATCAGGCCATCCAGCAGTGTCCGGCCTGGAAAACGATAGCGGGTCAGGATCCATGCCATCAGCATGCCGAACACCGCGTTAAACAGGGAGGCGACACCGGCAGAAAGCAGCGTCACTTTATAGGCGGCCACCAGCTGAGGGTTGGTCACGACATCCCAGTACTGTTGCAGCGTCATCTGCGACAGCTGCATAATCACCGCGCTGATCGGCAGCAGCAGGATCAGACAGGTAAAGAGCAGGCTGGTGCCGAGGCTGAGACCAAAGCCGGGCAACACGCGTTTCTGGCTGGCAGCAAACATTATCCACGCCCCGCCGATAACAATTTATCCAGCTCACCGCCGCTGACGAAATGCGTCTGCATCACCTTATCCCAGTCGCCAAAGGCATCTTCGACCCGGAACAGGCTGGTCTGCGGGAAGCGATCTTTCTGCTCCGCCATCAGCTGTGGGTTGTTCACACGATAATAGTAGTGAGTAATAATATTCTGCGCTTCTGGCGTGTAGAGATAGTTCAGGTAGGCGCTGGCCGCATCAGCGGTTTTATTTGTCGCGACGTTCTTATCCACCCATGCCACCGGAAACTCCGCCAGAATGTTGGTTTTCGGCACCACCACTTCGTATTCATCTTTACCATACTGGTTGCGGATGTTATTCACTTCGGACTCAAAGCTAATCAGTACGTCGCCCAGGCCGCGCTCAGCAAAGGTGGTGGTCGCGCCGCGACCGCCGGTATCAAATACTTCCACGTTTTTCAGGAACTGCGTCATAAAGGCACGGGTTTTAGCCTGATCGCCGCCGTCCGCTTTGTCTGTTGCGCCCCAGGCGGCCAGGTAGGTATAGCGGCCATTACCCGAGGTTTTCGGGTTCGGGAAAATCAGCTTCACATCGCTGCGGGTCAAATCTGACCAGTCGTGAATCTGCTTTGGGTTCCCTTTGCGCACCAGAAACGCCATGGTGGAATAGAAAGGCGAGCTGTTGTTCGGCAGGCGGCCTTTCCAGTCTGCCGCAATGAGATTGCCTTTATCGTGCAGCACCTGCACATCTGTTACCTGGTTGTACGTGACCACATCTGCGCGCAGGCCCTGCAGGATAGCCAGCGCCTGCTTCGATGAACCGGCGTGCGACATCTTAATGGTCAGTGGATCCGCGGGGTGACTGGCATCCCACTGTTTAACAAACGGAGCATTCAGGGCAACAAACAGCTCCCGCGACACATCGTATGAGCTATTAAGAAGTTCAGTGGCATTGGCTGCGCCGGCCAGGCTCAGCGACAACGCGATACCGCTCACGATTTTTCTCATCGCTTGTAATGTCATTTGGCACCCTGAAAAAGTTTGATGCGGATCTCACCCGCTGAGGCATCAGTTTATTTATAACTCAGTGAAAACCAGTAACGGTTTTATATATCGTTTGATGATTTCAAAGTCGAAAAAAGCATAAGACGACGGCAGAGTTTATGCAGAAATCAGCAAAAGCCGATAGAGGAGCGGAACCGCGGGCAGCCCGTGCGGGCAGGAGTTTTAAGAGGCGTCAGCGGCTGCCTGAGGGGCAGCACGCTGAAGAAAAGGATTAACGCTGCCAGACAATCTTGCTGATTTTCCAGCTTTTCAGCGTATCGTCAGAGGGCATTAAGCCCTCCGGACCGTGCCAGTCACCCTGATAGATATAGGTCAGATGCTGACTGCCTGGCGCACGGCACGCCACGTCACGCGCATCGGTGCCGCTGGCTAAGGTGCAGTTGTCGAAGGCTTTGCTGAACTTATTACTGAAGGCGTCTCCCACTTTACTGCCGTCACTGCTGGCAATCGCACTGTCCATCACCTCAATACGTTCGACCTGCGACTGCCCGTAAATCACCAGCTTAACGTTGCCATCATCCAGCGCCTGCCAGAAAGAGACCACCTGACCGTTCTGACTGCGCATGCCCTGACGCAGGCTATAGTCACCGTTCAGTCCGGCATTAATCGCGTCCTCTTTCATGGCGGTCGAGGCAGTTACCCCGCCCACCCCCTGTTCAGTCGCGGTCAGCGAGGAACCGAACCAGTTCCACGGCAGCGCCGAAGACCAGTGATAAGTCAGCGGATTCCACCAGCTTGCCTGCTGGCTGCTGTCAGCGCCGGAACCCGAACTGGCACAGCCGCTCAGTACAACGGCGGCGATCAGTAGCGTGGAACGAACAGCTTTCATGAGAACTCCTGTAAATGCGATGCCGGAAAGGCGGAACTGATTGGAGTCGCAAAGCGACAAAAAGTTTAGTGAAGATGATGTTCGGGCAGAAAGCAGTCGCGACAGCGGCGGCTGGATTGCAGCCAGATCAGCGCCAGCAGGTCAAACAACGTCAGCAGCAATGGCAGCGGTGAGGTGAGCAGATCGCCCTGCACAAACTGCCAGCCCTGCCAGAGCAGATTCACCAGCAGCGACAGCGCCAGCACGCTGCGCCAGTGCTGCCAGAGTCGCGGCAGGCGGGTGCGATATCCGGTCAGCAGCAGGCCCGCCAGTGCCGGTAAACCCAGCGCAAGACCGATCCAGAACGTCTGACGATCCGGATAGAAGAGTGCCAGCAGGTCGTTGCCCTGCTGCCGTGACGCCCCGGCCATCACCAGCAGCAGCCAGGTCCGCGCCTGGAGTAACAGGATCAGCCAAAAAAGAAACGGCAGCCGCAGCTGCCCTCTGGCGTCATACTCGTCCGGCAGATAGCCCGGTGACGGCTTAGTATTCACGGTCTTCGATCAGACGTTTACCAAACAGCAGCGCATCGACCGGCTCATAATCGAGCTTCTCATAGAACGCCACCACCTGATCATTCTCTTCACGGATCATCAGATGCAGTTTCGGACAGCCGCGTGCGATAAGCTTCTTCTCCAGACGGTTCATCAGCGCATTCGCAAAGCCGCGTCCCTGATAGTCGGGATGCACGGCCAGATAGTAAGCCGCGCCGCGATGACCATCGTAACCGCCCATCAGTGTGCCAACGACCACGCCGCCCACTTCAGCGACCAGAAAGAGATCGGGGTCGTGATTCATTTTGCGTTCGATATCCAGCTCCGGATCGTTCCATGGCCGTAACAAATCGCAACGTTCCCATAAGGTGATCACTTCTTCAAAATCTTCCTGGCGGAAGGCGCGGATTTCCATCTTATTTACCTGCAGATAAGCACAATTTGCTGATTATCACGCATTCTCTGCTGCACGCAACCCTCGATGACCGGCGGAAAATAAAAAAGCGCGAATTTTCTGTTCGCGACCTGCAATACAAAGTAATGCCCTGAAATGGTTCTGTGATCGCAGGCAACAGAGCCTTAGGCTATAACACCGGCAAGATTCCTGTTACCGGACCCGTACATGCAGCTGCTTAAACGTTTGATTCATCGTCGTCAGTTACTTCTTTCCGGGCTGGCTCTGGCCATTTTATCGCCGCGTGCGATTCAGGCTAAAGAGCAGTCGGGCCTTACCGGGGCAAATCGTCATGCACGCCCTGCCCCGCCCGCGAAAAACGGTAAACGTATTGTAATGATCGATCCCGGCCACGGTGGCATCGACTCGGGTGCCGTTGGCGAAGAGGGTTCTGAAGAGAAACACATCGTGCTGGAGATTGCCGGTAACGTGCAGCGCCAGCTGCAGAGCCATCCGCGCATTGAAGTGCGACTGACGCGCGACAGTGATCACTTTATTCCGCTTTATCAGCGGGTGGAAATCGCCCACCAGCACGGTGCCGATCTTTTTATGTCGATTCATGCCGACGGTTTTACCAGCCCCGATGCCAGTGGCGCCTCGGTATTTGCGCTCTCTAACCGTGGTGCCAGCAGCTCGATGGCACGTTATCTCTCACAGCGGGAGAACGATGCGGACAAACTGGGCGGCGTAAAAGCTCAGCAGCAGGATCACTATCTGCAGCAGATTCTGTTCGACCTGGTACAGACCGACACCATCAAGAACAGCCTGACACTGGGCAAGCACGTGCTGGATCAGATCCGCCCGGTGCACCATCTGCACAGCCAGCACACCGAGCAGGCGGCCTTCGCGGTGCTCAAGTCACCGTCGATTCCCTCAGTGCTGGTCGAAACCTCTTTTATTACCAATCCACGTGAAGAGCAGTTGCTCGGCACCATCGCATTTCGCCAGAAAATTGCTTCGGCTATTGCCAGCGGCATCGTCAACTACTTCGATGAGTTTGACCGCCGCAATGCCTGATTCATCTGGCCGGTTTGCGTCGTGCAACGCGCCGCGCCCATACAAGCGGCGCGCTTTTGCGTATAATCGCGTCAGACTTTGATAAACGATAAGCGAAAAGATGGCTGATATTTCCCGCGTAAAAGCGTTCCTGCTCGCATTGCAGGATGAGATTTGTAACCAGCTGGCGGCTGAAGATGGCGGCGCACAGTTTGCTGAAGATAGCTGGCAGCGCCCTGGCGGCGGCGGTGGTCAGAGCCGCGTCCTGCGCAACGGCGCGGTGTTTGAGCAGGCGGGCGTCAACTTTTCGCATGTGCATGGCGATCAGATGCCGGCATCAGCGACCGCGCACCGGCCTGAGCTGGCCGGTCGCAGCTTTGAAGCGATGGGCGTGTCGCTGGTGATCCACCCGAATAATCCCTATGTGCCGACCAGCCACGCCAACGTGCGCTTTTTTATCGCAGAGAAACCGGGGGCCGATCCGGTCTGGTGGTTTGGCGGCGGCTTTGACCTGACGCCGTTTTATGGCTTTGAAGAAGATGCGCTGCACTGGCATCAGACAGCCGCTAATCTCTGTCAGCCCTTTGGCGAGGATGTCTATCCGCGCTATAAAAAGTGGTGTGATGATTACTTCTATCTGAAGCATCGTGATGAGCAGCGCGGCATTGGCGGCCTCTTTTTTGACGATCTCAACACGCCCGACTTTGAGCAGAGCTTCAGCTTTATGCAGGCAGTAGGCCGCGGCTTTATGGATGCCTATCGGCCCATTGTGGCGCGCCGTAAAGATCACCCGTGGGGCGATCGTGAGCGCCAGTTCCAGCTCTACCGCCGTGGTCGCTATGTGGAGTTCAACCTAGTGTGGGACCGTGGCACGCTGTTTGGTTTGCAGACCGGCGGCCGTACGGAATCGATTCTGATGTCGATGCCACCGCTGGTGCGCTGGGAATATGATTATCAGCCCGATGCCGACTCTCCTGAAGCTGCGCTCTATCGCGATTTCCTGCCGGTAAAAAACTGGCTGAACCTCCCGATCTGATCGCTTCTCCCGCTGCAGCGCGGCCCGCAACCCGCGCTGCGCTTACCTTTCTCCCGACAGACCCGTTCCGTTTCACAGGGCACAGATTGCTACAGTGTTACCTGCGTCATTTGTCCTGACTGCTATGCTTAAGGATGGAATATGGCGCACCCCACGGTAAAAACCGCATGACGGCTCCTTCTCACCGCCTCGCAGCGCAACAATCAGAGAAACCGCATTTTCATCAGAAAGTCTCTGTTGCAATGTTATGGGTTCGCGTTACCGGTAGCAGAACATGCCACAGACCGGCTGCGAGGCCTGAGGTGCACCCTGTTCGCTTTCATTTTTCTTTTCAAGGAGTTTAGAGATGAACCAGCTAGAAGCCCTAAAACAGTTCACCACCGTGGTGGCGGACAGTGGTGATATCGAATCGATTCGTAATTACCACCCGGAAGACGCCACCACCAACCCTTCACTTATTCTGAAAGCGTCCGGTCTGGAAGGGTATAAGCACCTGATGGATGACGCGATTGAGTACGCGAAAAAACAGGGCGGCAGCAAAGAGACGCAGATCATCAATGCAAGCGACAAAGTGGCGATCAACCTCGGTATGGAAATCCTGAAAAGCATACCGGGCCGTGTTTCGACCGAAGTGGATGCGCGCCTCTCCTTCGATCGTGGCATGTGTGTCACCAAAGCAGAAAAACTGATTCGGATGTATGAAGAGCACGGCATCGATCGCTCACGCGTACTGATTAAGCTGGCCTCGACCTGGGAAGGCATCCGTGCAGCGGAAGAGCTGGAGAAAAACGGCATCCACTGTAATCTGACGCTGCTATTCTCCTTTGCGCAGGCGCGTGCCTGTGCCGAAGCGGGCGTGTTCCTGATCTCTCCGTTCGTTGGCCGTATCTACGACTGGTATAACTCACGCAAGCCACTGGAACCCTACGTGGCGGATGAAGATCCAGGCGTAAAATCTGTGCGTCGTATCTATGACTACTACAAAAAGCACCGTTACAGCACCATCATCATGGGCGCCAGCTTCCGTAAAGTGGAGCAGATTATCGCGCTGGCCGGCTGCGATCGCCTGACGCTGTCGCCGAACCTGCTGGAAGAGCTGCAGAACAGCGATGCGCCGCTGGAACGAAAACTGGAACCTTCTACCGAAGGCTTCCATCAGCCGTCACCGCTCTCCGAGGCGGAGTTCCGCTGGGAACATAACCAGGATCCAATGGCAGTCGAAAAACTCTCTGACGGCATCCGCCAGTTCGCGGTTGACCAGCAGAAGCTGGAAGATGTGCTCGCCGCACGCCTGTAGTCTTTATTTTAATCGGGCGGGACGTTCCCGCCCTGATGCATAACAAGGGAGAACTTTATGTCCTCACGCAGAGAGTTGGCAAACGCGATTCGTGCACTGAGCATGGATGCGGTTCAGAAGGCAAATTCAGGCCACCCCGGTGCGCCGATGGGTATGGCCGATATCGCCGAAGTGTTGTGGCGCGACTTCCTCCAGCATAATCCGACCAATCCCGCCTGGCTTGATCGTGACCGCTTTATCCTCTCCAACGGCCACGGCTCCATGCTGCTTTATAGCCTGCTGCACCTGAGCGGTTATGACCTGCCGATTGAAGAGCTGAAAAATTTCCGTCAGCTGCACTCTAAGACCCCAGGCCACCCGGAGATCGGTTATACGCCTGGCGTTGAAACCACCACCGGCCCACTGGGTCAGGGTCTGGCTAATGCCGTAGGCCTGGCGATTGCTGAGCGCACGCTGGCTGCACAGTTTAACCGTCCGGACCATGAAATCGTTGACCACCATACCTATGTGTTTATGGGCGATGGCTGTCTGATGGAAGGGATCTCGCACGAAGTCTGTTCTCTGGCGGGCACCCTGGGTCTGGGCAAACTGATCGGCTTCTATGACCACAACGGCATCTCGATTGATGGCGAAACCGAAGGCTGGTTTACCGACGATACGCATAAACGCTTTGAGTCATATAACTGGCATGTGATCGGCGACATCGACGGCCATGACGCTGATGCTATCCGCGAGGCGATCAAAGAAGCGCAGAGCGTCACCGATAAGCCTTCACTGATTATCTGCCGCACCATTATCGGTTTCGGTTCACCGAACAAAGCCGGTAAAGAGGAATCGCACGGCGCAGCGCTGGGCGAGGCCGAAGTGGCGCTGACCCGTAAACAGCTTGGCTGGAACTATCCGGCATTTGAAATCCCGGCTGAAATCTACCAGCAGTGGGATGCCAAAGCAGCGGGTGCTGAACGCGAAAAAGCCTGGGATGCGAAGTTTGCGGCTTATAAAGAGGCCCATCCCGAGCTGGCGAAAGAGTATGAGCGCCGTATGAATGGCGAAATGCCTGCCACATGGGAAACCGAAGCGACCCGCTTCATCCAGGATCTGCAGGCTAATCCGCAGAAAATCGCCAGCCGTAAAGCATCTCAGAACTCACTGGAAGCCTACGGCAAAATGCTGCCGGAATTCCTTGGCGGCTCCGCTGACCTGGCGCCGAGTAACCTCACCATCTGGTCAGGCTCTAAATCGATCAAAGAGGATCCTGCGGGTAACTACATTCACTACGGCGTGCGTGAATTTGGTATGACGGCAATTGGCAACGGTATCGCGCATCATGGTGGTTTCGTGCCTTACACCGCAACCTTCCTGATGTTTGTCGAATATGCGCGTAACGCCGCGCGTATGGCTGCACTGATGAAGGCACGCCAGATTCTGGTCTACACCCATGACTCCATCGGTCTGGGTGAAGATGGCCCGACGCACCAGCCGGTAGAGCAGATCGCCAGCCTGCGTCTGACGCCAAACATGAGCGTATGGCGTCCGTGCGATCAGGTCGAAACGGCTGTAGCGTGGAAAGCCGCCGTCGAACGTCATCACGGCCCGACAGCGCTAATCCTTTCGCGTCAGAATCTGCTGCAGCCGGAACGTACCCCGGAGCAGATCGAAAACATCAAACGCGGCGGCTACGTGCTGAAGGATTGCGACGGTACACCAGACGTGATTCTTATCGCGACCGGTTCAGAGATTGAGATCACCCTGGGTGCAGCGGATAAGCTCACGTCAGGCGGTCACAAGGTGCGGGTGGTTTCACTGCCTTCAACTGACCTGTTTGATGCGCAGGATGCTGCTTACCGCGAATCCGTACTGCCGAGCGGCGTGAAAGCGCGTGTGGCGGTAGAAGCGGGTATTGCGGACTACTGGTTCAAGTATGTCGGTCTGGACGGTGCGATTGTCGGTATGACCACCTTTGGTGAATCCGCCCCGGCCAGTCAGCTGTTCCCGGAGTTTGGCTTCACGGTTGAGAATATCGTCAGCCACGCTGAAGCATTACTCAAGCCAGTTTAATGCTTATGCCCTTCCCGGCTCACCGGGAAGGGCCATTTCCACATATAGCCTGATACATAAAAAAAACTCCATTCCCCCCCTTCCCGCCCTGCGCAAACTCATTACTATAGAGCCGTCATACTTAATGCTGCCTGTGCGCTGGCTGTCCGTCTTTCCCTGCTGTTGTTCTGCCGGGATAACGCGGTTCGGACCTGATGCATCCCGATGAGTGAAGGCAGATTTCCTCCGATTTTATAGCGAAGCCACTTCCGTTGAACATGCGCACACCCTATTTACTGGCCCTGATGGTTTCACTGCTTCCATTAAAAAGCATGGCGCAGGTCGCGCCCGATCCGCTGCTGGCCTCTCAGATTGTTGATCGCTATGCGGAACATATCTTTTACGGCAGCGGTGCAACCGGCATGGCACTGGTGGCAATTGATGGCAATCAGCGGGTGTTCGCCAGCTTTGGTGAAACCCGTCCCGGCAACAATGTCCGTCCGCAGAAAGATTCGCTGATTCGCATCGCCTCGCTGAGTAAGCTGATGACCAGTGAAGTAATGGTAAAAATGGCTGAGCGCGGACAGATTCGCCTTGACGATCCCCTGAGTAAATATGCGCCCCCGGGTGCACGGGTGCCCACTTACAATGGCCAGCCGATTCGCCTGATTAATCTCTCAACCCACACTAGTGGACTGCCGCGCGAGCAGCCAGGCGGCAAAGCGCAGCGTCCGGTGTTTGTCTGGCCAACGAAGAGCGAACGCTGGGCATGGCTGGCGCGCGCGAACCTCAAAGCCGCACCAGGCAGCAGTGCCGCCTATTCCAACCTGGGCTACGATCTGCTGGGCGATGCGCTGTCACGTGCCAGTGGAACACCCTATCCGGCGTTGTTTCAGCAGCTGATTACCCGTCCGCTCGGCATGAAGGACACCACGTTTACGCCATCGCCTGAGCAGTGCGGACGCCTGATGGTGGCCGAAAAAGGGGCCAGTCCGTGTAATAACACGCTGGCCGCGATTGGCAGCGGCGGGGTTTACTCAACACCGGATGATATGGGCCGCTGGATGCAGCAGTTCCTGAACTCGTCGGTTAACCATCGCACGCCGCAGATCGATCGCCTGCAGACGCTGATCTATCGCCGCGACCAGCTCACTAAAGTCGAAGGCATGGATGTGCCGGGTAAAGCGGATGCGCTGGGCATGGGCTGGGTCTACATGGGACCGAAAAGTGGTCGTCCCGGTATCATTCAGAAAACCGGCGGCGGCGGCGGATTCATCACCTATATGGCGATGGTGCCGCAGCATAACGTGGGGGTTTTTGTGGTGGTGACGCGTTCGCCGCTGACCCGCTTTACGCCGATGAGCGACGGTGTGAATAATATGCTGGCCGAACTGGTCGGCAACCAGCTTGGCTCACCGATGATGGTGCAGGTCATTCGTTAACGCTGCTGTACGCCACCGTCAGACTGGCTGACCCACAGGGTTGGCCAGTCATCACTGCTATGCCAGGCATCACAGGTCGACTCTTCCGCATATTCCGCTAACACAAAATGTGTGCCATCAAATTGCCAGCGTGTCGCCCTGCCGCAGTCGCCTAATCCACGGCCCTTACCAAACGTGTAGAGCTGACCGCTGGCCGCGTCATATTCGGCGTTAATCAGCTCAAGCTGACGATCGCTGGCGCCTGGCGGGGTGAACGGCAGAGTCAGGGTGATCCCACGCGCCACATAGGGCGGACTGCGTGTCACTTCAAACGCCAGATCGATCACGTTATATGCACCCATTTCACAACTCACCAGCAGCAGCGCGCGCTGGTCGGTAAGTGGCGCCACGCTGACTTCACGGCGCAGCGGATCGAGTGAGCAGGCGTCGGTATTAACCCGCCAGGTGCCGTAGTCAATTAATCCGCTGGTCTCATCGCGCGTCAGTGCAGCGGGTGACCTGACCGCAGGCGGCAGCGGCGGCAGTGCAGGCGGTGGCGGGACATCCCAGCTGGCCCTGTCGCCACGTTTAATCCACGCGCTCATACTGTTGACCCGTCCCTGAGTGTCATCCATCAGCAACAGCGCGGCCTTCATGCCGCGCAGGGAGATCAGCGCATTGGGATCAAAAGTGAGCTGCAGGTTTTTGGCCTCCATCACCAGATCAAAAAATTCATCAATGGCGATAGCATTGCTGGTGGCGAGATGATGCGGCTCTACCGTCCAGTGTTTGAGGTCGGGTTTAAGCCGGCGCTGATCGAGCAGCAGGTTATCCTGTAGCGGGCCACCCGGCAGCGCACCACTGTAGGCGCTGCCATAGTCTATTCGGAGCAAGGGGCGATCGTTGACGCCCGCATGCCGCGAAATCGTCATCACCAGCCCTTTGTCCCCCGGAATATTCCGCGCCACGCAAAAGGCTTCATTGTTACAGGTAATTTGCCAGTCGTTGAATGACTTTTGCAACGGTTCCGCCTGAACAGAGGCAACCCACAGAGACGGCAACAGCCAAAACGATTTCATCCAATACGACATTAAGAAGATCGATCCCCGAATACCCAGAGTGGAGAGAATAGCGCATCAACGGGCCTGCCAGGGTTTACAATCTGTGAACCTGTGCAAAAAGCGCAGTTAACTGCTTAAAAAGCGCACATAAAGTGGATTAACTCTCACCACTCTCCCTCAATGCCGGCACGCGGCAACAGGCTTACTGGCACGGTTTTATGGCGTCAGCCAGCCCGCAATCTGTGCATGCTGAAGCAGCATGATGGTTTTGCCGTCACGAATGCGACCCTCAGCGACCATTGCCAGCGCATCCGGAAAGCTTAATTCCAGCACGTCGATCGACTCATCTTCAACGCCGCCCCCCGCATTGTCGCGCAGCGATTCATTATAAACCGCTGCAAAAAAGTGGATTAATTCAGTGACGCCGCCCGGCGACATATAGCAGGCATAGAGTTTTTCCACCTCGCCCACCGCATAACCGGTCTCTTCAATCGCCTCTTTGCGAATGCAATCTTCCGGAGAGTCGTCGTCCAGCAAGCCCGCACAGGCTTCGATTAACATGCCGTCGTCGTTACCGTTGACGTAAGTCGCAATACGGAACTGGCGTGTCAGGACCACGCTGTTCTTTTCACGGTTGTAGAGCAGTATAGTCGCCCCATTTCCGCGGTCGTAGACTTCGCGTTTATGGCGGATAACCTCGCCACGACGATCGGTAATCTCATAGGTGTAGTTACGCAGCACAAACCAGTTTTCAGACAGGAGCTTATCTTTGATGATAGTGATCTTAAACGACATGAGGACTCCACTACCGCATAAAGGGAGCTTTTCATCATAGAGGGGGGCTTACGGGAAAACTATCCTAATTCTTGTCGTAACGTGTCGATTTGCGGGCAAAAAAAAGCCAGCCCGGAGGCTGGCCTGATTGCTGCAAAACTTATCAGCGTGACGTGTCGTCAGCCAGGCGGGTCGGCTGAGGCTCTTCTTCGTGATGATCCTGTTCGGTCTCAGCTATGGCGTGAACGCGCTTACGCACGCCAAACCATCCCAGCACCAGTAATACCGCAATCAGCGGAATGGAGGCGATGGTGTACGTCCCGTTCGGGTAGTCAAACGCCATCAGCACCAGCACACTGAACAGGAACAGCAGCGTCAGCCACGAGGTAAACGGCGCGCCTGGCAGCTTGAAGCTGACATCATCCGCCTTGCCCTCTTTGATCGCTTTGCGCAGACGCAACTGGCAAACCACGATAAAGGCCCAGGAGGAGATAATGCCCAGCGAGGCAACGTTCAGGACGATCTCAAACACCTGAGAAGGCACATAGTAGTTAAGCACCACACCAATCACATAGACGGCGACGGTCACCAGAATACCGGCATAAGGAACCTGCTGACTGTTCATCTTTGACATGAATTTCGGCGCAGAGCCACCCATCGACATGGAGCGCAGAATACGCCCGGTCGAGTAGAGGCCGGAGTTCAGGCTGGAAAGCGCCGCACTCAGCACTACGATATTCATGATGCTGCCAACGTAAGGCACGCCCAGCTTCGAGAAGAAGGTCACGAACGGACTCTGACCCGCCTGATAAGCGTTCCATGGCAGCAGCAGCACCAGCAGCACCACAGAGCCGACATAGAACAGGCCAATACGCCAGATCACGCTGTTGATTGCTTTCGGCAGCATGGTTTTCGGGTCTTTACATTCGCCGGCCGCCGTACCCACCAGTTCGATAGAGGCAAAGGCGAACACTACGCCCTGAATCAGCACCAGTGCAGGCAGTAAACCGTGCGGGAACAGGCCACCGTTATCGGTGATCAGATGGAAGCCGGTGCTGTTGCCATCCAGCGGTTTGCCGGTGCCAAGGAATACCACGCCCACCACCAGGAAGATGACAATCGCCAGCACTTTTACCAGCGCGAACCAGAACTCCATCTCGGCAAACCACTTAACGCCAATCATGTTCATGGTGCCGACAATCGCCAGCGCGCCCAGGGCGAAGACCCACTGTGGCACATCACCAAACGCGCCCCAGTAGTGCATGTAGAGCGCGACGGCGGTGATATCAACGATGCCGGTCATCGCCCAGTTGACGAAGTACATCCAGCCCGCCACATAAGAGGCTTTCTCGCCCAGGAATTCACGGGCATAGGAGACGAAGCTGCCGCTGCTGGGACGGTGTAATACCAGTTCGCCCAGCGCACGCAGAATAAAGAAGGAGAAGATGCCACACACCAGATAGATGATGGCTAAAGCGGGGCCAGCAGCCTGCAAACGGCCACCTGCGCCCAGGAACAAACCGGTACCGATGGCACCGCCGATCGCAATCATCTGTACGTGACGGTTACCCATCGCCTTCTGGTAGCCGGCGTCATGAGAGTTGAGCCAGCGTCGTTTCGCAGCGCGCATCTCGCCTGGGGTTTTGTTTTTAGATTTCATAGCATTCCTGTTTGTCCTGACTATCAGTCGTCGCATCCCCGTTTCGGGCGTAATGCCCTGTGAAATGGGGTATTTTCCTCTATGCGTTTGCCTGTGAGTGAGTGCCAGGCAGCGCGGGAATTTACGGCGATGAATCCTACCCGTTCTGCAAGAACGAAGCAAAATATACCGGGCAGATGCACAGGCTGATTTGTAAGAATCCATCCTGATGCACAAAAACAAAAAAACCGGCCATTTTCAGGCCGGTAAAAGCTACAGGGATGGAAACAGGAGGGTTGGGTTAGCGATAAATCTCTGCGGTGCCGCTCCACAGGCTGGAGTCGCCTGGGTTATCGACGCCGATAACGCGGTAATGGCTGGCGCCCATCTCTTCCGCTTTTTGCGACAACTGGCGATTCGCATCGTCCAGTGAGCCGCGAACGCCGGAGACTGACACGCTGCCGATGCTCTGCATGTTCTGAGCCTGTGACCGGTCGACCGGCGCAGCAGCAAAAGCGGTAAAGGAAGCGGTAGCCAATAATGCGACCGCCAGTACAGCATTCAGCTTTTTCATTGGATGCTCCTTAATCTGTAATCGGGTTGAGCTGATGACTGGATGAATTATTAGCGTTGCAATGAAAAGCAACATCGGGACGATGTAAACCTGTTCCTTTTTTAACCACAAATCGGTAGCCCATCCTGGGAACTGTCAGTTGTGGTCATTTTATGTGCGATGTGTAACCGCCTGTGCGATAAACAGGGGATGGATCATTTGCGTTACGTTATTGCGCTCTTATAATTCCCGCACTTTCAACAGGGCCATCCATGTGATTGTTAAACGTTCCGTTACTCAAAGCATCGCTAAGGCGCTCAGCGCCATTGTCCTGCTGTCGCTGCTCACCACCGGTCTCGCCTTAGTCACGCTGCTCAGCAGTCAGCGCGATGCGGAGGCGATCAATCTGGCGGGATCCCTGCGCATGCAGAGCTATCGCATGGCATGGGACGCCAGCCGTCAGCCACAAAATCTTGCGCATCACCTGACGCTCTATCAGCAAACGCTGGATGCCCCGGTGCTGCAAAAGCTGGATCGGCCCTGGGTACCACGCGAAGTCAGCGCTCGCTATCAGCGACTGCGCGCTGCATGGCCTTCCCTGCAGCAGCAGTTGCAGCAGGGTGATACCGTGGCATACCAGCAGCAGGTGCCGATCTACGTCGGTGAAATTGATCGCTTTGTACTGGGTTTGCAGCGCTATACCGAGCTGAAAATGCGTCTGGTGGCGGCCAGCAGCCTGGCAGGTGTCATTGCTATTGTCGTGCTGGCACTGATGACGATTCGCTTTACCCGGCTGCAGGTGGTGCGGCCACTTAATGCGCTGGTCACGGCCAGTCGCTACGTCGAAAGCGGCAACTTTGCTTTTCCGCCGCTGCACGTTGAGCAGCAGAATGAACTGCGGGTACTGTCGCATGCTTTCAGCGGCATGGCGGCGCGTCTGCATTCGCACTATCAACTACTGGAAAGTACGGTACGCGCGAAAACGGAAGACTTAACCCAGGCGAATCGCACGCTGTCACTGCTTTACGACAGCTCGCAGATGCTGACGGCCAGCCCGTTGCATCCGGCACTGTTTGAGGCAGTGTTAACCACTGTGCTGACGCGCGAAAAACTGACAGCGATCCGGCTGGACAGCGACCAGTTTCAGTTCTGCGCGGGGGATGCTCAGGCTGACGGTGAGTGGCAGCGTCTGCCGTTACAGCAGGACGATCAACAGATTGGCGAACTGCGCTGGCAGTCGGCTGGCGTTACGTATCCCAATGAGCTGATGCGCAGCCTGGCGGCGATGCTGGGACGGGCAATCTGGATCTGGCAGGCACAGCAGCAATATCAGCAGATGCTGCTGATTGAAGAGCGCGCCACCATTGCCCGGGAATTACATGACTCGCTGGCCCAGTCGCTCTCGTTTTTACGTATTCAGCTGACCCTGCTGCGCCGCACTGTGGATAAGGATGACAGCGCCGCCCACGCGATTATCGCTGACTTCGATCAGGCGCTGGCCGATGCCTACCGTCAGCTGCGTGAGCTGCTGACCACCTTCCGCCTGACCATTGAGCAGGCGGATCTGGTGGCGGCGATGCAGGCGATGATCGCCTCGTTGCAGGAAAAAAGCGGCGCAGAGATACACTTTAACTATCAGACCGGCCTGCAGAGTCTTGAGGCACAACAGCAGGTGCATGTGTTGCAGATTGCCCGTGAGGCGCTGCTGAATGCCATCCGTCACGCCAGCGCGCAGGTGATTCGGGTGGATTATCAGCACAGCGAACAAGGTGAGCACTTACTGACAATTACGGATGACGGGGTGGGAATGAACAGCACTGACGAACCCGCGGGCCATTACGGTCTGACGATTATGACAGAGCGTGCCCAGCGCCTGAGTGGCAACCTGACGATTCACACTCAGCAACGGGGTACCCGGGTCGAACTGCGCTTTCCACCGCAACCGGCGCGCTCACTGACATAAAGCGCCCGACGTGATGTTAACTTATTCAGATAATCTATCGGTCTCAGCGCGCAGGCCAGCGGGTACGGACCCCTATGGTGCCAGCTCTGCTCTTCTGCCGCCGCCTGAAGCCGATGAAATGGAGAACCTATGCAACAGCCCGCATTAACATTGATGATTGTGGATGACCATCCGCTGATGCGCCGCGGTGTTCGTCAGCTGCTGGCGCTGGATCCCCGACTTGAGGTCATCGCAGAAGCCAACAACGGCACGGAAGCGCTGGCCGAGGCCCGCCGTCAGGAACCCGATATTATTCTGCTCGACCTGAATATGAAAGGTATGTCCGGGCTGGATACGCTGAAGGCGTTGCGCCATGAAGGGATCAGTTCACGCATTCTGGTCCTGACGGTCTCTGATGCCCGCAGTGATATCTTCGCCATGGTGGATGCGGGTGCCGATGGCTATCTGCTTAAGGACAGCGAGCCGGAAATCCTGCTGGGGCATATTCTGCAGGCATCGCAGGGTGAAAAGGTCTTCAGTGAAGGCGTGGCCCGTTATCTGGCTAATCGCCAGCACAGTGCCGATCCCCTGCGTCAGCTCACCGGGCGCGAGTGCGACGTGCTGCAGGAGGTGGCGCGCGGCCTGTCGAACAAAGAGATCGCGGCTATTCTGCACATTTCTGAAGAGACCGTAAAAGTGCATATCCGCAACCTGCTGCGTAAGCTGGATGTCCGCTCACGCGTCGCTGCCACGGTAATGTGGCTTGAAAGCCGCAAATAGCCAACGAATTTACATTTTCTCCTCAATTTCTCCACGATTTCCCCCGCTGCCGCACGTAGAGTAAATGGCGGCGGAAAATCGTGGCAAAAACCATCCGGTTTGTCGGCCAGTGCGCCCGTTGCCGGTGGGCCTGAACGCTTATGAAAGTCCCTGAGGAGTGTCGATTTAATGTCGAATTTCTTTATCGACCGTCCCATCTTTGCCTGGGTTCTGGCGATTCTGCTGTGCCTGTGCGGCACGCTTTCGATTATTTCGCTGCCTGTTGAACAGTATCCCGATCTGGCACCACCCAACGTGCGCATCACCGCCAACTACCCCGGCGCATCCGCCCAGACGCTGGAGAACACCGTTACTCAGGTTATCGAGCAGAACATGACCGGCATCGATAATCTGATGTACATGTCCTCGAACAGCAGCAACACGGGTCAGGCACAGATCACCCTCACCTTTACCGCCGGGACCAATCCCGATGAAGCCCGTCAGCAGGTTCAGAACCAGTTGCAGTCAGCGCTGCGCAAATTGCCGCAGGCGGTTCAGTCGCAGGGCGTAACGGTCAATAAAACCGGTGACAGCAATATTCTGATGGTCGCTTTCGTCTCAACCGACGGCAGTATGGATAAGCAGGATATTTCAGACTATGTCGCCAGTAATATTCAGGATCCGCTGAGCCGTATTGATGGTGTCGGCCAGGTAGACGCTTACGGCTCGCAATATGCGATGCGCATCTGGCTCGATCCTAACAAACTGATCGCCTACGCGCTGACCACCGACGATGTGGTCAGTGCAATTCAGTCGCAGAACACTCAGGTTGCCGTGGGTCAGGTCGGTGGTCTGCCATCCGTAGAGAAGCAGGCGCTGAACGCGACGGTGAATGCCCAGTCGATGCTGCAGACCCCCGGGCAGTTCCGGGCCATTACGCTGAAGAACAATCCCGACGGTTCTGTGGTGACGCTGGGTGATGTCGCCACCGTGGCGCTGGGCGCGGAGAAGTATGATTATCTGAGCCGCTATAACGGCCAGCCCGCGTCAGGCCTGGGCGTAAAACTTGCGTCCGGTGCCAACGAGATGAACACCGATAAGCTGGTCCGTGCACGTATAGAGGAGCTGTCGCACTACTTCCCGCACGGTCTGGAAGCGAAAATTGCCTATGAAACCTCGCCGTTCGTTAAAGCGTCGATCACCGATGTGGTGAAGACGCTGCTGGAGGCGATCGTGCTGGTCTTCGGCGTGATGTACCTGTTTATGCAGAACTTCCGTGCCACGTTAATCCCGACCATTGCCGTGCCGGTCGTGCTGTTCGGTACCTTCAGCGTGCTCTATGCCTGCGGGTTCAGTATCAATACCCTGACCATGTTTGCCATGGTGCTGGCGATAGGGCTGCTGGTAGACGATGCCATCGTCGTGGTGGAGAACGTCGAACGTATCATGCACGAAGAGGGGCTCTCGCCGCGTGCCGCCACGCGAAAATCGATGGGCTAGATTCAGGGCGCACTGGTCGGTATCGCGCTGGTGCTCTCTGCGGTGTTTGTGCCGATGGCATTTTTTGGCGGTACCGTCGGCGCGATTTACCGTCAGTTCTCCATCACCATTGTTTCGGCAATGGTGCTGTCGGTGCTGGTCGCGATGATCCTGACACCGGCGCTGTGTGCCACGTTGCTGAAACCCGTGGTGAAGGGCGAGCAGCCTGAGCGTCGCGGTTTCTTCGGCTGGTTCAATCGTCACTTCAATCGCAATGCTGACCGCTATCAGCGCGGCGTTGCAGGCATTCTGCGCAGGGGCGGTCGCTGGCTGCTGCTCTATCTCGGCATTATCGGCCTGATGGCGTTTCTGTTTCTGCGTCTGCCAACCTCGTTTCTGCCGCTGGAAGATCGCGGCGTCTTCCTGACTCAGGTTCAGCTTCCGGCGGGCGCAACGCTTGAGCAAACCGCCAGCGTGGTCGCGAAAGTTGAACACTATTATCTCACTGAGGAGAAGGCCAACGTGCTGTCGGTGTTCTCTACCATCGGGGCCGGCCCGGGCGGCAATGGGCAGAATGTGGCACGTCTGTTTGTGCGGCTGAAAGACTGGGAAAATCGGCCAGGTGCCGATCGCACCTCATTCGCCATTATCGATCGTGCGACTCAGGCGTTTCAGAAAATTAAAGAGGGGCGGGTGATTGCCAGCAGTCCGCCCGCCATTACCGGCATGGGCAGCAGCTCCGGCTTTGACATGCAGCTACAGGATCACGCGGGTATCGGTCATACGCAACTGATGGCGATGCGCGACAAACTGCTGGAGATGGCGGGCAACGATAAGTCGCTATCGCGGGTACGGCACAATGGACTGGATGACAGCCCGCAGCTGCAGATTGATGTGGATGCCCGCAAAGCGCAGGCGCTGGGCGTGTCGCTGGACACCATCAACGACACCCTGACTACCGCGTGGGGCTCCAGCTATGTGAATGACTTCCTGGATCGGGGGCGGGTAAAAAAGGTCTATGTGCAGGCCGCCGCCGAATTCCGCATGCTGCCGGACGACATCAACAAGTGGTACGTGCGCAACAGCAGCGGCAAAATGGTGCCCTTCTCCGCGTTTGCCACCAGCCGCTGGGAGACCGGTTCACCACGCCTTGAACGTTACAACGGCTATTCGTCGCTGGAGATTGTCGGCGAAGCGGCGAATGGCGTCAGCAGCGGTACGGCGATGGATGAAATGGAAAAGCTGGTCAATGCGCTGCCGCTGGGTGTCGGGTTCCAGTGGACCGGTGCTTCTTATCAGGAACGGCTCTCCGGCTCGCAGGCTCCAGCGCTTTATGCGATTTCGCTGCTGGTGGTGTTCCTCTGCCTGGCCGCGCTGTATGAGAGCTGGTCGATCCCGTTCTCGGTAATGCTGGTGGTGCCGCTGGGTGTGGTGGGCGCGCTTATCGCCACCTGGATGCGCGGGCTGGAGAATGATGTCTATTTCCAGGTTGGCCTGCTGACGGTCGTGGGGCTATCCGCCAAAAACGCCATCCTGATTGTTGAGTTTGCTAATGAGATTAACAGCAAAGGCCGTGAACTGGTGGAGTCCACGCTGGAGGCATCGCGTCAGCGTCTGCGGCCGATTCTGATGACCTCGCTGGCCTTTATTTTTGGGGTGCTGCCGATGGCAATCAGTAGCGGTGCAGGTTCCGGCAGCCAGCACGCCGTGGGAACCGGCGTGATGGGCGGGATGATCTCCGCCACGCTGCTGGCGATCTTTTTTGTGCCGCTGTTCTTTGTGCTGGTCCGCCGTCGCTTCCCGCTTAAAGAGAAACTGCACGACTAACGCTAAATAAAAAGCGGCCACTGAACTCAGTGGCCGCTTTATTTCTGTGTGTGGTAAGAATTCCAGCAAGTGGGAATGACCTGCTTTTTTCTGAGCGTATTACTTGTTGCGTAACATCGCTTCGATAAATTCTTTCCAGGTTCCCATTTCAGTGTCAATCATAATGCCCTCTCTTATTGTGCTGACAATATTACGCGCTTTTTTTAAGCAGGTGAATACGTTTACACCTGTTATACCTATCGGCAAGCCTCACAAAAACATGAATGTTGCTGATTCTGGAAGCTGACGCACATTTCAGCAACTCCTTAACCTCATTGAAAATAATTTATTTTAAGCCCAGCGGTAGACTATTTTATCAACATGGCGAAATTCTTAAGCACGCATCGATAAGCAGGGTAATAATTGCCTGCGTAATTGATAGCGTTTACCCGAGGGGAAATTAAGAGACGGCGTGCAGGATACCCGGCCTGATTCCCGCGCCAGCGCGGATGCCGCAACCGATTACACTATGCTAAACTCGCGCTTTGGCTGCTTTTTTCAGCTTTCTCTTCTCACAGGATAATAAGGATCGGGCAATGAGCACGCAGTGGGTGATGTTCGGGATTAAAAATTGCGACACCATAAAAAAAGCCCGGCGCTTTTTGACAGATGCAGGTATTGATTATCACTTTCACGACTACCGTGCCGATGGCCTGAGCGATGCCCTGCTGCAGGAATTTATCGATGCGCTGGGCTATGAAGCCCTGATTAACACACGCGGCACGACCTGGCGTAAACTGCCCGAGGTTGATCGTGAAGCGGTTAACGATGCCAGTAGCGCCAGGGCGCTGATGCTGGCGCATCCCGCCATGATTAAGCGTCCGCTGTTGCGCACCCCGGATGGCTCCCTGCTCGCCGGTTTCAGCGAAGCCACCTATCAGAATGCTATTCAGGAGAAGTCATAATATGTTTTGCCCGGTCATTGAGCTGACGCAGCAGCTTATTCGTCGCCCCTCTCTCAGCCCCGATGATGCCGGATGTCAGGCTCTGCTGATCGCCCGTCTTGAAGCCATTGGCTTTAAGATTGAAACGATGAACATCGACGATACCCTGAATTTCTGGGCCACCCGTGGCGAAGGTGAAACGCTGGCGTTTGCCGGTCACACCGATGTGGTGCCGCCTGGCGATGCCAGTCGCTGGATCAACCCGCCATTTGAACCGACCATCCGCGATGGCATGCTGTTTGGCCGTGGCGCGGCTGATATGAAAGGCTCGCTGGCGGCCATGGTGGTGGCCGCCGAACGTTTTGTGGCGGTGCGTCCCCATCACCGGGGCCGCCTCGCCTTTATGATTACCTCTGATGAAGAGGCCAGTGGGACCAACGGCACGGTTAAAGTGGTTGAGCGGCTGATGGCGCGTCGCGAACGCCTGGACTATTGCCTGGTCGGCGAGCCTTCCAGCACGGAAGTCGTCGGTGACGTGGTGAAGAATGGCCGGCGCGGCTCAATTACCGCCAACCTGACGGTACACGGTGTGCAGGGCCACGTCGCCTATCCGCATCTGGCGGATAATCCGGTTCACCGGGCGATGCCTGCGCTGACTGAGCTGGTCGCGACGGAGTGGGATCAGGGAAATGAGTTCTTCCCGGCCACCAGCATGCAGATTGCAAATGTCCAGGCGGGCACCGGCAGCAACAATGTGATCCCCGGCGAGCTGTTTGTGCAGTTCAACTTCCGCTTCAGCACCGAACTCACCGATGAGATGATCCGTCAGCGGGTCGCAGAGTTGCTGGATCGTCATCAGCTGCGTTACACCATCGAGTGGAAACTTTCGGGGCAGCCCTTCCTGACCTCACGCGGTAAGCTGGTGGATGCCGTCGTGAAAGCTGTAGCGCACTATAATGAAATTAAGCCGCAGCTGCTGACCACGGGCGGCACCTCTGATGGCCGGTTTATAGCCCGGATGGGCGCGCAGGTGGTGGAGCTGGGGCCGGTGAATGCCACCATTCACAAAATCAATGAGTGTGTGAAAGCCTCCGACCTGCAGATGCTGAGCCGGATGTACCAGCGCATCATGGAACAACTGATCGCCTGACGGCGATGTTAAGGAGCATCAAATGGAATTTATTAAAGATTACTGGTGGATCCTGGTGATCCTGCTGATGGTTGGTGTGTTGATGAATGTTTATAAAGATCTGAAACGCATCGATCACAAAAAATTTATGGATAACAAACCTGACCTGCCGCCGCATCGTGATTTCAACGATAAATGGGATGACGACGACAACTGGCCGAAGAAGAAGTAAATGAAAAAGCCCCTGCACTGCAGGGGCTTTTTTACATCATCACGATAACGTCATCGTCACCCGGTTTTGCGCCGCTTAACGCCTCATCAAAGTAGCGTTTTGGCACCGTATAGCGCAGATGATTCAGCGCCAGCTCCATGCTGCGGTGATCGATGGCATGCGCCAGATCGTCAACGATATCGAGTGTCACGTCGCCACCGCAGGCGGTCAGCCGCTGTTCCGCCTCCCGGGCATGGTGAAGCGGGATCTGTTCATCATAATCACCGTGGATCAGGTGAATCGTGGTGCGGGTAGTGGCCTTTTCCGGCAGGGTAATAAATCGGCCATTAAACACCACTGCGCGACCTGCCAGGTCCGGATGGGCTTTAACCCCTTCCAGCACCATACTGCCGCCCTGCGAAAAACCGATTAAGGCTGTCGCTTCCGGCCGCACGCCGCTCTTTTTCTGCCAGTGACGCACCGACGCAACAAACTGCGGCATTGCCGCATCAACCCGCTGCTGGATAGTCTGATCGTGCAGGTCAGTCTCGCCAAACCACTGACGAACCACGCCGGGTGAACCGACGGAAACCACCAGCGAGTCGGGAAAAGTTTTCGCAAACCAGTTGCCAATCTCACCCATTGAATCCGGGTTGTCGCCAACGCCGTGATAGAGCAGAAACAGCTGTGCGGTGGTGGCAGGCTGTTGAACGATTACATATTTCAGTGTCATGTTGACCTCCTGTGTTCACTCTACGCCGCCTGGCACAAAATGATATGGGGATAATTTGAACCAGCTGGTCGAATTATTTCAACGGCAGATGCAGCGCGTCAGCAGTAACGCCCAGGCTTTCGAGGGCTGAAGCCGCCTGCTGACGTAGCTTAGCTATCAGCGCTTTGCGGCCGCTTAAGCCGGCCTGCCGGGCCAGGTCGCTTAGCGCATCAGGTGCAGCAACCGCGGAGGCCAGCAGCGGTACGGAGACGGCACTGGACTCAACCAGGCGCTGCAATACCGGCAGGCTCGCCTCCAGTGGCCGCTGCGCCCAGGCGAAACCGATGGCCAGATG
Source organism: Pantoea sp. B550 (assembly GCF_024158165.1). Lineage (NCBI taxonomy): Bacteria > Pseudomonadati > Pseudomonadota > Gammaproteobacteria > Enterobacterales > Erwiniaceae > Pantoea > Pantoea sp. B550. Next base: position 883,044 of record NZ_JAMYXI010000003.1, read on the forward strand.
GTTATCCTGAGGGATCAATCCATCATCTGTGGTCTTATCAAACTGCAGTTCCAGCGCGATATGCTGTTGCAATCGCGGCCAGTCACGCGCCAGCTGTTCTGCTGCCCGGCGCGTCAGTGCCTCACCCGCAGCAGAACAGGGCAATATGGCCATCGCCGCGTAACAGCCGCTGCTGGCTTCGCGCTGACTGCCAATCCGCACCAGAGCAAAGCCACAGGCACGCCAGAACGCCCAGAGTGATTCAGTGTAGCCGAAGCTGACAGAGAGGTAGTCGTGATCGGCAGCCGCATTAACCGCCGCCGCAACAAGCTGCTGTCCGGTTCCCCGACGACGGCTCTCCGCCGCCACGGCAATCCGGCTGATGCGCTGCGAGCGCAGGGTTGCCGCCTCAGCCAGACCGGCGTGGGCTGCCAGCGACTGCGCAACCAGATTGCCGCGCGGTCGCCGGATGCCCGCCCAAACCGCCTGCGCCAGCTCAGGTTCAAGACCGCCCTCCTCCACCAGCCAGAGCGCGCCCTGTAACGCAGGTGCATTGCCCGCCCGCCACAGCTGCATACCTGGTGCATCCAGCAGGCGGCGCAGATCAAGCGGCGACGTGCGATAGTGCGCGCTGGTGAGCAGACGGTAAGCGGCTTCAAGCGCGCTGAAATCGTGACGTTCAACACGATGCGGTGTTACCAGAGTATCAGGCGCACTGGCGCTGGCATCGTCAAACAGCAGCGCCTGATTCAGCCACTGCTCCAGCGGATCAAAACGCGACCAGCGTAGCGGCTCATCCAGTGTGAAATAGTGAACCCCGGTAAGCCCGGCGCAGAATTTAAGGATAAAGCCGCGCCCGCTGCCTTCATAGCCCTGAACGGTGGTGGTGAGCAATATGCGGGGATAGCGGCTGACCAGCGCCTGCAGCAGCGGGGCCGGGATCGCCGCGGCTTCATCCACAATCAGCCACTCCGCCGGTGGCGGCGTCTCCTGCGCCAGCAGTGCATCAGGTGCCATAAAGTGAAAATGCTCAGCGGCAAAAGCAGCCAGCACCTCTGTTGAGGCTTTGGCCGGTGCCGTCACCAGGCAATGTCTGTTCTGCCGGGCCAGCATTCCCGCCAGCGCCGATTTACCCCGTCCACGGGCAGCGGTCAGTACGGCGACACCCGAGGGCAGCGCGATCAGCTTATCGAGGATCGCCTGCTGCTGCTGTGGTGCCTGACAGTGCCACTGCGGCCAGTCCGGCTGCGCCGGAAAACGGCAGGGCTGATGCTGCCGCTCCAGCAGCACCTGGTCATCCGCCAGGATCAGCTGTTGCAGGTGGTGAACAAAAAGAGGGGTTGAGATGGGTTCAGCGACGTCCGCCCAGCGCAGGCTGTCGCTGTCAGGCTGTTGCGGCCACGCTTGCCAGGGCGGCACCAGCAGCAGCAGCCAGCTACCGGCGGTCAGCGTACCGGCCAGCGCAGCGAAAGCCTCGGCATGAAAGCCCTGGCGTGCATCGAATATCGCATGATGGAACTCGCGTCCCAGCAGCGTGCGTACCGCGCCAGGCGGCCTGTGCAGAGCTGACTCGTCAGATGAATCAGAAAATAGTGGCGCCGGACTCAGCGCCAGCCAGTCGCCTGGCAGCGCTTCACGCCACGCCGCAGCCCGATCTAAGCACCAGGCCGGGTCGCCGCTGATGACTGCCAGACGACGCACACCGGCCTGTTGCATAAGCTGCGTTGGGTTCATCAGTTGCTGGCGAAGGTGTTGCACTGTCCTGGATCGCCACCATCAAACCCGCGCTTAAACCAGGTGTAGCGCTGCTCAGAAGTACCGTGGGTGAAGCTGTCCGGCACGACGCGGCCCTGACCTTTCTGCTGCAGACGGTCATCGCCAATCGCCTCAGCGGCATTCAGCGCTTCCTGCAGATCGCCTGCTTCAAGAACGTTTTCCTTCTGCATATAGTGTCCCCAGACACCCGCAAAACAGTCCGCCTGCAGTTCCATTTTGACGGAGAGCTGATTCACCTGCTTCTCGCTGGCACCCTGCTGCATTTCACGCACTTTCGGCTCAATGCCCAGCAGTTTCTGGACATGATGGCCAACTTCATGCGCGACGACGTAGCCCTGGGCGAAGTCACCGCCTGCACCCAGCTTAGTTTTCATCTCGTCATAGAAAGAGAGGTCGATGTAGACGGTCTGATCGGCAGGACAGTAGAACGGTCCCATCACAGACTGTCCGGTTCCGCAGCCGGTGCGGGTTGCACCGCGATACATCACCAGCTTCGGCGCCACATACTGTTTGTTCATCTGCTGGAACAGTTTGCCCCAGGTGTCTTCCGTTGTAGCCAGGATCACTTTCGTGAATTTCGCGGCCTCGTCATCATTGGCACTGACGCTGCGCTGTTGCTGCTGGCTGGTCGGTGCGACGTCCCCCCCCGTCAGCAGTCCGGTCAGGTCATATCCGTAATAACCGGCGACTGCCACCACGATCAGCAATACGATACCGCCTTTGCCACGCGGCAGACGAATCTGGCGGCCTCCGCCACCTAAACCGGACGATTGATCGCGACGGTCCTCTACATTGTCGCTTTCGCGACGCCCTTGCCAGCGCATGCTGTATTCCCTCAGTCATTTTTCAGATGGCATGATTTTAGTTGTGTGACGGGGCAATCACCAGCTTTACCCTGAAATGAAAAAAGGAGAGCCGGGGCTCTCCTTGTTCTGTGTGCTTTCTTTCTGCGCTGCAGGCAAACTCAGTCGAGTTTTACGCCCAATCGCTGTGCCACCGCTTCATAGGCTTCAACCACGCCGCCAAGGCTCTGACGGAAACGGTCTTTGTCCATTTTATCCAGCGTCTCTTTGTCCCACAGGCGTGCACCGTCTGGCGAAAACTCATCGCCCAGCGTCACTTCGCCGTTAAACAGACCAAATTCCAGTTTGAAGTCGACCAGAATCAGGCCCGCATCGTCGAACAGTTTGCTCAGCACCTCGTTGGCTTTAAAGGTCAGCTCCTGCATCCGCGCCAGGTTCTGTTTGCTGACCCAGCCAAAGGTTTCGCAGTAAGATTCGTTGACCATCGGGTCGTGTTTTGCATCATCTTTCAGGAAAAGATCAAACAGCGGCGGATTGAGCACAATGCCCTCTTCCACGCCCAGACGCTTTACCAGCGAGCCTGCGGCACGGTTACGCACCACGCACTCAACCGGCACCATCTCCAGCTTCTTCACCAGCGCTTCGGTATCGGACAGCAGCGCTTCCATCTGGGTCGGGATACCTGCTTCCTGCAATTTGGTCATAATGAAGTGGTTAAACTTGTTGTTAACCATTCCTTTGCGATCAAACTGCTCGATTCGGGCACCATCACCTGCTGACGTATCGTTGCGGAATTCGAGTATCAGCAGATCCGGGTTATCGGTGCTATATACAGTTTTCGCTTTACCGCGATACAACTCAGCTCGCTTTTGCATCTTGTTCACTCCAGACTTGAAATAACGGGTGTTCAGCGACCAGTGCCGCTGCGGCGATTGCCTTGACGCAATCGTTTACTTCGCCGCGCGCTAGTATGCCAAAAACAAAATAAAAAGGCCGGAGAATCTCCGGCCTGAGGCAACTTTATTTGTTCAGCGCCGCCTGGAACACGGCCACCAGCGCATCGTTCTGCGACTGGGTCAGCACATGCCCTTTCGGGTCGATGAATTGCAGGCTGGTGCGGTTGTCGAGATCGCCGACCTGCACTTTGTAATCACCGTTTGGTAATTCCGGATCTTTTGCACCCACTGAATCCCAGTCGCTGCTGCCCGGTGACTTGTAAGTCACCTTCATACTGCCGGTTGAGCGGGTGGTATCGGTCACTTCCATTCCAACGCGTTTCATCGCATCTGGTAAACGCTGCCATGCCACATTGTATGGCGTACGCAGAATCAGCATGGGCAGACCGGTGTCATCTGCGCCGCTCTGCACATCAATAGCACCACTTACCCGACCTGATGCCGCGTTTTCACTGGCGGTATCAATTTTGTCCAGACCGCTGCTGATTTCATTCATCATCTGCGCGGTGTAACGCTGGATCTGCACAGGCGACGTAATGGTTTTACCATCCTGCTGCAGCTCCAGCAGGCGCACGGTAAGCTGCTGCTGATAGCTCTGCGACTGCACGCTGATCTGATAGCGGCCACGATACTGCTGATCTTCATCAGCACGGTTCCACTGCACCCAGTCGGTCGTCAGCTGCTGACCGGCATCGTTACGTGAAGCAATCGGGAATTTGTTTGACTCAACGACGTTAACGACCCGTGACCAGACTGAACCGCGGCTGTTGTCGATCATCAGCGCACCGGTATTGTTGCTGAACTGCGCGCGGGTCCCGTTCATCAGCGCCAGCGGCTGGGCTGGCGGACGGATGTCGAGCTGCTTGCCGGTTGGTGCCTGGCTGCTGGTGCGCGGCACATCATAGTCACCACGCTGAACCGGCAGGATCATACCGGCTGGTGCTTTCAGTTCACTTAACTGGCTGGCTTCAAGATAAGATTCGTCACCGCTGACCTGGCGCTTATAACGCTGATCGCTTGAACAGGCCGACAACAGCATCAGAGTAGAAAGCCCGACTACTGTGGCTACTGTTGACCGCTTTACTGAGTAATTCATTCAAACTCCCTAAATTATCGCAAACCCGCTTTCACCAGCGCCTGCTCCACTTTCGGCTGGCCGGCTGCAGTCAGTGGCGTCATTGGCAGACGCAGCGTGTCGTTAGCGATTAATCCTAGCTGTTTCGCAGCCCATTTCACCGGGATAGGATTGGGTTCACAGAAAAGCGTCTGGTGCAGGTGCATCAGACGCTGATTCAGGCGGCGTGCCTCAACGAAATTGCCCTGCTGTGCGAGTTGACACAGCTCGACCATCTCACGTGCAGCCACATTTGCGGTCACCGAAATGACGCCTTTGCCGCCCAGTTGCATAAAGTCCAGCGCAGTCGCGTCATCGCCACTCACCAGAATAAAGTCTTCATTAACCAGCTCTTGGATCTGACTAACCCGCGATAAGTTCCCGGTTGCCTCTTTGATTCCGATAATATTTTTAATTTCGGCCAGGCGGGCAACGGTTTCCGGCAGCATGTCACAACCGGTACGCGAGGGAACGTTATACAGCATCTGCGGCAGGCTGGTGCTATTCGCAATCGCTTTAAAGTGCTGGAACAGCCCTTCCTGCGTCGGACGATTGTAATAAGGCGTCACGGTCAGGCAACCCACTACGCCGGAATTTTCAAAACGCTTCGTCAGAGAGATGCCTTCAGCGGTGGCATTTGCACCGGTTCCGGCAATCACCGGAATACGGCCATCGGCCAGTTCCAGGGTCAGCATCACCACATCACCATGTTCTTCATGGCTCAGGGTTGCAGATTCGCCTGTGGTGCCGACGGAAACGATCGCCGCGGTGCCGCTGGCGACGTGATAATCAATCAGTTTTTTCAGACTCAACCGGCAGACATTACCGCTGTCATCCATTGGCGTAACGAGTGCAACAATACTTCCCGTAAACATTGGCGATCCCCTCGACAAACAAGTGCTTCATGGTACGTTTTACACTTAGGGAAAAGCAAGCAAGCCACGCCATTCCCGCGCTTGTCAGCAGTTTTTTTTATGTTTACCTTATGGTTATTAGCGAAAGCAGAGGAAAAGCCATTTTGCCGCAATCTCAGCCCCATCATCTGGTGATCACCGCGCTCGGTGTTGACCGGCCGGGTATCGTCAATACGATTACCCGACACGTCAGCAGCTGCGGTTGCAATATTGAAGATAGCCGTCTTGCCATGCTTGGGGATGAGTTCACCTTTATCATGCTGCTGTCGGGCAGCTGGAACGCAATTACGCTGATTGAATCGACGCTGCCGCTGAAAGGCGCAGAGCTGGAGCTGCTTATCGTCATGAAGCGCACCAACGCCGGGGTTCGTCCGCCGATGCCCGATACCGCGTTCATTCAGGTGGAAGTGGCCGACTCGCCGCATATTATTGAACGCTTTACCGATCTTATTGATAAGCATCAGATGAATGTGGCCGAACTGGTGTCGCGTATCACACCCGCGCAACACAATTTGCCACCAACGCTCTATATTCAAATGACCGCCCACAGTCCGACACGAACCAGTGGCACCACTTTTGAGCAGGCTTTTAATACCCTGTGTCAGGAGCTGAATGCGCAGGGAACGCTGCGTCTCTACAGTGTGTCTGACGCCGACAGCAGCGAATCTGTCAGCGCGGTACGCTAAGCTTTAGTTAATAAACCGGAGCTATTTCTCCACATGCCTGACGCGTGATCGGCTATGTGGTGAAATACCCCCTGATGGTAATGTTCCCTCTGGTCGTTTCGGCCCGGATGGTGTATTACCCACAGCCTGAATAAGAAAATGGAGAGATGTGATGAATCCACTGAAAGCCGGAGATACTGCACCTGCATTTAGCCTGCCCGACCAGGACGGCGAACACGTGAATCTGACCGACTTCCAGGGACAGCGCGTTCTGGTGTACTTCTACCCGAAAGCGATGACGCCAGGCTGTACCGTGCAGGCGTGCGGTCTGCGTGACAACATGGATGAGTTGAAAAAAGCGGGCGTGGAAGTCCTGGGTATCAGCACTGACAAACCGGAAAAACTGTCAAAGTTTGTCGAAAAAGAGCTGCTGAACTTCACACTGCTGTCAGATGAAAATCATGAAGTCTGCCAGGCGTTTGGCGTCTGGGGTGAAAAAACCTTTATGGGGAAAACCTATGACGGCATTCATCGCATCAGCTTCCTGATTGACGCTGAAGGCAGGATTGAGAAAGTGTTTGATAACTTTAAGACCTCGAATCACCACGACATGGTGCTGGATTACGTTAAGTCAGCCTGATGTTGAGGGGCGCGGTAGCCCGACCACCGCGCCCTGCTTATCTTCTTTCCTTTCACGCTTCCCTGCCGTAAAAAAATATCCGCTATTTGTGTGATTAAGCTGCGGCTACGATAACGCAGTTTCGCCCGGCATTTTTCGCCGCGTAGAGCGCCGCATCCGCCTGTTTCAGACTCGTTTCCAGCCCGGTATCCTGGGTGCCATTCCATGCCGCAACGCCAATAGACAAGGTAATTCGTCCTACATCCGTAAGCCAGGCTTCGGCAATACCCAGCCGTACGCGCTCTGCGATGATCTGTGCCTCATCCAGGGCCGTGCCCGGCAGCAGCATCAGAAACTCCTCTCCGCCGTTGCGACACACCACATCAGACTGACGGGCGCTGGCACGCAGCGTGCTCGCCACCTGTTGAATCACCCGGTCACCGACATCATGACCCCAGCTGTCGTTGACGTTTTTGAAGTGGTCGATATCCAGAGCCAGCACCGAGAAAGGCTGGCGCAACGTACGGTAATACTCCAGCACCGCGTTCAGACCACGGCGATTGAGCAACTGGGTCAGCGGATCGGTCTGCGCTTCCGAGCTAAGACGGCCAATCTTGTCCTGCACCAGACTAATACCAGTGAGCAGTGCACGTTTGACCTGAGCCGCCTCAAAATACCAGGCGGTGATGCCACCAATCTCTTTTGATACCCCCTGCGCATCCATCCGGCTGGCTTTGCGGGCCAGCTGGAAGAGTGGTCGGGCTATCAGCCGCGCCAGAACCACGGCTACCAGCAGAGTCAGCAGCGCAAACGGCACCGAGTTTGTCAGGACTTTTATTAACAGGCCCGACAGCGGATCCAGCGTGACGTTAATCGGCTTGAGCGCCACCACCGTCCAGCCGGTAGTCGGCACGATCGCAAAGCCCGCCAGCTGAGCTGACTCACCCGGACCGGCAAGCATCAGCGAGCCATTGGTCTGCTCATCGCGTGGACTGACGATGGCCGGCAGCGTTTTACCCACCAGTTGCCGGTTCGGGTGATACAACACTTCATTATTGCTGTCGAGCACATAGACCGTGGTGCCATCCCGGTAAAACTGCTCACCCAGCAGCGCATTCAGAATGCTTTTTTTCTTCAGATAGATGGTGCCGCCGATGTAGCCCAGATAGTCGCCATCGGCACTCCAGACAGGCCAGGAGACAAACACCAGCAAATTGTTGGCGGCAGAAAGGGTGGGTTTACTGATGCCTGGCTGGCGCAGGGTCAGCGCTTCCCGTGAGGCGTCGCTGGTCAGGTGCATGCCTTTCAGGGGCAACGACTCTGGCGAAATCGCTTTGATCACGCCCTGCGCATCCACTATCGCCACTGAGTTGAAACTGCTGGTCTGCTCGCGCAGGCGGCTGACTTCGCTTTCCAGCAGCGCCTCATTATTAAAGTCGCGGCTGAGCTGATTTGCGCTGTAGTGCAGCTGTGACTGCGCCAGCTGAAAGAAAATCTCACTGGTTGAGGCCAGCTTGGCGGCATAGGCCCGGTTGGCCTCAAGCGTGGTGTCAATCAGCACCTGGCGCTGAACCCGCCAGGTGGCATAAAGCGTATTCGCGAGCGTGATAACAATGCTGACAATCACCAGCAGGGCGATCAGATTGCGCAAATCGGCCTTGGGCCGAAAGAGCTTTAGCATGGCGTCGCCGCCCTGGAGATAAATGTCATGTCGTCAATGCCTGATTATTTTTTTAATGTGTGCCAGAAGCCCTGATATCCGGGTTTAAGTCTACACGGTGTCGGCATTTTTGAGCAGCATTAAGACAAATTTCACGCCTGAGAATCCAGGTTTGACTGGCACTAATCGATTAATCCCTGACTATCGTAAAAAGGCCAGGGTCCCGAAAAGCGGCCAATCGCACACTGATGCGTGACCAGTCCCTGGCCGGGTTGCCAGCAATGAAGCAAAAAGCCGGGCGGCTCCAGAATAAAGTGAGCCGGCCCTCTGGGATGCAGATCCAGCGCCACCTGATGCGATACGCCCGGCGCAACACAGGCCAGCGTGCCGGCAAAGCGGGTCTGCAGACTGCGATGCAGATGACCGCATAACACCCGCTCAACCTGCGGATGGCGGGCAATGATCGCCTCAAGGGCCTCCGGATGACGTAACCGTTGCCGGTCCATATGGGCAATGCCGCAGGCAAAAGGAGGATGATGCAGCATCACCAGCGTGGGCTGTTCGGCAGCCGCGCTCAGTGCCTGATCCAGCCATTGCAACTGGTGTTCGTCCAGCTCACCCCATGGCTGTTGCGGCACGCTGGAGTCCAGCGCCAGCAGCCTGACGCCGCCGACGCAAAGCTGCCAGTTCAGGGTGGGTCCCGCCTGCAGATAGGTGTGATCCGGGAAAGCAGCACGCAGTGCCTCGCGGTCGTCGTGATTGCCCGCCATCAGGTAAAATGGCAATCGCAGGCGTTGCAAAGCTTCCCGCAGTATCTGGTACTCTTCAGGCCTGCCAAAATCGACCAGGTCGCCGGTCATCACCACCACATCTGGCCGCGGCTGCAGCGCATTAAGGGTGTCGATCACCTGCAACAATGCCGCATGGGTATCGACCTGTTTGTACGAGAGGCGGCCATTGGCCTTGATATGCAGATCGCTGATTTGGGCGATCACTGTGGGTTGAACTGACACAACAGACTCCTTAGCAACTGAATTCCAGCGCGGCCTGACTGGTCAGCGACCAGCTGATGCGCTGCCCGGCCTGCCAGATTTCGCGCGCATGACGTTCTACCTGAATGGGGCTATCCAGCCCGATATCGATCAGTAAGCGCTGCGAAGCGCCGAGAAACGTGCTGCCCACCACTACGCCGCGCTGCGGATAACGCGTGTCGTCGGCCAGCAGTACATCTTCCGGGCGGCAAAAACGCAGGGGCTGACCCGTGGGATCGTGCGCAATGCAGTTAATGGCCCCCACAAAATCGGCCACAAAGCGCGAAGCCGGGCGCTGATAAATGCCCTGCGGCGTATCGAGCTGCACCAGGCGGCCCTGCTCCATCACCGCGATGCGATCGCCCAGCGCCATCGCCTCCTGCTGATCGTGCGTGACGTAAACGGCGGTGATCGCCAGCCGTTTGAGCAGCGCACCGATCTCCAGCCGCAGTCGATCGCGTAGCCTGGCATCAAGCGCCGCCAGCGGCTCATCAAACAGCAGCACTTTAGGCCGGGCGGCCAGCGCGCGAGCCAGGGCCACACGCTGCTTCTGCCCGCCGGACAACTTATCAATCGCGCGATGTGCCAGAGGGGTCAGATCAACCAGCGCCAGCATCTCTGCCACCCGCGCCTCACGCTCAGCACGCGGCACGCCCTGCACCTTCAGGCCATAGGCGACGTTCTGCGCCACGTTGAGCGTCGGGAACAGCGCGTAGTTCTGGAACACCATGCCGACATTGCGTTTCTCAATCGGTAGCGCGGTGACGTTACGCTTATCAAACCAGATCTCACCCGGTGGATCGCTGCTTTCCAGACCGCTGATGATACGCAGCAGCGTGGTTTTACCGCAGCCCGACGGCCCCAGCAGCACCAGCGTTTCACCGGCGTGAACCCGCAAATCGAGCGGATGCAGCGCGACCTGCTGATTGAAGCGACGCGAGCAGTGGCGCAGCGTCACGTTGATAGCCTCTTTCATAAGGTTTCCTCTCTCTGCTGCCGCGCTGATTGCCGTTCCAGCCAGTGATTACAGGCGTTGAGCAACAGCAGCAGCGGTAAAATCATCATGATAAAAATCAGGGTGTAGGCGGATCCAACTTCCAGCCGCATCGAGGTGTAGCTGTCGGCCAGCCCGACCGGCAGGGTTTTGGTCAGGGGCGTGTGCAGCATCCATGTGATATTGAACTCCCCTACCGACAGCGTGATCACCATAAACGCGCCCGCCAGAATGCCGTTGCGACAGTTCGGGACGACCACGGTAAAAAAGCGACGCCAGAAACCCGCCCCCAGGCTGGCGGCGGCCTCTTCCAGACGCGGCAGATCAATCGCCTGCATTACCGACAGCACCGGTCGGATCATAAAGGGCAGTGTAAAGAGCACATGGCCGATCAGGATGAAGAGCCAGCTGTCGCGCAACGCGCTGAACTGACCATAAAGCAGAATGATCCCCAGCGCGGTAGCCAGGCCCGGCAACGCGACCGGCAGCATCAGACACTCTTCGATGCGTGAGGCCCAGCGCGACGGTGACTTCAGTAAGCCCCAGGCGGCGGGTACACCCACGATGACCGTCACCGCCAGACAGCTCAGCGCAATCAGCAGCGACAGCCAGAAGGTGTCGGCATACATCTGCCACACCAGTTCCACCCACTTCAGCGTCAGGCCGCTGCGCAGACCCGCGAAATAGTTCTGCGTGACGCCCGCCAGCATTGAGAGCACGATCGGCACGATCATAAACAGCGCGGTGAGGCTGGTGATCGCCACCTGCAGCCAGAACAGAGCCCGGCGCTTCATGATGAACGCTCCCTGCGACGGGCAAGCCCATTAGCCAGCATCAGCGCCAGCCAGGCCACCGCGCCCATCACCACCGAGAGCGCCGCTGCGGTGGCAAAGTTGGCGTAATTGGTGAACTCGCCGTAAATAGTCAGCGGCAGCACCGCCAGCTCTGTGCCCAGGGTAAATGCGGTACCAAACGCCCCCATGCTGGTGGCGAAACAGAGCGCGCCACAGGAGAACAGCGCCGGTTTCAGCCCTGGCATGATGACGTCGACGATGATGCGCCACTGGCTGGCCCCCAGCGAACGGGCGGCCTCTTCCAGTGAACAGTCCAGCTTTTCACTGGCCGCCACCAGCGTCACGATGGCGCGCGGCAGCGAAAAATAGAGATAGCCAATAAATAAGCCACTGAGCGAATAGGCGAAAACCCAGCGCTCATGAAACAGGCTGAGGCTGAGTTGCGCCAGAACACCCTGACGCCCCGCCAGCATCACCATCAGAAATCCCACCACCACGCCCGGAAAGGCCAGCGGAAAGGTCAGCAGCGCCAGCAGCATGCCGCGCCCGGTAAAGCGCTGGCGTGCCAGAAAGCAGCCCACCACCGCAGCAATCAGCAGCGTCACCAGTGTAACCGCCGCCGAGAGCAGCACGGTATTCAGCAGGCTTTGCAGATACTGCGGCTGGCTGATTACCGTCCAGTAGCCGCTGTGGTGAGTCGTGCGATCCTCCGTCATACCGATCTGTAACAGACGAGCAAACGGCAATAGCCAGAAGGCAGTAAAGAACAGCAGCGCAGGCAGCAGCATCCACGGCCAGTTTGCCCCCAGCGGCCGAAGGCGGTGGCGAACTGAGTCGCCAGCAGCAAACGGATTGATTTCTGAGAGTGACATCAGCGGATCTCGCTCAGATAGCGGGCGGAGAAGCCTTTCTGCGCATCGGCCATCTGCTGATAATCGACCGTATGGGCACGCGCATAATCGCTGTCAGGCAGGAAATATTTCTTCGCCTCGGCTGACATCGCCCCAGCCCGCACCGGACGCAGCCAGGCATTGGCCCAGATCGCCTGACCGGCATCTGACAGCACGAAATCAATCACTTTCTTACCGTTTGCCGGATGCGGCGCGTTCTTCACCAGGCTGATAACGTACGGCACCGTAACCGTTCCCTCGCTCGGGATGACAAACCCGACGTTGGCGTGATCTTTGTAGCGGGCGCGATAGGCGTTGAAGTCATAATCGATCAGAATCGGGATTTCGCCTGAAATCAGTCGCGCATAGGCGGTCTGCTTAGGCACAATCGGCTGGTTGCGCTGCAGCGCCTTAAACCAGTTAATCGCCGGGGTGAAGTCATGCAGGCTGCCGCCTTTGGCCTGATTGACTGCCACGGCCGCGACGTAGCCCACAAAAGCACTGGCCGGATCCAGATACCCCACCATACCTTTATATTCCGGCTTCAGCAGATCATCCCAGGAACGCGGCACCGGCACGCCACCCAGCGCATCAACATTGACCATAAACCCCACGGTGCCGGAGTGCAGCGCCACCCACCTGCCATTCGGATCCTTCATGCCTGCCGGGATCTGATCCCAGTTAGCGGGTTTGTAAGCGCTGACCACGTCGGCACTAACAGCCTGAATACCAAAGCTGACGCCGTAATAGACCACGTCGGCGACCGGATTGTTTTTCTCCGCCACCAGCTGCGCCAGCGCCTGCCCCGAATTTTTATTATCCTGCGGCACATGAATGCCGGTCGCTTTTTCAATCGCCTGGAGCTGCGTGGCCCAGTCGGCCCACTCTGGCGGGCAGTTGTAGCAGATAGCATTTTCCGCCGCCTGCGCCCACGAACTGGTTAGCGAGCAACTAGCCAGCAGCGCAGCACTGACGATCTGTTTGATATTAACGGTGAGTGACATGATATTTCCCTGAAGAAGAGCCATGAAATGCCGGGGCGATACTCTCCCCGAGCCGTAAATGATGGGCCAGCAAGGGGATCTTACCGGCCGGATTCAGAAGCAGATCGATGGCGCGCGTGCCCATCAGCGCAATCGGCTGAACCACGCTGGCCAGTGACGGTGAAAGCTGTTCACCCAGCTCAATGCCGTCGAAGCCGATAACTGACAATTGATTCGGTACGCTGACACCGGCACGCGCAGCAGCCCCCAGCAGGCTGATAGCCAGCAGATCGTTACTGCAAATCACTGCAGTCAGCGGCGAAGGGGCATTCATCAGCGGCAGCAGCGGTTTGAAATCGGAGTGGATATGGCTGGGCATCTCAATCATTGCCCGCGGCGTCAGACCCGCCTGCTGCATGGCTTCGCAGTAGCCGAGATAGCGCAGACGCGCACGGTCAGATTGCTGCATCGGGCCAGCGGCCATCACGATGTGGCGGTGGCCGAGCGAGATAAGATGGGCGGTCGCTTCCGTCATCGCTTTACGATTGTCGACGCACAGTGCGGGCCAGTCGTGCTGTTGCGGCACATTGTGGGTCAGTACGAAAGGCATTTTCGCGGTCGCCAGCGTCGTCAGCAGCGCACTGCGGTCGGCGTCTGCCACGGTCAGTACCAGACCGGCGACACGCTGGTGCAGCATATGTTCGACAATAGCCGCTTCCCGCTCAGGCTGATAATCACTGGTTGCCACCAGCAGCGCATACCCAGCCTGCCGGGCCTGCTGCTCCATCGCCTGCAATTGCAGGGCAAAAACCGGATTGAGCAGTGAAGGCAGCAGAACGCCAAGCGTGGTGGAGTGTTGGGTACGGAGCTGACGGGCAATATGATTCGGGCGAAAGCCCATCTGCTCTGAGGCGGCAAGCACCTTTAGCAGCGTGCCAGGTTTGAGCAGATGGGGATCAGAAAAGGCGCGCGCCGCGGTTGCGCGGGAAACCCCTGCCAGTCTGGCTACGCTGATTAAATCGGTCATGACTGCCTCGTTTATCGTCAATGAGATCGATCTCATTGCGATGTAAACTAGCGGCGTTATATGACAGGCGTATCACAGGAATCTGACTGGCAGGTGACAGCGGCAGTGACGCCGCTGCTGGAGAATTAAAGCATCAGGAAGGCGTAACCGCTGTTTTCCAGGGTGGCAACGGTGGTGCCGCTGGAGATGGTGTGGGTGACCATCGGGTCGATCCAGTTGCGATCAAGCTGATGAAACGCCACGGACTGGTCGCAGATCGTGACCTGAACGCCCGCTTTTTTCAGTTCGCTGATCAGCTTCAGGTTTGGGTTATCCACGCCGTAGGCTTTGCTGAACTGGTCATTATTCAGCGCTGACGACACCGCGTCGCCGTTGATCGACACCACAAATTTCAGCTGGTCGAGTGGCACACCCGCTGCATAATAGAGGTTGGTGACACGCGCTACACGCTCCAGGCCCAGATTCGGCTTACGAATATCGCCATCATTATGGTTAATCTGGAAAACAATTTTATTACTCAGACCCGCTGTGGTGCCGGGTTTAAATGCCGGCGTATCGACATAATGTATTTTGCCGTAGCCATCAATCGCAGGCGTACTCCAGAAATCAGCGGGCTCAGATTTATTATCTGCCATTTTGCCGCTGACCTTATCGAATAATTCCGGCAACTGTAAAACATTGCCGCCAATAAATCCTGCTACGGCTGCCATCACTACTAACGCTGCTGGACGCATTAACTCTTCTCCCGGTCGTTTAAAATATCAATTACATTGCCAGCCACGCGTACCCCTGGTTTTGCAGGGTGGATACCGTGGTCGGACTGGAAAGCGCATGGACGACTGATTTATCAATCCAGTTATTCGGATAGTGATGGAATGCCACGGACTGATCGCAGACCGAGACTTTCACTCCCGCCTGATTCAGCTCATTAATCAGCTTCAGGTTTGGATTTTCGATGCCATAAAACTGTTTGAAATGGGCGTTATCCAGCATGGCAGGTGTCGCGTCACCCGTAACCGAAACCACAAACTTCAGCTGGTCCGCCGGAATGCCGGAGGCGATATAGAGATTGACCACGCGCGCCACGCGTTCCAGTCCCAGATTCGGTGCGGTCATCGCGCCGTCGCTTCGGGTAATCTGGAAAACAATTTTGTTGCTCAGGCCCACTACCGGTTTAAACGCGGCATCAGGCTCGTAATGAATTTTGCCATAACCTTCAATCGCCGGGGTGCTCCAGAATCCAGGGGCTTCCTGTGGCTCGGTTGCAAAATGACGTGTCACTTTGTCGTAAATATCGCCACTCTGTGTGACAGCCGCGCCAACGACGCCGCCAATAATGGCGATTAACGCGTATGAAACAACTGAACGCATAACACTTCTCTCCGGCAAATAATGTCTGTCAGATTCAGGACTGAATCCGGTCGGCTATCTATACCACAGCGCGGGTTTAATTCTCGCTTCTGTAAATTCAGGTCAACGCGCTATTGATAACCGCTGAAATTATTCACAGAGAGAATTAATTGAAGATTTTCATCATGCAGAAAAAAGTGTCTTAGCAGCAGTGGATCTGACTATCAGGGATTTAATCTCTGCCTGTTAAGTTGACGCGAAAAAATAAAATCCAGGCTTAGCTGGAATCAGGAAGAGGGGGGCAGACGAATCGATTTAATTTATCAATGGCGAAAAGACATTTTGCGGCTCAGCGTGGGCTATTTTTTCAGAGTAGACCTGGAAAAACACGTGCCATATTCAGTTTTTCTGATTGAATTTACATAACTTTAAAAAAAGAACGATTACTGTTCCGGATGTCTGTCAGCGGATTCTGCTCTATTCCGGCGAAGCGCAACGGGAATGAACAGATAATTGGCAACTTACCTGCTCAGGATCCCGGTAAAACCTCACCGGATTTACCTCGTTTAACTGCGGTTTAAGTTGGCAGGATGTTCAGTTTTTTTCGTCAAAATCTGCGATTTTGCACAAATTACCTCAGGCGATGACCAGAAAACGACATTTCTTTCTTTTGATGCTCTGGTTAAGATAGTCACAAACCGCCGTTATCTGCGAAAAATGGAACATTCCCGCTCTGCACCTGTCCATTTTCAGGGCCTCTCTACAGGATTAAGGCATGTTGAACCGGTTAAAGAAAACGCTAATCGCCGCGCTCCTCCCGACGCTCATTTTCACCACTCTGACACCGGCCCACGCTGATGTCAGTGATTCACTTCCCGATATTGGCACAACGGCCGGTTCGACCCTGTCGATTAATCAGGAACTGCAGATGGGCGACTTTTATGTGCGCCAGCTGCGTGCCAGTGCGCCGCTGATCAACGATCCGCTGCTTAATCAGTACATTAATCAGCTGGGGCAGCGGCTGGTCTCGCACGCCGACGCCGTAAAAACCCCGTTCCACTTCTTTCTGATCCAGAATGATGAGCTCAACGCCTTTGCCTTCTTCGGTGGCAACGTGGTGCTGCATTCGGCGCTGTTCCGCTTTACCGAAAATGAAAGTCAGCTGGCATCAGTGATGGCGCATGAAATTTCACATGTCACCCAGCGCCATCTGGCGCGTGCCATGGAAGATCAGAAGCGCAATGCGCCGCTGACCTGGGTCGGAGCGCTGGGTTCGATTCTGCTGGCGATGGCCAGTCCGCAGGCGGGCATGGCAGCGCTGACCGGCACCCTGGCGGGTACGCAGCAGGGAATTATCAGCTTTACGCAGGGCAATGAGCAGGAGGCGGACCGCATCGGCATTCAGGTGCTGCAGCGCGCCGGTTTCGATCCCCAGGCGATGCCAAATTTTCTGCAGAAGCTGGCCGATCAGAGCCGCTTCTCCTCGAAGCCACCTGAAATTCTGCTGACCCACCCCCTGCCCGACAGCCGTCTGGCGGATGCCCGCAACCGTGCTAACCAGATGCGCCCCGTCGTCGTTCAGTCTACTGAAGATTTTTACCTGGCGAAGGTGCGTGCGCTGGGGATGTACGCCACCGGGCGTAATCAGCTCACTGACGAACTGCTGAGTCAGTATGCCAGCGGTAATGCCCGCGAGCAGCTGGCGTCACAATATGGCAAGGCTATACAGTTTTTACAGGCGAAGAGCTATGCCGATGCGAAGCGGATTATGACGCCACTGCTGGCGAAACAGCCCAATAACGTCTGGTTCCTGGATATCATGTCAGACATCGACATCGGCCTGAACCAGCCACAACAGGCGATCGCCCTGCTCACCGCTGCCACTGGTGCCAAAAACAGTCCGGTGGTGCAGCTCAACCTGGCGAATGCCTATGTTGAAGCGAAGCAGTATGCCAGTGCCAGTCGTATTCTGAACCGCTATACCTGGGCCAATAAAGATGATCCTAACGGCTGGGATTTACTGGCACAGGCTTCTGCCCAGCAGGGACTGAATGATGAAGAGTTGTCGGCACGGGCAGAGAGCCTGGCGCTGAATGGCCAGCTTGATCAGGCAATCACCGCGTTAGGCAGCGCCAGCGCACAGGTGCCGCTCGGCAGCCTGAAACAGGCGCGCTACGATGCCCGTATCGATCAGCTTCGTCAGTTGCAGCAGCGTTTTAAGCAATATCAGAAAGGCTGAGAAACGACGTTGCTGACATGCCAAAAATAAAAGGAGAGTCTGAAATGGTGACGATTTACCACAACCCGCGCTGCAGCAAGAGCCGCGAAACGCTGGCGCTGCTGAACGCGCGCGGGATTGAGCCGGAAGTGGTGCTCTATCTGCAGACGCCACCCGATCGCGAGACGCTGCAAATTCTGCTACAGAAACTGGGGATGCAGAGCGCACGAGAGTTGATGCGTACCAAAGAGGCGATCTACAGCGAGCTGGCACTTGGCGACAAAAACGAAAGTGCGCTGCTGAATGCGCTGGTGGGAAATCCGGTGCTGATTGAAAGACCGATTGTGATCAATGGCGATAAGGCGCGGATTGGACGTCCGCCAGAAGCGGTGCTCGACATTCTTTAAAGGCCGAGCGTCTCTTTAACGAAGGGAATCGTGAGCTTACGCTGTGCGCTGATCGAGGCGCGATCAAGCCGATCCAGCGTATCAAACAGCGTGCGCATTTCCCGATCCAGTCGCTTCAGCAGGAAGCGACCCACATCTTCCGGCAGCTCAAAACCACGTAACCCGGCACGCAGTTGCAGCGCCTGCAGTTTGTCTTCGTCGGAGAGCGGCTGCAGGCGATAGATCTGTCCCCAGTCCAGCCGCGAGGCGAGATCGGGCAGCTGCAGATTCAGCTGGCGTGGCGGACGATCGCCGGTAATAAACAGGCGCGTATTGCCGGTTTCCAGAATGCGGTTATAGAGATCGAAGATCGCCATCTCCCACTCCGGTTCGCCTGCAATGCACTCAATGTTATCGATGCAGACCAGTGACAGCTGCTCCATCCCTTCCAGTACTTCCGGAACAAACCAGGTGCGTTTATCCAGCGGAACGTAGCCGACCGCTTCGCTGCGCGCAGACATTTCAGCGCACGCGGCGTGCAGCAGATGGCTCCGCCCGCCGCCTTCGCGTGACCAGAAGTAGAGATAGCTGCCATGTTGTTGATTGAGAGCGCCTTTGAGTGCGGCAATCAGCGACGGGTTTTCCCCCGGCCAGAAGCTGGAAAAGGTTTCATCGTCGGGTAAATAGAGTGGCAATGACAATTGTGCCGGCGTGTTCAGAAGCACCTCAGCAAGAGAACAAGCAAAAAATCGGGGGAAGTCTAACACAGTTTTCAGAAAGAGATGAATGGGGCGTCCCTGCCCCGATCCTGTCAGGCGCGCTGCGATCAATGCTCGCGTGGTTCCTCAGCCTCCAGCACCACTTCTTCCGGACGTAACAGCGAGATCACACGGAAGATCAGCGCCAGGCCGACACCCACGATCGTCGCCAGTGCCATGCCTTTTAGCTCTGCTGCGCCGATATGCACCTTCGCTCCGCTGACGCCGATGATCAGGATCACCGAGGTCAGGATCAGGTTCTGCGCTTTGTTGTAATCGACTTTGGATTCGATCAACACGCGGATACCGGATGCGCCAATCACGCCATAGAGCAGCAGCGACACGCCGCCCATGACCGGAACCGGGATCGCCTGGATCACCGCCGCCAGTTTGCCGACGCAGGAGAGCAGAATCGCCAGAATCGCCGCGCCGCCAATCACCCAGGTGCTATAGACGCGGGTAATCGCCATCACCCCGATGTTTTCACCGTAGGTGGTATTTGGCGTCGAACCAAAGAAACCTGAAATAACGGTGGATAAGCCGTTGGCGAACATCGAACGATGCAGGCCAGGGTCGCGAATCAAATCTTTCTTCACGATGTTGGCGGTGACCACCAGATGACCGATATGCTCGGCAATCACGACCAGCGCCGCGGGCAGAATCGTCAGCATCGCCACCCACTCAAAGCGCGGTGTATAGAAGGTTGGCAGGGCAAACCAGGGGGCTTTGATCACGCCACTCCAGTCAACGATGCCCATAAAGGCAGAGAGCAGATACCCCGCCACGACGCCGACCAGAATCGGGATGATTGCCAGGAAACCGCGGAACAGCACTGAACCGAATACCGTTACCGCCAGCGTGACCAGCGAAATCAGCACGGTTTTGCTGTCGGGCGCACTGCCTTCAGCGGGCAGCAGGCCAGCCATATTGGCGGCGACACCCGCCAGCTCCAGACCAATGACGGCCACAATCGCGCCCATGGCCGCCGGGGGGAACATCACGTCGAGCCAGCCAGTACCCGCGCGTTTCACAATCAGCGCCACGAGACAGAACAGCACGCCGCACAGGATAAATCCGCCCAGCGCGACCTCATAACCCAGTGGCAACAGCAGCAGCACCGGCGAGATAAAGGCAAAACTGGAACCAAGATAGGCGGGAATTTTGCCTTTACAGATAAAGAGATAAATCAGTGTGCCGACGCCGTTAAACAACAGCACCGTCGCCGGGTTAATGTGGAACAGAATCGGCACCAGTACCGTGGCACCAAACATGGCAAACAGGTGTTGCAGGCTGAGTGGAATGGTTTGCAGTAACGGCGGCCGTTCACTGACGCCAATGGCGCGACGAGTCATCATTTATCCCCTTATGTTTTTTATCCCCGGGGTTTCGCGCCTCTGGCACAGCAGCAGTGATGCCGATGCGCCTTGCGGCAGACGGAATTCATTCGGGGAGTTTTTTTGCCAAAAAAAAGCCGACTCTCTGGTCGGCTGTGCGATTTATTTGGTTCCGAAAATCTTGTCCCCGGCATCGCCGAGCCCGGGAATGATGTAACCCTTTTCGTTCAGTCCCTGATCCACTGACGCGGTGTAAAGCTCGACGTCAGGATGCGCTTTCTCCAGGGCGGCAATCCCCTCTGGTGCGGCAACCAGAACCAGCACTTTGATGCTGGTGCAGCCCGCTTTCTTCAGCAGGTCGATGGTGGCGATCATAGAGCCACCGGTCGCCAGCATCGGGTCGACCACCAGCGCCAGGCGCTCTTCAATGTTAGAGACCAGCTTCTGGAAATAAGGAACCGGCTCCAGCGTCTCTTCATCACGGTAAACACCCACCACGCTGATACGGGCGCTGGGAACGTGTTCAAGCACCCCTTCCATCATGCCCAGGCCGGCACGCAGGATCGGAACCACCGTGATTTTTTTGCCTTTAATCTGATCGATCTCTACCGGGCCGTTCCAGCCCTCAATGGTGACGCGCTCTGTTTCCAGATCGGCGGTCGCTTCGTAGGTCAGCAGGCTGCCCACTTCAGAGGCCAGCTCGCGAAAACGCTTTGTACTGATATCATGCTCACGCATCAGGCCCAGTTTATGTTTGACCAGCGGGTGTCTGACTTCCACGATCTTCATTGGTGTTCTCCCGGAATGAGTTGAGCTAAAAAAAAATCGCGGGATTATACCGCCTTTTGCGCGCTGCGCCACCTGCTCTTGCGCAAAGCCACGGGTTTTACCGGGACAAATAGAGGATTAATGAAAATCGCCTGATGCGCAATGCCGGACTCGCAAACGTTTGCCTGCACTGATAGAATTGCCGCGCTTTATTTTAAACCACCAACCGCAACTCGCGTGGGGACCTCGCAGTGACCGACAAAACCTCTCTCAGTTACAAAGACGCCGGTGTTGATATTGATGCTGGTAACGCTCTGGTTGACCGTATTAAAGGCGTAGTGAAAAAGACGCGTCGCCCGGAAGTGATGGGTGGACTGGGCGGTTTTGGTGCGCTTTGCGCGCTGCCGCAAAAATACCGTGAACCCGTGCTGGTCTCCGGCACCGATGGCGTTGGCACCAAGCTGCGTCTGGCGATGGATCTTAAACGTCACGATGCCATTGGCGTTGACCTGGTCGCGATGTGCGTCAACGACCTGGTGGTTCAGGGCGCCGAGCCGCTCTTCTTTCTCGACTACTACGCCACTGGCAAACTGGATGTGGATACCGCCTCTGCGGTGATCACCGGCATCGCCGAAGGGTGTCTGCAGTCGGGTTGTGCGCTGGTAGGCGGTGAAACCGCTGAGATGCCAGGCATGTATCACGGCGAAGATTACGACGTGGCCGGTTTCTGTGTCGGCGTGGTGGAAAAGTCAGAAATTATCGATGGCAGTAAGGTGCAGGATGGCGACGTGCTGATCGCCCTCGGCTCCAGCGGCCCGCACTCTAACGGCTATTCGCTGGTGCGTAAGATTCTGGAAGTCAGCAATACCGATCCGCTGGCTGAACAGCTGGAAGGTAAACCGCTGGCCGATCATCTGCTGGAACCGACCCGCATCTACGTGAAAAATATCCTGAGCCTGATTGAGCAGGTCGATGTGCACGCTATCGCGCACCTGACCGGCGGTGGCTTCTGGGAGAATATTCCGCGCGTGCTGCCCGACAACACCCAGGCCGTGATCGACGAGAAGAGCTGGCAGTGGCCGGCGGTCTTCAGCTGGTTACAGCAGGCGGGCAACGTCAGCCGCTTCGAGATGTACCGCACCTTTAACTGCGGCGTGGGCATGATCATCGCACTGAGCCCGACAGATGCGGACAACGCGATTGCGCTGATGCAGGCCGCGGGCGAGAAAGCCTGGAAGCTCGGCGTGATTAAAGCGTCTGATGCAGAAGAGCGTGTGGTCATCAACGGATGAAGAAGCTGGTTGTACTGATTTCCGGTAACGGAAGTAACCTTCAGTCCATCCTTGACGCCTGTGAGAGCGGGCGGATTCACGGCAGTGTCGCTGCCGTGTTCAGCAACCGTGCCGCCGCTTATGGCCTGACGCGGGCGCAGGAGGCGGGGATCCCCGCCCACGCGCTTGCCGCCAGCGACTTCGCTGACCGCGAAGCTTTTGATCGTCAGCTCATCGCTGAAATCGAAGCCTACCGTCCGGATCTGATTGTGCTGGCGGGTTATATGCGCATTCTCAGCAGCGCATTTGTGGCGCATTTTCACGATCGACTGCTGAATATCCACCCTTCCCTGCTGCCGAAATATCCGGGTCTGCATACGCACCGTCAGGCACTGGAAAACGGCGACAGCGAACATGGCACCTCCGTGCATTTCGTCACTGACGAGCTGGATGGCGGTCCAGTGATCCTGCAGGCAAAAGTCCCGGTTTTTCCCGGCGACAGCGAAGCGGAGATTACGGAGCGGGTGCAGCATCAGGAGCATGCCATCTATCCGATGGTAATCGGCTGGTTTGTTGAGGGTCGTCTGGCGATGCGTGACGGCAAGGCCTGGCTGGATGGCGAACCGCTGCCGCCGCAGGGTTATGCTAACGATTGATGCACTGGAAGCCAGGGCTTCTTATGAAGTACTGGCAGAGTAAAGGCTCAGGAAGCCTATGCCCTCCGTAAAGACGCAAAAAATGCCATCCATGGCAGCTCAGCACGGGCGATTACGCACCTCATCCCTGAGGTGCGCCCGAAGCCGGCCCAACGTTTTGCGTTGTTCAAAAACGCACCCGGCGTTTTTGTCCATGGCCCGCGATGCTTTGCTACGGGCATAGGCTCCCATCGCTTTAAGCCTATGAGCCGTCTGACACAAAAACCTGCTCTGCTCCCGTTGCTGGCTCAGCCGTAACGCCCCGTAATGTAATCTTCGGTCCGTCGCTGCTTCGGCGCGGTGAAAATCCGGTCGGTCTCATCAAACTCCACTAACGCGCCCTGATGCATAAACGCGGTGTAATCTGACACGCGCGACGCCTGCTGCATGTTGTGCGTCACAAGCACCAGCGTGAAATGCTGCTTCAGTGTGGTCATCAACTCTTCAATCACCAGTGTAGAAATCGGATCCAGCGCGGAAGTCGGCTCATCCAGCAGCAGCACTTCCGGCTCAATCGCGATGGCGCGGGCAATCACCAGCCGCTGCTGCTGTCCGGTGGAGAGCGTCAGCGCATTCTGTGACAGCTGGTCTTTCACCTCACTCCACAGCGCGGCTGCGCGCAGCGCACGCTCACAGGCTTCGTTCAGTACCCGCCGATCGCGCACACCCTGTAAACGCAGCCCGTAGACCACATTTTCATAAATCGATTTTGGAAAAGGATTAGGCCGCTGAAACACCATGCCAACCCGGCGGCGCAGCGCGGAGAGATCCTGTTCGGGGCGCAGGATCGCCTGCGATCCCAGTAACACCTCACCCTCTACCCGGCAGTGGTCAATCACGTCGTTCATGCGATTAAAGCAGCGCAGCAGCGTCGACTTGCCACAGCCCGACGGGCCAATCAGCGCAGTAATCCTGTTTTTCGGCACCTGCAGAGAGATATCCTGCAGCGCCTGGCGCTCGCCATACCACAGCGACAGATGGTTAACGGTCAGCGCGATATCCGTGTCGGACGTCATAGTCATAGCCTGTTATTGAGTCATAAGACGATAGCGTTCACGCAGGCGGTGACGCAGGCCCATTGCCAGCAGATTAAGCGACAGAATAATCAGCACCAGCAGCAGCGCGGTGGCGAACACCAGCGGCCGGTCGGCTTCAATATTTGGACTCTGAAACGCCAGATCGTAAATCTGGAAGCCCAGATGCATGAACTTGCGATCCAGATGCAGATAAGGAAATACCGCGTCGACCGGCAGTTCCGGCACCATTTTCACCACGCCCACCAGCATCAGCGGCGCGGTTTCACCTGCTGCTCGCGCCACCGCCAGGATCAGGCCGGTGAGCATGGCCGGCACCGCCATCGGTAGCACCACGTTCCATAGCGTTTCCGCCTGGGTCGCGCCCAGCGCCAGCGAACCCTGCCGCAGGCTGTTGGGAATACGGGATAAGCCCTCTTCGGTCGCCACAATGACTACCGGCAGCGTCAGTAACGCCAGGGTCAGCGACGCCCAGAGTAAACCTGGCGTGCCGAAGGTGGGGTTGGGCAACGTGCTGGCAAAGAAGAGCTGATCAATCGTGCCGCCTGCCAGCCAGACAAAGAAGCCCAGACCAAATACCCCATAAACAATGGAAGGGACGCCGGCCAGATTGACCACCGCGATGCGTACCAGTCTGGTCAGCGCATTCCGTCCGGCATATTCATGCAGCCAGATAGCGGCGATAACGCCCAGCGGCATCACCACCACCGACATCAGCAGCACCATCAGCACGGTGCCGAAGATCGCCGGAAATGCGCCTGATTCACTTTCGCCCCCGGCGGGTGAATCACTGACGAAACGCCACAACTGATGCAGAAAATGCCCGGTTTTGCTGGTCAGCGTCATCGCGTTCGGCTTCCAGCTATCGACAATTTCGGTCAGCGGAATAGCATGTTCGTTGCCCTGCACATCCCGCAGGATTAACAGATCGCGCTGACTCTGCTGTTGCAGAGAAGCCAGTGTTTCACTCAGCTGATTAAAGCGCCGCTGCAACGCCGCCTGATTGGCCTGATATTCTGACTCTGCCTGCAGATCAAAGCGTCCGGCCGTCCGGTCTGTGGCCGCCTGCTCATCAAGCTCTTCGCGCTGGCTGTTAAGGCGCGCCATATCCACCCGGCGAATCTGGTTAGCCTGCCGCACCAGCATCTGCACCTGTCCAAGCCGCTGATGCAGTAGCGCATCGGGATCCTGCGCGGTCAGCTCTTCGTTATCTTCACGCAGGCCGACAAACCAGCCATAGGCCTGACCGTGGCTGCGCCGCTGCAGCACTATGACGTCCGGCGGCTGACTGACCTTCGCGGCCGCGCGGCTGTAGACCACGCGGAAATCGGGGGCGTCCCAGTCACGGTTACCGGTTTTAATCAGATAGCGATGCATTTGTCCGCCGTTGTTGCCCTGCTCATCGGCCGGAGCCGGGAAACGCCGCTGATGCTTCAGAGTTTCGCCCAGCAGGCGCGTTTCGCCACCTTCAGGCTGGCTGAAGGTATAGAGGTCCACACCCTGCGGCCAGAAAGCACGGACGCCCTGCCACGCCAGCAGCCCGATTAGCAGCGTAAAGGCCAGCAGGCAGACGGCGACAGCACCAGCCGTTAACCAGCGCCAGCGATCGTTCTGTCGCATCGCCTTCATGCCTGTTCCTCATGCTGGCTGTAGCGCTGACGCAGTCGCTGACGGATCAGCTCGGCAACCGTGTTAATCACCAGCGTAAACAGCAGCAGCATCAGGGCACTGAGAAACAGCACGCGATAGTGCGCACTGCCTGCTGCGGCTTCCGGCATCTCAATGGCGATATTGGCGGACAACGCGCGCAGGCCGCTGAACAGGCCACCTTCACTTTGCGGCGTGTTGCCGGTCGCCATCAGCAAAATCATGGTTTCTCCTACGGCACGTCCCAGACCGATCATCAGCGCGGCAAAAATCCCGGCGGAGGCACCCGGCAGTACGACGCGTGTCAGGGTTTGCCACGACGTTGCGCCCAGAGCCAGTGAACCCTGGCCCAGCGCCGCAGGTACGCTGAAGAGGGCATCTTCGGAGAGGGTGAAAATCAGCGGCACCAGCGCAAATCCCATCGCCAGCGCGGCCACCAGCAGGTTGCGCTGCTCGTAATGCGGCAGCCAGTCGCCCGCATCCGGTATAAACAGGGTGGGCAGCCACAGCGTCAATAGCGTAACCAGCAGCAACAGCGGCAGCAGAATCAGTACCTCACGCCCCGGCTGACGCCAGCGCGGCGGTAAACGCGCGCTGAATACGCCACATAACAGCAGCGCGCCTGCCAGCGTTACGGGCAGCAGCAGTACACCCACCAGCGCCTGACCAATATGCGGCGCGAGCCAGATTCCGGCAATCAGCCCCACCACTACGCTTGGCAGCGCGCCCATCATCTCGATGGCCGGTTTAACCCAGCGCCGCAGCCCCGGTGCCATAAACCACGCGGTGTACATCGCTGCGGCCAGCGCCAGCGGCGTGGCAAACAGCAGCGCTAAACTGGCCGCTTTCAGCGTTCCCATCACCATTGGCATCAGGCTGAACTTAGCCTGATAGCTGTCACCGGCGGCGGTGGATTGCCAGACCCAATCGGGTTCGGGATAGTTTTCATACCAGATTTTCTGCCAGAAATTGCGCCAGGTGACGTCCGGCCACGGATTATCAAGCCGCAGGGTCTGCCAGCTTCCCGCCCGCTCAATCAGCAGGCTGTCGCCACGTGGCGAAAACTGCGCCTGCACAATGCCAGGTTCCAGCTGACGCTGCAGTATCGGGCCGTTTTGCTTGCTGGCAAAGAGCCGCAGCATCCCCTGCTTACTGAGTGTGGCAAACACGCGACGCTGTGATTCTGTCACCAGAATCGTCTCGCCGTCGCTGTCGGCAAAGGTCCGGATACGCTGCAGGCGCGGCCCCTGGTCGCTGGCGATACCAAACCATTGGGTGACGCCACTGCGATCCTGAATCAGCAGGCTTTTGCCACCCACCAGCAGATGCAGACTTTGTGGGGGCTGCGACAGAGTATGCGTTTCGCGCAGCAGGGCATGGTCATCATCGAGCTGCCAGACCCGCAGCAGCGTGCCTTCGGTGGTGTAGAGCAGATCGCCGGACGGCGAGAGCGCCAGCAGATCCAGCTGGCGTTGCGGCAGCGGGATAACCGACGCCTGACGATCGGTGCCGAGCGTCAGCACCCGCAGGCCGGCCTCAGTGAGAGCAGCGATGCGCCACTGACCCGCATGACGCGTCGCCAGCGCCATCTTTGTCACGGCACCGTCGGGCAGATGAAAGGGTTTGTCGCCTAGCGGGAAGCGCCACTGCTGGTCAGTCGCAGGCTGCATCAGCGTCAGCGCGCCCTGCATATTCAGTAGCAGCGTCTGCCCATCAGCACTCTGCACCACCTCATCGGGCGCCGGGGTCAGCGCCAGCGCCGGCTCCGCAGGCTGACCATCCAGTGGAATAAAACGTGCTGCACCGTGCGCGCTGATACGCCAGCCGATATTGCCCTGATTGCCTATCGCTAAGGCGGGCGTACGATCCCAGAGTTGCTGGCTGGCCGCGATCTGCAGGCCCGGCGCATTAAACAGCGGTAATACCACGCCAATCAGCCAGCAGAACAGCAGCAGCATCAGCAGCAGGATCGCGACGCCACAGCAGGTGATCAGCCGCCGCGTCAGACGATCAACGGCACGACGCTTGCGATCGCTGAACTGGACAGGAATGTGGTTTGCGCTCATGCGGTTCCGGTAGCAGGCCAAAATAAGCCGCTATGTTGCCCGTAGCCGATTGATAAGACAACTCCTTGCGTTGGACAACGCTGCCATACTCTCGCCATAATGTTGATGGATACTGGATCTTCAGTCCTGCAACCGCTAAATGGAGTGAGAATGGGTCAGGTAAAGCTTTATATTGAAAAAGAATTAAGCTGGTTATCCTTTAATGAACGGGTTTTGCAGGAAGCAGCAGACAAAAGCAATCCACTGATTGAGCGGATGCGCTTTCTGGGCATCTACTCCAACAATCTCGACGAATTCTATAAAGTGCGTTTCGCCGACCTCAAACGCCGCATTCTGATTGGTGAAGAGCAGGGTTCTGCCAGTACGCCACGCCATCTTTTTAAAAAAATTCAGCAGCGCGTAATGAAGTCCGATCAGGAGTTTGATGCGCTTTATAACGATCTGCTGCTGGAAATGGCTCGCAACCAGATCTTCCTGATCAACGAACGTCAGCTCTCATCCAATCAGCAGGCGTGGCTGCGTCACTACTTCAAGCATGAGTTGCGCCAGCATATCTCCCCGATTCTGATCACCCAGGAAACGGATCTGACCGAATTCCTTAAAGATGACTACACCTATCTGGCGGTTGAGATCATTCGCGGTGACAATATTCAGTATGCGCTGCTGGAGATCCCGTCCGATAAAGTGCCGCGCTTCATCAATTTACCGGCAGAGCCACCGCGCCGCCGTAAACCGATGATCCTGCTGGATAACATTCTGCGTTACTGCCTGGATGACATTTTTAAAGGCTTCTATGACTTCGACGCGCTCAACGCCTATTCAATGAAAATGACGCGCGACGCCGAGTACGATCTGGTCACGGAGATGGAGTCGAGCCTGCTGGAGCTGATGTCCTCCAGCCTGAAGCAGCGACTGACGGCGGAACCAGTGCGTTTTGTCTATCAGCGCGATATGCCCGACACGATGGTGTCGCTGCTGTGCCACAAGCTTTCCATCTCTAACCTGGACTCCATCCTGCCAGGCGGCCGCTACCACAACTTCAAAGACTTTATCGGCTTCCCGAACGTCGGCAAAAATAACCTGGTGAACCGCCCGCTGCCGCAGATTCGCCACATCGGTTTTGATGGCTTCCGCAACGGCTTCGATGCGATTCGCGACCGCGACGTGCTGCTCTACTATCCGTACCACACCTTTGAGCACGTGCTGGAACTGCTGCGTCAGGCGTCATTTGACCCCAGCGTGCTGGCGATCAAAATCAACATCTACCGCGTCGCGAAACACTCGCGCATCATGGATGCGATGATCCATGCCGCCTATAACGGTAAAAAAGTCACGGTGGTCGTTGAGCTGCAGGCACGCTTCGATGAAGAAGCCAACATCTATTGGGCGAAACGCCTGACCGAAGCGGGCGTGCATGTGATTTTCTCTGCACCTGGCCTGAAGATCCACGCCAAGCTGTTCCTGATCTCACGCCGCGAAGGCGAAGAGATTGTGCGCTACGCGCATATCGGCACCGGCAACTTTAACGAGAAGACCGCGCGGCTTTATACCGACTACTCACTGCTGACCGCGGATGCGCGCATCACCAATGAAGTACGTCGGGTGTTCAACTTTATTGAGAATCCTTATCGGCCCGTGACGTTCGATCACCTGATGGTGTCGCCACAGAACTCGCGCCGGATGCTGTATGAACTGATCGACACCGAAATTGCCAATGCACAGCAGAATAAGCCCTGCGGTATTACTCTGAAAATCAACAATCTGGTAGACAAAGGTCTGGTAGATCGGCTTTATACAGCCTCCAGCGTAGGGGTGAAGGTCAATCTTCTGGTGCGCGGAATGTGCTCATTAATCCCGGACCTGCCTGGGATCAGTGAAAATATTCGTGTCATCAGTATTGTTGACCGTTATCTGGAACACGATCGCGTCTATATTTTTGAGAATGGCGGCGATAAGAAGGTGTTCCTCTCCTCCGCTGACTGGATGACACGTAACATTGATTACCGCATCGAAGTGGCCGTGGCGATTCTCGATCCCCACATCCGGCAGCGCATACTCGACATTATTGCTATTCAGTTAAGTGATACGGTGAAAGCCCGCATCGTCGATAAAGAGTTGAGTAACCATTACGTCCAGCGTGGCAATCGCCGTAAAGTGCGCTCGCAGCTGGCCATCTATGATTACATCAAGAAACTGGAACAACCTGAATAAATCCTATGCCAATTTCTCATAAAAGCACGCCAAAACCCCAGGAGTTTGCGGCAATTGACCTGGGCTCGAACAGTTTCCATATGGTGATTGCGCGGGTTGTCGATGGTGCGATGCAGGTACTGGGCCGCCTTAAACAGCGCGTCCATCTGGCTGACGGGCTGGATGCTCAACATAACCTCAGCGAAGAGGCGATGGAGCGCGGCTTAGCCTGTCTGGCGCTGTTTGCCGAGCGCCTGCAGGGCTTCAGCCCCAGCAACGTGACGATTGTCGGCACCCATACGCTGCGCGAGGCGGTTAACGCCGAAACCTTCCTGCAGCGTGCGGCTGAAGTGATCCCCTATCCGATCGAAGTGATTTCAGGTCATGAAGAGGCGCGTCTGATCTTTATGGGTGTTGAGCACACGCAGCCAGAGAAAGGTCGCAAGCTGGTGATCGACATCGGCGGCGGCTCTACCGAGCTGGTGATTGGCGAGGATTTTGAACCGCAACTGGTTGAGAGCCGGCGCATGGGATGCGTCAGTTTCGCCCAGCTCTATTTCCCGAAAGGCGAAATCAGCCGTGAAAACTTCCGTCGCGCCCGCTTAGCGGCGGCGCAGAAGCTGGAAACGCTGGCGTGGCAATATCGTCTGCATGGCTGGCAATATGCGCTGGGTGCGTCCGGCACCATCAAGGCCGCCTGCGAAGTGCTGCAGGCAATGGATGAGAAAGAGAAGCTGATTACGCCTGAGCGCCTCGAAAAGCTCTATGACGAGGTGATGAAACATAAATCCTTTGCGGCCCTCAGCCTGCCGGGCCTGTCAGAAGAGCGCAAAGGCGTGTTTGTACCCGGACTGGCGATTCTGTGTGGCGTCTTTGATGCGCTGGCGATTCGCGAGCTGCGTCTTTCTGATGGTGCGCTGCGTGAAGGCGTGCTCTATGAGATGGAGGGCCGTTTCCGCCATCAGGATATTCGCAGCCGTACAGCACAAAGTCTGGCGAATCATTACGCCATCGACAGCGATCAGGCGCGCCGCGTGCTGGATACCACCGAGCAGCTTTATCTGCAGTGGCGCGAGCAGAACCCGAAACTGGCCAATCCGCAGCTGGCAGCCCTGCTGAAGTGGGCGGCGATGCTGCACGAAGTGGGTCTGACAATTAATCACAGCGCCCTGCAACGTCATTCCGCCTACATTTTGCAAAATACCAACCTGCCTGGCTTCAATCAGGATCAGCAGATGCTGCTGGCGGCGCTGGTCAGATTCCACCGCAAAGCAGTGAAGCTCGACGAGTTGCCGCGCGTGACGCTGTTTAAGAAAAAGCAGTTTGTGCCGCTGATTTTCCTGCTGCGCCTGGGTACTCTGCTGAATAATCAGCGTCAGGCTACTACGCGTCCGGATGCGTTAACCCTGAAATGCGATGACGGCCACTGGACGCTGATTTTCCCGGCGGGCTACTTCACCCAGAACAACCTGGTTCAGCTCGATCTGGAACGTGAGCAGGTTTACTGGAACGACGTAACAGGATGGAAGCTGATCCTCGAAGAAGAAGCCTGACAACCCGGGCGCCTTGCGCCCGTTTAACTGAATTGATGAATATGACACAACCAACTGCACCCCTTTCAGGCGAAAACTATTTTGCCGAAACCTATGGTTTAACGCCGCCCCACTCCGAAGTGGTTGCGGCGCTGCCCCAGCTCAACGTCGGCAAGGCGCTTGATCTGGGCTGTGGCGTGGGACGCAATACGCTGTTTCTGAACCAGCACGGCTTTGACGTCACGGCATGGGACCATAATCCGCAAAGCCTGGCGCGCCTGCAGGAAATTATTGCGCAGGAAAATTTCAGCGGCATTCATACCGAGCAGCGCGACCTGAACAACACGCGCTTTAACGGCGGCTTCAACTTTGTGCTGTCGACCGTGGTGATGATGTTCCTGCAGCCGCAGACCATTCCACAGCTGATTGCCGACATGCAGGCCTGTACGGTCAGGGAGGGTTACAACCTGATTGTGGCAGCGATGAACACGGAAGATATGCCCTGCCCGGCTGATTTCGCTTTTGCTTTTAAGTCGGGCGAGTTGAGCCACTATTACCGCAACTGGCACATCGTGAAGTACAATGAACATCCCGGTCAGCTGCATCGCAAAGATGAAAATGGCAACCGCATTACCTGCCGCTTTGCGACGCTGCTGGCGCAAAAAGCGAGTTACTGATCTTTATCTGCTGTTTTTTTCAACAGCGATTGATTTCATCAGGCGACTGTGACTAAATATTGCAGTCGCCCCTGATGGGGTCATTACAGGAACCACCCCGCGTGAACAGCGCTATTTCTCCCCGAAGACGTCAAAAAACCGGCACCATGACCCGCATTGTGCTGTTGATCAGTTTTATCATTCTCTTTAGTCGCCTGATATTTATCCTGCCCGCTGCCTTCGAGCATCACCAGCAACAGAAAGCGATTCCTGAACCCGTTACCGTCACATCAGGTGATACGCGCTAACAAATACTGATTTTTCGCCTGAAAGACGCCTTAAAAGTAAATGTTATCCAGACAACTGGACTCTTTTTTGCATCCCTTTTTCAGGCGAAACGCTACACTTCGTGCTGGTGCTTTCAGACTAAAGGGATCCAATGTGTCTGCCTCTCACTCTCAACGTTTAAGTGAAATACGTCATCGCATTCTGACGCTGCTGCTCAACGAGCACGATCTGGTTGATTCTCTGCTGGCGAAATCCGGCGATCTCAATCCTGAACAGCAACGTGAAAATGCGGCCCAGCGTGATGCGCTGGAACAGGACATTCTGCAACTGCATGCCGCTGACCTCGCGGATATTCTCGAAGCCCTGCCCGAAGAGGAGCGTCAGGCGCTATGGCGGCTGGTGCCGAATGAGCGGCGCGGACACGTACTGGTCGAAGCCTCTGAAACGGTCTGGGCCAGCCTCACCGAGGAGATGAGCGATCGCGATATTCTGCGTGCTATCCAGCCGCTGGATATCGACGACCAGGTCTGGCTGGCGCGTTATCTGCCGCGTGACCTGACCGGACGTCTGCTGGCGACCGTGGAGCCTGCTCTGCGCGCCCGCATGCTCGATATGGTACAGCTCGATCGCGATCGCGTGGGCCGGGTGATGGATTTCAATATTCTGACGGTGCGCGACGATGTCACGCTGGCAACGGTACAGCGTTTTCTGCGTAAGCGTAAAGACATGCCAAACGGCACGGATAAGCTGTTTATCACCAATAAAGACAACCAGCTGCTGGGCGAGCTGATGCTGACGGATATCCTGCTTAACAAACCTAAAACCCTGGTCAGCGACGTCATGAACGCGCGCCCGACCACCTTCCAGCTCAACGATAAGGCCGAAGATGCCGCCAGTGCCTTTGAGCGTTATAACCTGATCTCTGCCGCCGTCACTGACGCAAAAGGCAAACTGATTGGCCGTGTGACCATTGAAGACATCATCGACCTGGTGAATGCCGAAAACGAAAGCAACATCCGTAAAATGGGCGGTATCAGTCAGGAAGAGGATGTTTTCGCGCCGGTGCGTAAATCGGTGCGTAAACGCTGGGCCTGGCTGGCGATTAATCTCTGTACCGCCTTTGTCGCCTCGCGGGTCATCGGACTGTTTGAAGGAACGATTTCACAGATCGTCGCCCTCGCCACCCTGATGCCGATTGTCGCGGGTATCGGTGGCAACACCGGTAATCAGACCATTACCATGATTGTGCGGGCGCTGGCCTTACATCAGGTTGAACCGGGCAACTTTTCGTTTTTGATCGTCCGCGAGCTTGGCGTGGCGCTGATCAACGGCCTGTTCTGGGGCGGCATCATGGGCGGCATCACCTGGCTGATGTATGACAATATGGCGCTGGGCGGCGTTATGATGCTGGCCATGGCGCTTAATCTGCTGCTGGCCGCGCTGATGGGCGTGCTGGTGCCGCTGGTCATGACTAAAATGAATCGCGATCCCGCCGTTGGCTCCAGCGTATTGATCACCGCCCTTACCGATACCGGCGGCTTCTTTATCTTCCTGGGACTGGCAACGATCTTCCTGCTGCCGCACTGATCAGGTGTGAAGGCCGTAACGTTGCAGCGATCCATTAAGATTGCGCTGCCGCGTTACCTGCGCCAGCTCACGGGTGGCCGCAGGCAGCGCATAATTGCCGCGCTGGCTCAGCCACTCCAGTACATCCGACAGGTGCCAGATGGCAGTTTTACCGTCATGCACCGGCAGCGGAAACGGCGGGCGGTGGCTAAGCATCAGTTTGCGCATATTCTGTCGCGTCATGCCGATGATCTCCGCCACGTCTGTCAGGCCCACAAAATCGGGTGCCGCTTCCACCAGTGTGGCACCCGGTATCGCGCGCAGTACATCCTCTTCCGCCTGCTTTAATACGTCCGTTGCAGAGTCAGACTCCCGGCTGAACTCAAATGCTATTCGCCCTGGCATCCCCAGGCCGATCAGCGCATCATCACAGCCTGCTGCTGCCAGCGTTTCAAGCAGTTCATCCACCGGCGCATGCCCTTCCGGCAGGCTGAACCGCAGCGTAAAACAATATTCCATATGCCTCTCCTTGTGCTGTGTCAGGACTTCAGATAATGACAGTTATCGACCACGCGCCGCAGCGCACGGGCATGTTGATGTACATTTTTCGGTGTGCTCCAGATACAGGTCAGACAGAACTCCCCGCATCGGCACATCAACAGATTTTTTGGACAGTACATTTTGCCCCAGGCATGATGGCCTCCGGTAACCACCAGCCAGCCGTGGGATTCAGCGTAACGTAACGCCATCTCTATCTCTTTACTGGGATGCCGCTTCCTTGCCATATTTGCCCCCCTATGCTGACGCCGAATATGTGAGTTGTCAACTGACAACTCAATGAATATTTCTTAACGCGGTTCAGCATGCGGAGACTTTTTCTCGCAGTAAAACAGTCAGGGTATAAACTGGAAAACGTCACGCAAAAAACGATCGGCAGCAGTAACGATAATTAATGGAGGCAATATGTTTAAAGCAGAGGATTTTGTTCAGTCCAAAACCGGCGGCCCTAAAATGCAGGTGCTGCGCGTGGAAGGCGACACCCTGTGGTGCGCGCGCGTTGATGATGCAGCGAAGAAAGAGATCGAAGTAAAGGCAGAGAGCGTCAACCTCTATCACGAAGAGGGTGACTTTGGCGTGTGCTGAGGCAAAACGGCCCCTGACGGGGCCATATTGTCAGGGCTTATCCTGCTGAAGATTGTCGTTGCCCAGACCGCCAATAAACGGCAGCCGCAGCCGGAACGGCGAAAAATCGAGTCCCATGTTCAGACCCAGCAGGTTCATTTCAAATCCCTCTTCTGCACCCAGTGTCACGCCCGCCACGCCCAGAATCGACACCTGCACACCGCGCCCGGATGGCGGCAGCCCGACAGGACGCCACAGTGGCCGGTAATCTTTGCCCAGCGCATTGGCGGGGAGATCAAGCCTCAGGGCTGGCACTTCGCGGCCAATGTGCGCCAGGAAAGTATTGCTGTTCGGTCCTGGCCAGGCACGGTAGGTTGTCGGCCACGGATACGAGTTAATGGCGGCTTCTATCTGCGGGATCATCGCTTCGGCTTCCGGTCCGCGATGTTCCACCAGCAGCCGCGGTTTTGCGCCATACCAGTAGCCATCTGGCAGGTTGGTGTTACGGCGAACCTTATCGCCGCTGCCCCAGCTAATCACTTCATAACGCGTGTAGCGCGTTTCACCCGCACGTTTAAAAATGATCCAGGGATGCACCGCCACCCGCCCTTTCCAGCCATAGGTCGGCGCAGCGTAGACCTGGACGATAGCCAGGCTATATAAAGCGCGCGGATCGGGCGCTATGCCAGCCGAATCGCGCCGGGCAGTCGCCCAGCCACCTGGCTCTGAACTTTCGCCGTGACGCGCTGCCTGCGCAATGCTGGCTCCGAGCGATAACAGCAGTACGGCAACAAAAAACAGGCTGAACACTTTCAGTGAGAGCATGACAACATTCCTGGTGACGTAAAAATCACGAAACGCCTGATCAGCAGGCGGTTTCAGTAAGCGGTGGCGTTGGGATACAGACAATCGGTGAAAGCGGCGGATAAAAGCGGGACACCAATGACGTCAGTTGCGGGCTTTTACTGCATGGAGGATAGCGTAATTTCCGGCAAAGTGAACAGGAAAACACCAGCGATGGGTGTGGATGTGGTGAAAGGTTAAAACAGCGAGTCTGCGCACGGTCAGAGCAATAAAAAAAGCCCGCTGGGGAGCGGGCTTCAGAATTATCAGAGATTACCTGGCTGAGGCCTGGTTATTCCCACTCAATCGTCGCCGGTGGCTTACCGCTGATGTCATACACCACGCGGGAGATGCCGTCGACTTCATTGATGATGCGGTTAGAGACACGGCCAAGGAAATCATATGGCAGGTGCGCCCAGTGTGCGGTCATAAAGTCGATGGTTTCCACCGCACGCAGCGAGACAACCCAGTCATACTTACGGCCATCACCCATCACGCCGACCGAACGAACCGGCAGGAAAACGGTGAACGCCTGGCTGACTTTGTTGTAGAGATCCGCTTTGTGCAGCTCTTCAATGAAGATAGCATCGGCACGACGCAGCAGGTCGCAATACTCTTTCTTCACTTGGCCCAACACGCGCACACCCAGACCCGGACCCGGGAACGGATGGCGGTAGAGCATATCGTACGGCAGGCCCAGCTCCAGACCAATTTTGCGCACTTCGTCTTTGAACAGCTCTTTCAGCGGCTCAACCAGGCCCATCTTCATCTCTTTCGGCAGGCCACCGACGTTGTGGTGCGATTTGATCACGTGCGCTTTACCGGTGGCTGAGGCCGCCGATTCAATCACGTCCGGATAGATGGTGCCCTGCGCCAGCCACTTCACGTCCTGCAGCTTAAGCGCTTCTTCGTCGAACACTTCCACAAAGACGCGACCAATGGTTTTACGCTTGGCTTCAGGCTCATCGATACCCGCCAGCGCATCCAGAAAACGCATTTCAGCCGGTACATGGATAATGTTGAGCCCGAAATGGTCGCCAAACATATCCATCACCTGCTGTGCTTCGTTCAGACGCAGCAGACCGTTATCCACAAACACGCAGGTCAGACGATCACCAATAGCGCGATGCAGCAGCATCGCCGTGACAGAGGAGTCCACACCACCTGACAGACCGAGGATTACTTTGTCGTTACCCACCTGCTCACGCAGGCGCTCAAC
The DNA here is from genome assembly GCF_024158165.1 of Pantoea sp. B550. NCBI lineage: Bacteria > Pseudomonadati > Pseudomonadota > Gammaproteobacteria > Enterobacterales > Erwiniaceae > Pantoea > Pantoea sp. B550. The sequence goes on from NZ_JAMYXI010000003.1 coordinate 920,192, forward strand.
GGCATCTTCGATAATTTTGGCAGGCGTCCACAGGGCTTCACATTCACAGATGTCGATGATGAAGCGCTCGAGCATCCGCAGACCCTGGCGGGTGTGAGTCACTTCCGGATGGAACTGCACGCCGTAGAAACGCTTCTCTTCGTTGGCCATGATGGCGAACGGACAGGTTTCTGTGCTGGCCACGGTGACGAAGTCAGCCGGGATCGCCGTGACTTTGTCACCGTGGCTCATCCAGACATCCAGCAGCGGTTTACCGGCGGCGCTGATCGCATCTTCAATGTCGCGAACCAACGCACTTGGTGTGGTGACTTCGACCTGCGCATAACCGAATTCGCGCTCGTTTGAGCCAGCAACGGTGCCGCCCAGTTGCATCGCCATGGTCTGCATACCGTAGCAGACGCCCAGCACCGGCACGCCAGCGCTGAAGACATAGTCAGGTGCGCGCGGGCTGTTCAGTTCGGTGGTGCTTTCCGGGCCGCCTGAAAGGATGATACCGCTTGGATTGAACTGGCGGATCTGCTCTTCGGTGACATCCCATGCCCAGAGTTCACAGTAAACGCCAAGCTCGCGCACGCGGCGGGCAACCAGCTGAGTATATTGTGAGCCGAAATCGAGAATCAGAATGCGGTGCTTATGGATATTTTCCGTCGTCATTGAGGGGTTTCCAGAACGGTGACTTGATCAATAAAAGCGCCCGGCATGAGCCGGGCGGGAAATCGGGATTATGAACCCATGCGGTAGTTTGGTGACTCTTTGGTGATGGTCACGTCATGCACGTGGCTCTCATTGATGCCCGCGCCGCTGATGCGGACAAATTCCGCTTTAGTGCGCAGGTCGTCAATGGTCGGGCAACCGGTCAGGCCCATGCACGAACGCAGGCCGCCCATCTGCTGATGTACGATCTCTTTCAGACGGCCTTTATAGGCCACGCGGCCTTCGATACCTTCCGGCACCAGTTTGTCAGCGGCGTTATCGGTCTGGAAGTAACGGTCAGAAGAGCCTTTGGACATCGCGCCCAGTGAGCCCATGCCGCGATAGGATTTGAATGAACGGCCCTGATAGAGTTCGATTTCGCCCGGTGACTCTTCGGTCCCCGCCAGCATGGAACCCACCATCACACAGGACGCACCGGCGGCGATCGCTTTGGCGATGTCACCAGAGAAACGGATACCGCCATCGGCAATGACCGGAATGCCGGTGCCTTCCAGCGCGGTGACCGCGTCAGAAACGGCAGTGATCTGCGGAACGCCCACACCGGTGACAATACGGGTCGTACAGATAGAGCCAGGGCCGATACCGACTTTAACGGCACTGACGCCTGCCGCGACCAGCGCCAGTGCGCCTGCACCAGTGGCGACGTTACCGCCGACAATTTCCAGGTCCGGATATTTAGCACGGGTTTCACGGATACGTGACAGCACGCCTTCAGAATGGCCGTGTGAAGAGTCAATCAGCAGCACGTCAACGCCCGCTGCGACCAGCGCATCAATACGCTCTTCGTTACCGGCACCGGCACCCACCGCTGCACCCACACGCAGACGACCCTGCGCATCTTTACAGGCGTTAGGTTTGCGTTCGGCTTTCTGGAAGTCTTTAACGGTAATCATGCCCAGCAGATGGAAGCTGTCATCCACGACCAGCGCTTTCTCAACGCGCTTTTCGTGCATTTTATGCAGCACCACATCGCGCGCTTCGCCCTCTTTCACCGTCACCAGACGATCTTTCGGGGTCATAACCGCAGAGACCGGCTGAGAAAGGTCAGTCACAAAGCGCACGTCACGACCGGTGATGATACCCACCAGTTCGTTGTCGCGGTTAACGACCGGGTAGCCCGCAAAGCCGTTGCGCTCGGTCAGCACTTTAACATCAGCCAGGGGTGTCGTTGGCAGAACGGTCTGGGGTTCAGTAACCACGCCGCTTTCATGTTTCTTCACCTTGCGCACTTCGTCCGCCTGGCGTTCAATCGACATGTTTTTATGGATGAAGCCAAGACCGCCTTCCTGTGCCAGCGCAATCGCCAGACCCGCTTCGGTCACGGTATCCATGGCAGCGGAGAGCATAGGAATATTTAAACGGATATTTTTGGTCAGCTGAGTGCTGAGATCGGCCGTATTCGGCAGGACGGTGGAGTGTGCAGGGACGAGCAGAACGTCGTCAAAAGTGAGTGCTTCTTTAGCGATTCTTAACATGGCAATACTCCACCTCGGGTGATTGAGAATAGATAAAATATTGCCGCGGCATTATACAGGCCGTAATCGATTGCCTCCAGCATTATTTACGAAAAACCCTTGATCCGCACTGACAGCCCTGTAGTATCGATGAATTAACCTGCTGATTTGGAATTTGATCTTCGTCACATGTCGCTGCCATCTACTGCCAATATTTTTACCGTCAGCCGTCTCAATACGACAGTGCGTCAGCTGCTGGAGAAAGAGATGGGCCTGGTCTGGATCAGCGCTGAGATCTCCAACTTCACCCAACCGGCTTCCGGTCACTGGTACTTCACGCTGAAAGATGATGGCGCTCAGGTTCGCTGCGCCATGTTCCGCAACAGCAATCGTCGCGTCACCTTCCGCCCCCAGCATGGTCAGCAGGTACTGGTACGCGCTAACATTACCCTCTATGAACCTCGTGGTGACTATCAGCTGATTGCCGAAAGCATGCATCCGGCGGGGGAAGGCTTGCTGCAGCAGCAGTTTGAACTGCTGAAAGCAAAGCTGGCGAGCGAAGGCTTATTTGAGCCACAGCATAAGCAACCGCTGCCGGAACCGGCGCGTCAGGTCGGGGTGATCACCTCCTCCTCCGGCGCGGCGCTGCACGATGTGTTACGCGTCCTGCATCGCCGGGATCCCTCCCTGCCCGTGGTCATCTACCCGACCGTGGTACAGGGCGTCGATGCGCCAGCCGCTATTGTCCGGGCAATTGAAATTGCCAACCTGCGTAACGAGTGCGATGTGTTAATCGTCGGGCGCGGCGGCGGTTCGCTGGAAGATTTATGGAGCTTTAACGACGAACGGGTGGCGCGCGCCATTTTTGCTAGCCGCATTCCCATCGTCAGCGCCGTCGGTCATGAAACCGACGTCACCATTGCCGACTTCGTCGCCGACTTACGCGCCCCTACCCCTTCAGCAGCCGCAGAAATTGTCAGCCGCAACCAGCTGGAGCTGCTGCGCCAGTTGCAGTCGCAGCAGCAGCGGCTGGAGATGGCGATGGATTACTACCTGGCGCGCCAGCAGCGGCTTTACACGCGTCTTGAGCATCGCCTGCAGCAGCAGCATCCGCAGCTGCGGCTGGCCCGTCAGCAGACCGCCCTGTTCCGCCTGCAACAGCGTCTGGGTGAAGCGATGGAAACGCGCCTGCGTCAGGCCACACGTCAGCAGGATCGCCTGGCGCATCGACTCAACGCCCGGCAGCCGCAGCAGCGTCTGTTCGAGGCGCAAAAACAGCTGCAAAGCTGGCACTATCGCCTGCAGCAGAGCATGGCAACGCAGCTGAACAGCAATAAACAACAGTTTGGTCAGCTGGTCGCACAGCTCGAAGGTGTCAGCCCGCTGGCAACGCTGGCGCGTGGTTTTAGCGTGACCACCGACATCGCCGGTCAGGTGGTGAAGCAAACCGCACAGCTTCAGAGCGGCGACCTGCTGCGCACCCGTCTGGATGATGGCTGGGTTGAAAGCCAGGTGACGCAGCTGTTACCTGAGAAAAAGCGCCGCCGCAAAACCACCTCCTGACGCTGCCCGCCAACTTACATTTCTCCATTAACCACTGGTCTCACTTATCAGGCTCACCTGGTCTGGCCGGCTATTTTTATGACTAATTTTTGCTACCAGGCGTTCTCATATAATCCGTCAGAATGATTGTCTGAAAAATAAGCGCTGCCGCAAATCCGCTCCCTGATACTGACTCTGCGCGCCTCCTCACATTTTTCCAATTACCGCTGGCCTCACTCATGAGGTCTAACCAGCCAGACGGGTCTATACTTTTGACTCATTCCTTTTTGCCAAGGAGTCTCACATGGCTTACTGCGTTATTCCTCCCTATATCCTTCGCAAGATTATCGCTCACAGTTCCGGCCATCAGCAGGCGCAGGCGCGCCGCACCCTGACGCACGTTCAGCACCTGATGGCGGAACACTGGCAAAAATCGACTGGCGTGAAAACGGCGGCGGGCGGTCATGTTGACCGTGAAATTTATGATGCCCAGAGCCAGGAAACCCTGCCGGGTAAGCTGGTTCGTCAGGAAGGCCAGCCAGGTAATGATGACGTCGCGGCTGAAGAAGCCTGGGACTACCTTGGCGTCACCTATGACTTCTTCTGGCAGGCGTATCAGCGTAATTCGCTGGATGGTCAGGGCCTGAAGTTGCTGGGTACCGTGCACTACGGTGAGAAATACCAGAACGCCTTCTGGAACGGTCAACAGATGGTATTTGGCGATGGTGACGGCGAAATTTTCAATCGCTTTACCATTGCGATTGACGTTGTGGCCCACGAACTGGCACATGGCGTCACGGAAAACGAAGCCGGGTTGATCTACTTTGAGCAGGCTGGTGCACTGAATGAGTCGCTGTCGGATGTTTTTGGCTCGTTGGTAAAACAGTTCAGCAAAAAGCAGCGTGCGGATGAAGCAGACTGGATTATTGGTGAAGGCCTGCTGGCGAAGGGTATTAATGGGCGTGGTCTGCGGTCGATGTCTGAACCCGGCACCGCCTACGATGACCCGCTGCTGGGCAAAGATCCGCAACCGGCACACATGGATCACTACGTGAAAACCCGTGAAGATAATGGCGGTGTTCATATCAACTCCGGCATTCCTAACCGGGCCTTTTATCTGGCGGCCAAAGCGCTGGGGGGTTATGCCTGGGAACAGGCGGGATATGCCTGGTATGACACGGTGTGTGACGACGAACTGCCACAGGATGCGGATTTCAAAACCTTTGCCCGCTTCACCATTGAGCATGGTAAAAAGCGGTTCAACGAGTCGGTCAGCAGTGCTATTGAACAGGCGTGGAAGGAGGTTGGCGTGCTATGAGTGAACTGCCCGAACTCACAGATGATGCCACCATCATCGTCGCGCGTGAAGGCGGCATGGCCTTTATTCCGGGGCTGCGCGCCGAACGACGCTTTATGCTTGGCGAGTTGCCGGCGCCAGAAAAACAGCGCGTCTGTCATGCGCTGGAGCAGGCAATGCCGCTGGGCGAACCCGAGGAGAAAGCCGCGCAGGTGGGCAGTGGCGATCAGCGTTATTTCCGTATCCAGATTCAGTATGCCACCCGCCGTGAGGTAGGCACTATTGTGCTGCTGATTCCGGAACAGGTCGCGCCGCCGGAGCTAAAAGCGCTGTGGCACGACGGAAAATAAGCAAATAAAAAGGGCCGACAATGTCGGCCCTTTTCCTTATGTGTTATTACTTGCTGTCTGGCAGCGCGTAAGCAATCACGTAATCACCGCGGTCCGGTGACTGACGTGCGCCACCAGCTGAAATCAGGATGTACTGCTTACCATCTTTCGGTGAAACGTAGCTCATCGGGCCACCCTGACTGCCGACCGGCAGGCGTGCTTTCCACACCTCTTTACCGGTTGAAGAATCAAAGGCGCGCAGATAGTAATCCTGGGTACCGGCGATGAACACCAGGCCACCCTGTGTTGCCAGCGTACCGCCCAGCGTTGGCATACCAACCGGCATTTTCACGCGCATTTTGATGCCAAATGGACCGGTATCCTGCACGGTGCCGACCGGCACCTGCCAGACGATTTTCTGGGTTTTCAGGTCAATCGCCGACAGCGTACCAAATGGCGGCTTCTGACAAGGAATGCCCAGCGGCGACATAAAGCGGTTTTTATTCACTGCATAAGGCGTGCCTTTCAGCGGAACGGCACCCATACCGGTGTTAATTGCTTCGCCGCCGTTGCTGCCACGGGCAATGCTGCTGGTATCCGCCGGGATCATCTGTACCCACAGGCCCAGACGCATGTCATTGACGAACAGCAGATGGTTGTTCGGATCGATCGACATGCTGCCCCAGTTCATACCCCCAAGCGAACCCGGGAAGCTCAGCGACTTGTCGGTGTCTGGCACGGTGAACAGTCCGTCGTAGCGCATTGATTTGAAGGCGACACGGCAGGCAAGCTGATCAAACGGCGTTGCACCCCACATGTCAGATTCTTTCAGCGTCTGGTTGCCAATCTGCGGCATTCCGGTCGAGTGTGGCTGTGTTTTCGTGTACTGCTCGTTCGGAATATGGCCCTGCGGCATCGGCAGTTCTTCGACTTTGGTCAGCGGCTTGCCGGTCATACGGTCAAGCACGAAGATCATGCCGGTTTTACCACCAATCACCACCGCTGGCGTGGTGCTGCCATCTTTCTGCGGGAAGTCGATCAGGCTTGGCTGCATCGGCAGGTCGAAGTCCCACAGATCGTTATGTACGGTCTGATAGACCCACTTCTCTTTACCGGTAGTCGCATCCAGCGCCAGCACCGAAGCACCGTATTTGTGATCCAGTTCGGTACGGTTCGCACCCCAGAGGTCAACCGACGAACTGCCCATCGGGATGAACACGGTGTTCATTGCCGGGTCGTAAGACATCGGCGCCCAGGAGTTCGGCGTACTGCGGGTGTAATCTTTACCCGGCATCAGAATCGCATTCGGGTCAACATTGCCTGGGTCAAATGCCCAGCGCATTTTACCGGTGATAACGTCAAAGCCACGCAGCACACCACCAGGCATATCAGTCTGCACGTTATCTGCGACACGCCCCCCCACCACGACGGTGGTGCCCGCCAGCGTTGGCGCTGACGTCAGCTGATACTGTGGATCCGGTGCCTGGCCCAGTCCCGCTTTAAGATCAACGATGCCGTGATCGCCGAAGTTTTCACAGAACTCACCGTTGTCGGCGTTGATCGCAATCAGACGCGCGTCGATGGTGTTCATCAGAATACGACGCTGGCAGCTGTCACCAGCTGGCAGCACAGCGGCTGGTACAGGTGAAGAACCCGGCTTATCCGGCTGTTGCAGCGGCCTGGTTACGTCAAAGTAAGCCAGACCACGGCAGCGCGGCCAGACGTCTGCTTTGGCATTGATTTCACGTTTCCAGATCTGTTTACCCGTATTGGCTTCAACGGCGATGACGTTGTTGTGCGGCGTACAGAGGTAAAGGGTGTTACCAATCTGCAATGGCGTCTGCTGATCTTCTGCGCCGTTTCCGGTCGGGCTGACAGGCGTATCACCAGTGTGGAAGGTCCAGGCAACTTTCAAATCCTTCACGTTATCGCGGGTAATCTGGTCCAGCGCCACAAAGCGGCTGCCCTGCGGGGTATTACCGTAATTATCCCAGTCTTTCTGCTGTCTGGTTTTATCAACCGGGATCAGTGGCAGCTCTTCGCCGGTGCCGGCAACGGTAGGATGGGGCTGGAACATCTGTACCAGCGTGACCACCATGCCTGCCGCCAATAGCGCAGAGAAGGCGTAAGAGGGTTTTGCCAGTGAGTGCTTACCTTCGTGCTTACGCAGTGAAGGCCAGATCAGGAAGGCCAGCAGCATCAGCCCGGCAGGCACCATCAGGCGAGAGACCAGCGGCCAGAACTCCAGACCCGCATCGAACAGCGACCAGATCAGGGTGCCGACAAAGACCAGCAGGAACAGAACCACTGCCGATGATTTGCGACGGAAGAATTGAATTGCGGAGAGTACAGTGACGATACCCGCAATTAAAAAGTACCTGCTGCCGCCAAGGGCTACCAGTTTACCGCCGCCAATGGCAAAAAACAGACCGGTAGCAAGCAGCACCAGTCCGAGCAGCACGGATGCGATTCCCAGCCCCTTTCCGGAGCGGGAGGATGTTTCAGCCATAACACTTACTCTCCTGAATAAACAGAGCATCCGGACTGTTGCCGTCCGGACTCTGGCGCGTTATGCACGTCCGCGCAGAGCATTGCTCTGTTTCAAAACGAATATAAACAGACCCGCGTCCGTGAGAATCTGTGGGCCGGAAGAGCACGGATGTGGCTGACCCCTCCCACGACGCGGCAGGATTGTACCACCTGGTACATTACAGAGTGAACATATACAACGCGTTTGTTACGGAGTAATAGCATTTTTGCTACAAAAAGGGCCAGGAATCGCTCTGCCTTATCTGACATTTTAAGCGTAGCTGAAAGCGAGGTCAGTGGCCGGGTGGCTGTAAAACTACGCGCTTGCGGGAGATCAGACCATGTCCGTTACGGCAAAAATAGTCTACTGCGCCGCAGGCTTTCAGCACTTCAAGTGGCTGGTGACACTCAGGACAGCAGGGATGCGCCGGGTAATGCGCTCCGCAGGCTGTGCAGATAAATTCACCGTCGCTGAGCGACAGCGGTTGCTGACATTTTTCACAAAGCACACGCATTATGTTCTCCACCCTGCGTTATTCAGCGCAAAAAAAAAGAGGGCCAGATGGCCCTCATTTTGTTAACGCTTATTCTTTTTCATATGCGCCATCAGACGCTTACGCTTACGCTGCTGCGTTGGCGTCAGCAGGTTACGTTTGCCTTCATAAGGGTTATCACCCTCTTTGAACTGAATGCGAATTGGCGTTCCCATCACGTTAAGTGATTTACGGAAATAGTTCATCAGGTAGCGTTTATAAGAATCAGGCAGATCCTTAACCTGGTTACCGTGGATCACCACGATAGGCGGGTTATAGCCACCAGCATGCGCGTATTTAAGCTTAACGCGACGACCGCGTACCAGCGGCGGCTGGTGATCGTCTGCCGCCATGTTCATGATGCGGGTCAGCAGCGAGGTGTTTACGCGGCGGGTCGAACAGTCATAGGCTTCCGTGATCGACTCAAACAGATTACCTACGCCGCTCCCGTGCAGCGCAGAGATAAAGTGGATGCGGGCGAAATCGATAAAGCCCAGACGGAAATCCAGCGTCTCTTTCACTTCATCACGCACTTCCTGCGACAAGCCATCCCATTTGTTGACCACAATCACCAGCGAGCGACCACTGTTAAGAATGAAGCCCAGCAGCGAGAGATCCTGATCGGAAATACCGGCATGAGCATCAATCACCAGCATCACGACGTTGGCATCTTCAATCGCCTGCAGCGTCTTGATGACTGAGAATTTCTCAACGGTGTCAGAGATTTTGGCACGCTTACGCACGCCTGCGGTGTCGATCAGAACGTATTCACGTCCATCACGCTCCATCGGAATATAGATACTGTCGCGGGTGGTGCCCGGCATGTCGTAGACGACCACGCGATCTTCGCCGAGGATGCGGTTAGTAAGCGTTGACTTACCTACGTTAGGACGGCCAACAATCGCCAGTTTGATTGGCAAACCAGTCGGGTCGAAGTTTTCTTCTTCCTCCGCCGCTTCCTGCTCAGCAATCTCGTCAGCTTCAAGCGCAGCCCAGTAAGCCTGGTTCTCTTCTTCTTCAGTGAGCTCAACCGCCTCAACTTTGTCCATCCACGGCAGGAGTGCCTCTTCTATCAGGCTGCTCACACCACGACCATGCGAGGCTGCAATGGCATGAATCTCGCCCAGGCCCAGTGAATAGAAGTCGACAACCGCCTGATCCGGATCGAGCCCGTCAGTTTTGTTCGCCACCAGGAAGGTCGCTTTCTGACGGGAGCGGAGATGCTTAGCAATTTGCTGATCGGCGGCCATCATGCCCGCACGCGCATCAACCATAAACAGCACAACATCGGCTTCTTCAATCGCCAGCAGTGACTGCTCGGCCATCCGCGTTTCAACACCCTCTTCGGTGCCGTCGATACCACCGGTATCAATAACAATAAATTCGCGCCCTTCCACTTCGGCGCGACCATATTTGCGATCGCGAGTCAGTCCAGGAAAATCCGCTACCAGCGCATCACGTGTGCGGGTTAAGCGGTTGAATAGCGTAGATTTTCCCACATTGGGACGCCCAACCAGCGCGACCACAGGTACCATAACAAAATGCCTCAATAAATAATTAATCGCCCGAATGGCGTGATTATAACGGCTCTGGCCGTTAAGTTCAGGCTTAAGGCGCAAAGAATACCATGCCTGACTAAAAACGAAACGGCCCCTGATTAAATCAGGAGCCGTCAGAACGGAGGATTTCACCTGCCAGACGTTTACCCGTTAACGGGTAATCGCATAAACCTCGCCGTCTTTCGACTGGATCAGAAGCTTATCGCTGGCAACCACCGGCTCAGTCTGGAAGCCTGAGCTATCCAGTTTCTGCTGAGCAACAAAACGACCATCAGTGGTGTTTAGCCAGTGCAGATAACCTTCACTGTCGCCAACCACAAGGTAGCCGTTGTAGAGCACCGGAGAAGTCAGGTTGCGATGCAGCAGGTCGCTTTGACGCCAGATGGCAACACCGCCGTCAGCGTTCAGCGCAATCACGCGGTCATCCTGATCGACCAGATAGATGCGACCGGCATCGACAATCAGATCTTTCACACCGCCAATTTCGCGTTTCCACAAAATCTGGCCAGAGCGCAGATCCAGCGCCGACAGGTTACCGTTGTAAGCAAGTGCATACACTACGCCATTGACGATAACCGGCATGGTATCGACGTCGTTAAGACGGTCGATCTCAGTGGCACCGCTGACCTGAGAAATACGCTGCTGCCAGATCAGCTGTCCCTGATTCATCACCACGGCACTGACGCGACCGTTGTCGCCACCGACAATGGCGCCGCCAAATGCGACAGCAGGTGCAGATTCGCCGCGAAGAGACAACGCTGGCATATCCAGGTTGACGCTCCACTTCACCGCACCGCTGCTCTGATCCAGTCCCTGCAGCATGCCGTTACTGGTATGTACCAGTACCAGACCATCGCTGACTACAGGACGAGACAGCGCTTCACCTGCGACGCTGGTCTGCCAGGCCAGGCTGCCATCGCTGCTGTTCAGGGCATAAACTTTGCCGCGCTCGCTGCCAACATAAACCCGATCGCCATCAGCGGTCAGGCCGCCGGATAACAGCGCTGAGCGGTTTTTCGAGAAGAAACCGGTTTTCTCAGAGAGATCGACTTTCCATTTTTCTTTACCGTCTGCGGCATCCAGCGCTTTGACAATACCAAAACGATCGGCTGCAAAAACGGTGTTGTCCTGCCAGGCAGGATGCAGATTTGAGTAGAAGTCACCGACGCCATCGCCTACCGAGGTGTTCCACACTTTCTGTGGCGTGAACTGATTTTCCACCTTCGGCAACGGGGCCATTTTTACTACATCTTCTTCGCCGCTAAACAGCGAACAACCGCTGAGCAAAGTGACTGAAATCAGTCCCGGCAGCAGGTATTTACGTAATTCCATGCGCTCTCTCTTGACTGGCTTAGCTTAAGTTATTCATCTTCATCTGCATCATTTGCTTCAATGCCGGAGAGGCGTCAGATTCGACTCCTTTACTCCAGGCATCGCGCGCGCCCTGCCTGTCACCTTTGGTCAGCAGCGCTTCGCCGCGAATATCGGCCACAATGGCTGTCCAGCCATCACCCTTCACACCATCAAGGGTTTTAAGCGCCGCATCCGCTTGATTCTGTTGCAGTTGAATGCGTGCCAGGCGCAGGTTAATCACCGCCTGCAGATTGGCATCTTTCGTATCTTTCAGTCCGTTTTGCAGCAGCGTTGCGGCCTTATCAAGCTGACCGGCGTCAACATACTGCTTCGCCAGATCCATCGCAGCCAGCGCACCGTAGGTATTGCTGTTTTCACTGGCAAAGCGGTTAACCGCTTCCAGCGTTTCCGGTTTATCCGCCTGCATGGCGCTGGTGAGCTGCTGATACTGCGCGGACACGGATTTCGCCGTATCATCCTGATGACTGCTCCAGTAACGCCAGCCACCCAGCGCAGCAATGCCGATGACTACGCCAATGGCTAACGCTTTGCCATTACTGGCAAAAAAGTTGCGCAGCGCGTCGGTCTGCTCGTTCTCATTGCTATACACTTCCACGCAATCCCTCTCCTTTCTATGGTTGGTGCTGTGTCACGCTTACTGTAACAGCGTGCGTAATACAGCAGCAGCCTCTGCCTGATCCAGCGTTTGCTGCTCGCCACGGCGCAGATCTTTAATCACGACCTGACCGGCTTTGACTTCATCTTCGCCTAACACCAGGGCAACGCGTGCGCCCCACTTGTCAGCACGGGCAAATTGCTTCTTAAAGTTGCCGCCGCCAAAGTTAGTCATCAGCCTCAGTTCCGGCGCTTCATCACGCAATTTCTCAGCCAGTTGCATCGCAGCAGACTGCACGCCCTGACCTGAAGCGATAACATAGACATCCACATTGCTCGTCGGTTCAAATTCAGGATTAACCGCCTGAACCAGCAACACCAGACGCTCCATGCCCATGGCGAAACCCACGGCAGGTGTTGCACGACCACCAAGCTGCTCAACCAGGCCATCGTAGCGACCGCCGCCACACACCGTGCCCTGTGAACCCAGGCTATCGGTGACCCACTCAATCACGGTGCGGTTGTAATAATCCAGGCCGCGTACCAGACGCTGATTGACGGTGTAGCTGATGCCAGCGTCATCCAGCAGCGCACACAGGCCGCTGAAGTGCTCGCGAGACTCGTCATCCAGATAGTCGCCAAGATGTGGCGCATCATTCAGCAGTTTCTGAACCTCGGGATTTTTACTGTCGAGAACGCGCATCGGGTTGCTGTACATGCGGCGTTTGCAATCCTCGTCCAGCACCGCTTTGTGCTGCTCAAGGAAGGCAACCAGTGCGTCACGATAATGCGCGCGTGCTTCCAGTGAACCGATAGAGTTGAGTTCCAGGCGAACGTGCTCAGAGATACCCAGGGCTTTCCACCAGCGGGCATTCAGCATGATCAGTTCAGCATCAATGTCCGGTCCCTGCAGACCAAACACTTCCACGCCGATCTGATAGAACTGACGATAGCGGCCTTTCTGCGGACGCTCATAGCGGAACATGGGTCCCATGTACCACAGGCGCTGTTCCTGGTTGTAGAGTAAACCGTGTTCGATACCGGCGCGCACGCAGCCTGCCGTGCCTTCCGGACGCAGCGTCAGGCTTTCACCGTTGCGGTCATCAAAGGTATACATCTCTTTTTCAACCACATCGGTGACTTCACCGATGGCGCGTTTAAACAGTGGGGTTTGCTCCACCAGCGGTAAGCGAATTTCGCTGTAACCGTAGCTCGCCAGCGTCTGCTTGAGAACGCCTTCAATCCGTTGCCAGAGGGCAGTATCCGCAGGCAGGTAGTCGTTCATCCCGCGAATTGCCTGTATATTCTTCGCCACGTTAAAATCTCTTAATGCAAAAAAACCTGTCCGGCATCATACCTTATGAGGATGAAACCGCACAGGTTCAGTCAAAAAAGTCACGTACGCAGGCCGCGCACGCCATTATTTTTCCAGATGCTGAACATCAATACGGCGGCTGGCATCCAGCATCGACGCTTTGGCACGAATGCGCGCTTCCAGCTGATCGATCATGTCATTGTTGTCGAGACGATCGCGCTGACGCACACCATCTTCGTAGAAACCGCTCTTCTTGCTGCCGCCGGTCACGCCCAGCGTAGAGAGGGTCGCTTCGCCCGGTCCGTTGACTACGCAGCCGATAATGGAGACGTCCATCGGCGTGATGAGATCTTCCAGACGCTGCTCAAGCGCGTTGACCGTACCGATGACGTCAAACTCCTGACGTGAGCAGGTCGGACAGGCGATGAAGTTGATACCGCGAGAACGAATGCGCAGTGACTTCAGGATATCGAAACCGACTTTGACTTCTTCAACTGGATCGGCCGCCAGCGAGATGCGTAGCGTATCGCCGATCCCTTCTGACAGCAGCAGTCCCAGGCCAATCGCCGATTTCACCGCGCCCGCACGTGCGCCACCCGCTTCGGTAATGCCGAGATGCAGAGGCTGTTCGATCTGTTTCGCCAGCAGACGATAAGATTCAACGGCGAGGAAGACATCTGACGCTTTTACGCTGACTTTGAATTGATCGAAGTTAAGACGGTCGAGATGATCGACATGGCGCATGGCGGATTCCAGCAGCGCCTGTGGCGTCGGCTCGCCATACTTCTCCTGCAGATCTTTTTCCAGCGAACCGGCGTTTACGCCAATTCGGATCGGAATATTATTGTCGCGTGCGCAGTCGACTACCATACGGATGCGCTCATTGTTCCCGATGTTACCGGGATTGATGCGCAGGCAGTCAACGCCATATTCGGCGACTTTCAGGGCGATGCGGTAGTCAAAATGAATATCTGCAACCAGCGGGACGTTCACCTGCTGTTTGATCAGCCTGAACGCTTCTGCGGCATCCATGGTAGGCACCGAGATACGAACGATGTCGACACCGACTCGCTCAAGGGCTTTGATCTGATTTACCGTCGCTTCCACGTCAGTGGTGCGGGTGTTGGTCATCGACTGTACGGCGATTGGCGCGCCGTCACCGACCGGCACCTTGCCGACGTAAATGCGTTTGGATTTACGGCGGATAATGGGTGCTTCGTTATGCATATTTCTTCTCCACAATTGCCCGGTACGCGATACGCTGTTATTGCGCACCCAACGTCAGGCGAGCAACCTGGTTATTACGGATAAAACGGCTTAAATCAACGGGCTGATTCTGATATTGCACCTGAACCGCGGACGGCGCGCCAATTTTCAGACGATACGGAGGCGTTCCTGCCAGGCTGAGTTTACCACCACTGCGCTGAATACCGCTGAACAGTTTTTTGCCGGTGGCATCACTCACTTCCAGCCAGCAGTCGCCGTTAAAAGTCATGACCACTGCGTTAGGGTCAGCAGCCGGTTCACTGACCGCGGCTGCGCCGACTGGCATCTGAGGTGATGTGCTGGTACCGGACTGGGTGGCTGCAGGCGCAGCCGCCGTGTTTTCCACAGGAGCCTGACTCGGCGACACCACCGCATTGCTGCTGGTGTCCTGCTGTGCAGCAGTCGCGCCATTGCTGGCGCTGGCGGCCGGAGCCGTACTCGCTGGCGTGCTGGCCGCACTGTTATCGCGGGTCGTGGTATTGCTTTCGTCAGGCGCGGCAGGTGCCACGCTGTCACCGCTGGATTCACCCAGCGGAATCGACTGACCGTTATCACTGCTGCTGTTCTGATCGGTCATCGGCACCAGATCATCCTGCGACGCTTTATGATTCTGCCACCACCAGGCGCCGGTCAGACCCACCACC
This sequence comes from Pantoea sp. B550, assembly GCF_024158165.1. Classification (NCBI taxonomy): domain Bacteria; kingdom Pseudomonadati; phylum Pseudomonadota; class Gammaproteobacteria; order Enterobacterales; family Erwiniaceae; genus Pantoea; species Pantoea sp. B550. Next base: position 935,342 of record NZ_JAMYXI010000003.1, read on the forward strand.
ACAAACACGACCAGCCAGGTGAAAATCATCAGCCAGCCGTCGCGTTTTTTGCGGCGCTTACCCAGCGAGAAACTTTGCATCGGTTCGATTTTTGCAGCCCGAACCGGTGTCTGTTTCGCCATCATTGGCAGCAGTTCCTCTTCAGGAATGTGCACCAGACGCGCATAAGAACGAATGTAGCCGCGCAGGAACGTAGAGGCTAAATCGGCAGGCGATTTGTCTTCCTCAATGTCACGCACGGTAGAGAGTTTCAGGCACAGGCGCTCAGCGACGTTCTGCTGCGTCAGCCCCATCTGCTCACGGGCCAGACGCAGGCGTTCACCTGTTGAATGTAATGCAGAGTTTTCTTGAGTGGCTTCAGTATTCATTAGCTAAATAACGCTGGTACTGTATCGATTGCGGAAAACGTCGCGCTAACTGGTCGCCATAACGTGAAACGTCAGCGGCATTTCCCTGTAGCGCGGCGAAACGTAAGTGTAACGCCAGACTTCGTGCCGTTTCGGGCAGCTGTTGCTGGTAAACGTCGAGCAAAACCTGCACCTTTGCCAGCTGGTTATCTGCCATCAGCTTTTCAGCTTCCGACAGCAACGAATCCGCTTTGCGTCTGTCGGCCTCAAGGGCCTGGCGTAACGTCCTGCGGGCAGTGGCAACATCGCCCGCCTGCAGATAACAAAACCCTGCCAGTTCACGCGCGTCATTACGTGCATCAAACTGAGGTGCAGCGCCTGCCCGACTAAACTGTTGATGCGCTTCGTCATACTGCCTTAAAGCGCAGAGAAACGCACCGTAATTGTTAGCAACAAAACCATTATCCGGGGCCTGCTGCTGTGCCAGTATAAACCGTGCCTGCGCCGCTGTCTGATTACCCTGCTGCTGCGCCAGCCGTGCCAGTGCAAGCGAGACCCGGTAGTCCTCGGGCGCGGCGGCCTGTGCACGCAGAAAGTTTCGCTCAGCTGCGGTATAGTCTCCACCGGCCAGATAGTGCATCCCTAACTGCAGCCGCACCTCTTCAGCGCCAGGTTCGTATGGCTGGCTGACACACCCGCTTACAACAAACAGCGCAAGTAAAACAGCAGGTAATCCGTTACGCATAATCGTTTCCATCCGGTTGACGTTGACAGGCTGCAGCCTGCCACGCGTCATCACTTCAGGAAACGCACTCTGCCACTCTTCTAGAGAGCCTTCACAGATATGGCTTCACCCGCCATTTTTTTACGCAGCGTTCGCTTGGTACGGTCGATCACTTCTCCGGCTAACTGACCACAGGCGGCATCAATATCGTCGCCACGGGTTTTACGCACGATGGTGGTAAAACCATAGTCCATCAGCACCTTGGAGAAACGATCAATGCGGCTGTTTGAGCTACGGCCATACGGCGCACCCGGGAAGGGGTTCCATGGAATCAGGTTGATTTTACACGGTGTTTCTTTCAGTAATGCGGCAAGTTCATGCGCATCGTCGGTGCTGTCGTTGACATGATCCAGCAACACGTACTCAATGGTCACACGTCCCTGATTGGCGTTGGATTTACCAATGTAGCGTTTCACCGCCGCCAGGAAGGTTTCGATATTGTACTTTTTGTTGATCGGCACGATATCATCACGCAGCTTATCGTTCGGCGCATGCAGGGAAATGGCCAGCGCGACGTCAATCATATCGCCCAGTTTATCCAGCGCAGGAACAACACCTGAAGTAGAGAGGGTCACGCGACGCTTCGACAGACCAAAGCCGAAGTCATCCAGCATGATCTCCATCGCCGGGACCACGTTATTGAGGTTGAGCAGCGGCTCACCCATGCCCATCATCACCACGTTGGTGATAGGACGCTGGCCGGTGATTTTCGCTGCGCCGACAATTTTCGCCGCACGCCACACCTGACCAATAATTTCTGACACCCGCAGGTTACGGTTAAAGCCCTGCTGTGCGGTCGAACAGAATTTACACTCCAGCGCACACCCCACCTGTGACGAAACACAGAGCGTAGCGCGGTCGCCTTCCGGGATGTAGACCGTTTCCACCAGCTGGTCACCTACACGAATGGCCCATTTGATGGTGCCGTCGGTAGAGCGCATCTCTTCCGCCACTTCTGGTGCGCGGATCTCCGTCAGCTCCATTAGCCGGTTACGCAGCTTTTTGTTGATGTCGGTCATCTGCTCGAAATCATCGCAGCAGTAGTGATAAATCCACTTCATGACCTGATCGGCGCGGAACGGCTTTTCACCCAGCGACAGGAAGAATTCGCGCATCTGCTGACGGTTGAGATCCAGCAGGTTAATTTTCTGGTTTTTGGGGGAGACGACAATAGGGGATGCGGACGCGGACGTCACAATCTGTTCGGACATAATATTCTCTGGCCTCGTTGTTACACGTTATGGCGCTGTTCAGGGATAGGTGAAAAAATTGCGCCTTCATTAAGCGATGTCAATGAAGGCGCAATATTGTACAACATCTGCGGCCTGATAACAGGCGGGAGTGACCTCCCCTACGCAGATTTTTGTAAAGCCGCTGTAACGTTTATCGCCGGGCGATTAACGAGTACGTGGGCAGATTTCGTTTTCGCCGAAGAAATAAGCGATTTCACGGGCAGCAGATTCCGCTGAATCTGAACCGTGGGTCGCGTTTTCGGTGAAGCTGTCAGCGTAGTCAGCACGCAGAGTGCCAGCCAGTGCGTTTGCCGGGTTAGTGGCACCCATCAGGTCACGGTGACGCTGAACGGCATTTTCACCTTCCAGCACGGAAACAACAACCGGGCCAGAAGTCATGAATTCAACCAGACCATCGAAGAATGGCTTGCCCTGGTGCTCAGCGTAAAAGCCTTCAGCCTGCTCTTTGCTCAGCTGCAGCATTTTAGCGCCAACGATTTTGAAGCCTGCGCTTTCAAAACGGTTGTAGATAGCACCAATCACATTTTTAGCGACGGCGTTTGGCTTGATGATAGAAAAAGTACGTTCGATTGCCATGATGACCTCTGTCTTGACGTTCTGAAGAAACCGGTGGCGTCCGCCCCGGTTAATAAACGGCGCCGATTATAGGGGCTGAGTCCGGCATTGCCTATCAGAGATCCCTAATTTGTTGAAAATTCTTGATCTGAGTCGAAGCGGATGCGCTTCAGTTATGATTTAGCGCAGAAAACCATCATCCCCGACTGAAGGTGACCGAGACAAGCTGGCCCTCTTCATCCATCACCACCAGCTGATACTCGCCTGGATGATCAAGATGCAGCGACATCTCTGCGGCGTTTTGCGTCGTGAGAGGCTCACCATTCAGGAACCACCAGCGCTGCGCGCCCTGCCCTCCCTGCACCGCGACCGGGATCGTCAGTGCACTGTTGCCCGGCAGCGGCTTAACGATTTGTCCCTCAATGACGCCGGTGACGATCAGCGGTGCACTGCTGCCCTGCTGTAGCGGTGGACAGTGCGTATCAACAGCTGGCAGACGCTGCGCCCGCCGCTCCTGAGGCGGCAGCCAGGCTTCCAGCGGCAGCGGCCAGACCAGCCGTTCGTGACGGGTGGCGCCGGGGCAGTCAGCGGCAACGCGCAGTCCCTGCGCATTCTGCCAGTAACTCAGGCGTAATCCGCTGAGGCTCTCCTGACCCGGTGCCAGCAGCGTTGGCGGCAGAGTGTCTGAGGCGACCCAGCTTTGCCGCCGCTGACGACAGTTTTCATCTCCGGCGGGCAGCGGCTGACCACCAGGCCAGCAGAGGGTCGCTACCGTGACCGAGGCCGGACGCGGATCGCCTGGCACGTCACGCCTGCCGAGTCGGCTCATCAGCATGCTGTTAATCTGATTCATAATCGGCACAGCAGAGGCGAAACCAAACTGCCCGGCAACCGGAGTGGCATCCGGGCGCCCGACCCAGACGCCGATCAGATAGCGAGGATTGATACCCACCGACCAGGCGTCGCGATAGCCGTAGCTGGTGCCGGTCTTCCAGGCCAGCGGCACCACGTCGGGTACGCTGCCATTACCGGCAGGCTGCGCTTCGCCTGCGAGGATACGCCGGATGATCCACGCCGATTCCTTTGATAGCAGCGGCCGTTGCTGCAACGGTTGATCGGGCATCCAGCGCAGCTGAGCGGCATTGCCGTGACGGGCAAAGGCGCTGTAGGCTGCCACGATCTCATCCATGCGCGCCCCGGTGCCGCCAAGAATCAGCGAAAGATTGGGTTCCGCGCCAGGCGGAAAACGTAAATTCAGCCCCACATTACGCAGCCGCGCCGCGACGTTTTTTGGCCCTAGTGCTTCCAGCAGCTGAACGGCGGGCAGATTCAGGGAGCGCACCAGCGCCTCGCTGGCGCTGACCGGTCCGTGAAAACCGGTGTCAAAGTTGCCGGGCCGGTAATCACCAAAGCGACGCGGCACATCCTGCAGCAGCGATTCGGCATGAATCAGCCCTTCGTCCAGCGCCATGCCGTAAATAAAGGGTTTTAACACCGAACCTGGCGAGCGCACGCTGGCGATCATATCCACATGACCAAAACGGCTGTCATCAGTAAAGTCAGCCGAGCCGACGTAGCCACGAACCGCCATGGTGGTGTGATCCACCACCAGCATGGCCAGTGAGGTGCGCGGCGGCAGCTGATTTTTAACGTTCAGCGCCAGGCTTTCCAGTTCGCGCTGCAGTGAAGGATCGAGCGTAGAGACAATCTTATCGCTGCGGCTGCTCGACAGCAGTCGCCGGGCCAGCAGCGGTGCCATCTGCGGCATCTGGCGCGGCGGCAGCCACACCGGCTCCTGACGGATTTCCGCCACCTGTTCAGCGGACCAGATGCGGTATTGCGCCAGTCGATCCAGCACTTTATTGCGAGCGGCTTCCGCCCGTTCAGGCCAGCGATCGGGCCGCAGACGGCTGGGTGCCTGCGGCAACACGGCCAGCAGCGCCGCTTCGCCTGGTGTCAGCTGTGACGGCGCTTTTCCCAGCCAGCTCCAGCTTGCTGCGCCCACCCCTTCCAGCGTACCGCCAAAGGGCGCACGGTTAAGATAGAGCGTCAGGATGTCACGTTTGGAAAGATGCCACTCCAGCTGCAGCGCACGCCACGCCTGAATCAGCTTGCCCCGCAACGTGCGGGGTTGCGGGTCGATAAGGCGCGCCACCTGCATAGTCAGAGTGCTGCCGCCGGAAATCACACTCTGATGACGCAAATCCTGCCAGGCGGCACGCAGCAGGGCCAGAGGGTTGATGCCGGGGTGATACCAGAACCAGCGATCTTCATAGGTCAGCAGCGCCTGCAGATAAGCCGGTGCCACCTCCTCTGGCGTGACCGGATAGCGCCAGATACCCTTGCTGTCAGCAAAGCGCCACAGCGGCGTACCGTCGCTGGCCACAATGACCCGTGCAGGCTGCACCTGTTTAAGCGGAAGCGGAAACAGCCGATCCAGTCCCCACGTCGCCAGCCATAAACCCAGAAAAAAAAGCGGCAGCACGAGCCACCCCTTTTTAAGGGTGCGAGGTTTTAACACGCGTCGCGTCACTTACTGAATATGCAACTGCGACGGCGTGCTGCCGGTGGCGCGCCACTCCGGCACATACATCGACTCCACCTGTGGAGGCGGCACCAGGAAGCGACCCGGCGTGACCGCCCGCGCCAGATAGACCAGCGTTGCGGGACGATAAGTATCCACCGCCAGTGCCGCGACAAAGCGATCGTCGCGGAACTCAATGTGTTTAATGTCGGCCTGCTGCATGTCGCCCATGCTCTCCTTCAGCGCATCCGCACTGTCACCGAGGCTGGCGCTGCTGTCGGCCAGATTCTGGTTTTCCAGCTCCAGACCGGCAGGCAGCAGATCCACCACCAGCGCATCATTGATGCTGCGCTTTGACGAAACGGTCAGACGCACTACCAGCAACTCCCCGCTGCGCAGATTACTGAGATCGGCGGCTTTGCCATCCAGGGTGAAGTATTCACGTTTTATCCCGAGCACATTGCTCTCCGGCTGTGGGGCGGTCAGCGGATAGCCTGTCACATCCAGACGACCATACAGCGGTGCACTGCCCGGGTTACGGATGGCTAAGCCCTGCAACAGGCGTTCAGCCGCCAGCCCTTTATTCAGTGGCGCATCGCCCTGCAGAGGTTCAGGATTGCCCGATAATAGCGCCTGCCAGCTTCCGCCCTGTGCACGTTGCAGAGTGTGTGCTGCCAGATAAAGTGCATTATTTTCCTGCGTCGAGAACCAGCGTTTGCCGTTGACCTCTTTGGACAGGGACAGCAGCAGACTATTTTGCAAATCCGACTGCAGCTTATTTTCTGCTAACAGGGCAATCATCATCCCCTGATCGCGCACCGTGCTGCCGTAGTCGCCATACCACTCGTTGTCTGAACGCGTCAGCGTAGCTCCCTGCATGATCGCCTGCTGTGCACGCTGTCCGTCACCCATCAGCTTCAGCGCTACACCAAGCTGCATCAGCGCCAGGCCGGAACGAGCTTTCTCTCGTTTTTCATACAATGCACGCAGCGCACCCAGTGGCGCACGCTGCTGACGCGCCAGCACGAGTCCGGCGTAAGCCTGTACGCTGAACTGCAGCGCGGCATTGTTATCACCGCCGCCGCTTATCTGCGAGGGATCCTGCAGATAGCGCAGCAGCCGTGCATTAGCGCGCTCCACCACATTATCCGGCAGCGCATAGCCCACCTCGCTGGCGCGAAGCAGGAAGTCCGTCACGTAAGGTGTCAGCCAGAACTCCTCTTCACCTTGTTTATCCCACAGCCCGAAGCTGCCGTTAGCGCGCTGCATCCCGGCCAGACGGGCAATACCGGTGTCGACGGCGGCCCGTCGTGCTTCATCGCTGCTGGTTTTAATGCCCATCGCGGTCAGCTCAGCATGACTGGTATAGAGCGAAGGCCAGAGCCCGCTGGTAGTCTGCTCCAGACAGCCGTAGGGATAGGCATAAAGCGCACTGATATAGCTGGCGATATTCAGCGGCGGACGATTGCTCAGCGTCAGCTGTCCGCTCAGGGTTTGTGCATCCAGCCCCGTAAGCGCCGCCGCCGCGACCTCCCAGGGCTGATCGGGGCTGATCACGGCATCAAAGTTCAGCGTCTGCGCCGGATAAGGCGGTCTGACGCCAATTTTCCACTGCTGTCTGCCGGGCTTAACCTGCTCACCCGGCAGGTTCAGACCGGAAATCTGTACGGTGATCTCGCCATCACCAAAACCCGTTTTCGCCGTGACCGGAATCTGCAACGTGCTGCGTGCACCTTTAGCCAGCGTGACGCTCTGGCTGGCAGCACCGGCCAGATCCACCAGGCCACTGCTGGAGAGATCCACCGTCAGGGTTTGCGGCAGATCGGTCAGGTTAGTGAGATCCAGCGCCAGAGATGCCGAGTCACCGCTGGCCAGGAAGCGCGGGGTGGCCAGTTCGCTGATCAGCGGCGCCGCAACCACCAGTTTGCGTTCGGCCGCGCCGAAGCTGTCATCGCTCCATGCCTGGGTCATCAGTCGCAGTTCGCCGTTAAACGCCGGGATCGGCAGCGTAATCGATCCGTTGCCCTCTTTATCCAGCGTCACCGCCTGTAACTGCTGTGCGACGATATTGACGTGCGTCACCGGTTTTTTACCGCCGCGCGTCATCGATTCATCCTCGCCATCACCACCAAAACGCAGTGCCGCAAGCCGGCCGCCGCCTTCGATCAACTGACCAAAGACGTCATACTGATCGACGTTGTAGCGTTTACGGCCAAAGAAAGCCTGCCACGGATCGGGGGTTTTATAATCCGTCACGCTCAGTACACCACTGTCCACCGCGGACAGCAGCACATTCACTTTTTCTGGTAGCGGACCGCCGTCACGACTGGCGTGAATGTTGACCGTCAGGCGTTGCTCCGGGCGAATTTTATCGGGTGCCGCAAGCGTCAGGTTTAAGCGACGTGCTTCAGTCGCCATCGGCAGGTGCAATAGCCCTACCGCGCGTTTGGGTGTTGCGCCGCTGACCTTATCGCCGTCACGCACCACAATAGCGCTGAAGTAGAGATCGTGCCGCTGCCAGCTCTCAGCCACCGGCACATCCACCGTTGTGCCGCCCTTTGGTACGGTCAGCGGCTGCCACCAGAGCGTGCCGCTGCTCGACTCCACCATCAGGTAGCCTTTACCGGCCGCCGGTGATTCGACCTGCAGGTGCACGGTATCGCCCGGCTGGTAAGCGGCTCTGTCCAGCTTCAGTCTGACCTGATCGGGACGCAATGCACCTGTGCCGTTGGTGTTATCCTGCCAGTCATAACCCGCCTGGAACCGGACGCTGCTGACGATCTTCTCGCCCGCCTGCACTTCCAGCCGGTAGTGGCCCCACTCGACCGGGAAGCTGACTTTGGTGCTGCCATCAGCCGGGATAGAGATGGCGCGTTCATCTTCCTGCAGATCCTTGTCGCTATACTGCGACTGCCAGCCTTCGCTGTCAGAGAAGCTCCAGTAGTAATCGCGGCGCTCACGGATCAGGCGCACATCCAGCTTGTCCGCTGCCAGTTTTTTGCCCTGACTGTTGGCATAAACAATGTCGAATTCGGCCAGGCTCTGTTCCGGCACGTTAGGCTCATCGTGATAGCTGTCACTGCGGTAGTCATAAACCGCCTTGTTACCAAACAGCGGCCGGATACCCGGCAGGGCGTCAGCGGGCCAGATGGCCTGGGTGGCACGACGGGTGACCGGACGTCCGCCGGTCTCCAGCAGGCTGGCCTGCAGGATCAGGTTAAGCGGGGAGTGCAGCTGATCCCACTGATTTTCTACCGTGAGTTGTGCTTTACCGCTGGCATCGAGCTTGAGGTCCACCTCATCCAGCGTGCGCTTTAATCCCTCTTCGGTGATGTCACCAAACTGGTAGCCTGGCAGTGCAGTCACCGCCTCGCGTGCCGGTCGCAGATAGAGTTGACCCTGTAGCGTGTTACCTGCTGCTGGGGCGCCATAGAGATAGCGACCTTCAATGCCGAATTCAACACTGGCATCAGCGGCCTGTGGCTGAGGGTCATTTTTCAGGGTTAACGCCATACGCTCCGGCAGAAAATCTTCGACGTGAAACTTCCACTCGCGCTTGAGGTTATCGCCGGTATTCAGTCGCAGCATCCAGTCGCCGGTCATGGCCGACGCGGGCAGCGCCAGTCGCTGCTGGTAGAATCCCGCTTCAGACTGCCAGACAAAGGTCCGCATCACCTGGCCGTCAGGCTGCACCAGCTCCGCTTTGATCGGCTGGGCGGGCAACGGATGTCCGTCGGCATCGCGCAGCAGCGCATTGACGATGACGATTTCGCCGGGCCGGTAGATATCACGTGGGCCAAAGACAAACAGCTGTTTGTCATAGCCCTGCGGTCCGGCAACCGGAAACTCAGCGAGATCCAGCGCCGGACGCGCCAGGTCGATCATCGAGGTCTGTTCACCCTGCACGGCCAGCAGGAGCTTACCTTTTTCATCCGCTTTCAGGCGCAGATGACCGGTGCTGTCACTGGTGCCGCTCTGCAGAACCTGCCCTTTCTCATCCAGCAATCTGACGCTGACGCCGGAAAGTGGCTGGCCGCTTGCCAGACTCTGGGCAAAGAGTTCGAACTGAGCCGGGAAGCGGTGCAGTGACAGGCCAATATCGCTCAGGGTGAAAAGCGTGGCGGGCTGGCTGTAGTGATAAGTCCCGGCCTGCTTCATGACGGCCAGATAGACGCCGGGCTGCTGAAGCACCTTGATGTCACTCATCGGCAGTTGCAGTTTTTCACGCGTGTTTCGCGCCGGGTTGAGCTCAAAGCGTCCGCTATAAACCAGCTGGCTGCTTTTCAGCAGCTCCTGCGACTGCCAGCTTGAAAGGTTGTTGCCGTAATTCCACTGCGAGAGAAATTCCGCCAGGCCGGCATTCTTTATCCGGAAGAAATCGACATCGACCTGGTCAACATTCAGCGCCAGCACCGGCAATCCCTGGGTGATACGCAGCGGCAGCAGTGAACCGCGACTGGCAAAGCCCACCATCGGCTGGATATCACGGGTGGCGATTTTCTGACTGTAATCGGCGGCAAGCGTCTCACCGCTGGCCGCACGCAGTCCCGCATCCACCGTGACGGTGAAGTGGCGCGACGGCTCGGGATGGCGGAAGCGCAACGTTTTACGATTAGCGGCAAGTTCCCAGCCGCCATCCACCCGGCCCTGTTTATCGTCGGTCAGCCTGACTTTCTGCGCGATGTCCTGCTTGTCATCCAGTGGCTGGCTGAAGGTTAAGACCAGCGCAGCGGCACCGTCAATCTGCAGTTCCGAAAGATCGATAATCGTCAGCGGTTTGCTGACCTGGGCGGTTGCGGGTACCTCTGCCGCCTGGAGAGGCAAAACAGGTAACAGGGTCGCTGACAGCAGCGAGCCACCGATCAGCATACTGAGCAGCAGCCGGGTAGTGCGTTTCTTCATGGTAGTTCCTTCACCGGGACGCAGGGAGTGTCGTTTAATTACGCTGCGCAATTTCATATCAATGCTCGCATTTAATCAACGCTTCTCTTGAGATGGCGCGCACATTCCCTGACACTGGTATGACAGATTGCTGAGATGAGGTTGTTATGACGACGCCACTGATTGTGTCCGCCGACTGGTTACAAGAGCACTACAATGATGAGCGGCTTCAGGTGCTGGATGCACGTCTGTTGCCACCCGGGATGGAAGCGGTTCGCGATGTTCAGGCTGAATATCTGGCGGGTCATCTACCCGACGCCCCTTACTTTGATATTGAAGCGCTTTCCGATCACACCAGCCCTTATCCGCATATGCTGCCACGTGCCGAGACCTTTGCCGTCGCGATGCGCGAGCTGGGCATCAGCAGTGATAAGCATCTGGTGGTCTATGACGAGGGCAACCTCTTTTCCGCGCCACGCGCCTGGTGGATGCTGAAAACCTTTGGCGTGGCGCAGGTGTCAATTCTGGCCGGTGGTTTGCAGGGCTGGAAAGAAGCCGGTTTTGCGCTCGCAACTGGCAACGTGAATCTCCCGGAGGGTGAGTTTGAAGCGCACGCGGATGAAAGCCGGGTTAAACGCCTGACGGACGTGCTGCTGATCAGTCATGAAGGCGGCGCACAGATTGTTGATGCGCGTGCCGCTAATCGTTTTAACGCTGAAGTGGACGAACCGCGTCCCGGCCTGCATCGCGGACATATTCCCAACAGCCTGAATGTGCCGTGGAATACGCTGGTTGAGCAGGGAAAACTTAAGCCGGAAGCGGAGCTGCGCAGGCTGTTTGCCGACGCGGGCGTTGATATTACCCAACCGGTGGTCGCCAGCTGTGGCTCAGGCGTAACGGCGGTGGTATTGATTCTGGCGCTGACGGCGCTGGGCGCTCGGGATGTCACGCTGTATGACGGATCCTGGGGCGAATGGGGCAGTCGTGACGACTTACCGATTGCAAAATAATAAACAGGCGGCTGATAAGCCGCCTGTTTATTGATAATGCCTGGTTCGTTCTGCTGTAATACCGACGTTGCACAGGAAACAGAGTCAGATCGGAAAGTCGCTTAAGCCAATCCATGGCGCGGGACGCTTTCCTCTTCTGGCCCTGCTCTCTGCGCGTTAAGCTTATTCGTTGCGGCCAGATTCCCCTGATGCGGGATTATCAACTGTCTGAGGCGGCCCATGAGCCGCCTGTTCTTTTAAGTGAATCAGATAATCCGCTCACTGCCCTTGAAGTCGCGCAGGAAACTGCCCCAGCGACGCTCATAAAATGGCGGGATGTGGGCGGTAAAGAAGTGGCTGATGCCACGGTCGTGCAGCGTGACTTCACAGATATCAATCGGTGCATCGTCCGGCAGCGTGTCCGTTGCCACACTGCCCGCCGCCTGAATAATCGCCTCAATGTTGCTGTCAGCTTCAATACCAATCAACAGATTGGGCGCTTCATCAGCCCGCTCACGAATACTGGCGACAAATGCCCGGCGCACCTGTTTATGCTTACTGAACAACTGCGTCAGCGAATCGATCATCTGCGCAGGTGGCTCGGCCACTTCAGACAAGAGCAGGGACTGTCCGCCTTCCAGCACGGTTTGCTGGCTTAGCGCACTGCCCTCCTCAGCCAGCAGATGGGTGATCTCGGCTGCAGTAAACTCTTTACCGGAAGGCAGTTTGGGATTGAGAAACAGCGTCTCGCCGCGTGTGATCTCAAACAGCGTCCGGACCGGCAGACGCAGCCAGGATTGCTCACCGCTCACCGCTTCACTCATCGCCTCTTCAGACGTGAAAAAAGGAATGATGCTGCTGCCATCCTCTTTTTCCCAGTGCTGCAGATCAACGGGCGTGCTGGCATCAAGCTGTTGCGTGGTGCTTTCGCCTGGAACAAAGACATCAGACTCCAGCAGCAGTTGGAAAAATTCGGGCCGATGGGCAGGCTCGGTGGCTGCCAGCTTCAGCACCTCTTCAAGACGGTTCATAGTTTCCCTCTGAACAGCGGCGGCATCCGCCACCGCTGAGCCTTACTTATTTCAGTAACAGATTGGCGATGGTACGCACGCCAAGACCTGTAGCACCCGCCGCCCATTGATCAACCGCGCCCTTGCGATAGGTCGCGGAGCAGTCGATGTGCAGCCAGCCCTGCTGATAGTTGCTCACGAAATGGGACAGGAACGCTGCCGCACTGCTGGCTCCTGCCGCATGAGACGGGCTGGCGATGTTATTGAGATCGGCGAAGTTAGACGGCAGATGGCTGCGGTGGAATTCAGCCAGCGGCAGACGCCAGAACGGCTCGTTCTCACTTACCGCGCTGCCCATCAGCGACTGCGCCATCACATCATCAAAGGTAAACAGCGCATGGTAGTCGTTGCCCAGCGCCGTCTTGGCCGCGCCGGTCAGCGTTGCAGCATCGATGATCAGCGTCGGGTTCTGCTCGCTGGCGTCGATTAAACCGTCGGCCAGGACAAGGCGACCTTCCGCATCGGTGTTCATAACTTCCACCGATTTGCCGTTGCGATAGCGAATGATGTCGCCCAGTTTGAAGGCGTTGCTGCTGACCATGTTATCGGCACAGCAGAGGTAAAGTTTGACGCGCTTGTTCAGACCACGCGAAATCGCCATAGCCAGTGCGCCAGTAACGGTCGCCGCACCGCCCATGTCAGACTTCATCGAGTCCATAAAGCTGCTCTGCTTCAGGCTGTAGCCGCCGGTATCAAAGGTGATGCCTTTACCGACCAGACAGGCGTAAACCTGTGCATTCTCATCGCCGGTTGGGTTGTAGTCGAGCGCCAGGTAAACCGGCGGGCGATTTGAACCGCGTCCCACCGTGTGCAGGCCCATATAGCCCTGCACACGCAGATCGTCGCCTTTAGTAATGCGATAGCTGACGGCGCTGCCGCCCACTTCACTGATCAGATCAACTGCCGTATGCGCCAGCTGTTCCGGCCCCAGATCTTCTGCAGGCAGGTTAATCACGTTGCGGACCCAGTCGATGATTTTCAGACGGCGATCAAACTCCGCCTGCTCATGTTCGCCCAGCGCTGGCCACTCAACCTGACGCTGACCTTTCGGGCCACGGAAGCCCTGCCAGAATGCCCAGCACTGCTCCAGGTGCCAGCCTTCGCCGGTCAGCGCCACGTGGCGGATCCCCTGGCTGTCGATTTTGTGCGCCGCACGCTGGATGGTATTCAGCGCATCCACGCCGGTGAGATGCAGCGTCATGCCGCTGTCGTTGCTGCTCAGAATCGCTTTTTCGCCCCAGCGCGCATCGGCGGGCTGGCTGCTAAGCGTAATGTTCATGGGTTGTGTGGTCATCGAAAAGCTCCGTAATCGTTATCTGTTTCGTCCAGCCTGATTGTTATGACGGCTTTAATAAGATGTTAAATGTATTTCGCAGAGACCTGATAACAGATTCCGCCGGACGTTGCCAGCGAAGCGCCCATATTGGCGCAGTTTCCGGACTATGACCGGGTATCAGGATTTCATTAAGGCCCGCAGCCGGGTCACCGACTTCTGCACCAGGGCAATGGCGTAGTCGATCTCTTCCTCGGTCGTGAAGCGTCCCAGCGAGAAGCGCAGCGAACTGTGCGCCAGCTCCTCACTTACGCCCAGCGCGCGTAAAACATAGGAAGGCTCCAGGCTGGCAGAGGTACAGGCCGAGCCGGAAGAGAGGGCCAGATCTTTCAGCGCCATGATCAGGGATTCACCCTCAACGTCAGCGAAACTGATATTAAGAATGTTCGGCGCACGCTGATGCGGGTCGCCATTGAGGGTAATGTCCGGCAATACGCTGATACCCTGCCACAGACGATCGCGCAGCGCCTGCAGACGCGCCATCTCGGTTTCGCGCTCTTCTGCCGCGATACGATAGGCCTCGCCCATGCCGACAATCTGATGCACCGGCAGGGTGCCGGAGCGCATCCCGCGTTCATGTCCGCCGCCGTGGATCTGCGCAGCGATTAGTACGCGCGGTTTACGCCGCACATAGAGCGCGCCAATGCCTTTCGGTCCATAGAGTTTGTGAGCTGAAAAGGACATTAAATCGATCGGTAACTGGCTGAGATCGATGGGCAACTTACCGACGCTCTGGGTCGCATCGACATGGAACAGAATCTCACGTTCGCGGCAGAGTTCGCCAAAGGCGGCAATATCCTGAATCACCCCGGTTTCATTATTCACGTGCATCAGAGTGACTAAAATGGTGTCGTCGCGTAGCGCCGCACGCAGCTGGTCAGGCGTGATAATGCCGTTTGCCGCCGGCGCCAGATACGTGACATCAAAACCTTCGCGCTCCAGCTGCTGACAGCTGTCGAGCACCGCTTTGTGTTCCGTCTGGCTGGTGATGATATGTTTGCCGCGCGCCTGATGGGCATGGGCTGCGCCTTTAATCGCGAGGTTATCGGATTCGGTGGCGCCAGAGGTAAAGACGATTTCGCGCGGATCGGCGTTGACCAGTTCGGCGATCTGATTGCGGGCAACATCGACCGCTTCTTCAGACTGCCAGCCAAAACGGTGCGATCGCGAAGCCGGATTACCGAACGTGCCATCCAGCGTCAGAAACTGCATCATTTTGCTGGCCACACGCGGATCGGCCGGCGTGGTGGCGGCATAATCCAGGTAAATCGGTAATTTCATTGCGCTACAGCTCCGTATTGAAAATCATACGTCTTTATAGCAGATTCGGCCCTGACCGCGTTAGCAGTAAGGGCCGCAATAGCGGGGACTACGAGGCGCGCTGGTTGACGTTAATTTCCTGCGAACGCGGGCTCTGGAAGCGGCGATTATCGATCGCATTCTGACGATCGGCCACATCCAGAATCTCCTGATTATTCACCAGCTCAGCCAGCGTAATATTGTTCAGGAAGTCACTGATACGTACGCTCAGATCGCGCCACAGAACGTGGGTCAGACAACGCTCGCCGCCCTGGCAGCCTTCTTTGCCCTGGCATTTGGTCGCATCAACCGACTCATCAACCGCAGTAATTACCTCGCCGACAGAGATGGTGTCTGACGCTTTACCCAGCAGATAACCGCCACCCGGGCCACGAACGCTGGAAACCAGGTCGTTTTTACGCAGTCGGGAGAATAACTGCTCCAGATAGGAGAGCGAGATGCCCTGACGTTCTGAAATATCAGCCAGCGGGACCGGACCTTCATGGGAGTGAAGGGCAACGTCCAGCATTGCAGTAACGGCATAACGTCCTTTGGATGTCAGTCTCATAGCGTACAACCTCAATAGCGTCCGGTTATCGGAGGATTAGCAACAGATGCCATGAAGTCTGACATTCCCGAGTAAATTGGTCAACTATTTAACCTGGTAAATTAGTCAGGTATTTAACCAGGTAATTTACTCAACTATTATCTGCTTCTTTTTTCTCGTTTTTCCGCTTTTCAAACGACGAAAGCATACCGCGCAGGATGTTGAGTTCATCACGTTCCGGACGGGCGCGGGTATAAAGACGACGCAGTTTGCTCATCACCTGGCCTGGATTGGCTTCGCGGATAAAGCCGCTGTTCAGCATCATCTGTTCCATATGCTGATAGAAGCGCTCAAGGTCATCCACCAGCGGATAAGGGGATTCTTCATACTTCGGTGGCGGGCTGGCCTGCTCCTGAGACTGTAACCATGCCATGCGCACTTCATAGGCGATAATCTGTACCGCCATCGCCAGATTCAGTGAGCTGTACTCCGGGTTGGCCTGAATCGCGACGTGATAGTGACACTTCTGCAACTCTTCGTTAGTCAGGCCGACACGTTCACGACCAAACACCAGTGCGACCGGTGCCTGCTGGCCCTCTTCCACGCTTTTTACGCCGCATTCACGCGCATCCAGCATCGGCCAGGGCAGCGAACGTGAACGTGCGCTGGTACCGACCACCAGACTGCATCCGGCGATGGCCTCATCCAGTGAATCAACGATTTTTGCGTCGCCGATAACGTCACTGGCACCGGCAGCCAGGGAGATCGCCTGTGAGTCGGGTTTGACCAGCGGATTAACCAGATAGAGGTTGGTTAAGCCCATGGTTTTCATGGCGCGCGCAACGGAGCCCATGTTACCGGTGTGAGAAGTCTCGACCAGTACGATACGAATATTTTGCAACATGATTAGGGATACTCAGAAACGGGTCAGTAAAATCAGTGGAGAGAATCGTAACATAAAGCAGGACATTTACCGAACACGCTGCTATACTCCGCGCCGTTTTCCCCGTTCTTTAACATCCAGCGAGAGATACCGATGCATCCCATGCTCAACATTGCCGTGCGCGCAGCGCGCAAGGCCGGAAATTTAATTGCCAAATATTATGAAACCCCGGACGCCGTCGAAGCCAGCCAGAAAGGCAGCAACGACTTCGTAACCAATGTTGACCGCGAAGCAGAACGCCTGATTATCGAAATTATTCGTAAATCTTACCCGAAACATACCATCATCACTGAAGAAAGCGGTGAACTGGCGGGCGAAGATCAGGACGTTCAATGGGTTATCGATCCGCTGGATGGCACTTCTAACTTCATCAAACGTCTGCCCCACTTTGCTGTTTCTATCGCTGTGCGCATCAAAGGCCGCACTGAAGTCGCCGTCGTTTATGATCCAATGCGCAATGAACTGTTCACCTCTTCACGTGGCCAGGGCGCTCAGCTGAATGGCTATCGTCTGCGTGGCAGCATTGCCCGCGATCTGGATGGCACCGTTCTGGCAACGGGCTTCCCGTTCAAAATGAAGCAGCACGCGCCAGCTTACATGAACATCCTGACCAAACTCTTTACACAGTGCGCTGACTTCCGTCGCACCGGCTCTGCTGCGCTGGATCTGGCCTATGTGGCTGCGGGTCGCGTAGATGGCTATTTTGAGATTGGCCTGAAGCCGTGGGATTTTGCGGCGGGTGAACTGCTGGTTCGTGAAGCGGGTGGTCTGGTCACTGACTTCACCGGTAACCACGGTTATCTGCTGTCAGGTAACCTGGTCGCGGGTAACCCGCGCGTGGTGAAAGCTATGCTGTCGAACATGCGTGATGAGCTGAGCGAAGCGTTAAAACGCTAAGTTTCATTACGGAAAAAGGCGGCTTTTCAGCCGCCTTTTTTATTGCCTGCTAATCAGTGATGATTAACGACGTTCGTGTGCCAGCACCTGACGGGGCTGAGTACGACGACCCACCATACCCATCACACCAGCCAGTACGGCTTCGATGATCAGCAGAATCAGGGCATACCAGCTCGCTTTAGCGGTCGCAGCAGCGGCTTTTTCGCCCGCTTCACGTGCTTTCTGCTCAGCCTGCTGTTTCAGTTCATTATACTTCTGGACGGCCTGCTGATAGCTCTGCTCGGTTTTCGCAACGATCTGATCCACTTCCTCATCGCTTTTACCGGTACGCGCTTTAATGATATTTTTCAGTGCGTCACGATCGGCTGCCTGCAGAGTATCTGAATGACGATCCATTACACCTTTTACCCAGTTAGTCAGATCGGTATCCGCTGTCTGTGGGTGGTTCGCAGTGTTGTTAGCCTGGTTTTCCGCATTCTGCGCTTCTTTATTTGCGTCCTGCTTCAGATTCTCTGGCTGTAATTCCGGCTTACCGGTCTGACGTAATGTGGTTTCCAGTTCGTTTTGCAGGTTGTCTAAATTAATATTATTTTCCTGCAGCTTTTCTTTTGCCATTTGAGTAACCGAAGGCGCAGCAGCGGAAATACCACTACCCAGCGCCTGGAAGCCTGAACCCACAATATTCATCGCGCCGCCTAATACGCTGGTTGCCAGCGCAATAGCCAGGTAAATAGTGAAAATTGTGCTAAGGCCAAACATCAGTAAACCGTGCAGTGCGCCTTCACGCTGTGCCAGTCGGCCGGCAACATAACTACCTGCCGCCATCGCAACCAGCATCTCAATAGCCGTCCAGACCAGCGCGCCAGTGCCAAGGCCGTCCAGCGGATTCTGTTCTTTCATCGGATCAATGGTGGTGGCCCCAATGGCTGTGCCCAGCAGCGTCAGAATGATATGAACGATTAATGCACAAATAACACCGGCAAAGACCGCGCTCCAGGAAATACGTTTTAACGGTAGTCCTGCCGGCCCGGTCGCCAGCGTTTCGGTGTAGCCATTATTAATACGGGTATCAGCCATGAAATATACTCCTCGCAATAAACAGCAAGCTGTTCTGATCTTTTATCATCCCGACGGCGGAATGCCGTTTTGGTATTAACAGCGTAGACAGGGAATAGTGATTTCACCACTAAACTGCCCCGAGAAAAAAAATAAAGAGATGAATTCAGAGATAATTAGCGAGATAAGTATAACCGCGGGAATTTTATTCCCGCTGCGTTTATAGTCAGAAGGGTCGAATTCCGCCGCCCGGCGTGAGTTGTGCTGACTGCCATAATGCGATACCCGCCACAATTAAAATCAGGCTACCGGTTAAGGCCAGCGTTGGCATTAGTAGTCGCGAGATACCTGAGACAGCACCAGGTTGTGCCAGCCGCTGCGCCACCGAACGCGCCTGCTGAACCAGCAGGCCAATCGCCGAAATGGTCAGTGCCGTGCCGACCGCCATCACGGCAGCAGAGAGAATGCCCCAGCCATAAACACCTATTACTTTGGCAAACAGCAGCATCATAATCGCGCCGGAACAGGGGCGTAATCCCATCGATACCACCACCAGCAGCTGGGTTTTCCAGCTAATGTTGCCGCTCATCTGCTGCGGCGTCGGCAGATGCGCATGTCCGCAGCCACAATGTTCATCATGCTGATGGTGAGCACGGAAGGCGCGGAACACCGGAGCTGGCCGCGGACGCAATGCCCGCCACAATGAGCGCAGCGCCCGATAGCCGATCATCACACCCAGCCCAATCACCAGCAGATAACTGCCCTTCTCCAGCCAGAAACTGCTGAGATGCAGCTGGCGCGACGAGGTTTTCAGCAGCACCAGCATCACCGTTACCAGCACAATCGCGACTGAGCCCTGCAACAGTGAGGCGAGCAGCGTCAGCCTGATACTGGTTCTGACGCGGCTCGGATGGGTCGCCAGAAAAGTCGCGATAACAACTTTGCCGTGGCCCGGCCCCAGCGCGTGCAGCACACCATATAGCAGGCTGAATATCACCAGCGACATGCCAGCCTGATGGGGCTGCTCCGCCACCTGTTGTAACAGCTGGGTCATCTGCCGGTGCAGATCTTTCTGCCACAGCACGCTCTGCAGCAAAATCTGCGACCAGTAAAGCCAGACCAGCAGCGCGCCGCCTATGAAGAGTCCCGCCAGCAACCACAGAGGCCAGAGCCGGGAAGCGCGCAGGGGCGCAGAAATTACTGACATGTCAGTACCACCGTTTGTGCGAACTGGCGGCCTAAATCCATCTCCTCTGCAGGCGCGTCGGCTTTATCCAGCGACAGCGCATACTGCTTCAGAGAGTCATTAGGTTTTGGCGTATTGAGCGCAAATTTACAGCGGGTCTGCAATGCCGGCGGCAGCGTTAACGCGCCGGGATTGTCATAGAACATATCGACGAAGTAAGTGGGATCGAAGGTCAGGATCTCAAAGCGCTGCCCGGCCAGCGTCGGGGGTTCCGCCAGCGGCAGAACAAATTCCAGTACCGCTTTGTGGCCGTTACGCGACAGATTATATTCCGTTGGCAGATTCAAAAACTTTACCCGCTGTTGGTTGTGCCAGATTTCAGAAAAGTAGTGCTGGCCCAGTACGTTCGCCATCACGCCCGCCGCCAGCTTTTTCCACACCACGCTGCCTGGCTTCGCCTCGCCCGCGTCATACAGCAGATCGGCGGAGGTGATCTCATCCATGGTCCAGGTCATCTTTAATCCGGTGAAGGTGTCACCCTGCACCACCAGTTCGGTTTTCATATCGATGAAACTGTGAGGATGGGCCAGCAGAGCCGGACTTAATACCATCAGTAAGGCAAAGAGTGCGCGTTTCATAATGTTATAAAGTAACGTTCCTGATGAAAAGAATCTATAAGTAACAAAATTTTGTGACCCGCTTTAAACCTCCGGCAAATAAACCGCGTAAACCGCGCGGGCGCTGACCGGGTTGACTACGCTTAGCTCAAAATAGTCTGCTGGAAATCTGATTGATGAGTTCTGCTACCCCTTTGGCACCACTCTTCACCCGTTCACAGCGTCAGTGCCATCTTTTATTGTTGCTGTTTCTGCCCGCACCCGTGCTTACGCTTGAAAAAATCTGCCAGCTGAATGGCATCGATCCTGCCGTTGCCCGACAGGATATCGCGGATGTAGGCCTTGAGATACAGCGATATCACCAGCTGGAATTGCATCAGATGGTGGATGGCAGCTTTCGTCTTCATGGTACAGAGTTGGACCGTCGCCTTTGTCTGCTGCACAACCTGCGACGCAGTCTGCGTTTATCGCAGGATTTTGTCTGCGAGCATTTTGCTGCGCCCCTGCGCCAGCGCCTGAAGGTCATGAAGATTGAGAAAGCGTTGTGGGATGAGACCAATTTACAGGCGCTGATTCAGCATTGCAGCCTGCGTCTGAAGCGTGATTTCAGCGAACGCGACCGGCTTTTTCTGCAGATATTTATGAAGTATGGCTTGTGCCAGCGTCAGCCGGTGCTGTTCAGTGAGGCGCAGTCCCTCTGGCTGCAGCAGAAGCCTGAGCGGCAGGCCGCCGAAGATGTGATACATCACTGGCGAAAACGCTGCCATCTTGCCCCGCATGTCAGTGAAACCGACTTCTGGACGCTGCTGTTTAGCCAGATTCATACGCCGGTCGTGGACGCGGTTGCACATCCTGCTGAACAGCAGTTGATGAACGCGACGCAGCAACTGATCAATGACTTTGAAGCCTGTGCCGAAATCACCTTTGCTGACCGCGACGAACTGCTGCACCAGCTCTATCCGCATCTGGCGCAGGCACTCGATCGCACTCACTTTACTATCGGTATCGACAATTGCGTGGCACTGGATGTCAGCCGACTCTATCCTCGCCTGCTGCGTACGACTCAGCAGGCCCTGCAGGCTTTTGAACAGCACTACAACATTACTTTTACGCCGGAAGAGGTGAGTTTAGTCACCATTATTTTTGGTGCCTGGCTGATGCAGGAGAGTGCGCTGCAGGAGAAGCAGGTCCTGATACTGACCGGCGACGATGCCGACCTGGAGCAGGATGTGGAACAGCAGATCCGGGAGATCACGCTGCTGCCGATCAATATTTCTTATCTGGATGTGAAGCAGTTTCAGCGGGATGGCGCGCCACGGGACACCGACATCATTATCTCGCCCTACCCGACCTCGCTGCCCTTGTTCTCACCGCCGCTGGTGCATGCTGAACTGCCGCTGACGCTGCATCATCAGCAGCGCATTCGTTATTTACTGGAGTCGTAGCCGGGACGCAGAAACAGTGCGGGCAGGGCTACCAGTGCCATCACCCAGAAAAGATGCCCCTGCAGATGCGCGAACAGCACGCCGCAGATCATGGTCATTATCGCAATACCCCCGCCCATCGCCAGCGCGGAATAGAGTGACTGCAGCCGGATCACTTCCGCTCCCTGCCGCGCCGCGATAAAGCGCATCGCCGCCAGATGACAGACGGTGAAACTGCCACAGTGAAGGATTTGCGCCACAATCAGCAGCGGCAGCGCGGTGCTGGCTCCCAGCAGGCCCCAGCGAATGAGCGCGCAGATGCCTGAAAGCAGCAGCAGGTCACGCGCGCGCCAGCGGCGGAACAGGCGGTTGCTCAGAGCGAACACGATAATTTCCGCTACCACGCCCAGCGACCAGAGATAACCCACCGTTGAGGCGGAGTAGCCGCTCTCCTGCCACCAGATAGCACTGAAGCCGTAATAGGCAGCATGCGCGCCCTGCAGCAGCGTCACGCAGAGCATAAATCGCCATACAGCATTTTCACGCAGCAAATCATGCCATTCCTGCCAGCCGCCTGCAGCACCCTGACGCTCATGACCCTGTGGCTGGGTGGCTGGTCTCAGCATCATGCCAGCGAGCATGGCGATGACACCGACGGAAAGCAGCAGCAGAATGGCCTGAGAGGAGTAAGCACTGACCAGCACGCCGGTTAACGCCGAGCTGATTACAAAGGCCAGCGATCCCCACAGTCGCACCGGCCCGTACGCCAGCCCAATCTGCTGTGTCCAGGTAGCAGCCAGCGCATCGCTGAGCGGCACCAGCGGCGAGAAGAAGAGGTTGAAGCCGATCATCACAGTCAGCAGCCACATCCACTGCTCACCCACCCAGAAACCGGCAGCAAACAGAGAGGTCATCAGCGCCAGCAGACGTAGCGCCGTAATTAACCGGCCGGGATTCTTAACCTGCGAGGCAATAAGCAGACTACCGACGAAGCGCGCAACCATACCACAGCCGAGCAGCAGGCCAATCTTCTCAGCATCCAGACCGGTGCCTTTCAGCCACACGCCCCAGAATGGCAGATAGATGCCGTAACAGAAGAAGTAAGTGAAGTAGCCCAATCCGAGCCATCTGGCGGAGCCGATTGCCATATTCCCTCCAGCAGGTTTGCTGCCTCGCAGCATAAGTGGGCGCTACTCTGGCAGAGCCCTGCGGCACAGGCAATAAAAAAGGATGGCAGATGCCATCCTTTTTATGCTGTCTCACAACAGGTTAGCGATTAAGCGTAGACCGGCAGACGGCTGCAGATATCCAGCACTTTCTTCTTGGTGCGCTCAATGGTCGCTTCGTCATTGATGTTATCCAGCACATCGGCGATCCAGCCAGCCAGCTCACGTACGTCTGCCTCTTTGAAGCCACGACGGGTAACCGCTGGTGTACCGATACGGATACCAGACGTCACAAACGGGCTTTTCGGATCGTTTGGCACGCTGTTCTTGTTAACCGTGATGTTGGCACGGCCCAGCGCCGCATCGGCTTCTTTACCGGTCAGGTTCTTGCTCACCAGATCGATCAGGAACAGATGGTTATGCGTGCCGCCAGACACGATGTCATAGCCACGCTCGATCAGCACTTCTACCATCGCTTTGGCGTTTTTTGCCACCTGCTGCTGGTAGGTTTTGAACTCCGGCTCCATCGCCTCTTTGAAGGCAACCGCTTTACCGGCGATAACGTGCATCAGTGGACCACCCTGACCGCCAGGGAAGACAGCAGAGTTCAGTTTCTTATAGAAATCTTCATCACCGTTTTTCGCCAGAATGATGCCGCCGCGCGGACCCGCCAGCGTTTTGTGGGTGGTGGAGGTCACGATGTGCGCATGCGGGATCGGACTTGGGTAAACGTCAGCAGCAATCAGGCCAGCAACGTGTGCCATATCGACAAACAGCCAGGCTCCCACGCTGTCTGCGATTTCGCGCATTTTCGCCCAGTCACAGACGCCGGAGTACGCCGAGAATCCGCCTACGATCATTTTTGGCTTGTGGGTTTTCGCCAGTTCAGCCAGTTCGTCGTAGTCAATTTTACCGGTCTCATCGATACCGTAAGCCACGACGTTATAGAGTTTGCCCGACAGGTTAACCGGTGAGCCGTGAGTCAGGTGCCCACCGTGCGCCAGGTTCATCCCCAGAATAGTATCGCCCGGCTGCAGCAGCGCGGTGTAAACCGCAAAGTTAGCCTGTGAACCTGAGTGTGGCTGCACGTTAGCGTAATCGGCACCAAACAGTTCTTTTGCGCGATCGATCGCCAGCTGCTCAACGATATCAACGTACTCACAGCCGCCGTAGTAGCGTTTGCCCGGATAGCCTTCAGCGTATTTATTGGTGAGCTGAGAACCCTGTGCCTGCATAACACGCGGGCTGGTGTAGTTTTCAGAAGCAATCAGTTCAATGTGCTCTTCCTGACGCACTGTCTCCTGCTCCATCGCCTGCCACAACTCGGCATCGTAATCGGCAATGTTCATATCACGCTTTAACATCCGGATCTCCTGACTCAGCTAACTTTCTGACGGTATTTACCCCCCTTCAGGGGCGAAGGCCCACAGTGTAAACCGTTTTAACAGGTGAAGGTAGGGTGAACCTCCTCTTTTTACGCAAACGATTGGCTGGCTACTGGCACAGCATTTTTACACCTTTTTACCCTGTTCAGAGGCCACGTTTTTTCTTCAGGCTGTGCAGAAGGTTTTCTTGATGCACTAAAAAGTTGCCACTCAGACAAGCAGAAAGTTCATTGGATTATTTACACCGCAGACGAAGCGGCTATAAGATGCATTTAAAATACATGTTTAATAAGAGGCCGCCTTTATGCTTGATGCACACGCCATCGCCACCGTTAAATCGACCCTGCCTGCCATCGCCGCCTGCGGTCCAAAGCTTACCGCCCACTTCTATGACCGCATGCTGTCGCACCATCCGGAACTTAAAAACGTCTTCAATATGAATAACCAGCGTAATGGCGATCAGCGGGAAGCCCTGTTCAACGCCATCTGCGCCTATGGCGCAAACCTGGAGAATCTGGCCGTGCTGCTGCCTGCGGTGGAAAAGATTGCGCAGAAACATACCAGCCTGAATATCCAGCCTGCACAGTACGCCATCGTCGGTGAAAATCTGCTGGCAACCATTAAAGAACTGTTGGATCCGGGCGAAGAGGCGCTGGCGGCATGGGGCCAGGCTTACGGCGTGCTGGCAGAGGTATTCATCAATCGCGAAGAGGAAATTTATCAGGCCACAGAGCAGCAAACCGGCGGCTGGCGTGGCACCCGGGCGTTTCGCATCAGTGCGATTGAGCAGCAGAGCGAGGTGATTAAAAGCTTTACCTTCACGCCGGTGGATGGCGGCCCGGTTGCCGCCTTTAAGCCCGGTCAGTATCTGACAGTCCACCTGCAGCCTGCCAGCTTCGAACATCACCAGATTCGTCAGTACTCGCTGACGCATCTCAGCAACGGCAAAGAGTATCGCATCGCGGTGAAACGAGAAGCACAGGGCACCGTCTCCGGCTGGCTGCATCAGAATGGCAAGGTGGGTGATGAGCTGATGCTCGCCGCACCGCACGGCGACTTCTTCCTTGAGGTCAACCCTGTCACGCCTGTGGCGCTGATTTCTGCAGGCGTGGGTCAGACGCCGATGCTGGCGATGCTCCATGCGCTGGCAGCAAGCCAGCACCGCGCGCCGGTCAGCTGGCTGCATGCCGCAGAGAACGGCAAACAGCATGCATTTGGCCCGGAAGTGATAGCTACGGGCGCACAGCTCACCGATTTCGTCAGCGAGGTCTGGTATCGCGATCCCGCCGCTGAAGATGCCGGTCGCTATGACGCGCAGGGTCTGATGGATATCACCGCGCTTTCAGCACGCTTCACCTCACCCGACACCCACTTCTATCTCTGCGGTCCGCTGCCCTTTATGCAGCATGTGGTGGCGCAACTGCGCGATGCCAGCGTGGCAGATACACGCATTCATTACGAACTCTTTGGACCTCATAAAGGCATGTGATTGAGCGATAAAAAAGCCCGCGCTGCGGGCTTAGATTACTGGCAAACCCGATCTAAATCTGACAGCAATGAATCAGCTAAAAGCGCAGGGAATGCTCTCACCGCTAACCGTACCAGATTGAATCTGCCCAATGTGAGTCTTGCAGCAACGCATAAGCTCAAAGCGAAGGGAACACGGGCAGAAGAGGAAAGCGTCCCGCGCCATGGACAAAAACGCCAGGCGTTTTTGAACAACGCAACGCGTTGGCCCGACTACGGGCGCATCTCAGGGATGAGGTGCGTAATCGCGCGGGCCGAGCGTGCCATGGATGGCGCGTTTTGCGTCTTTCCGATCTGTCCGTGTTCCCAGAGCTGGCTCGATCTCAAAGCTATTCGTCCCAGGCTCCCCAGGCATAAAAAAAGCCCGCAGCGCGGGCTTCTTTTATGCTGATAAAGAGCTGATAAAAAGACTATCAGATCGCCTCTTCATCCTCTTCGCCCGTACGGATACGCACTACACGCGCCACGTCAAAGACGAAAATCTTACCGTCACCGATTTTGCCGGTCTGCGCCGTGCGCATAATGGTCTCGACGCAGGTATCAACGATATCGTCGCCCACCACCATCTCGATTTTCACTTTAGGTAAGAAATCGACCATATACTCTGCGCCGCGGTACAGCTCGGTGTGCCCTTTCTGGCGACCAAAGCCCTTTACTTCACTCACGGTCATCCCGGTGATGCCCACTTCCGCTAAGGCTTCACGAACATCATCGAGTTTGAATGGTTTGATAATCGCATCAATCTTTTTCATGTCAGACCCTTTTTCACTCCCTCCATGGTCAGAGGGTTTATCAAGTATAAATGTTACTGGCGCTGTCGGGCGGTAATATCCGGGTTTCTTCAGGTTGCCGCAAGCGCTGTCAGATTGTGCTGACTGCAACCATTCTGCGTCGGGCCTGAGCAGTCAACCTCCCGGTATCACTTCGCCGCCCCCGCTACTCTTTGAAATCACTGGCGTCCAGTTCATGACGAGACAGCAGCTTATAGAACTCCGTGCGATTACGCCCGGCCAGACGTGCGGCGTTGGTCACATTGCCTTTGGTCATCTGCAACAACTTGCGCAGATAGTTCAGCTCAAACTGATTGCGCGCCTCCGCAAATGTCGGCAACGCGCTGTTTTCACCGCTTAAGGCCTGCTCCACCAGCGCATCGCTAATCACCGGCGATGAACTCAGTGCCACGCACTGCTCAATCACGTTCACCAGCTGACGCACGTTGCCCGGCCAGCTGGCCGCCATCAGACGCTTCATTGCATCGACGGAAAAACTGCGAATCTGCGGTTTATGCCGTTCTGCCGCCTGACGTAACAGGTGATTAGCCAGCAGCGGGATATCTTCGGTGCGCTGATGCAGTGCCGGAATCTTCAGATTCACCACATTCAGACGATAGAAGAGATCCTCACGGAATTCCTTCTTCTCCATCGCCTTTGGCAGATCGCGATGGGTAGCTGAAATGATGCGCACGTCGATCTCAATATCGTGATCGCTGCCCAGCGGCCTGACCTTACGCTCCTGTAGCACCCGCAGCAATTTCACCTGCAGCGGTTGCGGCATATCGCCAATCTCATCCAGGAACAGCGTGCCGCCGCCAGCGGTTTTAAATAAACCGTCACGGGCACTGACGGCACCGGTGAACGCCCCTTTAGCGTGACCGAACAGCTCTGACTCCAGCAGTTGCTCCGGCAGTGCGCCACAGTTAATGGCGACAAACGGCTTGCCGTTGCGCGGGCTGGCGGCGTGAATCGCCTGCGCCAGCATCTCTTTACCGGTACCGCTCTGACCGTTAATCAGCACGCTGACATCCGACTGCGCCACCATGTGCGCCTGCTCCAGCAGCTTCAACATCAGCGGGCTGCGGGTGACAATCGCTTCGCGCCAGCGGTCATCACTGACCGGCACCTGCTGTGCCAGCGCCTCATCAATGGCTTTATAGAGCGCATCTTTGTCTACCGGTTTGGTCAGGAAGCTGAAAACGCCCTGCTGGGTGGCAGAGACCGCGTCCGGAATAGAGCCGTGCGCCGTCAGGATAATCACTGGCAAGTTGGTGTGGCGTTTCTGGATTTCGCCAAACAGCGCCAGACCGTCCATCTCATCCATACGCAGATCGCTGATCACCAGCTCAATTTTCTCTTTCTGCAGCAGACGCAACGCTTCGGGTCCGCTGCCTGCCGTGGTGACCTGATACCCTTCGCTGCGAAGACGCATGCCCAGCAGCTTCAGCAGGCTGGGATCGTCATCCACCAGCAGCAATTTTGCCGCTTGCCTCACCATTATTGCTCCTCATCCTGCGGCAGTGCCGTGCCGTGACCGCTGTCAGACACATCCGGGGCTTTGCGTGATGAAAGCTGACGCTCAATGTCAGTCAGCCGCTCCAGCTTATGCTGCGTGTCGCTGAGCTGCTGCTGCTGTTTCACCATCTGCTGGCGTATCGCCTCAAGCTGCGTATCACTGCTCTGCTGCAGATGGGCATAACGGGTGCGCGCTTCACTGAGGTCAAGCTGCGCGGTCTGATTACTGCGCCACAGCTGAATCAGCGGGCGCACAGACTGCGGAAAATCGCTGCTGTAGCGATCCAGGGTTTCAACATAGCGACGACGTTCAACAGGCGTCACGTTGCCGTTGGACATCAGTACGCCCTGCTTGAAGGCGCGCGACCAGTTTTCAGCCGGCCAGCGATGGGCTTCGGCACGGGCCTCCGCGGGAGAAAGACGTTCGGCACAGTCGATCGCCCGCATCCAGTAGAGGGTGTTACCCAGCGCCGTACTATTTTCTATCGGCCACAGGTCACTGCAACGGGTCGCCAGGTAATCAGCGATTCTGACCTCGGGTTCCGCCACCTGATGGCCTGACGGCAAAGAGGAGGTGGCCGGGGAGGTCGTACATCCGCTGAGGAGCAGCGTAGTCAGCGTGCTCAACAGCAAAGCGGGTAAATATTTCATCAGTCAGACTTTCCCGGCTGTGGTGTTCAGTTCAATTCGAAAACAGACGTCAGCCTGCTCGCAGGAGACCAGCGTCAGATCGCCCTGCATCCGGCGCAGGCAATCTTTGGCGATACTCAATCCCAGCCCGCTGCCTTTCACCGGCCCTTTACGCTGCTGGCTGCCCTGGTAGAACGGTTCGAAAATCATCGCCTGCTCTTCAGGCGGGATCGGCGAGCCGCTATTCGCGACCTCAATCCAGATCCGATCGCCCTGCTGCTGACTGCGAAGCCAGATGGTACCGGATTCGCTGCCGTAGTTCACGGCGTTCGAATAGAGGTTGTCGATGACCCGCATCAGTAACATCGGTTCTGCGAGGCAGTGACTGACCTTAAGATCGACGACCGTCTGCATCAGTTTGGCGCGCGCCGAAAGCGCATGTGCGTTAACGACATCTTCCACAATCTCCGCCACGCTGACCGGCTCCAGCGCGATCGGGCCATCCGCCAGTTTGCGGTTGTAATCGAGCAGCTGTTCAATCAGCTGCTGCAGATGGCGACTGCTGCTGTCGAGGATAGTGACCACTTCTTTTTGATCGGCATTCAGCGAGCCGGCGACTTCGTCCGCCAGCAGTTCCGTGCCTTCACGCAGGCTGGCCAGCGGCGTTTTCAGCTCGTGAGAGAGATGGCGAAGAAATTCATGACGCTGCGATTCCAGCCACTGAAGCCGCTCGCTGAGCCAGACGATGCGCTGTCCCAGCGATCGCAATTCGCGCGGACCGCGAAATGTCCCGCTGTTACCCAGTGCCCGCCCTTCGCCAAGCCGGTTGATCATCCGTTCAATGCGCTTAACCGGACCGATAATCATGCCGGTAAACAGCGTCATCAGTGCCAGGCTGATGATAAACAGAATCAGCGCCTGCCAGCCAAAAAACTGGCCGCGATCGGCAATTTCGCGCTGCAGCTGTAAGCCACGCGAAAAGACCACTTCGCGCGTGTCCTGCACCATCTGCGCATTGGTCGCAGAAAAGCGATCCAGCGCCTCTGCGGCAACCGGCACCGGATTACCATTGTCACATTTCAGTGGCGTCAGCAGCGGCAGCGTCGCCTGTAAGGTCTGGAATGCGGGCAGTTCGGGCAGGCTGGCGCTGTGCGAGCTCAGCATCTGACTGTAGCGGGTATGCTGAGTCTGATAGAGGCGCGCCAGCGAGGCATCATCCAGCACGCAGTACTGGCGATAGCTACGCTCCAGCTCAACCGCCGTTCGCGCCATCGCCTCACTTCTGCGCACATCGGTAAAGGTATTGCGGTTAGTGTCCGCAGCCTGTTCGCTTAATGCAGAGAGACTTTCCCACGCCTGCCAGGCCAGTACCAGCAGGGGCAGCAGCACCAGGACAAACGCCATCAGCACCAGCTGACGCAGAGAACGGGGAAATAAACGCCATTTTTTCACGCAGCCGCTTCCTTAAGATTCGCTGTCTGGATGCTAGCGGACTCTGTCTGCGGAAGAAAGGGGAACGAAAGAAAACGGCAGGCTCAATGGCCTGCCGCTGGCACGACGCGTGATGCATCGCGTAAGAATGGGTGGAGCCTTACTCAACGTTACGTCCGGTGTTTGATAACGCAAGCGATTATCGGTCAGGTGGACGGCAGGCTCCGTTTGGTGCGTCATTCGGGCTTTATGAGCTCTTATCCGCTAAGCGGGGCAATCATAAACAGGTGAATGAGCAGCTGCATGAGTATAGCAAGTTCCATGCCAGAAAATAAATCATTATATTTTTCAGCAAATTGAGCAGACCCGCCCGCTGACTGTCGCGAAAAATCTTATATCAGCACAGGCTGTCTGTCTCCGTAAGGCGACACTAAAATCAGTCTGATAAGCACGCATTAAAAATCAACGAGATAAATGTCGCCATACAGCGACAGCGCAAAGGCTCTGTTGTCGTTATTTGCCAACAGCGGCGCAAAAAAGAACAGGAGGCACGCTGGCCTCCTGTTCATTTCAGTGGATTAAATTAACCCAGCTGTCTGCGCGCATTGCGGAAAATGCGCATCCACGGACTGTCTTCGCCCCACTCGGCCGGATGCCAGGAGTTGCTGACGGTACGGAACACGCGCTCCGGATGCGGCATCATAATGGTGACGCGGCCACTTTCATTGGTCACCGCGGTGATGCCGTCAGGAGAACCATTCGGGTTAGCCGGATAGGTTTCTGTCACCTTGCCGAAGTTATCGACAAAGCGCAGTGCCACCAGCCCTTTCGACTCCAGCGCCGCCAGATGTGTCGCATCACGGACTTCAACAAAGCCTTCACCGTGCGACACCGCGATAGGCATATGCGAACCGGCCATGCCGTCCAGCAGCAGTGACGGACTGGCTGCCACTTCAACCAGGCTGAAGCGTGCTTCAAAGCGCTCAGACTGGTTACGCACAAAGCGCGGCCAGAGGTCGCTACCTGGGATCAGTTCGCGCAGGTTTGACATCATCTGGCAACCGTTGCAGACGCCCAGCGCCAGAGTTTGCGGACGGTGGAAGAAGGTTTCGAACTCGTCACGCACGCGCGGGTTGAACAGAATCGATTTCGCCCAGCCCTCACCGGCACCCAGCACATCGCCGTAAGAGAAGCCGCCACAGGCCACCAGCGCCTGGAACTCTTCCAGACCGCGACGTCCGGCCAGCAGATCGCTCATGTGGACGTCAATGGCGGTGAAACCGGCCCGATCAAAGGCGGCGGCCATCTCCACATGGGAGTTGACGCCCTGCTCACGCAGCACGGCGACGCGTGGACGTGCGCCCGTAGCGATCATCGGTGCAGCCACATCTTCCTGCGGATTGAAGGTCAGATTCACGTTCAGGCCAGGATCGCTGTCGTTCTTCTTCGCTTCATGTTCCTGATCCGCACACGCCGGGTTGTCGCGCAGGCGCTGCATCTGCCAGGTGGTTTCCGCCCACCAGGTGCGCAGCGTGGTACGGCTTTCGCTGTAAACCGCGCTGTCACCGGCCCGGATCACAAAGCGATCGCCCGGCTGTGCACTGCCCAGCAGATGCGTCGAAGCGGCAAGGCCATGATCCGCCAGGATCTGCTCAACCGCTGCGCGATCGGCGGCATTGATCTGGATCACCGCGCCCAGCTCTTCGGTAAACAGGGCGGCCAGCGCATCGTTGCCCAGCGAGGCGATATCAACGTCAATACCGCAGTGACCGGCAAAGGCCATCTCGGCCAGCGTCACCAGCAGACCGCCGTCGGAACGATCGTGGTAAGCCAGCAGTTTCTGCTCAGCCACCAGCGCCTGAATCGCATTGAAGAAGCCCGCCAGCTGTGTGGCATCACGCACGTCGGCAGGTTTGTCGCCGAGCTGACGATAGACCTGCGACAGCGCGGTTGCACCCAGCGTATTCGCGCCGTTACCCAGATCAATCAGCAGCAGCAGGTTGTCCTGTTCGGCCTGCAGCTGTGGCGTGACGGTACGACGCACATCTTCGACGCGGGCAAACGCGGTAATCACCAGCGACAGCGGCGAGGTCATCTCACGCTGTTCGGTGCCTTCCTGCCAGCGGGTTTTCATCGACATCGAATCTTTACCGACCGGGATAGTGATCCCCAGCGCCGGGCAAAGCTCTTCGCCGACTGCTTTCACCGCCGCATATAAACCGGCATCTTCACCCGGGTGACCGGCTGCAGACATCCAGTTAGCGGAGAGTTTCACACGCTTCAGCGAACCAATCTGCGTTGCCGCCAGGTTGGTCAGTGCTTCACCGACAGCCAGACGCCCCGACGCTGCGAAATCCAGCAGCGCAACCGGTGAACGTTCGCCGAGGGCAAAGGCCTCACCGTGGTAGCTGTCGAGGCTGGCGGTGGTCACCGCACAGTTGGCAACCGGGATCTGCCACGGGCCGACCATCTGATCGCGCGCTACCATGCCGGTCACGCTGCGGTCACCGATGGTGATCAGGAAGGTTTTTTCCGCCACGGCAGGCAGATGCAGTACGCGATTCACCGCATCGACCAGCGTAATGCCGTCGCGCTGCAGTTCGGTACCCTGTGCCTGCTGTGTCACCACATCACGCGTCATCTTCGGCGTTTTGCCCAGCAGCACGTCAAGCGGCATGTCGATGGGCTTATTATCGAAATGGCTGTCTTCCAGGCTCAGGTGCAGCTCTTCGGTCGCTTCACCAATCACCGCGAACGGTGCGCGTTCGCGCTGGCAGATCGCCTCGAACTGTGCGAGCTGATCGGGCGCTACAGCCATCACATAACGTTCCTGTGATTCGTTACACCAGACTTCCAGCGGGCTCATGCCTGGCTCATCACTCAGGATGTCACGCAGGTTAAACCGGCCACCACGACCGCCGTCGCTGACCAGCTCCGGCATGGCATTGGAAAGGCCGCCCGCGCCCACGTCGTGGATAAACAGAATCGGGTTCTCATCGCCCAGCTGCCAGCAGCGGTCGATCACTTCCTGGCAACGGCGTTCCATCTCCGGGTTGTCACGCTGAACGGAGGCGAAATCGAGATCGGCATCAGACTGACCCGAAGCCATGGATGACGCCGCGCCGCCGCCCAGACCGATGTTCATGGCCGGACCACCCAGCACCACCAGCTTCGCGCCGACGGTAATTTCGCCTTTCTGCACGTGATCGGCGCGGATGTTACCGATGCCGCCCGCCAGCATAATCGGCTTATGATAGCCACGCAGCTCGGTGCCGTTGTGGCTGGTGACCTGCTCTTCATAGGTACGGAAATAGCCATTCAGTGCCGGACGACCAAATTCATTGTTAAACGCAGCGCCGCCCAGAGGCCCGTCGGTCATGATTTCCAGCGCGCTGACGATACGCGCCGGTTTGCCGAAGTCCTCTTCCCATGGCTGTTCAAAGCCAGGGATGCGCAGGTTAGAGACCGAGAATCCAACCAGGCCCGCTTTGGGCTTGGAGCCGCGTCCGGTTGCGCCTTCATCACGGATCTCACCACCGGAACCGGTCGCGGCGCCTGGCCACGGCGAGATGGCCGTTGGATGGTTATGCGTTTCCACCTTCATCAGGATGTGCGCGGCTTCCTGATGCCAGCGGTATTCGCTTTCGCCGGCGTCAGCAAAGAAGCGGCCAACCTCTGACCCTTCCATCACGGCGGCATTATCTTTATAAGCAGAGAGCACGAAGTCCGGCGTCTGCTCCATAGTGTTTTTAATCATCTTAAACAGCGACTTCGGCTGTTTCTCGCCGTCGATAATCCAGTCGGCGTTGAAGATCTTGTGACGACAGTGCTCAGAGTTCGCCTGCGCAAACATATAGAGTTCAATGTCGTTGGGATTGCGGCCCAGCGCGGTAAATGCCGCCACCAGGTAGTCAATTTCATCGTCTGCCAGCGCCAGACCCAGCGAGATATTTGCCTGAACCAGCGCCTGACGGCCCTCACCCAGCAGATCGACACTCTTCACTGGCTGCGGCGTATGGTGCGCAAACAGCTGCTCAGCCTGCGCCAGATCGCTATAGACCGTTTCCATCATCCTATCGTGCAGCAGTGTACCCAGCGTCTGCCACTGCGCTTCCGTCAGTTGCGGAGCCTGCACATAAAAAGCCAGACCACGTTCCAGACGACGTACCTGCGGCAGGCCGCAGTTATGAGCAATGTCGGTGGCTTTGGATGACCAGGGCGAAATGGTGCCGGGACGTGGCGTCACCAGCAGCAGACGTCCCTGTGGAGCATGTTCAGCGAGAGAGGGACCATATTTAAGCAGGCGTTGCAGGCGGCTCTGTTCGTCAGCGGTTAAGGGCGTACTGACATCAGCAAAATGGATGTACTCAGCGTAAATATCACTCACCGGCAGATGAGCGTCCTGAAAGCGGGTCAGCAGTTTGTTTACACGAAATGCCGACAGGGCGGGCGAACCACGCAGAATTTCCATTAATAAGTCTCTCGTCAGGGCGCCGGGCGACGCTTGATTGGGCGCAACAGGGAAAACGGGGCGTATTATAGAGAAAGCGACCTCGCGACGAAACCGTTTGCGCACAATTTTTGGCAACCCGGATTTGCCTGAATTTTGCGCAAAAGCTGCTATAAAAGTTGCTCAGTGTGATTTTGTTGCGCAAAATGCCCCTCGCTCTGGGAGTTCAAAGAAGATAAATACTGCCTTTAAAAGACAGAGGCCTTAGAGCCAGCGAGAGATAACTATTTGAAACGCCTAAAATTTAATTATCTGTTTATCGGTCTGGTTGCCGTGCTGTTAGCGTTAGCGCTGTGGCCATCCATTCCCTGGTATGGGGGTGGGCAGGACAGGATTTCACAGATTAAATCACGGGGAGTCCTGCGGGTCAGTACCATCAACTCCCCATTGACGTACTACACAGTTAACCAGTTACCGGCCGGTATGGATTATGAGCTGGCAAAACGCTTCGCCGATTATCTTGGCGTCAAACTGAAGGTGACGGTTCGTCCTAACCTGAGCGATCTGTTTGATGACCTTGACGATGGTAAAGCCGATTTGCTGGCCGCTGGCCTGAACTACAACAATGAACGCCTGACGCGCTATCAGACCGGGCCAGGTTACTACAACGTTTCACAACAGCTGGTCTATCGCGTGGATAAGCCACGCCCTAAAAACCTCGGTGACTTAAAGGGGCGGCTGACGGTTGCATCAGGATCGGCCTATCTGTCAACGCTAAAGAGCGCGCGTTCCAATCAGTTCCCCGATCTGGACTGGGCGATCTCCACCGATCAGAGTCCTAAAGCTCTGCTGGAAGCGGTCGCCGACGGCAAGCTCGACTATACCATTGGTGACTCCGTCACTATTGCACTGTTGCAGCGCATCTATCCGCAGCTGGCGGTGGCGTTCGATGTTACCGATGAAGAGCCGGTAACCTGGTATGTGCGGCACAGCGATGACGATAGCCTGAATGCAGCAATGCTCGACTTCTTTAATGGTATGGGCGAAGAAGGCGCGATGGCGCGGCTGGAGGAGAAATATCTCGGTCACGTCGGCACCTTTGACTATGTTGATACGCGCACGTTCCTGCGCGCCATCGACAATACGCTGCCCGACATCAGGCCACTGTTTGAGAAGTACGCCACCAGCATCGACTGGCGGCTGCTGGCGGCAATCTCCTATCAGGAGTCGCACTGGAACCCGCAGGCTACCTCGCCGACCGGCGTGCGCGGCATGATGATGCTGACGCGTAACACCGCTGATAGCCTGGATGTGGGCGATCGAACCGATCCCGAACAGAGCATTCGCGGTGGCAGTCAGTATCTGCAGGATATGATGGCGAAGGTGCCGCAGACCATCCCGGAAGATGAGCGCATCTGGTTTGCGCTGGCGGCTTATAACATGGGTTATGCCCATATGCTTGACGTCCGCAAGCTGACGGCACGCCAGGGCGGTAATCCGGACAGCTGGGCGGATGTGAAGCTGCGTCTGCCCATGCTGAGTCAGAAGCGTTACTACACCCAGACGGCTTATGGCTATGCCCGTGGGCATGAAGCCTATAACTATGTGGAGAACATCCGCAAATATCAGTTAAGCCTGGTGGGTTATCTGCAGGAGCAGGAAAAACGCCTGGCGCAGCAGGCTGAAGCACAAGAAGCACAAGCCGAACTGGCCAAAGGCTATCCGGCGGTCGAACCAAAGATCGCCATGAATTAATCCTGGCGTTGCGCCTGACGCAGCGCTTTTTTCTGCTCGCGACGCATACGGAAGAAGTCGCTCAGCATAGCGGCACACTCTTCAGCCAGCACGCCGCTGTGCAGTTCAACCTGATGATTCATGCCGGGGTGGCCCAGCACATCCAGCAGCGACCCCGCCGCCCCACTTTTAATATCGTGCGCACCATAGACCAGCCGGCTGATGCGGCTGTGAACCATGGCGCCGGCGCACATCACGCACGGCTCCAGCGTCACGTAAAGCGTGGTGTCCAGCAGACGATAATTTTCCAGTGCCTTACCGCCCTGCCGCAACGCCATAATCTCCGCATGCGCCGTCGGATCGTGCTGGCCGATGGGCCGGTTCCAGCCTTCACCGATCACCCGATCATTCTGAACCAGCACCGCACCCACCGGCACTTCGCCCTGCTCCCACGCCCGGCGCGCCAGGTCAAGCGCATGGCGCATCCAGTATTCATCTTGTTGTTTCATGCTGACCACTCCGGGCGACAGAAAAGCGGCGCATTATAGCGGTCTCACCGATCCTTTAGAAATTTATTCCAGCTGTTGCAGCTCACCTGCGGGTGTTACGCGCCAGCGATGCTGACAGAAAAACAGCAGCGGGTTGTCCTGTTTGCTGTCGCTATAGCCGCTGTAGAGCTGTAGCGGCGTGCCGATTTTCTCTTCAAGCTGGGCCACTTTCTCATGGCCGAGGCAGCGCATTGCCAGTACCCGCCCGCCCCAGCCGCGCTGCATCTGACTGGCAATCAGCTTCACGCGTGGCAGAAACGCGGAGTCGTAATAGACCTGCTCTACCAATGACTGTGGCGATCCGGTGATGAGCCAGACGTCAGCATCATCACTGCCGAGGTAATCCGTCAGGCGCTGCTGCACCACCGGGAAAGCTTTTACGCGCAGGCGAAACCACTGGGCAAACTCGGCTTCGAGCCGCAGCAATGTCTGCTCGGAGCGGCCAAAGGTAATTGACCAGAGCAGCAGGCTCATGGGCCAGCGTGCCGCGCGGCCTTTAAACAGCAAGCCCATGCCCACCACCGGCAGTAACGGCACCACCAGCAGCAGATTCAGCGGACGGCGACGCAGCAGATAGCGCATAAAGGTGCCGAACATGTCCTGCTGATGCAAAGTGCCATCGAGGTCGAAAAATACGATGCGACGTTGTGTTCCCCTGGTCAAACAACTCTCCTTAACGGCTGATTCCGGGATGATAAAGAGTAGTGTAGCCATCATCAGGCGGTACGGCGATGACGGTCATTTTTAATTCCGATGACTACAATGCCTGATGAATAGTTTATTCTTCACTGATTATCCCTGAATTACGAGGATTGGGCATGAGTTCATTGCTGCGCATTCGCCAGCTTTATCCACGTCTGGCATTGAACGAGCGTCGGCTGGCGGATTTTTTACTGTCGCAACCCGATAAGGCACGTCACCTGAGTTCGCAAAAGCTGGCGGAAGAGTCCGGCGTCAGCCAGTCGAGCGTGGTGAAGTTTGCTCAGAAGCTGGGATACAAAGGCTTTCCGGCGCTTAAGCTGGCTCTGAGTGAGTCACTGGCGGACAAGGATGCTATTACCGTGCATAACCATATCCTCAGCGACGACCCGCTTAAAATGGTGGGGGAAAAGCTGCTGACCGAAAAGCTTTCGGCGATTCGCGCCACGCTGGATATTAATAGCGAAGAGAAGCTCAACGATGTGTTACAGCTGCTGAAAAATGCCCGGCGCATTTTACTGGTCGGCATCGGTGCATCGGGCCTGGTGGCGAAGGATTTCTCCTGGAAGCTGATGAAGATTGGCATTAATGCAGTGGCGGAACAGGATATGCACGCCCTGCTGGCCAGCGTGCAGGCGATGGGGCCAGGCGATGTGCTGCTGGCCATCTCCTACACCGGGGAACGGCGCGAGATTAATCTGGCGGCGCAGGAAGCGGTGCAGGTGGGCGCCGATGTGGTGGCGTTTACCGGCTTTACGCCGAACACCCTGCAGCAGAGTGCCAGCTATTGTCTCTACACGGTGGCGGAAGAACAGAGCACCCGCAGCGCAGCGATCTCTTCGACCACCGCACAGCTGGCGCTGACCGATCTGCTGTTTATGGCGCTGGTGCAAAACGATCCGGAGCGTGCGTCGAGTCATATTCGTCACAGCGAAGCGCTGGTGAAAAAGCTGGTCTGATCAGCGACAGCGCGTATAATACCCGCGCTTTTTCTGTTGTTATCAGGTGGGAAAAATGGCGCTGTTGATTACGGCCAGATGCATTAACTGCGATATGTGTGAACCGGAGTGCCCGAACCAGGCGATTTCACTGGGCGATGCGATCTATGAGATTGATGTCAGCCGCTGCACGGAATGCGTCGGGCATTATGAGGTGCCAACCTGTCAGCAGGTCTGCCCCATCGACAACACCATCATCACTGACCCACAGCACACCGAATCACGCGATGCGCTGTGGGAGAAGTTCGTGCTGCTGCACGGCTAGCTCTCAATGATGACTGTGGCGCAGGCATAGTGACGCTCATCGGCCAGCGTCACGTGAACGTGTTTAACGCCCAGCCTCTCCGCCACGTCAGCTGCATGCTGAAAGAAGCGTAACCCCGGTTTACCCAGCGCATCGTTGTAAACTTCAAACTGATTAAACGCCAGACCACCGCGAATGCCGGTGCCAAAGGCTTTTGCTGCCGCCTCTTTGACTGCAAACCGCTTGGAGAGAAAGCGCACCGGCTGCTTGTGTGCCTGATACTGCTGCCATTCGGCTTCGCTCAGCACCCGGCGCGCCAGCCG
This sequence comes from Pantoea sp. B550, assembly GCF_024158165.1. Taxonomy (NCBI): domain Bacteria; kingdom Pseudomonadati; phylum Pseudomonadota; class Gammaproteobacteria; order Enterobacterales; family Erwiniaceae; genus Pantoea; species Pantoea sp. B550. Next base: position 974,470 of record NZ_JAMYXI010000003.1, read on the forward strand.
GTCGCCGGAGCGCTCAATCACCCCGGCGATGCGTTCAATCTCAACGATGTCGCTGCCCAGTCCCAGAATAGCCATTAGCGGCGGGCTTCACGCAGCAGTTGCTTCATCTCTTTAACCGCCTCCGGCAGGCCACTCATCACCGCACGACCGATAATGGCATGGCCGATGTTCAGCTCATGCATTTCCGGCAGCGCCGCAATCGGCAACACGTTGTGGTAGGTCAGACCGTGACCGGCGTTGACCTTCAGCCCCAGGCTGGCGGCAAAGGTGGCGGCATGGCGAATGCGTGCCAGCTCCGCGTCACGTCCCCGTCCCTCTGGTGCCTCGGCATAAGCGCCGGTGTGAATTTCGATATAAGGCGCACCTGTGGCAACGGCCGCTTCGATCTGGCGGTGGTCGGCATCAATAAACAGTGAAACCAGAATGCCCGCATCACGCAGCAGTCGTACAGCCGCGTTCATCTTCTCCTGCTGCCCTGCCACATCCAGTCCGCCTTCCGTGGTCACTTCCTGACGCTTTTCGGGCACCAGACAGCAGAAATGGGGCTGGATATCGCAGGCGATGCCGATCATCTCATCAGTGACCGCCATCTCCAGATTCATGCGCGTCTGGATAGTGTCACGCAGGATACGCACGTCGCGGTCGGTAATGTGACGGCGATCTTCGCGCAGGTGCACCGTAATACCGTCTGCGCCTGCCTGCTCGGCGATGAACGCCGCCTGCACCGGATCGGGATAGTTTGTCCCACGGGCGTTACGCACCGTGGCAATGTGATCGATATTGACACCTAACAGCAACTCAGCCATGACCATCCTCACTTCTTTTCCATCGTGATGTTGAGTGTACCGCGCAAATGTAAACAGGCGGTACGACCAGCGCTATTCTTCTTCCTGTTCGGGCTTTTTCTTCGGGATAAACTGGCGGAACAGCTCCTGACTTTTCAGCGGCTTGCCACCCAGATAGGGCTTCAGGGCGATGCGGGTAAAGCGCTTAGCAGCGCGCAGCGTATCGGCATCGGGAAACTCACGTTCACACAGGGCGTGCAACTCACGGCCGGTAAAGCTGCGCTGATTGACCACCAGACTGGCGATAAAACCGCGCTCTTCACGGTAACTGTACGTCATGTCTTCGCTGACCGGCTCGCCGCTACCGGCGCAATGCAGGAAGTCGACGCCATACCCCAGATGACCGAGCAGCGCCAGTTCAAAACGGCGCAGTGCCGGTTCGGGCTTGCCGTGCGTGGAAGCTAATGCCTGAAGGCAGTTGAGATAGTCGAAGAAAAGTTCCTGGAAGGGAGATTCCGGCTGCAATACGCGCGAGACCAGCTCATTGACGTAGAGACCGCAGTAGAGCGTGATGCCGCTGAGCGGTAAGGCCAGCGACACCGCTTCAGCATTGCGCAGGGTTTTGACGTCCCCGCGCCCGCTCCAGCGAACCAGCAGCGGGGTAAAAGGCTGTAATGCACCTTTCAGCTGAGAGCGCCGCGAGCGTGCGCCCTTGGCCAGCACCCGTACCCGCCCTTCGTTTTCGCTGAACAGGTCGAGCAGCAGGCTGGTTTCGCTAAAGGGACGACTATGCAGCACAAAGGCGCGTTGCCAGCCTTCCATTGAATCAGAGATCGTCTGTATAACCCAGGCTGCGCAGCGCTCGTTCGTCATCTGCCCAGCCGGATTTCACTTTCACCCACAGTTCGAGATGCACTTTGGCTTCGAACATCTCTTCCATGTCCCTGCGCGCTTCTGTTCCGATGACTTTGATTTTGGCACCTTTGTTGCCAATCACCATCTTCTTCTGCCCTTCGCGCTCGACCAGAATCAGTCCATGAATGTCGTAACCGCCGCGTTCGTTGGTCACGAAGCGCTCAATCTCCACGGTGACCGAGTAAGGCAGTTCAGCGCCCAGGAAGCGCATCAGTTTTTCACGGATCATCTCTGACGCCATGAAACGCTGAGAGCGATCGGTGATGTAATCTTCCGGGAAGTGATGATCGGCCTGCGGCAGATGCTTGCGGGTAATGGCCGCAATGGTATCGACGTTTTTGCCGCTCTCCGCAGAGACTGGCACGATATCAAGGAAGTTCATCTGCTGGCTCAGGAACTGCAGATGCGGCAGCAGGATGGTTTTATCCTGGATGTTGTCGACTTTATTCACAGCCAGCACAACCGGCACTTTATTGTCGCGCAGTTTGTTTAACACCATCTCATCATCTGGCGTCCAGCGGGTACCTTCAACGACGAAGATCACCAGCTCTACGTCGCCGATAGAACTGCTGGCTGCACGGTTCATCAGACGGTTAATGGCGCGCTTCTCTTCCATGTGCAGTCCGGGGGTATCGACGTAAATCGCCTGATAGTTGCCCTCAGTATGAATGCCCATGATGCGGTGGCGCGTGGTTTGCGGCTTACGCGAGGTGATCGACACCTTCTGCCCCAGCAACTGGTTCAGTAAGGTGGATTTACCGACGTTCGGTCGGCCAACAATCGCGACAAAGCCGCAATAAGTAACGTTTTCGCTCATTCGAGTCCTGAATTGTTCAGCGCCTGATGCGGCGCCGAAGAGTGCTATTTGAGTCATGTGTCATTCAGCGTCTTCTGACGCCGGGATAGAGCTGTCAGAGGGTGATTGATTCAGCGCCGGTTATGGCACTGTCACCCGACAGACCTATTCGAGACCTAATTTTATCAGTGCCTGTTCAGCCGCTGCCTGCTCGGCTTTACGACGGCTGGAGCCGACGCCGACGACCGGCTCGGCCATGCCACTCACCTGACAGTGAATGGTGAATTCCTGATCGTGGGCTTCGCCGCGCACCTGCACCACCAGATAACTTGGCAGCGGCAGATGACGTCCCTGCAGATACTCCTGCAGGCGCGTTTTGGGATCTTTTTGTTTGTCGCCAGGACTGATTTCATCCAGGCGCGTCTGATACCAGTCGAGGATCAGCTGCTCTACCCGCTCGATGCTGCTGTCGAGGAAGATACCACCAATCAGCGCTTCCACCGTATCCGCCAGGATCGATTCGCGACGGAAACCGCCGCTTTTCAGCTCACCCGGCCCTAAGCGCAGGCACTCGCCAAGATCAAATTCGCGTGCCATTTCAGCCAGCGTATTGCCGCGCACCAGCGTGGCACGCATGCGGCTCATGTCACCTTCATCAACCCGCGGGAAGCGGTGATAAAGGGCATTCGCAATCACATAGCTAAGAATAGAATCGCCCAGAAATTCCAGGCGCTCGTTGTGCTTGCTGCTGGCGCTGCGGTGAGTCAGGGCCTGCTGTAACAGTTCCGAATGAGTAAAAGTGTAGCCCAGTTTGCGCTGAAGCTTGTTAATCAGGATGGGGTTCATGCGATTCCAGTTCTTTGTTGCGTCTGTGACTCTGCATACCAAACGGGGCTGGCAGTCCAACACGTTCCGTTTGGTGTGCAGTGGCCTCCCTGAGGAGGCCACCCGATTTGCCTGTTAATCAGACAAAATTATTAGTGGATACCGCCGATGCGACTGAATCGCACGCCGGTTGGCCACTGACCTTCTTGTTTCTCAAAACTCATCCAGATAGCGACCGCTTTACCGACCAGATTACGCTCCGGGACAAAGCCCCAGTAACGGCTGTCGGCGCTGTTATCACGGTTGTCGCCCATCATGAAGTATTGCCCTTTCGGCACGACCCAGCTCGCCTGCGGCTGACCCGGCTGCTGATAATACATGCCCGCCTGACTCTGCGCTTCGTTAACCAGCAGAATGTCATGGGTCACGTTACCGATAGTCTCTTTACGGGTTGCCATGCGCAGACCACCGCGCAGGGTATCGCCCTGTGGCACCTGATAAAAACCGTTGCCGGTTTCGTTGCCATCAAAGCCGCTAAAAGTCTGAATAAAGTTGCTTGGTTCAACGTCGGTATAAGTCACTGCCAACGCTGTGTCACAGGCTTTATCATCACCACAGGTCGGTTTCACCGTTAGCGTTTTGCTGTAAGGATCATAGATGACTTTATCGCCTGGCAGGCCAATCACGCGCTTAATATAATCCAGGCTCGGATCTTTCGGGTATTTAAATACCGCAATGTCGCCGCGCTTCGGCTGACCGGTTGGGATCAGCGTCGTCTGGGTAATCGGATCTTTAATGCCGTAAGCAAACTTCTCCACCAGAATAAAGTCGCCAATCAGCAGCGTTGGCATCATCGAGCCAGAGGGAATCTGGAACGGTTCGTAAATAAACGAACGCACGATGAAAACCACGGCCAGCACCGGGAACACGGAGGCGGTCGTCTCAACCCAGCCTGGCTGCGAAGAGACTTTCGCCAGCGTTTTGCTGTCAAGCGCGTTACCGGTCTGGGCCTGCGCCGCCGCCTGTTTCGCGCGACGCTCGGGTGCCCATTTGAAACGATCAATTACCCAGACGATGCCAGTAATCAGCGTCGCTATCGCCAGAATCAGGGCGAACATATTAGCCATTGGAAATCCTTATTTGCTGTCCTTACCGACATGCAGAATGGCGAGGAACGCTTCCTGTGGCAGCTCAACGTTACCAACCTGCTTCATACGCTTCTTACCATCTTTCTGTTTCTGCAACAGTTTCTTCTTACGGCTGACGTCACCGCCATAACACTTGGCGAGAACGTTTTTGCGCAGCTGTTTAACCGTTGAGCGCGCAATAATGTGGTTACCGATGGCAGCCTGAATCGCAATATCAAACTGCTGGCGCGGGATGAGATCTTTCATTTTCTCAACCAGATCGCGGCCACGATAAGGCGCATTGTCGCGGTGAGTAATCAGCGCCAGCGCATCCACACGTTCAGAGTTAATCAGTACGTCGACACGCACCATGTCTGAAGGCTGGAAACGTTTGAAGTTGTAATCCAGCGAGGCATAACCGCGCGAGGTGGATTTCAGACGGTCAAAGAAGTCGAGAACCACTTCTGCCATCGGAATTTCATACGTCAGTGCAACCTGATTGCCGTGGTAAACCATGTTGGTCTGCACGCCACGCTTCTCAATACAGAGCGTGATGACGTTGCCCAGATACTCCTGTGGCAGCAGCATGTGACATTCCGCGATCGGCTCACGCAGCTCTTCGATGTTATTCAGTGGCGGCAGCTTGGATGGACTATCGACATGAACGATTTCGCCACCGGTGGTCACGACTTCATACACTACCGTCGGTGCAGTGGTAATCAGATCGAGATCGTATTCGCGCTCCAGACGCTCCTGGATGATCTCCATGTGCAGCAGACCGAGGAAGCCACAGCGGAAACCAAAGCCCAGCGCCGTTGAGCTTTCTGGCTCATAGAACAGCGAGGCATCGTTCAGGCTCAGCTTGCCGAGCGCATCACGGAACGCTTCATAGTCGTCAGAGCTGATCGGGAACAGACCGGCATAAACCTGCGGCTTCACTTTTTTAAAGCCTGGCAGCGCTTTGTCTGCCGGGTTGCGAGCGGTGGTGAGGGTATCGCCCACCGGTGCGCCGAGGATATCTTTAATGGCGCAGACCAGCCAGCCGACTTCACCGCAGTTCAGTTCATTACGGTCGACACGTTTCGGGGTAAAGATACCCAGGCGGTCAGCGTTATAAACCTGACCGGTGCTGAGGACTTTGATCTTGTCACCTTTACGCATGGTGCCGTTTTTTACACGCACCAGCGAGACAACGCCCAGATAGTTATCAAACCAGGAATCGATAATCAGCGCCTGTAGCGGACCTTCCGGATCGCCTTCCGGCGGCGGAATATCGCGCACTAAGCGTTCCAGCACGTCCGGAACGCCGACGCCGGTTTTAGCGGAGCAGCGCACCGCATCAGCAGCATCGATGCCGACGATATCTTCAATCTCCTGCGCAGCGCGATCGGGATCGGCAGCAGGCAGGTCGATTTTGTTCAGAACCGGCACTACTTCCAGATCCATCTCCATCGCGGTGTAGCAGTTCGCCAGTGTCTGCGCTTCAACACCCTGACCCGCATCCACCACCAGCAATGCACCTTCGCAGGCAGCCAGTGAGCGGGAAACTTCATAAGAGAAGTCTACGTGGCCCGGAGTATCAATGAAATTGAGCTGGTAAGTTTCGCCGTCTTTCGCGTGGTAATCGAGTGTGACGCTCTGTGCTTTGATAGTAATGCCACGCTCACGCTCCAAATCCATGGAGTCAAGAACCTGCGCAGCCATTTCACGGTCAGAAAGGCCACCGCAGATCTGAATAAGGCGGTCAGAGAGCGTAGATTTACCATGGTCGATATGAGCGATGATGGAGAAATTTCTTATGTGCTTCATTTATAGGGATATCTTCGCTTAAAATTCAGTTGAAAATCTGAGCACAGACACATTCAGGAAGATCGCTCTTTACCCACAATCCTGTCAGCCTCATTAATGACGACGCATATTACACTGTTAACGCCGCGCATAAAAGAATGGAACGTGGTGGAAGCGAAACAGATATCTGCGCAAGGCAGAACGGACAAAGGCCGCGGGATGCGCGGCCTGGGCGTACATTACGCTTCGCTTTCAACACGCAGCGCATCGGGCGGGAGGGCGATGTTCAGAATAACCGGCTGAAAGGCTTCGCGATCGCCAAATTTCATTGAAACGCCTTTCGCAACAATAAAGCCACCGATGCCACCCAGCAGTGCACCGCAGGCGGCCGCCAGATCGCTGCTGAACAGCGACTGAAACAGTCCGGCAATCAGGAACAAACCAAATAGCGGCGTCATATAGACCAGCAGCGCTGAACCCAGAAGGCTACTCTCTTTGATGCCTAACTCAATGCGCTGTCCCGGCTGCAGCGGCTTGCTGCTGGCAATCTGCATCACATGAGCATTCTTCGGACCGAGTTTATTCAGCATATGGCTGCCGCAACCTTTGCGCGCCTGGCAGCTATTGCAGGACGTTTTTGCTTCGGTATGCAGTGTGGCAATGCCATCCTGCCATGCCACCACGGTGGCCCATTCTCTCATCATTTTTGTGACCCCAGGTCGATGCTGTCAGCAATACGTTTTGCGGTTGAAGGCGGTAATTCGCCGATCACCGCAATTTCGTTATTATTGCGCACAACGGTCTGGACCGTACGACGCCCAGTGCGCAATGTCTGCGTTGTGCTGCTTTTATCGGCAGGCGTCACATTGATCGCGAAACTAAACAGCCCATCGCTGTAGAGCTTCGACTCAATATTTTTGTTCAGCCCCGGCAGCGTGCGACGATTCTGCGACACCAGCGTCATGCCTGCGGGTATCCAGCCTGGCTGCCATGCGACAGTAACCGCGTCCCCTTTTGGCACGGAAAGCGATGGTGGCAGATTCGCTTTCTCCAGCCCTTGCATCAGATTGCGTACTCCTTCATCCACTGCAAAGCTGATAACGCGGAACTGTTCCAGCGTTTCACCGTCACGATCAAGCAGGTCGATACGTAGCGGTAGCCTGGTATCCACATCCAGCCAGACCACATAGCTGTAACGGGTGCCATCGCGAGACACGATACGCAGCACATCACACATCTGATCGGCAATGCGCGAGCGACCCACGGTAATAAAATCGTAGGCAGTGGCAAGTTTGGTGAAGTCAGCAAAAATCACCGACGGCAAAGCGTCAATAATGTGATTGCCCGGGAGCGAAAAGGGATCAAGGCCTGGTTCGAAGTAGCTGATATCGTTGCCACGCTGGATCACTTCCCGACGTGGCCCGTCCATCTGCAACAGCTGCGCGAATATTCGGTTATCGATCACAGCATGACGGTAGCGCAGCGATTCAATGCCGATGCGTGAGACGTTAATATAGGCAAATTCATAGTTGAGGTTCTGACTTGCCTGCTCCATCTGCTGCAATAGCGCCCCGGACGCAGTAGTTTGCGCCGGGGCGGCAGATGACCATAACAGGCTGCCTGTCAGCAGGCTAACAGCATACCAAAACGGCTTCATTACTGCTGCTGCTGTCCTAATGACTGGTTTCCGGGAACATCAACCTGCGCCTGTTTTGGCGCATCGGTTTCAAACTGCAGCTGATCAGCGTGCAGCCGGCGTTGCAGTTCATAGTCCTGCAGCATGGCGTTCACGCGACGACGCTGATCCTGAACCTGCTGATTAGAGCTGTTCGTGTCAAAGGCATCAGACGGCACGCCCAGGCTCACCGGTGAGGCTTTACCCATCATCGGCAGCGTATTGAACACCGGAGAGTCAGATGTCTGCGTGGCGCTACCCTGCGGCTGGTTGTAGTGCTGAACACCCACGATCACGGCCAGTGACACGCAGGCAGCCACACCCACCTGAGTCAGTTGCGCAGCCCATGGACGCGCTTTTTTCCAGAACGGCATTTTTTCCCAGCGGGAAGGTTCTGGCTGAGCTTCAGGGATCAGCGTGGTAACCGTACGTAACGGTTCTTTTTCGATAGCAGCAGCGACGCGCGCAGAGATATCAAAATGCAGGACATCACCCACATCACCGCGCATGGTATCGCGAATAAGATGATAGCTCGCCCAGCTTTTCTGTAGTTCTGCGTCCTTAGACAAGGCGGAAAACAGCTCGTTATCTAAGGTCTCACCATCCATTAAAGCGGAAAGTTTTTCTTTCTGCATGCCTATGTACCCTTCCAGTAGCCGTTATCACTAACGTTGGATAAGCGGTTGAACTTTGTTATCAATGGCCTCTCGCGCACGAAAGATACGTGATCGAACAGTGCCTACCGGGCAATCCATAATGACGGCGATCTCTTCATAACTCAGACCGTCCAGTTCCCTGAGGGTAATTGCCATACGCAAGTCCTCGGGTAGCGCCTCGATGGTACGAAAGACAATTTGTTTCAATTCGTCAGACAACATTAAGTTCTCAGGGTTCGAAATTTCTTTTAATGCACCCGCACTTTCGAAATTTTCGGCGTCAATAGCATCCACATCACTGGATGGTGGACGACGCCCCTGAGCAACCAGGTAATTTTTCGCTGTGTTTACCGCAATGCGGTACAGCCAGGTATAAAACGCGCTATCGCCCCGGAAAGAGTCCAGTGCGCGATACGCTTTAATAAACGATTCCTGTACTACATCAGGCACGTCGCCCGAGGGAACATAGCGTGAAACCAAACTCGCCACTTTATGCTGGTAACGAATCACCAGTAAGTTGAACGCTTTTTGATCTCCCTTCTGTACCCGCTCGACAAGGACCTGATCCGTTAACTGCTCGCTCATCCGAGGTAATGTCTCCCCAAATTTTTCATATGCATAAAGTAACTGCCAGCACATCTCATGTTCTGAGCAAGCATGCGCTTAGAGTTGTGATGTGGTGCGAAGTTCACTTCCCGCCGTGATATTTACCGCTCCGATGGAGATAACACAGGTTGTTCGTTTTCGTTCAGTGTCAGGAGCGTAAATCGCAGGCAGAGTAACCTATGACAGCAGCTTTTTCATCATTAAATCCTTTAGGTTTAATAAGTTTGCTATAAAAAACCAGAGTTAAAGCAGCCCGTTTTTAACGTACTGATTATAGAAGACTTATGATCATAGCCAGATGAACGCGCGTGGCATGTGTTTAAAATACTTCACAGAACCTCCTGTTGCGCTTATGCTCAGGCCTGGTCTTGTTTAGTAAATTAAACATTATGATGAATGCGAATCCGGATTATCAGTGTGATGTGTTGATTGTGGGCAGCGGTGCGGCCGGCCTGTCGCTGGCGTTACGGCTGGCGAAACAGTATCAGGTAACCGTTCTCAGTAAAGCGCAGGTCAATGAAGGGTCAACCCTTTATGCGCAGGGTGGTATTGCTGCGGTATTTGATGAGACGGACAGCATCGAGTCGCATATCGAAGATACGCTGATTGCCGGCGCAGGATTATGCGATCGTGAGGCCGTGTCGTTTATTGCCAGTAATGCCCGGCATTGCGTGCAGTGGCTGATCGACAACGGCGTTGCCTTTGATCTCGATCCGCAGGCGGCGGGTGACATGCGCTATCACCTGACTCGTGAAGGCGGCCACAGTCATCGCCGCATTCTGCACAGCGCTGACGCCACCGGCCATGCGGTGGAAACCACGCTGGTGAGCCAGGCATTAAGCCACCCTAACATCCGGATTCTGGAACGGACTAATGCGGTCGATCTGATTCTTTCAGATAAAATCGGCCTGCCTGGCCCACGCCGGGTGGTGGGTGCGTGGATCTGGAACCGTAATCGCGAGCAGGTCGAAACCTGTCGGGCGCGGGCCGTCGTCGTTGCAACCGGCGGTGCCGCCAAAGTCTATCAATATACCACTAACCCTGACATTGCTTCCGGTGATGGCATAGCGATGGCGTGGCGCGCGGGCTGCCGGGTGGCCAATCTGGAATTTAACCAGTTCCATCCGACCTGCCTGTTTCATCCGCAGGCGCAGAATTTCCTGTTAACCGAAGCGTTACGCGGAGAAGGTGCCTGGCTGTTACGTCCCGATGGTAGCCGTTTTATGCCCGATTTCGATGAGCGCGCCGAACTGGCCCCGCGCGATATTGTTGCCCGGGCTATCGACCATGAGATGAAACGGCTGGGCGTTGACTGTATGTATCTGGATATCAGCCACCAGCCTGAAGAGTTTGTGCGCGCACACTTCCCGATGATCTATGAGAAATTGCTGACCTTTGGCTTTGACCTGACCAAAGAGCCGATCCCGATTGTACCCGCCGCGCACTACACCTGCGGTGGCGTCGTCGTCGATCAGCACGGTCAGACCGACGTCAGTGGCCTGTATGCCATTGGTGAGGTGAGTTATACCGGCCTGCATGGCGCTAACCGCATGGCCTCCAATTCGCTGCTGGAGTGTCTGGTGTATGGCTGGTCCGCGTCAGAGGAGTTGATGCGTACCCTGCCCGGCATTGAAGCCGTCACTGCACTCCCCGCATGGGATGAGAGTCAGGTTGATGACGCCGATGAACGCGTCGTGATCCAGCATAACTGGCATGAGTTGCGTCTGTTCATGTGGGATTATATGGGAATTGTCCGCACTACCCGGCGGCTGGAACGGGCGTTGCGTCGCATCAACCTGCTTCAGCAGGAGATCGATGAATATTACCGCCATTTCCGCCTCTCCAATAATCTGCTGGAGCTGCGGAATCTGGTGCAGGTCGCTGACCTGATGGTGCGCTGCGCGCTGGAGCGTAAAGAAAGTCGCGGCCTGCACTATATCCGTGACTATCCTGACTTACTGCCAGAAGCGCTGCCAACTATTCTGACCCCGCCAGGTTACATGAAGAGGTAAAAGTCCTGCGTCAGGCTACACCACTCATCAGAATAGCGGGTGTCTGGTGCGCGGATTGCGAGACGCTCCAGCAGCGTTTCACCGGCCTGCGGCGACAGCCCCAGCACGACGCGGTGCGGCGGACGATGGGCATATTCCGCCACGTCCAGCCGGAAACGCAGATACCAGCCATCGGCCTGCGCCAGGGCGATAAACGTCTGCCCAATATCGATGGGCAGCACTACGCAGAACATCCCCTCTTCTTCAATTAATAAGGCTGAACTGCGTAACAGCGTCTGATGATCGAGCGAGGCCGTTGCACGTGCGTTGTCCCGAGCCACGGTAGAGCAGGCTACGCCCGGCGCGAAATAAGGGGGATTGCTGACAATCAGTGAATAACGTTTATCACACTGTTCAGCCCAACTGGCGATATCCTGCTGATGAACCTGAATACGTTCAGGCCACGGTGACTGCTGCACATTCTCCTGCGCCTGCTGTGCGGCTTCAGGTTCTAACTCCACCGCATCGATTTGAATCTGTGACGGCGTGCGCTGCGCAAGCATCAGCGCGATTAATCCGCTGCCACTGCCAATATCCAGAATGCGTCTCACTCCGGCGACCGGTGCCCAGGCACCAAGCAGAATGGCATCGGTGCCCACTTTCATCGCACAGCGATCGTGGGCAACAAAAAATTGTTTAAAGGTAAAACCGTTCTTGTTTAACTGAGGCCGTTCACGCGGCTTATCCTGCATCATTCGTCACTACCATCGTTTTTTTCCTGCCGCACGGCAGCGCATGAGTGTAACGTGACAACAGTGGGAATTCACGCAGCAGACAATCCCAGGCGCAGCGGAAACGGATTAACAGATGAAGATTCAGTCTGATCTGTCTATAATCAGCGCCCCAAACTGAGGTAGACCATGACAGTAACCACATTTTCCGAACTCGAACTCGACGAAAGCCTGCTACAAGCGTTGCAGGAAAAAGGCTTTACGCGCCCAACAGTGATCCAGGCCGCTGCAATTCCGCCCGCGCTGGAGGGCCGTGACGTTCTGGGTTCGGCACCTACAGGAACCGGGAAAACCGCCGCGTATCTGTTACCGGCGCTGCAGCACCTGCTTGATTTTCCGCGCAAGAAATCCGGGCCGCCACGCATCCTGATTGTGACCCCGACCCGTGAACTGGCGATGCAGGTTGCCGATCATGCGCGTGAGCTGGCGAAACATACGCATCTGGACATCGCCACGATCACCGGCGGCGTGGCTTATATGAACCATGCCGAAGTTTTCAGCGAAAATCAGGACATTGTGGTCGCGACCACCGGCCGTCTGTTGCAGTACATCAAAGAAGAGAACTTTGACTGCCGCGCCGTAGAAACCCTGATACTGGATGAAGCGGACCGCATGCTTGATATGGGCTTTGCTCAGGATATCGAAACCATCGCGGCTGAAACGCGCTGGCGCAAGCAAACCATGCTGTTTTCCGCCACGCTGGAAGGCGACAATATCCGTGACTTCGCCGAGCGTCTGCTTAACGAACCGGTTGAGCTGGAAGCGGATCCGAGCCGTCGCGAGCGCAAAAAGATCCAGCAGTGGTACTACCGCGCTGATGATCTGCAGCATAAAACCAAATTACTGATTCATCTGCTGAAGCAGCCGGATGTGACGCGCAGCATCGTGTTTGTGCGTAAGCGTGAACGTCTGCATGAACTGGTGAGCTGGCTGCACGAAGCGGGGATTCGTAGCAGCTATCTTGAAGGCGAAATGGTTCAGGCCAAGCGTAACGAAGCGATTAAGCGTCTGAGTGAAGGACGCGTTAACGTGCTGGTTGCGACGGATATCGCCGCGCGTGGTATCGATGTTGAAGATGTCAGCCATGTCTTCAACTATGACATGCCGCGTACCGCCGATACCTATCTGCACCGCATCGGTCGTACCGGTCGTGCGGGCCGTAAAGGCATCGCCATTTCACTGGTCGAAGCGCACGACTTCGTTCTGCTGGGCAAAATCACCCGCTATGTGAACGAACCGATCAAAGCGCGCGTGATTGATGAGCTGCGCCCTGAAACGCGTGCGCCAAATGCTAAAACTACGGGTAAACCGTCGAAAAAGGTGCTGGCGAAGCGTGCAGAGAAGAAAGCCAGCGAAACGGAAAAACCGCGAGTGAAAAAACGCCATCGTGATGCCAAAAATGTCGGCAAACGCCGCAAGGCAAGCGGCACTACGCCAGCTAACGAGAATGCGGAATAAAACATCATACGCATAAAAAAATCGCCTCTCAGGAGGCGATTTTTTTTATCTGATAGTCAGTTACGGCCTTTTAAGAGTGTTTTTTCTGCCAGTACGCTTTCCTGACAACAGTGGCATTCGCATGCCCTGTAGTTAACTGCTTATCTCTTTAACAATACTAATAAAAATTGCTGTGTGCGCTTTGCGCTAATTGGCAGCACCCGATAATTCAGGCGGTTTACAGACTTTCTGTAAATGTACGGGTGATTACATCGCGCTGCTGCTCAGGCGTCAACGAGTTAAAACGTACGGCATAGCCTGAAACACGAATAGTCAGCTGTGGGTAGTTTTCAGGATGTTTAACCGCATCTTCCAGCGTTTCACGACGCAGAACGTTGACGTTCAGATGCTGTCCGCCTTCAACGCGCACCTGCGGTTTAATTTCAACCGGCACTTCACGGTAAGCGAACTCGCCCAGTTCGCTGATGGCGACAACCTGATCTTCTTCATAGCCTGCTTTTGCACACAGGCAACGCGCTTCAGCTTTCTCTTCATCCAGCAGCCAGAAGGAGTTCAGAAGTTGAGAATTGTTAGTTTGAGTGATCTGGATACCAGTGATCATGATTGCGTCTCCCGGATAATACGTGAATAAATCAAATTTGAGGCCCCGGTATACCATCGTTCATTCGCAACAGCCTTGACTTGTATCAATATTAATCAGCCATTCGGCGCACTTTTTCGCTAAACCATTGATCTCAAAATACCTGCCAGTTAAAAATAATTTGTATTTTTCAAATTATTTTTGCCTTCAGGTCAGCGGCAGGAACGGCTAAGCTTACTCCACTAACGTTAAGGGAGTTAAACATGGCTGAAAAGCTGACCTGGCACGACGTGCTGGCTGAAGAGAAAGAGAAACCCTATTTTATTGAGACGCTGAAGCAGGTCGCCGATGAACGCGCCGCGGGTGTAACCGTCTATCCGCCGCAGAAAGATGTGTTCAATGCGTTTCGCCTGACGGAACTCGGTGACGTCAGCGTCGTGATTCTGGGGCAGGATCCCTATCACGGGCCGAATCAGGCGCATGGACTCGCCTTCTCAGTGTTGCCGGGCGTTCAGGTGCCTCCGTCACTGCAGAATATCTACAAAGAACTGATGCAGGATATTCCCGGCTTCCGGAAACCCGATCACGGCTTTCTTGAGAGCTGGGCAAAACAGGGGGTGATGTTGCTGAACACGGTGTTAACGGTCGAGGCGGGTAAAGCTCATTCCCATGCTCGTTTTGGCTGGGAGACCTTTACGGACAACGTCATTGCGGCGATTAACCAGCACTGTGAAGGGGTGATTTTCCTGCTGTGGGGCTCACATGCGCAGAAGAAAGGCAGCATTATTGATCGCAAGCGCCATCATGTGCTGCAGGCGCCCCATCCCTCGCCGCTTTCTGCACATCGTGGATTTTTCGGCAGCAAACACTTCTCAGCGACCAATGAATTGCTGAGCGCTGCCGGTAAAAATCCGGTGGACTGGACGCCGGTCTTACCTGCATAGCGCCAGATCGCACACGGCCGCGTCAGTGCGCGGCCGTGTAACAGGATTCAGGCGTTGAATCAGCTTTTAGCTTTAGAAACCGCAACCATCGCCGGGCGCAGCAGGCGACCATTCAGCGTATAGCCACGCTGCATCACCAGCATGACATGGTTAGGTTCAAATTCTTCAGACTCCATCATCGACATCGCCTGATGGACTTCAGGGTTGAATGGCACGCCGGTTTCGCCGACCACTTCAACACCGAACTTACGCACGGCACCGAGCAAGCCTTTGAGCGTCAGTTCAATCCCTTCGATCATGGATGCCAGCTGTGGGTCCTCTTTATTGGCCACTTCCAGCGCACGTTCCAGGCTGTCGATGACCGGAAGCAGTTCATTGGCAAACTTCTCCAGCGCAAACTTGTGCGCCTTCTCAACGTCCATCTCGGCACGACGACGAATGTTCTCAACCTCAGCCTGCGCACGCAGTTGGGCATCGCGTACACCGGTCTGCGACTGCGCTAATTCAGCTTCGAGCTGAGCAATACGCTCATCACGCGGATCCACCTCTGCTGCTGTCTCCGCTTCCTGAGGTTGCTGCTGATCCTGCTGAATTTCGTCTGAGACTTGCTCGTTTGGGGTGTTCTGTTCTTTACTACTCATGAATTTCTCCGCGTTTTGCACATTCATTTCGCTGGTTGGCTTATTATGGGGATTGGTATGACGGATTCAAGGGAACCTATCACATTGCCTTGCCGTTTTGGCTTATAAGGAACACCGACCAGATGAACAAACACTTTAACTGCATTGGTATCGTGGGTCATCCGCGCCATCCCACCGCGCTAACCATGCATGAGATGCTCTGGCGCTGGCTGACGGCCAAAGGTTATCAGGTGATCGTTGAGAAGCAGATTGCCCAGGAGCTGTCGCTTCACGACGTGCAGACCGGCACGCTGGCGGAGATTGGTGCGCAGGCTGATTTAGCAGTCGTTGTGGGCGGTGATGGTAATATGCTGGGCGCTGCGCGGGTGCTGGCGCGCTATGATATTAAAGTGATTGGCATTAATCGCGGTAATCTCGGTTTTCTCACCGATCTTGACCCGGACAATGCGCAGCAACAGCTGGATGAGGTCCTTCAGGGCAACTATTTCGTCGAGAGCCGCTTTCTGCTGGAAGCGCAGGTGTGCAAATCTGACTGCTCACCGCGTATTGGCTCTGCCATCAACGAAGTGGTGCTGCATCCCGGTAAAGTCGCGCACATGATCGAATTTGAAGTCTACATTGATGAAGTGTTCGCCTTTTCCCAGCGCTCTGATGGGCTGATTATCTCAACACCCACCGGCTCTACTGCCTATTCCCTCTCTGCGGGTGGTCCGATTCTGACGCCGTCACTCGAAGCCATTGTGCTGGTACCGATGTTCCCGCATACGCTGTCAGCGCGTCCACTGGTCATCAACAGCAGCAGTACCATCCGTCTGCGCTTTTCTTCACGTCGCAGCGACCTAGAAATCAGCTGTGACAGCCAGATTGCGCTGCCTATTCAGGAAGGTGAAGATGTACTGATTCGACGCAGTGCCGGTCATCTTGATTTAATTCATCCTAAAAATTACAGCTATTTCAATACGCTGAGTTCAAAGCTAGGCTGGTCAAAAAAATTGTTCTGAAAACCGGCCTCTTCTCTTTACTGGATAAAAAACCAGTTTATACTGTATGAAAAACCATATGTGTTTATTCGTACAGGTGAACCTATGCTGGCCCAACTGACCATCAGTAATTTCGCTATCGTTCGTGAGCTCGACATTGATTTCCAACGCGGCATGACTGCAATCACTGGTGAAACCGGTGCCGGTAAGTCCATCGCGATTGATGCGCTGGGATTATGTCTGGGCGGCCGTGCCGATGCTGACATGGTGCGTCAGGGTGCCAGCCGGGCTGACCTTTGCGCCCGCTTCCAGCTTAAGTCCTCCCCTTCTGCTCAGCGCTGGCTGATGGATAATCAACTCGACGACGGCAACGAGTGTCTGCTGCGTCGGGTCATCAGCGCTGACGGTCGTTCCCGCGGCTTTATCAATGGCACAGCGGTGCCGCTCTCTCAGCTGCGCGATCTGGGCCAGCTGCTTATCCAGATCCACGGTCAACATGCCCATCAGCTTTTGCTCAAACCCGATCATCAAAAGCATCTGCTGGATGCCTATGCCGGTCACGACGCTCTCCTGCAGCAAATGCGCGCCAGTTATCAGACCTGGCACCAGAGCTGTCGCACCCTGGCGCTGCATCAGCAGCAGGCGCAGGAGCGCGAATCACGTCGCGAGCTATTGCAGTATCAGCTCAAAGAGCTGAACGAGTTTGCCCCGCAGCAGGGCGAATACGAGCAGATTGACGAAGAGTACAAGCGCCTTGCCAACAGCGGACAGCTACTGTCGACCAGCCAGCAGGCGCTGCAGCTGTTAGCAGACAGCGATGACAATAATCTCAACAGCCTGCTCTACACCGCGCGTGAGATGATTTCAGAACTGACCTCGCTGGATGAGAAGCTGAACGGCGTTCATAACCTGCTGGAGGAGGCGGCGATTCAGCTGAGCGAAGCCAGCGACGAACTGCGTCACTACTGCGACAGCCTTGACCTGGACCCCAATCGCCTGTACGAACTTGAGAAGCGTATTTCCCGCCAGATTGCGCTGGCACGTAAGCATCACGTCACGCCAGAAGGTCTGCCTGAACTGCATCAGCAGTTGCTGGCAGAAGCCGAGTTGCTGTCACAGCACGAAAGCGACCAGGAAAGCCTGCAATCGCTGGTGGGTGAACATTATCAGGCGGCACTGCAAAGCGCAGAGCAGCTGCATCAGCAGCGCAGCCACTTTGCCGATGAACTGCAGCAGCTGATTACCCAGAGTATGCATCTGCTTTCAATGCCCCATGGCCAGTTTAAAATCGCCCTGAACTTTAATCCGGATCAACTGACGGCAGATGGCGCGAGCCGCGTTGACTTCCAGGTGACGACGAACCCAGGTCAGCCACTGCAGCCGTTAGGCAAAGTCGCTTCGGGCGGTGAACTGTCACGTATCGCGCTGGCGATTCAGGTGATCACCGCGAAGAAAATGGAAACGCCGGCGATGATTTTCGATGAAGTGGATGTCGGAATCAGCGGCCCGACCGCCGCCGTCGTCGGTAAACTGCTCCGTCAACTGGGTGAATCGACCCAGGTCATGTGTGTCACCCACCTGCCGCAGGTTGCCGGTTGTGGTCATCAGCACTTCTATGTCAGCAAAGAGACCGATGGCGCGATGACCGAAACCCATATGCAGCCGCTGGATAAGCGGGCGCGTCTGCAGGAACTGGCGCGACTGCTGGGCGGCAGCGAGGTGACACGCAATACCCTGGCCAACGCAAAAGAACTTTTAGCCGCATAGCAGCGCACTTTTTTAACCCACCGTGGTCATATGCTTGCTCTGTAGAGGTTTCCAACGGCGAAAAGGTTTATTATCATCGGCACTTATGTCGCCAGAGTAATAAAGCCTGCCGCAGGCAGAGTTCAGATTTTGATGGCAAGAAAGCCGCCTGTTAAAGGCGTTTGGCCCCGGAAAAGGAATGTATAGATGCGCTGTAAAACGCTGACTGCCGCGGCAGTGGTAATGTTGATGATGACCGCCGGATGTTCCACCTTAGAGCGCGTGGTCTATCGTCCTGATATCAACCAAGGTAATTATCTGGTTGCCAACGATGTGGCCAAGATCCATACCGGTATGACACAGCAGCAGGTGGCTTACACGCTCGGTACGCCGATGATGAAAGATCCGTTTGGCAGCAACGTCTGGTATTACGTTTTCCGTCAGGAGCCAGGTCATGAGCGCGTGAAGCAGCAGACGCTGACGCTGACCTTTGATGGCAACGGTGTTCTGACCAATATCGATAACAAGCAGAATCTGTCAAAGAACAACGACTGATTTCACGACAGACCGTTTAAAGACAGCACAAAAGGCGCACTGAGCGCCTTTTTTTATGCCGGCTATCCGCTGATTCTGGCGGTATAACGACTTATTTTTTGCTTTCTGCCGCTCGCTCTGCGCGCTGACGACGCAGCTCTTTTGGATCAGCAATCAGCGGACGATAGATCTCAATACGATCGCCCTCCTGAACCACATCATCCAGCTTTACTGGCCGACTGTAGATGCCTACTTTGTTGCTGGCGAGGTCAATCTCACGACGCAGTTCAGGCAGGCCTGATTTCAGGATAGCCTGTTCAACCGTGCTGCCCTGCTCCACTTTCACGTAAAGCTGATACTGTTTTTCAGGTAGGGCGTAGACCACCTCAACGGAGATCTCAGGCACTGTATACCTCTTTGGCACGCTGAGTGAAAGCCTGCACCATGCTGTTGGCAAGCTCTTTGAAAATACGTCCAAAGGCCATCTCTACCAGCATGTTGGTGAATTCAAACTCCAGGCTTAACTCCACCTTACAGGCGTCATCGCCCAGCGAGACGAACGTCCAGCCGCCGGTCAGCTTGCGGAACGGTCCATCTACCAGTTCCATATGAATGCTCTGGTTATCCGTAAGGGTGTTGCGGGTAGTAAATGTTTTGCTGATGCCCGCCTTCGACACATCTACCGACGCCGTCATCTGATTTTCAGACGCATCCAGTACGCGGCTTCCGGTGCAACCCGGCAGGAATTGCGGATAGGCATCCACATCATTTACAAGTTTGTACATCTGCCCGGCACTAAACGGGACCAGCGCCGAACGACTAATCTGAGCCATAATGGTTCCTGTTCATCACAAAACCGCTGAATAGTAGCATTTTCAGCGATTAAACAAAAATGTCCCCGAGTGAGGGTGTGCTAGAATATCCCGTTTCCTGCTGCCCCGCTGGACTGGGGATGCGATAACCGACTAAGTGATGTAAAATACGCCACACTATGACAAAGAAAAAAGCACACAAACCCGGTTCTGCCACTGTTGCCATGAACAAACGCGCTCGCCACGAGTACTTCATCGAAGAGGAGTATGAGGCGGGATTGTCGTTACAAGGATGGGAAGTTAAGTCACTTCGTGCTGGTAAAGCTAACATCAGCGACAGCTATATTCTGCTGCGCGATGGCGAAGCCTTTCTGTTCGGTTCAACCTTTCAACCCTTAGCCGTTGCCTCCAGTCACGTGGTCTGTGACCCCACGCGCAGCCGTAAGCTGCTGCTGAAGCAACGTGAACTCGACTCCCTGTATGGCCGCGTCAACCGCGAAGGTTACACCATCGTGGCACTGTCGCTGTACTGGAAGAATGCCTGGTGCAAACTGAAGATTGGTGTTGCACGCGGTAAGAAAGAGCATGACAAGCGCGATGACATTAAAGATCGCGAATGGAAATTAGACAAAGCACGTATCATGAAGAATTCAGCGCGCTAAGCACTGGATTTTAAGCTATTTAGTTGCTAGTATTTAAAGTTCTGGGGCTGATTCTGGACTCGACGGGATTGTGAAGCCTTAGGAGCATGCCGAGGGGCGGTTTGCCTCGTAAAAAGCCGCAAAAAAATAGTCGCAAACGACGAAAACTACGCACTAGCAGCTTAATAACCTGCTTAGAGCCTTCTCTCCCTAGCTTCCGCTCTTAAGACGGGGATCAAGAGAAGTCAAACCCAAAAGAGATCGCGTGGATACCTTGCCTGGGGTTGAAGCGTTAAATCCAATCAGGCTAGTCTGTTAGTGGCGTGTCTGTTCGCAGCTAACCGGCGAATGTAAAAACTGACTAAGCATGTAGTGCCGACGGTGTAGTAATTTCGGACGCGGGTTCAACTCCCGCCAGCTCCACCAAAATTCTTGGTTGATGGTTACCAGAACCATCATCGAAGTCCTGAGAGCCCGCAAGGTGAAAGCCTTGCGGGCTTTTTTGTGTCTGTTATTTTGCTTGCGGCGCTTTTAAAAAATCCTCAACCCTGAATGCCAAAAATTTCTCTCCAGAGCCTCGTCTTACTCCCCCAAAATAGCCCCTTTACAGCCTCAACCCAAACACGAAATAATAGCCCCACAAACCGGGTCAGAATCCGGTCGCTACTTACTCTCAACTCTGCGGACACCTTATGAATAACGAAATCTCTCTCAAATACTATGATGTCGCAGATGAGTATGCGACGGAGTCCGCTAAGCCGGTAAGCGAAGCTGAACGTACGCCACTGGCGCATTACTTCCAGCTGCTGATCACCCGTCTGATGAATAACGAAGAGATCAGTGAAGAGTCGCAGCAGGATATGGCGCGCGAAGCGGGTATCGATGAGCAGCGTATTGATGATATCGCCGAGTTCCTGAACCGCTGGGGCAACGAGTAGCTAACATTCACCGGCAGGCGAGCGTTGCGCCGTCCGCCGGTTAATCTCTCTGTCCCAAAGCGCTTTCACCTCAGCGCTGGCCCCCCATACATTCTCTTGCCCGGTCGAAAATTATCATCCAGACTTATATAGTCTGCGCAGGCATTGTGCTTTACACTGCGCGCTGTAAAAAACTGAGTAGATTAAGCAGGCAAAAATGGCGATGAACGGAACGATCACAACCTGGTTTGAAGATAAAGGTTTTGGCTTTATCAAAGATGAAAACGGTGATAACCGCTATTTTCATGTGATTAAAGTCGCCAATCCTGATCTGATTAAGAAAGATGCGGCGGTGACATTTGAACCCACCACCAACAATAAAGGCTTATCCGCCTATGCGGTGAAAGTCGCGCCGACCAGCAAATACATCTATATCGCAGGCGAGCGGCTCAAGATCACCTCGATTAAGTCTTATCTGGTCTACAACGAAGAAGTGCCGGTCGATGCCGGTGTCGATAAAGAGAACGCGGTATTGTCAGTGGGCCTGTTGCTGAATAATATCCGGCCAAAGTCTGACCCGAACGCCAGTGAGATGCGCTCGCTGAAAAAGCTGGCGGTCACCACGTTCCAGGGAACGACACTGATCTTCTCCGAAGATGAGATCGACATTGAAAGCACGGTTAAAGTGCTTAAAGGTCTGAAGTAATCCCGCAGGCGGGCTGAAATTCTCTGAGCAGGATTTCGGCCTTTATACCCGCATCCGCCTGCTATTCAGGTACATCTCGCTGACATGATGTTGCCCTGTGACGTGAAAAAGCGAATCTCTGGCAGGTAAAACCGCCCTGCTCTCCCGCCTAATCCGTTGTTTATGATAAAACAAAGGTCAAAAGCGCAACGCATCAAGGTTCATCCCCACAACGCCACTTTCCAGGGTAGAATCAGATACTTTGTTCAGTCATTGCCAATGTTTTCCATCATCGCAAAGTGATACGAAAAGCGGGTGAAATAAGGTATAAAGCCGCATGAAAATCCCAAACAGAATCCAGCCCCTGGTCGATGACGGCCTGATTGACGATGTCCTGCAGCGGCTGAAAAGCGGCAAAGAAGCAGACGTCTATACCGTGCTATGCGGCGGCAAGGTGCAGTGCGCCAAAGTTTATAAAGAAGCGACCCAGCGTAGCTTCAAGCAGGCGGTGCAGTATCAGGAAGGACGTAAAACCCGCAACAGCCGTAACGCCCGTGCCATGCAGAAAGGCACGAAGTTTGGCCGTAAGCAGCAGGAGGAGTCCTGGCAGACTGCTGAAGTGGACGCCCTGTTCCGCCTGGCTAATGCCGGTGTTCGCGTGCCCCAGCCTTATCTCTGCATTGACGGCGTGTTATTGATGGAGCTGGTGACCGATGCCAATGGCTCTGTCGCGCCGCGCCTCAGCGACGTCACGCTCTCCGAAGAGGAAGCGATTACCGACTTCCACACCATGATCCGCAACATCGTGCGTATGCTCTGCGCCGGTATCGTCCATGGTGACTTATCCGAGTTCAACGTGCTGCTGGACGATCAGGGGCCGGTGATTATCGACCTGCCACAGGCGGTCGATGCGGCAGCCAACAATCATGCTGAGTCGATGTTCGAACGTGACGTGGACAACATCACCTCTTACTACGGTCAGTTCGCTCCGCAGCTGTTGAAGACGCGCTATGCCAAAGAGATCTGGCAACTTTACGAAGATGGCAAACTGACCCCGGAAACGCCGCTTACCGGGAAGTTTGTGGAAGAGGAGCGCGTGGTGGATATGGATTCGCTGATGGATGAGATCATCACAGCAGAAGATGAATACTATGAGCGCCAGCGCGCCAGCCGTGAGCGCGACGAAGAGTAACTGCATCAATAAAAAAGGCAGCGAGTTGCCTCGCTGCCTCTCAATTACCGCTCTATCACAACGCCATCACCGCACGATGACCGTCAGCGCAATCAGAGTTAAGCCGATGATCATCACGCCGAAAAAAACCGTATCGAGCCTGCCTTTTTTCATCTTCGCCTCCCTAGAACCACTGACCAAACCGACGGATGTAGAAACGCTTCATGCCCTGCGCCACCAGGCAGTAGCTGAACAGCGTCAGCACCAGCCACGGGAAATATTGCCATGGCAGTGGCACCAGTCCGACCATCGCACCCAGCGGTGAGAACGGAATCAGGATGCCCAGCGCCATCACCACCAGCGTGGTCAGCATCACCGGTAAGGTGGCGCGACTCTGGATAAACGGAATCTTCCGGGTACGCAGCATATGCACCACCAGCGTCTGTGACAGTAACCCCTCGATAAACCAGCCGGACTGGAACAGCGACTGCACGCCTGCATGGTTAGCGCCGAAAACGAACCACATCAGCGCAAAGGTGGTGACGTCAAAAATTGATGACGTCGGGCCCATCCACAGCATGAAGCGCTTGATGTTGCCGGCATCCCATTTACGCGGCTTATTCAGAAACTCGCGGTCAACCTTGTCCCACGGCAGCGCCAGCTGAGAAACGTCATACATCAGGTTCTGAATCAGCAGATGAATCGACAGCATCGGCAGAAACGGAATAAAGGCACTGGCCACCAGCAGCGAGAAAACGTTGCCGAAGTTGGAGCTGGCGGTCATGTTGAGATACTTGATGATGTTGCCAAAGGTCTCGCGTCCTTTGAGTACACCCTCATTCAGCACCTGTAAATCCTTCTCCAGCAGGATGATGTCCGATGAGGCTTTCGCCACATCCGCCGCGCTGTCCACGGAAATCCCGGTATCAGCCGCCCGCAGCGCAGGTGCGTCATTAATGCCATCGCCCAGGAACCCGACGGTGTGACCGTTCTGCTGCATCAGCCGCACCAGACGGGATTTCTGCAGCGGCGTCAGCTGAGCAAAGAGGGTGCAGCGTTCAGCTTCCTGCGCCAGCTCATCATCGTTCATCGCCTCAATCTGATCGCCGGTCAGCATCGCCGGATCGGTCAGCCCGACATCGGCACAGACCCGCAGCGTCACCAGCGGATTGTCACCGGTCAGCACTTTCACCGTCACACCGCTGTCACGCAGGGCTTTAATCGCCTTACCCGCGCTGGCTTTAGGTGGATCGCGGAAAGTCAGCATTCCCTGGATAATCAGATCGCGCTCATCACTGTCGCTGAGCGGCGCGTGTAGCTCACCATCACGGGTTGCCACCAGCAGCACGCGATAACCCTGCTGATGATAGTGTTCAGTCTGCGCCAGCAGCGCCGCACGCTGTGCCGCATCCAGTGCGACCACCGTGTCGCCCTGCCGCACAGCAATGCTCACTGCCAGCATCTCTTCCACTGCGCCTTTGCAGATCAGTTGTGAACGATGCTGAGTCAGATCTTCCACCAGCACCGACACCCGACGGCGGGTAAAATCAAACGGAAGCTCATCGATCAGCTGGAACTGGCTGCGCTGAGACTGTGAAATGACCTTGTCGCCGGCGCAGAGTAAGGCGCGATCCATCAGGTTTTTCGCGCCACTCTGGCTGCCGCTGTTGAGCCAGGCCAGCAGCAGCACCAGTGCATCTTCGTTGCCCCGCGCATCCAGATGATGCGCCAGCAGGATGGTGTCCTGGGTCAGCGTGCCGGTTTTATCGGTGCAGAGCACATCCATCGCGCCGAGGTTCTGAATGGCGTTGAGCTTTTTAACGATCACTTTGCGACGTGACATCGCAATCGCGCCCTTAGCCAGGTTAGCGCTGACAATCATCGGCAGCATTTCCGGGGTCAACCCGACCGCGACCGCCAAAGCAAACAGCGTGGCATCCATCCAGTCCCCTTTGGTGAAGCCGTTAATCAGCAGCACCACCGGGACCATCACCAGCATAAAGCGGATCAGCAGCTTGCTGACGCTGTTCACCCCGCGGTCAAACGCGGTCTGCGGACGGCTTCCGGTTAGCGATGAAGCCAGTGAACCAAACCAGGTTTCGCCACCGGTCGCGACGACGACTGCGCTGGCTGTGCCACTGGCCACGCTGGTGCCCATCAGGCAGATATTCGGTGATGCCAGCCGCTCCTGGGCGGTCTGACCTTCGGCATCGATACCCGCATCGCAGCTCTGTTTCTCAACCGGCAGCGACTCACCGGTCAGTACTGCTTCACTGATAAACAGATTACGTGAACTCAGCAGACGGACATCGGCAGGCACCTGATCGCCAGTGCTGAGCAGAATGATATCGCCTGGCACCAGTTCACTCATATCCACATCCTGGCGCTGCGCGGTTTCGCTGCCCGGCTCACGGCGCAGCACGGTGACCTGGCTGCGCACCAGTGACTTCAGAGCCTGCGCCGCACGGTTGGTGCGAAACTCCTGCCAGAAACGCAGCAGCCCGCTCAGCATCACCATGGTGAAGATGATGATGACGCCGGAGAGATCGGTCTCCTGACCGGCGCGCAGCGGCAGAATATAGTCGGTAAACAGGCTCACCAGCGCCAGGACCAGTAATACGTAGATAAACGGGTTATTAAATGCCATCAGCAGCTGAATCAGCGCAGGTGGCGCTTTCTCATGCGCCACTTCATTACGGCCATACAAAGCCAGTCGTTTCGCCGCTTCATCCTGACTCAGCCCCTGACGCTGGCTGCGCAGGTTCGCCAGCGTCATATCAATGTGCTGGTCTGCCTGCTGCGCCACAGCAAACATTTTTTTACTTTTTTTATCATTACGGTTGCCGGATGAAGTGATCGCAACCTGTTCCAGTTTCATGTCGCTCATTTCGACATCTCCCTGATTTAAAGCAATAGTTGTCCTGCACGGAAAATAACGTGCATGGATAAAACCTGGCGTGGCCGGGTTATTTAATGGAGTGACTTTCAGAAAAAGTCAGGTTATTCCGCCTGCGTGAAAAATAATGACGCGCGCAGGGTTACCTGACGCCGTTTATACGCGGCGTTTTAAAAGTCTGATATCAGCGATTGGGCGCAGCCTGGGCTACGCCAGACGGGGCGGAGGAAAAAGAGCCAATATAAACAGCAGCATAACGCGCACTCCTGGTGATAACAGGATTAAAAATAAGGAGCGCGATCGTTAATTAAAGCGGGGATCGCTGCTCGCCGGTTGGCAAGCAGCAGAGGAAATTCAGCTTGCCAGAATAAAGGGTAATCTCGGGTGACTGTCCAACTGAATTCTCCTGAAGTTATCTGCCGCCATTATAAAGAGAGGCCGGCTTCGGTAAAGCAATAACGTATTGAATAACGGTTTCGTTGAGGATTTGTTTCTGCTCAGGTTGCCGCTTCGGTAACAGCGTGGCGATCTTCTTATAACCTCCCGATAGCCCTTATAACCTTTTGGCATATGATTAGCCCATATTCGACTATTCTTCGCATCGGCCCTTTCGTAAACTCGCGTAACTTTTCAGAGGCAAGGAAATTTCATGAAAACTATAATTCCATCACTGCTGGCGCTGACGCTGGCTGCCGCCTTCACAGCCCAGGCCGCAACACCAAAAGATACGCTGGTCATTGCTCAATCTACCGACGACGCCGACAGCTTCGACCCGGCCAAAGGGTTTGAACTGACCAGCGTTCAGGCCTTTACGAACATCTATCAGCGTCTGGTACAGTCTGACCCGCAGAATCCGGTGGATCTGAAACCGACACTGGCGACCTCATGGCAGCCCGGCAGCGACAACCGCAGCCTGACCTTTGAACTGCGCAAAGATGCGAAATTCTCCACCGGTAACCCGCTGCGCCCGGAAGATGTGATCTTCTCGCTGGGCCGCGTGGTGAAACTGAACCTCGATCCCTCTTTCATCCTGACGCAGCTCGGCTGGACCAAAGATAACGTTGATGGCTTCCTGAAGAAGATTGACGACAATCACGTGCAGATCAGCTGGACCGCCAACGTCAGCCCGACCTACGTGCTGAGCCTGCTCTCTGCACCGGTTTCTTCGATCGTTGATGAAAAAACTGCGATGGCAAACGCGAAGAACGGCGATTTTGGTAACGCCTGGCTGGCAACCCACTCAGCGGGCAGCGGTCCGTACCAGATCCGTAAAGTGGTGATGCATCAGGTGGTGCTGCTCAGCGCCAACCCGACCTCACCGGCGGGCGCGCCAAAAATGAAGAACATCCTGATCAAAAACGTCCCGGAACCGGCTGCGCGTCGTCTGCTGCTGGAACAGGGTGATGCCGATATCGCCCGTAACCTGGGTGCCGATCAGATTGCTGCCCTGAACGGCAAACCTGGCGTGAAGACGGAAGCGATTCCAATGGCGTCACTCTACTACATCCAGTTCAACATCGGCGCGAATGAGACGATGAAGAACCCGGCCTTCTGGGAAGCAGCACGCTACCTGTGGGACTACAAAGGTATTGCTAATGAGTTGCTGAAAGGTCAGTTCGACGTACATCAGAGCTTCCTGCCTAAGGGCTTCCTGGGCGCAATCAACGACACGCCATACAGCTACGATCCGGAAAAAGCCAAAGCGATTCTGAAGAAAGCGGGCCTGAACAACGTCACCTTCAAGCTCTCCACCAGCAACCAGCCGCCTTATCTGGATATCGCGCAGGCGCTGCAGGGCAGCTTCGCCAAAGCGGGCGTGAAAGTGGAAGTGGTGCCGGGCCTGAGTTCCGAAGTCTCTACCAACGTGAAAGCGCATAAATATGAAGCGACGCTGAACGCCTGGGGTTCCGACTACTTCGATCCGAACACCAATGCCGCCTCGTTTGCATATAACCCGGAAGATGGCAGCAAAACCATCGCTTACCGTTCAGACTGGCATATTCCTGAGCTGAACAAGCAGGTGATTGCGGCCACGGCGGAGAGCGATCCGAAGAAGCGCATCGCGCTGTATGAAGCGATGCAGCGTGACGTGATGAAGAGCTCTCCTTACGTGATTGGCATGCAGGCGAAGAACCTGATTGCCCTGCGCGACAACCTGAAAGGCTATGTGCAGGGCATCAACCCTGACATGGTGTATTACTCGCAGGTCACTAAGTAATGGCACAGTCTGTTCCTTCAGCCGGGTTCGCCCGGCTTTTTTGGCAGCGTGGCGGACGGCTGATCGGTAGCGTGTTGTCGCTGCTGGTCACGCTGCTTGGCCTGCTCGCCTTCACCTTTATGCTGTCGCATCTCTCGCCGATTGATCCCGTGCAGCAGATCGCTGGCGATCATGCCAGTGAAGCAACCTATCAACAGGTGCGTCACGACCTGGGTCTCGACCAACCGGTGCTGATGCAGTTCTGGCGCTACATCGAACATCTGGCGCACGGCGATCTCGGTGTCTCCCGTCTGACCAATCAGTCGGTGAGCGGCGACCTGATGACCACCTTCCCCGCCACCATTGAGCTGGCGACCTGCGCGATGATCTTCGCAGTGGTGTTCGGCGTCACGCTGGCGCTGCTGGCCGCCTGGAAACCAGGCAGCTGGATTGATAATCTCGCCCGCTTTATCTCGCTGCTGGGCTACTCGGTGCCGGTGTTCTGGCTCGGCCTGCTGGGTCTGCTGCTCTTTTATGCGGTGCTGCACTGGTCCGCCGGACCGGGACGGCTGGATGATATCTGGGTCTATACCCTGGAGCCGAAGACCGGCTTTGTCCTGATCGACAGCTGGCTGTCGGGTGAACCGGAAATGTTCCGCAATGCGATTGCGCACCTCTGGCTGCCGGTGGTAATCCTCGGCCTGCTGGCGATGGCGGGCATTACCCGCCTGCTGCGTGCTGCGCTGCTGGAAGAAAGCAGCAAAGAGTATGTGGTGCTGGCGCGTGCTAAAGGCGCGGGTCGGGTTCGCATCCTGCTGCGCCATATCTTCCCTAACGTGCTGGGCACGCTGGTTACGGTAATCGCCCTCTCCTACGCCACGCTGCTGGAAGGTTCGGTGCTGACCGAAACTGTCTTTGCCTGGCCGGGTGTGGGTCGCTACATGACCAATGCGCTGTTCTCCGGCGATGTGCCAGCGATTCTGGGCTCCACCCTGTTGATCGGTAGCTGCTTTATTCTGATTAACGCCCTGGCGGATGTTTTAACCTGGTTAACCGATCCGAGAACCCGATGACGCAACAACTCTCTGAACTCGAAACGCTGCGACCACGCCGTCGCCGTCAACGCGTGACCTCGTTAACCGTTGGGCTGACGCTGGTGGCGATTCTTATCCTGATGGCGCTGCTGGCACCGCTGATTGCGCCGTTCGACCCAAATATGCAGACCATGTCGAGCCGCCTGCTGGCACCGTCGGCGCAGCACTGGTTTGGTACCGACGGCTTTGGCCGCGATCTGCTGTCGCGCGTGATTTACGGCGCACGTCCTACGCTGCTGCTGGTGTCGCTGATTCTGGTGCTGACCATTCCGGCAGGGCTGCTGATCGGCATCACCGCTGGTTACGTCGGCGGCTGGACCGAACGCCTGCTGATGCGCATTACCGATATCTTCCTGTCGCTGCCGAACCTGGTGATCGCGCTGGCGCTGGTGGCGATTCTCGGCCCAGGGCTGATGAACGGTGCGCTGGCACTGGCGCTGACCAGCTGGCCGCCGTTTGCCCGTCAGGCGCGTGCCGAGACTCTGGCGCTGCGTCGCAGCGACTACCTTGCTGCCGCGCGGATGCAGGGCATTACGGGCTTTCGCCTGATGTTTGGTCATATCCTGCCGCTCTGTATGCCGACGGCGGTCGTCCGCGCCGCGCTGAGCCTGGGCGGGATTATCCTGGCTGCTGCCGGTCTTGGTTTCCTCGGCATGGGCGTTCAGCCGCCGACGGCGGAATGGGGTTCAATGGTCGCCGAAGGCAGTAAAGTGATCTTCGATCAGTGGTGGGTTGCCGCCGCCCCAGGCGCGGCCATTCTGTTTGCCAGCCTGGCCTTTAACCTGACAGGCGATGGCCTGCGCGACCGACTGGATACCCGTCATGCAAAATAATCTGCTCCATGCCGAAGGGCTGACCATTCGCAGCGATGATGCGCTGCTGGTCGATAACATCAGCTTTTCCGTGGGTCGCGAGCGCGTGGCGCTGGTGGGTGAGTCCGGTTCCGGCAAATCACTGACCGCCCGCAGCCTGATGGGCTTACTCTCGCCCGCGCTGCATCTGCAGGCCAGCCAGCTTCAGGTCGCCGGTGAGAATGCGCTGAGGCTGAGTGAGCGTCACTGGAATCAGCTGCGCGGTAACCGCGTGGCGATGGTGATGCAGGACCCGAAGTATGCCCTTAACCCGACGCGCACCATTGGCTGGCAGGTGGAAGAGCCGCTGATCCTGCATCGCCGCCTGAGCCGTGCCGAGCGCAAAGAGAAAGTGTGTGAAATGCTGGATGCGGTCGGCCTGCCCGATCCGCGTCGTCTGATGCAGCAGTATCCGCATCAGCTCTCTGGCGGCATGGGTCAGCGGGTGATGCTGGCGATCGCCCTGATTACCGATCCCGATTTCCTGATCGCCGATGAACCGACTTCTGCGCTGGATCATGCCATGCGCGATCAGGTGCTGGCGCTGATCCGCGGTCTGGTGGAAGCGCGCAACATGGGTCTGCTCCTGATTAGCCATGATCTGCAGCAGGTTTCAGAACATTGCGAGCGGGTCATGGTGATGTACAAAGGCCGATTGCTGGATACGCTGCCCGCCGCCGACCTGTCGCGCGCCACCCATCCCTATACCCGCACGCTGTGGGCCTGCCGTCCGGGCAAAGCGACTCACGGACAGGCTTTACCGGTGCTGGATCGCGCTGCGCTGGAGGCAAATTATGATTAAGCTGCAGAATCTAAGCGTCGCCCACAAACAGGGTTATGATCTGCGCACCGTGGTGCACGAGGTCAACCTGGCGGTTAATGCTGGTGAGTGTTTTGGTCTGGTGGGGCCTTCGGGCTGCGGTAAGTCGTCGCTGCTGTGGGTGCTGGCAGGTCTGAATCCACACTGGCAGGGCCAGATGCAACTTGCCGGTCACGCGGTTCAGCCGGGCAAAG
Source organism: Pantoea sp. B550 (assembly GCF_024158165.1). Lineage (NCBI taxonomy): Bacteria > Pseudomonadati > Pseudomonadota > Gammaproteobacteria > Enterobacterales > Erwiniaceae > Pantoea > Pantoea sp. B550. The sequence continues at coordinate 1,005,586 of NZ_JAMYXI010000003.1, forward strand.
TCTTTGCCGGCGCGCTGCGTCAGGAAGTGCAGATGGTGTTTCAGGATCCCTATGCCTCGCTGCATCCACGTCACCGGCTGCGTCGCACCCTGGCGGAGCCGCTCAAGCTACTGAAACGCGACAATATCAACGATCGTATCGATCAGGGCTTTCGTCACGTCGGACTCGATCCCGCGCTGGCGGATCGCTATCCGCATCAGCTCTCCGGCGGTCAGCGTCAGCGCGTCGCCATCGTGCGCGCCCTGCTGCTGCAGCCGAAGATCCTGCTGCTGGATGAGCCGACGTCGGCGCTGGATATGTCAGTGCAGGCGGAGATCCTTAATCTGCTCAACGATCTGAAACAGCAGGATGGCCTGACCATGGTGCTGGTGAGCCACGATCCCGATGTGATCGATCATATGTGCGATCGCGCCGTGCACATGTCGCAGGGTCGCATCATCGAACAGATCTCTGCCTGAAATCAGGCCGGACGGCGTTAATCTGCCGTCCGGCGCTATTGCTTTCTCCCGCCTGTCTTAACACGCCCCTATGCCCGCCGTTACCTCTCTTCTCCCACGCCATAACGCCTAAAGCCAGAACAGGTATGCGACTGCGCAAATCGCAGCACAAGGCTGATGCGGTATACTCGCGGCAGTTTCTTTAAAAAAGGAGTCAGGTAATGACGGTAAAACTGCGTCCGCTGGAGCGGGAAGATCTGCACTTTGTCCATCAGCTGGATAACAACGCCAGCGTGATGCGCTACTGGTTCGAGGAGCCTTATGAGGCGTTTGTGGAGTTGTCCGATCTCTACAACAAACACATTCACGATCAGACCGAACGCCGCTTTGTAGTGGAACACAGCGGGCAGAAAGCGGGATTGGTGGAACTGGTCGAAATTAACCATGTGCACCGCCGCGCTGAGTTTCAGATCATCATCGATCCGGCCCATCAGGGCAAAGGGCTGGCCACACAGGCGGCAAAGCTGGCGATGGATTACGGCTTCTCGGTGCTGAATCTTTATAAGCTCTACCTGATTGTCGATCAGGAAAACGAAAAAGCGATCCACATCTACACCAAGCTCGGCTTTGAGATCGAAGGCGTGCTTAAGCATGAGTTTTTCATTAACGGGGAGTACCGCAACACCATCCGCATGTGCATTTTCCAGCATCAGTATCTGGAACGCCATAAAACGCCAGGCGGAATGGTGAAGCCGACCGCGCAGTAATCAGCCGCGCGCGCCAACCGGGTTCATAAAGGGACGCGGATGTTCCGGCTTGAGGTCGTACATGCCACCATAGAAGGGATCGACCAGCAGCCAGCCGGGGAAGCCACCCAGCGGGATATTGCCCAGCAGATACCACAGGTTAGCGCGTGCCTCGATCGGCACCGTGACCGGCACGTAGCCCGGGCTTTCCAGCATCAGCAGGTAGTGCTTTTTGCCAAAGTAGCGGCCGGTAGATTTTTCCAGTTCAACGGTCTGCGGCGTGAAACCCTGCGCCACCGCATAACCACGCTCATCCTGCACGGTAAAGCGCGCGCCCTGCGGCAGAGAGTCGATGCGCACCAGCTGGGTTTCATTGCCGACAATAGTGGCACAGCCGCTAAGCAGCAGCGCGGCGGCCAGGGCCAGAATTCGCTGTTTCATGAAGGGGTCCACAGAGTGATCAGTGATCAGAGTGTAGACCGCCCTCTCCACCTCAATCGGGCTATCATCGCCCGATTCAGCCAGCTTATTGCGGTTGACAAGCGCGGGCGATAGCCGCGATGTCGTTGGGTGAGGTGCGACAGCAGCCGCCAATCAGCTTCGCGCCCGCCTGCTGCCACTCTGCCAGTTTGTCATGCAGCGTGCAGCCTGATGGCGCTGAATGCCAGGTTTTGCTGCTGGCATCATACTGCTCGCCGGAGTTGGGATAGACCACCAGCGGTTTGTCGGTCAGCCTCTGCAGCTGGTGCAGCGCAGGCGTCACGCTCTCAAGTGCCACACAGTTAACCCCCAGCGCTACCACCTGTGGCTGCTGATTCAGCCAGCTCACCACCTCTGACAGCGGCGTACCGTCGCTGATGTGCCCGGCGTCACGCAGGGTAAACGTGAACCAGGCGCGGCTTTCAGGAAATTCAGACAGCAGCTTCACCAGCGCCTGCGCTTCAGCAAAGGACGGCAGGGTTTCACAGGCCAGCAGATCGGCACCCGCCGCCAGCAGCGCCTGCACGCGCGGGCGGTGAAACGCCATCATCTCCGCTTCCGGCAACGCGTAATCGCCGCGATATTCCGAACCATCCGCCAGGAATGCACCATACGGCCCCACCGATCCCGCCACCAGCAGCGTTTTTGCGTCGGGCCGGACCGCCAGATAATCCTGACGGGCGCGCCGCGCCAGCTCGACGCTCTGGGCGATCAACGCCAGTGACTGCGCCTCATCAAGGCCACGTGTGGCAAAGCCCTGCGGCGTCGCCTGATAGCTGGCAGTGATGGCACAGCGCGCCCCGGCAACAAAATAGTCGTAGTGCACCTGGTAGATCAGCTCAGGATTTTCCATCAGCACTTTCGCTGACCAGAGCGCATCGGCCAGATGACAGCCGCGGGCTTCCAGTTCGGTGGCCAGCGCGCCATCCAGAATCAGTAACGGCGACTCTGTTAAAGCCTGCGCGACAGGGTTATGCGACATCTTTGGCCTCCTCAGGCTTCGGGGATGATTTGTGAGTCAGATGGTAAGCGGCATAGCAGAACAGCACAAACGGGATGCCACACCACAGCGCGATGCGCTGGGTCGGATCAAACGCCAGCCCGACACAGGCCAGCAGGCAGAGCAGAAAGCCCAGGATCGGCGTCAGCGGATAGAGCGGCGCGCGGTAGCCCAGATCGGCCAGCGATTTGCCCTGCTGAAGATGACGCCGACGGAAAACAAAATGCGAGGCGCAGATGCTAAGCCAGACCGCGACGACCGCGAAACCAGAGATAGCCGACAGCGCCACAAATACCGTGTCTGGCGCGACTACACTGGAGACCAGCGCCAGTAAGCCACCGATCATGCTGACGGTGATGGCCAGCAGGGGCACGCCGCGCTTGTTGACGCTGGCAAAGGCGCGCGGCAGCGTGTTTTCGTTGGCCAGCGACCAGAGCATCCGCCCGGAGGCATAGAGGCCCGAGTTGGCCGCTGACAGGATAGCGGTCAGAATGACAAAGTTGATAATGTCAGCCGCATAAGGGATGCCGATCTTTTCAAACACCAGCACAAACGGACTTTTGACAATCCCCGCCTGATCCATCGGAATCAGCGCCGCCAGCACAAATACCGTGCCGATAAAGAAAATAATCAGTCGGGCCACCGTCGTGCGGATCGCCAGCGGCAGCACTTTCTCCGGCTGCTGAGTTTCACCGGCCGCAATCCCGATCAGCTCGGTGCCGGAAAAGGCGAAGTTTACTGCCACCATGGTCATCAGAATCGGCAGTACACCGTTGGGCAGCCAGCCGTGCGCGGTGAGATTGCTCAGGCCCGGCGCTGGGGTGCCATCTTTCATCGGGATAAAGCCAAACATCGCCGCGCCGCCCAGCACGATAAAGGCGACGATCGTGACAACTTTTATCAGCGAGAACCAGAACTCTCCTTCTGCGAAGAAGCGGGTGGAGATGACGTTGAGCAGATAGATGGCGCAGCAGAAGACCAGGCACCAAATCCAGACCGGGATCTGCGGGAACCAGTACTGCATACAGAAGCCCGCCGCCGTCAGGCTGGAGCCGAGGGCGACGGTCCAGGTGAGCCAGTAGAGCCAGGCCACGGTGTAGCCGGTTGCCGGGCTGAGATAGCGTGCGGCATAGACGTGGAACGCGCCGGTTTCCGGCATCGCCACGGAAAGTTCGCCCAGACACACCATCACCAGCCAGACCACCAGCGCGCCAATCAGATAGGCGAGCAGCGTACCCGCTGCCCCGGTGGTTGAAATGATATAGCCAGTGTTAAAAAAGAGGCCGGTGCCGATCACGCCGCCCAGCGATAACATCACCAGATGGCGCACTTTCATGGTGCGTTTGAATTGTTCCTGCGAGGGAGTTGGCTGTTCGCTCATCACTTTTATCCGTATGGACGTCTAAACATCTATAAGGGACAAATTTATACGCGTCACAGCGGGTAATTGCAACGGCAGGGTAAACAGGGAGGACGGACAGGCGGTTCAGTGCCCCGTCGCGGCGGGGCCTGATGCGTTAGCCGAAAACGCTTTGAATATAGCGTTCCAGCGCCATGCGGGAACTGAATCCGTGCGGGATGCCGTAATGTTCCTGTGAATCACCCGCCAGATAGAGAGGGAATTGGGTGTAGTGATCGCAGGTCTTCATTTCTGAAGCAGGTTCAGCGAACGGCTGGCTCTTCTCTTTCAGCGTCGGGTGAATCACTAAAGCCATGCGCCCCATGCGCGCCTCGCGATTCACATAAACGTAGTTCTCACCACGGCGATAGCCATAGGCCCGTGGAGTAATTTCATCGACTTCGAAACCCGCTTTTTCCAGTACGCGCGCTACCTCATCTGGTCGTAAATACATGCTCGATCCTCTCCTCTTTCAAAAGCTTCGCAACCTTACATCAGCATGACAGAGTGGGCATTCGGAATTTTCCCTAAAGAACACTCCCGCGTCTCGTTTATCAAAAGGTCGTCTACACTAGTATTACGTTTTTAAATCAAAGGGAGCTAAAAAATGTTTAATCGCACTGTAAAAAACGATGACATTGATATCAATCAGGATGTGAATGAGCTGGCCGATTCACTCGAAGCGCTGTTGAAATCTTATGGCAGTGACGCCAAAGACGAAGTGGATTCAGCCCGCAGTCAGGCAGAAAAACTGCTCAAGCAGACCCGCTCTAAACTGAACGGCGGCAGCAACCGTGTATCCCAGGTTGCGCGTGATGCCGGTGCGCAGGTTGATACCTACGTGCATGACAAACCATGGCACGGTGTGGGTGTCGGTGCTGCGTTCGGTATCGTAGTCGGTATACTGCTGGCTTCTCGCCGCTAAGTATAAAAAATCCCCTGAGCCCTGCCCTGTGCGGGGCTTTTTTTTGCCCTTTTTCTGGCCGACGACATTTACAAAAGATTTTTTCAGGCTGCAGGGCGCATTACTGCTGGCTTTGCCTCTGTTGCGCAAATGCAAATCATAAAACCCTATATATGGTGGGCTTGACCACCAAAACCACTACATCTAGTATTTATCTCATCAGTACGACACCCGATGTCCGACCGAATGAAGCCCGCAACAGGCTGCATCGACTTTATTTCCGGTCATCAGAACCGCATACAGAGGGAAATACGAATCATGCGCATTATTATTTACACTAAAGACAATTGTGTCCAGTGCACGGCGACCAAAAATGCGATGGACCGTCAGGGTCTCGCTTATCAGCTGATCAATCTCGACAGCCAGCCGGAGGCGATCGACAACCTGAAATCACTGGGTTATCGCCAGGTTCCGGTGGTGATGGCAGATAACGATCACTGGAGCGGTTTCCGTCCGGACAAGATCGCCACTCTGCGCACGCTTTCTGCCGTCGGGGGCTAATCGTATGTTCCCGCTGGTCTATTTTTCCAGCCAGTCGGAAAACACCCACCGGTTTGTGACGCGCCTCGGCCTGCCCGCCCGGCGCATCCCGCTTGATGCCCGCGAGCACCTGCATATCGACCAGCCCTATATTCTGGTGGTGCCCAGCTATGGCGGTGGCAGCAGTCGTGGTGCGGTACCCGGTCAGGTGATTCAGTTTCTTAATGATGAGGCGAACCGACGCGGTATTCGGGGCGTGATCGCGGCAGGCAACCGTAACTTCGGTGCCGGTTACTGCCTGGCGGGCAGCATCATTGCAAAAAAATGTCAGGTGCCCTGCCTCTACCGCTTCGAGCTGATGGGAACGCCTGACGATATTGCGAAAGTTAAAGCGGGAGTAACCCAATTTTGGCAACAACAGATACCCTCAACGGCGTGACGCTCGATTATCACGCCCTCAATGCCATGCTGAACCTCTATGACGCAGAGGGCCGCATCCAGTTCGATAAGGATCGCGAAGCGACACGGCAGTTCTATCTGCAGCATGTGCAGCCCAATACGGTTTCCTTCGCCAGCAACGCTGAGCGTTTACGCTATCTGGTGGCAGAGAGCTATTACGAAGCGGACATGCTGAACCAGTACGATTTTGATTTCCTGCTTGCGCTGCATGAGGTGGCCGAAAACTGGGGATTTGAGTTCAAAACCTTTCTTGGTGCCTGGAAGTACTACACCAGCTATACGCTGAAGACCTTTGACGGCAAACGCTATCTGGAAACCTTCGAGCAGCGTGCCTGCATGGTTGCGCTGACGCTGGCTCAGGGCGATGAAACGCTGGCGCGGGCGCTACTGGAAGAGATTCTCAGTGGCCGTTTCCAGCCCGCCACGCCGACTTTTCTGAACTGCGGCAAACAGCAGCGCGGTGAGCTGGTCTCCTGTTTCCTGCTGCGAATCGAAGACAATATGGAGTCGATTGGTCGTGCCGTAAACTCAGCACTGCAGCTGTCGAAACGGGGCGGCGGCGTCGCCTTTTTGTTGTCGAACCTGCGAGAATCCGGTGCGCCGATCAAACGCATCGAAAATCAGTCGTCGGGCATCATTCCGGTGATGAAAATGCTGGAAGATGCCTTCTCCTATGCAAATCAGCTTGGCGCACGTCAGGGCGCTGGCGCGGTGTGGCTCAATGCGCACCATCCCGATATCTTCCGCTTTCTGGATACCAAGCGCGAAAACGCCGACGAGAAGATCCGCATCAAAACGTTGTCGTTAGGCGTGGTAATCCCCGATATCACCTTCCAGCTGGCAAAAGAGAACAAACCGATGGCGCTGTTCTCGCCCTACGACGTGGAACGGATCTACGGCCAGGCCTTTGGTGATATCAGCATCAGCGAGAAGTATGACGAGATGCTGGCAGACGATCGCATCCGCAAAACCTATATTCAGCCACGTGACTTCTTCCAGACGCTGGCCGAGATTCAGTTTGAGTCGGGCTATCCCTACATCATGTATGAGGACAGCGTGAACCGCAGTAACCCGATTGCTGGTCGCATTAATATGAGCAACCTCTGCTCGGAGATTCTGCAGGTCAACAGCGCCAGCGAGTACAACGACGATCTCAGCTATCGCAGGATCGGCAAAGATATCTCCTGTAATCTTGGCTCACTGAATATTGCGCACGCCATGGATTCGCGCGATCTGGCGCGTACCGTGGATGTGGCGGTCCGCGCGCTGACCTCGGTGTCAATGATGAGCGAGATCGGCTCGGTACCTTCTGTTGCCGAAGGCAACCGCCGTTCGCACGCCATTGGCTTGGGACAGATGAACCTGCACGGCTATATGGCGCGCGAAGGCATCGCCTACGGTTCGCCGGAAGCGCTGGACTTCACCAATCTCTACTTCTATTGCATCACTTACTATGCGCTGCGCACCTCTAATCAGCTGGCGCAGGAGCATCAGCAGACCTTCGACGGCTTTGCGAATTCGGACTACGCCAGCGGCGTTTACTTTGATAAGTATCTGCAGCGCGAGTGGCTGCCGCGTACTGAACGGGTAGCTCAACTGTTTGCCGATGCCGGACTGACGCTGCCAACTCAGGCGGACTGGCAGGCACTGCGTGATGCGGTGATGCAGTACGGGCTGTTTAATCAGAACCTGCAGGCTATCCCGCCGACCGGTTCGATCTCTTACATCAATCATGCCACCTCCAGCATCCATCCGATTGTCTCCCCTGTCGAGATCCGCAAAGAGGGCAAAACTGGCCGCGTCTACTATCCCGCGCCGTTTATGACCAATGAGAATCTGCACCTCTATCAGGATGCGTATCAGATTGGGCCGGAAGCGATTATTGATACCTACGCAGAAGCAACGCAGCACGTCGATCAGGGACTGTCGCTGACGCTGTTCTTCCGCGATGACGTCACCACCCGTGACATCAACAAAGCGCAGATTTACGCGTGGAAAAAAGGGATCAAAACGCTCTATTACATTCGACTGCGTCAGATGGCGCTTCAGGGCACGGAGGTTCAGGGCTGCGTTTCCTGCTCCCTGTAATAATAACGATGAAACTTAAACAGATTCAGGCCATTAACTGGAACCGCATTCAGGATGATAAAGATCTTGAGGTGTGGAACCGTCTTACCAGCAACTTCTGGCTGCCGGAAAAGGTGCCGCTCTCCAACGATCTGCCCGGCTGGCAGACGCTGGATAAACAGCAGCAGCAGCTGACCATCCGGGTCTTTACCGGCCTGACGCTGCTCGACACCATCCAGAACGTGATCGGCGCGCCGGGGCTAATGGAGGATGCGATTACCCCACACGAAGAAGCAGTGCTGTCGAATATCAGCTTTATGGAAGCGGTACATGCCCGCTCCTACAGTTCGATCTTCTCGACCCTGTGCAACACGCAGGATGTGGATGCCGCCTACCAGTGGAGCGAAGAGAATGCGCCGTTGCAGAACAAGGCGCGCATCATCCTGGAGCACTACCGGGCAGACGATCCGCTGAAGAAGAAGATCGCCAGCGTCTTCCTGGAGTCGTTTCTGTTCTATTCCGGCTTCTGGCTGCCGATGTACTGGTCAAGCCGGGGTAAGCTGACCAATACCGCAGACCTGATTCGCCTGATTATCCGCGATGAAGCAGTGCACGGTTACTACATCGGCTATAAATATCAGCAGGCGCTGGCCAGCGCTGACGATCTGCGTCGTGAAGAACTGCAGCAGTTCGCCTATGATCTGCTGCTGGCGCTGTATGAAAATGAAGTGGCTTACACCGAGGCGCTCTACGCCGATGTCGGCTGGGTGGACGAAGTGAAAACCTTCCTGCACTACAACGCCAATAAAGCACTGATGAATCTGGGCTACGAGGCGCTCTTCCCGGCAGAGCTGACGGCCGTCAATCCGGCCATTCTGTCGGCACTGTCACCCAACGCTGACGAGAACCACGACTTCTTCTCCGGCTCAGGCTCCTCCTATGTGATGGGTAAAGCGGTCGAAACTGAAGACGAAGACTGGAATTTCTGATGGTCGGGCAGGTCATTCTGATTGTCAGGATGGCCTGCGACAGAGGATAAAGAGGCCGGCTCAGGGAGCATACGCCTTCCGCAAAGGCGCAAAACATGCCCTCTAAGGCGTGGCTCAGCGCGGGCGATTACGCACCACATGCCTGAAGTGCGCCCGTACCGGGCCAACGCGTTGCGTTGTTCAAAACGCTCCCGGCGTTTTTGTCCATGGCCCGCTATGCTTTGCTACAGGCGTATGCTCCCATCCCTTTAAACTTCTGAAGACGTTAAGCCCTGAGCCGTAAGTTGCCCCCTTCTTAGGGCGCACCTCCTCTACCGTTGTTTAAACCTCTCGTTATGACTGGTATGGCCTGTTAATAAACATGCGTGTGAAATAGTTTTTTGAGTTATTATTAACCTCAAATGATTATTAGCGACCGATGCTGTTTATGAATGCGACTCGCCAGGGTCTGACGCCTGCTTTAGTGGTCCTGATGTCGGTAGCAACCGGCCTCTGCGTAGCCAGTAACTATTACGTTCAGCCACTGCTTAATACTATCGCCCAACAGTTTGATCTCTCTGTTAGCCTCGCCGGGTTTATTGTCACCACGGCGCAACTCGGCTACGCCTGCGGTCTTCTGTTGCTGGTGCCGCTGGGCGATCGCTTTGAACGACGCAGCCTGATTGTGACGATGATCCTGCTGGCTGCGGCGGGCATGGTAATTATCGCCCTGTCGCACACGTTCCTCTTTTTACTGCTGGGCACGATCATGACCGGCCTGTTTTCGGTCGCCGCACAAATTCTGGTGCCGCTGGCCGCCACGCTGGCCGAGCCAGAGCGGCGCGGCAAAATCGTTGGGACGGTCATGAGCGGTCTGCTGCTGGGGATTCTGCTGGCACGCACCGTGGCAGGTGGCCTGGCGCAGCTCGGCGGCTGGCGCACGGTTTACTGGACCGCCAGTCTGCTGATGGTGGTTATGGCGCTGGCGCTTTGGCGATCGTTGCCACGCGTAAAGCAGTCAATGGCCATGAGCTATCCGCAACTGCTGGCTTCCATCTTTCGTCTGTATGCAGGCAATCGGGTGATCCGCACACGCGCCTGGACCGGCTGTCTCTCCTTTGCCAATTTCAGCCTGCTCTGGACCTCAATGGCATTTCTGCTCTCCGGCGCGCCTTATCATTTTTCTGAGGGCAGGATTGGTTTGCTGGGATTAGTGGGTGCTGCGGGTGCGCTGGCCGCACGTCAGGCGGGTTCACTGGCCGACAAAGGTAAAGCGAAGCTGACCACCCGACTGGGCCTGCTGCTTATGCTGCTCTCCTGGGCCGCCATTGCGTGGGGTGCGGAGCAGCTTGTGCCGCTGATCGTCGGTATCCTGCTACTGGATCTGGCGGTGCAGGCCGTGCATATCACCAACCAGAGCGTGATTTATGCGCAGATGCCGGAGGCGCGAAACCGTCTGAATGCCGGTTACATGACCAGCTACTTTATCGGCGGCGCGGCGGGCTCGCTGCTCTCCGCTACCGCTTACCATCTTTGGGGCTGGTATGGCGTCTGTGGAGCTGGCGCGCTACTGACGCTGATTAATCTGCTGATTTGGGCAGGGGGATCGCGCTTTGAGCCGGAAAAAATCAACTGAAGGCTGTCCGGACAACGCATTGGTCTGGTCACAAATGGTTAGGTTTGTTATGGTTAGTAACAAACCTATTCACTTCAGTTATTTTTCCTCGCGATATTAATAAATTTGCCCCCTTTTTGATAACGTCCTGGCACTGCGGCTGCCGCCGGGCGTACGGGTTTTTGACCCAGGGCCAGGGACTGGCCTGGAATACCTTTGATGGTGCAGCGTGCGAGTCTGTCAGCGATCACTTGCTGAAAAGTGACTACGCTTAGCCTGTCACCATAGTTATTATACAAGTTGCAATTAGTGAGGTTTTTTTTAATGGAAAGTTCGTTTACTCCCATTGAGCAGATGCTAAACATCCGTGCCAATCGCCATAAGGATTTTCCGTTACAGGAAATTATTCTGACGCGTCTCTGTATGCATATGCAGGGTAAACTGCTGGACAACCGCAATAAGATGCTGAAAGCACAGGGTATTAATGAGACCCTGTTTATGGCGTTGATTACGCTGGATGCGCAGGAAAATCACAGCATTCAGCCCTCTGAGCTCAGTTCTGCCCTTGGCTCTTCACGCACCAATGCTACGCGCATTGCTGATGAGCTGGAGAAGCGCGGCTGGATTGAGCGTCGCGAAAGCGATCACGACCGTCGCTGCCTGCACCTGCATCTGACCGATAAAGGCATGGAATTCCTGCGTCAGCTGCTGCCACCTCAGCATCAGAGCCTGCAGTATCTCTGGTCGTCGCTGTCAGTCGATGAGAAGTCTCAGCTGGAAGGCATTACCCGTAAGTTGCTTAATCGTCTTGATAAAATGGATGAAGATCAGCTGATCGCCTCGCTGTCCCGCTAATAGCAACAAGTGCGACACAATCACCTGTCGAAATCGTTATCTTAATTTCCTTTTTAATCTGGCCAGCGCTCAGTCGCTGGCTTTTTCGACTCGGGCGCTGGCAGAAAAGGATTTCTGCTGCCCGACTAAATGGAAAACGTGGAGAAAGTCATGAGTGCAACGGCAGAAGCACAAAGCCCGCAACCGTCAGCCAGTAAGAAAAGAAAGCGCAAAAGTGTGCTCATTATGCTGGCGCTTATCTTTGTGCTGATTGGTATTGCCTGGGGCGCCTACTGGTTCCTGGTCCTGCGCCATTTTCAGGAGACTGATGACGCCTACGTTGCGGGCAATCAGGTGCAGGTGATGGCACAGGTCTCCGGTAGCGTGAATAAGGTCTGGTTTGAAGATACCGATTTCGTCAAAAAAGGCGATGTACTGGTTTCACTTGATAAGACCGATGCCGAGCAGGCGTTTGAAAAAGCCCAGACGGCTCTGGCTACCAGCGTGCGTCAGACGCATCAGCTGATGATCAATGGCAAACAGTATCAGGCCAGCATCACGCTGCAGCAGACCGCACTGGCACAGGCAGAGGCGGACCTGAAACGCCGTGAACCGTTAGGCGCAGCCAACCTGATTGGCCGTGAAGAGTTGCAGCACGCCCGTGACGCCGTTGCAACGGCTAAAGCGCAGCTGGACGTGGCCATTCAGCAATACAATGCCAATCAGGCGATGATCCTCAACACCTCGCTGGAAAATCAGCCTGCCGTGCAACAGAGCGCGGCTGAACTGCGTGACGCCTGGCTGGCGCTGCAGCGCACCGAAATCCGCAGCCCGATGGATGGCTTTGTCTCCCGTCGCAGCGTACAGGTCGGTTCGCAAATTTCTACCAGCACCCCGCTGCTCGCTGTCGTACCTGCCACCAATCTGTGGGTCGATGCGAACTTCAAAGAGACGCAGCTGGCTGGTGTCCGTATTGGTCAGCCTGCCACCGTGGTCGCCGATATCTACGGTGACGAAGTGGTTTATCAGGGTAAAGTGGTGGGTCTGGATATGGGCACCGGCAGCGCCTTCTCTTTGCTGCCAGCACAGAACGCCACTGGTAACTGGATTAAAGTGGTTCAGCGTCTGCCGGTCCGTATCGAACTGAATCAGGACGATATCGCCAGACATCCACTGCGCATCGGCCTCTCCACGCTGGTCAAAATCGATACCACCAGCAAAGAGGGTAGCGCGCTTGCCACCAGCGCCCGTCAGCAGGCCGCTTACAGTAGTAATGCTCTGGCGATTGACCTTACGCCGGTCAATCAGCTGATCACCGATATCGTCCGCGCCAACGCCGGATGATGACGCGGAGGCTGTAATGGCACAAAAACCGCTTGAAGGGATGCCGCTGGTCCTGATGACCATTGCGCTGTCGCTGGCGACGTTCATGCAGGTGCTGGATTCGACCATCGCCAACGTGGCTATCCCCACCATTGCCGGTAACCTGGGAGCGTCGAACTCGCAGGGCACCTGGGTGATCACCTCGTTTGGCGTCGCCAATGCGATTTCGATCCCCCTGACCGGCTGGCTGGCAAAACGCATCGGTGAAGTGAAGCTGTTTACCTGGTCGACGATTCTGTTTGCTATCGCCTCCTGGGCGTGTGGCATGTCAGACAGCCTGGAGATGCTGATTTTCTTCCGCGTCATTCAGGGGATAGTCGCAGGTCCATTGATCCCGCTGTCGCAAAGCCTGCTGCTCAACAACTATCCGCCCGCTAAGCGCAGTGTTGCACTGTCGCTATGGGCGATGACGGTGATCGTGGCACCGATCTGCGGCCCGATATTGGGCGGCTGGATCAGCGATAACTATCACTGGGGCTGGATCTTCTTTATCAACGTGCCGATTGGTGTGGCAGTGGTGATACTGACGCTGCAAACCCTGCGTGGTCGGGAAACCAAAACCGAAATCCGGCGGATCGATATGGTCGGGCTGGTGCTGCTGGTCGTGGGGATCGGCTGTCTGCAGGTGATGCTGGACCGCGGGAAGGAGCTCGACTGGTTTAACTCGTCCGAAATTATCGTGTTGGGGGTCGTGGCTGTAATTGCGCTGTCCGTCCTGCTGGTGTGGGAGCTGACGGACGATCACCCGATCATTGACCTGTCGTTGTTTAAGTCGCGCAACTTCACCATCGGCTGCCTGTCGATCAGCCTGGCTTATATGCTCTACTTCGGCTCAATAGTTCTGTTGCCGCAGCTGCTGCAGGAGGTTTACGGGTATACCGCAACCTGGGCAGGGCTGGCGTCTGCGCCGGTAGGGATTTTGCCGGTGATCCTGTCGCCGATCATTGGTCGCTTCGCCCATAAGCTCGACATGCGGCGACTGGTTACGTTCAGCTTCATTATGTATGCCGTCTGCTTTTACTGGCGTGCTTATACGTTTGAACCGGGGATGGACTTTGGTGCCTCAGCCTGGCCACAGTTTATTCAGGGCTTTGCCGTGGCCTGCTTCTTTATGCCGCTGACCACCATTACGCTGTCGGGACTGCCGCCGGAGCGCATGGCGGCTGCCTCCAGCCTGTCGAACTTTATGCGTACCTTTGCCGGCTCAGTGGGAACGTCGATTACCACCACCATGTGGACGAATCGCGAGTCGATGCATCATAGCTACCTGACGGAGTCGATTACCCCTTACAACACCAATTCGCAACAGATGTATAGCCAGCTGGAGAGCCTGGGGATGACACAGCAGCAGGCGTCAGCTTATATCGCGCAGCAGATTACCAATCAGGGACTGATTATTTCAGCGAATGAAATCTTCTGGGCGTCGGCGGGGGTCTTTTTGATTCTGCTGGTGCTGATCTGGTTTGCCCGCCCGCCGTTTGGCGCAGGCGGTGGTGGCGGTGGCGGTGGCGCGCACTGATGTCACACAGCAAAACGGGCCTTTCGGCCCGTTTTTTTATGCGTTCTGACGCCACCATTCGGCGAGCAGTACGCCGGTTGCGACCGAGACATTGAGGCTTTCCACGTTGCCGGTACCGCCAATTGACAGGCTCATGTCGCCCTGCCTGAACGCGGTGTCAGAAAGACCTTCACGCTCCTGACCTAACACCAGCACCATTTTCTCCGGCAGCTGAGCCTGCGCCAGCGGCGTGCCCTGATGGCTGGAGGTGGTCACGATGGTGTAACCCGCTTTACGAAACGCTTCCAGACCTTCGCTGAAGGTTGCACCGCTGATGGCCTGCACATGCTCAGCGCCGCCTTCTGCAGTACGCACCGCTGCACCTGACTCCAGCAGAGAAGCATCATTGACCAGCAAACCTTTTACGCCAAAGTGCGCGCAGCTGCGCATAATCGCGCCGAGGTTATGCGGGTTGCTGACATCTTCCAGTGCCAGTACGCAATCTTTCGTATTCGCCTGGCTCAGCCATTCAGACACCGCCATGCCCATACGCTTTTTGATCAGGAAGCAGACGCCGCCATGATGCTCAGTACCTGACGCTTTGGTGATCTCAGCATCTTCTACCACGTGATAGGCTTTGCGGTTAGCCGCCAGCCAGCGCAGCGCTTCGCGGAAACGCGGTGTCACTTCCTGCACGAACCAGGCGCGAACAATCGCTTCCGGACGGCTCTGGAACAGCGCCTGACAGGCGTTCTCGCCATAGACGCGGGTCTCTTCATTACGCTGACGACGGATCTGCTCAGGATCGACGAAGCTCTTGCCGCTGATACCGCCGTGATCCGGCTTATCGTTCTCAGGCGATGACGCACGATCGGCAGAAGGCGCGCGTGACACGGTGCGCCACGGGGAGTCGCTGCTGCCATAAGCGCCACGGCTGTCATCACCACGATCGTTGCGGCGACCTGCGCCATCGTCTGAACGGCGTGGTGCGCCACGTCCGCCTTCATCACGACGCGGTGAACTGCTGCGACCGGTGTCGTCACTACGACGACCAGCGGAGCGACCGCCTTCCTGAGTGCGTTCAGTGCGCGGGCCAGATGAACGACGATTATCATCCTGGCGGGCAGCAGAGTGACCACCTTTGCCTGTGCGAGGATTCGGCGCGCGCGCGCTTTTATCGTCCTCGCCACGCACGTACATCACCTTAACTTTGCCGCTCTTGCCTTTATATTCGTCGTTCATCTCTTCCTCCCGCATTTAGAGCGCGCAGATTACCTGATGTGCTGGCGCTTAGCTATCAACTATTGAACCTATAGAGCAATCCAGATTGAGCGAAAATCCGCCCCCTTTCATAATGGACAACGATTACCAGACTGACACTTTTCAACATCAGAGGTTCCTATGAATACGGTATGCGCTTCCTGTCAGGCAACCAATCGCGTTCCTGACGAACGCCTTGCCGACGTGGCGAAATGTGGTCGCTGTGGAAATGAGCTGTTCGATGGCGAAGTAGTGAATGCCACCAGCGCCAACTTTGACAAATATCTGCAGGATGATTTGCCGGTGGTGATCGATTTCTGGGCGCCCTGGTGCAGCCCCTGCGTCAATTTTGCGCCAGTGTTTAAAGATGTCGCCAGTGAACGCAGCGGCAAGGTCCGCTTTATTAAAGTGAACACCGAAGCGGAACCAGCCCTGAGCGCCCGTTTCAATATTCGCAGTATCCCGACCATCATGCTGTTTAAAAATGGCGAGCGGGTCGACATGCTGAACGGCGCTATGCCCAAAGCGCCATTTAACGAATGGCTCGACGAATCACTTTAAACTTCAACGGCCAGCCAGTCTGGCCTTTTCCTTTTCATCTGCGCTTCGATTACACTGACGTTTTTCCTGCCCTGAATACTCATGTCTGATAATGCTGTTTTGCGCTTGCGCACCCAACGCCTGGCCCGCGCCACCCGTCCTTTCCTGGCGCGCGGAAATCGGGTCATTCGCTGCCAGGGCTGCCTGCTGCCAGAGGCCAACTGTCTCTGCAATCAGATCGTGCCGCAGTCTGCCCGTAGTCGCTTCTGCCTGGTGATGTTTGATACCGAGCCAATGAAGCCGAGTAACACTGGCCGTCTGATTGCCGATATTCTGCCGCATACCCAGGCATTTGGCTGGTCACGCACCGAGCCGGATCCGCTGCTGCTTGCGGCTGTGCGCAACCCTGAATATCAGCCGCTGGTGGTCTTCCCGGCCGCCTATGCCGATCCCGGTCGCGAAGTGCTGACAACGCCGCCCGTCAGCGGCAAGCCGCCGCTGTTTATTATGCTGGATGGTACCTGGACCGAAGCGCGCAAGATGTTTCGCAAAAGTCCCTGGCTCGACGCCCTGCCGGTAATGTCGCTGCATGTCAGCACGCCTTCGCGTTATACGCTACGTGAGGCGCACGGCGAAGGTCAGCATTGCACCGCTGAAGTGGCGGCGGCGCTACTGGCACAGGCGGGCGATCGGCAGGCGGCAGAGGCGTTATCTCACCATTTCGATCAGTTCCGCGCGGCCTATCTGGCAGGAAAACCGCATCACCCCGGACAGGCTTAACCGCGTCCCTCTCCGGCTGGCAGGCGTGAGCCTGCTCTGACAGTTTTCAGGATCCGGATGTTCAGCCTGCGATCTGCCCGGAAGCGCGGCCAGCAAAAAGCGTTTACAATCACGCAAATCCCGATCTCTGGAGGGCGAGATGAGCCAACGCGGACTGGAAGCGCTGTTACGACCTAAGTCAATTGCGGTGATAGGTGCCTCGGTCACGCCCGGGCGTGCCGGCTACTTTATGATGCGTAACCTGCTGGCAGGCGGTTTTAGCGGGCCTGTACTGCCGGTCACGCCAAAATATAAAGCGGTCAGCGGCGTACTCGCCTGGCCCACCATCGACAGCTTACCTTTCGCGCCTGACCTGGCGGTGATCTGCACCCACTCAAAACGTAACCTCGAATTGCTGCAACAGCTCGGCGAGAAAGGTTGCAAGGCCTGTATTATTCTCTCTGCACCTGCCAGCCAGTCGGCTGAACTCAAAGCCTGCGCCAGCCAGTGGCAGATACGTCTGCTGGGGCCGAACAGTCTTGGCCTGCTGGCGCCCTGGCAGGGTCTCAATGCCAGCTTCTCGCCGGTGCCGATAGAGAAAGGCCGTATCGCATTTATCTCCCAGTCTGCCGCCGTATCGAATACCATTCTCGACTGGGCGCAGCAGCGTAACCTCGGTTTTTCGTGGTTTATCGCGCTGGGTGACAGCCTGGATACCGATGTTGATGACCTGCTCGACTTCCTGGCCCGCGACGGTAAAACAAGTGCCATCCTCCTTTATCTGGAGCACCTCAGTGACGCACGTCGCTTTGTTTCTGCCTCACGCAGCGCTTCCCGTAATAAACCGATTCTGGTGATCAAGAGTGGTCGCAGCCGTGAAGCGCAGGCGCTGCTGGGCACCCACAGTGGTCTGGATGCTGCCTGGGATGCGGCCATTCAGCGTGCCGGATTGCTGCGGGTACAGGATACCCATGAGCTGTTCTCCGCTGTTGAATCGCTAAGCCATATGCGGCCACTGCGCGGCGACAGGCTGATGATCATCAGTAATGGTGCGGCGCCCGCCGCGCTGGCGCTGGATGAGCTTTACGCCCGCAATGGGAAACTGGCGCAGCTCAGCGATGAAACGCGTCAGCAGCTTGAGGCTATTTTGCCTGCCGGTGCGGGTCGCGGTAATCCGCTGGATTTAAAAGATGACGCCACCGCTGAGCGCTACGCTGCCTGCACAGAGATCCTGCTCGACAGCCATGAACTTGATGCCTTAATGATCATTCATGCGCCAAGCGCGGTCGCGCCTGCGACTGAAACGGCCGCACATCTGATCGATACTGTGGCCCGCCACCCGCGCGGTAAGCTGGTGACGCTGCTGACCAACTGGAGCGGCGAGTTCTCTTCACAGGCTGCACGTCGTGCCTTTACGCAGGCGGGTATACCCACCTGGCGCACGCCGGAAGGCACCGTAACCGCCTTTATGCATCAGGTTGAGTACCGACGTAATCAGAAGCAGCTGCGCGAGACGCCTGCCCTGCCCGCTACACTGAACCAGGATAGTGCACATGCTCACCAGCTGCTGTCACAGGCGCTGGCGCGTGGCATTACCTCACTGGATACTCACGAAGTGCAGCCGGTGCTGCAGGCTTATGGGCTGGCCACGCTGCCAACCTGGATCGCCAGTGACAGCGCGGCAGCGGTAACCATTGCCGGCCAGATTGGCTATCCGGTGGCGCTAAAGCTGCGTTCACCCGATATCGCCCATAAATCAGAGGTTCAGGGTGTGATGCTCTACCTGCGTAATGCCAGTGAAGTGGAGCATGCCGCCGAAGCCATTTTTGATCGGGTAAAGCAGACGCTGCCGCAGGCGCGTATAGAGGGACTGCTGGTTCAGAGCATGGCCAGCCGGGCGGGCGCGCAGGAATTGCGGGTCGTGGTCGAACAGGATGCACTGTTTGGCCCAATCATTATGCTGGGTGAAGGCGGGGTGGAATGGCAGGCTGATAAACAGGCTGCCGTTGCCCTGCCCCCACTGAATATGACGCTGGCACGCTATCTGGTCATTCAGGCTATTAAGAGCGGAAAAATCCGCAGCCGCAGCGCCCTGAATCCGCTGGATATCTCTGGTTTAAGCCAGCTGCTGGTGCAGGTCTCTGATCTGGTAGTGGATTGCCCGGAGATCCAGCGACTGGATATTCATCCGCTGCTGGCGGCAGGCAATGATTTTACCCTGCTGGATGTCACCCTGACGCTGGCTCCGTTCCACGGCGATAACGAAGCAAGGCTGGCCATTCGCCCTTATCCGCAGCATCTGGAAGAACAGGTAGAGTTAAAAGATGGGCAATTCTGCCTGTTCCGTCCAATCCTGCCAGAGGATGAACCATTATTGCGCGATTTTATCAGCCAGGTGACCAAAGAGGATCTTTACTACCGCTACTTCAGTGAGATCAATGAGTTCACGCATGATGACCTCGCCAATATGACTCAGATCGATTATGACCGCGAGATGGCGATTGTGGCGGTCCGTCAGCATCAGGAACGTCATGAGATCATTGGTGTCACTCGCGCGATCTCTGACGCCGATAACATCGATGCGGAGTTTTCAGTGCTGGTCCGTTCTGACCTGAAAGGGTTAGGCATGGGCCGTCGTCTGCTGGAAAAGATGATCCGCTACACCCGACATCACGGCTTGCAACAATTGAACGGTATCACCATGCCCCATAACCGCGGCATGATTACCCTGGCCCGAAAACTCAATTTTCATGTTGATATTCAACTGGATGACGGTATCGTCAGCCTGAAATTGTCTTTACAGAATGAGATCAACTAACCTTGTACAGAAAGGTAAAAAACGTTCGAATCGACGGAGTTGATGTTATTATTTATGGTTATAACCCTGATTTGATGGCAAAAGGCCATGCAATGAACAGAGAAGAAGTGCACTGTGATGTTGTCTAAATTTAAACGTAATAAACACCAACAACACCTCGCAGAGCTGCCGAAACTGTCACAATCCGTTGCGGATATGTCGACACTTTACTCGCCTGCCGAATTTCGTCAGACGTTGCTGGAGAAGATTGCGGCAGCGCAGACCCGCATCTGTATCGTTGCGCTCTATCTGGAAAACGATGACGCCGGGCGTGCCGTTATGGATGCGCTTTATCATGCGAAGCAGGCGAGACCGGAGCTGGATATCTCGATTCTGGTAGACTGGCATCGTGCGCAGCGTGGCCGAATTGGCGCAGCACGAGGCGTAACCAATGCCGACTGGTATTGTGAAATGGCGACGCGTTATGCCGATATTGCCATCCCGGTTTATGGTATCCCGGTCAATACCCGTGAAGCCCTGGGTGTACTCCATCTTAAAGGTTTCATCATAGATGATACGCTGCTCTACAGCGGCGCCAGCATCAATGATGTTTACCTGCATCAGCATGACAAGTATCGTTATGATCGCTACCAGGTTATCCGCAATTCGCAGCTGACCGATACCATGTATGACTGGATCACGCTCAATCTGAAGCCAGCAGAAGCGGTTAACCGGCTCGATTTCGCTGAGCGCCCTTCCAGCCCCGAAATTAAAAATGAGACGCGCCAGTTCCGTCAGGATCTGCGTGGCTTCAATTATCAGTTTGAAGGGAATGCCGGCAACGATGAACTGGCAGTTACACCGCTGGTCGGTCTGGGTAAGCATAGCCTGCTCAATAAAACCATTTTCCATCTGATGCCGTGTGCAGAACAGAAGCTGATTATCTGTACCCCCTACTTCAACATGCCCGCCTTGCTGGTACGCAATATCATTCATCTTCTGCGCCAGGGAAAGCAGGTTGAGATCATCGTCGGCGATAAAACAGCCAATGACTTCTATATTGCGCCTGATCAGCCGTTCAAAATCATAGGCGCGCTGCCTTACCTGTATGAAATCAATCTGCGTCGCTTTATGAGCCGTTTGCACTACTACGTTACGACCGATCAGCTGGTCGTAAGACTGTGGAAGGATGGCGAGAACAGTTATCACCTTAAAGGAATGTGGGTTGATGACGAATGGCAGCTGATTACCGGTAATAACCTCAATCCACGTGCCTGGCGGCTCGATCTGGAAAATGCCGTGCTGATCCACGATCCTCATCAGGAGTTAGCGGCTCAGCGTGAGAAGGAATTGACGTTAATCCGGCAGAACACGACGGTAGTGACGCATTTCCGTGAGCTAGAGAGTATTGCTGATTACCCGGCCAAGGTGCGCAAGCTCATTCGCCGTCTGCGCCGGATACGTATCGATCGCCTGATCAGCCGGATTCTTTAATCACTGCGGTCAATAAGGCATCCATTATGCGAAGTGTGCTGCTTGCTGTGCTGTTGTTTCGTTAAGTTCTGGGGCGGGAAAAGAGCTGTATGACAGCCGCCCGAATGGCAGCGGCTGGAGCTGGAAAGATTTCGCTGGGATGCCGCCGGTGCAGCCAGCGGCATTGCCCTCTGGAATCTGAGCCAGTAGCTATTTTAAAGCTTAATTCCCTTACCACGCTTGTGCAGCAACAGCGACACCAGAAACGCCACCGCGCCCATCGCAGAGACATACCAGAAGAAGGTAGTCTCGATCCCCTGCTTCTTCATCAGCAACGCTACATACTCTGCCGAACCCCCGAAGATCGCATTCGCGACGGCGTAGGAGAGCCCGACACCCAGTGCACGCACCTGTGGCGGGAACATTTCGGCTTTAAGAATGCCGCTGATGGCCGTGTAGAAGCTGGTGATCAGCAAGGCCAGCATAATCAACAGGAAAGCCACGCCGGGACTTTGCACGTTTTGCAGCAGGGTCAGAATTGGCACCGTACAGATCGCCGCAGCTGCGCCAAAGATCATCATCGAAGTGCGACGACCAATTTTATCTGACAGCGCACCGATAATTGGCTGAATCAGCATAAAGACCAGCAGCGCACCGGTCATCAGCCCGCTGGCTGTTTTAGGATCCATACCCGACGTGTTAACCAGATACTTCTGCATGTAGGTGGTGAAGGTATAAAAACTCAGGGAACCGCCTGCGGTAAAACCCAGCACCATCAGGAAAGGACGGGTATGATTGCGCAGCAATCCGATTACGCTTCCCGCATCGCGATGTTCGCGGCTGGTCTTGTCTGACGTTTCTTCCAGAGAGCGCCGTAGCCACAATGCGACAACCGCGAGCAGTGCGCCGAGGAAGAACGGAATTCGCCAGCCCCAGCTGCGCAATTCTGCATCAGTAAGCAGGAATTGCAGCACCACTACGGTCAGTACCGCTGCTAACTGACCACCAATCAGCGTGACATACTGGAATGAGGCGTAGAATCCTTTGCGTCCTTCCAAAGCCACTTCGCTCATGTAGGTTGCGCTGGTCCCATATTCCCCACCTACCGATAATCCCTGAAACATACGCGCCAGCAGCAGAATGACGGGAGCCGCCACGCCGATCGTTGCGTAACCCGGCAGGCAGGCGATGACCAGTGACCCGAAACACATCATGCAGACCGAAACCAGCATCGAATTTTTTCGGCCATGTTTGTCACCGATATAGCCGAACAGCCAGCCACCAATCGGACGCATCAAAAATCCTGCCGCAAAAACACCCGCCGTCTGCAACAACTGCGTGGTGGTATCTCCCTGCGGGAAGAATATGTGCGCAAAGTAGAGCGAGAAGAATGAATAGACATAGAAGTCGAACCACTCGACCAGGTTGCCCGATGACGCGCCAACAATAGCCCAGATGCGTTTCCTGGTATCATCCGGCTGAATTTTATTATTTGTTGTTGTCATGCCTTACCTCTGTTCCTTGCTGATCAACAGCGTTTAAAGGATTGAGTAAAGCATTTAAGTCTACCAGAGGTAAAGGCGGGGTAATCTGAGATGAATATTGTGAGCCATATCGCCAATTATCGAAAAATCAGCGGGTTGCTGGCGATGCCGTAAGACCATATGAGGTGATGAGGGTTGCAGAAAGTGGGTTTGTGGTCAATGTTTCTGCTCAAAAGAGCAAAATTCAGACGTAAAAAAGCCCCGCACTCGCGTGCGGGGCTTCTTCACTTATATAATGCCTGGCAGTTCCCTACTCTCGCATGGGGAGGCCCCACACTACCATCGGCGCTACGGCGTTTCACTTCTGAGTTCGGCATGGGGTCAGGTGGGACCACCGCGCTAAAGCCGCCAGGCAAATTCTTTGTGCTCTGTCCTGTGTCTTTTGTGCTGATGCTGCGTTGGCCGCCCTCGCGCTACTCCGTCACATACTTCAGTATGCTCCTTCGTATCGGTCGGTTGCCGCCTTGCCTCAGCGCAAAATCCTTCGGACTTCAGCCCGCAGGACACAACTGTATCCGGTTAACAAGCTGAAAATCTGTCTCTCAAAAACGCCTCTGGCGTTGTAAGGTTAAGCCTCACGGGTCATTAGTACCGGTTAGCTCAACGCATCGCTGCGCTTACACACCCGGCCTATCAACGTCGTAGTCTTCAACGTCCCTTCAGGACCCTCAAGGAGTCAGGGAGAACTCATCTCGGGGCAAGTTTCGTGCTTAGATGCTTTCAGCACTTATCTTTTCCGCACTTAGCTACCGGGCAGTGCCATTGGCATGACAACCCGAACACCAGTGGTGCGTTCACTCCGGTCCTCTCGTACTAGGAGCAACCCCCCTCAATTCTCCAGCGCCCACGGCAGATAGGGACCGAACTGTCTCACGACGTTCTAAACCCAGCTCGCGTACCACTTTAAACGGCGAACAGCCGTACCCTTGGGACCTACTTCAGCCCCAGGATGTGATGAGCCGACATCGAGGTGCCAAACACCGCCGTCGATATGAACTCTTGGGCGGTATCAGCCTGTTATCCCCGGAGTACCTTTTATCCGTTGAGCGATGGCCCTTCCATTCAGAACCACCGGATCACTATGACCTGCTTTCGCACCTGCTCGAGCCGTCACTCTCGCAGTCAAGCCAGCTTATGCCATTGCACTAACCTCACGATGTCCGACCGTGATTAGCTGACCTTCGTGCTCCTCCGTTACTCTTTAGGAGGAGACCGCCCCAGTCAAACTACCCACCAGACACTGTCCGCAGCCCGGATAACGGGCCTACGTTAGAACATCAAACATTAAAGGGTGGTATTTCAAGGTTGGCTCCACGCAGACTGGCGTCCGCGCTTCAAAGCCTCCCACCTATCCTACACATCAAGGCTCAATGTTCAGTGTCAAGCTGTAGTAAAGGTTCACGGGGTCTTTCCGTCTTGCCGCGGGTACACTGCATCTTCACAGCGAGTTCAATTTCACTGAGTCTCGGGTGGAGACAGCCTGGCCATCATTACGCCATTCGTGCAGGTCGGAACTTACCCGACAAGGAATTTCGCTACCTTAGGACCGTTATAGTTACGGCCGCCGTTTACCGGGGCTTCGATCAAGAGCTTCTCCTTGCGGATAACCCCATCAATTAACCTTCCGGCACCGGGCAGGCGTCACACCGTATACGTCCACTTTCGTGTTTGCACAGTGCTGTGTTTTTAATAAACAGTTGCAGCCAGCTGGTATCTTCGACTGGCTTCGGCTCGGGGAGTAAATCCCTCCACCTACGCGCCAGCGTGCCTTCTCCCGAAGTTACGGCACCATTTTGCCTAGTTCCTTCACCCGAGTTCTCTCAAGCGCCTTGGTATTCTCTACCTGACCACCTGTGTCGGTTTGGGGTACGATTCTGTGTTACCTGATGCTTAGAGGCTTTTCCTGGAAGCTGGGCATTTATCACTTCAGCACCGTAGTGCCTCGTCGTCACGCCTCAGCGTTAATAAGGGACCGGATTTACCTGGACCCTCCGCCTACACGCTTAAACCGGGACAACCGTCGCCCGGCTGATATAGCCTTCTCCGTCCCCCCTTCGCAGTAACACCGAGTACAGGAATATTAACCTGTTTCCCATCGACTACGCCTTTCGGCCTCGCCTTAGGGGTCGACTCACCCTGCTCCGATTAACGTTGAACAGGAACCCTTGGTCTTCCGGCGAGCGGGCTTTTCACCCGCTTTATCGTTACTTATGTCAGCATTCGCACTTCTGATACCTCCAGCATGCCTCACAGCACACCTTCGACGGCTTACAGAACGCTCCCCTACCCAACAACACATAGTGTCGCTGCCGCAGCTTCGGTGCATGGTTTAGCCCCGTTACATCTTCCGCGCAGGCCGACTCGACCAGTGAGCTATTACGCTTTCTTTAAATGATGGCTGCTTCTAAGCCAACATCCTGGCTGTCTGTGCCTTCCCACATCGTTTCCCACTTAACCATGACTTTGGGACCTTAGCTGGCGGTCTGGGTTGTTTCCCTCTTCACGACGGACGTTAGCACCCGCCGTGTGTCTCCCGTGATAACATTCTCCGGTATTCGCAGTTTGCATCGGGTTGGTAAGCCGGGATGGCCCCCTAGCCGAAACAGTGCTCTACCCCCGGAGATGAGTTCACGAGGCGCTACCTAAATAGCTTTCGGGGAGAACCAGCTATCTCCCGGTTTGATTGGCCTTTCACCCCCAGCCACAGGTCATCCGCTAATTTTTCAACATTAGTCGGTTCGGTCCTCCAGTTAGTGTTACCCAACCTTCAACCTGCCCATGGCTAGATCACCGGGTTTCGGGTCTATACCCTGCAACTTAACGCCCAGTTAAGACTCGGTTTCCCTGCGGCTCCCCTATACGGTTAACCTTGCTACAGAATATAAGTCGCTGACCCATTATACAAAAGGTACGCAGTCACCCCCGTAAAGAGGGCTCCCACTGCTTGTACGTACACGGTTTCAGGTTCTGTTTCACTCCCCTCGCCGGGGTTCTTTTCGCCTTTCCCTCACGGTACTGGTTCACTATCGGTCAGTCAGGAGTATTTAGCCTTGGAGGATGGTCCCCCCATATTCAGACAGGATACCACGTGTCCCGCCTTACTCATCGAGCTCACAGCGCGTGTGCTTTTGTGTACGGGAGTATCACCCTGTACCCTGCGACTTTCCAGACGCTTCCACTAACACACATGCTGATTCAGGCTCTGGGCTGCTCCCCGTTCGCTCGCCGCTACTGGGGGAATCTCGGTTGATTTCTTTTCCTCGGGGTACTTAGATGTTTCAGTTCCCCCGGTTCGCCTTGCAGCACTATGTATTCATGCTGCAATGATGCACAGAGTGCACCGGGTTTCCCCATTCGGACATCGACGGCTGTAGCGGTTCATATCACCTTACCGTCGCTTTACGCAGATTAGCACGTCCTTCATCGCCTCTGACTGCCTGGGCATCCACCGTGTACGCTTAGTCGCTTAACCTCACAACCCACAGGCGTTTTGCAACGCTGCAGACTGCAAGCATTTGAGAGACTCGAACGTGCCGCGTTTTTCATTCTTGTTACGGAGAATGAAAGCGACACGTCGTTTCAATTTTCAGCTTGTTCCGGATTGTTAAAGAGCAAATATCTCAAACGCGACCCGGCTGCTTACGCAGCCAGAACGGCTTTGAGATACTGTATGGAGACATCTTTCACCTGTCACCAAGCAGGTGGCGTCCCCTAGGGGATTCGAACCCCTGTTGCCGCCGTGAAAGGGCGGAGTCCTAACCGCTAGACGAAGGGGACACGATAGTGTCACGACTTCGCAGCCGTCCTGCTCATTACTTTTTATCAGACAATCTGTGTGGACACTGCGCGGGAAGGTATCTTCAGGTAAGGAGGTGATCCAACCGCAGGTTCCCCTACGGTTACCTTGTTACGACTTCACCCCAGTCATGAATCACAAAGTGGTAAGCGCCCTCCCGAAGGTTAAGCTACCTACTTCTTTTGCAACCCACTCCCATGGTGTGACGGGCGGTGTGTACAAGGCCCGGGAACGTATTCACCGTGGCATTCTGATCCACGATTACTAGCGATTCCGACTTCACGGAGTCGAGTTGCAGACTCCGATCCGGACTACGACGCACTTTGTGAGGTCCGCTTGCTCTCGCGAGGTCGCTTCTCTTTGTATGCGCCATTGTAGCACGTGTGTAGCCCTACTCGTAAGGGCCATGATGACTTGACGTCATCCCCACCTTCCTCCGGTTTATCACCGGCAGTCTCCTTTGAGTTCCCGACCGAATCGCTGGCAACAAAGGATAAGGGTTGCGCTCGTTGCGGGACTTAACCCAACATTTCACAACACGAGCTGACGACAGCCATGCAGCACCTGTCTCACGGTTCCCGAAGGCACTAAGGCATCTCTGCCGAATTCCGTGGATGTCAAGAGTAGGTAAGGTTCTTCGCGTTGCATCGAATTAAACCACATGCTCCACCGCTTGTGCGGGCCCCCGTCAATTCATTTGAGTTTTAACCTTGCGGCCGTACTCCCCAGGCGGTCGACTTAACGCGTTAGCTCCGGAAGCCACTCCTCAAGGGAACAACCTCCAAGTCGACATCGTTTACGGCGTGGACTACCAGGGTATCTAATCCTGTTTGCTCCCCACGCTTTCGCACCTGAGCGTCAGTCTTTGTCCAGGGGGCCGCCTTCGCCACCGGTATTCCTCCAGATCTCTACGCATTTCACCGCTACACCTGGAATTCTACCCCCCTCTACAAGACTCAAGCCTGCCAGTTTCAAATGCAGTTCCCAGGTTAAGCCCGGGGATTTCACATCTGACTTAACAGACCGCCTGCGTGCGCTTTACGCCCAGTAATTCCGATTAACGCTTGCACCCTCCGTATTACCGCGGCTGCTGGCACGGAGTTAGCCGGTGCTTCTTCTGCGGGTAACGTCAATCGGCGCGGTTATTAACCGCACCGCCTTCCTCCCCGCTGAAAGTACTTTACAACCCGAAGGCCTTCTTCATACACGCGGCATGGCTGCATCAGGCTTGCGCCCATTGTGCAATATTCCCCACTGCTGCCTCCCGTAGGAGTCTGGACCGTGTCTCAGTTCCAGTGTGGCTGGTCATCCTCTCAGACCAGCTAGGGATCGTCGCCTAGGTGGGCCATTACCCCGCCTACTAGCTAATCCCATCTGGGTTCATCCGATAGTGAGAGGCCCGAAGGTCCCCCTCTTTGGTCTTGCGACGTTATGCGGTATTAGCCACCGTTTCCAGTGGTTATCCCCCTCTATCGGGCAGATCCCCAGACATTACTCACCCGTCCGCCACTCGTCACCCGAGAGCAAGCTCTCTGTGCTACCGTCCGACTTGCATGTGTTAGGCCTGCCGCCAGCGTTCAATCTGAGCCATGATCAAACTCTTCAATTTAAGTTTGATTTGCTTAAACAAGTTAAGCGGTGCTCATCTGTAAAACGTCATAATGAATTTCATTATGTGTTCACTCGTGAGGCTTTGATATTTTTGTGCGTCCAAAGACGCTGATATCAATCCTGCGAGTGCCCACACAGATTGTCTGATAAATTGTTAAAGAGCAGTGCGAACAGTGCGTTAGCGTCCTGTCGCGAGGTGGCGTATATTACGCTTTCCTCCTGCAGAGTCAACCTCTTTCTCAGAAGTTTTTCTCCGGCGGCGCAGTCTCCTGTGCCTCTCAACCCGTTTCCCGTTTCCGGTTTGCCGTGTCAGTGGAGGCGCATTATAGGGAACGGCTGAGATAGCGCAAGTGCAAATCACAACTTTTTTACTGACCGTTCAATTTGCGCTCAAAAGGAGTAATAAATAAGCAAAAACCCCTCAAAAGGGCAAAAAAAACGGGCCAGAGGCCCGTTTTTCAACTCGCACCCTTACTGATGTGCAGTTATGACGTCGTTTACAACATCCATTTCGATGGTTTTACCCGGCACCAGCGAACCTGCAAGGATCTGCTGAGCCAGCGGGTTCTCAATCTGCTGCTGTATCGCCCGTTTCAGCGGACGCGCACCATAGACCGGGTCATACCCGTTCTCCGCCAGCAGTTTGATCGCATCATCGGAGATGTGCAGCTGATAGCCACGTTCATCCAGACGTTTGTACAACCGCTGCAGCTGAATCTGCGCAATAGAAGCAATGTGTTTCTCAGCCAGCGGATGGAACACCACCACCTCATCGATACGGTTGACGAATTCCGGACGGAAATGCTGTCCGACCACACCCATAACAATATCTTTCATTTCCGGATAGCTGAGATTGCCGAACCGTTCCTGGATTAAATCCGATCCCAGGTTAGAGGTCATGATCACCACGCTGTTACGGAAATCGACCGTACGACCCTGCCCATCCGTCAGACGCCCATCATCCAGCACCTGCAGCAGAATGTTGAAGACATCAGGATGCGCCTTCTCGACTTCATCCAGCAGGATTACCGAATAAGGACGACGACGTACAGCTTCGGTCAGATAACCGCCCTCTTCATAGCCGACATAACCCGGAGGTGCGCCCACCAGCCGCGACACTGAATGTTTTTCCATAAATTCGGACATGTCGATACGAACCATCGCATCGTCACTGTCGAACAGGAAGTTAGCCAGCGACTTACACAGTTCGGTCTTACCTACCCCGGTAGGGCCCAGGAACAGGAAGGAACCAATAGGCCGGTTAGGATCTGACAGGCCAGCACGACTACGGCGAATCGCATTTGATACTGCTTCAACCGCTTCATCCTGTCCGATGACCCGGCCATGAAGATCCTGCTCCATGCGCAGTAACTTATCGCGCTCACCTTCCATCATTCGCGCCACCGGAATCCCGGTCCAGCGCGCCAGCACATCGGCAATCTCCACATCGGTTACCCTGTTGCGCAGTAACTTCATGGTTTTGCCTTCCGCCTGAGTCGCTGCGGCCAGCTGTTTTTCCAGTTCAGGAATTTTACCGTACTGCAGTTCTGACATCTGCGCGAGATCGCCCTGACGACGAGCCTGCTCTAAGTTCAGACGCGCCTGCTCAAGTTCAGCTTTAATATTCTGCGTGCCGGACAGCGAGGCTTTTTCAGTCTTCCACTCATCTTCCAGCTCGGCGTATTCGCGCTCTTTCTGGTTCAGCTCAGTTTCCAGCATCTCCAGACGTTTGATACTGGCATCATCCGCCTCTTTCTTCAGCGCCTGCTGCTCCAGCTTCAGCTGAATAATACGGCGCTCAAGGCGATCCAGTGACTCCGGCTTCGAGTCCATCTGCATACGAATGCTGGAAGCTGCCTCATCGATCAGGTCAATCGCTTTGTCCGGCAGCTGGCGGTCCGCAATGTAACGATGAGAAAGCGTTGCTGCTGCGACAATCGCCGGGTCAGTGATCTGCACATGGTGATGCAGCTCATAACGCTCTTTCAGACCACGCAGAATGGCGATGGTATCTTCCACAGTCGGCTCAGCCACAAAGACTTTCTGGAAACGACGCTCCAGCGCGGCATCTTTTTCAATGTACTGGCGATACTCATCAAGCGTAGTGGCACCTACGCAGTGCAGTTCACCACGCGCCAGCGCTGGCTTGAGCATGTTACCGGCATCCATCGCACCGTCCGCTTTACCGGCTCCCACCATGGTGTGCAGCTCGTCTATAAACAGAATGACGTTGCCTTCCTGTTTCGACAGGTCACTCAGTACGCCTTTCAGACGCTCTTCGAATTCACCACGATATTTCGCCCCGGCCACCAGCGCCCCCATATCCAGCGCCAGTACCCGGCGGCCTTTCAGGCCTTCAGGGACTTCACCGTTAATGATGCGCTGCGCCAGCCCTTCAACAATCGCGGTTTTACCCACGCCAGGCTCACCAATCAGCACCGGGTTATTTTTGGTTCGGCGCTGCAGAACCTGGATAGTGCGACGAATCTCTTCATCACGACCAATCACCGGATCGAGTTTGCCCTTCTCGGCTCGCTCGGTCAGGTCAATGGTGTATTTTTTTAATGCCTGGCGCTGATCTTCAGCCCCCTGATCGTTCACGTTGTCTCCTCCCCGCATCTGTTCAATCGCACTGGTGATTTTTTCGCGCGTTGCGCCCGCGGCTTTAAGCAGATCGGCCAGTGCACCACGTGATTCAAGGGCGGCCAGAACAAATAATTCGGATGAAATGAAGTTATCATTGCGCTTCTGCGCCAGCTTGTCGCACAGGTTTAATACCCGTACGAGGTCAGATGAGGGTTGTACATCCCCTTCGCTGCCTTCAACTTGTGGCAGGCGATCGATGGCCTCCTCAATGTGAGCGCGAAAAGGCGTAACGTTGACACCCGCAGAAGTCAGTAAAGGTGAAACCGATCCGCCTTCCTGTTTGAGCAACGCGCTCATCAGGTGCAGAGGTTCAATGAATTGGTTGTCGTGTCCCAGAGCCAGGGACTGCGCGTCGGCGAGAGCCAGCTGAAATTTGTTAGTAAGACGATCCAGACGCATAATTCCTCCCATTACAGGTCAAAATGCTACTGGAGATTAAATGAGGTCATCCCTCAAATTTTCAAGGTTAATGACCTGAGATTTGAGTAAAAAACACGCTAACTGGACCGTCTTATGGCGTAAGGTTATAACAGCCAGATCAAAGTTGCCATACGCCCGGTGATCCCATCGCGACGGAAGGAAAAGAAATCGTCGCGCTGGGTGAAGGTACAACGGCTGTCGGCACTGATTGATTTCACGCCCGCTGCCTGCAGTCGCATACGCGCCAGCAGCCAGATATCAGCGTAAAATTTGCCGCCTGAAGGACGGAAAGCCTGCACGGCGCGAGGATCCTGAGCCATAAAGGCCTCACGTACTTCTGCACCAACTTCAAATGCATCCGGCCCGATTGCCGGACCCAGCCAGGCATGGATCTGATCCGATGGCGAACGAAACTGCGCCAGCGTATTTTCCAGTACACTCGCACAAAGTCCGCGCCAGCCTGCATGTGCCGCCGCCACTTCCGTCCCATCCTGCGAACAGAACAGGACCGGGAGGCAGTCAGCGGTCATGATGGCGCAGACGACGCCAGGCTGATCGGTGATACAGGCATCGGCACGCAATGGCGTACTTGCTCCTGCAGCCAGACGCACAACTTCAGTGCCATGAACCTGATCCAGCCACTGCGGCATCGCAGGCAAGCCCGCCTCTTCCATCAGCAACTGCCGGTTACGCGTTACCGTATCCGGATTATCCCCCACGTGCCCGCCGAGATTCAGTGCATCCCAGGGCGATGTACTGATGCCGCCCTGTCGCTGCGTCGAGCAGGCCCGAACGCGTGACGGAGCAGGCCATTGAGGCGTAATCAGATTCATCACCAGTTCATCTGGTCTTTGAATTCTTCGGTGTCTGCTTTTAACGCCGCGATCAGATCAACCATATCCTGTGGAAGCGCCGCATGGAATTCCATTTCAATCCCGCTGATAGGATGATACAGACGCAGCATGGTGGCGTGCAGTGCCTGACGATCGAAACCGCGCAGCGTAGTGATAAATGCCTCTGATGCGCCTTTTGGCGGACGCGGACGGCCACCATAAAGCGGATCGCCTACCAGCGGATGGCTGATGTGAGACATATGCACACGGATCTGGTGAGTACGACCGGTTTCCAGACGCAGGCGAAGACGGGTATGCGCGCGGAAGTGCTCCATGATGCGGTAATGCGTCACCGCCGGCTTACCCATCGGGTGAACCGCCATGTGGGTGCGTTTGGTTGAGTGACGGCTGATAGGCTGCTCAACAGTACCGCCCGCCGTCATATTACCAATCGCAACCGCTTCATATTCACGGGTGATTTCGCGACGTTGCAGCGAGTCCACCAGATGCGTCTGAGCCGGTACAGTTTTCGCAACCACCATTAAACCGGTGGTGTCTTTATCCAGGCGGTGTACGATGCCCGCACGCGGCACATCCATAATCGCTGGATAGTGATGCAGTAAGGCGTTGAGTACCGTACCATCCGGGTTACCGGCGCCAGGGTGAACCACAAAGTCGCGTGGTTTGTTGATGACGATGATGTCCTCATCTTCATAAACGATGTCGAGTGGCAGATTTTGCGGTTCCCAGCGCTGTGCCTCTTCGATCTCAGCGTCAATCGCGACCAGCTCGCCGCCCAGCACTTTTTCTTTAGGTGTATCGACCATGACGCCGTTTACTGTCACGCGACGGTCGAGGATCCACTCTTTTATGCGGGAACGTGAATAATCAGGGAACAATTCCGCCAAAGTCTGATCTAAGCGTTGTCCGAGTTGTGATTCGGATACCGTTGCGGTGAGTTGAACTTGTTGTGCCATATACAGCTTCTTCGTTAACGTTGGGTTTTCACGGCGATGCCGTTTAATATAATGTGCTATCGTACCTGGTCATTACCGGGAGCTATACGGACAGCTTCCGCCATAACATTTGAGGATAATCACTTCGTCATGACGCGTATGAAACATCTGGTGGCTGCTGCCACACTGAGCCTGGCACTTGTTGGTTGTTCCGGCTCAAATGACGCGGTACCGGACAGCCCGCCTTCTGAAATCTATGCTACAGCGCAGCAAAAGCTGCAGGACGGTAACTTTAAAGCTGCGATTAAGCAACTGGAAGCGCTGGATAATCGTTATCCGTTCGGTCCTTATTCGCAGCAGGTGCAGCTGGATTTAATCTACGCGTACTATAAAAATGCCGATCTGCCCCTGGCACAGGCTGCCATTGCCCGCTTTATGCGTCTTAACCCCACACATCCGAACATTGACTATGTCATCTATATGAAAGGTCTGACGGATATGGCGCTGGATGACTCAGCACTGCAGGGCTTCTTTGGTATTGATCGTTCTGACCGCGATCCGACGCACGCTCGTGATGCCTTCCGCGACTTCTCACAACTGCTGCGCAGTTACCCGAACAGCCAGTATGCGGCTGATGCTCAGAAACGTCTGGTCTATCTGAAAGACCGCCTGGCGAAATATGAGCTGTCAGTGGCGCAATTCTATACTAAGCGCGAGGCGTATGTCGCGGTTGTTAACCGTGTCGAAGGTATGATGCGCGATTATCCGGATACTCAGGCAACACACGATGCACTGCCGCTGATGGAAAATGCTTACCGCAATCTGCAACTGAACGCTGAAGCAGACAAAGTGGCGAAAATCATTGCAGCGAACAACAGCTGATAGCCCGGTAGCTTTTCAGCCATAAAAAAAAGCAGCCTGTGATGGCTGCTTTTTTTTGCTCAAAGAACAGTCATAAGTGGATCTGCTGCCAGCGAGCTAACTCATCAAGCATGCCGTGTTAATCGTTTCGCTTCAAGCCATTTCGGCCAGTTTCTCTGCCTTTCTCACAGAATGTTGTGACTGACAAAAAGTGACATTTTTTCGTGACCGAAATCTCACATTCAACGCTTTTTCGCGCTATGCTGAAAAGACCAAGACGGAAATGACAGAGAGGTAAGAAAGATGGTTCTGAACATTACCAGTAAACAAATGGACATCACTCCGGCAATCCGAAGCCATGTTGAAGACCGTCTCGCCAAGCTCGAAAAATGGCAAACCGACCTGATTAATCCACATATTGTCCTCTCCAAAGAGCCCAAAGAATTCGTGGCTGACGCCACTATTAACACACCTAACGGGACTCTGGTGGCCAGCGCCAAGCATGATGATATGTATACCGCGATCAACGATTTAATCGCGAAGCTCGAACGTCAGCTGAATAAAGTTCAGCATAAGTCTGAAGCGCGCCGCGCCAGTGCCAGCGTAAAAGACATTATCCCCGCCGACGAAGAGTCCTGATTTTCATAACGCGCCTCCGGGCGCGTTTTTTATTGACAGCTTTTAAGCAGTACGGTTACTCTCAGGTCACTCTTTTTTCGGACGTTCACATGAAACCTGATCTGTTTTTCTTCGCTTTCTTTTTTACCTTCCCCTGAACGGGAGGCTATTCGTCGTGTGAAAATGAAAGCGAAGACGAACAACGAAGCCTCCCAACCGGGAGGCTTTTTTATTGGATAGCATACAGGTGAGCCCTATGAATCCCGACAATCCATTGCTGGCACTACGCGATAAGATCAGCGCAGTGGATAAAAAACTTCTGACGCTGCTGGCCGAGCGTCGTCTGCTGGCAGTGGAAGTCGCACAAGCGAAACTGGCAACGCATCGCCCGATTCGCGATGTGGAGCGCGAACGCGCGCTGCTGGAGAATCTGATTGTGCTGGGTAAAGCGCATAAACTGGATGCGCACTACATCACCCGCCTGTTCCAGCTGGTCATCGAAGATTCCGTACTGACGCAGCAGGCATTGCTGCAGAAAAACCTCAATCATCCCCATGCACATGCCGCCCGCATCGCTTTCCTGGGTCCGAAAGGCTCTTACTCGCACCTTGCCGCACGCAACTACGCGTCACGTCATTTCGATAGCATGGTGGAGTGTGGCTGCCTGAAGTTTCACGACATCATTAAGCAGGTCGAAAATGGCGTGGCTGATTACGCCGTGATGCCGATTGAGAACACCAGTTCGGGTTCGATCAACGATGTCTACGATCTGCTGCAACAGACCAGTCTCTCTATTGTGGGCGAGCTGACCTTACCTATCGACCACTGCGTGCTGGTGAATGGTTCTACCGATCTGCAGCAGATTGAGACGGTGTACAGCCATCCTCAGCCCTTCCAGCAGTGCAGTCAGTTCATTAACCGTTTCCCGCACTGGAAGATCGAATATACCGAGAGTACCGCGGCAGCGATGGAGAAAGTGGCTGCGCTCAACTCACCTAAGGTGGCGGCGCTGGGCAGTGAAGCCGGTGGCGAGCTCTATCAGCTGCAGGTGCTGGAGCGTAATCTGGCGAATCAGCAGCAGAACCATACCCGCTTTATCGTGCTGGCCCGCAAAGCCATCGAGGTTTCAGATCAGGTGCCAGCGAAAACCACGCTGATTATGGCAACCGGCCAGCAGGCGGGTGCGTTGGTTGATGCGCTGCTGGTTCTGCGTCAGCACAATCTGATTATGAGCAAGCTGGAGTCCCGCCCGATTAATGGCAATCCGTGGGAAGAGATGTTTTACATTGATGTGCAGGGCAACCTGCAATCGGAGCGGATGCAGCAGGCGCTTCAGGAATTACAGACCATGACCCGCTCTCTGAAGGTACTGGGCTGCTACCCCAGCGAAAATGTGGTGCCCGCTGACCCTGGCGAATAAAAAGAATAAAAAAAGGCATCCAGCTGGATGCCTTTTTCATAGATGGATGGCTGTTATTTATGGGCGGCTGTCATTGGCCGAACGCAGCAGACTTCGGCTTTCGACCAGGAAGCGTTTTGCGTGATCGCCAAACCACTGTTCAACCCGGTTAAAGCTGGTGATAAATGCCTGCTTGTCGCCCTGCTCCAGCAGCGCAATCGCTTCACCAAACCGCTGGTAATAGCGTTTTATCAGCGCCAGATTACTCTCTGAAGACATGATGATATCCGCATAGAGTTGCGGATCCTGCGCGAACAACCGCCCCACCATCGCCAGTTCAAGCCGGTAAATGGGTGACGAGAGCGCCAGCAGCTGATCCAGATTGACGTTCTCTTCGGCTAAATGCAGACCATACGCAAAGGTCGCAAAGTGACGCAGCGCCTGTATGAATGCCATGTTCTGGTCATGCTCAACAGCGCTGATACGATGCAGACGCGCACCCCAGACCTGAATCTGCTCCAGGAACCACTGATACGCTTCCGGTTGTCTTCCATCACACCAGACCACCACCTGTTTTGCCAGGCTGCCGCTGTCCGGGCCAAACATCGGATGCAGACCCAGTACCGGGCCGTTATGAGCGGCCAGCATCGCCTGCAGAGGCCGGTTTTTCACTGACGCCAGATCGACCAGGATACAATCTTCAGGCAGTGGCGGCAGCTGAGCAATGACCTGCTCGGTCAGATGAATCGGCACGCTAATGATCACCATGCCGGCATCGCTAAGCAGTGCCCCAGCCTGTGGCCAGTCCTCTTTATCCAGCGTTTTAACCGTATAGCCAGATAGCCCGAGCATTTTTTCAAACAGCCGGCCCATCTGGCCCTTACCACCGACGATGACCACCGGACGCAGTTCAGGACAAAGGGTTTTAAAGCCTTTGTCATTCTCGCTGGTATAGGATTCCCGCATTACGCGACGCAGCACATCCTCAATCAGATCCGGTGGTACGCCGAGCGCTTCGGCCTCTTTGCGACGCGAAGCCAGCATCGACGCTTCACGCTCAGGCACATAGATAGGCAGGCCGTAACGGCTCTTCACTTCTCCTACTTCGGCCACCAGTTCCAGTCGCTTAGCCAGCAGATCCAGCAGCGCTTTATCAACACTGTCAATTTGATCGCGTAACGCGGTCAGTTCAGCCACCATTGCTCTTACACCTCTTGTGACAGACGCGCCGACAGCACTCCCTGCAGATCCTGATGCATTTCACGCAGCAACGTTTCGGTCACTTCCCAGTTGATGCATGCATCGGTTACGGAAACGCCATACTTCATTTCGCTGCGTGGCTGCTCAGAAGACTGGTTACCTTCATTGATATGGCTTTCCAGCATCAGACCAATGATAGAACGGTTCCCGTCTTTGATCTGCGCAATAGCGGATTCCGCTACGCCAGGCTGACGGCTGTAGTCTTTGTTCGAATTACCATGGCTGCAATCTATCATTAAGGCTGGACGCAGTCCCGCCTTGAGCATCTCTTTTTCACACTGCGCGACATCTTCAGGACCGTAGTTCGGCGCTTTGCCACCACGCAGGATCACGTGACCATCCGGATTGCCCTGCGTCTGCAGCAGGCAGACCTGACCAGCCTGATTGATCCCGACAAAACGGTGCGGCATTGCGGCAGCACGCATGGCGTTGATTGCCGTTCCCAGACTACCATCGGTGCCATTTTTAAAGCCTACCGGCATCGACAGGCCCGAGGCCATTTCACGGTGCGTCTGAGATTCAGTAGTACGTGCACCAATGGCAGACCAGCTGAACAGGTCGCCCAGATATTGCGGGCTATTAGGATCCAGCGCTTCAGTGGCCAGAGGCAAACCCATTTCAACCAGGTTCACCAGCAGCTGGCGCGCAATGTGCAGACCCGCTTCCATATCAAACGAGTTATCCATGAAAGGATCGTTGATCAGCCCTTTCCAGCCGACGGTGGTACGAGGTTTTTCAAAATAGACGCGCATCACGATAAAAAGCTGATCTTTCAGCTCTTCAGAAAGGGTTTGCAGACGACGAGCATAGTCCAGTGCCACTTCGGTATCGTGAATTGAGCAGGGTCCGCACACCACCAGCAGACGCGGGTCGCGGCCGGCAATAATGTCAGAGATGGTCTGGCGGGACGCCGCAACCTGATCCTGCTGTTCAGCGGTCAGTGGAAACTTCGCTTTCAGCTCTTCAGGCGTGATGAGTACCTGTTCACCGGCGATATGCACATTGTTCAGCGCGTCTTTTTGCATGATAGCGATCCTTTGGCTCGTATTAGCTAATTGGGGCTCCTCATCGAGGAATATAAATACTGTATCACAGGCAATACATAGCGCAATATTATATGTACACATTTATTACCACAGATCAAAAGTAACAAACAACGCCTTAATAAAAACCATAAATATCAATATTATAAAAAATAACCGCACTACAATAATTTCCGGTAATCGTAAAGTTAAGTTTACGATTAGCTTTATTGCGTTTCTGCCTGCTGCAGGCAAAATGAACATAATGTTTATTTTAATGCTGAGTCCATCATGCACGCCTCCCCACTTAACATCTATCTGCGACCTTTTGAGCTTAACGACGTTTCCGCGTTTACTGCTGCGGTGAATGACTCACTGGACAGCCTGATCCCCTGGATGGTCTGGGCGCATCACGATTATCAGCCTCACGAAGCAGAAAGCTGGATCCGCTTTACTCACTGGCAACGGATGAGGGAGGAGGCGGAAGAGTTTGCAATCGTTGATCAGCATGACCAGCTGCTGGGGGGCGCAGGAATACGCTTTGCCCGTCATCCGGGTGACACCAGCGCAATTGGTTACTGGGTTCGCAGTGATGCACAGCGTCAGGGAATCGCCAGCCGCGCGGTGGCCGCTTTGCTGCCGCTGGGGTTTTCACGCCCACAGACCCGGGTGATTGAGATTCTGGCAGCAGAGGATAACCTGGCCAGTCGGAGCGTGGCTGAGAAGTGCGGTGGTCAGTTCATTGGCTGTCGCTATGGCCTGATCGTATTAGAGAAAGGGCCGGTTAATACTGCGATTTATCATTTTCAGCGGCCGGCTGCCGGTTAGCTTCTGTCAGCTGGCTGCCATCAGGAAAAAAAAAGGGGCTGGCAGATGCCAACCCCTTGTTTGCTATTAACTTTTAGATGTCGCGTTAGCGATACCTTAGTTAAGACGCTTTTTCAAGACACTATTGATTCATAAGCTTTTTGTTTGTTAAACAGTAAGTTAAGCCTATATCTGGTGCAACCAAAGGCAAGCACGTACATGCTGAGTAGTCATTCTGTAGACATCAAAATGGCAAGAGGATTAAGGGCAGCGGCTTCCTCTAAATGGTCAGGGGCAAAGTGGGCATATTTCATGGTTTCACGTATGTTCGCATGACCGAGGATTCTTTGTAACACCAGAATATTTCCCCCATTCATCATAAAGTGGCTGGCAAACGTGTGACGCAATACGTGGGTTTTTTGGCCTTCTATAAGCTGGATTGTCGTGGTAGCGAGCATCTTCTTGAAGTCCTGATAGCATGGTTTAAACATCCTGCCTTGCCGTTCCTTCAGTTCATCATAAAGCCACTGCGGGATCGGAACAGTTCGGTTTTTCCCACCTTTAGTTTTAAAGAACGACAACTTGTTAGGTGACAGCTGCGAACGGGTCAATGTTTCTGCCTCAGTCCAGCGCGCACCAGTAGCCAGACAAACTTTGCATATCATCTTTAGGTCTGGCTTTCCGTAAAGCTCACAACCATTAAGAAGTTCAGTAATCTGCTTTAAGGTAAGCCAGGACATTTCTTTTTCATCTTCCCGGAACGTCCTGACACCTTCCAGTGGGTTTGGTAGAGACCATTCCCCTAACCGCTTCAACTCATTGAACACAGCCGCAAGATAGTTTTGTTCTCTATTAACCGTAATAGGCTTTACTTTCCATTTTGATTGGTCATCGTGATAACCGTTAGAAATCTCGCCCTTAAGGCGACGATCACGATAATGCGCCCAATCCTTTGCCGTGAGTTGAGAAGCTATCGGGTCTCCTAATCCGGCGCACACGATATCCAATTTAGCCTTCCGAGATTTGACGGCCTTGAGTGACTGCCCGTGCAAAGAGTCCCAAAGTTTGATCAATTCGCTGAGTTTTCTACGGTCCTCCTTTTCCTTTATCCACGGCTTACTTTCTGCCTGCGCCCGAGTGTAATCCTCAAAAGCTACTGCCTCACCTTTTGTTTCAAAGGATTTGCGTATACGGCGGCTACCTCGGCCATCCAGATAAAAGTCAGCAAGCCATTCGCCTGACGGTAATTTCTTGATTGCCATGTTATTCAACCCAAAGGTTTAAACTTTATTCATAAGCGCACTGACAGCTTAAAAAAATTTATCAGTCTATCTGATCTTTTTGATGACAAATTCTGCTTTACCTTTCGGTGTTACGTCTGATACTTGGCATTCAAAAGTTGCAGACTCACTAGACACTTTTAGCTTATTACCGGGAAGCCGGACAACATCATAAATGTCTTGAATTCCGTCTATGCTAATAAGCCATGTACCATTACTTAACGTCTGAGCGGAAGTATTTAAACAAAAAATATCCCCCCCTTTATCTACCATAATTTGATTATTAGCATCTTCTAAAAGTAATGAAGAATCTCCGCGCCAATACCCATTTTCAACTAATTGACCATTAGTTAGAAAATACTTATTAACTTTGGTGGTGCCGTCCTCAGAACCCGCCAGAGGGGAGTCCTCTGGATACATTGAGCCGTAACCTGTCGCTAACCAATATAGTGACACGCCGGTATCAAGGGCGCAGGCAATGACTACTTCGCCGGGAAAATGTTCTCTTCTAAGCCAGGCACTCATGGTGCCCGACGGTATGCCCAAGTGCTCTCCTAATTGCTTCTGCATAGTGAAACCATATGCATCCATAAGCCTTTTTAGAATGACCTTTCCACCTGATGATTGCATGGCTTCTAGCAGCCGTTCACCAGTAATCGAATGGCTAGTACTAACCTTGCGTTCTACTTTTGCATCATCACCATTTATGAGCCATCTTACATCTGCACCTGTATCTAAGGCACACATCACTATGTAATCGCCGGGGAGCTTGCCGCGTTTAATCCAGTTATGAACAGTCCCTACGGGCATTTTTTTTAGCTCGGCATAAGCCTGCTGTGTTCTAACACCATAAGAAATAAGGATTCTTGCCAGAATCTCACGTACATTTTCAAACAAGCCGCTCATAAAGCCCCTCGAAAAATCAATTGACCCGTTTACAACAGATCAATTGACCAGTATTATCCGTATCAAGTTAACAAATGCACGCCAATGCACCAGAGACACTACCAACTGGAGATAATCACTTATGAGTCCTCAAATTACAATACCGACCGGGCCGGATCTGATGACATACGAGCAGTTTGCGCAAGCCTATGGCTACTGCCTTCGTACCGTTAAACAGATGGTTGAAGACGGTGATCTGCTTGTTATGCCGCGTAAAAAAGCGGGTGGCGCAGCACGCATCAACATGGTTGCCTTCCGCGCGCGTTTGCTCGCTCAGGGTATCAATTGCCGCTATGTCGCTGCGTAATAACTTAATTATTTAAGTTGAGCAAAGGAATGACCATGTTTGATTTTAAGACTTCCACCCATAACCATTATGAAGACGCCTGCCGCAAGTTTGCGCTGACTCACAACATGCGGGAACTGGCGCAGCAAGCTGGCATGAAAGTGCAGACGCTTCGTAACAAACTGAACCCTGATCAGGTGCATCAACTGACTGTTACAGAAGTGCTGCTGCTTACTGATCTGACCGAAGACGCGACGCTGATGGATGGGATGCTGGCGCAGTTGCACTGTCTGCCATGCGTGCCAGTGAATGAACATGCCGCAGAAAAGTTTTCTGCTTACGTTCTCAACGCCTCCGCGCAGGTTGGAACGCTTGCTGCCAGTGCTGCAAATCACGCCAGCATTACGACCTCCTGCCGCCGCGGGATTGTAGAAGCAGCTAATACCGGCATTCGTTGCATGATGCTGGCGGCTCTCGCTGTACAGGCGCGTATTCATTCAAACCCTACCATCGCGTCAACTGTGGATATTGCAGGGGCAATCGGTTCATCAATAGGCATGAGCTAGGGCTATGAGTCAGGAATTTACCTATTTCTTTCGCTATCGCGGAAAGGAAATGTCAGTAGATGCCGAAAATGTCGCGCTTTATTACCCGTCTATTTCAGGCGACGGAAGTGGATTTTTTACACTGGTAAATGGTGAGCGTTTTCGTGGTGAAAATGTAAGAGAAATAAGTAAGGGGAAAAGTGAATTATGCCGGTATTTGTGAGGCTTTTAAAAAATCAGGCACCACCTCAGCAGTTAGCAGCATCAGGGCATGGGTGGATTGAAACGAAAGCAAGTAAGCGCTGGCACCCGGCAATCTCACAGGCCGAACTGCTGGCAGGATTAACGGGTAAGAGGAAAGAATCATGGGTTACAAAGCTGAAAGTATCACTGTTCAGATGAACGCGGGGCAGCGTGCCAGTGCGCTTAATCATATTTCTGCACTTCGCACCATGATGTTCGGCGATTGCAGCCACGAACTAAACCGCTTTATCGCAGACATGCGTAATAAGCGCGATCACCAGGCTGAACAGAATGGCCGCGCACTGAGCGCAATTTTCTTCCTGGCTAATATCAGCAAAGAACGTCACGGCGTTGATTTCAGTGAACTGACGAGTGACGAAAAAACGGCGCTGATTAGCGCAATGAATCACTTAAAAGCAGTCGTGAGTTTATTTCCAAAGAATCTGACGTTACCTAATTAATTAACCCAAAGAAATTAAATGGCGTAAACCCGCCGGGCATTTTTTTGCCCGAATTCAGGAGAAAGAGAAATGCGAAATATCCAGACCCGTAATTTTAAAGCTGATGACGACGCGCTTAATGCCCTGCTGAGCAAGGCCAAAACTGAGCAGCGTTCTGATGATGCGCTGTCCGTTTCTATCCGCCTGGCCGCACTGGCAATTCATGCCCGTCAGCAGGAAATGTCAGCG
This sequence comes from Pantoea sp. B550, assembly GCF_024158165.1. Taxonomy (NCBI): domain Bacteria; kingdom Pseudomonadati; phylum Pseudomonadota; class Gammaproteobacteria; order Enterobacterales; family Erwiniaceae; genus Pantoea; species Pantoea sp. B550. The sequence goes on from NZ_JAMYXI010000003.1 coordinate 1,048,506, forward strand.
GCGGAAATCATCGAGCTGCTGGACAAAGAAGCAGAACGCTTTGAGAACCAGGCGCAGGAGCTGCACTGATGGCTGATTCAATGGACATGGTACAGCAGCGCGTGCAGGAAGAACTGGCGCGCAATCTGGCTAACGCGACTCACCGCCCGGCAGGGGCGAGTGAGTTTTTCTGTCTTTCGTGCGGCGAAGAAATCCCGGAGCAGCGCCGCCGCGCACTGCCCGGCGTTTGCCTCTGCGTGACCTGCAAAGAAATCAGTGAGCTGAAAAGCGTGCATTACAAAGGGGCGGCATTATGAAAACCATCCTGAAATGGGCTGGCAGCAAGTCCGGCCTGATGCCTGAGCTGATTAAGCACCTGCCCGCAGGTGATCGTCTGGTTGAGCCGTTCGCCGGTTCCTGCGCGGTCATGATGAATACGGATTATCCGGCCTATCTGGTGGCGGATGTTAATCCTGATCTGATTAACCTTTATCGTCAGGTTAAAGAGCATACGCGCCCGTTTATTGTCGTGGCGTTATCGCTCTTTACTCAGAATCAGACTGAGGAAAGTTATTATCAGGTTCGCGAAGATTTTAATTTCAAAGCGGGGCTGCCACTGCTGGAGCGCGCCGCTCATTTCCTGTACCTGAACCACAATGGCTATCGTGGCCTTTGTCGCTATAACAAGCGCGGCGAATTCAATATCCCCTACGGCAATTATAAAGAGCCATATTTCCCGCTGGCTGAAATCGAAGCGTTTGCCGTAAAGGCTCAGCGCGCGACGTTTGAATGTCTGGATTACAGCGAAACCCTGAGCATGGTCCGTGCAGGTGATGTCGTTTACTGCGATCCGCCGTATCACGGTACGTTCACCGCTTATCACACTGATGGTTTCAGCGACGACGATCAACACTCGCTGGCCTGCATCCTGCTGGGTATCTCTGAACGTAACCCGGTCATCATTTCAAACAGCGACACCCTGTTTACACGCAGCATTTTTAGAGAATTTGATCTGACCAAAGTTACTGCCCCCCGCTCTGTTGGGGTTGCTGCAGGTGAGAAGAAGCAGGCGGCGGAAATTATCGCTACCCGTAACCCCGCATCACTTCAGAAAAGGATTGCATCATGAGCCACGATAATAATCAGACGCTAACAAAACTGGCATCTGAACTGGTTGAAAACTTGGTTGATTGCCAATCTGCTGAGCAAGAAATTGTTCAGATGTATGAAGCGTGGGCGTTAAAGCGACTTATCAAGGCTTTCGAATCTGTTGAGAAGCGCGCACTGGATGCAGAATCGCGAGTCAGTGAACTGGAAGAGGAATTCGCTTTTGTCTCTGGTCAGTCCGATCAGTACTTTGCACAGCTTCAGGAGCTACAGGTAACTCGCGGCGTGCCGGCCTGCTCTGCAAGGCCCGTAGAAATTCCAGACTTCCGGGTCTATTGCGGTTCAAATGTAAAATATCGCGTTGCTAAAGACATGATCGCGTATGCGATTCGTGAGGCTGGTCATGAAGTTAAGCGGAATGACTGAGGCTTTAGCATATCCGTGGAATGCCCCTAAAAAGGCAATCAATCCACAGCTGGACCCGGCGGACGTTGCGCCGGTGTCTGCGCTTTCAAACCTGATCGCTCTCTATGCTGCGGATAATGAGCAGGAGCAGCTGCGCCGTGAGGCAGTGAGCGATCAGGTCTGGGACCGCTACTTTTTCAATGAATCACGCGATCCTGTCCAGCGCGAAATTGTGCAGGACAGAATTGTCAGCCGGGCAAAAATGGCCCGCGAACAGCAGCAACATAATCCCGATCTGGTTATCGTGGCCGATGTCAGCGCTCAGCCTTCGCACATCAGTAAGCCACTCATGGAGCGCGTTAAGTTTTTTCACAATCTCGGCAGGCCGCAGGCTTATTCCCGTTACCTGCGCGAAACCATCCGCCCCTGCCTTGAAAGGCTGGCCCGCGTACGCGAAAGCCAGATTTCAGCCTCATTCCGTTTCATGGCCGGTCACGACGGGCTGGACGGCCTGCTGGCGTTACCTGAAATGAACCAGAATCAGGTCAAGCGTTTATCTACGCTGGTCGCTGCGCACATGAGCATGTGTCTTGATAAAGCCAGCGGCCATCTGTTCGTCAGTGATGACGTGACGCCGGAGCAAGTCCGCCAGGCATGGGAGATTGTCGCAGCGGAAGCGATGCGTCTGGACGTAATTCCCCCGGCCTTTGAGCACCTGCGCCGCAAAAAGCGCCGCCGCAAGCCCGTACCCTATGATCTGATCCCGCCATCGCTGGCTCGTATGCTCTGCGCGGACTGGTGGTATCGCAAGTTATGGCAGCTGCGTTGTGAATGGCGTGAAGAGCAGCTGCGCGCTGTCTGCCTGGTCAACAAAAAAGCGTCCCCCTACGTCAGCTTTGAAGCGGTGATCCATAAGCGTGAGCAGCGCCGGAAGTCTCTGGAGTTTTTCCGTTCGCATGAGCTGGTCAGCGATGAAGGCGACACGCTGGATATGGAAGACGTGGTGAATGCCAGTAACAGCAATCCGGCACACCGCCGCAATGAAATGATGGCCTGCGTTAAAGGGCTGGAGCTTATCGCGGAAATGCGCGGCGACTGCGCCGTGTTTTACACCATTACCTGCCCGTCACGTTTTCACGCAACGCTTAACAACGGCAGGCCCAATCCAAAGTGGACCACGGCCACCGTTCGCCAGAGCAGTGATTATCTGGTTGATACCTTTGCTGCCTTCCGCAAGGCAATGCATAAAGCCGGGATGCGCTGGTATGGCGTGCGGGTTGCTGAGCCGCATCATGATGGCACCGTACACTGGCACCTGCTGTGCTTCATGCGCAAAAAAGAGCGCCGTTCAGTCACCGCGCTGCTGCGGAAATTTGCAATTCGTGAAGACCGTGAAGAGCTTGGGAACAATACCGGGCCGCGCTTTAAGTCTGAGCTGATCAACCCGCGCAAAGGCTCACCGACCAGCTATATCGCTAAATACGTGAGCAAGAATATCGACGGGCGCGGCCTGTCAGATGAAATCAGCGCCGAAACCGGCAAATCACTGCGAGACAGTGCAGAGAACGTAGGCGCGTGGGCGTCACTTCATCGTGTTCAGCAGTTCCGCTTCTTTGGCATTCCGGGCCGCCAGGCTTACCGGGAACTGCGCCTGCTTGCCGGTCAGGCGCTGAGAAATCAGAGCGATAAAAAGGCCGGTGCGCCGGTGCTTGAAAACGCGCAACTTGATGCCGTGCTGGCCGCTGCAGATGTGGGGTGCTTTGCCACCTACATCATGAAACAGGGCGGCGTGCTGGTTCCGCGTAAGCATCACATCGTCAGAACTGCCTACGAGCTTAACGACGAGCCAACCCCCTACGGCGATCACGGCACCCGCATTTATGGCATCTGGTCCCCGTTAGTGGCCGGCCGCATCTGCACGCACGCAACGAAGTGGAAAATGGTTCGTAAGGTCGTTGACGTTCAGGAGGCGACAGCCGACCAGGGCGCTCGCGCCCCTTGGACTCGTGGCAATAACTGTCCCCCTGATGAAAAAGTGAACATTTCAGGGGGCAATCCAGTATCAGTTGAACCTGTAGAGCCGGGCGAAGCGCCTCTGTATGGTCCGGCAGACTTCGACAATATGACCAGAAAACAGCGCCGGGATCTGCTGGCGCGTCTCCGGGTGGTTAAGCCGCGCCAGAAGCAAAGTTATAAGCAGGAAATTGACGATGATCAGCGTGCGCTTCTGGTTGCAGAGTTACGGGTAAGAGGTTTTGCCGGGGGCGAAAGGGAAATAAACCTGCTTCTGTCAGGGGGAAGTCTGGATTCTGGTGCAGGTATGCGCCTTTTCTACCGGAACGGACGGCTGCAGGAAGACGATAAGTGGGGTCAATGGGTCTGAACTGACTAAACCTGCATTTAAGGTGCCGCCATTGACATGCAGGTAAGGCTTTATCTAATCAAAATAACAGGTTGGGTTTACCGAGATTGCACTTTTCATTTTTAGGATTAGGTCCGATTGAATGAAAAAACATTTCACATTTCTTAACGCATCTACTACTGTATGGTTATACAGTCTTTAGGGTAAAGGGAGGGGTAAATGCACACTCAAGATTTGGCACCATTAAACCGTAAGATGGCCTGCGTTCAGTTCATTGCAGAGGTATCGCTTATAGCGAATTGCAAGCCGTCCGACATGAAGTTAGCAATGAGTATCATTGCAGAGTTGGCGCAGTCAGGCTGTGAGAATGTCCCTGAAGATGAAATTTTTTACGCTGCTGAATAACAAAGGGATCGTAATGCGTATTGAAATCATGATTAATAAACAACAAAAAATCAGTCAGGATATTCTTTCGGCCCTTGAATCCGAACTCTATCGTAATTTTCTGCCAGTTTACCCTGATACTACTATCCGCATTCGGGAAGGAAGCGCCAACGGCGTTACATTGAGCGGCGTCAGGCAGGACGATGATAAAAAGAACGTTATGGATATTTTGCAGGCAGTATGGGAAGACGACAGCTGGCAATACCAACATTGATAACGTTGCTGGCGTCAAAATTCATTTTTGGCGCTGGCAAGGTTGAACAACGAGCTTTGCGAGGCGTTAGGCGATGGCCGGTAGCGATTCAAATTATCAGGTAGTTTATCGGGGCGAAAGCCTGACTGATTATGCGCCTGGCGGATTGGTCTTCTTTCAGAGGCCAAAAGAGAACGGCGGCGGATTCTGGTTAGGCCGGACTTATGATGGTGTTTTCTGGCTTGAAATTCCGGCCCCTGTCTCTCTTTCACAGGGGCTTTTATATCTGCAGGCGGTGAAAAATTCTGTCCCGGCCGATGTGAAATACATATCCCTGAATAATAACCTTTCACTGTTCTGACTCCATGCGCATGAGTGCATGTCTATGCTGCATGAATCCGCATGATCCCAGAAAGATCGTTAGCCCTCCGGCCCGCCAGTATTGGCGGGCTTTTGCTTATGTCATGCAGGTGCATGAAAACCACTGCATAAAGCGGGCAGGCGTGGCGGGGCTACGAGCGCGCGCTTCGAGTGAAAGTAATTTGAAAAGAGTTCAGATAAGTTTTAGGATAAATCTCAATACATCTAACCCCTGGTACCTTTATGCATGCCAAGCTAGTTGAACTCAAAGAGAAGCTGGAACAGCTCAATACTTACCTTGAAACATTAACTTTTCCTAATGAAGATATTTCGAGCTGGAATGTTGCCTTGTTCCCTGCGCTTCATGTTCAAGACCTGATTTATATACCTTTAGAATTGGCAAATAAAGTTTCAAAATTCAAAAAGTATGTACCAGACGAATATGACATAGCCAGAATTGATGGATGCTTAGAGGTAATTGAAAAAACAAAATCTAATGTTACTAATATTAGTAGCGGTCAACCTGCCACCGCAGCCCAGCACGTTATATCTTACCTCTTAACAATATATTTTATAAAAAATGAAATTGATGATTTGTTTTCTTTTGAGGTCTTAGCAAATCGAGAATTATTGCCTAAAGCGATTCTCAATCGGCTCGTCATGTATGATGAAAACTTAGAGGCAATAAAATCCAAGGCTGGTGATATTGAAAATAAAATATCAATAATAAACGAAGCTTATGAAGCCGCAGAGCAATTACCAACAACTTTAAAGACATTGAGGTCTTTGAGCGAAGATTTAGAAGGGATAAATAGAAATTCATTTTCGCTAAGTGAGAATATATCTAGTCTCAACAGTAGATCGATAACTGCGTATGATGAGCTATCTGAAAAAAGAACTAAAATACTTGACTTAACTGATGAGATGAAGGATTCAATTAATCATTATATGCAAGCATATGCTGAAGAAGCGGAATCATACATTGAAAAGTGTGAATCTGCTTTCAGAGCTACAACTACTAAAGGTTTGGCAGGAGCCTTCGAAGCCAAAGCTCAAAAGCTTAATGCCAGTATAAGATGGTGGGTAGCTGGCCTAACCGGAGCTTTAGCTACTGGTGCAGTTGTCGGATATTTTAGGCTACAAGTGCTTGAACATTATCTTTCAGGAACAGATGCTTCTTCAATCAAATTATTCATCCAGTTATTCCTTTCTTTTCTTAGCGTGGGGGCACCATTATGGTTTGCATGGTTAGCGACCAAACAAATTGGGCAAAGATTTAGGCTTGCTGAGGATTATGAATTTAAAGCATCTGTTTCCAAAGCTTATGAAGGCTATAAAAAGGAGGCGATCAACCTTGATGAGTCTTTTTCTCAAAGGCTATTTGGGAATGCATTAACCAGGCTGGAAGAACCACCCTTGCGGTTTGTTGAGGAGTCACATCCATCATCACCTTTGATGGAAATACTATCTTCTCCTAAATTTAAAGAATATATTTCTAAAGGTGATGAATCAGTTGATGCAGCACTTAAAAAGCTCGGGCTAATTAGGGGGCATAAAGAAAATAAGGAACCACCTTCATCGACTACTTCAAGAAAAGAAGAAGCCTCTAATGAAGAATAAATTACCGCCGGGAGGCGGTAATTCTTTTATTCAAGCGTGTAAGTTTCGAAATTTATTACTTCTTCATCAAGCCATTCATTCAGTTCTTCGAATCGCTTCTGCAAAGGTATTAGTTCATTACGCACAAACACTTTGCTGGCCTTTTCAACGTCACCGAATCCACCTGTGTTGTTCGGGATGATCCCCATCAGCTGCGGCGGAACACGATGCACGGCCAGCATGTCGTCACGGCTCACATTCTTGATGTTGAGAAACTCATCCTTTGCCGCTACCTCTGACAGCGGAATGATCTGAATGCCGTCCTTTTTCCCGTTCGGGCTGTACATGAACAGGTTACGGAAGTTGCCAGGGCCCTTTGCGCTTTTCATGGCGCTGCGGATATTGTCCACGTCCTGCTGACTCTGCGCCGGGTCGGTCATGTACATGATGAAACCCGCATGGCTGCCGTTGAGGTAATACTTACGGCGGAACAGCGTAGCCGACTCGTTCAGCAGCGCTGACGGGATGGCCGACAGGTAGCCCGGCAGGCCGTAAATTTCCTGATTGATGTCCGGCTCCATCAGGTGAAACACGCTGCCCTTCGCGAACTCATAAGGCTCCGTGTTAATTCCATAGTGCCATACCAGTAGGTATCAAGGTCGAGGCCGCGCCGTGTAAACTTCGCCAGCGACGGCTCCAGCTTCAGCACGTTACCGAGGCGGCTGGTCCGCTTCTCCAGGTAGGCATTGCCAAAAATAAGGTAATCCAGCGCAAAGCGGCTGAACGCCTGCTGACTCAGCAGCGGATGCGGGACAAAGGTACTCGCCAGAATATTGCACTTCACGCTGATGGGTGAGCTGTGATGCACGGCGGCGCGGAACGTGCGCGCCAGCCCGTCAACGCTTACCGGCGGTTCATACCAGCGATCATTGATAACGCATTCCACGTAGTCCAGCAGTTCGCGGCGGTCCAGCACCGGGATAGGGTCGCCAAAGGTAAACGCCTCCGACGCTGCCCCGCTGGTCATGTTTTCCGGCTGCGGCACGGGCTGCGTGCGGGTGCGGTTCCTGCGTTTGCTCATTAATAAATCTCCACAATGTTCTGTGTGTGTGCCGCCTGTCCCTGCAGCGGCTCGTTTGCCAGCGCGTGCATGGTCGCCCAGGCTAAATCGCCGTGGCTGACTTCTTCGCTGCGGCTGGTTTCATAGGTCGGACGGTTGCCGCTGGCCGTGGTGGCCTTGCGGATAGACATGAAGGACTGCGCGATGTCGAGGTGGCTGGCGTCAAACTCCAGCCGCCCGCTGGCGATGGTGTCGTAAGCCTTCAGCACCAGGGCGTTTTTCACGTTCGGGTTATAAACAAACTCCTTCACCTGCGGGAAAAACGCTTTGACGTTCTCATACACGCCCAGCCCGACGCCGGTGGAGTCGATGCCGATATAGGTGACGTTATACTGCTGCGTCAGCGTCCTGATGGCGTCCGCCTGTGCCCGGAAGTCCATCCCGCGCCACTGATGGCGCTCAAGGATGCGGAACTTGCCGCCCGGCACGGCAGGCGGTGCCATGACCACACATCCGGCGCTGTCGCCGTTCTGCGTTCCCTTCGCCGGGTCATAACCGATCCAGACTTCTTTCCAGCCGAACGGGCGCAGCGCCAGCGCCTCAAAATCGGTCCAGACTTCCCAGCTGTCCACCATGCACTTCTGCAGCATGGCCAGCTGGAACACCGACGCCAGATCGTCCATAAAGACGCACATCAGCAGGTTCTGGTAATCCTCCGGGCTGTAGCGCGTGCGCAGCTGCTCCAGGTCAAACAGGTCACACCCGCCGCGCACCGCATCTTCCACCGTGACAATCTGGCGAAACTGGCCGTCTTCGCAGAGGCGACCGGCGGCCAGTGACTGATGGCTGAGGTCAATATCAACCCGGTCCGCTTTGGCCCGGCCCTTGTTGAACTGTGAACCGGACCAGAACGGATAGGCGCTGTGCGTGAGGCTGGAAGGCGTGGAAAAGTAGGTTTCACGCCATTTCTTGTGCAGCGCCATGCCGGACGCCACTTTCTGCAGTTCCTGAAACTTCGGGATCCAGAAATATTCATCCAGGTACAGATTGCCGTGATAGCTCTGCGCGGTGCGGGCGTTGGTGCCCAGGAAATACAGACACGCGCCGTTACTCAGCGTCATCGGATCGCCCTTCAGGTCTACGTTCACCTCGCGGGCAAATTCGATGATGTACTGTTTGAAAACGTGCGCCTGCGCCTTGCTGGCCGAAAGAAAAATCTGGTTGCGCCCGGTGGTCAGCGCATCGATCAGCGCCTCGCGGGCAAAAAAGAAGGTGGCCCCTATCTGGCGCGACTTCAGCAGGTTGCGGACCGAATATTTATTTCCGGCTTCCCACCACTGGCGCTGATAGCCGAACATCGAGCCGTGGAAAACGGCCTGCAGCTTCTCAATTTGCTCGTCGCTGAACAGGTTCTTTTCAGGTGGCTTACGCGGGCCTTTGTTGCGGTTTTCCACGTTCGGATTGAGGTCCGCTTCATTGCCGCCGTTGCTGAATTTACCGATCCGGGCGTGACGCTCAGACTGCCGCGCCAGCAGGTCGATTTCCTTGAAGTCTTTCCCTTCCTTCTGCTCCTTCATGATGAGCTGGCAGTAGCGTGCGGCGGTGGTCAGCTGCATCTGATCCAGCGGGCCATAGTCGCCCCACCTGTCGCGCTTTTTCCAGCTGTGAACGGTTGCGGGTTTCTCTCCCAGCATTTCAGCAATGCGGGCGATGCGGTATCCCTGAAAGTACAGCAGTAAAGCCTGCCTGCGGGGATCGAGGTCGTCGGGGGCGGGTGTCATGTTCATGCAGCCAAAATACGGCCCCGCCGCCGCCTTTTCCGCCATCCCTCATTGTGTGGTTTCCCGCACAACGTTCGCGCGTTGTTTCGATACCCCCTGCGCCGCAACCATAGGGCCTCACAGAGTTTTACTGACCGGAGCCTGGACAATGGCAAAGAAAGCAAAGCGTTTTCGTATCGGGGTGGAAGGTGCCACCACGGACGGGCGCACCATCGAGCGCAGCTGGCTTGAGCAGATGGCGGCAAATTACAGCCCTGAGCTGTACACCGCCGTGATCAACATGGAGCACATCAAGGGCTACACGCCTGACAGCCCGTTTCGCCGCTTTGGCGTAGTGGAAGCGCTGGACGCCGAAGAAATCAGCGACGGCCCGCTGAAAGGCAAGCTGGGGCTGTATGCCCTGATCAACCCGACTGACGAGCTGGTCACGCTGACCGGGACCATGCAGAAAGTCTTCACCTCTATGGAAATCCGCCCGGAATTCGCGGACACCGGCGCGGCCTATCTGATTGGCCTGGCCGTGACCGACGATCCGGCCAGCCTCGGCACCGAAATGCTGCAGTTCAGCGCCAGCGCCGGGGCGAACCCGCTGGCAAACCGCAAGCAGCATCCTGACAACGTTTTCTCTGCCGCTGAAGAAACTCTGATCGAGTTTGAGGACGTGGCCGACGAAAAGCCCGCCCTGTTTACCCGCATCAAAGCGATGTTCAGCAGACAGCAGCAGAACGACGCGGCGCGCTTCAGCGACGTGCATCAGGCGGTTGAGCTGATTGCCTCCGAGCAGCAGGACCTGAGCGCGCGCATTGAAACGGCACTGAGCGAACAGGCCGACAGCCTGAAATCGCATTTCAGCAGTGCGCTGGGTGAGGAAGTGCTGAAGCGCGAACAGCTGCAGGCGGACTTCACCGAACTGCAGCAGCAGCTGAGCCGGGAAGATGGCCGCCAGCAGGTCCGCCCGCGCACGCAGGGTAACGGCAGCGGCAGCGAAGTGCGCACCGACTGCTAATACAGCGGTGGCCAACCTTTTTAACAAACAGAGAAAGCGAAGCGATGAAAAATACTACCCGTTTTAAGCTGAATGCTTACATGTCGGTGCTGGCAGAAATCAACAAGATTGACCTGTCCGCACTGAACAGCAAATTCACCATTGAGCCGTCCGTGTCGCAGACGCTGGAAAGCAAAATTCAGGAGTCGTCCGCGTTCCTTCAGGCCATCAACATCATGCCGGTCAGTGAGCAGAGCGGTGAACGGCTGGGGCTGGGGATCGGCACCACCATTGCAGGCACCACCGATACCACCCAGAAAGAGCGCGAGCCGACCGATCCAACCTACATCGACGGCGACGGCTACAAATGCACGCAGACCAACTTTGACACGGCGCTGCCTTATTCAAAGCTGGACATGTGGGCGAAGTTCAGTGATTTCCAGGTGCGCATCCGTGACGCCATCGTGAAGCGTCAGGCGCTGGACCGCATCATGATCGGCTTCAACGGCCTGAAGCGTGAGAAAACCTCCAACCGCGTGCAGAACCCGCTGCTGCAGGACGTGAATATCGGCTGGCTGGAAAAAATCCGCCAGGAAAAACCGGCGCAGGTGCTGGGTCAGCACATCGGTGACGACGGCAAGGTGGTGTCGGACAAAATCACCGTGGGTAAAAATGGCCTGTTCCGTAACCTGGACGCCGTGGTGATGGGCGCGGTGTCGGAAAAAATCGGCGTGCAGTATCAGGACGACACCGAACTGGTGGTGATCTGCGGACGCCAGCTGCTGGCGGACAAGTATTTCCCGCTGGTCAATCAGAGCCAGCCCAACACTGAAGCGCTGGCCGCTGATCTGATCATCAGTCAGAAGCGCATCGGTGGCCTGCAGGCAGTCCGTGCGCCGTACTTCCCGGCGAATGCGCTGCTGATCACCCGTCTGGATAACCTGTCCATCTACTGGCAGGAAGAGACGCGCCGCCGCTCCATCATCGACAACCCGAAACGTGACCGCATCGAAAACCTTGAGTCGGTCAACGAGGCTTACGTGGTCGAGGACTACGACTGTACCTGCCTGGTGGAAAACATCGAGCTGCTGGAGCAGGAGCCGGAAAAAGAGCAGGAGCCGGAAAAAACGTCAGGTGAAATGAGCGAAGCGGAAATCGCACGCATCGCCACCGTGGCGGCCAGCGTGGTCAAGTCCATGAGCGGCGCGGACAGTTCAGCCGCCAGCGCGGACACCACGCAGACCGGTGATGCCGGTGATGGCAGCAAAGGCGGAGCGTAACCCGTGACTAACCCTTTCCGCGCGCATACGCGCTTTATTCAGGCACAGGAGGCCGCCCGGTCGGGCGGCAGTGGCCGCAGCACAAAGGGCTATGACCTGATGCTGCTGCAGCTGAACGAAGACCGCCGCCGCCTCAAGGGCATTCAGTCCAACGTCCGTAAGGCCGAAATCAAGGTGGAGGTGCTGCCAAAGTACGCCGCGTGGGCTGAGGGCGTGCTGAGTGCTGACGGCGCACAACAGGACGACGTACTGATGTACGTGATGCTGTGGCGCGTTGATGCCGGTGACTATGCCGGTGCGCTGGCGATTGGCCGCCACGCACTGAAGCACGGCTGGGCGATGCCGCTGGGACAACGCACCACGGCGACAGTGCTGGCCGAAGAAATTGCCGACGCGGCAAAGGCCGCCATTCTGGCAAAGACGCCTTTTGATCCGGCCCTGCTGCTCGAAGCGCTGGAAGTTGTGGACGCGCACGACATGCCCGATCAGTCGCGCGCCCGCCTGCACAAGTCCATCGGCTGGGTGCTGACGGAAAGCAGCCCGGCGTCCGCGCTGAACCATCTGAAGCGTGCCCTGCAGCTGGACGACAAATGCGGCGTTAAAAAAGACATTGAGCAGCTGGAGCGGAAAATCCGTAACGCCAGCTGATAACCGGACGTGCCCACGCGCGGGGCGGCACGGGGTGGCGACAGGCAGCGCCGCATCAAAACCCCGTCCACCGCCCACCTATTCAGGAGTAACAGAGCAATGGAATTTATCGCGCCACAGAAGGCGACGGGAACGCCGGACATCATCCCCAATAACTCATTCTGGCCGGACGTTGATCTGGCGAAGTTCCGCAGCGTCATGCGCATTGACGGCACCGTGACGCCAGAGCGTCTGCGTCAGGTGGTGCTGACCGCGATGGCGGAGGTAAACGCGGAGCTTTACCCGTGGCGTGAGCGGCAGGAGCTGGCCGGTCATAACGGCCTGGCTGACGTTCCGGCTGAGCGTCTGGCCGGTGTGAGCGTGCGGCTGCATCACTATGAAAATGCGGTGTGGTGCTGGACGCGCGCGGTGCTGAACGAGCGCTATCAGGATTTTGACGCCACCGCCTCCGCCGTGAAGCGCGGCGAAGAACTGAATGATGCCAGTGGCGACCTGTGGCGCGATGCGCGCTGGGCCGTCAGCCGCGTGCAGGACATGCCGCACTGCACCGTGGAGCTTATCTGATGAAGGTGCGTGCGCAGCAGTATGACACGGTGGACGCACTCTGCTGGCGTCACTACGGGCGCACGCAGGGCATGACGGAACAGGTGCTGCAGGCAAATCCGGGGCTGGCGGAGCACGGTCCCCTCTTACTGCACGGGCTGGAAGTGGAGCTGCCGGACGTGACAGCGACGGCCACCGTGCAGGCCGTCCAGCTTTGGGACTGAATCATGTGGGAAAAAATCAGCACCTTTTTAACCTGGTGCATTGCGGTAGTGATGGCGTGGCTGGGCGGCATGGACCTGAAAGACATGTCCACCGTGGCCGGTGTACTTATCGGCCTGCTAATGGCGCTTATCAGCTGGTACTACAAACACAAAACCTATCAGCTGCTGGCAAGCGGGCGCATTACGCGGAGTGAATATGAATCTGCAGACCGTTAAACGCTGCGCCGTGGGCGTGGTGCTGGCGCTGGCCGCCTCAATGCCCGGCTTTCAGCAGTTGCACACCTCCGTGGAGGGGCTGCGGCTGATTGCGGATTACGAGGGCTGCCGCCTGCAGCCGTACCAGTGCAGCGCGGGAAAGTGGACCGACGGCATTGGTAATACGTCCGGCGTGGTGCCGGGTAAGTCCATCACGGAACGGCAGGCGGCGGGGAATTTCATCACCAACGTGTTGCGCACTGAGGCGGCACTGGCGCGCTGCGTGGCGGTTTCCATGCCGCAGCAGGTTTATGACGCGCTGGTGTCGCTGGCGTTCAACGTCGGGACCGGCAACGTGTGCGGCTCCACAATGGTGTCGCTGCTGAAAAAGGGTAAATGGCGCGATGCGTGTTATCAGCTGCCGCGCTGGGTGTACGTGAAAGGCGTATTTAATCAGGGGCTGGATAACCGGCGCGGGCGTGAGCTGGCCTGGTGCCTTAAAGGAGTCTGAAATGCAGATGGTTAAAACATGGTGGTTTACGGCGTCACTCACCGTCCTGCTGACGCTGGTCAGTATCAGTCACGGCAGCTTTGCGGGCTATCCGCTGGCGGCGCTGCTTTGGGCGGAGTTTATCGCATGGGCTTTTATCGGTTTTTCCGGGCTATGCTGCGCTACAGCTTTTACTGGCGGGGAGCGTAAACGGGTATTTGCCTGGCTGCTGAGGTTTGCGCAGCTGGCTGACCGCGTGCCGCTCAGGTGGTATCACCGCATAGTTATCGCAGTGGTGATGTGGACAGCGGGATGGCAGCTGACGGTGCTCATGAGCCTGAACGCCTTGTTTTATCGCTGGATGATCAGGCCAGAGCTTAAGAAGGCTGCGGCATGACGCGCGCACTGGCAGTTATCGTGCTGATCCTGCTGCTTGTCACCGGCGTGCAGTCTTACCGGCTGAACAGCGCCCACGGCAGGATTGATGCGCAGCAGACCACCATTGAGGGCCAGGGCAAAAAGCTGAGCCAGAAAAACAGCCAGCTGATTGCCCTGAATATCCTGACGCAGACCAGCAGCCAGTCGCAGACGCAGCTTTACGCCGCAGCCGAACGCAACGGCCAGCTGCTGCGCAACCGGCAGCGAAAGATTGAGGAACTGAAACGTGAAAATGAAGACCTGCGCCGCTGGGCTGATGCCGCTCTGCCTGATCCTGTTGTCCGGCTGCGCCAGCGACCGGCCTTCTCAGGAGGTGAATCTTACCGTGAGTGGCTGTCCCAAAATCACCCGCTGCCAGCTGGACCCGGCCTCGCCGCGAAGTAACGGCGATCTGAATGCCCTGCTGGATGAAACCGAGGCCGCCTGGGCGGCGTGCGCGGATAAGGTCGATACCATCATCAGCTGTCAGGAAAAAGACGATGAACAAGCCGCAGTCCTTACGCAGCGCCCTGAATAAGTCGGTCCAGTATGTGGCCGACAACCCGGACCGCCTGCACCTGTTCGTGGACAGCGGCCAGCTGGTCGCCACGTCCGCCGCGTCCCTGTCGTGGGAATACCGCTACACCTTGAACGTGGTGATCACCGACTTTACCGGCGACCAGAACCTGCTGATGGCCCCGGTGCTTTTGTGGCTGCGGGAAAATCAGCCCGACGCGCTGCAGAACAGTGAGGCGCGCGAAAGGCTGTTTTCGTTTGAGGTCGATATTCTGGGGAATGACCGCTGCGACATCAGTATGGACCTGAAGCTGACCGAGCGCGTGGTAGCAACCACTGTAGACGGTAAAGTCAGTATTGAGGCGGTGCCCGAGCCGGACGCGCCGGAGGAAGTCTGGACGGTGAAACGTGGCTGAACTTCATGAAGTGGATGCATGGCTGGCGGCGCTGCTGTCACAGCTGGAGCCTGCCGCCCGGAAAAAAATGCTGCGCGAGGTGGCACGCGACGTGCGCCGCATTCAGCAGGCAAACATCACCGCGCAGCGCTCGCCGGACGGCACCGCATGGGAGCCGCGCCGCGTCAGCGCCCGCAGCAAAAAGGGCCGCATCCGTCGCGGGATGTTCGCGAAGCTGAAAACGGCAAAGTACCTGAAGGCGCAGGCGAATGCAGACGCCGCTGAGGTTGCATTTGTTCCGGGGGTGCAGAAGCTGGCCCGCGTCCATCACTATGGACTGCGGGACCGGGTTAGCCGTCGCGGACCTGTGGTTAAATATGCTGAACGTTCCCTGCTGGGCTTCAATGGAGAAACCGAGACAACGGTGAGCGATATTCTTCTTAGGTGGTTAAGGGGTTAAGTCAACTTAGAACCCTAATTTGTATTATTGAAAAGTAAGGATCACCTTAAAATAAACGTTTCAAAGCTTCATCAGGGGTTAAAAGAGTTGAAGATATTATCTTCTCATCTGCGAGATTGAATTTTTTCAAAATAGCTCTAACGCTACTTCCATATGGCTCGGAAGCATATGGCGATATGTAAATTTTCTCAATCAAAACGGCTGGATCTATGCCTATTATTTCTGCGGTGGTATTTTTAGGGTCCATTATACCTATTGCATGATGTCTATTATACATTAGCCTGACCTCGTGCTCATGCTTAAAGGAAAGACGTTTGAATGCAGGTATCAGTTTGACGCCGTTAAAACCAGATAGGAACGGAGTTTGGCTGTATAAATCTAAATATTGAACTTCAGTTAAAATAATTGAGCTTGCTTGTTCTGAAGTTATGCAGTCTATAAGCGAGCCAATAGTAGATTGTATTGCAACTCCTTTCTTATTGTCAGAATAAAGTTGCCACATGGCTTCTGATTCATGATTATTCTGATGCCAGCAGTTGACTGTAAATGTACCAAGTATTTTGAAAATATTGTCGCTTATGATTTCAATTTGCTCTTTTTCGTGGCTGCTTTGAGTCAATTGCGTAAGTAACATATCTCTAAAAGATTTAGGTAGCAAACCTTCAAATGGATCAGTTTCACCGTAGCTCGATATCGGGGAAAAGTAGAGGGATTTTGAGTCGAGTAAGTTGATAAGTTTATCTAGAGACATATAGCGCCAGATTTTCTGCTCGCTATTTAAATTGCTGCTTATATTTGCGCGCTCAAGTTTCACGATTTAATCCTTTTAAAAAGTTGTGTGAATGCCAGCACAATCTAACATGCTTCTCATTATTTCGTTCAAATGAGATTTTTAAGTCATGAACGAAAAACTGACCGAAATCATGCGCCTTATCACCAACCTGATCCGCACCGGCACCGTGTCCGAAGTGGATCCGGTGAACTGGCTGTGCCGGGTGAAAACGGGCGATCTCGAAACCAACTGGATTAACTGGCTCACCCTGCGCGCCGGTAGCACGCGCACATGGTGGCAGCCTACCGTCGGGGAACAGGTTGTGCTGCTGAGCCTGGGCGGCAACCTTGAAACCGCCTTTGCGCTGCCCGCCATTTATTCCGAAGCCTTTCCGCCGCCCGACTACTCGGAAGACGGCACCACCACGGTGTTTAAGGACGGCGGCTGGTTTCAGTACGAGCCGCAAACCGGCCTGCTGCTGATAAAGAATATTAAAAGCGTGCGCATTGAGGCGGCAGACGGCATTCAGCTGATCACCGACGCGCTGGGGATAGAGGCCAGCCAGACCAGGATTAACGGTGACACCACGATGAACGGTGATGTGACCCAGGGCGGCGGTTCAATGCGTTCAAACGGCATCGTGGTGCATACCCATAAGCACGGCGGCGTGAAGTCCGGCGGCGACACGTCAGGAGGCCCGCAATGATGTATCTCGGCATGAACCGCGACACCGGCGAAGCCATTACCGACATCGAGCACATCCGGCAGAGCGTGCGCGACATCCTGATAACCCCGGAAGGCAGCCGCATCGCCCGGCGTGGTTATGGTTCGATGTTGTCCGCGATGATTGACTGGCCGCAGAACGACGCCACCGAACTGCAGGTAATGGCCGCCACCTATACCGCACTGAGCCGCTGGGAGCCGCGCATCCGGCTGGCCTCGGTAAACATCACGCGCAACGCGGACGGCTCTATGCAGGTTGATCTTAGCGGTCAGCGTGCTGACGGCTCACCGCTTTCTCTGACGGTTTCAACGGGGGTGAACAGTGGCAGTAATTGACCTTTCGCAGCTGCCTGCGCCGCAGATTATTGAGGTGCCGGACTTTGAAACGCTGCTGGCAGAGCGCAAAGAGGCGCTGATTGCGCTTTATCCAGCGGATGAACAGGCCGCCATGCGCCGCGTGCTGGCGCTGGAGTCTGAGCCGGTGGTTAAAAGCCTGCAGGAGAACGTCTACCGGGAAATCCTGCTGCGCCAGCGCATTAACGAGGCAGCACAGGCGGTCATGGTGGCTTATGCCATCGGCAGCGATCTGGACCAGCTGGCCGCCCGCAGTAACGTGCAGCGCCTGACCGTGACCCCTGCAAATCCTGACGCGGTGCCGCCGGTGGATGCGGTGATGGAATCGGACGACGCGCTACGCGTGCGCGTGCCGGAGGCGTTTGAGGGGCTGAGCGTGGCCGGACCGACGGGTGCGTATGAGTTTCACGCAAAAAGCGCCGATGGCCGGGTGCAGGACGTGTCCGCCATCAGCCCCTCACCGGCGACGGTGCTGATCACCGTCCTGAGCCGCGAAGGCGACGGCACGGCGGCAGCGGATTTGCTGACCACAGTGAACACCGCGCTGAACGCCGACAGCGTGCGCCCGGTGGCCGACCGCGTGACGGTTCAGGGAGCAGCTATCCGCAGCTACAGCGTGAAGGCCAGGCTGCACCTGTTCGACGGCGTGGCCGCCGGTCCCTGCCTTGAGGCGGCAAACGCGAAGCTGGCCGCTTACCTGACCGAGCAGAAAAAGCTGGGGCGCAGCGTGCGGCGTGAGTCATACGGGGCGGTGATGCGCGTGGCCGGTGTGGACTGGGTGGAAATCACCGAACCGGCGCAGGACATCATCATGGACCGCACGCAGGCGGGTTACTGCACCGGCACGGACATTTCCGTGGCGGGCGATCAGGGGGTGACATGAGCAACAGCAGCCTGATGCCGCCCGGTTCGTCTGCGCTGGAGCGCCGCCTGGCAGAAGCCTGCAGCGGCATTTCCGGGCTGAACGTGCCGCTGCGGGATTTATGGAACCCGGCCACCTGCCCGGCGGGCTTTCTGCCCTATCTGGCCTGGGCGTTTTCGGTGGACCGCTGGGACGAAGGCTGGACGGAAAGCGTCAAGCGGCAGGTGGTGAGCGATGCGTTTTACATCCATCAGCACAAGGGCACCATCAGCGCCATCCGCCGCGTGGTGGAGCCGTTCGGCTTCCTGATCCGGGTTATTGAGTGGTGGAACAACAATGAGCCGCCCGGCACGTTCCGCCTGGACATCGGCGTGCAGGACCAGGGCATTACAGAAGAAACCTACACGGAACTGGAGCGGCTGATAAGCGACGCGAAGCCGTGCAGCCGTCACCTGCTGGGGATGTCCATCAACCTGCAGAGCGGCGGGACGTTATTCACCGGCGCGGGCAGCTATGAGGGCGACGATCTCACCGTCTACCCCTACACCCCGGACATTATCTCCGTCGGCGGCCAGAGCTACACGGGCGCGGCGGTTCACGTTATCGACCTGATGGAAGTGGGACCATGACAAAATTCTATGCCATCGTGACCAGCACCGGCGCGGCAAAGATTGCCAACGCCGTGTCGCTCGGCACAAAACTGAACATCACGCACATGGCCGTGGGCGACGGCGGCGGCACACTGCCGACGCCGAACGCCAGCCAGACGAAGCTGGTTAACGAGGTGCGCCGCGCCGCGCTTAACTCGCTGACAGTGGACGCGGCCAACAGCAGCCAGATTATTGCAGAGCAGGTCATCCCGGAAACCGAGGGCGGATTCTGGATCCGGGAAATGGGGCTGTTTGACGGTGACGGCACGCTGATTGCCGTGTGCAACACCGCCGAAACCTACAAGCCCGCGCTTCAGGAGGGCAGCGGGCGCACCCAGCGGCTGCGCATGATCATTATTGTCAGCAGTACCGACGCCGTGACGCTGAAGGTGGACCCGTCCGTGGTGCTGGCAACGCGGCAGTACGTGGATGACAGCGTGCTGGAGGTGCGCCAGTATGCGGACAAACTGACAGCCGCGCATCTTGCCGCCGCGAATCCGCATCCGCAGTACCTGCTGGCCGCTGACGGTTCGGCAATGCCGGTCGGCATTCCGCAGCCGTGGCCGCTGGCAACGCCCCCGACCGGCTGGCTGAAGTGCAACGGCGCATCCTTCAGCGCCTCCGCCTATCCGGCGCTGGCGAAAGTCTATCCGTCACTGAAGCTGCCCGACCTGCGCGGGGAGTTTATCCGCGGCTGGGACGACGGGCGCGGTGCTGACAGCGGGCGTGCGCTGCTTTCAGCGCAGGGCGATGCCATCAGGAACATGACCGGCGTTCAGTCGCTGGCCGTGCCATATAACGGCAAATCAGACGGGGTTTTTTACAACAACGGCAAAAATGCCAATGAGGGCGTTTATGTTGATGGAGCAGCCATTACCGACGGGCCTCCTGTTGGCAACACATCAAACGGGCAGTCTATGGGCGAGAAAATCTATTTTGACGCCTCGCGCGTGGTGCCGGTGGCGGCGGAGAACCGCCCGCGAAACGTGGCGTTTAACTACATCGTGAGGGCAGCATAATGGCGAAGGCAACGCTTGATAAGAACGGGCTGGCAAAAGCCGACGGCACGCTGACGGTGTATGGCTATGACGCCCTGACCGGGGAGTTTACCGGTGCGGTGCAGGAATTTCTGGCGCAGGGCGTCGGCCTGCCCGCCTGTTCCTGCCTGACCGCACCGCCTGACGCGCAGGCGGGCACGGTGGCCGTGTACCAGGACGGCAGCTGGCTGAACGTGCCGGACCATCGCGGCGAAACGGTTTACCCGGTATCCGGCGGCGCGCCAGTGAAAATCACCGCGCTGGGTGACTATCCGGCGGACACGACAACGCTTGCCCCCGCAACCGCGTTTGATAAGTGGGACGGCGAAAAGTGGGTGACCGACAGCGATGCACAGCATCAGTCGCGGCTTGACGCGGCGGCCACCGAAAAGGCAGAGCGCGTAAGTGAGGCAAACGGCATCACCCAGGCATGGCAGACGCAGCTGCTGTTAGGCATCATCACCGACGCGGACAAAGCCACGCTTACTGCCTGGATGAAGTACGTGCAGGCGGTGCAGGCCACCGACGTGTCAGGCGCGCCGGATATAAGCTGGCCCGAAAAGCCCGCCTGATGGTCGGACCGTTACGGATTAACAACCCGCCGCGCAGATGTTACAGTTAAAATCCGTTAACCATTTGACGAAAGGGATTTGCAGGCATGGATACAACAGAGCAACTGGACGGTACGTATTATTTTAACGATTTGCCGAATCTGACGCCGCAGGAACTGCTGTTCTGGGTGCTGGTTGACGAGACGCAAAAACAGCTGGGCGTGCAGGATATTGTGGCCGTGACGGCCCTCGTCCTGGGCAACAATAATATCGACGTACCGGGCAAGCCCAATACGGCAACCCCCGGCACTTCCGTTGCTTCGCTCTTTTTCCGCAAGCACCTGTCCTACAAATTCCGGCGCCGCATTCTGCCAACCCTGACCGCCAAATCCTTCAGCCTTCGCGGGCTGAAGATTTTCTGGGTGAATAATCTGGGGGCGTTTGTGGGCAGGGCCGTGCCCGTTGTCGGATGGGTAATTCTGGCAAAAGATGTCGCACAAATCAGTTTTCACACCGTCCATCGCTATAACCTGATTGTGCGCCCGGAGGATAAAATCTGGTGAATAATATGACAGTAACCCCTGATGCGGTGCGCGACTTCATTCTGCGTGAGCTGCCGCTGGTGACGACTCTCCTGTTTAAGAAAATTGAAGTCGGCGACGATGATATTCTGCAGGAGCAGTATGAGGCGGATGATATTGCAGAGATGGCGGAGAAGTTTTTCCATGACTTTAACGTAGAGCCAGCAAGCTTCAGTATTGCCGCTTATTTCCCCTGGAAAACTCCGTCACTGTTCTCACGCGCGCCAGTGACGCAGGATAAAAAGCCTCTGACCATAAGAATGTTTACAGAGTCAGCCCGTGCGGGACGCTGGCTTTTCTGAATGCTCACCACGGGTAATGCAATTTGCCCGTTGTGTCAGCTACCACACAATGACAACAGCATGATTTCCCTTCCCTGAGACCTGACCATAGCGGAACCCCTTCACAGGAGAACCGCCACATGGCACAGGATTATCACCACGGCGTGCGCGTTGAGGAAATCAACGAGGGCACCCGCACCATCACCACCGTCAGTACCGCGATTGTCGGGCTGGTCTGTACCGGCGACGACGCCGACGCGGCCACCTTCCCGCTGAACCGCCCGGTGCTGTTAACCGACGTACTCACCGCCAGCGGTAAGGCCGGGGAATCCGGCACGCTGGCCCGTTCACTGGACGCCATCGCCGATCAGTCGAAACCCGTCACCGTCGTCGTGCGCGTGCCGCAGGGCCAGACCGAAGCAGAAACCACCGCCAACATTATCGGCGGCGTGACCGACGGCCAGCGCACCGGCATGAAGGCGCTGCTGGCCGCGCAGTCCGTGTGTGGCGTAAAGCCCCGCATTCTGGGCGTACCGGGGCACGACACCAAAGCCGTTGCCACCGAACTGCTGAGCGTGGCGCAGAGCCTGCGCGGCTTTGCCTACCTGTCAGCATACGGCTGCAAGAGCGTTGAAGAGGCTATTGCCTACCGCAGCAACTTCAGCCAGCGCGAAGGGATGCTGATCTGGCCTGACTTCATCAGCTTTGACACCGTGCTGAAGGCGGACGCGACGGCCTATGCCACCGCCCGCGCGCTGGGGCTGCGTGCAAAAATTGACGAGCAGACCGGCTGGCATAAGTCCCTGTCAAACGTCGGCGTGAACGGCGTCACCGGCATTTCAAAAGACGTTTTCTGGGACCTGCAGGATCCGGCCACCGATGCGGGTCTGCTGAACCAGAACGACGTCACCACGCTGATCCGTAAAGACGGCTTCCGCTTCTGGGGTTCCCGCTGCCTCAGTGATGACGCGCTGTTTCAGTTTGAGTGTTACACCCGCACCGCGCAGGTGCTGATGGACACCATGGCAGAAGCGCAGATGTGGTCCGTTGACGGCGCGCTGAACCCGTCACTGGCCCGCGACATCATCGAGAGCATCCGCGCGAAGCTGCGCAGCCTGGTGAATCAGGGCTATCTGATTGGCGCGGACTGCTGGCTGGACGAGAGCGTGAACGATAAAGACACGCTTAAAGCGGGCAAGCTGCTGATCGATTACGACTACACGCCGGTGCCGCCGCTGGAAAACCTGCTGCTGCGCCAGCGCATCACTGACCAGTACCTGGTCGATTTCAGCAGCCGCGTCAGCGTATAAGGAGACGGAAAGATGGCATTACCCCGCAAACTCAAGCACCTGAACCTGTTCAACGCAGGCAACAACTGGCAGGGGCTGGTTGAGTCCCTGACGCTGCCAAAAGTCGCGCGCAAGTTCGAAAAGTATCGCGGCGGCGGCATGGCTGGTGCGGTGGATATCGACATGGGCCTGGACGACGGCGCGCTGGATACGGAATTCACCGTAGGCGGCACTGAAGCCCTGCTGTTTAAGCAGCTTGGCACCGAAACCGTGGACGGCATTCAGCTGCGCTTCACCGGCTCCATCCAGCGCGACGACACCGGCGAAGTGCAGGCGGTCGAGCTGGTCACGCGCGGGCGATATAAGGAGCTTGATTCCGGCGAATGGAAAACCGGCGAATCCAGCACTACCAAAGTGTCCGCTACCAACAGCTACGCAAAGCTGACCATTAACGGTGAGGTGGTTTACGAAATCGACATCGTGAACATGATCCACATCGTGGACGGTAAGGACCTGATGGAAGCGCACCGCAACGCGCTGGGCCTGTAATCACACCGGCAGGCCGCGCGCCTGCCGCTTATCTCTCTTTTTAACGGAAAAGCATCATGACTGATAAAACCGCTCCAAATGAAAAAGTCGTCGAGCTGGATACCCCGATCCTGCGCGGCAAAACCGAAATCACCTCTGTAACCGTGCGCAAGCCGCAGTCCGGTGCGCTGCGTGGCACCCGCCTGCAGGCGCTGATGGACATGGACGTGAACGCACTGATCACCGTGCTGCCGCGTATCACCACCCCGGCGCTGACTACAGCGGAAATCAACGAAATGGACCCTGCCGATCTGGTGAGCCTGTCGGTTGAGGTGGTCACTTTTTTGCTGAAGAAGTCGGTCCTGTCAGATTTACCGACGGCCTGACGGTTGACGATCTGGTGGCGGACATCGCCACCGTCTTTCACTGGCCGCCTTCCGTTACCGAATCCATGACGCTGACCGAGGTGCTGGAGTGGCGGCACAAAGCAATCCTGCGACACGGGGCCAGCGATGAGTGATAAAAATCTGCGTCTGCAGGTCGTGCTGGGCGCGGTGGATAAGCTGACGCGCCCCTTCCGCAGCGCCCGCGACAGCACGCGGGAGCTGGCCGGTACGCTGCGCGACACCCGCAACACCCTCAAAGAGCTGGACGCGCAGGCCGGGCGTATCGACGGCTTTCGCAAGACCCGCTCACAGCTTGCCATCACGGCGAATAACCTGAAGGCCGCCCGCGAGGAAGCGGCGCGGCTGGCCGTGCAGTTTACGGAAACAAACAGGCCCACCGCCGCGCAGGCCCGCGTGCTGGAGCAGGCGAAAAACCGCGCCAGCCAGCTGCAGCAGACCTACAACGGGCTGCGCCTGTCGGTGCAGCGTCAGCGTGAGGCGCTGGGCGCTGCCGGTATCGACACGAAGAAACTGAGCCAGGCACAGCGCGAGCTTAAAAGTCAGTCGGACGAGGCGCGCGCCGCCATTGACCGGCAGCAGCAGTCGCTTAAAAAGCTGGGAGAACGTCAGGCAAAGCTGAGCGCGGTGCGTGAGCGTTATTCCCGCTCGCTTGAGGTGCGCGACCGCGTGGCCGGTGCCGGTGCGGCAACGTCTGCCGCCGGGCTGGCAATGGGCGCGCCGGTGCTGGCCGCCGTGAAGTCTTCAGCGGCAATGGAAGACGCCATGAAGGGCGTGGCAAAGCAGGTCAACGGACTGCGCGACAACGACGGAAACCGCACAAAGCAGTTCTATGACATGCAGGCCGCCATCAAGGCCGCCAGTGAGCAGCTGCCGATGGAAAACGGCGCAATTGACTACGCCGCGCTGGTTGAGGGCGGCGCGCGCATGGGCGTGACGAACCAGAACGACTCCTATGAGGACCAGAAGCGCGACCTGATGGCCTTTGCCACCACGGCGGCGAAGGCGTCAACGGCGTTTGAGCTGCCCGCCGGTGAGCTGGCCGAAGGGCTGGGCAAGATTGCGCAGCTGTACAAAATCCCCACGCGCAACATCGGGCAGCTGGGCGACGCGCTGAACTATCTGGACGATAACGCCATGTCCAAAGGTTCAGACATCATCGACGTGCTGCAGCGTATGGGCGGCGTGGCTGACAGGCTGGACTACCGCAAAGCGGCTGCACTCGGCTCAACCTTTTTGAGTCTGGGCGCAACGTCAGAAACCGCCGCCAGTGCGGCGAACGCCATGGTGCGCGAGCTGTCCGTAGCCACGATGCAAAGTGACCGGTTTATGGACGGCATGGACCTGCTGAAACTCGATCCGAAAAAGATTGAAAAGCAGATGACCACGGATGCGATGGGCACCATCATGCGCGTGCTGGAAAAAGTCAATAATCTGCCGAAAGACAAACGCCTGACGGCCATGACGATGGTTTTCGGCAAGGAGTTCGGCAAGGACGCGGCCAAACTCGCTAACAATATGCCGGAGCTTAGACGTCAGCTGCAGCTGACGCAGGGGGATGCTGCTAAGGGGTCAATGCAGAAGGAATCTGACATCAACAAAGATTCGCTTACTGCGCAGTGGATGCTGACCAAAACCGGCGTATCTAACACCATGAGCGGCCTGGGCGATTCGCTGCGCACGCCGCTGATGGACATCATGGATATGGTGAAGAAAGTCACCGGCGTGACCCGCCGCTGGGTAGAAAACAACAAGGAGCTGGCGGGCACGATTGTGAAGGCTGCGGCGGTTATATCGGTGGTGGTGATTGCGCTGGGTACGCTCATGATCGGCCTGGCTGCGGTGCTGGGACCGCTGGCGCTGCTGCGCCTGAGCTGCAGCGTGCTGGGAATTAAGGCGCTGCCGGGAATTGCTTCGGCAGCGTCCCGGGCGGGCAGTATGCTCGGCTGGCTGGGGAGCGCCCCTTTAAGCCTGCTGCGGCGCGGAATGGGCGATTCGGGTGGACGCGTCAGCCTGCTGGCCGGGCCGCTTGCCTCACTCCGCGCCAGCGCAGGCATGGCGGGTAATGCGCTTAAGGCGGTGGCCGGTGCGCCACTGCGCCTGTTCAGGGGAGCCATGCGCGGCGTGTCCGCCGCTGCCGGAATGATGATGAACCCGGTAGCGGCAGGACGGGTGCTGCTGAGCGGTACAGGTCAGGTGCTGCGCTGGCTGGCGTCCGGTCCCGTGGCGGTGCTTCGCGTTGCGCTGACCGGCATTTCATGGGCCATGGGCGCGCTGCTGAGTCCGGTCGGGCTGCTGGTCGCCGCGCTGGCAGGCGTGGCGCTGGTTATCTGGAAATACTGGCAGCCGATTAAGGCGTTTCTCGGCGGCGTAGTTGAGGGGTTCAGGGCTGCCGCAGCACCAATCAGTGAGGCATTTGGCCCGCTCGAGCCGGTTTTTCAGTGGATTGGGGATAAAGTGCAGGCGCTGTTCGGCTGGTTCCGCGACCTGCTGACGCCGGTGCAGTCCACGGGGGCTGAGCTGGACAGCGCAGCCGCGAAGGGTAAAGCGTTTGGTCAGGCGCTGGCCGATGGCCTCAGCATGGTGATGCACCCGCTGGACACGCTGAAATCAGGTGTGTCCTGGCTGCTGGAAAAACTCGGCATCGTGACAAAAGAGGCGGCAAACGCAAAGCTGCCGGAGCACATCACGCGCCAGCAGGCCGCCACGGTTAACGCGGACGGAAAGGTGGTGCTGCCGCCGGGCGGGTTCCCGCGCATGTACGACACCGGCGGCAACATTCCGTCCGGCCAGATGGGGATCGTGGGTGAGAACGGCCCTGAACTGATTAACGGCCCGGCTAACGTGACCAGCCGCAGGCGCACCGCAGGGCTGGCGGCACTGGCGGCGCTGACGCTGGGCGGGGCTGCAGCGCCTGCCACAGCCGCACCGCTGCATCCGCTGAGCCTGCCCGCGCAGGCATACCGGCAGGACGCGCCGCGTATGAGTGGTACAGCGCCAAAAGCCGCACCGCAGATTAATGCCTCATTCACTATCGTGCAGCAGCCGGGGCAAAGCCAGCAGGATCTGGTTGACGAGGTGATGCGCAGGCTTCAGGCAGAGCAGCGGAAGGCTGAGGCGCGGGAGCGCAGCAGCTACCGCGACAGGGGAGGATTTGAGGAATGATGATGACGCTGGGTTTATTTGTTTTCATGCTGAAGACGGTGCCCTATCAGGAACTGCAGTATCAGCGCAGCTGGCGATTCCCTTCAAACAGCCGAGTCGGCGTGCGGCCATCGCTGCAGTTTTTAGGCCCGGACAACGACACGCTGACGCTTTCCGGCGTGCTGCTGCCGGAGATTACCGGCGGCAGGCTGTCGCTGTTCGCGCTGGAGCAGATTGCGGAGCTGGGCCGCGCGTGGCCCCTCATTGAGGGCAGCGGCACGATTTACGGCATGTTCGTGATCGAGAGTCTTAACCAGACCAAAGCGGAATTCTTCAGCAGCGGCGTGTGCCGCCGCATTGAATTTACGCTGACGCTGAAGCGCACCGATGAATCGCTGGGAGAAATGTTCGGCAGCCTCAGCGATCAGCTGTCGGTCATGCAGAGTGCTGCTACCACTGCCGCCGGTAAGGTGAGCGCCGCAGCGGGAGGGTTATTCTCATAATGACCAGTCCGTGGATAACCGGCCAGCAGAATTCCCCCGCGTTTCGCCTGACGATGGACGGCGCAGACATCACGCAGAAGCTGGAAAAGCGCCTGCTGAGCCTGACGCTCACCGATAACCGGGGCTTTGAGGCGGACCAGCTGGACATCGAGCTGGACGACACGGACGGCCAGCTGCAGCTGCCGCGCCGTGGCGTCGTGCTTTCGCTGTCGCTGGGCTGGCAAGGAGAGGCGCTTTTTCCGAAAGGCAGCTACACGGTTGACGAAATCGAGCACAGCGGCACACCTGACCGGCTGACGCTGAGAGCGCGCAGCGCCGACTTCCGGCAGACGCTGAACACGAAGCGGGAGAAGTCCTGGCACAAAACCACCGCAGGTGAAATTGTCCGGGACATCGCCGGGCGGCACAAACTGAAAGCCGCGATGGGTGAGGACATGGCGGCCGCAGAGATTGACCATCTTGATCAGACCAACGAATCCGACGCCAGCTTTCTGATGCGCCTGGCTAAACAGTGCGGCGCGGTGGCCTGCGTCAAGGATGGAAATCTGTTGTTTATCCGGCAGGGCCAGGGAAAAACGGCAAGCGGTAAGGCGCTGCCGGTGATCACCCTTCAGCGCAGGAACGGAGACAGTCACCGCTTTACCCTGGCAGACCGTGACGCCTACACCGGCGTGATCGCCAGCTGGCTGCACACCCGCGAACCGGCAAAGAAGCCGGTAGCAAAGGTGAAGCGCAGGCGACGTAAAACCACCGCGAAGAAGAAGGAGCCTGAGGCGAAGCAGGGGGATTACCTGATCGGCACGGATGAAAACGTGCTGGTACTGAGCCGCACTTACGCAAACCGGAGCAACGCAGAGCGCGCGGCCAAAATGCAGTGGGAACGCCTGCAGCGCGGTGCTGCGACGTTTTCTATTCAGCTGGCAAAGGGGCGCGCAGAGCTTTACACGGAGATGCCGGTAAAGGTCAGCGGATTCAAGCAGCAGATAGATGCGGGAGATTGGATCATCACCACACTGACGCACAGCCTGAGTGCAGACGGCGGGTTTACAACCAGCCTAGAACTGGAAGTAAAAATCGAGGAGTTGAGTATGCAATAGTAGATTTAGCTATTCAATTGAACGTTAAATCGTTAATATTTGCTGAAAACTTCAAGAGGAAGTATCTGAAATGATGAACTGCCCAAAGTGCTCTCATGCAGCCCACACGCGTAGCAGTGTTGTGCTTTCAGAGAACACAAAAGAACGTTACAACCAGTGCCAGAATATTAATTGCGGCTGCACCTTCAAGTCCTTAGAAACTGTTACTGACATAATCATGTGTCCGGGAAAAATCAACCCTGCCCCGCCACATCCAACACGTATAAGAGCTACTCAAACACAGGGTAACTTATGGCTTTAAAATTCTTATAAGACGTCAGATCCAGGGCACTGATTATTCAGTGCCCTGTTTTGTTTTGGTCATTTGAATGTGGGGCTAAAAGTTGCGGCAGCAAGGCGATCATCCATAAAAGCTATACCCTCATCAGTATTCATGCTTGCCATCTGCTCACAGCTTTTGTCTCCATCCTCATAAGTAAAGCCCTGCGTAACTGAATCGTTCGTGATCGTAATATCTTTAATCATTCCAGCATTCCACGTTCGCTTAGGCGGATTATCTCCGTAGTAGGCGAAGCAAAGAGTGTCTACCAAACTACGTGCCTGCAGTAACTCTATTTTTTTGAAGTTATACGAAACGTATAAGGTGCCATTTACAAGTGATGGGGGCCGGGAAAGATTGAGCTGCTTGAGGCTATGTAAGAGAGGTGCAGGGATCTGGTCAGGTTTAGCGGCATAAGCTGAAGCCGCAAGAGTAAAACCAGCAAGACAGATGCAAAACTTTTTCATTGGTTATTCCTTCACTTTTGAGTAACAGCAATCACAACGATTATGACCACAACTGACCACAAAAAATATCTGCGTAGCCAATCCGTGGACAAGGCCAAAAAAAAGGGGCTGGCATCACGCCAACCCCTTGTTTGCTATTAACTTTTAGATGTCGCGTTAGCGATACCTTAGTTAAGACGCTCTTTAATACGAGCAGACTTACCAGTACGCTCACGCAGGTAGTACAGTTTGGCTTTACGCACAGCGCCACGACGTTTAACAGCGATGCTGTCAATTACAGGTGAATGAGTCTGGAATACACGCTCAACGCCTTCGCCGTTAGAAATTTTGCGAACAGTGAATGCAGAGTGCAGACCGCGGTTACGGATAGCGATAACCACGCCCTCGAATGCCTGCAGACGTTTTTTAGAACCTTCAACGACCCATACTTTCACTTCCACGGAATCACCCGGGCGGAAGGAAGGTACGTCCTGTTTCATCTGCTCTTGTTCAATTTGCTTGATAATGTTGCTCATAATTAAATCTCATATCCTGGGTAAACTGATAGTCGGGGAAGATCACTCTTCCACATCATCGTTTTGTTGCTGCCGGGATTCCCGCTGGAACTCGTTCAGCAACCTTGCTTGCTCTTCAGTCAGAGCCAGGTTTTCCAGAAGTTCAGGTCTTCTCAGCCAGGTACGGCCTAGCGACTGCTTCAGACGCCAGCGGCGAATATCAGCATGGTTACCTGACAGTAATACTGCCGGGACCTCCACGCCGTCTAACACTTCAGGACGGGTATAGTGCGGACAATCCAGCAAACCGTCAGAGAACGAATCCTCATCGGCTGACGCCTGCTTGCCGAGTACGCCTGGAATAAACCGGGCAACTGCGTCAATCATCGTCATCGCTGGCAGTTCCCCGCCGCTGAGAACGTAATCACCGATTGACCATTCTTCGTCAATTTCGGAATGAATTACGCGCTCATCAATCCCTTCATAACGACCACAGACCAGAATTAACTTGTCTCGTGCCGCCAGTTCGCAAACGCCCTGTTGGTCCAGTTTGCGGCCCTGAGGTGAAAGATATATCACTCTGGCGCCATCACCTGCCGCTGCTTTCGCTGCGGAGATGGCATCCCGTAAGGGTTGTACCATCATCAGCATTCCCGGTCCGCCGCCATAAGGACGATCATCCACGGTACGGTGCCGGTCGTGCGTGAAGTCACGAGGACTCCAGCTCTGAATGCTGAGCAGACCGTTTTTTACAGCCCGGCCAGTTACCCCGTAATCGGTAATAGCGCGAAACATTTCTGGAAACAGGCTGATAACACCAATCCACATTGTATTCGCCGTTACGTTACCGTTCGATTCGGAGATCAAAAACCAGGATCCCAATCTACCTCAATGACGCCAGTAGAGAGATCGACTTTCCTGATAACCTGTTCATCAAGAAACGGAATTAACCGCTCCTGAGCACCGAATGCATCTTTCAGGTTTGCCTTAACGACGAGTACGTCGTTCGAGCCGGTTTCCATCATATCGATGACTTTACCCATCTCGTAGCCTTCGAGGTTAACTACCTGGCAGCCCATAAGGTCTTTCCAGTAGTAATCACCCTCTTCCAGCGATGGCAACTGCGTCGAGTCAACCTGAATTTCGCAATTGGTTAACTGAGCCGCCGCATCCCGATCGTCAATGCCTTTGACTTTGATGATCAGGTCCTGATTGTGGTGCTTCCAACCTTCCAGTTCGACCTGCTGCCATTTACCGGCGCGCTGGATGAACCAGGGTTGGTAGTTGAAGATGCTTTCAGCGTCTTCAGTGGAGGAAAACACTTTGAGCCAGCCGCGAATACCGTAGGCGGCTCCCATCTTACCCAATACAATCGGGTTAACAGGAGGCTGTGCGGCAAGTTGTCTGCTCATGCTCACCACCGTGACAGATTAAGCTGCTTTCTTAGCTTCTTTGACCAGCGCGTTAACGCGATCAGAGAGTGTTGCGCCCTGGCCAACCCAGTGCTCGATACGGTCCAGATCCAGACGCAGACCTTCAGCCTGACCAGATGCGATCGGGTTGAAGAAACCAACGCGCTCGATGAAACGACCGTTGCGTGCATTGCGGCTGTCAGTGACGACGACCTGATAGAACGGACGCTTTTTAGCGCCGTGACGTGCCAAACGAATTGTTACCATAACATCCTCTTCAGTTAATAAAACACCCGGCCCCCATCGAGGAACGGGGTCCGGGTGCTGTATAAAAAGCCCGAAAATTTTACTCATTTTGGCGAAAAAAGCAACCTAAACCGTGCCTTTCCGGGCTTTTTTGTGGAACGCTTAGCGGCCAGGGAATCCTGGCGGCATCATACCCTTCATGCCGCGCATCATTTTCGCCATACCGCCCTTCTTCATTTTCTTCATCATACGCTGCATGTCGTCGAACTGCTTCAATAAGCGGTTAACGTCCTGCACCTGCATTCCGGAGCCAGTTGCGATGCGGCGCTTGCGCGAGCCTTTGATGATTTCTGGTTTCTCACGCTCTTTGCGTGTCATCGAGTTGATGATGGCTTCCATGCGTACCAGCACTTTGTCATCCATCTGCGATTTCACATTGTCAGGCAACTGTCCCATACCGGGCAGTTTGCCCATCAGACTGGCCATGCCGCCCATGTTGCGCATCTGCTTAAGCTGCTCAAGGAAGTCATTGAGATCAAAACCGTCGCCGGTTTTCAGCTTCTTAGCCAGTTTCTCCGCCTGATCACGGTCAACCTTGCTTTCGATATCTTCGATCAGTGACAGCACGTCACCCATGCCGAGGATACGTGACGCAATACGGTCAGGATAGAACGGTTCAAGCGCTTCGGTTTTTTCACCGACACCCATGAATTTAATCGGCTTGCCGGTGATATGGCGAATCGACAGCGCTGCACCACCGCGGGCATCACCGTCAACCTTGGTCAGGATAACCCCGGTCAGCGGTAGGGCTTCATTAAAGGCCTTAGCCGTGTTTGCGGCATCCTGACCGGTCATGGCATCGACCACAAACAGCGTTTCTACCGGCTTAATCGCGGCATGAACCTGTTTGATTTCGTCCATCATCGCTTCGTCAACGTGCAGACGACCGGCGGTATCCACCAGCAACACATCGTAAAACTTCAGGCGGGCTTCACGCAGCGCATTGTTGACGATGTCGACCGGCTTCTGACTGAGATCGGACGGACAGAAATCCACGCCAACCTGCTGTGCCAGCGTTTCCAGCTGTTTGATTGCCGCCGGACGATAGACGTCGGCAGAAACCACTAAAACTTTCTTCTTATGCTTCTCACGCAGGAACTTACCCAGCTTAGCGACGCTGGTGGTTTTACCGGCACCCTGCAGGCCCGCCATCAGTACTACGGCTGGTGGCTGAGCCGCCAGGTCGAGTGCGTTGTTCTCTGCACCCATCGCCGCAACCAGCTCGTTGCGAACGATTTTGATAAACTCCTGACCTGGCGTCAGGCTTTTATTCACATCATGGCCGACCGCGCTCTCTTTCACACGGTTGATGAAGTCACGTACCACTGGCAGGGCAACGTCAGCTTCAAGCAGCGCCATGCGCACTTCACGCAGGGTCTCTTTGATGTTCTCTTCAGTCAGCCTTCCGCGGCCGCTGATATTTCGCAGGGTTTGCGACAAACGATCGGTTAAATTATCAAACATGGTCTCTCACTTAAAAAGATCGCGAGGCGCCTGATCGGCAGAATGCGGCGGATTATAACACGAAGCCTCGGCGATCTCTGCAATTGCCCCTCAGATCGTTTGGAGCCTGCTTCGGCTGGCGCTATACTGCCTTTTTCCTTATCTGACTGAACCTGAAAGGATCTATGTTCGTTTTCGCGATAGTGGCGCTATTCGCCTACTCTTTAAGCCTTGCCCTGATCATTCCCAGCCTGTTGAAACGTAACGGCGGCTGGCGGCGAATGGCGATGCTCTCTGCCTGTGTGGCGCTGGTGACACACGCGGTGGCCTTGCAGCAACGCATATTTGCGGTTGATAGCGGACAGAATTTAAGCCTGCTCAACATAGGCTCGCTGGTCAGCCTGTTGATTTGCGCCATCATGACCATTGTGGCGTCACGCAACCGTGGCTGGCTGTTGCTGCCGATTGTTTACAGCTTCGCGCTGATTAATCTGGCCTTCGCCACTTTCGTCCCCAATGCGTTCATTACCCATCTGGAAACCACGCCAGGCATGATGATCCATATCGGTCTGTCGCTGTTCGCCTATGCGACGCTGATTATTGCCGCGCTCTATGCGCTGCAGCTGGCGTGGATTGATTACCAGCTAAAAAACAAGCGACTGGCGTTTACTCAGGATATGCCGCCACTGCTGACCATCGAACGTAAGATGTTTCACATTACCCAGGTCGGCGTCGTGCTGCTGACGCTGGTGCTCTGCACCGGACTGTTTTATATGCAGGATCTCTTCAGCGCAGAAAACGTCGATAAAGCCGTTCTCTCCATCATTGCGTGGTTTGTTTATATCGTTTTGCTCTGGGGGCACTATCATGAAGGCTGGCGTGGTCGCCGCGTCGTCTGGTTTAACTGCAGCGGTGCGGTGCTGTTAACCATGGCTTACTTCGGCAGTCGCATCCTGCAGCATCTGCTTGTCCCTACCTCTCGTTAAAAAGGAAGTTCTGCGTTGGAGAATGTTTCAACCACCACGCTGATTATTATTCTCTGCGTCATGGTCCTGGTTTCTGCCTGGTTTGCCGGGTCGGAAACCGGAATGATGACGCTTAACCGCTATAAGCTGCGCCATCAGGCAAAAAACGGTAATCGCGCCGCACGCCGGGTGGAGAAGCTACTGCGTCGTCCTGACCGGCTGCTCAGTCTGGTTTTAATCGGTAACAACCTGGTCAATATTCTGGCCTCTGCCCTTGCCACCATCGTAGGCATGCGCATTCACGGTGATGAAGGCGTCGCGATTGCGACCGGCATCCTGACCTTTGTGGTGCTGGTCTTCGCTGAAGTGCTGCCAAAAACCGTGGCGGCGCTCTATCCTGAGCGTGTCGCCTTTCCCAGCAGCCTGCTGCTGGTCCCGTTGCAATACATCATGCTGCCGCTGGTCTGGTTGCTTAACACCATTACCCGGCTGCTGATGAGGATAGCGGGTATCCGCGCTGACGGTGCCATTAACTCTGCGCTGAGCAAAGAGGAGTTACGTACTATCGTCTATGAGTCGCGTAGCCTGATGTCACGCCGGAACCAGGACATGCTGCTCTCTGTTCTCGACCTGGAGAAAGTCAGCGTTGACGACATCATGGTGCCGCGTAATGAGATTGTCGGCATCAACATCAACGATGACTGGAAGTCGGTCGTACGTCAATTAAGCCACTCGCCACACGGCCGCATCGTGCTGTTCCGGGACTCGCTGGATGACTGCGTCGGCATGCTGCGGGTACGCGAAGCCTGGCGCATGATGACGGAGAAAAAAGAGTTCACCAAAGAGACGCTGCTGCGTGCCGCCGATGAGATCTACTACATCCCGGAAGGGACACCGCTTAACACCCAACTGGTGAAGTTTCAGCGCAATAAAGAGAAAGCGGGCGTGGTGGTGGATGAATATGGCGACATCAAAGGGCTGGTGACGATTGAGGACATTCTGGAGGAGATTGTCGGTGACTTCACTACCTCCATGTCACCGTCACTGGCAGAAGAAGTAATGCCGCAGAATGATGGCTCGGTGCTGATTGAGGGTAGTGCTAACGTGCGTGAAATCAACAAGGCATTTAACTGGCAGTTGCCAGAGCAGGAAGCCCGCACTATTAACGGCATGCTGCTGGAAGCGCTGGAAGAGATCCCTGCCATCGCCACCCGTGTTCAGATCGGCCATTACAACGTCGATATTCTGGACGTGCAGGACAACATGATTAAACAGGTGCGCATCACGCCAAAGACGCCACTGAAAAAATCGGTCGGTTCCTGAAGCCATAAAAAACGCCGCAATCGACATGATGCGGCGTTTTTTTTAGCAGAGAGGCTCTGGCTAGATGTGCAGTTCTTTCAGCTTTTCAGCAGGCAGCTTCAGATCGTCGTTGCGGTTAACGCCGATCTCATGCGCCAGCACATTGCGCGCGATCTGCTGCGCTTCATCCAGTGAGTGCAGCTTGTAGCTGCCACACTGGTATTCATTCAGCTCAGGGATCTGGTTCTGATCTTTCACTTTCAGAACATCTTCCATCGCCCCTTTCCACGCTTTCGCAACGCGCTGCTCGTCTGGCGTACCAATCAGGCTCATGTAGAAGCCGGTACGGCAACCCATTGGCGAGATATCGACGATTTCCACACCGTCACCATTCAGGTGATCACGCATGAATCCGGCAAAGAGATGCTCCAGCGTATGAATGCCACGCTCAGTGAGAATATCAATGTTCGGGCGGCAAAAACGCAGGTCAAAAACGGTAATCGTATCGCCATGCGGAGTCTTCATGGTTTTTGCAACGCGTACTGCCGGTGCGCCCATGATGGTGTGATCAACGGTAAAACTGTCCAGTAGTGGCATACGTCACCTCCTGTTCTGAGAATTTTTTTTAAAACGATGAAACTTTTCTGTTCGCCCAACGTCTGAATATATGAAAGACGCGCATTTGTTATCATCATCCCTGACAACAGAGATGTTAATTTGGCCACATTGATGTGGCCTTTTTCTTTTCTACCCTTCCCGGCTCGCCAGATATGCTTCAAAATCCAGCTTATCACTCGCTTCCAGCTGCTGCTGTGCAGCAACAGATTCCTGCGCCTGACGCGTGAAATCGTCTTCTGTCAGCACTTCCAGCGGCTCTTCGCAGAGCAGATGGCGATACTGTTCAGCCAGCGCCACGCCGGTTCCGGTTACACCATTATCCTTCATTGCCTGAAGGATGCGCGCCGAGTAGGTTAGCTCAGGATCGTCGAACGATGCTACCAGTTGATCGCAAACCTGCTGATATTCCGTGCTGTCCTGATTATTGCTGTCTAAGACTTCAGCAACCCGACGCAGATCGGCAAACAGGGTCTTGCCGACTTCCACCAGCGAATGTTCCGCTTCTCCGCATCCTACGGCAATTTTCTGGTCCGGTTTACGCCCTTCCAGCACAACCCGGTTCCAGTTTATGCGGGTGCATTGCAGCTCATCGGCACTCATCTCCGGCGCATCCGCCAGGGTACACCAGATCAGGAACAGGTCGAGAAAGCGAACCTGATTTTCATCAACGCCGATGGCAGAGAATGGGTTGATATCCAGCGAACGCACTTCAATGTACTCAATACCACCACGCAGCAGCGCATCAGATGGGGCTTCACCCGAGCGTGTCACACGCTTAGGCCGGATTGGCGCATAGAGCTCGTTTTCAATCTGCAGCACGTTGGTGTTGAGCTGCAGCCAGTTACCGTCGGCATCTTTAGTGCCCATCGCTGCATACTCTTCTGACGGCGTCTTAATCGCTTTTTTCAGCGCGGTGACATAGCCTTCCAGCGAGTTAAACGTGATGCCCAGAGAGCTCTGTGATTTATTGGTGTAGCCTAAATCGCTCAGACGCAGCGAGGTGGCGTACGGCAGCCACATCGTATCTTTGTCGTTGGTTTCGAACGGCAGCGCGCTCTCACGGCCCTGCAGGAAGCTGGAGCTGATAGCAGGCGATGCGCCAAACAGATAGGGGATGACCCAGCCGAAGCGATAATAGTTGCGGATCAGCCGCAGATAGCCCGCCGAAATCGTCTCTTTTCCGCTTTCCTGATCTTTCACGTCAGCCCACTCCTGCCAGAATGAGAGTGGCAGCGAGAAGTTATAGTGAATGCCGGAGATGGTCTGCATCAACGCGCCGTAGCGGTTTTTAAGGCCTTCGCGGTAGAGCGTCTTCATCTGACCGATATTGGACGTGCCATATTGCGCCAGCTCAATATTGTCTGCGTCGTCAATCTCGCATGGCATACTGAAAGGCCACATGCGTTCATCACCCAGTTCACGGGCCACGTGACGATGAATATCGCGCAGGAATGCCAGCATATGATCAATGCTGTGATCCACTGGCGTAATAAATTCCAGCAACGTTTCGGCAAAGTCAGTGGTGATCCAGTCATGTTTCAGCGCCGACCCCAGAGATTCCGGGTGGCCGCTTTTTGCCAGTTCGCCATTTGCCTGTACACGCAGCGTTTCACGCTCGATGCCACGGCCAATACCTTTAAGGGCATTGGGATGCGCTTCCAGCCAGGAGAGCGCTTTAGATACGTCCGGGATCACATTACCCCCCCGCTGTGATAATAATTTATTTTTGTTCAGCATAATGTTAACCGTAGCCTCGAATCTATGCGAATCAATGCCACCATTGCATACCCTGTAATGTGGCAGTCGCGATAACGATATAACGCAGTGTTTTGCCGACAGCGAGAAACAGCATCGCGGGTAGCCAGGCGAAACGTAACCAGCCTGCCAGAACGCAGAGCAGATCACCTATCACTGGCAGCCAGCTGAATAACAGTGCTGCAGGTCCCAGTCGGTGCAACCACGTCATTGCTGTGTCATGCCATCGCCCCTGACGTTTTAACGGCAGCAAGCGACCAATAAGAATGTTGGTTAAGCCGCCCAAGGTGTTTCCCAGTGATGCGGCCAAAAGCAACCCGTAAACTGATGTCTTTTTTGCTATCAATAGTGCTATCAGCAGTGCTTCAGAACTTCCCGGCAGGAGCGTTGCACTTAAAAAGCTGCTGCCGAACATTGAGGCATAGGTAAGAACGTCACTCACAGTAAGCGGACATCCACCACAGCCATACCTGCCGCCTTCGCTGCCTGAATACCAAAGTCCGCATCCTCAAACACCACACAGCGTGCCGGCGTCACACCCATCAGCTCAGCGCAGCGTAAGAAGGTTTCAGGCTCAGGTTTATGACGCTGTACGTCGTCAGCACCAACGACTGCAGAGAAGAGCTCACGCACGCCCAGCTGCGTCAGTAACGCCTCTGCCATACTGTGTTCGCTTCCGGTACCCACCGCCATCGGACGCCGCCCGTGATACGCTTTCACCACCTCCATTAAAGGCAGTGGCTTCACGTTTTCCAGCAGCATCGCTTTCACGGCAGCGGTTTTTTCTGCGGCAAGAAGATGAGGGTCGAGTGACGACTGATTGGATTCAATGATGAACTGCGACAGCCGCCAGGTTGGTGCGCCATTGAAGTCGATAATACGAGCTTCATCCAGCGTTAATCCATAACGCGCCAGTACCTGACGCCACGCTTTTCGATGTGTCGGCTCAGTATCAAGAATCGTGCCGTCCATATCGAAAATCAGGGCGTCATATTGATCGTACATTGTCACTCCGGACATCCACCAAATGAGACATTACTTTAGCCTAATGTGGACAGGTTGTCGCCAGGGGGGATGAACAGCAAATGCTTTGAAAGCATTAGCAATTTTTGTTTTCAGATAAAGGTGATCGTGCGCGGCCAGTGATAACAGTACGAATTTTAAGCGAATTTTTAACATTCTTTTGGCTGACAGGCGGCGGCGGACGGGCGTGGGCAGCAAAACAGAAGGCGTTGATGCGGGAAACAGGCGTTTCGGATCGCTTAAGTCAGGATGATGAATCAATGGGGCAGATTAAACAGGAAAAGAGTGCGTGTGAAGCCAGAGGGAAACTGCAGAGGTTTTTCAGGATACTCACTCAGCGTTTGCTGTACGGGCGGTTACGGAAGTAACGCTAGCGTGTTTAGTGAGGTCTTAGCGATCATCGCGCCATGATACTTTGAGGGATTTTAAGACTGGATTTTGAGACTAAAGAAGAAGATGGTGCATCCAGGAGGATGACTCAGCTTGCGCTTCGCCCTGCGGGCCGTTGCTGATGCAACGTTATCCCCCTTCGTGCGGCCGGAACGCTTATTGCGTCATGTCACACTGAGGAACTGCCAACATTCGAGAAGATGGTGCATCCAGGAGGATTCGAACCTCCGACCGCTCGGTTCGTAGCCGAGTACTCTATCCAGCTGAGCTATGGATGCATTGGGGTCTATCTTTGGGGGTCACACTTTTTTATGGACTTTCGGAAACCAACCTGAGGATGTTACAAAGAATGGTGCATCCAGGAGGATTACTCAGCTTGCGCTTCGCCCTAGGGGCCGTTGCTGATGCAACGTTATCCTCCTTAGTGCGGCCTGAACGATAATCACGTCATGACACACTGAGGCACTGTCCATATTCGGGAAGAATATGGTGCATCCAGGAGGATTCGAACCTCCGACCGCTCGGTTCGTAGCCGAGTACTCTATCCAGCTGAGCTATGGATGCATAAATCAAATTCTTGTACAACGCAGGGTGCTAACTACTCACCATGAAAGGAATTGCTAATTCGCTTTGTTTCGATGGTGCATCCAGGAGGATTACTCAGCTTGCGCTTCGCCCTGCGGGCCGTTGCTAAAGCAACGTTATCCTCCTTAGTGCGGCCTGAACGCTAATGCGTCATGTCACACCGAGGCACTTTTCCATATTCGAAAATATGGTGCATCCAGGAGGATTCGAACCTCCGACCGCTCGGTTCGTAGCCGAGTACTCTATCCAGCTGAGCTATGGATGCATCGAAAATGGCGGTGAGGGAGGGATTCGAACCCTCGATACAGCTTTTGACCGTATACTCCCTTAGCAGGGGAGCGCCTTCAGCCTCTCGGCCACCTCACCTTACGCTTTCTTTCGAACTGTGCGTCTGAACGTTGTTTCTGCTCATCGGCACTGCGTGGCGCACATATTACTTTCCCGGACTTTTAAGTCAAACAATTTTTCCGAAACTTTGTTTGATTGCGCAAATCACACACAATTGGGACAAAATGGCGACAAAAAGAGTGAATTATCAACAATGAAAGGTGATGTCGTTAACGAAACCGGGAAGAGAAAGCAGAAAAGAAAAAGCAGGATTTTTAACAAAGCGGTAGCGCCTCGCACTTGTGCGAGACGCTGAATCCGTTAAACGCTGGTTTGTTGCGTTTTTTCAGCCTGGATGCGTTGATAGATCTCTTCGCGATGCACAGACACTTCTTTCGGCGCGTTAACCCCTATACGAACCTGGTTACCCTTAACACCCAGCACCGTTACAGTTACCTCATCACCGATCATGAGGGTTTCACCAACTCGACGAGTTAGAATAAGCATTCTTTGCTCCTTGAAAGATTAAAAGAGTCGGGCTTGTACAGGCTCCCGGCATTATCCATCATTTAACGCTGCACAATGTGTATGAGAAATACACCAATGCACATCGATGCGCCAATACATTCTGCTGATAGTTAGTTTAGCCGAAATACACTACATCAACCTGACTTTGTCATTTGCTGCTTTAGCATCGTATTAAAAAGCGCCGGAACAACCGTTCTGACGCTTTTTACGATGCCTTGTTTTAATTCACTTACAGACGGCTGCTGACCCAGTCCTCAACCCCTGCTAATGCGCCTTTCAGAGCACCCGCATCGTTACCACCAGCTTGTGCCATATCAGGACGGCCACCGCCCTTCCCGCCAACCTGCTGAGCCAGACCGGCAATCAACTCACCCGCTTTAACACGGTCAGTCAGATCTTTGGTCACACCCGCAATCAGCGACACCTTACCTTCAGTAACCGTTGCCAGCACAATAATCGCCGACCCCAGCTGATTCTTAAGATCATCAACCATGGTACGCAACATTTTAGGTTCAACATTGTTGAGCTCACTGACCAGCAGTTTCACTCCCTTAACGTCGATGGCATTGCTGCTCAGTGAAGCGCTCTCCTGCGCGGCTTGCTGATCGCGCAGTTGCTGCAACTCTTTCTCCAGAGCCCGCACATGATCAACCAGACCACGTACTTTCTCGTTCAGGTTGCTGCTGTTCGCTTTGACCAGCTGCGCAAGATCCTGCAGCTGGCTGCTCTGCGCATTGACCTGCGCCAGCGCCCCTTCACCGGTAATGGCTTCGATACGACGGATGCCTGCCGCCGTTCCTGACTCAGCCTGAATACGGAACAGGCCGATATCACCCGTGCGCGCAGCATGAGTCCCCCCGCACAGCTCAACAGAGAAATCACCCATGGTCAGAACGCGTACGCGCTGATCATATTTCTCGCCAAACAGTGCCATCGCACCCTTAGACTTTGCCGCATCCAGATCCATCACTTCAGTTTCAACCGGCAGGTTGCGACGAATCTGCGCATTGACGATATCTTCGACCTGACGAATCTCCTGAGGTTTCATCGCTTCGAAATGCGAAAAATCGAAACGCAGGTATTTGTCGTTAACCAGCGAGCCTTTCTGCGCCACATGCTCACCTAAAACCTGACGCAATGCGGCATGCAATAAGTGGGTCGCGGAGTGGTTAAGACGGATGCGTGCACGGCGTGCCGCATCAACCTGGGCCTCAAGACGATCTCCGATACGCAACTGCCCTGCGGTCAGCTTACCGACATGACCGATTGCCTGACCATATTTTTGTGTATCCTGGACGCTAAATTCAGCATTCTTCCCTTTCAGAAGACCGGTATCGCCTACCTGACCACCGGATTCGCCATAGAATGGCGTTTCATCCAGCACGACTACAGCATCCTGACCGGCGGTCACTTCATCAACCGCCTCGCCCGCAACGTAGAGCGCTTTCACCGTGGCGGCCAGATCAAGCTGGTCGTAGCCTTTGAAGGAGGAGGCGGCATCAATGCGGATAACGTTGCTGTAGTCAGCGCCGAAGCCACTTGCTTCACGTGCACGCTGACGCTGCTGTTCCATCGCCTGCTCAAAGCCCGCTTCATCAATTTTCAGGTTGCGTTCGCGGCAGACGTCAGCCGTTAAATCAGCCGGGAAGCCAAAGGTATCGTAAAGACGGAAGACGATTTCGCCATCCAGCGTGTCGCCCTGCAGTTTTTCCAGCTCTTCGTCCAGTAGCGCCAGTCCGCGCTCCAGCGTTCTGGCAAACTGATCCTCTTCGCTTTTCAGCACCTGCTCAACCTGAGCCTGCTGACGCTGTAACTCTTCGCCTGCAGCCCCCATAACCTCAACCAGTGGCGCAACCAGCTTATAGAAGAAAGCCTCTTTGGCGCCCAGCATATTGCCATGACGTACGGCACGGCGAATGATACGACGCAGCACGTAGCCACGGTTCTCATTCGACGGAATCACGCCATCGGCAATCAGGAAAGCACAGGAGCGGATATGGTCGGCAATCACGCGCAGCGATTTATTACTCAGATCGGTCGCGCCGGTAACCTGTGCCACAGCCTGAATCAGTTTCTGGAACAGGTCGATTTCATAGTTGGAGTTAACGTGTTGCAGAACGGCAGAAATACGCTCAAGGCCCATTCCGGTATCAACCGACGGTTTTGGCAGCGGCAGCATAGTGCCATCAGCCTGACGATTGAACTGCATAAAGACGATGTTCCAGATCTCAATATAACGGTCACCATCTTCTTCCGGGCTGCCTGGCGGGCCACCCCAGATGTGATCGCCATGATCGTAGAAAATTTCACTGCACGGACCACAAGGACCGGTATCGCCCATCTGCCAGAAATTATCTGACGCGTACGCGCTGCCCTTGTTGTCGCCGATGCGGATAATGCGCTCGCGTGGCACGCCGATTTCGTCCGCCCAGATATTGTAGGCTTCATCATCGGTTTCATAGACCGTCACCCACAGACGCTCTTTCGGCAGGCTGAACCACTGCTCGCTCGTCAGCAGTTCCCAGGCAAAACCAATCGCCTCTTTCTTGAAGTAGTCACCAAAGCTGAAGTTACCCAGCATTTCAAAGAAGGTGTGGTGACGTGCGGTGTAGCCGACGTTTTCAAGATCGTTGTGTTTGCCGCCTGCGCGTACGCAGCGCTGTGACGTGGTCGCACGTGTATAATCACGTTTGTCCTGACCGAGGAACACATCTTTAAACTGGTTCATCCCGGCGTTAGTAAACAACAACGTTGGATCGTTATTCGGTACGAGGGAGCTGCTGGTTACAACCTCATGTCCCTTGCTATGAAAAAAGTCGAGAAACGCTTGACGGATCTCAGCAGTGCTCTTGCTCATATATGTCCTGGAATCACGCTAACGAACGTTCCCTCTGATCGGCGCGGCCACATTCTCGTGGTGCCTGATTAGCGGAACAAAAAGTGGGAATAAGATAAATTTTCTTCGGTGGGAAGTAAAATTACATCGGCTTTTAGTCATCAAAATTTCTGAAAATGGACTGGATATCGTCGGTCTGAAAGCCCTTTGACTGCAGATAGCGTAGTACTTTCGCTTTCTCTTTCCACTCTGTAGGCAGCGGATGTCCGAATTTTCTTTCAGCCAACTGAGCCGCGCAGGCCGCCCAGTCGACTTCAGTCTCTTCCATCGCAATATCAATGGCTTCACGATCGATGCCTTTCTGGGCCAGTTCAAGCCGTACGCGCTGCGACCCAAAACCTTTACGGCTTCGGCTCTGAATAAACCGATCGGTAAAACGCTCGTCGTTTAACCAGCCGCTTTCCTGACACCAGTCCAGTACCTGCTCCAGCAGCGCTTCAGTAATAATTTCAGGCTCTTTTTTCTGCGCCCATGCGGCACGCTGAGCTGACTGTTGTAGCTTACGGGATAACTCTGCACGGCTGTGGTCGCGCTGACCCAAAATGCGCATCGCACGGTCAAGCAGACGAGAATAAGAGACAACATTGGGTTGGGGCTGAGAGGATTCAGTCATACTGCGCACCTTCTACAAACAGAGGGAGATTATGGCGACAGAACAGGACAGAGGGAAGGCAGGAAAGGTATGAGGGGGATAAAACAGCGGGAGAGGCTTTTGCCCCTCCCGCATCATAAATCAGAAGTCTTCGTTTGCTTCACTTGCCGCGTCTTCTTTCTCAGCAGCTTTGTCGGCTGCTGCGAGTTTCTCATCTGCGCCGTTGAGCAACATCTCACGCAACTTCAGATCAATTTCGTTTGCCACAGCAGCATTCTCTTTCAGGAAGTTGCCGGCATTCGATTTACCCTGACCAATCTTGTCGCCATTGTAACTGTACCATGCACCCGCTTTTTCAATAAGCTTGTGCTTAACGCCCAGGTCGACCAGCTCACCAAAGGTGTTGATACCTTCGCCGTACATGATCTGGAATTCAGCCTGTTTAAATGGCGCGGCGATTTTGTTTTTCACTACCTTAACGCGGGTCTCACTACCGACCACGTTATCGCCCTCTTTGATGGCACCGATACGGCGGATATCAAGACGGACAGACGCATAGAACTTCAGCGCGTTACCACCGGTAGTGGTTTCCGGGTTACCAAACATCACACCAATTTTCATACGGATCTGGTTGATGAAGATCAGCAGCGTATTGGACTGCTTCAGGTTACCGGCCAGTTTACGCATCGCCTGGCTCATCATACGTGCCGCGAGGCCCATATGTGAGTCACCGATTTCACCTTCAATTTCCGCTTTCGGCGTCAGCGCCGCAACGGAGTCGACGATGATGACATCAACAGCACCAGAACGCGCCAGCGCATCACAGATTTCCAGCGCCTGCTCACCGGTGTCGGGCTGAGAACAGAGCAGGTTTTCGATATCTACGCCCAGTTTTTTGGCGTAAACCGGATCAAGCGCATGCTCAGCATCGATAAAGGCACAGGTTTTGCCTTTACGCTGTGCAGATGCGATAACCTGCAGGGTCAGCGTGGTTTTACCGGAAGACTCTGGTCCGTAGATCTCAACGATACGTCCCATTGGCAGACCGCCTGCACCTAATGCGATATCCAGCGAGAGCGAACCGGTAGAGATGGTTTCCACATCCATTGAGCGGTCTTCACCCAAGCGCATGATGGAGCCTTTACCAAATTGTTTCTCAATCTGGCCCAGCGCGGCAGCTAAAGCCTTCTGTTTGTTTTCATCAATCGCCATTTCAACTCCTAATCAAGCCGGGTAAACACGCACTCAGGGTGCCTGCACTCTTT
This sequence comes from Pantoea sp. B550, assembly GCF_024158165.1. Classification (NCBI taxonomy): domain Bacteria; kingdom Pseudomonadati; phylum Pseudomonadota; class Gammaproteobacteria; order Enterobacterales; family Erwiniaceae; genus Pantoea; species Pantoea sp. B550. Next base: position 1,093,412 of record NZ_JAMYXI010000003.1, read on the forward strand.
CTGTTGCCGACAATTATACTGTATAGTCATACAGTATCAAGTTTAATTTGTCAGAAATTCGCCATACAGTTTCTGCAGGGCCCATGCCACCGACTGGCGGCGGACGGCATCACGACCGCCGCTAAAATGCTGTTGAAAAGTCAATACGTTATCCTGCGGCCCGGCAAAGCCAAACCATACCGTGCCGACCGGTTTTTCTTCACTGCCGCCATCCGGGCCGGCAATGCCGCTTACGGAGATCGCGTAGTCAGCATGGGCCGCCTTACGGGCACCCAGCGCCATCTCACGTACCACCGCATCACTCACCGCGCCATACTGCGCCAGCGAGTCTGTCTGCACATTGACCAGTTGCTGTTTAGCCTCATTACTGTAGGTGACAAAACCGCGTTCGAACCAGGCGGAACTGCCGCTGATATCGGTAAAGACTTTGGCAATCCAGCCGCCGGTACAGGATTCCGCACAGGTTACGGTAGCATTACGCTGCTTCAGCTTCTCACCTATCTGCGCGCTTAACGCCTGCAATTGCTGATCGTCCATTGCAACTCTCCCTTTGGTCGTAGGTTGAAGGTGGTGCAGAAAAACCACTTTTTCAAGGGCTCTTATCATTATTGCCCTGATTTTGCGGCAGGCTTTCCAGCGCCATCACCTTTTTTCACTGCAACCATAAAAAGTCGCGGAAAGGCGAGCAGAATCTGACCATCGGCCTGAGCCGGATAAGCAGTAAGTAAGCGCTGATGATAATCAGACAGAAAAGCCGACTGTTCAGATTCATTCAGCATAGCCAGGAAAGGCCTCAGGCCGGTCGCCTGCAACCAGCTGATAATCGCCTGTGCATCGGCCATCACGTGATAATAGGTGGTCCGCCAGATATCTACCTCACAGCCAGCCTCGGTCAGCAGATTGTAGTACTCGCCCGTAGAAAGCAGCTGTGTACGTTCAGCGACACTGGCATTAATGAGTGACGACCAGCGATCTCCAGCCGCCACCTCGCGCATCAGATGGTGCGACGGCTCATTGAGGTTATCAGGCATCTGTATCGCCAGCACGCCATCGGGTTCAAGCTGGCTGACCAGATGAGGAAACAGCGTGGCGTGATTATCCAGCCATTGCAGAGATGCGTTCGCATAAATCACTTGCTGCGGCGTATCCGCCTGCCATGTACGGATATCTGCCTGGACGAAACGGCAGTGCGGCAGACGTTCACGGGCCTGAGTTAGCATCGTCGCTGAACTGTCTAGTCCTGTGATCTGCGCCAGCGGCCAGGCATCGGCGAGCAGCTCGGTGCTGTTGCCGGGTCCGCAGCCCAGATCCGTCACCTGCTCAACCTGTTCCAGGCTGATCCGAGCCAGCAGTTCGCGGGCTGGACGGGTTCGTTCCGCTTCAAATTTGCGATACAGCACGGGATCCCACTCTTTCATCATCACCTCTCGCTCAGTTGTAAGAAGTATTCGCTTACTGAGACGGATGAAAGGCGAAAAAGTGCGACTCGTTGCTCATTTTTGCATCACGCGCTGGCAGAGACTGGCTGGAGCCATTAAGTTAAAACACTGTTTCATTTTTAACATTTACTTCAGGAGACAGCTATGCGTGAAAAATCGGCCTTTGCCGGTGTCTGGTGCCCTACCGTCACCCCTTTCAGTGCGCAGGGCGGCCTTGATATCGACGCGCTCGGGCGACACTTCTCCCGCCTCAATGACTCCGGTATTGACACCCTGCTGGTGATGGGCAGCATTGGCGAGTTTGCCTCACTGACGCAGCAGGAGCGTTTACAGCTGATTCAGGAAGCCAGACCCTTGTCACCACTAAAAATGGTGGCGAACATCTCGGCAACCTGTATCCCGGACATGCTGACACTGGCCGAAGCCGCCTGGAAAAATGACTTTGACGCGGTGATGGTGCTGCCGCCCTACTACTACGGACAGACGCAACAGCAGTTGTTGCACTACTTCGAAGCGCTTGATGCGCAGCTGGGTGGCAAATGGTTTGCCTACAACTTCCCGGCTCGCACCGGCTGCGATCTGACGCCAACGCTGATTGCCGCTCTGGCGGCAAAGCTGCCCAACTTTGTCGGTATCAAAGATACGGTGGATTGCCTGTCGCATAACCGGGCAATGATTGAGGAGACCCGCAAGGTACGCAGTGATTTTGCCGTGCTGTCAGGATATGACGAATACCTGCTTCCCAATCTGCTGGCGGGGGGGGCCGGGGTGATTTCAGGCCTGAATAATATTGTGCCGGAGTACTTCGCCGGAATGATGAACGCGTGGCGGACAGGCAATCTTCCTGAGCTGACGCGTCTGCAGCAGCAGATTGGTCGGCTGATGGCGATTTACAGTATCGGGGATGATTTTGTGACAACGATTAAAACGGCTGTAGCGCGTCGCTATGACTCAATGAGCAGTAATTCGCGTAATTACGGTGGTGCTCTGAACGCGGAACAGTGCGCCGCAATCGATCGGCTGTTCAGCTAAAAGAAAGGCGGGCGCATCCCTGCGCCCCGGATCTCAGTTCTTTTTTACAAACTCAGATTTTAATTTCATCGGGCCAAAACCGTCGATTTTACAGTCGATGTTGTGGTCCCCTTCAACCAGGCGAATGCTTTTCACTTTGGTGCCGATCTTCAACGATGAGGAACTGCCCTTCACCTTGAGATCTTTGATCACCGTGACGCTGTCGCCATCTGCCAGCAGATTGCCGTTGGCATCACGCACTTCCAGCGAGCCGTTGCTGCTGTCCCCCTCTCCTTCGGTCCAGATATGGCCGCAGGAGGGGCAGTTGAGATTATCACCATCTTGCCAGGTGTAATCGGCGTGACAAGCTGGGCAGGCAGGTAAAGACATAACGACTCCAGAGGTATCAGTGGCTGTATGGCCTGAAAAAGGGCGTCATCATATAACCTTACAGTTAACAAGGATAGCCTTTATAACAGGCCGCCCTGCCGTGCCTTGCTCACCGCCTCACCCAGTTGCCATACCGCCATCGCATAATGAGTACTGTGGTTGTAGCGGGTAATGACATAGAAATTGGGTAAGCCGTACCAGTACTGGTAGCTGGTGCCTAAGTCGAGGCGCAGCAGACTGACCTGATTGTTACCGTCCAGCGAACCCTGAGGTGACAGGCCTGACGCCGCCAGCATGCTCACGCTGTAACGGGTTTTGAAGCCATCTTCCAGCATCGGTGCCTGACCGCTTGCCGGGACCGCCACATTTTCACCGCTGCGCCAGCCGTGTTTCTGGAAGTAGTGCGCCACGCTGCCGATCGCATCCACCGGATCCCACAGGTTTGCATGGCCGTCGCCGTTGAAATCAACCGCGTAATCATTGTAAGAGGAAGGCATAAACTGACCATAGCCCATCGCCCCGGCGAAAGAGCCTTTCAGCGCCAGCGGATCATCCTGCTCTTTACGCGACATCAGCAGGAAGGTTTCCAGCTCGCTGCTGAAGTACGCGGCACGGCGCGGATAGTTAAACGATAAGGTTGCAAGCGCATCCAGAATCCGCGTTTTCCCCATTACGCGACCCCAGCGGGTTTCCACGCCAATGATGCCGACAATGATTTCCGGCGGCACGCCATAGACCTGCTGCGCGCGTTGCAGCGCATCCTGATACTGGTTCCAGAACGCCACGCCGTTTTGCACGTTATCCGGCGTAATGAACTTGTTGCGATAGCGGATCCAGGCACCGTTAGGTCCCGGTGCAGGCGTATAGCTCGGTGCCTGACGATCCATCAGCCGGAGCACGTAATCAAGTCGCTTAGCCTGACCGATGATGTTGTGCAGCTGCTCACGGTCGAAGTCATGCTTCTCAACCATCTTATCGATAAACTGCTCTGCGGCCGGATTACCGGCAAAGTCGCCGAACATCGCCTGCCCGCTGTGCGACGGCTGCAGCAAGAAACCGCCCTGTGGCGCAGCCAGCATCTTCTGTTGGGAAGGAACGTCAGGTTTGCTGCTGCAGGAGGCCAGAAGCGGGATGAACGCAAGGAGGGCTAACTTGAGACGCATCGGTTATCCATAAACGAAGGGTAAATTCAGATGCGGTAATAGTAGTCGTTCAGCGCGTTGACATACAGTCCGGAATCTTAAAAAAACGTCAACGCAGCCGTGGGTTAACATGGCTGCGGGGCGGTATCTCCCCCCACAGCCTTTCCGGGATTAGCGGCGGTTTCTCACCAGCTGATAACGGCGGGTCAGATATTCAACTGGTGCGCTCCAGATATGCACCAGACGACAGAACGGGAACAGCAGGAACAGCGTCATGCCCAGTACCATGTGCACGCGATAGATAAACGCGACGCCCTCAAGATGTTGCGACGCGCCACCGTGGAAGGTCACCACCGCCTGTGCCCAGCCCACCAGCTTCATCATCTCACTGCCGTCCATATGCTGAGCAGAGAACGGAATAGTCAGAAGACCCAGCGTGGCCTGAGCCACCAGCAACGTCAGGATCAGAATGTCGCCGACGCTGCTGGTCGCCCGCACTCGTGGATTGGTCAGACGGCGCTTCAGCAGCAGCGCCCCACCCGCCAGCGTCATCGCACCGAACAGGCCACCGGCAATCATCGCCAGCTTCTGCTTCACGTCGATCGGCAGGAAGGATTCATACATCCAGTGCGGGGTCAGCATCCCGACGATATGACCGAAGAAGATACCGATGATGCCGATGTGGAAAAGGTTAGAGGCAAGCCGCATTCCTTTTTTGTCCAGCATCTGACTGGAACCGGCCCGCCAGCTGTACTGCCCGTAGTCATAGCGCAGCCAGCTCCCAACCAGAAAAACCGTCCCGGCCAGGTAAGGGTAAATATCGAAGAAGAAAGTGTTAATAAAATTCATGCTGATTCTCCTGTGGTGCGCGCCGTCGCCGCGGCGATATCCAGATACTGCGGCGCGACCGCATCGGCGAAGCGACGCTGATGCCTCGCCTGCTGCGCTGAGGCACAGCCCTGTTCGCCGAGAAATTTAATCTGCTCCTCTTCCCAGACCGCATCGAGTGCTGCCGGGGTATCATCACGCGCTTCCTGCGCCACCTGGGGCTTGAGGGCCGCAGGATCGACTGCGCTGCCGGACAGCGTCAGTAACACGGTGAACAGGTCAGCATAAGGACTCTGTCGCTCTTCCAGACGCGCGGCCAGCAAGGCCAGGATTGGCACGATGTCCTCCAGCCCCTGACGCGCGGCCTCATCGCTTTTACAGGCGAGATATTCCAGGTAGAGCGGCAGATAATCGGGCAACTCTTTGCTGTCCAGTTCCAGACCGTCAGCCCGGTACTGTTCCAGCAGATCAACCATCGCCTGACCGCGATCGCGGGACTCACCGTGCACATGTTCAAACAGCAGCAGCGAGGTGGCGCGGCCGCGATCAAACAGTTCGCAGTAGTCAGCCTGCACATCCAGCATGGGCCGGGTGCAGAGCTGATTGATGAAGCGCACCAGCCGTGCGCTCTGTTGCAGGTTGAGTTTGCTGGCCTCTTCCAGCGCCGCGATCAGGTCGGGATAGTGGGTAAACAGCGCCTCATCCGGGTAGTCCAGCAGACGCGACACAACACGCAGCGTGATCATGAGGCATCCTCCGGACGGCTGGTTTTCCTGCTGACGTCAATGGCATCAATACGGCGGCTGTTGAACAGGTTAAATTTGCTGTCGCTGCCGTGGCAGCCATCGCCAAAGCTGAAGCCACAGCCTTTGCTTTCCGGGAAGGCCTCACGCGCCAGTTCACGATGGCTGGAAGGCACCACAAAGCGATCTTCATAGTTAGCGATCGCCAGATAACGGTACATCTCCTGCGCCTGCGCTTCGGTCAGACCGACCTGCTCCAGCGCCCGGACATCATGCTCACCGTCCACGCTTTCTGCGCGCTTGTAATGGCGCATCGCCAGCATGCGTTTCAGTGCCAGCAGCACCGGTGCGGTGTCGCCTGCGGTCAGCAGGTTCGCCAGGTACTCAACCGGAATGCGCAGGCTTTCCACATCCGGCAGCACGCCGGTATGCGCCAGCGCCCCGCCATCCACCGCCGACTGAATCGGTGATAATGGCGGCACATACCAGACCATCGGCAGCGTGCGGTATTCAGGATGAAGCGGCAGCGCCAGCTTCCATTCCATCGCCATTTTGTAGACCGGAGAGCGTTGCGCGGCGTCGATCACGCTCTGCGCAACGCCATCTTTCAGTGCCTGGGCGATCACGGCCGGATCGTGGGGATCAAGGAAGATATCCAGCTGGCTCTGATAGAGATCTTTCTCGTTTTCCGCTGCGGCCGCCTGTTCAATGCGGTCAGCGTCATAGAGCAGCACGCCGAGATAGCGGATGCGGCCGACACAGGTTTCCGAGCAGACGGTGGGCTGGCCCGCTTCAATACGTGGATAACAGAAAATGCATTTTTCCGATTTGCCGCTTTTCCAGTTGAAGTAGATCTTCTTGTACGGACAGCCGGTCAGGCACATCCGCCAGCCGCGACATTTATCCTGGTCGATCAGCACAATGCCATCTTCGCCGCGCTTGTAGATCGCGCCGCTGGGGCAGGTCGCCACGCACGCCGGGTTGAGGCAGTGCTCACACAGGCGCGGCAGATACATCATGAAGGTATGCTCAAACTGGCCGTAGATCTCCTTCTGGATATTATCGAAGTTCTTATCCTGCGAGCGCTTGGCAAATTCGCCGCCAAGGATCTCTTCCCAGTTCGGGCCGTTTTCGATCTTTTTCATCCGCTCACCGGTGATCAGTGAGCGCGGACGTGCGATCGGCTGATGTTTACCGGCAGGCGCGTTGTGCAGATGCTGATAATCGAAATCGAACGGCTCGTAGTAATCATCCAGTGCAGGCACATCCGGGTTAGCGAAGATCTTCGACAGCAGGCCGACGCGACTGCCCATGCGCGGCTCCAGCTTGCCGTTGATCTTACGGATCCAGCCACCCTTCCATTTCTGCTGATTTTCCCAGGCGTGCGGATAGCCGACGCCAGGTTTGCTTTCGACGTTATTGAACCAGGCGTATTCCATGCCCTCGCGACTGGTCCAGACGTTTTTACAGGTCACCGAACAGGTGTGGCAGCCGATACATTTGTCGAGATTCAGCACCATGCCGACCTGTGAACGAATTTTCATGGTTTTACCTCCTGCTGGCTGCCCTGGCAGGCATCGTTGCCTTCCCCATCTAACCAGTTAATGTTGTTCATTTTTCTGACCACCACGAACTCATCGCGGTTAGAGCCGACGGTGCCGTAGTAGTTAAAGCCCCAGGAGAGCTGGGCATAACCGCCGATCATATGGGTCGGTTTCGGGCAGGTTCGCGTCACGGAGTTATGGATGCCGCCGCGCTGGCTGGTGATCTCCGAACCGGGGATATTCACGATGCGTTCCTGAGCGTGATACATCATGGTCATACCGGCCGGGATACGCTGGCTCACCACCGCACGCGCGGTCAGTGCACCGTTGGCGTTGAACGCCTCGATCCAGTCGTTATCCACAATGCCCAGCTCGCGGGCGTCATCTTCACTCATCCAGACAATCGGGCCGCCGCGTGATAGCGTCAGCATCAGCAGGTTGTCGCTGTAGGTGGAGTGAATGCCCCATTTCTGATGTGGCGTCAGGAAGTTCAGCGCCTTCTCCGGGTTACCGTTGGGTTTGCTGTTCAGCAACGGCTTCGCCGCACGGGTATCAATTGGCGGACGATAAACCATCAGGCTCTCACCGAAGGCGCGCATCCACTCATGGTCCTGATAGAGCTGCTGCCGACCGCTCAGGGTACGCCACGGGATCAGCTCATGAACGTTGGTGTAGCAGGCGTTGTAGGAGACATGTTCATCTTCCAGACCTGACCAGGTCGGACTGGAGATAATTTTGCGCGGCTGTGCCTGGATATCGCGGAAGCGGATCTTCTCATCTTCTTTGTTCAGTGCCAGATGCGTGTGGTCACGACCGGTAATCGCCCCCAGCGCCTGCCAGGCTTTCACCGCCACCTGACCATTGGTTTCTGGTGCCAGTGCCAGGATCACTTCTGCTGCATCGATCGCCGTGTCAATATTTGGCCGCCCCGCTGCCGGACCATCGGCTTTGACATAGTTAAGCAGCTTGAGGAAATCGACCTCTTTGCTGGTGTTCCAGCTGATGCCTTTGCCGCCGTTACCCAGGGTATCCAGCAACGGTCCCAGCGAGGTAAAGCGTTCCCAGATCGCCGGATAGTCGCGCTCTACCACCATAATGTGTGGCGCGGTTTTGCCCGGAATCAGGTCGCACTCGCCTTTTTTCCAGTCTTTAGTCTCGAACGGCTGCGCCAGTTCGGCCGGTGAGTCATGCAACACCGGCAGCGTCACCACATCCGTTTCAACACCTAAATGGCCAGGGCAGAGATCGGAGAAGGCTTTCGCGATGCCTTTATAAATCTCCCAGTCGCTTTTTGAATCCCAGGCCGGGTCGACGGCCGCCGACAGCGGATGAATAAACGGATGCATATCCGAGGTATTCATATCGTCTTTTTCATACCAGGTGGCGGTTGGCAGTACGACATCGGAGTAGAGACAGGTGCTCGACATACGGAAGTCGAGTGTGACCACCAGATCCAGCTTGCCTTCGGCACCCTGATCCAGCCATTCCACTTCTTCCGGCTTCACGCGGCCCTGCTGACCTAAATCTTTACCCTGAATGCCGTTTTCGGTGCCCAGCAGGTACTTGAGCATGTACTCATGCCCTTTACCTGAGGAGCCGAGCAGGTTAGAGCGCCAGACAAACAGGTTACGCGGGAAGTTCTGCGGGTCGTCCGGCTGTTCAGCGGCAAACCGCATGGTGCCCTGCTTCAGGCTTTCCACGGTGTAATCCAGCGGGGACTGACCGGCGGCTTTCGCCTGCGCCGCGATGTGCAGCGGGTTGACGTTAAGCTGCGGTGCGGAAGGCAGCCAGCCCATGCGTTCGGCACGCACGTTGAGGTCGATCAGGCTGCCGCTGTAGCGACTTTTATCCGCCAGCGGTGACAGCAGTTCGCTGGTAGCCAGGGTTTCATAGCGCCACTGACTGGAGTGGTTGTAGAAGAAAGAGGTGCTGTTCATCTGACGCGGCGGACGCTGCCAGTCGAGGCCAAAGGCCAGCGGGGTCCAGCCAGTCTGTGGACGGAGTTTCTCCTGACCGACATAATGCGCCCAGCCCCCGCCGCTCTGACCGACGCAGCCGCAGAAAATCAGCATGTTCATCAGGCCGCGGTAGTTCATGTCCATGTGGTACCAGTGGTTCATACCGGCACCGACGATAATCATTGAACGGCCACGGGTTTTCTCGGCGTTTTCGGCAAACTCACGGGCAATGCGGATGATGTTCTGCCGGGAAACACCCGTAATCTGCTCTGCCCAGGCCGGACTGTAGGCTTTAATTTCGTCGTAGCTTTGCGCGCAGTTAGTATCATCAAGGCCGCGATCCAGACCGTAGTTCGCCAGCGTCAGATCGTAGACGCTGGTGACCAGCGCTTCACTGCCATCCGCCAGTTTCAGGCGTTTCACCGGCAGCTTGTGCAGCAGAATCTCATCCAGCGCGACACTGTTAAAATGCTCGCTGGTGATGCCGCCAAAGTAAGGGAAACCGACTTCAACGACCTCATCGTGGCTGCCGAGCAGGCTGAGTTGCAGCTCTACTTCTTTTTGTGACAGGCCGTCGCGCTGCTCCAGGTTCCATTTCCCTTTTTCGCCCCAGCGGAAGCCGATAGAGCCCTGCGGCGCAATCAATTCACCGGTCGCCTGATCCAGCGCCACGGTTTTCCACTCCGGGTTATTCTCCTGACCCAGACCATCCACCAGATCGCTGGCGCGTAGCTGACGGCCTGCGGCGTAGTAGCCGCCCTCGCGTGGCTCCAGCATGACCAGCATCGGCATATCGGTGTAGCGGCGCACATAGTCGCGGAAATAACCGACTTCGCGATCAAGATGAAACTCTTTCAGCATCACATGGCCCATCGCCAGCGCCATCGCGCTGTCGGTGCCCTGCTTCGGACTCAGCCACTGGTCGCACAGCTTCGCGACTTCTGCATAGTCCGGGGTGATTGCCACGGTTTTTGTCCCTTTATAGCGGACTTCCGTAAAGAAGTGCGCATCCGGGGTACGGGTCTGCGGCACGTTGGAGCCCCAGGCAATAATGTAAGAGGAGTTGTACCAGTCGGCCGATTCCGGCACGTCGGTCTGCTCGCCCCAGGTCATCGGTGACGCAGGCGGCAGATCGCAATACCAGTCATAGAAGCTCAGGCAGGTTCCGCCGATCAGTGACAGATAACGAGCGCCGGCAGCGTAAGAGATCATCGACATCGCCGGAATCGGCGAGAATCCCATAATTCGGTCAGGGCCGTAGGTCTTCGCGGTGCAGATGTTCGCAGCAGCGATCATCTCGTTCACTTCCTGCCAGCTGGAACGCACAAAGCCGCCGCGTCCGCGCGCCTGCTTGTAGCTTTTCGCTTTCTCTGGATTGCTGATAATGGATGCCCAGGCCTCCACCGGATCGCTGTGCTGCGCTTTCGCGTCGCGCCACAGCTGAATCAGCTTCTTACGCATCAGCGGGTATTTCAGGCGGTTAGCGCTGTAGAGATACCAGGAGTAGCTGGCTCCACGTGGGCAACCACGCGGCTCATGGTTAGGCAGATCGGGACGCGTACGCGGATAGTCGGTCTGCTGGGTCTCCCAGGTGACCAATCCATTTTTGACGTAGATTTTCCAGCTGCAGGAGCCGGTACAGTTAACACCGTGGGTAGAGCGTACGACTTTATCGTGCTGCCAGCGGCTGCGATAACCATCTTCCCAGTCGCGGTTACTGTTTAAAGTCTGCCCATGCTGGCCGGAAAAGGGCTCAGCCAGCTGTTTGAAATAACGAAATCGATCAAGAAACTTGCTCATCCGGAATACTCCTGAAGGCCTGGTATGACATTGCTGACTCTGCATCTGTCGCGATACAGAAAGTAAAATGGTGCCGGTGCGCCACACCGGCTTTGTCGTTATCAGGCGCGGGCTTTTCGTCCGTAAACCAGCCAGGTCACGGCGATGCAGCAGAGATAGAAGACCAGGAAGATTTTCATCGCGCCAGCAGGTGAACCTGTCATGGCAAGCGACAGGCCAAAGGTCTGTGGAATAAAGAAGCCGCCCAGTGCACCAATGGCGGAGATAAAGCCCAGCGCAGCCGAGGTTTCAGTTGCCGCTTCACGCTGCGCATGCGCATCGTCACCACCTTCAGCTTTGATACGTTCCAGCGTCAGCTTGCGGAAGATCACCGCAATCATCTGGTAGGTGGAGCCACTGCCCAGACCGGCGGTCAGAAACAGGCCCATAAACACGGCGAAGAAGGCAATGAACGAGCCATCATGTCCATCTCCCGGCAGTGTGAGGAACAACAGTGCGGCAAACAGCGCCATCAGGATGTAGTTAACCAGCGTGACGCGGGTACCGCCGAGGCGGTCAGAAACGATGCCGCCTGCTGAACGGGCCAGCGCACCAATTAACGGGCCGAAAAAGGCGTAATGCATGATCACAACATCTGGAAACTGCGTTTTCGTCAGCATGGCGAAACCAGCAGAAAATCCGATAAAGGAACCGAAGGTCGCCAGATAGAGCAGTGCCATAATCCACAAATGTGGACGTTTCAGCACCGGCAACTGCTCACGCAGCGAGGATTTCGCCGCCGCGAGATCGTTCATGCCGAACCAGGCTGCGAGCGTGCCGATCGCCAGGAAAGGCACCCAGATCCAGGACGCATTTTCCAGCCAGATGCTGTCGCCGGTGACGGTGGTTTGACCCACATCGGCAAAGCCAAAAATGGCACAGGAGATTGCCAGCGGTGCGACAAACTGCATCACGCTGACGCCAAGATTACCAAGGCCGCCGTTGATACCCAGCGCGCCCCCCTGATGGGCTTTAGGGAAGAAGAAGCTGATGTTGCCCATGCTCGAAGCAAAGTTAGCGCCACCAAATCCGCACAGCAGGGAGATCACCATAAATGTGGCGAATGAGGTCTGGCTGTCCTGTACCGCAAAGCCGAGCCACAGGCAGGGGATAATCAGGATGCCGGTGCTGAAAGCAGTCCAGCGGCGACCACCAAAGATGGGAATAACAAAAGAGTAAGGCACACGCAGCAGCGCGCCGGACACAGACGGCAGCGCGGTCAGCAAAAAGAGCTGCTCCGTAGTGAAGTTAAAGCCGACTTTATTCAGATTCACCGCGACGGTGCTGAACAGCATCCAGACGCAGAAGCCCAGCAGCAGGCAAAAAACAGAAATCCACAGGTTACGGCTGGCGATACGCTTGCCGTGCGTCTGCCAGAACGCCTCATTTTCAGGTTGCCAGTCCTGGATTAACGCGCCGCGCGTCGGGGTTTGCAATGGGGCAGATTGGGTCATAAATCTCTCATCAGCAGAATAATAATTGTGCATATCCTGCGCATCCGGCCTGGTGGCTTGCTTGATACAAATCAACGGCAATGCAGGTTACAAAGGCGTGGCAATCTCAGCTTATCCCGGTTAAGTAGTTAACTGAATGCAGATAACCCTTATAAATCATGCGGTTTAATTGCAGCTGCGAACATCTTCAGCAAAAGGGCATCTGAATGGAAATAAAGGAGTAGTCCTTTGGGGGTATATAGCGACCCCGCTTCACCGGTAAGATAGGCACCTTCGCCCGTACAGGGCTGGCGTATAGGACAGGAAAGATTGTGACGGCAGAGAAATTTACGCTCTTATTAATCGATGATCATCCTATGCTGCGCAACGGTCTGAAGCAGCTGATTGCGCTGGATGAACGACTGCAGGTAGTGGCCGAAGCGGGTAACGGCATTGATGGTCTGGCGCTGGCACAACAGCACGATCCCGACGTGATCCTGCTGGATCTTAATATGCCGGGTCTGAGCGGGCTGGATACCCTCACCCAACTGCGCGAAATCGCCCTTTCTGGCCGGGTGGTGGTGTTCAGCGTTTCCGATAATGAAGAGGATGTGGTCAGCGCGCTGAAGCGCGGTGCGGATGGTTATCTGCTGAAAGATATGGAACCCGAAGCCTTGCTGAAAGCGCTGCATCAGGCGGCCGCCGGGCAGATCGTACTGAGCGAAGCGTTAACCCCAATTCTGGTTGCGCGGTTGCGCAATTCACAGCCTGCGCAGACGCGCGATATCAGCCAGCTGACCCGACGTGAACGCGACATCCTGCAACTGATCAGCGATGGAATGACCAACAAAGCGATTGCCCGCAAACTGGCTATCAGTGAAAGCACGGTCAAGGTTCACGTCAAATATCTGCTGAAAAAAATGAACCTCAAATCCCGCCTTGAAGCCGCCGTCTGGGCGCTGCAGAACGGGCTGCACTAAGTATTTTCCTTCTGCTGTGCGCTGTAGCGCCGCCCCTTCCGCCATAAACTGACGCAGAAATCGCGAGCCGCCTCGCAGCACCGCGCCAGCATCATGAAAAACGCCACTTTTCTGTCGCCAGCCGTCGCCACATTTGCCAGGATGCCTGTCAGGTTACACCCGGTCAGGATCAGGGCGATTATCAGGCTGGCATATGCCCTGCCCTATTCGTTATCATCTGGTTATCCTGCGTGCCTGGAATCCCTTTCGGTTTCATGGGCGTTGACCGCCAGAAATTTACCGCATTAAAGATGAGTTAAAACCTTATGCAAGAGCCAACCGAAAAGGACTTTCCTTCCCATACGCCCATGATGCAGCAGTACCTGCGCCTCAAGGCTGAGCATCCTGATATTCTGCTGTTTTACCGTATGGGTGACTTCTACGAGCTGTTTTATGACGACGCAAAACGCGCCTCACAGCTGCTGGAGATTTCACTCACCAAACGCGGCGCGTCCGCGGGCGAACCGATCCCGATGGCAGGTGTGCCCTATCATGCGGTTGAAGGCTATCTGGCTAAGCTGGTTCAGCTGGGCGAATCGGTTGCCATCTGCGAGCAGATAGGCGATCCGGCGCTGAGCAAAGGACCGGTCGAGCGCAAAGTGGTGCGCATTGTAACACCCGGCACCATCAGTGATGAGGCGCTATTGCAGGAGCGGCATGACAATCTGCTGGCGGCGATTGTGCAAAGTCCGCGCGGTTTTGGCTACGCCACGCTGGATATCAGCTCAGGCCGTTTTCGATTAAGCGAACCGGCTGATGCCGAAACCATGGCGGCAGAGCTACAGCGCACCAATCCTGCTGAGCTGCTCTACCCTGAAGATTTTCAGGCGATGTCGCTGATCGATCAGCGTCGTGGCCTGCGCCGTCGTCCGCTGTGGGAGTTTGAAATTGACACCGCGCGCCAGCAGCTGAATCTGCAGTTCGGCACCCGCGACCTCAATGGCTTCGGCGTAGAGAACGCGCACCTCGGACTGAGTGCGGCGGGCTGCCTGTTGCAATATGTCAAAGATACCCAGCGCACCACGCTGCCCCACATCCGCTCGCTGAGCATGGAGCGGCAGCAGGACAGCATCATCATGGATGCCGCCACCCGCCGCAATCTGGAGATTACCCAGAACCTGGCTGGCGGTACTGACAACACCTTAGCGGCTGTGCTGGATAAAACCGTCACCCCGATGGGCAGCCGGATGCTGAAGCGCTGGTTGCATATGCCGCTGCGTGATGTGCGCATCATTAACCAGCGTCAGGAGTCGATTGCTGAACTGCAGAATCTCAGCGACGTGCTGCAGCCGGTGCTGCGTCAGGTCGGCGATCTGGAGCGTATCCTGGCGCGTCTCGCACTGCGCACCGCGCGTCCGCGCGACCTGGCCCGCATGCGTCATGCGTTTCAACAACTGCCGGAACTCAACCAACTGCTGGCCGACGTTAAAGCGCCACAGCTACAGAAGCTGCGCACGCAGATGGGCGAATTCAGCGCGTTACGTGAGCTGCTGGAACAGGCGGTGATTGAGTCACCGCCGGTGCTGATTCGCGACGGCGGGGTGATTGCGCCAGGCTACAACGCGGAGCTGGATGAGTGGCGCGCGCTGGCCGATGGCGCTACCGACTACCTTGACCGGCTGGAGATCCGTGAACGCGAGAAGCTGGGACTGGATACGCTGAAGGTCGGCTTTAACGGTGTGCATGGTTATTACATCCAGGTGAGTCGGGGACAGAGTCATCAGGTTCCGATGCACTATGTCCGTCGTCAGACGCTGAAAAACGCTGAGCGCTACATCATCCCGGAACTGAAAGAGTACGAAGATAAAGTTCTCACCTCGAAGGGTAAAGCCCTGTCGCTGGAGAAGAGCCTGTATGAGGCGCTGTTCGATCAGCTGCTGCCGCACCTTGAAGCGCTACAGCTGAGTGCCGCCGCGCTGGCCGAACTGGACGTGTTGAGCAACCTGGCAGAACGTGCCTGGACCCTGAACTATTGCCGTCCTGTGCTGCAGGATAAAGCCGGCATTAAAATCAGTGGCGGTCGCCATCCGGTGGTTGAACAGGTCCTGAAAGAGCCGTTTATTGCTAACCCGCTGTCACTGGCACCCCAGCGCAGAATGCTGATTATTACCGGTCCTAACATGGGTGGTAAAAGTACCTATATGCGACAGGCGGCACTGATTGCGCTGATGGCATGGATTGGCAGTTTCGTTCCTGCCGATGAGACGCTGATTGGACCACTGGATCGCATCTTTACCCGCGTCGGTGCCGCTGACGATCTCGCCTCCGGGCGCTCGACCTTTATGGTTGAGATGACCGAAACCGCAAACATCCTGCATAACGCCACTGAAAACAGTCTGGTGCTAATGGATGAGATTGGACGCGGCACCTCGACCTACGACGGTTTATCGCTGGCCTGGGCATGCGCCGAAAACCTGGCGAACCGCATCAAGGCGATGACGCTGTTTGCCACCCACTACTTTGAGCTGACAACATTGCCGGAAAAAATGGAAGGCGTGGTCAACGTCCATCTGGATGCGGTTGAGCATGGCGACACTATTGCCTTTATGCACAGCGTTCAGGAAGGTGCAGCGAGCAAGAGTTATGGTCTGGCCGTAGCCGCGCTGGCCGGCGTGCCTAAAGAGGTGATCAAGCGAGCGCGCAACAAGCTGAAAGAGCTGGAAACCGTTTCAAATCACTCGGCATCATCAACGGTAGATGGTTCTCAACTGCCGCTGCTGGTTGAAGAGACCTCGCCAGCGGTGGAGGCGCTTGAGGCGCTGGATCCGGATACGCTGACACCGCGTCAGGCGCTCGACTGGATTTACCGGCTTAAATCACTGGTGTGATAGCACGCCGCATCGTGTGAACGCACGGTGCGGCGCTGGCACACTTCTGTAAATCACTTTTCTGCAGGCATAAAAAAAACGGTGGTTTTCACCACCGCTTTTTGCATTCGAACTCAGACCATCTTACAGACGATTATTCACGAAACAGTGCTTCAATGCTGAGGCCCTGCGCCTGCAGGATTTCTCGCAGACGGCGCAAACCTTCAACCTGAATCTGACGTACACGCTCACGGGTTAAGCCGATTTCACGACCCACATCCTCAAGCGTTGCCGCTTCATAGCCTAACAGGCCGAAACGACGTGCCAGCACTTCACGCTGCTTGGCGTTCAGTTCGAACAGCCATTTGACGATGCTTTGTTTCATATCATCGTCCTGCGTGGTGTCTTCAGGGCCGTTGTCTTTCTCATCGGCCAGAATATCCAGCAGCGCTTTTTCAGAATCACCGCCCAATGGCGTATCAACTGAGGTAATGCGTTCGTTGAGACGTAACATACGGCTTACGTCCTCAACAGGTTTATCAAGCTGATCGGCGATCTCTTCCGCACTCGGCTCATGGTCGAGCTTGTGGGAAAGTTCACGCGCAGTTCGCAGATAAACATTCAGTTCTTTTACAATGTGAATCGGCAGACGAATGGTACGGGTTTGATTCATGATCGCCCGTTCAATGGTCTGACGAATCCACCAGGTAGCATAGGTTGAGAAACGGAACCCGCGCTCGGGGTCAAATTTCTCAACGGCACGAATCAGGCCGAGGTTACCTTCTTCAATCAGGTCCAGCAGGGCTAAACCACGATTGCTGTAACGACGGGCGATTTTCACTACCAGGCGTAAGTTACTTTCGATCATGCGGCGACGGGAAGGGATGTCACCTCTCAATGCACGGCGAGCGAAGAAAACTTCTTCCTCTGCCGTTAACAACGGAGAATAGCCAATCTCCCCAAGATAGAGCTGCGTCGCATCTAATACACGCTGCGTCGCACCCTGTGATAGCAACTCTTCTTCCGCTACGTCGCTATCACTGGCTTCGTTTTCAACGAGTGCCTTCTCGTCAAAAATTTCAGCTCCATTCTCATCGAATTCCGCGTTCTCATGTAACTCGTTTACTTTCAGCGTATTCTGGCTCATAAGCGGCTCCTACCCGTGATTCCAGGGCAGAACATAAAACAGTTTTGTTCTGCCGGATTATCGCTGCGGTAAATAACGCAACGGGTTTACGGATTTCCCCTTGTAACGAATTTCAAAGTGTAATCTGACTGAACTGGTTCCGGTGCTACCCATGGTAGCGATCTTTTGCCCCGCCTTAACTTCCTGTTGTTCCCGAACCAGCATTGTATCGTTGTGGGCGTAGGCGCTCAGGTAATCATCGTTGTGTTTAATGATGATCAAATTACCGTAACCCCGGAGTGCGTTACCTGCGTAAACCACTCGTCCTGAAGCAGTGGCAACCACAGATTGTCCGCGCGTCCCGGCGATATCGATACCTTTATTGCCACCTTCGGCGGCAGAGAAGTTATCGATAATCTTCCCGTCAGTCGGCCAGCGCCAGCTTCCGACCGGCGTTGAACTGTTGGTAGTACTGCTAACCGTTGGGGGTGCGGTAATCACCGGAGCTGTTGTCGTTGCAACATTTGCTCCTTTCGAAGGCAACAATTTGCTGCCACCCGAATTACCTGAATCATCAGAATACGTAATAACAGGTTGCTGTGCAACAGCAGGCGATTTAATTTGTGGCGCGGCCGGCACGCCGCCCTGCGTTGCATCAGCAACGGTAATGGGATTTCCACCGGTAATCGGCTGGCCCGATCCGTTACCAATCTGTAAAGTCTGGCCTACATTCAGGCTATATGGCGCGGCAACGTTATTGCGCTGGGCTAAATCACGGAAATCATTGCCGGTAATCCAGGCAATGTAAAACAAGGTGTCTCCGCGCTTAACGGTATACGTTTCACCGGAGTAGCTACCCTTAGGAATATTCTGGTAACTGCGGTTGTACACTATCCGGCCGTTCTGCGTCTCAACATTACTGTTGGTACTAATCATTCCACCATTGCTGGGAACAGATGCTGAATTTCTGCTTAACATTTGTCCCTGAGACGGCGCGGCAGGAACGCCACCCGAAACCGGGCCTGCGCCAGCCTGGCTGTTCATCATGCCACCATCATCGCCAACGCGACTGATGGGTGCCTGTGAGTTGTCGCCGGAGCTACAGCCTGCAAGCCAGAATCCTACCAGTGAAAGTGCCGCCAGACGGCGTAACTGAAAAAGTGTGCTTCCCGTGCTCATTAATCCCCCGTGATGGCAACGCTGATCTATCTGTTTCACTGCACCGGCCAGCAGAATGCTCTGCGCGGCGCGATAAAATCTGTGTTTTCGTTGAATAAACTGGATAGTAACAATATCAACCAGGTGGTGCCATGAAACAGTTGTGAAGAAATACGAAGAGCGTCAGGCGAGATCGCCCTGCACCAGCGGAACAAAACGCACCGGTTCAATGATCTCTTCCGTAACTTCTGCGCCCTGGCGACGCAGGCGCTTCAGTACCTGCTGATCTTCGCCAACCGGCAGCACCATAATGCCGCCTTCTGCCAGTTGTGCTATCAGCGCAATCGGAATTTCCGGTGGAGCGGCTGTAACGATAATGGCATCGAACGGCCCGCGAGAAGGCCAGCCCTGCCAGCCATCGCCATGGCGGGTTGAGACATTATGCAGATCCAGCTGTTTCAGACGACGCTTGGCCTGCCACTGCAGCCCTTTGATGCGTTCCACTGAATAAACATGGTCTACCAGATGGGCAAGAATCGCTGTCTGATACCCGGACCCCGTACCAATCTCCAGTACACGCGAATGCGGATTCAGGCCGAGTAACGCGGTCATCCGCGCGACCATATAGGGCTGTGAGATCGTCTGACCGGATCCGATAGGCAAGGCTACATTGTCCCAGGCTTTATGCTCAAACGCCTCGTCGATAAACCGTTCGCGTGGCACCTCGCTGATGGCTTTCAGCAGGTTCTCATCATCAATACCCTGCTGACGCAGTTGTGACAGCAATGTCTCAATACGCCGATTCACCATGCCAGGTTCACCTCAGCTTTAGCCAGCCAGTCACTGAGCACATTCTGCGCGCTGTGCGCCGTTAAATCGACATGTAGTGCGGTCACAGAAACGTAGCCCTGATCCACGGCGGCAAAGTCCGTATCCGGGCCCGCATCCAGTTTTTCGCCCGGCGGGCCAATCCAGTAGAGGGTATTGCCACGCGGATCCTGCTGCGCAATCACCTGATCCGCTGGATGGCGACTGCCACAGCGCGTCACGCGGATGCCTTTAAGTTCGGCCAGCGGCAGATCGGGGACATTGATGTTGAGAATGCGGCCGGTGCGCAGCGGTTCATGCGTCAGCGCCCTGAGGATTGCGCAGGTCACCGCTGCCGCAGTGGCGTAGTGCTGATGGCCGTTAAGCGAAACCGCTATCGCCGGTAAACCAAGATGTCGCCCTTCCATCGCCGCCGCCACCGTGCCGGAGTAGATGACATCATCGCCCAGATTAGGGCCGGCATTGATGCCTGACACCACAATGTCAGGACGCGGCTGCATCAGCGCATTCACCCCCAGATAGACGCAATCGGTCGGGGTGCCCATCTGAACCGCGATATCGCCGTTTTCATGGGTGAAAGTACGCAGAGGTGTTTCCAGCGTTAAGGAGTTGGAGGCACCGCTTCGGTTACGATCGGGAGCAACAACCTGCACGTCAGCAATCTGCCGCAGAGCGTTTGCCAGAGTCTGAATGCCTGGCGCATGAATGCCGTCATCGTTGCTGAGCAATATCCGCATTTCGTTCTGACCTTTTTTTATTCGACTGGTCGCCGTGACTGAACCTGTTTCAACGGCATGGCAACAGGTGATGAATGGACAGCGATTTTTGCATTCTAGCGAGGCACGCAAGGAAGTGGTAGGCGTAAATCACACGACGGTGGGGGTTTGCCGCAACATTACCCACAAGTCGGGTCATGTTGCAGCGAAGATTACTCATCAGGCTGATCGGGCGCATCCGTTTGAGTCAGCAGCTCCCGGACCACGCTGGTGGCAAAGCTACCCGCAGGCAGCCAGAACGCCAGTTCCAGCGTGACGTCATCCCACCAGCTCCATTGCATATCGCGCGGCACCACCAGCATGGCGCGGCGGGCGGCATCGACCTTCTCACGTTCCATTAATTCCAGCAGCAGCGACTCATCCGCCAGCGCCTGCTGCTCAAAGGCCAGCGCGTCAGCCTGCGGGCCAGGTTCACCGCGTCCGGGCAGCGGCGCGGTAATGCGCAGCTCATGCTGTTCAACCCGGCGCTGTGACTCTGCAAGTTCATCAGGCTGGGCAACAAACCAGCTGCCACGGCCAGTCAGCTGCAAAGCATCGCCGTTGAGCACCTGCGTCAGGCTGCCCTGCTGTTGCAGACGCGCACTGGTCACCTGATTAAACAGCGCACTGCGTGCGGCAGAAAGCATCAGGCTGCGCTTGTTGCGGTCGCGAATAATGATCTCATTGCGCGCCCACTTTTCCGCCATCTCCAGGTTATTGCCGCCGCGACCAAAACGCTGTTCACCAAAATAGTTGGGCGCGCCCGCATCGCGAATCTGCGCCAGACGCGTTTCAACCGCATCACGATCGCTGATCTGGCGAATGACCAGCCGGAACGCATTCCCTGCCAGTGCGCCGATGCGCAGCTTACGCTTGTGGCGTACCACCTGCAGAATGTCGACGCCCTCAAGCGAAAAACCACGCAGATCGGGCATCGCATTGCCTGGCAGACGAAAACAGAGGGTCTGCTCCGTGACCGCATGGCGGTCTTTCATCCCGGCATAGCTCATGTCGCGCTGATGAATACCAAGATACTTAGCCAGCGCCTCCGCCACAAAGCGGGTATTGGCCCCGACCTTACGGATACGCACCAGCAGATGCTCACCTTCCCCATCCGCGCCATACCCGAGGTCTTCCACCACCACGAAATCTTCCGGGTTGGCTTTGATCACGCCGGAAGCGACGGGCGTGCCGTGCAGGTAATTCAGCGTCATTGGCTGTCAGCTTTCAGAACTAACGCGACCGCTTCACAGGCGATGCCTTCGCCGCGCCCGGTAAAGCCGAGCTTCTCGGTGGTGGTCGCTTTAACGTTGACCGCATCCATATGGCAGCCTAAATCTTCTGCAATGTTGATGCGCATCTGTGGCACGTGCGGCAGCATTTTCGGAGCCTGAGCAATAATCGTAACGTCGACATTACCGATACGATAGCCTTTGGCTTCGATACGACGCCAGGCCTCTCGCAACAGGCCGCGGCTGTCTGCCCCTTTAAAGGCCGGATCGGTGTCGGGAAACAGCTTGCCGATGTCGCCCATCGCTACTGCGCCAAGCAGCGCGTCAGTCAGCGCATGCAGCGCTACATCGCCATCCGAATGGGCGATAAAACCGTGTTCAAACGGGATCCGCACACCGCCAATCACTAACGGACCTTCTCCGCCAAAGGCGTGAACGTCAAAACCGTGACCGATACGCATCATGCGCTCTCCTTTAATTGAATCTGACTCAGATAAAAAGCCGCCAGCGCCAGATCTTCTGGCCGGGTGACTTTGATGTTATCACTGCGTCCGCTGACTAACAGCGGATGGTAGCCGCAATACTCTAGCGCCGACGCTTCATCGGTGATGGTCGCGCCTTCTGCCAGCGCCCGCGTCAGGCAGGCGGTAAGCAGTGCATGAGGGAAAAATTGCGGTGTTAAGGCGTGCCAGAGATCGTCACGTTCTACGGTATGGGCCACTGCCGCTTTGCCCGGCTCGCCCCGCTTCATCGTGTCGCGCACGGGCGCGGCCAGAATTCCGCCTACGTGGCTCTGTTCGCGCACGTTGAGCAGTTGCTGGAGATCGTCGGGATGCAGACAGGGACGCGCAGCGTCATGGACCAGCACCCAGGCGGAACCCTGTGCGGCCTGGAGTCCTGCCAGCACCGATTCGGCACGGGTCTCTCCGCCTGTGACCCTGACCACGCGCGGATCGCGTGCCAGCGGCAGGGAAGCAAAGTGCTCGTCATCGGGGCTAAGGGCAACAATCACCTGTCTGATAGCGGGATGGGAAAACAGACGTGCAATGCTGTGTTCCAGAAGGGTGTACTGACCAATCGTCAGATACTGCTTTGGACAGGTTGCCTGCATGCGGCTGCCGATCCCGGCAGCGGGCACCACGGCAATCACATCCGCAAGGGAGGCCAGAGTGTTCATGTTTTATCGTTGTAGGTTTTGCGCTGATTGTTGCGCGTTGCGTTTATTCTGGTCAGGCACCAGACGATAGAAGGTCTCACCGGGCTTAATCATGCCCAGTTCATTGCGCGCACGCTCCTCGATCGCTTCCGAGCCGCCATTGAGGTCATCAATTTCGGCAAATAGCTGATCGTTTCGCGATTTCAGTTTGGCATTGTTTGCCTGTTGCACCGCGACATCATCATTGACGCGCGTATAGTCATGGATGCCATTTTTCCCCAGCCACAATGAATATTGCAGCCAGCCTAGCAGCACCAATAACAGTAACGTCAGTTTTCCCATCCCGCCCCCTAAAAACGGCCCAATCATCCCATAACTTTGCACAGGACTCCACACCAGCGGCGAAAATGGCATGCTTTGCTGCGCGTCCGGGTAATCAGTACCGATTCTGGCGGGAAAAGATTTGTAACCTGCCGATGCGTTTGCACATCAGCACAGGCGCAGTGATGGCTTACCAGCCAGAAAGAAATGAGAACATTAACCAGAAGAGCGTGACCACCATAATCACTGTGGCAAGCGCGGCCCAGAGCCACTGCCCGCTCAGCAGCGTATTCAGTGCAATACCCGTCACCACAGCGACCGGCAACAGCGCCAGAAAGAATGGCCAGGTATAGAGAAAGAAAAACAGCGTGTTAGAGCCGAACAGCAGGAATGGAATCGCCAGCGCACACCAGTAAGCAAGAAAGCCGATAACGCCGCCCGGCAGCAGTGAGCGTGGCTCATCCGGGGCTGAGTCATCTTTACGGGCGAGCATTGGGGTAATGTTCTGCATAGGCATCCTGTTGGCGCGAGGGCGGCAGATCAGACCCGATCTGCCGCTGTCTCTTCAGGATCTGATGATATCGCGGTCGCGCAGCAGGTCTAACAATTGGGCAGCCAGTTTTGTAACCAATTGTTCGCCATCCAGCTTGATTTCCGGGCTGTCTGGCGCCTCATAGACGCTGTCGATGCCGGTGAAATTACGCAGCTCACCGGCGCGCGCTTTGCGATATAAACCTTTCGGATCGCGCGCTTCACACACCGCTAACGGTGTATCGACAAACACCTCGATAAACTGCCCTGGCTCCAGCAGGTCGCGCACCATCTGACGCTCGGCGCGATGCGGCGAAATAAAGGCGGTGAGCACCACGAGTCCGGCATCCACCATCAGCTTCGCCACTTCACCGACCCGACGGATGTTCTCCTTGCGGTCATCATCGCTGAAGCCGAGGTCACGACAGAGGCCGTGACGCACATTGTCACCATCCAGCAGATAGGTGCTGACACCGATGCGGTGCAGCGCCTGCTCCAGCGCACCTGCGACGGTGGATTTCCCCGAGCCCGAAAGCCCGGTGAACCACAGCACCACGCCCTGATGGCCGTGCTGCTGCTCGCGAGAAGCACGTGTTACCGGATGGTCATGCCACACCACGTTATCATCGTGCTGCGCCATTATTGACCGCCCAGCAGGTCGCGCGCGTTCCAGTGTGGGAAGTGACGACGCACCAGCGCATTCAGTTCCAGCTCAAACGCGCTGAACTCACCGCTGTTAACCGGCGCATCATGGTTTGGCTGATGGATCATGCCGGCACCCACGGTGACGTTACTCAGGCGATCGATAAAGATCATGCCGCCGGTTACCGGGTTCTGCTGATAGCTATCGAGCACCATCGGTTCGTCAAAGGTGATCTCAATGCGACCAATACCGTTCAGCGGCAGCGAATCGACCTGACGCGTCTCCAGCGAATTGATCTCGACCTGATGCAGCACCTTCTCAACGCGACCACGGGTTTTCTTACCGGCGATTTTCAGGTCATAGCTCTGACCGGCCTGCAGCGGCTGTTCCGCCATCCAGACCACATCAACGCTGGCAGACTGCACCGCAGCCAGTGCTTCGCTGGCATCCACCAGCAGATCGCCACGGCTGATATCAATCTCATCCTGCAGTACCAGCGTAATCGCTTCGCCTGCACCCGCTTCCTGCAAATCGCCATCAAAAGTCACAATACGGGCAATAGTCGACTCCACGCCAGACGGCAGCACTTTTACCCGCTGGCCCACCTGCACGCTGCCCGACGCCAGAGTACCGGCATAGCCACGGAAATCCAGGTTGGGACGGTTCACATACTGCACCGGGAAACGCATCGGCTGATGATCGACAACGCGCTTCAGCTCCACGGTTTCCAGTACATCCAGCAGGGTCGGTCCGCTGTACCACGGCATGGTCTGACTGGCAGAGGCAACGTTGTCCCCTTCCAGCGCTGACATTGGCACAAAGCGGATATCAAGGTCTTCCGGCAGCTGGGCAGCAAAATCCAGGTAATCCTGTTTGATCTGCTCGAAGCGTGCCTGATCGTACTCCACCAGGTCCATCTTGTTGATCGCCACCACCAGGTGTTTGATGCCCAACAGCGTTGAGATAAAGCTGTGACGGCGGGTCTGATCCAGTACGCCTTTACGTGCATCGATCAGCAGGATCGCCAGATCGCAGGTTGACGCGCCGGTCGCCATGTTGCGGGTGTACTGCTCATGTCCCGGCGTGTCCGCGATAATAAATTTACGCTTTTCGGTCGAGAAGTAGCGGTAGGCCACATCAATAGTAATGCCCTGCTCACGCTCCGCCTGCAGGCCATCCACCAGCAGCGCCAGATCGAGCTTCTCGCCCTGGGTGCCGTGTCGTTTGCTGTCGTTGTGCAGTGATGAAAGCTGATCTTCATAGATCTGACGGGTGTCATGCAGCAGACGCCCAATCAGGGTACTTTTTCCGTCGTCCACGCTGCCGCAGGTCAGAAAACGCAGCAGGCTCTTATGCTGTTGAGCGGTCAGCCAGGCTTCAACGCCGCCCTGGTCGGCAATCTGTTGTGCAATTACGGTATTCATCTGGCGTCTCCTTAGAAATAACCCTGGCGTTTTTTCAGTTCCATCGAACCGGACTGATCGCGATCGATCATGCGGCCCTGACGCTCGCTGGTGGTGGAGACCAGCATCTCTTCGATGATCTCCGGCAGCGTCTGCGCTTCGGACTCTACCGCCCCAGTCAGCGGCCAGCAGCCGAGCGTACGGAAACGGACCATCCGCTGGGTGATCTCTTCACCCGGCTGCAGGTTGATGCGATCGTCATCGATCATCATCAGCATGCCATCACGCTCCAGCACCGGACGCGGCGCGGCGAGATAGAGCGGCACGATCTCGATGTTTTCCAGGAAGATGTACTGCCAGATATCCAGTTCGGTCCAGTTCGACAGCGGGAAGACACGGATGCTCTCGCCTTTGTTGATCTGGCCGTTGTAGTTGTGCCACAGCTCAGGACGCTGGTTTTTCGGATCCCAGCGATGGAAGCGGTCACGGAAGGAGTAGATACGCTCTTTGGCGCGTGACTTTTCTTCATCGCGACGAGCGCCACCAAAGGCCGCATCAAAACCATATTTGTTCAGCGCCTGCTTCAGCCCTTCGGTCTTCATAATGTCAGTGTGTTTGGCACTGCCGTGGACAAAAGGGTTAATCCCCATCGCCACGCCTTCCGGATTGCGGTGAACCAGCAACTCTGCGCCCATCGCTTTCACGGTGCGGTCGCGAAACGCGTACATTTCACGGAATTTCCAGCCGGTATCCACATGCAGCAGCGGGAACGGCAGCGTGCCCGGATAAAAGGCTTTACGCGCCAGATGCAGCATCACCGAGGAGTCTTTGCCGATGGAGTACATCATCACCGGGTTGCTGAACTCCGCTGCCACTTCGCGAATGATGTGGATACTCTCCGCCTCCAGCTGACGCAGATGAGTGAGTCGTTTTTGGTCCATGATTTTCCCTCAAGCCAGATTGACAACGGCGGACTCGCGAGTCCCCTGTTGTGCTGAATGTTTAAACCAGGCGAGTTGCCCGTGCAGATTAACCACCTCTCCAATCACCAGCAGCGCCGGAGTAGGTGCCGAGGCGGCCAGCGCCTCAAGTTGTTCTAAGGTGCCGGTCAGCACCTGTTGATCCTGACGGGTGCCGCGACTGATCACCGCCACTGGCGTTGATGGCGCGCGACCGTGCTGAATCAGCGCTGCGCTGATAGCGGCTGCTTTAACCGTGCCCATGTAGATCGCCAGCGTCTGACGCGCACGCGCCAGCGATGGCCAGTCAATATCATCGCCATCGGGACGGCAGTGACCGGTAATAAACATCACGCTCTGCGCGTAATCGCGATGGGTCAGCGGAATCCCGGCATAGGCTGTCGCGCCGGCAGCCGCGGTGACGCCCGGCACCACCTGGAACGGCACGCCCGCCTGCTGTGCCGCCTGCAGCTCTTCGCCGCCGCGGCCAAAGATAAAGGGATCGCCGCCCTTAAGGCGGACAACGCGCTTACCTTTCAGCGCCAGTGAAACCAGCAACTGATTAATCTCTTCCTGCGGCAACGTATGCGCGCTGGCGCGTTTACCGACGCAGATGCGGTCGGCGTCGCGACGCACCAGGTCCAGCACCTCTTCGCTGACCAGATGGTCGTAGAGCACCACATCGGCTAACTGCATTACCTGCAGGCCACGCAGCGTCAGCAGGCCGCTGTCGCCCGGCCCGGCACCGACCAGAAAGATCTCGCCCTGACGGGTTGGCTCTTCCAGCAGTTCACGATCCAGCGTGCGCTTCGCCTCTTCGACGTTACCGGCGGACATCTGACTGGCGAACAGACCGTCGAAGGCACGCTCCCAGAAACGCCGACGATCGGACATGCGGCTGAAGCGCTGTTTGACCTTATCGCGCCAGAGTCCGGCTACCTCCGCCATCTGACCAAGACTGGCGGGCAGCAGCGTTTCGATTTTTTCGCGCAGCATGCGTGCCAGCACCGGTGCGGTGCCGCTGGAGGAGATCGCCACCACCAGCGGTGAGCGGTCAACAATCGACGGGAAGATAAAGGTGCATTTTGGCTGGTCGTCGACCACGTTAACCAGCTTATGCCGCGCGTTTGCGGCTTCAAAAACCTGGGTATTAAGCTGGTTGTCGTCGGTGGCGGCAATCACCAGGAAAACACCATCCAGCTGGGTCGGGTCAAATGCGGTCGCCACCCACTCCAGCTCCTGCTTATCCAGCAGTGCCTGCAGTTCAGGGCAGAGTTCACGAGAGGCGATCTGAATACGCGCGCGCGCGCGACGCAGCAGTTCAATTTTTCGCGCCGCAATATCTCCACCGCCGACAACCAGAACCGGGCGGCCAGAGAGATCGGCAAAAAGAGGCAAATAGTCCACGTTAACCCTGATGATTTAACTTTGTATTAACGCGACTATACGTCGCTGAGTTTATCCAGATGAAATTACGAATTGGAATGAGTAGTTACCGAATGGAATAACGACGCCGCAAAGCACAGAACAATTTGTTCTTAGCAGATGTATTTAATGGCTTTTTTGTGAACAGGTTCACACATTCAGGGCCGCGCCTGCGTCTGCAAAAGCAGATAAGTGCCAGTAATAAATGTGTGTTCGTGCTTTCGCTCAGAGCAGCGCCCGATTCCGCTAACCAGCTCACAGAACAAAAGGCGTATAATGCGCGCGGCATGGCTGGCCCTGGCCCGCATGCCTGTTGGCTCCCGGATAATGAAAAAAAAGGATGCACTATGTTTTGTTCCCTCCGCCTGAGGGTCGCGACAGTTTTGTTTAGCGCACTCATTTCCCCGCTGGTCCTGGCCGCGCCAGCGGGTCAGTTTGCCGAACAGCAGGTCCGGCACATCGCCACCTATTTTCCTGGCCGGATGAGCGGAAGTCCGGCTGAGCTGATGGCCGCTGACTATCTGCAACAGCAATTTACCGCGCTGGGGTATAAAACCGATACCCGCCAGTTCAACACCGGCTATAAATGGCAGGAGGATGACGGTACGCAGCGCTGGCATAAGCTCACGGCCACCTCGGTGATAGCCGCGCGTGCAGGCAGCGTGCCGCAGGAGATTCTGATCGTGGCGCATCTGGATACCTGGACGCCGCAGAACAGCAGCCAGGTCCATCATAATCTGGGCGGCTTGCGTCTGCAGGGCGTCGACGATAATGCGTCGGGTCTTGGCGTGATGCTGGAGCTGGCACAGCAGCTGAGTCACAAACCGCTGCACTACGGCATCCGCTTTGTGGCGCTCAGCGCCGGAGAAACCGATCTGCACGGCATGGATGATTATGTTGAGCGAATGAGCACGCGTGAGAAGAAAAATACGCTGCTGGTCATCGATCTGAACAGCCTGATCACCGGCGATCATCTCTATTTCAACAGCGGCATGAACACGCCTCGGGCGGTGCGCAAGCAGACCAGCGACCGCGCTCTGCTACTGGCCCGTCAGTTGGGCATTCCCGCTGCCAGCCACCAGCTGAATCGCAAAGACTTCAACGGTCTGAATGCCTTCGACAGGGCGGGCTTTCCGCTGCTGGATGTCACCGCCAGCAACTGGACGCTGGGAAATAAAGATGGCGCGTTACAGCGTCATCGCAGCCACCACTTTCCTGATGGCGTAACCCGTCATCAGACTGATTTGGATAATCTGAGCTATCTCGACCGCTGGCTGCCGGGCCAGATAACCCTGCGAACCCGCGACAGTGTTCGCGTGCTGCTGCCGCTGCTCAGCGAACTGACCAATCCCAAAGTGTGAGGATCTGACATGTACGTGGTATTTCTGAATTACGTTCGTCCGATAGAAGAGGTTGAAGCGCTGCTGGCAGGCCATATCGACTGGCTCGATCGCTATTTTGATGCGGGCTTTTTTATTGCCGCGGGACGTAAAGATCCACGCACGGGCGGCATGCTGATGGTCAGGGAGATGGAACGTGAAAAGCTGGCTGCGATCTTAGCGGAAGATCCGTTTGTCGCGGTGGCGGAGTATGAGGTGACGAAAGTGAATGTGACCCGTGCAGCGGAGGCGTTTGCCGGATTAAAAGGCGTTTAACTTCCTGCCTGACTGACTGCACGAAGACATTCTCTCCCCCTGGCGGGGGAGAGAAGCACGGCATCAGCCTTCGTGCAGACCACACTCGCGTTTAAGACCAAAGAAGCGCGTCTCTTCTTCTGCCATACCCGGCTCCCACTTGCGGGTGGTGTGGGTATCGCCCACCGAAAGGTAGCCTTCATCCCACAGCGGATGATACTTCAGCTTGTGCTGCTCCAGATACTGATGAATCTGGCGGTTATCCCAGTCGATAATCGGCAGCAGCTTGAAGACGCCTCGCTGCACGCCCAGCACCGGCAGATTCGCCCGGCTGCCGGACTGATCGCGGCGCAGACCGGCAAACCAGGTCTGGGCACCCAGGCTTTCAATAGCCCGGTTCATCGGCTCGACTTTATTGATCTCGTTATACTTCTCAATCCCTTCGACCCCCTGCTCCCACAGTTTGCCATAGCGCGCTTCCTGCCAGGCCGGTGAGGTTTCGGCACGGAACACCTTGAGGTTGAGATTAAGCTGGTCCGCCAGCTCATCAATAAAACGATAGGTCTCCGGGAACAGATAGCCGGTGTCGGTCAGGATCACCGGAATATCGGGCTGCTGACGCGTCACCAGATGCAGCGACACCGCGGCCTGAATACCGAAACTGGAGGAGAGTACATAGGCGCCCGGCAGATTCTCCAGCGCCCAGCTGACCCGCTCTTCTGCTGATGACTTCTCCAGCTGCGCATTGGTCGCCGCCAGCGCCATCGCACGCTGGACTTTGGACATCTCATTCAGTGCTGCGAGGTCGGGCTGACTCATTTTGCTTCCTCCCAGAAGTCGCGTGCCGGGTCCAGCACCGGCGCAACAATGCCTGCGCGGATGGTGAAGTCACCAAAGCCTTCAGCGGCCTGGCGCTCGGTGGCCCAGCGTCCCACCAGCTCATCAATGGTGGCGAGAATTTCGCTTTCGTTAATGTTTTCACGATACATACGGGGAATACGCGTTCCGCTGCGGTTTCCGCCCAGATGCAGGTTGTAGCGGCCTGGCGCTTTACCCACCAGACCCAGTTCAGCCAGCATGGCACGGCCGCAACCGTTCGGACAACCGGTAACGCGTAACACTATGTGCTCATCACCAACGCCATGCGCGTGCATGATGCCCTCGACTTTAGTCACAAACGCGGGCAGGAAGCGTTCGGCTTCTGCCATCGCCAGCGGACAGGTCGGGAACGCGACGCAGGCCATCGAGTTTTCGCGCTGTGGCGTCACATGATCCATCAGACCATGTGCGCGGGCGATCGCTTCAATCTGCGCTTTTTCGCTTTCCGGCACGCCCGCCACAATCAGGTTCTGGTTGGCGGTCAGGCGGAAGTCACCCTGATGGATTTTCGCAATTTCCGCGATGCCGCTTTTCAGCGGTCGGCCCGGATAGTCGAGCAGGCGACCATTTTCGATAAACAGCGTCAGATGCCATTTGTTGTCGATGCCTTTGATCCAGCCAATGCGATCGCCACGGGTGGTGAACTCATAGGGACGGATCGGCTCAAACGTCAGGCCAGCGCGTTTTTCAACTTCCGCTTTAAAGGTCTCGACGCCAACGCGTTCCAGGGTGTACTTGGTTTTGGCGTTTTTACGGTCGGTACGGTTACCCCAGTCACGCTGCGTCGTCACGACCGCCTCGGCAACATCGAGGATCTTCTCAACCGGGAAGTAACCAAATTCGCTGGCGGTACGCGCGTAAGTCGCTTTGTTACCGTGCTCGATCGAAAGACCGCCTCCCACCAGCAGGTTGAAGCCCACCAGCTTGCCGTTCTCGGCGACGGCGACAAAGTTCAGATCGTTGGCGTGCAGATCCACATCGTTATGCGGCGGGATCACTACCGTCGTTTTGAATTTACGCGGCAGATAGGTTTCACCGAGAATCGGCTCTTCGTCTGTTGTCGCGACTTTTTCTTTATCCCACCAGATCTCGGCATAGGCACGGGTGCGCGGCAGCAGATGCTCGGAGAGCTTCTTCGCCCACTCATACGCTTCCTGATGCAGTTCCGACTCAACCGGGTTCGACGTACAGAGCACGTTACGGTTGACGTCGTTGGCGGTCGCCAGCGCATCCAGCCCCACTTCATGCAGCATCTGATGCGTCGGCTTGACGTTCTTCTTCAGAATACCGTGAAACTGGAAGGTCTGACGGTTGGTCAGACGGATGCTGCCATAAATAGTTTTGTCGGTAGCAAATTTGTCGATGGCCAGCCACTGCGTCGGCGTAATGATCCCGCCCGGCAGTCGGCAGCGCAGCATCATGGCGTGGCGCGGTTCCAGCTTCTGCTCCGCACGTTCAGCGCGAATGTCGCGATCGTCCTGCTGGTACATGCCGTGAAAACGGATTAGCAGGAAGTTATCGCCGGTAAAGCCACCGGTCAGACCCTCTTCCAGATCTTCTTTGATGGTGCCGCGCAGATAGTTGCTCTGCTTCTTCAGGCGCTCAGCGTCGGTTAACTTACCTTCTACAACCAGCGGTCCAGGGTGTTTATCACTCATTAGTAAACGTCTCGCTGATAACGGCGCTCAATGCGCAGCTCACTTAAAAATTCGTCGGCCGTTTCACGAT
Source organism: Pantoea sp. B550 (assembly GCF_024158165.1). NCBI lineage: Bacteria > Pseudomonadati > Pseudomonadota > Gammaproteobacteria > Enterobacterales > Erwiniaceae > Pantoea > Pantoea sp. B550. The sequence continues at coordinate 1,125,343 of NZ_JAMYXI010000003.1, forward strand.
CCATTCCGCCGTGTTCGACCACCACATCCAGCAATGCCTGCTCGACGTCTTTTGCCATACGATTCGCGTCGCCACAGACATAAAGATGCGCGCCCTCTTCAATCCAGCGCCAGACTTCGGCCCCTTTCGCGCGGATCTTATCCTGTACGTAAATCTTCTCTGCCTGATCGCGTGACCAGGCAAGGTCAATATTCGTCAGCAGGCCATCCTTCACATATTTCTGCCACTCCACCTGATAGAGGAAATCGTCGGTGAAGTGCGGATTACCAAAGAATAGCCAGTTTTTGCCGCTGGCACCGTCGTTGTCGCGCTGCTGCATAAAGGCGCGGAACGGCGCGATGCCGGTGCCCGGGCCAATCATGATCACCGGCGCGTCCGGATTAGCCGGCAGGCGGAAATTGTCGTTGTGCTCGATGAAGACGCGGACTTCGCCCTCTTCTTCAACACGATCGGCCAGCCAGGTCGATGCACCGCCGCCGCGCTGGCGGCCTTCAATATCGAAGCGCACGGCACCTACAGTGATGTGCACTTCGGTGTCGGTTTCGGCCTGTGAAGAGGCGATAGAGTAGAGTCGCGGCGTCAGCGGGCGCAGCAGCCCGGTCAGCTGTTCAGCGCTCAGTTCAGCCGGTGCCAGCCGCACCATATCCACAATCGGATAGTGCTGCGCATACTGCTGCAGCCGGGCTTTATCATCCACCAGCGACAGCAGCTCGGCGTTACGGGACAGCTGAGCGTACTGTGCGACAATCTGCGCGGTATTCACTGTCAGCTCAAAGTGCTTCTGCAACGCCTCAGCCAGCGGCAGGGTTTTGCCCTGAACCTCCACTGACTCATCGCCTTTCAGCCAGACCAGCTCCAGTAGTTCGCTGACCAGCGCCGCGTCATTTTCATACCAGACGCCCAGCGCATCGCCAGGCTGATAGCGCAGACCGGCGTCGCCCAGATCGATTTCGATATGGCGCACATCTTTGTCTGAGTCACGTCCGGTAATTTTCTGATTCACCGCCAGGCTGGCGCTGAGTGGAGACTCTTTGCTGTAGGGACTGGTGGTCACTTCGTTGACGGTGCCTGCCGCTGTCGCCGCAGCCTGCGCCGGGGATTCGGTCGGCACGCGCTTTTTCAGAATTTCCGTCAGCGCACCGCGCCAGGCCGTGGCCTGCTCTGCATACTCGACATCCGCATCAACGCGGTCCAGCAGACGTTCGCCGCCCAGCGCCGCCAGACGGCTGTCAAAATCTTTGCCCGCCTGACTGAAGAATTCATAAGAGGTATCGCCCAGGCCAAACACTGCAAAGGCCGCCCCCTCCATTTTCGGTGCCTTCTTCGACATCAGGAATTTATGCAGCGCCACCGCCTCTTCCGGTGGCTCACCTTCGCCCTGAGTAGAGGTGACCACCACCAGCATTTTTTCCTGGCCAATCTGCTTAAACTTGTAATCACCGGCATTCACCAGGTTTACATTCAGCTTCGCAGCCAGCAGATCATCACGCAGCTGCTCCGCCAGGCGACGGGCATTGCCGGTCTGAGAGGCGGAAAGCAAGGTAATAACCGGCGCTTCAGCGGCGGGCGCGGACGGTGCGCTGCTGGCGACGGCGCCACCCGGCGTCTGCTCTACCCGGCCCCAGAAATAGCCTGACAGCCACGCCAGTTGAGTCGGGGAATAATCTGTCGTCGCCGCCTGTAAGCGGGCGAGTTGTTCCGGTGAGAGCGGAAGCAGTGAACCAGGTGCCTGAGTCGTCATCGCGTTAAAAATTCCAGTATCAGAAGTCCGGACCGTAAAGTGGCGGAAGAGTGCGTAGGTTACCGGTCCGTATATTAACGATTAAATACACCTTCGACATATCAAATAACCAAAATGACTAAGTGGTTTTTCTGGTAGGGTTAATCGTTAAAACTGATAAGCAAACGGGTGATTTATTAGTTAATTAGCTCGACACGATTCGGTAATCGGATGGGGAAGTATCGCTTTGTGCGGCGCGGGTGCGAAAAAAGCGGTAATCAGGTAGAATTCAGCGGTTTTTAAATGTCTGAGAACCACTATGTCTACCACCTTGTTTAAAGAGTTCCAGTTCGAAGCCGCGCACCATCTTCCGAATGTGCCGGCCGGACACAAATGTGGCCGTCTGCACGGTCATTCGTTCCTGGTTCGTCTGGAGATTACCGGCGAAGTGGATGCGCATACCGGCTGGGTTATGGATTTTGCTGAACTGAAGGCGGTGTTTAAGCCTCTTTACAATCGGCTGGACCACTACTATCTGAATGATATTCCTGGCCTGGAAAATCCCACCAGCGAAGTGCTGGCGAAATGGATCTGGGATCAGATGAAGCCGCAACTGCCGCTGTTAAGCGCGGTCATGATCAAAGAAACCTGCACCGCAGGCTGCGTTTACCGCGGCTAAACCTGTCGGATCGAACCCTTCGATCCGACACTATTTCCCTTTCCGTCACGTATCTGAATCACCTCTTTCCTGCGGTTAACGACATCGCGCGCTTTATCAGGCGATATTGAGATATTTATGGGTCTGCATCGACAGACGCCAGTTGCGTGCAATACAGGTCTCAATGCAGAGTCGGGTAGCCTCATCTTTGCGACTGATGGGCTGCAGGGCGATAATTCGGGCTTTGGTGTCATCCATCCCCGCCAGCAGCAGATCCAGTGCGTCCACATCACGCTGACGCGCCACAGGATGTTTAATTTCATCGGCCCGGCTTAGCGCCTGGGGCAGCACATCGTAGCCGCCGCGCATGTTGACCTTCGGGGAGACAGTCACCCAGGTCTGTTCGGAACAGTGGATCTCGTGTGTTCCGCTGGTCTCAATCTGGCACTGGAAACCGTGCTGCTCCAGCGCAGTCGTTAACGGACGCAGGTCATAAATCGCCGGTTCACCACCGGTAATCACCACGTGGCGCGCCGTCCAGCCCTGCTGCGCAATGGCACTCACCAGGGTCGCCGCATCGGCATCACCCCAGGCGTCGCTTTCCACTGTCTTGATCAAAATATCGCCCAGCGACGTTTCCCGATCTGCCCGCTTTTCCCAGGTATGTTTGGTATCACACCAGCTACAGCCCACCGGGCAGCCCTGCAGGCGGATGAAAATAGCAGGCACGCCGGTGTAATAACCTTCGCCCTGCAGTGTCTGGAACATTTCGTTAATCGGGTAGAACATTTTTTACTCGCCTGGATAAATCGGGGCGCTGATTATGCCAGCGTGTACCGCACAACAACAGCTGCGCGACACGAAAAAGCAAAAGCCCCGCACAAGGCGGGGCTTTCAGTGTATGCGATGCCGCTTAACGCGCCATCAGCACAGGGTCATTACTGACCTTTAACTTCTTTCAGACCGTTGAATGGCGCTTTAGAACCCAGCGCTTCTTCGATACGGATCAGCTGGTTGTACTTAGCAACACGGTCAGAACGGCTCATTGAACCGGTTTTGATCTGGCCCGCTGCAGTACCTACCGCCAGGTCAGCGATGGTTGCATCTTCAGTTTCGCCTGAACGGTGAGAGATCACGGCAGTGTAGCCCGCATCTTTCGCCATTTTGATCGCAGCCAGGGTTTCGGTCAGAGAACCGATCTGGTTAAATTTGATCAGAATGGAGTTAGCGATACCTTTATCGATACCTTCTTTCAGAATTTTGGTGTTGGTCACGAACAGGTCGTCGCCCACCAGCTGGATTTTATCGCCCAGCACTTTGGTCTGGTAAGCGAAGCCGTCCCAGTCAGATTCATCCAGGCCATCTTCGATAGAGACGATCGGATACTGTTTAGTCAGATCTTCCAGGAAGTGGGTGAACTCTTCAGAGGTGAACGCTTTACCGCCTTCACCGGCCAGAACGTATTTGCCATCTTTGTAGAACTCAGATGCCGCACAGTCCATCGCCAGAGTGATGTCTTTGCCCAGCTCGTAGCCTGCTGCTTTTACCGCTTCAGCGATGACAGCCAGCGCTTCGGCGTTGGAACCCAGGTTAGGCGCGTAGCCGCCTTCGTCACCCACTGCCGTGCTCATTCCTTTGCTTTTCAGCACTTTTGCCAGGTTGTGGAATACTTCAGAACCCATACGGATAGCTTCTTTAACGTTAGAAGCGCCAACCGGCTGGATCATGAATTCCTGGATGTCGACGTTGTTGTCGGCATGTTCGCCGCCGTTGATGATGTTCATCATAGGCAGTGGCATAGAGTATTTGCCTGGGGTGCCGTTCAGCTCAGCGATGTGCTCATACAGCGCCTGACCTTTAGAAGCTGCAGCTGCTTTAGCCGCTGCCAGTGACACAGCCAGAATGGCGTTAGCACCGAAGTTAGATTTGTTCTCAGTACCGTCCAGGTCGATCATGATCTTATCGATGTTCGCCTGATCTTTCGCGTCTTTGCCTTTTACCGCTTCAGCAATCGGACCGTTTACTGCAGCAACGGCTTTGGTTACGCCTTTGCCCAGGAAACGTGATTTGTCACCGTCACGCAGTTCCAGCGCTTCGCGTGAACCGGTAGAGGCACCTGATGGCGCAGCGGCCAGGCCTACAAAACCGCCTTCCAGATGCACTTCAGCTTCAACAGTCGGGTTACCACGTGAGTCGATAATTTCGCGACCGATGACTTTTACGATTTTGGACATTACGATTTTCCTCAGTACAAGTTAGTCAATCCTAAGACAGACAACGCGCGAAAAGTTCGCGCGTTGTCTGTGAAACTTACTTCGCTAAACGCTTCTGATGCTCATGCGCGGCTTTAACAAAGCCGGCAAACAACGGATGGCCGTCGCGTGGGGTCGAGGTAAACTCAGGGTGGAACTGGCAGGCCACAAACCACGGATGGTTCGGGATCTCGATAATCTCAACCAGTTGATCATCACCAGAGCGACCTGCTACGCGCAGACCGGCTGCTTCAATCTGCTTTAACAGCATATTGTTCACTTCATAGCGGTGGCGATGGCGCTCAACGATGGTGTCAGAGCCGTAGAGCTGGCGAACCTGGCTGCCCGGCGTTAACTGACACTGCTGGCTGCCCAGACGCATGGTGCCGCCCAGATCGCTCTGCTCGCTGCGGACTTCGACGTTGCCTTCTTCGTCACGCCATTCGGTGATTAATGCCACCACCGGGTATTTACAGTCTGGCACAAATTCAGTGGAGTTGGCGCCCGGCATGCCCGCAACATTACGCGCGAACTCCATCAGCGCAACCTGCATGCCCAGACAGATGCCCAGGTACGGCACGTTGTTTTCACGTGCGTACTGTGCGGTCATCAGCTTGCCTTCCACACCACGGTAGCCGAAGCCACCCGGGATCAGAATCGCATCCAGATCTTTCAGTAATTCGACACCGCGGGATTCAACATCCTGCGAATCGATCAGTTTGATGTTCACGGTGACACGATTTTTCAGGCCACCATGTTTCAGCGCTTCGATAACGGATTTGTAGGCATCCGGCAGCTCAACATACTTGCCCACCATACCGATGGTGACTTCACCACCCGGATTAGCTTCTTCGTAGATCACCTGCTCCCACTCGGCCAGGTTGGCTTCCGGTGCATTCAGGTTGAAGCGCTTGCAGATATAGTCATCCAGGCCCTGCGACTTAAGCATGCCAGGAATCTTGTAGATGGAATCAACGTCTTTCAGCGAGATTACCGCTTTTTCAGGAACGTTACAGAACAGGGCGATTTTGGCACGTTCGTTGGCCGGTACGGCACGGTCAGAACGGCAAATCAGCACATCTGGCTGGATACCAATCGACAGCAACTCTTTTACGGAGTGCTGAGTCGGTTTGGTTTTCACTTCACCGGCAGCCGCCATGTACGGTACCAGCGTCAGGTGCATATACATGGTGTGTTCACGGCCCACATCCACGGCCATCTGGCGAATCGCTTCCAGGAATGGCAGTGATTCGATATCCCCTACCGTGCCGCCGATTTCGACCAGCACCACATCATGACCTTCACCGCCTTCAATAATGCGTTCTTTGATGGCGTTGGTGATGTGCGGGATAACCTGAATGGTTGCACCCAGATAGTCGCCACGGCGCTCTTTGCGCAGGACTTCTGAGTAGATACGGCCGGTGGTGAAGTTGTTACGACGCGACATTTTGGTGCGGATGAAGCGCTCGTAGTGACCCAGATCGAGATCGGTTTCAGCGCCGTCATCAGTGACGAAAACTTCGCCGTGCTGGGTCGGGCTCATGGTGCCTGGATCCACGTTGATATACGGGTCCAGCTTCATGATGGTCACGTTCAGACCACGAGCTTCGAGAATGGCTGCGAGGGAGGCGGCGGCAATGCCTTTACCCAGAGAGGAAACGACCCCGCCGGTCACAAAAATATAATTCGTTGTCATGCTGAACCTGAGAGTTTAGGTTTAAAGACGGTGGAATAACCAGGACGGGAAAACAGTATACTGGAAACCGCTATCAGCCACAATTGATGAATCACAGCCATCCTCCAACGCATTGCTGCGTCCTACCATAGCGGATAGCTGCCAATGAAATGTTGATGTGCGTCACAAAGTTGTTGCCGCGCTGAAACGAGTAAGCACACATGGCGACTTTATGCACAGCGCTGGAATAATCAGCTTTTTTCGCCCAGTTTTACCTGCTGCCAGGCCGCTTCCATCTGCTCCAGCGTGGCGCCCGGCATGCTTAACCCCTGTGCTGCGATGATCGCTTCGACTTCGCGGAACCGGCGCTCAAACTTGTCATTGGCCTTTTGCAGCGCCGTTTCCGCTTTACTGCCAAGATGGCGCGACAGGTTAACGGTGGCGAACAGCAGGTCACCCATCTCCTCTTCCAGCTTTTCACTGTCCACCACGCTCTGCTGTGCTTCGTGCATCACTTCATCAATCTCTTCATGCACTTTTGCCACCACCGGCCCCAGCGTAGTCCAGTCGAATCCCACATTGTGACAGCGCTTCTGAATCTTATGAGCACGCATCAGTGCGGGCAGCGCTTTAGGAATGTCGTCCAGCGCTGAATGCTGGGCTTTATCAGCCCGTTCGGCGGTTTTAATCGCTTCCCAGTTTTTCAGCACGTCACTGCTGGTTTCTGCCGTGGCATCGCCAAAAATGTGCGGATGACGGCGCTCCAGCTTGTCACTGATGGCGTGACAGATATCCTCAAAATTAAAGCGATCCTGTTCGCTGGCCATCTGCGCATAGAACACCACCTGAAACAGCAGATCGCCCAGTTCGCCGCGCAGATCGTCAAAATCTTCGCGCTGGATGGCGTCCAGCACTTCGTAGGTCTCTTCCAGCGTATAGGGCGCGATAGAAGTGAAGGTCTGTTCACGATCCCACGGGCAGCCATGGAGGGGATCGCGCAGGGTTTTCATGATGCCAAGCAGGCGCTCAATAGCGTTCATTCAGACGGGTCCTTGAGTAGTCAGGTGACAGGAAGCGGGCAAGGAGGCGAGGCGTATAACAGTGCCGGACGGGATGAACCGCGTCCGGCACTCTCAAGTACCGCAGAAAACGTCCGCGCAACCTCCTGTTGCCGGTTGCCGCAGTGCAGCTGAATATCAGTGCAGGCGGCGGGCGTCAATAATATCAGAGACCTGGTTCAGGCGCGCCAGGACACGTCCCAGAACCTGATGGTTGTAGATCTCAATATCCATGTCGATGGTCGCCAGCTGCTTTTTAGTGTCGCTGCGGCTTGAGACGCCCAGTACATTCACTTTCTCGTTGGCGAGAATGGTAGTGATGTCACGCAGCAAGCCGCTGCGATCGTTGGCGGTGACGCGCACGACCAGCGAGTAACCGCTGGAGTAGCTCTCGCCCCACACGGCATCGACGATACGTTCCGGCGCATGTGAAATCAGTTCAGAGAGCTGGTCGCAGTCGGCGCGGTGAATTGAGATGCCGCGCCCCTGGGTGATAAAGCCAACAATATCATCGCCCGGAATCGGCTGACAGCAGCGGGCAATGTGGTGCATCAGATTGCCTACGCCCTCGACGACCACGCGTCCACTCTCTTTGCGTGCGGGCTGCGAGTAGGATTTCTGGGTCAGCTGGCGCAGCGCTTCGCGATCTTCCTCTTCAGCACTCGGCTTATTCAGCTTCGCCTGCAGGAAGTTAACCATCTGGTTAAGACGGATATCGCCGCCGCCAATGGCCGCCAGCAGCTCCTCCAGTGAGGTCACGTTATAGCGCGGCAGCAGCAGTTTTTCCGCTTCGCGCAGGCTGATATCGAGCTGATTCAGTTCGTTATCCAGAATCTGCCGTCCGGCGATAATGTTCTTGTCGCGATCCTGTTTTCGGAACCAGTTGTGGATCTTCGAGCGTCCACGGCTGGTCGTGATATAGCCCAGATTCGGATTGAGCCAGTCGCGGCTCGGGTTCGGCTGTTTCTGGGTGATCACTTCAACCTGATCGCCCATCTGCAGCTGATAGGTGAACGGCACGATGCGACCACCGATTTTTGCACCGATGCAGCGGTGACCGATGTCACTATGAATATGATAGGCAAAGTCGAGCGGCGTCGAACCGGCCGGCAGATCCACCACGTCACCTTTCGGGGTGAAAACGTAGACCCGGTCGTCGAACACCTGACTGCGGACCTCTTCCAGCAGCTCGCCGGAGTCGGCCATCTCTTCCTGCCAGCTAATCAACTTACGCAGCCAGGCAATACGCTCTTCATGACCCGCCGCGCCGCGCGCGCTGCTGGAGGTTGGCCCCTCTTTATATTTCCAGTGCGCCGCCACGCCCAGCTCGGCATCTTCATGCATCTGGCGGGTACGGATCTGGATTTCCACCGTTTTGCCCTGCGGCCCTAACACCACCGTATGAATTGACTGATAGCCGTTGGGTTTGGGGTTAGCGACGTAGTCATCAAACTCACTGGGCAGATGGCGATAGAGCGTATGCACCGTACCCAGCGCGCCATAGCAATCCTGCAGGCGATCGGCCACGATGCGCACCGCCCGTACGTCAAACAGCTCATCGAAGGCCAGCGACTTTTTCTGCATCTTGCGCCAGATGCTGTAGATATGTTTCGGGCGACCATAGACTTCGGCGCGCACGCCCTCTTTGGCCATCTCTTTGCGCAGGTTGCTGACGAAGTTATCGATGTACTGCTCGCGGTCGATTCTTCGCTCATGTAGTAATTTGGCGATGCGCTTATATTCGTCGGGATGCAGGTAGCGGAAGCAGTAATCTTCCAGCTCCCATTTGAGCTGTCCAATACCAAGACGGTTGGCCAGGGGCGCATAGATGTTGGTGCTCTCTTTGGCGGCCAGCACCCGCTCATCTTCCGGCGCATCTTTCATTTCGCGCAGGTTCATGATGCGTTCGGCCAGCTTGAGCACCACGCAGCGAAAGTCTTCCACCATCGCCAGCAGCATGCGGCGGACGTTATCGACCTGTTCAGAGGCCATGGAGTCGTTATGGATCGCTTTCAGCTGGCGGATGGCGTCCATGTCGCGCACGCCGTGTACCAGCGAGACGATGCCTTTGCCGACGGCATTTTCCAGCTCCTCTTCACTCACCACTTCATCGTTAGCCAGCGGGAAAATCAGCGCCGCACAAAGGCTTTCAATATCCATGCTGAGCATGGAGAGGATTTCCACCATCTCAATACCGCGCCACAGGAGCAGCGACTGATCGGGATGGCCCTGCGTCTGCGCTTCGCAGTAGCGCCAGGTCTCAGCAACGCGTTGACAGGATTGCGGGTTGGCAATACCGAGACTGGCGATCCACTGGTCGAGGGCGAAGTCCCCCTCAGTATTTAAATGCGCACTTCTGACCGCAACCATAACCTCTCCTGCACAACGACATTCATCGCTTATGTTTTTCTGAACAGCACCATGGATTCGAGATGACGGGTATGTGGGAACATATCCAGCATCGCGACCCTTTCCAATTGGTAGCCTGCCGACAGCAATGTCTGACTGTCGCGGGCGAGTGTTGTGGGATTACACGAAACATAGACCACGCGTTCTGGTGCAAGTTTAACCACATGCGCCATGACGCCCGCAGCCCCGGCGCGTGCCGGATCGAGTAATACCTTGTTAAATCCCTGTGCCGCCCACGGCTGGCGCGACACCTCTTCTTCCAGATTATGCTGAAAGAAACTGACATTTTTAAGATTATTCAAATCAGCATTATACGCTGCCTGCCGTACTAATGCTGCAATCCCCTCCACACCAACCACATTATGTACGAAGATTCCTATAGGAAGTGTGAAGTTTCCCATGCCGCAAAACAGATCCAGCACCCGGTCTTCCGGCTGCAGATCGAGCCAGGCGATCGCCTTCGCGACCATCTGCTGATTAACCGCATCGTTAACCTGAATAAAATCCTGTGGGCTGAAGGTTAGCTTAAGCTGGTGCGAATGATAAAACGGCGTCGATTCACTTAACGCGGTCAATGCTTCATCACCGGCATCCAGGAACAGCATAAGCTGATGCTTATGCGAAAACTGTTCCAGTTTTTCACGATCGCTGGCATGCAGCGCATCAAGATGGCGCAGAATCATCAGCGGGCCGTTATCCGCCAGCACCAGTTCCACATGTCCGGGACGCCTGACGGCGCGCAACTCACTGAGGCACTGGTGCAGCGGAACCAGTAACGCTTCAAGTTCGGGCGCTAAAATGGGGCAGTGCTGAATATCGACCAGATCGTTGCTGGCTTCCTGACGAAAGCCCATCTGTAAGCGTTGCGCTTTATTTTGCCATTGCAGACCCAGACGGGCGCGACGACGGTAGCCCCAGGGCTGACCGGCGATCACCTCATCTACCGCCACGTTCTGTGCTGCGGCCTGGCTCAGCATCCGGCTCAGGGCCTGGGATTTGCTCTGCTGTTGCAGCGCCACATCGGCATGCTGCTGCTGGCAGCCGCCGCAGCGATCGTAGTGCGGGCAGCGCGGCGTGACGCGCTCCGGGCTGCGGCTAATCAGTCGTGTCACTTTCGCCCGGGCAAATTGACGTTTATCCTCTGTCAGCACGACCTCCGCCTGTTCACCCGGCAGAGCACCCGTGACAAAAAGGGTTTTGCCCTTGTGGCGCGCCACCCCCTGCCCGAACGGGTCGAGCTCCTCAATGGTGACGGTGATCCGTTGTTGCGTCGTCACGCGCTGTTTTGCAACGTAGAATTGCGCCATAGTGTTATTCATTCTCTTTATCGAAAACGGCCTGCATCGTTTTGTCGACAGCATGCACAGGGACGTTAATGCCGGAGTAGCCAGGCGACTATTATGACCAAATACAGCCTGCGGGCGCGAATGATGATTTTAATCCTGGCACCCACGCTGATGGTTGGCCTGCTGCTCAGCTCCTTTTTTGTGGTGCACCGCTACAACGAACTGCAGCGCCAGGTGATTGATGCCGGGGCTAACATCATCGAACCCCTGGCGATCTCCAGCGAATACAGCATGACGTGGCACAACCGTGATGCCATGCGTGAACTGGTCAGCCTGCTGCACCGCCGCCATTCCGGCATCGTCCGGGCCATCTCGGTGTTTGATAATCACAATCAGCTTTATGTCACCTCGAACCACAAGCAAAACCTCAGCCTGCTGCAACAGAATGATATCCGCGCCCTGCCTGACGATGTCTCAATGGAGCGCCACGGCAGCCTATTAATTCTGCGTACGCCGATTACTTCTGAGCGTTACGATGTGGACGAATTACCGGATGAAGATGCCAAGCCAGCGGGCAATCCGCTGGGCTATGTGGCGATTGAACTGGATCTGCAGTCGGTGCGGTTGCAGCAGTACAAAGAGGTGTTTGTTGCCACGCTGATGCTGCTCTTCTGCCTCTGTCTTGCCATGCTATTTGCTTATCGTCTGATGCGCGATGTCACCGGCCCGATCCGCAATATGGTCACTACCGTTGACCGCATCCGTCGCGGCCAGCTCGACAGCCGCGTTGAGGGCTACATGCTGGGTGAACTCAACATTCTGAAAAACGGCATTAACGCGATGGCGATGTCGCTGACCGCCTATCACGAAGAGATGCAGCACAATATCGACCAGGCAACCTGGGATTTAAGAGAGACGCTGGAGCAGCTGGAAATTCAGAACGTTGAACTGGATCTGGCGAAGAAACGCGCGCAGGAAGCCGCGCGTATCAAATCTGAGTTTCTGGCCAATATGTCGCATGAGCTGCGAACGCCGCTCAATGGCGTGCTGGGCTTTACCCGGCAGATGCTGAAAACCCAACTGCGCACCACCCAGCGCGACTATATGCAGACCATTGAGCGCTCGGCAAATAACCTGCTCAGTATTATCAATGACGTCCTCGATTTTTCGAAGCTGGAAGCAGGCAAGCTGATGCTGGAGGCAATCCCCTTCCCGCTGCGCGCCACGCTGGATGAAACCCTGGTGCTGCTGGCGCCGTCGGCGCATGAAAAGGGGCTGGAGCTGACGGTGGTATGTGACAGCAGCGTACCGGACAACGTGATTGGCGATGCGCTGCGTCTGCAACAGATTCTGATCAACCTGATTGGTAACGCCATCAAGTTTACCGAGCAGGGTTACATCGGCATGCGCGTCGGACAGCGGGTGATTACCCAGTCGCGCGTCGAGCTGGAGATTCAGGTTGAGGACACCGGCATCGGCATCTCTGAGCAGCAGCAGACACAGCTGTTCCAGGCGTTCCGTCAGGCTGACGCCAGCATTACGCGCCGCCATGGCGGCACCGGGCTGGGTCTGGTCATCACCCAGAAACTGGTGCGGGAGATGGGAGGAGAAATCACCTTCAGCAGCCAGCCGGATCAGGGGTCGACCTTTGTGATTCGCGTACAGCTGGATCTTAATCCCAATGCACCCGGTATGCCTCGCGTGCTGGATGCGCTGTCCCATGCGCGCATTGCCTATGTGGAAGCGGATGCTAACGTTGCCAGCGCCGCGCTGGAGATGTTAAGCGCCACTCCATTGCAGATCGACTACAGCGAAACGCTGGAAGGTTTGAAAGAATCTCACTATCCGCTGCTGCTGATGGCGATGCCGGTCGGTATCAGCCAGCCTGCACTACTTAATGAGCGCCTGATCAATGGGCTGCTGGATCGGGCAGACAACGTGCTGATGGCCCTTCCCAGCCCGATGATGTTGCTGGCTGATGAACTGAAGGTACGCGGCATTGACGGCTCCATTGCTAAGCCGATCTCACTGACACGGCTTCTGCCGATGTTACTGGATCTCCATACCCGTCAGATCAGCGAGCTGCCGCTGTCACCGCGTCTACCGCTAACGGTGATGGCGGTGGATGACAATCCCGCCAACCTCAAGCTGATTGGCGCGCTGCTGGAGGAGCAGGTGCAGAACATCCTGCTGTGCAGCAGCGCCGAACACGCCATCCGCGCAGCGCGTCAGCAGTCGCTGGATGTGATTCTGATGGATATTCAGATGCCCGAAATTGATGGCATTCGTGCCAGCGAAATTATCCGGGGTCTGCCGCATCACGCGAATACACCGATTGTGGCGGTGACCGCACATGCGATTGATGGCGAGCGTGAGCAGCTGATCAAGGCGGGCATGAATGACTATCTTGCCAAGCCGATTGATGAGAGCAAGCTGAGACAACTGCTGGCACGCTATACGCCGCCGCCAGTGGTCTCCCTGCCGGAACTGCAGCCGATATTACCGACGCTGGACTGGCAGCTGGCGCTGCGACAGGCGGCGAACAAACCCGATCTGGCGCGCGATCTGCTACGCATGCTGCTGGAATTTTTACCGGAAGTGCATGCGAAGATGGCGCAGTTTATGGCGGCCAATGAGGTCAACGCCCTGCGTGAAATTATTCACAAGCTGCACGGCAGTGCCAGCTACAGCGGCGTGCCGCGCATGAAGCAACTCTGTCATCAGCTGGAACGCGGGCTACTGGAGGCCAGCGATATCGCTGCGCTGGAGCCGGAGCTGCTGGAGCTGCAGGATGAGATGGAGAACGTCGCCAGAGAAGCCCGGCGACTGTTAGGATTCGGGGAAGTCTGACGGACCTGCTGCCACGCCTGTTATTCGCGCAAACGCTAACCGGCAGGTGCGTTAGCTTCCGCTGACGCACCTGCCTCCGGGGTAAAAGGCTGATGCCGTAAAACTATGCTTACCACCAGCATCACCGTCAGGACTATCAGGCCCGCATTGCCTGGCCTGATAGTCCTGACGGTCAGTGAAATCCGGCCAGTTTTAACGTCGCGGCCACGTTACGCGCTGTCATCTCGACATTCTTTCCGGCATCCGCAAGTGCCTCTTCGAGTGTACAGATGCTGTAGAGCACGCTAAACACTGCATCAATCCCGTGCTGATGCACCACGCCGACATCCGCCGTCAGGCTTCCGGCGATGCCAATCACCGGCTTGTTAAAACGCTTTGCCACGTTGGCAACCCCAATCGGCACCTTGCCATTAATACTCTGGCTGTCGATACGCCCTTCACCGGTAATCACCAGGTCAGCATCTTTGACTTCTTCAGCCAGGCCCAGTGCCTCAGTAACAATCTCAATGCCGCGCCGCAGCTCCGCCTGACAGAAGGCGTGCAGCGCCGCGCCCATGCCGCCCGCCGCGCCGCCGCCGGGAATATGCAGCACATCGATGTCGAGATCGCGGTGAATAATCTCAGCGTAATGGGCCAGCGCCTGATCGAGCTGCTGCACCAGCGCCGGGGTCGCCCCTTTCTGCGGACCGAAAATAGCCGATGCGCCCTCTTTGCCGGTCAGCGGATTCGTGACGTCACAGGCCACTTCAATGCGGCACTGATGGATGCGGGCATCCAGGGCGTCAATATCAATGCTAGCGAGCTGAGAGAGCGCGCCGCCACCTTGGCCAATCTCTTTACCCTGGGTGTCGAGCAATCGGGCACCCAGCGCCTGCATCATCCCGGCACCGCCGTCGTTGGTGGCGCTGCCGCCGATACCAATGATGATGTGGCCGACGCCCTTATCCAGCGCATGTCGGATCAACTCGCCGGTGCCGAATGAGGTCGTGATCAGCGGGTCACGCTGTGATGCTGGCACCCGCTCCAGTCCGCTGGCTGCTGCCATTTCGATATAAGCAGTGGACTCATCGCCGGACAAGCCATAAAAGGCGTCGACCTGCGTGCCCAGCGGCCCGGTCACCTTCAGCCTGACGATTTTCCCCTTCGTCGCCGCCACCATCGCTTCTACCGTGCCTTCGCCACCGTCGGCGACCGGTATTTTCACGTAATGCGCATCGGGGAAAATGTCACGGAAACCCGCTTCAATCGCCGATGCCACATCCAGGGCGGATAAACTCTCTTTATATGAATCCGGTGCGATTACGATTTTCATAGGCAATCCGAGCGCAGTTGAGTAATTAAAACGGCTCCTGACCAGTCCGGTTTGGGGAGACCGGCACCGGGTTTTAGCGGGCGATTTCAACCTTCGCTAACTTCTCATAATAGCAGGCCAGCGCGCTGTGGTCGGCGTTACCCTGTCCATCGTTGCGCAGTGCCTGCATCATCTCCATCACCGCCGCCGTCAGCGGCAGATGCGCCCCGATGCTGTGCGAGGTATCCAGCGCGTTCGCCAGATCTTTGATATGCAGGTCAATACGAAAGCCGGGTTTGAAGTTGCGATCCATCACCATCGGCGCTTTGGCATCCAGCACCGTACTGCCCGCCAGCCCACCGCGAATCGCCTGATAAACCAAATCCGGATTCACACCCGCTTTAGTCGCCAGCGACAGCGCCTCGGACATTGCCGCAATGTTCAGCGCCACAATCACCTGGTTTGCCAGCTTGGTCACGTTGCCTGCACCGATGTCGCCGGTATGCACGACCGATCCCGCCATTGATTTCATGATGTCATAACAGGAATCGAACACGGCTTTATCACCGCCGACCATCACAGAGAGTGTGCCTTCAATCGCTTTTGGCTCGCCGCCGCTGACCGGTGCATCCAGCATTTTTATCTGCTTTTCTGCCAGCGCATCATGCACTTCCCGGCTCGCCAGTGGCGCAATCGAACTCATGTCGATCACCACCAGGCCCGGCTTCGCCCCTTCAATGATGCCGTTTTTCCCCAGACAGACGTCGATAACCTGCGGCGAGTTTGGCACCATGGTAATCACCACATCGCACTGCTCAGCCACCTCTTTTGGCGTTTTCGCCACGGTCGCGCCCAGTTTAGCCAGTTCCGCTTCGTTTTCGGTGTTGTTGTCGCGTACCACCAGCGAATAACCGGCTTTCACCAGATTCTTACTCATGGGTTTGCCCATAATGCCCAGGCCGATAAATCCAATTTTCATTGCGTTTCCCCTTGATTGATTAACGCTTAAATTTGTCGCATAACGTCTGCGAAGCGTTGCGGAACATCCCGACATCGCTGCCGACGGCCACAAAGGTGGCACCCCACTCCAGATAGCGACGCGCGTCCGCTTCCACCGGTGCCAGAATGCCGCTCGGCTTACCGGCGGCTTTGGCACGTTCAAAAATGTGTTTAATCACTTTCAGCACTTCAGGATGCGCAGGCTGGCCGAGATAGCCCAGTGCAGCGGAGAGATCGCCCGGCCCGACAAAAATACCGTCGACGCCGTCAACGGCTGCAATCGCGTCAATGTTGTCGACTGCCTGCTGAGTTTCGATCTGAACCAGCACCGTGATGTTGTCATTAATGGTGCTGTTGTAATCCGGCAACGTGCCGTACATGTTGCTGCGGTGCGACACCGAGACACCGCGAATCCCGGCTGGCGGATAGCGGGTTGAGGCGACCGCCCGCAGGGCTTCCTCTTCGGTCTCGACAAACGGCACCAGGAAGTTGTTAAACCCGATATCCAGCAGGCGCTTGATGATCACCGGCTCGTTGCAGGGCGGACGCACCACGGGCGCGCTATGGCTGCCTTTCAGCGCCATCAGCTGCGGCACGAAGGTCGTGATGTCGTTGGGCGCGTGTTCGCCATCCAGTACCAGCCAGTCGAAACCGGCCAGCCCCAGGATTTCAGTTGAGATCGGACTGGCCAGCGCACACCAGCTGCCAATCAGGGTGTCGCCCGCTAACAGGCGACGACGAAATCCATTAGGCCAGGCTGCATTACTCATGGTTGAACTCCTGTGACGGTGGCTCCGCGGCGGGAGCCAGAAAGGTTAACGTACCAGGCACGGGCGTTTATTGTCGAAAGTCCATCCCGGTACTAAAAATTGCATCGCTTCAGCATCGTCACGCGCGCCCAGTCCCTGCTTCTGATAGAGCGCATTGGCCTGCATCACCTGATCCATATCCAGCTCTACGCCAAGACCTGGCTTCTGCGGCACCTGCACCATGCCGCCTTTAATCTGGAACGGCTCTTTGGTCAGGCGCTGATTGCCCTCCTGCCAGATCCAGTGGGTATCAATGGCGGTAATGGCACCCGGCGCGGCGGCGGCAACATGAGTAAACATCGCCAGCGAAATATCAAAGTGGTTGTTAGAGTGCGAGCCCCAGGTCAGGCCGAAGTCGTGACACATCTGCGCCACCCGCACCGAGCCCTGCATGGTCCAGAAGTGCGGATCGGCCAGCGGAATGTCCACCGACTGCAGCGACAGGGTATGCCCCATCTGCCGCCAGTCGGTGGCGATCATATTGGTGGCGGTGGGCATGCCGGTCGCACGGCGGAACTCCGCCATCACTTCGCGGCCTGAATAGCCCTGCTCTGCACCACAGGGATCTTCTGCGTAAGCCAGCACATCTTTGAGCTGTTTGCCGAGCATGATCGCCTCGTTGAGCGACCAGGCCCCGTTGGGATCGAGGGTAATGCGAGCTTCAGGAAAACGTTTAGCCAGCGCCGTGACCGCTTCAGCCTCTTCACCGCCGCGCAGCACGCCGCCTTTGAGTTTGAAGTCGTTAAAGCCATATTTCTCATAAGCCGCTTCTGCCAGGCGCACTACCGCATCCGGCGTTAACGCCTCTTCGTGGCGCAGGCGATACCAGTCGCACGGATCGTCTTGCTGATTCTGATAAGAGAGCGAGGTTTTAGTGCGGTCGCCGATGTAGAACAGGTAACCGAGCATCTCAACGCGGTCGCGCTGCTGCCCGTCGCCCAGCAGCGAGGCGACGTTGACGCCCAGGTGCTGACCCAGCAGATCAAGCAGCGCCGCTTCGATGCCGGTCACCACATGAATCGTGGTGCGCAGATCAAAGGTCTGGTTGCCGCGTCCGCCCGCATCGCGGTCGGCAAAAGTACTGCGCACCAGGCTGAGGGTATTTTTGTACTCACCCAGCGTTTTGCCGATCACCAGCGAGGCGGCATCTTCCAGCGTCTGGCGAATTTTCTCGCCGCCCGGGATTTCACCGACGCCGGTGTGTCCGGCGTTATCTTTGATAATCACAATGTTGCGGGTAAAGAATGGCGAGTGAGCGCCGCTGAGGTTCAGCAGCATGCTGTCGTAGCCTGCGACCGGAATAACCTGCATGGCGGTCACTTTCGGTGTTGAACTCATCTCCTGCTCCTTATGCTGTTGTCCGGCCAAATGCCGGGCGCTTGCGGTCAAATGTCCAGCCGGGGACCAGATACTGCATCGCGGTGGCGTCGTTACGCGCACCGGCGGGCAGTGACTGATAAAGCTGATGGGCTTTGTTTACCTGCTCCCAGTCGAGCTCAATGCCCAGACCCGGCGCATCCGGTACGGCAATTTTTCCGTTGCGGATTTGCAGCGGGTTTTTCGTCAGGCGCTGATCGCCCTCCTGCCAGATCCAATGGGTATCAATCGCGGTGGGATTGCCCGGCGCCGCCGCACCCACATGGGTGAACATTGCCAGAGAAATATCGAAGTGGTTATTGGAGTGGCAACCCCAGGTGAGGCCCCACTCATCACATAGCTGCGCGACACGCACGGCACCGCTCAGCGTCCAGAAGTGCGGATCCGCCAGCGGAATATCGACCGCATTCAGCATCACCGCGTGGTTCATCTCGCGCCAGTTGGTGGCAATCATATTGGTCGCGACCGGCAGGCCGGTGGCGCGCCGGAACTCGGCCATCACTTCACGCCCCGAATAGCCCTGCTCTGCTCCGCAGGGATCTTCGGCGTAGCTCAGCACATCCTGCATCCCTTTACACAGCGCTATCGCCTCGTCCAGCAGCCAGGCACCGTTGGGGTCGACTGTGATGCGCGCCTCGGGAAAGCGCTGCTTGAGCGCTGCCGCCGTAGCGATCTCCTGCTCGCCGGGGAGCACGCCACCTTTGAGCTTGAAATCTTTAAAGCCATATTTATCCGCAGCCGCCTCAGCCAGCCGCACCACGGCATCGCTCGTCAGCGCTTCCTGATGACGCAGGTGATACCAGTCGTGGCTGGCCTGATCGCCACTGAGATAAGGGAGATCCGTCTTGCGGCGGTCGCCAAGATAAAAAAGATAGCCCAGCACCGTGACTTCATCGCGCTGTTTGCCCGGCCCCAGCAGTTCAGCCACCGGGACGCCCAGACACTGCCCCAGCAAATCAAGCAGCGCCGCTTCCAGCGCGGCCACCGCATTGACACGTAGTTCAAAGGTCCAGGCACCGTTGCCAAAAGTGGTGAAGTCAGCCGACTGATTGCCTTTATGTACCTGCTGCACCAGACGGTTCATTCGCGCAATCTGCTGGCCTTTCACCTGCGGAATCGCCTCCACCAGCGTCTGATAGATGGTGTCACCGCCAGGCGCTTCACCCACGCCGGTGTGACCGGCGCTGTCGGTGAGGACCACAATGTTGCGGGTAAAGCAGGCGTTGTGCGCACCGCCAATATTGAGCAGCATGCTGTCATAACCGGCGACCGGGATAACCTGCATCTCAGTAATCACCGGCGAACTTTGCGTATTCATAATGCATCCTTACCGGGCCAGTTTTTCAGTTCGACACGTTTGATATCGCCCGCAATGACCAGGAAGCTGAAGGCTGCGACAAAGGCATGAATGCCGACATAGATCAGCGCGCCCTCAAAGGATCCGCTGGTGGCAATGATGTAGCCGATGGCGATAGGCGTTACGATGCCGGAGAAGTTGCCGAACATGTTAAACAGACCGCCGCTCAGGCCACTGATCTCTTTCGGCGCGGTATCTGCCATTACCGCCCAGCCCAGCGCACCGATGCCTTTACCAAAGAACGCCAGTGCCATAAAGAACACCACCATCCATTCGGTATCGGTGTAGTTACACATCACCATCGAGATAGAGAGCAGCATGCCGAGCACAATTGGCGTTTTACGTGCGATATTCAGCGAGCCGGTTTTACGCATCAGCCAGTCAGAAATTACCCCACCCAGTACGCCGCCGAGGAAGCCACACACCGCCGGAATCGAAGCAATAAAGCCCGCTTTCAGAATCGACATGCCGCGCGCCTGCACCAGATAGACCGGGAACCAGGTAATAAAGAAGTAGGTTAAGGCGTTAACACAGTATTGACCGAGGTAGATGCCCAGCATCATGCGTGACGTCAGCAGTTGCTTAATCTGGAACCACTTCTCGCTCCAGCTCACTTTGCGGCTATCCTTTTTGACATCCATGTTGATCAGCGCGCCGCCCTGCTCCATGTACTCCAGTTCAGCCTTGTTCACGCCAGGGTGATCGGTAGGATCGTGGATCACTTTCAGCCAGATAAAGCTGAGGATGATGCCCAGGCCGCCCATGAACCAGAACACATGCGCCCAGCCCACTTCAGAGACCAGCCAGCCCATGATGGGGGCGAAGATGACAGTGGCGAAGTATTGCGCCGAGTTGAAGATCGCTACCGCCGTGCCGCGCTCCTGCGCCGGGAACCAGGCGGCCACAATGCGGCTGTTGCCCGGGAAGGAAGGCGCTTCGGCCAGCCCTACCAGGAAACGCAGAATAAACAGCGACATAATGATGCCGAAGCCGCTGAAGATATCTACAAATCCCTGCAGCAGCGTAAACAGCGACCAGGTAAAGATGCTCCAGAAATAGACGCGTTTAGAGCCGAAGCGATCGAGCAGCCAGCCGCCCGGAATCTGGCCAATAACGTACGCCCATGAGAAGGCAGAGAAGATATAGCCAAGTCCGACCGAATCGAGGCCGATATCTTTGGACATTGCAGAACCGGCAATCGAAATGGTTGCGCGGTCACCGTAGTTGAATGAGGTGACGATAAATAACATCACCACAATCCAGTAGCGGGCATTGGTGCGCTTCTGCACCGTCTCCGCGGTCTGGCTGAAACTATTCATGATGCACTCCTGAAATATAGCGTGAGCTACATTCGCTCTGACTGCATACACATCGCGTTGGGTATCAGAGAGAAGTTGGGTTAAACACGGCGATCTTGTTGTTCTGGCAAACCTTTATTTATCCATCTGCGAGGTGGCAGCTAATGCGCCTCGGTAACCTCTTCAGATGAGTAATACGTCGTGACAGATAACCTGACTTTGGCTAACGGAACCCAGTATAAGAACAGCCTGAAGCGAGCACATTGGCACATCGCCCTGGAATAACGCCGGTGAAGAAGTGATTGTATTGCGGATGCACAAAACCCTGCGGGATGGCTCACGAAAGCGGCAAATAAACGAGCGACCCCCCCCTCAGGTAACGCTTTCTCCCGCTGTTTGTGAGGCTCTTCACTTGCTTCTGGATAATCGCCTCAAAATCATAAGGCGACTTGCCTCAATGGTGGTCATTTGCACAATGCGCGCCCCACGCCGCCTCCCTATACTGAAGATGGCAAACAATCGTGTGACAGGTCAGAACATTACAGCGTGCCGCACAAGTACGGCACGACAGACGGGAAGGTGAGCGATGTACCCAAACACAGATGAACAACCGCTCTATATCAAAGTCCATGAGCACGACAATGTGGCGATTGTGGTTAACAGCCTGGGTCTGCCGGCTGGCACGCAGTTTGCGGATGGCCTGACACTCACGGAGCATGTGCCACAGGGCCACAAAGTAGCGCTGCGCGCAATTAACCAGGGCGCAGAGATCGTGCGTTATGGTGAAGTCATCGGCTATGCATTACGGGATATTGCCCAGGGCAGCTGGATTGATGAGTCGCTGGTCGCGCTGCCGGAAGCGCCTCCGCTGGCGAGTCTGCCGTTAGCCAATCAGGTTCCGCCTGAATTGCCGCCGCTGGAAGGCTATACCTTTGAAGGTTATCGCAATGCGGATGGCAGCGTCGGCACGCGTAACCTGCTGGGGATCACCACCAGCGTCCACTGCGTGGCCGGTGTGGTGGATCATGTCGTACAGATCATTGAACGGGATTTGCTGCCGCGCTACCCGAATGTGGATGGCGTGGTCGCGCTCAACCACCTTTATGGCTGCGGCGTGGCGATTAATGCACCCGCGGCGGTAGTGCCGATTCGCACCATTCATAACCTGGCGCTGAATGCTAATTTCGGTGGCGAAGTCATGATCGTCAGCCTGGGCTGTGAGAAGTTACAGCCGGAGCGTCTGCTGACCGGCACGCCTGACGTGCAGGCGATTTCGCTGGACGATCATGACATCGTGCGTTTGCAGGATGAGAAGCTGGTCGGTTTTGGTGCGATGGTAAATGAGATTCTGCAGGTAGCGGAGCGTCATCTCCAGCGGCTGAATCAGCGCCAGCGTGAAACCTGTTCCGCAGCAGAACTGATTGTCGGTATGCAGTGCGGTGGCAGCGATGCGTTCTCGGGCGTGACGGCGAATCCGGCAGTGGGTTTCGCGTCCGATCTGCTGGTGCGCTGCGGTGCGACGGTGATGTTTTCGGAAGTCACTGAAGTGCGTGATGCGATTCACCTGCTGACGCCACGGGTGATTAATCAGGAAGTCGGTAAGCGCTTACTGGAGGAGATGGCCTGGTATGACAACTACCTCGACCAGGGCCAGACCGATCGCAGCGCGAATCCGTCGCCGGGCAATAAAAAAGGCGGGCTGGCGAACGTGGTGGAAAAAGCGCTGGGGTCGATCGCTAAATCGGGGCGCAGCGCCATTGTTGAAGTGCTGTCGCCCGGCCAGCGGCCCACGCGGCGTGGATTGATCTACGCGGCGACGCCCGCCAGCGATTTTGTCTGCGGTACGCAGCAGCTGGCGTCCGGTATCACGCTACAGGTTTTCACTACCGGTCGCGGAACGCCTTACGGTCTGGCTGCAATTCCGGTCATCAAGATGGCGACGCGTAATGCGCTGGCAGAGCGCTGGCACGATCTGATGGACATCAATGCCGGGACGATTGCGACCGGTGAAGAGAGTATTGAACAGGTGGGCTGGCGGTTGTTTGAGTTGATTCTGGACATTGCCAGTGGCAGGAAGCAGACCTGGTCCGATCGCTGGGGTATCCGTAATCAGCTGGCGGTGTTTAACCCGGCACCGGTGACCTGACCGCGCCGTGCACACACGCCAGGCATATCCTTAGCTCCTAAAGCAGAGATAAGCCTGGCGTGGTCATCAGAACTGCGCGCCCCAGGCTTCAACCCATGGAGAAGTCACCGCTTCCGGCTCAGGATTTTCAGTGGCATCAACCAGTAACACCTCACCAATCCGCCGCGCGCCCTGCTCCTGCAGCAGCGCATCGAAAGCTTTACCCGCGCCACAAAAATGGTCGTAACTGCTGTCACCCAGCGCAATCACGCCATAGCGCAACGCAGGTTGATGACCCAGCTTATCTTTAACTGCATGGAACAGGCCTGAAATCGTGTCGGGAAAATCGCCCTGTCCGGTGGTTGACGTGACAATTAACGCCACGTCGCTGGCATAGTTCTGCCAGTCTGCCAGCGTCGGATCGTCAAACACGGTGACGCTGTGACCCTGCTGCTGCAGAAGGGGCTCCGCTTCTTCCGCTACCAGCAGCGCATTGCCGTATACCGTCCCCACAAAAATGCCAATCTTTGCCATCTGCTTTCTCCCTTATTCTGAAACGTTATCCTGTCCTGGCGCTGCGTTAAACTCAACCCGCGGCACCTCAGGAATGCGATCCTGCCAGCCAAACTGGTTCATCAGATTCTGCCAGACGCCATCCAGTCCGGCGCGCAGCAGCAACGGTTCCCCGGTCACCGGATGGGTGAGTGCCAGGCTGCTGGCGTGCAGCATCAGCCGGTTAGCGCCAAAGTGTTCGGCGGCCCCCCGGTTCTGGCGCAGATCACCGTGTGCCGAATCGCCAATAATCGGATGACGCAGGTGCGACATATGACGACGCAGCTGATGCTTACGACCGGTTTTAGGAGCCATTTCAACCAGGCTGTAACGCGATGTGGGATAGCGGCCAATGCCGACCGGCATCTCGACCGTCGCCAGTGACTGATAATCAGTGACTGCGGGCTGTGCGGTGCGCGCTTCCGTGGCGTGCCTGTCAGCGATTTTATCCAGCTCTTCCACCAGCGGATAGTCGAGCGTTCCGCTGCTCTCCAGCCAGCCGCGTACGACAGCATGATAGGTTTTCTGCATCTGGTGCTGTTCGAACTGCAGGGAAAGCAGACGGCCGACTTCGCTTGAAAGCCCCATCAGCAGTACGCCTGAGGTGGGTTTGTCCAGGCGATGCGCGGTAAACACATGCTGTCCAATCTGATCGCGAACGGTCTGCATTACAAACACCGTTTCATGACGATCCAGCCAGCTGCGATGAACCAGCCAGCCGCTGGGCTTGTTGACAGCAACCAGCCACTCATCCTGATAGAGTATCTCCAGCATCAGTGGGCTGCATCCTTGATCAACGCGTCAAGCTGACGCAGGGTCAGCAGTAGCGGTGCAATGCCGGGCTGGTCAGGCACCAGCGCCACCTCGTAGTAGGGAGCAACGGCAAAATTTTGCGGTAAAGGATGCTGAGCCGCTATCAGGGCATGCATCCGCGGAACCAGCACCCACTGGAGCCACTGCAGCGGCTCCAGCGTATCCAGGCAAAAGGGTTCACGGCTCTCGAGCGCGTCTTCGGCCGGAGGGGTACTCTGCCAGAGATGGTGCTCACGCATCACCGCTTCCAGTTGCTCCAGCCGTTGTGTAATCAATTGTTCAGGCGTCATGCGCCACCTCCGGCAAGCAGTCAAAAAGGGGCGGCAAGCATATCACTTGTTGGCACAGGCACAAAAAAAGGGAGCACTGTATAAACAGTGCTCCCGGTTCGTTTGCAGCCATCCTGCTACGTTTTTGCTCCCTGCTCTTCCATGACAACTTGTCCAGTGCGAACTCCTGTCGCGCATCGTCCTGATGTATCCTTAGCATCCTGGCCCACCACCTCTTCTGAGGGGTTCTCATTCTCCATCCTGGAGGTGTCCCTTGCTCACTCCTGAGCGATCCTGTTTCATCCTGAAACCTTCCGTGTGCCGTAAGCTCCGTTACGTTCCTGCCTCATGGCTTATCATCATCCTGACGATATCTGTTTCCTGAGCATCCTGCAGTGGGAAACATTTTGACAGAACTCGTTACGCGCACAAGGTACTTACAGCGAAACTTTACGAAATGTGCTGCGCAAAATCAGATAAATGCCATTAAGTTGATGATTCACAATATTTTTACATTGCAGCCTTCCGGATGTCTCAACTGTTATATGGCGATCTCTCACAGCAGTTGTAAGAGATATCTCACAAGCCAGGCGGCAAATCACTGCAAATCAGATGATAACCGGTTGTAATGACTTAAGAAATATCTCAAGATTTTCTGCTAAGACCACACGCTGTTTACGACCAGGTTGCTCCAGAATCACTTCGCCGCTGAGATTAGAGAGGGAGATGATCTCCTCCTCTGAATCAGTAGTGGCTATAAACAGCGTCGGCGACTGTTTAAGGCGGCGCTGCATCACCAGATGCCCAATCAGATTCTCCTGTAACCGCAGGAAATCCTCTTCACTCCATACCTGTAACAGCGTCAGCTGATTCTCACCAAAACGGGCCTGCATATCGCCGGCAAATTGCGTGGTGTAGAAATCGGTCATCGGCGGCTGGAGCTGGATGTCGACCGCCCGTTCAACCGCATCCAGCGTCGGTGGCAGGCTAAACGGTTGCGGCTGCCAGATGACCCGCTGATCGCGATCCTCCAGTGCGCAGGGTGACGGCACCCCATAGAGATCGCTGCTGGCCGGCGCATGCCCGGTCTGCTGAAGCCAGTGCTGGCAGTATCGGGTGGTAAAGTCACGCAACGCGGCGGCAGTTTGCTGCATCATTCATATTCTCACTTCTGATAGGTTACACTTAGCCACTTTGATTAATTTTGGTGGTAACCGCAATGACTACTCACGAACAGGATCAGGCGCTCAGTAACCTGACGCTGGGCAAACCCACAGCCTATCACGATCGGTATGACAACAGCTTACTGCAGGCGGTGCCGCGCAGCCTGAACCGTGAACCGCTTGGCCTGTTTCCCGACAGTCTGCCCTTTACCGGCAGCGATATCTGGACCCTGTATGAACTCTCGTGGCTCAACAGCAAAGGTCTGCCACAGGTTGCCGTTGGCGAAGTGGTGCTGGATGCGCAGAGCCGTAATCTTATTGAGTCGAAAAGCTTCAAGCTCTACCTGAACAGTTTCAATCAGACCCGCTTTGCCGACTGGGGTGAGGTTCGTCAGACGCTGGAGCGGGATCTGAGTGCTTGTGCTGAAGGGGAAGCGCGGGTCGCGCTGTTCCGACTCAATGAAATAGAAGGCCAGCCGATTGGTCATTTTGAGGGTTGCTGTATTGATGAGCAGGATATTGCCATTGAGGATTACCGCTTCAATGCTGACTATCTGGCTGATGCCGCAGGCAGCGAAATCGTTGAAGAGACGCTGGTCAGCCATCTGCTCAAGTCGAACTGCCTGATTACCAACCAGCCCGACTGGGGATCGGTCATGATCCGCTATAAAGGCCCGCGTATCGCGCGTGAAGCACTGCTGCGCTATCTGGTCTCATTCCGCCAGCACAACGAATTTCACGAGCAGTGTGTTGAGCGCATCTTTAATGATGTGATGCGATTCTGCCATCCGGAAGCGCTGACGGTCTATGCGCGCTACACCCGTCGTGGCGGGCTGGATATTAACCCGTGGCGCACCAACGTGCCCTTCTCGCCCGGTTTTTCGCGGCTGGTCCGTCAGTAGTTTGCGAGACTTCTCTCAGGCTGGGTGCCGTAAGCGCAGTTCCGCTTGAGCTGTGCGGGCCGACAAGGCTACTCTGGTGAAGGCGGCAACCTGCGGGTTGCCGACCAGGGATTTTCGTCACTGCCGTTGCAGTGCCAACATGCACCCAGGCGGGTGTAAAGGAGTTCATTTGATTACCCATATCAGCCCACTTGGCTCAATGGATCTGCTCTCGCAGCTGGAAGTCGACATGCTCAAGCGCACTGCCAGCAGCGACCTCTACCAGCTGTTTCGCAATTGCTCTCTGGCCGTGCTTAACTCCGGCAGCCAGACTGACAGCAGCCACGAATTGCTCTCCCGCTTTGAGAACTTCGACATCAACGTGCTGCGCCAGGAGCGCGGCGTCAAACTGGAACTGATCAATCCGCCGGAAGAGGCGTTCGTGGATGGCCGCATTATCCGCTCACTACAGGCTAACCTGTTTGCGGTGCTGCGTGACATCCTGTTTGTCAGCGGCCAGCTCAACATACCGGGCCGGTTAAGCGCAGCCGAAGAGAATGATTCCGCCACCATCACCAACACGGTATTTTCGATTCTGCGTAATGCGCGGGCTCTGCACATCGGCGAGGATCCCAACACCGTAGTCTGCTGGGGTGGTCACTCAATCAACGCCGTTGAGTATCAGTATTGCCGCAATGTCGGTACGCAGCTTGGACTGCGTGAACTGAATATCTGTACCGGCTGCGGGCCAGGCGTGATGGAAGCGCCGATGAAAGGCGCAGCGGTTGGCCATGCTCAGCAGCGCTATCGCGACAGCCGTTTTATCGGCCTCACCGAGCCCTCAATTATTGCAGCTGAGCCGCCGAATCCACTGGTGAATGAACTGATCATCATGCCGGATATTGAAAAACGTCTGGAAGCGTTTGTGCGTATCGCTCATGGCATCATCATTTTTCCGGGCGGCGTCGGTACGGCTGAAGAGCTGCTCTATCTGCTGGGCATCCTGATGAATCCGCAGAACAACGATCAGGTGTTGCCGCTGATTCTGACCGGGCCGAAAGAGAGCGCCGATTACTTCCGCGTTCTGGATGATTTCATCGTTAACACGCTGGGTGAACAGGCACGTAAGCATTATCAGATCATCATTGATGACGCGGCAGAAGTGGCGCGTCTGATGAAGAAAGCGATGCCGCAGGTCAAAGAGAACCGTCGCGAAACCGGCGATGCGTACAGCTTTAACTGGTCGATCCGCATTGAGCCCGATTTGCAGGTGCCGTTCCTGCCAACCCATGAAAATATGGCCAATCTCAATCTCTATACCAATCAGCCTCCCGAGAAGCTGGCTGCCGACCTGCGCCGCGCCTTCTCAGGTATCGTCGCCGGTAATGTCAAAGAGATGGGCATCCGCGAAATCCGCGTGAAGGGACGCTACAAACTGCATGGCGATCCCGACATCATGCACCGCATGGATGAGCTGCTACAGGGATTCGTTGCCCAGCAACGCATGAAACTGCCTGGCACTGCCTACATCCCCTGCTACGAAATTATCAAATAACCAGGAGGCAGCCCCCGGGCTGCCCATACGCTCATGGCTCTTCATCTTGTTATTGTTGACGCGTTGAATCTGATCCGCCGTCTGCATGCGGTACAGGGCTCCCCCTGTGTCGACGGCTGTGTAGCTGCGCTGCACCAGGTTCTGGGCCACGCCCGTCCGACTCATGCTGTGGCGGTTTTTGATGGCGAGGCACGTCATCAGGGCTGGCGACATCAGCTGCTGCCCGATTACAAAAGTGGTCGCCCGCCGATGCCAGACGATCTACAGGCAGAGATGCCGGCGTTGCAGGAGGCTTTTCGTTCGGCAGGCGTAAGCTGCTGGATAGCGAGCGAGGATGAGGCAGATGATTTAGCGGCGACGCTGGCGGTGAAAATGGCTCAGGCCGGACACCAGGCCACCATCGTGTCCACCGACAAAGGCTACTGCCAGCTGCTGGCCCCCGAAATCCGCATCCGTGACTACTTCCAGAAACGGTGGCTCGATCTGCCTTTTATTGAAGCTGAATTTGGCGTAGCCCCCCAGTTACTCCCCGACTACTGGGGATTGTGCGGCATCAGCAGCAGTAAAATTCCAGGCATCACCGGCATCGGCCCGAAAAGCGCGAAACAGCTGCTGGCAGAGTTTCACACGCTTGAAGGGATCTATCAGCAACTGGATAAGGTGCCCGCTAAATGGCAGGAAAAGCTCGCGGAAGGTCAGCAAATGGCTGAGATCAGCCGTCAGGTCGCCATGCTGAAGCGGGATCTGGTATTGCAGGGCAATCTGAATACGCTGCGTTATACCGGCTGAGTGCAGCTGCACTCAGCCTGACGATTAACGTTCGTCGCGACGTCCACCGGTCGCGGCCCACATACGGCGCACATGAACCGTCACCTCTTCGCGGTCATGATAGAGCTGACGGGCGCGAATCTGCACATTAATGCCATTCTCATCAAAGCGCTCCTGCATCATGGCCAGATTCTGCGTGACCTCTTCATAACGCTTTTTCATCGGCAATTTGAGGTTGAAGATCGCTTCACGACACCAGCCGTTAACCAGCCAGTCGGTCATCAGGTTAGCCACGCGCACCGGTTTCTCCACCATATCACATACCAGCCAGCTGATGTTGGTGCGTGGCGGACGGAATTTAAACCCATCGGCTTTCTCGTGCATCACCTGGCCGGTATCCATCAGGCTCGGGGCCATCGGTCCGTTATCCACTGCATAGACCATCATGCTGCGCTGGACCAGCTGATAAGTCCAGCCGCCCGGACAGGCACCGAGATCCACGGCGTACATGCCGCTGGCTAAACGCTCATCCCACTCATCCGCAGGGATAAAGACGTGAAACGCCTCCTCCAGCTTAAGGGTGGAACGGCTTGGCGCATCGGAGGGGAACTTAAGGCGTGGAATACCCATGTAAAACGACGAGCTGTTTTCCCGGATGGAGTAGCCGACGTAACAGGTGCCTGGCGCGATGAAAAACACATGCACGACCGGGCGTTTCGGACTTTCATAGTTCAGTAGAATCTTGCTTTCACGCAGTGCTGAACGCAGCGGCACGGTGAACTTGCGGCAGAATTTGGTCAGCTCTTTCGCTTCGTTAGTGTCAGGCACTTCAACACGCAGTTCGCCGCCCTTCTCCACCACGCCGGTCAGCATACCGACAATCGGGGTGATGCGATCTTCCTGCGGCAGGTCACGCAGCATTTCACCGACAACCAGCATCTGCCGGGCAAAAATCAGCTCGTCAAACGGTAACTCACGCGCCAGACGCTCGGCATCTTCAAACTGGTAGCACTCAAACAGCACGTAGCCGGAGTCATCTTTAACCCGCGGAAAGCCGTAGATTTCACGTTCAGCCGCTTTGGCGCTGATTTCCGCCGCACACTCTTTTTCAAAACCGGGACGACAATAGAGTAAAACTTTATTCATGGCGTTCTGCCTTTCGTTTAAGACGCAGCGCGCCAATCAACATCAATACCCAACCGGCGAGGAAACAGACTCCCCCCACCGGTGTGATAAAAACCCAAAACTTCAGATGTGACAGCGCCAGACAATAGAGGCTGCCACTAAACAACACGGTGCCGAGCGCCATCAGCGCACTGCTCCAGTAAAACCAGATATTGGCGCGGCGTAACATCGCGGCACCCAGTCCCATCACCGCTAACGTGTGATAAGCCTGATATTCCAGCCCGGTATGAATCCAGGCCATCTCAGCCGCACCCAGCGACTGGCTCAAAACGTGGGCACCAAATGCGCCAAAAGCTACCAGCAGAAATCCACTGATAGCCGCAAAAACAAACATGGCACGACTGGACATTAACCGATCCTCAGGGTGCATTTGCACCGTAATGCAGATAAATCAAACTGTTATTGTTGATAGCGAAAGCGGAATTTTTCTTGTTCGGTTGCAGCTTTTTCCAGGATCCACTGTCGGAAGGCGGCTATTTTACCCAGTTCTGCCTGACTGTCATGACAAACCAGATAAAAAGCGTTTTTACTGACTAATACATCATTAAATGGGCAGATTAATCGCCCGGCCTCTATTTCGCTCTGCGCCATGACGTTGTTGGCCAGCGCCACGCCCTGACCATGAATCGCCGCCTGCAACACCATGGCGCTGTGGCTGAAGATCGGCCCCTGCTGAACATTAATATGCTGCAGACCCAGCTGGCGGATATACGATTGCCAGTCACGGCGGGAGGCATCATGCAGCAGGGTAAAGCGCGAGAGATCCATCGGGGTTTTCAGCGGATTATCGCCGGTCATCAGTGATGGCGAACAGACCGGCAGCAGATATTCGGCATAGAGTTTTTCAACCCGCAGGCCGGGCCAGTTGCCACGTCCGTAGAAAATTGCCACGTCGACATCGTCGGCCAGTTTCTCTTCATCGCGGTCAACTGCCTGGATACGCACGTCGATTCCCGGATAAGCCATATTAAAGCTGGAGAGGCGGGGAACCAGCCACTGAATAGCAAAGCTCGGCAGTAAACTGACGGTCAGCGCTCCCTTGGCACTGCGCGCCTGCAGTTTGCGGGTCGCTTCGTTAATTGCCGAGAAAATCTCTTTGATGTCGAGATAGTAGCTTTGCCCTTCTTCGGTCAGTAACAGCGAACGATTCCTCCGGCGAAACAGCTTTAACCCCAGAAAATCTTCCAGAGATTTAATCTGATGGCTTACGGCAGCCTGAGTGACAAACAGCTCTTCAGCGGCTTTGGTAAAGCTTAAATGGCGCGCAGCGGCATCAAAAACCCGCAGTGCGTTAAGAGGAGGAAGGCGTTTCGACATGGTTTTCCGTATCCGGATCGGCGAAAAATACGCAGGCTTATAAAAAGCGTTTACGTATTAGAATTTTTAATCCGAGGCATTATAATTTGTCCGTTGAGGAACCTCCAGCAAATACCTATAGTTGCCGCACTTCCTGAGCCGGAACGAAAAGTTTTTAGATTTGTGAGTGAGTTCGCAGATTTTCTGAAAGCTTTTGGCTTGTGGTCGTGATGTTGTGTTTGCAATTTTTGATCCGACGATTGCGGATCAAACTCTTAATTCCTGTAGATTTACCCTGTCTGTCCATAGTGATTTTTAAATAGCACCGCAAATTGCGGTGCTTTTTTTTTGCTGCTTACTTTGACTCGACCATTTCTTTGACATCAGAGCGGTTAATCTGCTGCTCATTGCCATTCGCATCTTTATAGCTGATCATGCCGGTATCGTTATCAACTTTAGGCTTGCCGGCAGCCACGATGGTGCGACCATCATTGGTATGCATTACGTAATTGCTTGAACAGGCACTCAGGGTAAAAGCCAGAGTACATACGGCCAGTACTGCGGTAAGTTTTTTCATCTGCTATCTCCTTGTAGATTGATTGCATCAAACCACCCGCGTTACGCTAACCAGAGGCAGCCGATAAGTGGGATCGACTATTAAACGTCCGATCGTTATGCGGGTTTGGTTCAAACCTTGCATTATTCAGCATAACGCGCTTTTCCAGCTTTGCCAGACGCAGACCATTCTTTCAGTGTGGTCCTAATTTTTCTTATCATGGACCCGGCATGACCGCATTTAATCCCACCGCATTCCGCCAGCAGTTTCCCGCGCTCGCCGACGCCGGCATCTATCTCGACAGCGCCGCGACCACGCTGAAGCCGCAGGCCGTTATTGACAGTACGCAGCAGTTTTACAGCCTCAGTGCGGGTACGGTTCATCGCAGCCAGTTTGCCGCCGCCCAGGCCTTAACCCAGCGCTATGAGCAGGCGCGCAATCAGGTTGCCCGCTGGGTTAATGCCGCGGACGATCGTGAGATTGTCTGGACGCGCGGCACTACCGAAGCGATAAACCTGGTGGCGAACAGCTGGCTGCGTCCGCGCCTGCAGCCCGGTGATGAGATCGTGGTGAGTGAGGCTGAGCACCACGCCAACCTGGTTCCCTGGCTGATGGCTGCGCAGGCGTGCGGTGCCCGCGTCGTAAAATGGCCGTTAGGGCCAGATCGTCTGCCCGATATCAGCCTGTTACCCACCCTGCTTAACAGCCGTACCCGCCTGCTGGCAGTTGGTCAGATGTCGAACGTCACCGGGGGTTGCCCCGATCTTGCTCAGGCGATCCCGCTGGCACATGCCGTGGGGGCGAAAGTGATGGTCGATGGCGCGCAGGGGGTGGTGCACTGCCCGCCTGACGTACAGGCGCTGGATATCGACTTTTACGCTTTTTCCGGACATAAGATTTACGGCCCGATGGGCATTGGCGCGTTATATGGCAAAGCGGAACTGCTGGAGACGATGGAACCCTGGCAGGGCGGCGGGAAAATGATCACGGATGTTGACTTCAATGGTTTCACGCCACAGCCGGTGCCGTGGCGTTTTGAGGCCGGCACCCCGAATGTGGCGGGTGTGGTGGGATTGAGTGCGGCACTGAGCTGGCTGGCGCAGTACAATCTGACCGAAGCTGAGCGCTGGAGTCAGCAGCTTGCCTCGCTGGCGGAAGAGCAGCTGGCAGAACTGCCCGGCTTTCGCAGCTTCCGCTGTGGCAATGCCAGTCTGCTGGCCTTTGAATTTGCTGACCTGCATCACAGCGATCTGGTGACGCTGCTGGCTGAGCAGGGAATCGCCCTGCGCGCCGGTCAGCACTGTGCGCAGCCGTTGCTGTCGGCGCTGGGCGTCAGCGGCACGCTGCGGGCTTCTTTTGCACCCTATAATAATCTGCAGGATGTTGATGCGCTGGTGCGCGCCATGAAAGGCGCAATCTCGCTGTTATCGGAGTTTTGATTATGTGTTCATCGCTGTTAGCACCACACCCGTTTGGCGAACAGATTACCGTTACCAGTCTGAAAGAGAGTTTCAGCCGCTTTCATCAGTGGGAAGATCGTTATCGCCAGCTGATCCAGCTGAGCCGCCAGTTGCCTGTCCTGCCGGAGGAACTGAAAACGGCGGAAATTGAACTGAGCGGATGTGAAAACCGGGTCTGGCTGGGCAGCCAGTTATGTGAGGATGGCTCACTGCACTTCTATGGTGATAGTGAAGGACGGATTGTGCGCGGCCTGCTGGCCGTGCTGCTGACTGCGGTTGAGGGCCAGACGCCGCAGCAATTGCTGGTCACCGATCCCTTAGCCCTGTTTGATGAACTCGGCCTGCGCGCCCA
The DNA here is from genome assembly GCF_024158165.1 of Pantoea sp. B550. Classification (NCBI taxonomy): domain Bacteria; kingdom Pseudomonadati; phylum Pseudomonadota; class Gammaproteobacteria; order Enterobacterales; family Erwiniaceae; genus Pantoea; species Pantoea sp. B550. The sequence goes on from NZ_JAMYXI010000003.1 coordinate 1,159,357, forward strand.
GCTCAGCGCCTCCCGCAGCAGCGGCCTGCAGGCGCTGGCCGCTGCGGTAGAGCATGCCGCGCGTCAGGCGCTGACCGCATCCTGACGGGCGGCGCGCGCCAGAAATTTTTTGAGCGCATGCGAAACGGCCACAAAGCCGAAGGTGGCGGTCACCATGGTTGCCGCGCCAAAGCCGGATGTGCAATCCATTCTCTTCGGACCCTCTGCCGTGCTGCGTGAAGCACAGACGCTGCCGTCGGCCTGCGGATAGACCAGCGCTTCAGTCGAAAAAACGCAGTCGATGCCGAGTTTGCCTTTGCTGTTTTTCACCACGCCCAGGCTTTTCAAGCGTTCGCGCAGCTTCGCCGCAAGCGGATCCTGAATGGTTTTTGCCAGATCGGCGACCTGGATCTGGGTCGGATCAATCTGCCCACCCGCGCCACCGGTGGTGATCAAGGGGATCTTATTCCGGCGACACCAGGCGATCAGCGCCGCTTTAGGCCGCACGCTGTCGATCGCGTCGATCACATAGTCGAAACCGGCGGCCATCAGTTCGGCGGTGTTCTCGGGCGTGATAAAGTCATCAATGCAGATCACGTCGCAGTCCGGATTGATCGCCCGCAGCCGCTCGGCCATCACCTCCGTTTTGGCTTTACCGACGTTACCCTGCAGCGCATGAAGCTGTCGGTTGGTGTTGGTAATGCAGACGTCATCCATATCTATCAGGGTGATTTTACCAATGCCGGTGCGCACCAGCGCTTCCGCTGCCCAGGAGCCGACGCCGCCAATACCGATGACGCAGAAGTGTGCGTCAGCAAAACGTTGCATCGCATTCTGGCCATAGAGACGCGCCGTGCCGCCAAAGCGCTGATGCCAGGCGTCGTTTAACACTTTCATAGTTGAACCTGTTACGTCGTGCGGGCCCGAAGGCCCGCAGAGAAGAAATTAGTTAGAGCCGAGAAGCAGTGAACCATTATTACCGTTTTGCGGGCTGGAGAACAGCGGCTGTCCGGCACCCGGCGCGGCTTTGATCACCCAGACGCGGCCGTAGTGATTATAGAAGCCCGCCAGATGCGCGGCGTCCGGGCCGATACCCTGATAGATATCAAAGTGTTGTCCTTTAATCGCGCCACCTACGTCGAGCGCCACCATCAGGCGCATCTCATATTTGCCGTTGAATTTGCCCTTCTCATTCAACTGCGGCACTTCCGCCAGCAGTACGGTGCCTGCCGGAATAATTGATCGGTCAGAGGCCACTGAGGCTTTCGCTACCAGCGGAACGGCGCTGGCACCGCGCACCGGCGTAAACGGCTCAGCTTTAAAGAAGACGAATGACGGGTTGGTTTCCAGCAGCGCACGCACTTCCTGCGGTGAGTGCTCCTGCGCCCACTGGCGAATCGCCTGCATCGACATATCTTCGCGCTTCACTTCACCGCGGTCGATCAGCTCTTTACCGATACTGTGGTAGCCCCAGCCATTTTTACCGGCGTAACCAAAGAAGGTCATCGGACGGCCATCGCCAAAGTCGACGTAACCACTGCCCTGCACATCCATCATGAAGTTATCAATTAGCGAGTTGCTGTAGGCAATGACGTAGCGGTCATCAAGTCCGCCACTATAGATAGAGGCGCGGCTCGGTAATTTCTCTCCGCGTTTGCGCGGCGGCATACGGTAGATCGGATACTGGAATTCGCCCTGCCGGGTGTAGCGCGCTTCCACGACCGGCGTGTAGTAACCGGTAAACTGCACGTTACCGTAGTTGTCCGTGCCCTCCATCTGCCAGGCGTTCAGGCCATACTGACGAAGCTGTCGGGTATCGGCGCCTGCCATCAGCCAGCTTTCAATTGCGCTGTAGGTGCCGTTCTGACGATTATAAAGAGCGGATGAGGCGGACTGAATCTGGCGCACCTGATCGCCAAAGTCTTTGCCATTAACCGGTGCGCCTTTAGCATTGGGCTGATTCACCAGCGCCAGCGGCTGTTCCAGTTTGCCATCTTTATATTGCTGACCGCGATCGGTCGGTTTAGAGCTACAGGCCGCCAGCAGCGTGATTAACGCGCCAGTGAGTGCATACTTCACCCAATGTGATTTCATTATCTTCTCTTTTTATAACTGTTCGCCCCGCGACGATAGCAAAGCCCCCGACAGAATGAAATGCATCCGCTTTGACCTGGCGCATATCAGTTCAATAATTAGCCATATGGTTGAATCCTTCAGCAACTGGCTGTTAATTTGGCTTTTATCTTTAAAAAGGGGTTGCATGAATTAGCGCGGAGAGTATAGTGCGCTTCCACGGACGCGGGGTGGAGCAGCCTGGTAGCTCGTCGGGCTCATAACCCGAAGGTCGTCGGTTCAAATCCGGCCCCCGCAACCAATACTTCTGCAGCAGTTTTACAGAAGTCACAATGTGAAAAAAGTATGATACGGACGCGGGGTGGAGCAGCCTGGTAGCTCGTCGGGCTCATAACCCGAAGGTCGTCGGTTCAAATCCGGCCCCCGCAACCAATACTTCTGCAGCAGTTTTACAGAAGTCACAATGTGAAAAAAGTATGATACGGACGCGGGGTGGAGCAGCCTGGTAGCTCGTCGGGCTCATAACCCGAAGGTCGTCGGTTCAAATCCGGCCCCCGCAACCAATCATTTAAACACCTGAAAGGGTGTTTTTTTGTTTCTGCCGTTCGCAAATTCCTCTCAGGCCTCTCTCCCGCAGATAAATGCGCGGATAGTCGTGACTACCCGCACACCTTTACCGATGGGCCAGCGCCGCCCCACTCTTCACATAAGCCCTGATGCCTTCCAGAATTGCCTCTGCAACCTGATGCTGATAGCGGGTGGTTCGCAGCTTTCGCTCCTCTTCCACATTACTGATAAACGCGGTCTCTACCAGGATTGACGGGATATCCGGCGCTTTCAGCACCGCAAATCCCGCCTGATCCACGGTGCGTTTATGCAGATGGTTGATGCGCCCCATGCGATGCAGCACCTCTTTACCAAACCTGAGGCTGTCGTGAATCGTCTGACGCTGCACCATGTCGAACATGGTGTGATCAAGATAGCGGTCGCCGCTTTTGCTGACGCCGCCAATCAGGTCTGATTCATTCTGGGTCTGCGCCAGGAAACGGGCGGCGGCTGACGTGGCACCGCTGGTTGATAAGGCAAATACCGAAGAGCCGCGTGCTGCCCGACTGGTAAAGGCATCAGCATGAATAGACACAAAGAGATCGGCGCGCTGTTTACGGGCTTTGGCGACCCGGACACGCAGCGGAATAAAGACATCCTCGTTGCGCGTCATATAGGCTTTCATGTGGGACTCTTTATCGATCAGCGCTTTGAGTCGCCGTCCGATCTTCAGCACAATATCTTTCTCGCGCGTCTTATATTTGCCGTGCGCGCCAGGATCTTCTCCGCCATGGCCGGGATCAATCATGATGATAATCGGACGATCGCGTCCCGCTTTGCCGGGTAACGGCGCCTGCACCCCTTCATCCTTCTCCAGATCGCCCTGATTATAATCTTTCAGCAGGGCCAGCAGCGGATCGTCTTCCACATGGTCCTGGCTCGGGTAGAGATCGACCACCAGCCGGTGATTGATACCAGCGACCGGTGCCAGATTAAAGATCTTCGGTGCGACGTTGCGCTTCAGCTCCAGAACAACGCGCACCGTGTTGCTGTCGAACTGGCCGACCCGGGCATTTTTGATAAAGGGATCGTCGACCCGAACCTGCTTATCCACCCCTTTCAGGGTCGAATTAAGATGCAGGCCCTGAATATCGATTACCAGTCGTTCGGGATTGCTCAGCGCAAACTGCTTGTATTTCAGCGCGACACTGGACTCCAGCGTCATGCGCGAGTAAGTGGATGAGGGCCAGATACGCACCGCCACAATGTGGTTCTTTGCCGCCAGCCCTGTACGGCTGACGCTCAGCAACAGTAAGGCGCCTGTCCCCTGTAAAAATCGTCTGCGTGAAAAATGGGAATTACCGTCTGACATGCCGCTCCAGCTGCTGTGTTATGTCTAAAAAAGCGCCAGTTAATCAAATGGCGGCGAAAACTTTATCCAATCCGCAGGATGATGTCACCCTGGAAACCCCAAATAATGCAGGCTGTTAGCGGCTTTGACACCCATAAAAACGTAAATTTTCGTCAGGATTAAGGCTTGCAAAATCGGGCGTAAAAGCATAAAAATACAGAAAATACGAATAAACATTCACTGAGGGTTGGCCGTGAAGGAACGTAGTACCGAACTGGTTCAGGGTTTTCGCCATACCGTTCCCTATATCAATGCCCACCGGGGTAAAACCTTTGTCATCATGCTGGGTGGCGAAGCGATTGAGCATGAGAACTTCTCTGGCATCGTTAACGACATCGGCCTGCTGCACAGCCTGGGCATCCGCCTGGTGGTGGTTTATGGCGCACGGCCACAGATAGACGCCAGCCTGGCTCAGCAGCAACTGGAACCGGTTTATCATAAATTTACCCGGGTGACTGATGCGCAATCGCTGGAGTTAGTGAAGCAGGCTGCTGGTCGGTTGCAGTTAGATATCACTGCCCGCCTTTCAATGAGTCTTAACAATACCCCGCTGCAGGGCGCGCATATCAATGTGGTCAGCGGCAACTTCATTATTTCACAGCCGCTGGGCGTGGATGATGGCGTGGATTACTGCCATAGCGGGCGTATCCGTCGTATTGATGAAGAGGCGATTCATCGCCAGCTGGATAACGATGCCATCGTGCTGATGGGTCCGGTTGCAGTCTCTGTGACCGGCGAAAGCTTTAATCTGACGTCAGAAGAAGTGGCTACCCAGCTGGCAATTAAGCTCAAAGCAGAAAAAATGATCGGTTTCTGCTCCGAGCAGGGCGTGCTGAACAGCGATGGTGAAATCATCTCCGAGCTGTTCCCGAACGATGCACAGGCCCGCATCGACGAGATTGAAAAGGAAGGTGATTATCTTTCTGGTACGGTCCGCTTCCTGCGTGGCGCGGTGAAAGCCTGCCGCAGTGGCGTGCGCCGCAGCCATCTCATCAGCTATCAGGAAGATGGCGCGCTGTTGCAGGAGCTCTTCTCACGCGACGGTATCGGTACGCAGATCGTGATGGAGTCGGCCGAGCAGATCCGTCGCGCCAATATCAACGACATCGGCGGAATCCTCGAACTGATCCGTCCGCTGGAGCAACAAGGCATTCTGGTGCGTCGCTCACGTGAGCAACTGGAAATGGAGATAGATAAGTTCACGATTATTCAGCGCGACAATCTGACTATCGCCTGTGCCGCCCTCTATCCGTTTATGGATGAGAAGATTGGTGAAATGGCCTGTGTGGCGGTTCATCCTGACTATCGCAGCTCTTCACGCGGTGAGATGTTGTTGCAGCGCGTAGCGTTGCAGGCGAAGCAGATGGGACTGCAAAAGCTGTTTGTGTTAACCACGCGCAGCATCCACTGGTTCCAGGAGCGCGGCTTTACGCCGGTTGATATTGAGTCACTGCCCGAGAGTAAAAAAGAGATGTACAACTATCAGCGCCGTTCCAAGGTGCTGATGGCCGACCTCACCTGATTTCATCCCGAAGGGACAGGCCCCCGTTGTGGACTGTCCCCTTTTTCTCAGCTGGTTTCACCCAATCGCTCCACCAGACCGCTGCGTCGCTGCGTCTGCAACTGCACGGCTCGCTGAAATACGCCCGGTTCGCTGTAAATAGTCAGTTGCTTACGTGCGCGGGTAATCGCGGTATACACCAGTTCGCGGGTCAGCACCGGCAGAAACTGCGTCGGCATCACCAGCGCAGTGTGATCGAACTCCGACCCCTGCGATTTATGCACCGTCATTACCCAGGCCGTTTCATGTGAAGGTAACCGGCTCGGCTGGATCGCCTTGATTGACCCATCCGGCAGCGGGAAAAAGACCTTCAGGTTACCCTCTTCATCCCGCAGCGTAATGCCGATATCGCCATTAAACAGGCCGAGCGCGCTGTCATTTCGGGTAATCATCACAGGACGTCCTTCATACCAGCGGCTGCCCATGCCAGGACGCCGGATGCGCTGCAGTTGCATCAGTCGCTGCTCAATGCGCTGGTTCAGACCCTGCACGCCAAATGGCCCGTCACGGAGTGCACACAGCAGCTGATAACGACCAAAAGCGGCTATCACCTCAGCAGGCGATGCCTGCCGACGGACAAGTTGCAGGAAGGGCTGATAGCCCTGTGCGACCTCATCCAGCATCACCTGATAGGCTTCCGCGCTGTTCAGCGTCTGAAAACTGACATCTTCATGGGCCGCAGCAAACACCGCCCTGACCTGCTCTGCATCACCACGATTGATCGCTTTTGCCAGTTGCCCGATGCCGGATGAAGCGTCAAAACGATAACTTTTCTGCAGCAGGCAGATGCTGTCACGCACGACTGGTGCCTGCCTGTTGTCACTGCCCTGCAGCGTGCAGCCAGTCAGCAGGGCAAGCTGTTCTGCCCGCGCCTGGCTGTAGCCGCTTTCCGTGCAGCGGCAGATGTCGCCCAGCACCGCACCCGCTTCAACCGAAGCGAGCTGATCGCGGTCGCCCAGAAACACCACGCGGGCATGGGCAGGCAGCGCGGCGATCAGCTTTGCCATCATCGAGAGATCGACCATTGACGCTTCATCCACTACCAGCACATCAAGATGCAGCGGATTGCCGGCATGGTAGCGTAACCGCTGGGTATCGGGCTGCGCGCCCAGCAGACGATGCAGCGTGGTGGCTTCGGCGGGAAAACGCCGCCGCTCTTCGTCGCTGACTACCAGTTCCTGCAGCGCCCGGCCCAGCGACTCGGTCAACCGTGCGGCAGCTTTACCGGTCGGTGCCGCGAGCTGAATCCGCAGCGCGCCGGGATTCAGGCGAATCAGGGCGGCGAGGAGTTTCGCCACGGTGGTGGTTTTACCGGTGCCCGGCCCGCCGGAAATGACCGCCGTCTTGCGGGTCAGCGCCACGGCCGCAGCAATTTTCTGCCAGTTCTCCGGCTGGTCGCCAAACAGGCTGTTCAGCACGTCTCCTGCGGCACGCATATCAAACGCAGTTTTGATTTCCTGTGCAGCAAAAAAGTCGGCGACCCGGCCTTCGCTGTACCATAGCCGATGCAGATATAAACGCTGGTTACTCAGCACCAGCGGTGTCACCCGGCTGCCGTCACTGACGGCCGACCAGTCTGCCAGGCGTGATGGCCAGTCATCCGGCGCGCCAGCCGCCTGCCAGATGGCCTGAGCCAGCGCAGGCTGACGCCCCGCAAACAGGCTATCTTCACAGAGGTTGCTCAGCGGTAAACAGACGTGCCCTTCTCCCGCCTCCGCGCTGACGCAGGCAGCCGCCAGCAGCAGCGCAGGCTGTGATTCTGTCGCCACCAGACGCGCAAACTGGATATCCAGCGGCCGCAGGAGACGCTTCTCAACCGCCTGCAGCAGCAGACTCAGCATGTCACTCATAACATCTCCCCGGTTTCACCAAACAACGCATCAATCTCTTCCACAAAAGCTTCGGAAGGCCGGGTTGCAAAAATGCCGTTGTCCGGCGAGCTGCCATCCATCCCGCGTAAAAACAGATAAAACACCCCGCCAAAATGTTGCTGATAGTTGTAGTCCGGCAGGCGATGCTGCAGATAGCGATGCAGCGCCAGCGTATAGAGCTGATACTGCAGATCGTAGCGGTGGCCAATCATCGCCTGCGCCATCGCTTCGGGGGTGTAAGCGGCGTGACTTTCCCCCAGCCAGTTCGATTTGTAATCCAGCAGATAATATTTTCCCTGCCAGCGGAAGACCAGATCGATAAAGCCCTTCAGCATGCCGCGCACCTGGCGAAAATCCAGCGGAGCGGCCTGCTGAGAAAGTGTATCGTGACGACGCAGCAGATCATCAAGATCCGCCGCCGTCAGAAGATTGTTGATCGGCAGATAAAACTCCATCTCGATGAGCCGTTCACTGCTTTTTATTGCCGACAGCGTCAGTCCCTCCGCATTGAGCGGCGTATGTAAGACCCGATCGATCCACTGTTCGAGAACCGGTAACCAGCTCAGTGGGTAACCATTGTGCTGCAGCTGATCCTCCAGCCAGATGCGATCCGGCGGTTCGGTAAAGTCGATCGACTCAAACAGACCGTGCAGGAAGGTGCCGGGTGCTGCACCACGCGGAAAATGGTGCGGCGTCAACGCCGACTCTTCACCCCTCTCCTCTTCGCCCGCTGCATCGATATCGAAGTTAGGTAACGCATCCAGCAGTGGCGAGCTGTGATGCTGTTGCAGACCGGAGTAACTGGTTACTCGCCAGACATCCGCCAGGGCGCGCGTCACGTCGCGGCTGCTTAACACCTCGTCGCCCTGCTGCGCATCCTGCCACATTTCGCCCGGCAGCAGATCTTCTTCAACCAGTGCAATCCCTTCACCGGTTAATGCATTGAGTCGCTGGCTGAGCTGCTGCGCATCGACCGCCTGACCCTGCTGTACCAGATAGCCCAGCGCGCTTTTATGGAGATCGCTTTCACCCTCTTTTTTACGGGTGCCTTTGATCAGCGGTGCAATGCCAACGCTGCAGTGATAAACCGAACGGGTCAGCGCCACGTAGAGCAGACGCAGATCCTCTGCCAGCCGTTCTTCTTCGGCCAGCGCCAGACTCTGCGCATCACCCTGCACATCCAGCAGCGCCGTGAAGTTGTCGCGATCGTGATAGAGCGCGCTGGCCGCCTCGCGGAATCCGGCCGCAAACGGCAGCCAGACCAGCGGATACTGCAGCCCTTTTGATTTATGGATGGTGATGATCTGCACCAGATGGCGGTCGCTTTCCAGACGCAGCTGCTGGCTGGAGGCCTGACTGTTGGGCCGGGCAATCTGCTGCGCCAGGAAGCGCACCAGCGCGTGCGGACTCTCCAGCTGCACCGAGGCTTCCTGCAATAGTTCACCCAGATGCATCAGGTCAGTCAGGCGACGTTCACCGTTCTCCGAGGCCAGCATATTTTCCGCCAGTTGCCGCTTGATCATCACATCACGCAGCATCGGTAACACGCCGCGCTGATGCCACAGCTGCTGCCAGACGGCAAACTGCTCCACCAGCGCATCCCACTCGCGCTCATTCTGAGTTAACGCGTCCAGCGTCGCCGCATCGATGGCAAAAATCGACGTCGCCAGCGCGCTACGCAGCAGCCGTTCCTGTTCCGGTGCCTGTATCGCCTGCAACAACCAGAGTAATTCGCGCGCTTCCGGCGTGGTGTAGACGCTGTCCCGGCTGGAGAGATAGACCGACGGAATCGACAGCGCATTCAGCGCGTCGCGGATTAAACCGGCCTCATTGCGACTGCGTACCAGCACGGTGATATCGGAAGCCCGCACCGGCTGCAGCGCCTCACCTTTACCCAGCCAGGCACGTCCCTGCTGTCCTGCCACCAGCCAGCGGCTGATATCGGCGGCACACTGCTGCGCCATAAACTGCTGGTAGTCGCTGTTGCCGACGCCCTCGCCAGGCTGCAGCCAGAAACGTAATGCGGGTTGCTGCTGCTGGTCAAAAATCAGCTTCAGTGACTCGTTTGGTGCGGCAGGCTTAACCGGCTGGAAGGGGATCGCCGAGAAGAGGAAAGGCGAATCAAGCTGAGAAAAGAGGCGGTTGACGCTCCCGACCATCTCAGGTGAAGAACGCCAGTTGGTATCCAGTGTGTAGTGAGCACTGACTTCGCTTCTGGCCCGCAGATAAGTAAAAATATCCGCGCCGCGAAATGCGTAGATTGCCTGCTTGGGATCGCCGATCAGAAACAGCGCCTGCTCCGGCTGATTAATATAGAGCGTGCGGAAGATGCGATACTGCTGTGGATCGGTATCCTGGAATTCATCAATCAGGGCCACCGGGAAACGCGCCCGGATGGTTTCGGCCAGCAACACGCCGCCAGGCTGCTGCAACGCCTCGTCCAGTTTACTGAGCAGATCGTCAAAGCCTAACAGCGCACGTAACCGCTTCTCGCGCTGCACCGTGGCACGCACATCGGTCAGCGCCTGCGCGATGATCACATCGCGCAGCGACAAGGGTTCAGCCAGAAACTGATCGATCGCCTCAAACAACGAGTGTCGCGGGGCGTCGCCTTTTTTGGTTTTCTCATCCAGCACCTGCTGCCCAAAGCGCTCCAGCTCTTTCGGCAGTTGATAATCCAGCGTCTCACTGCTGGCCCACTGCGTGACTTTTGCGACCCAGTTGGGCAGATGTTTACTGCTGTAGCTGCGCTTATCCACGCCAGAAGCACTGATCATGCCTTCCACATCGGCGCTAAGCGCCTGCCACTGCTGTTTGATAGCCTTAATGCGCGCCAGGTTACGGGCGTGGCGTGACGCAAGCGTCTCATCGGCTGCGGGCGGATGCTTCAGGCTGGGTGATTCTCCCTGAAGCCAAGGGCGCAGCGTGGTCAACAGACTGTCAGGCCCGCTCCACTCTGCAGCGATAATGCGCGCCACATCAAGCGTCAGTGGGTAGCACTGGCGACGCCAGAAATCAGCGGTCGATTGCTTCAGCAGCGCCTGCTCATCTTCAATTAACTCCTGCTCAAACAGCATGCCCGATTCAAAGGCGTTGAGATTAAGCATCCGCTGACAGAAGCCATGGATGGTGAAGATAGCGGCTTCATCCATCTGCCGCTCAGCAGCCAGCAACTGCGCGGCCGCCTGACTGAGATCAGGCACCTGATCCAGCAGTAACTGGTGCATCGGATTGCTGCTTTTGCCGCGGATACAGGCCAGACGTAACTGATGAATATTCTCGCGGATTCGCCCGCGCAGTTCCGCAGTGGCGGCTTCGGTGAAGGTCACCACTAAGATTTCTTCTACCGAAAGCGGGCGGCTGTAAGCGTTTTCTCCGCCCAGCCCTAGCAGCAGGCGCAGATAGAGCAGACCAATGGTAAAGGTTTTTCCGGTGCCCGCTGACGCCTCAATCAGCCGCTCGCCTCTGAGCGGCAGCGTTAAAGGATTCAGCGATACAGGAGGTAACTGCGTCATTGGGTCTCACTCTTTACCGGCAGCGACTGCTGCAATTGCGCCACTTCATTCCAGGTTTTCCAGCCAGGCTGACGGGCAAATTCAGTTTTGCCGGTGCCGGTGCCGGCAATCTGCGAGGTCATTACCATGCCCTTATGTTCAATCACGGCCTGCCGGAAAAAGTCTGCCAGGCTGGTCGGGGTTAACTGCTGAACCTGCTCGATCACTTTTTGCCGGGTATTAAAGTGATCATTCTGGCGATCAAAGTCGCGGCTAAAACGATCCGCTTCCTCAAAGAGCGTCTGAGGACGCTGCTGCAAATCATTGATCATCGCCTGCTGATACTGGGAAAAATCTGCCTGGCTCATGCTGCGTAATCGTTTTTCTGCCTGTGGATAGAAGGCTTTGTAACGCTGCAACAGCCAGGCCGGTTGTTTGCTGTTACTTTGCAGCAGGAAGCCCACACCCCACTGGCGGCCCACCGGCATCTGGAAGGCAAAGACCGCATAGCCGAGCTGCTCTTTAGTACGCAGCTGATTGTAGAACCACGGCTGAACGATCTGGCTCAGCATCGAGCTGTGCGCCATGCTCTGATATTCACCGTATCCCAGTGGAACATAGAGAGCGGCAAGAGCGGAGTCGGTGCTGCTGCCCTGCTGTTGCAGGTTGGCTTTCAGCGATTTTTTTATGGTCACATACTGGCTGTGCCAGTCGCGGGTCGCATTACTCTGCATCTGTTGCTTAAGCTCATGTCCCAGCTGCGTCACGCTGTCAGCACTAAGGTTACCCACCACCAGCATCTCTGGCGTCGCATCGCGGAACAGCGTATCGCGATAGGTCGTCACATCTTTAAGTGAGATTGTGCTTACCAGCTTGCGGCGAGTCTCGCGCTGGGTATAAGGCAGTTGCGACAGCAGTTGCATCGGCTGAATCGCCTGCTCAAACGCCTTGCCTTTTTCTGCCGCGTCCAGCCGCTCCAGATACCAGGATTTGGCCTGCTCCAGCTGCTGCTCTGTCGGCTGGAAGGTGGCATAACCCTCAACCAGTTTCTTTAGCAGCGTCGGCAGGCGCTGCGTGAAGCCGTTGGCACTGAAAACCAGCCCCTCATCTTCACCGGTTGAGAAGCTGATGCCGCCCACGGAGGCCTGCGAGTTAAGCTCATCCAGCGCCAGGCTGGAGAGGTAGTCATTCAGGCCAAACAGTACCTGCTGACGGGCGTCGCTGATGGCGTTTTTATTGCGTAATGCCAGCGTGATCGCCGCTTTAGGTTCGCTGGCGTAATAACGGCTGGGCATCCAGTAAATGCGCATACCGTCATTGTTATCCAGCTTCACCGGATGCTGATACGTTTTTCCGTCTGACGGCAACAGGGTGAAGTCGTCCGGGATATAGGGGTTCAGCACGGGCATCGCCAGCGTGATCTGGCTGGCGCGCTGCTGCCAGTCGGCAAAGGTTTGTGATGTGATTTTCTCAACCTGGTAAGGCGCATCCACAAAATAGGCTGTTTTGTTGTGCGGCTCCTGCGGGCTGATATACCAGATACGCGCATGCTGAGGGGTCATCTCTTCCAGCCGGGCTTTAATCGCGGCAGCATCGTACTGATCCGCCAGATAAGGCGCATCCAGCGTGTGTTCAACCGGCACGCGCAGCATGGTATCAACCAGCCATTCGATGTAATCCATATCGCGGGTGATGGAGGGATAGCGAAAGTCGAGCGCCAGCACGTGTGAAACTTCATCGAAATAGCGCTTATCATCGGCCTGCTGACGCAGCAGATTGATGTAGCTGAATATGGCCGCTACCACTTTGTCACGCTGAGCCAGGCCTTTGTCGGTGAGTGACGCGGTAATCGCAAATACGCCACTGTTACGCTCAGTCATCGGGTCAGCGCCCGCATTGACCCCGTCGGCCAGCCCCTGCTTTTGCAGCCAGTCAGTCAGCGTATTTTTGCTGCGGTTGCTGATTAAATAGCTAATCAGCGTGTCGGTTTTACTGCGAAAGCGATCGCTGTTATTGGCAATGCGAAATTCAATTTTGAGTTGCTTGCGGGGCTGGGCCGGAACGTAATGAATAATGATGCCCTGCTGCGCATCCGTCACTACCGGCACCGTAATCTCCGGCACGCTGGCGTCATGATTTTGCACCCGGCCAACGGTTCTGGCCGCAATCGATGCCATCTCCGGCAGCGGTTTGTTGCTGTAGATCACCGCCTTCATCAGGTTCGCAGAGTAATGGGTGTGATAAAAATCCAGGAGCGCCTGGTGCAGTTTGCTGCCGGGCTTATCTTTCAATGTTTCAAGATTGCCGCCCGAGAAACGTGACGCCGGATGCGCCGGGTTCAGGGTTTCAGCGCCCACCTGGGCCATGCGCAGGCCATCGCGCGAGCGCGCCATCGTCAGCTCGGCGTTCACGGCGTGGCGTTCGCGATCGGCGTTAACCGGATCCAGCAGCGGCTCAGCCACCGCATCCGCCAGGCGATCAACCGCCGGTTCCAGCGAATCGTTTTCCACTTCCAGATAAAAGGCGGTGCGGTAAGAGGCCGTGCTGGCGTTGTGGCTGCCGCCATGCTTTTTCAGAAATTCGGCCAGGTTGTCCGGCTGCGGGTAGCGCTTTGAGCCCATCAGTACCATATGCTCAAGGTAGTGTGCCAGTCCCGCCTGCTGATCAGGATCGTCCAGCGATCCTATCGGCAGCGTCAGCGCCGCAAGCGATTTCGGTGCGACAGGATCGGAAACCAGTAACACGGTCATCCCGTTGTCGAGCCGGATCGCCTGATAGTGGCGAGGATCCTGTTCACTTTTGCGAATGGTGTCGTTAACTGGCTGCCAGCCTGATGATGTCTGCGCCTGTGCTGTACAAGCCACCAGGCTTAACAATAGCGCCGCTATCCAGCGTGCGTATACCCGCATGTAAACCCCTCTCGTTTCCCGATAAACCGCCAATGACGTACCCGGCGGCTCAAAGCAGAGCAAAATTTCTGTGTAATAAGCCAGTTAGCAAAAATGCCTTCTGACCTGCTATTCATCATCCTGATGTGCAGCCAGCACTGGTAAATACCAGTGCTGTGCCGCCTCAGTTATCTGCTGTAGTTGTGGCTCATCCAGCACACGGCAAAGACGCTGCAGATAGGGATCGCCGCCCTCGCCCTCCACCTGATAGTTACCCTGCCAGGCGGTCAGCAGTCGATTACGCGCTTTGAGCTGCGTCGCTTCATCGGTCAGCAACTGCTGGCTTTTTTTGTCATAGCTGGCGGTCAGCCACGCGCCGCCACTCTTGTTAAGCAACATCAGCGGCTGGCGCATACCCGCGAGATAGCCTGCGACATATTCATTCAGCGCAGCGATCGCCTCAGCCTGCGGTACGGCGATGAAACACCAGCGGCTCTGCTGCCGGCCAAACATCCGGCTGCTGCCGGTGCCGCCCAGTGCGCAGTAGACCAGATGCTCCAGCCAGAGTAACAGTCCGTCGTTCATGTTGAGCACGCCAGGCCGCCAGCGCAGCAATCCATCACTCTGTACCTGCGTCAGCCAGCCGGTTAAGCTGATCTGCTCCAGTTGCAGATTCACTTCCCAGCTCTCGCCGTCGCTGCGTTGGGTGACCACTTCTGCCGCTACTTCCTGCATCTCATCGCGCTGCGCCTGCCAGAACAGCTCACCGAAAGCGCCATAAGGCAGATTACCGGCCGCACGATGGTGCGCATAAAGTCGCTGAGTATCCTCGCCTTCGACCAGGGCATTCAGCAGTTGCGCATTGATCTGGTAACGCTCCAGATTGTCCAGGGCAAATGGCTCGCTGTCGGGCAGTTCGTTCTCCTCCAGCCAGAAACTCACGCCGAGCCGCTGGTGGAACCAGGCGCGGACCGGATGTCGCCAGAAGCGCAGGAACGCCTCCAGCGTGAGCGCGTCAATTAGCGGCGCTTCCAGCGGCTGAACGAAAGCGGGTTGCGGCTGCCCTGCTCCCTGCGCGGCAGGCAGCCACTCACGGGCGAAGCTCTGGAGTCTGGCAGCCGGCTGGAAGTTTTCCGCGGCAAATGGCATCCGGCTGTGCAGGTGCTGCAGGTGCATCCGCACCCGCGCGGCACTCTCATCCAGCTCAAGATGACCGTCACCCTCCAGATAAAAACTCTGACCAATGTAATCCAGCAGTTCTGTGACCAGTACTGAAGGGTAGCGTTCCGTATTATCCTGTATCGCGCGGCCGATATAACTGATATAGAGCTGCTGCTGTGCCGAAATCATCGCCTCCAGGAAGAGGTAGCGATCATCATCGCGGCGGCTGCGGTCGCCTTTGCGGGACTGCTGCTGCATCAGGTCAAAGCCTAACGGTGCCAGGGTCCGGGGATAGACGCCGTCGTTCATGCCAAGCAGACAGACCAGCTGAAAAGGAATGGAGCGCATCGGCATCAGGGTGCAGAAGTTAATCTGTCCAGCCAGAAAACGCTGGCTGATGCGCTGCTGATCAAGCCGGCTACGTAAATCATCGCGCAGCAGCGCCACCGGAATCGCCTCTTCAAAGCGCGCATCCATGCCATATTCGATCAATTGCTGCCACTGCTCTTCCACCAGCAGCAGAGCAGCCTCGGTTTCTGCATCAGGGCTGAAAAAGGCATTCAGCAACTCCCGGCACAGTGGCAGCCAGGCGACCAGCGGACGGGGTTCGGCCAGCAGCTGCCGCCAGTGATTAAGCCGGGAAAGCAGCTCAGCCAGGTGTCCCGCCAGTTCCCCCACCAGACCACTCGACTCGTCATAAGGCAGAATCCCTTCCCAGTCACCGTTGTGGCTCTCCATCGCATAGCCCAGCAGCATGCGCTGCAGGCCAAAGCGCCAGGTGTGCTGGCCGGTAATCGGGAGTGACAGCGCTTCCACGCTGGCATCATCCAGCCCCCAGCGCACACCCGATTCGCTGACCCAACGCCGGAGTAAGCGCAGGCCGCTTTCATCAATAGAGAAATGAGCAGCCAGCGCCGGGACATCCAGCAGCGCCAGCACATCCTCTGAGACAAAACGGCTGTCCGGCAGTGCCAGCAGATTCAGAAATGCCACAATGGCCGGATGCGCCTGACTGGCCCTCCGGTCTGAAATCGCAAACGGCAGGTAGCGATCAGGGGGCGCGTTGGCGAACACCGCCTGAATAAACGGCGCGTAGGCGTCGATGTCTGCCACCATGACGATAATGTCACGCGCTTTCAGCGTCGGATCGGTCTCCATCATCGCCAGCAGATGATCCTGCAATACTTCGACTTCACGCTGAGCGCTGTGGCAGACCTGTACCACAATAGAGCGGTCATCCGGATCCAGACAGCGCTTCTTATCGCTATGCGCCAGTTCCGCCGCATTCAGTCCGATGATGGCGTTATCCTGCAGGTTGAGAAGATCGTGCTGCATGCAGTGCAGCAGGTTATCCGGTTCTACATCCACAAACGCATCAATATCGTCGTTTGACTCCATCTGACTGAGCAGATACAGGTTATCGCGCCCCAGCTTGCCCCATGAGGCAAGTAGCGGGTTAGTGAGCTGCTGTTCGCCAGCGTCATTAAACAGTGCCGGTGCCTGTTCTGCATCCCGGAAAAGTCCGCGTGATTCATCGGCACCATGACGTCGGCGCTGACGGCTCTGCAGTTTCGCCAGAAACGCATAATCCTGAATGTCGCCCCAGTAGTCGCGGCAGGGATTGGTGAACAGCAGATGGATGTCGATGTGACGTCCCAGCGCCTGCAACGCCTGCAGATAGACTGGCGGCAGCGCAGAGATACCACAGATGAAGACCCGTTTCGGCAGATTTTCTGGCGTGGTTTTCGCCTGCTCCAGCGTCTGAATAAATCGCGAATAGAGGTTGGCACGGTGCCATTCGGGCTGGCGCAGCGCCTGGGTATAAGTTACCAGATCACGCCACAGTGCGGCCTGCCAGCGCTGCGCTTCACCCAGCCCCTCAATGGTTTCGCCACGTTCCCAGCTGTTGAGCCAGTCGGCACGATAAACCAGATACTGGTCGAACAGATCGGCCACGCGTGAACTGAGCTGATACAGTTTTCGTTTGTCGCCGTCGTCATGGAGATAGTGGCGTAAAGAGACAAACTCTTCATGTTCGAGCATCACTGGCAGCCGGTGCATCAGCTTCCAGCCCATGCTGGCCTTGCTGAAAGCACTTTCTACCGGGATATCGGGCAGTACGCGGACGAACATCTCCCAGATAAAACTGGCAGGCAGCGGAAATTCGATATTGGCGGCAATGCCAAAGGTTTGCGCCAGCTCCATCTGCAGCCATTGCGCCATTCCCGGGCTCTGCACCAGCACCATTTCTGAGGCGAAAGGATCATCAAGAGGGTCATGTTTAATCACCGCCGCCGCCAGAATCTTCAGCACATCAAGCTGATTTGAGTGATAAACGTGAAACATGAAAACTCCTGTGATAACTCAGAACGTGACTGCGGTATTGCGGCTCTGTCACTTTACCGCGTATCGCGGTTGAAACCCATCAAAAGGGCGACCCACGACCTTTAACATCGCAGGCGCGTCAGCGTAGCGTTGCGCTGAAAAGGCCCCTTCACGTCAGCCCGCTCCAGGGTGCAGCCTGAAGGGCCGCTCTGCTGTTGCAGCGTCGATGTCCACCCGGCAACGTCATGCCCTGCCAGTCCCTGCTCAGCCACCCGCCATGCCTCGCGCTGATACCACTGCTGACTGAATCCCAGCGCCAGTGCGCGATGATAGTGCAACAGCGTGCTGCTGCTTAATGCCATTAACAGCAGAGCAAACAACACTTCCGGCAGACTGAATCCGCCGCATTTACTGGCAGGTTGCCGGGGACGTGAGCGGGCAATAGTCAATCCAGCCGTGCGGCAGCGCGCTAATCTGATTGTCCCGTAAACGTACCCAATGCCAGACCGCCATGCCACTGCCGCTGGCCTCACCTTTAAGCAGACCTTCATCCTTTTCACCTCGCTGTAAACAGCTGCGCCAGCCCTGGCGATCATCCTGCTGACACAGGGCTGACTCCGTCGCTGGCCAGCTCAGGGAAAGCCCCCACTGCAGCGCCGACTGTGCCCGCCAGAAATCCTGAATAAACTGCTGCTCATCCGCCAGCAGTCGCATTCCCTGCTCAGACATCTTTCGGCTGGCATGTAGCGTAAAACTGCCGATCACCATAATCATTAACACCATGCCCAGCGCACTGCTGCCCCGCTGCTTCACAGGTTCGCGCCCTCCACCCAACTCTCCACCGTTTCAAGCCAGCGTCCGGCCCGCCCCTGCAGCACTATCCTGATCTGAGCGCCCTGTTGGCTGATGCCGAACTGCTCCACTGTCATGAATGCGGGATCGGAGAGCCGCTCCCAGCCCGCTGACTGACACTGGTCAACACCGCGTTGCATCTCAAGCTGCTGCTTGCGCAGGCGAAAGCCGTAATAGTCACTCTCTGCGTGACCCACCGGTTCCCATTTACCATTGCTGTTCTCATCCCAGCGCAGCAGCAGGCAGTGCTCGCTGATTTTCAGTGCGCCACTGCCGCACTCACCGTGACAATAACCGGCACGCCGCACCGCCTTTTCCAGCGTCACCATAATCTGCTGTAATTCCTGACGCAGCTGCGCCTGTTGCAGCACGCCCGCATTCTCCGCCAGCAGCAGCGGCAGAAAACGACCGGTACTGAGCATCACGACGGCGCTGATTGCCATGGCGATTAGCATCTCCAGCAGGCTGAATCCGTCGATTTTCAACGGCACGTCTCCTCATCCGTTATGCAGAGGCGAATTCGGGCTCTGGCTGAGATAATCAGCCGCATGCGTCCGGCGCTGTTCCCCAGCTCAATACTGCCCGCTTTAGCGACATTGCGGCGGCCATAGAAGCCCGGCTCGCCCCGAATGTCATAGAGTGCAACGCCCGCGTGCGGCACGATGAAATGCAACCTTTTCCCTTGATCACACCTCGTAATGGGGCGGCTGCCGGCACCGATGCACCAGGGATTGCCAGGCTGTGACCATAATACCAGGTCGCTATTTTGCCGGTTGGCCTGGGCGCGCAGTCGTAGCAGGAATCCCTGCAATTGCTGAGCGCTGTCGCGCAGTTGCTGCCGCTGTTGCCAGCGCTGCCAGCCGTGCAGCGCAGCAACGCTCAGCATGCCGGTAATCACCATCACCAGCAGCAGTTCCGGCAGGGTAAAACCGCGTAAGTGTGCTGTTTTCATGAAGACAGAGTGCGGGTGATGAACGGGGGAAACAACAGGCGTTGTGACAGGCTGGAAAGCGTGCCGCAGAGAATCATCCCCCGCAAACAGGCAGTGGCAGAAGCGTGCGAGCGGTGCCGCAAATTTACCGGTTTGCAGGCAAAAAAAAGCCCCGGCGAAGTTGCCAGAGCGTTATCGTTTACTGCGGATCAGATGGCGACAGGCGCTTTGATCGCGGGATGCGGATCGTAGCCTTCAATCTCGAAATCGTCGAACTGATAGTCAAACAGTGACGCTGGTTTGCGTTTGATCTTAAGCTTTGGCAGCGGACGCGGCTCGCGGGTCAGCTGCAGGCGCGCCTGCTCCAGATGATTGCTGTAGAGGTGCGTGTCACCGCCGGTCCAGACGAAGTCGCCTACCTGCAGATCGCACTGCTGCGCCACCATATGCACCAGCAGCGCATAGCTGGCGATGTTAAACGGCAGGCCCAGGAAGATGTCGCACGAGCGCTGATAAAGCTGGCAGGAGAGCTTGCCGTCCGCTACGTAGAACTGGAAGAACGCGTGGCAGGGGGCCAGCGCCATCTCGCTGAGTTCGCCGACGTTCCAGGCAGAAACAATAATCCGGCGTGAGTCAGGATCGCGCTTCAGCTGCTCCATCACCTGGCTTAACTGGTCAATTTCCTGACCGCTGGACGTTCCCCAACTGCGCCACTGTTTGCCATACACCGGGCCAAGGTCGCCATTCTCATCTGCCCACTCGTCCCAGATGGAGACGTTGTTTTCCTTAAGATAACCGATGTTGGTGTCACCTTTCAGGAACCACAGCAGCTCATGAATAATGGAGCGGATATGGCATTTCTTGGTAGTGACCAGCGG
Source organism: Pantoea sp. B550 (assembly GCF_024158165.1). Lineage (NCBI taxonomy): Bacteria > Pseudomonadati > Pseudomonadota > Gammaproteobacteria > Enterobacterales > Erwiniaceae > Pantoea > Pantoea sp. B550. Next base: position 1,179,327 of record NZ_JAMYXI010000003.1, read on the forward strand.
AAAACCATCCTGCAGATTGAAACGCATCTGGTGACCAAAAATTGAAAGCGTACCGGTGCCGGTACGGTCAGATTTTGGTTTGCCTTCCTGCAGCACATGTTGCATTAAATCCAGATACTGTTTCATTTTTCCTCGCGAAATTGTGGCTGCGGGCGACGACGATACGCCCAGATCATCATAATAATACCGGCAACAATCATCGGCACAGAAAGGATCTGCCCCATACTGATTCCGCCTTCAAACAGGCCAAGCTGGGCATCCGGCTGGCGGAAGAACTCAACGATTATACGGAAGGCACCGTAGCCAATCAGGAACAGGCCTGAGACGCTGCCCATCGGGCGCGGCTTGCGAATAAACAGGTTCAGAATGATAAACAGCACCACACCTTCAAGCGCCAGTTCATAGAGCTGCGAAGCATGACGTGGCAGTACGCCGTAGGTGTTAAGCAGTTCCTGATATTGTGGATTGGTGGCGGCCAGCGCAACATCTTCGCTGCGTGAACCCGGGAATAGCATGGCGTAGCGGAAGCCCGGATCGACACGTCCCCACAGCTCGCCGTTAATGAAGTTGCCAAGACGACCGGCACCCAGACCAAACGGGATCAGCGGCGCAATGAAATCCGAAACCTGGAAAAAATTACGTTTAGTGCGGCGGGCAAAGATCAGCATCACCACAATCACTCCGATCAGGCCACCGTGGAACGACATGCCGCCATCCCAGACTTTGAACAGATAGAGAGGATTTTCAAGGAACAGCGGTAAGTTGTAGAACAGGACATAGCCGATACGCCCGCCCAGGAAGACGCCCAGGAAACCGGCGTACAACAGGTTCTCAACTTCCTCTTTTTTCCAGCCGCTGCCTGGCTGATTGGCGCGGCGTACTGCCAGCCACATGGCGAAAACAAAGCCCACCAGATACATCAGACCGTACCAGTGAAGCGAAACCGGTCCGATCGAGAAGATCACCGGATCGAACTGCGGAAATGCAATATAGCCGTTATTCATCATTCACCGTCTATTTTTCAACCCTGAAAAGGGGCGTTGTCAGGCACATAAATTAAGGCTGCGCATCATAGCACAGCCGGTTTTGTGAATTGTCTTGCAAATGTAAACGCGGATAACCCGCCGGGCTTCGTAGTTAGCGACCGCCGCGAATCAATCCACCCAGCCCGCGCCGTTCCATAAAGGCCGAGACCAGATGGCGAACTTCGGTGGCGGTGTCAGCATTCATCCCCTGCTCGCTGAGCTTCTGCACCTCTTCGTGATCCAGATGACGCAACAGATACTTCACGCGCGGTACGTTTTTACCGTTCATGCTGAGATGGTGATACCCCAGGCCGACCAGCAGCGCGACGCACATCGGATCGCCCGCCATTTCACCACACAGGCACAATTCCAGATTGGCCAGGCGGGCTTCCTGCGCGATCGCATTCAGTGCGCGCAGCATCGCCGGATGCAGCGAGTCGTACAGGTTCGCGACGCGGGTGTTGTTACGATCCACCGCCAGCAGATACTGCGTCAGGTCGTTGGTGCCGACCGAGACAAAATCGACCCGTGACGCCAGATGCGGGATCATAAACAGCATTGACGGCACTTCGATCATGATGCCAATACGCGGCGCGGGAATCGTATAGCCCAGCATCTCTTCCACTTCGCGTCCGGCGCGCTCAATCAGCTGTTTTGCGTCGTCGATCTCGTCGATATGACTGATCATCGGCAGCAGGATACTGAGGTTGCCGGAGGCGGCATTGGCGCGCAGCATCGCGCGCACCTGCACCAGGAAAATTTCCGGCTGGTCGAGCGTCAGGCGGATGCCGCGCCAGCCCAGGCAGGGATTCTCTTCACTGATCGGCATGTAAGGCAGCTGTTTGTCTGCTCCCACATCCAGTGTTCGCAGCGTTACCGGCTTGTTGTGGAACAGCTGCAACATGCCCTGATACTGCGCTACCTGCTCCTCTTCCGACGGGAAGCCATTCTGCAGCATAAACGGGATTTCGGTGCGGTAGAGGCCGATGCCATCGACCCAACTGCCCAGCGCCTGTTCATGTTCCGGGCTTAATCCGGCATTCAGCATCACCTGAATACGTTCGCCACTTTTCAGCTCACCCGGCTGATCGACCACGCCTTCCGCCATTTTGCTCAGCGCGTTCTCTTCGCTGATTAGCCGCTGATACTCCTGCACCAGCACCGGCTCGGGATCGATCAGTAGCTCACCGCGATAGCCATCAACAATCAGCAGGCGTTTGTTGAGCTGATGGGGCTGGATATCAGCGCCCATTACCGTCGGAATGCCCATGGCGCGGGTCAGGATCGCCGCGTGGGAGTTAGCCGCGCCGTCACGCACTACCACACCCGCCAGCCGCTCCTGCGGCAACTCCGCTAAGCTGGTGGCGGTCAGCTCGTCGGCGACCAGCACAAAGCGTTCCGGCCAGGCATTGGTGCCGACCAGGGTATCATCGAGGTGAAACAGCAGACGCTGGCCCAGCACCCGCAGATCGCCTGCGCGTTCACGCAGATAGTTGTCAGTCAGGCTGGCGAACTGTTCAGCAAACTTCTCGATCACCTGTTTCACGGCCCACTCCGCGACCGATCCGTGCTCGATCTCGTCGAACAGATCTTTCTTCAGCCGGGCATCGGTTAACAGGTGAGAGTAGAGATCGAAAATGGCCGCGCTCTCTTTCTGTGCGCTGGCGCTGAAACGTTTGCTGAAACGGCGAAATTCATTGGTTGCTTCGCTCATGGCAAGCGACAGACGCTCACGTTCACGCTGCACATCCAGCGTTGAGGCGGCTGAAACCTGATCGAGCAGAGGCTGCGTCTCATCGACCCAGCCGGGTGCCACCGCTACGCCAGGCGCTGCCGCAATAGCGCGCACCCGTGTCTGCCGGAACTGACCAAATAGCTGCCCCATCTGAGACTGCGACAGCAGCGCCGCCATCTGAGTGGCGAGCGTAACCAGGAATGACTCTTCGCTTTCATCAAACTGACGATGTTCGCGCTGCTGCACCACCAGCACGCCAAGAAGTTGACGACGGCTGATAATGGGCACGCCGAGGAAGGAGCGATAGCGCTCCTCTTTGACTGCGGGGATATATTTAAAGCTGGGGTGACTCTGGGCGTCAGCAAGGTTAATCGGTTCGGCCAGACGGCCCACTAAACCGACGATACCTTCGTCAAACGCCAGCGTCACGGTGCGGCCACGCGGTTTTTTGAGGCCGCGCGTCGCCATCAGGTAATAGCAGCGACGATCGTGGTCGGCGAGGTAAACGGAACAGACTTCCGTATCCATCGCCAGACAGATCTCATTGACCAGGATGTCGAGTGCTTCATTGAGACGCGGCGCACTCGCCACTTTTTCTACAATTTCGCGCAACTGAGTGAGCATAAAGGGCGTGGCCTAACCTCTCTTACGTCGATGGGCAGGATTATTTCGCTGCCCCGCACTCTCCTGCATAGACATCACCACGCCAGCGAATTCCTTCATTACCCGACGATAGACGTCGCGCTTAAAGGAGACAACCTGACGCACCGGATACCAGAAACTGACCCAGCGCCAGCCGTCAAATTCCGGCGTGCTGCTGTGCTGCACATTGATATCCGCGTCATTACACATTAACTGCAGAAGAAACCACTTTTGTTTCTGGCCGATACATACCGGCTTTGTGTCCCAACGCACCAAACGTTTTGGCAACTTGTAACGTAACCAGTTACGGGTAGAGGCAAGTATTCGAACATCTTTCCGGTGTAATCCGACCTCTTCGAACAGTTCGCGATACATCGCCTGTTCTGCGGTTTCACCGGGATTGATGCCTCCCTGAGGAAATTGCCAGGAGTGCTGTCCAAAGCGCCTGGCCCATAATACTTGTCCCTGCCGGTTACAGATTACGATACCAACATTCGGGCGGTAGCCATCATCATCGATCACCGGACTACCTCAAAGCAAAATTTGAATGGCCTGATTGTTTCACACTCCTTACAGGCGGTAAACCACTGGATTCATGGGGGGTTGAGGCATCAATAGCGGGATAACTCACAGAAAAGGGCATAGTTATAAACAAAGACTGCAAAAAAGCTCGATCTTATTCACCTTTTCTGTGGATAGCTTTGTGCAGAACGCGGGAGTTAACTGAATAACCCTGCTATCACACCTGGGAATACCGAAAAGAGTTAATTCCTTATCTGACTGATTAAAAATGAAATTAATGCAGAATCACGCTTCATTGGCTTTTTATAAACAGCGAATATTTTTACGCCCACTGACAATTGGTTAAATTATAATCACAGTGCTTTTTATCCACAGATAATCGCTCAGGGTTAGGTCAGGCCGGTGAAATTCTGTTCAAATGGCGAAAAGTCAAGGCTGTAAATTGAACCAGTACCGCAAAGATAAGGGGGTTATCCCACTTTTCTGTGGATAACCGGACTGGAGATCCTGTTCATTATTGCGGGTAAGCTGGGATAACCCTGACCCACTGCAGATAGCACGAGGGCAATCCACTCAAAAAAGCATGATCTATCATGTTATTATCGAGCCCGGACACGATTTATTTTAGCGGGACAACTTACTTATCCGCACCTGTACACATTTTAATCATTATGAGTTATCAACATGCGTTATCCACCAGGACCACCCGAAGATGAAGCCAGCCTGCTGGCACGCGCGCAGGATTTAGCCGGATTACCTATGGAAACGCTGGCTGCACGTGCCGGCCTGCCCATGCCTGCGGATCTTAAACGCGATAAAGGCTGGGTCGGCATGCTGCTGGAGTGGCACCTTGGGGCGAGCGCGGGCAGCAAAGCGGAACAGGACTTTGCCCATCTGGGTATCGAACTGAAAACCATCCCGATTGATGCACAGGGTAAACCGCTGGAAACCACCTTTGTCTGTGTCGCACCGCTGACCGGTAACAGCGGCGTAACCTGGCTTACCAGCCATGTGCGTCACAAGCTGGCGCGGGTGTTGTGGATCCCGGTTGAAGGTGGGCGTGAGATTCCGCTGCGGGAACGCCGTGTCGGCGCGCCACTGTTGTGGAGCCCGAATGCGGAAGAAGATGAGATGTTGCGACAGGACTGGGAGGAACTGATGGATATGATCGTGCTGGGGCGCGTTGAGCAGATTACCGCACGGCATGGTGCCTGGCTGCAAATCCGGCCCAAAGCCGCCAATAGCAAGGCACTGACCGAGGGAATCGGCGATCAGGGCCAGCCCATTATGACTCTGCCGCGCGGCTTCTACCTGAAGAAGAGCTTCACCGGTCCCCTGCTGGCGCGCCATTTTCTCCTGTAAATCGCGTCTCCTGCGCGACCAATGTCGCAATTTTGTGGGAGATTGGCGAATTCAATGCGTATAATCGCCGTTTACTTTTCGTTTAGGATTGAATGCCGGTATGTTTGAGTGGATTTCCGATCCCAACGCCTGGCTGGCGCTGGGCACCCTGACCATCCTTGAGGTGGTGCTGGGTATTGATAACATCATTTTCCTGTCGCTGGTGGTCGCTAAGCTGCCAAAACACCAGCAAGCCAGTGCACGCCGTATTGGTCTGATGGGCGCGATGCTGATGCGTCTTGGCCTGCTGGCTTCCATCGCGTGGGTCGCCCGTCTGACTAATCCGCTGTTTACGCTGATGGATCATGCGTTCTCGGCGCGCGATCTGATTCTGCTGTTTGGCGGTCTGTTCCTGTTGTGGAAATCGAGCATGGAGATCCATGAAACGATTGAAGGCAGTGAAGGCGAGCACAACACCCGCGTTCATTCGTTCCTTGGTGCCATAGTGCAGATCATGATGCTCGACATTATTTTCAGCCTCGACTCCGTGATTACCGCCATCGGCCTCTCTGATCATCTGTTTATTATGATGGCGGCAGTGGTCATTGCAGTGCTGATGATGATGTTTGCCGCACGCGCCATTGGTGAGTTTGTTGAACGCCATCCGTCAGTCAAAATGCTGGCCCTCTCCTTCCTGATTCTGGTCGGTTTTACCCTGATTCTGGAGAGTTTCGCGGTTCATGTACCAAAAGGTTACATTTATTTTGCTATGTTCTTCTCCATGGCGGTTGAGTGCCTTAACCTGATGCGCAGCAAGAAAAAGCACGCCTGATAAAGTCAAGGGCGAGCCTGCTCGCCCGGTTATTTTCAGAATCCTACGATTAACCCTGCCGGCAAAACCATTTATTACTACACTTTTTGCACTTAACGATTTGTGAGGAAGAGGCGAGATGAAAGGGTGGGCAGGCGTAGCAATGGTGATGGTAACCGCAGCGTTCCTGAGTGGATGCAGCTCTGATTATGTCATGGCGACCAAAGATGGCCGGATGATCATGACCGAAGGCAAGCCGAGCATTGATAAAGAGACCGGCCTGGTGCAGTACACCGACCAGACGGGTCACGAGGTGCAGATTAACAGCGACGAGGTCTCAACGATCATTGAACGTTAAGTGCCCGATTTAATCACCTGCCATCGATTCCACGCTGGCAGGCGATTTCCCCGACTTTTCCCCCTTCCTTCCCCGCCGTTGCTCGCGCTATAGTCCCTGAGGACACAACATTCCATTCCATAAAAAAAGGAAGCTGGCAATGCACTATCATCGTATTCCCCACAGCACGCTGGAAGTGAGTCAGCTGGGGTTGGGCACTATGACGTTTGGCGAACAGAACAGTGAAGCCGACGCCCATGCTCAACTGGATTTGGCTATCCGTTCCGGCATCAACTTTATTGATACTGCCGAGATGTATCCGGTGCCACCGCGCCCGGAAACTCAGGGTCTGACCGAACAATACATTGGCAGCTGGCTTAAACAGCGCGGCAGCCGCGACAAAATCATCCTGGCCAGTAAAGTGGCGGGTCCGTCACGCGGCAATGATGCTTCGATTCGCCCGGATATGGCACTTGACCGTAAAAACATCCGCGCCGCACTCGATGCCAGCCTGAAACGCCTGAACACCGACTACCTTGATCTCTACCAGTTGCACTGGCCACAGCGCCAGACCAACTATTTTGGCAAGCTGGGCTATCAGTACAGCGAGACCACGGCGCAGGTGACGCTGCTGGAGACGCTGGAAGCGCTGACCGAGCAGGTGCGCGCCGGCAAAATCCGTTATATCGGCGTGTCGAACGAAACGGCGTGGGGCGTGATGCGCTATCTGCAACTGGCAGAGAAGCATGAGCTGCCGCGCATTATCAGCATTCAGAATCCCTACAGCCTGCTGAACCGCAGTTTTGAAGTGGGTCTGGCCGAAATCAGCCAGCATGAAGGCGTAGAGCTGCTGGCATATTCAAGCCTGGCGTTTGGTACGCTGAGCGGCAAATACCTGAATGGCGCGCAGCCTGCGGGCGCACGCAACACATTGTTCAGCCGCTTTACTCGCTACAGCGGCGAGCAGTCACAGAAGGCGATTGCCGAATATGTGGCGTTGGCTCAGCAGCATCAGATCGACCCGTCGCAGATGGCCCTGGCCTATGTGCGTCAGCAGCCGTTTGTGGCCAGCACGCTGCTGGGCGCCACCACGCTTGAGCAGTTACAGATTAATATCGACAGCGTCAATCTGACCTTAAATGCAGAGATTCTGGAAGGTATTGAGGCGATCCACCGCCGTTACACCTATCCTGCGCCATAAGTACTCTGTTGCCAGCTGCCGCTGTGGCGGCTGGCCTTTCTCACAGGTCGCGATAATAGAGTTTTACCGGCTTATCGGGATACTCAAGCGCTTCGCCCTGTGGCAGCCAGCCAGACCGTTCGTAATACCCCCCAAACGTTGACCACAACCACAACCGTGGATAGCCCTGCGCCTGTGCATAGGCGATGACATGCTGCTGCAGCGCCTCACTGACACCTTTGCCGCGCACCGACTCATCAACATAGAGCGCCGCCAGCCAGGGGAAAAGATCCTGACGGCTGATCAGGTCGCAACGCCAGAATCCCACCGTGCCGATTGCCCTGCCCGCCTCCACGGCGACAAACGTTACCGGAAAATCAGCACCGGTCAGGCTGCTGTTCACCACACTGGCAAAGAACGCCCGGCTTGTGGTTTCACCAAATGCGCGCCACTGCCAGTCGATGATCTGATCGGCAAATTGGGGGGCATCGCTGAGCGAGACGATTTCAATCACATCAGTTTCCCCTGAAAGATCGGGACTGAATCAAACAGGTAGCCATCAAAGTCAGGCGCATCGGCGTCGGAAAGCTCCAGCAGCGTATTCTTGACGTTCTCGAGGTGCTGCCAAGTAGATTGCCAGGCCCCCATCACATCACGCCGACGCAGAGCGGCCAGGATGGTCTGGTGATCGCCGAGCCATTTCAGGCGATAGGCGCGGGTTTCAAACTGCGGGCGCAGCTGCTGCCAGAGCGGGCTACTGTCATGATGTCGCCAGATACTGGTGACGGTATCGAGCAGCATCTGGTTCTGACTGGCACCCGCCAGCAGCAGATGAAACAACTTATCGTTGTCCTGACTGCTATCGTTGGCGGCGATAGCACGCTGCTCCTGTTCCAGCGTTCGGCGCAGATTTTCGATGTCCGCTTTGGTCGCCATTTTTGCGGCAAAGGCTGCAATATTGCTCTCCAGCAACTGACGTGCCTGTAGCATTTCAAACGGGCCAACGTCGCTGCGGAAGAAGGCCTCTTCTTCATCATCACTGGCGGAAGGAATACGCATCACATAGACGCCGGAGCTCTGGCGGATATCCACCGTACCTTCCAGCTCCAGCATCAATAATGCCTCGCGCACGATGGTCCGGCTGACGCCCCAGGTTTCAGCCAGCTGACGTTCAGGCGGCAGGCGCGATCCCACCGGATAGTGTCCGTCACAAATCTGCTGACGCAGGTGCTGACCAATTTCCTGATACTGCTTTTTTTCTTGCGGCGCTTCGGCTTTGTCCACACTGTCACCCTTTGCAATCAATGCGCTAACGGCATTGCCGCGGTTCCCTGCGCGACAATGCCCGCGAACCGGAGAGGCTGGCTCGCAAACTGGGGCTCAGTGTATCAAAGCCAGCGCCTGATCGAGTACCTTTGCACCATTCAGCGTGCCGTAAGCAACCGTATCAATTACCGCGATGGGCAACTGATAGCTGTCGGTGAGTTTTCTGTTCTCTTCCAGTTTGAAGCGCACCTGTGGCCCGAGCAGCACGACCACCACCTCGTTGCCGTAGTTTTGCAGCTCTTCACGCAGGTTTTGCTCCGGAATAGCGTAGATCTGAAATGCCAGTCCGCGAGCGGCAGCCTCCTTTTCCATCCGCGTCACCACCATTGAGGTCGACATGCCTGCAGCACAGGCCAGAACAATTCGTTTCATGCGCGTTTCCTCGCGTTATTTCGGCTCATCATCAAGCCATAGGGTGAATTGCTGCGTGTCGCACAGCGTACGGAACCAGTGGGCAGATTTCTTCATACGGCGCTGACGCTGCTTATCTAAGTCGATTTCGATAAGACCATAGCGATTTTTAAAGGCATTCATTGGCGAGACATTGTCGGTAAACGCCCACAGCATATAGCCCTGACAGTTAATCCCCGCCTGGCTGGCGCGTATCGCCTGATGCAGGTGCTCGCTGATAAACGCGATGCGGTAATCGTCCTGAATCTCCCCTTCGGCATTTTTGAACTGCGTTTCGTCCTCAATTCCCATACCACTTTCAGCCACAAACCACGGGATATTGCCGTACTCATCGCGCATCCGCTGCGCCATATCCCAGATAATTTCAGGCTGAATTTCCCAGCCGCGTGAACGGTTCATCCGCCGCCCCGGCAGTTCAAAATGTTCGTAATACCAGGCGGGATGAAAGGGTGTCTCGGGATGCCAGGCGCGGGACGGTGCCTTCACGCGATGCGGATAGTAGAGATTAAGCCCGACCTCATCGACGGTATTGGCGGCAATAATCGCCAGCTCTTCCGGGGTGGTTTCCCACTCAATCTGATGCTTATCAAGCAGCGCCAGCAGCTCCGCCGGATACTCGCCTTTAATGGCGGGATCGAGAAACACCCGATTGTAGAACAGGTCATAAATATGCGCCGCCTTCTGGTCGTGCGGGGCTGATGATCGCGGATAGGTGACTTCCGGATTGAGTATGGTACCAATGCGACCGGCATAGCCTGCCGCGCGGAACAGCTGCACTACCCGGGCGGTAGCAAGATTCTTGTGGTGGTTCCACTGCATCCATTTATGGGTGTTCTGCTCATAAGGCCAGCGCAGCGCGTCGAGATAGACGCGGGTCTGCACCACAATCGGCTCGTTAAACACAAACCAGCGCGTGACCCGACCGGCATAGCGTTTAAACACCTGTTCGACATAGCGGATAAACAGTTCAACGACATGCTTTGACTGCCAGCCGCCATACTGCTCCAGCAGCGTGGCGGGCAGCTCGTAATGCTCCAGACAGAGCATCAGTTCAATGCCCTGGCACTGCATTTCATCAATAAGCCGGTCATAGTAAGCCGCGTATTCCTCATCGACCGTAGCGGTTTCGTAATCGATCAGGAAACGCGACCAGTTGATCGAAGTGCGGTAGTGGGTCAGCCCGCTGGCCTTCATTAACGCAACATCCTCACTAAAGCGGTTAATAAAGTCGGTGGCAACCGCCGGACCGTAGCCGTTGTGCCAGACGTGGCGATCCTGCTGATACCAAGCGTCAGGCCAGGAGTCCTGCCCCGCTTTTTTTCCGCTCCAGCCTTCCGTCTGCCAGGCGGAGGCAGCAGCCCCCAGAATGAAATTCTCAGGTATGTGGACAGTCTGACGACTCATAACACCTCCGTTCGGTTGGGATTCAGCTCCGGTTGCAGGTTCTTTGCTTCCGCTGCATCCGCGCGGCGGGCTGCGACTTTCACAAATGGCAGATAGATGAGTACTGATACCAGAATGCAGACGATCTGCGTCACCACCGCACCCATCGATCCGGCCGTTGACAGCCAGGCATTGATAATCGGAGGCGTGGTCCAGGGCACCATCACCACGGCTTTCCCGGCAAATCCCATCACCGTAGCGAAGTAACCGATAGAACCTGTCACTAGCGGTGTGATGATGAAAGGGATAGCCAGGATTGGATTAAGCATAATCGGCATACCAAATATAACCGGCTCGTTGATATTGAAAATGCCTGGCCCAAACGACAGTTTGGCGATTTCACGCATCTCTTTGCGTCGCGTCGCCAGCATCACGGCGGTGAGCAGCCCGATGGTCAGGCCGGAACCGCCGATGCTCATATAAACATCCCAGAACGGCATGGTGATGATGTTTGGTGCCTCTTTCCCCTGCTCAAAAGCGGTCATGTTGACCATAATCGCGCCCAGCAACAGCGGCTCACGGATCGGTTTCACCATCTGGTTGCCGTGAATACCAATCACCCAGAACAACTGGGCGACGAACATCAGAATCAGAATGCCCCACAGGCTCTGCACCACCGACTCCAGCGGCTGCTGCACCACCTGATATACCGCGTCGTAAAGGTACATGCCGGTGACGCGATGGAAGATAAAGCCGAAGGTCGCTATCAGCGTTACGGTGATGATTGAGGGGATTAGCGCGGAGAAAGAGGCGGCCACGTTGGGCGGCACCGTGTCGGGCATTTTGATTTTCAGCCGTTCAACCTGTTCGAGGCGGCAGTAAATCTCTACGGACAGAATGGCGATAAACATGCCGAGAAACAGGCTCTTGGTATCGGAGAATTGTTTGGCCAGTACGTCGGTAACCAGGTGCATCTGCCCATCGACCATCATCTGTAAGGTGGTCGGCGTCACGGATACAAAGCAGATGATTGCCAGCAGGCCGGGAAACAGCGTTTTTATACCGTTGATGCGCCCAAGCTCAATACCAATCAGGAACACCGCACCAATGTTAAGAAAGCTAAGCGTGGCGTAATTGATACTGCTGGTGATGGGCTTAAGATCAGCTAAAAAAGCCAGGGCGGCAAAGCTGGCAAGGCCATTTTTGCTGTCCAGCACCATGTTAGAGATCAATACCGAGAAGGCGCCAACAATGATCACCGGCATCAGGGTAATGAACGAGGCTTTAATCGCCATGATGTAGCGATAACTGTTAAAGCGGGTGGCAAAGCTGCCCAGGGAATCGATAAGGCGGTCCTGTAGAGACATGATCAACCCTCAGAGATGTAAGATCGGTATTCCTGTAATCGTCGTGGTCTTCCCTGTTAGTGGCATACCAAAATGACGAATCTCCTCGGTTTTTTCTGTGACGTATCTCCCGGAAACGCTTATTGGCATTCCAGTATGATAAAAACGGCCAATTTGGCATACCAATAGCGGAGGCGTTATGGATTACGAACAGACCATGATGGAATTGCTGATCAATGCAGGGGAAGCCCGTTCGTCGGCGATGATGGCGATTCAGTGTGCGCGCAAACGCGACTGGACCGGGGCTGACGCAGCGCTGGCAGCTTCAGATACCGCGGCAAAAGCGGCACATAAAATTCAGACCGCGTTGATTAGTGCAGATGAGGGAAGCGGAAAATTGCCGGTCACGCTGATTCTGGTGCATGCGCAGGATCATCTGATGAATGCAATGCTGTGCCGCGAGCTGGCAGAGGAGCTGGTCATGCTGCGCAAAGAGATCTATAGCTGACAGGCGGCGCGCCGGCCGCCTGAGCGAGGTGATTAGCTGATTTCCAGTGCCAGTAGCGACTCAATAGTCTGCGCGCGGCGGATTTCCCGCGGCTGGCCCTGCTCAAACAGCACTTCCGGGATCAGCGGACGGCTGTTGTAGTTAGAGGACATGGATGCACCGTAAGCTCCGGTGTCGTGGAACACCAGGTAATCGCCAACCTTTGCCGCCGGAATCGCGCGTGGTTCGACCATGCCGCCCTCCAGCTGGGTAAAGACATCACCCGATTCGCACAGCGGACCCGCGACCACCGTGTCGATGGTCTGCTGCTCCTCAATCGCCCGCTCATCGCCCGCCATCAGCGAGATATGGTGATAGCTGCCATACATTGAGGGGCGCATCAGGTCACTGAAACCGGCATCGACCAGCACGAAGTGACGGCTGCCCATCGACTTCACTGCCCGAACCTGAGAGACCAGCACACCCGCCTCGGCCACCAGGAAACGGCCTGGTTCAATCTCCAGCTTTATCGCGTGACCCAGATGCTGAGCGATACGCTGCCGTGCTGCATCCCACAGGCCAAAATAGTGATCGGTATCGATCGCCTCTTCGCCATAGCGATAAGGCACAGAGAGGCCGCCGCCCGCAGAGATCGCCGTCAGATCCTGACCTGACGCCATCACCAGTTCGACCATCGCATCACAGACCTGCTGCAGATGCGCATAATCGACGCCTGAGCCGATATGCATATGAATGCCCACCAGCTTCAGGCCGTGCTGCTTAATCGCTGCCAGCGCCTCGGCTAAATCGCCGTGCCAGATACCGTGCTTGCTGTTTTCGCCGCCGGTATTGGTTTTCTGACTGTGACCGTGACCAAAACCAGGATTAACCCGCAGCCACACCGCATGTCCCGGTGAGACCGCGCCGAGCTGATGCAGCATATCGATCGATCCGGCATTGACCGGCACCTTTAACGCGGTCACCCGCGCCAGCGTTGGCTGATCGAACAGATCCGCGGTAAAGACGATCTCATCACCACCAGGCTCGTAGCCCGCAGCCAGCGCACGTTCGATCTCACCCAGCGATACCGAGTCCACTTTCACACCCGCTGCGCGCATCAGGCGCAGGATATGAATATTTGAACAGGCTTTCTGCGCAAAACGCACCACATCAAACGCCTGCAGCTGGGCAATACGCGCCTGAATAATCTGCGCATCATAAGCCCAGAATGGCCCGGCATAACGGCGTGCCAGCGGCAGCAGGTTAGCGGCGTTGAGGGCGGTGTCGGTACTCTCTAAGGAACGTGGCATAGCAATTCTCCTGTGGCAATAACCGCATTAAGCCAGAATCATGCCATAGCGAAAAATATCTGTTTTAATAGCATCTATTCACAATGGATATAGGAAGGCGGCGTGGCAAACATTAACTGGCGGCATATTGAGATCTTTCATGCGGTGATGACCAGCGGCAACCTGACCCAGGCTGCAACGCTACTGCATACCTCACAGCCGACGGTGAGCCGGGAGCTGGCACGCCTGGAGCAGCAGCTGGGATTAGAGTTGTTCGGACGGGTTCGTGGTCGCCTGCAACCGACGGTGCAGGGATTACGTCTGTTTGAAGAGGTGCAGCGATCCTGGTACGGCCTGGATCGCATCATGGAAGCGGCTGAAGGGCTGCGCCAGTTCCGTCAGGGTGAGCTGTCGATCGCCTGCCTGCCCGTTTTTTCGCAGTCGCTGCTGCCACCACTGTGTCAGCCCTTTTTACAGCGCTACCCGGATGTGAGCCTGAATGTGATTCCTCAGGAGTCGCCGCTGCTGGAGGAGTGGCTGTCAGCCCAGCGCTATGATATCGGCTTAACCGAAACCCAGCACGCGCCGGCCGGGACTGATCGTCTCGCCCTGCTGACCTGTGATGAAGTGTGCGTGTTGCCACAGCATCATCCTCTGAGTCAGCGTGCAGAACTGACACCGCACGATTTTGCGGGCGAACAGTATGTCAGCCTGTCGCGCAGTGACAGTTATCGTCAGTTGCTGGATGCGCTGTTTCATGAGCAGGGCGTCGAACGGCGGCTGGTGATGGAGACGCACAGCGCCGCTTCGGTGTGCGCCATGGTCAGAGCGGGCGTGGGCATTTCGATTGTGAATCCGCTGACGGCGCTGGATTACGCCGACAGCGGTGTGGTGATGCGTAAGTTCAGCGTGGCGGTACCCTTTACCGTCAGCCTGGTGAGGCCGCAGCACCGCCCTGCGTCGGCGCTGGTCGATGCTTTTGTCAGTCATCTGCAACGGCAGGTGGCTGACTTTCCGGCACGCATCGACGCCCGCCTGGCTTAAGCGCGAACCCTGGCGGCTGCGCGGCCCGATTTGCGGAAGGTGATCAGACAGATCAGCAGGCCAATTGCCGCCAGCGCAGCGGCAGCAACCGGCACCGCCGTCAGGCCATATCCACGGCCAATCACCGCACCGCCGACCCAGGCACCCAGCGCATTACCGACGTTAAATGCCGAAATGTTCAGGGTTGAGACCAGGTTCGGCGCCTCTTTACCGTGACGGACCACGTTGATCTGCAGACCCGGTACCGTCGCAAAGGTCGCCATCGCCCACAGGAACAGGGTGATCTCCGCCAGCCACAGCGCATGGCTGGTCCAGCTGAACAGCAACGAGAAGATGGCGATCAGGGAGAAGCTGAGGATCAGACTAAAAGAGACTTTCCAGTCGGCCAGTTTGCCGCCAAGAATGTTACCGACCGTCAGGCCTGCGCCAATCAGGAACAGCGTCCAGCTGACACCCCGATCGCTGATGCCCGTTACCTCTAACAGCAGCGGCGCAATGTAGCTGAACAGTGCAAACATCGCCGCGGCAAAGAACACCGTCATCAGCAGCGAGAGCCAGAGTTTCCCGTTGGCCAGCGCACCGATTTCACTCGCCAGATGAACCGGCTTCTCCTCTTTATTGTTCGGCAGACTCACGATCAGGGCGATAAACGCCAGCACGCCGATCACCGCTACGCCCCAGAACGTGGCGCGCCAGCCAAACATCTGTCCGAAACTGGTTCCCAGCGGAACGCCCAGCACGTTGGCTAAGGTCAGTCCGGTGAACATCAGTGCGACAGCGGAAGCCTGACGACCGGCCGGCACCAGACTGGCGGCGACCACCGCGCCAATACCGAAGAAGGCACCGTGACAAAGCGCGGTGACGATGCGTGCCAGCATCAGCAGGTTATAGTTGTAAGCCAGCGCACACAGCAGGTTGCCGACAATAAAGATCACCATCAGCAGAATCAGCGTTTTTTTACGCGGCAGCCTGGCGGTGAGCAGCGCCATAATCGGCGCACCAATCGCCACGCCCAGCGCGTAGCCGCTGATCAGCCAGCCCGCCGACGGAATTGACACCTGAAGGTCACGCGCCACCTCCGGCAGCAATCCCATAATGACAAACTCCGTGGTTCCGATGGCGAACGCACTCAACGCCAGCGCCATTAATGCTACAGGCATAACACTCTCCCAATATCATTTGCAGGTGAACTGCACAGACGCGCAGCCCCACGACGCTTATTAAAATTTGATCTGCGTCACGGTGAGCATTACAGCACAGTGCTGATGCGCGACATAGCCTGCGCGCAGCAAAGGATTATTGCCGGGGCCGCAATAATCCTGCTGCTTTTTCGGAACAAATGGCTTTGTCAGCCTTCTGGCTAAGCCCGTTAAAGCGCGCATGACCCAGGGTCAGGTTGTCATTTCCCGCGAAACCGTTACGCTTTTTAGTGCGTATTTAATTAATAAATCCTTAACGTTGCCGATATATCCCTAATCAATTGCCAGGTGATGTGATCAACTTCTGACGCAGGGAGAGAGAATGCAACGACTCATAGCCTTTATGGTTTTTGGCTTAACCGGCTGTTCGGTAGGTCATTATGAGTACAGTAAAGAAGCTGAAAAACGGGTTGATATGACCGTGACCGGCATTCCCACCGTGCTGGGTTTTGGCACGCTTGGAACCACTATCCCGCTGACGCCGGAGTACAGCCTGACCGCCGCGCACGTGGCGAAGTTTTCGCTTTATCGCGTCAAAGCCTGGCATCCGCAATGCGATCTGGCGGTGGTCTACCACAAAAACAGTGAAATAAACCTTCCACCCAGCTTCCGCAACAGCCATATCGGCGACCAGGTGAATCTCTACGGCTACAGTTTCATTTCGGCCATGCCGGTCAGCTCCAGCGGACAAAACCTGATTAATACCACGCTGGCAAACCGCTGGAACAAGCCGGACTGCGTCGTCGTGGCGGCGAATGCAGGTGTGGTGAAAGGGATGTCGGGCGGCGCAGTCTATAACGCCTCTGATGATACGCTGGCGGGCGTGATTATCGGCTACAGCAATGACATCAACGACAATGCCAGCGGTAAAACACTTTATAAGAACGTTGCGCTCTATGTGCCTTACTCGCGATTTCAGACATGGCTGGCTCAGGCGATTAAATCCTGAGATGCGAGTGGCAGAATGATTTGAGAAAACAGGACGTAATACGCCCTGTTTTAAGCACTAAAGTATTCTGCTCACACAGTGTTATTCATAAGTTAACGAAAAAGTCGCGCTGCCATCTGCGGCTCCGGCCGTCACGTTTGGTGCAGTCGAGACGTAGGCAGCGCTAAAATTGAGCGTGTTGTCCGCGTTAGCATTCAGCGTCACAGCGTTACTCGCCTTATTTACTGCAATTTGTTTGCCCTGATAATCATAAAGTGCAATCCCCAGGCCGGTTGCACCACCACTTGCAACAGCCACCAAATCGCCGTTTGTCGAGTCGCCCGTTCCAGTAAATGTGACTGACACGCTGGAAGCGTCCGCGCCACAATCGACAAGTTTAATATCGAAAGGTACGGATGGACTGGCTGCGCCTGTCTGCGAAAAGGTATTGGTGGCGATCATTCCCATCTGAACAGTCAGTTTCGATGAAGCTGTATCGACTTCGCAAGTATTTGAGGAAATATTGCCATTAATATTGACCGTTACCTCACTAGCACTCAAGGCACTGCCTGAAAAAAGGATAGCTATTAACGCTAGTTTTCTGTTGAGCATCATTAACCGGCTCCTGACTACTCGTAACTAATATTGAGTGTGGCAATCGTATTTGCGGTTCCCGCCGTAATTTTCGAGAGCGTTTGAATATAACGAGCAGAAAAGGTATACGTGCTCGCTCCACCTGCAACAGACGTTCCCAATACCACATCGCTGTTGAGTGCCAGCGGAGTCCCGTTGTAGAGAACCTGCACGCCGACACCACTCGAAACGCCCGTGCTGCCAGCACCGGTTAGCGCCAGCACGCCCACATCCGTCGAATCCGCACTCTGTTTACCAGTCATGTTGACATTAACGTTGGTGCCGGCATCACATTCGAGATTAACATTAAAATCTTTGGCTCCGGCTGTAGAGCCAACACCGCTGAAATTACGTGACGGCACATTGCCGAGGTCTACAGTCAGGCTATCGGATGAAGCCAGAGTACAGCCAAGTGCTGTAACCTGAACGGCTCCAGACAAGACGATTTCGGCAAGTGTTTGTGGTGTAGCATCCTCTTCCATCTGCACATTGTATTTTCCGATAGATTGCGGCTGAATAGTTCCAGAAGCTGTTGTCTCACCAGACTTATAAAGCTCTACAACGACGCTCATTCCCCCCGTACCCCAGCTCCAGCCAATACCCCCTGGCACATTAGTAAAGGTATGAGGCCAAAGAAAAGTGTTACTACTGGCGCTCAGCTTATAGCTGATGCCCTCCACACCGGTTGGACAGGTGTCAGCTTCACATGAGAAAAGGAAACCTAACGTGCCGGATGATGTGGTTAAAAATGATTCTAGCCCTGTATAAACCGTTTGCGTCGATAGCACAGTTCCTACTGGTGCATCTTTCATTACAGTTACAGACGGAAAACTTATTGTAACAGTGCCTGCTCCTCCCGCAGGGACTACATTCGTTAATGCTGCCTGAGAGACGTGAGGAAATAAAAGGATCTGGAAACACAATAATAAAGTAAAAAAAATAATTGATTTTTTCATTTAATATCCTTGTCTGCGCCCGGCTATTATTAGCCAGACTCAGTTACAGCGAGCCTTAAGATAAACAATATCTTGTTGCGTTTTGTTTTGTGGCAGTTGATATGGAATTCTGCAACGGCTATTTGCGGACGTTCCCCACACCGCTTCCAGCATTCCTGAGGGTTGCAGCCCGGAGAGATAAACCTGTCCGTTATCCCCCACTATTCCAGTACTTTCTTCGTTACCTTCCTGCACGACCACAACAGTAGTGCCGAACGGCAACGGCTTGCCTTTATGTGTCAGGGTAATTAATGCGCGCTGACCGATATGGGTTTTAAACTCCGCCCTCACTAATGCACCCGCGGTCGGCACCACTGAGACCACGGAGTTATCAATCTCGCTATCCGCAGCAAGGGAATTCACGTCCAGGCCGATACGGTTAAGGCGATAATTAGTGGCGTAAGGCACAACGGTGTAGCCTCGCCAGTCAGTACGTACACCGGTTTTATTCTGGATGGCCGCATCTTTAACGCCTGGCGCTTTAATCAGAACGTTGGTTTTACCTAAAGGTTGAGAAAGCGTCAGACCATCCTGATGGAAGACCATGCCACCCTGCACACCGTAGTTGACACGGTGAGCATCCTGGCTGGAACTATACCCGGCATTGACCTGTCCATAGCGACCGTAGTAATCAAGATTGAGACTACCGGTACTGCCATTACCACGGTTAACGGTGCCCATCTGCATGTTATAAGACAGGTTTTTATCAGCCAGCATGGTGCCGTATAACCCAGCCGTGTTCGTCATATTCCCTTCGCCATCATTGTAAAGACCGTACGTAGCCTTCATTGAGTCGAGGTTACTGTTGCTGGCTCGGTTTCCTGACAGCCATTTGCCTATTGGCAGTGACAGAGTGAAGTTAAAGACGCGATCGGCTTCGCTGCTCCAGGTATTCTTGTTGTAGCTGTAATTCAGGTTGTAGCTGACATCCTTTACCATGCCGGTAAAACCAAGCTGAAGCAGACGTGTCTTGCCATCCGTATTCCAGTAGCTTTGATCGCTACCGCTGGCATAGACGGAATAGTCACGACCCAGCTGCTGAGTCAGCGAAATCTGAACCCGGCTGCGTTTGTTATTGTAAAGGTTGTAATAGCCGGAATAGTCGAGCTCGCCATCGCTGTTATGCGTCACGCCGCCAGACATATTTTCGCGCGTAGTTTCCGCCAGCGTATAAAAACCGCGGGTTGAATAACGATATCCTAATAGCTCGAAGCGAGTGCCCAGTTCATTAAGCGATTTAGCATAGAGAAAACGGAAAGACTGGCCGCTGTGACGTGTGCCATCGGCAATCTTACTATTAGCCTGCGTCGCATCTATCGAAATTGCGCCAAGAAAGCCAAGGTTTTTACCTGCACCGGCTGTGAAAGCAAGATAACGCTCTGCAACCTGACTGCCACCATACAGCGTGATCCCATTTCGCCACCCCCAGAGTAGTGACGCCTGAGTCATATACGGCTCTGACTGATTTCCATCCGTGCTGCGGAAGCGTCCGGCCATAATGGAATAATTCAGATGCCCTTCACGCTGAAGTTTTGGCACTGAAGCAAAAGGCACAGTATAAGTGCGAACGTTGCCATTCTTCTCTTTTACAGTAACCTCAATATCGCCGCTGGAGCCGGTAGGATAGAGATCGTTAATCTCAAACGGACCGGAAGGCATATAAGCCTGATAAATAACGTTGCCGTTCTGCCTGAGCGTAACCTGTGAATCGCCATTGGCAATGCCGCGAATAACTGGCGCAAAGCCGCGCAAGCTGTCGGGCTGCATTGATTCATCAGTGGCAAGTGTGACCCCACGAACGCTGACGGAGTCAAAAATTTCGGATGAGGTAAAGGTATCACCGACTGTCAGTTGAGAATCCCATGGAATGATGGCGCGCTGCAGATAAGTCTGCATATGGTTCCAGTCTCGCGTCGCATCTCCATAACGGGATTTTGAGTAGGTAAAACTGGACTGATCGTACAGACGCCACGGTCCGACGTTAAGGCCACTATTCAGGCGTAAAAAATAACTGTCATTTTTTGACGCATCGCCCCGGGAGTTGGAGCCTGTAAATGCATAGCTTAACAGCGCGGCGGGAATGCCTTCATCCCACTGAGAGGGGGGAATATAACCACGTGCATTACGGCTCATCATTGCCTGGGGTATTTTCAGATCGAGTCGTAAATGCTCAACATCAAAATCGGCACTGGCTTCAGGAATATAGCGTGCAATATCGACGCATTTTGCATGACGTTCGACTTCATTTTTGATTAATCTTTCGAGCATTTCGATATTTATATTGAAGTCGCGCAGTTTTTCCATATTCAAACAAGGACTGAGCTCGGACGGCGCATTCGTCCTTTCTTTCTCAAAAAAAGTAATATTTCGTGCACCAACGGCCGTTCCATTGACATAAACGTCAACGTGGTAACTGCCTGGCGCGGCGCTAAGGCCTTTATTGAAACGCGCTAAATCGGCAACATCTTCTGGGTTATCTGATAAAAAAGAGGGATCAAAGTTATATTCCACCGCATAGCCTACCCCTGAGTAACAGGATAAAAAAACCAGAATAGCGATTCTTTTTATTTTTGATTTTGTTAACTTTCGAAAATCGTAAAAGTGCACAATTGCCCCCTGGCCATTCCATGCCAAACAAAAATTAATTTATATTCGCAGAGCGTACTGGCATGGTAGCGCCGTAATCATTAATCGCCTGAAAGCTGATTGTATTACTACCATGTAAATCAACATTAAGTGGCACCGAAGACTTAGGGGCTATCATCTGCGCAAACTTTTTTTCACCCGATTTAATATTGACAAGGTTAACATAGTAAGGCGTAGGGTTTTTTACTGTCACCGTGTTATCGACACGAGAAAATGCCAGCTCTTTATAAGCTGTCATAGGATCACCCTGAAGATTACCTGGGCGATAAAAAAGCTTAATCCTCGACTGTATTGCCAACTGCAATGCGTTTTTCTGCTGGCTGTCAGAATCCTTTTGACGTGATGGAATGGCCTTAACATTCAGCCAATAAACGGTTTCACGGTCAGTAGCAAGATTTTTGTTCACTGACATAATACGCAATATGTTTTCTCTTTTCTGCTTAATCAGGAAAAGAGGGGGTGTTACTAAAAAGTCACTGGTGACTTTGCCCTCCTGGTCCTCTACCCAGGATTTGATCAAAAATACATTCTCATCATCTGTATTATTGATGGAAAGTGACGCCTGTTTATTCTGAGAAGAAAAAATCAGGCGTGTTGCTCCCAGCCCTACTCCACCAGCCTGAGCGGCAGAAAAGAAAACAGACAGCACCAGACTCAGCAAGGTTATAAATATTTTATAATTTTTGGATAAACTAAGCATGTTAGCTCCCTGACATAATTAGTGCAAAGCGACCGTTTAGTTCTGATCGTATTTTTATTTTTTGCGAGTATGAAAATGCCTGAAGATAAAATTTTTCCTCAGGAAAAAAGCCCGGAGTGTTCCCCGGACTTTAAAGTAAAAAATTAGTTGTAAACCATATTGAAGGTAGCAGTCGCGTCGCCATTACCTGCCGTAATGGTATCAGCCACACCCACATATACCGCGTTGAAACTCAGGGTGTTCGAACCATCAACCAAAGTCTGCGCGGTAGTGGTAGTAGCAGGCGTGTTCAGCGTCACAACCTTGCTAGCCTGATCATACATGCGGATACCCACACCTGAAGCAGCATCAGTACCTTCACCCGCCTGCAGAGCATTGGTATAACCACTTGCTGCTGTACCGGTGAAATAGGTCGCTGCAGTGGTGCTTACCGTGGTATCACAGTTTTCCAGCTGGATAGTGAACGGAATGCGGGTAGATGCTTCAGTGTCTTTCTTCAGATCGGCGACACGCACCTGCCCCATCTGTACAGTTTGTTTAGTGGAGCTAGAATCGACTGCACAGGCAGCGTTGACAACATCACCTTCAAACTTGATTGTACCGCCATTAACTGTAGTCGTCGCAGCCTGTGCCATAGAAGCAGACAGAGCCAGACCGAGACCCATAGCAGTTACAACAGCTTTTAAATTGAAGTTCATTTACATCATCCTTAAATTAAATTGACCGCACATGTTATATAAATGTTTACTCAATCCATCCTGTTAACGGTTCAAGGAAAACATTTATCTTTAATTAAAACACCCCAGAAACGTTACCAGCACGTTCTGACGGCGCTATTTATACAACCAAATAAAAAAAAGAAAAGCAGAGGACATATAAGAAAAATCCAAATCGGGATAAGCAGGCATGCCTGCCATCAGTATCAAATGACAGCAAAACAAAAAAAGAATTGGTAATTCATTTGGGTAATGAGAAAAGACGCGCCTTCTCACTCCTGAAATTTTTAAGAATTTTCGCTCAGAAGAAAGTGATTGTTACTTTACTGCATGAAAAACAAGAACATTTAATGAGCTATTAAAAAGCCGATCAATACTCCTTAATCTACTTTCACCCTTTTTGGCATTCAGTATTTATTTGGAACATTAACCTGAAGATTTAAATAAAAAATGACGAACGCAGTCAAACCGCAATGAAAGTGAAAAATTCAGTCAATCAGATGTTAAAGATTATCGTAAATGAATGATCCCACACTTCGGGAGCTTTGATAAAAGCATCACCAGACGAGAATTAAGGAATAGAGGAGAAAGCAGGAGTATGATGCGCTATGGGGATAATAGCTCAGCCTTTGGGTATAACCAGTCATTAGCTGGTCTTGTTATTACCCTGGCTGAGCAAAAATCTGATTGAAAAAATTAAATAGTTAATGATAAAAATAGTTTATTATTTTATAAAAATCTATTTTATTTTTGCAGTTCCACTTTGACATTATCTTTCGCTTAAGATAGCTGATATTTTTGTTATTGCACTGAAAATAAAGGGCGATTTTTTTACTGGGTACGCCGTTGTAAAGCATATAGCAGTAACGTCTCTCTTTAGCGGTAAGAAAGAAGGTGCGCATTTTATCGCCTTCTTTAGCCGAATCCTTTAGCAAAATGGCGTCATTAATTAATGCATAATAGGAAAGTAAGCTCATTTTGCTGGAAACAAGCTTTATCGTTTCCATGCCAGAAAAAATATTTAATGCCTCATACATGTCATCGGGAACTATGGCGACGCTCTTTTTTCTACTGCGCTTATAATTTGCATCGATCCTCATCAATTCAATCAGCGTCACACGTTTTATCGTAATAGTAATGGTTCTGCCAATCAGCATACTATCCGCCAGCGCCTGCGCCCCGAACAAAAGCATCTCGTCGTCAGTAAGAATGAACCAGTCGTAATTCATTATGATTATTCCTGTTAAATAAATATTGCCATAAATAGCGGGTGGGGTGAATCTTTATCTGGCAAATGATAAGGAGGTAAACAGACAGGATTTAATCTTAACGTGCTTTAACATTTAAAACATGACACCCAAAATGAAAGTTCTTATTATTTTAACTATATAAAAAAACGCATCACTCGCATGCCTTTATCTTTAATGAACAATAACAATAGGTTACTGAGATAACTTGATGCGATTTTTTATATTCCGCTGATTCGAGAAACAATTTTTTAAAATCAGTTATTAAATTACCATTTAAACGATTCTATTAACCGGGCCAGTTTTCCCTTTAAAATGCCTGAAACGCTGTTAATAAGTTCTTTTTTTAGGCTTAACTGTTTGTTATTAACTCCTTTTAGTTACGATGCCACGCGATATCGTATGGTCGTTACAGACATAAAAAAGCCGCACCCTAATCAGCCTGAAACAGACCTTTGAGGTGCAGCTTTATTCTGTGCTAAGGGCAGAATATTACTTACTTGCTGCCTGGACGCAGTGCCGGGAACAGAATCACATCGCGGATAGTGTGGCTGTTGGTAAACAGCATCACCATGCGGTCAATACCGATGCCCAGACCGGCAGTTGGCGGCAGACCATGTTCCAGCGCGGTGACATAGTCTTCGTCATAGAACATCGCTTCGTCATCACCCGCATCTTTGGCATTTACCTGCTGCAGGAAACGCTCAGCCTGATCTTCCGCATCGTTCAGCTCGGAGAAACCGTTACCGATTTCACGACCGCCAATGAAGAACTCAAAACGATCGGTGATTTCCGGGTTCTCGTCGTTACGACGGGCCAGCGGCGAGACTTCAGCCGGATATTCGGTAATGAAGGTTGGCTGAATCAAATGCGCTTCTGCGGTCTCTTCAAAGATTTCGGTTACGACGCGGCCCAGACCCCAGCTTTTCTCAACCTTGATGTGCAGTGACTGAGCAATCGCCACCGCTTTATCAAAGTCTTCCAGATCGGCCAGATCCGTTTCCGGACGGTATTTCTTGATCGCTTCACGCATGGTCAGTTTTTCAAACGGCTTACCGAAATCAAACGCCTGCTCGCCGTAAGGCACCACGGTGCTGCCCAGCACATCCTGCGCCAGCGTACGGAACAGGCTTTCGGTCAGCTCGATCAGATCTTTGTAATCCGCATAGGCCATATAGAGTTCCATCATGGTGAACTCTGGGTTATGGCGTGGCGAAATACCTTCGTTACGGAAGTTACGGTTGATCTCGAACACGCGATCGAATCCACCCACCACCAGACGCTTCAGATAAAGCTCTGGCGCGATACGCAGATACATGTCGATATCCAGCGCATTGTGGTGGGTGATGAACGGACGCGCAGACGCGCCGCCGGGGATCACCTGCATCATCGGGGTTTCAACTTCCATAAAGTCGCGGCCCACCATGAACTGGCGAATACCAGCCATGATCTGCGAACGAATTCTGAAGGTGTTACGCGACTCCTCGTTGGCGATGAGATCAAGGTAACGCTGACGGTAGCGCGTTTCCTGATCGGCCAGGCCGTGGAACTTGTCCGGCAGCGGACGCAGTGCTTTGGTCAGCAGGCGCAGTTCAGAACAGTGAATCGACAGTTCGCCGGTTTTGGTCTTGAACAGTTTGCCGCGCGCGCCCAGAATATCGCCGAGATCCCACTTTTTGAACTGCTCGTTGTAGATGCCTTCAGCCAGATCGTCACGCGAGACGTAAAGCTGAATCCGGCCACCCACATCCTGCAGGGTCACGAAAGAGGCTTTACCCATGATACGACGGGTCATCATACGTCCGGCGACGCTGACTTCGATGCCGAGATCTTCAAGCTCTTCGTTGCTCTTCTCACCATAGCTCTCATGCAGCTGGTTTGAGAGGCTGTCACGACGAAAATCGTTAGGAAACGCCACGCCATTTGCACGCAGCACGCTCAGCTTTTCGCGACGCGCTTTCAGTTCGTTATTTAACTCAACGGCGGCATCAGCGCTCTGCGGTTGTTGTTCAGACATGTCGGTTCCTTATAACCCTGCTTTTAAACTAGCTTCAATGAATCGATCCAGGTCGCCGTCCAGCACCGCCTGGGTGTTACGCGTCTCTACGCCGGTGCGCAGATCTTTGATGCGTGCATCATCGAGAACGTAAGAACGGATCTGACTTCCCCAGCCGATGTCGGACTTGTTGTCCTCCAGCGCCTGTTTCTCAGCATTTTTCTTCTGCATCTCAAGCTCGTACAGCTTCGCTTTCATCTGCTTCATCGCCTGATCTTTGTTCTTGTGCTGAGAACGGTCATTCTGACACTGGGTGACGGTACCGGTTGGAATATGGGTAATACGTACCGCAGATTCCGTCCGGTTAACGTGCTGGCCGCCCGCCCCTGACGCACGATAGACGTCAATGCGCAGATCGGCCGGGTTGATGTCGATATCAATATCGTCATCCACTTCCGGGTAGATAAAGGCGGAGCTGAATGAGGTGTGACGACGACCGCCGGAGTCAAACGGGCTCTTACGCACCAGGCGATGCACGCCCGTTTCGGTGCGCAACCAGCCAAAGGCGTAGTCGCCTGACACGCGAATGGTCACAGATTTAATGCCTGCAACTTCACCTTCAGACTCTTCGATAATTTCGGTTTTGAAGCCTTTGGCTTCAGCCCAACGCAGATACATACGCATCAGCATGCTGGCCCAGTCCTGCGCTTCGGTGCCGCCGGAACCCGCCTGCAGATCGATGTAGCAGTCGGCGCTGTCATACTCGCCAGAGAACATGCGGCGGAATTCCAGCTCGCCCAGCTTGCCCTCAAGGACATCCAGCTCGGCAACCGCTTCGTCGAAAGTCTCTTCGTCTTCCGCTTCTACCGCCAGTTCAAGCAGACCCTGCACATCTTCCAGGCCCTGCGACATCTGATCCAGCGTCTGCACGATCGCTTCCAGCGAGGCGCGCTCTTTGCCCAGCGCCTGAGCACGCTCAGGTTCGTTCCAGACATCGGGCTGTTCCAGCTCGGCGTTTACTTCTTCGAGGCGTTCTTTCTTGGCATCGTAGTCAAAGATACCCCCGAAGAACGTCGCTGCGCTCACTGAGGTCCTGAATACGGTTTTTGACCGGGTTGATTTCAAACATGGCTTTAGCGTCTTTCTTATGTTCGATGGGACAGGAAAATTAACGCACAAGTTTACCCGAAACTGGCGGCAGATTGTAGCGCTGAGACAGCGGGCGGATGCCGGGGTTGCGTGATGTGTCGCATTTACGTGGCATCCCCGCGCGCGGCAGGTTAACGCCGGGGATAATCAGGCTGTCGCGCCTCTGCCGTGGCCGGAGACGCGCGTGACCTGTTTAACTCAGTTCAGCGGCCAGATATGGTCAATGATCAGCTGCACTGAGCGGTTACCGCGATACTCATTAATATCCAGCTTATACGCCAGTTCGACCTGACGAATACTGCTGTCGGGCCACAGCGTAGTATCGACATTAAAGGCGATACCATCGATCAGCGGCCCACCATCCAGCGGCTCAACCATCACTTTCAGATGTCGCTCGCCCACCAGACGCTGTTGCAGCAGCTTAAATTTGCCGTCAAACGCGGGTTCCGGGAACGCCTGGCCCCAGGGACCGGCTTCGCGCAGCATCTCTGCGGTCTGCAGCGAAAACTCCTGCGGCTGTAACGCGCCATCAGACCAGATGATGCCCTGCAGGGCTTCGCCATCCAGCCACTCTCCGACCAGGTCGGCAAAGCGCTGACGAAACTCCTCGTAGCGTGCGGTTTCCAGTGATAAACCGGCCGCCATGGCGTGACCACCGAACTTCAGCATCAGGCCGGGATTCAGCGTGTCCAGGCGCTCCAGCGCATCGCGCAGATGCAGACCGGCAATCGAGCGGCCCGAGCCTTTCAACGTGCCGTCACCCGCGGGCGCAAAGGCAATGACCGGACGATGGAAACGCTCTTTCAGACGAGAGGCGAGAATGCCCACCACGCCCTGATGCCATTCGGGATGATAGAAGGCCAGTCCCAGCGGCAGATCGCTCTGTTCACGCTCCAGCGCCTGACACAGCGCCAGCGCTTCACTCTGCATGCCCTGCTCTATCTCTTTGCGCGTCTGGTTCAGCGCATCCAGCTCACTGGCCAGCATGCGCGCCTGGCTAAGATCGTCGGTCATTAACAGCGCCACGCCCACCGACATATCGTCGAGGCGGCCTGCGGCGTTGAGCCGTGGCCCCAGCGCAAAGCCGAGATCGCTGGCCGCCAGCTGACGGGCATCGCGATTCGCAATTTCCAGCAGCGCCCGGATGCCTGGCCGACATTTTCCGGCCCGGATGCGGCTGAGCCCCTGCCACACCAGAATGCGGTTATTAACGTCGAGCGGCACCACATCAGCAACCGTGCCGAGCGCGACCAGATCCAGCATCTCTGCCAGATTCGGTTCAGTGCGGGTAGCGCCAAACCAGCCCTGGGTACGCAGATGGGCGCGCAGCGCCAGCATCAGATAGAACGCAACGCCCACGCCTGCCAGCGCGCGTGAAGGAAAGTTGCAGTCCGGCAGATTGGGATTCACGATCGCCTCAGCGGCCGGCAGGGTTTCGCCCGGCAGATGGTGGTCGGTAATCAGCACCGGAATACCGTGCTGATGCGCGCACTCCACACCGGCATGAGAGGAGATGCCGTTATCGACCGTCAGAATCATTGCGGCACCACGCGCGCGCGCCTGCTCAACCACTTCCGGACTGAGGCCATAACCATCTTCAAAGCGGTTAGGCACCAGATACTGCACGTTGCCGCCACCCATGCTGCGCAGCGCCATCACCGTCAGCGCGGTACTGGTTGCGCCATCGGCATCAAAGTCGCCCACTACCATAATGCGACGCCCATCCAGCAGCGCCTGGTGCAGCAGCTCTACGGCGCTCTCAATCCCGCTTAAGGACTGATAGGGCAGCAGGTTTTTTGCACCGCGCTCCAGCTCCGCAGCGTCACACACGCCGCGTTGCAGATAAAGTCGTTTCAGCAGCGGCGGCAGCGTGGCCGGTAGCGCATCGTCAACCGTCACCTCACGGCGACGGAGTTCTACATCCTGTTTTACCACCGATTAACCACCACGCTTCTGATTGTCCAGCACCTGCTTCAGCTCCTGCGGCGACTGATAACCCGGTATCATCATGCCGGTGTCGGTCAGCATTGCGGGCGTGCCCTGAATGCCGAAAAGCACACCCAGTTTGTAGTGCTGAGCAATATCAATTTTGCAGCTGTCCGGCGCGGCCATCTTCGGCGCATTACCTTTCATCGCCTCGTCGAACACTTTATTACGGTCAGCGCTGCACCAGATCGCTTTCATCGCCGGTGCGATCTGACCATTCAGCCCTTCACGCGGAAACGCCAGGTAGCGCACGGTAATGCCCAGCGCATTGTAGTCCGCCATCTGCTCGTGCAGCTTGTGACAGTAGCCACAGGTGATATCGGTGAAGACCGTGATCACGTGCTGCTCTTTTGGCGCTTTGTAGACGATCATTTCCGGCACCAGCGCCTCGACTTTTTTGTCCAGCAGCTGGTTGGTGACGTTGACCGGCTGTTTGCCGCTGACATCATAGAGCGGGCCCTGAATCATATGTTTGCCGTCATCGGTCACGTAGAGCACGCCGCTTTCCGACAGCACGGTTTTAAAACCCGGCAGCGGTGACGGGCTGATCTCCGTCTGGTTCAGACCGAGCTTTTTAAGGGATTGCTGAATGGCGCTGTCATCGGCCTGGGCCAGACCGGAAAAGGCGCTGGCTAACAGGGCCAGCATGGCAAAATGCTTGTTCATTTTTATCCTTTATGCCCGCGAATCAGGCTCGCGGATGGTGTTGTTGATGTAACTGACGCAGGCGCTCAGTGGCGACGTGCGTATAAATCTGGGTGGTGGAGAGATCGCTATGTCCCAGCAGCATCTGTACGACACGCAGATCCGCGCCGTGGTTCAGCAGATGGGTCGCAAAGGCATGGCGCATCACATGCGGCGATAACTTTTCACTGTCGATGCCCGCCAGCGTGGCGTAGTGCTTAATGCGATGCCAGAAGGTCTGGCGCGTCATCTGCTGCGCCCGGTTGCTGGGAAACATCACGTCCAGCGTCTGCCCGTTGAGCAGCCACGGACGACCATGTTCCATATATTGCTCCAGCCAGTAAACCGCTTCTTCACCTAACGGCACAAGCCGCTCTTTATCCCCTTTACCGATAACCCGGACAACCCCCTGGCGCAGGCTGATGTCGCTGAGCGTCAGTCCAGTCAGTTCAGAGACGCGCAGGCCTGTGGCATAGAGCACTTCCAGCATCGCTTTGTCGCGCAGCTCTAATGGGATGTTGGTATCCGGTGCCTGCAATAGCCGTTCAACCTGGGCTTCACTGAGATCTTTCGGCAGACGCTGCGGCAGTTTTGGTGCAGAGAGCAGCGCGCTGGGATCGTCCGGGCGCAGCTTTTCGCGATAAAGATACTGGAACAGGCGACGCATGGCGCTGAGCAGCCGCGCTGAACTGGTCGCCTTGTAGCCGCCCTCCAGCCGTTCAGCAAGAAACTGCTGCAGATCCAGCGGCGTCACGCTGAGCAGCGTCAGCTGGCGATGCGCCAGCCAGCCGGTCAGCGTCTGAAGATCCTGACGATAAGAGGAGAGAGTATTCTGCGCCAGATTGCGTTCAATCCAGAGCGCATCAAGAAACTGTTCTGTCAGATCGCTGTCCTGCACGTTATCTCCGCCGTCTGGTGTAAAATCATGCTCATTATGCCTGATTCAGCAGCGCTTCTGGTACAATTGCGCCAAAGTCAGTATTTACAGAGTGTTATCTGCATGAAAATCGGTCTTTTTTACGGTTCCAGTACCTGTTACACCGAAATCGTAGCGGAGAAAATTCGCGATTTTATTGGCGAAGAGTTAGTGACGCTTCATAACGTCAAAGATGACGACCCGCGCCTGATGGAGCAGTACGATTTGCTGATCATGGGCATCCCGACCTGGGATTTCGGTGAGTTGCAGGAGGACTGGGAGGCGATCTGGCCGCAGTTGCCCGCACTGAATCTGCAAAACAAGATTGTCGCGCTATATGGCATGGGCGATCAGATTGGCTATGGCGAGTGGTTTTTAGATGCGCTCGGCATGCTGCACGATTTGCTGCAGCCAATGGGCGTGCATTTTGTCGGGTACTGGCCGCTTGAGGGCTATGAGTTCACCAGCCCGAAACCGCTGAGTGCCGATGGCTCGCAGTTTGTAGGTCTGGCGCTGGATGATGTGAATCAGTTCGAGGTCACCGACGAGCGCGTTGAGCAGTGGTGCGAACAGGTGTTAACCGAAACCGCTGCACGACTCTGACCGGTCAGGCGCGCTGGTTTGCTGTTGTCGAACCCAGGCGCCAGCAGACGATGATTGCCTGGCCTGCTGCCGTTAATGCCGCGCTTTGCTGAAACAGCAGGCGCGCAACGCCCGCCATTCGCCAGGCTGCATATTGTCCCGCATCAGCCACCAGCGCAGCGTGGCACCCTGTTCGCTCTTTGCCACCAGCAGCACGCCAATCGGCAACCAGCGCAGCGGCTGGGTTGGCCGCCAGCGTTTTCCCTGCCAGATCCAGCAATGAACGCTTTCCCGCTGTAACGTACCGTGCCGCTGAATTAATCGCCGAACGCTGCGCCAGCCCTCAGCCAGCATCAGCAGAATAACCGGCGTTTTAATCAGCCAGCCGCTCACAGGCAGCGTCATCAGCATTACACCAGGAACGGCAGCCACCAGCCAGGCGCACAGACATCCGCACGCCAGGCGAGAGGGTCGCAGCTTACATTGCCACCGGGCCGCGGTCATGGTTACGCTGCTGGATCAGTTTTACCATCCGCTTAAGCTCCGGATCGGCTGGCTCACCGTGGTTCATCAGCCAGTTAAACAGATCGGGATCGTCACTCTTCAACAGGGCAACAAAGACCTGCTTATCGGTGTCGTTCAGCGTGTCATACTCAAATTTGAAGAACGGCATAATCGCCACATCCAGCTCCAGCATGCCGCGACGGCAGGCCCACTGAATACGTGATTTATCATTAATATCCATGCATCAATTTCCACAATTCTCAACGTGGCCGCTAGTGTAACCTGGTTTACTGCGGCTCGCAGGCACAGCGTCGCAGGCTGTGCAACCTGCCACATTTCAGGCTGGATTTTTTCAGGGTTATCACGCCTTTTGTGCGCCGTTTTCCGTAAACAGGTTGCATTGCCAGTCGGCTCTTTTAACATTGAAGATATTATTCCGGATGAACCTTCTTATACAGGATATCTCCATGCCCACATTTACTTTACCGCCGCGCCAGCCTGCCGCGTCGTCTCGTCTGCCGTTAACC
This sequence comes from Pantoea sp. B550, assembly GCF_024158165.1. Classification (NCBI taxonomy): domain Bacteria; kingdom Pseudomonadati; phylum Pseudomonadota; class Gammaproteobacteria; order Enterobacterales; family Erwiniaceae; genus Pantoea; species Pantoea sp. B550. The sequence continues at coordinate 1,211,614 of NZ_JAMYXI010000003.1, forward strand.
CTGATGTCACTGGATAGCTGGGCGCTGGTCTCCGTTACCGGGGCCGACAGCACCGCTTACCTGCAGGGTCAGTTAACGCTGGATGTCGCGGCGCTGGATGCCGACCATCATTCGCCCGCCGCACACTGCGATGCCAAAGGCAAAATGTGGAGCAATATGCGCCTGTTCCATCGCGGTGAAGGCTATGCCTATCTGATCCGTCGTGAACTGCGCGACACCCAGTTGACCGAGTTAAAGAAATACGCCGTGTTTTCGAAAGTGACGATGGCGGCTGATGATGAGTCAGTATTGCTGGGCGTAGCCGGTTTTCAGGCGCGCGCCGCGCTGACCAATCTGTTTGATAGCCTGCCCGACAGCGAGAAACCGGTGGTACAGCAGGGCGAAACGACGCTGCTATGGTTTGCCCATCCGGCCGAGCGTTTTCTGCTTGTCACTTCGCTGTCTCAGGCAGAAGCGCTGAAGCAGAAGCTCAACGAGGATGCACAGTTCAATGACAGTCAGCAGTGGCTGGCGCTGGATATTGAAGCGGGCATTCCGGTGATCGATCCGGCCACCAGCGTGCAGTTTATTCCCCAGGCCACCAACCTGCAGGCGCTGGATGCCATCAGCTTTAAAAAAGGCTGCTATGCCGGTCAGGAGATGGTCGCCAGGGCGAAATATCGCGGTGCCAATAAACGCGCGCTTTACTGGCTGGCGGGTCAGGCCAGTCATCTGCCCGAAGCGAATGCCCCGCTGGAGTTGCAGATGGGTGAACGCTGGCGTCGTACCGGCAGCGTGCTGGCTGCAGTGCAGTTAGATGATGGCATCAGCTGGATTCAGGTGGTGCTGAATAACGATCTGGAGCCGGACAGCGTGCTGCGGGTGGAAGGTGACGAAGGCGGCCATCTGACCATTCAGCCGCTGCCCTACTCACTGGATGAGAGCTGATTCCGCCAAATGGCCCTTCCGTTAAGGGAAGGGCCAGTGCTGCAATTCAGATCAGCGCACATAAAAGTAGATAGCGCAGAAGTGGCAGAGACTGCCGCCCAGCACGAACAAATGCCAGATGGCATGGTTATAGGGAATGCGGCGCGCCACGTAGAAGATCACGCCCAGCGAATAGATAATTCCGCCTGCGGCCAGTAACCAGATGCAGCCCGCAGGCAGGATCATCGCCAGCTGATAAACCACAATCAGCGACAACCACCCCATACAAAGATAGGTCACCAGCGACAGCGCTTTGAAGCGATGCGCAATCGTGAGCTTGAACAGAATACCCGCCAGTGCCAGCCCCCAGATTACCGCCATTAATCCATACGCCAGCGGCGTTCTCAGCCCGACCAGCAGAAACGGCGTATAGGTGCCGGCAATCAGCAGATAAATGGCGCAGTGATCCAGCTTTTTCAGCCAGGGCCTGGCCGGGCCAGCCGGAATAGCGTGATAAAGCGTCGAGGCCAGAAACAGCAGGATCATGCTGCCACCATAGAGGCTGTAACTGATAAAAGTGACGGTGTCAGCCTGCCTCTCCGTTGCCTGATTGAGCATCAGCACCAGTCCGACGATGCCGAAGAGACAGCCCAGACCATGACTGATACTGTTGGCAATTTCTTCGCCGAACCACTCGTCCGCGGCGTGTCGTTGTTTGTGAGAAAGTGTGGGGGTCATAAGTGTGTCCTGAACAGCGTAATCGCAGTGATAATATTCTCCAGACGGGATGATAACGATTTCAGTGTACACCTGTACGCTAAAATTATCTGATGAATTTCGCTATCCGTTAAACCGGATGCTGAATCTGGTAAACTGACCGCTGGTCAACTGTTCTATGAGTCATTCATGTTTTCGCATCGCGATCTCGCTCGTCTTAACGATCTGGAAATGCAGGTCTATCAGTTCATCATTAAGCACCGCGAAGGCGTCAGCTACATGACGATCCGCGAGCTGGCTGCGCAGGCTGGTGTCTCTACTACTACCGTGCTACGTTTCTGCCGCAAGATGGATTGCGAAGGCTGGTCGGAATTCCGCATCCGCCTGCGCTTAAGCGAACAACAGAGCGCGCCGCTGCTGAACACGGCCGGCGTCAGCGAAATGCTGAGCTTTTTTAAGAGTATAAATAACCCGGAGTTTGAACAGCTTATTGCCCAGGCCGCGCAGAAGATTAATCAGGCGGAGCGAATTTTCTTTATTGGCGTCGGCACCTCCGGCAGCCTGGCAAAATATGGCGCGCGTTTTTTCTCAAACCTCGGTAAATTCAGTCATGCGATTGACGATCCCTATTATCCTGTCGCACCCGATCTCTATGAAAATGCTATTGCCATTATTTTATCGGTCTCAGGCGAAACCGAAGAGATCCTGCGCATTGCCAGCCAGTTTAGTATTAATAAGTGCAAAATCATTGCGATAACCAATACGGAAAGCTGCTCACTGGCGAAGATTGGTGACTTCAACCTCTGCTATCACGTGCCGATTATCCGCATGGCGGACAACACCGATATTACGACTCAGGTGCCAGTGACCTATATTATTGAAGCTATAGGCCGTCAGCTGGGGAAATAAAACAGCCTGTTTTTCAGATGTAACAAACGCCATTTTCTGCGCGCTGTTATATCGTGACTTTCATTATTTCCTTGCTACACTCAGCGCAATTTCAATATTCGCAATAGGGTGAAGCATGAGTGCAGAATTGCAGTTACCAAAAGGCTTTCTTTGGGGCGGCGCAGTGGCAGCGCATCAGGTTGAAGGTGGCTGGGATCAGGGCGGCAAAGGCGTCAGCATTGCTGACGTGCTGACCGGCGGTTCGCATGGCGTTGACCGGGTGATCACCGACGGCGTGCAGCCTGGCCATTTCTATCCGAACCACAAAGGCGTGGAGTTTTACTCCCACTACAAACAGGATGTCGCGCTGTTTGCCGAGATGGGCTTCAAATGCTTCCGCACCTCCATTGCCTGGACCCGCATCTTCCCCAACGGGGATGAGCAGCAGCCCAACGAAGCGGGCCTGCAATTCTATGACGATCTGTTTGATGAACTGCTGAAGTATGGCATTGAACCGGTCATCACCCTTTCGCACTTCGAAATGCCTTATCACCTGGTCAAAGAGTATGGCGGCTGGCATAACCGTAAAGTGGTCGACTTCTTTGTGCGCTTCAGCGAAGTGGTGATGAATCGCTATAAGAACAAAGTGAAATACTGGATGACCTTTAACGAGATCAACAACCAGCGTAACTGGCAGTATCCGCTGTTTGGTTACTGCTGTTCAGGCGTGATCTTCACCGAACACGAGAAGCCTGAGCAGGCGATGTATCAGGTGATGCATCACCAGTTTGTTGCCAGCGCCAGAGTGGTCAAACTCGGCCACGATATCAATCCAGACTTTCAGATTGGCTGCATGATTGCCATGGTCCCGGTTTATCCGTTCTCCTGCCACCCGGACGATGTCGTGCTGGCGCAGGAGTCGATGCATCAGCGCTATGTGTTCAGTGACGTGCAAATGCGCGGCTACTACCCGGCCTACACCCTGAAAGAGTGGGCGCGCAAAGGGTATGACATCCAGATGGAAGCGGACGATGCCGAGACACTGCGTCAGGGCTGCGCCGACTATGTCGGCTTCAGCTACTACATGAGCAACGCCGTGAAGACCGATGCCAGTGGCGTTGACGACCCGATTACCGGCTTTGAAGGTGTGGTGAAAAACCCGCATGTGAAAGCGTCAGACTGGGGCTGGCAGATCGACCCGGTGGGCCTGCGCTATGCCATGAACGAGATGTACGAGCGTTACCAGAAGCCGCTGTTCATTGTAGAGAACGGCTTTGGTGCTATCGATAAGCCCAATGCCGACGGGCTGATTGAAGATGATTACCGTATCGACTATCTGCGTGCGCACATCGAAGAGATGAAGAAAGCGGTGGCATATGATGGTGTGGATTTAATGGGCTATACGCCGTGGGGCTGCCTGGATTGCGTTTCGTTCACTACCGGTCAGTACGACAAGCGTTACGGCTTTATTCATGTGAATAAAAATGATGATGGCAGCGGTGATTTTTCTCGTGCGAAGAAGAAGAGCTTTGACTGGTATCAGCAGGTTATCGCCAGCAACGGCGAAAACCTCTGATTCATTACTTCGCTCAGACGAAACCCGTTAACGCCCACCGGCAGCGTCAATGATGCTGCCGGTGACGTAAGAGGCCGCGTCACTGGCCAGCCAGACGATCGCTTGCGCCACCTCTTCTGCCTCACCGCCACGTCCCATCGGGATCACGCTGGCAAGCCTGTCTACCCTGTCCGGCTCGCCGCCATCGGCATGCATCTCTGTATAGATAAATCCCGGACGTACGCTATTAACCCGAATCCCCTGCTGCGCCACTTCCAGCGACAAACCTTTCGTCAGCGTATCCATCGCCCCTTTTGAGGCGGCGTAATCAACATATTCGCCGGGCGCACCAGTACGGGATGCGGCCGATGAGACATTGACGATCGCACCGCCCTGACCGCCATGATGGGTGCCCATCCGCTTAACCGCCTCACGACAGCAGAGAAAGGTCCCGATAACATTGGTGGCAAAGACTTTATGCAGTCGCGCTGCATCCAGTTGCTCGGTGCGGCACTGCTGAAAAAGAATCCCGGCGTTGTTCACCAGCAACGCCAGCGGCACAGACTGCTGGTCGAGTTGCGCAAACATCGCCATCACCTGGGCTTCATCACTGATATCTGCCTGAACAGCAAAGGCTTCACCGCCCTGCTGCTGGATCTGCGCCACCAGCTGTTGCGCTTCGGCCTCACGCTGACGATAGTTCACCGCAACACGATAACCCTGCGCTGCCAGTAACAGCGACGTGGCCCGTCCGATACCGCGGCTGCCACCCGTAACCAGTGCCAGTTTCATACTGATTCTCCAGTAAAAAGGGCCGAAAAATCGGCCCCTGATAGTTAATACTTACCTGCGGTGAGCTTACTGATAGTCGCTCATCGGCACGCAGGAGCAGAACAGATTGCGGTCGCCAAACACATCATCCAGACGTTTTACCGTCGGCCAGTATTTGTTGTGGCTGCCCGCCGGGAAGACCGCCAGTTCACGGCTGTAAGGATGTGACCACTCACTGACGATTTCCAGCTGGGTATGCGGCGCATTGACCAGAGGGTTGTCGTCGAGCGGCCACTCACCTGCCGTGATACGGTCAATCTCCATGCGGATCGACAGCATCGCGTCGATAAAGCGATCCAGTTCGATTTTGCTCTCGGACTCGGTTGGTTCCACCATCAGCGTACCCGCTACCGGGAAGGACATGGTCGGCGCGTGGAAGCCATAATCAATCAGGCGCTTAGCGATATCCAGCTCACTGATACCGGTCTGCTCTTTCAGCGGACGGATGTCGAGAATACATTCGTGCGCCACGCGGCCGTCACGGCCCGTGTAGAGCACCGGATAGGCGGACTGCAGGCGGCTGGCGATATAGTTGGCATTCAGAATCGCGACCGAGCTGGCCTGTTTCAGCCCTTCGGCGCCCATCATACGAATGTACATCCAGCTGATCGGCAAAATAGAGGCGCTGCCAAACGGCGCTGCGGAGACCGCACCCTGCTGCGTCAGCACACCGTCGATCTGTACCACGCTGTGTCCCGGCACAAACGGGGCCAGGTGCGCTTTGACGCCAATCGGTCCCATACCCGGGCCGCCGCCGCCGTGCGGAATGCAGAAGGTTTTATGCAGATTCAGGTGCGAGACATCCGCGCCGATATAGCCCGGCGTGGTGATGCCGACCTGCGCATTCATGTTCGCGCCATCCAGATAAACCTGGCCGCCATACTGATGCACAATCTGGCACACTTCACGGATGGTCTCTTCATAGACGCCGTGGGTGGAGGGATAAGTCACCATGATGCAGGAGAGCTTGTCGCCCGCCTGCGCCGCTTTTTCCCGCAGGTCGCCAAGGTCGATGTTGCCCTGTTTATCGCAGGCCACGACCACCACGTCCATGCCCGCCATCTGGGCGGAAGCCGGGTTAGTCCCGTGCGCTGAACTCGGGATCAGGCAGAGATGACGATCGCCCTCGCCACGGCTTTCGTGATAGCGGCGGATCGCCAGCAGCCCGGCATATTCACCCTGCGCGCCGGAGTTCGGCTGCATACAAAGTGCGTCATAGCCAGTGAGCTGCACCAGCCACTGCGAAAGCTGGCCGATCATCTGCAGATAGCCGGTCGCCTGTTCCGCCGGGCAGAACGGATGCAGCTCCGCAAATTCCGGCCAGGTGATCGGGATCATTTCGGCAGCAGCGTTGAGTTTCATGGTGCAGGAGCCCAGCGGGATCATCGCCTGATTCAGCGCCAAATCCTTTTTCTCCAGGCTGTGCATGTAGCGCATCATCTCGGTTTCGCTGTGATGACGGTTGAACACCGGATGGGTCAGGATTTCGCTGTGGCGTTGCAGGCCAGCAGGAATCGCGTGGCTTTCGCTGGCCACTTCGCTGTCGAGCTTTTCCAGGTCCTGACCGTGTTCGTCACCCAGCAGAATGGCAAACAGCGCAAGAATATCGTCGCGGCAGGTGGTTTCATCCAGCGTGATGCCCACGGCGTTATGGATGTCGCTACGCAGGTTAACGCCAAAGCTCAGGGCGCGGTTCAGCACGGCGGCTTTATCCGCCACTTCCACCGTCAGCGTATCGAACCAGTGGTGATGGCGTAGCTTCAGGCCACCCTGCTGCAGTCCGGCTGCCAGAATAGTCGTGAAGCGGTGAATGCGTGAGGCAATACGTTTCAGACCGGCCGGGCCGTGGAACACCGCATAGAGACCGGCGATGTTAGCCAGCAGCACCTGCGACGTACAGATGTTGGAGTTGGCCTTTTCACGGCGGATATGTTGTTCACGGGTCTGCATCGCCATACGCAGCGCCGTGTTGCCCGCTGCATCACGTGACACACCGATGATGCGGCCTGGCATAGAGCGTTTATGCTCGTCGCGGCTGGCGAAGAAGGCCGCGTGAGGGCCGCCATAACCCATAGGCACGCCGAAACGCTGAGCGGAACCAAACACAATGTCTGCACCCTGCTTGCCTGGCGCTTCCAGTAATACCAGCGACATGAAGTCTGCCGCCATGCTGACCACCACTTTACGAGCTTTCAGTCCGGCAATCAGCGCGCTGTAATCGTGCGCGTCGCCGGTCGTGCCCACCTGTTGCAGCAGCACACCAAACAGGTCGTCGTGATCGGGCGCTTTGTCGGCGCTGTCGATAATCAGTTCGAAGCCAAATGTCTCTGCACGGGTGCGGACCACATCCAGCGTCTGCGGATGAATATCGTCGGCAATAAAGAATTTATTGGCGTTTTTGAGCTTACTGACGCGCTTTGCCATCGCCATCGCTTCGGCAGCAGCAGTGGCTTCATCCAGCAGTGACGCGGAGGCAATATCCATGCCGGTGAGGTCCAGCGTCAGTTGCTGGAAGTTCAGCAGCGCTTCCAGACGGCCCTGCGAGACCTCGGGCTGATATGGGGTATAGGCGGTGTACCAGCCCGGGTTCTCCAGCATATTTCGCAGGATGACCGGCGGGGTGATGACCGCACTGTATCCCATACCGATCCAGGATTTGTAACGCAGATTCTGGCTGGCAATCGCTTTCAGTTCGGCCAGCGCCTGCTGTTCCGTAGCGGCTTCGCCCACCGCGGGCGGGCCTGGCAGCTGAATGTCTGCCGGCACAATCGTGCTGATTAACGCGTCCAGCGAACGGGCACCAATCGCGTCAAGCATCTGCGCCTGCTGCTCAGGTGAAGGACCAATATGGCGCTCGATGAATGCACCGTTGTGTTCAAGCTGGCTGAGAGTCTGAGTCATTAGCAGTAAATCCTGAATCGGGCTGGGGGAACCGGAGAGCAAACATAAATCTGCGGCCTCTGTGTGAGGCCGCCTGACGACTACTCGTCGATGGAGGCTTTGTAAGCATCCGCATCCAGCAGCGTGTCGATTTCAGACGCGTCGCTGGCTTTGATTTTGAATAACCAGCCGCCTTCATAAGGCTCGCTGTTGACCTGCTCCGGTGAGTCAGTCAGTGCTTCGTTGACCGCCACAATCTCACCGCTGATCGGCGCATAGATATCTGAAGCCGCTTTAACGGATTCTGCGACCGCGCACTCTTCACCAGCGGCAAACGTCGCGCCCACTTCCGGCAGATCGACAAACACCATGTCGCCCAGTAACTCCTGCGCATGTTCCGTAATTCCCACGGTGTAGCTGCCATCGGCTTCTTTGCGCACCCATTCGTGGCTGTCGCGGTACTTCAACGTATTCGGCACATTGCTCATTGGCCATTTCTCCTGAATAAAATTTACTGGGCGACCGGCTTACCGGCGCGGACAAAAACGGGACGGGTAACCTGAACCGGCATCTGACGGTTACGGATCTCAACGATGGCAGTGCTGCCGATAGAGGCCGGAACACGCGCCAGGGCGATGCTGCAACCCAGCGTTGGTGAGAAAGAACCACTGGTAATGATCCCTTCCTGTAACTGCCCCTGGTCATCGGTGAAACGCACCGGCAGGCCGTTACGCAGCACCCCTTTTTCTGTGAGGATGAGTCCCACCAGCTTTTCGGTGCCGCGTTCACGCTGCAGTTCCAGCGCTTCCCGGCCGATAAAATCGCGGTCAGCGGGTTCCCAGCAGATGGTCCATCCCATGTTGGCGGCCAGCGGTGAAACGCCTTCATCCATCTCCTGACCATAAAGATTCATACCCGCCTCCAGACGCAGCGTGTCGCGCGCGCCAAGGCCAGCAGGTTTTACGCCTGCGGCCAGCAGACGCTGCCAGAAATCGGCCGCCTCCTCTGCAGGCATAGCAATCTCATAGCCCGCTTCGCCGGTATAACCGGTTGTGGCGATAAACAGGTCACCTGACTGCACGCCGAAAAACGGCTTCATGCCAGCGACAGCCTGACGCTGTTCTTCGCTGAACAGCGTCTGTGCTTTCTGCTGCGCCTGCGGCCCCTGCACGGCAATCAGCGCCAGGTCATCACGTTCGGTAAGCGTAATGCCATAGCCCTCTGCGTGTTGGATGATCCAGGCGAGGTCCTTCTCACGGGTGGCAGAGTTCACCACCAGTCTGAAGAACGTTTCGCTCATAAAGTAAACAATCAAATCATCAATGACGCCACCCGATGCATTCAGCATGCCGGTGTAGAGCGCTTTACCCGGCTGCGTCAGTTTTGCCACATCATTTGCCAGCAGGTAGCGCAGGAATTCGCGGGTCCGCTGACCTGTCAGGTCAACAATGGTCATGTGAGAGACATCAAACATACCGGCATCGCTGCGCACCAGATGATGTTCATCCATCTGGGAGCCATAGTGCAGCGGCATCATCCAGCCATGAAAATCCACCATGCGGGCACCGCAGGCCTGATGCTGTTCAAACAGAGGTGTTTGCTGAGTCATAACCATCCTGTGCAGAAGCGGTTGAGTGCAAAAGTGCGCCGGAATTCAGTGCCGACGCAAACGTTCTCTTACGGCTGACGTTACCACCGAATCTGACGATTAACCATAAGCAAACCGGGGTCGAAAGCAGATGCACAGCCTAACCAGGAACGACCACCAACAGGATAAAAAACTGCAATTTTGTGATTAATCGCGCAATAAATTCAGTGATTATAAATATACGCAGCAAATTTATGCGAGATGGCATTCAGGATGTTAAAAAAATCCCGCAGCTCGCCAGGATATGAATGAGAAAAAGTAATGCGAATTCAGCCGCAAAATTAGAATAAATCAAACGAAGATCCCTGATGGTGCAGCGTTGCCTTTTGGTGGTGCAGAGGGGTTCAGATATAAAAAAAGCCAGCAGATGCTGGCTTATCAGGAGGCGTGGATTTAGCGTAGCCAGGCGGGCAAATCATTCAGGCCCATCGCCTGCTTCAGCATCATCGGTTTTACCCCTGGCAGGCGATCCGCCAGCTTCAGACCCACGTCGCGCAGCAGTTTCTTCGCCGGATTATTACCAGCGAACATCTCACGGAAGCCCTGCATTCCTGCCAGCATCATGGCGGCACTGTGTTTACGGCTGCGCTCGTAGCGACGCAGATAGAGGTGCTGACCAATATCTTTGCCCTGCTGATGCAGACGCCGAATCTCACCAATCAATTCGGCGGCATCCGTAAAGCCAAGGTTAACGCCCTGACCCGCCAGTGGATGAATGGTGTGGGCCGCATCGCCCACCAGTGCCAGACGGTGTGCCGCAAAGTTGCGGGCATAGCGTGCCACCAGCGGAAACGACTTACGCTCGCTCTCCAGCTGGCACAGGCCGAGGCGCATATCAAACGCCACCGAGAGCTGCTGATTGAATAGCGCTTCCGGCATAGTTTCCAGACGACTCGCTTCCTGCGGCGAGAGGGACCAGACGATAGAGCTCAGATGCGGATCCTGCATTGGCAGGAAAGCCAGAATGCCGTCGCCGTGGAACACCTGGCGCGCCACCATGTCATGCGGCTTCTCAGTGCGGACGTTAGCCACTAATGCATGGTGATCGTAATCCCAGAAGGTCAGCGGAATATCGGCTTTATTACGCAGCCAGGAATTGGCACCGTCGGCGGCAATCATTAATCGCGCGCTTAACATGCTGCCATCCTGCAGGGTAATAAAGGCTTCGTTGTCGCCAAATGCCACCTGCTGTAACTGCGAGGGGGCCATCAGCGTTACGTCACTGCAGGCACTGGCGCGTTGCCAGAGCGCGTTATGGATCACCGGGTTTTCGATGATATGGCCCAGATGCGACAGGCCCTGGTGCTGATCATCAAAGGCGATGGCACCGAAACTATCCTTATCCCACACTTCCATGCCGTGATAAGCGCTGGCACGCAGCGAGAGAATGGTCGACCAGACATCCAGCTTCTGCAACAGCCGTTCACTGGCGGCGTTGATCGCCGACACGCGAATGGACGGTGATGCACTCATCGCCAGCGGTGGCTCCGGTGATTTTTCCAGGACGGCGATGCGCAGTCCGCTGCCCTGCAAGCCGCAGGCCACCGCCAGTCCCACCATACCGCCACCGGCAATCACCACATCAAAAGTTTGCATCTGAGCCTCTTTATTAACGCTTAACCCAGCCAAGCGTACGCTTAGCCAGTTGATTTCGTAGCCACGGCAGATGATCCATCGCCAGCAGGCCCAGGTTGCGACCGGCTACCATCGGGCCATAGCGATTCGCAAAGACGCGAACCAGCCCGTCGGTAATACCGATAGTCGCGGCGCGATCGGGCTGACGACGCTGCTGGTAATGGTTAAGCACTGCATAACTGCCGGGGTCCTGCTGCTGGCGATGGGCGGCGGCCAGGGTTTCAGCCAGCGACATCACATCACGCAGGCCAAGATTGAAGCCCTGACCAGCAATCGGATGCAACGTCTGCGCCGCATTGCCCACCACCGCCACGCGATGCGTCACGGGCGACATCGCCCGGTGCAGCGCCAGCGGGTAATATTCACGCTGACCGGTGTGGGTGAATTTGCCCAGGCGCCAGCCAAAGGCACGCTGCAACTGGCTGAGAAATTCAGCCTCGCTCCACGCCTCAATCTGTTCACGCTGCGACAGCGGATGACACCAGACCAGCGACAGACGGTTGCCGGACATCGGCAGCAGCGCCAGCGGGCCATGTTGGGTGAAACGCTCGAATGCCCGGCCCTGATGAGGCAGCGCAGTGGTGACATTGGCAATCACGGCGAGTTGTTGATAGTCGTCCCGTTGCCACTGGATACCGCACGAGGCGGCCAGCGCAGAGCGCGTGCCATCCGCCGCCACCAGCAGTTTGCCGCTGAGTTGCTCCCCACTGTCCAGCGTCACCTCCACCTGCTGCTCGCTGCGTTGGGCATGCGTAACGCGCGCCGGACAGCACAGCGTCACACCTGGCGCTTTTTTCAGTTCCGCAAACAGCCGCTGACCGACGTCAAACAGTTCAACCACCTGTCCCAGTGCCGGAATAGCGTAATCCGCCGCTGCCAGCGACACAAAGCCAGCGTGCCCGCGGTCGGAGACATGGATGTCGGTAATCGGGGTGGCACAGCTGGCGATGCGCTGCCACAGATTGATGTCCGCCAGCTGCTGGCAGGTGCCGGCAGAGAGCGCAATCGCGCGGCCATCGAAACCGGGATGCGCCCGACTGCCCGGCTCACTGCTTTCAATCAGCGTCACCGGCAGGGTACCCTGAGTGAGATGGGAGAGCGCCAGCGCCAGCGTCGCCCCGGTCATGCCGCCGCCGGCAATCAGAATCGTCATGCCTGTTTTGCCGCCGCCATCAGTGCTTCAATCTCATCGGCCTCTTTCACGACGCTGTCGGTAAGATTTTCAATACCATCTTCAGTGATCACAATGTCATCTTCGATTCGGATACCGATGCCGCGATACTGTGCGGGCACATCCGCATCCGGGGCGATATAAAGGCCCGGCTCAATGGTTAACACCATGCCCGGCTCCAATACGCGGTCGCGGCTCGGGGTACCATAGTGACCGACATCATGAACATCCAGCCCCAGCCAGTGCCCCAGGCCATGCATGTAAAACTGGCGATGTGCTTCTTCAGCGATCAGGGTATCAACGTCGCCTTCAAGGATGCCCAGATCAACCAGGCCCGTCACCATAATGCGCACCACTTCATCATTCACTTCACGAATGCTGATGCCGGGCCGGAACAGCTCAAGCGATCGGTTCAGCGAAGCCAGTACGATGTCATAAATCGCGCGCTGCGCCGGGCTGAATTTGCCATTAACCGGGAAGGTGCGGGTGATATCGCCAGCGTAGCCGTAGAATTCACAGCCTGCATCGATCAGCACCAGATCGCCGTCGCGCATTTCACTTTCATTTTCGGTGTAGTGCAGAATGCAGCCGTTCTCACCAGCACCCACAATGGTGTTATAGGAGGGAAAACGCGCACCGTGACGGGTAAACTCGTGAAGAATTTCCCCTTCCAGCTGATATTCGAACATGCCTGGCTGGCAGGTTTGCATGGCACGGGTATGCGCCAGTGCGCTGATTATCCCGGCGCGACGTAACAACTCAATTTCATCCGCATCTTTAAACAGACGCATCTCATGCACCCACGGACGCCAGTCAGTGACGGTGGCAGGCGCGCTGAGATTCTGGCGGAAACCGCGACGCAGCTTGTCCAGCGCGCTGAACACCAGCGTATCCGCATGGGCATATTCGCCCTGCGCATGATAAATGACGTCAAGGCCATTCAGCAGCAGGTGCAGCTGTTCGCCGATATCGCTCCAGGGGAGGGCACGATCGACGCCCAGTTTTTCGGGAGCCGCCTCCTGGCCCAGCCGACGGCCAGACCAGACTTCCGCTGCCGGGTCGCGAACGCGGTTAAACAGCACGCTGTGGTTGTGATTTTCATCGCTTTTGATCAGTACCAGCAGTGCCTGCGGCTCGTTAAAGCCGGTGAAATAGCTGAAGTCGCTGCTCTGACGAAACGGATATTCCGTGTCATTACTGCGCGTCACTTCGGGCGCAGCAAAAATCAGCGCTGCGCTGCCAGGCGCCATCTTTGCCAGCAGCGCCTGACGACGCTGCAGGTATCGTTCCAGTGAAATCATCTCTGCACTCCCTGTAAACTGACCGGTTAAACGCGTTGACCTGAAATTAGTGTAGCGTCGGTTTTTGCACTTCTGGCGCAGTAGGCTGTGGACGGGTAAACGTATCGTGGCACAGCAGTGCGGCGACACGTACATACTCAATCACCTCTTCCAGCGACTGCTCCAGCTCCTCCTGGTCTTCATCTTCTTCGTAACCGAGCTGGGCGATAGTACGCAGATCGTCGATTGCTTCGCCGGTTTCGCCGGTGACCTTATCCAGTTTAGGCTGTGTTACGCCCAGGCCGAGCAGAAAATGGTTAACCCAGCCCGCCAGCGCGTCGGCACGGTCAAATACGGTGATGTCGTCGTCAGCAGGCAGCAGTAGCTGAAACAGGAAGCCTTCATCTTCCAGCGTAGTCGCCGTATGCTCGTGTAGCTCCGCCAGCGGCACGGCAAGAGTGTGTGAAAACGCCATGCCTTCGTTAGCCAGATCGTGTACCAGCGTCTTCCAGCTGGTGTCCTGGTTACCACCGCAGAGGATCCCGCTCAACAGGCCATGCATTTCCGCGGGCGTCATTCCAACACCCTGCTGTGAGAGCACCGCCGCGAGCGCGTTGTAATCGGGGGTTGCGTTCTGTAAGGACATAAGTTTTCATCGTCGTTGGCAGAATAAGTTCGTGTTATGCTACCACTAGCTGCCTCAAGGTTTCCAGAAAAGGGGTTGTATCTTATTTCGTGGGTCTATATAGTTGCCCGCCTCCCAAGCCATTGACTGCTAAGGGAGTTGCGAGCGAAGTAATCAGTCAGGAAGGTGGCATGTCTGCACAACCGGTAGATTTACAAATTTTTGGTCGTTCGTTGAGAGTAAATTGTCCGCCAGAGCAGCAAGATGCGCTCAATAGCGCGGCTGAAGATCTCAATCAACGGTTGCAAGATCTAAAAGTTCGCACTAGAGTCACCAATACAGAACAACTGGTGTTCATCGCCGCGTTAAACGTCTGCCACGAGCTGGCGCAAGAGAAAGTGAAAACGCGCGATTATGCTGCTAATATGGAACAACGTATCCGTATGTTGCAGCAGACGATTGAACAGGCATTAGTTGAGCAGGGTCGCATCTCTGAGCGTGAGGGTGCGAAATTCGAATAAAACTTCATGGTTGCTATACTTAAGTAACGGTGAGGTAAATCTTCTCTGAGATGTTTGCATGTGGGCCAGTCCCCTGAGCCGATATTTCGAAAAAACAGAATGTGACGCTCGTAACCTGTGTGCATGCTCGGTTCGTCCGAGAAGCCTGATGGTTATGACGGCATGTTCACCTTGAACCAAGGGTTCAAGGGTTACAGCCTACGGCGGCATCTCGGAGATCTCTCTTCCTGTAGTCCTGCTTTTTCCCCTGACTGACATGTTATAGTCGCTCAACAGCGACTTATCCGGCGGGGAAATCATGTCTGAACCTTCCATGTCTGAACCTTCCATGTCTGAACCTTCAATGACCCAGCGTCAGGCGATTCGCCAGCATGTGCGACATCTGCGACGGGCACTCACCGATGAGCAGCAAACGCAGGCCGCTGAGCAGCTCGCTGAACATGCGCTCAACTACGCCCCGGTGACTGAAGCGCGCAATATCGCCCTTTTTCTGTCGGTGGATGGCGAACTGAATACCCGTCCGCTGATTGCCCGCCTCTGGCATCTGAAGAAAACGGTCTGTCTGCCGGTTTTACACCCCTTCTCCCCCGGTAATTTGTTGTTTCTGCGCTACTCGCCCGATACCCCATTGCTCAAAAATAAGCTGCGCATTCCTGAACCGCCGCTGGATATCCGGCAGTTGATCACCCTTGACCAACTGGATCTGATGATGGTGCCGCTGGTGGCATTTGATCAGCATGGACAGCGTCTGGGGATGGGCGGCGGCTTCTACGATCGTACCCTGCAGAACTGGCGGCAGCACGGTTTTTTGCCGGTGGGCCTGGCACACGATTGTCAGCAGGTCGATAGCCTGCCGGTGGCAGAATGGGATGTGCCTTTGCCGACGGTAATGACGCCATCAAAACTCTGGCAGTGGGAGTAGAAGCGTCGCTTTTGCAGACAAGTGAAAACCCATACCTGGGCGCATCTGGCAGCAATGGAAAAGCTTAACGCGCAGGGAACATGGTCAGAAGAGGAAAGCGTCCCGCGGAAGGGACAAAAACGCCGGGAACGTTTTTGAACAACGCAAAGCGTTGGCCCGGCAACGGGCACACATCAGGGATGAGGTGCGTAATCGCGCGGGCCGGGCATGCCAGGGATGGCGGCTTTTGCGTCTTTCCGATCTGACCGTGTTCTCTTCGCAGTCTCGATCTTAAAGTAAATCGCGACAGCCTGTATTACCTACCTGAAGAGACGCGACTAAGCGCCTGTTCAGGTTGGTAGCGCTTAGTAGAGCAGACGCGCGCGGATAGTACCCGGAATCGCCTTCATCAGCTGCAGCGCGTTCTCGGCCACTTCCGGCTCTGCATCAATGTCGATCACCACATAGCCCATGAACGGTGAAGTTTGCAGATACTGGGCGGCGATGTTGATACCCTGCTCGGCAAAAATCTGGTTGATGGCCGTCAGCACGCCAGGACGGTTCTCATGGATATGCAGCAGACGACTGGCGCTGATACCGTGAATCGGCAGTGATACTTCCGGGAAGTTGACCGCTGAGAGAGTCGAGCCGTTATCGGAATATTTTGCCAGCTTGCCCGCCACTTCAATCCCGATATTCTCCTGCGCTTCTTCTGTCGATCCGCCAATGTGCGGCGTCAGGATCACATTGTCGAACTCACTCAATGGAGAGATAAACGGCTCGCTGTTGGTGGCTGGCTCGGTCGGGAAGACGTCGATGGCTGCACCACCCACATGCTTGCTGGCCAGGGCATCACACAGCGCGGGAATATCCACGACTGTACCGCGTGAGGCGTTAATCAGCAGCGCACCGGGTTTCATCTGCGCCAGCTGCTCTGCACCGATCATATCCTGTGTAGAGGCCGTTTCCGGCACGTGCAGGCTGACAACGTCGCTCATGTTGAGCAGGTCTGCAAGATGGCGTACCTGCGTGGCATTACCCAGCGGCAGCTTGTTTTCAATGTCGTAGAAGAAAACATGCATGCCCAGACTTTCTGCCAGCACGCCCAGCTGCATACCGATATGACCGTAACCGATGATGCCCAGCTTTTTGCCACGCGCTTCAAATGAGCCTTTGGCAATCTTATTCCAGATGCCACGGTGTGCTTTCGCGTTTGCTTCCGGGATGCCACGCAGCATCAGCAGCATCTCACCAATGACCAGCTCCGCCACCGAGCGGGTATTCGAGAAAGGCGCATTGAACACCGGGATACCCCGGCGGGCAGCCGCCTGCAGATCAACCTGGTTGGTGCCGATACAGAAACAGCCCACGGCGACCAGCTTTTCAGCCGCCGCAAAAATCTCTTCAGTGAGCTGGGAGCGGGAACGGATACCAATGAAGTGCGCATCGCGGATCGATGCTTTTAACGCGTCGGAGTCCAGTGCGCCCTTGTGGAATTCGATGTTGGTATAGCCTGCAGCCCGCAGGTTTTCCAGCGCGCTCTGATGGACACCTTCCACCAGCAGGAACTTAATCTTATCTTTTTCCAGTGATACCTTTGCCATTTCCCGATCCTATTCAGCATTCAATGAGGACTACCATAAGCCAGCCTTCTGTCAAAATATCAAAAAAATCGCGTCCGGCAATACAAACGATTGCCCGCCAGCCAGCATGGCAATGGCTGGCAGCAGCACATTGCCGGACAAAATCATGAGGTCAGCGATGAAGAGAGAACGAACCTACTGTCGATGACGGTTATGTGACATAAGTCACCAAATTTCACCGACGCGAGAAAAGATGATTTGCAGGCAGAAATAACCGGCGCCTTTACAGCGCCAGACAGATCATTTTTTGATGGTTTTCACGCCATCAGGACCGCCGATCAATGCGATATCGGCACCGCGCGCGGCAAAAAGGCCAACGGTCACGACGCCAGGCAAAGCATTGATGGTTTTTTCCAGCTCAATCGGATCGAGAATGCGGAGATTATGCACATCAAGAATAATGTTGCCGTTATCCGTGACCACGTTCTGACGATACTCAGGTAAGCCACCCATTTTCACCAACTGACGCGCCACGTAACTGCGCGCCATCGGAATCACTTCGACCGGCAGAGGGAAACGCCCCAGCACATCGACCTCTTTTGAGGCGTCAGCGATGCAGATAAACGTCTCTGCCACTGCGGCCACGATCTTTTCGCGCGTCAGCGCTGCGCCACCGCCTTTGATCATCTGCATCTGTGGGTTGATCTCATCCGCGCCATCAACGTATACCGACAGCAGGTCAATCTCGTTCAGATCGAACACCTGAATACCCAGGCTCTTCAGCTTCTGGGTTGAGGCATCCGAGCTGGAGACAGCACCTTCAATCTGATGCCTGACTGTGGCCAGCGCATCAATAAAGTGGGCAGCGGTGGATCCGGTGCCTACGCCAACAACGGTGCCCGGCTGCACGTACTCAAGTGCAGCCCAGCCAACGGCTTTTTTCAGTTCATCCTGGGTCATGGTATGTTTAAAACCTGTGCGACAACGAAGTGCGCGTAGTATAAAACAAGGCTTGCTGAAAATGCTCGGCTGTCCGACGTGGATTTATCGCTTTGGAAGCCAGCCCACAAAAAATAAGAGAGCCATCACAGGTGACACTTTTGTGGCATAGTGACGTCCACCCTGAAGGAGAGAGAAGAAGAATGAAACGCCCGGATTATCGAACGCTTCAGGCGCTGGATTCAGTGATCCGCGAACGCGGCTTTGAGCGTGCCGCACAAAAGTTATGTATCACCCAGTCGGCGGTTTCACAGCGTATCAAGCAGCTGGAGAACCTGTTTGGTCAGCCGCTGCTGGTACGTACCGTGCCACCGCGTCCGACTGAACAGGGGCAAAAACTGCTGGCGTTGCTGCATCAGGTAGAATTGCTGGAAGAGGAGTGGCTGGGCGACGAGAACAGTGGCACCACGCCGCTGCTGCTGTCGCTGGCGGTCAATGCCGACAGTCTGGCGACCTGGCTGCTGCCCGCACTGAAAGATGTACTGGCGGATTCACCTGTGCGTCTGAATCTGCAGGTCGAAGATGAAACCCGCACTCAGGAGCGTCTGCGTCGGGGTGAAGTGGTGGGTGCGGTGAGTATTCAGCCGCAGCCACTGCCAAGTTGCCTGGTGGATCAGCTCGGTGCGCTCGACTATCTGTTTGTGGCGTCACGCGACTTTGCCGATCGCTTCTTCCCAAACGGCGTCACCCGCTCTGCCCTGCTGAAAGCGCCTGCGGTAGCGTTTGACCATCTTGATGATATGCATCAGGCCTTCCTGCAGCAGAACTTTGATCTCTCACCGGGCAGCGTGCCCTGTCACATTGTGAACTCCTCTGAAGCTTTTGTGCAGATGGCGCGACAGGGTTCGACCTGCTGTATGATCCCACATCTTCAGATTGAGCGTGAGCTGGCAAGCGGTGAGTTAATCGATTTGACGCCGGGTCTGTGTCAGCGGCGGATGCTCTACTGGCATCGGTTTGCGCCGGAAAGCCGGTTAATGCGTCGGGTGACCGATGCGCTGATTGCGCATGGACATCGGGTGCTGCGGCAGGATGACGTGGCAGCCTGAAAACAAAAACGGGGCATCAGCCCCGTTTTGCATTATGGCGTGTTGGGCTTGAGCTCAAACACCACATCCACCTGATCGTCAAAGTTGATGCTCTGCTGATCATAGGTTTCCTGCGCCGACGTATCCGCCGCGGCAGCCGCTTTATACATGCGGTTCATTGGCATCGGCTGATAGTTGGCAACCTGATAACGAATGCTGTAGATGGATCCCAGCTTCGCGTTGAAGCCTTCAGCCAGCTGTGATGCCTGCTGAGTCGCGTTTTTAATCGCGGCTTTACGCGCCTGCTCTTTGTAACTTTCCGGGTTTGCCACGCCTAACTCGACGCTGCGTACCTCATTCAGACCGGACTTCAGCGCCCCGTCCAGCAGATCGTTCAGCTTATCCAGCTGACGCAGGGTGACCTGTACCTGACGCACCGCGCGGTAGCCTTTCAGTACCGATTTACCCTCTTTGGTGTAATCGTACTCAGGCTGTGTGCTCAGGTTAGCTGCATCGATATCTTTCTTCTCAATGCCGTTTTTCTGCAGAAAATCGAAATATTGCGCAACCCGGCTATCCGCCTGCTTTTTCGCATCTGCGGCATCTTTAGACGACACGTTCACCACGATAGAGAGCGTCGCAATATCGGGACGGGCATCGACCGTTGCCTTGCCTGAGGTCACCACGTGCGGTCCGTTCGGTAACTCATCAGCGTAGACGCCAGGCAATGCCCCGGCGCTCATGATTGCAGCCAGAGCCAATGCTTTCAGTTTCATGAAAGTCCTCCTTGAAAAGGTACTATGACGGCTTCCAACCGGCGAAGCCCAACAGCGCATCGGTATGCGCCATGCTTTGAGTGGTCATTATGGCAAAAGTTCGGCCTCCGCGCGGCAATAACCGCACCGGATCGACGTTGGGATCAAAATCCGGCAATGCCCTGGCGCGCCAGTTGCAGGGCGATAAACCACATCACCGCGCCCACCAGCAGGTTAATGATGCGCTGGGCTTTGGCGGTGCGCAGGCGTGGTGACAGCCAGGCGGCCAGCAGCGCCAGACCAAAGAACCACAGGATCGACGCACTGATGGTGCCCAGCGCAAACCACTGACGCGCGGTGGTGGTCGGCAACTGACCGCCAAGACTGCCCAGCACCACAAAGGTATCGAGATAGACGTGCGGATTGAGCCAGGTCACTGCCAGCAGCGTCGCGATAATGCGTCCCCTGCTCTGCTTTAATGGCTCACCATCCGACAGATCGGCGTCGCCGCGAAAAGCGTTACGCAATGCGCCCCAGCCATACCACAACAGAAAGGCTACACCCGCCCAGGTGATCACCATCAGCAGCAGTGGAGACTGGCTCAGCAAGGCGCTGCCGCCAAAGATCCCACCGCAGATCAGCAGAATATCACTCAGCGAGCAGAGGGCTGCCGTCATCAGATGATACTGACGCTTTACCCCCTGATTCATCACAAAAGCGTTCTGCGGGCCCAGCGGCAGAATCAGCGCGGCGCCAAGGGCAAGCCCCTGAAAATAGAGAGATAACACAGGATTATTTCCTCACATCGTTAGAGGAGGAGAAGTATAAAGAGAGAGGATGATTAGCGGAAATTGAAAGAATTAATCTGCGATTAGCAAAATGAATGGGCGACAGAAGCCGCCCACTGAAAGATTACTGTGGCTGAGTCTCTGGCGTAGTTGCGTCTGACTGTCTGACACGGTGCAGATGCACATCCATCTGCGGATAAGGAATACCAATCCCTTTGCCATCCAGCGCACGCTTAAAGTTCTTCAGCAGGTCCCAGTAGACGTCCTGCAGATCGCCGCTGTTGCTCCAGCAGCGCACCACAAAGTTCATGGAGGAAGCGGCCAGCTCATTCAGACCAACCTGCACGCCTTTATCCTGCAATACACGACTGTCAGCGTCGACCACTTCACGCAACAGCGTCAGAACCTCATCAACATCAGCATCGTAAGAGACGCCAATGATAAATTCATTACGGCGAACCGGCTCACGCGAGAAGTTAACGATGTTTCCGGCAAGAATTTTACCGTTAGGCACCACCACTCGCTTGCCGTCGGCTGATTTGAGCGTGGTGGAGAAGATCTGCACGTTCATTACCGTACCCATGATCCCACCCAGATCAACGAACTCACCGGCACGGAAGTGACGGAAAATCACCAGCAGTACGCCCGCAGCAAGGTTTGACAGGGAGTCTTTTAATGCCAGACCGACAGCCAGACCGGCTGCACCAAGGATGGCGATGACCGAGGTTGTCTGGACACCAATGCGCCCAAGTGCCGCGATAAGCGTGAAGGCGATAATACCGTAGCGCACCAGCGCCGACAGAAAATCAGCAACAGTCGTATCAATATGACGCGCGCGCAGCAGACGATTAACGGTGTTAGAGATGATGCGTGCAATCATCATCCCCACAAAGATAATCGCAATAGCTGCGACAATGTTTACCGCATAGCTAATCAGCAGCTCCTGATTGCGTACTATCCAGTTACCCGCGTTGTTGAGCTCATCAAACATACCCGTATCCTGCATGGAACCATCCTGTAATCAAATTTCCCGGGGAAATAACAACACATTGTCAGAACCGCTCTGACAATCCCTGACAAAAGGGTAAACAATAAATGGCGGTGTGCCAAACCTGCATGGCTTTTGACACAAACCTGACAAAAAAAGGTCAAAAAAAAGGCCCTTTCGGGCCTTTTTTGTACGATAACTGTATGTCAGTTACAGCACGTCGACAGCGTTCAGCTCTTTGAAAGCCTGCTCCAGACGCACGACCATAGAGGCCTGGGCAGAACGCAGCCAGACGCGTGGGTCGTAGTATTTTTTGTTTGGCTTGTCGTCGCCTTCCGGGTTACCCAGCTGCGACTGCAGATAGCCTTCGTTCTTTTTGTAGTACTGCAGGATGCCGTCCCAGGTTGCCCACTGGGTGTCGGTATCGATGTTCATCTTGATCACGCCGTAGCTGATAGACTCTTCAATTTCTGCAGCTGAAGAACCTGAACCGCCGTGGAAAACGAAGTCCAGCGCGTTGTGCGGCAGGCCATGTTTTTCACACACATATTTCTGCGAATCACGCAGAATGGTTGGGGTCAGTTTCACGTTACCTGGTTTGTAAACGCCGTGCACGTTACCGAATGAGGCCGCAATGGTGAAGCGCGGGCTAATCGCATGCAGTTTTTCGTACGCGTAGTTCACATCTTCTGGCTGGGTGTAGAGCGCAGATGCGTCCATGTGGCTGTTATCCACGCCATCTTCTTCACCACCGGTGCAGCCCAGTTCGATTTCCAGCGTCATGTCCAGTTTCGCCATGCGCGCCAGGTATTTGCTGCTGATCTCGATGTTCTCTTCCAGAGACTCTTCTGACAGATCGATCATATGAGAAGAGAACAGTGGTTTACCGTTTTTCTGGAAATACTCTTCACCTGCGTCCAGCAGACCGTCGATCCATGGCAGCAGTTTCTTGGCACAGTGGTCAGTGTGCAGGATAACCGGCACACCATACTGCTCAGCCATCAGGTGAACATGGTGTGCACCCGCGATAGCGCCGAAAATGGCCGCGCCCTGTGGTTTATCAGTCTTGAAGCCTTTACCCGCGATAAATGCAGCACCGCCGTTAGAGAACTGGATAATGATTGGCGCTTTAACTTTCGCAGCGGCTTCCAGTGCGGCATTGATAGAGTCGGTGCCGACGCAGTTTACGGCTGGCAGTGCGAATTTGTTCTCTTTCGCAACTTTGAAGATCTTCTGTACGTCATCACCAGTGACAACGCCGGGTTTTACGAAATCAAAAATTTTAGACATGATTGTGTCCTGTTTCGTGACCGTTGTTCCCCTTGAGGAACGTCGATTTAAACGCCCAGACGGGCAAGACTTCAGGCGATGCCACGGGCATCGCCCCCAAAGGATTACTGCTTAGCACGCTCTTCCAGCATAGCAACTGCAGGCAGTTTTTTGCCTTCCACGAACTCAAGGAACGCGCCGCCGCCGGTAGAGATGTAGGAAATTTTGTCTTCAATGCCGAACAGGTCGATAGCCGCTAAGGTATCGCCGCCGCCAGCAACAGAGAAGGCATCGCTGTCTGCAATGGCGTTAGCCACGATCTCGGTGCCTTTACGGAAGTTAGGGAACTCAAATACGCCCACCGGGCCGTTCCACAGAATGGTTTTAGCATCCTTCAGGATAGCAGCCATTGCCTGTGCAGTTTCGTCACCGAAGTCCATAATCTCTTCGTTATCCGCCACTTCCGAAACCTTTTTCACGGTCGCTGGCGCAGTTTCAGAGAATTCTGTGCCGACGCGTGAGTCAGTCGGAACCGGGATGCCGTGCTGATCACGCAGGCCTTTGGCTGCTTCAACGAAGTCGGGTTCATAGAGTGATTTACCGACTTTGTTGTCGATAGCGACGAAGGTGTTCGCGATGCCGCCGCCCACAATCACGGTGTCCGCGATTTTGACCAGAGACTGCAGCACGTCAAATTTGGTAGAGACTTTAGAACCGCCAACGACAGCCACCAGCGGACGCTCCGGGTTGCTCATGACTTTACCCAGCGCTTCCAGTTCCGCAGAGAGCAGCGGGCCAGCACAGGCGATAGGGGCAAATTTGCCGACGCCGTGGGTAGACGCCTGCGCACGGTGCGCAGTACCAAAGGCGTCCATCACAAATACGTCGCACAGCGCAGCATATTTTTTAGACAGCGCTTCGTCGTCTTTCTTTTCGCCTTTGTTAAAGCGAACGTTTTCCAGCACCACCAGTTCGCCAGCGCCGACTTCAACACCATCGAGGTAATCTTTTGCCAGGGTCACATTGGTGCCGCTCAGCTTCTCTTTCAGGTAGTTAACTACCGGCAGCAGCGAGAACTCTTCGTTGTACTCACCTTCGGTCGGACGACCCAGGTGGGAGGTAACCATTACTTTCGCGCCCTGTTTCAACGCCGCTTCAATGGTTGGCAGAGAAGCACGGATACGTGCATCAGACGTCACTTTACCTTCTTTAACTGGTACGTTCAGATCGGCACGGATCAGAACGCGTTTGCCAGCCAGATCCAGATCGGTCATCTTAATTACAGACATGGTGAACCCTCTCGTTGATTCTCATAAGTTTTGCCAGACGCAAACCGCGTCTTACCTGAAACCGCTTGCGGCCATCGCTAACGTCGTGTCGAGCATTCGGTTAGCAAAGCCCCATTCGTTGTCACACCAGACCAGGGTCTTGATAAGGTGTTGACCGCTGACCCGCGTTTGTGTTCCATCCACAATGGCACTGTGCGGATCATGGTTAAAATCTACTGAGACTAACGGTAATTCCGTATAGTCAACTATACCACGAAATGCCCCTTCTGCCGCACTCCGCAACAGGGTGTTAACATCACACGCTGTCACCGCGTTATGCACAGAAACGCTGAGATCAATGGCCGTCACGTTAATCGTCGGGACGCGAACGGCTATTGCCTCAAAGCGATCGTTGAATTTCGGAAAAATACGGGTAATGCCGGCCGCCAGACGCGTATCCACTGGAATGATCGACTGACTGGCTGCGCGTGTGCGGCGCAGATCGCTGTGATAGGCGTCGATCACCTGCTGATCGTGCATCGCCGAGTGGATCGTAGTGACGGTACCGGATTCGATTCCAAACGCATCATCCAGCAGCTTAATCACCGGAATAATGCAGTTCGTCGTACAGGAGGCGTTGGAAACGATGCGGTCGCTGGCGGTCAGTGCCTGCTGGTTAACGCCATACACCACCGTGGCGTCGAGATCGTTGCCACCGGGATGAGAGAACAGCACTTTTTTAGCGCCCGCCTGCAGATGCGCTTCGCCATCAGCCCGCGAGCCATAGACGCCGGTGCAGTCCAGCACCACATCCACGTCGAGTTCACGCCAGGGCAAATCGGTAATGTCTGCACGGTGCAAAATACGCAGGGTATCCCCCCCCACCCACATCACATCGCGCTCCTGACGGACATCGAAAGCAAAACGGCCATGACTGGTATCGTATTTCAGCAGGTGTGCCATACCGGTGGCTTCTGCCAGCTCGTTAATGGCGACCACAGTAATCTCTGCACGTCGGCCCGTTTCATAGAGCGCGCGCAGGACGTTGCGTCCAATCCGGCCAAAACCA
The DNA here is from genome assembly GCF_024158165.1 of Pantoea sp. B550. Taxonomy (NCBI): domain Bacteria; kingdom Pseudomonadati; phylum Pseudomonadota; class Gammaproteobacteria; order Enterobacterales; family Erwiniaceae; genus Pantoea; species Pantoea sp. B550. The sequence goes on from NZ_JAMYXI010000003.1 coordinate 1,236,919, forward strand.
TTTATCGCTACCCGTACCGTCATTTCTCTCCTGCCACGTCAGACTGAAAAAAACGTGCCGTTAGCCTGAGCGTTTCACTGCATTTTGTACAGGAGATTCTTACCCGGCATTGTCCGAAATCAGGGCGGCCTGCACGGCAACTGAAACGGTTCAGCCACAATAATAGAAGGAAGGAATAACAGGAATGATTGTGATCAATCTGACTGCTTAAATTTGGATCTGCGTCACAAATTCGAGCCATTGTCAGTTATTACTGGAGGAATAATAAATAAGAGGGATGAAAATTTCGTCCCTCTTATTTCGCTGCCAGACGGGAACAGACCCGCCCGGGCGGTTTTTACGCCAGCAGCGCCTTCGCTTTCGCGACCACGTTGTCAACGGTGAAGCCAAACAGTTCAAACAGCTGATCCGCAGGTGCAGATTCGCCGAAGCTGGTCATACCCACGATAGCGCCGTTCAGGCCAGTGTATTTGAACCAGTAATCCGCAATGCCCGCTTCGATAGCGACGCGCGCGCTGATCGCTTTCGGCAGTACAGATTCGCGGTATTCATCGCTCTGCTTGTCGAAAGCATCCGTTGACGGCATAGAGACCACGCGCACTTTGCGGCCTTCGCTGGTGAGTTTGTCCCATGCACCGACAGCCAGTTCAACTTCTGAACCGGTGGCGATCAGGATCAGCTCAGGTGTGCCGTCGCAATCTTTCAGCACATAACCGCCACGTGCCACGTTAGCCAGCTGCGCAGCGTCACGTTCCTGCTGCGCCAGGTTCTGACGAGAGAAAATCAGTGCCGTCGGGCCATCTTTACGCTCAATGGCATATTTCCACGCCACGGCGGATTCAACCTGGTCACAGGGACGCCACAGGCTCATGTTTGGTGTGGTACGCAGGCTCGCCATCTGCTCCACTGGCTGATGCGTCGGACCGTCTTCGCCCAGACCGATAGAGTCGTGCGTGTAGACCATGATCTGACGGATCTTCATCAGTGCCGCCATACGCGCTGCATTACGCGCATATTCAACGAACATCAGGAAGGTGGCGGTATACGGCAGGAAGCCGCCGTGCAGCGCCAGGCCATTAGCGATAGCGGTCATACCGAACTCGCGCACACCGTAATGGATGTAGTTACCCGCCGCATCTTCGTTGATCGGCTTAGAGCCAGACCAGATAGTCAGGTTACTTGGTGCCAGGTCGGCTGAGCCACCCAGGTATTCCGGCAGAATTTTACCAAAGGCTTCGATTGCGTTCTGTGAGGCTTTACGGCTGGCGATCTTCGCCGGGTTCGCCTGCAGCTGCTCAACGAACTTCTGCGACTCTTCCTGCCAGTTAGCGGGCAGTTCGTTGCTGACGCGACGTTTAAACTCGGCAGCCAGTTCAGGATGTGCCTGCGCATACGCAGCGAATTTCTTATCCCATGCAGATTCTTTCGCCTGGCCCGCTTCTTTCGCGTCCCACTCAGCGTAGATGTCAGAAGGAATAACGAATGGTGCGTGGTTCCAGCCCAGCTGTTTGCGGGTCAGAGCCACTTCATCATCACCCAGCGGTGCGCCGTGTGAATCATGCGTACCTGCTTTGTTGGGTGAACCAAAGCCGATAACGGTTTTGCACATCAGCAATGAAGGCTTGTCGCTGACGCTTTTCGCTTCGTCGATCGCTTTAGCAATCGCATCCGCATCGTGACCATCAACGCCGCGCACCACGTGCCAGCCGTACGCTTCAAAGCGCTTCGCGGTGTCATCGGTGAACCAGCCATCAATGTGACCGTCGATAGAGATGCCGTTGTCATCATAGAACGCAACCAGTTTGCCCAGCTTCAGCGTACCCGCCAGCGAGCAGACTTCGTGCGAGATACCTTCCATCATGCAGCCATCACCCATGAAGACATAGGTGTTGTGGTCTACGATGTCATGACCCGGACGGTTGAACTGTGCGGCCAGCGTGCGCTCTGCAATGGCGAAGCCGACTGCGTTTGCGATGCCCTGCCCCAGCGGGCCGGTAGTGGTTTCAACGCCCACGGTGTAGCCATATTCCGGATGACCTGGAGTTTTTGAGTGCAGCTGGCGGAAGTTTTCCAGTTCACTCAGTGGCAGATCGTAGCCGGTCAGGTGCAGCAGGCTGTAGATCAGCATGGAGCCGTGGCCGTTAGAGAGGACGAAACGGTCGCGGTCGGCCCACAGCGGGTTGGTTGGGTTGTGGTTCAGGTAGCCGCGCCAGAGTACTTCAGCGATGTCCGCCATGCCCATTGGGGCACCCGGATGTCCCGATTTCGCTTTCTGTACTGCATCCATACTTAACGCACGAATGGCGTTGGCAAGCTCTTTACGAGAGGGCATTTTCTACTCCAGGTCGGATTAATGCTTCGCGCCTTAACCCATTGTTATTAATGAGTTAGTGGGCAAAACAAGGAAAAAGTTGCCCATCAATGTACATGAAAATCGGGGCAAAAGTACATGCTGTAAAACGCTAAATGTAACCGCTTCGTATGGCTTTTCCGGCCAACTCTGCTAGCAAAGTGCAGACTGGCACGCTATAACCAAATCGTTTATTCACCTGAGTGAGTTTCAGGTGTTTGTTTTTCTTACCTTGTTATGAATGGGATAGAGCATGAAAATCCAGAAAACGGTGTTAGCGCTTGGGCTGGCAACGCTGCTCAGCGGCTGTCAGGGTTTAGACAATAATGCGCTGATGCAGTCGGGCGCGCAGGCGTATCAGGCTTATTCCCTGAGCGACGATCAGGTTAAGCAGCTCAGTGATAAATCCTGTGAGCAGATGGACAAAGATAATCAGGTTGCGCCTGCAGGCAGTGAGTATCAGCAGCGCCTGAACAAGATCGCCGCCGCGCTGGGCGACAACATCAACGGCGTTCCGGCGAACTACAAGGTTTATCAGACCAAAGATGTCAACGCCTGGGCAATGGCAAACGGCTGTATCCGCGTTTACAGCGGCCTGATGGATATGATGACCGATAATGAAGTGGAAGGCGTCCTGGGCCATGAGATGGGTCACGTGGCGTTAGGTCATACGCGCAAGGCAATGCAGCTGGCGTATGCCACGACCGCAGCCCGCACGGCAGCGGCCTCCGTGGGCGGCGTGATCGGTTCACTGTCTCAGTCGCAGCTGGGTGAAATGGGTGAAAAACTGGTAAATGCACAGTTCTCACAGACGCAGGAATCGCAGGCGGATGACTACTCCTACGATTTGATGAAGAAGCGCAATATCAATCCGGAAGGCCTGGTGACCAGCTTTGAGAAACTGGCGAAACTGGAACAGGGACGTCAGAGTTCGATGTTTGACTCGCACCCTGCTTCTGAAGCACGCGCCGGGCACATCCGTGAGCGTATTGCCGCTGACGCGAAGTAATAGAGACGTCAGGCGCATGTACGGTGCATGCGCCTGTAAGGCGTATCAGGTCAACATCACTGACCTAACGCTTGAATATCTGATCCACCATCGAACCTAAATCGAGTTTGTTCTCGTGCAGCGATGCTTCATCCATGTGCCCCTGAGGTGACATCTTATCGATCAGCTGCGGCAGAATAACCGCCAGCGTGCCTGCGGCGCCCTTCACGTCGGTTCCCAGCTTATCTGCCAGTGACTGCAGTTCCGCCTCACCAAACGCTGTGTGGATGTCGCTGTGTTCTACCGGCTGATTCGTCCCGGTGCCGATCCACGAACCAAATACCTCACCCAGCCCGCCCTGCTGGAATTTTTGCAGCAGCACTTCGATGCCGCCCTGCTCCTGTACCCAGTGCCAGACCGCCTGCAACTGTCCGGGCAGATGCCCGTCACTCTGGTTGCCCTGCAGCGCTCCCGCCAGTTCATCCAGAAAGCCCATAATTGCCTCCACGTTGAGAATTGATATCCGTCAGTTTAGTTGCTGATGCGCGGTTACGCCTGATGTGCGTGCGCTATCAAAGGGGGACAAGCTGAAGGCGAAAAGCGGATGGGCAGAGTTGTTGGCATTGCGCCGCCTCACTTAGCGGCGCAATGCCAGCCAGGCAAACCCGGCAGGCTTCTCTTATCAGAGACGGAATTAGCCTTTGTTCGCAGCCTGAACATGCAGCATATCCAGCGCCAGCGTCGCCGCCGCCAGTGCAGTCAGATCCGCATGATCGTAACCCGGTGCCACTTCTACCAGATCCATGCCAACAATGTTCATGCCCTGCAGGCCACGAATCAGCTTGGTCGCTTTATCAGTGGTCAGGCCGCCAATGACCGGTGTGCCGGTGCCAGGCGCATGGGCCGGGTCCAGACAGTCGATATCGAAGGTCAGATAAACAGGCAGATCGCCGACGGTGCGTTTTACTTCGGCGAGGATATCGTCAACGCTGCGGTCATTGACCTGTGCCGCATCCAGCACGTTGAAGCCCAGGCTCTTGTCGAACTCGGTACGGATACCGATCTGCACGGAATGCTGTGGATCAATCAGGCCTTCTTTCGGCGCGGTAAAGAACATGGTGCCGTGGTCAAAGGTCGGGCCGTTGGAGTAGGTGTCGGTATGGGCATCAAAATGCACCAGCGCCAGCTTGCCGAAGTGTTTTGCATGAGCGCGCAGCAGGGGCAGCGTGACGTAGTGGTCACCGCCAAAGGTCATCATGCGCTTGCCATTGGCCAGCAGTTTTTCAGCATGAGCCTGTAACTTGTCTGAGAGATCCTGCGAGTCGCCGAAGGCGTAAACCAAATCGCCACAGTCGACGACGTTCAGACGCTGACGCAGATCGAAATCCCACGGCCAGCGGCAGCCTTCCCAGGCCAGATTAGTAGAGATATGGCGGATTGCGCCCGGACCGAGGCGGCTGCCCGGACGACCGGAAGTGGCGGCATCAAACGGCACGCCGGTGATAACCCACTCGGCGTCGCTGTCGTAAGGCTGGAAATTCAGCGGAAAACGCATGAAGCCAAAGGCGTTAGAAACCAGGGAGTTGTCGTACTGATTGCCAAGCGTGTTATACATAATTGCTCTCTCTATGTGCGTAAGTCGGGCCAGGCCCGCAAGCCATTAAGGTTGAGATGAAAAAAATCCCCTCCGCGTCGTTAGGCCCGACGAGGAAGGGATTGAGTGGTTCAGATTATCGACATAGTTAACGGCAACTGCAATATGCGATTACGGGCTGCCGGGGCCGGTTACTCATCTTCTAAATAGGTGTATCCGTAGAGGCCGCTCTCAAACTCTTCCAGGAACTGCGCGCGCAGTTCGTCGTCAAGATCGGACGCCTGCACCTGATTGCGGAACAGCGCCATCAGCTCGTTAGGATCCAGCTGCACGTAACGCAGCATGTCAGCCACGGTGTCGCCTTCATCAGAAAGCTGCACTTCTACTTCGCCATTTTCGCGCGCGTAAACATCCACCGCCTCGGTGTCACCGAACAGGTTGTGCATGTTGCCCAGGATTTCCTGATAAGCACCCACCATAAAGAAGCCCAGCATCGGCGGGTTATCAACATCATATTGCGGCATCGGCATAGTGGTGGCGATACCGTCGCCATCGACGTAGTGATCGATGGTGCCATCAGAGTCACAGGTGATGTCGAGCAACACGGCGCGGCGCTCTGGTTTCTTGTTCAGCCCTTCCAGCGGCAGGACCGGGAACAGCTGATCGATACCCCATGCATCCGGCATTGACTGGAACAGCGAGAAGTTAACGTAGATCTTATCCGCCATCCGCTCCTGCAGTTCGTCAATGATCGGACGGTGCGCACGGTTGCTGGGATCAAGATGCTGCTGAATGTAGTGACAGATGCTCAGATAGAGCTGCTCAGCCCATGAACGCTGTTTGAGATCGTAAGTGCCGGACGCATAGCCTGTGTGAATATCAGACAGATCCATCTGGCTGTCATGCAGCCATTCACGCAGCGAACGACGGGTGTCCGGCTCGTGCATCTCCTGCCAGGTTTCCCACATGCTGAGGATCGGGCGCGGCGCATCCGCATCCGGCGTTTCGGGTTCGCTGAACTCGTTACGCTCCACACCGATGATGTTGGAGACCAGCACCGTATGGTGCGCGGTCACGGCACGACCGGACTCAGTGATCACCGTCGGATGGTCCAGACCGTGCTCATCACAGGCAGCGCCAATCGCCCAGATCACATTGTTAGCGTACTCATTCAGGCCATAGTTGACCGAGCAGTCAGACTGCGAGCGTGTGCCTTCGTAATCGACGCCCAGACCGCCGCCGACGTCGAAACATTTGATGTTGACGCCCAGCTTCGCCAGTTCGACGTAGAAGCGCGCCGACTCGCGCACACCGGTGGCGATGTCGCGGATGTTGGACATCTGCGAACCCAGATGGAAGTGCAGCAGCTGCAGGCTGTCGATGCGACCTGCTTCACGCATGATCTCAACCAGCTTCAGCACCTGGGTCGCGGACAGACCAAACTTCGACTTTTCGCCGCCGCTCGACTGCCATTTACCGGAGCCCTGTGAAGCCAGACGCGCACGGATACCGAGACGCGGCACCACATTCAGACGCTCCGCTTCTTCCAGCACCAACCGTACTTCTGTCATCTTCTCAAGCACCAGATAGACCTTGTGGCCCATCTTCTCGCCGATCAGCGCCAGACGAATATATTCACGGTCTTTATAGCCGTTACAGACGATCACCGAGCGGGTCTGTCCGGCGTGCGCCAGCACCGCCATCAGCTCTGCTTTGGAACCTGCTTCCAGCCCAAGCGGCTCGCCACAGTGGATCAGCGACTCAATCACGCGTTTATGCTGGTTAACTTTAATCGGGTAAACCAGGAAGTAGTCGCCCTTGTAACCGTAGGATTCACGTGCACGTTTAAAGGCGGCGTTAATCGAACGCAGACGATGCTGCAGGATCTGCGGGAAGCAGAATAAGGCAGGCAGACGCTGACCCTGGGCTTCGCGCTCTTTCACCAGGCGGGCTAAATCGACGCGCACATCCGGACGATCCGGATCGGGGCAGACACTGATGTGGCCCAGTTCGTTAACGTCGTAATAGTTGTTGCCCCACCAGGCGATGTTGTACGTACGCAACATTTTGCTCGCATCCTGATCGTTCATTGCAACCTCCTGCATTGAGCGGAGTGTACCCTGTTCGCCAGCTGACGAACCTTTGATATTCTTCATGTCGTCAGACATCGCGAACCTCAATTTTCCGTTGAAAGATAGAACTGTTAACCGGCTTTATGGCCGCTAATCTGAAAACCTGTTGCCACATTAAATGCACTGTCCTGTTCACCTGACATCGCCGTCAGCGCGATTCACGCATGAGAGTTAAGTGTAAAACACCCTGGCCATCTCCGTTGAAACAGAGAACATTTAACCGAACACTATTGACCATGGATAATCTGTGTCGTTCCGCTGCGCGGGCGCAGAGAAGAGACAAAATCGCTTGAGCAGAGATAAAGATTAGCCGGCGCCTGTGTCGGTAAAATTACCGCATCGGACGTTGTGTCGGCAGAAAAGAGAAACAGATGGGAAGCGGGAGAGAGCCAGCGCCACGCCGCAGCGCAGAGAACCGGAAAGAGAAAAAGCGTGGTTCATTACTTGTATCACCTCCGCATATGCCAGGGGCACATGGAAAACAACCTGGGTGAAAGCCAGATCAGAGTCCGACAGGCGCGACGCAAAGAGTAGCGTCATTCTTGCTGCTGCTCTCGAAGCAGCGGCGTTTTATACCGTTTACGGCTCTAAAATGCAAAAAGATTATCCGGGAATTGCGTGAAGTGTCAGCAAATTATGTCGATAACGCTAACAGGTTAAATGCTGAAACAGAAAAAGGGCTGGTAATTGGTTTCCCCTCTATCCTAAAATAGCCGTCCAGATGGTTTTCCATCTAAACAGGTTACTATCCAGGCGGTGTTGGCCCGCTGTGCTGACACAACCTCACTGCTCGCGGCTTTGCCTGAAGGGGCGTCAGGTCAGACAACCTCACTGGCGCTATGCAGTCGTACTCAAACCATATTTAAGGTAAAGAACAGAATGGCTAAACACCTTTTTACGTCCGAGTCCGTATCAGAAGGACATCCCGATAAAATCGCCGACCAGATCTCCGATGCTGTGCTGGATGCAATCCTTGAACAGGATCCGAAAGCGCGCGTGGCCTGCGAAACTTACGTTAAAACCGGTATGGTGCTGGTTGGCGGTGAAATCACCACCAGCGCCTGGGTCGATATCGAAGAGATCACCCGTAAAACCGTACGTGAAATCGGCTATGTTCATTCCGATATGGGCTTTGATGCCAACTCCTGTGCGGTATTAAGCGCGATTGGTAAACAGTCTCAGGATATCAATCAGGGCGTTGACCGTACCGATCCACTGGAACAGGGCGCGGGCGACCAGGGCCTGATGTTCGGCTATGCCACCAACGAAACAGATGTGCTGATGCCTGCGCCGGTGACCTATGCGCACCGTCTGGTGCAGCGTCAGGCTGAAGTGCGTAAAAACGGCACATTGCCGTGGCTGCGTCCGGATGCCAAGAGCCAGGTCACTTTCCAGTATGACGATGGCAAAATCGTCGGCATCGATGCCGTCGTGCTCTCTACCCAGCACGCAGAATCCATCAGCCAGAAAGATCTGCAGGAAGCGGTGATGGAAGAGATCATCAAGCCGGTTCTGCCAGCAGAATGGCTGAGCGCCTCAACCAAATATCACATCAACCCAACCGGTCGCTTTGTGATCGGCGGCCCGATGGGCGATTGCGGTCTGACCGGTCGTAAAATCATTGTGGACACCTACGGCGGCATGGCGCGTCACGGTGGCGGTGCGTTCTCGGGTAAAGATCCGTCAAAAGTTGACCGCTCTGCAGCCTATGCAGCGCGTTACGTGGCGAAAAATATCGTGGCTGCCGGTCTGGCTGACCGTTGTGAAATCCAGGTCTCCTACGCTATCGGCGTGGCTGAACCGACCTCCATCATGGTGGAAACTTTCGGCACTGAGAAAATCTCTACCGAACAGCTGACGCTGCTGGTACGTGAGTTCTTCGACCTGCGTCCATATGGTCTGATTCAGATGCTGGATCTGCTGCACCCAATCTATAAAGAGACCGCCGCTTACGGTCACTTTGGTCGCGAACATTTCCCGTGGGAAAAAACCGACAAAGCAGCCCTGCTGCGTGAAGCAGCTGGCCTGTAAGATCAGCGACTGCTAATAAAACCCTGCCCCTGCGGCGGGGTTTTTTATCGCCTTTTCAGCCCCACAGCTGACCAGAGAATTTTTTCTCACGCACGCAGACTGAACGCCATATTCGCGCAGTTCCCGGCGACCTTCAGACGTTATAAAAATAAATCTGCCCGGCATCTCCTTCACTCTGAAGCAAATTTTCCATTCTCAGCTACACTTCCTTTCGCTTTTTCTGACGACAAAATGTTAACGATTACAAATTGAAATGCTTTGTTTTTCTGATATTTAGGAATTAACGCACGTAGTTATTATGCTGAAAATGCGTTATTTTCAGCGTCGTCTGATAGCCACTAAATAGAGCATTGTCAGAAACTTAATGAGTGCTATACCTCACTGGTTAATTAATCTTTCCGGGAAAAATATGCTGAATTTCAGGGTTTCAGCGTGTGTAAGCGATTACACTGATGTGATCAGACTCACTTTTTTCCCGCAAAAGGTTTTTTAACATTGATAAAAACAATGATGGATAAACCTGGAGGCTCCCATGCCTGGCAATACACACAAAAGCAGAACTTCAAATAAGGCGATGACCTTATTTGTCTGCTTTCTGGCGGCCCTTGCGGGACTGCTGTTCGGCCTGGATATCGGCGTTATCGCCGGTGCCCTGCCGTTTATCGCAAAGGACTTTAACGTTACTCCTCATCAGCAGGAGTGGATCGTCAGTTCCATGATGTTTGGTGCGGCGGTCGGTGCTATCGGCAGCGGCTGGATGTCTTCCCGCCTGGGGCGTAAAAAAAGCCTGATGGCCGGTGCGATTCTGTTCGTTATCGGTTCACTCTGGTCGGCAATGTCGCCGAACCCGGAAATGCTGATCAGCGCCCGCGTTCTGCTGGGCCTGGCAGTGGGTATCGCCTCTTATACTGCCCCGCTTTATCTTTCTGAGATCGCTCCGGAAAAAATTCGCGGCAGTATGATTTCGCTTTACCAGCTGATGATCACCATCGGTATTCTGGGTGCTTACCTTACTGATACCGCCTTCAGCTTTACCGGCAACTGGCGCTGGATGCTGGGCATTATCACCATTCCGGCACTGCTGCTGCTGGTTGGTGTTTTCTTCCTGCCAAACAGCCCACGCTGGCTGGCGGCGCGAGGCAACTTCCGCGATGCGCAACGTGTACTGGATCGTCTGCGTGATACCAGTGAGCAGGCAAAACGTGAGCTGGAAGAGATTCGTGAAAGTCTGAAGGTCAAGCAGTCTGGCTGGGGTCTGTTCACCAGCAGCAGCCACTTCCGTCGTGCGGTCTATCTCGGCATCCTGTTGCAGGTCATGCAGCAGTTTACCGGTATGAACGTTATCATGTATTACGCGCCAAAAATCTTCGAAATCGCGGGCTTTACCAACACCACCCAGCAGATGTGGGGCACGGTGATTGTGGGTCTGGTCAACGTACTGGCCACCTTCATCGCTATTGGTCTGGTGGATCGCTGGGGCCGTAAACCTACGCTGATTCTGGGCTTTATGGTGATGGCAGCCGGTATGGGCGTGCTGGGTACGATGCTGCATTTCGGTATCCACTCTGCGGGCGCGCAGTACTTCGCAGTAGGTATGCTGCTGATGTTCATCGTTGGTTTTGCGATGTCAGCCGGTCCGTTGATTTGGGTACTCTGTTCCGAAATTCAGCCGCTGAAAGGCCGCGACTTCGGTATCACGGTTTCCACAACCACCAACTGGATCGCAAACATGATCGTGGGTGCGACCTTCCTTACGATGCTGAATACGCTGGGCAACGCGAACACCTTCTGGGTCTACGCACTGCTTAACCTGTTCTTTATTCTGCTGACGCTGATGCTGATCCCGGAGACCAAAAACGTCTCGCTGGAGCACATCGAACGTAACCTGATGGCAGGTAAAAAACTGCGTGACATCGGTTCACGCGATTAACATTACCGGATAAAACGCGGTAAAAAAAACGGCGGGGTTTCTCTGGAAACCCCGCCGTTTTTATTTGTTCAATACAGGATTACAGCGTGTTAACTCGCCCTGCCGGCAATGGCTGACGTATGCAGCAGAGCGCCAGCGCCATAATGAAAATGGTGACGGTCTGATTATACGGCAGTACCGAATCGGTTAATCCGCAGATAAACAGTGCCAGCATTGGCAGCGCCACGCCGCGCAGATCGCACTTCTTCAGCATGCCGCCAGCCACAGTCAGATAGAGAAGCACCAGCGACAGCGTACCCAGCCAGCCCTGTAGCGTGGTTACTTCCAGAAACTCATTGTGCATGTTGTATTTAACGTTGGTGTAGCCTTCAACATTCAGTGGATAGTGCGCCATGATGAACTGACGCGCCTCGGTAGTGCGCGCATCCGGCGTCGCAAAACTGCCATGATGCTCAATAAAGTTGACCGCCCCGCCCCAGATCGCGACACGTGCGCCCAGAGAGGTCGAGCTGTTTGATCCGTAGTTCTCAATGTCCTGCACGCCTTCCACCCAACGGTTACTGGTCATCAGGATCAGCACCGCCAGTACGCCTACTAACAGTGCGCTAATCCGCCAGTTGGTCAGCAGCGACAGCCGCCAGGTCTGCAACAGGAACAGCAGACCCACGGCAATCAGCGCAATCAGCGTTACGCGGGTGCCGCACAGGTAGAGCAAGGCAAAGGTCACCGCCAGTACGGCGATGTCGGCAATCTTCCAGTATCTGTGCGTCTCGTAACGGCTCAGCCACAGCCAGGCGCAGTAGATAAACAGAATCATGTAGGAGGACATGGAGGCCGCTTCGGTGGTGAGCTTAATGCGGATATTCTCGGTATAGAGATGCTCATGAATACCAAAGCCCAGCGTAATCAGCAGACCGACCAGAATTAACACCTTTCCAATACGCAGCGTGGTTGCAGAGACCCGATTGCCATAAATCGCCAGACTAAGCAGCACAAAGGCGCCCAGCAACAGCCGCTTCGCTCCCAGCAGATAGTTGCTGATATTGGTCATGGCATCGTTTGAGGGCGCGGTCTCAATCCCCTTTGTGTGTATTGCCCAGAACAGACGGATCAGAGCAAAGATAATCAGCACAGCAAACAGGACGACATAAAAACCGTTCTCTTTAAACGCTACTCGCTTGCGCACTACGCCATACAACACAGACGCGACGGAGAGATAAGAGACCAGATAAAATATTTTTTGCGGCAGGCCGGAAACAAACATATTCAGTGACAGCGCCAGACAGAGCGCAACAACTGAGGCATTAACCATTAACGTTAATCCATTACGGCTGCTTTTATTTGTCATGCTTAACCTCAGTCAGACGGTTAAATGCACTCATCAGGTGCTTCATATAATTTTCCTCATAAAAACCGGTGATGCTCGCTTTAATAACCTGATGATCGGGAAAGGGGTAATCCCGGCTCATGGCGTTGAGAATAGCGGCAAGCGCCATGCTGTCATTGGTGGGGTAGAGCTGACCATTGAGACCGTTCTGAATAATTTCTGACGGGCCACTGATGCAGTCGGATGAGACGCAGTAGACGCCCCGTGACATCGCCTCCAGCAGGATCAGCGGGAAGCCTTCAAAGTTCGAGGTCATGAGCAGACAGGTGACCTGTCTGATATGGCGGATGACATACTCCCAGGCGTTCTCCTGCCAGCCATGCCAGGTGATACGATCCTGAATGCCGAGTTCCGACACGTAATGCTGACATTGCGTCAGATCTTCCCCATCCCCGACAATTTCCAGCGTCCACGGCGCATCCAGATGCTTTAACGCATCAAACAGATCTTTAAGCTGTTTCTGCCGCTGAAAATGGACGCGGCCGATATAGAGAAACTTCAGCCCCTGCGGCCTGCCGATAACCACGTCATTACGCCTGATCGGGTTGTAGATAACGTCCACGTCAGTGGCGCGTGCACCTAACTCCACCAACTGCTCTTTAATCTGCTTACTGATGGCAAAATGGTGATCGGCCCGCAGCAGATAATGTGGGCGATAGCGTTCACGCGGTGGCAGGTGCATCCAGCTCGACAACATGATTTTACGTCCTGAGAGCGTAATGGCCCGGCGCGTCATCAGACAGGGAATGGTGTTGAGGGTCAGAACATGATCAGGCTGATAACGACGAAAGAAGGCGGCCATTCTCAGCGTGTGAATAAGATTTTTTATTTTCTTATTCCGCAGCGTGCAGACGCTCTCTGATAAAACGGCGTTGGCAGTCCAGGCGCGGGAGAGGCTCTCCTCTCCGCTGTTGATAATAAACAGCCCCGCTTCCGTTCCGGATTCCTTATTGAGGGCGGTAATCAGCTGGCAGGTCACATTCTCCATACCGCCGCGGCCAGCCATGAGATCGGTAACCAGCACAATGCGCTGTTTCCTGATGTTATTATTTTTCATTGCGTTGTCCGTACACTGTGCTTTCCGCTTCTGATCCATTCACTCTGCTGTGAACATTAGCAACAGGATATTCTAAAAAAGGCCGTAACCATATTTAATCCAGAAATTTCAGCCAATAGCAGGGACACTCCTGGCCACTCTCCCGCGGTGGATCGTATGGATCGAAACTGGCGAAAGAGTATAGTCGCTGCGCTGTCGTTTTCACGGGTAACGTTGAGTTCCTGGACGACGGCGATTATTCTGAGCGCCATGAAAACACCTCGTCTCCCCATTGCCCTGCAGCAGGCCGTAATGCGCTCATTGCGCCAGTCGCTTGAGCGTGCAAATCTGGCACTGAAAACCCATTATCCGGAACCGAAGCTGCTTTACCAGCAGCGCGGTACGGCGGCGGGCACCGCCTGGCTGGCGTCCTGGGAGATCCGCATCAATCCGGTGCTGCTGCTGGAAAATCAGCAGACATTTATCGATGAAGTGGTGCCGCATGAGCTGGCGCATCTGCTGGTGTGGAAACAGTTTGGCCGCGTCGCACCACACGGCAAAGAGTGGAAGTGGATGATGGAGCAGGTTCTGGGCGTTCCGGCACGGCGCACCCATCAGTTTGAGATCGCCTCCGTACGCAGTAACACCTTTGCTTACCGCTGCCAGTGCCAGCAGCATCAGCTGACGGTTCGCCGCCACAATCGTGTTCTGCGTAAAGAAAGTGAATATCGCTGCGTGCACTGTGGCAGCCTGCTGGTCGCAGGCGAGTTTGTCGCTTCCTGAGAACAATCCCCATTCCGCCCTATTCCACATTCTGTTAACCTGCCGCCCTTTTTCGTACCAGGAAGAAATCCGGAATATGTCTCGCATACTAAGTCTGGCGGTTGCGCTGCTATTTGCACCTGCCGCTGACGCCCTTAATCTGAATAACTATCATCAAAATAACTTCCAGCAGGCTAAAACCTTTGCGGCGGCGATTAACGCCGATGCGCCGGGTTCATTCTACTGTGGCTGTAAGATTCAGTGGCAGGGCAAAAAGGGCATTCCCGATCTCAACAGCTGTGGTTATCAGGTGCGCAGGAACGCCAATCGCGCCGGGCGCATTGAGTGGGAACATGTGATGCCGGCCTGGGAGTTTGGTCATCAGCGTCAGTGCTGGCAGGACGGAGGCCGCAAAAACTGCAGCAAGGACCCCGACTATCGCCGCATCGAAACAGATTTGCATAACCTTCAGCCTGCAGTGGGTGAAGTGAATGGTGACCGTGGTAACTTCGCCTACAGTCAATGGAACGGTAGCGAGAAGCAGTACGGCCAGTGTGAGATGAAGATCGACTTTAAACTCAAACAGGCGGAGCCACCCGCACGGGCGCGGGGAGCTATTGCCCGAACCTATTTCTACATGCGCGATCAGTACCATCTGCGCATTTCGCGCCAGCAGACGCAGCTGTTTACCGCCTGGGACAAGCTCTATCCCGTCACAAAGTGGGAGTGTGAACGCGATCAGCGCATTGCAAAGGTTCAGGGCAATCACAATCCTTATGTGCAGCAGGCTTGCCAGCGCTAAAATCCCTGCCCTACACTAGCTTTTTTTCCCATGACGCCGCTGCAGTGCGGCGTCCGGTTTCAGGAACCTTATGCGCATACCTCGCATCTATCACGCCGGGCCATTAGAGATCGGCAGTGAAATTACCCTGGATGAAGATGCATCCAATCATGTGGGCCGGGTACTCCGGATGACGGCAGGCCAGCGTCTGGAACTCTTTGATGGCACTAATCTGACTTTTGCAGCAGAGATCACGCATGTTGATAAAAAGCGTGTAAAAGTATCGCTCACAGAGAGCCAGCCGGACGATCGCGAGTCACCTTTGCATCTGCATTTAGGTCAGGTGATGTCGCGCGGTGAAAAAATGGAATTCACTATCCAGAAATCGATCGAGCTGGGCGTGAATGTCATTACACCCTTGTTTTCCGAGCGCTGTGGCGTAAAGCTTGATGCTGAACGTCTGGCGAAGAAGATCCAGCAGTGGCAGAAAATTGCTATTGCCGCCTGCGAACAGTGTGGCCGTAATCGCGTGCCGGAGATTCGTGAAGCGATGACGCTGGAAGACTGGTGTGCAGAGGCTGACAGCGGTCTGAAGCTCAACCTGCATCCGCGCGCCAGTCACAGCATCAATACGCTGCCACAGCCTGTTGAGCGGGTACGGCTGCTGATTGGCCCTGAAGGCGGTTTGTCTGCGGACGAAATTGCGATGACGGCCCAGCACGACTTTACTGACATTCTGCTTGGCCCACGGGTATTACGTACCGAAACCACCGCGCTGACGGCCATTACGGCACTTCAGGTGAGGTTTGGCGACCTGGGTTAAGCGATACTTTCAGCGGAAAGAGCGCAGGCATGATGTCCTGACCGATCGGCCCACTGCAGACCGAACCAGACGAGGCGGTAAACACCGCCTCACCGAGGAGATAATAATGATTAAACTTGGCATCGTGATGGACCCTGTTTCGTCCATCAATATTAAAAAAGACTCCAGCTTCGCTATGCTGCTGGAAGCACAGCGCCGCGGTTACGAAATTCACTACATGGAGATGCACGATCTCTCCATGCGCGGTGGCGTGGCCTCTGCCCGCACCCGTCTGCTGACCGTCGAGCAGAATCCTGACAACTGGTATCAATTCGGCAGCGAGCAGGTGATCCCGCTGGCTGACCTGAACGTGGTGCTGATGCGTAAAGATCCGCCATTCGATACCGAGTTCATCTATGCAACCTACATTCTGGAGCGCGCAGAAGAGCTGGGTACACTGATCGTGAACAAACCGCAGAGCCTGCGTGACTGTAACGAAAAGCTCTACACCGCCTGGTTTGCCGAGTTTACGCCTGACACCCTGGTGACCCGCAGCAAAGCGCAGCTGCGTGACTTCTGGCAGGAGCATGGCGACATCATCATGAAGCCGCTGGATGGCATGGGTGGCGCCTCTATCTTCCGCGTGAAGAAAGACGATCCTAACTTTGGTGTGATTACCGAAACCCTGACCGAGCATGAGAGCCGTTTCTGCATGGCACAGAACTACATTGCGGCGATTAAAGAAGGCGACAAACGCGTGCTGGTTGTAGATGGCGAACCGGTCCCTTACTGCCTGGCGCGTATCCCGCAGGGTGGTGAAACGCGTGGTAATCTCGCCGCCGGTGGTCGCGGTGAAGCGCGTCCGCTGAGCGAAAGCGACTGGGAAATTGCGCGCCGTGTAGGCCCAACGCTGAAAGCAAAAGGACTGATTTTTGTCGGTCTCGACATCATCGGTGATAAACTGACTGAAGTTAACGTGACCAGCCCAACCTGCATTCGTGAAATTGAGGCTGCGTTCCCGATCTCCATCACCGGCATGTTGATGGATGCCATTGAGAAGCGCCTGGGCTGAGCAAGAAGCCGGGGCGTGGCTCCGTGATCAACCCAATACCGGTGCGGCCGTCGCGTGCCGGTTCTTTTTTTGGTACATCGTGTGAGAATGAATTTACAACATCACTTTTTGATTGCCATGCCTTCATTGCAGGATCCTTTCTTCAAACGTTCCGTGGTCTATCTCTGCGAACATAACGAAGAGGGTGCAATGGGACTGATCATCAATAAACCCATGGAAAACCTGACGGTTGAAGGCATTCTGAAGAAGCTGAAAATCCCTGCTGACGATCGCGACCCGGCCATCAGGCTGGATAAACCGGTGTTTACCGGCGGTCCGCTGGCGGAAGATCGTGGCTTTATTCTGCACTCAGCACAACGCACGTTTACCTCCAGCATTCGCGTCTCAGATAACACGATTATCACTACCTCCCGTGACGTGCTGGAGTCGATTGGCACCGCGTCTCAGCCCACCAATGTGCTGGTCGCGCTGGGTTACTGCGCCTGGGAAAAAGATCAGCTGGAAAATGAGTTGATGGAAAATGCCTGGCTGACCACGCCCGCTAACAGCAATATCCTGTTCCAGACGCCGATTTCAGAGCGCTGGCGCGAAGCGGCGCGCAGTATTGGCGTCGATATTCACAACATGGCCAGCGACGCGGGACACGCCTGATGTCAACTCAGACTCTGTTAGGTTTCGACTTCGGCACCAAAAGTATTGGTGTCGCTGTAGGTCAGGAACTCACGGGCAGTGCCCGTCCGCTGACCGCGATTAAAGCGCAGGATGGTATCCCGGACTGGCTGGTGGTCGAAAAGCTACTGAAAGAGTGGCAGCCCGATTTTGTCGTCGTCGGCCTGCCGCTGAATATGGATGGTACCGAGCAGCCGCTGACTGACCGCGCGCGTAAATTTGCCAACCGCCTGCACGGTCGCTTTGGCATCCGGGTAGAGCTGCAGGATGAACGGCTCAGCACGGTAGAGGCGCGTGCTGGCCTGTTTGAGCGCGGCGGTTATCGCGCCCTCAACAAAGGCTCGGTCGATTCACAGTCTGCTGCCATCATTTTGCAGGACTGGTTCGAAAACCATTACTGATCGGCTTACTCAATCAGACCGGCTGCCTGACGCGCCAGCCGGCTCTGCTCAAACGTCTGCATACCGGCCTGTGCGCCGGTCTGCAGCAGCGCGGGGATCTGATGCATCTTGCCTTCCCGGATCAGATTCGTGATACCCGGAGTGGCGATCAGTACCTCAAACAGTCCAATCCGCGATCCAGCCACTGAGGTTACCAGCCGCTGTGCAATCACTGCTTTCAGGCTACCCGCGAGTTGCGTACGCACCAGCTGCTTCTCCTCCGCCGGGAAGACATCCACCAGCCGATCCACCGCCTGCGCCGCGCCACGAGTATGCAGCGTCGCCAGTACCAGATGGCCAGTCTCCGCCGCCGTCAGCGCCTGACGGATGGTGTCGCTGTCGCGCAGCTCACCCAGCAGGATGACGTCGGGATCTTCACGCAGCGCCGCCTTTATCCCCAGCGAGAACGAATCGCAGTGCAGGCCGATTTCGCGCTGCTGAATCAGCGACTGCTGGCTGTGATGGATAAATTCAATCGGATCTTCCAGCGTAATGATATGGCGCGCCTGCTGGCGGTTCAGCGCATCGACCAGCGCCGCCAGCGTGGTCGATTTACCACTTCCGGTCGCACCGGTCACCAGAATAAGGCCATCCTGCTGCTCCAGCAGCGTCGGCACAATGGCGGGCAGCTGCAGGCTCTCCAGCGTCGGGCTCGTCGTGGCGATGATGCGCAGCGCCAGTGACAGGCCGTTACGCTGCATAAACAGATTGGCACGCAGACGCTGACCGCCAGCCAGGCTCAGAGCGAAGTCGAGCTGCCCTGCGCGTTCCAGCGCCTGCCGCTGCGGGTCACTGAGCCAGCGGGTCATAAACTCTGCCATCCAGGCGGCAGAAAGCGGGCCCTGCTGCGAAATGACCTCCAGCTTTCCCTGCCGCCGCCAGTAGGGCAAATGTCCGCAGCAAAGGTGCAGATCGGCGGCATTATGCTTTACACTAAGCCCCACCATTTCATCCAGATTCATAATTTCTCCTGACTATGACTTCAATCCAGCAGAACTTACAGCAAGTGCGGCAGCGAATCGCCGCCGCTGCCGCGCGTTGCGGCCGCGCACCAGAAGAAATTACCCTGCTTGCAGTCAGTAAAACCAAACCTGCGAGCGCGGTCGAAGAAGCCTTTGCCGCTGGCCAGATTGCCTTCGGTGAAAATTACGTTCAGGAAGGGGTTGAAAAAGTTCAGGCACTGGCCGCACATCCTGAGCTGGCGTGGCACTTCATCGGCCCGTTGCAGTCCAACAAAAGCCGTCTGGTGGCGGAAAATTTCGCCTGGTGTCACACCATTGACCGCCAGCGCATTGCGCAGCGGCTCAACGATCAGCGGCCCGCCTCGCTGCCACCGCTGAATGTGTTAATTCAGGTAAATATCAGTGACGAGAACAGCAAATCTGGCATCATGCTGGAGGCCGTTTCCGGGCTGGCGGAGCAGATTGCTGCCCTGCCGCAACTGCGGCTGCGGGGATTGATGGCGATTCCGGCAGCGGAGAGTGATTACCAGCGGCAGCTGGCGGTGTGTCAGCAGATGGCGGAAGCCTTCCGGCAGCTGCAACAGCACTATTCTGGTATAGATACGCTTTCGCTGGGAATGAGCGATGACATGGAGGCGGCAATCGCCGCAGGTAGTACGATGGTGCGTATCGGCACCGCCATTTTTGGCGCACGAGATTATGCGCACAACTCACAACAATAACAGAGGAACTTCATGTTAACACTGACGTTTTTAGTAAAAACGCTGATCGATCTCTACGTCATGGTGCTGCTGTTACGCATCTGGATGCAGTGGTCCCGCTGCGATTTTTACAATCCAGTGGCGCAGTTTGTCGTAAAAGTGACACAGCCAATTGTTAAGCCACTGCGCCGCATACTGCCGGCGCTGGGGCCGATTGATACCGCCTCGCTGCTGCTGGCCTTTGTGCTGACCACGCTGAAATACCCGATTCTGCTGCTGATTCAGGTGGGCGTGTTCTCGGTCGATCCGACTAACCTGCTGGTCGGCCTGCTGTCGCTGGTGAAATCCGCCGGCTATCTGGTCTTCTGGGTCATTATCGTACGCTCTCTGATGAGCTGGATCAGCCAGGGACGTGGCCCGGTCGATTATCTGCTGGTGCAGTTAACCGAGCCGATGATGGCCCCTGTTCGCCGTATTCTGCCTGCGATGGGCGGCATCGATTTCTCTGCGATGATCGTCATCCTGGTGCTGTATGCCCTGAACTTTCTCGGCATGGACCTGTTTCCGGGTCTCTGGTATCTGCTGTAAATGAATCAAACTGGAACTGTTATGCAAAAAGTTGTGCTCGCAACCGGCAATCCCGGCAAAGTGCGTGAACTGGCGGAGTTACTCTCCGCCTTTGGTCTGGATATCGTCGCGCAGACGGACCTTGGGGTTGAATCGGCAGAAGAGACCGGCCTGACCTTTATTGAGAACGCGATTCTCAAAGCGCGTCACGCGGCACAGATCACCGGATTACCGGCCATCGCCGATGACTCCGGCCTGGCCGTGGATGCGCTGGGCGGCGCGCCTGGCATCTACTCGGCGCGTTACGCCGGTGAAGAGGCCAGCGATCAGCAGAACCTGGAGAAGCTATTACAGGCGCTGGAAAACGTCCCTGACGGTCAGCGCCAGGCGCAGTTCCACTGCGTACTGGTCTATCTGCGTCATGCGGAAGACCCGACCCCGCTGGTGTTTCACGGCAGCTGGCAGGGGGAAATTACGCGTTCCGCTGCGGGTTCCGGTGGCTTCGGTTACGACCCGATTTTCTTTGTCCCGGCGCTGGGTAAAACTGCGGCCGAGCTGAGCAAAGCGGAAAAAGGTGCGGTTTCTCACCGGGGTAAAGCATTGACGCTGTTGCTGGAAGCGATGCGTAATGCCTAATCTGCCGCCGTTAAGTCTCTACATCCACATTCCGTGGTGCGTACAGAAGTGCCCCTACTGTGATTTTAACTCCCACGCGCTGAAAGATGAGGTGCCGCACGTTGAATATGTGCAGCACCTGCTGCGCGATCTGGAGATCGACCTGCCGCTGATCGGCGACCGGGAAGTGCGCACGATTTTCATTGGTGGCGGCACGCCCAGCCTGCTGAGCAGCAGCGCGATGCAGATGCTGATGGATGGCGTGCGGGAGCGTCTGACGCTCTCCCCTGATGCGGAAGTGACCATGGAAGCAAATCCTGGTACCGTGGAAGCGGACCGGTTCAGCGCCTATCAGCGCGCCGGTATCAACCGTATTTCGATTGGTGTACAGAGTTTCAGTCCGCAAAAGCTGCAGCGTCTGGGCCGTATTCACGGCCCGGAAGAGGCCGTACGCGCCGCCGAACTGGCAGAGTCGCTGTCGCTGCGCAGCTTTAACCTCGACCTGATGCATGGCCTGCCCGATCAGTCTCTGGAGGAAGCGCTCGACGATTTACGTCAGGCGATTGCGCTTAACCCCCCGCATCTCTCCTGGTACCAGCTCACCATCGAACCCAACACGCTGTTTGGCTCACGCCCGCCGGTGCTGCCAGATGATGATGCACTTTGGGATATTTTCGAACAGGGTGATCGGCTACTTCAGGCGGCGGGTTATCAGCAGTATGAAACCTCCGCCTACGCGAAGCCGGGTTATCGCTGTGAACACAACCTCAACTACTGGCGCTTTGGCGACTATCTGGGGATTGGCTGTGGCGCACACGGCAAGCTGACGCAGCCGGATGGCCGCATTGTCCGCACGGTGAAAACCCGTCATCCGCGTGGCTTCATGCAGGGTAACTACCGCGAAAAGCAGTATGAGGTTGCCGATAGCGACAAGCCGTTTGAATATTTCATGAACCGCTTTCGCCTGCTGGAGGCCGCGCCGCGCGACGAGTTCAGCCGCTACACCGGTTTGTCAGAGCAGGTGATCCGTCCGCAGATGGATGCCGCGATTGCCACCGGTTATGTGACGGAAACCGCTGATCAGTGGCAGATTACGGAGAAAGGGAAGCTGTTCCTGAATTCGCTGCTGGAGCTGTTTTTAGCGGAAGAGTAGCAAAAGCGCCTCAGCCCGGCAGGCTGAGGCGTTAACTTATTTTTTCAGTGCGCGGGTAAGCTGTTTACGCTGATCTTCCAGCGAAATAACGCGATTACATACTTCGTGTCCGAAGTTCTGGAAATCCTGCTCCTGCTTGCTCCACTCAGCCTGAATCGACTGTTGCAGACCGCCCAGATTGCCCATAATTGCCTGCAGCGGATTACTGCCGCCGCTGCCCTGCTTACTGCCCATCTCATTCAGACTATCCTGCATCACGCCGCCCAGCGTTGACTGCACCAGCCGTTCGCCTTCGGCGCGCACCTGATCAATCGCCTGATGGTGGAACGTCAGACCGTCTTCCCGATGTTCAATGATGCGGTTCATCTGCTGTTTCAGCTGACCATTCAGCGTGGTCAGGCGATTACGCACGTTGCTGTCGGTGCCCAGTTTTTCAACGATGACCCGATCCAGTGCCGCACGTCCTTTTTCCAGACGGGATGTCGCTCCGCTATCGATCCACGGCAGATCGCGACGCAGCGCGTTCTGATAGTCGATCGCTTTCTGACGTTCAGTGATATCCAGCGAAACTTTCTGGCCGTTGAACTGCACGTCGCCCTGCGGCGAGATTTCCATATTGCCACTGGCACCGACCACCTGCACGCTCTGCGGTTTAATCACCACATCGTCCTGTGGCTTAACGCTGCATTCGTAGGCTGCCTGAGCCTGAGTTGCTGCCACCAGCAGCACAGCAAGAAGCGCTTTACGCATCATATCTACTCCCTAAGATCGGGTCTGAAACCCTCCGATCGGGCCGCAGCCCGACACTGTGTGACGACTTAGTCCCACCAGACGTCAAAGAGTTCCGTCATCTGCACATCCTGCAGCTTGCGGTCTTCCAGCCATTTGCGGACCAGCGCACGATGCTCATCGGTGCATTTGCCGGTTTTCTGCAGGCAAACCAGACCTTCCCACACCAGGTAGCCGCTGCCATCAAAGGCCAGGCCGTTAGGATCGATCGCTTCATTGATGAACTGGTTCAGCGTCTCATCGATTTCGCTTTCGCTGGTGCCTTCCGGAAAGCGCCAGGCAACGGAGAAGCCCAGTTCCTGAAACTCGTCGATGTGCAGTTTTTTACGTAAACGGCGGCTGCGTTGTGTGGCCATTATTTCACCCTCTCAAACATTAAATCCCATACGCCGTGGCCTAAACGCTGCCCGCGCTGCTCAAACTTGGTCAGTGGACGCGTCTCAGGACGCGGCACGTAATTCTGTTGCTCTGACTGGTTGTGGTAGCCATCGATGCTGTTCATCACTTCAAGCATATGCTCCGCGTAGGCTTCCCAGTCGGTCGCCATATGGAAAACGCCGCCCGGCTTCAGTTTACGCATCACCAGCTCGGCGAAAGGTACCTGAACGATACGGCGTTTATTGTGACGCGCTTTATGCCACGGATCGGGGAAGAAAAGCTGAACCATGCGCAGTGAGTTATCCGGAATCATCTTCTCCAGCACTTCTACCGCATCGTGACACATCACCCGCAGGTTCTGTACATCGGCTTCTTTGGCGGCGGCGAGACAGGCACCCACGCCCGGCGCGTGCACTTCAATACCCAGGAAGTTCTGATGCGGTGTGTTCTGCGCCATGGTCACCAGGGACGCGCCCATACCAAAGCCAATCTCCAGCGTGACCGGAGCTTCGCGGCCAAACAGTGCGGGCAGATCGACAGGCTCCGGCTGATATTCCACCCCCATGACCGGCCACAGGGTGTCCAGCGCCTGCTGCTGGCCTTTCGTTAAGCGACCCTGGCGGCGCACAAAGCTGCGGATCCGGCGCAATGGCCGCCCGTTCTCATCAAATTCTGGGGTGATGACGTCATTAATCATGTAAAAGCCTGCTGGTTAGCCTGTTCCGGGAAACGGGCATTATGCAAAGTTCATAAGCAGAAGCAAGCCTTTGCAATCTTCCGGTTTACACCCAGGTGCGCATGTGCTGGAATTCCTGCCTGAGTGTAGAGTAAACACGGAAAATTTCCTTCTTATGATGCAAGCGCCGCAGTTCGCGCAACAGGTGCTGGACTGGTATCAGCGCTTTGGTCGCAAAACCCTGCCGTGGCAGCTGGAGAAAACACCTTATAAGGTGTGGCTCTCCGAAGTGATGCTACAGCAAACCCAGGTTGCCACGGTTATTCCCTATTTTGAACGCTTTATGGCGCGCTTCCCTACGGTCACCGATCTCGCTGCGGCGCCGCTGGATGAGGTACTGCATCTCTGGACCGGCCTCGGCTACTACGCCCGGGCGCGTAATCTCCATAAAGCCGCAAAGCAGATTGTTGAGGTTCATCGGGGCGAATTACCACGTAATTTCGATGATGTCTCAGCCCTGCCCGGCGTTGGCCGCTCTACGGCGGGCGCGATCCTGTCGCTGTCGCTGGGTCAGCATTTCCCGATTCTGGATGGCAACGTCAAGCGCGTGCTGGCCCGCTGCTATGCCGTCAGCGGCTGGCCGGGTAAAAAAGAGGTCGAGAAACGGCTCTGGCAGATCAGCGAAGAGGTCACACCCGCCGAGGGCGTCAGCCAGTTTAATCAGGCGATGATGGATCTGGGTGCGATTGTCTGCACCCGCTCTAAGCCGAAGTGTGAAATCTGCCCGCTGAACAGCGGGTGTGAGGCGTACGCCAGCAACAGCTGGGCGAGCTATCCCGGCAAGAAGCCTAAGCAGGTGCTGCCAGAGCGCAGCGGCTGGTTCCTGATGATGCAGGATGGCGATGATGTCTGGCTGGAGCAGCGCCCGCCTGTGGGTCTGTGGGGCGGTCTGTTCTGCTTTCCGCAGTTCACCACCGAAGCGGCGCTGAATGACTGGCTGGCAGCGCGTGGCATCCATGCAAAACCACAGCAGCTTACTGCGTTTCGTCACACCTTCAGCCATTTCCATCTCGATATCGTGCCGATGTGGCTGTCGTGGCCTTCTGCCGGGGCGGCGATGGATGAAGCAGGCGGTCTCTGGTATAACTTAGCGCTGCCACCATCTGTGGGATTAGCTGCACCCGTTGAGCGCCTGTTACACGAGCTGCGCCATCCCCGACAACTGGCTTTGGACAGTTGTGAGATTAATGAGGAAGAGTAATGAGCCGCACCATTTTTTGTACTTTTTTACAGCGCGACGCGGAAGGTCAGGATTTTCAGCTCTATCCGGGCGACCTGGGTAAACGCATTTACAACGACATCTCCAAAGAAGCCTGGCAGAAGTGGATGGCGAAACAGACCATGTTGATCAATGAGAAGAAGCTCAACATGATGAATCCCGAAGATCGTAAAGTGCTGGAGAAGGAGATGATCAATTTCCTGTTCGAAGGCAAAGACGTTCATATCGAAGGCTATACACCGCCAGAAGCGTAAACATTCCGGGCCTCATCGCTGAGGCCGGTTATCCAGGTCAGGCTTGCATTCCCAATGAATAAAAAATTAATCGCCCTGCTGGTGATAGCCCCACTTTTGGTTTCCTGTTCCGGGTCAAAGAATCAGCAATCCCACGAGGAGTGGGTTAAAGACACCAACGGCTTTGATATTCTGATGGGCCAGTTTGCTCACAATATTGAGAATATCTGGGGTATCAATGAGGTCCTGATCGCCGGACCTAAAGATTACGTCAAATATAGCGACAACTATTACACCCGCAGCCACATCAACTTTGAAAGCGGTAAGCTGACCATCGAGACGATTTCTGGTACCGATCCGATGGCCAGTCTGCGTCAGGCGATCGTGACCACGCTGTTGATTGGCGAAGATCCGGGCAATGTCGATCTCTACTCTGACGCCAACGACATCGAGATCAGTAAAGAGCCGCTGCTCTATGGTCAGGTGCTGGATAACACCGGTCAGCCGATTCGCTGGCAGGGCCGCGCGGAAGCCTTTGCTGACTATCTGATTCAGAATAAATTGATGCGCCGCACCTCGGGTCTGCATGTGATTTACAGCATTTCGATTCCGATGGTGCCGAACCACCTGGACAAGCGAGCGCACAAATACCTGCCGATGGTGCGTAAAGCCGCCGAGCAGTATGGTGTCGACGCTTCGTTGATCCTGGCGATTATGCAGACGGAGTCGAGCTTTAACCCCTACGCCGTGAGCCATTCTGATGCGCTGGGTCTGATGCAGGTGGTGCAGCATACCGCCGGTGTTGACGTATTCCGCATGAAGGGTAAATGGGGCAAGCCGAGCCGCAGCTATCTGCTGGATCCGGAGAACAATATCGATGCCGGTACGGCTTATCTGTCACTGTTGCAACGCAGCTATCTGGGCGGCATTCAGGATCCGGTATCACGCCGCTATGCAGTAATCACCGCCTATAACGGTGGTGCAGGCAGCGTGCTGCGCGTCTTCTCCAGCGATAAAGATCGCGCGTTCTCGATGATTAACGGCATGTCACCGGGCAAGGTCTATTCGACCCTGGCGAACCAGCATCCGTCGGCGGAGTCGCGTCGTTATCTGTATAAGGTGAGCACTGCTCAGAAGAGTTATCGGGGATTCTGATCGAAGCCGCTGAAGCGGGGGGTTGTTCGCTGCGCGAACGGGCTTGCGGCGCTGAAGCCGGGGTTTGTTCGCTGCGCGAACGGGCTATGAGCGGGGTTTCGTTCGCCTGATTAGTTGGGCAGTTTCAGACACGCCTCTGCAGGCGACCGACAAGGGGCGCCAGTCGCCGCGCCCCTTGACCCCCGGCTCCGGCCTGCTTCACCGCCGCTTCGCGGTCCCTTCGCTTCTTCCGGATTTCTCACGGACCGCCTCTTCGCGACATCCCTGTCGCTCGCCCTGAAATCCCTCATCCGCTCAGCGGTTCTGACGGCCTCCCCAACCCTCCGCTGTTATCTCTTCTTTTTGTGTTGGGTACTTTATCACTGAGGGTTTTTTGGGACTGGCTTTGACTTTGACTGTGGCTTTAAGTCCAGCAGACAACACAGCACCACAGTTAACACAAAGAAATCACAGGCGGGGGTTGGTGAGAGGCATCCGAAGCGCTGAGGAACAACCGGAGGCGAGGATGAGCCGACAGGACGTCGGCGAAAGGACGGTTCGCGCCAGGGATGGCGCGTCCGGACGGTCCGTCGGCCGCAGGGCGTGACGAAGGCACCCCGCAAAGCGGGGCGCGCAGGCAGCCGGACGCCGGGATTGTTAAGGGGCGGGCGTCCGCCCCTTGACGCGTCCGCCTGCACGGACAACCTGAAACTCCCGACCGCCTGGCGGGCGTAACCTTCTCAGAGCCAGCCCGCTGCAAAGCGTAACCTACTCATAGCCAGCCCGCTGCAAAGCGTGCCCCGCCGCCAGGCGAAAACGCCCTCAGATCAGCGCCCCACCATCATATTGGCCACCAGATACTTACGTCCATGCTCATCCTCTTCGGTGTAAACACCCTGCAGCTCCGGGGAGAAGCCGGGCAGCAGATTCAGCCCCTCCTCTAGCGCCAGGAAGTAACGCTGCACCGCGCCGCCCCAGACTTCTCCCGGCACGACGCACAGCACGCCCGGTGGATAAGGCAGCGCGCCTTCCGCAGCGACCCGGCCTGCGGCCTCGGCGATAGGCACCAGCTCCACTTCGCCGCGAATATAAGCCTGATGTGCATCCTGCGGATTCACGCTGACCGGCGGGAACTCCGCGGCGCGGAACATCAGGCGCTGTAGATCCTTCACGTTATGACTGACGTAAAGGTCGTGCATCTCCTGACAGAGGCGACGCAGGGTATAGCCGGCATAACGTTGCGCGTTTTTGCGGTAAATCGTCGGCAGCACTTCGGCCAGCGGCGCATCCTCTTTAACGTGCTGCTCAAACTGCGCCAGCATCGCCACCAGATTCGTCATCTTCTCCGGGCTCTCAGCCGGGGTCAGCAGGAACAGGATCGAGTTGAGATCGCACTTCTCCGGCACGATGCCGTTTTCACGCAGGTAGTTGGCCAGAATGGTGGCCGGGATCCCAAAATCACTGTATTCCCCGCTGGCCGCATCGATCCCTGCCGTGGTCAGCAGCAGCTTGCAGGGATCGACCCGATACTGATCGCGCGCGTAACCCGCAAAACCGTGCCACTTCGCCTGCGGTTCAAAGCTGAAGTAGCGCAGATCGCGGGCGATCGTTTGCGTGGGCGCATCCTGCCAGCGCTGTCCATCAACGATCTCCGGCACAAACGGCAGGATCATTTCGCAGCGTTCCAGGATCGCTTTACGCGCCTCAATACCCAGCGTGACGCACTCATCCCACATGCGACGTCCCGCTTCGCCCTGATGCATTCTGGCGTTGATATCCAGCGCGGCAAACAGCGGATAAAACGGACTGGTTGAAGCATGCAGCATAAAGGCGTTATTCAGTCGCTTATGCGGGCAGAAGCGCCGCTGTCCGCGAATGTGGTTATCTTTTTTATGAATCTGCGAGGTCTGCGAAAAACCGGCCAGCTGCTTATGTACGGACTGCGTGACAAAGATGCCAGGATCGTTTTCATTCAGCTCCAGGGTCAGCGGCGAACAGCCTTCCATCAGCGGAATGAACTGCTCATAGCCGAGCCACGCGGAATCAAACAGGATGTAATCACACAGATGACCGATGCGATCCACCACTTGGCGGGCGTTGTAGACCGTGCCATCGTAGGTGCCGAGCTGGATAATCGCCAGACGGAAAGGCCGCGCCTCTTCTGCACGCTGGGGGGCGACGACCGCGATCTGCTCGCGCAGATAAGCCTCATCAAAGCAGTGCGCGTCAATGCCGCCAATAAAGCCGAAAGGGTTACGTGCTGCTTCAAGATAAACCGGGGTCGCGCCCGCCTGAATCAGCGCGCCATGATGGTTCGACTTGTGATTGTTACGGTCAAACAGCACCAGATCACCGCGGGTCAGCAGCGCATTGGTCACTACTTTATTAGCGCTTGAGGTGCCGTTGAGCACAAAGTAGGTTTTATCGGCGTTAAACACCTTTGCCGCATACTTCTGTGCATCTTTAGCCGAACCTTCGTGGATCAGCAGGTCGCCCAGTTTGACGTCGGCGTTGCACATGTCAGAGCGGAAAACATTCTCGCCATAGAAGTCATAAAACTGTTTGCCCGCCGGATGCTTTTTAAAGAATGCCCCACCCTGATGTCCGGGGCAGGCAAAGGTGCTGTTCTGCATATCGACATAGCGGGTCAGCGTCTCGAAAAAGGGTGGCAGCAGCGCCGCTTCATACGCCTGCGCAGCGGCTTCCAGCGCAAGCCACTCCTGCGGCTCGCCATTCAGCTCACCGCTAACGCCAGGCAGGTGCATCACCTCTTCTTCAAACGCATTCGCGACAAACACCGGCAGATTAAAACCGGTGTGACGCAGCAGCGCCAGCACACCGCTGCGGGTATCCGCCAGCGAGACGACGACCGCCGCCACATCCGTAAAGTCGGTATTATCCAGCGTCACTACGTCACGCGCGGTGTTCAGGGTCAGGCTGGGTGCGACAGCAGCGCTGGCAGCAATTTTCAGTGGAGTCATAACAGGATCCCTAACGTCAGGGAGGGCGTGCCAGAAGCACAATTATGGGGACAGCGCCCCGGCGAATAATTGACCGTCAGAAGGCATAGTGCAGTGTGGCGAGCAGATCCACAGCCGCTGCCTGGCTGGCCTCACCGCATGGTGAATAACGGAGAGTGTGGAAAAGAGGAAAACCCGGTGAGCGCCGGAAAAAGCGAACGGTAATCCGGGCAAGTGCGCGGTGAACCGGACATGGCGACGTCCTCTGTGGTGAACAAGCAGGGCCAAAACGTGGCGGTCATAATGTCATCTTTTTTATGCACGAACAACCCGACCCAGGGAATTATTCAGTCATGTAATAAAAAGATAACAACATGATTTTTATAGTCTATTTATTATAAAAAATTCATAATACGACTAATTATATGAATTATATGCAGATTTATGCAAACGTCATGCTGCGCAATTTTGCGCTCCTGCAGTGGCCTTCATCCGCAGACTCGGCCATTGCCCTACCGCATTACCGCAGCCAGGCGTAAACTGATCCTCTCATTCCCACTCTGCCGGAGGCTGCATGTTCAAGGCACTGGTCATTGAAAATGACGAACAAGGTTACCGTTCCCTGCTGAAAGATCTCCCCGAATCCCAACTGCCCGACTACGATGTCACGCTCGACGTCAGCTACTCATCCCTGAACTATAAAGATGCCCTGGCTATCTGCAACAAAGGCCCGATTGTGCGCCAGTTTCCGATGGTGCCAGGTATCGATTTTGTCGGCCGCGTGACGGCCAGCCGTCATCCCGACTGGAAAGAGGATGATGTGGCGCTGCTGACGGGCTGGGGCGCAGGCGAAAAACAGTGGGGCGGCCTGGCGCAGAAAGCCAGCGTCAGCGGCGACTGGCTGGTGCGCGTGCCCGCCTCTCTTAGCCCGCTGCAGACCATGGCCATCGGCACAGCAGGGCTGACCGCTATGCTCTGCGTCATGGCGCTGGAAAAACAGGGCATCACGCCCGGACACGGACCCGTGCTGGTGACCGGTGCCAGTGGCGGCGTCGGCAGCTACAGCGTCAGCCTGCTGGCGCGTCTGGGTTATCAGGTGATCGCCTCCAGCGGGCGCGCCAGCGACCATGCGTATCTTATCGATATACTGGGCGCGGCATCGGTGATTAACCGCGAAGAGCTTTCTCATCCCGGCAAGCCGCTGACAAAAGAGCGCTGGGCCGCC
The DNA here is from genome assembly GCF_024158165.1 of Pantoea sp. B550. Taxonomy (NCBI): domain Bacteria; kingdom Pseudomonadati; phylum Pseudomonadota; class Gammaproteobacteria; order Enterobacterales; family Erwiniaceae; genus Pantoea; species Pantoea sp. B550. The sequence goes on from NZ_JAMYXI010000003.1 coordinate 1,267,565, forward strand.
GCGATAGACAGCGTCGGCAGTCACACTCTGGCGAACGTGCTGGCCGGCATTCAGCGTGACGGCGTGGTGGCTGCCTGCGGTATGGCGCAGGGACTCGACCTGCCCGCCAGCGTCGCACCTTTTATTTTGCGTGGCATCACGCTGGCGGGTGTCGACAGCGTGATGTGTCCGAAGCCGCTTCGTCAGCAGGCATGGCAGCGGCTCGGTGAGCTGCTGGATAGCGATCGGCTCCGCAAACTGAGCCGGGTGATCCCGCTGAGTGAAGCCAGAGAAGGTGCGCAGGCATTGCTGGATGGCAGCGTACAGGGTCGTCTGATTGTCGACTGTCGCTAACCCGCGTTTAAAGGCGCGTATCGCGCGCCTTTATCGACTGGTTCGCTGCAGTCGTTTGATCAACCCTTCCAGCGCGAACTGCGTGCCCTGCTCCATCACGGACTTCGGATCGCCGCTGAACTGATGGCACTCCGCATCGTCCCTGCCGTCGGGCAATACCCAGCCAAACCAGATAGTGCCTGCTGGCGTGCCATCTTCGCCACCATCGGGTCCGGCATAGCCGGTAATCGATAACCCCACCGGTTCACCAGAGCGGGCGCAGGCTCCCTGTACCATTTCACGTGCCGTCTGCTCGCTCACCGCCGTGTGCTGTTTCAGCGTATCAGGATGCACGCCCAGCAAACGGATTTTGGCATTTTCGCTGTAGGTGACGAAGCCGCTGGTATAGAAGTCGCCGCTGCTTTCCACCGCGGCCAGCGTCATGCTGATCAGCCCGGCGGTACAGGATTCGGCGGTCGTCAGATGAAGTCCGGAGGAGAGTAAAATGTTACCCAGTTGCTCAGCGGTTTGATCTAATGATTTTGCCATTATGGTCTCCTGAATCTTCTGTCCTGAACACCAGGTATAGCGCAAAACCAGTGATTAAAAACACGCAAAGCAATGTTTTTAAAGCGAAACGGCCAGAATACACAGCACAATATCGGGCGGTTTACACGTAGCCTGTTTCCCCCTCAGCAACAGAGACTGAGAGCAGTAAGTCAGCATTTTACGAATCTGTGAGTGTGCCGGGTAACGTCTGTTGAAGCTGATGCCGTTTAGTCAATCTCCTAAAACGTAGTGACACAGGAGCGAATCACCTGATTAGTTGTTAGTATTCACTCGCTTGCTCGCTGGCATCACAAAAACAGTTCTGCATAAAAGCCGTAAAAAAACAAAACAGCAGGCTGATCAAGCGAGGCTCTTATCCCATCTATTGCACTTAAGAATGGGATTCAACAGCTTTATGAATTCATCAATAACCACAGCGCACAAATTGTTAACCCGAATGCATCTGCGTTTATCAATACGTAAAGGAAGAGAGTTATGGCGCAAAAACCTGTGGTTGTTATTCACTACTGTATGCAATGCAACTGGCTGATGCGGTCAGCGTGGATGGCACAGGAACTGTTGCATACCTTCGCTGAGGATCTGGCAGAGGTCACGCTGAAACCCGGCACCGGCGGTATTTTTGAGATTACGCTGGATGGTCATCTGCTGTGGGAACGTAAGCGGGACGGTGGTTTCCCGGATGCGACTACCCTGAAACAGCGCGTGCGCGACATCTGTTTCCCGGATCGTACCCTGGGCCACATCGACAAGAATAAAGGTGAAATCAGCTGATTAACTGTGGGTGATTTTATCAGCCGCGTCGTGCAGCGCCCTAATCAGCGTCTGCAGCGCGGCTTCTGAAATATCTTCCTGCGCCAGTCGTTGATTCAGAGCCACCTTCAGCCCGTGAATTGCCTGCTCCACAGCAGGAATGCTGCGGTTATTGACCACGATTGCCAGCGTAGAGAGACGCGTAATCAGGCTGGCTACCGTTTCGCGATTATCCGCCAGCTGCGCCTCACCAGCCGCCGTCAGTCGGTAGGCTTTACGCGCTGCCTGCGCATCCACCACCTGAATCGCCTCCATCTCTTCCAGCAGCGTCAGGTTGGGATAGATGATCCCCGGACTGGGCGAATACTCTCCCTTTGACAGCTCCTCAACGGACTTGATCAGCTCATAGCCGTGCGCCGCATTCTGCGCCAGGAAATGGAGCATCAGCAGGCGTATCTCACCCGCTTCCAGCATCTTTTCACGTCGTTTACGTCGTCCGCTGCAGCCGCCTGCGCGCGAAGTCTGTTCGTCAGATGACGTGGAAGTCGGATGCTGTTTCATGGCCTGCCCTGCTGAGAAAAGTGGGATTGATGGTAGTGCGCCGCCTGGCAAAACTCAATTGCCAGCGCGGCTTACTTCTGATGCCAGTAGGCCACCGCCCGCACGAAGTCGCTGTCGAGACCACGCTGCGATGTAAAGTAGTCAGACAGCGCTTTAACAAACTCCCCCTCGCCGGTCAGCCAGATAAAGTAATCCTCCGTCGGAATAGCGATTTGATCCAGCCGGGTAATCAGCTGGCTGAGCTGCGCTTTCTGCATCTGACCGCTGCCCAGCCAGTTTGCCGTTACGCCTGTCGTATCTGTAAAATAGTCGCGACCGGTCGCTTCATCGGTAAAGGCATAGAGATGCAGCGCCTGGGCGCGGGCATCACGCTGACGGCGGGCAAAAGCGGGCAGCCCGGTTTCGTCGCAGACGTAAAGCTGAAATGCGTAATCGGTCGGCACCACCAGCGAGCCGCGTGGCCCACCAACAATCAGTTGATCGCCTACCTGCGCCTGCGCGGCCCAGTCACTGGCTACGCCCTGCTGATGAATATAGAAGTCGAGGGTCAGTGAAGACTCACCATCGAATTCCAGCGGCGTGTAATCACGCGCCTGCGGACGTAAACCTTCAGGCCAGACAATGCCTGCGTCGGTAATCTGTGGCAGAGCCAGAGTTTCGCCTTCAGCAGCAGGGAAAAACACCTTGATGTGGTCATCAAAGCCTGGCGACGTAAAGCCTGCCAGATCGCTGCCGCTGAACCGGATGCGCCAGAATTTCCCGGCAATATGCGTTTTACTCTCGACCTGGATATGGCGAAAACGCAGTTCATTGCGGACGCGCTGCGGCGTTCGCTTTTCGGCTGTTGTAGTCAAAATCTCTCTCCTGAAACAGGGTCTATGCCCGATAGTCAGGGGCATACCCGCCATGATTAAACAACAATGGAATAACAATCATTCTCATCTGAAGCCACAAGATTAGCTATGATATATCTTCGGCACAAGAACGAAAAATGCGATTCTGCGACTTAAGATATATTTTAAACAGCGTCGTAAGAGAAGTAATACGGACGGAACGTGGCATGAGTGAGAAGCATCAGAGATGCAGCATGCAGGTAAAGAGTGTTTCAGATGCAGGCGAGTGGGCCTCAGAGAGGAAGCCGCAGGTGCAGAGTGTGAGCAGGTCAATCAGGCGGAAGCTGTCCGGCTCCTGACGAGCCGGGCATCATCTCGCGCCGCCGGTTCTGGCAGCACATCAACACTTACAGCGTGTCGTTGAATCCGGAAAGGGAGGCATTACTGCTGGTGTGATCCGGCAGTTCACCATCACCCAGGATTTCATGCTGGGTGACCTGAGAGTGTGGATGCAGTCCGGCAGGCGGTGAGAAAGGCTCAGCCTGCTGCGCCATCGCCATTGCAGGCAATGCCAGGATCAGGGAAATCATTAAGCGTCGCATAGTTGTCTTCGATTGTCGTTTTGGCCAGAAAAGGCCTGAAATGCAGATGAATGTTCCAGCCCTGCCACAGAAGTACGATGATTCAGATATGGCAGGGTTTCGGGGGAGGATTTTACGCCAGAATAGCGACTTATTTTATAAAATCGTGCGGTTTGTCACGGTTTATCGCACGAAAGATGCATTGGCAGAAGCGATCGCCCCTGCCCTGCCGGCTACGCTTGCATCACCGGAATAGAAAAAACACCGCTGAGCCAGTCGGGCTTACAGTGCGCAAAATCAAGACGCAGCAGGTCTTTGCCCGGACGGCGTGACACGCCCAGCATGGGCAGATGCTGATAGTAGATATCCTCGATAAAGCGCGTCAGCTGCTCCGGCCTGCCGCTCCAGCGGATCGACGCATAAAGGCCACACACCTCGCTCCAGCTGGCGGTATTGTCACCCAGCAGCCCGGCATGTTGTGGTGCCAGCGCCTGAAACAGGCTGATATTCTGCTGGTCAGCAGAGCTATGGCCGGGACCATACTGAAAACCTAACCAGCCGTGCGTCGTATGGCTGCCCGCCAGCGCGACCAGATGCCGTGCCTGCTCTGCCACACGGTGGTCGTGGTCGGCAATATACTCACCAAACCTGCACTCCCACTCCAGTGTCTCTCCGCACAGGTGCAGTTCTTCCTCACGTTCCACCAGCGTCGCACGCTCTGCCAGCGAGCGCACCAGAATGCGCCCATGGAAGTTTTTAACCGGCAAATGAGGAATACGGCGAAACGCGCCAGGCGTCAGTGCAAAGTGGCCTTTGAACACCCTCGTGAAGTTTTGCTGATTATCAAAGCCAAAACGTACGGCGATATCGATCAGCGTCATACGCGTCAGACGCAGCGCCATGGCCGCCATCGTCAGACGCCGTTTGCGGGTATACGCCGCCAGCGTCTGTCCGGTCATCTCCTTGAACATGCGCTGCATGTGCCATTTGGAATAACCTGATTTCAGGGTGATTTGATCGATATTGAGATCGTCGGTGAGGTTGGCTTCTATCCACTCGACCAGATCGTTGATGTGCTGTTTTTTAATGGCCTGACTAAGCATGATGGCGATTTACGACGCGGGTTAGGACTGGAATTTCAGTTACAAAAGGATAACAAAAATCGCAAATCGGTGTAAGGAATGGGTAAGCATTGCGCGCCCGTTCAGGGCGTTTCCGCATTAATTGCTTAGGTTACTAACTAAAAAAGGCTGGCTTACGTCAGCCTTCTGATTATTGATAAAAACTGCGCCGGATAGCGGCAAGACGGAGCCTGCGAAGGGAACACGGTCAGATCGGAAAGTCGCAAAACCCGTCATCCCTGACACGCCTGGCCCGCGCGATTACGCACCTCATCCCTGAGGTGCGCCCGTAAACGGGCCAACGCGTTGCGTTGTACAAAAACGCCTGGCGTTTTTGTCCCTGGCGCGGGACGCTTTCCTCTTCTGCCCGTGTTACCTGCGCGTTGGGCTTAGTCGTTGCTGCCAGCATCACCCGGAATGAGCTTTGTCAGCTGCCTGAATATAGATCCGCATCAGCCTGACTCATGCCTGCGACAACTAATGACTACGCATACCCGCCGCAGTCATCATCATCCGGAACAGCGAGGCGACAACACCCAGCGCCAGCACGCTGGCGGCGTAGATAAACACCAGCCACATCACCCGCTTCCACCACGGTGCTTTCATCTCTGCGTTGTGGTTGTGGTCTTTCATGCTGCTAAGGCTTTTCATATCAATGATATCCTGCGTCTGCTTTGATTTTTCCACGGAATACGTAGTAGCTCCAGAAGGTATAGCCCAGGATCATCGGGATAATCAGCAGGCTACCCACCAGCATAAAGGCCTGACTCTGCGGAGGTGCCGCAGCGGCCCAGATGGTCACGGATGGCGGAATAATGTTTGGCCAGATACTGATGCCCAGTCCAGAGAAGCCCAGGAAGATTAGCGCCAGCGTCAGCAGGAACGGTGAATAGTGTGCCTCGCGTTTGATGGCGCGAATAATGCCCCACGAGCAGAGCAGCACCAGCACCGGAACCGGCAGGAACAGGAACAGATTTGGCGTGCTGAACCAGCGATGAGAAATGTCGGCATGCGCAAACGGCGTCCACAGGCTGACGATGCCAATAATCACTAATAGCGCAATCACCAACGGCGTCGCCAGCGCAGACATCTTACGGTGTAGTTCATTCTCGGTCTTCATGATGAGCCAGGTACAGCCCAGCAGCGCATAGGCCACTACCAGACCCACACCGCAGAACAGCGGGAACGGTGCCAGCCAGTCCATTGCGGAACCGGCAAAGCGGCGCCCCTCAACAGGAATGCCATCCAGCAATGCACCGACCGCCACACCCTGACTGAAGGTGGCGATAATCGAACCGGCAATAAACGACTTGTCCCAGAATGCACGATGGCCTTCCACCGCTTTAAAGCGGAACTCGAAGGCAACGCCGCGGAAAATCAAACCAATCAGCATGGCGGTCAGCGGAATCGACAGTGCATCGGCGATGACTGCATAGGCCAGCGGGAACGCACCGAACAGGCCTGCGCCTCCCAGCACCAGCCAGGTCTCATTACCATCCCAGACCGGCGCGACGGTATTAACCATCATGTCGCGCTCGCCAGCATCTTTATTGAACGGGAACAGCAGACCAATGCCCAGGTCGAAGCCATCCATCACGATATACATCAGGGTTGCGAAGACGATAATCACAAACCAGATAACGGAAAAATCGATCATCTTAGTGGTCTCCATCCTTAAAGGTGGCAGCGGAAAGTGGACGCGCTGGCGTTTTCTTCTGACCCGGTCCACCCTCTTCGGTGGTATGACCTTCGCCGACAACCGGTCCCTGCTTAATCAGACGCATCATGTAGTGATACCCCACGCCAAACACCGAGCTATAGACCAGAATAAAGGCCAGCAGGCTGATGCTCATGTGCATATCGCCATGTGCCGAGACCGCATCGATGGTACGCTGAACGCCATAAACCACCCACGGCTGACGACCGATTTCAGTAGTAAACCAGCCAGCCAGAATCGCAATCAGACCCGATGGTCCCATCAGCAGCGCAAACCACAGGAACGGACGCGACTCATAAAGACGCCCTTTAAAACGCAGCCACAGGCTGATCACGCCGAGCGTGATCATCAGCAGGCCCAGCGCCACCATCACGCGGAAGGACCAGAAAATCACCGTTGAATTAGGTCGATCCTCTTTCGGGAACGACTTCAGCGCCGGAACCTGCTTGTCCAGACTATGCGTCAGAATCAGACTGCCGAGATAAGGCACTTCCAGCGCATATTTGGTGCGCTCCTGCTCCATGTCGGGAATACCAAACAGAATCAGCGGTGTGGCTTCACCCGGCGGGTTTTCCCAGTGTCCTTCAATTGCCGCGATCTTGGCAGGCTGATGCTCCAGTGTGTTCAGACCGTGAGCATCACCAATCATTGCCTGAATCGGCGCGACGATCAGCGCCATCCACAACGCCATGGAGAACATCCTGCGGATGGCAGGATTATTGTTGCCCTTCAGCAGATGCCAGGCCGCCGACGACCCAACAAAGAAGGCACTCGCCAGGAACGCCGCCACCGACATATGGAACAACCGGTAAGGGAAAGAGGGGTTAAAGACGATTTTGAACCAATCCTGCGGAACCACGATGCCATTCTGAATGATGTAGCCTTGCGGCGTATGCATCCAGCTGTTAGAGGCCAGGATCCAGAAGGTCGAAATCAGTGTCCCCAGGGCGACCATGCAGGTGGCAAAGAAGTGCAGACCCGGACCTACGCGATTCCAGCCAAACAGCATCACGCCCAGGAAGCCCGCTTCCAGGAAGAACGCCGTCAGCACTTCATAGGTGAGCAGCGGGCCGGTGATACTGCCGGCAAACTCTGAGAAGCCGCTCCAGTTCGTACCGAACTGATAAGCCATTACCAGCCCTGATACCACACCCATACCGAAGTTAACGGCAAAGATTTTGGACCAGAAATGGTAGAGATCGCGATAGGTTTGATCGCGGGTTTTGAGCCACATACCTTCGAGTACAGCCAGGAAGCTGGCGAGACCGATGGTGATGGCGGGAAAGATAATATGGAAGGAAACAGTAAATGCGAACTGAATCCTGGCCAGATGAAAGGCATCTAATCCGAACATTGCTTACCTCTTTGCCACATAGAACACCATGTATTTACTTATTATTAACAACTTAAGCCTGATGCGCTGACTTCTCTGCGCTTATTGAAATTCCCGCCGCAAATTTAGAACTATCCGCGACGAGGAAACAGAAACAGTGGGGTTAATGAAAACTATAACAGTCTTTGTTGATTTTGATCATTGTTTTTAGCGGGAATTATTTATTTAAAAATAAGGATTAAAGGTTAATCAGAGCGTATTTATGTGTCGTTAATGTTACGGTATTTGTCACTTTAAAATTTCACGTCGGCAAAGCAACACCTGACTAAAAAAAGCCTTCAACCGGCTGTTTTCAGAAGCTATTTTTTTATAAATCCGGTTTTAAAAAAGGGCAAAATTGAGAGTAAATAATTTAAATAACCTTATTTCTTAAAGAGTTACATTAGTAAATAGTTATCTGAACCGCTTTGTTTAATTTTTTGCTTTACCCGGGTTAATCCAGACCTGGATCCTGGCGAAAAATAGCCAGAGCAGCGCAGTTAAGCGCCACCAGAGATGTTAATAAAATGGGTCAAAAAGCCGTTATGAATTAACAGCACGTACGAAGCAGTCAGTTATTCCAGGCCTGAGCTTGATAAAATGATTTAATAACCAGCAAAGAGGCGTAAAAACCGCTGGGGTTATTTTCGCTGCCGTTACGTTATTCCGGTTTCAGGGAGTGAAGTAAGAGAAGAGCAGATCAGAAATCTTCTGCCAGCATCCCCCACTTCACGACGAGATAGCTGACAGGCTGAGAATTTTACTCAGCTGCAGATTTTTCACGCTGTGCCAGAATCCGGCTCAGATTCAGCTCCAGCCAGTCCGCCAGCCCCACCACCTGTTCACTGACTTCGCGGCCAAGCGGGGTCAGACGATACTCTACGTGCGGCGGCACAACATCGTAAGCGATGCGCTGCACGAAGCCATCTTCCTCCAGATAGCGCAGATTCTGCGCCAGCATCCGTTCGCTGACGCCACCGACCGCACGGCGCAATGCACTGAAGCGTAGCGTCTGATCCTGCAGGGCCAGCAGGATCAGTACGCTCCAGCGGCTGGTCACCCGTTTTAGTACGTCGCGCGACGGACAGTTAACGTTAAGCAGTTCACCACGACTAAATTTTTCACTGAGTTTTTCAGACATTTAATCTGCACACCTCAAACTAACAATTCTGTAAGTACTTACTAAAAATTAGTTTATATCTTAGTCTGGATTTCACCAACAGCCACAGGAGTCATCCCATGATTGCAGTTACAGGTGCCACCGGCCAGCTGGGCCGAATCGTTATCGATGCATTACTGAAAAAAGTGCCGGCGGCAGAAATTGTTGCCGCTGTGCGTACGCCCGCCAAAGCGGCCGATCTTGCTGCGCTGGGCGTGATTGTGCGCCAGGCCGATTATGGCCAGCCAGAGACGCTGGAGGCCGCTTTTGCAGGCGTGGATAAGCTGCTGCTGATCTCGGGCAGTGAAGTGGGCCAGCGTGAGGCGCAGCATAAAGCTGTCATCGACGCTGCAAAGGCGGCAGGCGTGGGCTTTATCGCCTACACCAGTCTGCTGCATGCGGATACCTCACCGCTGGGTTTAGGTGTTGAACATCGCGCGACTGAAGCGCTGCTGAAAGCCTCGGGTATCCCGTTTGCCCTGCTTCGCAACGGCTGGTACACCGAGAACTATGCCGCCAGCATTCCTCCGGCGCTGGCGCATCATGCGTTTATCGGCGCGGCGGGTGAAGGCCGCATCGCCTCAGCTGCCCGTCAGGATTACGCTGAAGCGGCGGCTGAAGTGATGACCCGTGACGATCAGGCGGGCAAAGTCTATGAGCTGTCCGGCGACGACAGCTACACGCTGGCGCAGTTTGCTGCGGAGATTGCCGCACAGAGTGGGGAGAAGGTCGATTACGTCAACCTGTCTCAGGCTGACTTTGCCGCCGCGCTGAAAGGCGCTGGCCTGCCAGAAGGTCTGGCAGAGATGCTGGCAGATTCTGATGCTGGTGCAGAAAAAGGGGGTCTGTTTGATGATTCGCGTCAGCTGAGCAAACTGATCGGTCGCCCGACCACAAGCTGGCAGGCGGTGATCCGCGCAGCATTGGCGAACCATTAATCCAGCCTTCTCAGAGCGGGCAACCTGGCCCGCTCACTTCCCACTCCTGCCCTGATTTCCGTTGCGTATGCCATTTTCTGCACCCTTTGCAGCTGCGGTTTCTTTTACAAAATGTGAATAAACGCCAGTTTTCTTCAGGTTAAATTTTTTTATTCGGGTCGCTAAGAGATTCATCTGAAATGCGTTTTTTGTGAACACCGCTATATTTGGTTGAATTGACTGGAATTTATTAAAAAAGCTCGATTAATCGACAATTTTTATTACGTTCATAGATATTCTGCATTGTTGTTCCCTGGGATGAGAGGTCTATAATTTGTCCTTTGTGCAACCACGACCGCTCAGGAGGCCGTTATTAATACCCATCGCCAGCAACAAAATGCACTTGAAGAGGTTCGTGCCGGGGCGGAAGTTGAGTATCAATACGATCCCCATGAACTGAAACTGGATCGCATGCAGGATTCTGAACCGGAACCGGAGCTGATTGAAGGCTTACCGGCGCCGGATGCGCTCACGCCTGCCGATCGTTATCTGGAACTGTTTGAACATGTCCAGATGTCGCGGATTTTCGAGGACAGCAAAACCTTCCCCGACTGTTCGCCTAAGTACGATCCGCTGGATGTGCTGATGCGCTATCGTCGACAGAAACGCAGCAGTGATTTTGACCTGTCGCGTTTTGTTGCCGATCACTTTTATCTGCCTGGCGTAAACGAAAGTTTTTATGTCTCCAACCCGGATAAATCGCTCAATGAGCATATCGATGACCTGTGGCCAGTTTTGACCAAAATGCCACAGCAGCATATGCCGCACTCATCGCTGCTGCCGTTACCAAAACCTTATGTAGTTCCGGGCGGACGCTTTGGCGAAACTTACTACTGGGACTCCTACTTCACCATGCTGGGCCTGGCGGAGTCGGGCCGTGATGACCTGCTGCGTCACATGGCGGATAACTTTGCCTGGCTGATCGATAACTACGGTCATGTGCCAAACGGCAACCGTACTTACTATCTCAGCCGTTCCCAGCCGCCGGTATTTGCCCTGATGGTGGAGCTGTTCGAAGAAGATGGCGTGCGCGGTGCTAAGCGCTATCAGGAACAGCTGATGAAGGAGTACCAGTTCTGGATGGATGGTGCCGGCTCACTGATGCCAAACCAGGCTTATCGTCACGTCGTGCGGATGCCAAATGGCTCGCTGCTGAATCGTTACTGGGATGACCGCGATACGCCACGTGATGAGTCGTGGATGGAAGATGTCGAAACCGCGCGCGAATCCAGACGTCCGGCCAGCGAAGTCTATCGTGACCTGCGTGCTGGTGCAGAGTCGGGCTGGGATTACTCCTCGCGCTGGCTGCGTAACCCGAAACGGCTGTCGAGTATCCGTACAACGCAGTTTATCCCCATCGATCTGAACGCGTTCCTGTACAAGCTGGAGCTGATGATTGCCACTCTGTCGCACGCCAAAGGTGAAGAGCTGACGGCGCTGGCCTGGCAGAAAAAAGCGGAAACGCGGAAACGTGCTATCACCCGTTACCTCTGGGATAGCACCGCTGGTGTGTTCCGCGACTACGACTGGCGTCGTGAACGTTTCGGTGCTTTTACCGTTGCCTCTGTGGTTCCGCTATTTGTGGGTCTGGCGACGCCGCATCAGGCGCATCTGCAGGCAATCTCACTGCGTCATCTGCTGCTGAGCAACGGTGGCCTGCTGACTTCAATGGTGGAAAGCGGTGAGCAGTGGGATCGTCCCAACGGCTGGGCACCGATGCAGTGGATGGCCGTTGTTGGCCTGAATAACTACGGTGAAGAGACGCTGGCAAGTGAAGTCGCGGTAAACTGGCTTAATACGGTGAATAACTTCTATCAGCTTCACCACAAGCTGGTCGAGAAGTATGACATCAGCGGAGAACGCGCGCGCCCCGGCGGCGGCGGTGAATATCCGTTACAGGATGGCTTTGGCTGGACGAACGGCGTTACCCGTAAGCTGATGACGATGTATGGGCATTTAATGGCTGACTGAGTGTCGCAGCCTCCAAATTACTAAAACGCAAAAAGCCGGGCAATTCCCGGCTTTTTTCATGCAGGCTGTCAGGCGTTACTTCTTCGCTTCAGTGCCCGGCTGTGATGCACGTTGCAGGAACTGCTGAGTCACGTCAGGCAGGTTCTGCAGCAGCCACTCCGCCATGGCCACTTCCTGATCGCGGATCTCGTTGAGAATGCGAACGCCCTGCGTATCGCCTACCTGCTCCGCCGCGGCGATCAGGCTGGTGTAGCTGGCGATCTCAGCATTCTCAAAAACGTAGCCACTGATGGCACCCTTCACCACTTCATCTGAGTTAAACATACCGCCCACCGCCTGGCCGGTCGCCGCCATTTTACCCATCGCATCTTTCATCACAGAGTGATCGATACCGTGGCTGTCGAGCAGTTGTTCCAGCAGGGTCAGCTGATGCTTAGTCTCTTCCAGATGTTGCGCCAGACGCTGTTCCAGCGCCGGATAGTGTTCAAGACGGCCTGACATCTTGCTCAGCATGCTTTCTGCCTGCTTTTCCATCGCATGCGCATCGCGCAGCCAGTCATGATAGTGTTCGATCGCTGTCATGTGTTACTCCTTAAGAGACAGTAATAGCTTCGGCTACCGAGGTGAGTTTCTCATCGGTTTGTTTCTCTTCATCCAGAGTCGCGGCCAGCAGCTCTGCCGCTTTGGTATAACCCAGCTTCAGCGCCAGCGCATGCAACGTACCGTAAGTCGCAATCTCATAGTGCTCCACTTTCTGCGCTGCACCGATCAGCCCCTGATCGCGGATTTCGCCCTTCTCGACCGAGTCAATAATTTCCTGCGCCTCTTCAACCAGACCCTCGAGCGCATGGCATTTCATTCTTTTGATTTTGACTTCAGGTGTTACTTCCACCAGTTCATCAAGTCGTTCAATCTGAGCACGGGTCTCTTCCAGGTGCTGATTGAACGCAGCGATAAGGTTTTCGTCACTGGCTGCGCGCGCCATTTTAGGCAATGCACGGGTTATCTGTTTCTCAGCGCTGTATACATCGGATAGGTCATGGATGAACAGATCGTTTAACGTTTTCACTGTCATAAGATAGCCTCATTGTTTAAAAAGCTGCGTCGATAATAACGCAACGCCAGTCATGTCGTTGACACCTGAAAAGTCTAGTGGAGATTCTTAATATCGCACGTTTCATCAGCCTGAATTTAAGACAGAACTAGCATATAAAATGCATTTTCCTTTTCACAGCAGTGATTTAGCGGATAAATTTTTTATGGCTCCGGCTTCGCCAGGCAGGTTGAATTTGTACAAAGCAATAAATCGCTGCATAAATTTTTTCAGATTATGTGCATGAAAAAAGCGCCATTTAAAACTTAGTTGTACAGGACTTTATTAATTCGTATAACTTTAAACGATAGAAAATAAAAAACCGGCAGGGAAATCCCAACCGGTTTAATTAACGGTGTCTCTCTGTGCCGATGATAAATCAGCGACATAATTCAGGAGGTAATTATCTTGCAGGCAAATAAAAAGAGAATCTGCACAGCCCGGCAAACGCATTAAACTGCTGTTACAGCAACCTTAAAAGCGTTTAGCTTCTGCGGCTTACCTTACCTCCCTTGCGTCCGGCTTCAATGGCACGTTCGGGATCGTTCTTAAAATTCCCGCCGCTTTTCTGACCGCCCTTGCGTCCTGCTTCCGCAGCACGCTCCTTATCAGCCGCAAAATTTCCGGCCCCACCGCGATATTGAGTCATTCTGTGTTCCTCTTTGAAGTTGAAATCAGAATTTGCACAGTTAATGCTTCATCAGGCCGATTCAGCAACATAAATGTAGACAGAAAATCGGACCGATCAAGAAAGACAAATAAAAATCTGTTACAGCATCACCTTATTGGCAGTACAAACTTCATCCGGATTGGTAACGCCTTTCAACTATCGCTCTGTACTATTTAAAAAAGGGATACGGCGTAAAAAAGATTGCTTACAAAAATCGCCGCGCCCTATTAATCGATCATTTTCGAAAAATGTCCAATTGAAAAAATAGTAACCGAAGCGGTATTGAGAAAACTACATCAATATCAGTTAGTGAAGATGATCAACAAACGATCAAATTCCCTAAGCGAAGCGGCAAATAACACTAATTTAGTTTTTCATGACGTTATAAATAAGCGAAGCGTAAAGAGTTAAATCCACCCGCTTAAAATAGCTGAAATTGATCATTAAATGATCAGTTATGCTGTTTTAACGAGAGTTTTAATTCAAATAACACTTCTGATTCTGGAGTGGTAATACCAGGTAAGCGAAGCGGAAAAAGCGAGGCAATTTGCTTCTAAAAACCATAATTAAGAATAATACGAAAAACCTTTTTTTGTCGGTTACTACTGCTTTATCGCACGTCGCGCCAAAGGCAAGGCTCAAAATTATGGATTAAAGGTAGCCGGGACGAGAGATAAGATGACGTACTAACAGCAGGCCAGGCTGCTGTCCGGTCCAGTAGAGCAGTATCAGAAGGGATCCGGGAAAGCGGGCTCAAAGGCCACACCGCGTTTGCCATTTTTCTTAATGCGGTACATGGCTTCATCAGCCCGTGCCAGGGCGGTATCAAAGTCATCTTTTACCCGAACCTGTGACACGCCTACTGACGCGCCTATGTGCGCTTGCCCGTTAGCCAAATCAAAAGGGGTAAGTACCGCGTCAAGGCAGGCATGCGCCAGCTGTCTGACCTGCGGCTCGCTTAGTGCAAACGGCAATAGCAGGACGAATTCATCGCCGCCAAGCCGGCCGATGATAACCTCTGCCGGGGAAAGATCAGTCAATCGCTGACTTAACTGAATTAACACTTCATCACCGCTGCGATGCCCCAGGGTGTCGTTGACGTTTTTAAAGTTATCCAGATCAATAAAAACAACGCAGAGCGGCCCCTGCGCTTTCATTTCACAGAAATCATTTTGCAGAGCATGGCGATTGTTGAGCAGCGTAAGAGGATCGTGCAGCGCCAGCAGGGCGAGCTGCTCTTCATATTGCTTCTCTTTGGTCATGTCGATGTGAGTGCCAATGACTTTAACCGGCTCGCCGTGCGCGTTCCACTCACTGACCCGACCGCGATCCAGCACCCACGTGATACTGCCATTTTTGGCAATCATGCGATGCAGCGCTTCGTAGTAAGGCGCTCTTCCGGCAATGTGATCGTTAAACGCTCGCAAAACCTCGGCGGCGTCATCGGGATGCAGGCTCTCTTTCCACGATTCGAAGTTGGCGTCGGTCTCTTTTGGCTGGAAGCCGAGCATCGCGCCCCAGCGCCGGTTAAAGATCACCAGCTTGCCGCTGGGAATATCGAGCTGCCACAGAAACAGTCCGGTGCCATCCAGCGCCGCATTGAGTTTGGTGCGGGCATCATGCGCTATACGCTTCAGACGCGCATTGTGCTTTTTCAGGTTCTGTATTTGCAGACGCAGCGCTTCTTCTGACATAACCATGTAAGAGGAGGAAAAAGGGGTATTGTGCCTGTCAGGATGATTCTGTAAAGGGTGGCTTATAAAACACGATTAGCCACGGTCAATTGCAGGCTGGACAGGATATCAGGCGGTGCCAGTCTGGCAACGCAGCACAGAGGCGAAGCGGCAAATTGATTTCGCCATGAAATCTGTTTGTATCGTTGTAGAATTGAGACAAGCAATGGGCCGGAGAGCGGTGAAAATCAGAATCTTCAGGCAGTAGTGAGTACATCGGTATTACATTCCACTGACCGCAGCAAGGCGCTGTGCATAACCCGCGGCTACGCCAGACCAGGAACCCAATTACCTTACGTGTCACAGCCTGCCGCGGTTAAACCCCACAGTGGCGGTGCCTTGCCGGGTGAGTCAGGTTTACGGATTAAGGACGTCAGGAGCAGATGAAACAGCAAAATAAACAAAAGAGAAAGGATAGTAAGGCAGCGCTGCAGGATTGTGTCCTGTCAGACGCTGGCTCAGCGTAATTCTGACTATGCTAAAAAGCTTAATTAAGTTAACGCCCTCACAGCATCTTTATTGTGCGAGCTTATAAAGTTGACCAGGCGTAACCCCGAACATGCTTTTAAAATTTCGCGTGAAATGTGCCTGGTCGGTGAAACCTAATTGAGCTGAAATGTCAGATATAGCTTTCCCCTGAATAATCATATTCTTACCTTGACGCAATCGTGCTCCTTTAATCCATGCAAAAGGCGGAAGTCCCTTAACGTTAGTAAACATTCTGACCAGTTTGACGGGTGAGACGCCTGTTTCATTTGCCAACATTTGAAGCGTAGGAGGAAAATGAAAATCATCCATTAGTCTCCTTACCACATAATCAACAACAGTTTTATCTGTTGTTTTTATCGCGATATGCGGATGTGCGCCTGACCGAGAAAGCACTGATTGCAGAACACTCGCCACGCGTTCGTTAATCTCGCAATCTGACGTGTGGCGATCGAGTGCAAATGCAGCGACCTGACGTATTTCCGCTGCCACATCAGGCGCTGCGATAATGTTTTTTTTGAAATGATCATCACAATGGAGACCGGTAAATTCCATCATTGACTCGGGGGAAACATAAAAGCTGTAGTAGTACCATTCATAGGGTGTAGGCTCAGCAGCCTGAATCTGACCTGGATTATAAATGGTTATCTCATCAACACTGGCCTCAGCATTTTTTCCATCTAACTAAATCTTTTCTCTTCCCGAGACATTAGCACCAATGTAGAACTCATCATGAGAGTGCTTTGGAAAAATATGATTGGTGCTGTCTGATAATGTGACCTCAATTCCGGCGATCTTCCGATATATCGTGATACCCATCTGATTCAACCTTTCCTTTCGGCTTTACGCCCCATATCTCTGACGCAAGAGAGAAGAAAAATATTAACAGAATTGCAACAAGTGAGGAAAGTGATGGCGATAATCTCGGGTCAAATAACTGAAAAATGAAAGTAAAAATCGGATTTACAGAAATAAAAACCATAACTCTGGCAGGTGGTAAAGATTTTATGCCGTACTGCAGACACCAAAGTGGTATAACCACGCCACATATAGCAAGGATGACGATACCCGGTGACAGGGTTTCACCTATCGCACTATAACCAAATGAATCCATGCTATAACTCATTGTTATAAATACTGTAATGTAAAAGCGATGTGCCATGATCGAAGAGGGTAAGCAACCTTTGTCACTCAGTTTTCTGCTAAAAATATTAGAGAAGATACTGAAGACAGAGCAGAGCACCGCCATCATCACGCCAGCCATAACGTCTGATGAAGAATAGTTATAGATAAACCGGCCCTGATGCAAACTAATCAGAGCGAGCCAAAGAGAACAAACAGTAATCCCGGAAATATATATAGCTTTGTATTGATGAGATTCATTTTTAAAAAACATTGGTGCAATGAAAATAATCATTAACGGTGCTACGCCTGTTATAATAGCAGACGCCACCGCGGGCTCAAGACACTTCATGCAATAGAAAAATGTTATCCAGGAACCCGCTGTAGTAATATTTAAAATTACTACGGGTGCAAAAAATCGCACCGTAGAAACATAATTCCTTCGGTTAAAAATAACACCATAAGACTGAAAAAAGAGCATTGCAATTGAAAAGACAATAAAAGTGATGCTTAAAGGATGATTATCCTGAACAAGGAATCCCGAATAAACCTCCTTTACAGCATCAAGAAAATTATAGAGGAAGACCATCAATAGACCAAAAAGATAATTTTTATTATTCATATTATTCTCAGGCTAAATCAAAAAGTTTACCTTCTTTTTCATAAATTCTGATCTTTGCATGATCACTGTCAATTTGCTTTTCATCTTCATGACACAAGTAAATAATACCTGGATTAGTAAAAAGATCCGTCGTCCTGTATATATTCTCGCCTGCATCTGGCGTGTGCATCATGCCGAAATAGGATGGGAGTAACTTAAGCAATTTTTCGCAATTATTAACTTTAACCACACCCTCAAATTCTGAAGCCAGTGTAATACATTGCAGCTGAGTTTTGAGCATATAATTCTTTCCAAGCCTGGCAGCAAAACGTTCAGGTTTCACATAACGTTCGGCAGTAAGTGTGACATGGCTATATCCCAATGCAGACACAACCGCGTTGTGCATGATAGTTCCCTGCATTCGGGCAGCGGTTTCAATAAGCACAGGCCCGGATTCCGTCATCATTACTTCACTATGAGACGGGCCATTGGCGATACCGAGAAGAGTCAGCGCTTTTTCCATATATCTGACAAGCTGATCCTGTACTTCACCCGAGTAAGGCAGAAGAATTTCCCTTTCACAGATCAGCGATGCATTCTCAACTTCCTTTTTGTCATCAGACCATATCTCTGTAATCAGATGCTGTCCATTGATGCTGACCGCATTGACAATATATTGCCTTCCGATAAGGCGTTCCTGCAAAAGAACAGTGCTATTTTTTAAACCTAATTTATTTTTTTTACCATATATTTTATTAAAGGCATTCTGTACTTCATCAACCGTGTTGCAAAAGCGAACACTATCCGCTCCAGCGCTATCCACGGGTTTGACGACGACAGGCCACTTATTCAGCTCACCAGCCCATTTCTTTGCCTGTTCAACAGAGTCGGTTAAAAACTGAGGTATAGAGCTGATTCCCCCTGATTTTAAGGCCTCCTGCATTGCATATTTATTGCGACGCAAAGCACTGGTGTCTATTGAATTCCCGGGGGTACCCACTAACGAAGACAGGAGGTCTGCGATATAAACACCGGTTTCGGTTCCAGGTATAATATATTCTGGCGACAGTTGCTTAAGTTCTTCGGCTATCCTCAAAAATTCACTGTGAGATTCATCACCCGGCGAAATCAGGAAATCAAAGGTTTCATGTCTGAATGTTTGCTGATATTCCAGTGGAATCTCCGGGGATGATTGAATATGAATGCAAGTCCAGCCATCTTTTTTGAAAACAGGCGCTAACTCAGCACCTGTAGAATACGCATCAACAATACAGATGTATCTTTTCATTTTAATCCTTTACGTGCAATGATAACCAGATTGTCGTCTTTCTCTTTTTTCTTCAAAGAGAAATCACCCTATAACGACACGCTTTCAAAGCCTGCATTTAATAACTCATCTCTGAGCATTTCTTTCTCATAGAGCCTTGTGAGGCAACTCCAGTGCTGGGATTGATTATGATAATCAACCCTAAGCAGTCTCTTATTCCAATCCATATGAAGATATTCCGTAACGCCATTATCTTCCCGGACTAAAACGCCCTCTGCATTAATTCAATTTCTTGCTCTTTCCATATCAGCAAGTTCCATTACAAGAACACCGCCCGGACGTAATAACCCATACCAGTATCTGAAAAGTGACAGATCTTCTGCCTCAGTGGTGTAGTACCCGAAACTTTTATATATATTAATTAACAGGTCGTAATTTTTACCGGGATTATCTTTCATATCAGCCTGGTAATAACCTGGGCCTGAGGCATCCTTTTTTGCTATTTCAATTTGTTCAGAAGATAAATCTATGGCAGTCACTTTATACCCCTGAAGAAATAAAGCATGACTCATTTTTCCTATGCCGCAGCATATATCTAATACAGACGCGTATTCAGATGGAGGGAACAAATTAGCAAATTTTTCTGATGCGAAAGTATAGTCCTGATAGCGACCGAGATTATTGGGCACTTCTGTAAAAAACACAGGAAATCCTGTTTTATCGTTCATGCCACCTGCTGACATTGTACCCTCCATTATTCTTACTATTTTTTATTGAGCTGTATCTTGTGGATAAATCTCTTCCATTGAATCATGTGTCAGCGATGCGTCGTTAAAGTCCAGCTCATTTGCATACGTAAAAACGATAACTGTGCGACGAGATTCCTGCGTTAACGGCGCTATACGATGAAGAGCATCCCTGGCCCTTAGCAGGTAACACTGGCCACGAGCAACATGACGACTAATAACCGGATATTCAGCCAGCGTCTTTTTAATCCACTCTCTTGTATTCTCTTTCTTCTAGGGAATGCGCGGGATAAATTCAACCCGGGCGCCTGAAAGCACATCAGGCTCATCAATTACCCATACTAAAGCATACGAATAGTCATCCCAATGCCAGCCATGAGTATCGCCACTTTTATTTTGGGAATTGATGATAAATTCTTCAGGCTCGTAAGGTACGCGATAAATTTCCTCACCGGTAATTCGGGAAAGAAATTTCAGGACACCTGGGCTGTCGAAAAAGGCAGGAATATATTTCCCTTCTTCACGAATAGCATTACGGCCAACACTATCGTATGCCCTTGGTGTGCTTCATAGTCGTTTTTAAAATAGTTGATCAGCGACTCTGGTAATCCATTAATGTGCTGAGAAATTTGTGTTTCAATCTGTTCCACAGTTAACTCCCTTATTTTTATAAATACCCTTTTATGCCTTGTCTTAGACGTTTTAAGCATGCCTTAGCAACATTCATAAATCTTGTATCTCATTTCAATAATCGAACAAAAAACGAACAATCAATTAGGTTCTTCCAGGCCGGGCCGTACGAAAAACGGCCCCATAGCGCAGTCGTTCTTTATCTGCTTACGACGAATCTGTTGGCTCGCGAAGTGCAGATTAACGCTGAAATCAGCGCAGAGGCATACATTCGCTGAGTATTGTCTTTAAACGCAAAAACCCCCGCCGAAGCGAGGGTTTCAAATTATGGAGTCACAGGATGTGGCGAGTGAATCGAACCGTCGATAACGGGTTCGCCTCAAAACGCAAAAACCCGCCAGAGGCGGGTTCTTTAAAGATGGTGCCCGAACCCGGACAAAAATGCCGGGAGCATTTTTGCATCGCGTGCCAGCGCGACCCGAAGGGCGAGTCACAGGATGTGGCGAGTGAATCGAACCGTCGATAACGGGTTCGCCTCAAAACGCAAAAACCCGCCAGAGGCGGGTTCTTTAAAGATGGTGCCCGAACCCGGAATCGAACCAGGGACACGGGGATTTTCAATCCCCTGCTCTACCGACTGAGCTATTCGGGCAACGGGGCGCATTAAACCAAAGCGGCCCGGCAGCGTCAAACGCTTTTCACCAAAATCACATCGACTGACGGCTTTTCCATCAACTCAAATATCGGGTTTGACCTGATGCAAAAATGTCGTGGCTGACCGGGTAAATTTTAGTCAGCAGAGCGGTAAAGGCTCCATTGTGCCGCGATTTTGCCGATATAGGAGGTGAGACCAATACTAATAATAAGGATCGCCATGTTTTCCACCATTACATCAGGTATCGCTTCACGCCACGGCTGGCAGAAGCGGGCACACTCAGCGGCCACGCTGAGCTCACTCAACGGCTCCATCGCCATGGTTGAGTTCTCCCCCGATGGCACCATTCTCAGCGCCAATGCGCTGTTTCTGGCGCGCATGGGCTACACGCTGACAGAGATTGAAGGCCAGCACCACAGCCTGTTTTGTACGCCGGAACAGCTTCAGTCGCGCAACTATCATGATTTCTGGCTGCGACTGAACCGGGGTGAAAGTTTCAGCGATAAATTTCTGCGTATGGCGAAAAACAGCCGCCCAATCTGGCTCGAAGCCAACTATGTGCCGGTGCAAAACCGCCATGGCCGGGTAATTAAAATCGTCAAACTGGCCACCGACATTACAGGTCATATCAACGATGCACAGGAGCAGCGCGCCATCACCACCGCCATTGAACGGTCGATGGCGGTGATCGCCTTTAACCTCAAAGGTGAAGTGCTTAAAGCCAACGACAACTTCCTGAAAACCATGGGCTACCGTCGTGAGGAGGTAGAAGGGATCCACCACCGTCACTTCTGTTCGCAGGCTGTACGCGACAGCCGCGAATATAGCGAGTTCTGGCAGCAACTGAACCGGGGTGAATTTGTCTCGGGTCAGTTTCCCCGGGTGAATAAACGTGGCGAGACGGTCTGGCTGCGCGCCACCTACAATCCGGTATTTGACGAGCAGGGCCGGCTCTACAAAATCGTCAAATTCGCCACGGATGTGACGGCACAGGTGGAAAAGAATCAGCAGGAGCATGATGCGGCACAGCGGGCTTATCACACCGCGCTGCAAACGGATGAAAGCACAAAGCTGGGTGCCGATGTTATCGCCAGCAGCGTGCAGACTATGAATGCGCTGGCGGGCGAATTGCAGGGGATCTCCGGTGATATTACCGGCCTGAGTGAGTCCTCCGATCGTATCGGCGCAATTGTGGAAGGCATCCGTCGGATCGCCGATCAGACTAACCTGCTGGCGCTGAATGCCGCCATTGAAGCAGCAAGGGCCGGCACCCATGGCCGTAGCTTTGCGGTGGTGGCTAACGAAGTCCGCACGCTGGCAGCCAACATTAACCGCGCCACGACCGACATCGAAAACCGGATTCAGCAAAATCATCTGCTGGCCAGCCGGGCGCTGAAAGGTATTGAGTCGAACCTGAAACGTGCCGATCAGGGCGTACAACTGGCTCAGGAGGCGGGCGGCGTGATTGCAGAAATCCGTGAAGGCGCAACGGACGTGGTGCGCGCCATCGGCCAGGTGACCAAAACGCTTAAAGTCTGACACTCTTCGGGGGCGCTCGCCCCCTATTTATCAGGTGTGCCCTGCACCGGCGCGTCTGGTACTGGCGGGATAAAGATATGGTCCAGAATATCCCGCATCACGGGCGCAGCCGTTATCCCTTCACCGCCACCATTCTCCAGAATCAACGCCACAGCCACTTTCGGGTCATTAAACGGGGCAAAGGCGGTATAGAAGATATGGTCGCGCAGCCGCACCGGGATCATCTTCGCGTTATAAGTCTGGTTCTGACGCAGGCTGAACACCTGCGACGTCCCGCTTTTCGCGGCGATGCCATAAGGCGCCGTATGGAAATATTTATAACCGGTGCCGTTTGGTGCGTTAGCCATGCCAAACATCGCGTGACGCACCAGCGACCAGTAGGGTGAGTGAGGATCGCCAATCTGTGCCTCGTGCTGCTGTGGATGGTAGTTCTCCACCAGCGTGCCGCGCTGGGTTTTCTCCAGCAGATGCGGTGCGATGACCCGACCGTTATTGATCAGCGCGACCATCGCTTTCACCATCTGAATCGGTGTCGCAATCCAGTAGCCCTGACCAATGCCAACTGAAACCGTATCGCCCTGATACCAGGCCTTTTTGTGCACCTTCAGTTTCCATTCACGGCCTGGCAGCAAACCGTTGTACTCCTCATTGAGGTCGATGCCGGTCGATTTACCATAGCCAAACTGGCTGAGCATGGTGTGAATCCGGTCAATGCCCATCATGAAAGCCACCTGATAAAAGAAGGTGTCGGCCGACTCTTCTATCGCGCGAGTGACATCCAGCATACCGTGCCCGGTTTTCTTCCAGTCGCGATAGCGCCGGTCCGTCCCCGGCAGCGTCCAGGTCGGCGCACCAAAGAACTGCGACTGTGGCGTAATCACATGAGTCAGCAGCGCCGACATCGCCATATAAGGCTTCACCGTCGAGGCGGGCGGATAGAGTCCCTGCGTGACGCGGTTGATCAGCGGCAGGTCTTTATCCTGCAGCAGCTTTTTGTAAGCCTGATAGCTGATGCCTTTCACAAACGGATTCGGGTCGTAGCTGGGACTGGAGACCATCGCCAGCACGGAGCCGTCGTGCGGATCCTCAATCAGCAGCGCCGCACGCTGCCCTGCCAGCAGGCTCTCCACATACTGTTGCAGATGCAGATCCAGCGTCAGCGTCAGGTTTTTACCCGCGACCGGCGGCACCTCTTTCAGCACTCGCACAATGCGGCCATGGTTATCCACTTCTACTTCCCGATAGCCCGGCTTGCCATGCAGCTGCGCTTCGTAATAGCCCTCAATCCCCTGCTTGCCGATGTTGTGGTCAGCCGCATAGTTTTCGGCGATACCTTCCGCATTCAGTCGTTTGTAGTCGTTATCGTTGATTTTCGAGACATAACCGATCACATGGGCCAGATCGGCTCCATAGGGATATTCACGATCCTGGTAGGTCTCAATGCTGGCACCGGTAAAGCGGAACTGATTGACCGCAAAGCGGGCGACCTGCTCTTCGGTCAGCTCCTCTTTCAGCACGACCGGCTTGTAACGGCTGGTCTGCTTCAGCGCACGGCGGAAAGTGTCAATCTCATCGGGTGTCAGATTTACGATCGGCGTCAGCGCCCGCAGCGTGGCGTCCATATCGTCGATTTTATAAGGCGTTAGCGTGATGGCATACCAGCTGACGTTGCGCACCAGTGGAATACCGTTGCGGTCATAAATCAGCCCGCGCGTCGGGGCAATGGGGATCATCTTGATGTCGTTCTGGTTGGAGCGCGTCTGGTAGTAGGCATGGTCGCGCACCTGTAAGCGGAAAAGGTTTACGCCAAGAAGGGTGAAACAGAGACAGACCAGGGCAAAGGCGATTGCGGCGCGACGGGCAAACAGCTTCTCTTCAGCGTCGAAGTTACGAAAGTTCATCAGGGGACATTATCAGGCGATTAATTATTATCTGTTGTTGCGCACCATGATAAAGCGCGATCGCAGGCGTGCCAGCGCGAAGATGCACAAGCCTCAGCAAAAGTGTGTCATTTGATGTGAATGTTACCGGGAAAGCGAGGCGGGAACTCAGATCCTCCGGTCAGGGAGGATCTGAACAGGCGATTGGCCAGCGGGCGGGAATCGTCACCCGCCGCGTGCATTAATCACCCAGCAGGACAGACTCCAGCGCAATTTTGATCATGTCGTTGAAGGTTGTCTGACGCTCAGCAGCCGTCGTCTGCTCGTGCGTACGGATATGGTCTGATACGGTACAGATGGTCAGCGCTTTTGCACCGAACTCAGCGGCCACACCGTAGATACCTGCAGCTTCCATCTCAACGCCGAGGATGCCATATTTTTCCATTACGTCGAACATCTGCGGATCCGGCGTGTAGAAGAGATCGGCAGAGAAGATGTTACCCACGCGCGCTTCAACACCCAGGTTTTTCGCCGCATCAACCGCGTTACGCACCATGTCGAAGTCAGCAATCGCCGCGAAGTCGTGATCTTTGAAACGCATACGGTTCACTTTGGAATCGGTGCAGGCACCCATACCAATCACGATATCACGCAGTTTTACGTCGGCACGTACGGCACCACAGGAGCCCACACGGATGATTTTTTTCACGCCGAAGTCCGTAATCAGCTCTTTGGTGTAGATGGAGCAGGAAGGGATACCCATTCCGTGACCCATCACAGAGACTTTACGGCCTTTGTAAGTACCGGTGTAGCCCAGCATGCCGCGCACGTTATTCACTTCAACCGCGTTTTCCAGAAAGGTTTCTGCGATGTGTTTTGCGCGCAGCGGATCGCCAGGCATCAGTACAACGTCTGCAAAATCGCCCATTTCAGCATTAATATGTGGAGTTGCCATTGTTTAATCCTTATTAAATTGCTGATTTACAGCATGTTCTTGCCATAGTCCATCTCGGACAGGCCAAAATAGTGTGCAATTGTCTGACCAATATCGGCAAACGTTTCGCGGTATCCGAGTGAACCCGGCTCCACTTTTGGTCCGTAGATCAGAATCGGAATGTGCTCACGCGTGTGCTCCGTGCCTTCCCAGGTCGGATCACAGCCGTGGTCAGCGGTCAGGATCAGGATGTCATCTTCTCCGACCAACTCCATCAGCTCAGGCAGACGACGGTCAAACAGCTCCAGCCCACCCGCATAACCGGCGACATCACGGCGATGTCCCCAGGTGGAGTCGAAATCAACGAAGTTGGTAAAAACAATCGCCTGATCCGGCGCAGTTTTCATCTCCTGAATCGTCGCGTCAAACAGCGCATCCAGACCGGTCGCTTTGACCTTTTTGGTAATGCCCTGCTCAGCATAGATATCGGCGATTTTACCCACGGAGATCACGTGACCGCCCTTCTCATCCACCAGCTTTTTCAGCATGGTGGCGGATGGCGGCTCGACTGCCAGATCGTGACGATTGCCGGTGCGCTCGAACTGACCCGCTTTGTCACCCACAAACGGACGGGCAATAACCCGGCCAATGTTGTAGCCACCTTCAGTCAGCTCTTCACGGGCGATTTCGCACAGCGCATAGAGTCGATCCAGACCAAAGGTCTCTTCGTGACAGGCGATCTGGAACACGGAGTCCGCAGAGGTATAGAAAATCGGCTTGCCGGTTTTCATATGCTCTTCGCCCAGTTGGTCAAGGATCACCGTACCTGAAGAGTGGCAGTTACCGAGATAACCCGGCAGGTCGGCGCGCGCTACCAGCTTGTCCAGCAGTTCCTGCGGGAAGCTGTTCTCTTTGTCGCTGAAGTAGCCCCAGTCAAACAGCACCGGCACACCGGCGATCTCCCAGTGGCCTGACGGCGTATCTTTACCTGACGAAAGCTCACTGGCGTAAGCGTACGCGCCGGTGATTTTTGCCTCAGGATCCAGACCCGCCGGGAAGCGGCCGGTCGACAGCTCGGCGGCTTTACCCAGCCCCAGCGCGGTGAGATTAGGCAGATGCAATGGACCTTTACGTCCCTTGTCTGCTTCACCGTTAAAACAGGCTTCGGCGATATGACCCAGGGTATCTGAACCTGCGTCGCCGAATTTATCGGCATCTTTACTGGAGCCAATTCCAAAGGAATCGAGAACCATAATAAAAGCACGTTTCATGCAAGTCTCCTGCGCATTGGCGCGTGACAAGTCAAAAAAAAGCGATCAGATCAGTATACCCGAATGCATCGTGGCTGGCACCGGTTACTGGTCAGTTAGCTGAGATCGCTCACACGGCGATAGACAACCGGCGTCTCAGCCGGGGCGGAATCCCCGAGCACCAGCGCAGCTTTAACCGCTGCGGCGGCCTGCTGCCATTTGTCTTCGCTGCTGGCGTGAATGACCGCCAGCGGACGTTGTGCATCGGCACGTTCGCCCAGGGTGATCATTTCGCTGAAGCCAACGCTGTAATCGATGCTGTCGCTGGCGCGCTGACGTCCGCCGCCCATCGCCACCACCGCCAGACCCAGCGCACGGGTATCCATGCTGCTGACGATGCCTGGCTGGTCGGCATAGACCGGTTTGCTCAGCATTGGCGCGGGCAGATAGGCGTCGTAGCGTTCAACGAAATCGGCAGGTCCCTGCTGGGCAGCGACCATGCGACCAAACACCTCGGCTGCTTTGCCGTTATCCAGCACTGTCATCAGTTTCTGACGCGCGTCGGTGTCGCTGGCGGCGAGTTTGCCGGAGATCAGCATTTCGCTACAGAGCGCCAGCGTCACGTCCAACAGGCGCGGATTCCGCTGTTCGCCGGTCAGGAAGCGGACCGCTTCGCGCACTTCCAGCGCGTTACCGGCTGACGAGGCAAGTACCTGATTCATATCCGTCAGCAGTGCAGTGGTCTGGCAGCCTGCGCCATTGGCGACGCCAACAATCGACTGCGCCAGACTTTCTGATGCTTCATAGGTTGGCATAAATGCGCCGGAACCCACTTTGACATCCATCACCAGTGCATCCAGCCCTTCTGCCAGCTTCTTCGCCAGAATCGAGGCGGTGATTAGCGGAATAGAATCGACGGTGGCGGTGATGTCACGCGTGGCGTAGAAACGCTTATCTGCCGGCGCCAGCGAGCTGGTCTGGCCGATAATCGCCACACCGACCTGCTTGATGATGTCGCGGAAACGGTCATCACTGGGGAAAATATCGAAGCCCGGAATCGCTTCCAGTTTATCCAGCGTACCGCCGGTATGACCCAGGCCACGACCGGAGATCATCGGCACATATCCGCCACAGGCGGCGACCATCGGCCCTAACATCAGCGATGTCACATCACCAACGCCGCCGGTCGAGTGCTTATCCACCACCGGCCCGTTGAGGTTGAGTGATTTCCAGTTAAGTACCGTACCGGAATCACGCATCGCCATCGTCAGCGCAACCCGCTCCGGCAGCGTCATATCATGGAACCAGATGGTCATTGCCAGCGCGGCAATCTGACCTTCCGAGACGGTGTTATCACGCACGCCGTTAATGAAGAAGCGAATCTCCTCTTCAGTCAGCGCCTGGCCGTCACGTTTCTTTCGAATAATTTCTTGTGGCAGGAACAAAGTAGCCCCCTGGTTCAGGGAAATCAGGATGGAGAACAGGCGGTCAGCGACCGCCTGAGGGATCAGTAACCCGCTTTGCTGGTGTCGCTGTCATGACCCAGGGTGTTGAGCAGGCTCGCCAGCAGGCTTGATGCACCAAAGCGGAAATGGCGCGCATCAGCCCAGTCAGCACCCAGCGTCTCTTCTGCCATCTGCAGATAGATCGCGGCATCTTCAGCGGTGCGCACGCCGCCCGCCGGTTTAAAACCAACCTGCTGGCTGACGCCTTTGTCACGGATCACATTCATCATGATCTGCGCCACTTCCGGCGTGGCGTTAACCGGTACTTTACCGGTGGAGGTTTTAATGAAGTCAGCACCTGCATCGATGGCAATCTCAGAAGCCTGACGGATCAGCGCTTCTTCCTTCAGCTCACCGGTTTCGATGATGACTTTCAGCAGCACGTCCGCTTCAGCGCAGGCGGTTTTACAGGCTTTTACCAGATCGAAACCAACCTGGCTGTTACCGGCGATCAGCGCGCGGTACGGGAACACCACATCCACTTCATCCGCACCGTAGGCGATGGCGGCACGGGTTTCTGCCAGTGCAATATCGATGTCGTCATTGCCGTGCGGGAAGTTGGTCACCGTGGCGATGCGGATCTCCGGCGTACCCTGCTCGCGCAGCGTTTTACGCGCAATCGGAATAAAGCGCGGATAGATACAGATGGCGGCGGTATTGCCTGCCGGGGATTTAGCCTGATGACAAAGGGCAATCACTTTTGCGTCGGTGTCGTCGTCATTCAGGGTGGTTAAATCCATCAGTTTCAGGGCGCGCAGGGCAAGAGGTTTAATATCGGTCATGAGGCTCTCCAAAGGATCGGGGTGCAACCCACCGGCTTGCCGGCGGAATGTTATAATAATAACACTCAGAAGCGGCCTGATATGTGCCAGTAGTCACATAGGGATAAGAAATTGGTGCAATTTCGTCACACTCACTGTGACGAAAATCGCAGATAACAGCGTCTGGTAGCCATTATACGCCAGCTGGCCGAATGTTACTATTATCACATTTAAGCGCAGGTTAGGCAGATCCGGTCAGTTACGCAGCGCCGGGAAAGCGGGATCGAGCCGGAACAGCTGCTGGCTGTTGTGCCACAGCGCATGGGCAATCTCTTCGGGTGACTCCTCTCGCAGGCTGCAGAGCACCTCCCACACCTGACGCGCCCGTTCCGGGCGGTTTGGCTGGCCCTGAAAGCCCTGCAGCGGCATATCGGGTGCATCGGTTTCCAGCAGCAGCGACGAGAGCGGCAGTTGCGCCACGGTCTGACGGGTTTTGCTGGCGCGTTCATAGGTAATAGTTCCGCCAACGCCAATCGCATAACCCAGCTTAATAAAGGCCTGCGCCTGTTGCAGGCTGCCAGCGAAACCGTGCACCACGCCACGGCGCGGCAGATCGTGACGACGCAGAATCTGCGCCAGCTTGTCATGGGTGCGCCGCGAATGCAGGATCACCGGCAGCTGATACTGTTTCGCCAGCTTCAGCTGCGCCTCAAGAAAGCGTTGCTGCTTATCAAACTGCGGATTGTCGCGATAGAGATCCAGCCCGATCTCGCCGATCGCCACCAGCTTACGTGGCCGCTGTTGCAGTAAGGTTTCCAGCTGCCCAAGATGCGCCTCAAGGTGATTTTCAATGACGATAGGGTGCAGGCCCAGCGCCGCGAAGAGCGGCGGGTGTTCCACGGCCAGCGCGCAGACGCGCTCAAACCGGCTGGCATCAATTGCCGGGATGATAATCTTCTCTACACCCGCCTCAGCGGCGCGCGCCAGGCTGCCGGGAACATCCCCTTCAAAAGGCGGGAAGTCGAAATGACAGTGCGTATCGATAAACGTCATGCCAGCGATCCTTTGTCGTAATTCGCATCATTGTCCGCCAGCGGCGGCGTAATGATCCGTCGGGTATCCGGTGCATTAGCGACCGGCGCAGGTGGGGTGACAATGCGCGCTGAGATCATAGGTTCAGCATCGCTCAGCCACTGGCCCAGCGTGGCGAGGAAATAGCGACCACAGCGCCGTCCCAGATGATAATCCTGATTCAGCGCGGCAACACGGCTGCCCAGGGCACTGCTGGCCAGCACGTGCGGTGGGAAGATTTCAATGATGCGCAAATCGTCGGGCGGATTCTCGATAAACTGCTGAATTTCGCGATAGCTCTGCTCATGCTTATTCAGCACGTTAATCATCGGCTGCAGCGCGCCGGTGCTGAGCCAGCGCTCCATCCGTTTAAACCATTTCGGGGTATAGAACATCTGCGACGGTACGGTGCGGATCACCACAATCGTATCGGCCCCGCGCCGGGCAGCTTCACGCACCGGAATGGCATCGCTGATGCCGCCATCGAGATAGCTTATCCCTTCCAGATTGACACCCAGCCGGTAAAAACCGGGAATGGCGCTGGAGGCTTTAATCAGATCCAGCCAGTTCTCGGCGGTGGGCGTAAAGTAGCCGGGCGAATAGTCGTCGCTGCGGCAGGCGCACATATAAAACTCGCGGCCGCTGGAGAAGAGCTGTTCCGCGCTGCTCATCGCCAACGGAAATTCACTGCGGGTAATATCGATCAGCCAGTCGAGGTCGATCAGATTGCCTCCGCGCACAAAGCGCAGCGGATCAAAAAAGAGTTTACTGGTGGTATAGCGGGTAATCACGCGACGGGCGTAGCCGGGCTGACCACAGACAAAGGCAGAGAGATTTTGTGCACCGGCAGAAGTGCCGAGCATCAGTTGAAAAGGGTTGAATCGGGCGCGCTGGAATTCATCTAATACGCCTGCGGTGAAAATGCCGCGCTGACCGCCGCCTTCACAGACAAGGGCAATTTTCTGAGCTTTGAAGGGTGTCAGGGCCAGAGGTTCAATGGCGCCGAGCGTGACGGGAATGCGTATACCCACTGTGCGAACCTCAAAAAAGGGTTCCGGGTATGCTGGAGGAGGGATCCGTTAAAGACAGCAGCATTCCGGAGAACCAGTCATCTATTCCTTTAACCGGCAGGCCAGCTGAACTGGCTTGCCATCGCAGCGATGTGAAGGTGTCCTTCTCTTCACGTCAGTCGCTACAGATGACTGGTCTCCGCTCTATGCTTTGCGTTGCATTACGCTGCAGGACTCATCGGCTAAAGCTTTTTACGGCCGGTAAACAGGCTGATGAGGAACAGGATAATACCAACGACGAAGACAACTTTAGCTGCCCATGCTGCTGTGCCCGCTAAACCGCCAAAACCTAATGCTGCAGCGATCAGTGCGATCACCAGAAAAATAATGCCCCAACGAAACATAAGCCTCTCCTTACCCTATTTAAAATCGAACTGCTTATTTAATCCCCGGATGGGTGTTTTTATACAAGCGGCCACCAGAGTGGCCGCTTGCAAGCTTAAGATTTAACCGTCAGGTCATTCTTAACGCTTTTCACGCCTTCAATGGCTTTCGCGATGCTTTCTGCACGATCTGACTGTGCCTGATTAGCAACATGCCCTGAAAGCTGAACAACACCGTCGGTAGTCTCAACTTTAACGTTGCGCGACGGAACAATGTCATCTGCTAACAGCTTAGCTTTAATTTCGCTGGTTGTAGCGGCATCGCCGGCATAACCTTTCACTGAAGAGGTTTTGCTGTCTCTGACGTGTAGTTTGTCGCTGACGGATTTAACACCTTCGATTTTCTGCACCACTGCCACAGCCTTTTCAGCCTGATCCTGTGAGGTGACGAAACCGCTTAAGGTCACGACGCCACTATGCGTTTTTACCGAGATATCCGTACTTTTAATAGCGTCATCATCCACCAGTGCCGCTTTGGCTTTGGCGGTGATGCCGCTGTCATCCATATAACCATCGACTTTTTTCATAGAACTATCGATTTTCGAACCCGCGCTGTCGGCTGTCTGTGACGCTTTCTGCGACATAGATTCGTCAGCCAGTGCGCTGCCGCTGATCAGTGCTGAGCCAATCATTGCGGCCATCAGGGTTTTAGCAATCTTAGTCTTGTTCATCGATATCTTCCTTCTATCAGTTAACTCACCCAAAACTGTGGGCGAAACAGAGGCACATATGCCGCTGCGTTACAGGACGTAAGGACAAGAGAAGTCTCTTCCGCCGTCCGATAGAATAATCATAGACGGCATTTTGCGATTTGCCTGGCTAACTGGTTGATCACACGTCAAAACAGAAGAAAAAAGGGTTTTTTAGGAGGAGTCTGGAGCGAGGAAATCAGGGCCACTCCCTGCTGGAATGGCCCGGAAACAGGCGATTAGTGCTCGCGTGTTTTACGGAAACGGACGTCAGGGTAACGTTCCTGGGTAATATTAAGATTCACCATGGTTGGCGCGATATAAGTCAAATTATCACCGCCATCGAGCGCCAGGTTAACTTCGTTTTTACGCTGGAAGTCCTCAAACTTTTTAGCATCGTCACATTCAACCCAGCGCGCCGTTGAGACGTTAATCGCTTCGTAGATCGCTTCGACGTTATATTCGCTTTTCAGACGTGCCACCACCACATCGAACTGCAGTACCCCGACCGCGCCCACGATCAGATCGTTGTTATGCACCGGACGGAACACCTGCACTGCACCCTCTTCCGACAGCTGAACCAGCCCTTTCAGCAGCTGTTTCTGCTTCAGCGGATCGCGCAGACGAATACGACGGAACAGCTCTGGCGCGAAGTTCGGAATACCGGTGAACTTCATGTTTTCACCCTGCGTAAAGGTGTCGCCAATCTGTATGGTGCCGTGGTTATGCAGACCGATGATATCGCCAGGATAAGCTTCTTCAACGTGTGAACGGTCGCCCGCCATAAAGGTCAGGGCATCGGAAATCACCACATCTTTGCCAGTACGTACCTGACGCAGCTTCATCCCTTTTTCATATTTACCGGAGACCACACGCATAAAGGCCACACGGTCGCGATGTTTCGGGTCCATGTTGGCCTGGATCTTAAACACGAAGCCGGTGAACTTCTCTTCTTTCGCTTCTACCGTGCGGGTGTCGGTATCGCGTGGCATCGGACGTGGCGCCCATGCCACCAGGCCATCCAGCATATGGTCTACGCCAAAGTTACCCAGCGCGGTGCCGAAGAAGACCGGCGACAGTTGGCCGTTCAGGAAGGCTTCCTGCTCAAACTCGTGCGATGCACCCTGCACCAGCTCCAGCTCTTCACGCAACTGTGCCGCCAGATCGTCACCGACTGCGGTGTCGAGGTCCGGATTGTTCAGCCCCTTCACGACGCGGACATCCTGAATGGTGTGGCCTTTACCGGTCTGGTAGAGATAGGTCTCATCTTTGTAGAGGTGATAAACCCCTTTGAACAGCTTGCCGCAGCCGATTGGCCAGGTGATCGGTGCGCAGGCAATTTTCAGCTCGCTTTCCACCTCATCCAGCACTTCCATCGGATCACGGATGTCACGGTCAAGTTTGTTCATAAAAGTCAGGATCGGCGTATCGCGCAGGCGGGTAACTTCCATCAGCTTGCGGGTACGATCCTCAACGCCTTTCGCGGCATCGATCACCATCAGACAGCAGTCAACGGCGGTCAGCGTACGGTAGGTATCTTCCGAGAAATCTTCGTGACCTGGGGTATCCAGCAGGTTTACCAGGCTATCGCGGTAAGGAAACTGCATCACCGAGGTGGTAATAGAGATACCACGCTGTTTCTCCATCTCCATCCAGTCCGACTTGGCGTGCTGGTTAGAGCCACGGCCTTTTACGGTACCGGCGGTCTGGATAGCCTGTCCGAACAGCAACACTTTTTCGGTAATGGTGGTTTTACCGGCATCCGGGTGCGAAATGATCGCGAAGGTGCGGCGGCGTGCCACCTCTTCTAAAAAGGGATTAGACATGGAATTCTTCTCAATAGGCAGCGCAACATACTGGCGCTGCTGATAAATCACGGTGGCCGGCAGAACCTTACCGGCGGGTAAACGGTGCCAAAAACGATCTTTCATCGTTGGCGGGTCAGCGCGAAGTTACATTGGCGTGAAGTCCGGTTACCTGGTCAGCTTTAAGGCGGCATAGCATACAATATTTTGCGCGCGCGGCCTACAGGGAAGGGGCAGGATTTCAGGGGCGGAGAATCGGAGAATAGCGGAGGCGGCAACAGAGTCGGGCGGGTCTGCACCCGCCCCCACTCTGTTATCCCAGTACTTTTCTGACGCAGGCTTTGAAGATCTGCACACCAATCTCCAGCGAGCTGAGATCAAAACGCATATCGGGATGATGCAGCCCTGGCGTCAGGTTGGTGCCCAGCCCCCAGAAGCCCGCCTTCACACCCGGACGCTTCACGGGATAGTAGAAAAAGTCCTCGCTGCCTGGCGTGGTGCGGGTCGGCAGTGCGCCCTCTTCACCCAGCACTTCAACGATGGCCGCGCGGATCACCGCCGTCGCGTCATCATCAATCTCGGCAGCCGGCATCTCTTTCAGCACGCGAACCTCGGCGGTGGCTCCCAGTGCCGCGACGCTGTGAGTAATGGCGCGCGTGACCTGCTCTTTCAGCTGCGTCATCGGCCCGTTCTCCTGCGAACGCAGATCCCACACCACGCGGGCTTCATCCGGTACCGAGTTGGTGACACCCGCATCGCACAGGAAGCGGGTCGCTTTGACGCTCCATGTCAGGCCCGGGGACAGATGGAGGGCATTGACGGCCTGAACCGCCTGCGCGGCCGCATCCAGCGCATTGATGCCAAGATGCGGTCGCGCCGCATGGGCGGGCTGACCTTTGATGGTCGCTTCCAGCGTGCTGCAGGCGGAGTAGAGCACGGCAGGCACTGCCTGGCCGACCACGCACTCCTCCAGCGGACGCAGATGGAAGCCCAGAATCATCTCCACATCATCCAGTGCGCCGCCTTCGATCATTGAGAGCGCACCGGCGCCCAGCTCCTCGGCAGGCTGGAACAGGATCTTCAGCCGGCCACGTTTCACCACGCCCTCCTGCAGCAGAGCCGTCGCCGTCGTCAGCACGACCGAAGAGTGACCGTCGTGACCGCAGGTGTGGCGCGCACACGGCACGCCATCAATGATGTGCCCCAGCGCATCCATATCCGCGCGCAGCGCCAGCACCGGCCCCGGCACCCCGCTGTCGATCTCCGCCACGATGCCGGTGGTGTTACTGATGTTGCGCGTTACCTTCAGGCCCGCTTTCTCCAGCTGATCGGCGATGTAGGCCGAGGTCTTTATCTCCTGAAAGCCCAGCTCCGGAATTTCGTGCAGATAGTGATAATGCTCTAATACCTTAGACACAGCGTTACTCCTGAATAAACAGACGCATAACAGACATCGCGATCAGCGCGTTGATGATGCTCACCAGCATCAGCAGCGGCCAGTATTTTTTGGGCACATCGGCCACACCCAGCAGCCGCCCCATATATTGCAGTTGCGATCCCATCAGGAAAATCGCCGGTGCCAGAATAGTAATATCCGCGCCGGTCAGCAGCCCTTTGGTCAGCAGGCTTACCGCAACGCCAGTGCCCGCCGACGATGAAAGCCAGGCGGTAAGCAGCACGGTAATCGCCTCGCCCGGCAGGCCGAACAGCCCCATCACCGGCGCAAAGGCATGTCCAAGGAACTGCATAATACCGAGCAGGTTCAGCACTTCCGCCAGCACATAGGCCATCACCACATTCGGCATCAGGTTGTGAATGGCGATGTGAAAGCCTTTGCGTGCGCCAGTCACAAACACATCGAACGGATTACTGCAGGTCGCAATTTTATTTTCCATCGGCGAAATCCTTCTTATAAACACTGTTTAACACAGCGCGCGTTATTGCCGCACCGATAAATTTCAGCACGAACATTAATAACAGCGGAATAATAATCGGCAGCGTCATAGAGGCGAACAGCGCTGAACCGATGGCGAAGTAATTATTGATTAATCCCGCACCGGAATATTGCCAGGCACTCATCACCACCAGCTCTTTTTTGCCAATCAGTTTCTGATCAGCCATCTCTTTTGTTAATGCCGCGCCCGCGTCGGTGCTTTGCAGGTCAGTGATTAACGCCAGACCGCAACGGCCCGGCAGGCCCATCAGCGGCTTAAGCAGCGGTGTCAGCAAGCGATGTGCCGCGCGAATCGCACCATAGTGGGTAAAGATTTCGAGCACGCCCAGCGCCAGCATTACCGTGGGCGTCAGCGACAGGGCAAACAGGAAGCCCGCTTTAGCACTGAGTCCGCCTGCGCCGACAAAGGTGTTGCTGGCGGGATCTTTCATGGTGCCGAAGCTGCCGCCCAGCGTAGTGAAGTCAAACGCCCCCAGCCATTTAAGGCCCTCGACGTTATAAAACAACCCTGAAAAAAACAGAATGGCAAAAATTAATGCGATATAACTGCCTCTGGTCGCCGTCATTTTTACCGGATTAACCACACTCTCATCTGACATTACTTTCTCCTGATAACATGGTCTGCCGCCTGTTCCCTGCCGTAGCAAGTTTCAATATATGGAACTCAGTTCTAAGCAGGATTTATGCCAGAGCCGCTAAGAGAGAGATTGTTAACACCTTATTTCCCCACGCAGGACATTTAATCCACGCTATACCTCTTATCACGCTCTGAAATTTATTTTTCAGACCACCCGGTGATATTTTCGGGACGGCATCAGATTGCGAATATTTCGTCTGTTACAGCGACTTATTGCACCAGCAAAATAACCATCGCCCGCACTATCATGGTGCTGATTCGCCTGACGTTGTTGCCTGATAGCCGTGATACAGAATGAGAATTGCTCGCATTCAATTTCCGAAATAATTCTATTTAAATCAATCAGATAAATTAGCTTATTTTGCGGAAAAGGCTTCACTTTACTAACATGTATGATGCATAATTCACCGCTTCCACCTGTTTATTTAACATCTTCTTAAAAGGACTCGGCCATGCTGACTGCTGAAATGACTGGGCGTTTAAACGACCAGCTGAACCTGGAATTCTTCTCTGCCAATCTTTATCTGCAAATGAGCGCCTGGTGCAGCGACAAAGGCTTTGAGGGTGCCGCTTCCTTCCTGAAGATGCATTCACGCGAAGAGATGCAGCATATGCAGCGTCTGTTTGATTACCTGAGCGATACCGGCGCGATGCCGGTGCTGGGCACTATCGCTGCGCCACCGGTTTCTTTCACCTCGCTGAATGAAATCCTGCAGCAGGCGCTGGAGCATGAGCAGCTGATCACCAGCAAAATCAATGAGCTGGCTCACGCTGCTATGACGTCACAGGATTACTCTACCTTTAACTTCCTGCAGTGGTATGTTGCCGAGCAGCACGAAGAAGAGAAGCTGTTCAAAACCGTGCTGGATAAACTGGCGCTGGTCAGCAACAGCGGCAACGGTCTGTTCCTGGTCGATAAAGATCTGGGCCGCATGAGCACCGAAAACCACGCAGAATAATATTTTTCGGGCCTCTCAACCGATTAAGACCACTGACAATTCCCTAATCAGTTATCTGGAAGCAATGATAAAGCCAGGATAGCAGGGAATATGGTCAGAGGAGGAAAGCGTCCCGCGCCAGGGACAAAAACGCCAGGCGTTTTTGAACAACGCAACGCGTTGGTCCGGCTACGGGCGCACCTCAGGGATGAGATGCGAATTCACGCGGGTAGAGCGCCCGGGGACTGGCTTGAGCGTCTTTCCGATCTGACCGTATTTCCTGTGCAGGCACGGTTTGGCAGCGGACCCGCTTTTGCCAGCTTCCTCGTCGGCCCCTCTCCGGGGCCGAACTTATTTCCGTCTAACGGCCATCACGCCACCGCTATTCCAGCCGGTAACTCGCCGCTTTCTCGCCGTTCACCCACAGCTCACGACGTTCACCCGCAGGCAGTAACAGCGCGATCTCCCGCCAGGCAGGCTGATAGTCGCCGCGTTTTTCCACCGTCAGGTCGATTCGGCTCGCGCTGCTGCACAACGTCCAGCCCAGCCACAACGCATTGCCCTGCTGCCAGCCATGGCTCTCACCATCATCGTCAAACATTTCGCCCTGAGTGGTTACACCTTCCGGTGCGGGCCATAACTGCCACTGCCGCACCCTGTCGCGTCGCGCATCGGTGGTGCTTTCGCATTCGCCCAGCGGGATGATCGCACCGGCTCGCACCAGCAAGGGCAGCCGATCCAGCGGCGCATCCAGCATAACCGTTTCGCCGCCCGCAAACGCCCTGCCGCTGTGCCAGTCATACCAGCCGCCCTGGTTGCGTGGCAGATAGACTTCACGGCTGCGCGCGCCCTGCTCCACGACGCTGGCGACCAGCAGATCGCGTCCCAGCATAAAATCATCACACTCCTCATACGTCAGCGGATCCTGCTCATGATCGAGGAAGGTCGGACGCAGCATCGGCTCATCTTCCGCGCTGGCCTGCCACGCGAGGTTATAGAGGTAAGGCATCAGACGATAGCGCAGGCGGATCGCTTCGCGGATCATTGGCGTGACCTCCGGGTACATCCACGGCTCGTTCACGGTGTGATCGTCATTCCACGAATGGATAGTAAAGCGCGGATGCATTACGCCATTCTGAACCCAGCGCACAAATAGTTCGGCATCCGGCTTGTCGCCTGAGAAGCCGCCGACATCGTGTCCGACATTAAACAGCCCGGACAGGCTCATCCCTAGCCCCATGCGGATGTTGTAACGCAGAGTCTGCCAGCTGGTGCGGTTATCGCCGCTCCAGGTCTGCACATAACGCTGCATCCCGGCGCAGCCGGAGCGGGAGATCAGATAAGGACGTTTGTCTGGCGCAAACTGCTGCTGCGCTTCCATCGAGGCGCGCATCATCAGCAGCGGCATCACCGGCCGGATATGCTTGATGGCGATCGGCTGACCAAAACCGTGACAGCGCGCTTCGCCATCCCACACCTCATATTCGTTGTTATCGTTCCAGGTTGAATCAATGCCCTTCTCCAGCAGCTGCTGCGTGACATTTTCCTGCCACCAGCGCACCGCCTGCGGATGGGTGAAATCAAGGTGCGATCCCTCATCATCCCAGAACACCGAACGCTCCGGGCGATCCTGTTCCGAGTCACGAATAAATAGCCCCTTTGACGCCACTTCCTGGTAACGCGGGTGATCCTGCAGCAGACAGGGCTTGATGTTGGCCGCCAGCTTCATTCCGGCACGATGAAAGGCATCACTCAGCGCGTTGGGATTCGGAACTTTGTCGTAGTTCCAGTTGAAGACATAGCGTTTGTTATTGATCGAGGTGTAACCGGAAGAGAGCTGGAACGAGTCGCAGGGAATTTCATGCTCGCGACACAGGCGGATAAAGGATTGCAGCTGCTGCTGTGCGTCCGGCGCGTCGGTGTAGTGCATGGTAGAACCGCTGTAGCCCAGGCTCCACTTTGGCTGAAAAAGCGTGCGACCGGTCAGGCGCACAAAGGCTTTGGTGACATCAAGCAGCGTCGGCCCGAGCATCATGTAGTAATCGAGATCGCCCGCCTCGGCGCGGTAACGGCGATAAGGCAGATGGTAGTTATCCAGCTCATTCCCCAGATCGAGCCAGCTGCTGCTGAGGTTGTCATAAAACAGGCCAAAGCTGACGCCATCGCGCTGCGTCAGGGTAAACGGAATATGTTTATAGAGCGGATCGGTGCTGGCGGCGTTATAGCCCATCGCATCGAGATTACGCATCTCAAACCGCCGGTTAACGCGGTTCAGGTCGCCACTCTTCTCGCCCAGACCATACACCCGATCCTGCGGCTGACGACGCTGATAGTGCTCGACGCCGTCGCCGTGCGCATTGAGCAGATAGGCACCGGTATGACGATCGGCGGTCAGCGGCTGCCAGCTGACACCATCAAACTGCTCCCAGCTCAGGCAGAGCGGCTGATGCACCGTCACCCGCAACTGTGGTGTGCTGATGCGCAGCTGCTGCGCATCGTGATCCACCTGAAATGCGGGCAGCGTAAAGCCATCCAGCGCCTCGCGGTCACGTCCCTGCCAGGGCACATCATGCTCAGGCGCAATGCTCCAGGTGCGGTTCAGCGCCAGATCACCGTCGCGCTTCAGCAGCACACGCATCAGCTTCTCTTCCAGTACATAAAGTCGCAGGAAATGTCGATCGTCGACCTTGAGTTCAACAAAGTGATCGGCCTGCTGATGCAGCGTCCAGTTCTTCAGGGTTTTCATCGCGATATCCTTATGGGTTAGCAGGGCGCTGGCGGCGTTCGGCGATCAGCATCACCAGGAAAACGGCACCAATCAGGTCAAAGATGCCCATCGCCACAAACAGCGGATTAAAGCCGATGGTATCGGCGGTCACACCAATAATCAGCGAGAAGATAAAGCTGGCGATCCAGGCGCAGGAGCCGCGCATGCCGTTGACTGTAGCCATCTGGCGGCGATCAAAACGCTCTACTACCAGCGCGCTCAGCATGCAGGAGATCACCTGATGACCGAAGCCGCCGACGGAGATCAGGGCGATCGCCAGCCAGGGATCTTTCACCAGCGTCATCAGCGCCAGTGAGAGCATCAGCAGTGCGCCGGTCACCGAACTTGCAACAATGGAATTCACGCGGGTCATGCCAAACCAGCGCACATAGATTCGGGTCAGATAGCCGCTGGCAACGCTGCCGAGGTCGGCGGCCAGAAATGGCAGCCAGGCGAACATCACGATCTGTTTAAGATCCATGCCGCGCTCGTTGGCAAGATAGAGCGGCACCCAGAAGCTCAGCACCGCCCAGGCGGGCTCAGCCAGAAAGGCCGGAATGGCGATGCCGTAGAATTTCTTCTCTTTACCAATCACTTTCAGCGCGGTGAAGAACGGCAGCTTTTCACCAATCGCCTCGTTATCCTGGTTAATAAAGGCGCGTTCATCATCGGAAAGACGGGGATGACTCTCCGGCGAGTGATAGCCCCACCACCAGAGTCCCACCCACAGCAGGCCCAGGCCGCCGGTCAGCAGAAATGCGCCCTGCCAGCCAAAGGTAATGTGGGCAACATAGATAATCGGTGGCGCCAGCATCGCACCAATCGAAAAGCCGACGCCCGCCCAGCCCGCCGCAACCGGACGCTCCTTTTTCGGAAACCAGTCACCGATCGCTTTGGCGTTAGCAGGCGTGGCCGCCGCTTCGGAAGCACCCATGACAAAACGCAGCAGCGCCAGATGCAGCCAGCTTCCCGCACCGGCGTGCAGCAGACAGGTTACCGACCAGATCAGCGCGCAGATCAGGAAGCCCATCTTCAGTCCGATTACATCGATCAGCCAGCCGCAAATCGGCTGAAACAGGGTATAGGCGAGCTGAAATGCGGCTACGACCCACGAATACTGTTCGGTGGTCATGTTCAGACTGGTTTTCAGTTCCGGTGCCAGGATGCCGAGGGAGTTACGGGTGATGTAGTTGACGGTCACACCCAGCAGGAACATTCCCAGCATCCACCAGCGTAAATTTTTAATCACGCGCACCGTGCGTGATGCACTGATGGGTTTGGTTGTTGATTCGAGGCTCATTGTGCCACTCCTGATTGCCATTGATGACGCACACCGCCTGCTGGCGTACCGCGTGTCCTTTTATCGAACTTAAAAAAGTGTGAAACGTGGGTACAGCCACTTTTTTGCAACAGTTTTCATGGCAGGCTGGATCCCGACAGAAAATGGCACTGAAACGCTTATCTGACGCGATTCAGCAGGCTATGAAAAATTTTTCATTGGCAGATTTGAAGGCGATCACAGAATGAAACAAAGGCTGAAAATCGGTGAGATTGCGGCGCTGAGCGGTGTCTCGATCAGTACGGTGTCGCGGGTGCTGGCGGGGAAAGCGAATACCCGACCCGCGACGCGGGACAAAGTGCTGGCCGTGGCGCAGCAGCAGGGCGTGCTGGATAACCTGCACAGCGGTCGCCTCCTGCTGAATAACCTGATGGTCTTCGCCCCGCCGCGCGCCTTTGACGTACGCAGTGACATTTTCTACTACAAGGTGATTCAGGGGATAAGCCAGGCGGTGGAGCCACATGAGGTGCGGCTGCGCTACTGTCCGCTGGAAGAGGTGGAAAGTGATGCCGCGCTGTTTATCGATAAGATGCAGCAGACCGAAGCCGCCCTGCTGATCGGCATTGATGATGAGCATATTCATCAGCTGGCGGCGGAGATGAACAAACCCTGCGTGCTGATCAATGCCCTCGATCGCCGGATGCGCCTGCCTTCAGTCTCGCCGCATCATCAGCTGATTGGTGAATTCTCCGCGCGCTATCTGTTTGAGCAGGGACACCGCCAGATCCTGTCGCTGCACTGCCTGCGCCGCTATACCATGGAGCAGCGTCTTCAGGGGGTGCGCGACGCCTGGCACGCCATGAATCTGCGCTTCGACAGCCGCCAGCACCTGCTGACCCTGAACAGCTTCAGCAGCAATGAGGCGGCGGAACGGCTGGGTGACTATCTGCGCCACTGCCCTGACGCACTGCGTCCGACGGCGATTCTCGCCAGCGGGGATTACATCGCCGCTGGGGCGGTCACTGCGCTGGAGCAGGCCGGATTACGGGTGCCACAGGATATTTCAGTGATGAGCATGGATGGGTTTAACCTGGCCGCTATCCACGATATTCCGCTGACCTCGGTGCAGGTGCCACGTGATGAGCTGGGCGCAGCGGCAGTGAGAATGCTGCAGGAGATGCGGCTGAATCCCGGCACACCCACCGGCAGCCTGCTGCTGAACGGCAGGCTGGTGGTGCGCGAGTCGGTGCGCCGTATCCGCGATAATCTCAGCCATGCGCCGGTTCAGCAGCATGGCCTTTATGATTAACCCGGCGCGGATTAACCCAGCGTTTTCAGCCGCAGCTCCGACGGCTGAGGTCGTCCGAACAGGAAGCCCTGAAACAGCGTACAGCCCTCATCGCGCAGCTTCGTGAACTGCTCATCGCTCTCCACGCCTTCAGCGGTAATCTGGATATCCAGACTGCGGCTCATGCCGGTAATCGCGCGGATTATCGCCAGCGCCTCGCGGCTGTCGCCCATATCGTTGATAAACGATTTGTCGATTTTGATTTTGTCGAATGGGAAGGAACGCAGATAGCTCAGCGACGAATAGCCGGTGCCGAAATCATCCAGCGCAATCTGTACGCCCAGCGCCTTGAGATTCTGCAGGGTACGGATATTCCCCAGCGAGTCATCCAGCAGCACCGATTCGGTGATTTCGACTTCCAGTCGCGCCGGATCGAGACCCGACTCTTTCAGCGCACCTTCAACCACCGGCACCAGCGAGCTGTTTTTAAACTGCAGCGGTGAGAGGTTGACCGAGACTGACTGCTCCCCTTCCCAGCTCGCCGCTTCACGACAGGCTTCATAGAGCGCAAAGGCTCCCAGCATATGAATCAGGCCGGTCTCTTCCGCAATCGGGATGAAGTCGTTGGGCATAATCAGCCCGCGGATAGGATGATGCCAGCGCATCAGCGCTTCATAGCCAATAATCGTGCGGTGATCGCCATTGGTAATAGGCTGATAGTAGAGCCGCAAATGCCCGCCGCTGATCGCATCGCGCAGATCGTTTTCAATCAGGCGTCGGCTGCGTGCCACATCATCCATCTCCAGCGTAAAGTGCTCATAGCGGTTACGGCCATTACGTTTGGCTTCATACAGCGCCATATCCGCACAGCGCAACAGCTGCTCCGGCGTATTGGTGATGGTGGTGCTGAGTGCAATACCCACGCTCAGCCCGACCGACAGATTATGACCTTCAACGTTAACCGGCGGACGAATCGCCTCGATCAGACGCTGCGCC
Source organism: Pantoea sp. B550 (assembly GCF_024158165.1). NCBI lineage: Bacteria > Pseudomonadati > Pseudomonadota > Gammaproteobacteria > Enterobacterales > Erwiniaceae > Pantoea > Pantoea sp. B550. The sequence continues at coordinate 1,311,238 of NZ_JAMYXI010000003.1, forward strand.
ACAATGCTCGCCTCCTCACTGTTTGCTACCGAGGGCAGCACGATAGCGAACTCATCGCCACCAATGCGCGCCAGCGTATCCTGATCGCGCAGCGTGTTTCGAAGACGCTTAGCCACGCTGCGCAGCAGCTCATCGCCAATCTGATGGCCCAGCGCATCGTTCACATTTTTGAAGTTATCCAGATCAAGGCACAGCGCGGCGGTCTGGCGCTGCGTCTGGCTCGCAGTGCGCAACGCCTCACTCAGCCGCTGGCGGAACAGCATGCGGTTCGGCAGGCTGGTCAGGTTGTCGTGGTGCGCCATATGGTGAATACGGGCATCGGCGGCGCGCTGGTCGGTGACATCTTCCACCAGCAGCATCAGGTAGTTGCGGCGCGCATCCTGGCCATTAATCGCGGTGGCGCGGGTATGCAGAATGCGTTCGCCGCTGGCAGTCATAAGTAACTGCTCACGCTCATGCATGCCCTCACTGCGCAGTGCAACGTCCGCCAGATTGTTAAAATAGTCACTAAGCTCAGGCGACATGCATTCGTGCGGACGCTTGTTGACGATCAGTGCTTTCGACAGGCCAAACAGCTGCTGGGTGCGGTCATTCACCAGCAGGATCTCGCGGGTAATCGCATCTTCAACAATCACGCAGGAGGGAATGTTGGCAATGATGTTGTCCAGAAATTTAGACAAGGCGGTTTTCTGCGTGCTCTGCGCTTCGGCCAGATCACGGGCGCGCAGGATCTGCTGCTCCTGCTCACGGCCTTCCGTGCGGTCGCGGGTGATCTTGGCGAAACCGATCAGCTTACCGTCATCATCATGGATCGCGTCGATAACCACATGCGCCCAGAACGCGCTGCCATCTTTACGGTAGCGCCAGCCCTCATCTTCAAAACGACCGGTTTTCAGCGCGATACCGAGATTAGCTTCCGGTGTCCTGTTCAGCCGCTCCTGAGCACTGTAAAACAGCGAGAAGTGCTGACCGACCACTTCTTCCGCTTTGTAACCTTTGGCGCGCTGTGCGCCGGCATTCCAGTTCACAACCACGCCGTCGGTATCAAGCATATAGATGGCGTAATCCGTTACGCCCTCAACCAGCAGGCGAAAACGCTGCTCCTGCTCGCGCTGCTCGCTGCGGACACGCTGCTGTTCAGTGCAGTCACGGGTGATTTTGGCATAGCCCAGCAGCTTGCCCTGATCGTCACGGATCGTGTCGATCACCACATGTGCCCAGAACGCGCTGCCATCTTTGCGGTAGCGCCAGCCCTCATCTTCAAAACGGCCGGTGCGATAGGCAGTTTGCAGGTTCTGGCTGGGGATATGATTGAGTCGATCCTGTGCGCTGTAGAAACGGGAAAAATGCTGGCCGACAATCTCTTCCGCCACATAGCCTTTGGCCCGCTGTGCGCCGGCGTTCCAGTTCACTACGTTACCGTCCTGATCGAGCATGTAGATGGCGTAATCGGTGACGCCCTCCACCAGCAGGCGGAAACGCATCTCCTGCTCCCGCTCTTTGCGCTGCTGCTCCTGCTGCCGGGTGCAGTCACGGCAGACCGCAGCAAATCCAATCAGCTGAGCGGTCTCGTCGCGGATGGGATAGATGACCACGTGTGCCCAGAAGCTGCTGCCATCTTTACGGCAGCGCCAGCCTTCGTTTTCGTAACGTCCGGTGGTGGCGGCGATATCGAGTTCGCGCTGCGGCTGACCGCGACGGCGATCCTCTTCGTTGTAAAACAGGGCGGCGTGCTGTCCAATAATTTCGTCTGGCCTGTAACCAAGGACGTGCAGACCCCCGCCGTTCCAGCTGGCGACAGTTCCGTCCGGTTTAAGCATGGTGATCGCATAGTCGATCACGCTTTGTACCAGCATGCGATACATGACATCAGAGTTATTATCCATTGTTATTTGCCTGCTGCTCGGGAGCCCGGTAAAGGCTTAGGAATGTTCTTAATCGCGAGCCGAGACTAAAGCGGAAAAGGTCTGCGAAGACAAGCGTATTAAGAAGAATAACTAATCTTATCAGGGGAGTTATCGGCAGCGGCGAGCAAATGTTCAATGGTGTAATGATTGGGATAAGCGCCTGAGCTCAGGCGTTCAGGCAGGTTTTACAGTCAGCAAGGTCAGAGCGCGAGGCTGGCTCGCGCTTAATCATTTCGCGACAGAAACGGCGTTTACAGGTCCATCTGTTGCTGTAAATGCATCGCGGCAATCGGCTGCCAGATTTCGGTTAACGCGCCCTCTTTGCCGGTAAACGGGTCCTGGGTCGGCAACGGCACTTTTTTCACCTGCTCCTGCGCCATCTTCAGCTTCGCGGGTTCGTCGCGCAGCGTCTCAGGCGACATGCCACGCGGATAGGCACCGATCACCATAAAATCGTCGCTGGCACTGACCTGACGATGACCGACACCCGCCGGGATCAGCACCGCATCGCCTGCGCGCAGGGTGACCATCCGGCCACTGTCGCCGCCAAACAGCACTTCCGCCCAGCCTTCCGCAACGCCGAGCAGTTCATGGGTGTTGGGATGGAAGTGGGTATAGGGGAAAATCGGATAGCGCCAGGCGGGTGGCCAGCCGTTTTCGTCGAACGTTTTCTCAAACCACGCTGCGATCTCCTCCTCTTCCGGCACCACGCGCGGCCAGATAATCAGAGGTAACGGGTTATTAGGTACGCCACCCGACGGAATGGCGAGCATCAGATGCTGAGGATTATCAGAGGCCCCGGCCGAAAAAGTACCTGCGGCAAAGGACATCATTAACATCAGACTGGAGGATGAGGCACGCATACAGGTTCTCCGCTTTTTTTATAAGTGTGGCAAACCCGCGGCACAATGCAATGTGCGCCGGACGACACAACTGAGATAATTGACTGATATTGCTGACTAAAGCCAAATGTGTCGCTAACAATAGGGCGAGACCGTGCCTGTACGGCGGCAGATAGCGGTTCTTACTGCGGTAAAGTGTTGCAAAATGTCAGGCGGCCCGGCACGCAGATACGGCAGCCCGATGCCAGGGCAGTCTTTTGATAAACTGTTATACAAAAATCGCACAAATCTGTTTCTGATATGCTTGACTGTTATCTGTTGTAATAGCTAACAGATGACAGTGAGGTAACCAATGGACGCTATTAAACAAATCCTGATTGACGAGATCGCCACGCTTAACCGCGAAGAACGTCGCGACAACCTGCCGCGCTTTAGCCTCTCGTTTCTGAAGAACCATCCCGGCCTCTGGGCAGTTATGTATCTCTGCTACGGCCTGTGCGTGGCGCTGATATTCACCACCGAGATGCTCGGCTGGCCCGCCTTCTGGTTTGCCACCGCATTTGTGCTGGTAATGAGCGTGCTGATGCTGCTCGATATCAACCCGAAATATCGCTTTGAAGATATTGATGCGCTCGATCTGCGTGTCTGCTACAACGGTGAGTGGTATTACGTTCAGCCGGTGCGCGAACAGGCTATCTCACGCATTCTGTCGCTGCCTGAAACACCGGAACGGGTAAAAAGCGGTATCCAGCGTCTGCTGACGCAAAAAGGGGAAGTGGACTTTTATGATGTCTACTACCTGACCTGGGGCCACCAGGAAGCGGCGCGCGTCTAATCCGCCTGCGGTTCCGCCATTAACTGACCCAGCGTCGCTATTGCCGCCTCGGCCCGACTATCCCACGGCCAGGCGGTATTCAGTCTGAAGCAGTGACTGAACTGCTCTCCTGCCGAAAACAACTGCCCCGGTGCAATACTGATCCCCTGAGCCAGCGCCTGCTGGTAGAGCCGGGTAGTGTTGATGCTGTCCGGCAACGTCACCCAGAGAAAATAGCCGCCGCGCGCTTCGCTGACCGTAGCCTGAGGCGGCAGCACCTTCAGCAGTGCCTGACGCACCATCTGCTGTCGCTTCGCCAGTATCTGTCGCAGCCGCTTCAGATGGGTGTCGTAACGCCGCGTGGCAAGAAAATCGGCCAGCGCCAGCTGCATCGGTGCGCTGGTTGAGAGCGTGCTCATCAGCTGCAGTCGCTGAATGCGCTGCGCATGCTGTCCCGCCGCCACCCAGCCGACGCGAAAACCCGCCACCAGCGACTTGGAAAAGGAGCCACAGTGCAACACGTTTCCCTGCCGATCCCAGGCCTTGGCGGGCAGCGGCGCAGCCTCACCCGCCCAGAGTTCAGCATAAACATCATCTTCAATCATCGGCACCTGATAACGCGTCAGCAGCGCCACCAGTTGCTGTTTGCGCTCCGGCGTTAACGTTACGCTCAGCGGATTCTGCAATGTTGTCATCAACCAGCAGGCTTTTACCGGCCAGCGTTGCAGCGCCTCCTCCAGCTGGATGAGATCGATGCCCTGCTTTGCATCGACCGGAATCGCCAGCGCCTTGAGCTTGAGCCGCTCAATCGCCTGTAGCGCGCCATAAAAACTCGGTTGCTCAATCACCACATAGTCGCCCGGCTCGGTCAGGGATTGCAGGCTGAGGTTCAGCGCCTCCAGCGCCCCGCTGGTGATGACAATTTCATCCGGCGACAGGGTGATGCCCTGACGCGCATAGCGCTGCGCCAGCAGCTGTCGCAGCGTGGCGTTGCCGGGCGGCAGATTGTGCAGCGCATCGGTTGGAGTCAGATGATGAGAGACGTTCGCCAGTGAACGCATCAGCTGACGCTGAGGAAAGAGTGCCGGATCGGGGAACGCGGAGCCAAACGGCACGATGGCGGGATCGCGCGTGGCCTGTAGTACATCAAACACAAAGTCGTTGATATCGACCTGCTCGCTGATCGCCACGCTGAGCGGTGCGGGCGCTAAGGCGCGCGGTGCCACATAGTAACCTGACTGTGGACGCGAGACGATCCAGCCCTGACTCTCCAGCAGTTCATAGGCATGCAGCACCGTCATCAGGCTGACACCCTGCTGCGCGACCTGCTGACGCAGCGACGGTAAACGGGTGCCGGGCAGCCAGATGCCGGCCTCGATCTGCTGCTGAATCTCATCCATCAAGCGCTGGTATTTCGCCACGGGTCGCCTCTCCTTGTTTACCGCGAGTAGTCTGACCGCGAGACTTTACCACGCACGGCAGCCAATGACAGGCGGCGCGCATCGCTTATCGTACTGATTACGCTGATTCAGCTCTGATCAGGTGCTTCAGATTACCGCCACCTGCGGCGTCAGTGGCTGATCGGCTTCAGCAATCGGGCTCACGTTTGCCATCGCCTCTTCCGTTTCCGCCACCACAAAGTTAGCCAGATTCGGCACTCGCTCAGGGGGAACCGGCTTGCCCAGCAAATAGCCCTGTAGCGTATTGCAGCCCAGGCTGGTCAGAAAGGCCTGCTGCTCAGCGGTTTCAACACCTTCCGCCACCACTTTCAGCTGCAGCGACTGCGCCAGCGCCACAATCGCCGACACGATGGTGGCATCTTCTTTCTGATGCTGCAGCTCATTAACAAAGGCCCGGTCAATCTTAAGCTCACTGGCCGGCAGGCGTTTCAGATAGAGCAGGCTGGAGTAGCCGGTGCCAAAGTCATCAATTGAAGCTTTCACGCCGAGCTGGGTCAGCTCGGTGAGAATACGCACGCTCTCATCGGGATCGCGCATCGCAGTGGTCTCGGTCACTTCCAGCGTCAGCAGTTCGGCCGGAATCTGATGTTTTGTCAGCGCATCCACCACCGTCTCCACCAGATTCGATTGCTCAAACTGCAGTGCCGACAGGTTCACCGCTACCGACCAGTCCGGATGGCCCTGCAGATGCCACTGGCGCAGCTGACGACAGGCTTCATGGATCACCCAGTTGCCGATGTTGACAATCATGCCGGTCTTTTCCGCCATCGGCAGGAATTTATCGGGCGACAGCAGGCCGCGCTTCGGATGTTCCCAGCGCAGTAACGCCTCAAAACCGAGGATCGGGCCGCGCGGCGCACAATATTTTGGCTGATAGAACAGGCGCAGTTCGTCGTTATCCAGCGCATGCCAGAGATCGTTATTCAGCTGAAGCTGGCTCTGCGCCTGGATGTTCATAGAAGGCTGGAAGAAGGTGTAGCCGTTACGGCCATTATTTTTAGTGTGGTACATCGCTGCATCGGCGTTGAACATCAGTTCCCGCTCATCCACGCCATCGCCGGGATAGACGGCGATACCAAGACTCAGTGAGACCACCAGTTCGTAGCGTGAGATATTAAACGGACGCCCTGTTGCTTTAACCAGCTTATCAGCAATGGCCGCGGCATCGTTGGGATCGTCGATCTCCACCAGCAGCACAAACTCATCCCCGCCGAGCCGTGCCAGCGTGTAGTAGCCGGTCATCTGCTGACTCATCCGCTCGGTCACCCCGACCAGCAGACTGTCGCCGATGTGATGTCCGAAGGCGTCGTTAACTGCCTTAAACCCATCGAGATCCATAAACATCAGGGCAAACTGCGCCTGCTCACGGTTCGCTTTATTGATCGCCTGCTCCAGTCGATCTTCCAGCAGGATGCGGTTCGGCAACCGGGTCAGGTTGTCGTGCAGCGCCAGCTGAGCCAGCTCGCGATTCGCATCAGCCAGCGAACTGGCGAGAATCGAGGTACGCGCCTGCATCCGCGCATCCAGCATTGAGACCAGCAGGGTAATGCCCAGGATGGAGATGGTGACTACCGTGACCAGAATCGCCAGCCAGTTGCTGTTAACGCCCTGCCCGACCGGATGGCTGTGGACGGGAAACTCTGCCGCCATCATGCCGGTATAGTGCATGCCTGCAATCGCACAGCCCATGACCACAGAGGCGCCAATACGCAGTAGCGTGACCCGGCTGGTCTGCCCCTCACGCAGGTTAAACGCCAGCCACAGCGCCGCGCCCGAAGCGGCCAGAGCAATCGCCACCGACAGCGCCACCCAGCCCCATTGCCAGACGATACCGGGCGAGAACATCAGCGCCGCCATGCCGGTGTAGTGCATCGCCGCGACACCACTGCCGAGGATCAGCGCGCCGCCCGCCAGACGCGGCAAAGGCATATCCCCATTGCAGACCAGCCACAGTGCAAATATCGACGCGCAGACGGCGATGGCGGCGGAGAAAGCGGTGAGTCCGGCGTTGTAGCTCATGACCATCTCCATGTTCATCGACAGCATGCCAATAAAGTGCATTGCCCAGATGCCAATGCCCATGGAGAAACCACCGCCGAACAGCCAGACCAGCGCCACTTTGCCGGTAGAATGTACGACCCGTCCCGCCATATCTAAAGCGGTAAACGAAGCCAGCATCGCCACAAGAACGGAGACGATGACGATAAAAGTGTCGTATGAGGTCGCTAACATTGTGCATTCCCGCGAAAGCCGTGCTGGTGGTAGGGCAGAGGTTTTTTAAAATGTGTATTAGTTATCGGCATAGACCGGTAGTTAATGAGCCGCGCACCCTGCATCCTTTCCACTCATTGTGAGTGATGAAATCTATCGTCAGCCTCAGCCAGATACCGACACCACTGGCTGTCGCAGTGCAGGAATACTGAACGCCTCAACCCGATCCGGAGGTGTGGGTTTACCCAGCAGATACCCCTGCAATGCATCAAAGCCCAGGCTGGTGAGCAGATGCTGCTGCTCTTCCGTCTCAACCCCTTCCGCCACCATGCGCAGGTTGAGACTCTGCGCCAGTGTCAGCATGGCGCTGACTACGGTCGCATCTTCACTGCCAGGTCGCAGACAGTTGATAAAGCTGCGATCAATCTTGAGTTCACTGGCATCCAGGTCTTTAAGATGTAACAGGTTGGCATAGCCAATGCCAAAGTTATCAATGGCGACGCTGACGCCCGCCTGTTGCAACTCACGAATCCGCTGCTGGCTGAAAGCGGGGTCGCGCATGGCAATCGCTTCGGTAATCTCCAGCATCAGCGCACTGCCTGAAAGCTGGTAACGCGCCAGCGTCTCGTTCAGCGTGCTGAGCAGATCACGCTGATGGAACTGCAATGCCGAGAGGTTCACCGAGACCGTCCACTCGCCGTGGCCCTGGCTGTGCCAGATCCTTAACTGACGGCATGCTTCCCCGATGACCCAGTTTCCCAGCGCTACAATCTGGCCGGTTTTTTCAGCGCGTGGCAGAAACAGCTCAGGCGTCAGCAGACCGCGCTGCGGATGCTGCCAGCGCAGCAGCGCCTCAAACCCCATCAGGCGTGTGCCGCCGGAACGGAATTTGGGCTGATAGAACAGCCGCATCTGCTGGCGATCGATCGCTTCCCATAAATCGTTGGCCAGCTCCAGCTGATGCTGCGTTGCCGCGCTCATAGCAGGTTCAAACAGGCACCAGCCGTTTCGTCCACTGTGTTTGGTGTGGTACATCGCCGCGTCGGCATTAAACAGCAGCTCCTGCCGGTTGCGACCATGCAGTGGAAAGATTGCAATACCTGCACTAAGTGAAACGTGCAGTACATAGCGGTCAAGTTCAAACGGCGTACCGATCACTTTAACCAGTTTTTGCGCCAGCTGCCGGGCCGGGTTGATGTCACACTCCGCCATCAGCACAAACTCATCCCCGCCCAGCCGCACCAGCAGCATAGTGTTACTGAGCTGACTGCGCAGCCGTTCCGCCACCGCCACCAGTAACCGGTCACCGACATGATGCCCCCAGGTGTCATTGACCGCTTTGAAGCCATCCAGATCCATATAGATCACGGCAAAGCGATCTTCATTCAGCAGCGCCTGTTTGATGGCGAGATCAAGCTGCTGCTCCAGCATCACCCGGTTGGGCAGCGCGGTCAGGTTGTCATGCATCGCCAGCTGACGCAGCTCCTGGTTAGCGCGATTGAGCCGGGTTGCCAGCCGCGCGGCACGCATCTGAGCGTCCAGCATCGAACTCAGCAGAGTGATCCCCAGAATAATTAACGTAATCAGCGTGACCCATACCGCCAGTCCCGGATTACTGACGCCATACGGCTGCATTATGCTGCCGTGGCGGAACACCGCCGCCGCCATCCCCACATAGTGCATGCCCGCAATCGCGATCGCCATCACCAGTGAGGCCAGCCCTCGCATCAGCAGCAGATGATGGTCACCCTGCCGCAGATGAAACGCCAGCCACAGCGCCACGCCTGAGGCCGCCAACGCAATCAGCACAGAGAGCGTCACCAGCAGCCTGTTCCACTCAGGTTGGGGATTAATCAGCAGAGCATACATACCGAGATAGTGCATCACTACCACACCCACGCCCAGGATCAGCGTACCGCGCAGCAGCCGCTGACGGGTGAGATGTAAACCGCTCACCGTCTGGCTGAAAGCACATATTGACGCCAGGATCGCCACCAGCAGCGAGAGGATCGTCAGCCGCGTGTCATAGCGCATCGTCATCGGCATCATCATCGCCAGCATCCCGATAAAATGCATTGCCCAGATGCCAATCCCCATTGTCGTGCCGCCCACCAGCAGCCAGAACCGCGCGCTCCAGCCATGGGAGACCGCCACCCGTCCGGCGGTATCCAGCGCTGTAAAAGAGGCAATAAACGCCACGATCAGCGAAACGCAGATCAGAACGCCATTCCAGGTGACAAGCAACATGTGCAACTCCTCACCACCCGCAGAAAAACAGGTGCTGTATAAAGTCAGAAAAGTAATCTTAAAAACACCCAACGGGTGAAAGTTAATAAACTCCGGTATTTCCTGACCCTGAAGACCGGGCAAAAAAGGCCCACGAACGCAGGCCATTAATGACCTGCATCTTATTTCCCGCCTGCTGAGTCTGCGGGTAAATCGTTATTATGTCTGATTGGTACAGGAACATATCACCGAAGCTGAAAGCAGGCCAGAGGCCGAAAAAACAAAGATGTTTGTTTTGCCGCCTCGCTTTTATGCCTTGCTGTAACTGGGTTATCGGCCAGAGAGGCCATTTGATTAACGAAAATTAAACGGCAGCGCTTCGCCTAACGCTTTAACTGATCTATAGTAAGTAAAACTGATATAAATCATAATCCTTAAGTCTAAGATTTTTCTTAAGACTGCGGCGCTGCCCGCCTTATTGTTTTTATTTCCTTACTTTGGGTTGAATCGTTAATAAACACCGGGTGAAAAAGCACTGACTCTCGATAATCCGTAAGGAAATATTATGAAACTCAAGCTTTTTCTGTTTGCCGCTGCAGGATTAACAGTTGCTGTTCCATCATTAACCCAGGCGGCGACGACCTCGGGAACCATCAATGCCACGTTAACGCTAACTACCGGTTGCCTGGTAAATGGTCAGTCAGCCACGGCGGGCGTTAACTTCGGTACCCTGAACTTTGGTAGCAGTGCTGCCACCTTTGATACCCTGAACGCCACCCTGGTCGGTGCAGCCGGTAACGGTATTTTTGTGCGCTGCACCACCGGTCAGGACTACAACGTGGTGGTCACCAGCAGCAATGCTGCGCCAGCCACTATCTATGGCACCGCCTCAACGTCGCCGCGTTATCTGATACTGGGATCGAATAATGCGCAGGGCATCGCCTATACCCTTTACAGTGACGCCTCCTTTACCACGGCGATCGCCAACAATACGCCTATCGCCGCCAGCGGTACCACCGATCCGACGCTGGGGACCAACTACGCCATCTATGGCCGGGTGGTCGGCGGCGGTTTTAACCCCCTGATCCCTGCCGGAACCTATACCGACACGATTAACGTTGCCGTGAACTATTAACTGCTGTCGCAGGTAAATACGGGTGGTTCTCTGGCGATCCTGCCTGACGATCGCATGCGGTCTGCTCCTGCTGACAGGGAGTATCAGCGCCTGGAGTCTGCCTACCAGCACCTTTCAGGTTACCGCGTCGATTGTGGCAGGCTGCGTGATATCCGGTACCAATACCGGCGTCTTTGGCACGCTTAATTTCGGTACGCAGTCTGGCGTGGCGGCGAATACCGTCAACGCCAGCTATCTGCAGAGCACCTCGATTAATCTCGCCTGTACGCCAGGCACCACGCTGAGCATGAGCATTAATCAGGGCAACAATTTCACCACGACCCGTAACCTGAAGCTGCCCAATTTCAGCAATACCGTTCCCTACACGCTCTTTAGCAACGCCAGCCGCACCACGGTGATCCCGGTCAATCAGGCGGTGCCGTTGAGTTATAGCAATGCCAATAACATTACGCTGCCGATCTACGGTCAGCTACAACTGCCCGGCACTGCGCGCGCCGGCGTTTATACCGACACGCTGACCGTCACCCTGAGCTGGTGAGGTGATAGAAAACAAGGATATGATCATGAAGCCACTGCGCGCTCTGTTGCTGCTGCTAAGTTCCACCCTGCTCTCACCGGCCTTCGCCGCGAATTCGGTCATGATCTGGCCCATCGATCCCGCCATTAATCCTGAAGAGAAAGCCAGCGAACTCTGGCTGGAGAATCGCGGTAACAGCACCACCATGATGCAGATCCGCGTCTTCAGCTGGCAGCAGAACAATGGCCAGGAGCAGTATCAGACTCAGCAGCAGGTGGTCGCCAGCCCGCCGATGGTGCGGATGGAACCGGGCCAGAAACAGCTGGTCAGGCTGATTAAACAGACGCCGCCTGCGGCCGGTAAAGAGCTGGCCTATCGGGTGGTGCTGGATGAGATCCCGACCCCGCGTAATCCCGGCGAGAATCAGGCCGGGCTGACCTTCCAGATGCGCTATTCGGTGCCGCTGTTTGTTTATGGCACCGGGCTGAACACAGACAGCGCTCGCCCGGCTCTGCGCTGGCAACAGATTAGCGAGGGCGGCAGGCGCTGGCTCCAGTTAACCAACAGCGGCAGCGGTCACGCCCGGTTGAGCAATGTGGCGATTGGCGGTCGCAAACTGGGCGAAGGATTATACGGGTATGTGCTGGCTGACAGCTATCACCGCTGGCCGCTCTCCTCGCCGGTAAGCGGCGAGCTCACCGCAGAGGTTAACAAGAGCCCGTGGCGCAGCGCCGCCAATAAGTAAGCGCTGAATGAGACCGTTTTCTCTGCATCCCTGCGGGCTGGCCGTGGCCAGCGTGATTTACGCCCTTACGCCGGATCCTGTGCTGGCGGAGACTTACTCATCCCTGCCCCCGCCACCCAGCCTGCAGACCAGCGGCAGCGGTCAGCGTTATATGCTGGAGCTGGTGATTAATCAGCAGGAGAACGGCAATATTGTGCCGGTAGAGCAGCGCGACGGTCATTTCTGGATTCGCAGCGGCGATCTGCAGCGTGCCGGCCTGCCAGCGGATAAGCTGGGCCAGCAGCCGCAGGTCGATGTCAGCAGGCTGCAACCCATCAAAGTGGAGTATGACGCTGCGCGACAGCGTCTGCTGCTGACCGTACCGCCTGAGTGGCTGCCCGGTCAGGTCATTGGCGAGGCGAAGAACGGGCCCCGCTATCCGGGCCGTACCAGCAGCGGCGCGCTGATTAATTATGATCTTTACGCCAGCCGCACGGATAACAGTGGCTCCCGCCTGTCCGCCTGGAACGAACTGCGGCTGTTTGGTGATGCCGGTCATTTCTCCACTAACGGCGTCTGGCAACAGCAGCTGGAAGGCAGTACGACTAATCAGGATGATGGCTATATCCGCTACGACACCTGGTGGAGCAATGAAGATGAGAACACGGCGGTAAGCTGGCGGGTCGGGGATCTGATCACCGATTCGCTGGCCTGGAGCAGCAGTGTGCGGCTCGGCGGCATCCGCGTCGGCCGCGACTTCAGCGTCCGTCCCGATCTGGTAACCTATCCGCTGCCCGCCTTTTCCGGTCAGGCCGCCGTGCCTTCCACCGTCGATCTCTTTATCAACGGCTATCGTTCCAGCCAGGCAAACGTGCAGCCTGGCCCCTGGTCGATGACCAATGTGCCGTTTGTTAACGGCGCGGGTGATGCCGTGATCACCACCACCGATGCGGTTGGTCGCCGCGTCACCACCACCATGCCGTTTTACGTCTCCAGTAACCTGCTGAAATCGGGGCTGTCGGACTACGCCTTCTCTGCCGGGGCAATCCGCGAAAACTACGGCATAAAGAATTTCGATTATGGTGAGGCCGCGGCCAGTGGCTCTTATCGTTACGGTATGACCGACTGGCTGACGCTGGAGAGCCACGCCGAAGGCAGCGAAACGCTGGCAATGGGTGGGCTGGGTGGTCAGCTGCGCGTCGGCAGTTGGGGCGTGGTCAACGGCGCGGTGGCGCAAAGTCAGCTCGATGGGGAGAGCGGCAGGCAATATAGCTGGGGATATCAGTACAACAACCGCTGGTTCAACATCGGCACGCAGCAGACCCAGCGCAGCAGCGACTTCGGCAATCTGGCGCTGGTCGGCAGCCGTGCCGGTAGTCAGGCGGATAGCCGCTACGCACTCTCACGCCGCAGTGCGCAGTACAGCGCCAGCGTCTCGCTGAATCGCTTTGGCAGCGTTGGTGCCGCCTTCATCGACATCACCGACGGTCAGGGCGATCGCACCCGGCTATGGAACCTTTCGTGGAGTAAAAATCTTTGGGGTAACAGCAGTCTGTATGTCTCGGCCAGCCGCGATCAGGAAGAGAAGAGCTGGACCGGTGCCATCTCGCTGGTGATCCCGTTTGGCGAACAGGGCAGCGTTGCCCTCAGCACCGAACGCGATCAGCGTGGCCGCGACAGTCAGCGCGTTTATGCCTCCAGCGCCATGCCCAGCGACGGCGGGTTCGCCTGGGATGCCTCGTGGGCGAATCAGAGCGGAGACAGCGGCGATTATCGTCAGGGCAGTCTGCGCTATCGCAACAACCAGATTGATACCTCAGCGGGCTTCTATGGCGATGATGACAACCTCACGCAATGGGCCGATCTCTCGGGTGCGCTGGTGTTAATGGATAACAGCGTCTTTGCCGCTAACGCCATCAACGACGCCTTTGTGCTGGTGAAAACAAGCTATCCCGACGTGAACGTGCGCTATGAAAATCAGTCGATGGGACGCACCAATCAACAGGGCTATCTGCTGGTGCCCGCCATCAGCAGCTATTACCCGGCCAAATATGATATCGACACCCTCGACCTGCCGGCAGATATGACCACGCCGCGGGTTGAGCAGCGCTTTGCGGTGAAACGCCAGAGCGGCTACCTCCTCAACTTCCCGGTGGAGAAACTGCGCGCCGCCAGCGTAATCCTGGTTGATGCGCAGGGCCAGCCGCTGCCGGTCTCAAGCCTTGTACAGCGGCCTGACCATCCCACCGGATATGTCGGCTGGGATGGTATCGTCTGGATGGAAGATCTTACCGCCAGCAACCCGATCGAAGTGGTGACGCCCGATGGTCGCCGCTGCGAAACCGAACTGCATATCGCCAGCGGTCAGCCGCAGGCGCTGAAAACCTATGGCCCCCTGACCTGCGCGCTGCCGGCTCCAGTTGCAGGTAGCGCCGCCGCGCCTGCTGAACCTTTTACGTCCGGAAACCCACTATGATGAGATCTCTGTTACTGGCTGGTCTGCTGCTGTTACTGCCATCGCTGGGTTACGCAGCCTGTACCCTGCCCGCCTCCACAGCGAGCTTTGGTTCGGTCACCACCTTTGTAGCGAATACCACCGTCAGTTCGGTCACCACCAACGCCAACGTCAACTGTGGCTCCGGCTCGTCGCTGTCGCTGCTAGGCAATAACCAGATAACCTTTCAGCTGACCGGCGCAACCAATAGCAACGGCACGCGCGGTACGCTGAAACGCAGCGGTGATACCGGCAGTGATAATGTGCCGGTGCGGCTCTGCACCGACACGGCCTGCACTACTGAACTGACGATTGGCGGCACGCCGTTTGTCTATGGTTCGCAGACCCTGATCAACCTGGCGGGCTTGCTGGGCAGCCTTAACTTCGCCATCCCGGTCTATCTGCGCACCGTTCCCGGACAGGTGGTCGCCGCCGGAACCTATCAGGTGACGCTGAACATGGCGGTGACCTATCGCATCTGCACCAGCGTCGGGGTGGGCAATCTCTGCTTAAGTGAGCAGACCGGTAGCGGCGTAATTCCGATTAACATCACCGCTATCCTGACCAATGACTGTACGACGATCACCTCGCCCAATATCAGCTTTGGCAGCGCGCCGCTGGTCGGCAGCTTCTCCGCCGTCTCGCAGACCATCAACGTATTGTGCAGCAAAGGCAGTACCTATACCGTCGGGCTGAGCAATGGCAGCTATGCGGCGGGTAGCGTCAGGAATATGGCAAGCGGCGCGAATCGGCTGAGCTATGAAATTTATAAAAGTACCACCAGCAATCGCTGGGGATCGGCAGGCACGGAACGCTGGAGCAGTACCACCTCGACGGCGGTATCCACGGATGGACTGACGCGCGGCTTTAACTACACCGCGCGCATCCTGACCACGCAGAACACGCCCCCTGCCGGTAACTACAGCGACAGCGTGGTGGTCGATTTGTCGTTTTAGAGTGAAGCACTGACCGGCGTAGCGCTGTGACGGGTCTGATACTGCTTCACCATCCGGCCAATCAGCAACGTGCCGATCAACCCACAGACTGCGGCAAAGGTCAGCCAGACGCCCGGCATCGCTTTGTCACCGGTTGCATGGATCAGATAGCTGGAGATGGCAGGCGTGAAACCGCCAAACAGCGCCGTCGCCAGGCTATAGGCCATGGAGAAACCGGCGGCGCGCACCTCAGCAGGCATAATCTCCGCCAGATAGACCACCATCGCACCGTTGTAGCTGGCATAAAGAAACGACAGCCACAGTTCCGCTTCCAGCAGATGAGCGAAGCTGGGCGATCCCACCAGCCAATGCAGTACCGGCCAGGTAGTCACAATCATCAGCAGGGTAAAGATGATCAGCAGCGGGCGACGACCGACGCGATCCGACAGCGCGCCCATCAGCGGTAGCCAGAAGAGGTTTGAAACACCGACGCAGAGGGTGACCAGAAACGCCTGTTTGTCGCTCATCATCAGCACGGTTTTACCAAAGGTCGGGGTAAAGGCAGTGATCATGTAGAACATTACCGTGGTGGTGACCACCATCAGCATACCCGCCAGCACCAGCGCCCAGTTACTGGCAACTGAGCGCATGATTTCCGTCATGCTCGGGTGATGTTTACGTTTGCTGAACGCTTCGGTCTCCTCCAGCATCCGGCGGATGTAGAACAGGAATGGCACAATCAGACAGCCGACCACAAACGGGATACGCCAGCCCCACTCCGTCACCGCCTCTTTCGCCAGCAGATGATTCAGCATCAGGCCCAGCAGCGCGGCAAAAATAACCGCAATCTGCTGACTGCCCGACTGCCAGCTGACGAAAAAGCCTTTACGACCTTTCGGCGCGACTTCCGCCAGATAGACCGACACGCCACCCAGCTCGACGCCTGCCGAGAAGCCCTGCAACAGGCGTCCCAGCAGGATCAGAATCGGTGCCGCCGCGCCCAGCGTGGCGTAGCCTGGCACCAGCGCAATGGTCAGGGTACCCATCGCCATCAGGCCCAGCGTCAGCAACAAGCCTTTACGACGACCGTGATGGTCGATGTAGGCACCCAGAATGATCGCCCCCAGCGGGCGCATCAGGAAACCGGCACCAAAGGTCATCAGGGTGAGCATCAGGGAAGCAAACGGGTCATCACCGGGAAAGAAAGTTTTGGCAATGGCGGTGGCGTAATAGCCAAACACCATAAAATCGTACATCTCCAGAAAGTTACCACTGGTGACGTTAAAGATGGTTCGGGCCGCACTTTTCGGCGGCTTTTGTAAAGACGTGGTGTGACTCATGACGGCTTCCTGTTGTTTTTTAGCCGTTTTAGCCTGACTAAGGCGAGATTAATGTGACCTGGCTCACCATTGCACTTTACAATTCTGTGTACATGAGTAACAACCAATTAACAATTCAAATCAGGCAGCATAAATGATCTGCCTGGCCGCAGATCTGCCTGATTTTATCTGGCTGAAGCGCCGCCATAAAAAAAGGCGACCTTAACAGTCGCCTTTTCATTGTGCCGGATAACCCGCTATTTCTTCACAGTTTCCATGCCCATCAGACCAATTTTCAGGTAGCCCGCCGTGCGCAGCTTATCCATCACGCTCATCAGCGTTTCATAATCTACCGACTTGTCTGCCTGGAAGAAAATGGTGGTCTCTTTGTTGCCCTGCGTCTGGCTGGTCAGCACGTTAACCAGCGAATCCGGCGTGACCTGATCGTTACCCACGTAAAGCTGCTTATCCGCTTTAATCGACAGATAGACCGGCTTTTCCGGCCGCGGTTGCGGCGCGCTGGTGGACGCGGGCAGATTAACGCGCACATCAACCGTGGCCAGTGGCGCGGCCACCATAAAGATGATCAACAGCACCAGCATGACGTCGATAAACGGCGTCACGTTGATCTCATGCATTTCACCATCGGTTTCCAGATCGTCGTTTAATCGCATGGCCATAACAACTTACCCTAAGCGCAGTTTCTGGGCGGTCGCAGGACGCGGAACTTCTTTGGCAACGGTGCCCAGGTCGATATCACGACTCTGCAGCAGCATCACCTGAGCAGCGACATCCCCCAGCGAGGCTTTGTAGTTGGCGATCATGCGGGCAAAAACGTTATAGATGACGACGGCCGGGATCGCAGCGACCAGGCCAATCGCAGTCGCCAGCAGCGCTTCGGCAATACCCGGTGCCACCACCGCAAGGTTAGTGGTCTGGGTTTTCGCGATGCCGATAAAGCTGTTCATGATGCCCCAGACGGTGCCAAACAGGCCGATAAAGGGTGCGACAGACCCGATAGTCGCCAGGAAGCCATTGCCCCGTCCTGCATGGCGGCTGAAGGCGGCGACACGGCGCTCAAGACGGAAACTGGTGCGATCTTTAATGCCGTTGGTATCTTCCACACCCGCCGACAATTCAAGTTCATTTTGCGCATCGTTCAGCAGCACCACACTGTGGCTGTGCCCGGTAAACGACTGGGCAATGCGGGCGGCGTCATTCAGATTGCGGGCTTCGCCCAGTGCCAGTTGCTCACGCTTAAGGCGACGCTTAGCCGCGCTAAGTTCGGCATATTTGCCGAAGAAGATCGCCCAGGTCACCACTGAGGCCAATAACAGGCCAATCATGACCACCTTTACCACGATATCGGCATGTTGATACATGCCCCAAACGGAGAGGTCCGTTTGCATCAAATCACTGGCTACCACGCTGCTTCTCCAACTTCTGATTCAGGGATGCGAAACAAGCGCAAATAATAGCAAAATGGTGGCGAATTGATAGTAGTTCTCATTAGTATTTACAAAGCTGATCTGCGCTATTGACCTGTTGTTGAGCGGGTTCAGGCACGGCTTGTGAGGATGTTTCGAAAATGTGAAGCTGCATGAAAATTTATTAAAACAACGTTTCAAAATGTGACGGAATTCATTCAATCAGCATTGCTACATTTTACTCAGACGCGTTTTCACTATGCTGGCTCCTCACGGCCCTCTGCAGTTAGCCCAGACTGCAGGCCGTCTTACCTCTGCGGGAGACAATATAATGATAATGATGAAAACATGCGTAGCCAGTGCCCTGGCGGCGATGATAGCGAGCGCCACCGCCACGGCACAGGTGATTAAAGTGGCTGAAGTACAGCCTGCCGGTTATCCCACCGTGGTCGCCCTGCAACACATGGGCGACAAACTGAAACAGGCCACCGATGGACGGCTGGAGATGAAGCTCTACGCCGGTGGCGTACTGGGCGATGAAGATCAGACGCTGCAACAGGTGCAGCTGGGTGCCATCGATATGATCCGCGTCTCGCTGGCGCCGGTCACCTCGATTGCCCCGGAAACCAGCGTGCTGACCCTGCCCTACGTTTTCCGCGACGTTGATCACATGCACAAAGTGCTGGATGGCGAGATAGGCCGCGAGATCGCCGACAAGTTCGACAACGATCCCAACGCCCGCATGGTGTTCCTGGGCTGGACCGATGCCGGTGAGCGCAACATGATCACTAAGAAGCCGCTGGCGAAGCCGGAGGATCTTAAGGGCATGAAGATCCGGGTGCAGAATAGCGCCATCTCGCTGGCGACGCTGAAAGCGATGGGCGCGAATCCGGTGGCGATGGGCGTCAGTGAAGTGTTCAGTGCGATGCAGACTGGCGTGGTCGATGGCACCGAGAACAACCCACCGACCTTTGTCGCTCATAACTACATGCCGGTTGCGAAGTATTACACCCTCAGCGGCCACTTTATCCAGCCAGAGATGATCCTGTTTTCAAAACGCGCCTGGGATCGCCTGAAACCCGAAGATCAGGCACTGCTGAAAAAGCTCGGCAAAGAAGCACAGGATGAGGAGCGTCAGCTCTGGGCGACCTATACCGAAGAGTCGATCGCCAAAATGAAGGCGGGCGGCGTCACCTTCCAGCAGACTGACCGTGACTATTTCGTCAAAGCGACTCAGCCAGTACGCGATCAGTTTGGCGGCAAATATCAGGATCTGATGACCCGGATTGCTGAGGTGAAATAACCCTTCCCGCGCCACACTGCCGTGTGGCGTGCTTAATCAGGTATCAATTATGTCTGCTTATACGCGTCTGATGGATGGGCTTTATCTGCTCTGCATGCTGGTGGCCGCCGTGGCACTGTTGATCATGGTAACGGTCATCCCGATTGGGATCTTCGCCCGTTACGTGATGAACGGCGCGCTCTCCTGGCCGGAGCCGGTTGCCATTATCTGCATGATTATTTTTACCTTTATCGGCGCGCCGGTGGGTCTGCGCGCCGGAACCCATATCTGTGTATCGATGGTCACTGACCGCCTGTCGCCTGCCCGGCAGCGCCTCATGCTGCGCGTCAGCGATCTGCTGATGATTATCACCTGCCTGGTGATCTTCCAGGCCAGTTACAGCCTGTGCGAAGCGATGTGGGTTCAGACCCTCGCGTCACTTCCAGCGGTGACCTACGGCGAGATGTATCTGCCAATCCCGATTGGCGCGATCTTCACCCTGCTGTTTGTTGTTGAGCGCCTGCTGAGCGGCGATCAGAGCCAGCGGCCGATTGTCACGCTGGGCGGCACCCACTAACGCGGAGCAGAAAAATGGATGCATTGATCTTGATAGGCAGTTTGCTGGTGTTGCTGATGGTGGGCTTTCCGGTCGCCTTTGCGGTGGGACTGAGCGCCTTTATCGGGGCCTGGTGGATCGACCTGCCGCTGGAGGCGGTGGTGATTCAGGTGACCAACGGGATTAACAAATTTTCCCTGCTGACCATTCCGTTCTTTATCCTCGCGGGCGCGATTATGGCCGAGGGCGGCATCGCCCGCCGGCTGGTCAACTTCGCCTATATCTTTGTCGGCTTTATTCGCGGCGGGCTGTCGCTGGTTAATATCGTCGCTTCAACGTTCTTTGGCGCTATCTCCGGTTCGTCGGTGGCGGATACCGCCTCCATTGGTTCGGTAATGATCCCGCAGATGGAGGAGAAAGGCTATCCGCGTGACTTCGCCGCGGCGGTGACCGCCAGCGGTTCGGTACAGGCGGTGCTGACGCCCCCCAGCCACAACTCAGTCATCTACTCGCTGGCGACCGGCGGCATGGTCACCATCTCCTCGCTGTTTGTTGCCGGGATCTTCCCTGGCCTGCTGCTCGGCGGATGCCTGATGGTGATGTGTCTGGGCTTTGCCCATAAACGCGGTTATCCCAAAGGCGAGCGTATTCCGTTTCGTCAGGCGCTGAAGATTTTCTTCGACGCGTTCTGGGGTCTGTTTACCGTCGTGATCATCATGGGGGGGATCCTCTCCGGCATCTTTACCGCCTCGGAATCCGCTGCGATTGCCTGTATCTGGGCCTTCTTTGTCACCATGTTCATCTATCGCGACTTTAAATGGAGCCAGCTGCATATCCTGCTGTTCCGCACCATTAAAACCGTCACCATCGTGATGGTACTGATCGCTTTCGCAGCCGGGTTTGGCGCAGTGATGACCTTTATGCAGCTGCCGACCATTATTACTGAGGCGTTCACCAGCCTCTCCGATAACAAATATGTGATCCTGATGTGCATCAACATCCTGCTGCTGGTCGTAGGCACGCTGATGGATATGGCGCCGCTGATTCTGATCCTGACGCCGGTGCTGCTGCCGGTAGCCACCGCGCTGGGGGTCGATCCGGTTCACTTTGGCATGATCATGCTGACTAATCTGGGCATCGGACTGATTACGCCGCCGGTCGGCACCGTGCTGTTTGTGGCCAGCGCGGTGAGTAAGCAGAAGATTGAGCAGGTCGTCGGGGCGATGCTGCCGTTCTACGGCATGCTGTTCCTGGTGCTGATGCTGATTACTTATATTCCCGCTATTTCACTCTGGTTGCCGCGCCTGATGGGCGTCATGTAAGGCAATGGAAACCGGCTCGCTTGCGGGTCTCAGACTGCTGACAAACTCGAATCAGGGTGCAACTGGCAGCGATGGATTAGCTCAACAGGCAGGGAACACGGTCAGAGGAGGAAAGCGGCCCGCCGCCCGGAAAAAAACGCCGGGAGCGTTTTTGAACAACGCAACGCGTTGGCCCGGCAACGGGCCGAGCGAGCCAGGGATTGGCGTAAGCGCCTTTCCGGTCTGACCGGGTTTCCTGCACTGGCTCGGTCTCACAGCTAACCGGGCCACACTTAGTCATCAATCTCCGGCCCGCTCGCGAGCCGGTTTTTTTCCTGCGACGCACTCTGATAATCACCATTGAGTCTCAACCCTGCTGGCCGTTTCGTGATAACGTGAGGGCTTAGTCTGAAGCGGTAAAGGCGACTCATGACCACCAGAAAAATTGATACCACGCTCGTCAGTGCGGGACGCAGCAAGCGTTATACCCAGGGCTCGGTGAACAGCGTCATTCAGCGCGCCTCTTCGCTGGTTTTTGATACGGTTGCGGAGAAAAAACGCGCCACCGCAGGTCGGGCAAAAGGCGAACTTTTTTATGGCCGTCGCGGCACCCTGACGCACTTTGCACTGCAGGATGCGATGACCGAGCTGGAAGGCGGCGCAGGCTGTGTGCTCTATCCCTGCGGCGCAGCGGCCGTCGCGAACGCGATTCTGGCATTTGTCGAGGCGGGCGACCACGTACTGATGAGCGGCGCGGTCTATGAACCGACACAGGACTTCTGTACAAAAATTCTCGCTAAGCTGCAGGTTTCCACCGGCTGGTTCGATCACTGCATCGGCAGTGAAATCGGTGAGCGGGTGCAGCCCAACACCCGTGTTGTCTTCCTGGAATCGCCTGCTTCGATAACGATGGAAGTGCAGGATATTCCGGCGATTGTGGCAGCGGTACGCGCTAAAGCGCCCGAGGCGATCATCATGATCGACAACACCTGGGCGGCCGGTATTCTGTTTAACGCGCTGGCGCACGGTATCGACATTTCGATTCAGGCTGGCACCAAATATCTGATTGGTCACAGCGATGCGATGATCGGCACGGCGGTCGCCAATGCGCGCTGTATCGACCAGTTGCGTGAGAACTCTTACCTGATGGGCCAGATGGTGGATGCCGATACCGCCTACATGGCGAGTCGCGGTCTGCGTACGCTGGGTACCCGTCTGCGTCAGCATGAAGAGAGTGCGATTCAGGTGGCAGAGTGGCTGGCGGCGCGCCCGGAAGTGGCACGAGTGAATCACCCGGCACTGGCGCAAAGCAAAGGTCATGCGTTCTGGCAGCGCGATTTTAACGGTAGCAGCGGCCTCTTCTCGTTCATCCTGCAGGAAAAATTAAGCGCGCCCCAACTGGCGGAATATCTCGATCACTTCCATCATTTCAGCATGGCTTACTCCTGGGGCGGTTATGAATCGCTGATCCTGGCGAATCAGCCGGAAGAGCTGGCAGAGATTCGTCCGGCGGGCGGTGTGGATTTCACCGGCACGCTGGTGCGGCTGCATATTGGTCTGGAGCACGTTGATGATCTGCTGGCTGACCTGGAGGCCGGTTTTTCACGCCTGACGCGCTAAGTCAGATAAACAGAAAGTAAACAGAAGATAAACCACGTAGCGGTGGCCCGCAGAGTTTGCCGGGCACCGGCTCATTTGTTGTTAAAATTTATCCCGCATCGTTCAGGTTATCAGTGAAATCACTGCGCTGTCTGAACGCAGACGGATTGTTCCTTGTGACGTGATGGAATCGCTAATGGGTGTTTTACACGAGATTGTCCAGGCGCTCTGGCATCAGGATTTTGCCGCACTGGCAAATCCGGATGTAGTGTGGGTGGTATACGGCGTAATGTTCCTGACGCTGTTTCTGGAAAATGGTCTGTTGCCCGCCTCTTTCCTGCCAGGCGACAGCCTGCTGCTGCTGGCCGGGGCGATGGTGGCCAAAGGGGTGATGGATTTTGTGCCGACGATGGTGATTCTCACGACCGCTGCCAGCCTGGGCTGCTGGCTGAGCTATCTGCAGGGCCGCTGGCTGGGGAATACCCGGCTGGTGAAGAGCTGGCTGATGCATCTGCCGGCACAGTATCACCAGCGCGCCTGGAATATGTTTAATCGTCACGGGCTGATGGCGCTGCTGGTCGGCCGTTTTCTCGCCTTTATCCGCACGATCCTGCCGACTATGGCGGGCATTGCAGGCTTACAGAATGGCCGCTTTCAGCTGTTTAACTGGCTCAGCGGCGTGCTGTGGGTCGGCATTGTCGTTGCCTTTGGCTATGGCATCAGTCAGGTGCCGTTTATCAAGCGTCATGAAGATCAGGTGATGGCGATCCTGATGATACTGCCGATGGTGTTGCTGGTGCTCGGCCTGTCCGGCAGCATTGTGGTGATCTGGAAAAAGCGTCGCCAGAAACGCGCCTGACGCGCATCTGGCTTTCGGATCCGCCGCCACTCAGGCGGACGGATCCGCTACCGTCTGCCTGACACGACTCACCTCTTCCCCCGGCGTCACGCCGAAATAGCGTTTAAACTCCCGCGAAAATTGTGAAGGGCTTTCATAGCCCACCCGCACCGCCGCCGCACTCGCCTTTAGTCCATCGTGCAGCATCAGCAGTCGCGCCTGATGCAGGCGATAGCGCTTGAGATACTGCAACGGCGAGGTCTGCGTCACCGCTTTGAAGTTATGGTGAAAGGCTGAGACGCTCATGTTCACTTCTGCTGCCAGCGCATCAACGCTGAGGTTTTCCGCATAGTGATTCTCAATCCGTCGCAGGGCACGCGCGATCAGGCTGAACTGCGTCTGTCGGCTCACCAGCGAAAGCAGCGCGCCGCCGATCGGACCGGTCAGCACATAGTAAATAATTTCACGCACGATGTGCGGCCCCAGAACGCGCGCATCGCGCGGCTGGGTCATCACATCCAGCAGCCGCTCCGCGGCGCACAGCATCGGTTCCGTCAGCCACGCTGAGTGGATACCCGAAGTCTGCGGCTGCGGCTGAAACTGATCGTCGTCGCCGATTTCAATCAGCAGATCCTGCAGGCTGGCGGTATCAACCCTGAGACACAGCCCGGCAATCGGTATTTCCGGCGAGGCCCAGGTTTCGCACTCCACCGGCAGCGGCACGGTCAGCATCAGGTATTTGCTGGCGTCATACTGAAACACGGTGCTGCCGAGATAGCCGGTTTTGCTGCCCTGAAACAGGATAACAATGCCGGGCTGATACATCATCGGCGTACGGGGACGATATTGATTAGCATAAATCAGTGACACATTTTCGACCGGGCAAAGACGGTCGCGACCATGAGTCATTAAGGTGACTACCTGCTGTGCCAGCCGGTGACAGAGTGCATCGTGCGCCATAGCGACTCCTTTTCGGACAAAAAGCCAGTGTGCCGCGCGAATGCCTGAACCGCCAGCAGCCTGGAGAATCAGGCAAGAAATTTACCGGATCGGGCAGAAGAACAGACCTGCTGTTGTTGCTGACGCTGAGCAGGCTGAAAATTGTTGGCTAGACTTAAGCACAGTGAATTCTCACGGGTTAACCGCAACGGAAAGGAGCAACTATGGCAGACCAACCCATTATCAAACTGCGCGATGGCAATATGATGCCGCAACTCGGACTCGGTGTCTGGCAGGCCAGCATCGAAGATGCGCGTCATGCGGTGCTGAAAGCGCTTGAGGTCGGCTATCGCTCAATCGATACCGCCGCCGCCTATAAGAATGAAGAGGCGATTGGCCAGGCTCTGCAGGAAACCGATGTGCCGCGCGAAGAGATTTTCGTGACCACCAAACTGTGGAACGACGATCAGCAGAATGTTCAGCAGGCGATGGAAACCAGCCTGGAGAAACTCAAACTGGAGCAGGTCGATCTCTATCTGATGCACTGGCCGTGCCCGGAAAAAGACCACTACGTTGATGCCTGGAAGAAGATGATCGAATTGCAGCAGCAGGGGCTGACCAAAAGCATCGGCGTCTGTAACTTCCATGAAGCGCACCTGAAGCGTCTGCTGGATGAAACCGGTGTGACGCCGGTCGTGAACCAGATTGAGCTGCACCCGATGCTACAGCAGCGTACGCTGCATGCGTGGAACGCGCTGCACCAGATCCAGACCGAATCCTGGAGTCCGCTGGCACAGGGCGGCAAAGGCGTTTTTGATCAGGAGATCATCAAGTCGCTGGCGAAGAAATATGGTAAGACCCCGGCGCAGATCGTGATCCGCTGGCATCTGGATAGCGGTCTGGTGGTGATTCCGAAGTCGGTGACGCCAGCACGTATCGAAGAGAACTTTAAGGTATTCGACTTCCGTCTGGATAAGCATGAAGTGAGTGATATTGCGAAACTGGACAGCGGTAATCGTCTGGGGCCGGATCCGGACACTTTTAACTGACGTGAAGGTGAACTTAACCGCTCTGCCCTGCCGTTGACGGGCAGAGGGGGCTTAATGCGGTCAGGCGGGTTCTTCCTGCCTGACCGCGCTGTTATGCAGTGGGCTGCACCACCAGCTGACCCGCCGTACCGCGATCGGCCAGTTCCAGGGTCTGACTGTGGTAGACAAACGGGAAGTGATCTGACGAACTTTGCGGGAAGCTGACCATCAGTTCCACGCTGCCATCGACCCACACCGTATCTTTCCAGCCACGATCTTCGCCCATCGGCTGTGCGCCATTCACACTTTTAATCAGGAACATAACGCCCTGAATATGCAGCGACTGTGGCCGATCGGCGTGCAGGATCCAGCGCTCAAAGGTGCCCTGCTGCGCAGTGGTGTCAATGCGGTTCATATCCCAGAGCGCGCCGTTGATGCCCGGCATGCTGTCACCGATGCGGAATTCGCGGGTGCGCACCGCCACCCCATCCAGAATCTGGTCGGCCAGCAGCCGCATCGGGAGATTATCCGTCACCAGCGGCAGTAAGCCGGTTGGGCGCAGCGTCAGGATCAGGGTGGAGGTCAGAATAGAAGATGGCTCAAAGAAACCGCGCAGCCGATCCATAATGCCTGCCGCCGTTCCCGCCGTAATCGACACTTCATCGCCCTGCGACATATCCACCAGCACTTCGCGACGTTCGCCCGGCGCCAGTGACAGACGCTGCACCGCAACCGGCGCAGGCAGATAGCCCTGATCGCTGGCAATCACCATAAACGGACGATTATCGCTGAGCACCATCTCATAGCGTCGCGCATTCGAGGCGTTCAGCAGACGCAGGCGTACCCAGCCGCGTGACACCTCAACATACGGATTGCGTACCCCATTCACCAGCAGCGTATCACCCAGGAAACCACCATCCTGCGGCGGGTCATAGACCGGCGTGGCAAAGTTATCGAGCCGCTTGTCCTGAATGATGATGGGGAAGTCATCGACGCCGTAATGCTTCGGCAGCGGCAGCTGTTTACCGATGTCATCTTCCACCAGCCACATACCCGCCAGACCGTTATAGATATGCGGCGCCATGCGGTTTGGGGTATTGGCGTGATACCAGCAGGTTGAGGCCGCCTGACGAATCGGCAGTACCGGCGACCAGTCGACACCGGCCGACATCATACGTGGCGCGCCACCCATTAATGCACCCGGCAGCTGTAAACCGCTGACGGTCATGGAGACGGACTCATTCAGCCGGTTGCTGTAGATCAGCTTTACGTCGTCACCGCTGTAAACCCGGACGGTCGGGCCAAGATAGAGGCCATTGATACCCCACACCGGCACTTTGTTATTGTCGCCATTAAATGACCAGTGGCTGCGCTGCATCGTCAGGAACAGCGGCTGGCCGCGACGGGATTCCAGCAACGGCGGAACCGGAAGCGGTGTATCGCCATTGGCTGAAGAGGCGGCATGTGCCGCATGAGGGAGTAAACTGGCGCTAAGCGCCGCTCCGGCAGAAAGCTGGATGAACTGACGTCTGCTGAAAGACATAAAACTTCTGACCCTTTACGCGTGGCGCTAAGCGCCGACCCTGTTTTTATTGATCTGTTTTTGCTGTGCTGCGTTCACGGCGAGCCGGATAAGACCCGCCGCGCGGCATCCATGCAGGATAGTTCGGCGAATGACTCGCCGGTCAGATTTTTCCGTTTTTTTCGCGTTCTGCGACTTCGGCGTTGAGTTCTTCCAGCTTCGCCGCCATCAGTTCGCGACAGTGGGTAGCCAGCTTACGCACCGACGAAGACTCGAATGCTTTTACATCAACCGGCGGCAGCATCTCAACAATAACCAGCCCGTTGTTCCAGCGGTTGAGATCGATCTTGCCATGGGTATTGGAGACCACAATCGGAATGATCGGCACGCCCGCCGCCACGGCAGCGTGGAAGGCACCAGTTTTAAACGGCAGCAGGCCACGGCCACGGCTGCGCGTTCCCTCAGGAAACATCCAGATGGAGATGCGCTTGCGGTTAAACTGATCCACCAGCTCACCGATGGTGCCGCGCGCTTTCGCCCGGTCATCGCGGTCAATCAGCAGGTTGCCGGTCAGCCAGTAGAGCAGGCCAAAAAACGGCACCCACAGCAGGCTCTTCTTGCCCACGGTTACCGTATAGGGCTGCACCATTTTAGCCGCGGTGACCATGTCGTAGTTGTTCTGATGGTTGGCGATATAAATCGCATTACCATAATTCTCTGCGCCTTCCGGTTTGCGCAGATCGACTTTAAGACCAAACACCGTCGATAATTTGCCGAACAGACGGCCAAAAGTGGCGACGTGGCGCGGATCGCGTGGTGAAAAAAGACACCAGATACAGCCAAAGATACAGATTAGGATCGAATAAATGACGACGATAATGGCACGCAGAATCAGTAACATAGTTCCCTCATTGAGCCACGGCTGACGCAGGATCAGCCGGGTAGTTTACGCTTCGCTATCCGGGCTCGCCGGACGCGCAGGTGCATCCAGTTCAACACGATCAATTTTTTGCAGACCGCGCGGTAACAGCGTGCCGCGACGTCCGCGATCGGCACGGAATTTCTGTAGCTCTTCACTGCGCAGCAGCATTTTACGTTTGCCCACGTGCAGTGTGATCGCACTGCCCGGCGGCAGGATCATCAGCCAGGCCAGTTTGTCCTGACCCGCGGCGGCTTCTGCTGACGGAATAGAGATGATTTTGTTGCCCTTGCCTTTCGACATCTGCGGCAGTTCGCCAACCGGGAACATCAGCATCCGTCCCGCCTGGGTAATCGCCAGCAGCATGTCATCTTCATGATGGACCGCCATTGGCGTCATTACGCGGGCATTGTCCGGCAGCGTCAGCAGCGCTTTACCGGCACGGTTGCGCGACACCAGGTCGCTGAAGGTACAGATGAAACCGTAGCCCGCATCAGAGGCCATCAGCAGACGCTGGTCATCCGGCTCCATCAGCACCTGTTCAACCACCGCACCCGGCGGTGGCGTCAGCTTGCCGGTCAGCGGCTCGCCCTGTCCGCGCGCGGAAGGCAGCGATGTCGGATCCAGCGTATAGCTGCGGCCCGTGGAGTCGATAAAGGCCACCGGCTGATTGCTCTTGCCGCGTGCGGCAGCCAGATAGCTGTCGCCCGCTTTATAGCTCAGTCCGGCTGGATCGATATCGTGGCCTTTGGCGCTGCGCACCCAGCCCATTTGCGACAGCACAATGGTGACCGGTTCAGACGGCACCAGCTCGGTTTCGCTCAGAGCTTTGGCTTCTTCACGCTCACACAGCGGCGAACGACGATCGTCGCCGTAGCTGGCGCTGTCAGCCTGTAACTCTTTTTTCAGCAGGGTATTCATCTTGCGTTCAGACGCCAGCGTCGCCTGCAGCTGATCGCGCTCTTTTTCCAGATCCGCCTGCTCGCCACGGATCTTCATCTCTTCCAGTTTTGCCAGGTGGCGCAACTTCAGTTCGAGGATGGATTCGGCCTGCGTTTCACTGATGCCAAAACGCGACATCAGGACCGGCTTCGGCTCATCCTCAGTACGGATGATCTCGATCACTTCATCAATGTTCAGGAATGCGACCAGCAAACCTTCCAGAATATGCAGGCGGCGCAGCACGCGATCCAGCCGGTAGTTCAGACGGCGTTTGACCGTATCGCGGCGGAACACCAGCCATTCGGTCAGGATTTCATGCAGATTTTTCACCGCCGGGCGGTTATCCAGGCCTATCATATTGAGGTTAACGCGGTAACTCTTCTCCAGATCGGTGGTGGCGAACAGATGGTTCATCACCTGATCGAGATCGACGCGGTTGGAGCGCGGAACGATCACCAGGCGGGTCGGGTTCTCGTGATCCGATTCATCACGCAGATCCTCCACCATCGGCAGCTTTTTATTGCGCATCTGGTTAGCAATTTGCTCCAGCACGCGCGCGCCTGACACCTGATGCGGCAACGCGGTGATGACCACCTCGCCCTCTTCTTTCTTCCATACCGCACGCTGGCGGATGGAACCACGCCCGGTCTGATAAATTTTGCGGATTTCGTCACGCGGCGTAATGATCTCCGCCTCGGTCGGATAATCAGGTCCCTGGACAATATCCAGCAGCTGTTCCAGCGTGGTTTTCGGCGCGTCGATCAGTGCGATCGCCGCCTGAGCCACTTCGCGCAGGTTGTGTGGCGGAATATCGGTCGCCATGCCTACGGCGATACCGGTGGTGCCGTTCAGCAGAATATTGGGCAGGCGCGCCGGTAACATCTTCGGCTCCTGCAGCGTGCCATCAAAGTTCGGCTGATAGTCGACCGTGCCCTGACCCAGCTCGCCCAGCAGCAGCTCGGCATATTTTGACAGACGGGATTCGGTGTAACGCATCGCCGCGAACGACTTGGGATCATCCGGCGCCCCCCAGTTGCCCTGACCGTCAACCAGCGGATAACGGTAGGAGAACGGCTGCGCCATCAACACCATCGCTTCATAGCAGGCGCTGTCGCCGTGCGGATGGTATTTACCCAGCACGTCACCCACGGTACGTGCCGATTTTTTGAATTTTGCGCTGGCGCTAAGCCCCAGCTCGGACATGGCGTAGATGATACGTCGCTGAACCGGCTTTAATCCGTCGCCAATGTAAGGCAGTGCGCGGTCCATGATGACGTACATCGAATAGTTTAAGTACGCATTCTCGGTGAATGTGTGCAGGGCGAGACGCTCTGCACCATCCTGAGTCAGTTCACTCATTAATTTCTCATCCTCACATCGTGGCCCACAACGGCGGGACACCCGGCGGTGGTTTGGCGAGGATAGTACCTTATTCCCTGGTGTTAGTCACAGGGGAAGCGCGGGACAATAGGCGTCCCGCCGCGCAATTTCATGTGCCGGAAGCACGCCGGATTCAGACCGGCAAGTGCCTGACCTCTCTGCTGAAGTGAATCAGGGCTTTGACCCTATCCACTGACGGGCAATATCACGATATTCACCCGTGGCGATGCTGAGATGCACCCACTGATCGACATAGAGTTTCCAGCTGATGTCGTCACGCGGGATCATGTAAGCCTTCTCGCCATACTGCAGCGGTGTGTCGGGATTGATCGCGCAGAGCGTCGGGTAATGCTGCTGCTGAAAACGCGCTTCTGAGGCATCGGTGATCATCACATCCGCTTTGTTATCGACCAACTGCTGGAAGATGGTGACGTTATCGTGAAACAGCGTCAGCGAAGCCTCTGGCAGATGGCTGTGTACAAAGGCTTCGTTAGTACCACCTGCCGGTTCAATCAGCCGTACGTCAGGCCGGTTGAGCTGTTCGAGGGTCTGGAAGCGCTCTTTATCGCTGCAGCGCACCAGCGGGATTTTGCCATCCACGTCCAGCGGCTGCGCGAACCAGGCCGTCTGCTGGCGTTTCAGCGTGACGGAGACGCCGCCGACGGCGATGTCACACTGCTTTGCCAGGAAGTCTGGCATCAGGTTTTTCCAGCTGGTCTGTACCCACTCTACTTTTGCGCCGAGCGAGGTAGCCAGCGCGTTCGCCATGCTGATATCCAGCCCTTCATACTGACCATCGGGTCGCAGATAGCTATAGGGTTTGTAATCGCCCGTGGTGCAGACTTTGAGCGTCTTAGAACGGAGAACGGTGTCGAGATGAGATTGCGCATGGACAGCACCGCTGGCCAGCAACAAAGCGAGGATTAATTTTTTCATTCTGATTTTTTCTATGATTTTTATGGTGAGTTTGCCCACCGATGGTGCCATAAACCGGCGTATTGTTGCTGCTGCAGCAAAAGTGTTGTGATCAACCACGCATTTTTCTGCGGCTGCGGCGCACGTAAGCTGAGCACCATATTCAGGAAACGAGGCAACCTATTCATGAGCAAGATTTTAATTATCGATGGCGGCAAAACTTTTGCCCACTCTAAAGGCGAACTGAACCACACCCTGACCGATGTTGCGGCCAGCCAGCTGCGTGACATGGGACATGAAGTGTCAGTCACCGTGGCTGACAGCGATTACGTGATCGCCGATGAGGTGCAGAAATATGTCGACAGCGATGTGGTGATTTATCAGATGCCGGGCTGGTGGATGGGCGAACCCTGGACAGTGAAGCGTTACATCGATGAAGTCTTTACTGAAGGCCACGGTTCGCTCTACGCCAGCGATGGTCGTACCCGTTCCGATGCAGCAAAAAAATATGGTTCCGGCGGTCTGCTGCAGGGCAAAAAATATATGCTGTCGCTGACCTGGAATGCGCCGCTCCAGGCCTTTACCGACCCTGAACAGTTCTTTGAAGGCGTCGGCGTCGATGGTCTCTATCTACACTTCCACAAGGCCAACCAGTTCCTGGGAATGGAAGCGCTGCCGACCTTTATCTGCAACGACGTGATTAAAGCGCCGGACGTGCCACGCGATATTGCCGCTTATCGGACCCATCTTAGCCGCGTTTTTGCGTAAGATGGTTGGGGGCTATCCCCTATTTTCCCACGAAAGAGGAATTCGCGAATGTTAACAGTCGTTGCTGAAATTTGTGTTAAACCCGGTCGCCGTCAGGCTGTGCTGGATGCAGTGAAAAAGCTGATCCCGCAGGTCTTAGAAGAAGATGGCTGCCATCAGTATGACGCGCTGCTGGATCATCAGGCGCAGGTGCCATGGAAGCAAAACTCGCCAGACTCTATTTTCATGCTGGAGCAGTGGGAAACGCTGCGCCATCTGGAGCAGCATCAGCAGATGCCGCATATGGATGCGCATCGCGCCATCATTAAAGATGATGTGGTGGATGTGAAGATTCTGGTGCTGGAACCGAGTGCCTGATGATTGCTGAAACCTTAACGCCGGTTGTGTAGCGGGGGTTAAGGCTGGTGATGAAGTCTCAGCAGGGTGCCTCTGGCAGCAATAAATTAGCTCAAAGCGCAGGGAACACGGTCAGAAGAGGAAAGCGTCCCGCCGCCCGGATAAAAACGCCGGGAGCGTTTTTGAACAACGCAAAGCGTTGGTCCGGTCAGGGCGCACCTCAGGGATGAGGTGCGTAATCGCGCGGGCCGAGCGTGCCATGGATGGCGGTAGTTGCGTCTTTCCGATCTGACCGTGTTCCTTGTGCAGGCACGTTCTGAAAGCAAATCCGGCCAGACTTTGTCACCCTCCTCAAACCTCTGTCCTGTGACAGAGGTTTTTTGTTTCTGACAGGCCGGTTCAGAGCATCTGACGCCGATCAATCTCGGTGCGGAGAAAATCGAGAAAGCAGCCGATACGCGAAGAGAGCGTGGTGTTACGGTAATAAACCGCATGCACCGGCAACCGCAGATCGCGGGTTTCCGCGGGAAGAACCGGCACCAGCCGGCCAGCGGCGCAATCTTCCCGGCTGACAAAGTCGGAGAGCCGTGCGATACCCTGTCCTGCCAGCGCCAGCTGCCGGATGGTTTCACCGCTCGAAGCCGAGAGCGTCGGCTTGACACGCATAAAATCACCATCGGGCTGCCAGATCGGCCAGACGTTGAGGGTGTCAGGATAGCTGAAGCCGATGGTCTGATGGTGCGCGAGATCGGCAACGCTCTGCGGCGTGCCCGCTTTTGCCAGATAGGCCGGACTGGCCATCAGCCGGATTGCACTACTGCCAAGCAGCCGGGCGCGCAGCGTGGAGTCACGCAGTTCGCCAATGCGAATGGCAATGTCGGTCTGCTGCTCCAGCAGATCGATCATGATGTCGTCGGTATTCAGTTCGAGTTGGATCAGCGGATAACGGGCGCGAAAATCTTCAACCAGCGGCACAATTACATGCAGCATAAAGGGCGTGGCGGCATTCACCCGCAGCCGTCCTGACGGTATCTCACGCCGCAGTGCAATCTGCTCTTCCGCCTGCTCAACCGAGGCCAGGATCTGGCGCGCATGCTCCAGAAAAACCTGCCCCTCTTCGGTCAGCGCCAGCCGTCGGGTAGTCCGATGCAACAGCGTGGTCTGCAGCTTACTCTCCAGCCGCGATAGCGCCCGGCTGATGCCGGAACTGGTCTGCGCCAGCTGGGATGCCGCCGCAGTAATGGAACCGCTGTCCACCACCGCCACCCAGGCGCGTAGCTCTTCCAGGGTAATTTTCACAAGGGTTACTGTCTCTGCTCTGAATCTGCCGGATTCTCTGAGGATGTACAGGCTGAAGTACAAAGCAAACAGGACGCTTTCGCGTCCTGTTTTCTACACTTCAATATCGGCCATATCGCCTTTTTCCTGCAACCAGTTACGCCGGTCTTCGGAACGTTTTTTCGCGAGCAGCATATCCATCATGCGCAGCGTCTGGTCAACATCCTCTTCACTGATCGTCAGCTGAACCAGCCGACGGGTATTCGGATCCAGCGTCGTTTCGCGCAGCTGTAACGGGTTCATCTCACCCAGCCCTTTAAAGCGCTGAACGTTCGGTTTGCCCTTCTTGCGTTTCAGCTGCTCCAGCACGCCCTCTTTCTCATCTTCGTCCAGCGCGTAGTAAACCTCTTTACCGAGATCGATACGGTAGAGCGGCGGCATGGCGACGTAGACGTGACCATTTCTGACCAGTGAGCGGAAATGCTTCACGAACAGCGCACAGAGCAGTGTAGCAATGTGCAGACCATCGGAGTCCGCATCCGCCAGAATACAGATCTTGCCGTAACGCAGCTGCGAAAGATCTTCGCTGTCAGGATCAATGCCGATCGCCACGGAAATATCATGCACTTCCTGCGACGCCAGCACCTCATCGGAAGAGACTTCCCAGGTGTTCAGGATCTTGCCTTTCAGCGGCATGATCGCCTGATATTCACGATCGCGCGCCTGCTTGGCCGATCCACCTGCCGAGTCCCCCTCGACCAGGAACAGTTCTGTTTTATTCAGGTCCTGCGCGGTGCAGTCCGCCAGTTTGCCCGGCAGAGCCGGTCCGCTGGTGAGCTTTTTACGCACCACTTTTTTGGCTGCCCGCATACGACGCTGGGCGCTGGAGATCGCCAGCTCAGCCAGCATTTCCGCCGTCTGAATATTCTGGTTCAGCCACAGGCTGAAGGCATCTTTTACAACGCCAGAGACAAAGGCAGCACACTGACGTGAGGAGAGACGCTCTTTGGTCTGCCCGGCGAACTGCGGATCCTGCATCTTGACCGACAGCACATAGGCACAGCGATCCCAGATATCTTCCGCTGAGAGCTTCACGCCACGCGGCAGGATGTTGCGGTATTCGCAGAACTCGCGCATGGCATCCAGCAGCCCCTGACGCAGGCCGTTGACGTGCGTTCCGCCCTGCATGGTCGGGATCAGGTTAACGTAGCTTTCCGTTAACAGCTCACCGCCTTCCGGCAGCCACAACAGCGCCCAGTCCACCGCTTCCACATCACCGGCAAAGCTGCCGACAAAAGGTTTTTCCGGCAGCGTCGGTAAGCCATTCACCGCTTCACACAGGTAGTCGGTCAGGCCATCTTCGTAGCACCAGCGCTGTTCGGTATTGTTCAGCTTGTCTTTGAAGACAATCTCAACGCCAGGGCAGAGCACCGCTTTGGCTTTCAGCAGATGGGAAAGACGCGATACCGAGAAACGCGGGCTGTCGAAGAAGCTTTCATCGGGCCAGAAATGGACGCGCGTGCCGGTGTTACGTTTAGCCACCGTGCCGGTGACGGTGAGATCCTGCACTTTGTCGCCATTTTCAAACGCCATGTCATAGATTTCGCCATTACGGCGCACCGTGACTTCGACCCGTTTTGACAGGGCGTTAACTACCGAGATACCGACGCCGTGCAGGCCGCCCGAAAACTGATAGTTTTTGTTGGAGAACTTGCCGCCCGCATGCAGACGACACAGAATCAGCTCGACGGCTGGCACGCCCTCTTCCGGATGGATATCCACCGGCATGCCGCGGCCATCATCAATCACTTCCAGCGACTGGTCAGCGTGCAGAATCACTTCAACCCGCTTCGCATGGCCGCCCAGCGCCTCATCGACGCTGTTATCAATCACTTCCTGACCCAAATGGTTGGGCCGCGTCGTATCGGTATACATGCCCGGACGACGGCGAACAGGCTCAAGGCCAGTCAGGACCTCAATGGCATCCGCGTTATAGTTAGATTGACTCATCGTAAATGTCTGATTAGAAGGGTGAAATGGGGTGCGATTTCCGCATTACTCAGGGATGATTCAGACCGAGAAAGTCCAGAATCTGCGGGAAATGGCGCTCGAATCCAGTAAATGCATGATTTCCGCCCTCTTCTACCGTATGACGGCACGCGCTGTAATAATCGAGCGCCTGGCGGTAATCGAGAACTTCATCGCCGGTCTGTTGCAGCAGCCAGAGTAAATCGGGCGCTTCCAGCGGTTCAATCTGCATTACTTTGAGATCGTAAATGTGGCGTGACTCTAACACATATTGCTGGCCGGTGTAGGGATTCTGATTTTCGCCCAGGAAATCCGCCAGCAGCTCAAAAGGTCGCACCGCAGGATTGACGACTACGGCGGGCAGCATAAAGCATTGCGACAGCCAGGTGGCGTAATAACCGCCCAGCGAAGAGCCCACCAGCCCCAGCGTTTCGCCACTGCGGCTCAGCACCAGATCTTCCAGCATGGCCGCGGCATCGGCCGGAAAAGTCGGCAACTGAGGCACGATCATCTCGATGCCGGGGTGCTGCGCCTCTAACCATTGCCGGAACTGCGTTGCCTTCGCCGACTGCGGCGAGCTGTTAAAACCGTGCAGATAAAGCAATGCCGCCACGCGTTAATATCCTTCTGAGTCTAAATCGGGACGAAAAGCGTCGGTGTCAAGCCGGTTGACCTCGGTCTCAAGGCCGCCATCCGGATGCAGGGTAAACCAGCGCCAGCCAGGCGCCACGGTGTCAATCGTAAAGCTGGTACAGTGCGGTTTGAACTGGACGCAGGTTGACGGCGTCGCCAGCACGCGGCGGCCATGCCACTCCAGATCCAGCTCCTGATGAATATGACCACAGACCAGCGTCCGGGCTAACGGGTAGCGCTGTAATACCGCATCGAGCTGATGGGAATTGCGCAGGCTGTGCTGATCGAGCCAGGTACAGCCCGAGGCCAGCGGATGGTGATGCAGCAGGACCAGCGTATGGCGTTGCGGAAAGCGGGACAGCGCGTTGTCGAGCCACTCCAGCTGATAGTCGCTCAGCATCCCATGCGGGACACCGTAGACCTGGCTATCGAGCAACACAATCTGCCACTGCTCACCCACCAGCACCTGTTTATGGGCATTAATGTGCGCTGCCGCCAGCGTGTCAACCATCGCGGGCTGAAAGTCGTGATTACCGGGCAGCCAGACACAGGGTCGCGGTAAACGTGAGATGCCCTCAGCAAAATGCTGATAGGCTTCGACAGAGTGATCCTGGGCGAGATCGCCGGTAGCGATGATCAGGTCATAGTCGCGCTGTTGCGCAATAATCGCATCCAGCACCGCGTCATAACTCGACCAGGTGTTCACGCCAAGCAGCGATTCATGTTTTCCCGCGAAGAGGTGGGTATCCGTGATTTGCAAAATCCTGATTTCGGAACCGTTCGCTGCAGGAAGAGTTAGCAGGCTATCCAAAGCGTTTCCTTCGTCTCCACGCCATTTACTGCATTATACGCATCAGCAGACCGGAACTGCCATCGCGCCATGCGCCAGGCAGTAGCGCAGCCAGTCTGCAAGAAACTGGTTTATCTGATGCTTTTCATCGCGCTGATGCAATTTTTTATTAGGATAATCATAGCGCGCTTTGAAGCGATAGATCTGTTGAGTTGAACACACTTCGGCGACCATCGCATCGTGATAGAGCCGAACCGACATTGAGGGCAGGCTCCAGTAACTCACAGCAGGCGCGACCTGGCGGATCTCCACCAGCGTGGTGTAGCGCGTCGACTCCTGAATCGTCAGCTGATAACGGGCGCCATTTACCTGATAAATCACCGATTCTCCCGCCTCATCGTTGCGCGGCAGCAGGCGGCGTAACTGGGCGAAGTTGGTTTCGCAGAGCCGCATCATTTCGGGAAAGTCAGGGGTATAGCGCTGTTTCATTTTTGTATCCACTCTTCGCGTAGTTTTTCATGGTGCAACGCCAGCCATTGCAGGGCGATGACAGACGCCGCATTGTCGATTATCCCCTCTTCCACCCAGCGATAAGCCTGTTCGCGGCTTACCACATGCACAAGAATATCCTCATTCTCTTCCTCCAGACCATGGCATCCCTCTGCCTGGCTGGCATCCACTTCCCCAATCAGCACCGACAGACGTTCGCTGGTGCCACCAGGGCTGGCCAGATAGCTAAGCACAGGCTTAACCCGGCCAACGTCCAGACCTGCTTCTTCAACGGCTTCACGGCGCGCAACCTGCTCAACAGATTCGCCGGGTTCAATAATGCCGGCGACCATCTCCAGCAGCCAGGGTGAAGCACTGCTGTCATAAGCCGGGATGCGGATCTGCTCAATCAGCACCACTTCATCGCGTAAGGGATCATAAGGTAGCAGCACGGCGGCATGTCCGCGCTCAAAAACTTCACGCTGCACTTCCCCACTCATTTCGCCATTAAACTGGCGATGGCGGAAGCGGTAACGTTCGATGGAAAAAAAACCATCATAGACGGTTTCGCGTGCAATAATTTCTACATCGTTTTTTGTGAAAGTCACAGGGGATTTTTTTTCTTCCGGCATCATCAGGTTCCTTGTGCAGATTGGGGTGGAGCGAAAAAAGCCTGTAACTGTGCTCCATGTAAGTAGTTCTTTCTGAATTATTTACGTAAATTAGAGGGAGAAGGCACGTTCAGCCAACTTATCTCACAGTTGCCCTCTGCTAGAATCGGCGATAATTTTTGGCTTACCCGGCAGCGCACCCACTGCAATTTGCTGCAACAAAAGGAATGCAAATGAAAAAACTGCTCCCATTTTTTATTGGGCTGAGCCTGGGCGGTTTCAGCTTCGCCAGCCAGGCCGAAGACCTGCTTCAGGTTTACCAGCAAGCGCGTCTGAGCAACCCGGATCTGCGCAGCGCCGCTGCCGATCGCGATTCTGCTTTTGAGAA
The DNA here is from genome assembly GCF_024158165.1 of Pantoea sp. B550. Classification (NCBI taxonomy): domain Bacteria; kingdom Pseudomonadati; phylum Pseudomonadota; class Gammaproteobacteria; order Enterobacterales; family Erwiniaceae; genus Pantoea; species Pantoea sp. B550. The sequence goes on from NZ_JAMYXI010000003.1 coordinate 1,349,791, forward strand.
AATCAACGAAGCGCGCAGCCCATTATTACCCCAGCTCGGCCTGGGTGCAGACTACACCTATAACAACGGCTATCGCGACAGCAGCGGTCTCCATTCCAACACGACCAGCGGCACGCTGCAATTGACCCAGACTATTTTCGACATGTCGAAATGGCGCGCGCTGACCCTGCAGGAAAAAGCTGCCGGTATTCAGGATGTCACCTATCAGGTCGCACAGCAGGATCTGATTCTGAACACCGCGACCGCCTACTTCAACGTGCTGAAAGCGATTGATACGCTTTCTTACACTGAAGCGCAGAAACAGTCGATCTATCGCGAGCTGGATCAGACCACTCAGCGCTTTAACGTTGGCCTGGTTGCCATCACTGACGTACAGAACGCCCGCGCCCAGTATGACAGCGTGCTGGCCAACGAAGTCACCGCGCGTAACAACCTTGATAATAACGTAGAAACGCTGCGTCAGATCACCGGCATGGATTACATGTCGCTTGCTTCGCTGAGCATCGATCGCTTCAGAACCGATAAGCCGGAACCCGTGAGCGCACTGCTTAAGCAGGCGGAAGCCCGTAACCTGTCGCTGCTCTCTGCGCGTCTGAACCAGGATTTAGCCCGTGAGCAGATCCGCCAGATGGAAGCGGGTCATATGCCTACTATTGGTCTGACTGCCTCTACCGGCCTGTCAAACAGCAAGTATGGCGGCAGCCGTGCGAACCAGAGCCAGGGTTCAACTGACTCCATTACCGGTTCTAACCAGGTTGGCCTGAGCTTCTCACTGCCACTCTATAGCGGCGGCAGCGTCACCTCTCAGGTGAAACAGGCGCAGTACAGCTTCGTCAGCGCCAGTGAATCACTGGAAAGCGCGCACCGCTCTGCGGTTCAGACCGTACGTTCATCGTTTAACAACGTGAATGCGTCTATCAGCAGCATCAACGCCTACAAACAGGCCGTGGTCTCTGCGCAAAGCTCTCTCGATGCGTCAGAAGCAGGCTATCAGGTGGGTACACGTACTATCGTCGATGTGCTCGATGCAACTACCGTGCTCTACAACGCGAAGCAGCAGCTCTCTGATGCGCGCTATAGCTACCTGATTAACCAGCTGAATATCAGTTATGCGCTGGGTACGCTCAATGAGCAGAGCCTGCAGAAACTGAACAGCCAGCTTGGTAAAGAGATCCCGACGTCACCGGAAACCGTGGCACCGGAAAATGCCCAGCAGACCGCACGTGTGGATAGCGGTCCGGTGGCAACCGGCTCTTCTGAGGCCGCACGTCCTGCGGCTCGCCACAGTAGCGGTAATCCTTTCGGTAATTAATCAGCAGGTGGGCTGCTTTGCGGCCCGCCTCTCTGTTGAACGTATAACTAAGTAAAGATCCCTGTTGCATCAGGCCTCCAGCTTCAATTTTACCCCCCCATCCCCTATTCTATGCGCTACCTTTGGGCACAGGATAATCATAATGAAACGCACAAAATCTATTCGCTATGCCGCTTTTCGTAAGAGCTGGCAGGCACGCCATTTAACGCCTGTTGCTATCGCCGTTTCGGCGGTATTTATGCTGGCTGGCTGTGAACAGAACGATGAAACGGTTTCGATGTACCAGAACGCCGATGACTGTTCGAAAGCCAATCCGGGCCAGAGTGCGCAATGTACCACCGCATTCAATGAGGCCAAAAAAGAGGCGGAACGCACCGCGCCAAAATATGCCACCCGTGAAGATTGTGTCGCTGAATTTGGCGAAAACCAGTGTCAGCAGACACCGGCTCAGGCAGGCGTGGGCACCACCAATGCGGAATCACAGCAGAGCGGCGGCAGCTTCTGGATGCCACTGATGGCGGGTTACATGATGGGCCGCATGATGGGCGGTGGTTCGGGCTTTGCGCAGCAACCGCTGTTCTCTCCGAAAAATGCCCGCAGCCCGGCCAATGGTCAGTTTGTTGATGCATCGGGCCGTAACTATGGCGCAGCTACCTCTGGCAAAACCATGACTGTGCCGAAAACGGCGCTGGCACCAAAACCGGCGACCACGTCGACCATTACCCGTGGTGGCTTTGGTGAAACCGTCGCGAAGCAGAACAGCATGCAGCGCAGCAGCGCCACCGGCACCTCCAGCCGCTCAATGGGAGGCTAACGCCCCAATGGAACGCATTGCCATTTCAGAGCGCCCGGGCTGGCGCGAAAAAGCCACCGAATTCGGTTTTCGTTTTCACACCATGCATGGCGAGCCCTACTGGTGTGAAGATGCTTATTATCAGTTCACGCTGGCGCAAATTGAGCATCTGGAAGATGTTACCGCTGAGTTGCATCAGATGTGCCTGCAGGTGGTGGAAAAAGTGGTCAACAGCGAAGCGCTGCTGACTAAATTCCGCATTCCTAAGCATACCTGGGATTTCGTGCGCGATTCATGGCATCAGCGTCAGCCATCGCTGTACTCTCGTCTGGATCTCGCCTGGGATGGCAAGGATGATGTTAAACTGCTGGAGAACAATGCCGATACGCCGACCTCGCTGTATGAAGCGGCATTTTTCCAGTGGCTCTGGCTGGAAGACCAGCTTAACGCCGGTCAACTCCCCGCCGGCAGCGATCAGTTTAATAGCCTGCAGGAAAAGCTGATTGAACGCTTTGCCGCGTTACACCAGCAGCACGGCTTTAACTGGCTGCACTTCGCCTGCTGCCGCGACACCGACGAAGATCGTGGCACCGTGCAGTATCTTCAGGATTGCGCCACCGAAGCGGGTCTGCCGAGTGAATTTCTCTATATTGATGAGATTGGCCTGGGCGAAAAAGGTGAATTCACCGACGCTCATGATCAGGTGATTAGTAACCTGTTCAAGCTCTATCCGTGGGAGTTCATGCTGCGTGAAATGTTCTCTACCAAGCTGGGCGATGCTGGCGTGCGCTGGCTGGAACCGGCATGGAAAAGCATCATTTCGAACAAAGCTCTGCTGCCGCTGCTGTGGGAGATGTTCCCAAATCATCCTAACCTGCTGCCCGCCTGGTTCGCAGAAGATGACGTGCCACACATGGAAAAATATGTGGTGAAGCCACTGTTTTCACGTGAAGGCGCTAACATCCGGATCGTGGAAAATGGTCAGGAGATTGCCCGCGTTGATGGGCCGTACGGCGAAGAAGGAATGATCGTCCAGCAGTTCCATCCGCTGCCAAAATTTGGCGACAGTTATACGCTGATTGGAAGCTGGCTGATCGACGATCAACCGGCCGGAATCGGCCTGCGTGAAGATCGTGACCTGATCACTCAGGATCTTTCCCGTTTCTATCCGCACGCCTTTATCGGTTAACGCACCGCGATAATAACAGGCCAGCTTCTGGCCTGTTTTCTCTCCGCTTCGCCCTAACCTACCTGAACCGACAACATGCTGATGGCACCCATCTCCATGCCATCAACCGGAATGCTGATTGTCTCATCCGGCTGACGTGCGCCCAGTACATAGAGCAGCGGCAGATAGTGCTCAGGTGTTGGGTTAGAAAGCGCCGCGCCAGGATGGTCCATAAAATTAACCAGCGGATGAGAAGCGGCATCGCTCTGCACCGCCAGGTTATCGCGGACAAACTGCTCAAAACTGCTGGCCCACGGATAGACTTCGCTGTTGCCATCCCAGCGCACTTTACGCAGGTTATGCACCACGTTGCCGCTGGCGACAATCATTACGCCCTGATCGCGCAGTGCTGCCAGTTTCTGGCCCATCTCAAAGTGCCATGCCGCAGGTCTGGTGCCGTCAATACTGAGCTGTACCACCGGAATATCGGCATCCGGGTACATCTTAATCAGGACACCCCAGGAGCCATGGTCCAGTCCCCAATCCTGATCCAGCTTCACCTCGACGGGCGCTAACTGCTCTGCCAGCTGCCGAGCCAGTTCAGGCGATCCCGGTGCCGGATAGCGCGTATCAAACAGCGCCTGTGGGAAGCCACCAAAATCATGAATGGTCTTCGGCTGTGCCATTGCCGTCACGGCGGTGCCACGCGTATACCAGTGCGCCGAAACCGCAATAATTGCGCGTGGACGTGGCAGCGTATCGCCAGCGTGACGCCACGCGGCGGTATAGCGGTTCTCTTCAAGGGCATTCATCGGGTTGCCATGGCCTAAAAACAGGGCTGGCATGCGTAACTGGCTCATTCGTCATCTCCGGGATCCGGTTGTTTAATAGCCACTACGATACGCGCATTCGCCAGGTTATCACGCGGATAACCGTGATGATGATCACCAGGAAATTTGAATGAAATTTGACGTATCAGATTAAAACGAATTCAGCAGGGAGAAGTGAGGAAAAGCGAGAGTTCAGCCCGCGCCATGACGGTGCGACAGGAATGAAACAGGCCCCGCTCGGGGCCTGTTTATCGCATCAAAGAGATTAGCTGGCGTAGCGCGTTTCGTGCCCGCGACGCCAGGCGATCAGATCTTCGATGGTGACTACCGGCATGTTGTGCTGACGGGCAAACGCAATCGCTTCAGGCGCATGAGCCATAGTGCCGTCGTCGTTGGTCAGTTCACACAGCACACCAGCGGGCTTAAAGCCGGCCAGCGTCACTAAATCGATAGTTGCTTCAGTATGTCCGCCACGGGTCAATACGCCGCCTTCGCTGGCACGCAACGGAAAGACATGACCAGGGCGATGCAGATCGGTAGGTTTGGCATTGTCGGCAATGGCGGCGCGGATGGTGGTGATGCGATCCTGCGCGGAGACGCCAGTGGTGACGCCTTCAGCCGCTTCAATGGTCACGGTGAAGCCGGTGCCAAAGGAGCTGGTGTTGTTTTCCACCATCATGGGCAGGTCAAGCTGCTGGCGACGCGCTTCGGTCAGGCAGAGGCAGACGATGCCGCTGCCGTGACGAATAGTCAGCGCCATCTGTTCAACAGTCATGGTTTCTGCGGCGAAGATCATATCGCCTTCGTTTTCACGATTTTCATCGTCGAGTACCATCACACCGCGTCCCTCACGCAGGGCGGCGATAGCACGTTCTACACGCTGTTCAGGCGTGCCAAATTCAGAAAGTAGCGTCTGATTCATGGTAATAAAAACCTTAAAATGTATGGGTTACCAGAATCAGGGCGTGCTTAGGAGTGACGTCAAAAAGACGTGGCAATAACGTGATGCAGACACAACTGTCCGACAGATGTCGTTACCCTCTCCCATCCGGACTGTAACCGTCGGCTCCGGAATTACACCGGATCTGCTGACCTTTACCTCTCTTTTCATTGAGATAAAGCGCTCGCGGGCTTTCAGCCGAAGCTGATTTACCGCCGGTGGGGAATTGCGCCCCGCCCTGAGAATAAGCCTTTCAACTATAACGCCGATCGTTTGAGGCGGCAATCATCAATAGCGCAATTGCTTTTGCATTTCCTGCGTTACCGATTTGAGGTTTATCCTTTTCATTTCTGGCATTACACTTAACACTTATTACGTTGGTAAACACGCTGACACAGCTCTCCGTAACCAGGAAATCATCATGATCGACACGAAAAAAATTGAACAACTTGCCCGTCAGGTTCACGAAGCGATGCCTAAAGGTGTTCGTGAGTTTGGTGATGATGTCGAAAAGAAAATTCGTCAGGTTCTTCAGGCGCAGCTGACCCGGATGGATCTGGTCAACCGTGAAGAGTTTGATGTGCAGACGCAGGTATTACTGCGTACGCGGGAGAAACTGGCGGCCCTGGAGCAACGTCTGGCCCAGCTGGAAAGTCAGGGGTCATCAGCGGGTACGCCTCCGACTGCAACGGTAACCGCACCGGCAACACCTGTTGCAGCGGCGACACCATCCGCTTCAGTAGCCACTTCACCTGCCGTTTCTCCGCCACCGGTTGCCGATGTCGTGAAACCTGTTCCGGACAACAAGTCAGAATAAGTGTTAAGCGGGAGCCAGGCTCCCGCTTACTTTCTGCTTTAGCTGCCGCGAATAGTTTTGATGATGTTGGTGGTGGAGATACCATCTTCGAAGTTCAGCACCTGCACGTCGCCGCCATTTGCCCACACTTCTTTGCTGCCCGCGATTTCTTCCGGCTTATAATCACCGCCTTTGACCAGCAGGTCGGGCAGAATCCCTGCGATCAGCCGCTGCGGCGTATCCTCTTCAAAGACGACTACCCAGTCGACTGCTTCAAGCGCGCCGAGCACGATCATCCGGTTTTCCTGCGGATTGACCGGACGGCTTTCACCTTTCAGACGTTTAGTGGATGCATCGCTGTTCACCGCGACAATCAGTCTATCGCCAAGCTTGCGTGCATTGGCCAGATAAGAGACATGTCCCGCGTGCAGAATGTCGAACACGCCGTTAGTCATCACCACTTTTTCGCCACGACGACGGGCCATCTCAACGGCGGCTTTTAACTGCGCTTCCGTCATGATGCCGAACCCCTGTTCCGGGCGGGCGTGAATCGCATTTTCCAGCTCAACAGTGCTGACGGTCGAGGTACCGAGTTTACCCACCACGACACCCGCCGCCGCGTTCGCCAGGAAACAGGCCTCTTCCAGCGAGTCGCCCGCAGCCAGTGCTGCCGCCAGCACGCCAATCACCGTGTCACCGGCACCAGTCACATCATAGACTTCCTGCGCCTGGGTCGGCAGATGCAGAGGCGCTTTGCCCGGCTGCAGCAGCGTCATACCGTTTTCGGAACGGGTCACCAGCAGCGCGGAGAGGTCAAAATCCGCGATCAGCTGCGTGCCGCGCGCCACGATCTCCTCTTCGTTTTTGCATTTGCCAACCACGGCTTCAAATTCGGAGAGGTTCGGCGTCAGCAGCGTTGCGCCACGATAGCGCGCAAAATCAGTGCCTTTCGGGTCGATCAATACCGGCACGCCCGCTTCGCGGGCCAGGGTAATCATGGTCTGCACGCTGGAGAGCGCGCCTTTGGCATAATCGGACAGCACCAGCGCACCCGCAGCAGCCAGTGACTCACGCATCTTCTGGTGAATCGGCTCCGGATCGACCTGTTCAAAGCCCTCTTCAAAATCGAGGCGGATCAGCTGCTGATTGCGGGAAAGTACGCGCAGTTTGGTAATGGTCGGATGGCTTTTGACCGCCACGAAGTCACAATGAACGTTGACGTCTTTGAGCGTATTACTTAACACGCGCGCCGCATCATCTTCACCGGTCAGGCCAATTAGCCGGGACGCGGCACCGAGTGCTGCAATGTTCATCGCCACGTTTGCCGCGCCGCCAGGGCGCTCTTCAACCGTGTCCACTTTCACCACCGGAACCGGGGCTTCAGGGGAGATACGGCTGGTTGGGCCATACCAGTAACGATCCAACATTACATCGCCAACAACCAGCACTGAGGCTTGGCCGAACGCGGGCAGAGTCACTTTCATTCCAGACACTCCAGACTGCATTAAAAATAGTGCGCGGATGATAGCACAGTTGCGATTTGTGCTATCAGCATCACGCCAGGATAGACGCAGGCGTTATCAGCCAGCGTTGCCAGCTGTTCAGAACCGTCTGCCGCTCCGCTGCGTAAGCCTCTGGCTCAACGTGGCCCGGCAGCGCCTGCAGGGCGCGATGATGCAGGGCGTCGCGCAGCGTGACATAAGCCTGCGTCAGCGCCTGCGCTTCATCGGCGGGCATTTTATGGTACTTCGCCATCAGCTCAAAAATGCGCACATTGTCAGACCAGCGCGTCAGCTCGGGCTGCTCAGCGGCGTAGCGTAAGACAAGATATTGGGCGATGAATTCAATATCGGTGATGCCACCCGCATCGGCCTTGATATCCCACCGACCTTTATGTTTGTTACTGAGGTGAGCACGCATCTTTTCACGCATCTCACGCACTTCGGTTTGCAGCGCGTCTGCAGGACGTGGCAGCGACAGAATCGTCTGACGAATCGCGTTGAAACGATCACCCAGCGCGGCTTCGCCAAACACCACGCGCGCCCGGACCAGCGCCTGATGCTCCCAGGTCCAGGCTTCACTACGCTGATACTCTTCAAACGCTTCAAAAGTACTGACCAGCATGCCTGCCGCGCCGGAAGGACGCAGACGCGCGTCCACTTCGTAGAGAATGCCGGAGGCGGTACGGGTACTGAAGAGATGCATAATGCGTTGAGCAAGGCGCAGATAGAACTGACGGCCATCAATGCTGCGCTCCCCTTCTGTCACTGCGTCTGCCGGACAGTCATGCAGGAAGACTAAATCGAGGTCAGAACTGTAACCCAGCTCCCAGCCGCCCAGCTTGCCATAGCCCAGTACGGCAAAACCGCGTTCATATTCATTGTTCAGGTGAGAGGGACGACCATAGCGCTGCACCATCATGTTCCACGCCTGACGTACCACAGAGTCGATGATTGCTTCAGCCAGCCAGGTGAGATGATCGCTGACTTTCATCACCGGCAGCGTGCCTGCGATGTCAGCGGCGGCAATACGCAGATGTTGCGCCTGCTTAAACTGCCGCACCGCTTCCAGCTGCTGCTCCTCATCCTCAGTGGGTATGCGCAGCAGATATTGTCGCAGCTCATCGCGATAGGCGTCAGTGGCGGTCGGCTGATAGAGCGTGGCCGGATCGAGCAGTTCATCCAGCAATAAAGGGTGACGCGCCAGCTGGCTGGCCACCATCGGTGAGGCCGCGCACAGGCGAATCAGGTGACGCAGGGCACCGTGATATTCGGTCAGCAGCTCCAGATAGGTGCTACGGGTCAGCACGCCGAGCAGCAGCGGCGTCAGACGACTCAGCGTGACCGCCGCATCTTCACGCGGGCAGACCTCGCTCAGCAGACGCGGCATCAGTTGATCCAGCGCCTGACGGCCACGCGGACCGATAGTGCGCCGGCTGATGTCCTGACGAAACGCCTCCAGCGTCTGATGCAGTGTAAGCCGCTGATCGTCACTGAGCTGCGGTACCAGCGGCGCCAGCTCATTATTCTCCAGCTGGTCCTGCCACAGCACCTGAAACTCCGCCAGCTCACGCTGATCGCCAATCTCAGGCGTATCTTCCCCAATCAGCTCGTCAAAGATTGTCCGTACCGCTGCCATCTGAGCCTCAAGCTGGGTCATCAGCGCAGGCCAGTCGGCACAATCCATCGCCCACGCCAGCCGGGCGCGATGCAGCTCATCTTCCGGCAGCGTCTGGGTCTGCTCGTCGCCCAGGCTTTGCAGCAGATTCTCCAGCCGCCGCAGGAACAGATAGGCGTCACGCAGCGTATCCACCTGTTCAGCAGGCAGCAGAGCCAGGGTTTTGATCGCCTCCAGCGTCGGCAACAGGGCACGTAACTGAAGCGAGCGCTCACGCCCGCCCCGAATCAGCTGGAACACCTGTACGATAAACTCGGTTTCACGGATGCCGCCCGCCCCCAGTTTGATATTGTTTTTCAGTCCGCGACGCCGTACCTCGCGGCTGATCATCCCTTTCATGTTACGCAGTGACTGGATCACGCTGAAGTCGATGTAGCGGCGATACACGAACGGCCGCAACATCTGCTGCAGCTCCAGGCTCCAGCGGTCGTGGTCATCGCCCATCAGGCGCGCCTTGACCATGGCGTAACGCTCCCAGTCGCGTCCCTGCTCCTGGTAGTAATCCTCCAGCGCGGCAAAACTCATCACCAGCGGACCGCTGTCGCCAAATGGCCGCAGCCGCATATCCACACGGTAGACAAAGCCATCCATGGTGGGTTGATCCAGTACTTTGATCAGCCGCTGGCCCATACGGGTAAAGAACTGAGCATTGTCGAGCTCACGCCGTCCGCCACGCGTGGTGCCGTTTTCCGGCCAGGCGAAAATAAGGTCGATGTCAGAGGAGAAATTGAGTTCGCCGCCGCCCAGCTTGCCCATGCCCAGAATCAGCAGCGGCTGTGCGTCGCCGTCGGCATTACAGGGCGTACCAAAATCACGGCAGCAATCCTGATATACCCAGTCACGCGCCCTGCTGATCAGCACTTCGGCTAAAACGCTGAGCTGGTGCAGGCTCTGTTCGGTCGTGGCGTGTTGCAGCGCCTGCATCCAGGCAATACGCACCAGCATACGGCGGCGAAACAGCCGCAGTTCGCGCATCAGGCTCGCTTCACTGTCGATGCTGCTGAGCACCTCGTTTAGCCATACAGCGTAGTGCTGCCACTCTTCAGGCTGCGGCGGCTGGTCGAGCATCATCTGCCACCAGTCGGGATGTTGTTGCAGATTTTCCAGCACAAAGTCGCTGAAAGCCAGCCCGGCGGCCTGCTCCGGGCTGAGCGAAGCCAGCGGAACCCCAAGCTGTCGGGCGGCCTCTTCGGCCTGATCGCGTAGCAACGCGGGAAGTGCTGCCAACATAACGCCCTCCTTGATGGCGGTACGAATTACCCGTTAGCGGCCAGCGCCGCTGGTGAGCCAGAATGGCTGCTGTTTCAGAGCCTGCGACGTCAGCCAGGCTAAGCCGGATGACTGCTTTTCATGAATCGCCGACAGCAGTTGCTGCCAAGGTTCCAGCCAGGCCATTACCGTTTCTGCAGGATAAGATCCGGCCAGCAAATGCACCGTAAGCAGCTGACGCGCCAGACGCGTGGCTTTGTCCTGATACTCGTTAGGTTGTTTGACCGTGACGAACGTCTCTCTCAGGTCAGCATTGACGCGACTCAGCATGATGTCGCTGAAGCGCTTAAATGAACCCTGCAGCTTGGCCTCCCCTTTGGCATCAATCCACTGACGCCACTGAGACTCAGCCAGCCAGTGGGTCAGCGCCCGCTGCGTTTCAACCGAGAGAGAAGATAAGCAGAACGTCGCCGCCTCCTGCTCTTCGTTCACCAGCATCTCTTCCAGCGTGGTCAGTTGCTGACGCAGGGCGCTGCTGGCTTTGCGTGGCACCAGCGCACCGAACAGGCTGAATGCCTGACGCAGCAGATCCAGCGCTTCGCGCACCGCATCCTGCGCCGCCGCGTTGCCGCGCAGCCAGACTTCTTCATGATATTGCCAGTGACGCAAGCCAGCCGACATCGCAGCGACCATGCCCTGCTCAACTGTCGCTTTAACGCCGGCTTTCAGCAGCGGGAAAGCCTCAATCTGGCGTGGCGAATTACCCTGCGCCAGTTGATAACCGCGGGCGGCTTTGCTCAGGCTGCCCATACGCAGACCACCCAGCGCCACCAGCTGCTGTGCGAAGGCCAGCAGATCCTGGCGTTCGCCACGTTTCAGCTCCAGCTCGATCTCGCACAGCGGTTCGCTGAGATCACCTGCCGTGACCTCGCCCTGATCAAACGCCACTTCAATTTCACTGTTGCCTGTGGTGATCAGCCAGATCTCGCGCTGAAAATGGGTGGTAAACAGGGGCTGCAAGCGCGGCTGCAGCGCTGCGACATCGGTGCCCTGCGGCCAGATTTCTGCAGGCAGGCGGGCAATATCCAGCACCGGCTCGCTGAGTTCAACGTTGTATTCCGGGCGCTGATGCAGCCCGCCGAGCGTCTGGCCCGCCGCTTTCAGCGTCATTTCGTACCGCTGGTCGATGCCACGGATACGCAATCCCATATCCCAGCGTCGAAGCTGGTTGTCGTCGGTTTCGAAGTAGATGTTGGTCAGCTCGCGAGCAGCCTGATGCTGATGCGGCAGAGTGGAGAGCAGTTCAGCCAGTTTCCCGGCCGCTTGTGGAGTTGCAATGAACTTTAGTTCGATTTCGATGGTCATAATTTTTTATTCACTACGCCGCTGGCACTTAAGAGAGTTTTTCCTGCATATTTCAGGCGATTATCAGCAGGTTACTCACGCTGTCGCCTGGAGGGCAAGGGGGTATCAGGCGAAGATTAATGCACAGAAGCCGCGCTGTCTCTGCTTTCTTTGCTCTTTCGCAGACCTTTTCGCACTCTCATGAGACCAGGATAGTTCTCATTCAGATTTATGCGAGGCCTCTCCAGACTGTGCCGGTAAATTTTAGTCAGACTAAGCCAAACGAAATCGAATGAAAAAAATCACACTCGCTGGACTCACTTTGCTGGCCCTCAGCACCCTTGCACCTGCCCATGCCGACGAAAAACGCTATGTTTCTGATGAACTCTCAACCTGGGTACGCAGCGGGCCGGGCGATCAGTTTCGCCTGCTCGGTAAGCTGAACGCCGGAGAAGAGGTGCAGCTGTTACAGACCAACAATGACACCCATTACGGCCAGATCCGTGATTCGGAAGGCCGCACTACCTGGATCCCCCTGTCGCAGCTTAGCGCGAATCCGAGCCTGCGTACCCGTGTGCCGCAGCTTGAGCAGCAGGTGAAAGATTTGACAGCCAAGCTGGATAACATCGATAACAGCTGGAACCAGCGTACCGCTGAGATGCAGAACAAAGTCGCCAGTAGCGACGGCGTGATCAACGGGCTGAAAGGCGAGAATCAGAAGCTGAAAAATGAGCTGATCGTCGCTCAGAAGAAAGTCAGCGCCGCTAACGTTCAGCTGGATGACAAGCAGCGCACCATTATCATGCAGTGGTTTATGTATGGCGGTGGCGTGCTGGGTGTTGGCCTGCTGCTGGGACTCTTACTGCCGCACATGCTGCCGCGTCGTAAGAAAAGCGACCGCTGGATGAACTGACCCCCCTTCTGTCGGTCTGATCAGGGGATCACAGGATCCCCCTTTTGGCATGTCTGCAATCCGGGGAATCTGTGCAACAATAAAATGAGATGCACCGCCGATTTCTGGCGCGGGATACGCCCGGCGTGCAGGTCATTTCTTTTTCTCTGGAGTGTTGCGTGAAGACGTTTCTTGTTGGCGGTGCGGTGCGTGATGCGCTGCTGAATCTGCCGGTTACAGATAAAGATTGGGTGGTAACAGGTTCCACGCCCGAAGCCATGCTTGAGCAGGGTTATCAACAGGTCGGTCGCGATTTTCCCGTTTTCCTGCATCCCGTCAGTCGCGAAGAGTATGCGCTGGCCCGGACCGAGCGGAAAAACGGGAAAGGCTACACCGGCTTTGTCACCTGGTCTGCGCCCGACGTGACGCTGGAGCAGGACTTACAGCGCCGCGATCTGACCATCAATGCCATCGCACAGGATGAAAACGGCGAGCTGGTTGATCCCTACAACGGCCAGCGTGATATTGCCCTGCGCCTGCTGCGTCACGTCTCGGAAGCCTTCAGTGAAGACCCGCTGCGGGTATTGCGTGTCGCGCGCTTTGCTGCGCGTTTTGCTCATCTCAACTTTCGTATTGCCCCCGAAACCCAGCAGCTGATGCAGCAGATGGCTGCAAGCGGTGAGCTGTCGAATCTCACTGCCGAACGGGTGTGGAAAGAGACAGAAAAAGCACTGGGCACCCGTAATCCGCAGGTCTACTTTCAGGTGCTGCGCGACTGCGGTGCGTTGCAGGTGCTGTTTCCTGAGCTGGATAATCTGTTTGGTATTCCTGCACCGATTAAGTGGCACCCGGAGATCGACACCGGTGTGCATACGCTGATGACGCTGGCGATGGCCGCCGCGCTCTCCGGCGAGATCGATGTGCGCTTTGCTACGCTGTTCCATGACGTCGGCAAGGCGCTGACACCGCCTGAATTGTGGCCAAGCCACCACGGTCATGGACTGGCAGGCGTTCCGCTGGTCGAGGCGCTGTGCCAGCGGCTGCGGGTGCCCAACGCAATTCGCGATCTGGCGCTGATCGTGACCGAATTTCACGACATTGTGCACACCATTGAGCGGCAATCTGCGGCGTCACTGGTAGCGCTGTTTGATCGCATCGATGCCTGGCGTAAGCCGCAGCGCGTTGAGCAGATGGCGCTGACCAGCGAAGCAGATGCGCGCGGACGTGCCGGGCTGGAGAGTATGCCTTATCCGCAGGGCGACTATCTGCGTCGTGCTTTTGCGCTGGCGCAGACGGTGCCGACTAAAGCGGTCGTCGAAGCGGGATTCAAAGGGATGGAAGTACGAAAAGAGATGACGCGACGACGCATTGCCGCTGTCGCGCAAGGTCTGGCGATTGGGCAGCCTGACTAGCAGGCTGCCACAGGTTTACATGAAGACCATGTAAACCGCTGCCGCCACGATGAAGCGGTAAATGGCGAACGAGACAAAAGAGATGCGTTTGATCAGCTCAAGGAAGGCTTTAATCGCAATCAGCGCCACGATAAACGCCGTGACAAAGCCCACGGCGAACATCGGGAAGTCCGCCATCGTCAGGAAGCCGATGCTCTTGTACATGTCCAGTACAGTCGCACCCATCATCATTGGCACGGCCAGGATGAAGGAGAATTCTGACGCGGCATAGCGGCTCACACCCATCAGCATCCCGCCGGAGATGGTTGCTCCAGAACGTGAGAAGCCCGGCCACAGCGCTAAGCACTGGAAACAGCCAATCATAAACGCCTGACGATAGGTAATATCATCGACACCTACGGCTTTCGGCTGTTTTGGCTTGAGATACTCTGCGGCCAGCAGCAGCACACCCCCCACGACCAGCGCGTACATCACGTTGATCGGATTGAACAGCGTTTTGATCTGATCGTGCAGCACCAGACCCACCACCACAGCCGGAACCATACCCAGCAGGATATGGATCAGCGACAGACGACCGGTGCCGACACCTTCATGTTTGACTTCGCCAAAGTGAATGCCGATCAGGCCAAACAGACGGCGCCAGAACATCACTACTACAGCCAGAATCGATCCTAACTGGATCACAACTTCAAAGGTCTCGGCTTTTTCACCTTCAAAGCCCAGCAGGTGACCCACTATAATCATGTGCCCTGTGGAAGAGACCGGTAAAAATTCGGTCAGCCCTTCCACAACGCCCAGGATTGCAGCTACCCAAAGCTGATGAATATCTGCCATCAAATGTTCCCTCTATCCGTTTCAAAACCATTAAAAAGGCGGTAGCGCGTTGCTATCGCCTGAAATCATGCCGCAATTAGCCTGAATTAAACCTTAAGCTCCGCTCCGTTTCGCCTGCTGTAACGAAACGGTCCACGCTATGACAGACAGTAATTTGGTTTGGTTTCATTGTGATGGCAATCACATCGTATTTATTTAGGAATAGTCCCGCGCTCAATTCGCACGCCAACCTGCGCCGCCTGGGCTACAGCGCCCGGTTTGCTTACCTTTATGCGTACGCCAGGCGAATTGAAACGGTTCATCAACAGATCCGCGATTTCTTCAGCTACCCGCTCAACCAGGGCAAAACGCCCCCCATTCAGATGGGTCAGAATCGCAGAGGAGACATCGGCATAGCTGAGACAATCTTTCACATCGTCGCTGCTGGCCGCCAGACGGTTATCCCAGGCCATTTCGACATCGAGCACCAGCTTCTGCTGTATACCCTGTTCCCAGTCGTAAACGCCAATGGTGGTGAACACCGTGAGTTGTTCTATAAATACGATATCCATGATGAGGGTCTCTGTTTTTGGCTAAGCCGGATACCACTTCCGGCGGATTATGCGTATTATCCACGGTTGATGAGATCAAAACGACCCTAAAGGGAACGGTACGGTGTTATGAGTGCTTTCGCGCTTGGTATGATTATTTTCGCGTATCTTTGCGGTTCGATTTCCAGTGCGATTCTGGTTTGCAAACTCGCTGGCCTGCCCGATCCCCGCACACACGGTTCCGGTAATCCGGGTGCCACCAACGTACTGCGTCTGGGCGGTAAAGCCGCTGCAGCCAGCGTATTAGTGTTTGATGTGCTGAAAGGGATGGTACCGGTCTGGCTGGCTTATCTGATGCACGTGACGCCGCTCTATCTTGGCCTGACCGCCATTGCCGCCTGTCTCGGTCATATTTATCCGGTGTTCTTTCACTTTCGCGGTGGCAAAGGCGTAGCAACGGCATTTGGCGCGATTGCGCCGATTGGCTGGGACTTAACCGGGCTGGTTACCGGCACATGGCTGCTCACGGTGCTACTCAGTGGCTATTCTTCGCTGGGGGCGATTGTCAGTGCACTGATCGCGCCATTCTATGTCTGGTGGTTCAAACCGCAGTTTACCTTTCCGGTTTCCATGCTCTCCTGTCTGATCCTGCTGCGTCATCACGATAATATTCAGCGGCTGTGGCGCGGTCAGGAAGGTAAAATCTGGAAGCGCAAAAAGAAATCTCAGCCATAAAAAAAGCCGGCAAGCCGGCTTTTTTCACATCAGATCGCGGGCAACTCCGCCAGCGGCCATCGCGGCCGCACGCTGACGCTTAACTCGCCCCGTGTTCCGCCTTTTAACCGCACCATGCCCGCATACGCGATCATTGCACCGTTGTCGGTACAGAACTCCGGGCGGGCGTAAAACACTTCGCCGCCGCGCTTTTGCATCATAATTGCCATCTGCTCGCGCAATGTGCGGTTAGCGCTGACGCCCCCGGCAATCACCAGACGCTTAAAGCCGGTCTGATCCAACGCGCGTTTACATTTGATCGACAGCGTATCCACCACCGCATCTTCAAAGGCGCGGGCGATGTCAGCACGGGTCTGCGCATCATCAGGATTGGCGCGAATCGTATTAGCAGCAAAGGTTTTCAGGCCGGAGAAGCTGAAATCCAGGCCCGGACGATCGGTCATCGGACGCGGGAAGGTGAAACGCCCCGCCGTGCCCTGCTGCGCCATCTTCGACAGCATCGGCCCGCCCGGATAATCCAGGCCGAGCAGCTTCGCCGTCTTATCAAAGGCTTCGCCCGCGGCATCATCGATCGATTCACCCAGCAATTCATATTCACCGACGCCGGTGACGCTAATCAGCTGGGTATGCCCGCCGGACACCAGCAGTGCGACAAACGGAAACTCCGGTGGATTCTCTTCCAGCATTGGTGCCAGCAGGTGCCCTTCCATATGATGAACCGGCACGGCAGGCACTTTCCATGCAAACGCCAGCGCGCGGCCAATGGTGGCGCCGACCAGTAGCGCACCGACCAGTCCGGGACCGGCAGTGTAAGCGACTGCATCAATCTGCTGCGGCTCCAGACCCGCTTCTTTCAGCGCCGCCTGAATCAGCGGCACGGTTTTACGCACGTGATCGCGTGAGGCCAGTTCCGGCACCACACCACCATAGTCGGCGTGCAGTTTTACCTGGCTGTAGAGCTGGTTAGCCAGTAATCCAGCCTCGTCATCATAGATTGCGATGCCGGTTTCATCGCACGACGTTTCAATACCCAGAATTCGCATTGCATCACCTCATTCTTGCGGCGCGCAGTTTATCACAGCAATGTGATGTGCAGCGCGGGCATCCCGCGTAAAAAGTCATTTTCTGTCGGCTAAAGAGTGCGCTATACTCCCGCCCCTGGAAAAACCGGCAGCCGCACAGGCAAACGCTCCTGTTGGTTTCAAATTATCCATGGTGCTTTACAAACCAACATGAGTTGGAGTAAAATGCTGCACCATTTTGAAATGTGCTGGCGCCGCAGTCAGCAGCAAAACCGAATTTTATCGAGGTGAGAGTTACATGCCGGTAATTAAAGTACGTGAAAACGAGCCATTTGACGTAGCACTGCGTCGCTTCAAGCGTTCATGCGAGAAAGCAGGCGTTCTGGCTGAAGTTCGTCGTCGTGAGTTCTATGAAAAACCGACTACCGAACGTAAGCGCGCTAAAGCGTCAGCAGTTAAGCGTCATGCCAAGAAACTGGCTCGCGAAAACGCACGCCGCACTCGTCTGTACTAAGTCGTTCCGGAGGTTCGCCTCCACCGCGTGATTCACGCAGACAGAGTCAAGTAAAAGGCCGTGCTTTCCGAAAGGAAGCGCGGCTTGTTGCCGTTTATGAGCTGAAAATCTGGGGCGTATGGCTGGACGAATTCCACGCGTATTTATCAACGATTTACTTGCCCGCACGGATATCGTGGATCTTATCGATGCCCGCGTTAAGCTGAAAAAGCAGGGTAAGAATTTCCATGCGTGCTGTCCTTTCCATAATGAAAAAACGCCCTCTTTCACCGTAAACGGCGAAAAGCAGTTCTATCACTGTTTCGGCTGTGGTGCACACGGCAACGCTATCGACTTTTTAATGAACTTTGATCGTCTGGAGTTTGTTGAAAGTATTGAAGAGTTAGCCACTTCCCACGGTTTAGACGTGCCTTACGAAGCAGGCAGTGGGCCCAGCCAGATGGAACGCCATCAGCGCCAGAGCCTGTATCAGCTGATGGAGAACCTGAACGGTTTTTATCAGCAGGGTCTGCAGCAATCCAGTGCGCAGCCAGCACGCGACTATCTTGATCGTCGTGGTCTGAGCGCCGACATCATCAATCATTTCGCCATAGGTTACGCGCCAGCCGGCTGGGATAATGTTCTCAAGCGTTTTGGTAAGCAATCGGAAGACCGCGAATCGTTGATGGAGGCGGGCATGCTGGTCAGCAATGACAAAGGCCGTACCTATGACCGGTTTCGCGACCGCGTCATGTTTCCGATCCGCGATAAACGTGGACGCGTCATCGGTTTTGGTGGCCGCGTACTGGGTAACGATACGCCGAAGTATCTGAACTCACCGGAAACCCCTATTTTCCATAAAGGCCGCCAGCTCTATGGCCTGTATGAAGCAGTTAAGAACCATCCTGAACCCGCCCGCCTGTTAGTGGTCGAGGGATACATGGACGTGGTTGCGCTGGCGCAGTACGGGATCGATTATGCCGTCGCGTCATTAGGCACCTCAACCACGGCTGAACACATTCAGTTGCTGTTTCGCAGTACCGACACCGTGATCTGCTGTTACGACGGCGACAGGGCGGGTCGTGAAGCGGCATGGCGTGCGCTTGAGACCGCATTGCCTTACATGAATGATGGTCGTCAGCTACGCTTTATGTTTTTACCTGAGGGTGAAGACCCGGATACGCTGGTACGCAAAGAGGGTAAAGCCGCCTTCGAAGCGAGGATGGAGCAGGCCATGCCGCTCTCTTCGTTTTTGTTTGATAGCCTGCTGCCGCAGGTAGATCTGAGCTCACGCGACGGAAAAGCGCGTCTGAGCACGCTGGCTTTACCGCTGATTACCCAGATCCCCGGTGAGACCTTGCGTATTTATATGCGTCAGGAGTTGGGGAACAAACTGGGTATTCTTGACGACAATCAACTTGAAAAGCTGATGCCGAAGCTGGCTGCAAGTGGAACGGCGCCAGTTGCGCCACCGCTGAAACGGACCACCATGCGTGTGCTGATCGCCTTGCTGATTCAGAACCCGCAGCTGGCTACCCTGGTACCTTCGCTTGATGGGCTGTCTGAGTCAAAAATGCCGGGTTTACCGCTATTTATTGAGTTAGTGGGTCGTTGCACTGAGAATCCTGGATTGACCACCGGACAGCTACTAGAGTTATATCGCGGAACAAATTTTAGTCAGACGCTTGAAACGCTGGCGATCTGGAACCACATGATAGTAGATGAAGAAGCCGAAGCGGTATTTCAGGACTCGCTGGCCAGCATCTACGATTCTGCTCTTGAAGAGCGTTTGGAATTTTTGATTGCGCGTGAGCGCACCCAGGGACTGAGCGCCGATGAGCGCCGTGAACTCTGGACACTCAGTCAGGCTTTTGCCAGGAAATAATTTAGCACGCTGCCCGTTCTGACGAAGGGCAGCGTGGCTGTTTTAAGGCCGGGAGCGTTAAGCCAGGCCTGTACCACCAAAATTTATACAAGCGGCTTAAGTGCCGATTACTGTTGGGCAAAGCCCACGCCGCGACGAAGGCAGCGGCAAGAATTAAACGCCTTTACTGCTATTGTTGGCTCGCTGCCGACCGACACCAATCTAATTTAACAGAAGTGTGGATACCGTCTTATGGAGCAAAACCCGCAGTCACAGCTCAAGCTTCTTGTCACCCGTGGTAAGGAGCAAGGCTATCTGACCTATGCTGAGGTCAATGACCATCTGCCGGAAGATATCGTCGACTCAGATCAGATCGAAGACATCATCCAGATGATTAACGACATGGGTATTCAGGTGGTTGAAGAAGCCCCGGATGCTGACGATCTGATGCTGAATGAAAACAGCTCCGATACTGACGAAGATGCCGCGGAAGCTGCCGCTCAGGTGTTATCCAGCGTTGAATCTGAAATCGGGCGCACCACTGACCCGGTTCGCATGTATATGCGTGAAATGGGTACCGTTGAACTGCTGACGCGCGAAGGCGAAATCGACATCGCCAAGCGTATTGAAGACGGTATCAACCAGGTTCAGTGTTCCGTAGCCGAATACCCTGAAGCGATTACTTATCTTCTGGACCAGTACGACAAAGTTGAAGCAGGTGAATCACGTCTCTCCGATCTGATCACGGGTTTCGTCGATCCTAACGCAGAAGAAGATCTGGCCCCGACGGCAACGCACGTGGGCTCCGAACTTTCTGAAGCCGATCGTAACGACGACGATGAAGAAGATGAAGAGGATGATGACAGCTCCGACGACGATAATTCTATCGACCCGGAACTGGCACGCGAGAAGTTTTCTGACCTGCGTAAGCAGTATGAAACCACCCGCGACGTGATTAAAAGCAAAGGTCGCAGTCATGCTGCTGCCGTTGCCGAAATCCAGAACCTTTCCGACGTCTTCAAGCAGTTCCGCCTGGTACCGAAGCAGTTCGATTACCTGGTAGGCAGCATGCGCACCATGATGGAACGTGTCCGTACCCAGGAACGTCTGATCATGAAGCTCTGTATTGAGCTGTGCAAAATGCCGAAGAAAAACTTCATCACGCTGTTTACCGGCAACGAAACCAATGAAAGCTGGTTCAAAGCCGCACTGGCAATGAACAAGCCGTGGTCTGAGAAGCTGCTGGAAGTGCAGGATGACGTAATGCGTTCCCTGCAGAAACTGGCACAGGTTGAAGAAGAGACCGGCCTGACTATTGAACAGGTTAAAGATATTAACCGTCGCATGTCGATCGGTGAAGCTAAAGCCCGTCGCGCCAAGAAAGAGATGGTGGAAGCGAACCTGCGTCTGGTTATTTCGATTGCCAAAAAATACACCAACCGCGGTCTGCAGTTCCTCGACCTGATTCAGGAAGGTAATATCGGCCTGATGAAAGCGGTAGATAAGTTTGAATATCGCCGTGGTTACAAGTTCTCGACCTATGCGACCTGGTGGATCCGTCAGGCTATCACCCGCTCTATCGCTGACCAGGCACGTACCATCCGTATTCCGGTGCATATGATTGAGACCATTAACAAGCTCAACCGTATTTCGCGCCAGATGCTGCAGGAGATGGGCCGCGAACCGACGCCGGAAGAGCTGGCTGAGCGTATGCTGATGCCGGAAGATAAAATCCGCAAAGTGCTGAAAATCGCTAAAGAGCCGATCTCGATGGAGACGCCGATTGGTGATGATGAAGATTCACATCTGGGCGATTTTATCGAAGACACCACGCTGGAGCTGCCGCTGGATTCTGCTACCTCAGAGAGCCTGCGTTCTGCCACCCACGATGTGCTGGCTGGCCTGACCGCGCGTGAAGCGAAAGTACTGCGCATGCGTTTCGGTATCGATATGAATACCGACCATACGCTGGAAGAAGTGGGCAAACAGTTTGACGTTACGCGTGAGCGTATTCGTCAGATTGAAGCGAAAGCCCTGCGTAAACTGCGCCATCCGAGCCGTTCGGAAGTGCTGCGTAGCTTCCTCGACGATTAAGTCCGACAAAAACCCCGGTTTGCCGGGGTTTTTTATGCCTGTCTGCTACCCGCCTCTCCCCTGCCCTGCGCAGGTTCAGCTGCTCTCCGGATGCAGTTCCAGCCAGAGCTGACGATACGCCTCAACCATTTCGTCCAGTGATGCGCGATTCAGACCACTGGGATTCGGCAACACCCATACCTGCGTTTTCCCCATACAGATCGGCTGTTTCCCCCATTCGACTTTGCTCTGCTTAAAGGCACGACGAAACGCATCTTTACCCAGAATCGCCAGCGCGGCGGGCTGATAATTCAGCACCTTTTCCATCAGCCGCTTGCCGCCGTCCCGCAGCTCATCAGGCGCTAACTCATTCGCCTGCACCGTGGGCCGCTCGACCAGCATCGTGATGCCGCAGCCGGTTTCCTCCAGGCGCTGCTCCTCTTCGGGTTTCAGCTGTTCCCGGGTGAATCCCGCCAGATGGATCACCTTCCAGAAGCGATTACCGGGATGTGCAAAGTGGAACCCCTGATGGGCCGTTGACTGGCCTGGGTTAATGCCGCAGAACAGTACATCCAGACCGGAACTGATGATGTCGCGGATAGCGTGTTCACTCATGCGGTGACCTCCAGCGTGCGCTGCTTCAGCGCTGTGCGACTGCGTTGCAGCAGCAGGCTGGCCTGCTCCGCATCCGGACAGGCTCGCGCCAGCGCCAGCGCGCCAATCATCTCTGCCATCATGCTTGAAGCAAGCGTATCCGCTTCCGTCCACCCCAGCTCACTCAGCAACTGCGTCAGGCTGACATGCATCGTACTGAAGCCCTGAGCGAAGATCTGTCGCGTCGGTTGGGGAAGATGCGCCACTTCGCTCACCAGCGCTGCCATCGGACAGCCCTGCGCCGGTGCATTACGATGCGCCTCGGATAGATAGCTATCAATAAAGTCTGCCACCTGCTGCGCTGGCTGGGTCACGGACTCAGCGGGCTTAAAGGTATCGGCTTCAGCGAACATATGCTTTAGCACCTCCTCAACCAGCTCCTCACGTGACGCAAAATGTGCATAAAAACCGCCGTGTGTCAGCCCGACCCGCTTCATCAGCGCCGCTACACCGATTCCTTCGGTGCCGGTTTCACGCATCACACGCGCCGCCTCATCAAGGATACGCCGCCGCGTCTGTGCTTTGCTGCTCTGCTTCTCCATCTTATTTCCTGCGGTGCCTGCTACGTAGCGTCTGGCTATTATAGTAATTATTACGGTCATCATATTCCAGCTTGACGGCAGATATGATGATCGTCATATTTATAGCGATTATGACGATCATCATACGAGGAAAAAAGATGTCAAAATCAGGCACAGCATTAATCACCGGCGCATCCAGCGGTATCGGCGCGACTTATGCAAAACGACTGGCAGCACGCGGTTATGATCTGATCCTGGTCGCCCGGGATCAGGCGCGACTCACCACCCTGGCGGACACACTGGCAAAGCTGCACGCTGTTCAGGTGACCGTGATGAAGGCTGACTTAACGCAGGAGCAGGACCTGCAGCGTGTGGAGTC
Organism: Pantoea sp. B550; assembly: GCF_024158165.1. Classification (NCBI taxonomy): domain Bacteria; kingdom Pseudomonadati; phylum Pseudomonadota; class Gammaproteobacteria; order Enterobacterales; family Erwiniaceae; genus Pantoea; species Pantoea sp. B550. Next base: position 1,372,769 of record NZ_JAMYXI010000003.1, read on the forward strand.
GGAGCTCGCGAACAACGCACAGATTACGCTGCTGCTGAATAACGCGGGCATGAACGTTGAGGGTGAGTTTCTGGAGGCGGACATCACACGCATTAACAGCATGCTGGCGTTAAATATTCTGGCCCCAACCCGTCTGGCACAGGCGGCTGGCCGGGCATTCAAAGCACGCGGTCACGGCATCATTATCAATATCGCGTCGGTGCTGTTGCTGGTGCACGAGATGTTCAATGGTGCCTACAACGCCACCAAGTCTTACGTGCTGACACTGACGCGTGCGATGCAGCGCGAACTCGCAGAGAGCGGCGTGCAGGTACAGGCGGTGTTACCCGGTGCGACCCGTACGGAGATTTTCGACCGCGCAGGCCAGTCTATCAATGAAATCCCGGCTGAAATGCTGATGGACGTTGATGAGATGGTGGACGCCGCGCTTGCCGGACTCGACAGCAAGGAGACGGTAACTATTCCGGCGCTGGAAGATCTGCAGATGTGGCACGATTACGATCGGGCGCGTGGTGCAATGGTTCCTCACCTTTCACGGGACAAATCGGCATCCCGCTATCGTCAGAAGTGAGTCAGTCTTAATTCTTTCCGCCTGAAGTACAGTTCTGTTAAAGGCACGGTAAAGCATTATCCGTGCCGTTTTGCGACTACAGCTTCAGGCGTTGCCAGATTTGTTATAGAAATCAGCAGCTAAATCGCTGCTGCTTATTTCAGCAACCGATGGCGGAGTGCTGGATCGCCCTGAAGAGATACTTTATAATCCCCGCTCCGCTGGCCCCTTAGCTCAGTGGTTAGAGCAGGCGACTCATAATCGCTTGGTCGCTGGTTCAAACCCAGCAGGGGCCACCAAATTTTAGCTGTAAAATCAGCAGATTAAAGCCACCTTTCACGGTGGTTTTTTTTATCCTTCAAATCTCACTTCCTTGTTTCTCTCTTCCTATAAAAATCTGAAATTTTTCTGTTAAGCCACCGACAGCTAACCCGGCAGGCCGGAAATCTGCTGATTGATGTCCGACTTCATCAGATGGAAAGTTCGGCCTTTCGCGAACTCAACAGGCGGCGTGGTGATGCCTTAGTGCGCATAGCCCAACTGGTCGGGGCCGTGCCAGGTAAGCTACGTCAGGGAGATGAAGGCTTCAGTATATTGCCGCGTCAGCCGTTTCACCTCTCCCTCACTCTTTCCCTGATTAACCTCACACTCTCATATCCACTATTTTCCCTGTAAAAGACGCCACTCATGCTCACTCTGATAACCCGACGGATACCCCGGAGTCACTTTTTAACTCTGCAGAGGGTATATCAGATTATTTTCATAAACCCGCTATATTTACGGATATGAACAAATGCAGTCAAAACGGGCCAATTGAAATCTGCACAACGTGTGCGCTGAGCTCAGATTAACAATGCTGCAGATTAATTTATTGAACAGAAGATTATGAATAGATTAGAGGTTTATCATGAAAAGTTCATCGAGTGCTGAACTCTGCTGCCGGGTAATTCGTGGAAGAACCATCATGCCGCTGGAGAAAGTTGCGTTGTATCAAGTCGAATTTGAAAATGGCAGATTTTCTGTGTTACGCATTAACAACCTCCTGTCGCTTCAGGAAGGCGATATTATTTCAAGAGTTAATGACGTGTGGTCTGCAGGATCAGATATCATTCAACTTTCACCATTCGAATTTCTCGACCAGGGTGAATCAAAGCGTTATTTCACCGAGTATGAAAGATAATGCAGAGTTATCAGCACATTGAAATACATGTTACGAAGATATTGCCTCAATGAGGGATAAGGTTAAACAGTATAACTTGCTGATGCCTGGTGATCACAACATAAAAAGACGACGGACTTTATATAACATACAATGACTTACAGTGAGGGCATAAAACTGCCTGTCCTTTATTCTTTTTAGCTACAGACTGTCTGGAAAACTTTTTACACACCGGACACTGTGTATTGGTTTCGCTGCTGTGTAGCGCGTCGAAGAGAAAGCTCAACCAGGTCATGTCGTTATCCTCTGAAATGTTGCCATCAGCGTAACACAGTGGAGGTAAATTAATTTTTTTATCTGTCGGCTATGATGTTAAAAAGGGCTAAGGTGAGGAGAAGGCAGCTGTTTATTTTTTTTAACGTTATTTAATCGCCATAAAAGAACGTCAGCCGGATAATCAGGAAAGCTACGAATAACGCAAACAGGACTATAATCAATACCATCTACACCTTTTTATCACCTCCAGCCCTTCTTTTGGCTCCTTTTTTGTCATCCTTTCTTTTTTTCCGGATCCAGCTGCTGCGCAAGCGCAAGGAAATGAGTGTGAAAATAAAACTGACGACGTGGTTCAGCCGGGAAAGTGAATTATCCGATGAGCATTTTCCTTTGTTCCCGACAGAAGGTATTTATCAGGCCCATCGGCCAGATGTTTTTTCGGCTGAACAAATGGATAACTACGGCGAAAAATTAGCGAAAACGCATAATCTGTCGGGTGGGAAATGGTCCTACCGACTGTTGCAGCAGCTGGCAGATAATGAACAGTCATTGACGCGCAGCGCAGAAATCCTGAGTGAAGGCGATAAGCGCAGCCAGACACCAGCGGCCGTCTGGATACTCGATAATTTTTACATCATTGAAGAGCAGATCCGCCTGGTCCGGCACCTGTTACCGGCCAAATTCGGTAAAGGATTGCCCATGCTGGAGGAGTCGGCCCATTACCTTCGCATCCAGGCTATCGCCGAGGAGATGATTAAGCACAGTGATGGCCGCCTGGAAACCAGCGTTCTACATCCTTTTATCGCTGCCTACCAGCGTGTTACGCCCCTGCTGCTCGGCGAACTGTGGGCCCTGCCTGCCATGTTACGTTTTGCGCTTATCAACAATCTGTCCCGGATTGCGGATGACGTGGCCAGGGTACATCAGGAACGTAATAAAGCGGAGCAGTGGATCAGCGATATCCTATCCACTGCCGCCGAAGATGCGTCAAAAGTTATTCTGGTCATCGCTGATATGGCCCGCCAGAACCCGCAGGTTTCCGGCGCTTTCGTCGCTGAACTTGAACGGCGATTAAGTGGCCAGAACAATACCCTGGCGTTAACCTGGGTTGAACAACAGCTGGAAATTACCGGCCGGAAAACCTCGGAAGTCATTGAGCAGTTCAACCGGCAGCTGGCCCTGAGTCAGCTCTCTGTCAGCAACACTATTACCGGCCTGCGGCAACTCGGCGAAATTGACTGGCAGGCCTTTGTCGAATCCGTCAGCCTGGTTGAGAAAGTCCTGCAGCAGGATCCCACCGGGACATACCCGCTGATGCATTTTGACAGTCGTGATGACTACCGCCATGTGATTGAACGTCTGGCACGACACAGTCGGTTTGATGAACGTGAAGTCGCCCAGGCTGTGCTGACGCTGGCCAGCCAGCCTGATCTTCCCCTGCGTCAGCAGCATGTCGGCTATTACCTGCTGGATAAAGGATTTCAGCAACTGGAACAGCAGCTTGACGTTAAGGTGACGTGGCTGAACAAGAGCCGGCAGCATCTGAGCCAGACTCCTTTACTCTCCTGGTTAGGCAGCCTTTTACTGCTGACAACCGCGTTTACCGCCGAGATGCTCTACAGCACCCATCAGGCGGGCATGGCATCTTTACTGTGGTTGCTGGTGCTGCCCGCCATCATTGTCAGCAGCCAGTTAGCCTTACAGTTGCTGAGTGAGTTAACCACCCGCAGCCGCCATCCCCTTCCCCTGCCACGACTCGATTATGCTCAGGCGATACCAGAGCATGACCGTACACTGGTGGTTATCCCCTGTTTGCTCAGCAGCAATGAGGGCACAGACGCCCTGTTGCGCTCTCTGGAAATCTGCTATCTCGGTAACGCCTTGGCGAATATCAGTTTTGCGTTACTGACCGACTTTACCGATAGCGCCGAACAGGACCATCATCATGACGCCGCGCTTATCCGTTACGCCGTGCTGAAAACGGAAGCCCTGAATCGGCGCTACAGCGGGGGTAAATCGGACATTGCGCTATTCTCCCTGTTACACCGTGACCGCACCCATAATATTTCTCAGGGCGTCTGGATGGGGTATGAACGCAAGCGCGGTAAGATCCATGCCCTGAATCGCTGGCTTCAGGGTGAAGAAAACGCCTTCAGCGTCACGGTAGGTGCCACGCAGACGCAACTGCACAGCGTTAAATATGTGATTACTCTCGACAGCGACACAATACTGCCGCGTGAGACAGCGCATAAGCTGATTGGCGTCATGGCCCACCCGCTCAATGCGCCGGTGTTCGACGATGTCAAAAATCGGGTAGTTGAAGGCTATGCCATCCTGCAGCCTCGTCTGGCTGAAGAGATACCAGTTAACGGTCAGAGCCGCTATGCCCGGCTGTGCAGCAGCACTCCGGGGAATGATGCTTACTCCTCACTCTCATCCGATATTTATCAGGATCTGTTTGGTGAAGGCTCATTTGTCGGCAAGGGTATTTACGATGTCGCTGTCTTTAGCCGGGCGATACGCAATACCTGTCCGGAAAATCTGGTGCTGAGCCATGACCTGCTGGAGGGATGCTATGCCCGCTCCGGTGTGGTCAGTAACGTCGTCCTGTATGAACAATATCCGGATAGTTACCTGAGTGATGTTGCCCGACGATTTCGCTGGGTGCGGGGCGACTGGCAGCTCCTGAACTGGCTACGGCTGCAGGTGCGGCAGGAAGATTGCAGCCGTCAAAAAAACCCACTCAGTGCGCTTTCCCGCTGGAAATTAACAGACAATCTGCGCCGCAGCCTGGTAGCACCTGCCCTGCTGATGCTGGTGTTTATGCTGTGCACGATAGTACCAAACCCAATATTCTGGGTCGGATGCATCATGCTCTTTCTGCTGCTTCCGGGACTGCCAGCGTTGGTGATCGATGGGGTGACGAAAAGTAAAACGCGTACCTGGCGACAGCATTTATCCATGCTGGTCACCGATGCCTTTAACCGCCTCTCCCGCGCTGGCCTGGCGCTGGCCATCCTGCCTCACGAGAGTTACTGGTCGCTGAAGGCGATTATCGTGACCTTATGGCGCCTGACTATCAGCCATCGCTACCTGAACGAGTGGAAAAGCGCTTCATCACAGAAACCTGTCGAGCCTGATGTGCGCCACTTCTACCGCTGCATGTGGATTAATCCGGTAGCAGGCGCGGTTCTGGTATTCCTGACCAGCCTGAGCATGCCGTCGATGACGCATGTTGCACTGGCGCTCGCTTTATTGTGGGCGGTCGCCCCCGCGTTACTGAGCCGCATGAGCCAGCCTAAACGCGCTCAGCCAGGCAGCCTTTCAGCGGAACAGCGCATCTTTTTGCGTCGCACCGCGCGTAAAACCTGGGCCTGGTTTAACGAATTTGCCAGCAGTGACAACAACCATTTGCCGCCGGATAACCTGCAGGAGATTCCGGAGTCGCGGGTGGCCCACCGGACGTCACCGACCAACATTGGCCTGTCGCTGCTGGCAAACCTGACGGCCTGGGATTTTGGTTATATCAGCCAGAATCGGGTCATCAGCCGGACGCTCGACACCCTCGATACTCTTGACCGAATGGAGCATTTCAGAGGACATCTTTATAACTGGTATGACACCCAGACGTTAAAACCGCTGAACCCACGCTACGTCTCAACGGTAGACAGCGGTAATATGGCGGCTCACCTTGTAACCCTTCAGGCTGGCCTGGCGCAGTGGAAATACCAGCCGGTGATGTCTCTTCCCTGTATCCTGGAAGGTCTCTCCGATACCTTCTCACTGCTTAAAGACCAACTGAGCGACACCCGCAGCGACATTGTGGAAAAAATCGATGCGCAATTAAGCCTGATACAGCACGCTTCGCCCGCCGATTTTCACGCCGGGATGCAGGCTCTGCTGGCGTTAAGCGTGGTGGCAGAACAGACTTATCTTCCGACAACACGGGTAAACTGGCCGGCGCTTTTCCACCAGCAGCTGGTCGATTTTACTCAGGAGTGGTCCCTCCTTTTCAGCTGGGTTAGCCCGGATGCGCCACTGCCTGCCGACATTCCGTCATTGCTGTGGCTCGCTGAGTTGAACCTGAACCGCCCCGGACTCCCGGAAAAACAGGCAGAGGCGGTGATATGGGCCGCCCGCGAACGTATGGCTGCCCTGCTGGAGCTGGACAGCCGCCTTAACGATCACGCCAGTATGGACTTCCGCTTTCTCTATTATCCAGCCACGTCTTTACTCAGCGTGGGCTATAACATGGACAGCGGTCTGCTGGACGCCAGCAAATATGACCTTTTCCCTTCAGAAGTCCGCCTGACGCACTACTTTGCTATCTCCACCAGTCAGCTTCCGGCTAAGAGCTGGTTTGTGCTGGGTCGCTTATTTACTCAGCTGAATAACCAGCCCGCCGTGATGTCATGGAGCGGCTCAATGTTTGAATACCTGATGCCGCACCTGGTCATGCCGGTTTACCCCGACACGCTACTGGAAAAGATGGCGTTATCGGCGGTCAGGCAACAGATTGCCTCGGGTAACAGCACCGATACGCCCTGGGGCGTTTCGGAATCGGGTTACGCTGCGTTTGACGTCAATCATAACTACCAGTATCGGGCATTTGGCACGCCAGAACTGGGTCTGAAACGCGGCCTGAATGACAATCATGTTGTTGCGCCCTATGCGACGCTGCTGGCGCTGATGGTGCTGCCGCAGGAGGCGACGGCTAATCTGATAAGACTTAAAAAAATGGGTGCCAGCGGTGACTACGGTTATTACGAAGCGCTGGATTTCACCGCGGACCGACTGGCTCCCGGTCAGCCATTTTCGATCGTCAAATCGTATATGGCCCATCATCAGGCGATGGGATTGCTTGCACTCTCTCACCAGCTGCTGGATGCGCCAATGGTCGCGCGCTTTATGTCCAGCGCACTGTTTCAGTCTTCGCGTTTGCTGCTTCAGGAAAAAGTGCCTGATGATATTGAGCTCTATACCCCACGCCGCAGTTTTGTCGAAAACAGTGACCCTAAACAGCAGCGCAGCATTACCGACCAGCGAGAATTCAGTGGTTCAGATCCGCACCAGCCACAACTGCAGCTGCTTTCAAACGCAGATTATCACCTGATGGTGACGCACGCGGGGACGGGCTACAGCCAGTGGAAGGGGCTGGCACTCACCCGCTGGCGTGCGGATAGCACCAGCAACAACTACGGAACGTTCTGCTACGTTACCGATCAGCAATCCGCCGAAGTGATTGCTCACAGCTATCAGCCGACCTGCTGCGAGCGTCCGCATTATAAAACCCGTTTTACTGATGCCGGGATTGAGTTTGACGCTTCAGGCACCACCTTCAGCATTCACACGCATATCGTGGTCTCCCCGGAAGATGATGTGGAGATCAGACGCATCACGGTCACTAACCGTTCCCGTCAGACCCGCCCGTTCGATATCACCAGCTACACCGAAGTGGTACTGGCACCAGCAGCCAGCGATATGGCCCACCCTGCGTTCAGTAATCTGTTCGTCCAGACTGAGATCGTTGACAGGCTGGAAGCGATCCTGGCTCACCGACGGCCACGTGAAGAGAAAGAAGTGACGGCATGGATGTTTCACGCGATGGCGATACATGGCAATACCGGCCGCCAGACCTCTTTTGAAACCGACCGGGCTGGTTTTCTCGGGCGTGGCAGGATACCAGCCGATGCTCAGGCGCTGATGCCGGGCAGTGAATTAACGGGTCAGCAGGGAGCGGTGTTAGATCCCGTGTTATCAATTCGCCAGTCAGTGACGTTAAAAGCGGGAGAGGCCGTCACCATCGATATGCTTTACGGTGTGACACTTCAGCGTGAAACAACTATTGCGCTGATTGAGAAGTACCGTAACCACATTAGCGCCGATCGGGTGTTTGAACTGGCGTGGTCCCACAGTCAGGTCGCCTTGCGTCAGTTGAATATCCGCACCGAAGATACCAGTCTGTTTAATCAGCTGGCCAGTGCCGTACTGTTTTCCAGCGCCGAAATGCGTGGCGAATCAGACGCGCTGATGCAGAACCGGCTGGGCCAGGAGTCATTGTGGCGTCATGCGATTTCGGGTGATCTGCCGATTCTTCTGGTTCGGATAGAAAACATTAATCAGCTCGACCTGGTCACCACCCTCATTCAGGCGCATCAGTACTGGCGACAAAAAGGGCTGATGGTCGATCTGCTCATCCTGAACAGCGACCAGGGCGGCTACCAGCAGAATCTGTTCAATCAGCTCACGACTCTGATCCCTGCCGGAGACGAACGACAGCAGGCAGACAAACCTGGCGGCATCTTTATCCGCAAAAGCGAAAGTTTTTCCGCTGACGATCTGCAATTGTTGCTGAGCGTCGCGGCGGTCGTGCTGGAAGGCCGAAACGGCAGCCTCGCCGATCAACTCAGCACGCTGTTAAAACCGGTGCGCACCCCGCCTGCTTTTGCGTTTCCATCGGTCAGTAAGACGCCGCAGCCTGCAGCCGTCACCTTTTCGCCGGAGCGGTTGCAGTTTTTTAATGGCACCGGTGGCTTCAACGAGGACGGCAGCGAATATCACATCATTCTTTCCGGCCAGCAACAGACATCTGCGCCGTGGTGCAATGTGCTGGCCAACAGCCAGTCTGGCACCGTCATTTCCGAGAGTGGCCAGGGCTATAGCTGGTATGAAAACGCGCATGAATATCGCCTGACGCCCTGGCATAATGACCCCGTCAGTGACAGCTCTGGCGAAGCGCTTTATCTGCGTGATGAAGAGACGGGTGATGTCTGGTCGCCCACGCCGCTTCCGGTTCGCGGCAAGGGGGATTATCTGACCCGTCATGGCTTCGGTTACAGCACGTTTGAACACACGGAGTATGGCATCAGCAGCACGCTGACGGTGTTCGTGGCAGAGGAGGCGCCGGTCAGACTTTCCCTGCTGACGCTGAGTAACCTCTCTGGCAAAACGCGTAATCTGTCGATTACCGGATACGTCGAATGGGTTCTGGGTGAGCTGGCGAGCCGCTCCGCAAGGCATGTGGTGACGTCCCCTGCCGCTATTGCCACAGGCAGCGCGGTTCTGGCCAGAAACTTTTATAACAGCACGGGCTCTGCGCGGACCGCTTTTTTTGCCGTCACAGGAACCCGGATTGCGCACAGCGGCAACCGGCTTGAGTGTCTGGGTCGTAACGGCACCACACGGCAGCCCGCGATGATGAATGTTCGTGGTCTGTCAGGTAACACCGGGGCAGGAATGGATCCCTGCGCCGCGCTGCAAACGCTGACGACACTGATTGACGGCGACAGCCGCAGTTTTGTTTTTGCCCTCGGCGTCGGGGAAGATGAGGGTGCAGTGACCGCGCTGATGCAGCAGTTCCTCTCCACCGGGGAGGCTCAGAACGAGCTGACCAGGGTTAAACAGCACTGGCACCAGCTACTGACTAAAGTGCAAATCCAGACACCGGCAACGGAGGTCGATTTACTGGCAAACGGCTGGCTGCTTTACCAGACGCTGGCCAGCCGTTTGCTGGCGCGCAGCGGATATTACCAATCCGGTGGTGCCTTTGGCTTCCGCGATCAGTTGCAGGATACGCTGGCGCTGACCCACGCAGCCCCGCAGCGGCTGCGCGATCAGCTGTTGTTGTGTGCATCCCGCCAGTTTATCGAGGGAGATGTACAGCACTGGTGGCATCCGCCTGCTGGCCGTGGCGTCAGAACCCGCTGCTCCGACGACTACCTGTGGTTGCCCTATGCGCTGTGCCGCTATGTGCAGGCAACCGATGATATTGCGCTGCTGTCACAGCCCGTCAGCTACCTTGAAGGTCGCCTGCTGGCAGAGGACGAAGAGTCTGTCTATGAGCTTCCGGGCGTCAGTAAGATTAATGAAACGCTATGGCTGCACTGCGTTCGCGCGATTAACCACGCCCTTAATTTCGGTCAGCACGGCCTCCCGCTGATGGGCTCCGGGGACTGGAACGATGGTATGAGTACCGTCGGGATTGCCGGCAAGGGTGAAAGCGTCTGGCTCGGCTTCTTCCTCTATACGGTTCTGGACCGCTTTGCCGCGCTGGCTGTGCGGTTCGGCGATACCGATACCGCCCGGCACTGTCAGGACAATGCGCAGGCGCTCAAAACCGCGCTTAACCATGCGGCCTGGGATGGTGAATGGTATCTGCGCGGCTTTTTTGACAGTGGTCAGACGCTCGGTTCACATGCTGACAGTGAGTGCCGGATAGACGCCATTGCCCAGAGCTGGTCGGTACTCTCTGGCGCAGGCGAGGACGCCAGATGCCGGTCAGCGATGGCGGCACTTTATCAGCATCTGGTTGATAAGGATAACCGGCTGATTAAATTGCTTACTCCGCCTTTCGATGGCGCAGGGCCAAATCCGGGCTACATTCGCGGTTATTTACCGGGCGTCAGGGAAAATGGCGGTCAGTACACCCATGGGGCTCTGTGGGCGATTATGGCCTTTGCGGCGATGGGTGAAACAGAGCGCGCCTGGTCCCTGCTCTCGATGATTAATCCGGTTAATCATAGTGGCAATCAACAGGATATGGCGATCTACAAAGCGGAACCTTATGTGATGGCTGCGGATGTGTATGCAGCCGAAGGCCACAGCGGGCGAGGCGGCTGGACCTGGTATACCGGTTCATCAGGCTGGGCCTATCAGCTTATCAGTGAGAGTCTGCTTGGGATAATCCGGCGCGGCAACGCGCTGTCTGTCCGGCCACAGCTTCCCGCTGAATGGTCAGAGATAAAAATTGTCTACCGTGAGGGGGAAGGGATCTACAACATCCGGGTTACTCGCGGTGGCAGCACCTATCAGCTGTGGCTGGATGGCAAACGGTGTGACGGCGACGAAATAGCGCTGGAAAGCCATAGCCAGGAACATCAGGTTGAAGTCTGGCTGGGCTCTGCGTCAGATTAAGTTAAACCAGACACCCCGCCTGCATCAGGTTAAAGAGGAGATTAAGTGGCCTTTGCGAGCGGGCCGTTGAGCTGCCACCCGCGCCGCTACGGGCAGCTCAACGACAGCGATCGGGTGAATGGCGAGGGTTAATCGCCTGCTCACAATTATCTCTCGCCCCACCCTGTTTTCCCGCGCAAACCCCATGCTATCTTGTGGTTTTGATTTTTTCAGTGGGCAAAATTGATGACAAAGTTGCGGGTAGGGATCGTGTTTGGCGGCAAATCGGCTGAGCATGAGGTGTCGTTGCAGTCGGCCAAAAATATCCTTGAGGCGATCGACAAAACCAGGTTTGACGTGGTGTTGCTGGGCATCGATAAGCAGGGACACTGGCGTCTTAACGATGCGTCAAACTTCTTACTTAACGCAGAAAATCCGGCGCTAATCGCGCTGAATCACGCCGCTGAAGATGTGGCGCTGGTGCCCGGCACGACTCAGCAGCAGATCATCACCCGCCACAACGCCCATCCGCTGTCGCAGATCGACGTTATCTTCCCTATCGTGCACGGTACGCTGGGTGAAGATGGCTCTCTGCAGGGCCTGCTGCGCATGGCCTCGTTACCCTTCATCGGTTCCGACGTGCTGGGTTCTGCGGTCAGCATGGATAAGGATTTCACCAAACGCCTGCTGCGTGATGCCGGCCTCAACGTCGCGCCATGGCTGAGCATTACTCAGGCACAACGCGCCCTCCTGGATGCAGAGGCAGTCATTGCCCGCTTTGGCCTGCCGCTGTTTATCAAACCCGCCAACCAGGGGTCATCAGTCGGCGTCAGCAAAGTGGATAGCATGGAAGAATTTGATGCGGCGCTGGCGCTGGCCTTCTCTTTTGACCGCAAGGTGCTGATTGAACAGGGTATCAAAGGCCGGGAGATCGAGTGCGCGGTGCTCGGTAACGATGCGCCGGAAGCCAGCCCGTGTGGCGAAGTGGTGGTGCATGACGCTTTCTACTCTTATGACACTAAATATATCTCTGAAAGTGGTGCGCAGACGGTGGTTCCGGCAGCCATTGCAGCGGAAACCAGCGATGCAATCCGTGACGTCGCCATCAAAGCCTTCTCCGCGCTGGAGTGCTTTGGCATGGCGCGCGTCGATGTGTTCCTGACCGATGACGGCGAGATTATCGTCAATGAAGTGAATACCCTGCCCGGCTTCACCAATATCAGCATGTATCCGAAACTGTGGCAGGCGGCCGGACTCAGTTATCAGGATTTGATCAGCCGTCTGATCGACCTGGCGATTGAACGCCATCAGCAGGCCAGCACCCTGAAAAGCAGCGTCAGTTGATCGAACCCGGTGACGTGGCGTTATGCCACGTCGCTGGTAATCGTGCGGTAGTTAACCGGCGAAGTCTGATTACGGCCATTGCGCTTCGACAGATAGAGATTTTTATCCGCCGCAGAGATTAGCCGGTTGATCACGCGGTGCCATTCCGTCGCCTCATCGGCACTGCCATGGGCCAGCCCCAGGCTGACGGTCACCGTAGCCGTGCTACCCTGCAACCAGAACTTCTCTTTCGCCATCTTCTGCCGGATTGCCTCCGCCAGAAAATAGAGCTTTTCCGCATTCTGGTCGAACAGCACTACCACAAACTCCTCTCCGCCAAAGCGACAGATGCGCCCCGCTTTACCCACCACGCACTGCATCCGGCGGGCGATCTCTTCCAGCACGCTGTCACCCGCATCGTGACCAAAATTGTCATTGATGGCTTTGAAGTAATCAACATCAAGCAGGATCACGCCCACTTTGCGATCCGGAAAAATCGGCTCCGCACGCAGGCTTTCATATAAACCGGAACGTGACAGCAGGCGGGTCAGGAAATCGTAATTCGCGCGCAGCGCCAGACGCTGATTAAGCTGGCGGATTGCATCCATGCTTGCAGCCACGATCAGCGGACTAATTGCGATGGTTGCCACACCCAGTCGCGCAGAGGTCAGATGGCTGAGCGGCAACAGATTATCGTCGCCCTGAATGTTCATCACACCATGAGAGACCAGAATGATTTCAGTAATACCGGTCAGCAGGATCACCAGGCTGGTCAGCGGCATCGGCAACACAATAGCGCACCAGACCAGCGCCGGAACCGGCAGCGTCAGGCTGCCCGCGCCCCCCATCATTGCGCCGATCATCAGCGAAACCATCACGGCGATGACCGGTGCCAGCTTGCGGAACTGCAGAAACTGGCGGGGCGACAGCGACGACCAGTCGCGCGTCAGCAAAAAGGGCAGCAGCATCAGCCCGGTTGATAACTGCTCACTGAACCAGTCACCCCATGCCACCGCCAGTCCGGCATCAAAATCAGCCTGCTGTGCCAGCGCTCCCCAGCTGGCACAGGCCAGCGCGGCCAGCAGACAGGCAGGAAAAATACGCAGCACACTGGTAATACGCTCGCTGCCGGAGTCATGCTGAAGATGCTTTACCAGCAGCGTGGCGGCCACCAGCACAAACAGAATATTCGCCAGGTTGAGGGTAAATGCAGAAAGCGCCCAGCCGGAAAATACGGTGTCGTTAAACACCATCGCGGCAAAGATGGCCAGGTAAGAGCGGGTCTGATGCAGAAAAGGATTACGGACGATAACGCCAGTGACGATCGCGTTGACCGGCCAGAAAAGAGACAGCTCCTGGGGGAAACGCAGGTGTCCGCCGATAAAGCAAAACAGCAGCGTGATTAAAAACAGCAAAAATGCGTTCTTCTTAGCGTTGTGCTCTTCAAACAGCTGTATACGCATACATCCGGACCTTGTCGCAGAGAGGCTGGCTGTCCACGCCAGCCTGAACAGGCGCGTGGTGTCAGAATGATTAAATCCTGAATACCCTCAATCTCATCCGGCGATAAAGCCTCATTTCGTGGGATGATTCAGGAAAGTTATCCTGCAGTGGCTAACCCCATCCGATGACAGCAGAAATTGGGAACTTATTATGCCTCGCAAATAAAAAAATCGGATATCCGAGATATCCGATTTTTTCCTTTTAAACCCCTTTACCGTTGCGCTAAGCGCTATTTTACCGCAACCGGCCACTGACTCAGGCGAATGCCGCGTTTATCGGCGTTATCACCAAAATCTTTCAGCACCGCTTTAACGTCCGGATCGATATATTCCGCATTGTCGTTATCGACGATAACCACGCTGTTCTCCGGGATCTCATCCAGCAATCCCTGCAACTTTGGATTGTGCATAAAGGTCAGGTTCTGCTGGAAGCGCAGCACGTAATGGTCATCATAACGGGTAAGCTGCAACGCGTTGCGATGGCTCTTATAGATGCTGTAGAGGATTTGTGTGGCGATACCGATGCCAATACCAACCAGCATACCCAGCGTGATAATGCCGACGATGGTGGCCAGAAACGGCACGTACTGCTGTGCGCCCATCCGGAACTGCTCAACAAACAGTTTAGGTGTCGCCAGCTTATAACCGGTATAGAGCAGTACGGCAGCCAGGCTGGCCAGCGGAATGGCATTCAGCATCTCACTGAACCACATGCCACAAATCAGCAGCAGCACGCCGTGAATGAAGATCGAGAGCTTCGTCTGCGCGCCCGCACTGACGTTGACCGAGCTACGTACAATCACTGCCGTTATCGGCATCGCCCCAAGAAAACCCGCCGCCAGGTTACCGATACCCTGCGCGAACATCTCTTTATTGGGCGACGGCGCGGGCGTCTGAGGGCGCAGTTTTTTCAGCGCCTCCTGACTCAGCAGCGTTTCCAGACTGGCAACCAGTGCCAGAGTCACCGCCACTACCCAGACCTGCGGATTCTGCCAGGCCATCCAGTCGGGCGTTTCCAGTTCAGCCATCAGTGCGGAAACGCTGTCAAACGCAGGCAACGAAATGCGCGCCAGCCCCTGCGTCATTTCAGGGAAGAGCCGCCCTCCTGCTACCGTCGCCAGACAGCCGATCAGTACCGCAATCAGCGGGCCAGGGATCCAGGCGAGCGCTTTGATCCGTTTCACCGGCGCGGTCGTCCAGAGACAGAGAATGGCCAGGCCGACACCCGCCACCGCTATCGCTGGCAGCGAGAAAGTCATCTGGCCGGTCACCAGTGACACCAGCTCTGCATCACCAGCGGCGCCCAGCGCCACCGGAATCTGCTGCATAATCAGCAGCAGGCCAATCGCCGCCAGCATTCCTTTGATGACACTACCCGGCACCAGCGAAATAAACCGTCCGGCGCGCAGCAGGCCAAACAGGCATTGCAGTGCCCCGGCGATAATCAGCGCAGTGAGAAAAGCAGAGAAGCTGCCCAGTGAAGCCATCGAGGCGACGACAATAGTGACAAGCCCCGCCGCCGGGCCACTCACGGCAAACCGGGATGGGCTTAGTGACGTCACCACCAGACCGCCAATCACACCGGTCAGCAGACCGGCAAACGGAGGTAATCCGCTGGCCTGTGCGATGCCAAGGCAGAGCGGCAAGGCGACCAGGAAAACCACCAGACCCGCAGGAATATCGCGACGCAGGGTATCGAGGTTCATAATGAAGGCTCCTCTGCAGATTGATGAATCAGCTCTTTGAGATGGCCGGAGCGCAGGTCATAAACACAACCAAACACCTCCAGTTCCTGGCCCGATTGCCAGATTTGCCGGACCGGTTCAGATTTCACCAGCCGGGCGAATTGCGCCTTAACGTTTGCCTCAACCAGCCGATCGAGCTGTTCACCCGGCGGCGCGTCTGAGAGGGGAATGTCTGTCAGACCCGCCTGAATATCATCACGCAGGGTCTGAATGCGTCTCGCCAGTGCGCTCTCCTGACCGTCCAGCACACTGCCCGGCAGATTTTGCGCGGCTTCTACGCCGCCGCAGCCATAGTGACCACTTAATACAATGCGTTTAACGCCGAGAAAGAAGAGTGCGTATTGCAGCACGCTCAGTAAATTGTCATCGTCCTCAATCACCATGTTGGCGATATTGCGATGCACAAAGAGTTCGCCGGGATGGGAGCCGGTTAAGACTTCTGCCGGAACGCGACTATCAGAGCAGCCAATCCAGAGTGAGTGTGGCTTTTGCTGATGAAGGAATTTGTTAAAATAATCCGGATTACGCTGGCGGCGCTGTAAGGCCCAACTGCGATTTTTCGCTAATAAGGGTTTAAGTGTCGTCACAATCATCTTCTCTCTACTACCGGGATGTCGCATCCTGGCTAACCACAAAGTGTATCGGCTCACAAATAAAGCGTGAGCCGCCAGGTTAATAAGAACTGAGTCACAGAAAAAGGTTATAGACGCTAACTAATTTCAATGCACGCGTAATATTTCACAGCGATTTAACAATACCGCTATTGTCAACTAACAGTCAGTAAAGGTCAGGGTTAAGTAAATTTAATTCAGCAGCAGAAATGTGGGCAAATAAATCAACCGCCTTATTAATACAGTAAAATCAACCAGATAAAATAGTAATAAAAATAAACTAAAGTTACTGATGACAAATAAATACAATTAATAAATGAGGGGATATTCGCTGCCATACCAACCGGTGGGCTTTTTTCCAGGAATACTCTTAATTAAAAAATTAACCATTAGCACAATCCACCGGCTTAATTGCTGACAGCCAGTTAAATATGCCTGTAATAAGAGAAGAATGAAGCAAGAGATGATTAATTTAATTTGCATCAGAATAGTGACGGCAGTAAGTAAATCAGGACCAGTTCTGAACAGAGCCTGAACGAGCAGGCTCTTTTTCTTGACGAATTATTTACCGTTCCAGCTTTGCAGCCGTGATTCCCGCACCGACAACTGCTGCTCCGGTGTCAGTTTATTGTAGTTTTCCGCCATTCCGCTCTCCCAGTCGCCATAAAGTGGATTCGGCAGAACGATGAACTGCGTACCAAACTGCTTGTGGTTTAGACTCACAAAATCGCGACGCGTCTGATTACCCTTATGCCAGGTCGACCCACCAAAATCGTTGAGGTTGTCGCCGACATAGAGCACCACGTTGTAACCCGCGTTTTTGATGGCATCGAAACGCGCCTGCTTGTTGGAGCTGTCGGTATTCAGACGTACCGTTTTATCACTGACGTTCGGGAAGCCGAGCTGCTGCATATTGGCGACCGTGGCGGCGTAATCTTTCTGATCGCGGTTCGACACATAGAACAGCGTGCCGCCCTTCTCTGTCACATGACGCGCGAACTCGACCGCACCCGGCACTGCTTTCGCCTGACGCGCCTGCGTCCAGGCTGACCAGGTTTTGCTGCTGAACGGCTGGCCGTTCTTCGCCTGCCATGCACTGTAGGCGCTGTTATCCAGCATGGTTTCATCCAGATCGACAATCACCGCTTTGGGTTTGCCGGTCAGCGACGGTGCCTGATCAAACGCCATGCGCGCGGTATTGAACGCCTGCCAGGTCAGTGCCTGATATTCGCCTGACTGCTGGAACCAGTTTACCGCCAGCACCGATTGCTGCCCGAGCTGCTGTTGCGCGGTCTGATGTGTTGACGAGGCGCAGCCGGTCAGCAGCAGCGCGACCAGTCCGGATGCAGCGAGTTTTGCGGAGGTTTTCATCATTTCATCCTTAAGGTGAGAAAGGTCTGAGGAGAAGCTTCAAAAATGTAGCAGTTAACGTAAGCTGTGGGCAGCCTAACGCACGCTGTTATAACAGGAGATTCTTATGGCCGTGATCCCGCGCTCGCCGTTGCTCGATTCACTGGAGTGGCTCGATTATGCGTTTCAGCCCGCCGGTGAGCCGCCTCCCGCCGATGCCGCCTGGGGCCATCAGCGCCACAGCGCGACTGTGGTCACCGACATTGAGAACACCCCGCCGAAAAGCTGCGAGTCGGATGGCGTGATCGGTAGCGGAACACGCCCGGTGGCGGTTTATACCGCCGACTGCCTGCCGGTGCTGTTCGCCGACCGCAATAAACGAATCGTGGCGGCAGTTCATGCCGGACTTAAGGGAACACTGGCGGGCGTGCTGACCCGCGCCGTGGAAAAATTGGGCGAGCAGGGCTGCAACCCGCAGGACCTGGTGGTGGCGATTGGCCCGGCAATGGGGCCCTGCTGCTATGAGCTGGCTGAACCGCAGCTTGCAGAGATTGCGCAGAACCCGGCGTTTGCCAGCGGGCTGCGCTGGCACCGGAACCCGCCGGTCAATCCGCTGGCGCAACGTCCACAGGCTGCTGCCCGCCAGCAGGGCGTCTGGTTCGATCTGCCTGCGCTGGCAACGCATTTGCTGGTGCAGGCGGGTGTGCCGGTCGCGCAGATCGATAACGTGAACGTCTGCACCTACTGCATGGCGGAGAGCGGATCAAGCTACCGCTTTAATACTCATCATGGCAGCGGCTATCGCTCACGCTATTCGTGGATCCGACGGCGCTAAGCGTTTCAGAGTCAGAAACATTAAAGGCCACGGATAGTTGTGCTGCGTAAGGCACAACCTCCCTGCTCCCGCTCATCAGCACTTCCCCACCGATGTTTATGATTTCACTCACACCCTGACATTATTTCACTTTTTTTTAACGCAGAAGTGGCTAGAGTTAACTCATCCGACCACTTAACTGTGAGTGACTATCATGCCCGTCAATCCTGATTATCCTGCGCTGTTTACGCCGCTGAATCTTGGCTTTACCCAATTGAAAAACCGCTTTCTGATGGGGTCAATGCACACCGGTCTGGAGGAGCATCCGGATGGCGCAGCGCGGCTGGCGGCGTTCTACGGCGAGCGGGCGCGTGAAGGCGTTGCACTGATTGTCACCGGCGGCATTGCGCCTAATGCTCAGGGTGTCACCACCGCGCATGGCGCGATGCTTATCGACGAAGCGCAGTGCAGCTGGCATCGGCAGATCACGGAGGCGGTACATCAGCATCAGGGCAAAATCGCCCTGCAGATCCTGCATACTGGCCGTTACAGCTATCAGCCCGATCTGGTTGCGCCTTCGGCACGTCAGGCCCCGATTAACCCGTTCACGCCACAGGCGATGAGCGAGGCGGCGATTGAACAGACCATTGATGACTTTGCCCGCTGCGCCCGTCTGGCGCAGCGGGCGGGCTACGATGGCGTGGAGATCATGGGTTCCGAAGGCTACCTGATTAATCAGTTTCTGGTGAAGCACACCAATCAGCGAACCGACCGCTGGGGCGGCGACTTCCGCCAGCGGATGCAGTTCGCGCTGGCGATTACCCGCGCGGTTCGCGCCGCAACCGGCGATGCCTTTATCATCATCTTCCGGCTGTCGATGCTCGACCTGATCGAAGAAGGCAGCACGCTGGAGGAGACGCTGCTGCTGGCGGGCGAGCTGGAGCAGTGCGGCGTCACGCTGTTCAATACCGGCATTGGCTGGCACGAAGCGCGCATCCCGACCATCGCCACCTGCGTGCCGCGCGCGGCCTTTGCCTGGGTGACGCAGCGCCTGCGCGCCCATGTGTCAGTGCCGGTGATCGCCACCAATCGCATCAACCACCCCGCCGTTGCCGAAGAGCTGTTGCAGTCGGGCTGCGCCGATATGGTCTCGATGGCGCGCCCTTTCCTCGCCGACCCCGCCTTTGTCAGCAAAGCGCAGCGCGGCGAACCGGACAGCATCAACACCTGCATTGCCTGTAACCAGGCCTGTCTCGACCAGGTGTTTGCCGGGAAGATCACCTCCTGTCTGGTCAATCCGCGCGCCTGCCATGAGTCGCTGATGCCGGTTATCGTCAGCACCGCACCGCGCAGGCTGGCAGTAGTGGGTGCCGGTCCCGCCGGGATGGCGTTTGCGCTGCAGGCGGCACAGCGCGGCCATCAGGTGACACTCTATGAGGCCGCGCCGGAGATAGGCGGCCAGTTCAATATTGCCCGGCTGATCCCCGGCAAATCGGAGTTCAGCGAAACGCTGCGCTATTTCCGCAATCAGCTGGCGGCAGCGGGCGTGATGGTCAAAACCGGCTATCGGGTCACGGCGGATCAGCTGAGTGACGCCGATGAAGTGGTGCTGGCGACCGGCATTCAGCCCCGTACGCCTGATATTCCAGGCATCGATCACCCCAGCGTGCTGAGCTACCTTGAGGTGCTGCGTGATAAGCGCCCGGTGGGTAAACGGGTGGCGATTATCGGCGCGGGCGGGATTGGCTTTGATGTGGCGGAGTATCTGTCACAGCCTTCACATGATGAGGATCGGGCGGCGTTTTACGCCGAATGGGGCATCGACCACAGCCTGACGCAGCGCGGCGGCATCGTGAAACCTGAGCCGCCTGCCGCGTTACGGCAAATCTGGCTGCTGCAGCGCCGGACAGGGAAACCCGGCGCCGGGCTGGCAAAAACCACCGGCTGGATCCATCGCGCCAGCCTGCAGGCGCGCGGCGTGGACATGTGGGGCGGCGCGGAGTATCTGGCGATTGATGATAGCGGCCTGCACTTGCGGCGTAACGGCGAAACGCTGCTGCTGGCGATCGATAACGTGATTATCTGTGCCGGACAGGAGCCACAACGCGAACTGGAAGCCGCGCTGCGTGCAAAAGGACAGGTAGTGACGGTAATAGGCGGTGCAGACGTAGCGCAGGAGCTGGATGCGCGCCGCGCGATTGCGCAGGCAACGCAGCTGGCTTTAACGGTCTGACTAGCGCATTTTCACCGCGCGCAGCACCACAAACTTCTGGTTAGAGGCGATCAGCGTGCAGTTGCCGAACAGCTTCTTCAGTTTGTGGTGATAATCAAGGTGGCGGTTGCCGACAATACGCAACTCACCGCCATACTGAAGGCAGCGTTTCGCATCGCGGAACATCTGCCACGCCAGATGATCGGTGACAGCGTGCTGCTGATGGAACGGCGGGTTGCACAACACCGCGTGCAGCCGATCTGACGGATAGCCGCTCAGCACGTTGTTCACCAGGAACTGACAGCGCGACAGATCGTCAGGACGGTTCACTTCCACATTAAGCTGGCTGGAGGCGACCGCCATATAAGACTCATCAAGGAAATGCACTTCGGCCTGCGGATTCTGCTCCAGCGCCACCAGCCCTACCACGCCGTTGCCACAGCCCAGATCGACAATCTCACCTTCAATGTTTTCCGGCAGATGCTGCACGAACAGCCGTGCGCCGATATCCAGCGACGAGCGCGAGAAAACGTTGGCATAGTTGTGGATCTGATAAGAGGTGCCATCCAGCGGCCAGACCAGCGTCGGCGTCGCCTCACGCAGTGCAGGCTTGCTGAACTGGCTGAAAATCAGACGCGCTTTTTTCCACGCCAGTGAGGTTTTGGTTTCACCGATGATCTGTTCGAACAGCTGAAGGGTAGAGTTATGGATCTCTTTGGCGCGCGCCGCCGCCAGAATCACCGTATCGGGTGTGACCACTTCGCGAATGGCACGCAGCTGATGCTCCAGCAGCGCCAGCGTTTTCGGCACCTTAATCAGCACTGCCGCCGGAGCCGCCGGCAATTCCGCGAGGCTATCAACAAAGTGTACGTCGCTGTCATCCAGCCCATTAAAGGAAAGGTTCTGACGGGCGGCCTGCTGGCTGAGCCAGGAGTCGCTGACATGCCAGACGGTGCGTGGATTCAGGGCGCAGGTTAATGCCCCGAAACTGTCGTTGAAGACCAGCACCGGTCCTGCCGGCAGCGCCTGCTGTAAGAGATATTCATCAGCCGCATCCCAGGCTTGTAATGGACTTTCGTCACGCATCTGCGGGAAGCGATGCAGGATCAGTGTGCGATCGTTCAGTTCAAGTTGGCTCATGAATTCTCCGGCGTGGTACACTTTGGTTGATTTTCGCCCCAAAAACGGGGGCGCAGTATACTGTCTTTCGCCTGGAATCCCTAATGTCCTCACTGATCTACCTTCAGGGTTATCCTGCCCCCCTTCTTGAGCAGGTTCAGACGCTGATTACCCACCAGCGCTTAGGTGCGTTTCTGCAGGAACGTTATCCGGACACTCACGACGTGATGAGTGATAAAGCGCTATATGACTACACCCAGGCGCTGAAAAATCGCTATATGCGCAACGCGCCACCCATCAGCAAAGTGATGTGGGATAACAGGATTAAGGTGATGAAGCACGCACTTGGCCTGCATACGGCCATCTCACGGATTCAGGGCGGCAAACTCAAGGCGAAAGCGGAGATCCGCATCTCGACCTTTTTCCGCCTTGCGCCAGAGCCGTTTCTGCGAATGATCGTGGTGCATGAACTGGCACACCTGAAAGAGAAAGACCACGATAAGGCGTTCTACCAGCTCTGCTGCCATATGGAGCCGGATTACCACCAGCTCGAATTTGATGCGCGGCTCTGGATGACTGATCAGGCGATGCGCGGTAACGCGGCTTAAAGAAACTCCTGTGCTTTCTGAATCAGGCTGGTTTTGGTCAGCGCGCCCAGAAAGCGTCGTTCCTGGGGATTGTTAAGCACCGGCAGTCGCTCCAGCGTGACCGCCGCAAACGCCTCCCACCCTTCACGCATACTCTGATTCTCAAACACCACCGGAAAATCCTGATCCATCACGCACTGCACCGGTGAATCAAGGGTGATCTCCTGCGCCAGCACCCGGCGCGAAATCTCATGAATTGAGACCACGCCGAGGAAAGCGCCTGCGGCATTAATGACATAGACGTAGCGTTCACGCTTAAGCGAGCTGACCGCCAGCGCCTGCCCTACCGACTCTTCCGGCTGCAGCGCCGCGCCGGGAATAATCAACTCGGCAATGCGCATATTATCGAAATCATATTTCGCCTCTGAACGGCTGAAGTGATGACTCACCACCGGATAGGTACTGACTGATTGCAGGCGATAAACCACCATCGACGCCAGCACGGTAGCGATCATCAGCGGGAACAACAGGCTGCTGTTGAGCGTCATCTCCAGCACCATCAGCATCGCCATCAACGGCGCCTGACTGACCGCCGCCAGCACTGCCGCCATGCCAATGGCGGCATAGAGCAGCACATTGCCGAGCGGCAGATGCAGCGCCGCACCCACCGTCGCGATGATGACGCCAAGCAGTGCGCCAATCAGCAGCGAAGGCGTGAAGAGTCCGCCGACCGCGTTCGATCCTACCGACAGGCTGGTGGCGAGGGTTTTCAGCACCAGTAGCAGCAACAGGCCCGGCAGCAGATAGTCGCCCGCCATCACTTTGACGATGACCTCGTAGCCGTTGCCGAGGATATCGGTGGAGATCAGCGCCAGTAAGCCTACGGCGAATCCGCCCGCGCCCAGACGCACGGGCAGCGAGGCGACCCGGCTGAACAGCATTTTGCTGCGAGCGATACACTTAATCAGCATCCAGCCCGCCAGACCGGCGCTCAGACCGATCACCACCGTCATCAGCAGGCTGCTCAGATCCATAGCGAAATTCGCGTCCGCCAGCGGATAGAGCGCGCTGCGGAAGCCCAGCGTCCACATAGTCATCACCGCCGTCGCCGAGGCGATAATAAGCGGGATCAGCCGCTGCAACGCGGAAATACCGAAGGCAATCTCCGCGACGAAAATCGCCGACGCCAGCGGCGCATGGTAGACCGACGAGAGGCCCGCCGCGGCCGCCATCGCCACGACGTCACTGTTTTTCAGGTTAAGCGAGGACGGTAACAGGCGGCCAATCGCGCTGCCGCACAGTGCTGAGAGCTGCACCATCGGCCCCTCTTTACCGATCGACGCGCCGCTGCCGATACTGGCAATCGACGACAGGGCGCGGAACAGCGAGGTTTTGGTCGGCACCGCATCGAGCCGGGCGTTGATCACTTCAAGGTAATCCGTTTTCACCGTCTGCTGCTGCTCAATGGCAACCGCATAACGCAGGAAAAAGCCCGCCAGCACGCCGCCCGCGCCCACCAGCAGCGGCCAGAAGATCCACGGCCAGAGATGCAGGGATTCGGTAATGTCGCCACTGCGCGCAAACAGCAGATGGTTGATCATTTCAATGACGCCGCGAAAAGCCAGCGTCACCAGCGACGCCGCACACCCGACCGGAATGGCAATCAGCAATGTGGTCCAGTTTAATGCGTGCTTACTTGCTTTCACCTGTGCTCCCTGGTTGATGCCTGTTTATTATTGCTTCCGCATAGTATTGGAATGCGGATCGCAGGATCAATCCCTGCCTGCCCGGCGCGCTTGCACCGCGTCGGTGAGATGTTACTCTGCCGCTTTACCGCTGCCGGAGAGATGACGTGATTCGTTTTGCCATTGTGGGAACAAACTGGATTACACGCCAGTTTATTGATGCCGCTCATGAAACCGGAGCGATGAAGCTCTGCGCGGTCTATTCACGCAGTCAGCAGCAGGCCGACGCCTTTATCGCCGATTATCCCTGCAAACAGACCTTTACCTCACTGGACGCCCTGGCCGCCAGCCCGGCGATCGATGCGGTCTATCTGGCCAGCCCCAACGCCCTGCACTGCCAGCAGGCGCTGCTGTTTATGTCGCACGGCAAGCATGTTATTTGCGAAAAACCGCTGGCCTCAAATCTGGCCGAAGCAGAGAAGATGATCGCCTGCGCTCGTGAGCATCAGGTGGTGCTGTTTGAGGCATTTAAAACCGCCAGCCTGCCGAATTTCCTGCGTCTACAGCAGGCGCTGCCTGACGTGGGTAAACTGCGAAAAGCGCTGCTGAATTACTGTCAGTACTCTTCACGCTACCCGCGCTATCTCAACGGCGAGAACCCCAATACTTTTGATCCGCGCTGGTCGAATGGCTCGGTGATGGATATCGGGTATTACTGTCTGGCCTCGGCGGTGACGCTGTGGGGCGAGCCAGATAGTGTGCAGGCCACTGCGACATTGCTGACGAGCGGCGTGGATGCACATGGCGTGGTGGTGCTGAGCTACGGTGATTTCGACGTGACGATTCTGCATTCGAAGGTGAGTGATTCCAGCCTGCCCAGCGAGATTCAGGGTGAAGCGGGCGCGCTGGTGATTGAAAAGCTATCGGAGTGCCAGCAGCTGACCTTTGTGCCGCGGGGCGCGGAAAAGCAGGCGCTGAGCCAGCCGCAACATATCAACACCATGCTGTACGAAGCGGCCGTTTTTGCCCGGCTGGTTGAGCAGCGCCAGGTGGACCATCCGGGGCTTGAGGTTTCGCGCATTACCGCCGCGTTGCTGACCGAAATCCGGCGTCAGACCGGCGTGATCTTCCCTGCCGATCATGCTGCTGTGTAAATATTTCTAAATATGTCTGTGAGGAGTTGCTTCCTGTGCGGCTAAACCGTAACTTACCCTCCTGCAAAGGGGAGTAACTTGTAAGCTGATTGATCGTCACTACGATGCGCAGGCATCCGGTCATCAGGCAACCCGGAATCCATTTCTGTGTTGTAAGTGAGACCTTGCCGGAAGGCGAGGTTTGCTTACACAAAAATAAGCGGCTGACGTCTTCTGACTTCAGCCGTTTTTTTATTTTTAAGACAGGATACGAATATGCAAACTGTGGGTACGCCTTTACTGTGGGGCAGCTTTGCGGTTGTGGTGCTGATCATGCTGGCTATCGACCTGCTGTTGCAGGGACGTCGCGGCGCGCAGACCATGTCTTTCAAACAGGCGGCTGTCTGGTCGCTGATCTGGGTTTCCGTCTCACTGCTGTTCAGCGCCGCTTTCTGGTGGTATCTGGAGGGCAGCGCGGGACGTGAAGTGGCTAATACGCAGACGCTCGCCTTCCTGACCGGTTACGTGCTGGAAAAAGCGCTGGCGGTGGATAACGTCTTCGTCTGGCTGATGCTGTTCAGCTACTTCTCTATTCCGGCCAACCTGCAGCGACGGGTACTGATCTACGGCGTATTAGGCGCTATCGTGCTGCGTACCATCATGATCTTCGCAGGTAGCTGGCTGGTCACGCAGTTCAGCTGGATCCTCTATGTGTTTGGTGCGTTCCTGCTGTTTACCGGCGTGAAAATGGCGCTGGCGAAAGAGGATGACGGTGCGGTGGGCGACAAGCCAGTGGTGCGCTGGCTGCGTAAGCATTTACGCATGACCGATGATCTCGACGGCGAGAAGTTCTTCACCCGCAAAAACGGCGTGCTGTTTGCGACGCCGCTGCTGCTGGTGCTGATTATGGTGGAGCTCAGCGACGTGATCTTTGCCGTCGACAGTATCCCGGCGATCTTCGCCGTCACGACCGACCCGTTTATCGTGCTGACCTCAAACCTGTTCGCGATTCTGGGATTACGTGCCATGTACTTCCTGCTGGCGAACGTGGCAGAGCGCTTCTCAATGCTGAAGTATGGCCTGGCGATTGTGCTGGTGTTCATCGGCTTCAAAATGCTGATTGTCGACCTCTACCATATTCCGGTCGGGATCTCACTGGGCGTAGTCGGTGCCATTCTGGCGTCTACCCTGCTGATTAACGCCTGGGTTAACCGCAAAAGAGACCAGAAAAAGCTCACACCATAATTACCTGCAGGGGCAGCGGATGCCCCTGTTTTATTTTGCGGCAGCCTGCCACGCCATTTCATCTCTCTGTCACACTTCCACTATTCAGCATAATAAAAATCCGACATACCCCACAGCAACAGAACTTTCTCTTTTCTCGTCCGATCTTTTCCTTATACTCCGCCGGGCAAACCGTTTTAGCCGATGCAAAACATCGCGTCTGAAACTACATCCGCGACAAAATATAGAAAATATTATGCAGAAAACTCTCTCCGCACGTCTGGGCACGCTGCTCGCCGGAAGCCTGGTGAAGCAAATCATGATTGGGCTGATCGCCGGTGTGGCGCTCGCCTGGATTTCACACGATGCCGCGCTGGCGGTCGGTCTGCTGGGTGAACTGTTTGTCAGTGCGCTGAAAGCGGTCGCGCCCTTGCTGGTTCTGATGCTGGTCATCGCCTCAATCGCCAACCACCAGCAAGGCCAGAAAACCAATATCCGGCCAATTATTATGCTCTATCTGCTGAGCACCTTCTTCGCGGCAGTCGTCGCGGTGGTCTTCAGCCATCTGATCCCGCAGACGCTGACGCTGGCGGTGGGCAGCACGGAAATCGTTCCCCCTTCCGGCATCACCGAAGTGTTACGTGGACTGCTGATGAGCATGGTTTCGAATCCGATCACTGCATTGATGCAGGCTAACTATATCGGCATTCTGGTATGGGCCATTGGCCTGGGGCTGGCGTTCCGTCACAGCAGTGACAGCACCCGTGCCTTTCTCAACGATGCCTCTGAGGCGGTAACCTGGCTGGTGCGCTGCGTCATCCGCTGCGCCCCGATCGGTATTTTCGGTCTGGTGGCGTCGATTCTGGCCTCAACCGGCTTTGGCGCGCTGTGGCAATATGCCCATCTGCTGGCGCTGCTGCTGGGCTGCATGGTGCTGATGGCGCTGGTGGTGAACCCGCTGCTGGTCTTCTGGAAAATCCGTCGCAACCCTTATCCGCTGGTCTTCACCTGCCTGCGTGAAAGCGGCGTGACCGCCTTCTTTACCCGCAGTTCTGCCGCCAATATTCCGGTGAATATGGCACTGGCGAAACGTCTGGATCTCGATGAGGATACCTATTCGGTGTCGATTCCGCTGGGCGCGACTATCAGTATGGCGGGTGCGTCGATCACCATTACCGTGCTGACGCTGGCGGCGGTGCATACGCTGGGGATCAGCATTGATGTGCCGACCGCGATTCTGCTGAGTCTGGTGGCGTCACTCTGTGCCTGTGGTGCATCGGGCGTGGCGGGCGGTTCGCTGCTGCTGATCCCGGTGGCCTGCAATATGTTCGGCATTCCGAATGATCTGGCAATGCAGGTGGTGGCGGTCGGCTTTATTATCGGCGTCCTGCAGGATTCGGCGGAAACCGCACTGAACTCCTCAACCGATATTCTGTTTACTGCCGCTGTCTGTCAGGCAGAAGCGGAGCGCGAAACAAGCCGGGCCTGATTCAGTTAACATAAAAAAGGCGACCCGTATGAATAATTACGGATCGCTTAAGGCTGCTGCCATGCCCACATCAGGGTTAATCCAGCCGCAACGGATAAACTCAACGCGCAGGGAACACGGGCAGAAGAGGAAAGCGTCCCGCGCCAAGGATGGCGCGGGCCGAGCGTGTCATGGATGACGGCCTTTGCGACTTTCCGATCTGACTGTGTTCCCTTCGCAGGCTCGGTCTCACCGCCACAGAGCCGGACTTTATCAACGATCTCAAGCGACCCGCACTTTAGCGGGTCGTTTTGTTTAAAGCGTCACACCGCTTTTAAAAATCGCCAGCTCGCGGAAATCGTTTTTCTCATTGTTGGTCTGCTGACCACTGGCAATCGCCACAATGCTGTCGACAAAATCTTCCAGCATCGCATCCATGCTCATCCCTTCGATCAACCGTCCGGCATTAAAGTCGATCCAGTGCGGTTTTTTCTCCGCCAGCGGCGTGTTGGTCGCCAGCTTCACCGTCGGCACAAAACCGCCATAAGGTGTGCCGCGTCCGGTACTGAACAGCACCATGTGGCAACCGGCGCCGGCCAGCGCACTGGTAGCGACCGCATCATTGCCCGGCGCACTCAGCAGATTCAGCCCCGGCGTTTTTAACCGCTCGCCATACTTCAGCACATCGACCACCTGACTCTGCCCCGCTTTCTGCGTACAGCCCAGCGACTTCTCCTCCAGCGTGGTGATACCGCCCGCTTTGTTGCCCGGTGACGGGTTCTCATAGATCGGCTGTTGGTGATCGATAAAGTACTGTTTAAAGTCGTTGATCATCGCCACCGTTTTGCCGAAGGTCTCTTCGTCGCGACAGCGGCTCATCAGGATGCGTTCTGCGCCAAACATTTCCGGCACTTCGGTCAGTACGGTGGTGCCGCCATTGGCGATCATCTGGTCTGAGAAACGCCCCAGCAACGGGTTGGCGGTGATACCAGACAAACCATCCGAACCGCCGCACTCCAGACCAAACTTCAGCTCGCTAAGCTTGCCCGGTTCACGCCGGTCATGGCGCATTTTTTCATACAACGCATGAAGACGCTCCAGCCCGGCTTCCACTTCGTCGTCATGCTGCTGGCAGACCATAAATTCGACCCGGTCGCTTTCAAACGCGCCGAGGGTGTCTCTGAAGGCATCGACCTGATTGTTTTCACAGCCAAGACCAATCACCAGCACCGCGCCCGCGTTGGGATGGCGCACCATATTCTGCAGCATGGTGCGGGTGTTTTCATGGTCCTGCCCCAGCTGCGAGCAGCCGAAGGTGTGGCTGAACAGGAATGCGCCGTCAATGCCTTCTGCGTCCCGGGTCTCTTTCAGGAAACGCTGCAGGATCTGACGTGCAATCCCGTTGACGCAGCCAACGGTCGGCAGGATCCACAGCTCATTGCGGATGCCGACTTCGCCACCGGCACGACGGTAGATCTGTACCTCCCGGTCACCCGGCTGCGGTGAAAGCGTTACAAACTCGGGCTGATACGCATACTCATCCAGATCGCTGAGATTGGTGCGGGCATTCTGCGAATGGATGACCTCACCGGCGGCCACAGGCTGTGTGGCATGGGCAATCGGCAGCCCATATTTGATCACCAGCTCATCCTGCGCGATGGGCTGCAGGGCGAATTTATGCCCGCGTCCCACGGCCTGTTGCAGCGCCACGCTCAGTGGCGGCAGTTCAATCGTGGCGCCCGCCTCTAAGTCACGTAACGCCACGGCGACGTTGTCGCGGGGATCAATTTTAATTGCGTCTTGCATAGCGTTATCTCAGTTGGCTCAGCGCCTCACGCATTCCGTGGGCGATGATATTTTGCAGGTGTTGGGTGACCACCGCAGCCAGTCCGGGCTGACGGGTTAAATCTTTGCCCCAGTGTTGCGCGTCGCTGAGCACAGCATGCACCAGCTGTTGTGGCAACATCTGGTCCGCATTAACCGCTTTCCAGGCATCGGCGTAGCGCTGTAACCACTGCGGCTCATCCTGTAACGGCCAGCTTTTGCCGGCTGACTCACCGCGATAAAAGGCGATCAGCGCCGCCAGCGCAAAGGTGATGTGTGTCGGCCATTCGCCAGTTTGCTGATGCGCGGCAAGCAGTGGCGTCAGCAGACGGGTACGGAACTTGGTCATGCCGTTGAGAGCAATCGACAGCAGCGCGTGGCGAATGAACGGATTGCGGAAACGGCGCTGAACCGCATCGGCAAAGGCGTGAAGTTCATCGGCGGGCAGATCGAGCGTCGGGATCACTTCGTGACGCAGCAGGTTATCGACAAATCCGGCAATGGCCGGATCGGCCAATGCCTCGCCGACGCTTTCAATCCCGGCAAGATACGCCACCGGTACCATCGCGGTATGCGCACCATTGAGGATCGCCACTTTTTGCGCTTTATAGGGCGCAATATCATCCACATGCCGGACCTGCGGCGACAGCGTCGCCAGCTTCAGCTCACTGAACAGCGCCGACGGCCCCTGAATCACAAACTGGTAGTAGACTTCGCCCGCCACCAGATAGCGATCTTCATAACCCAGCTCACGTTGCAGCTGCTCGCTTTCCGCCGGGAAGCCAGTGACGATGCGGTCCACTAACGTGTTGTAAAATGCACAGTGCTGATGAATCCAGGTTTTAAATTCGGATGGCAGATGCCAGTGGTCGGCATAGCGCAGCACCAGCTCGCGCAGCGTGTCGCCGTTATGGTCAATCAGCTCGCACGGCACCACCAGCCAGCCCCGATCGCTGGCACCACTGAAGTGCGAATAGCGCGCCCACAGCAGCTGCGTCAGTTTGCCAGGGAAACTGCTGGCGGGCTGATCGGTGAGCTGGTCCGTGCCGACAAAGGCGATGCCCGCTTCAGTGGTGTTGGAAAAGACCATACGCAGATCGGGATTACGGGCCAGCGCCATAAACTCGCCAATCTGCTGATAAGGCTGAATTTCACGATTCAGGCTGCGGATCAGCCGGGTTTCGCTGACCTGTTCGCCCTGATCGTTTAACCCGCGGATCAGCGTGGTGTAGAGGCCATCCTGCTGATTCAGGCTGTCGCTGACTTCACGGTTGCGCGGCCGCACCACCACAACCCCCGCATCGGTGCCCTGATGTTCGTTCAGCCAGTCAATCTGCCAGTCAATAAAGGCGCGCAGGAAGTTGCCTTCGCCAAACTGGATCACCCGTTCGCGATAGACCGCGCCCGGAAAGTCGTGGCGGTTTAGCCTTTTCATTATCAGGCTCCCAGCTCGATGCCAAAGTAGTCGCGGGCATTGTTGAAGCAGATGTTCTGTACCATCTGACCTAACAGTGCTTCATCGGCTGGCGCTTCACCCTGCTCTACCCAGCGGCCAATCATCTGGCACAGCAGACGGCGGAAATATTCGTGGCGGGTGTAGGAGAGGAAGCTGCGGCTGTCGGTCAGCATCCCGACGAAGCGGCTCAGCAGGCCAATCTGCGCCAGCTGCGTCATCTGACGCTGCATGCCATCCAGCTGATCGTTGAACCACCAGGCTGAACCAAACTGCATCTTGCCCGCCTGGCCTTCGCCCTGGAAGTTACCCGCCATCGTCGCCAGTACTTCGTTGTCGCGCGGGTTCAGGCAGTAAAGAATGGTTTTTGGCAACGCGTTATTGAGATTCTGTGCGCCCAGCAGTCGCGCCAGCGGTTCCGCCAGCGGCTGATCGTTGATGGAATCAAAGCCCACATCCGGCCCCAGCAGCTGATACTGGCGCGGATTGGTGTTGCGCAGTGCGCCAATATGATACTGCTGCACCCAGCCACGGCGGGCATATTCGCTGCCCAGCCAGACCAGTACCGCCGTTTTAAACTGGGCCGTTTCCTGCGGGTTGGGCGCGGCACCGCTGCGACGACGCGCCAGGATTGCATCCAGCGTGGCGTCATCCGCCTCGGCATAACAGACGACATCCAGCGCGTGATCGGAGACTTTACAGCCGTGAGCCGCAAAGTGATCCAGCCGCTGATGCAGTGCGCGGCGCAGATCGTCAAAACGCTGCACGCTGATATCAGTCAGCTGCTCCAGCGTCGCGATCCACGGCAGAAAGGTTTCGGCTTCGATATTAAAGGCTTTATCCGGACGCCAGCTCGGCAGCACTTTGACGCTGAAGCTGGCATCGTCTGCCAGCGCGCGGTGATGGCGCAGATCATCCAGCGGATCGTCGGTGGTGCCGACCATCTTCACCTTCATCTGCTGCATGATGCCGCGCGTGGTAAAGCTATCCTGCGCCAGCAGTTCATTGCAGCGATGCCAGATGGTGTCGGCGGTTTTCTCAGAAAGCAGCGTATCGGTGATGCCGAAAGGCCGGCGTAACTCCAGGTGGGTCCAGTGATAGAGCGGGTTGCCGATGGTGTGAGGCACGGTGCGCGCCCAGGCGTCAAATTTTTCACGATCGCTGGCGTTGCCGGTACAGAACGCCTCAGCCACACCGTTAGCGCGCATTGCCCGCCATTTGTAGTGATCGCCCTTCAGCCAGATGTCATAAAGGTTGGCGAAGCGATAATTTTCGGCAATCTGCTGCGGCGGCAAGTGGCAGTGATAGTCGAAAATCGGCTGATCCTTTGCATAGTCGTGATAGAGACGACGGGCGAATTCGGTATCCAGCAAAAAATCTTCGGTCATGAAACGTGACATACATGCTTCCTCATCGACTGAACCACTGATGGCCCAAAGTTATCATACCAATTTTAGTTCGTTACGGATTTATTTGAGATCCTGCTCACATAAACGACGGTGACTGACTGCCGTTATGGACGTTTCTGTCGTCCGCAGCGCGCTAAATGGCTGTCATTTCGCAGGTTTCCAGTATCCCACAGTGCAGAAAGGGTTTTTGTGATGGCTCTCAACTTTTAAAGTTGTATAACAAGTTAGGCTCTGGCCCCATCGTGAGGTCGTTAGCGACTCACAAAGGGCAAGGTCATAACAGGGTTGCTCATACAGAACCTGCGGGCGTGAGCAGAGCTGCATCACGTGCTGTCCCGCTCCAGATAACAACAGCGGCAAGACCGCATACAGAACTGGAAGAGGTAGAGGATGCGTAAGATCAAAGGGTTACGCTGGTACATGATTGGGCTGGTAACGCTCGGTACGGTATTAGGGTATCTGACCCGTAACACCATTGCCGTGGCGGCCCCGACACTAATGTCAGAGCTGCATATCACCACGCAGCAGTACTCCTACATCATTGCGGCCTATTCAGCCTGCTACACGCTGATGCAACCGGTGGCAGGTTATGTACTGGATCTGCTTGGCACCAAAGTTGGCTACGCGGTGTTTGCTATTATGTGGGCGATTTTCTGTGCCGCTACGGCGATGGCGGGCAGCTGGGGCGGCCTTGCTCTGGCGCGTGGTGCCGTCGGTGCGGCTGAAGCGGCGATGATCCCGGCCGGACTGAAGGCGAGCAGTGAGTGGTTTCCGGCCAAAGAGCGTTCGGTTGCGGTAGGCTACTTTAACGTCGGTTCGTCTATCGGTGCGATGCTGGCTCCGCCACTGGTCGTCTGGGCAATCGTGGCGCATAGCTGGCAGATGGCCTTTGTCATGACCGGTGTGCTGAGCATGGCGTGGGCACTCTGCTGGCTGGTGTTCTATAAGCACCCCAAACAGCAAAAGAAGCTGAGCGATGAAGAGCGTGACTATATTATCTCTGGTCAGGAAGCGCAGCATCAGACCAACAACACCCACAAAATGTCGGCCCTGCAGATTATCCGTAACCGTCAGTTCTGGGGCATCGCGCTGCCGCGTTTTCTGGCAGAACCGGCGTGGGGAACGTTCAACGCCTGGATACCGCTGTTTATGTTCAAGGTGTACGGCTTCAATCTGAAAGAGATTGCAATGTTCGCCTGGATGCCGATGCTGTTTGCGGATTTTGGCTGCATCCTGGGTGGCTATCTGCCGCCGCTGTTTCAGCGCTGGTTTGGCGTTAACCTGATCGTCTCCCGCAAGATGGTGGTGACAATGGGTGCGGTATTAATGATTGCGCCAGGCACCATCGGGCTATTTACCAACCCTTACGTCGCCATTGGCCTGCTGTGCGTCGGCGGCTTTGCGCATCAGGCCCTCTCTGGCGCACTGATCACCCTGTCGTCAGACGTTTTCGGCCGCAACGAAGTTGCGACAGCGAACGGCTTAACCGGCATGGCCGCCTGGACCGCCAGTACCATGTTTGCGCTGGTTGTCGGCGCCCTGGCCGATACGCTGGGCTTCAGCCCGCTCTTTGCCGCGCTGGCAGTGTTCGATCTGCTGGGTGCTGTCGTTATCTGGACGGTCCTGAAAAATAAACCTGTTTCAGAGCTGAATACTGAAGCGGTTATTCCGTCAGCCAGCGCCGTTCGCAGTTAACCCGCCGGGCTGGCTTGCGCCAGCCCATTTCCTCGCACGCCCTGAAGTGGTATAACAACTTATCTGTCTGCTACCAGGATTGTGCAATGGACATCACTGAATCCCGTCGACTCTATCAACAGCTGGCCAGCGAGCTGAAAAGCCGCATTGAAACCGGGATCTACCCGGTGGGTGAAAAACTGCCTGCCGAGCGCCTGATTGCTGAAGAGATGGAAGTGAGCCGCACCGTCGTCCGCGAAGCGATCATCATGCTGGAAGTTGAAGGCTATGTTGAGGTTCGCAAAGGATCGGGTATTCATGTTATCGCCAGCCAGCAGCAGAACCGCATCGCCGCTACCAGCAGCCAGCTTGAGTTTGCCACTTTTGGTCCGTTTGAATTACTGCAGGCGCGCCAGCTGATTGAGAGTAACGTGGCGGAATTCGCTGCCACCCAGGTAACGCGTCAGGACATTATCGATCTGATGGCGATCCAGGAAAAAGCCCGCCAGGAGGATCACTTCCGTGACTCCGAGTGGGACATGCAGTTTCATGTGCGAATTGCACAATCCACCCAAAACAGTGCCCTGGCCGCCATCGTTGAAAAAATGTGGCTGCATCGTCTGCACAATCCCTACTGGCTTAAACTTCACGAACATATCGACCAGCGCAGCATTCTCAGCTGGTGCGACGACCACGATCAGATTCTCAAAGCCCTGATGCGTAAAGATCCCGCCGCCAGCAAACTGGCGATGTGGCAACATCTGGAAAATACTAAACAGATGCTGTTCAACGCGACGGCGGATGATTTTGAATTTAACGTGGATCGTTACATGTTTGGTGAAAATCCGGTCATCCTGCCTGATGGATCCAACAACGCCCGCTAAAAGTGCCTGAAAACACCCTGAGATGGTCAGTTAATCTGCAATAGTGTCAGGTCATGTAAAGCTCCTTTTTACACGCCGTTTCACAAGGTAAAACTCCTGTTTGCCAGAGAGTTTTCCTGTCTCAGACAGGCGATTTTTGTTACAGTTATCGCCCTTTTATTACCCTTTGCGACAGGGTTTTATAAAGTCGCTGATTTAACAATCAATTCTGGAAGGATCCGGAAAACCCCGCCCAGGCTGCGCTCCTAAAATTTATAACGAAATGCCGGTCTGCGTTTAAGTCCCTGTGGGACATGTTTAACAATGATGTTCAGGAATGATTGATGGATATTTTGCAAGCGTTGCTGCATGCCCTGTGGCAACAGGACTACGAAACTCTCTCCGACCCCACGCTGGTATGGGCCATTTACGGCGTGCTGTTTATGATTTTGTTTTTAGAAAATGGTCTTCTTCCTGCCGCATTTCTGCCGGGTGACAGTCTGCTGATTCTGGTTGGTGTTCTGATTGCCAAAGGCACCATGAGTTTCCCGTTAACGATTCTGGTTCTCACTACTGGGGCCAGCCTTGGCTGCTGGGTGAGCTACATTCAGGGCCGCTGGCTGGGCAATACGCCTACGGTACAGAAATGGCTCTCTCACCTTCCCGCCCAGTATCATCTACGCGCGCACAGTCTGTTCCATCGCCATGGTCTGTCTGCCCTGTTGATTGGCCGCTTTATCGCATTTGTGCGAACGCTGCTGCCGACCATCGCCGGATTGTCAGGCCTCAGTAATGCCCGCTTTCAGTTCTTCAACTGGGTGAGCGCCTTCCTCTGGGTAGTCATTCTGACCGTTATCGGCTTTGCGCTGGGTAAAACCCCGATTTTCCGTCGTTATGAAGATGAGATGATGTTCTTCCTGATGATGCTGCCACTGGCGCTGCTGATCTTTGGCCTGGTGGGATCGCTGGTCGTGTTATGGCGTAAGCGTCAGGCGAATCAGAACGGGAAAGCCGAGTAATGAAACTGCTGCAGGCTATTCCTAAACGGTGGATACCGTGGTTGATCGCTGGCGCACTTGCGCTGACCGCGCTTTGTGTGGTTCCTCCTCTGATGCAGCACGAGACGGTAGTGAAAATTCGGGTTTCTCATGCTGGTGCAACGCTGCCTGATGGCTTTTATCTCTATCAGCAATTAAGTGCGCAGGGTATTCGTATCAAAAGCATCACGCCTGCGGGTGACGCACTGATTATCCATTTTGACAGCGAAGAGCAGAGTCTGGCCGCACAGAAGGTATTGCGCCGACTGTTGCCACAGGGTTTTATCGTGGCCCAGCACGATCACGCTCAGCACCTCTCTCTGGCGTAATAAGCTCCTCTCTTTGCTTTCAGGCCGCCGCGGCAGGGTGTGGCAGTCTGAAAGGCGCCCTATCTCCCGGTCTTCTTTGAACTTTTTACTATCGATGTCTATGCTTAACTGAGAGTCGATTCTCAGCACGCGCAGGCATAACATTACGCGTGTGATGAGGAATCAGATCGCAATGGAAGGTTCAGGACCGATGAAATATCAAGTATTACTGGGCGTCGCGCTGCTTTCGTTGTCGGGTTCGCTGCTGGCAGCAGAATCGCTTTGTGAACAGAAAGAACAGGATATTCAGCGTGAAATCGGGATGGCACAGAAGCATAACAACCAGCGCCGGGTTAACGGCCTGGAGCGCGCGCTGACCGAAGTCCGGGCTGATTGCAGTGATAAAAAGCTGGAAGCGGCCCATCTGGAAAGAATTAATGCTCAGAAGCAGAAAGTGGCTGAGCGTGAGCACGCACTCAGGGAAGAGCGTGAAGAGGGCCATGACAGGGAGAAGATTGCCAGGCGACAACAAAAACTGGATGAAGCGCGCCGGGAGCTGAAAAAGTTACAGGCGGAGCCCTATTAATCGGAATTAACCAACTGATGTTAAAGGAGTATTTTATGTCTAAAGACACATCATCGGAACATTTACGTGCTGAACTGAAAAACCTTGCTGATACGCTGGAAGAAGTGCTGAGCAGCAGCACCGAAAAATCCAAAGGTGAGCTGGATAAACTTCGCAATAAAGCGCGTGTGGCGCTGGATAGCTCTCGTGAGCGGCTGGGCGAATCAGGCGAGCGCATCGCTGCGACTACGCGCGAAGCGGCGCAGAAAGCTGAAGGCTACGTGCGTGAAAATCCATGGCATGGTGTGGGTATCGGTGCAGCGATTGGCGTCGCACTCGGCATGCTCATTTCGCGTCGCTAACCATGGCAGACTCACAGCAGAACCACGGCCCGGCTAAAGGGGTCATTAACATCGGCCAGCGTATCGTTACCACGCTGGTTGGCATAGTTGAGACACGCGTTCGTCTGGCAGTGGTGGAACTTGAGCATGAGAAAGCGAATCTGATACAGATGCTGTTGATGACTGGCCTGACAATGTTGTTCACTGCATTTGGTCTGATGAGCCTGATGGTCCTGATCATCTGGGCAGTGGATGCACAATATCGTCTGATGGCGATTGGCATCACGACCGGTACGCTGTTTTTGCTGGCGGTTATTTTCGGACTCTGGACGCTTCACAAATCACGTCAGTCCACGCTGTTGCGCCACACGCGCAAAGAGCTGGAAACAGATCGTGATTTGCTTGAGGACCAGCGCTGATGAGTCGCCGCGAGCGTGAAGAACGCATCCATGAACTGCTTAAGCATGTGCAGCAGCAGCGGCTGGATTTAAGCGCTGCGCGGCGTGACTGGCTGGAAGGCACCGCCCACTACGATCGCGGCTGGTTTACTTTCCTCAGCTTACGTCGCTATCTGGCCATTGGCAGCAGCGCGCTGGCCGTTTACTCCATTCG
Organism: Pantoea sp. B550; assembly: GCF_024158165.1. Classification (NCBI taxonomy): domain Bacteria; kingdom Pseudomonadati; phylum Pseudomonadota; class Gammaproteobacteria; order Enterobacterales; family Erwiniaceae; genus Pantoea; species Pantoea sp. B550. The sequence goes on from NZ_JAMYXI010000003.1 coordinate 1,410,505, forward strand.
CAGTCCCAGCAAGCTGTTGCGCTGGGCAAAGCGGGGATTCGGTGCATGGAGCACCTGGCGCATGATCAAGTCTGCTCTGCCCCCGCGTTAATTCTGCTTAAAGCCGGTCCTGAAAAGGCCGGTTTTCTTCATCAGAATTTCTGAAGAACACTGACAGTATATCTCGCTTACAACCTTTCCACGCCGCGATTATCATCTCCAGCTATCAACCCAATGAATGCAGAACTGCTTTCAGCGGGCATAAACCCTGCGGGCAGCTTGCCCTGCATTCCTGATAGCGCTGGAGTAAATGATGAAAAAATTCGAAGACGTTGGTTTGTTACTGGCTCGCATCCTGATGCCAATCCTGTTCATTACGGCTGGCTGGGGCAAAATCACCGGTTATGCTGGCACTCAGCAATATATGGAAGCAATGGGCGTCCCGGGCTTTATGCTGCCGCTGGTTATCCTGCTGGAGTTTGGCGGCGGTCTGGCCATCCTGTTTGGTTTCCTGACCCGTTTCACTGCCCTGTTCACTGCAGGCTTCACCATCCTGACCGCGTTTCTGTTTCACAGTAACTTTGCCGAAGGCGTGAACCAGCTGATGTTCATGAAGAACCTCTCTATCGCCGGGGGTTTCCTGGTGTTAGGTCTGGTGGGTCCGGGTGCATATAGCCTTGATCGCCTGATTAGCAAAAGAAAAGCACAGCCAGCGATTGCGCGCTAATCTCACATAAAGCGTAATGCCACATATACTTAGCAGGGCGGGGACATTTCCCCGCCCTGTTTGCATTGGAGCCATTATGGGACAGTTAATTGACGGTGTCTGGCATGACACCTGGTACGACACTAAATCTACCGGCGGACGCTTCAAGCGTTCAGAGTCGGCTTTCCGCAACTGGGTTACCGCGGATGGCAGTGCTGGCCCGGCAGGTAAAGCGGGATTTGTCGCCGAACGCGACCGCTATCATCTTTATGTCTCGCTGGCCTGCCCCTGGGCGCACCGCACGCTGCTGATGCGCCAGCTGAAGGGCCTGGATAGCATGATCGATGTCTCCGTGGTGCATCCGCTGATGCTGGAGAATGGCTGGACCTTCGATGATAGTTTTCAGGATGCGACCGGCGATAAGCTCTACCAGAATGAGTTCCTCTATCAGCTCTATCTGCACGCCGATCCGCAATACAGTGGCCGCGTAACCGTGCCGGTATTGTGGGACAAACACCAGAATACCATCGTCAGCAATGAGTCGTCGGATATCATCCGCATGTTCAACAGTGCGTTTGATGCGGTGGGCGCCCGTGCCGGTGACTACTATCCCGAAGCGCTGCGCGAGAAGATTGATGAGCTGAATGGCTGGATCTACGACACGGTGAACAACGGCGTCTATAAGTCAGGCTTCGCCACGTCGCAATCCGCGTACGATGAGGCCGTCACGGCGCTGTTCCATTCGTTGTCGCGGCTGGAGCAGATCCTGGGCCAGCATCGCTACCTCACTGGCGATCAGCTGACCGAAGCGGATCTTCGGTTGTGGACCACGCTGGTGCGCTTTGATCCGGTCTATGTGACCCACTTTAAATGCGATCGCCATCGCATCAGTGACTACAGAAACCTCAGCGGTTTCCTGCGTGATATCTATCAGATGCCGGGTATCGCAGAGACGGTTAATCTGCCACATATCCGCCATCATTATTACTGCAGCCATAAGACCATCAACCCGAACGGCGTCATTTCGCTGGGCCCGGCGTTTGACTGGGATGAGCCGCACGGCCGCGGTTAAGCTGCCAGCACATATCCCACAAAGCAAAAACCCCGCCGAAGCGGGGTTTTTGATAAAAAGTCGAAGCTGACCGTTAAGCCGGGTTCTGTCGTGGACAGTCATTCATCTAGGCCAGCAATCGCTCACTGGCTCAAGCAGCCTACCCGGGTTCAGTACGGGCCGTACCTTGTGAACCCCTATTTGGCCTTGCTCCGGGTGGAGTTTACCGTGCCACGAACTGTTGCCAGTCGCGCGGTGCGCTCTTACCGCACCCTTTCACCCTTACCTGATCCCATTTCTGGGCCATCGGCGGTTTGCTCTCTGTTGCACTGGTCGTAGGCTTGCGCCTCCCAGGCGTTACCTGGCACCCTGCCCTATGGAGCCCGGACTTTCCTCCCCTCTGCCCGTCTCCCCACAAGTGAGGACGACGACAAAGCGGCGACTGTCTGGTCAGCTTCGGCGCAGGATAATAGGCGATTCGCCAGCGTTTGTCACGCCTCTTGCTGCTCCAGCGCATACTTATAAAGAGCATTTTTCTTCACGCTATGGATCTCAGCGGTCAGCGCAGCCGCGCGTTTCAGTGGCAGCTCTTTCTGCAGCAGCGCCAGCGTACGTAGCGCATCGGCCGGTAGCGCATCTTCATCATCGACTTTATACCCTTCAACAATCAGCACCATTTCGCCTTTGCGACGATTCTCATCTTCTTTCACCCAGGCCAGCAGCTCGCCAACCGGTGCACCGTAGATCGACTCCCAGGTTTTAGTCAGCTCGCGCGCCAGCACCACGTAGCGTTCGGCGCCCAGCTCACTCACCATATCCTGCAGGCTGTCGATCAGACGATGAGTCGACTCATAGAAAATCAGCGTGCGTGGCTCCTGCACCAGCGCCCGCAGCGCATCGCAGCGGCCTTTGGTTTTAGCGGGCAGAAACCCTTCGTAACAGAAACGATCGGATGGCAGTCCTGCAGCACTTAACGCGGCAATGGCAGCACAGGCACCGGGCAGCGGCACCACACGAATACCCGCTTCACGGCAGCGACGCACCAGATGGTAGCCCGGATCGTTGATTAGCGGCGTGCCAGCATCGGAAACTAAGGCTATGCTTTGACCCTCCTGCAGCTTCGTTAACAGCAGTTCAGCCTTATGCTGCTCGTTGTGGTCATGAAGTGAGAAGAGTCGCGCATTGATGGCGAAATGTTGTAGCAACAGCCCGGTATGACGTGTATCTTCCGCAGCGACCAGATCGACGCTCGAAAGCACCGTCAGCGCCCGCTGGGTGATATCACCCAAATTACCAATCGGGGTTGGAACGATGTAGAGCGTGCTGGCAGAAATCTCTGCCCGATCGAGTTGTTTCATTGTTTCATCCGAATTGCCGATTTAATATTGAGCATCTTGAAAAAAACATCACTGGATACAGTATGCTTCCTTCAAAAGTCGTTCGTCATAAAGCAGGACGCTTTCTGCCTGTCATTCTTGCTGGGCTGATTTTAGCCGCGTGTAGCGGTCAGGGGCCGCAAACCTCAACCGTCAATATTCAGGGGCCAGTCACCGCCAGCTCCGCTTACTATCTGCAGCAAGCGCAGCAAAGCAGCGATGATAGCAAGACCGACTGGCAATTACTCGCAATCCGCGCCCTGTTGAAGGAAGGAAAGTATCCTGAAGCGACCCAGCAACTGAGCCAGTTGCCGCAGCAGCTCTCAGAGACGCAGCAACAGGAATCCCTGCTGCTGAGAGCGCAATTGCTGATTTCACAGCAGAAAACCAAAGAGGCTGAACCCCTGTTAGCACAGGTGAAAACCGGTTCGCTGTCGCAGGATCAGCTGGCACGTTATTACAGTCTGCAGATCGCCAGCGCCCAGGGTCGCCCTTCACTCTCACTGCTGCGCACCTATATTGCGCAGGAGCCGCTGCTGAAAGGCACCGATCATCAGGCCAACATTGACGCCACCTGGCAGACCCTGACGCAGATGTCACCACAGGAGGCCAGCAACCTGGTGATTAATGCCGACGAAAATGTGCTGCAGGGCTGGCTCGATCTGCTCGCGGTCTGGCGTGCCAACGCCCAGGATGCGGAGATGCTCAAGTCCGGCATCAAAGACTGGCAGACCCGCTATCCGCAGAACCCGGCGGCTAAAACGCTGCCGACGCAGCTGAGCCAGATGCAGAACTACACTAAAGCCTCTACCAGCATCATCGCCCTGCTGCTGCCGCTGAATGGCCAGGCGCAGGTCTTTGCGAATGCGATTCAGAAAGGCTTTAACGACGCGAAGAATGGCGTAACCGCGCCGGTCGCCCAGCCAGCGGCTGCCCAGCCTGCTTCTGCAGATGCGACGGCCAGCACGCAACCTGCCGCCGCGGGATCGGCTGCCGATCCCATCAGCGCGCCGCAGCAGTCTGCTGACACCACAACACAACCTCAGTCACAGCCCCAGTCTCAGTCTCAGTCTCAGTCTCAGTCTCAGTCTCAGTCTCAGTCTCAGTCTCAGTCTCAGCCTGCTGCAGCCGCACCGGCCAGCAACGCCCAGATCAAGGTTTATGACACCAGCAGCCAGCCTATTGAGCAGGTCATGCAGCAGGCCCAGCAGGATGGTGCGACTATCGTGGTCGGCCCGCTGCTGAAGAGCAACGTTGAGAAGGTCGCCAACAGCCAGACGCCACTGAATGTGCTGGCGCTTAATGAGCCGGAAAAGATCCAGAACCATCCGAATATTTGCTACTTTGCGCTTTCTCCTGAAGACGAAGCGCGCGATGCCGCGCACCATATCTGGGATCAGGGCAAACGCCAGCCGCTGTTGCTGGTGCCGCGCAGTGGACTGGGCGATCGCGTCACCAACGCTTTTGCTCAGGAGTGGCAGACGCTGGGGGGCAGCACCGTCATGCAGCAACGCTTTGGCACGACATCTGAGCTGAAACAGGGCATCAACAGCGGTGCGGGCATCAGCTTATCGGGTACGCCTGTGAACGCTGCACCTGCCGAGCCACAGGGCGTTTCGATTGCAGGCCTCACCATTCCAGCACCGCAACAGAGCACGCCAGATGTGGTCAGCACCAGCAGCGGTGGCGGCGTCGATGCGGTCTACATCGTCTCCACGCAGGATGAACTGCAGCTGATCAAACCTATGATTGCCATGCGCACTGGCAGTCGCAGCAACATTTCGCTCTATGCCAGCTCGCGCAGCGCGCAGGCAGGTGCAGGACCGGACTTCCGTCTGGAAATGGATGGCCTGCAGTTCAGCGATATTCCGCTGCTCTCCGGCAGCAACCCTGGCCTGATGCAGCAGACCTCGAAGTCATTCAATAATGACTACTCGCTGGTGCGTCTCTATGCCATGGGAATGGATGCCTGGACGCTGGCGAACCACTTTAACCAGATGCGTCAGTCTGCTGGCTTTACGCTGGATGGTAATACCGGCAAGCTGAGCGCCGACACGGATTGTGTGATCAACAGGAAGTTGACATGGAACCAGTATCGTCGGGGCGAAATCGCACCGGCCAACTAAATCGCCGTCAGATTGGTGCCGGGCATGAAGAAAATGCCCGACACTATCTGGAGCAGGCAGGCCTGATATGGGTCGCCAGCAATGTTCACTTTCGCAACGGTGAACTTGACCTGATTATGCGTGACGGGCACTGTTGGGTGTTTGTTGAAGTCCGCTACCGGCGCGATGCGCGTTATGGTGGCGCACTCGCCAGCATTACCCGGAATAAACAACAAAAGCTGCTGCGCGCCGCTGCTCTCTGGCTGGCGCAACGCGGCGGCAGTTTTGAAACAGTGAATTGCCGTTTCGACATCATCGCCATTACCGGCACGGCGCTCGAGTGGCTGCCGAATGCCTTTAATGCAGACGTTTAGAACCAGGTGGTCGTGTGCAGGAAAGAATTAAAGCGTGTTTTACCGAAAGTATTCAGACTCAGATTGCCGCAGCAGAGGCGTTGCCCGACGCTATTTCCCGCGCAGCCATGACGCTGGTGCAGTCGCTTCTGAATGGCAATAAAATCCTCAGCTGTGGCAACGGTGCCTCATCCGCCAATGCACAGCACTTCGCCGCCAGCATGATTAACCGTTTTGAGACTGAGCGTCCCAGCTTACCGGCGCTGGCATTAAGTGCAGACAACGTGATGCTGACCGCGATTGGTAATGATCGTCTGCACGATGAGATCTATGCCAAGCAGGTACGCGCGCTGGGACACGCAGGCGATGTACTACTGGCTATCTCAACCCGGGGCAACACCCGCGATATCGTTAAGGCCGTCGAAGCAGCGGTAACACGCGATATGACTATCGTTGCGCTTACCGGGTATGATGGCGGAGAGCTCGCCGGACTGCTGGGGCCGCAGGATGTGGAAATCCGCATTCCATCGCACCGTAGCGCCCGTATCCAGGAGATGCATATGCTGACCGTGAATTGCTTATGCGATCTGATCGATAACACTCTCTTTCCCCATCAGGAATGACCGAAGGAGCACGAATGAAAGCATTGAATGCTATAGCTATTCTGTTAACCGCCATGCTGCTTCAGGGCTGCGTTGCGGTTGTGGCTGGCGGCGCAGCGGTTGCCACCAAAACGGCGACCGATCCACGCTCGGTAGGTACGCAGGTTGATGACGGCACTCTGGAGCTGCGCGTCACTAACGCGCTGGCGAAAGATCAGCAGATTAAAACCGATGCACGCGTCATCGCCACGGCTTATCAGGGCAAAGTGCTGCTGACCGGTCAGGCACCTTCGCAGGATATCGCCAATCGTGCCAAACAGATCACCATGGGCGTCGATGGCGCAACCGAAGTCTATAACGAGATCCGCATCGGCCAGAAAGTGACGTTAGGCACTACGTCGTCCGACACCTGGATTACCACCAAAATCCGATCGCAGCTGTTGGGCAGCGATCAGGTGAAATCCTCCAACGTGAAAGTGACGACCGAGAATGGCGAAGTATTCCTGCTGGGTCTCGTGACACAACAGGAAGCGCAGGCTGCGGCCGATGTTGCCAGCCGCGTCAGTGGCGTGAAGCACGTCACTACGGCCTTCACCATGCTGAAGTAATTCCTGAAACGCAAAAAAGGCGGCCATGGCCGCCTTTTTTATGGTCCGATTTTCAGACCGGAATGTCGATGACCAGCGCGCGGGTCGCGGTTTTTGCTGTCAGCTGCAACTGTTTCTCTTCCTGTAAAAACGCACCATCGCCACAGCCCAGCTTCTCCTGATGATCCGTGCCGGACATCGCCTCCAGCGAGCCATGAATCGACTGCAGATAGGCGCGCGGGCCCTGTATCGGCAGCGAGTAATGTTCGCCCGGTGCCAGCTCGACCTGGTGGATCCACACCTGCTGACGCAGTTGCAGACTATCGTCCACGCCATCCGGCGAGGCGATAAGCTGAGACAAGCGACCTTCCGTGAGGGCTATTTTCTGCATCCGCAGATTTTCGCGCTCCGGACAGGCAGCCAGCCAGAGCTGCATGCGTGTCAGCGGGCGATCTTTGCTCAGATTAATTTCGGTGTAACTCACACCGGGTTGAGCAGAGAGCAGCAGCGCTTCCCCTTCCCGCACGCTGATCGTATTGCCTTCGCTGTCGCGATATTCGGCTTCACCCTGCAGCACGATGTTCAGCACATCGACCTGCGGATAGGTGCGCGGCTGAAAAGCGGCACCCGGCGCCAGCACTTCCTGGTTCAGTACGCGCAGCGATGCGTACCCCATCAGTTTGGGATCAAAGTAGTGGCCAAAAGAGAAACTGTAGCGGCCCTGCAACCAGCCGAAATCGGCCTGACCACAGGCGGACGCACTGCGTGTCGTTATCATTATTTACCTCCGGCATCCGGTGACGAGGATCGGCCACGGACTTTATGCACCCATGGTAAAAGTCTGGACGCCGGATTGTTAGCCAGTTAATCTGCCCGGCATGTTCAAATTTCCTGACAGAGAACCGGGATGGCTAAAGAGCGTGCGTTAACCCTTGAATCGTTACGCGTTATGGATGCGATCGATCGCCGTGGCAGTTTTGCAGCAGCAGCGGATGAACTGGGGCGTGTACCGTCTGCCCTCAGCTACACCATGCAAAAGCTGGAAGAAGAACTGGATGTGGTGCTGTTTGACCGCTCCGGTCACCGCACCAAATTTACCAACGTGGGGCGCATGCTGCTGGAGCGTGGCCGGGTACTGCTGGAAGCGGCCGACAAGCTCACCACCGATGCGGAAGCGCTGGCGCGTGGCTGGGAAACCCATCTGACTATCGTTACCGAAGCGCTGGTGCCCATTGATGCACTCTTTCCGCTGGTGACCCGTCTGGCCGACAAAGCTAACACGCAGTTTTCGCTGGTCACAGAAGTACTGGCGGGCGCATGGGAACGACTGGAACAGGGCCGCGCCGATATCGTGATTGCCCCCGATATGCATTTCCGCGCCTCCACCGAGATCAATACCCGCAAGCTCTACACCATGATGAGCGTCTACGTCGCCAGTGCGGATCACCCGATTCATAACGAGCCGGAACCGCAGTCTGAAGTGACGCGGGTGAAATACCGTGGCATTGCAGTCGCGGATACTGCGCGCGAACGTCCGGTGCTGACCGTGCAGTTGCTGGATAAGCAGCAGCGCCTGACCGTGAGCAGCATGGACGATAAGCGCCGTGCGCTGCTGGCGGGTCTGGGCGTGGCAACCATGCCCTATTCATTAGTCGAGCAGGATATTGCTGAAGGTCGTCTGCGGGTAGTGAGCCCGGAATATACCCGCGAGGTCGATATTATTATGGCGTGGCGACGTGACAGCATGGGCGAAGCCAAATCCTGGTGCCTGCGCGAGATCCCGCGCCTGCTGGCGAAGAAAAACTAAGTATCGTGGTTTCAGGGCGAAGCTAAGACCGGCTCAGGCAATCCATCGCCACCGCCCTGAAGCTGTTAAAATCGCTGCTGTCCCGCAGGCGGGTCATCGCCCGTTCACGCAGGAACGTCACAAACAGATCGTAAATTGCCATTGCTTCTTCATATTCACTTTTGCTGATCGCCAACAGGAAGATGACATAGGCGGTATCGTCGCCCCACGCGATGCCGTGCGGTGCCAGCACGGTATAGACCACGGTTTTCTTTGCCAGCAGTCCCAGCGAATGCGGCAGCGCAATCCCTTCGCCGAGCATGGTGCTGACAATCGCTTCACGCTCTTCAACCGACGGATAGAACGCCGCATCTACAAAGCCCTCAGTCTGTAGCTGATCGCACAGCTGACGGAACAGTTCAGACTGGGTCATCGGCCTGTCAACGATATGAAAGTGCTGGGCATCAAAAAATTTCGCCAACATGTAGGGCCGGGTCCGGTCAACCAGCACCAGCTTGCCAATCTGCTCCAGCTGAAAACCGGTGGGAAACGGTGACATCACTACCACCGGTTTCTCTTTTTCACTGAGCCGGATGGTCGAGATAACAAAATCCTCGTCAATACGACTTCGCGCTTCATATTCGCGCTGTGACAGGCGCGCCGTGATCTGTAACTGCGGGTATTTGCGCAGCAGCATCGCCTCTATCATGCGCAGCGTAGAGTTACCACTGTCGCACACCAGCAACACCTGCGGATGACGCTGATAGCCCACGTCATAGTGGCGCTCCAGCCCGACGCCAATATGCAGCACCAGAAAGCCGATCTCATTCTCGGAGATAACATATGGAGTATATTTCCCCCAGCTGGTCACCGCCGCTAAGGTGACATCGTAGGCCATCGGATAGTGCTGCTTAATGTTGCTGAGCAGCGGGTTGGGAATGTGGATCTGATAACGCACCCGGGTAATCATAGTTTTGATGTGGGTGAGCAGGTCAGCACGCAGCTGCTGATCGTTTTGCAGATTGAAGTTGTAGTGCGTGTTGATAAAGCTGAGCAGATAATCCACCAGCGCGTCGGCATCATCCGCATTGATGGCGCTGGGCGCGATCGCCTGAATGCGTCGCGCCGCAATATTGACCCGCAGCCAGTTCTCTTCCGCCGGTGAAATCGGTTTGCTGACCAGCGGGCGCATCAGATTAATCAACTGATGCGCCGCTTCCCGCACTTCATCGCCAATCTCCTCGGCACCCGGATCGTTAAGCGGATAGCCCTCGCTGATGCGACGCACCGCCACGGCGCAGTAAAGCCGCAGATAGCGTTCACCTTCATCGCTGAGGCGAATGTTGTGTTGAGCAAAACAGCTTTGCAGCAGCGGGCGCAGCGTCTTCAGCATGCCGCTGTTCAGCGCTTCAATCGTCAGCAGCGGACTCTCTGGCTGCGCCTGATCGATTTGCCATAACAGGTCGGTCAGGCAGGTACGAATTGCCACTTCGCTGCCAAACAGCTTCATGCCGTAGTGTGGCTTGCTCTCAATGGTGAGGTGATAGCGACCCAGCCATTCGCGCACCTCCGCCATATCATTCTGCAGGGTGGCGCGGCTGACAAACCACTCTTCGGCCAGCTCTTCAAGTTTCAGCGAATAAGCCGCAGTGAGAAAGCGGGTCAGCAGGTAACGAACCCGGTCTGGCGAGGTGCGTGGCACTCGTAGCGGCGACGCGGTGTGCTGCTGCAGATGCTGAAAGCGCTGAATATCCTCAATCTTCAGCTGATAGCCCGCGCCACGGCTCAGGATAAACTGCGCGCCATGCTCTGCCAGCAGCGCATTCAGCGCCGTGATATCGGTGCGCACAGTGCGGGTCGAGACGGCAAAACGCCGCGCCAGCTCATCCTGAGGCAGCGTTTCGTTTTGCAGGGCATCGAACAGTTGCGCAAGGCGCTGATTGGGAAATCTCACAAGCGTTACCTGTTTGCAGACAGAAAGTGGGAAGATCAGCCTACGGCGATCGTCACGCAACGTCCATGTCGCGCGATCGGCCTGCCGCAGGCTGATCGTGTCGATCTTCAGGTCAGCAGCGTTTTACAGATGGCCAGTAGCTGCTGCACATCTTCAATGCGGGTCTCTCCGCTGGCTTTGTCAATGATCGAACTGTAGACGTGCGGGATCACTTTGCTGACGCCCGACTCCAGCGCAATGCGCACGATCTCGCCGAAATTGTCCAGATCGATGCCGCCGGTGGGCTCCAGCCAGAAATCCTGTTTTGCACAGGCTTCCGCCACAGCGCGGTACTCATCCACCGCCTGCAGGCCGCCCATCGGGAAATATTTCACCGAGCTGCCGCCCATATCCTGCAGCATCGCAATCGCCGTTTCGATGGGCACGATCCCGTCCTGCTCTTTTGCGCTGCGCGGTCCGGTAGAGATTTTGACCCGGCCGGGCGTGCCGGTGGGCGAGATCAGACCGTTCACGATGGTCTGTGACTGGCCCAGCAGCGCACGACTGGTGGCAACGCCGGTAAAGACCTGGTTCACATGCTGTGGTTGCAGCACCGCCGAAATCTCACTCACCATCAGTGACTGATTGGGATCGCCCGCGCCCAGCCCCACCGAGAGTGCATTATCGATCAGCGCGGCATACTCACGCATATCCGCGATAGCAGCGTCATTGCTGGCGTAGTTTTTTGACAGCACGCCGACCAGCACGTGCCCTTCTGCTGCCTGCCAGATGGCGCGGGCGTTCTCCTTTGATCCCGCCAGGACGTTAAGGCAGATGCGATCCTGATAAAAGTTGGGGGTCAGCGTCATGCGTGTTTCTCTCCGTTTAACAGTGCCTGAATGCGGGTGAAAATCGTGTGCAGTTGATCGGCGCTGACGCTGCGCACGTCCGCCTCAATGATCCCCTCGTTGGCTTTGTAGCCACGGAAGTAGATCGCGACGTCGCCCTTTTTCAGCGCCTGCACCAGATCGCCGGTGCGCTGCTGGATCGCGGCTTCGTCAAATGCGATCTCAGCGCGGGCGATATCGCGTCCGGCTGCATCCCACACGATGCGGGCCGTCACGCCATTCAGGCTGTTGAGCCGCTCAATAAACGGCGTCATTTTTTCCACCATCTGCGCGCCGCTGATTTTTGGCTGAGACAGATAGTTTTCAATCGCCTGGGTCAGCCCGAGAATCCCCTCTTTGCCCACTTTCATCGCGCGGCCTATACCGTTAGTCTGGCGTTTGACCCACTCAACGTAGTGGTGTCTGCCAATGACCAGTCCGCTGGTCGGCCCTTCAATCGCTTTTGCGCCGCTGTAGATCACCAGATCGGCACCCGCCTGGTAGTAGCATTGCAGATCCTCTTCCGCTGCCGCATCGACGATTAGCGGCACACCATGCTCACGCGCAACCGCCGCGGCCTGTGCCACATCGAGATGGCTTTTCTGCACGCAGTGGTGAGATTTCACATAGAGGATCGCTGCGGTCTGTGGCGTGATCGCCGCCGCCAACTGGGCGGGTGAGCACTCGTTGCTATATCCTGCTTCCACAAGTTGCCCGCCACCCAGCGCCACCATGCTGCCGACCGGTGCGCCATAGTTCACGTTGTGCCCTTTCGGCACGACAATCTGGTGCGGGATGGTCAGCGGTGCGGCGTGCAGGTTGTCCACCAGCCAGTCGCTGTCTTTCACAATCACCGCCGCCACGCTCTGGGCAATACCGGCCGAGGCGCAGGAGACCACCAGCGCGTCCTCCACCTTCAGCAGACCGGCGATATAAGTACCCGTCTTATCCACCAGATCTTTCATTTCAAAGTAGTGGTCGAGGCCGTACTTCACCGTATCGATCACGTCACTGGACGGCGTTGAAACGCCGAGGATCGTCATACGGCCAGAGGCGTTTATTACCGGCTTCAGGCCATACTTTTCATATACCGAGTTCATGCGCTATTCCTTCTTTTGTCGCGAACCACGTACCAGCGACGACGGCCGCCAGCGGAACAAGATGCTTCTCACCGGCGATCTGTTCACCTTCTGAATCGATAAAGGGCCGGGTTTCCTCTTTGACGCTAAAAACCGTCAGGTCGGCGTCGTAGCCAATTTTCAGCTGGCCCTTGCGCAGCAGGCGAAGTCCTGCCGCCGCATTGACCGTTACGCAGTCAATCACCTGCGGCAGCGTCATGCCGACGCTGAAGAATTTCGACATCACATGTGCCAGGCTGTGAACCGGCCCGCTCAGGCGATTACGGCAGTAGATGTCAGAGCTGATGGTGTCGGGCAGAATGCCCTGCGCAATCGCCACGCGGGCAACCTCAAAGCTGAAACTGGCGCTACCGTGGCCGACATCGAGTTTTACGCCACGTGCAATGGCATGTTTTACCGCCGCTTTGAGTTCACCCTGCGGCGTCAGAATGCGGTTGGGTTTGCCATTAAAACAGTGCGTGATGATGTCGCCCGTGGTGAGCAGATCCGCAATCTGGTCGAGATTGGGTGGATTATTGCCGATGTGAACCATTAGCGGCAGACCGCCACTTTCCTGCTGAATTGCCTTAGCTTTTATCAGCGGCTGGACGCCGTTCTGACCCACCACGCTGCTGCTGATGCGCGCCTTAAGGCCGACAATAAAATCGGGCAGTCGTGCTACGGCCTGCTGCACCGCTTCGCCGTCGATCTGCGTCATATCGGCCAGCTCATTCTGGGTGACGATGCCGGTGCGGGCGATATTGATCAGCGCATAGACCTGAGTCTGCGCCGCACGCGTCAGCTGGTAGAAATCGTCAATGTGTTCTGCGCCGGTGCTGCCCGCATCGACTACCGTGGTGACGCCATGCGCCACACCAATCGCGTCCGCTTCATCATGGTAAATCGGTGATTTGGGATAGCAGTGAACGTGTGAGTCTATCCAGCCAGCGCTGACGTAGTAGCGGCCCGCCAGATCGCGCTCGTGCCGGGCCTTGCCCTGCACGTTGCCGATAGCGGCAATGCGGCCATCCTGCAGCGCAATGTCGACCACCTGCTCATCGCAGAGTCTTGCTGCGCGGATAATCAAGTCGTACATGGTTTCTCCTTAACGGCAGCCCGCTGCCGGGCTGCCGGTGAGATTCAGAGAGCAATCGGGAACAGCGCACCCAGAATCATCGCGCCGAGGATGGCACCGCCGGTAATCGGTTTGTTCCAGAGGTAGAACAGCAGCGCACCCAGCAGTGAGCCCAGGCCAATCGGAATGGAGGCTGCCATAGCGGACAGGATGATCAGCGGACCCAGGAAGCGGCCCGAAGCATTACCCGCGCCCATCATCACGTCTGCGCCGTAGGTGGAGTCGCTCTGATTGATGGTGAATTTACGCGCCAGAATAATCAGGTAGCCAATCGCCACGCCAATCACCAGGCCGGTCGCCAGCGAAGCCGCGAAGTTCGCCACCGGAAAGACGATGCCCGCCCCCAGCAGCAGTGCCGGAACACCCAGCCCGACGCCGGTCTGGATCGCGCCGCCGATATCCAGAATGCCCACCAGCGAACCTTCAATGATGCGGGCAAACAGGAAACTGGCACCGAAGGCGGCGACTGCACCGTAGACGCCGGTCTCCATGCCCGCGCGCAGCATCGAAACAAACGCCACTTCGTTAAACGCGCCGATGCCATAGAGGTAATACATGTGGGTCCCGGCAAAAACGCCCGAGGAGAGCAGGCCAACAAAGATTGGGAAAGACCAGTCGGCGTACCAGAAGCCTTTATTTTCGTTCATCGCATCGCCTCTTATTTGCCGCTGACTGCGTTATGGATCATGTCGAGCCAGCCGGGAATGCCGAACTGGAAGGACTGCAGCAGCTTCATGTCGAAACCACGGAAGAAACCGCTGAGCACAAACAGCAGCACGATGGCGGTCATCATCACTTTAGTGACCCGGTTCCAGCCGCTCTCTTCCACGCCTTTACCGATCAGGATACCCAGCACCAGACCTGGCACGGCGTTGCCCATAATCAGCTGCGCCAGACCGCCAAAAATGGTGGCCCAGAAGCCTGATTTTTTGCCTGCATCAATCGCCGCCAGCCAGAAGATCACCGGCATGACGGTATTCACCAGCAGGTTAGCGGCGGGCACCAGTACTTTGACCGCGGTCACCTGCAGTGCAGCCGGCACAGCAGAGGCAGTGGAGTTGAGGAAGGCGACCACGATCATGCCGATGATGCCGCAGGCGATGGCCATTTTTTTCGGATCGTGCAGCGTCTCCGCCACATTACGGTTCTTCACCATCAAAGCGGCCGCGCCCCAGTTTGGAATGATGCGGTGATCCACATCCTGCGTGAATGAACCGGCTGCGACAGACGATGCCCAGGCATTGAAAAAGAAGCCAAGACCAAAGGAGAAGTGGGATGCCGGATCGCCCTCGCACGAATTCAGCTCGCCCAGCGTACGAAAGGCGCCCATGCCCTGGGTGGTGGGCGCATGGAACATGCGCGCAGCACCCGCACCGACGCCGACCCCGACCAGCCCGCCAATGATCAACGACTTAAACAAAATGATTAAAAACATGTTGTTGTACCTTGTTGTCGTTTTTACCCGCCCTATCCGCGACGCCGCATTGACCTGGCCTGACCGCCGCGCTATCGCAACAGCAGTGGAACGGACAAACGGCGGGCTGATGTGAACAGGTTCTGTTTTATGATGCCGCCGTGAACGTCACCTGTTCGGTGTCGAAAACGGTGACGCTGACGGTGATCTCCAGCGTGACGCTGAAGCTCCTCCGCTGGCGCGCCAAAAAGAAGAAGAGAAACTTCTCGGTTCTGACGCTCTCCTGCGCGCGCAGCACCCGGACATCCTGAGGTTCAATGCGCAGCAGAATTTTTTGCGTCGCGCGCAGGACCTGGTTCTGCACCCGACTCAGGGCATCGGCAAAGGCTTTCGCTTTGGTGTCGCCTTTGCCCTCGACCGTCACCTGGGTAACGTAGTGTTCTTTCATAATCAGCTGCCGTGCTTCTTGTTCCAGGCCTGCACCAGCCGCTCGCCTAACTCTTCTTTATCCATAAAGCCGAAGCCCAGCACCGTGGCACCTTCATTGATGGCAGTGACGCCTTCGTCGACAGAACGCATGCCATGTTTTGCTTTGTAGCCATATTTGTTCTGCGCGGTAATAGCACCCGCGCCACCGCTGCCGCAGAACGAGATGCCGAAATCAGCGTTCTCTGCCTTCATCACGTCACCCAGCTTCATGTCAGCGGCCACGCCTGGCACCACGACGGCACGACCACCCGCTTTCTCGATGCCCGCGGCCACTTTCTGGCCCTTACCTAAACGATCGCCAATCACTACTGTTACCATGGTGTGTTCCTCTCTATTTGTTTGATCGCGCGACTTCAATATGCACTGACAGCAGCCAGGCCTCTTCGCGGGGGAGATTGCCAAACAGGTCGACAACCTGCTGCGCCAGCGCGACCGTTTCCGGCGGAATATCCTCAAACAACTCCGCTTCCACTTCCGGTAACGGCTCGCCGCTCAGCGAGCGTGACGCCATGGCTCCGACATGCGATTGCAGCATCTGCTGCTGGACCGCATTGGGCTGAATGCCATGCTGCTGATAGATCGCCGCAATCTGCGTCATTACGCTGTCAGCCAGCTGCTGCACTTTCTCCGGTGGCGCTTCATACACCGGGACGCCGTTATTGCTCACCTTGCTACTCCTGTTAAACCGGATAATTCGCGTTAGAAATAAATTAGCGGTCATCACCCCGGCTGTGGAGAGGCAACATTTCCAGCAGCAAGTGGAAATTGAAGTGAAGGTTGTGCGTCAGATCGCAGGCTGCATGCTTAGTGCGATCTGCGTCTCAAAATGCGCAAAATGATGGCGTTAGCTTCGCCAGGCGGTAATGTTGTGCGGCGACCAGACTGCCAGACGGTAGTTTACGGCGCGGTAATAAGCAGAAGTGATGGTAAAAACTGCCGGTCGGGCTGACCGGCGGTCGGATTAGCGGAATTTCTTATGGTTAGTATTACGGATGTCATCAAATTTAGCGGCTTCGCGTTTTGCGCCGTCCACGTTGTTAGCTTTCGCCAGCGTGCTGACCACATCAATCTGTGCGATGAGTGAGTCCAGGCCAGCGTGATAGTCTTTGATCTGCGCACTGTCAGCAGGCTGACCTTCCAGCTTATCGGGCGTCGACTTTTTGGCATCCTGCGCCGCGGCACGCATTTTGGTTAACGCCTGCTGCATCTCCTGCGCACTGTCCGTTTTCTTAACGATTTTCAGGTTCGCATTCAGCGTGTCCATATCCTGCTCCAGATCTGCCGCATAGAGACTGACGCTGGAGAACAACAGAGAAGCCGACAACATTGCAATCACATGCTTACGCATCATTACTTCCTTTTTATTGTGATGAAAAAAAAGCAGCCAACAGGCTGCTTCAGGAATTCATCTTTATTGTCCCGCTATCTTCATCTCAGGCAGTAGCACCGAACCGCACTGGATATTACTGCGGGTTTCAATATCGTCACCGATGGTCACCATGTTGTGCCACATCTCTTTAAGATTGCCGGCAATAGTGACTTCGCTGACCGGGTACTGAATTACGCCATTCTCAACCCAGAAACCGGCTGCACCGCGTGAGTAGTCACCGGTAATGGCGCTGACGCCCTGGCCCATCAGTTCGGTCACCACTAACCCGGTACCCATCTGCTTCAGCAGGTCGTCAAAGCTGTGGCCCTGACCCGCAATGCGCCAGTTATGAATACCACCAGCATGGCCGGTGCTGGTCAGACCCAGTTTACGGGCGGAATAGCTGGTCAACAGCCAGGTCTGCAATACGCCATCTTTGATGATGTCGCGCGCCTGAGTCCGCACCCCTTCACTGTCAAACGGCGTAGAGGCGAGCCCT
Source organism: Pantoea sp. B550 (assembly GCF_024158165.1). NCBI lineage: Bacteria > Pseudomonadati > Pseudomonadota > Gammaproteobacteria > Enterobacterales > Erwiniaceae > Pantoea > Pantoea sp. B550. Next base: position 1,427,894 of record NZ_JAMYXI010000003.1, read on the forward strand.
TTCAGCAGGTGTGGCTGTTCACTGATAGTGAGCCACTCCGGCAGAATCTCCTGACCCATTGAATCCAGCAGGAAAGTCGATTTACGGTAAACGCTGCTGCCGCTGATCGCACCAACCAGATGGCCAAACAAGCCAGTCGCCACTTCAGCGGCAAAAATCACCGGGGCTTTCATGGTCGGAAGTTTACGCGGGGCCAGACGGGAGAGCGTACGGCGCGCGCACTCTGCACCTACCCAATCCGGGCTTTTCAAATCTTCAAATGCACGGCCAATGGTATAGGCGTAGTCGCGCTCCATGTTGCCATCCTGCTCAGCGATAACGCAGCTGGAGAGCGAATGGCGGCTTGAGCAGTAGCTCTGCAACATTCCGTGGCTGTTGCCAAAGACTTTGATGCCGACGTGGCTGTTGAAACTACCGCCTTCGGTGTTGGTAATACGCTTGTCGGCACGCAGTGACGCCTGTTCCGCCTGCGCGGCCAGTTCAATGGCACGATCAGCGTCAATTTCCCACGGATGGTAGAGATCCAGATCCGGCGCATCATAGGCCAGCAGTTCTGCGTCGGCCAGACCGGCAAAGGGATCGGGTGAGGTGTAGCGGGCAATATCAATCGCCGCCTGCACGGTACGCTTGATCGCATCCGGGCTGAGGTCGGTCGATGAGGCACTGCCTTTACGATTCTGATGATAAACGGTGATGCCCAGCGCACCGTCGCTGTTAAATTCAACGTTTTCCACTTCGCCATAGCGGGTGCTGACCCCGATGCCGGTGGTCTTACTGACAGCCACTTCCGCGCTGTCAGTGCTTGCTTTAGCCAGTTCAAGTGCCTGCGCAATGGCCTGCTCCAGTACTTTTCGCTGTTCTGCAACCTGAGTAGATACGTTCATCGACCTGCCGTCTAATCTTATGTGTGAATGATTTGAGTCTATCAGAGTCAGAGAACAATTTCGCAGTCACCCGATAAACTGGTAGGATTAGCCTCTTTTTTTTGGGAGCCCGGAAATGACCAGACAGCCCGATGAGTGGCTCGACGATGTGCCAGATAATGACGAAGAAGAAGATGAAGAGATTATCTGGGTCAGTAAGAGTGAAATTAAACGCGATGCAGAAGAGCTAAAGCGCCTGGGAGCCGAACTGGTTGATCTGGGTAAAAACTCGCTGGATAAAATCCCGCTGGATGAACGCCTGCGCACCGAGATCGAACTGGCACAGCGCATCAAGAAAGAGGGTCGCCGCCGTCAGCTGCAGCTGATCGGTAAACTGCTGCGCAGTATTGATGTGGAGCCGATCCGCATTGCGCTGGATAAGCTAAAGAATCGCCACAACCAGCAGGTTGCGCTGTTCCACAAACTGGAAATGCTGCGCGATCGTCTGATTGAGCAAGGCGATGAGGCGATGAGCGACGTCATTGCGCTTTATCCCGATGCCGATCGTCAGCAGTTACGCAGCATGATCCGTAACGCGCAGAAAGAGAAAGCGGGCAACAAGCCGCCGAAGTCTGCCCGTCAGATTTTCCAGTATCTGCGCGAGCTGGCCGAAGCGCAGTAATGCCATGGCGGGCAGTTTCGCCCGCCTCCCGGCAGCCCTTACCGATAGATATAGAGAATACCGGTGCGCAGCCGCAACTGGCGTTCGCTCGATGTCGCAGAACGTCCGATATCGCCAAAGGTGACGTAAGGCACCCAGACGCGATCGTTGCCAAGCGCATAATCGAACTGTAATTCCTGTTCATAGTCATCATGCTTATTAGCAAACAGTTTCGCATCCGCGTGCTTATATACCAGCTTATAGGTGGTGGTGAGACGATCGGTTTTATTGCGCAGATAGAGGTCAAAACGGTTAGCCGTGCGATGCCGGTCAGTATCGCAATAATCAATCCCCCCGGTGCGGCATTGATCGTCATGGGCATAATCGGTCAGTTCAAGGCGATATAATCCGCCAACAGACCAGCGGTCATTAATTTTATACCAGGGCGCCACACCAAACTTCCATTCGGTGCGCGAGGAGTTAAATTCCGGCTGGATAAAAGGTGACAGCGTCCAGTTACCCCAGTAATAGGACTTCAGAAAGGTGACTTCCACCACATTTAACACGGTGTCGTTATAATATTTATCTTTTGGATCGGCGCCACCGGTTTTAAATTTGGTTTCGACGCCAAGAAACATATTATCCGGCAGCGTGGTACTCAGCCCCAGCTTGTCATAGTGCGTGCGGTCGCGAAGACGGTATTCGTGCCGGTAATCCACCGTGGCTGTTGCCAGTGCTGCTGCGGAAGTGCATAACAGCGTAACGCCCAGAGCCAATGATCGTGTTGTACTTTTTCCCATAAAAAACATCCTTATTCTCAGTCATCAGGGCAATGAATTATCCGAACTCATTTAACCCAAAGTTAACTTATATTTAAAAACCGTATTAATATAAGATGCCACATAAATAAAACCTGTTATTTTTTAACCTGAATCCTTCTGGTTATTATTTATTTCCCGGCTACAACAGAGACGATGCTAAAAATAACCGACAGGTGTGGCCTTTCTGTTTCAGACACTAATAGAGAAAATATGGCAACTGAAGGAAGAGTGAGCAGATCAAATTCAAAAATATGTGGTATTTGTTGAGAAGATAATATTATGGGGAATACTACGTTTAAAAAAACGCCCGATATGGGCGTCGGAGATTGTTGATAAAGTTCGGCCCTGTAGCGGTAAGACCGAGCCTGCAAAGAGAACGCGGTCAGATCGGAAAGACGCAAAAGCTGTCATCGATGACACGCCCGGCCCGCGTCATCCGTAGCGCGGGACGCTTTCCTCTTCTGACCGAATTCCCTTCGCCTTGGGCAACTGCGTTGCTGCCAGATTCACCCTGATTAGGGTTTGTCATCAGTCTGAAACGCCCGAAACGGGTGCCTGTTTTTAGGCCAGCCTGTCCAACAGCTTCTGATGAATGCCGCCAAACCCACCGTTGCTCATCACCAGAATCGTGTCACCTGGCTGAGCGGCTTTTGCCACCATTTCTACCAGGGTATCGATATCCGCGCTCCAGTGTGCAGGCGGAATGCACGCTTCTGCGACATCTGAAACCTGCCACGGAATATGGTGCGGCTGGAACAGGAAGACCTCATCAGCACGCGCCAGCGACGGTGCCAGGTCGTTTTTGCTGACGCCCATCTTCATGGTATTGGAGCGAGGCTCCAGCACGGCCAGGATGCGTGCTCTGCCGCCCACTTTGCTGCGCAGGGCAGCCAGCGTCGCCAGAATTGCCGTCGGATGGTGAGCGAAGTCATCATAGACTTTGATGTTATTTACTTCGCCACGCAGCTCCAGCCGGCGACGTGCATTGATAAAGGTGTTCAGCGCCTGGCCTGCATCTTCCGGCTTCACACCGACATGCCGCGCGGCTGCAATCGCCATCAGCCCGTTGTGCATATTGTGTTCACCCACCAGCGCCCAGTTCACTTCCCCGACTTTTTCGCCGTCGAGCCAGATTTCCCAGTGAGACGCATCGTTGGTCAGCTTCTTCGCCTGCCAGCGCCCGTGCTCGCCAATGCTCTCCTGCTCGCTCCAGCAACCCATCGCCATCACCTGTTTGAGGTTAGGATCATGTTCCGGCAGCAGGATCTTGCCCTGCCCCGGCACGATCCGCACCAGATGGTGGAACTGCTTCTGGATCGCCCGCAGATCGTCAAAGATATCGGCGTGATCAAATTCAAGGTTGTTGAGTATCAGGGTTCGTGGAGAGTAATGGACAAACTTGGAACGCTTATCAAAAAACGCGCAGTCATACTCATCCGCTTCAATCACGAAGAATGGACTTTTTCCTAATTTTGCCGAGACATCGAAGTTTCCAGGCACACCACCAATAATGAAGCCGGGTTCCAGGCCGCAGGCCTCGAGAATCCACGCTGCCATGCCGGCTGTGGTGGTTTTACCGTGGGTTCCGGCCACGGCCAGCACCCAGCGATCGCGCAGCACGAAATCGTGCAGCCACTGCGGGCCAGAGAGGTAGGGAATGTTGCGTTCCAGCACCGCTTCCACACAAGGATTACCCCGCGTCATCGCATTGCCGATAATGACTAAGTCAGGCACCGGATCAAGCTGACTGGCATCATAACCTTCTGTTAATTCAATACCTTGCTGTTCGAGCAGTGTACTCATTGGCGGATAAACGTTGGCGTCTGAACCGGTCACCTGATGACCCAGTGAACGAGCCAGCACCGCCAGACCACCCATAAAAGTGCCACAAATCCCGAGGATGTGAATGCGCATAACATGATCCATTACTCAAAAGTTCGGCGCACAGTGTAACGCCGCTCGCAGACGGAAGAAACGGATTAGGACTATGGTTTTTGAAGTTCAATCGGCTAAACTGCGTACGCATCCGTTGGCAGACTGTTACGCGTGCTGCCACTCCATCGAAGATTCAGGGAATGTGTTATGAAAACGTTGGGCGAATTTATCGTCGAGAAGCAGCATGACTTTCCGCACGCTACAGGTGAACTGACAGCGCTGATTTCCGCTATTAAGCTGGGTGCCAAAATCATCCACCGCGACATCAACAAAGCCGGTTTAGTGGATATTCTGGGTGCCAGCGGCGTCGAGAATATTCAGGGTGAGCAGCAGATGAAACTGGATCTGTTTGCCAACGAGAAACTGAAGGCAGCACTGAAAGCACGCGGCATCGTCGCCGGTATCGCTTCTGAGGAAGAAGACGAGTTTGTGATCTTTGAAGGTGAAGAAAACGGTAAGTACGTGGTGTTAATGGATCCACTGGATGGTTCTTCTAACATCGACGTTAACGTTTCTGTCGGCACCATTTTCTCTATCTACCGCCGCGTCAGCGAACCGGGTACGCCGGTTGTTGAAGCGGACTTCATGCAGCCAGGCAACAAGCAGGTCGCTGCGGGTTACGTGGTTTACGGCTCCTCCACCATGATGGTTTATACCACCGGTGCAGGCGTGCATGCGTTTACTTACGATCCGTCTCTGGGTGTATTCTGCCTCAGCCACGAACGTATGACCTATCCACCAACGGGTTACACCTACTCCATTAACGAAGGTAACTACATTCGTTTCCCGCAGGGTGTGAAGAAATATCTGAAGTTCTGTCAGGAAGAGGATCTGCCAACGCACCGTCCTTATACCTCACGTTACATCGGATCGCTGGTCGCGGATTTCCATCGTAACCTGCTGAAAGGCGGTATCTACCTCTATCCAAGCACCGCCAGCCACCCACAGGGCAAGCTGCGTCTGCTGTATGAGTGCAATCCGATGGCCTTCCTGGCCGAGCAGGCGGGCGGTAAAGCCAGCGACGGTCAGAAGCGTATTCTGGATATTCCACCGGTCACGCTGCACCAGCGCTGCCCGTTCTACTGCGGTAACGAGGCGATGGTGAACGACGTTGAGCGTTTCCTGGCCGAGTTCCCGGATTGCCGTCAGGGTTAATCAGGTAGTGGTTTAATAAGAGATATAAAAAGGGCGCGATTTCGCGCCCTTTTTGCTTTTACGCCGTCTGCAATCTGAACTGCGCCATCGTCGCCTGAAGCTGGCCGGACTGCGCTTCCAGCGACTGGGTCGCGGCGGTGGCCTGCTCTACCAGTGCCGCATTCTGCTGCGCCGTTGCATCCATCTGCGTGACCGCCAGATTGACCTGCTCAATGCCACGGCTCTGCTCGTCGGAGGCCATCGAGATCTCTTTCATCAGTGCCGTTACGCGCATCACTTCACCAGAAATTTCATCCATGGTTTCCCCGGCGCGCGTCGCCATCTCCGTCCCCTCTTTGACCCGCGACTGTGAATCACTGATTAGCGTGCGGATCTCTTTGGCCGCGTTAGCACTGCGCTGCGCGAGCGTACGCACCTCATTCGCCACCACCGCAAAGCCACGCCCCTGTTCGCCGGCTCGCGCCGCTTCGACGGCGGCGTTAAGCGCCAGAATGTTGGTCTGGAAGGCGATGCCGTCAATCACGCTGAGAATGTCGCCGATACGATTGGCGCTATCGGTAATCTCATGCATTTTTTCCATCACGTAGCAGACCACTTCAGCGCCGCGATCGGCGGTATCAGAGACCGCGTTAGCCAGCTGATGCGCCTGCTGAGCGTTGCTGGCGTTAAGACGGACCGTGGCCGTAAGCTGCTCCATGCTGGCCGCCGTCTGCTCCAGCGAGGCAGCGGACTCTTCGGTGCGCTGCGACAGATTGACGTTACCCGCCGCCAGTTCACGGCTGCCGATGTCGATCTGCATACTCGCTTCACGCACCTGACTCACCGAGGTGCGCAGTGACTGCTGCATCCCGCTCAGTGCATGATTAAGCCTGCCCAGCTCGTTGTTGCTGGACGGCGGCAGCGCCTGCGACAGGTCGCCAGCCGCGATCTGTTCAAGATGGACAATCGCCAGATTCAGCGGCTGCAGCAGCATCCGGCGCAGCAGTTGCCAGGCGAGCACCAGCAGCAGTAGTGTTAATACGCCTGCCACAGCGATCAGAATTTTCATTTTGGTTTCATTGTAGGCCGCCTGTGCGAGCTGGGCCTCGGTGACCTGTCCGGCGAACTGGCTGAAGTCTGTGACAGCGTTGTTGTAGCTTGCCGCCAGCGTCGCCAGGTTGCCTTCCAGCAGCTGGTAATATTCGTCAGTGTATTGCTTATCAAGCGCGTCCATCATCGGTTTGATGCCCTGGTCGAGATAGGCTTTGTAACTGGCTGAAATCGCGTCCGCCAGCATTTTCCCGTGCGCCGTCACCGTTCCGGCATCCACAAAGCGCTTCAGGTTTCGCTGTGATGACACCACATCCGCCTGCGACAGCTTTGTCACTGCCGCGCCCTCTTCCAGCATACCGATTTCAATTTTACGCACCGCCAGCGCTGCATTAGCGCGGGCCCGCATCAGATCTGAATTACTCTGGTAAAGACTGTTCAGCTCGATCCCCTGAATACGGTTGATCACATCCAGCGAGCGATTCCCTTTATTAATTGCCACGATACCCATAAAACTCACCGCCAACAGCAGCAGTGTCATAAATGCCAGCAATGCCAGCAACCCCGTGCGAAGTGATATCTGTTTCATCCTGATAATTTCCGTGTAAGAGAAAAGGCGAATTTTCCAGCGGCCCTAAAACGGATGAAGTATCGGCAGTAACGGCGCGAAACTTTAACTCTGATTAGTGTTAACAACTTGATCATCACGGGAACATCCATCAAGCTAATCGCCGCTTATCCGTTATCCGGAGAAAAGAATGAAACCAGGATTACTTCTGATGCTGCTGTGCCTCAGCACGGCGGCGCTGGCAGGGGATCTGCCGACAGACGCCTCGCCCGACCGCTGCCTCAATGACGCCTCGACTACCCTTGCCATGAACCAGTGCTACGCTGCGGCCAATCGGGCCTGGGATCAGGAGATGAATAAGCAGTACAACACACTGATGAAAACCCTCTCCGGTGAACCTAAAAACAAACTGCGTGCCGCGCAGCGCGCCTGGCTGAGCTACCGCGACAGCTGGCTTGAGGCGAGCCGCAGCCAGCTCACTACACAAGGCTCGCTGGGCAGCGTGGCGCTGAGCGCTCAGAGCCTGAGCCTGGTGCGCAATCAGGCACTGATGTTGCAGTCACTTGGTAAAGGCAGCTGTGCTAACCCCGATGACTGCTGATCGATAACCGGCTTTTGCGCTGGCTGAAGTCAGCGCGCTCATTCACCTTCAGGGAGAAACCATGGCTGCTTACGCCTCGACCATCATTCTGATTTGCCTTGCCGTGCTGAGTTATTTCGTTCACAACAACGCGGTCACGATTTCGATTCTGGTGCTGCTGGCGATTAAAATTACCCCACTGGCGCAGTTCTTTCCCTATGTGGAGAAACAGGGCATTACTTTAGGCATCATTATTCTTACCGTGGCGGTGATGGCCCCGCTGGCCAGCGGCTCACTGCCCGCCTCCGCGCTGCTCAAATCGTTTGCCAACTGGAAGTCGATTGTGGCGATTGTGGTGGGGATTTTTGTCGCCTGGCTGGGCGGTCGTGGCGTGAACTTTATGAGCGTGCAGCCGTCGGTCATCGGGGGACTGCTGATTGGCACGGTGATCGGCGTAGCGTTCTTCCGCGGCGTGCCGGTAGGGCCACTGATTGCCGCAGGCATTGTTTCGCTGTTTGTGGCGGCGAAGTAGCGTTTGGGCGCATTCCGAAACGCCAAAAAGAGGGCATACTTTCAGAGTCAGTTGGCTATAATAGCCGACACTCAACATACGACTACTGAAGGAATGCCAGATGAGTTTGAACCAGGTGCCAGCAGGTAAAGACCTGCCAGAAGATATCTACGTTGTCATTGAGATCCCAGCGAATGCTGATCCGATCAAATATGAAGTTGATAAAGAGTCTGGTGCCCTGTTTGTAGACCGTTTCATGTCTACCGCCATGTTCTATCCGTGCAACTACGGCTACATCAACCACACCCTTTCTCTGGATGGTGATCCGGTTGACGTACTGGTTCCGACCCCGTATCCACTGGTCCCAGGCTCAGTGATTCGCTGCCGTCCGGTTGGCGTGCTGAAAATGACCGACGAGTCTGGCGAAGATGCCAAACTGGTTGCCGTTCCGCACACCAAGCTCTCTAAAGAGTACGATCACATTAAAGATGTGAACGACCTGCCAGAACTGCTGCGTGCACAGATCACCCATTTCTTTGAGCACTACAAAGATCTGGAAAAAGGCAAATGGGTGAAAGTGGATGGCTGGGATAACGCCGAAGCCGCTAAAGCCGAAATCATCGCCTCTTACGAGCGCGCACAGAAGAAGTAATCCTGCTGCCGGTTTGTGAGTCGAAAAAAAAACACCGTCCAACTGGACGGTGTTTTTGTTCAGGCCTCTGGCTCCTCATCGCGCTTCAGCCAGTCACCACTCATAATGCGCTGGCGTCCTGCCACTGAGCGTTGATAGACATAAAGCCATGCACTGCCAAACGGCGTCTGAGTCAGATAACGTTTGTACTCTCCCCCTTTGGTGCGAAGCGCATCCAGCTCCGCAAGGGTTGAGGCATCAATGCGGTACACTTCACACTGTACCGCTCCATTGCCCTCTATGACGCCGGGATAATGCCCCAGACTGTAAAGCTCAAAGCCTTCAATCTGGTGATCACCCAGCCACTGCGCATTCGTCATCCAGTGACTGTTTCCCTGTTTGCGCCGTAAACTGCCGTAGACAATTATTCGCATTGCTAAAACTCAAACTGATAGAGCAAATCGAGAGCCTGATCCACACCGGACACGGCTTCCAGATAGAGTTTAGGCATCAGGCGGTAACGCAAGGTTAACGTCGCCAGTGAATCAAATATGCCAACACCGTATTTTACCTGCAGACCCGGTAGTACATAGCCACTGACCTGCACCTGCTGGCTATCGCCAACACCCGCAGTATCAACGGCCAGATTACTGACACCGAATGTCTCCCCGATTTTACCCACAACCTGCCCACTTTGTGCAACCCCTAAGCCAACAAGAGCCGAAGTCAGGGCGTTACTGTCGCCGTCACTGCCCAGTCCCTGACCGCGCAGCAGGTAGGAAAGCGCTTCCTGTTGCGACATCGCCGGATCGGAGAAGACCTCTGCTTTCGGCTCATCGGCAAGGCCGGTGACGCGCAGACCGGCAGTGACGCCATCTTCAGTCGCATCCGGGTTACGGATGGCTTCCAGGTTGATGTAAGGCTGGTCCGGCGGGCCAGCAAACTGCAGTTCGCCTTTACGCACAATCAGATCCTGACCGTAGGCGTGGAAGCGACCTGATGGGATATTGATCTGACCGTTTAAGCCCAGTCCTGACCGATCCTGCACCATTTTCAGATCGCCATTCAGTTTCGCTTTCAGGCCAAATGCTGAGAGCCGCACATCGTTACCGACATGGATCACCAGATTACTGTTAATCGGAATCGCGGCGGTTTGCGGTGCGATTGGCTTCAGCTGTTTATCCAGCATCACTTCATCCGACGAGACGCCAGTGGCGCTTTCCGGCACTTCCTGCACCGTGATGCGCGCCCACGGAATGTCGACCCGGCCATCAAGGTTAAAGGCGGCTGGCGTCGCTTCAAATACCAGATCCGGCGAGACGTCCATACGCACCATCGGCGGCACGGTCACGCGAACCCGGCTGCCCTGCGCCGCAATGCGCGCACGCCAGTTATCAAGCTGACTCCAGTCCGCGTTACCGCTAAGGTTGATGTTGCCCTGCCCGGTCTGCACCAGACCGTTCAGGGTCGAACTCATTCCGTTGAACACCAGATCCAGGTTAGCGGCAGTGAGATCGACCGGCATAAAGTTGCCATCCACATCGACACCCGTCAGACCAAGCTGACCAAACACCTGTGGCTGCTGGATGCTGCCACCCAGACGCAGGCTGCTGTTCAGGCTGCCTTTGATTTTCTCACCCTGCATCAGGGCCGGATTGAGCATCGCCAGCGAGATATTGCGGATGTTAACGTTGCCACCCAGCGTGCGCCGGTTTTGCGGATCGTCGATCTGCACACTGCCATCCATCTGCCCGTTTTTAGCGATGCGGATCAGCCAGTCGAGCTGGGCGCGTCCATTACGCAGCGCGGCATTGAGGTTCAGCGTATCAAAGGCGATGGGCAGGTTATTGCCCTGCACATCCTGCACCACTTTCACGCCATTGCCTTTCAGCGCCACGGTTCCGGTCGGCAGCGCGCCGTCGGCCGTCCAGTTGACGCGCACATCACCGCTGAACAGGCCGCTGAGTTGGGTCGCATCCGGCATAAACGGCTTCACCATCGCCAGGTCAAAGCGATTCAGCACGACATGCGCCTTGCCTTCCGGCCCGGCTTCTACCGGCTCTGGTACACAAATCTGTGCATTCGGGTTCTGCCAGCAGTGCGGCCCAATGGTCGCCGTCTGGCGGCTGTTGAGATAGTCGATGGCCATCGCGCGGGTCAGACGCCACTCGCCGACAGGCGTATCAAAGCGGGTATCGTTCAGCGAGCCTCTCCAGCGTTCGGTCTGGCGATCAAAGCTGCCATTGAGCGCCAGCTGGCCAGAGACCGGTTTGCCCTGCACATTCAGCTTCAGCTGATGCTGACGCTCGTTGCCATCCGCATTCAGCGTCAGCAGGCTGATGTTCAGCGCATCCTGCTTCAGTTGCTCGACGCGCAGTTGCAGTTTACCCGCCACCTGTTCGCCGGAACGCACATCGCCATTCAGCGTAACGCGATTAATTTGCATCTGCTGCCAGCGCAGACCACGACCGTTGAGATCGGCCAGCAGCTGCGGCGCCTTCAGGGTGCCGCGCGCTTTGAGGGTGCCGTTGACGACACCGCCCAGACCGGGCAGTGCATTATCGAGCTGCGGTGCGTCGATGCTGGCATCGAGATCCAGACTGTCACCCAACGCCCCTTTGACATCCAGATGGTTGCGTCCCAGCGCCAGCTTAATGCCCGGCACTGTCCACTGGTTGTAGCTGTTACCGGTCAGTGAGCCGTCAGCGGTCACGGCGTTCTGCTTCACGTTTCCTTTCAGCTGAAGCTGCGGCACACTCAACTGCCAGCTGCCGCCATAAAGGCTGCCGCGGGTGGTAATTTTTCCATCCAGCCGCGCCGGCCAGTCAGGATACTGTTTCGCGGTGTTGATCCCGGCCAGCGTCAGCTCACTGCGCCAGCTGATCGCCTTGCTCCAGTCCACCAGCGCGGTGAGATCGATGTTGCCCTGCAATGCAGCCACGCGCAGGCGATCCAGGCTGAACTGCTCAACATTGCCTTTACCCGTCAGCGAGATAGTGGCTGGTGGTACGGACTCGCCCTTCACGGCGGTTTGCAGTGACATCACATAGTCAGTGGCTTTGCCTTTGAACTGATAGTCCAGGTTATCCGCCTGGTACTGTACCGGGCCGGTTAACGGCCAGCGAAGCTGCGGGCTGGTCAGCTTCAGTGACAGCGGCAGTCCCGCCACCGCCAGCTGGGTCGTGGCGTCCAGCTGCGCATTCACCGGACCGGAGAGGTTCAGCCCCATCTTCAGCTCGTCGCGCATCGCGCCATTCAGTTTCAGCGCCAGCTTTTCGCCTTTAATCGGATCGGTGTTAACTGTACCGTTAAGGGAGAAATCGACCGGCCAGTTATCCGCCAGCGTCGCCTGACCACTACCCTTCAGGTTGCCGAGGTTCGAGTCCACCTCCAGCGTGCTGAGTTGCATCTGACGATCGGCGGTTTTAGCTTTCAGCAGCAACCGGCTGACGGAGATATCGGTATCGCCGGTAATGCGCAGCTGTTCGCCCAGAATCTGCTGAACCTCAATATCCAGCGGCAGACGGAAATCGGGCAGCGCAGGCAGCAGCGGTTGGGCAAACATCGCCTGCAGCGTTTCACCCAGCGGTTTCTCGGCAGGATGGGGCTGCTGGACTTTCGGTTCTACTACCTCGTCATTGACCACTTTCGCCGCTTTCGGCAGCGCAATCAGCAGGCTTTGAATATGGGTCGGATTCAGCGTCAGCGCGCGATCCTGCCATTGCAGGCCGGTAGTAAAGTCGAGCAGCGAGATCGCCGTGTCATCCACTTTGACATTGATGTTGTGCAGGCCAAGATGACGCAGCGTAATCGGGTATGGCGTGCTGAGGTTAGTGCTGCCACTCTCCTCTTCCGGCGCAGGTGCAGCAGGTGTCATCTTCTTGCTGTCAACGACCACGCTGATATCGTGCAGGGAGACGTCGTTAACGCACACGGAGGAGTGCAGCAGGCAGTTGAGATCCACCGCCAGATGAATCTGCCCGGCATCCACACTGACGCCTGGCATTTCATAGCGCAGACCGTTGAGCGTCAGGTTACGCCAGCCGCCATCGACCTGTTTGATTGACAGGCCGGGCACCCAGCGCGATGCCCCTTTCAGCACTAAATGCAGCCCAGGCGTGGTACCGATTAAAAATGCCGCGCCGCCCAACAGCAGTACCAGAAAGATCAGAATACCGATCAGGACCTTTTTCCACAGCTTCATAGTTCTGGCCCCAGCCCTACGTAAAATTGTAATCCATGTGCCTCGTCATCCCCGATAGGTCTGGCGATATCAAATTTGATGGGGCCAACTGGTGAAGACCATCGTACGCCGACGCCCGCACCGGTTTTGACGTTACTTTGCTTGATGTCGTTAACCGCTTCGCCCGAGTCGACAAACACCGCGCCCCACCATTTCCCGGTGACGTTGTACTGATATTCCAACGATCCGGTGGCGAGTTTGGATGCACCGGTGAGTTTGCCGTCGTCATCACGCGGGGAAATGTTTTTGTATTTGTAGCCACGAATACTGCGGTCACCCCCGGCAAAGAAGCGCAGATCCGGCGGCACTTTGTCAAAGTCGTTGGTTTCGATCCAGCCAAGATTGCCGCGCGCCACAAAGCGATGGCTGTCGCCCAGCGTGCGGATCCAGACGTTTTGCGCCTGCAGGATCAGAAAGTCAACGTCCGAACCCCAGGTCGTATCAGAGACGTCCACCGAGTAGCGCTGTGAATCGCCCCAGGTCGGCATCAGACCGCCACGCGAACGGGTGCGGTTTACGCTGACGCCGGGATAGAGCAGCATCGTGGTGTTGGTCACGCTGCCCTGCGTAAAGTGGTCCAGGCTCCAGCGCAGGTTAACGGCCTTCTGCCAGCCGCTGCTGCTGTCCCAGTTGCGCGACATCGCCAGCGTCGTGGTATCGGCTTTCGTGTCGTTGAGGTCGGTGCGCTTCAGACCGCCAGAGAAGGTGTAATACTGCTCCAGCGGGCTTTTCAGCAGCGGCACTTTGTAGCTGAGATCGACCTGCTGTTCCGGCGCAGAAACGTAGGCGCTGGCCGCCAGGCTGTGGCCGCTGTCGTTGATCCACGGTTTTTTCCAGGTGCCTTTCAGGCGCGGACCGACATCTGTGGAGTAGCCGACACCGGTTTCAATAGTATTTTCGGTGCGGGGCGACATCACGGCATTCAGCGGCAGGACTTTGGTCTGGCGTCCCTTGCTGAATTCCGGCGCGACCACCACCGAATTAAACCAGCCGGTGGCGGAAAGGCGGCGATTCAGTTCGGCTAAATCGCGGGAACTGTAGTAATCCCCCTCTTTGAACGGCACCAGATTCTGCAGGTACTCTTCGCGAATCTGCGACCCCTGGAACGTGACGTCGCCAAAGCGATAGCGCTCGCCGCTGTCGTAATCAATATCCCAGAAGGCTTCACGCCGCTCTACCGAGACGCCGAGCTGGCTTTTTTTAAACGTACCGTCGAAGTAGCCGTTACGCAGCGCAAGATTTGAGAAACCGCTTTTGAATTTGTCATATTGCCCGTGGTTAAGCTGCGCGCCCACTTTGGGCCGTCCCTGCTTCACCCAGGCTTTGTAATCGGGATCATTGCGCGCATCGCCTTCAACGACGATGGTGCTGCCGCCGATTTTGACAGGCTCGCCAGGGGTGACATGGGCCACTAATACCGGGCGTCCGCCCTGCGCAGGCGCGGGGCGGGATTCAAAATCGATGGTGGGCTCATAATAACCGAGTGCACGTAGCCCCTCTTTTATCGCAACAGAAACACGCGCGCGAAAACGGCCATCGTTAGAGACCTCATCGCTGCCGATGGTCGACAGGCGCGCCCTGACATTTCTCTGAAGATCCCCGGTTAAGCCGTCTACCTGTAATCGCACTGTCGCCGCCTCAAGGGCGGGCGCGGCAAGCAGCAGGCCAGCCATGCAATAAACATAAAATCGTGGCACCTGTACTCCTGTTAATCATGCCGGCCCCTTTTCCGCGGGGCACTTATTAATCATCTTTGCCCGCACTACCGCAACGGCAACACCCTCATCATAGCCGCACTTTATGGTAAACGGCGGCGCAACGCTGACATCTAAGTCAAATAACAGGGTATTGTCGGTAAATGAGGATCGCGATACAACTCCTGAGGAGTGGAATGATCAATTTCAGATGACTCAGCCAGATAAATCCGAGCCGATAACCGGCTGCTCTGGACGCTAATGCTGTCCGATGCGGCGGTTTGCCCTCTGGCGGCACAATGAGCGCTCCTGCTATAATCTGCCACCACAGGCATTCCGCCTGTTTTCATTTCTGCCCCGACATCTTTTTTCCTGTCGAACAGGCGCAGACATTTTTGGCACGGATAGCTGTGTTTCACGGATAAACCAACTCTGTTTGCGCTTACCCACGCTGCCCAGGCCAAAAATGACAAGTGGATAACCCTTTGGATCTCATATGTTAGATAGCTTACTTGTCATTCTGTTGCTGATCGTAATCAGTGCCTTTTTTTCTCTGTCAGAGATATCGCTGGCGGCCGCCCGTAAGATCAAACTCAAACTGCTGGCCGATGAAGGCAATGTTAATGCGCAGCGTGTGCTTAAAATGCAGGAAACGCCGGGCATGTTCTTCACCGTGGTGCAGATTGGCCTTAACGCCGTCGCCATCCTGGGCGGTATTGTCGGCGACGCCGCCTTTTCACCGGTTTTCAGCGGCCTGTTTAACCGCTTTGTCTCGCCAGAACTGGCAGAGCAGCTCAGCTTTATCTGCTCTTTCACCATCGTCACCAGCCTCTTTATCCTGTTCGCCGACTTAACGCCGAAACGGGTCGGCATGGTCGCCCCGGAAACCATCGCGCTGCGCATCATCAACCCAATGCGTTTCTGCCTGCTGGTGATGCGTCCGCTGGTGTTTCTGTTTAACGGCCTGGCCAACGTCTTCTTCCGTATATTCAAACTGCCGATGGTGCGCAAAGATGACATCACCTCTGACGACATCTATGCCGTCGTTGAAGCGGGTGCCCTGGCGGGCGTGCTGCGTAAGCAGGAGCATGAACTGATTGAAAACGTGTTTGAGCTGGAATCACGTACCGTTCCCTCTTCCATGACCTCGCGTGAGAATATCGTCTGGTTTGATCTGCATGAAGATGAAACCAGCCTCAAGACCAAAATCGCTGAGCATCCGCATTCTAAATTTCTGGTCTGCAGCGGTGATATCGATCATATCGTCGGTTATGTCGACTCTAAAGAGCTGCTGCTGCGTGTGCTGGGCAATCAGAGTATGGCGCTGAACAGCGGCCTGCAGATTCGCTCTGCGCTGATTGTGCCGGACACGCTGACCCTCTCCGAAGCGCTGGAAAGTTTTAAAACCGCTGGCGAAGATTTTGCGGTGATCATGAACGAGTATGCGCTGGTCGTGGGCATCATTACCCTGAATGACGTGATGACCACGCTGATGGGTGACCTGGTGGGACAGGGCATGGAAGAGCAGATTGTGGCGCGCGATGAAAATTCATGGCTGGTTGAGGGCGGCACACCCATTGATGACGTAATGCGCGTGCTGGACATTGATGATTTCCCGCAGTCAGGCAACTACGAAACCATCGGCGGCTTTATGATGTATATGCTGCGTAAGATTCCGAAGCGTACTGATTTTGTGAAGTTTGCTGGCTACAAGTTCGAGGTGGTGGATATTGATAGCTATCGCATCGACCAGCTGCTGGTGACCCGCATCGACGAACGACCGCCGGTACTGAGCATGACGAAAAGCGAAGAAGAGTAGAATGACTCAGGGCCAGGTTCAGACTGTCAAATAAAATAGTCTGACGGGCCAGACACTAAGGGCGCCATCGGCGCCCTTGATATTAGTTGAACTCAAGCTTGAGACGAACGACCTGGCGGTTAATTTCTGACATCACGCTCAGATGCTGTTTGTCTTTAACGCGCGGGATTAAGACTTTCCCTTTATCGAACTCGAACGCGCCAACGTCCTTGATATACAACCTTCCTTTGAACAGCGTTTTTACATATTTCGCTATTTGTAGCGGATTATAGCGCTGGAAGATCTTCATACTGACTAACTCCTGTACATTTTTAAAGCACGCTTCGCCGTTTCCAAATTTGGTTCCAGCCCATGAAGCGCGAATTCGCGATAACTATAGAACACTAAAATCGACTGGTGTTCCGAAAAGTGAATTTTTTTACTGAATTGACACATCATTACAGAACACTCTGTTATCAGCGTCATACAAGACAGTATAAACCTTCATTGGTTAAGGAATTGTGGTGTCCATAACAAACCTGACACCTTTCCATGACAGGCGCATCATCCCTGCTTACTATTGCAGTAAAATGACTAACTGGTCCGATCACTCAAGGAAATAGCAATGCGAAACATTCTGACCGCGGTGGCGCTGTCTTTGCTGATACCAGCAAGCGTGATGGCCCATGACCTCAGGCTGGGATCACGAGTCCCCGCCATTGGCGTCAACGATAAGGGCGAACTGTTATTACAGCAGAAGAAGTTTAGCTACAAAAACTGGAATAGCGCGCAGCTTAGTGGAAAAGTTCGCGTGGTCCAGCATATTGCTGGCCGCTCCTCCGCTAAAGAGATGAATGCGGCACTGATAGAGGCGATCAAGGCCGCGAAGTTGCCGCACGAGCGCTATCAGACCACCACTATCGTAAATACCGATGACGCCATTCCCGGCACCGGCATGTTTGTGCGCAGCAGCGTTGAGACCAACAAGCAGCAATATTCCTGGTCGCAGTTTGTCATCGACAGCAAGGGCAATGTGCAGCATGCCTGGCAGTTACAGTCGGGCGGTTCCGCCATTGTGGTACTGGATAAACAGGGCAAGGTGAGATTTGTGAAGGATGGATCGCTGACGCAGGATGAAGTGACAAAAGTGATGGCGCTGCTGGCCTCACTGCTGAAAGAGTAATCGCTGAAATCCCGGCGGTCACAGAGCGACCGTCGGCATTTCATAAGCCTGCAAATTCAGACAGCATTAAAACAGTGAGACGCGGAAGCCAGGATTAAGAAAGGATTCGCGCGGCGCGTAGTCCAGGGTTTTACCCTGCCAGTCATGAACATGGGCGCCAGCGGCCATCGCCACGGCATGACCCGCGCCGGTATCCCAGATGTTGGTTGGCCCGAAACGGGGATAGAGCTGGGCTTTCCCTTCCGCCACCAGGCAGAATTTCAGAGAAGAGCCGGTGGCGACGGTCTGATGTTCACCCAGCTGTTTCAGGTACTCTTTCATCTCGGCGTCATCGCCATGTGAGCGGCTTACCACCACCAGCGGAGGACGCGCGTCACGGGCATGAATCTGCTCACGCTGACCGCCCTCCTCTTTCCACGCTTTGCCATCTGCTGCGGAGTACATTACGCCCAGCACCGGCGCGTAAACCACGCCCATCACTGGCTTGCCCGCTTCGATCAGCGCAATATTGACGGTAAATTCGCCGTTACGCTTGATGAACTCTTTGGTGCCATCCAGCGGATCGACCAGCCAGTAACGCTGCCAGTGCTGACGCACCTCCCAGGCAGGGGGATCTTCTTCTGACAGCACCGGGATTTCAGGCGATAACTGCTTCAGGCCCTGCATGATAACGTGGTGCGCCGCGATATCTGCGGCGGTCACCGGTGAATCGTCCGATTTGTGAGAAACGTCAAGCGGCGCGGCATCGTTATAGACCTGCATAATCGCGTCGCCCGCTTCGCGTGCCAGTTGGCAGATTTGCTCTAACATTTTTCACCTCGTTGTGTCTGTCTGCTGCGGGATAGGTTCACCCCAGCTAGTGACATTTTAGCAGTTCAGCCTGCGGTGCTCATGCACAGGCAGGCTGACCCATCAATTTATAGATATATCAATACCATAGTTACACGCTTATCGCTACGCCTGCGCCGATGCGCCTCCGGCGTATAAGAATCCGCCGCTGGCTGATGCACCAAAACGTTATATCCATCACGATTTAAAATGACTATCTGTCATGCTTTTACATTATTTTGAGAGCCTTAATTTAATTTGCAGCAGGAGCAAGCATGTTTAAGCCCGGAATGATGTTACTGGCCCTGAGCGTTTCCGTCGCCACCCAGGCCGCAACGGTGGATTTGCGGATACTTGAAACCACCGATCTGCACAGCAATATGATGGATTTCGACTATTACAAAGACACGCCAACCGCGAAGTTTGGGCTGGTGCGAACCGCCACGCTGATTCACACTGCGCGCCAGGAGGTGAAGAACAGTCTGCTGGTCGATAATGGTGACATCATCCAGGGCAGCCCGCTGGGTGACTATATGGCGGCCAAAGGGTTACGTGATGGCGAGATTCATCCGGTCTATAAGGCGCTCAACACCCTGGATTACAGCGTCGGCAACCTCGGTAATCATGAATTCAATTATGGCTTGCCCTACCTGAAAAAAGCGCTGGCAGGCGCCCGCTTTCCTTATGTGAACGCCAACGTGATTGATGTGAAGAGCGGCAAGCCGCTGTTTACCCCATATATCATCAAATCCACCACGGTGGTTGATCGTGAGGGGAAAACACAGACCCTGAAGGTTGGCTATATCGGCTTTGTGCCGCCGCAGATCATGGTGTGGGATAAAGCCAACCTGCAGGGCAAGGTACGGGTCGATGACATCACCGAAACGGCACGCCGCTACGTGCCTGAGATGCGTGCGCAGGGTGCCGATCTGATTATTGCTATCCCTCACTCCGGCCTGAGCAGCGAGCCGTATCACACGATGGCGGAAAACTCGGTTTACTATCTCAGCCAGGTAGAAGGCATCAATGCCATCCTGTTTGGTCATGCACATGCAGTCTTCCCCAGTGAGGAGTTCGCCGCCATTAAGGGTGCAGACATCGCTAACGGCACGCTGAACGGGATTCCGGCAGTGATGCCAGGCATGTGGGGCGATCATCTGGGTGTGGTCGATCTGGTGCTGAGCAATGAAGATGGACACTGGCAGGTAAGCAGTGGCAAAGCACAGGCGCGGCCAATTTATGACATCGCCGCAAAGAAATCACTGGCCGCAGAGGATCCGACGCTGGTAAAAGTGCTCGCTGACGATCACCGCGCAACACGGGAGTTTGTGGCGAAACCCATCGGCAAGTCCGCCGATGTGATGTACAGCTATCTGTCGCTGGTTCAGGACGACCCAACCGTGCAGATCGTCAATAATGCTCAACGCGCCTATGTGGAGCACTTTATTCAGGGCGATCCGGATCTGGGCCGACTGCCGGTACTCTCCGCTGCTGCGCCGTTTAAAGCGGGCGGACGTAAAAACGACCCATCAAGCTACACCGAAGTGGAGAAAGGCGCGCTGACCTTCCGTAACGCCGCCGACCTTTATCTCTATCCCAATACGCTGGTGGTGATGAAAGTCACAGGCGCACAGGTCAAAGAGTGGCTGGAGTGTTCTGCGGGCCAGTTTAACCAGATCGATCCACACAGCAGCAAAACGCAGTCGCTGATCAACTGGGATTTCCGCACCTATAACTTCGATGTGATCGATGGGGTAAATTACCAGATCGATGTGACTCAACCCGCGCGCTACGACGCGGAGTGTAAACTGATCCACCCGGATGCTTCACGTATCCGCCAGCTTACCTGGCAGGGTAAGCCCGTCGATCCGCAGGCCACTTTCCTGGTCGCGACCAATAACTATCGCGCTTACGGCGGCAAGTTTGCTGGCACCGGGGATAAGTACATTGCCTTTGCTTCGCCGGACGAGAACCGGGCAGTGGTTGCGGCTTATATCAGCGCGGAAACCAAAGCACACGGTGAAGTGCAGCCGAAGGCGGACAATAACTGGCGTCTGGCACCGATTACCGCATCCACCCCGCTCAATATTCAGTTTGAAACGGCACCGGGTGATAAGGCGACCAACTTTATTCAGCAGCATGCGCAATATCCGCTTCAGCCCAAAGGCACAGATGCGATTGGCTTTGCGCTGTGGCAGGTGAATTTACAGCAAAAATAAGGCGGGAGAAAAACGCTGCAACCGGATTGGTTGCAGCGTCCGGGTATTACAGAATTTCCAGCAGTTCGACTTCGAAGATCAGGGTGCTGAATGGTGGGATAGAGGCACCCGCACCGCGCTCGCCATACGCGAGGTTCTGTGGGATCACCAGTTCCCATTTTGAGCCAACCGGCATCAGGGTCAGTGCTTCGATCCAGCCAGGGATAACACCACTTACCGGGAATTCAGCCGGTTCGCCACGGGCAACCGAGCTGTCGAATACGCTGCCGTCGATCAGTTTGCCGGTGTAATGAACGCGTACGCGATCCTGACGTGATGGGATTGGACCTTCGCCCTGAGTAATCACGCTGAACTGCAGGCCTGATTCGGTGCTGCTCACGCCTTCACGCTGCGCATGTTCCTGCAGGAACGCCTGACCTTCTGCTGCCATGGCTTCGGTGCGCTCACGGCGCACGCCTTCTGCACGTTCGTGTACTTCACGCAGTGCGCGATGAACCACGTCAACCGGTACGGCCGGTGAGTTCCCTTCCAGCGCGTCGCGCAGACCCGCGAGCAGTGCTTCTGGTTGCAGACCCTGCAGACCAGATTCCAGCAACTGCTGGCCAACCTGTAAACCAATACCGTAACTTGCTTGTGCTTCGACGCTGTCGAAAGAAGGGGTAGTCATCTTCGTTCCTTTCACTCTCGGATAAATTCGAACCGGCAGCATAGCAGTGCAGGCCGCTGGCGTAAAATGCCCTGCGTCGCAGATGACTTTTACTGATGAAAGAGAAACAATAGAGCCGTCAAATTTATCAATGCTGGCAGGCACTTCGCGCCGGTATTGCCCATACTATAACTATCGATGGGGATCACCCCGTCTGTAGCACCTGAATAAGAGAGTAAACATGGGCCAGATTGCCCCACGCCGCCGCAGGATGCGTGCACAACATATTGTAACCCGGCTACAGACCTGGCTGGCCGCACGCAGGCCGCAGCAGCCTGCCGGAGAGGAGGAACCCCGAATGGCTTCAGACGCGTCATCCCGCCTGCCGAGCTGGCTACAGCGTATCTGGCATTTTACCGACCACATTCGCTGGATGGATCCGCTGCCAGCGTCGCACCGCCGGGGCATCGTAGCTGCCCTGCTGGTGATACTGGTGGCGTTTCTCTGGCCCGCCAGTACATTGCGCTATCCGGTTGAGCAGCCTGTTACACCCTCGGCTGAGAAGGAGGTACCGATGCAGGCGGATATTTATGAAAACAACGGTACCCGCCAGCCTTCATCCTCACAATCTCAGCAGACGCCAAAAGCCGATTCTCAGGGGGAATGGCGTAACCTCACCATCGCTTCCGGTCAGACGCTGGCGCAGCTGTTCCGTGACAACAGTCTGCCGGTCAATGATGTGTTTGCGATGGCGCGGGTAGAGGGTAGCGATCAGCCGCTCAGCACACTGAAAAGTGGTCAGCAGGTAAAAATCCGTCAGGATGCGCAGGGTGCAGTAACAGGTCTGACGGTGGAGGGCGCTAACGGCCCGGTGCTGTTTACCCGTCAGCCCGATGGCAGCTTTATTCGCGCGCAGTAATGCGAACAGCGGATAAACAAAGGTATAAAAACAAAAACGCCGGCACAGGGCCGGCGTTGATGTCGTGCTTAGTTAATCAGGATTAACCAGCAACAACTTTCACGTTCAGTTTAGCGAAGACTTCGCTGTGAACCTGGAAGCTTACTTCATGCTCACCGGTAGTGCGCAGAACGCCGTTCGGCAGACGAACTTCGCTCTTAGCAACTTCAACGCCTGCTGCAGTCACTGCATCAGCGATGTCGCGGGTACCGATTGAACCGAACAGTTTACCTTCATCGCCTGCTTTAGACGTGATGGTTACCGTGCCCAGTGCATTGATTTTCTCAGCGCGTGCAGTTGCTGCAGACTGAACGTCAGCCAGTTTGGCTTCCAGTTCAGCACGGCGTGCTTCGAAGAACTCAACGTTTTTCCTGGTGGCAGGAACAGCTTTGCCCTGTGGTACCAGGAAGTTACGAGCGTAGCCCGCTTTAACGTTAACCTGATCACCCAGGGTGCCAAGGTTTGCTACTTTATCAAGCAGAATAACTTGCATTACCTTATCCTCTTAAAGTCGTTAATGGACAGTTGCCGATTACTGATGACGATCAGTGTACGGCAGCAGAGACAGGTAACGCGCACGCTTGATGCAGCGAGCCAACTGACGCTGGTATTTTGCACGAGTACCGGTGATACGGCTCGGGACAATTTTACCGCTTTCGGTAATGTAGTTTTTCAACGTTGCGATGTCTTTGTAATCGATCTCAACAACGCCTTCCGCGGTGAAACGGCAGAACTTGCGACGACGGAAATAACGTGCCATTAGGCTAGTCTCCAGAATCTATCAATTCAATCTGCTCGGCATGGAACACCACTTTGCTCTGGCCATTTCGTGCCTGATGGCAACTAATGAAGCCGTCGAGTGTGAGTTGCGTGCCGACCGTTATATGTTGAGTAATCACCTGATGGGCGCTGCCGCTAATAATAACAGGCATACGACACCAGGCTTGCCGGTGAAACCCGGCCTCCTCCTGCACTGAGCGGTGCTCAAGCACGAACTGACAGTGAGGAATTCCTGACGGGCTAACTCTTCGAACCGGTGTCCTGCACACAGTGCCTGACAGGCGAAGTCGATTGACCGTCACGATGGATTACTCTTCAGAATCCCCAGCATCTGACTCATCAGCGGATTCGTTAGCAAAATCTTCGCGACGATCACGACGCTCATCTTTCGCTTTAACCATCGGCGATGCTTCAGTTACCGCGTTTTTAACGCGCATAACCATGCTACGGATAACGGCGTCGTTGAAGCGGAAGTTCGTTTCCAGCTCATCGATCGCTTCCTGCGGCGCTTCAACGTTCATCAGAACGTAATGCGCTTTGTGCAGTTTGTTGATCGGGTAAGCCAGCTGACGGCGGCCCCAGTCTTCCAGACGGTGAATCGTGCCTTCTGCACCAGTGATAGCACCAGTGTAACGCTCGATCATGCCAGGAACCTGTTCGCTCTGGTCAGGATGAACCATAAATACGATTTCGTAATGACGCATCGAAATTGCTCCTTACGGATTATTCAGCCTCCTGTCGGGGTCAACCGCGGCCCATGGAAGCAAGGAACGTTATAGGCTGTGTCCCACAAAGGTTCGCTGTGACGAGCGTTTGTGGGACACAGCCTGAGAATGCGGCTGAAAAATTGACGCGTAATCATACTGGTGACGGCCCGTGAACTCAAGCGCACATTTAAACAAATTGCCGATAGCGTGCCAGATACCGTGGCTTTTTGTGCTAATGGCGTGAATACAGCGGGTTAATGCCGCTTTGTTCAAAAACGCTGACGAAGAGGTTCAGAGGAACGATCTGGCGATACTATGCTCAGTCGCTAAACTGAATAAAGACGCGACGATTCGCTTCGTGGCGTCATTCAGAGTGTGTTCCCTGAAGTGAGGAGTCGGGCATGAAAACGTTCGTCATCGCCACTTTACTGGGTCTCTTCCTGTCTCCACCCGCTCTTGCCAGCTATGCTGACTGTGCGCAGCAGATGAGAAGTCACAGCAGCGAAGCGGCATCGGGTTATGTCTACGTTAACCGTCTGGATACGCCGGAAAGAAACCCGGTCAATGCGCCTGCCAGAACAGCAGAAAAATCGTCTGCACACTGGTAAGTGCCGGTAAGTTTACGGGCGGCAGAGTTCTTCTACGCCCGTTCATTGTTCAAAGCTGATCTTTAAAAAAGCTGACCAGCGCCGTCAATGCGGATGGGGTGATCTTATGCCCAATCTGCTTTTCCGATAGCGTGGTCAGATGCTGCGCCAGCCCGTTTTCACGCAGTGCGCGCTCCAGTCGGACGCTCTCCGCCCAGGGCACCACCTCATCCGCCTCGCCGTGCCATAACAGCAGCGGTCGGTTTGCCAGTGCCTGCAGACGATTGCAGGGATCATAGTCCGCCAGCGGTGCCATGCGGGCCGCAAACTGCGCCTTCTGCTCTGGCGTGTCGGCCACCAGCGGCGGAAAGAGCGACTCGCTGAGCTGCATAAAATAGCCCGATCCCATCATGCAGGCGACACTTTGAATCTGTGGATAACGCGCCATCGCACCCAGCGCCGTCATCCCGCCCATCGACGCGCCTGCCACGGCGAAATGCCCGTCAGCGATCAGATTCTTATTACGCAGCGCAGTCTCCAGCAGCGGCAGCTCATCAATGTTCTGCTTCAGTATTTCCCAGAAGTGGCCCAGGCGTGCTTCGGCGTCACCGTGAAAACGCGCGCCGTGCAGCTCGGCATCCGGCATGACTGCACGAAATCCCGCCTGCGCCAGCGCAACGGCGAAGTAGGCGTAGACCTCTTTTGATGAGGTGAAGCCGTGATAAAACAGTACGGTCGGCAGCGGCTGATTCCGCTGTCCGGCAGGCGTGGCGTGCAGGCATTCGATACCGGCCAGCGTTTCTGTGGTGAGTTCAATCATGGTCTCTCCTGAGCGGGGGCAAGGCGTGCCGTTCAAGTGTACGTTCTGCGGGTTAATTTGCGAAATTCCCCGCTGCGCTTAGTTATGCTTTTCCACGCTAAACTTTTTCCGCAGCGTGCCGTTGATCGTGTATTCCCCTAACTTGATCAAAGGTAATTTATGAAGCGTCTCTCTCTCAGCGGACTGAGTCTCGGAGTTAAGCTGTCTGTACTGACGTCTCTCAGCGTAGCGCTGCTGTTGCTGGTACTGACCCTGACTCAAAGCCACAACGCCTCGCGCCAGCTGGAAAATCTCGCCATTGATGACATGCACAACCAGGTGCAGGGCATCTATGAAATGACTACCATGTTTAACGCCACCCTCACCGAAGAGGTGGCTCACTACACCGATTTATTTACCAGTTTCCTGCCCAGGCGCTTTAGCCTGGATGAAAGCTCGCGGGTGCAGGTGGGTACCATTTCGACGCCGGTGCTGCGTGCCGGATTAAAAACGCTGAACCTCGATCAGACCGCGGTTGACGATTTCACCGACCGCACTGCCGCTGTGGCGACCATTTTCGTGCGCGATGGTGATGATTTTGTCCGTGTTTCAACCTCGCTGAAAAAAGAAGATGGCAGTCGCGCCATCGGTACGCAGCTGGACCGCAGCGGTGCCGCCTGGAAGAGTGTTCACCAGGGCGAAGTCTACCGCGGCCTGGCCACGCTGTTCGGCCATCGCTACATCACGCAGTATCAGCCGGTAAAAGATGAGAGTGGCAAAGTCGTCGCCATCCTTTTTGTCGGTGTTGGCATTGATAAGCAGTATGCCCTGATGCGCGAGAAAATCCTGGCGCGCCGGCTGGGCGACAGCGGCCATTTCTATGTGCTCAACGGCACGCCAGGCAAGAATCAGGGCGAGTATCTGTTCGATCAGCACAATGAAGGGAAACGGCCAGACTGGGATGACGCGACACTTCAGCCCCTGCTGACGCAGCCGCAGGGTATGCAGCAGGTGGAGATCAACGGTAAACAGCAGATGCTGGCATGGCAGCAGCTGCCGGGCTGGAACTGGGTGATTACCGGTGAAGTTAACCGTGCCAGCCTGCTCGCCCCGATTACCCACAGCCGTAACCTGTTCCTGATTACCGGACTGATTCTGGTGGTGATCTTCGCACTGGGGTTTGTCTGGTACAGCCGCCGGGCGATTACCCGTCCGCTACAGCAGGTGATCCATCTGGCGGAGCAGTATGCCGCCGGAAATCTGCAGGTCCATACGGATACCCGCCGTCGTGATGAAGTCGGTCAGTTGATTATTGCGATTAACGGCATTGGCGATGGGCTGGAAAAAATCGTCGGCCAGGTGCGCGGCGCGGCGCAGGAGATCAGCGACGGCACGGACACCATCGCGGCCAGCAGCCATAACATCAGCGAGCAGATCGGGCGTCAGGCCAGCAGCGTGGAGCAGACCTCTGCCAGCATGGAGCAGTTTGGTGCCACGGTCGAACACACCGCTGACAGCCTGCGTCAGGCGATGTCACTGGTGGCCGAAGCCAGCGATATCGTCAGTCATGGCAGCCAGACGGTGGTGCACTCGGTTAACACCATGTCGGCCATTAAGGTGTCATCGCAAAGCATTGCGGATATCACCCATGTGATTGAGTCGATCGCCTTCCAGACCAATATTCTGGCACTGAATGCGGCCGTTGAAGCGGCACGAGCCGGTGAACAGGGCCGTGGCTTTGCTGTGGTGGCTGCAGAAGTGCGTGCGCTGGCACAGCGTTCCGCGCAGGCCGCCAAAGAGATTGATGGATTGATTGCCACCTCTATCAGCAACGTGGCGGAGGGACACCAGCTCTCTGAGCAGACGCGTGATGCGATGACCAACATTGTGACCCACATCGAACAGGTGCAGGCGCTGATGGGCGAGATCAACGTGGCAGCGCAGGAGCAGGCGGCGGGTATCGGCCAGGTGAATCTGGCGATGAACCAGATCAGCCAGGCAACCCATCAGAACAGTGAACTGGTGGCACAGGCAGAACACAGCGCACAGAACCTGAGTGATAAAGGGCATCACCTGACTCAGCTGGTCAGCGTTTTCAGCCTTAAATCCTGACGTCATTCAGGACGATGACATACACTTATTGTTTCGTCCTGAACAGGGGTTTGGCTATGCGTTCCGCTTACTTACTGATAATCAGTTTGTTGCTGGCAGGCTGTTCCGCGCTTGAAACCACGCCAAAAGCCCCGCCTGCGCCAACCCAACAGGCGCAGGAAATTTCACGGGCACAGAGTGGCGGTTTGCCGAAGCTGGGTAACATTACCGTTAACGTGCATGGCTCACCGGATGATGCCCAGCGGGCCATCGCTGCCCAGGCTAATCAGGCTGGCGCGGCTTACTATCAGATCGTGATGCTGAGCGAAACCGTGATGCCCGGTTTATGGTACGCCAGCGCAATTCTGTATGGTGCCTCACCGGCCACAGGCGCGGGCCAGTAACCGGTCAGTTACTGCAGCCTCAGACGGGTGTGAACCCCGCTGGTCGAGCCACTGCTGGCACCACGCATCCGCCAGCGGTGGCTCACTGTATTTCAGTAGCTGAGCGCCTGTCGCCAGCTGCAGTAGCGCGTGGGTGACGTCGCGCGCCTGCTCTTCGGGAACGTTCTTAAGCCTCAGTCGCAGCTGACGCCAGCGCGTATCGAAATGACGATTACTCCCTTTTACCGCCTCAAACTCCTGACTCAGCATCTCAGTCACCTCTGCGTGACGGGCGAGTACGCGCAGAACGTCAAGACACATCACATTGCCCGATCCTTCCCAGATGCTGTTGACCGGCATGTCACGATAGAGGCGCGGCAGCTCACTCGCTTCGCAGTAGCCGATGCCCCCCAGCACTTCCATCGATTCCGCCACAAACGGCGCACCCGCTTTGCAAATCACATATTTTGCCGCTGGCGTAAATAAACGGGCAAAGGCGACCTCATGCGGTTTGGCCGGTTGTGACCAGGCACGAGCCAGCCGCATCAGCAAGGCGGTTTGCCCCTCAAGCTGCAGCGCCTGCTGTGCCAGAACCTGACGCATCAGTGGCTGATCCACCAGATTTTTTCCCATGACCTGACGCTGATGGGCATGCCAGATCGCCACTGAGAAGGCACGCCGCATCTGGCCATGACTGCCGAGCGCGCAGTCAAAGCGCGTCATACCGGCCATTTTCAGGATCAGTCGTACGCCTTCGCCCTCCTCACCCAGCAGCCAGCCGGTCGCGTCGCGAAATTCCACTTCGCAGCTGGCATTTGAGCGATTGCCCAGCTTATCTTTGAGCTGCTCAAGCTGGATGGCGTTGCGTGACCCATCGGGCAACAGACGCGGCAGGAAAAAACAGCTTAATCCCTCGGGCGTCTGGGCCAGGACCAGATGCGCATCGCTCTGCGGCACTGAGAAGAACCACTTGTGACCGGTCAGTCGGTAGGCTTCTCCCGCGCCGCGCGCCCCCAGCGGCTCGGCACGGGTGGTGCTGGTAAGCAGATCGCTGCCGCCCTGCTTTTCTGTCATGCCCATCCCGATCAGCAATCCGCGTTTCTGGTCGCCAGGCTGTGTATGCGTGTCGTAGCGGTCGCTGAGCAGCGGATCGAGCCAGCTTTCAAACGCGGCGGGCAGATAAGTCTGCAGCAGCGGAATGGCGGCGTGCGTCATGGTCACCGGGCAGAGCGTACCCGCATCTACCTGTGCGTGCAGAATAAAGCGTGCAGCGCGCGCTACGCTGGCCTGTTCACGCACCGTCGGTTGCCAGCTGAGATTGTGCAGACGACTGGCGCAGACGCCCTGCATCAGCAGGTGCCAGGCAGGATGAAAGCGAATCTCATCCAGGCGCACGCCACGGGCATCGTAGCGCAGCAGTTCAGGCAGTTCAGCGTTGGCGAGTCGGCCCAGCTCCAGCGACTCGGCGCTGCCCAGCTGGCGGCCGACTGACGCCAGCCATTCCCCATCCCATCCGGCGCCTTCGCGTGACAGTGCCTCACCAAGCGGCGTGTCGGACAGGAACAGGTTACTGTTGCTCAGAGGATGGGGCTGATTAAAAACGGTGTGTGTTGTCCAGGTCATAACCACTCCTCGCGGATGTCACTCAGTAAGTATACCCGTCGTCTTTCAAGCTGCATTTTTGTTGGCTGCGTTCACTCACCCGAATCACTTACTCATGTAAGCTCATCGGGATTCGTTCTCTTGCCGCCTCAATGCAACCCGAAATCCTTTGGGTATATACGAATGACGCGCACTTATGCCTGGTACAGAAACTAATTTGTGGCGAGGATCACATCGGGGATCAGGCGTTGCGCTGACGCACTGCTTCAAACAGGCAGACACCGGTTGCGACCGAGACGTTGAGTGAAGAAACACTGCCCGCCATCGGAATGCTGATCAGCTCATCGCAATGCTCGCGGGTCAGACGACGCATGCCTTCGCCTTCCGCGCCCATTACCAGCGCCATCGGACCGGTCATTTTGCTCTGGAAGACGGTATGGTCCGCTTCACCTGCGGTGCCGACCACCCAGATGTTGTACTCCTGCAGCAGGCGCAGTGTACGCGCAAGATTAGTGACGCGAATCAACGGCACATTCTCTGCCGCACCGCTGGCCACTTTTTTGGCCGTGGCATTCAGGGGAGCAGAACGATCTTTGGGCACGATAATCGCATGAACACCGGCCGCATCGGCGCTGCGCAGGCAGGCACCCAGGTTGTGCGGATCGGTAACCCCATCCAGCACCAGCAGGAAAGGCTTCTCCAGGCTCTGCAGCAGATCCGGCAGGTCGCCTTCCTGATACTGACGACCCGGTTTTACCCGTGCCACGATGCCCTGATGCACACCGCCTTCAACCTGGCTATCGAGCCACTTACGCTCGGCCAGTTGAATCACGATCCCCTGAGCTTCCAGCGCGGCGACCACGGGTTGCAGGCGACGATCGTCGCGGCCTTTGAGGATAAAGACTTCCTGGAAACGTTGTGGATCACGTTCCAGCAGCGCCTGCACGGCATGGATACCAAAAATAATTTCGCTCATCGATCTGCTCAGTGGTTGGAAATGAATAAATGACCGCCCTTTCTGCGGAAAGAAAGGGCGGGTATGCGCACTCTATTACGCTCAGCCTTCAGGCTCAGCTTTTTTTCTGGCGCGCTTCGCCCGGGTGGCGGCGGCGATTTTACGGGTTTTTTCCGAGACGTTTTTACTTTTTTTCTCGGTATTCGCCACGGCTGGTTTGCCCTTGTCACCCCGGAATGCAGCATCCGGCTCGAAGTTGGACTTTTTGTTCACGTTACGACGACGCTTCGCTGGCGCGTTGTCTTCACGCTTCGCCCGATCACGCGCGGTTTTACCCTCACCACGCACCTGACGCTGGCTGGAGATAAGAGCGAAGTCGATTTTACGCTCGTCCATATGGACCGCTTCGACACGTACTTCAACGGTGTCACCCAGACGATAGGTACGGCCGCCCGATTCACCAATCAGACGCTGACCTACCGGGTCAAAACGGTAGTAATCGTTGTCGAGGGTTGAAACGTGGACCAGTCCGTCGATGAACAGATCGCTCAGGCGGACAAAGAAGCCAAATCCGGTCACGCTGGAGATAACGCCGTTGAAGACGTTGCCAACCTGGTCCTGCATGAAGTCACACTTGAGCCAGTCCGCGACGTCGCGGGTTGCTTCATCGGCGCGACGTTCGGTCAGGGAACAGTGCAGACCCAGTTGCAGCATCTCCGGCATCTCGTAGTGATAGCCGCCGGTTGCTGTCGTCATATCTTTGGCGACGCTGCGCTCTCTCGGCATCAGGTATTTGATGGCGCGTTGTACCAGGCCTTTACCTTCATCCTGCTCTTTTGCCAGCAGATATTTGATGGCGCGGTGCAGCGTCAGATCCGGGTAGCGGCGAATTGGCGAAGTAAAGTGCGCATACGATGAGAGTGCCAGACCAAAGTGACCACGGTTTTCCGGATCGTAAACCGCCTGCTTCATCGAACGCAGCAGCATGGTTTGGAGCATCTCTGCATCAGGACGATCGGCAACCTGCTTCAGCAGCGCCGCATAGTCGACAGGCTGCGGTTTGTTGCCGCCTGGCAGAGTCAGTCCCAGCTCGTTTAGCACGGTACGGAAGCTCTTGATGCTCTCATCGGTCGGGCGATCGTGATCGCGGAACAGTGCCGGTTCCTGATTTTTCTCAACGAAGCGTGCTGAGGCGATGTTCGCCAGGATCATGCACTCTTCGATCAGCTTG
Source organism: Pantoea sp. B550 (assembly GCF_024158165.1). Lineage (NCBI taxonomy): Bacteria > Pseudomonadati > Pseudomonadota > Gammaproteobacteria > Enterobacterales > Erwiniaceae > Pantoea > Pantoea sp. B550. The sequence continues at coordinate 1,459,352 of NZ_JAMYXI010000003.1, forward strand.
TGGGCGTCATTACGTGACGCGCGCTCAACACGTTCAATACGGCGCTCGGCGTTGAAGATGAACTTCGCTTCTTCCGTTTCAAACGAGATACCGCCGCGCTCTTCACGTGCAGCATCCAGTACCTGGTAGAGGTTGTGCAGCTCTTCAAGATCTTTGACCAGCGGTGCATACTGCTGACGCAACTCTTTATCGCCCTGCAGAATGTTCCAGACTTTGTTATAGGTCAGACGCGCATGGGAGTTCATCACCGCTTCGTAATGCTTAAAGCCGGTGAGCTTACCTTTAGTCGAAATGGTCATCTCGCACACCATACAGAGTCGATCGACCTGCGGGTTAAGCGAGCATAAGCCATTCGACAAGACTTCCGGCAGCATCGGCACAACCTGCGACGGGAAGTAGACTGAGGTGCCGCGCTGATGCGCTTCGTCATCCAGTGGCGTACCCGGACGGACGTAATAGCTCACATCGGCGATAGCGACCCACAGACGCCATCCGCCACCGCGTTTTTTCTCGCAGTAGACCGCATCATCAAAGTCACGGGCATCTTCACCATCTATGGTGACCAGCGGCAGTTTGCGCAGATCGACGCGGCCTTTTTTGGCCTCTTCCGGGACGTCTTCTTTCAGCTTGCTGACCTGAGCTTCCACTTCTGGCGGCCAGGTGTGCGGAATTTCATGGGTACGCAGCGCCATATCAACGGCCAGGCTGGTGCCCATATCATCGCCCAGTATCTCAGCCACTTTACCGATCGCTTTGGTGCGACGGTTCGGACGCTGGACCAGCTCAACCACCACCACAGAACCCATGCGGGCATTCATCGTCTCTTCAGGCGGGATGAGGATGTCAAAACTCAGGCGACTGTCGTCAGGCACCACAAAGCCGGCACCCGCATCGGTAAAGTAGCGGCCAACGATCTGATTGTTGCGCGGTTCCTGCACGCGGACCACGCGCGCTTCGCGGCGGCCTTTGCGATCGGCACCCAGCGGCTGCGCCAGGATTACGTCACCGTGCATACAGAATTTCATCTGCTCTGCGGAGAGGTAGAGGTCATCTTTCTGACCTTCTGCCCGCAGGAAGCCGTAGCCATCACGATGGCCAATGACTTTACCCCGCAGGAGATCAAGACGTTCTGGCAGCGCATAGCATTGACGGCGGGTGAACACCAGCTGACCATCACGTTCCATGGCGCGAAGACGGCGACGTAGCGCCTCAAGGTGCTCTTCTTCGTGCAGATTCATCTCTTCAGCCAGCTCTTCACGGCTGGCTGGTTTTTCACGTTTTTCTAACAGAGCCAGAATAAATTCACGGCTTGGAATAGGATTTTCGTATTTTTCAGCTTCTCTATCCTGAAAAGGATCTTTTGACATAGCGGTTCCTCCGATGTCATTTAATATTTATTTCCGGCGGCGATTTGGACAGGATGATTTCATAAAGTGGTGTATTACCTTCGACCAAATCTGCCAGCGTATAGCTATCCAGCTCCTGCAAAAAGCGCTGCACTGCATCGTGCAGTGCCTGCTTCAGACGGCAGGCTGGTGTGATGGAACAGGAGGCGCAGTCCACTAATTGTAGCGGTTCCATCTTGCGTACCACGTCGCCAATGACAATCTGACGAGGCGGCATACCCAGGCGAATGCCCCCATTTTTACCACGCGTTGCGGCAACGTAGCCCGCACGGCTCAGCTGATTGATGATTTTGACCATATGATTACGGGACAAACCATAGGTGTTTGTCACTTCCGTAATATTGGTCTGCTGATCTTCAGGCAACGCTGCCAGATAAATCAGCGCCCGTAAGCCATAATCAGTAAAACTCGTGAGCTGCACAGTAACCTCAGTGAACCTTCAGGCGTGGCATTGCATTATTCGCCCTGTGATTGATGTCAGGATTAAATCGGATTGCCATTCGATTAACTACGATGATAAACCAGAGTCTGATTTGCCGTGCGTTTTTTTAAGCCAGCACAAGGTTTGACAAGCGAAGGGAGGTAAAGTGGCATCAAATAGTGGAAAAACAAGGGCCGGACAGCGTCCGGCCTGAGTGATTATGCGTCGAACGGATCGCGCAGAATCATCGTTTCACTGCGATCGGGACCGGTTGAGATGATATCAATCGGCACACCCGTTACCTCTTCTACACGCTTAATGTAGTCGCGTGCGGCCTGAGGCAAACCTTCCAGCGTCTTCACGCCAAACGTGGTCTCGCTCCAGCCAGGCAGGGTTTCGTAGATCGGCTCAATGCCTTCCCAGTTCTCTGCCGCCAGTGGCGTCGTGGTCACTTCGCGGCCATCAGGCATACGGTAAGCAACACAGATTTTCACTTCTTTCAGGCCATCCAGCACGTCCAGCTTGGTCATGCAGAAACCTGACAGGGAGTTAATCTGAACCGCACGGCGAACCGCGACCGCATCCAGCCAGCCGGTACGACGGCGACGTCCGGTGGTCGCACCAAACTCATTGCCCTGCGCACAGAGGAATTCGCCAGTTTCATCGAACAGCTCGGTCGGGAACGGGCCTGCGCCCACGCGGGTTGAGTACGCTTTCACAATACCCAGCACGTAGTCGACATAACGCGGACCAATGCCTGAACCGGTTGCCACGCCACCTGCGGTCGTGTTGGACGACGTCACGTACGGATAGGTTCCGTGATCGATATCCAGCAGCGTACCCTGCGCGCCTTCAAACATAATCAGATCGCCACGCTTACGCGCAACGTCCAGCAGTTCAGAGACGTCAACCACCATGCCCGTGAGGATGTCAGCGACTTCCATCACATCGCTCAGCACTTTGTCGAAGTCCACTGCCGGCTCTTTGTAGTACTCAACCAGCTGGAAGTTGTAGAAATCGACCACTTCTTTCAGCTTGGCAGCAAAGGTTTCTTTGTTGAACAGGTCGCTAACGCGCAGTGCACGGCGAGCGACTTTATCTTCATAAGCAGGGCCGATGCCACGGCCGGTAGTACCAATCGCTTTGGCACCACGGGCACGTTCACGCGCCATATCCATCGCAACGTGATATTGCAGGATCAGCGGACAGGCTTCAGAAATCAGCAGACGTTCACGTACCGGGATCCCGCGCGCTTCCAGGCCTTTCATCTCTTTCATTAAGGCTTCAGGAGAAAGCACTACGCCGTTACCAATAATGCTGGTTACGTTATCGCGCAGAATGCCAGAAGGGATCAGGTGGAGGACGGTTTTTTCACCGTTGATGACAAGCGTGTGGCCCGCATTGTGGCCGCCTTGATAACGCACAACGTAATTCGCGCGCTCAGTCAGAAGGTCTACAATCTTACCTTTACCTTCGTCACCCCATTGGGTGCCCAGTACGACGACGTTCTTACCCATTTCTCAAAATCACCGATTGCTTAAAAAAGGATTCTACCATCTGATCCCATGGCTTTCAGCACTTTTAGCATACGATTGCGCGCTTTTTTGCCTGAGTTTTGATCACTACAACATGTTGGGGATAATGGCGCGAAGAGGCACAATTTAGCCGGTGTGAACTCGGGTACTAGAGGTTGCCGTGCAGGCTGAGCATGCAGTAAATCACCATGCCAGCAACGACCAGTCCTCCCCCAAAGCGGTGCAGCAGACGATCGGGCAACCGCGTCATCGTCAGGATCATGCGTCGCCAGGCGCGCGGCATAAACATCGGTCCCAACCCTTCCAGCACTAACACCAGCGCCAGCGCCATCCAGATGCTTGTTTTCATTCTGAATCCTAAAAAAAAGGCCGACAACATTGTCGGCCCACAGGTTATATCAGTTCTTAGCGTGTTGCGTTAGAGGGCGCCTTCATATATCGGAAGAAGTCGCTATCCGGGCTTAACACCATCACATCCTGATCGCTATTGAAGCTGTTTTCATAGGCACGCAGGCTACGAATAAAGGCGTAGAAGTCAGGATCTTTACTGAACGAATCGGCAAACAACCGCGCCGTTTCCGCATCACCATCACCGCGCGTGATCAGGGCTTCACGCTGGGCTTCAGCCAGCGTACGCGTCACCTGGTAATCGGCCTGGGCGCGCAGTTTTTCCGCCTCTTCCTGACCCTGTGAACGCTGACTACGCGCTACGGCCTCACGCTCAGCACGCATACGGTTGAAGATGGCATCGGAGACTTCTGTCGGCAGGTTGATCTGCTTGATGCGCACATCCACAACCTGAATACCCAGTGCTGCCATACTGTTCGGATTCGGTGCCGGCTCGCTGCTGTTGGTTTCGCGCTCGACACGGGCTGCTGCGCTGGCAATCGCATCATCAGCCGCAGGCGTGGCGATTTCATCATCGCTGCCCGCAGAACCAGTATTCAGCGCGTCACGCACATCGGTGGTCAGGCGACCACGGGAGTCTGTGACGATATCCTTCACATCCAGACGACCCATTTCAGAACGCAAACGGTCACTGAACTTACGTTTCAGCAGCACTTCTGCCTGAGAAACATCACCGCCACCGGTAGCCAGGTAGTAGCGACTGAAATCGCTGATACGCCATTTGATGTAGGAGTCCACGATCAAATCTTTCTTCTCTTTGGTGACGAAGCGATCGGCCTGGTTATCCATCGTCTGAATTCGCGCATCCAGCGTTTTAACCGTTTCCAGGAATGGAATCTTAAAATGCAGACCCGGCTCAAATACCTGCGGTTTGTTTTCGCCGTCGCGCAGGACTTTACCGAAGCGCAGAACAATGCCTCGCTGCCCTTCCTGCACCACAAACAGCGACGCATAGAGCGCCACCAGCACGACAATGATTAAAAATACTATTGGCTTACGCATCGATTACTCTCTCCCTTCGCGCTGGCTGTCGCTGCGTTGAGCATTCGCCCGACGCTGATCCATGATATTGTCCGGACTGTATGACGACGTGTCATTGCGGCTGGCGTTGCGATCGGAGATGGCTGGCAGCGAAGAACTGTTACCGCCTTTCTGACCATTCTGGCCTGGTGCAGACTGACCACCACGCATCAGTTGATCCAGCGGCAGTACCATCAGGTTGTTACCCCGATCGTTAACCAGTACTTTGCGGGTATGGCTCAGCACGCGTTCCATTGTCTCAATATAGAGACGCTCTTTGGTAATTTCAGGCGCGGCTTTATACTCCGGCAAAATCTTGGCGAAACGCGCCACTTCACCCTGCGCTTCCAGCACGGTACGCTCTTTGTAAGCGCGCGCCTCTTCCAGAATACGTTGCGCCTGGCCATTAGCTCGAGGCTGAACTTCGTTGGCGTAAGCTTCTGCTTCACGGACATACTGTTCGCGGTTTTCACGTGCGGCAATCGCATCATCAAACGCAGACTTCACCTCTTCCGGCGGACGGGCAGCCTGGAAGTTGACGTCCAGTACCGCGATCCCCATGTTGTAAGGGCGAATTGTTTCATCGATTTCACGCTGGGTATCGCTACGCACCACGGTACGACCTTCAGTCAGAATGCGGTCCATGGTAGAACGACCAATCACGCCGCGCAGCGCACTGTCAGTCGCCTGACGCAGACTGTCATCCGCGCTGGTGACGGCATAAAGATAACGTTCCGGATCGGTCACGCGATACTGCACGTTCATCTCCACGCGTACCACGTTCTCATCTGAGGTCAGCATCACGCCAGAAGCCGCCAGTTCACGCACCGATTCAACGTTAACCGCACGTACCTGATCAACAAATGTCGGTTTCCAGTTCAGGCCGGGCTCAACCAGGTGACTGAACTTACCGAAGCGCGTTACCACGCCGCGTTCCGCTTCTTTGATGGTGTAGAAACCGCTTGCAGCCCAGATGACTACAGCAGCAACAGCCACGATGCCAACGATTTTGCCTCCGCTGCCGGAGCCGCGTTGACCGTTATCGCTCTGTTTGCCACCACCCAGTCCACCAAGCTTCTTGCTCAGCTTACGGAAGATATCATCCAGATCAGGAGGCCCGGATTCCCGTCCTCCCTTATTTCCCCCAGAGTTGCCGCCTTGATTATTGCTGCTTCCCCACGGGTCGCGGTCCTGTCCGTTATTTCCGGGCTGATTCCACGCCATGTCTCTACTCCATTTATTGTAATTACGGTTTTTACCCTTCATCTTTCGGATTGCAGCGGTTTTGGCTGCCTTCGCTCACCCCGCTCACTCATCTGCGTAAGCGCCCGGGGATTCACTCAGTTGCCGCCTTGCTGAAATCTGAAATACCCGGGTAAATCCTGCGTATTCAGGCCTGCAACGAAAGTGCGACAATCTTCAATTTTTAAGGTAAATGCGTTTGGGCAATATCAAACAATGTAACTGGTCAGCGACGGTTCCTGCTTACATAAACGCATCCACTCAATGATGGGCATACGTATCTGCAATCCTACACTGCCGTCGTCTTCATTCCACTCTTTCTCAATCGCCTGCAACTGATAGAAACGGCTGCGAAGTCGCCCCGCCTCCGGTGGCAGACGTAACGCGTGCTGGGCAATTTCACCTGACAGGCGCTCGGACAGGGCCTGCCACAGCAACGGAATGCCTGCACCAGTCTGGGCGGAAAGCCAGACGCGGATGGGCAGGTTCTCTTCGTTGCGATCAATACGCGGTTCGAATCCGTCGAGCATATCGATTTTATTCATGACCAGAAAGGTCGGAATTTCGTCCGCTTCGATCTCTTCCAGTACGGTATCGACGGCGGCGATATTTTCCGTAACGCGAAGATCGGCACCATCAATCACGTGCAGTAACAGCGTCGCCTGACGTGTCTCCTGCAGCGTAGCTTTAAATGCGGCAACCAGATCGTGAGGAAGATGGCGGATAAAGCCCACCGTGTCCGCCAGAACGACATCTCCGACATCGGCAACATTCAGACGGCGCAGTGTAGGGTCAAGTGTCGCAAACAGCTGGTCTGCGGCAAAGACGTTGGCAGAGGTCATGGCGTTAAAGAGGGTCGACTTGCCGGCATTGGTGTAACCCACCAGCGAAACCGTTGGCACATCCGCTTTAGCACGAGACTGTCGTCCCTGCTCACGCTGTTTTTCAACCCGCTCAAGACGTGACAGGATCTGACTTATACGTCCGCGCAGCAGACGACGGTCGGTTTCTAACTGTGTTTCACCCGGGCCACGCAAGCCTATCCCGCCTTTCTGACGTTCAAGGTGCGTCCAGCCGCGTACCAGACGTGTCGCAAGATGGCGCAGCTGTGCCAGCTCAACCTGCAATTTACCTTCGTGGGTACGTGCGCGTTGGGCAAAGATATCCAGAATCAGACCGGTGCGATCAATGACACGGCATTCGCACAGGCGCTCGAGGTTTCTTTCCTGAGCGGGCGTAAGGGCATGATCGAATAATACGACCGATGCTCCTGTTGTTTTTACCGCATCGGCAATTTCAACGGCTTTTCCTTCACCGACAAAATACTTGGGGTGTGGCGCTTTGCGGCTGCCAGTAACCACTTGCAGCGCCTCAACGCCAGCAGAAGAGACCAGGGTTTCAAACTCCTGCAAATCTTCTACTTCTTTGTCTTGGGAGAACCAGATGTGTACCAGTACGGCCTGCTCACCGGCTTCATAACGGTCAAACAAGCTATAACCTCGCTAAATAAAAGACCAGGACGGAAAACCGCTGTTCTCCGTTCCTGGCTGTACGGTGACGCGTTATTCTGCGTTATCACCGTCTTGTTGTGGCTGTGGCTGCGCAGTTGTGTTGCTGCCGCCATGATGGTAATTGTTGCTGCCGCCACCGGTATTATTGCTATGGTGAGAAACCGGGCGTGAAGGAACAACGGTAGAAATGGCGTGCTTATACACCATCTGACTCACCGTGTTTTTCAACAAAATGACGAACTGATCAAATGACTCAATCTGACCCTGCAGCTTAATACCGTTAACCAGATAAATCGAAACCGGAACACGTTCACGACGCAGTGCGTTCAAAAACGGGTCTTGTAATGATTGCCCCTTAGCCATTCTATCTTTTCCTTATATGCTTGTTGTTTGTTGCAAGTAGAACCTATGGTTCTGAAAAAACTGCGTAAAAATTTGCGCACGATAACCCATCAATTGTACACAATCACCCATGCTTCGCACTAAGAACCTGTAACACTGTATCACGCGCCAGCCGGGGCTCGTCACTGTCAAGCCAGTGAACATTTTCCCAACCGCGTAACCAGGTCATCTGTCGCTTAGCAAGCTGCCGGGTTGCGCAAATTCCCCGATAAACCATCTCGCTGTAATCGATTTCGCCCGACAAATAAGACCACATCTGACGATAACCAACACAACGAATGGAAGGCATGTCCGTATGCAAATCACCTCGTGCAAACAGGGCCCGAGACTCCGCTTCAAATCCTGACGCCAACATCTGCTCAAAACGCAACGCGATGCGCTGGTGCAGCAATTCGCGGCTCGCGGGGGCGATGGCAAACTGTTGCACGTCGTAGGGTAACGCTTCACCGGATGTTTTTGTCAGTTCCGTTAAAGTTTTACCCGAAATAAAAAAAACTTCCAGTGCTCGCGAAAGTCTCTGCGGATCATTCGGATGAATACGACTGCCGGCAACCGGGTCGATTTCACACAGCTGGCGGTGTAAAGCTTCCCAGCCTTTTTCACGCGCCGTTTGCTCTATCCGCTGACGAACGTCGGGATCGGCCGAGGGCAACGGCGACAATCCTTCAAGTAACGCCTTGAAGTAGAGCATGGTTCCACCAACAAGCAACGGTATTCGTCCGGCTTCAACGATATCCGCCATTTCTGCTAAAGCATCCCGCCGGAACTCCGCTGCCGAATAGGTTTCTGCGGGGTCGCGGATGTCGAGCAGACGATGGGGCGCCACTGCTAACTCCTCAGCCGACGGTTTCGCCGTGCCAATATCCATCTGACGATAGATTAAGGCAGAATCTACGCTGATTAGTTCCACTGGTAACTGCTTACGCAATTCAATTGCTAAAGCCGTTTTGCCAGACGCCGTGGGTCCCATCAAAAAAATAGCCTTTGGCCGGCCAGCCTGGTTTAATTCACTCATGCTTCAACGCGTTGATCGCGCTCTCAATCTCTATGGGCTGTAATAAGCCTGAAGGCGGCGATTTCAGCAGCTGTGGGCAAAGCCGTTCAAGCTCTGCCAGCAGGTTGATCGCCTGTGAGTGATTCCAGTCGGAGGACTCTGTATCCTGACGCCGCGCCAGCCACTGGGCCAGTTGCGTCGCAGAGATCTCCTGCTGCCGGGCGAGATAGCCTAACAGCTCAGGAATCAAGATTTGTAAATTTTGTGTTCGTAACGGTAAAGGCACCGCGCGCAATGTCACGTGGTCTCCTTCGGGCTGAAGTTCAATGCCCATCTGATTGAGCAGGCTGCTCTTTTCTTTTGCTGCCTGTCGTTCTTCCTGGGCGATTTTCAGGCGCACCGGGATCAATAGTGGCTGCGGTTTAAGCCCCTCTTCGCCCGGTTCAAGCTGCGCCTGTTTCAGCCAGCGCGCCGCCACCGGCAACGCCATCAGCATTAATGTCTGATCCTGCTCCAGCAGTGCAAAGTGATTGTGTAACACGGTCAGTACACGGCCAAAACTTTGAGCATGCGCGGCCAGTGGCGAGGGTCTTTCGGGCTGACGCGCTATCGGCTCGCGGGCTTTTGGCGGTGATGACGTGCTGACAGGCGTTTTCAGCAACTGCTGATAAACCGCCCCTTCACGTTGACGATACCCATTCTCTTTGTTCTGCCAGGCCGGAGCAGGCTGTGTTTCACGCCCGGATGCTGCTGATTTCTTCTCACTGACGGATGCCGATGGCTGCGCAAAATGATTACCGCCTGCTGCCTGACGGTTTTCCGGCTGCCAGCGCGGTGCGGGCTCTTCTGCCTGGAGCGCAGGTAAGGTCGGTGTCGCCATCGCCTGTAATGCGCTGACCACACCCTGATAGATAAAGTCATGCACCAGGCGTGATTGATGAAACCGTACTTCGTGCTTGGCCGGATGGACGTTGACATCAACCTGATGCGGGTCGATCTCCAGATAGAGCACATAAGCGGGCTGCTGGTCATCCTGGAGCTGAGTCTGGAACGCCTGGCGAATAGCGTGGTTAATCAGTTTATCGCGCATCATTCGGCCATTCACATAGCAATACTGCAGATCGGTGACCTGGCGCGAACCGGCAGGGTCGGCAACCCAGCCGCGCAGCGAGAGGTCGTCATGCTGCCAGTCGATGCGCAGCGCATGCTGCATAAACGTGGTGCCGCAGATAGAAGCCAGCCGCCGTTCGCGCTGGCTCTCCTCGCTGACGGCCCGATACTGACGCATCATTTTACCGTTGTGGCTTAGCGAAAGGGCGACATCAAAACGTGCCAGGGCAATACGGCGAATGACCTCGTCGATATGACCGAACTCGGTTTTCTCGGTGCGCATAAATTTGCGGCGTGCCGGCGTGTTATAAAACAGGTCCAGCACTTCCAGTGTGGTACCACAGGGATGCGCCGCCGGTTTAACCGTTACCGCCATATCACGCCCTTCTGCATAGGCCTGCCAGGCTTCAGTTTGGTCGGCGGTGCGTGAGGTGAGTGTCAGGCGGGAGACAGAACTGATACTGGCCAACGCTTCACCACGAAAACCCAGGCTCATGATCGCTTCCAGGTCATCCAGTGAGGTTATTTTACTGGTAGCGTGACGGGCGAGTGCCATCGACAGCTCGCTTTTCACGATGCCGCACCCGTTGTCACGAATGCGAATCAGCTTTGCGCCGCCCTTTTCAATATCAACGTCAATGCGCGTCGCGCCGGCATCCAGGCTATTCTCCACCAGCTCTTTAACCACGGAGGCAGGACGCTCAACCACTTCACCCGCCGCAATCTGGTTAGCCAGCTGGGGTGGTAAAATTTGAATCGGCATGGTTTTCCTTTTAGCTGGCAGCCCGGCGCAGGGGCCGGGCAAACAATCAGGATGCAGGAATTTTCAGGTTCTGCCCCAACATGACGTTGGTCGACTTCAGATTATTGGTCTGCATTATCGCTTTCGGACTGACGCCGTAGTGTGCGGCAATGCCGGTTAATGAATCGCCCACCACAACTTTGTGGCGCACAACGCCGCGCGGCGTAGCGCGCGTGGTGCGACTGGCGACTGCACTGGCCGGCACTTTGAGCCGCTGTCCGACCCACACCACATCCCGCTTCAGGGTGTTCATCTCACGCAGGGTGTTCATGCTGACGCCATACTGCGCGGCAATACCGGAAAGTGTCTCACCACGCGTTACCGTATGGCGCTGCGTTGCTCCGGTATATTGTGTCACACCTGTCGCCGGGTTGCTGGCGACGCTAACCGCTGGCGACGAGCCCAGCGGCCGGTTTTCCTCCTTTGGGATGGATTGCAGCGGGTGCGCCAGGAAATAAGTGCGCAGACCCTTATAGATCGACTGCGCAATCTTATCCTGGTGTGCGCTACTGCCAAGCAGTCGCTCCTCCGAGGAATTACTGATAAAGCCGGTTTCCACCAGCAAAGAAGGAATATCGGGTGAACGCAGCACGCCAAGACTGGCATGCTCAGGCAGACGTTTATGCAGCGACGTCACGCTACGCATCTGCTGCAACACTTTCTGGGCGATGTCATAACCGACCCGCTGCGAGTGACCGAATTGCAGGTCAAGTACCGCCTGGCTGAGGTAGGGGTCGGCCTGACTGTTAGCCAGCAGGTCACCTGCGCCGCCCAGCAGCTCAGACTGTTTCTCTTTCTGCTCCAGCCAGTTAGCCATCTCGTTATTGGCCCGGCGGTTTGATAATACCCAGACCGATGCACCGGTCGCCGCATGGCTCGGCGCGGCGTCAGCATGAATTGAAACCAGCACGTTGGCGTTGGCTTTACGCGCCACGTCTGAGCGGCCCATAACCGAGATAAAATAGTCGCCATCACGCGTCAGGACGCCTTTAAACATCGGATCGTTATTCAGCAACACCCGCAGTTTACGTGCAATCGCGATCGTGACGTTCTTCTCTTTCAGTCCGCGCTGCCCGATGGCGCCGGGATCCTGACCGCCATGTCCGGCATCAATCGCCACAATCACGGTATCGTTCTGGCTGACGGCCCGGCCAGGACTCACGGTGCTGGCTGTGCTGGTCACGGACGTCACCGGATTCGAATTAAAGGGGTTAGCCGCAGCGGCACTCTGGGTGGGTACGCGCGTCGGTGCTGTGACGGGCGCAGGCACACTGCGCGTAACAGCAGGTGGCTTACCGGTAATGGTGAAGACTACGCTGTAGCTGTTGCCATTGCGCTGGGTGACCGCCCGGGTTTTACCCGCCTGCGTCAGCTCAAACACCAGCCGCACGCTCTGTTTATCTTTAGGGGTGCTGGTGCGAATTCGCTTTACGATGTTTTCGCCGCTGAAATTTAACGGCAGCCCCTGAACCACGCCGCTCTGGCGCACATCCAGCACTACACGATTCGGGTTGTGCAGAGAGAAAAAGGCATAGACCGGCTGTCCGGCAAAGTTCAGCGTAACGGTAGCCTGACTATCGCCATTGGCCACTTTGATATCAGACAGCGTGGCGGCAAACAGGGGCGTACAGACCAGCAGCAGCAGTGATACCAGTGCTATTTTCATCCGTGACATCATGCCTCATCCCTGTTCTGACCAACGTGTTCAAGCCACTGCTGGCCGGACGCGGATTGTGCCGTCAGTTCTGCTTCACGCGCCTCACCCGCATAACGTAGCGTTAAGGTGAGATCGGGCTGTGGCAGAAAACCGGCACCCTGCTGAGGCCATTCCACCAGACAGATAGCATCACCGTTGAAGTAGTCGCGGATGCCCATAAACTCAAGCTCTTCGGGATCGGCAAGGCGATAGAGATCGAAGTGGTAGAGCGTACGGTCATCCAGCGTGTAAGGTTCAACGAGGGTGTAAGTAGGACTTTTGACATTGCCCTGATGGCCCAGCGCCTGCAGAAAGCCGCGGCTGAAGGTGGTTTTACCCGCCCCCAGATCGCCATAGAGATAAATCACTGCCGCGCTGCCACAGGCGCGCGCCAGCTGAGTGCCCAAACTGAGCGTAGCCGCCTCATCGGGCAAAGAAATAACACAGGTCTTCATGCTTCTTTATTCATCTCAGGATTAACAAACTGCCACAGCAGATCCAGTAAATCAGTGGCCAGCATACCGCGAGTACCGCGTTCTGCCGCAACCGCATCGGCCGCCGCACCATGTGCAACGCAGCCCGCGCAGGCCGCATCGAACAGCGTCAGTTTCTGACCCACCAGCGAGGCGATAATTCCACTCAGGAGATCGCCCATACCGCCGGACGCCATACCGGCATTGCCTACATCCGCAAAGGCCATTTCGCCCTGCTCGCTGGCAATCAGCGTGCCGGCACCTTTCAGTACCACTACGCCACCATAACGCTGCGCCAATGTCTGCGCTGCATGTAAGCGGTCACTCTCAATTTCACTGGTCTCGATATTCAGCAAACGCGCCGCTTCGCCAGGATGCGGCGTAATAATGCGATTCTGACGTTTCTCAGGACTGATTGCCAGCAGGTTAAGTGCATCCGCGTCCCAAAGCATCGGCTTTTCACTGCCTGCTACCCGCTTCAATGCCTGCTTTCCCCATTCGCGCTGACCCAGACCGGGTCCAATCGCGATGACATCAGCCCACTCCAGCGCCTCCGTCAGGCGTTCATCAGTCAGTTCATCGACCATAATTTCAGGCCGTGCGGTCAGAATCGGAATAATATTATCTTTGTGAGTGAGTACTCGCACCAACCCACTGCCGCTGCGTAACGCGGCTTCGGCCGTCATTCGAACGGCGCCAGCAGTGCCCGCATCGCCTCCCACGACCAGCAGCCGGCCGTGACTGCCCTTGTGTGAGGTCGGTTTACGTGGCTTAAGCCAGCGGGTTAATGCGCTGGCATCATAACGGGCGATAGGTGCCTCTTCTCCGGCCAGAAAAGCAGCCAGACCAAGATCGGCATACCAGAGCTTTCCGATGTAGTCTCGCGCCTTGCCGGTGATCTGGCCCGGTTTCAGTGCGACCATACTCAGCGTATGACTGGCATTAATCACCTCGCCGGGCGCAGTGCCGTTGCGCGCGGATAAGCCAGAAGGCATATCAATGGCGACTATCGGTGCCGCATGGGCGTTCGCCTGCTGGATCAGCGTGGCATAGGGTTCTTCGGGCGCACGATTGCTGCCCGTTCCCAGCAGGGCATCGACAATCATATCAACCTGATCTGGCCAGGCCGCATCGGCCGCATGAATTTCACCGCCCGCATCCAGCCATGCGTCCCGCGCACGCTGTGCCTCTTCCGGCAGCGCTTTTTCACTTTCGCACGCCAGCAACGTGATGGTTTTGCCCGCCGCCTGCCCCAGACGCGCCAGCACATAGCCATCACCGCCGTTATTGCCATGACCGCACAGGATCAGCCAGTGGCTGGCTTCGGGCCAGTGCGCTGTCAGATGCTCGTAAGCGGCCTGCCCGGCACGCTGCATCAGCTCATACAGAGTAATCCCGAGCGCATCGGCTCCCTGTTGCTCAAGCTGTGCCACAGCCTGCGCAGGCCAGACAGAATATGGTAAACTGCGGCTGTTTTTCTTCGAATCCTGGTCACTCATGTCATACCCTCTCGATCTTCATGAACTCGCACAACAGATTAAACAGTGGGGATTGGATCTCGGCTTTCAGCAGGTCGGCATCACCGATACCGATCTCAGTGCAGAAGAGCCGCGCCTGCAGGAATGGCTCGATAAGCAGTATCATGGTGAGATGGCATGGATGGCGCGACACGGCATGATGCGGGCGCGTCCTCATGAGTTGCTGCCCGGCACGCTGCGCGTCATCAGCGTTCGTATGAACTACCTTCCGGCCAAAGCTGCCTTTGCCACCACGCTGAAAAATCCCCGACTGGGCTATGTCAGCCGTTATGCACTCGGTCGTGATTACCACAAAGTATTGCGCAATCGACTGAAAAAGCTCGGAGAAATGATCCAGCAGCACTGTGGCGAGCTGAATTTCCGGCCGTTTGTGGATTCGGCACCGCTGCTGGAGCGCCCGCTGGCGGCCAAAGCCGGACTCGGCTGGACCGGCAAACATTCGCTGATACTGAATCGGGAAGCCGGCTCGTGGTTTTTCCTCGGCGAGCTGTTGATCGACATTCCGCTGCCGGTCGACACTCCGCAGCAGGAGCAGTGTGGCCGCTGCGTTGCCTGCATGACCATCTGCCCCACCAGCGCAATCGTTGAGCCTTACGTCGTGGATGCCCGGCGCTGTATCTCCTATCTCACCATTGAGCTGGAAGGGGCTATCCCGGAAGAATTTCGTCCGCTGATGGGTAACCGGATTTATGGCTGCGATGACTGCCAGCTGATCTGTCCGTGGAATCGCTATGGACAACTCAGTGACGAAAGCGACTTTTCACCGCGCGCGGCTTTACATGCACCGGAGCTGCTCGATTTGTTTCAGTGGGATGAAGCGAAATTTTTACGCATTACAGAAGGCTCAGCCATTCGCCGTATTGGCCATTTACGCTGGCTGCGCAATATTGCCGTGGCGCTGGGTAATGCACCCTGGTCGCCCCACATCATTCAGGTGCTGGAACAACGACTTGGTGAGAGTGAACTGCTGGATGAACATATTCAGTGGGCAGTGATACAACAGCAGCAGAAACGTGAGCAGCTGGTAGTTGAAGTGCAGCCCGCCCAGCAGAAACGGCTGGTTCGTGCAGTTGAGAAGGGTTTACCGCGTGATGCATGATTGAACAGCGAGCCGCTGGATATCGTTTTCCACATGCTGTGAATAAAAATAAAAAGCCGTTGTCATTCAACTGCAACAACGCTGATTTCACTGTGGAATAACAAATTGAAATATCTTCATAAACATAAATATCAACCACTTATGAAAAATTTGTGTTTATTTAATAATGAGACTACCGCTGCGGTTAAATCACAAAGCTGTGGATAACTCTGTTCAGAAGATATTTACAGATCGCCCTGACAGGCATGAAAGATGGGGGGTGGTGCTGTGGATAACCTTCAGGAGACAACTAAAATCACGCGACCAAAAACAGCCATATAACGAACTGAAACAGGGGGTGATGTAAAATCTGGAGCGGGAAACGAGACTCGAACTCGCGACCCCGACCTTGGCAAGGTCGTGCTCTACCAACTGAGCTATTCCCGCAAAGAGGTTACTGCTTACATTTTAAAAATCTGGAGCGGGAAACGAGACTCGAACTCGCGACCCCGACCTTGGCAAGGTCGTGCTCTACCAACTGAGCTATTCCCGCAAAGAGGTTACTGCTTACATTTTAAAAATCTGGAGCGGGAAACGAGACTCGAACTCGCGACCCCGACCTTGGCAAGGTCGTGCTCTACCAACTGAGCTATTCCCGCGCTTTGTACCGATACTAAATTCTTCACCGGTACGGGGTGCGCATTATACGAGAAATCGTTGCTGCTGCAAGCGTCTGAAAGCAAAATTTTTCGCTTTCAGCGCGTTTGCTGATTAAATCAGCAACCTGGTGATTTCATGCGCACCCGTCGTCGATTAAAGCTGCAAAAAGTGTTCGCGGTAGTAGGCCAGCTCCGCCACCGACTCGCGGATATCATCCAGTGCCTGGTGCGTTCCGCCTTTTTTGAAGCCAGGCAGGATCTCCGGTTTCCAGCGGCGAGCCAGCTCTTTCAGGGTACTGACATCCAGATAACGATAGTGGAAGTACGCTTCCAGCTCAGGCATATACTTAAACAGGAAGCGGCGATCCTGCCCGATACTGTTGCCACAGATTGGCGACGTGTTAGCCGGCACCCACTGTTTCAGGAATTCAATGGTCGCCAGTTCGGCTGCGCGATCGTCAATCTGACTTTCCTTCACTCGCGCAACCAGACCACTGTTGGTGTGGGTGCGGACATTCCACTCATCCATCAGCGCCAGCTGCGCATCGGACTGATGGACGGCCATGACCGGCCCTTCCGCCAGAATGTTCAGGTTGGCGTCCGTCACCAGGGTCGCAATCTCAATAATACGATCGTGCGTCGGATCCAGTCCGGTCATCTCAAGATCAATCCAGATCAGATTCTGTTCATTTCCAGTAGCCATGCTGTTTCCTGCGGTTGCGGTAGTCGTCATTCACGATGAATAAGGTGTATCATAGACGTTTTGCCCAGCCGGGCGAAATCTGGCTAACGCTGTGAGGGTGAGTGAGTAAAAATAAACTGTCGAAGGGCCAACAACGCCGCGTAAGCGCTAACCACGATCGCCGTCTCAACCAGCGCAAAGAGCGTCCGGAAGCGGATGACAACCTGTTTGGTGAAGCTGCAGATGGGGTCGTTGTCAGTCGTTTTGGCATGCATGCTGATGTTGAAGATAGTGCAGGCGTCGCCCACCGCTGCAATATCCGCCGGACTATCCGTTCGCTGGTCACAGGCGATCGCGTGCTGTGGCGTCCGGCGACCAGCGGCGGCAAAGGCATAGTTGAAGCGGTGCACGAACGCACCAGCGTATTAACCCGCCCCGATTTTTATGACGGCGTGAAGCCGATGGCGGCGAATATCGACCAGATCATCATCGTCTCTGCAATCCTGCCGGAACTGTCACTGAACATCATCGATCGCTATCTGGTGGCCAGCGAAACGCTGTACATTGAACCCTTACTGGTCCTGAACAAAACCGATTTGCTGGATGACGAAGCGCGCGTCTTAGTCGATCAGCAGATGGATATCTATCGTGATATTGGCTATCGCGTGGTGATGGTCTCCAGCCGGGCGAAAAATGGCCTGGACGATCTGAAAGCGGCCTTAACCGACCGCGTGAGTATCTTTGCCGGTCAGTCTGGCGTCGGCAAATCGAGCCTGCTGAACGCCCTGCTCGGCTTCGATAAAGAAGAGCAGGTCGCGATTCTCACTAAAGAAGTGTCGGATGGCTCAGGCTTAGGCCAGCACACTACAACCGCATCGCGCCTGTATCATTTCCCGCACGGCGGCGACGTGATTGATTCTCCTGGTGTGCGTGAGTTTGGTTTATGGCATCTGGAACCGGAACAGGTTACCCGAGGATTTGTTGAATTCCGCCCTTTCCTGGGCTCTTGCAAATTCCGTGACTGTAAACATGGCAGCGATCCCGGCTGTGCGATTCGTAAAGCGGTCGAACAGGGAAAAATCAACCGATCCCGTTTCGATAACTACCACCGTATTCTGGAGAGCATGGCACAGGTAAAAACGCGTAAAAATTTCCCTGAGGGTGAAAGTTAATCGGTATAACCGCGTCTGAGCGGATAAGCCGCTGCATTTTGCGAAGCAGATTCCGATCACGCGTCCGGACCGTGCAGCGTGCCGGAAATCAGGTATAGTCGCCATCTGAACGGGGCACTGCTACAATCCGCCCCCTTTTTACCATGTCCTGAAATAGCCAGGAGGCTAAGGTGTTTGATCGTTTAAAACTCGGCTTGAATCATATTCTCCCGAAGAAATGGCTGACTGAACTTGCCGGTTGGGGCGCCAGTCGCCGCGGTGGTTGGTTGACCAAACTGGTCATTGACATCTTTGTCTGGTTTTACAAAGTCGACATGGCGGAGGCGCGCAAGCCCGATACCGCCAGTTATCGGACGTTTAATGACTTTTTCGTCCGTCCGCTGAAAGACGATGCGCGTCCGGTGGATGCCGATGCCAGCCTGATCGCCCTGCCCGCAGATGGTGCTATCAGCCAGCTCGGCCATATTCATGGCGATCAGATTTTCCAGGCTAAAGGTCATCACTACACCATCGATGCTCTGCTGGCGGGAGATGAGCGGATGGCCGCTCAATTTGTGGATGGTGAGTTCGTCACCACCTATCTGGCTCCGCGCGATTATCACCGCGTGCATATGCCGTGCAACGGTATCCTGCGGGAGATGATTTATGTGCCTGGCGATCTCTATTCAGTCAACCCGCTGACCGCGCGTAATATTCCCAATCTGTTTGCCCGTAACGAGCGCGTCATCTGCTATTTCGAAACGGATATCGGACCGATGGTGCAGATTCTGGTGGGGGCGACGATTGTCGGCAGCATTGAAACCGTCTGGGCGGGCACCATCACCCCACCGCGTGAAGGTGTGATCAAACGCTGGCACTATCCGGCAGCGGATGATGAAGGTGCGGTAGTACTGCTGAAAGGACAGGAAATGGGTCGCTTTAAACTCGGTTCGACGGTCATCAACCTGTTCGCGCCTGGTCGCGTCAAACTGGCTGAAAGTCTGGAAGCAGAAAGCAAAACCCGTCTGGGTCAACCGCTGGCGATTGTGCTGCCGGTTGCAACAGACATTTCCGACGTCATCATCGACTAAATTGAGTGTCCTCTGTGCGTTCGATTCTCCTCCTGCTGCTGAGCCTGTGGCTCAGCAGCCCGGCCTTCGCGGCCAGCCTTCCTGATGCCAGCCAGCTCAAACAGCAGCTGGAAGAGATAAAATCGGCCAAAAGTTCTCCATCCCAGGCGGAACAGATCCAGACGATTGAAGCTGCCTTAAACTTCCTCTCCGAACGCGATGACTCGCTGGAGCGCGCGGCGCAATATCAGCAGGTGATTGATGACTTTCCGCGTCTGGCGCGCGAACTGCGTCAGCAGATCGCCACACTAAGCGACAGCGGAAAAACCGTACGCAGCAACATGAGCAGCGCCGAGCTGGATCAGGAGATTCTGCAGGTCAGCAGCCAGTTGCTGGAAGAGGGTCGTCAGGCACGCCAGGAGCAGGATCGGGCGCGGGAAATCAGCGATTCGTTGTCGCAATTGCCGCAGCAGCAGACTGAAGCGCGCCGGGCGATGACGGAGAGTGAACGCCGGCTGCAGGGCGTCAGCACCAGTTCACCACAGGGCCAGCTGCAACTGGCCGCTCGCCAGGCGGAAAGCGCCGCAAATAAAGCGCTCGTTGATGAACTTGAGCTGGCCCAGCTCTCCGCCAATAACCGTCAGGAACTGGCGCGGATGCGGGCTGAAGTTCACCAGCGTAAAGCGACGCAGCTTGATAACTATCTGCAGGCACTGCGCAACCAGCTCAATGATCAGCGGCAACGTGAAGCGGAAGTCGCTCTCGCCCGCACCGAGCAACTGGCGGAAAATAGCGGCGATCTGCCGCCGGCGATTAGCGATCAGTTTCGGGTTAACCGCGAACTCTCTGTTGCGCTGAATCAGCAGGCGCAGCGTATGGATCTGGTGGCATCGCAGCAGCGGCTGGCCACCAACCAGATTATTCAGGTCCGTCAGGCGCTCTCTACGTTGAGAGAACAGTCGCAGTGGCTGGGCGCCTCTAATCTGTTGGGCGAAGCGCTTCGGGCGCAGGTCGCGCGTCTGCCGGAGATGCCTAAGTCTCAGCAGATTGATAATGAGATGGCACAGCTTCGCGTACAGCGTCTCTATTACGAAGATCTGCTGGAGCGTCAGGAGACGCTGCGCAAAGGACGGCAGGCAGATGGTCAGCCCTTCACTGCAGAACAGAAGCGTATTCTTGATGCGCAGCTACGCACCCAGCGTGAACTGCTCAACTCCCTGATCTCCGGCTGTGACACCCTGATCCTGGAGATCACTAAGCTCAAGGTCGGCAACACCCAGCTGCAGGATGCGCTGACGGAAGTCAAAGACGCGACGCACCGCTATCTGTTCTGGACCGCTGACGTCAGTCCGATCGGTCTGAGTTATCCGCTGGATCTGGCTAAAGATCTTTCCCGCCTGCTGTCGCTGGATACGCTGGGCCAGCTTGGCAAAGCCATGGCGATGATGTTTACCAGCCGCAACTCGGTGCTGCCGATTATTGGTGCCCTGCTGCTGGTCGGTTTCAGCATCAGTTCGCGCCGCCACTTCAATGCCTTTCTTGAACGTTCTGCCAGCAAAGTCGGCAAGGTCACCCAGGATCGTTTCCGCCTGACTATTCGTACCGTGTTCTGGTCGATTCTGGTGGCGCTGCCGCTGCCGGTGTTATGGGGCGCACTGGGTTACGGCTTGCAGAACGCCTGGCCCTACCCTATCGCCGTGGCGATTGGCGATGGCATTACCGCCACGCTGCCGCTGCTGTGGGCATTTATGATCAGTGCCGCCTTTGCCCGCCCGAATGGTCTGTTCATTGTGCATTTCCGCTGGCCGCAGAACCGGGTAGCGCGCGCCATGCGCTACTACTCGCTGAGCATCGGCCTGATTGTGCCGCTGATTATGCTGCTGATCGCCTTTGGCAACCTGGAAGATCGGCAGTTCTCCTCGTCGCTGGGTCGCCTCTGTTTCATCCTGATCTGCGGAGCAATCAGCATTGTTACGGTAAGCCTGAAGCGATCCGGTATTCCGCTCTATCTCGATAAAGAGGGGAATGGCGAGAATATGGTGAACCGGATGCTGTGGAACCTGATGATCGCCATGCCGCTGATGGCTGCCCTCGCCTCCGCAGTGGGATATCTGGCGACCGCGCAGGCGCTGCTGGCGCGACTGGAAACCTCAGTCGCCATCTGGTTCCTGCTGCTGGTTATCTATCACATTATCCGGCGCTGGATGCTGATTCAGCGTCGCCGTCTTGGTTTTGACCGCGCCCGTCAGCGCCGTGCCGATATGCTGGCTAACCGGGCGCGTAGTGAAGAAGAGAAAGAGCAAAGCGCGCTGAATACCGACGCGATTGAAATCGAAGAACCGGTGATTGATCTCGATGCGATCAGTGCGCAGTCGCTGCGGCTGGTGCGTTCTATCCTGACGCTGATTGCCCTGGTCTCGGTGATCGTGCTGTGGTCAGAAATTCACTCGGCTTTCGGCTTCCTGGAGAATATTCAGCTGTGGGATGTCAGTACGTCCGTACAGGGCGTGGAGTCGATTCAGCCCATCACCCTTGGTTCAGTACTGATTGCTATTCTGGTATTTATCATCACCACTCAGCTGGTGCGCAATATGCCCGCGCTGCTTGAGCTGGCACTGTTGCAGCATCTTAATCTGACGCCGGGTACCGGTTACGCCATTACCACACTGACCAAATATCTGCTGCTGTTGATTGGCGGGCTGATTGGTTTCTCCATGATTGGTATTGAATGGTCGAAGCTACAGTGGCTGGTTGCCGCACTGGGTGTGGGACTCGGGTTTGGTTTGCAGGAGATTTTTGCCAACTTTATCTCCGGTCTGATTATCCTGTTCGAAAAGCCCATTCGTATCGGCGATACTGTGACGATCCGCGACCTGACCGGCAGCATCACTCGTATTAATACGCGTGCTACCACCATTACCGACTGGGACCGCAAAGAGATCATCGTGCCAAACAAGGCCTTTATCACCGAGCAGTTTATTAACTGGTCGCTGTCCGATTCCGTAACGCGTGTGGTGCTCACCATCCCGGCCCCGGCCAAAGTCAGCAGTGAACAGGTAACCACCATTCTGGTTCAGGCGGCTGAGCGCTGCAGTTATGTGCTTGATACGCCACAGCCGGAAGCCTTCCTCGTCGATTTGCAGCAGGGGATTCAGTTGTTTGAGATCAGGGTACATGCTGCAGAGATGGGGCACCGTATGCCGCTGCGTCATGAACTGCACCAGCTGATTCTGCTCGGATTTGAACAACACGGTATTGAAATGCCGTTCCCACCATTCCAGATGCGCATGGAAACCCTGGGCAAGAAGCTCCCTGCCAGCAACGGTACGCCCGCAGCCCGCGCCTTCAAATCTGGCGGCCTGTAATGAAAACGCCCGGCAAAGCCGGGCGTTATTGCAAGTCTGATCCGTCAGTTACGGCTTAACAAACTCTTCACCCTGAGCAATATCTTTCTTCAGCGTATCGAGCATGCCTGACAGCGCCTGTTGTTCGAAAGCGCTGAGTGTGCCAATTGGTCTGCGTTCAGCAATCCCGTTTTTACCGAGCAGCAGCGGCTGAGAGAAGAAGCGGGCATATTCGCCCTCGCCTTCCACGTAAGCACACTCTATAACATTCGCCTCGCCCTTCAGCGCACGTACCAGTGATAAACCGAAACGTGCAGCCGCCTGGCCCATCGACAGCGTGGCCGATCCGCCACCCGCTTTAGCTTCCACCACTTCTGTGCCGGCGTTCTGAATGCGTTTGGTTAAATCAGCCACTTCCTGATCGCTGAAGCTGACGCCTTTGACCTGTGACAGCAGCGGCAGAATGGTTACGCCAGAGTGGCCGCCAATCACCGGCACTTCCACCTGATCCGGCTGCTTACCTTTCAGCGCGGCCACAAAGGTGTTAGCACGAATAATGTCCAGCGTGGTTACACCGAACAGACGGTTTTTGTCGTAAACGCCGTGCTTTTTCAGCACTTCTGCCGCGATAGCAACAGTGGTATTGACCGGATTGGTAATCACGCCAATCAGCGCTTTAGGGGCCGTGGTGGCAACCTGCTCAATCAGGTTACGAACAATGCCTGCGTTTACATTAAACAGGTCCGCGCGATCCATACCGGGTTTACGTGCGACGCCAGCAGAAATCAGTACCACATCGGCACCCTGTAAGGCAGGCGTGGCGTCTTCTCCACTAAAACCTTCAATAGCTACAGCAGTAGGAATATGGCTGAGATCAACGGCAACGCCAGGTGTAACCGGCGCAATGTCATACAGTGAGAGTTCTGAACCTGCGGGAAGCTGGGTTTTGAGCAGAAGTGCGAGCGCCTGGCCTATGCCGCCAGCGGCACCGAGAACGGCAACTTTCATTCTTAACTCCTTATTAAGGTGGGGCAGAGATGGGCCGAAATTCTATCTGTGTCAGACCTTAATCAACTGCTCAGGCGATGATAAATATCCGCTGTTAATTCTACGTGTTTTCACACTTGCTCGCCGGATTCAAAAGTTACTTATCATTGCGCCTGAATGACCGACAACTTTGCCGTCGTCAGACAGAGAACGGCTGTGTGCGTTTTCTGTTACTACTTCTGATACTACACCACCAATAATATAACAACTTTGCAACCTTCGCCTTTCGGGGCTGTGACGGGGGTTTTGGTCTGAGCGAATTTATTTGCTATTATCGCCGCCCGCTAGCCGCCCGAACTCTGCTCATCAATCGACCGATTGCATAAAAATGCATTTAAATGCATAATCACCACTCTGCCGCGGGCGGATGCGCGGTTATTCTCTCTATTTATTGGTAACCTATGCGAAACCCATCGAAACAAGACGATCTGATCAAGGCTTTCAAGGCCTTATTAAAAGAAGAAAAATTCAGTTCCCAGGGCGAAATTGTTCAGGCGCTTCAGGATGAGGGCTTTGAAAATATCAATCAGTCCAAAGTCTCGCGGATGCTGACCAAGTTTGGCGCAGTACGCACCCGTAATGCCAGGATGGAAATGGTCTATTGCCTGCCCGCTGAACTGGGCGTGCCGACCACCACCAGCCCGTTAAAAAACCTGGTACTGGATATCGACTACAACGATGCGCTGGTGGTGATTCATACCAGTCCGGGCGCAGCACAGCTGATTGCACGTATGCTGGATTCGCTGGGCAAAGCGCATGGGATTCTTGGCACGATCGCTGGCGATGACACAATCTTTATTACCCGTGCGCGAGACTTTACGGTTAAGCAGCTGCACAGCGCGATCCTCAACCTGTTTGAACAGGAACTCTGACCGCTGACTGACGGCCTGCTATCCTGCCCCAGGTCGTCAGTTTGTTCTCTCTGCCCATAGTTTTGCGTCACACTGCTCCGCTGTTTAATAATGATAAGCCTGATTCAATACACCTGACTCCTGGTCAGATCGTTTACTCTGCTTAACCTTCTGCGCTATTTTACACTGCTTTACATCACTGATCCGGCACCATTGCCCGGATCCAGATCAAACTCCAGCCCAATACGCTTCATAGTTTCGCACTAAACGCTAAAGTGATCTATCTCACTGTTTTTGTAATTAAAATCGTCGTAAAGGCTATTTTTTATGCTGTTTTTATAACGTTAAGTTATTAAAAGTAGGCATAATGATAAAGAATCACAAAAAAACATTATTAGCCGGGTATTAATTTCTATCGTTATTAGTTCTATACTTATTTTCGTGATGCAAATCACACTAACTAGAAAGATAAAAATAGACGACGAGGAAATATCTATGAACGTAAAAACTACCATCGCTACCCTGAGCATTCTC
Organism: Pantoea sp. B550; assembly: GCF_024158165.1. Lineage (NCBI taxonomy): Bacteria > Pseudomonadati > Pseudomonadota > Gammaproteobacteria > Enterobacterales > Erwiniaceae > Pantoea > Pantoea sp. B550. The sequence continues at coordinate 1,484,326 of NZ_JAMYXI010000003.1, forward strand.
TCTGCACTCTCATTTGGTGCAGTAGCAGCAGAATCTATTGATGCCGCGCAGGCACAGGATCTGCAGGCTGTCGGCACCATCAGTGTCAGCGGCGTCGCGGGTTCACCGATGGATATCAAACAGAAGCTCAGTGACAAAGCGGATCAGCAGGGCGCAAAAGCCTATCGCGTGATCGAGGCTTACAACAACGGCAATTATCACGCTACCGCCGCGTTGTATAACTAAACCCAATAATGCCAGCAGCTTTCTGTCTGACGCGCCTTTTTGCGCTCCGGAGAGCTGAAGCAAAATCTTCAGGAGAGTTGACCATGAAAACTAAATTAGCAATTGCTGCTCTTAGTCTGGCGTCCCTGTTCTCAGTGGGTGCCAGCGCCGCCAGCCTGGTATCGAATGAACAGGCGCAGGGTTTGCAGCCCATGAATCAGACCATCAGCATCGGTGGACGTAACGGCGACCAGACGCATATCCGTCAGGTGCTGTCAGAGAAAGCAGATGCACAGGGCGCAAGCCACTATCGCATCATTGAAAACAACCAGGACAACACCTGGCATGTCACCGCTGAGCTTTATAAATAATTAACTGTGATGACGTCTGAAGGCGCATAACAAATATCGACGACCCGCCCTTACGAGTAACCGCAGGTTGTTGAATGTAATGAGGAGATAATCATGAATATCAAAACAACCATTGCTACAGTCAGTCTGCTTTCCGTTATTGCGTTCGGCGCTTCTGCCGCACAGCTGGTAACCGGCGATCAGGCGCAGAATCTGCAGCCTGCGGGTACCGTGACCATCAGTGGAACCGCGGGATCACCGATGGATTACCGCGCAGAACTTTCACAGAAAGCGGATGAGCAGGGTGCCAGCGCCTATAAAGTGATCGAGGCGCGTACCGGTGATAACTATCACATCACCGCACAGCTTTATAAGTAATTCCTCGTCAGATTAATGACGAACCCTTTGGCCCCGCTCGCCGGGGCCTTTTTTCATCTGATGTATTATCTGACATTAAAGTGCAGCCGGCCTTCCAGCTCCTCTTCCGCTTCATCAAATAACAGAATCAGCGCGCCATAACGCCGTCGCTGTCCTCTACCCAGATTGACAAACTCAATCTCCAGCGGCATCGGTAACAGATCCCCTGTCACAACATCCCACAATCCATCCAGATCGCAGATGCGGCGCTCCTCCAGCGCAAATCGCTCGCTGAACTGGCGAAAGAAATGGGCCTGGTCGACTATTTCATTAAAATCAAAACGCTCGATTTTCATGCTGACGGCTCCCATGCTCCGTCTGCGGGCGACCTCTGCCGCCCGTTCATGCCGTTAGCTCAAACCGCCCAGGTGCAGCGCTTTGACCTCCAGATACTCTTCCATACCCAGTACCGAACCTTCGCGGCCCAGACCCGACTCTTTCACCCCACCAAACGGCGCCAGCTCGGTGGAAACGGCACATTCGTTAATGCCGATCATGCCGCTTTCCAGCGCCGCTGAAACGCGAAACACCCGTTGCAGATTCTGGGTATAAAAGTAAGCAGCAAGGCCGAATGGCGTATCATTGGCGCGGCGGATGACGTCATCTTCATCATCAAAGCGGAAACAGGCAGCCACCGGACCAAAGGTCTCTTCCTGCGCAAGCTGCATGCCTTCATGCGCCTCGGTAATGACCGTAGGCTGCCAGAAGTTGCCACCCAGCGCATGGCGCTCACCACCTGCCAGTAGTTTGCCGCCTTTTGCTACCGCGTCTTTAACGTGCTGCTCAACTTTTTCCACCGCCGACGCTTCAATCAATGGTCCGACAATCACGCCTTCATCCATGCCATTACCGACTTTGAGCTTGCTGACTTCGGCTGCCAGCTGCTCAGTAAACGCATCATAGACAGCGTTATGAATATAGAAGCGGTTAACACTGACGCACACCTGACCCGCATTACGGAATTTGTTGGCAATGGCACCCTGTATGGCGGCATCAAGGTCGGCATCGTCGAATACGATGTACGGCGCATTGCCTCCCAGTTCCATCGACACTTTCTTCATGGTTTCGGCGGCATTACGCATCAGCAGCTTGCCCACCTGCGTTGAGCCGGTGAACGAGATTTTACGCACCGCTTTGCTGGCCATGATCGCATCGCTGATAGCATGAGTATCACCCGCCACCGCATTCAGCACGCCATCCGGCACGCCCGCCTGCTTCGCCAGTGCCAGCAGGGCAAAAGCAGAGAGTGGCGTGTTATTAGCAGGTTTAATGATGCCGGTGCAGCCCGCAGCAAGCGCGGGCCCCAGTTTGCGGGTCAGCATCGCCATCGGGAAATTCCACGGCGTAATGGCAGCCACTACGCCAATCGGTTCGCGGGTCGCCAGAATGCGGGATCCGGGTTTTGCGGGCGGAATGATCTCGCCGTTCGCCCGTTTCGCCTGCTCGGCGAACCACTGAATAAAGCTGGCGGCGTACTCCACTTCTCCTTCGGCCTCTTTCAGGGGTTTGCCCTGTTCAGTGGTCATCAGTTGTCCCAGCCAGCGCTTGTTCTCAATGATCAGCTGGTACCAGCGATTGAGAATTTCAGCGCGCGCTTTTGCGGTCTGCGCCCGCCAGGCGGGAAAGGCACGTTCCGCTGCGGCGATAGCCTGTTCCGTTTCCGCCTTACCGGCTTTTGCCACCTGCGCAATCACCTCGCCGGTTGCCGGATTAGTCACGTCAAACGTGGACGCCGCCTGATGCCACTGACCGTCCGCTAAATAGCCGGTCCGGAACAGTTCGCTCTCTTGCAGTGATTTCATTGATTCGCTCCTGTCAGTTTTGCTCTTCCGTCTGGAGAGTATAGTTGGCAAAAGCGACAGATTTTGTGATGGGTGGGGATTGCACTGGCCGCTGCAGGTCGCAGCGGCCAGATTCAGATTTGGATGAGTGTGTTCTGGTACTTATCCAGCATCGTCGCCAGTCGTTTGACCGGTTCCGTTACGCTGACGGGTGCCTCGTAATGGACCAGTTTTTCCTGATAGACATCCAGCTCTTTAAGCAGACGTTCAAAGTAGTAACGGCGCTTGTCGTCGCTGCTGGCGGAGATCACCCGATCGGCGGTGTAACGCAGCTGTCGGTGATACGCAGAGAGATCGGCATTAACTGGCACTTCTGCGTCGCGTAATCGCTGATGACCGATGATCAGCGTCAGAGCGATGCGATATTTATTGATATCACCCGGAAACAGGTTCAGCAGCAAAAACAGTTGCTGATAGAGCGCTGGCAGATGATTTTCACGCCGACGCGCCTGATTGGTGGTCATGGCCGAGACCGCTGCATACATAAAGCGGTTCAGCAGTTTGCGGCCGGTGCGCGCCTTCGATTTATCCCGAATCAGCAGAATGACCATCATCGCGACAAAGCAGCCGATAACCTGACCGAGCACATTATCGAGGAAGACGTTAATGTGAAATTCCATCGGATTATCGAGAACCAGCACGTTGAGCGTACCAATCAACGCGCCCAGCGTGCCGAGCTGACGCCGCTGAATAAAGATGCCGCCGATAAAACCCAGTATGCCGATAGCGATGCAAAGCAGTAGTGCGCTCTGCTGTGTCGCGGGCAGAACATACATAAAATAGAGCGCCCCCAGCGGAACCGCGACCGTCATGCCGTAGAGAAAATCCTTGGCCATCATCAGCGGGTTAGGCATACGCATCGCCAGCGCGGTAATTACGGCCAGCATTACCATACAGCCACTGCCAGAGGTCCAGCCCGTATAGAGCCAGAACAGTGAACCCAACGCGGTTGCAACGAAGGTGCGGATGCCGTTAATCATCGCATGATGTGTTTCAGCCGAACGCGCCTGAATCACCACTTCGCGCTGCAGAATCTCCTCTTCCAGCGAGGTGATCCGGCTATTACTTTTGATTCCTTTCAGCAGCAACAGATATTCGGTAGCAGTGCCTACCCAGCTGGCCAGCGTGACCGGCGTTGATTTGCCGCTGGCACCAATCACGCGGCGCATCACTTTCATCCGCTTATGCACCTCTTCAACCGTCGAGGCCGGTTTTTCAACCATCAACCGATACTGGGGCGGAATGTAGTCCGGGCGGGAATTCTGAATGAGGAAGGTTTCGGCAGCCTGCGTTATCAGCGTCAGTGACAGGGTATTGAGCATCTGCAAGCGGCGGTTGCTGTTCTTCCAGCGTGATGACTCCATCATCAGCTGGCTGCGCATGCTATTCAGCGCCGTGGTGCGCCGCACCAGCGCGCTCCAGGCTTTGTCGACCTCTTCCTTATCACCGTGTGCGACGCAGAGTTGCAGCAGCTGGTAGTGGGCCACCAGCAGCGAATCAACTTCCGCGTCGATCACTTTTTTAATCGAACGGGGTGAGAAAATCATGTCGGCCAGAATAGCGCAAAGAATGCCGAGTACGATTTCACTGCAGCGCTCTACCGCATATTGGGGCACCAGCGTCAGACCGCCGCTGGCTTTAGCCGTCACCACAATAATCAGCGCGGTGTAGCCCGCCAGTCCGAGCGCGTAAGAGTTTTCTACCTTGATCAGCGAAGAGAGCCAGACGCAGAGTCCTGCCCAGATGCAGCACAGCAGCAGCATCACGACCGGTGCACGCACGGTGGCAATCATGATGGTCAGCGCGGCGATACAGCCAATAAATGTCCCGATAATACGCAAAACGCCGCGATAGCGTAGTGCCCCTGAATAGGGATCGCCGCCTGCCGCAAATGCCGTACCACCTGCCACGATCCCGGCGGTCATCACCGCCCAGCGCGGCGTTTCAAGGTTAAAGTGAAAACCCACCATCAGCGCTAACACCAGCGCAAAGGTGAGCTTTACCGGGAACCGCAGGAACTCGATCATATCGCCCTCTTAACCAAACTCACGCAGGCGATTAAACAGTCGGACCATCGGTGAAACCTGTTCAGGCTGACGATCGGCCTGACCGGTGATCACCACTGTCGCTGTCGTGCCCGCCGGGAAGCGATTGCCGGGCTGCTGATCAAGCCGGATGCGCACCGGCACACGCTGCGCCAGACGGACCCACTCCAGATTGGAATCTACCGTTGCCATGCCTTTACTGTCGACCGAGCTGCTGCTGTTGGTGACACCCGCCGCGACGCTGTCCACGGTGCCACGCAACACGATGTTGCTGCCAAGTGGAGTCACTTCCGCGCGGAAGCCCTTCTCCACGCCGTGAAGTTTGGTCTCTTCCAGGTAAGCCAGCACATAGAAAGAGTGCTGCTGAACCAGCGCCACCGCCACAGAACCACGGGTAATAAATTCGCCCTGGTAGACGTTGAGGTTGGTGACCCAGCCATCGGAGGGTGCTTTCACGGTGGTGCGCTCAAGATCGATCTTCGCCAGATCGCGCGTCGCCACCGATTTTGCCAGCTGATGCTCACTGGTTTGCAGGTCGTTATTGGATTGTTCGATCGCCTCGCGCGACATCGCAGAGGTGCCAAGCTGGTTGCGGCGGCCGGCTTCGCGACGTTTTTCACTCACCAGGGCCTGGTAATATTCAACATCCGCCTGTGCCTGATCGAGTGCCTTCTGATAGCGAGGGCGGTCAACCACAAACAGTGTATCGCCCTTCTTCACCAGCTGGTTGTCATGTACCGGAACCTCAGTAATCAGGCCAGTGACGTCAGGCGAAATCGCCACCACGTCAGCCGCAAAACGTGCATCGCGGGTCCAGGGTGATTCGGTATAGAACACCCAGGCGCGGAAGATGATAACCACTGCGATGATGACCAGCAGAATAGTGATCGCGTAGCGCGCGATTTTTCTTATGAGTGCTTTCACTTCAACCTCAGACTAATAAACGGGAGACAAGGTAAAACACACAGCAGTAAAGCGCTGTATTAAAAAGTGCCGGATGCCAGACAAGATCGTAGATGCCGCTCGGCGTCAGCACGCGTTTCACTAACCAGAACAGCATCAGTGAAATAATCAATTCGATGAAAACGGGCGGAAAAGAGAGCCCAAACATGACAAATACCGGAAGCACACTCATCACAAATCCTTAGTTCGACCTTGCCGGGATACTTCGTTGCCTTTTCAGATGTCGCAGGAAACCCCTCTGGCAGCGTTATCCGAACCGCAGCTGGCTTAATAATAGCGTATCATCGAAGGGTATCAGGCAATGAAGAATCACCGGGAAATACCCCGGCGCGCTTATAATAACGCGCCTGACTATACGTTTTCTACTGAATGTGATCTAAATCACTTTTAAGCCAGAGTAAATAATGGAACGACTGAAAGGTATGTCTGTCTTCGCCAGAGTGGTCGAACTCGGTTCGTTTACCGCGGCGGCTCGTCAGCTCCATCTGAGCGTCTCATCCATCAGCCAGATCGTCGCGAAACTGGAGGATGCATTGCAGGTTAAGTTGCTGAATCGCAGTACCCGCAGTATCGGACTGACCGAAGCGGGTAAAATCTATTATCAGGGCTGCCGCCGTATGCTGGCGGAGGCGACGCAGGTGCATGAACAGCTTTACGCGTTTAACAATACGCCGATTGGCGTGTTGCGGATCGGCAGTTCCTCGACCATGGCGCAGAATGTGTTAGCCGGTATGACCAGCGATATGCTGCGGGAGTATCCGGGGCTGAGTGTGAATCTGGTTACTGGCGTTCCGGCCCCGGATTTGATTGCGGATGGTCTGGATCTGGTGATTCGGGTGGGCGCATTAAAAGACTCCAGTCTCTTTTCGCGTCGCCTTGGCGCGATGCCGATGGTGGTGTGTGCCGCAAAAAGCTATCTTGCCCAGCACGGCACGCCGGAGAAGCCGGGCGATATCGATAATTTTTCCTGGCTGGAATATAGCGTACGGCCCGACAACAATTTTGAGCTGATTGCGCCGGAAGGCCTGGTGACCCGCCTGGCACCACAGGGACGTTTCGTAACAAATGATTCGCTGACGCTTATCCGCTGGCTGAAGTCGGGCAATGGTATCGCTTATGTGCCAATGATGTGGGTGATTGATGAGATCACCGCAGGCGAGATCGATATTCTGTTTCCGCACTATCAGTCCGATCCGCGTCCGGTGTATGCGCTCTATACCGAGAAGGATAAACTGCCGCTGAAGGTGCAGGTCTGCATCGATTATCTGACCGGCTATTTTGAACAAGTGGCTGAACAGTATCAGCAACACCGTAAAAGCTGACAACCCGCCGGGCGGCGGGTTGTTGAGGTCACATCAGGCGGTGCCGCCGATGGTCAGTTTATCCAGCTTCAGGGTGGGCTGACCGACACCGACCGGCAGGCTCTGGCCCTCTTTACCGCAGACGCCCACGCCTTTATCCAGCGCCAGGTCATTACCTACCATCGAGATTTGCTGCATCGCTTCAATGCCGGAGCCAATCAGCGTGGCACCTTTGACCGGTTTGGTGATTTTGCCGTTTTCAATCAGATAAGCCTCTGAGGTTGAGAAGACAAATTTGCCGGAGGTGATATCCACCTGACCGCCACCAAAGTTCGGCGCATAGATGCCGTACTCAACGCTTTCAATAATATCCTGCGGCGATGATTTGCCTGCCAGCATATAGGTGTTAGTCATGCGCGGCATCGGCAGATGTGCATAAGATTCACGACGTCCATTCCCGGTCGGGCTGACGCCCATCAGTCGCGCATTCAGCTTGTCCTGCATGTAGCCTTTCAGCACCCCGTTCTCAATCAGCATGTTGTACTGACCGGGAACGCCTTCATCATCCACCGCAAGTGAGCCGCGCAGCCCTTCAAGGGTGCCGTCATCCACCACGGTACACAGCTCAGACGCGACCTGCTGACCGATTTTACCGCTGAACACCGAGGTGCCACGGCGGTTGAAGTCACCTTCCAGACCGTGACCGACCGCCTCATGCAGCAGCACGCCCGGCCAGCCCGCACCCAGCACTACCGGCAATGCGCCAGCAGGAGCCGCCACCGCAGAGAGATTAACCAGCGCCATGCGCACCGCTTCACGCGCCCAGGCGTCAGCGCGCACGTCGCCATTTTCATCTTCAAGGAAGAACGCATAACCGGTGCGTGCACCGCCGCCGCTTGCGCCGCGCTCACGCTTGCCCTGGTCTTCAACCTGAACGCTGATAGAGAGGCGAACCAGCGGACGAACGTCTGCCGCCAGCGTGCCATCAGTGGCCGCCACCAGCACCTGCTCGTAAACACCGGTCAGGCTGGCATTGACTTCCTGCACACGTGGGTCAGCCGCGCGGGCGACTTTATCGACGCGATGCAGAAGGGCAATTTTGTCTTCACGCGTCAGGCTGCTCAGCGGATCGACCGCCGAATAGAGTGAACGGTTCATCACGGCAGAAAGCGTATGGGCCTTGCCGTTTCCCTGTTCGCGTACAATGCTGCGAGCCGCTTCAGAGGAGAGACGCAGCGCATTCAGCGTAATCTGGTCGGCATAGGCAAAGCCGGTTTTCTCACCGCTGACCGCGCGCACGCCGACGCCCTGATCGATATGGTATGAGCCATCTTTAATGATTTTGTCTTCCAGCACCCAGGATTCGTGAAAGCTGGACTGAAAATAGAGATCGGCATAATCCAGACGACGTTCTGAAAGCTGCCCTAACAGGGAAAATAGGTCCTGCTGATTAATGCCGTTAGCAGTCAGTAACTGCTCACTTACCAGGTTCAGAGTCATCGTTTCTCACTCATTATGTGCTCAGATAATCATAGCCTGCGGTAATTCCGGTACGGCGTCAAATTCACTTGTTGTCTGTTTCACGCGGTTTACGCAGTACTTCATTGATTTCCGGTTTATCCAGTGGGCCACTGATGTGATAACGCAGCAGCGATATCTTGTTCCACAGGGGGCCCAGGACTTTACTGGCAGCAAATACCGCCGCGCCAATCACCGGATTAATCGCAAAGGCGGTCGCTACGCCGACAGAGGCAGAAATCTCAGGCGCAACCACCGCTTCCATATCGATCTGACGTTTCACCAGGTCGAGATTGCCCTGCATGGCGATGTCTGCTTCCAGTCCATCTACCAGCAGGTTATCGGTGCGCATGACGCCGTTTTCGATCCAGGCCGTGCCGTTAATCGAATCGAAATAGAACGCGTTGGTGAAGGTGTCGCTGAAGTCGAAGCGCAGCTTGCGCAGCAGCGCATCGAAGCTCACCAGACGCAGGATTTTTCCCGCCGTGCCGGTATTCACATCTGCAATCTGGCCTTTGCCAAAGTGGGTCTTCAGGGTGCCACTCAGTGTCTCTGCAGAGGGCTGCCAGGGTGCAGAGCGCCAGTGCAGGTCGTAAGCAATATCAAAGGGCGCATCGCGCAGCGGCGTGTTGACGCCAAACCAGTTGGTCGCGTTATTAATATTCGGTCCCTTAAGCGTGCCCTTCAGCGAGGTGCGCTGGTCGTCCGGGCGATTAACCCACTCACCGTTAATTTTAAGCTGGGAGCTGCCGGTATCCACTTTTCCGTTAGTAAGCGCTAACGTATCTCCTTTAGGCTGCAGCACCGCGGAGACCTGGCCATATTTCTGGCCCAGTACCCAGCACTCTTTACAGCGCAGCTGTAAGGCGGGCCACTGGCTGAAGTTAATGTTTGTGGTTTGCTGAGAAGGCGCTTTGCCGCCCTTGCCTGTCTCGTTTTCCCATTGCGGATTGTAGTAGAGGTAATCCAGGTTCACCTGCCATGGCGCTTTGGGGGCCATCGCCAGTTCACCGCGCAGCTCTTTCGCACTGACGCTGACCTGGCCATTGCCGCCTGAACGCTGTGCCAGTGTCGCTTCAACGTCATGCCATTGCTGCCCCGCCAGCGTGACCGCCGGACTGCGTAGCGTGATGTTACCCGGCAGCGTGACGCCACCCGTCTGGAAGTCGCTGCCGCCGCCTGTCGTCCCCGCACCTGCAGAACCGCCGGCAGCCATCATCGCTACCCAGGCCTCGCCATCCAGCACGGGCAGATTCAGTACCATGCCCTTATGGTCGGGTAGCGCAGGCGTTTTCTGTGCATCATTCAGCCAGATGCCACGATCGACGCGCAGCGTCGGTTCCAGCAACCAGCGGCTGTTAAAACGATGGTTTGCATTGACGCTGCCGCTGAGATCGAAATGGTTCAGGTCACCACTGGCCTGAATGACAGCTGGCATCGCCTCACCGGCTTTCTTATTGAGCGGCGCAGGTAAGTGACTACTTACTTCTTTAGCATTACCGTTCAGCCTCACGTCATAACGCGCCCCGCCATGATGCGGTAACGTAATATTGACGTCGCCCTGCCACGGCAGATGCCCGCCGAGCTGCTTGCTGACGGCTGCCGGAACCTGGCTGATTTTCGCGGGTTGCCAGTCGCCCTGAAGTTTGACGTTAACGCCAAAGTCATCCGGGTTCTCGTGGGTGCTGAAACGAACGCCCATCGGCTGCCCGAACCAGTTCGCCCGCAGATCCTCACTGGCCAGATTGCCGTTGTCATAACGGAAGCGACCAGAAAGATTGTTGATGGTGGTTTTTAACGGTTTGATAAACAGCGCGTTGTTGTTCAGATCGACATTACCGCGGGCGTGCACCTGCTCTCCATCCAATGGGATGTCCAGATTCAGATGGCCACCGACACGGCCTTTAATTTTCAGCTGCTCCAGTGCGGCACCCAGTGACGGTTTAAGCGGCGTCTGATCGAAATAGTCAGCGATCTGCTGGCCTTCACCACTGATATCCCCGTCGATGATCAGTTTTTCTTTCAGGTAGTCAGGGATTACCGCCGTGACGTTGCGAGCGTCTACTTCGCCCAGGTGCGCCATTGGCGCTTTCATCCACAGACCATCGTTCAGGAAGTTAAGGTCGACATCGAGATTGCTCAACGCTGGCCATTTGGGCTGAAACGCATAGGTCGCCTGGCGAAGCGGCACCCAGACCTGGAACATGCCATCATTGTGCTTGAACGGGAACAGCGCCGGATTACCGGCAAACAGCAGCGTGGCGTTGTCCACTCTGCCACCCTTCACCGCCCCACTCAGATAGTGCGTCAGGCTGTTACCCATCAGCGGCACCGGGAAGTAGCGCCAGGCATCGCCCGCATCAGTAAGTCGGATACCCGCCAGAATATCCAGACGGGGCTCGCCGCCGCTATTCTGCTGGTAGCTGAAGTCGCCACGCGCCCAGAGTGAGCGCGCTTCGAGGTTAAGCTTTTCACCCGCCAGCGTCAGGCCATGTTCATCTTTAAGCCAGCGCAGTGCCCCGGTCACCCGCTTAATCTCTAACGGAGCCTGGAACATATCGCCATAGGGAACGGTTGCCGCGCCCATATCCACACTGACCTGACCATGGCTCAGGCTGCCGCGTGCTTCTCCGCTCAGGTGACTGATGCCCGGCAACAGTTTCCAGTGCTGCCAGCTGAAATCACGCCACTTCACCTGTAAACGGGTTTTTTCAGGCTGCTGTAATGGAATATCCAGCGCCAGGCCATCGATGGTGCCCTGTGGCTGCAGCGTCTGCCAGTTTTCAAACAGGGCCGGAGAGAGCGGCGCAAATAACGGAACGATCGGCGCAATATGACTCAGCACCAGCTGTGTGGCGCGCACCCGCACCTCCTGCTGACCATCCGGCCCCAGCAACTGCTTATCTTCAGGACGCCATAACAGCGAGAAGTGACCGGCGGGCCAGGCCTGACCGTCAGTGCTGAGCCGGGTCTGCGGCACATTGACCACCCAGCCATTCTGGAAGCGCGACAGATGCGCGGTCAGCCCATCGACCTCTATGCGGTGTCGTCCGGTTTCGCCCTGCCAGCTGGCACCGCCCTTGCGCAGCAGCAGATCGCCAGCATAGATGTCACCATCGCGCAGGTTAACCCAGGCCGCCAGGCTGAAGCGGGCACTGTCCAGCCGGGTATTGTCGCGCACCCAGCGGCCCAGCCATGGACGCATGTCGACGTCATCGGCCTGCATCCAGATGCGGCCGTCATTAAGTAAACCGTTACTGTCGTTAAGGTCGAGCCGCACCTGAACCACGCCGTGCTGACCGGTAAAGCTCGACAGACTGACTTCGCCTTCGGCGCGATGGCGGTTATCTTCATTGACCCAGGTGAGTCGGGGGATCGCCAGCTCAGCATGCTGGCCGGAAGGGGTACGGAAACGAATGGTGCTGTCGCGCAGATCAAAGTGGTCAAACTGACGCAGGAAAAGTTCGTTAATCTGCGCCGGACGGAAGCTGTTTTTCTCTTTGTCGTTGTCGAGTAAGGGGCGATTCGTGTCGAGATGCAGCTGCCAGAAGGTCAGATCGCGAAACTGCCAGCGCCAGTGCAGCAGAGACTGCCAGACGTCGAGCGCCAGATTGATACGTTTAATCGTGAGTTTGCCGTTTTCATGCAGATCGACGCTGAGGTCATGAACCTGCAGGGTTGGGCCGAAATTCTCCCATTTACCCTGTAACTGGCTGGCGTTGACCGGCACATCCGTTTTGTCGGAGATGAATTGCAGAAGGTTGTTGCGATAGCTGTCGAGATGCGGCATTACCAGACGCAATCCGCTGACCAGCAGCGCGACAATCACGATGATTGCCGCGACCAGCAGTAACAAAATCCTCGGCAACTGCCTCACTCACGCCTCTCCTTGTGTTCCGTAAACGACGGATAGTTGGTTCTCATACCCGACCGTCTTCAGATAAAAGCGTTAAAACGCGCATTTTATCCCAAACAAGGGCGTTTATTCAGCCTGATAACGGGCTGATGTTACATCATTACCACGTCGAACTGCTCCTGAGTGTAGAGCGCTTCAACATGAACTTTAACCTGCTTACCGACAAAGATTTCCACTTCAGCCAGCGCATGAGACTCGTCGGTTTTTAACGCCTCACCCACCGTCGGTGAAACATACACCAGGAAACGATCAGAATCATAGGCGTGGTGAACCCGCACAATCTCACGCATGATTTCATAGCAGACCGTTTCAACTGTTTTCAGGGTGCCGCGCCCTTTACAGACCGGGCAATCCTGGCACAGGACATGCTCAATGCTTTCACGGGTACGCTTACGCGTCATCTCTACCAGACCCAGCGCCGAAAAACCATTAATCCCGGTTTTGACCCGATCTTTACTGAGCGCGCTTTCCAGTGAATGCAGTACCCGGCGTCGATGATCTTCATTGCTCATGTCGATGAAGTCGATAATGATGATGCCGCCCAGATTCCGCAGGCGCAGCTGACGCGCAATCGCCTGAGTGGCTTCAACATTGGTGTTGAATATCGTCTCATCGAGATTGCGATGACCAACAAATGCACCGGTATTAATATCGATGGTCGTCATCGCTTCGGTCTGATCGATGATCAGATATCCGCCTGACTTTAGTTCAACTTTGCGATCCAGCGAGCGCTGAATCTCATTTTCGACGTCAAACAGGTCGAAAATAGGCTGTTTACCATTGTAGAGCTCCAGTTTACCGGCCATTTCCGGGATATATTCACCGGTAAATTCCACCAGCATATCGCAGGTCAGGCGGGAGTCGACCCGGATGCGATCCAGCGCCGCGCCCGCAAAATCACGCAGAATACGCTGGGCCAGAGCCAGCTCACCGTAGAGCAGGCAGCGGGTCTGATTGCGCTTTTTACGCTCGCTAACTTTGGTCCAGAGACGTTTGAGAAAAGCCGCGTCCTGCGCCAGCTCCTCTTCGCCAATCCCTTCTGCAGCGGTGCGGATAATAAAGCCACCCAGATCGTCACAGTAGTCAGCGACTACCGCTTTAAGCCGATCGCGCTCTTTCTCACTCTCGATACGCTGAGAGACACCGACATGCGATGCGCCTGGCATAAAGACCAGATAACGCGAAGGCAGGGTAATGTCCGTGGTCAGCCGGGCGCCTTTGGTGCCAAGCGGATCCTTGACCACCTGAACCACCAGATCCTGTCCCTGACGCACCAGCTCGGCAATATCGCGCACGATGAAATTTTTCTTTTCGTCGCCCGCCACACATTCCGTATGCGGCATGATATCTGAGGCGTGCAAAAAGGCGGCTTTTTCCAGGCCTATATCAACAAAGGCCGCCTGCATGCCGGGCAGAACACGGCTTACCCGTCCTTTATAAATATTGCCAACAATGCCGCGCCGCGCTTCACGCTCAATATGGATTTCCTGAAGGATGCCGCCATCAATGTAGGCAACGCGTGTTTCAGAAGGCGTGACGTTAACCAGTAATTCAGCCGTCATGTTGACCCCTTACGGCACGCAGTGAGTGAAAATGGCTGAGCAACTCCGCTGTCTCAACCAACGGTAATCCGACCACTGCATGGTAACTTCCGTTAATTTTGCGGACAAAGTTTCCTCCCCTGCCCTGAATGCCGTATGCACCCGCTTTATCCATCGGCTCACCGGTAGCGATATAGTCGTCGATGTCGCTCTCCGTTAAGGTGCGGAATGTCACATCAGTCGTCACGATGCAATCCAGCGCCTGCTGGCTGTCGGCCAGCGCCACTGCCGTCATGACCTGATGCGTATGACCGGAGAGTCTACGCAGCATCGCGTGGGCATCGGCGGCATCGCGCGGTTTTTCCAGCACGTCACCATTCAGCACGACAATCGTATCCGCGCCCAGCACCGGCAGATCCTGCGCGGCCAGTTTTACACCCGCCTGCGCTTTGTCATTGGCCAGACGGCGGACATAGCTCTCCGCCGCTTCATTCGGCTGACGCTGTTCTTCAACGTCAGTCACAATGCGCTCGAATGTCAGGCCAAGTTGAGTTAACAGCTCACGACGACGCGGTGAACCGGAAGCAAGATAGAGGGTTACCATAAATTTCCTTATTGAACAGCGAACTGACGACGAATTTTTCTCATAAGTAAGAATAGCCAGGGCCAGAGAATACCGTCGACGACACTGCTCCAGAAAATTTCAGGTCGGAATGAAACGTTGATTACCAGGAATTCTGCCCAGAAGACAATCACATCCATCGCCAGAGACAGCACCATAACCATTAACGCTTGCTGCCACAACGCTAAGTTGCGGAATAACTGGAACTTAAAGGCTATCAGGTAGGCGATGATACTGAGCGCCAGCGCACGTACGCCAAGCGTGGACCCGGCAATCAGATCCATGATGGCACCCAGCATAAATCCGCTGCCGACGTTGACCCGATGCGGCAGAGCAAGAACCCAGTAGATAAGGATGAGCAGCAGCCATGAAGGCCGGAACATATAAATTTCATCCGGCCATGGCATGATCTGCAGAACTAACGCGACCAGGAAAGAGAGCCAGATGACCCAACGTCCCTGGCTGCGATATCGACTCAAGGCTGCCCCCCGCGTGAACGCGAGGAGTTGTTCTGTCCGCTACTGCCTGTTGATGGAGCAGGCGGCCCCATCTGTGCGGCAGGCGCAGGCGGGCCCATTTCACCCGCAGGCGGTAAGACCTGCGGCATCATCTGCATCAGACGCTCATTCGCAACGCGATGAACTTCATCCTGCGGCAGCGGCATATCGCCATTACGATCCGCGCCCCACAGCAGCAGCAGATAACGCAGACGCTGCAGACCCGCGGTCGGATGCGCCTGAATCACCGTATAAGCGCGCTGCGTATCCACTTTCACTGAGGAGACCACGCCCACCGGATACCCCTCAGGGAAACGACCACCGATACCTGACGTCACCAGCACATCGCCGACCCGAATGTCCGTATTACCCGGCAGATGCTCAAGCTGGAGATCTTCAGTACAGCCGTTACCAGCGGCAATCACACGAATGTCATTACGCAACACCTGAATAGGCAGCGCATGTGACGCATCGCAGATCAGCAGAACACGGCTGGTGAGCTGTCCGACGGCGATAACCTGACCGACCACGCCTTTATCACTGATGACCGGCTGACCTTCATAGACACCGTTAACGCTGCCTTTGTCGATCACCACCTGGTCGGTGTAAGGATCGGTGCCGGTAGAGATTACCTGCGTCACCATCTTTTGCTCATCCTGACGCAGCGGTGAACCCAGCAGTTCACGCAGGCGTGCGTTTTCCTGCTTATATTGCCCCAGCATTAGCAGGTTACTGTTTTTCAGGAAGAGCTCACGACGTAACGCTTTGTTTTCCTGCTCCAGCTGCTGACGCGACGCCAGCGACTCTGACACGCCATCCAGCAGCTGACGTGGCCCATTAGCCAGGAAGTAAAACGGACTGACCGACGTATCCAGATAGTTGCGTATTTGGGTGAAAGAGCTCACACGGCTGTCGGCAACAATAATGGCAATTGCCACGATGACCGCCAGGAAAAGACGCAACTGCAGGGAAGGTCCCCTGCTAAAAATCGGCTTCATATAATCTGCGTGATCCTCGACAACAGGAGAGGAAGCGACGGCCAAACACCGTGCTTCCCTGGGCTGAACGCACTGTACCGGCACACATTTCGCCGGTTCACATGTCACTCCCTCGCATGATCATTGCGTTCTCAGCCGGTTGAGGCAATTATTCTTCGCTGAACAAATCGCCGCCATGCATGTCGATCATTTCCAGCGCCTTGCCGCCACCGCGAGCCACACAGGTCAGCGGATCTTCAGCAACAACAACCGGAATACCCGTCTCTTCCATCAGCAGGCGATCCAGGTTGCGCAGTAACGCACCACCACCGGTCAGCACCATGCCGCGCTCTGAGATATCGGAGGCCAGCTCAGGCGGACACTGCTCAAGAGCAACCATCACCGCGCTGACAATGCCGGTTAACGGCTCCTGCAGCGCTTCCAGGATTTCGTTGGAGTTCAGCGTGAAGCCGCGCGGTACACCCTCTGCCAGGTTACGGCCACGAACTTCAATTTCACGGACTTCATCACCCGGATAAGCTGAACCAATCTCATGCTTAATGCGTTCTGCGGTCGCTTCACCAATCAGTGAACCGTAGTTACGACGCACATAATTAATAATAGCTTCATCGAAACGATCGCCACCAATACGTACGGATGAGGAGTAGACCACACCGTTCAGGGAGATCACCGCCACTTCGGTAGTACCACCACCGATATCAACGACCATTGAACCGGTCGCTTCAGAAACGGGCAGACCTGCACCAATAGCTGCAGCCATCGGCTCTTCAATCAGAAAGACTTCACGCGCGCCGGCGCCCTGAGCGGATTCACGAATCGCACGACGTTCTACCTGCGTGGCCCCGACGGGTACGCAGACCAGCACACGTGGGCTGGGACGCATAAAGCTGTTGCTGTGAACCTGCTTGATGAAGTGTTGCAGCATCTTTTCGGTCACGAAGAAGTCAGCGATAACGCCATCTTTCATCGGACGGATAGCGGCAATATTGCCTGGCGTACGACCGAGCATCTGTTTGGCGTCATGACCCACGGCCGCGACACTTTTCGGTGAACCGGCACGGTCCTGACGAATAGCAACCACAGAAGGCTCGTTCAGCACGATGCCTTGTCCTTTTACGTAAATCAGGGTATTCGCGGTACCCAGGTCAATGGACAAGTCGTTGGAAAACATGCCACGAAATTTTTTAAACATACTAAGGGATAATCCTGCAAGCTGGGGGCGGAAAATAAAATCCGCTTACTTTACCAACCACACGAAGCTGCCACAAGGCGCAAAAACGTTCTGCTTCGGTGAAAAAAGACGCCTGATTGCGTTTAAGTCATCTGAACCCGCGATCCGTAGCAGCAGAATGGCGACCAGACGCCATCAGTGCTGCATTTCACGTGATTTCCGCTTGCCATGCCCGACATAAAATTTAACATTTCCGGCACGATGGTTATGGGTTCAGATGCGGTTTAACATTAAAAAAAACCGTCAATTTCTGTCATTACGACAGCAAATCATTAAATACGGTAACGTTGGGAATACTTCTTCACGTTACTGTTAACCGGAAGCGAAGGGGCAAAAAAGTCGCCCTGCCCGCCTGCCACACCCAGCGCCACTAATGTCTGCCACTCCGCTTTGGTGCGGACACCGGTGGCAAACACCTGAATACCCGTGGACTTACAGACCTCCAGCAGACTCTGTACAAACAGCTGATTGGCGGTCCGTCGTTCAATGTTGCGCACCAGACCTGCATCAAGCTTGATCAGTTCCAGCGGCAGCTGTCGTATATAGGCACTGCTGACGACGGTTAAACCCGCCTGATTCACCGCTACACGGCAGCCAAAAGCCTTAAGTGCACGGAATACTGGTGTTAAATGGTCGATGTGTTGACAGACATCTGCCTCGGCAAGTTCAAATAAAAATCGTTTTCTTTGTGATTTGGGGCACTGCAGCAGCATATTCTGTAGCCAGAGGACAAATGAACGTTGCAGGAGCGAGGTCATCGTCACCGGCATCACCAGCGTCTCTTCCGGCCACAGTTCAGAGAGTGCCGCGATGCGCGTGACCAGCTGACGATCCCAGCCATCAGCCATACCGAGCTGCTGTACCAGCGGCATATATTCAGCGGCCAGTACCTCTTTATCGCCGTCAAAGATACGGGTCAGCATGACCCGATGCTGTACTTTGCCTTCGATATTAACGGTGGGTTTATGGTACAGCCGTGGACCACCGCGGCTTAACGTATTCTCCAGCAGGGTTCGCCAGCGCACGCTGCCGCGCCCGGCGTCCTGAGGGTTTCCTTCACCATTAATCCAGTTATTACCACCCAGCAGTGCTGCACGTCGCGTGGCCATTTCGGCATTTTCTATCACCTGCAGGACGGTCTGCCCGCTGTGCCAGGCGGTGATTCCGATGTGGATCAGATCATCGCGATTGACCAGGCGCATCGGTGGCAAAGAATCAACAGCATTGATCAGTTGATCGGCAATACTGTTTGCCTCTTTAAGACTGCGATGCGGCAGTAATACGGCAAAATCACTGCGAAAATAACGTGCCAGCAAAGCGCCGGGATAGCGCAGCACAAAGGTAGAGAGCATGTTGACGAAATTGAACAGGTACTCCTCAACCAGCGCTGGCTCCAGTGAATCTTTCAGCGCGTCCAGATCGGGCAGGCGCACCATCATCACCACACCATGGGTGCCGACAGCTTCCTGATCTTCCAGAAGGGTCGCGAGCTGGTTATCAAAGAACAGTCGGTTGTTAAGGCCAGTGCGTCCATCCTGCGCGGCAAAGGTGCGGATCAGCGTGTCGATACGCAGGCGCTGTTCGCCCGCTTCCTGCAGATCCGCCAGCAGTATATCCATCGCGCGACTCGCCCTGGGTGGCCACTCATCCACATCCCGTTTCGGCACAACCCCACGTTCGCCGTTGATAATCGCCTGTGCCCGTCCTTCAAGATGCTCCATGCCACGCCACTGACGACTAAGCCAGCGATGCATCATCAGCAGCAGCAGACTCATCACCAGCATGACCGTAAACAGAATGCCCAGCGTAGAGGTGCCGGTGATGGAGCGCAGCCAGGTTTTGGCAGGATCAAGGGTCACAACCCGCAGCTGTAAGCCGGTCTGGTGCATCAAAGGCACATCGACCTGGATAAAACGATTGGGTTCGTCTTCCAGCATCTGGTTTTCGTGTCGGGAGAGTGTGAGGAAAGTCTGCCTGCCGTTATGAAGGGAAATCTGCTCGGCATTCATTATTGGCATCATGCGCGTAAGCCAGTTATGAAGCTGTTCTGGCGTCTCGGAGAACATCGCCTGATCGACCTCGGTCGCCAGCACCTGCGCCCGATGTTCAACCCGCTGATGACTGAACCAGAAAACACTGAATGCGCAGCCTGCCAGCATCAATGACATCGCCAGCAGGCTTAAAAAGGTAATAAACGCAGATAATTTTGTGGTTAATCGCATCCCTGTGCCTGTATTGCTGCGGTGATAACCGGATCACCCCACCTTGTACCGTCAGCCTGACGAAAACGCGAGCAAAATAGCATAATTTGCCGCTGCCGACAGCGCCGAGTCGCATGAAGCCGAAGTATATCGTCGGGATAGGATTGCTGACGTTGATCCCGACACTTTTCAGCGCATTCTCATCGCACAGGCCAGCCAGGAAATTTCACATTTTCAGGGCGAAACTGGCTGATATCAGCGATAGTCATCATGCTGGTTGATGACATCCTGTCTGGAGAAGCCCCATGAAACGCATACCCTGTCTGACCGAAGCCGACGTAACGCCGGAAAGCATATTTAATATGAAGCGCCGCCAGGTGCTGAAAACGCTGGGACTAAGCGCTGCGGCGATGGGTATGCCGGGCGTGGCTAATGCCGATATTCTCAGCTGGTTCAAAGGCAACGATCGCCCACCTGCTCCAGCAGGCCGACCGCTCGACTTCACCAAACCGGCGCAATATCAGGCCGATCTGACGCTGACGCCTGCGGATAAAGTTTCCGGCTACAACAATTTCTATGAGTTCGGGCTGGATAAGGCCGATCCGGCTGCCAATGCCGGAACACTGAAAACAGAGCCCTGGAAACTGACCATTGATGGCGAAGTGGCGAAACCCCTAACCCTTGATATGGATGACATCTTCAAACGCTTTGCTATGGAGCAGCGAATCTATCGTATGCGCTGCGTAGAGGCCTGGTCGATGGTGGTGCCCTGGGTAGGCTTTGAGCTGAATAAACTTCTCTCGCTGGCGGAACCCACCAGCAAAGCGCGCTTTGTTGCCTTTCAGACGCTCTACGATCCTGAGCAGATGCCGGGCCAGAAAGATCGCTTTATTGGCGGTGGCCTCAATTATCCCTATGTCGAAGGTTTGCGTCTGGATGAAGCGATGCATCCGCTGACAATACTGACCACTGGCGTCTATGGCAAAGCGCTGCCGCCGCAGAATGGCGCGCCGATTCGTCTGACGGTGCCGTGGAAATATGGCTTTAAAGGCATTAAGTCGATCGTCAAAATTACGCTGACCGACAAACAGCCGCCGACCACCTGGAACCAGATTGCCGCCGACGAGTATGGTTTTTATGCCAATGTGAACCCCCACGTCAATCATCCACGCTGGTCACAGGCGACAGAGCGGTTTATTGGCCCGGGCGGCAGTCTGAAGGTCGAACGTCAGCCAACGCTGCTGTTTAACGGCTATGCCGAACAGGTGGCGTCGCTCTACCGCGGCATGGATTTACGGGAGAATTACTAAGTGGTCCGCCTGTCGATAAAACAGATCATGTGGCTCAAGGTGATCCTGCACCTGGCAGCCCTGTTGCCGCTGGTTTATCTGGTGCTTGCTGTGATGCAGGGTGGACTGAGTGCGGACCCGGCAAAAGATATTCAGCATTTTACCGGCCGCATGGCGCTGAAACTGCTGCTGGGTACGCTGCTGGTTTCACCCCTGGCACGCTACGGCAGGCAGCCTCTGTTAATCCGCACCCGGCGCCTGCTTGGCGTCTGGACATTTGTCTGGGCTTCTCTCCACCTGCTGAGCTACTACCTGCTGGAATTGGGCGTGGATAATCTGCGTCTGCTGGGCAGCGAACTCATCTCCCGTCCCTATCTGACGCTGGGAATTATAAGCTGGCTGATATTACTGGTCCTGGCGGTAACGTCATTTCAGCGCGCTCAGCGCAGGCTCGGTAAACGCTGGCAAACCCTGCACAATGCGGTCTATCTTGTGGCGATTCTGGTCCCAATTCACTATATCTGGTCGGTGAAAACCGTGTCCCCACAGCCACTTATCTATGCCCTCATTGCTGCACTGCTGTTAGCCTGGCGTTACAAAAAATTTCTCAAATGGTGGCCCCGCTAGCACTTCACCCGTTGTTTTCCTCTGCTGTTTTCTGATAAAAGATGTGGCCCGCAGGCCACATCCGATCATCTTCGCAGATAAGACCAGTATTTTGCTGCGAAATGACACGAAACGGATATAATGCCCGGCTTTATTGCTCGTCGGGTCTTCTTTTTCAGCCTGAAAGGTGACAAATGAAGATTCGCAAGGTATTTTACGCGATGCCTCAATGATTGCGGGAGATGGCAGCACGATGGCGCATAAATTACATATTCTGCTTTTAAACGGGCCCAACCTGAATCTGTTGGGAACACGTGAACCTGAGAAGTATGGTCATACCACGCTGAGTCAGATCGTTGACGATTTGACGCGTCAGGCAGACCAGTTGAATGTGGAGTTGAGCCACCTGCAAACCAATGCTGAATTTCAGCTGATTGATCGCATTCATGAGGCCAAAGGCAATGTGGATTACATCATCATTAATCCTGCCGCGTTTACCCATACCAGTGTCGCACTGCGTGATGCCCTGCTGGCGGTAGAAATACCGTTTATCGAGGTTCATCTCTCCAATGTGCATGCCCGCGAGCCCTTCCGTCATCACTCCTATCTTTCTGATGTTTCTGCTGGCGTGATCTGTGGGCTTGGCGCTGACGGCTACACATGGGCTTTACAAACGGCAGTAAAACGCCTGTCTCAAACTAATTAATCAAACTGAGTACGGAACCCCACTCATGGATATTCGTAAAATTAAAAAACTGATCGAACTGGTTGAAGAGTCTGGCATTTCTGAGCTGGAAATCTCTGAAGGTGAAGAGTCCGTTCGCATCAGTCGTGCACCTGCAAACGTGGGTTACCCGATGATGCAGCAGGCTTATGCTGCGCCGGTTCAACAGCCTGCTCTGGCGACAGCCGTTGCCCCTGTTGCAGCAGTTGCCGAAGCGGCACCGGCTGAAATCAGCGGTCACATCGTGCGTTCACCAATGGTAGGTACCTTCTACCGTACGCCGAGCCCGGATGCGAAAGCCTTTGTGGAAGTTGGCCAGAAAGTCAATGCCGGCGATACCCTGTGCATCGTCGAAGCTATGAAAATGATGAACCAGATCGAAGCTGACAAATCAGGCGTGGTGAAAGCTATCCTGGTTGAAAGCGGTCAGCCGGTCGAATTTGACGAGCCACTGGTTATCATCGAGTAACGGGGCAGATCATGCTGGATAAAATTGTTATTGCTAACCGTGGTGAGATCGCACTGCGCATTCTGCGTGCCTGTAAAGAACTGGGCATCAAGACTGTTGCGGTACACTCAAGCGCGGATCGTGACCTGAAGCACGTGCTGCTGGCAGACGAAACCGTCTGCATCGGCCCGGCGCAGTCAGTCAAAAGTTACCTCAACATCCCGGCGCTGATCTCTGCAGCAGAGATCACCGGCGCGGTGGCGATTCACCCCGGCTACGGCTTCCTCTCTGAGAATGCCGATTTTGCTGAGCAGGTTGAGCGCTCCGGCTTTATCTTTATCGGCCCGAAAGCAGACACCATTCGCCTGATGGGTGACAAAGTTTCTGCAATCAATGCGATGAAGAAAGCCGGCGTCCCGACCGTACCCGGTTCTGACGGTTCGCTGACGGATGATATGGAAAAAAACCGTGCCTTTGCCAAGCGCATCGGTTATCCGGTCATCATCAAAGCGTCTGGCGGCGGCGGCGGTCGTGGTATGCGCGTAGTGCGCGGCGACAAAGATCTGGAAGAATCCATCAACATGACGAAAGCGGAAGCCAAAGCGGCTTTCAACAACGACATGGTTTACATGGAGAAGTATCTGGAGAACCCGCGCCACATCGAGATTCAGGTACTGGCTGACGGTCAGGGCAACGCGATCTATCTGGGCGAACGTGACTGCTCCATGCAGCGTCGTCATCAGAAAGTTGTCGAAGAAGCGCCAGGCCCAGGCATCACAGAAGAACAGCGTCGCTTTATCGGCAACCGCTGTTCCCAGGCCTGTATTGAGATTGGCTATCGCGGCGCAGGTACCTTTGAGTTCCTGTACGAAAACGGTGAGTTCTACTTCATTGAGATGAACACCCGTATTCAGGTAGAACATCCGGTAACCGAGATGATCACCGGTGTGGACCTGATCAAAGAGCAACTGCGTATTGCTGCCGGTCAGCCACTGTCAATTAAACAGGAAGATGTGATCATTCGCGGACATGCGGTCGAGTGCCGTATCAACGCCGAAGATCCAGTGACCTTCCTGCCAAGCCCGGGTAAAATCACCCGCTTCCACGCGCCAGGCGGTTTCGGCGTGCGCTGGGAGTCGCATATTTACTCAGGCTACACCGTACCGCCTTATTACGACTCCATGATCGGCAAGCTGATCACCTATGGCGAAACGCGTGACGTGGCTATCGCTCGCATGAAAAATGCGCTGGCGGAACTGATCATCGACGGTATCAAAACCAACGTTGAACTGCAGATGAAAATCATGTCCGACGAAAACTTCCAGCACGGTGGAACCAATATCCACTATCTGGAGAAAAAACTCGGCTTGCACGAGAAATAATCGCAACGCTGAGTCAGTCTGAGGCCGGTTAATCCGGCCTTTTTCTTTTGCCGCTGGCGTTAAGGTTGAATCATGGATGCTCGTTTTATACAGGCACATAAAGAGGCGCGCTGGTCGCTTTACCTCACCCTGCTCTGGCTCGCTGCCTGGGGGCTCTCTGCCTGGCTGGGTGGCAGTGAAATCGGTGTTACCGGCCTGCCGCGCTGGTTTGAACTCTCCTGCCTGTTTGCTCCCCTGTTGTTCATTTTTCTGTGCTGGATGATGGTGCGGGTGATTTTCCGCGACATGCCGCTGGAGGATCAAAGTGAACAGTGAAATTATCCTGCCGTTACTGATTTATCTGGTGCTGATTGCCGCGCTGTCGGTGTTTGCCGTCCGTAAAAAGCGTGAAGGCAGCTTCCTTACTGAATATTTCCTTGGCAGCCGCTCCATGGGCGGATTCGTACTGGCGATGACGCTCACTACCACCTATATCAGCGCCAGCTCATTTATTGGGGGTCCCGGTGCCGCCTACAAATATGGGCTGGGCTGGGTATTGCTGGCGATGGTGCAGGTTCCCGCCGTCTGGCTGTCGCTGGGTGTGCTGGGGAAAAAGTTTGCCATTCTGGCACGCAAGCATAATGCGGTAACGCTGAATGATATGCTCTATGCTCGCTATCAAAGCCCGCTGCTGATCTGGCTGGCGAGTCTGAGTCTGCTGATTGCCTTTATCGGTGCCATGACGGTGCAGTTTATCGGTGGTGCACGGCTGCTCGAAACCGCCGCTGGCATCCCGTATGACACCGGCCTGCTGATTTTTGGTGGCACCATCGCGCTCTATACCGCGTTCGGTGGATTCCGTGCCAGCGTGCTCAATGACGCCATGCAGGGCATTGTGATGCTGATTGGCACTTTTCTGCTGCTGTTCGCAGTGATTCATCAGGCAGGTGGCCTGAGCACGGCGGTGCAGAAACTGCATGACATCGATCCGGCTCTGCTGTCGCCACAGGGGCCGGGCGAGATTATTACGCCAACCTTCCTCAGTTCGTTCGTTGTGCTGGTCTGCTTTGGGGTGATTGGCCTGCCGCACACGGCGGTGCGCTGTATCTCTTATAAAGACAGTAAGGCCGTCCATCGGGCCATTATTCTGGGCACTATTGTCGTGGTGGTGTTGATGCTGGGCATGCATCTGGCCGGTGCGCTGGGCCGCGCGGTACTGCCGAATCTGACCGTACCGGATAGCGTCATTCCGACTCTGATGATCACTGTTCTGCCACCGTTAGCGGCCGGACTGTTTCTGGCAGCCCCGATGGCCGCAATTATGTCGACCATCAATGCCCAGCTGTTACAGGCTTCAGCCACGCTGATTAAAGATCTCTACCTGCGTGTCGCCCCGCAGCAACTGGAAAATGAGTCACGGCTGCGACTGTTATCTGGCACCATTACCTTCGCACTGGGTATCCTGCTGCTGATTGCGGCATGGAATCCGCCCGATATGATTATCTGGCTCAACCTGCTGGCATTTGGCGGCCTGGAGGCGGTTTTCCTCTGGCCGCTGGTTCTCGGCCTCTACTGGGAACGTGCCAATGCCGCAGGCGCCATCACCGGCATGGTAGTGGGTGGAGGCTGCTACGCTTTTATGGCGAGCCTTAACCTGCAGATTCTGGGTTTTCACCCTATCGTGCCCTCCCTGCTTTTAAGCCTGCTGGCATTTCTGGTGGGTAACCTGTTTGGACGCGCGCCGCACGTGGCGGACGCGCCGCAACATTGACGGAAAGAGAGACGTTATGCCGTGGATTCAAATCAAAATTAACAGCTCAGGTGAACATGCGGAAATGCTGAGCGATGCGCTGATGGAGATCGGTGCGGTTTCAGTCACCTTTCAGGATACCAACGACACGCCGGTGTATGAGCCGCTGCCAGGCGAAACGCGCCTGTGGGGCGATACCGACGTTATCGGCCTGTTCGATGCAGAAACGGATATGGCCCTGATTACTGCCGAACTGACACAACATCCGCTGCTGGAAGACGGTTTTCGTCACCGGATCGAGCAGATCGAGGATAAAGACTGGGAGCGCGAATGGATGGAGAACTTCCACCCGATGCGCTTCGGCGAACGTCTCTGGATCTGTCCGAGCTGGCGTGATGTGCCGGATCCTGATGCCGTCAACGTCATGCTCGATCCCGGTCTGGCATTTGGCACCGGCACCCATCCCACCACCTCGCTCTGCCTGACCTGGCTCGATGGGCTGGATCTGGAAGGCAAAACGGTGATCGATTTCGGCTGTGGTTCGGGGATCCTGGCGATCGCCGCACTGAAGCTGGGCGCGGCTCAGGCGATCGGGATTGATATCGATCCGCAGGCTATTCAGGCCAGCCGGGATAATGCTGAGCGCAACGGCGTCTCCGATCGCCTGTCGCTCTATCTGCCCCACCAGCAACCCGAAAATCTGCAGGCTGATGTGGTGGTGGCCAATATCCTGGCCGGCCCGCTACGTGAACTGGCCCCGCTGATCGGTGTACTGCCGAAGTCTGGCGGTCATCTGGGCCTCTCGGGCGTGTTAGAGAGCCAGGCAGAGAGCGTCTGCGAAGCGTATGTCAGCGCGTTCACGCTCGACCCGGTTGCGGTTAAAGAGGAATGGTGCCGGATTACCGGGATTAAATCCTGATTTTTGCGTTTGTCCGTTTGCACTGATATCGCCGTCGTCGTAACAAAGCGGCTTAACAGAATATTCAGCCAACCCGTAGCGTAAGTTGCGGGCTTTCCCGATTTGAAATGGATGCTTGTATCGTTAATCACGGCATGTGACGTTTTTTATCTGGCGAATTGACGTACTTTTCTGGAAAAAATTTTGCTCACAATTTCAGCATAAATAGCTAAATCATTGTTATTTAATAATAATAATGAATAGCATCGATCATCATCCGGATTTCATTGATCTTTCTTGCTGATTGTTCAAAGTTTGGCCTTTCATCTTCCTGCAAAAATGCGTAATATACGCCGCCTTGCAGACACAGTATGGCCATTCTGACTTCATGCGTATTGGAAACCTCCAGCTGAGAAATCGACTGATTGCAGCACCGATGGCCGGTATTACCGACAGGCCGTTCAGGACGCTGTGTCACGAAATGGGTGCAGGCATGGCAGTTTCTGAGATGCTGTCTTCTAACCCGGAAGTCTGGGCTAGCGACAAATCTCGATTACGTATGGTTCACAGTGATGAGCCAGGCATTCGCGCCGTGCAAATTGCCGGTTGCGATCCCAGTGAAATGGCGCAAGCTGCACGCATTAATGTCGAGGCTGGTGCACAGGTCATCGACATTAATATGGGATGCCCTGCCAAGAAGGTTAACCGCAAAATGGCGGGTTCAGCCTTATTGCAATATCCCACCGTGGTGGAGTCCATTCTCTCCGCAGTGGTTAATGCAGTGAACGTGCCGGTCACGCTGAAAATTCGTACTGGCTGGGATCCTGAAAACAGGAACTGTGTCGCGATTGCCCAATTGGCTGAACGCTGCGGTATACAGGCTCTGACGATACATGGTCGCACTCGTGCCTGCCTGTTCAACGGAGAAGCTGAATATGACAGCATTCGGACAGTTAAGCAGAGTGTCTCCATTCCGATTATCGCGAATGGAGACATAACTGACCCGCATAAAGCCAGAGCGGTGCTCGACTATACAGGGGCCGATGCTCTGATGATAGGACGCGCTGCTCAGGGAAGACCGTGGATCTTCCGGGAAATCCAGCATTATCTGGACACTGGGGAGTTGCTTGCCCCGCTGCCGATGGCAGAGGTCAAGCGCTTGCTTGTTTCGCATATACGTGAGCTGCACGACTTTTACGGTTCAGGCAAGGGATACCGTATAGCGCGAAAGCACGTCTCCTGGTACCTGCAGGAGCACGCCCCGAATGACCAGTTTCGGCGCACATTCAACGCCATAGAGGATGCCAGCGAACAGCTGGAGGCGTTGGAGGCATACTTCGAAAATCTTGCGTAACGAAATAAAGAGCTGAAAGAACTATGTTCGAACAACGCGTAAATTCTGACGTACTGACCGTTTCTACCGTTAACTCACAGGATCAGGTAACTCAAAAACCTTTGCGTGATTCGGTTAAACAGGCACTGAAGAACTATTTTGCTCAACTGAATGGTCAGGATGTGAGCGACCTGTATGAGCTGGTTTTGGCTGAAGTCGAGCAGCCTCTGTTGGACATGGTGATGCAGTATACCCGTGGCAACCAGACCCGTGCTGCCCTGATGATGGGTATCAACCGCGGTACGCTGCGTAAGAAATTGAAAAAATACGGCATGAACTGATTTTTAGTTCTGTCTGTTAATCACGCCAGCCTTCGGGCTGGCGTTTTTATTTGTGCGTCATCGCACAAAGTAACGGCAGGAAGCGTGAAACAGTTGCCTGCCGTATGGTAACTATAGTTGCAATCGCTGGTGTGATATTTCACCTTCTCGCTTTTGTCCGCCTGGATTTGATTTAAGTAATGTTCTGTCGCCCGTCTTGCTGCCTGTGCCCGCCACTGCTGGGCATGTGACTTCCTGCGCATAAAAAAGTAACGCCTTCCTTTCATACATTTCTGCCTGAGCGAGCGCTCACACTGCTCTCATCTAGTGAAACTATTTGCACTAAATGTGATCGGGTCGACTCGCATTGCTTCCTTTTGGTGCGCCATATTAGCGAAACTTTCCAGGTGCTTCTGATTATTAACCGTTCTTTCATACGAATTCAGGATCCTGCAAACCTGGCATCAGCTTTGCAGAGTCGTGAATGGCTGACCGCCACAGACAGGAAAAACGCACACTAAAGTGCGCAAACATAACAACATGATCCCGCCACACAGGATGCTTTATGAAAAAGATGATGCTCTCTACGCTGATCGCTGCCGCCTCGCTGGTTGCCATTGCTCAGCAGGCACACGCAGGCACCACACTGGATGCGATTAAGAAAAAAGGTTTTGTTCAATGTGGTATCAGTGACGGCCTGCCGGGCTTCTCCTATGCAGATGCTGGCGGCAAGTTTACCGGTATCGATGTGGATGTGTGTCGTGCTGCTGCTGCCGCGGTATTCGGCGATGCGACCAAAGTGAAATACACCCCGCTGACCGCGAAAGAGCGTTTTACCGCGCTGCAGTCAGGCGAAGTGGATGTACTTTCACGTAATACCACCTGGACCTCATCGCGTGATGGCGGCATGGGCTTCCTGTTTGCGGGCGTGAACTATTACGACGGCATCGGCTTCCTGACTCACCAGAAAGCCGGACTTAAAAGTGCGAAAGAGCTGGATGGTGCCACCGTCTGTATTCAGGCTGGAACCGACACCGAGCTGAACGTGGCAGACTTCTTCAAAGCCAACAAAATGCAATATACGCCGGTGACCTTTGATCGCTCTGACGAATCTGCTAAGGCGCTGGACAGCGGTCGCTGCGATACGCTGGCGTCCGATCAGTCTCAGCTTTATGCCTTGCGTATTAAGCTCGGCAAACCTGACGAGTTTATCGTCCTGCCAGAAGTGATCTCCAAAGAGCCGCTGGGACCGCTGGTGCGTCGTGGCGATGATGACTGGTTCACTATCGTCAAATGGTCGCTTTACGCCATGCTGAATGCCGAAGAGATGGGCATCAACTCGAAGAACGTTGATCAGATGACAGCTAAACCGACCACGCCAGATATGGCGCATCTGCTGGGTGCTGAGGGTGATTTTGGTAAAGATCTGAAGCTGGATAATAAGTGGGCCTACAACATCATCAAACAGGTCGGCAACTATCAGGAAAGCTTTGACCGCAACGTCGGTAAAGACAGTGCACTGAAGATCGCGCGCGGTCAGAATGCGTTGTGGAACCAGGGCGGGATTCAATACGCACCACCGGTACGTTAACAGACCTCACCAATCGGGCACCGTATTCTGCGGTGCCCTACCCCGGCTTTCGTTACTGAGGTTTCAACATGTCACAACGCCCAACCGTGAAAAGGGATTTTTCATTTGGTAATCCCACGGTTCGCGCCTGGATTTATCAGTTCATCGCCGTCGTCGCGGTGCTTGGTGTGGTGGGTTATCTGGTACATAACACCATCATTAACCTCGCCAATCGCGGCATTACATCAGGGTTTGGATTTCTTGAGCGCACTGCCGGCTTCGGCATCGTTCAGCATCTGATAGAGTACACGGAGGGAGATACCTACGCACGCGTGTTTCTGGTCGGATTAACCAACACGCTGTTGGTTTCTGCACTCTGTATTGTTTTTGCGTCAATTCTCGGCTTTGCGGTCGGTCTTGCCCGTCTTTCTGACAACTGGCTGCTGCGGAAACTCTCGAATATCTATATCGAAACCTTCCGTAATATCCCCCCTCTGCTGCAAATCTTCTTCTGGTACTTCGCGGTATTACGCAATCTGCCAGGCCCACGTCAGGCGCTGAATGCGTTCGACCTGGCCTATGTCAGCAATCGCGGACTCTACGTCCCGTGGCCAACCTATGCACCAGGCAGCTGGCCGTTTGTTATCGCACTGCTGCTGGCCGTGGCTGTCAGCTATGGCCTGTACCGCTTTAACCGTCAGCATCAGCTGAAAACCGGTGAGTTACGTCGTACATGGCCCGCAGCCGTTGCAATGCTCATCCTCTTTCCTTTGCTTGCACACCTTGGGTTTGGAGCAGCGACGCACTGGGATGTGCCGCAACTACGCGGGTTCAATTTCCGTGGCGGCTCGGTGATGATTCCGGAACTGGCAGCACTGACGCTGGCACTGTCGATCTATACCTCGTCGTTTATTGCTGAAGTGATCCGATCCGGGATTCAGTCGGTGCCACATGGTCAGCACGAAGCTGCACGATCGCTGGGTCTGCCGAATCCGGTGACGCTGCGTCAGGTGATTATTCCACAGGCCATGCGCGTCATTATTCCGCCGCTCACCAGCCAGTATCTGAACATCGTGAAGAACTCCTCACTGGCCGCTGCTATCGGTTATCCCGATATGGTGTCGCTGTTCGCGGGATCGGTGCTGAATCAGACCGGTCAGGCTATTGAGACAATTGCTATCACAATGGGCGTTTACCTGATTATCAGTCTGCTGATATCGCTGCTTATGAACTTCTACAACCGCAAAATTGCGCTGGTTGAGCGTTAAGAGAACGGGATAACTATGTCTGTCACTACGCATGAAACGCCCCCCATCCCGACGACGCCTGTCAGTCGCGCCTGGCTTTGGGCTCGTAAGAATCTGTTTTCCAGCTGGTTTAATACGTTACTGACGCTGTTTTGCATCTGGGTCATCTGGCACGTCATTCCGCCTGCGCTGAACTGGCTGATCTTTCAGGCTAACTGGATCGGTACGACACGCGCCGATTGCACTAAAGAAGGTGCCTGTTGGGTCTTTATCCATGCTCGTTTCGGTCAGTTCATGTATGGGCTTTATCCACATGAGCTGCGCTGGCGTATTAACCTGGCGCTGGTGATTGGCCTGCTGTCGATTGTGCCGATGTTCCTCAAAAGCCTGCCCTACCGTGGACGCTACATTGCGGCCTGGGCCGTCATCTATCCGGTGATTGTCTGGTTCCTGCTGTATGGCGGCTATCTGGGACTGGAACGTGTGGAAACACGTCAGTGGGGCGGGTTAACGCTGACGCTGATTATCGCGTCGGTGGGGATTGCTGGTGCGCTGC
Source organism: Pantoea sp. B550 (assembly GCF_024158165.1). Taxonomy (NCBI): domain Bacteria; kingdom Pseudomonadati; phylum Pseudomonadota; class Gammaproteobacteria; order Enterobacterales; family Erwiniaceae; genus Pantoea; species Pantoea sp. B550. The sequence continues at coordinate 1,516,073 of NZ_JAMYXI010000003.1, forward strand.
CGCTGGGCATCCTGCTGGCGCTTGGCCGTCGCTCACGGATGCCGGTTGTGCGTACGCTGTCGATTATCTTTATCGAGTTCTGGCGCGGCGTTCCGCTGATTACCGTGCTGTTTATGTCATCGGTGATGCTGCCGCTGTTTATGTCTGAAGGTACGACTATCGACAAGCTGGTACGTGCGCTGGTCGGTGTGATCCTGTTCCAGTCTGCTTATGTGGCGGAAGTGGTGCGCGGTGGCCTGCAGGCATTACCGAAGGGTCAGTATGAGGCTGCAGAATCGCTGGCGCTGGGCTACTGGAAAACGCAGATGTTGGTCATTCTTCCCCAGGCACTGAAGCTCACCATCCCTGGCCTGGTTAACACCATCATCGCGCTGTTTAAAGATACCAGCCTGGTCATCATCATTGGTCTTTTCGATCTGTTCAGCAGCGTCCAGCAGGCAACGGTCGATCCAACCTGGCTGGGCATGTCGACTGAAGGTTATGTCTTTGCTGCACTGGTCTATTGGATTTTCTGTTTTAGCATGTCGCGCTACAGCCAGTATCTGGAAAGGCGCTTTCACACCGGGCGTACATCGCACTGAGGTTTTACATGACTGACTCTATAACACACTCTTCCGACGCGTTGATGATTTCGCTTGAGAACGTGAATAAATGGTACGGGCAGTTTCACGTATTGAAAGACATCAACCTGCAGGTTAAACCCCGTGAGCGCATCGTGCTGTGCGGCCCTTCTGGCTCCGGCAAATCGACCACGATCCGCTGCATCAACCATCTGGAAGAGCATCAGCAGGGACGCATTATTGTTGACGGTATCCATCTTAATGACGACGTACGTAACATTGAGCGCGTACGCACAGAAGTGGGGATGGTATTTCAGCACTTCAATCTCTTCCCGCATCTGACTGTTTTGCAAAACTGCACGCTGGCACCTTCCTGGGTGAGAAAGATTCCAAAGAAGGAAGCGGATGAACTGGCCATGCACTATCTGCAACGCGTGCGCATTGCAGAGCATGCACATAAGTTTCCGGGTCAGCTTTCCGGCGGACAGCAGCAACGCGTCGCCATCGCTCGCTCACTCTGTATGAAACCAAAAATTATGCTGTTTGATGAGCCAACCTCAGCGCTGGATCCGGAGATGGTTAAAGAGGTGCTGGACACGATGATTGGTCTGGCGGAGGATGGGATGACCATGCTGTGCGTCACCCACGAAATGGGCTTTGCCCGAACGGTTGCCGACCGGGTGATCTTTATGGATCGGGGTGAGATCGTCGAAGTTGCCCCACCGCAGGAGTTCTTTTCTAATCCAAAATCGGAGCGTACCCGGGCGTTTTTATCGCAGGTTATTCACTGATTACCGACCCCGTTATCTTACCACCCGGCCTGGTGCCGGGTTTTTTATGGCATTTATACACTTTAATCAGCTGAATGAGCCGATGCGGTGATAAAGGCACAGAAAACCGGGCTGATATGAGGGAGTTTTAGTGCGGATTATCGGATTGCCACAACGAAAAAAGCCCTTCGCATACGCGAAGGGCTCTCTCTTATTTGATGCCTGGCAGTTCCCTACTCTCGCATGGGGAGACCCCACACTACCATCGGCGCTACGGCGTTTCACTTCTGAGTTCGGCATGGGGTCAGGTGGGACCACCGCGCTACAGCCGCCAGGCAAATTCTTTTATTTACCGAACTCGTGTCTTAACTGGTGCTGATACCCAGAGTCGAACTGGGGACCTCACCCTTACCAAGGGTGCGCTCTACCAACTGAGCCATATCAGCACACTAAATTTGATGCCTGGCAGTTCCCTACTCTCGCATGGGGAGGCCCCACACTACCATCGGCGCTACGGCGTTTCACTTCTGAGTTCGGCATGGGGTCAGGTGGGACCACCGCGCTAAAGCCGCCAGGCAAATCTTGGTGCACGAAACGAATCTTTTACGCCATGACCGCGTTGCCATCGCTCAGCCACACCGGTCACATACCTCAGTATGCTCCCGCTGATGTCTTCGCTCTGCGCCTTGTCACGCCGCAAAATCTTTCGTTTCCGCTAATTTTATCCGGAATAAGCTGAAAATCGTGTCTCTCAAAAACGCCTCTGGCGTTGTAAGGTTAAGCCTCACGGGTCATTAGTACCGGTTAGCTCAACGCATCGCTGCGCTTACACACCCGGCCTATCAACGTCGTAGTCTTCAACGTCCCTTCAGGACCCTCAAGGGGTCAGGGAGAACTCATCTCGGGGCAAGTTTCGTGCTTAGATGCTTTCAGCACTTATCTTTTCCGCACTTAGCTACCGGGCAGTGCCATTGGCATGACAACCCGAACACCAGTGGTGCGTTCACTCCGGTCCTCTCGTACTAGGAGCAACCCCCCTCAATTCTCCAGCGCCCACGGCAGATAGGGACCGAACTGTCTCACGACGTTCTAAACCCAGCTCGCGTACCACTTTAAACGGCGAACAGCCGTACCCTTGGGACCTACTTCAGCCCCAGGATGTGATGAGCCGACATCGAGGTGCCAAACACCGCCGTCGATATGAACTCTTGGGCGGTATCAGCCTGTTATCCCCGGAGTACCTTTTATCCGTTGAGCGATGGCCCTTCCATTCAGAACCACCGGATCACTATGACCTGCTTTCGCACCTGCTCGAGCCGTCACTCTCGCAGTCAAGCCAGCTTATGCCATTGCACTAACCTCACGATGTCCGACCGTGATTAGCTGACCTTCGTGCTCCTCCGTTACTCTTTAGGAGGAGACCGCCCCAGTCAAACTACCCACCAGACACTGTCCGCAGCCCGGATAACGGGCCTACGTTAGAACATCAAACATTAAAGGGTGGTATTTCAAGGTTGGCTCCACGCAGACTGGCGTCCGCGCTTCAAAGCCTCCCACCTATCCTACACATCAAGGCTCAATGTTCAGTGTCAAGCTGTAGTAAAGGTTCACGGGGTCTTTCCGTCTTGCCGCGGGTACACTGCATCTTCACAGCGAGTTCAATTTCACTGAGTCTCGGGTGGAGACAGCCTGGCCATCATTACGCCATTCGTGCAGGTCGGAACTTACCCGACAAGGAATTTCGCTACCTTAGGACCGTTATAGTTACGGCCGCCGTTTACCGGGGCTTCGATCAAGAGCTTCTCCTTGCGGATAACCCCATCAATTAACCTTCCGGCACCGGGCAGGCGTCACACCGTATACGTCCACTTTCGTGTTTGCACAGTGCTGTGTTTTTAATAAACAGTTGCAGCCAGCTGGTATCTTCGACTGGCTTCGGCTCGGGGAGTAAATCCCTCCACCTACGCGCCAGCGTGCCTTCTCCCGAAGTTACGGCACCATTTTGCCTAGTTCCTTCACCCGAGTTCTCTCAAGCGCCTTGGTATTCTCTACCTGACCACCTGTGTCGGTTTGGGGTACGATTCTGTGTTACCTGATGCTTAGAGGCTTTTCCTGGAAGCTGGGCATTTATCACTTCAGCACCGTAGTGCCTCGTCGTCACGCCTCAGCGTTAATAAGGGACCGGATTTACCTGGACCCTCCGCCTACACGCTTAAACCGGGACAACCGTCGCCCGGCTGATATAGCCTTCTCCGTCCCCCCTTCGCAGTAACACCGAGTACAGGAATATTAACCTGTTTCCCATCGACTACGCCTTTCGGCCTCGCCTTAGGGGTCGACTCACCCTGCTCCGATTAACGTTGAACAGGAACCCTTGGTCTTCCGGCGAGCGGGCTTTTCACCCGCTTTATCGTTACTTATGTCAGCATTCGCACTTCTGATACCTCCAGCATGCCTCACAGCACACCTTCGACGGCTTACAGAACGCTCCCCTACCCAACAACACATAGTGTCGCTGCCGCAGCTTCGGTGCATGGTTTAGCCCCGTTACATCTTCCGCGCAGGCCGACTCGACCAGTGAGCTATTACGCTTTCTTTAAATGATGGCTGCTTCTAAGCCAACATCCTGGCTGTCTGTGCCTTCCCACATCGTTTCCCACTTAACCATGACTTTGGGACCTTAGCTGGCGGTCTGGGTTGTTTCCCTCTTCACGACGGACGTTAGCACCCGCCGTGTGTCTCCCGTGATAACATTCTCCGGTATTCGCAGTTTGCATCGGGTTGGTAAGCCGGGATGGCCCCCTAGCCGAAACAGTGCTCTACCCCCGGAGATGAGTTCACGAGGCGCTACCTAAATAGCTTTCGGGGAGAACCAGCTATCTCCCGGTTTGATTGGCCTTTCACCCCCAGCCACAGGTCATCCGCTAATTTTTCAACATTAGTCGGTTCGGTCCTCCAGTTAGTGTTACCCAACCTTCAACCTGCCCATGGCTAGATCACCGGGTTTCGGGTCTATACCCTGCAACTTAACGCCCAGTTAAGACTCGGTTTCCCTGCGGCTCCCCTATACGGTTAACCTTGCTACAGAATATAAGTCGCTGACCCATTATACAAAAGGTACGCAGTCACCCCCGTAAAGAGGGCTCCCACTGCTTGTACGTACACGGTTTCAGGTTCTGTTTCACTCCCCTCGCCGGGGTTCTTTTCGCCTTTCCCTCACGGTACTGGTTCACTATCGGTCAGTCAGGAGTATTTAGCCTTGGAGGATGGTCCCCCCATATTCAGACAGGATACCACGTGTCCCGCCTTACTCATCGAGCTCACAGCGCGTGTGCTTTTGTGTACGGGAGTATCACCCTGTACCCTGCGACTTTCCAGACGCTTCCACTAACACACATGCTGATTCAGGCTCTGGGCTGCTCCCCGTTCGCTCGCCGCTACTGGGGGAATCTCGGTTGATTTCTTTTCCTCGGGGTACTTAGATGTTTCAGTTCCCCCGGTTCGCCTTGCAGCACTATGTATTCATGCTGCAATGATGCACAGAGTGCACCGGGTTTCCCCATTCGGACATCGACGGCTGTAGCGGTTCATATCACCTTACCGTCGCTTTACGCAGATTAGCACGTCCTTCATCGCCTCTGACTGCCTGGGCATCCACCGTGTACGCTTAGTCGCTTAACCTCACAACCCACAGGCGTTTTGCAACGCTGCAGACTGCAAGCATTTGAGAGACTCGAACGTGCCGCGTTTTTCATTCTTATTACGGAGAATGAAAGCGACACGTCGTTTCAATTTTCAGCTTGTTCCGGATTGTTAAAGAGCAATATCTTAAACATGACTCGTAAGTCATCTTTAAGATATGTGGGCAACATCTTTCACCTGTCACCAAGCTTTGGCGTCCCCTAGGGGATTCGAACCCCTGTTACCGCCGTGAAAGGGCGGTGTCCTGGGCCTCTAGACGAAGGGGACAATTAAGTCTGTCTTCGAAAGACACTTTGCTCGTTATTTTCTATCAGACAATCTGTGTGGACACTGCGCGGGAAGGTATCTTCAGGTAAGGAGGTGATCCAACCGCAGGTTCCCCTACGGTTACCTTGTTACGACTTCACCCCAGTCATGAATCACAAAGTGGTAAGCGCCCTCCCGAAGGTTAAGCTACCTACTTCTTTTGCAACCCACTCCCATGGTGTGACGGGCGGTGTGTACAAGGCCCGGGAACGTATTCACCGTGGCATTCTGATCCACGATTACTAGCGATTCCGACTTCACGGAGTCGAGTTGCAGACTCCGATCCGGACTACGACGCACTTTGTGAGGTCCGCTTGCTCTCGCGAGGTCGCTTCTCTTTGTATGCGCCATTGTAGCACGTGTGTAGCCCTACTCGTAAGGGCCATGATGACTTGACGTCATCCCCACCTTCCTCCGGTTTATCACCGGCAGTCTCCTTTGAGTTCCCGACCGAATCGCTGGCAACAAAGGATAAGGGTTGCGCTCGTTGCGGGACTTAACCCAACATTTCACAACACGAGCTGACGACAGCCATGCAGCACCTGTCTCACGGTTCCCGAAGGCACTAAGGCATCTCTGCCGAATTCCGTGGATGTCAAGAGTAGGTAAGGTTCTTCGCGTTGCATCGAATTAAACCACATGCTCCACCGCTTGTGCGGGCCCCCGTCAATTCATTTGAGTTTTAACCTTGCGGCCGTACTCCCCAGGCGGTCGACTTAACGCGTTAGCTCCGGAAGCCACTCCTCAAGGGAACAACCTCCAAGTCGACATCGTTTACGGCGTGGACTACCAGGGTATCTAATCCTGTTTGCTCCCCACGCTTTCGCACCTGAGCGTCAGTCTTTGTCCAGGGGGCCGCCTTCGCCACCGGTATTCCTCCAGATCTCTACGCATTTCACCGCTACACCTGGAATTCTACCCCCCTCTACAAGACTCAAGCCTGCCAGTTTCAAATGCAGTTCCCAGGTTAAGCCCGGGGATTTCACATCTGACTTAACAGACCGCCTGCGTGCGCTTTACGCCCAGTAATTCCGATTAACGCTTGCACCCTCCGTATTACCGCGGCTGCTGGCACGGAGTTAGCCGGTGCTTCTTCTGCGGGTAACGTCAATCGGCGCGGTTATTAACCGCACCGCCTTCCTCCCCGCTGAAAGTACTTTACAACCCGAAGGCCTTCTTCATACACGCGGCATGGCTGCATCAGGCTTGCGCCCATTGTGCAATATTCCCCACTGCTGCCTCCCGTAGGAGTCTGGACCGTGTCTCAGTTCCAGTGTGGCTGGTCATCCTCTCAGACCAGCTAGGGATCGTCGCCTAGGTGGGCCATTACCCCGCCTACTAGCTAATCCCATCTGGGTTCATCCGATAGTGAGAGGCCCGAAGGTCCCCCTCTTTGGTCTTGCGACGTTATGCGGTATTAGCCACCGTTTCCAGTGGTTATCCCCCTCTATCGGGCAGATCCCCAGACATTACTCACCCGTCCGCCACTCGTCACCCGAGAGCAAGCTCTCTGTGCTACCGTCCGACTTGCATGTGTTAGGCCTGCCGCCAGCGTTCAATCTGAGCCATGATCAAACTCTTCAATTTAAGTTTGATTTGCTTAAACAAGTTAAGCGGTGCTCATCTGTAAAACGTCATAATGAATTTCATTATGTGTTCACTCGTGAGGCTTTGATATTTTTGTGCGTCCAAAGACGCTGATATCAATCCTGCGAGTGCCCACACAGATTGTCTGATAAATTGTTAAAGAGCAGTGCGAACAGTGCGTTAGCGTCCTGTCGCGAGGTGGCGTATATTACGCTTTCCTCCTGCAGAGTCAACCTCTTTCTCAGAAGTTTTCTCCGGCGGGTCAGTCTCCTGAACCTTCAACCCGTTTCCCGTTGCCGGTGTGCCGTGTCGATGGAGGCGCATTATAGGGATCCCGTTTCAGAGCACAACCCTTTTTTAGGATCTTTTATCTGAACGGTTATAAATGATCCAGATTGATGAGATCGCCAGCGATCCGGGTCAGAATTGGCTTGTCAGCTGGCTAAAATGGCATCAGGCTGCAGTGAAAACAGAACAAAGGAGAACAAGATGACTTCCGCCCTACGCCCCTATAAAGATCTTTTCCCGCAAACTGGCCAGCGCGTGATGGTCGATCCAAGCAGTGTTGTCGTCGGTGATGTGATTATGGAGGATGATGTGAGCATCTGGCCGCTGGTTGCGATCAGGGGTGATGTGAATCAGGTCCGCATTGGTGCCCGTACTAATGTGCAGGACGGCAGTGTTCTGCACGTCACACATAAATCAGCCGCCAACCCGCTGGGCTTTCCTCTTATTATTGGCGAGGACGTCACCGTCGGGCATAAAGCGATGCTACACGGCTGTACCATTGGCGATCGCGTGCTGGTCGGAATGGGATCGATTCTGCTGGATGGCGTAATAGTAGAAGAAGAGGTGATGATTGGTGCCGGAAGCCTGGTGCCGCCCGGTAAAAGACTGGAGAGCGGCTATCTCTATCTGGGTAGCCCGGTAAAGCAGGTCAGGCCGCTGAATGACAGTGAGAAGGAAGGTCTGCGCTATTCCGCCAATAACTATGTTGGCTGGAAAGAGGATTATCTGGCGGGAGATAGCCAGACCCAGCCCTGAGCATCCACGTTATCCTGACGAACAGCCGCTTCGGCCTCATCTTCCAGATCCCAACGATGGTGCCGAAACAGCGCCATCGCCTCCCCTTTACCAAAACGTGAAGCCAGCGAATCGCGGCTGATTGCACAATTCAGCCGCATGCCATTGACCAGTACTGGAAAACAGACTGCGTTTAGTTCAGCGTCATAGGTTTCCTCATCCGGGAACTGTATCGCCTGATTCATGGCTGCATGTTCTGCTTAAGCTGAGCAATCACCGGCGTGATTTCCGGCATCACACCGTGCCATAGATAGAAGGAATGCGCAGCCTGCCCCACCAGCATCCCCAGTCCATCGGCCAGATGATGAGTCCCCTGCGCCTGACACCCGCGTAAAAAAGGCGTTAGCCCGCTTTGGTAAAACATGTCATAACAGCGCACATCTGAATGGATTACTTCTGCAGGTAAAGGAGGCGTTTCTCCATTCACACCACTTGACGTGGCGTTGATGATCAGATTAAAGCGCTGATCCGTCAGTTGCTCAAAACCAGATGCCCGGATACTCCCGCTCGCGCTAAACAGGTTCGCCAGCTCTTCAGCGCGCGCGGCTGTACGATTGACGACGGTAAGCGTCACGCCTGCTGAAAGCAGCGGCAGAACGACACCGCGAGCGGCCCCGCCCGCTCCCACCAGCAAGACATTATCGCCAGCGTTGATCATATTTAGCCGTTCAAGATCGCTTAACAAGCCGATACCATCCGTGTTGTCTCCCAGGATTTGCCCATCACTGAGCTTTTTGACGGTGTTTACCGCACCGGACAGAGCTGCACGTTCGCTGAGCTGATCGGCAAATTCCCATGCCTGCTGTTTGAAAGGTAACGTCACGTTGGCACCACGACCTCCCTGCTCGAAAAAAGCAGAAAGCGATTGAGGAAAACCATCAACCGGGGCACAGATGCGACCATAGCGATGTTCAATGCCCGTCTGCTCAGCAAAAGCCTGATGGATTAGCGGCGATTTACTGTGGCTGATCGGATTACCGAAAACGGCGAAGTGATCCATAAATTAACCCTGACGTATAAGTTCGCCGCTGATGACATCGCGGATTTCAGAAGGATTGAGTCGTCCACCCGTTTTACCCGCCAGAACCGGGAACTGCTCACCAAACTGCTGCTTCACTTCTTCTGCTGTGCGGCAGGGAGGGAGGCCTGACAGATTTGCGCTGGTCGAGACCAGCGGTTTGCCAAACGCGCGGCATAGCGCCTGAACATCCGGATGATCACTGACGCGAATGGCCAGTGAATCAAACTGTCCGGTAAGCCAGCGAGGCGTCTGTGGCGGTACCGGTACGACAAAAGTCACCGGGCCGGGCCAGCGGGCAAACATCCGCTCCCGCTGGATTACAGAAAGTTCGCGCGCCGAGATGTAAGGCTCAAGCTGACTGTAATCAGCCGCAATGAGGATGAGCCCCTTCTCTACCGGGCGCTGTTTGAGTGCCAGCAGGGCCATAACGGCAGATTCACTGTCAGGGTCACAGCCCAGACCAAATACGGCTTCCGTAGGATAGGCGATGACCGCCTGACGATTCAGATGCTCTAAACAGGACTCAAGTGAATCGGCGAGGTGTTGATTTTCCATGGTCTATGAATTCTCTTCAGCGATGGCTTTGCCACAACTCTTACTGGCGCAGAAGCGCTTAACGCCCTGAGCCGTCTTTTTCTCAACTAACAGCGGATACTCACAATAAGGACAGATTCCGGCAACGGGTGTCAGATTGACGACAAACTGACAGGCCGGATAACGATCGCAGGAGTGAAACGTTTTGCCATAACGGGAACGCCGCTGAACTAACCGGCCTTCATGGCACTGTGGGCAGGCCAGCGAGGTTTCATCCGGTTTATCGATGGTTTCTGTGTATCCGCATTCCGGATAGAGGCTGCAGCCGATGAACATGCCAAAACGCCCCTGCCGCAACACTTTATCCGCACCGCATTCAGGACAGGCATGGCCTTGCAGCACTTTGACCACATGGCCATCGGCCTGACCTTTTAAAGGTCGAATGTAGTCACAAGCCGGGTAGTTCGTGCAGCCCAGAAAAGGACCGTGTTTACCGGAGCGGATAACCAGTTCTGCCCCGCAAGCGGGGCAGGGATCCTGTTTACGCACGGTGAAGAGTGCAGCTTTACTCATAGCGATCAATGCATGAAAGGAAATTTAATGCAGCATACCTTCATTGGCGTCGAATAGCAGTTCTTCCATCTGCTGATAGGCATTTTCACATCCCGGGATGTTGAACAACACCATCAGCACCACCCATTTGAGATCCTCAAGGTCAAACTCAGAGGTATCCAGCGCCATGATACGTTCGATGACCATTTCACGGGTTTCCAGGTTCAGCACCTGAATCTGCTCCAGGAACAGCAGGAAACCACGGCTGTCAGCATCTAAACGTTTGCTCTCTTCATCGGTATAAATACGCATGGAGAGCGGATCATTTGTCAGTAAAATTGGTTCTACCAGTCCTTCCTGATAGTCAGCCAGTCTTTCTAACCAGTTCAGCGCACTGTAAACATCTTCACGATGGAACCCGGCATCCGTCAGGTCGTCTGTCAATCTGTCCTGATCAACACCCATTTCTGCTTCGTTGTGGATATATGTTTCAAACAAGTACATCAGTACGTCGAACATGGCATGCCCTCCTCAATCGGACATAGCCGCCGGGTACAGCTGCGATCCATCCTGCTAACTCCAGTTCCAGCAACTGAGCTGAGATAACTGGCACAGATTGGCCGGCACGTTCAGCGACAACGTCAACAGGTGTAACATCATCTCCTACGTTAGCCAACACATCAGCAAATGGCAATGGAGCATCGTCCCTCACCTCAGAATAAATTTCATCCGCCTGAGCCACAGGTAGCCAGTTAAGTGCATTTGCCAGATCTTCTACGATGTTATTGGGATGAGCCACCAGCAGCGCGCCCTGCTGAATCAGCCAGTTTACGCCTTCGCTTAACGGGTTGCCGAGTGCGCCAGGTAAAGCATAGACATTGCGATTTTGCTCCAGCGCATAACGGGCCGTCACCAGTGAGCCACTTTTCAGCGAGGCTTCTACCACCAGCACACCGTGGCTCAGGCCGCTAATGATACGATTGCGGCGTGGAAAATTAAGGGGATGCGGTATGGTCGTCAGTGGAAACTCAGAAACGATAGCACCGCCCTGCTCGACGATCTCGGCGGCAAGGCCTGTATGGTTTTTGGGATAGAGACGCTGCAATCCGCTTCCTAACACTGCCACCGTTTTACCGCCCACGTTGAGTGCGGCCTGATGTGCAACGCCATCAATACCCCGCGCCAGTCCGCTGGTGATAGTCAATCCGCCCGCGCTTAAATGCTGGGTAAACCAGTCACACCAGTAACGACCATAGTGGGAGCTGTTTCGGCTCCCCACAATGGCTAACTGTGGTGTAGTGATAACGGCAGGATCGCCATCAATATAGAGCAGGGGCGGAAAACGATTGGTTTCTTTAAGACGGGCTGGATAAGCTGCATCCAGAGCGGTAATCAGATGATGAGCCGGACTCTGCGCCAGCCAGGAACAGATTTGCTCAATATTTTTTTCATTAAATTCATAATATTGCTGCCGCTGGCTGGCGTCTAACCCAAGCCGGATAAGCTGCTCATCGTCTGCCGGTCCGGCACCTGTCTGCTGCGCCACGTCAACCCAGCGTTTCCCTGTCATTCCGGTGACGGCAGCCAGCCGCACATACTGCCCTATTTTGTCCATCTCCTGCTCCCTGATCGCCCTTGCTTCCTGCCGCACAATGCTGTCAATCAGGCCTCGAAAAGTCTACAATATGAGGCAGTAATCTTTTCTTAACCGAATACAGATCTGGATATTTATGTCAGTTTTGCAGGTATTACATTTCCCTGACGAGCGTCTTCGCAAAGTCGCCGCGCCCGTTAAAGAAGTTAACGCAGACATTCAGCGTATCGTTGATGATATGTTCGAGACGATGTATGCCGAAGAAGGTATAGGTCTTGCGGCTACGCAGGTCGATATTCATCAGCGCATTATCGTGATTGATGTCTCTGAAAGTCGTGAAGAGCGTTTAGTCCTGATCAACCCTGAGCTGCTGGAAAAAAGCGGCGAAACCGGTATTGAAGAGGGTTGCCTCTCTATTCCGGAACAGCGCGCATTTGTTCCACGTGCCGAGCGGGTAAAGGTTCGCGCCCTTGATCGTGACGGTAAAAGTTTCGAGCTGGAAGCCAGCGAGTTACTGGCCATCTGCATCCAGCATGAGATTGATCATCTGGAAGGCAAACTGTTTATTGATTATCTGTCGCCTCTGAAGCGGCAACGAATCAAAACTAAATTAGAGAAACTGGCGCGTCAGAACGCGCAGGCTTCCTGAGATCTTAAGAAGGGATAAACGTGTCTGCCCCGCTAAAAATCATCTTTGCCGGCACACCTGACTTCGCAGCGCGTCATCTTGACGCGCTGCTTGCTTCTGAACATCAGGTTATCGGCGTATTCACCCAACCTGATCGTCCTGCGGGTCGCGGTAACAAACTCACCCCAGGCCCGGTCAAAACGCTGGCGCTGTCACATGACATTCCGGTTTATCAGCCGAAGTCTCTGCGACCTGAAGAAAATCAGCGACTGGTCGCTGATCTGAAGGCCGATGTGATGGTAGTTGTGGCCTACGGATTGATTCTGCCCAAGGCCGTGCTGGATATGCCACGTCTCGGCTGTATCAACGTTCATGGTTCGCTGCTGCCGCGCTGGCGCGGAGCCGCGCCTATTCAGCGCGCTCTGTGGGCTGGCGACAGTGAAACCGGCGTGACCATTATGCAGATGGACGTCGGTCTGGATACTGGCGATATGCTGCATAAGCTCGCTTGTCCGATTACTGCCCACGATACCAGTGCAACGCTCTATGACAAGCTCGCGCAGCTTGGTCCACAGGGGCTGCTGGATACGCTGACCTTACTGAGCACACAGCAGGCTTCACCTGAAAAACAGGATGAGACTCTGGCCAACTATGCTGAGAAGCTTAGTAAAGAGGAGGCGCGTCTTGACTGGACACTCTCAGCAGAACAGCTCGAACGCTGTATTCGCGCGTTTAACCCGTGGCCGATGAGCTTTTTCACCATTGATGATCAACCCGTAAAAGTCTGGCAGGCAAGTGTCCTGCCTCACTGCGATCGTTCGCTGGGTGAAATAATCAGTGCGGATAAGCATGGCATACAGGTAGCGACGGCTCAGGGTGTACTTAATCTGCTGCAGTTACAGCCCGCCGGTAAAAAACCGATGTCGGCTCAGGATCTTCTCAACTCGCGCCGGGAATGGTTTGAACCTGGAACCCTTCTGGACTGACTCTCAGGCCCGGTCACTCACCGGGCCTTTTGTTTGATGACAAAACCTTATGACTAAATCAATCAACCTGCGTAGCCTCTCCGCTCAACTTATTGAGCGCGTTGTCGACAAGGGCGAATCCCTGAATACGGCACTCCCCGCCGCCCAGAAAAAACTCTCTGACAAAGATAGCGCGTTAGTGCAGGAAATCTGTTTTGGCGTATTGCGCACATTGCCGCAGCTGGAAGCGCTAATCGGCAAACTGATGGAGCGTCCACTGACAGGCAAACAGCGGGTTCTGCACTATCTGATTATGGTCGGTCTTTATCAGCTGGAATATACCCGCGTACCTGCCCATGCCGCACTGGCAGAAACCGTCGCGGGCGCCGAAGTCCTGAAGCGTACCAGCCTGAAAGGCTTGTTAAATGGTGTATTACGCCAGTTTCAGCGCCAGCGGGAAGAGCTGCTCGCCAGCATTCAGGATGGCCCACAGCGTTATCTGCATCCGGGATGGCTGCTAAAGCGATTGCAGCATGCCTGGCCGGAACAGTGGCAACAGATTGTGGAAGCCAATAATCTGCGTCCGCCGATGTGGCTGCGGATTAACCGTCAGCACCAGGATCGTGACGCGTGGCTGCACAAGCTGGTTGAAAGTGGCAGGAATGCACAACCGGCTGACGACGTGCCGGATGCGCTGCGGCTTGACGCCCCTGCCCCCGTCAGTCAGTTACCTGGGTTTGATCGGGGTTGGGTAACCGTGCAGGATTTGTCCGCTCAGCGCTGTGCGTTACTGCTTGAACCGCAAAACGGCGAACAGATCCTGGATTTATGCGCGGCTCCCGGCGGCAAAACGACCCACATCCTTGAAATCGCGCCGGAAGCCCATGTAATGGCCGTCGACGTGGATGCGCAACGCCTTAAACGCGTGGAGGAGAATCTGCAGCGACTGGGCATGAAAGCAGACATTAAACAGGGTGATGGACGGACGCCGCAGCAGTGGTGCGGTGATCGTCAGTTTGACCGGATTCTGCTGGATGCGCCCTGCTCTGCAACCGGTGTTATCCGACGCCATCCCGACATTAAGTGGCTGCGTCGCGATCGTGATATCGCTGAGCTGGCAAAGCTTCAGAGCGAAATTCTTGATGCTATCTGGCCACACCTTAAACCCGGCGGTACGCTGATTTATGCGACCTGCTCTATCCTGCCAGAAGAGAATCATCAGCAGATAGACGCTTTCCTGCAACGCCAGCACGACGCCCAGGCGGAACCGTTGTGGGATGCGTCCGCTAACGGGTTGCAGGTATTCCCGGAAGCCGAGGGCGGAGATGGTTTCTTCTACGCTAAGCTGATAAAGAAATCGGGTACAAACTGAGATGAGTATTGATAAGCGATGAAAATAATCATTCTGGGTGCAGGACAGGTTGGCGGAACCCTGGCAGAAAATCTGGTAGGTGAGAACAACGACATCACGGTTGTCGATACTGACTCTTCGCGCCTGCGTCATCTGCAGGACAAATTCGATCTGCGCGTGGTTCAGGGTCATGGTTCCCATCCGAGAATTTTGCGTGAGGCGGGTGCAGAAGATGCCGACATGCTGGTTGCTGTAACCAACTCGGATGAAACCAACATGATCGCCTGCCAAATTGCTTATTCGCTTTTCAATACGCCGAATCGCATCGCCCGTATCCGTGCGGCCGACTATCTGCGTGATGCAGACAAGTTGTTTATACCTGAAGCAGTGCCTATCGATCATCTGATCTCCCCTGAGCAGCTGGTCATCGACAACATTTACCGTCTGATTCAGTATCCTGGCGCATTGCAGGTGGTTAACTTTGCTGAAGGAAAAGTCAGTCTGGCAGTGGTAAAAGCCTATTATGGCGGGCCGCTGGTGGGAAATCCGCTCTCGATCATGCGTGAGCACATGCCACACATTGATACGCGCGTAGCCGCTATATTCCGCCAGGATCGCCCTATTCGTCCGCAGGGTTCAACCATCGTAGAAGCCGGTGATGAAGTGTTCTTCATCGCTGCCAGCCAGAACATTCGTGCGGTGATGAGTGAAATGCAGCGGCTGGAGAAACCTTATAAACGGATTATGCTGGTCGGTGGCGGCAACATCGGTTTCGGTCTGGCGCAGCGGCTTGAGAAGCACTACAGCGTTAAGCTGATTGAGCGGAATCCCCAGCGCGCAGCGGAACTCGCAGAACATCTGCATGACACCGTGGTGTTTTATGGCGATGCGTCCGATCAGGAGCTGCTCGCTGAAGAACACGTTGAGCAGGTCGATCTGTTTATCGCCGTCACCAACGATGATGAAGCCAACATCATGTCTGCCATGCTGGCGAAAAAGATGGGTGCAAAAAAAGTGATGGTACTGATTCAGCGCCGCGCTTACGTCGATCTGGTCCAGGGCAGCGTCATCGATATCGCTATTTCCCCTCAGCAAGCCACGATCTCGGCTCTGCTGGGTCATGTGCGCAAAGCGGATATCGTGGGCGTTTCATCTTTACGACGCGGTATTGCAGAGGCGATCGAAGCGATAGCGCATGGTGACGAGTCGACGTCACGCGTTGTGGGTCGTTCGATTGATGACATCAAACTGCCGCCAGGGACCATTATTGGCGCTGTTGTTCGTGGTGATGATGTGATGATTGCCAATGATAACCTGCGTATTGAACAAGGCGATCATGTCATCATGTTCCTGACCGACAAGAAATTCGTGTCAGATGTGGAACGCCTCTTCCAGCCGAGTCCATTTTTCCTTTAAATGCCGCGTTTACAGGCTGACTCAGCATACGGCATACAAAACCGCTGCTTAATTGGCTGTGTTGATGGCAAAAACAGTGAGGTTTGTTAGACTTTATGGCGTTAGCTTGGGCAAGGAGAGAAGTATGAGTTTAATCAAAGAGTTTCGTGATTTCGCAATGCGCGGCAACGTAATGGATTTAGCCGTGGGTGTTATCATCGGTGCGGCATTCGGCAAAATCGTTTCATCATTAGTCGCTAATATCATCATGCCACCATTAGGCCTGCTGATCGGTGGAGTCGATTTCAAATCATTCGCCTGGGTTCTTAAGCCCGCAACTGGCGATGCGCCAGCTGTTGTTATGCAGTACGGTATCTTCCTTCAGACCATCTTTGATTTCGTCATTATCGCTTTCGCGATCTTTATGGCGATTAAGTTGATGAATCGTCTGTACAAGAAAAAGGAAGTGGAGAAGCCGGTTGCTAAACCGTCAAATGAAGAAGTTTTATTGACTGAAATCCGCGATCTGCTGAAACAGCAGAACACCCGGGTATAGTGAATAAGCCGCCTCAACGGCGGTTTTTTTACTGAAAAAGTAGAAGGGCAGTGATAAGACGCTTTCTTATCACTGCCCTCCCATCCCGTCCCCTTACCATGTTTCTCTTTCCGCTTAAAACTGCCCTTACCCTTTTGCTTCTGTTCAATACGCTGTCGAAATAATGGGTCGTGCAGCAGAGCCTGAATCGCGTTATCGCGAATTTGCCCTTTAGTGTGCTGATATTTACTCATAACGCCTCCTGTTGAGATGGTCAGATACTCTATTCCATTGCAGCAAAATAACAAGATGCTTATTTACTCAATGCCTCTCCCCGCTCAAGCGCCTCAAGAATTGAGCACGAAATGCTACTGTGACTGTCACCACAACACGCGTCCGAGAGGTGACGCAAAGAACGTTGCATCGTTTCCAATTCTGCGATCATCTGAGCCACTTCACTTAGCCGTTTTTCAACGATCGCTTTCGATTCCTGACAGGTATGATGCGCAGGATCGACCCTTATAGAAAGTAGCTCTCTGATGGCTTCAAGGCTAAATCCGAGTTTACGACCGTAGCGAATAAATTTCAGACGCTGAAGATCGGCCTCGGTATAAAGGCGAAATCCCCCTTCCGTACGACCGTCATGATCCATCATCTGCTGTTTTTCATAAAAACGGATGGTGTCTGGCGTCACCTCTGCAAGCTTAGCTAACTGACCGATGCGAAACATTTACTCCTCCTCGCGGAAACGATGCTCAATAGCAGTAGAATAACTGCCATGAAGAAAATCGGTACTGATACCCGCCTGGCGTAATCTTAGCTCCAGCACCTGAAGCCGATGACAATGATCCTGATAGTGTTGATCCGCAGGATCGAGGTTCCTAATAAGATCGTTAACTTCCAAGGCTTCACGTCTGAGCTCAAGCTCCGGCGGCAGAAAGCCCGAATTTTTCAGTAACCGGTAGCCCGCTCTTAACTCAGGTGGAACATGACTGTCATCATCCAGCTGCAGTGGCTTACCAGAGCCGGGAAGATTACTCAGCTCGCCTTTTTCCAGCGCCGCTTTGATGTGCTGTTCAGCAAGTTCATCAACCAGCCACATAGTTGGCTCCTTTGAACATGAAAAGAGTAAGTTCTAAGGTAGTAAATTTCAGGCAATAAAAAACCCGCCGAAGCGGGTTTTTTACGTTGCTACAGATTACTCTGCGGCTGCTTCTGCTTGAGCTTCTGGACGATCAACCAGCTCGATGTAAGCCATCGGAGCGTTGTCACCAGCACGGAAGCCACACTTCAGAATACGAGTGTAACCACCGGCACGGCTCGCGAAACGCGGGCCCAGCTCATTAAACAGTTTTGCCACGATCTCGTTATCACGAGTACGGGCGAATGCCAGACGACGATTAGCTACGCTGTCGGTCTTGGCAAGAGTAATCAGCGGCTCAACTACGCGACGCAGTTCTTTGGCTTTCGGCAGAGTCGTTTTGATGATCTCATGACGAACCAGAGAACCGGCCATGTTGCGGAACATAGCCTGACGATGGCTGCTGTTGCGGTTCAGTTGACGACCACTCTTACGATGGCGCATGACCTTATCCTTCTCAGTGAAACCTTAACCTGTGATCTGATTATTCATCAGCAATGCTTGCTGGCGGCCAGTTCTCAAGGCGCATACCCAGAGAAAGACCACGCGAAGCCAGCACATCTTTAATCTCAGTAAGAGATTTTTTACCAAGGTTAGGCGTTTTAAGCAGCTCAACCTCGGTACGCTGTACCAGATCACCGATGTAGTGGATAGCTTCTGCCTTAAGGCAGTTAGCAGAGCGGACAGTCAATTCCAGATCGTCAACAGGGCGCAGCAGGATCGGATCGAATTCTGGTTTCTCTTCTTTAACTTCCGGCTGACGTACATCACGTAAGTCAACGAAAGCTTCAAGTTGTTCTGCCAGAATGGTTGCCGCACGACGAATCGCCTCTTCAGGATCGATTGTGCCGTTGGTTTCCATTTCGATGACCAGCTTGTCCAGGTCGGTGCGCTGCTCTACTCGCGCTGCTTCAACATTGTAGGCGATACGGTCTACAGGGCTATAGCAAGCGTCAACTAACAGGCGGCCGATTGGGCGCTCATCTTCTTCCGAATGAATTCGGGCAGAAGCCGGCACATAGCCACGTCCACGCTGAACTTTGATACGCATGCTGATAGCCGCGTTCTCATCGGTCAGATGGCAAATGACATGCTGAGGCTTGACGATTTCGACATCACCATCATGGGTAATGTCGGCTGCAGTCACAGGGCCAATGCCAGATTTATTCAGGGTCAGAATAACTTCATCTTTACCCTGAACTCTTACCGCCAGCCCTTTCAGGTTGAGCAGGATTTCCAGGATATCTTCCTGTACGCCCTCTTTGGTGCTGTACTCATGAAGTACACCATCAATTTCAACCTCGGTCACCGCGCAACCCGGCATGGATGAAAGCAGAATACGGCGCAGTGCGTTACCAAGAGTATGGCCAAAGCCACGCTCTAAAGGCTCAAGGGTCACCTTGGCGTGCGTCGAACTCACTTGCTCGATATCTACCAGGCGCGGTTTTAGAAACTCTGTCACAGAACCCTGCATTGTGTCCTCTCTTTGGTACTAAGCTTTACTTGGAGTAAAGCTCGACGATCAGGTGTTCGTTAATGTCCGCAGACAGATCAGTACGTTCAGGAATACGCTTGAACACACCTTCCATCTTAGTCGCATCAACTTCCAGCCAGGTTGGCTTTTCACGCTGCTCAGCCAGCTCCAGAGCGGCCTTCACGCGAGATTGCTTTTTGGCTTTCTCACGGATGCTAACGACATCATTCGGAGATACCTGATAAGAAGCGATGTTAACAACGCGGCCATTTACCAGAACAGACTTATGGCTTACCAGCTGACGTGCTTCCGCACGAGTGGCACCAAAGCCCATACGATAAACTACGTTGTCCAGACGACCTTCCAGCAGAGCCAACAGGTTTTCACCGGTGTTGCCTTTCAGACGAGCTGCTTCTTTATAATAGTTACGGAACTGACGCTCCAGCACGCCGTAGATACGACGAACTTTCTGCTTTTCACGTAACTGACCGCCGTAATCAGACAGACGCGGTTTACGCGCACCATGCTGACCAGGGGCTTGTTCAATCTTACACTTGGAATCAATCGCGCGAACGCCAGACTTAAGGAATAAGTCAGTGCCCTCACGACGGCTCAGCTTGAGCTTAGGACCCAAATATCTTGCCATTTTCTTTCTCCAACTATCCTAAAAAAACGGGCGTTATACGCGACGTTTTTTCGGCGGACGACAACCGTTATGAGGGATCGGAGTCACATCAGTAATATTAGTGATGCGGAAACCAGCGGCGTTCAAAGCACGAATCGTAGATTCGCGACCTGGACCCGGACCCTTTACCATAACTTCCAGGTTCTTAATTCCGTAATCTTTTACCGCTTCTGCACAGCGCTCTGCAGCGACCTGAGCAGCAAACGGAGTGGATTTACGTGAACCGCGGAAACCGGAACCACCGGCGGTTGCCCAACCCAGTGCGTTACCCTGACGATCAGTAATGGTAACGATGGTGTTGTTAAAAGAAGCATGGACATGAGCCACGCCATCTGAGACTTGTTTTCTTACACGCTTGCGTGCACGAACTGGTGCCTTTGCCATTATTTACTCACCCCGATTATTTCTTGATCGGTTTACGCGGACCCTTACGGGTACGTGCGTTGGTCTTAGTACGCTGACCGCGAACCGGAAGACCACGACGATGGCGCAAACCACGGTAGCAACCAAGGTCCATAAGACGCTTGATGCTCAGGGTGATTTCACGGCGCAGATCACCTTCTACAACGAATTTCGCAACTGCATCACGCAGCTGATCAATTTGTTCTTCAGACAGCTCACTGATCTTAACATTTTCAGCAATACCCGTTGAAGCGCAGATGGCTTTTGAACGGGTTTTACCAATACCGAAGATCGAAGTTAATGCGATAACGGTATGTTTTTGATCAGGAATGTTAATGCCTGCTATACGGGCCACTATGCACTCCTATAATTAAACAAGCACGTCCCATGCTGAAAAGCCCGTTTTCAGGATACTCAAATGGAAACGTACTGACATACAAAAGATTGGCTGGCTAATCTAGCCAGCTCAACCCGACTTTGCAAGAAAAATATGTGACAAAATCAGCCTTGGCGCTGTTTATGCTTTGGCTCGGCGCTGCAGATCACACGTACGACACCGTCGCGACGAATGATTTTGCAGTTACGACATAATCTCTTGACGGAAGCACGAACTTTCATTTTTACTCTCCGTAACTTCTCAACCAACTGAATTAACGGCCGTAGCCTTTCAGGTTAGCTTTCTTCAGTGCCGACTCATACTGACTAGACATCATCAGAGTTTGCACTTGAGCCATAAAGTCCATGATGACGACAACTACGATGAGCAGTGAAGTACCGCCAAAGTAGAAGGGAACCTTCATCGCATCACGCATGAACTCCGGGATAAGGCAGATAAAAGTAATATACAGCGCGCCGATTAAGGTCAGTCGCGTCATCACTTTATCAATATACTTCGCCGTTTGCTCTCCCGGACGAATTCCCGGTACGAATGCACCAGACTTCTTCAGGTTATCTGCTGTTTCACGTGGGTTGAAAACCAACGCCGTATAGAAGAAACAGAAGAAGATGATTGCAGTCGCATAGAGTAGCACATAAAGCGGCTGTCCTGGCTGCAAATACAGCGAAATTGTTGTCAGCCAGTTCCAACCGGTACCGCCCCCAAACCACGATGCAATCGTTGCCGGGAACAGAATAATGCTGGAAGCAAAGATGGCTGGAATAACACCCGCCATATTCACTTTCAACGGTAAATGTGTGCTCTGTGCAGCGTAAACGCGACGACCCTGCTGACGTTTTGCGTAGTTCACCACAATGCGGCGCTGACCACGTTCAACGAAGATAACAAAGAAGGTCACTGCGAATACGAGTACTGCAACCAACAGCAACAGAAGGAAGTGCAGGTCGCCTTGCCGCGCTTGCTCGATGGTATGGCCAATGGCCGGCGGAAGACCCGCAACAATACCTGCGAAGATAATGATCGAAATACCGTTACCGATACCACGCTCAGTAATCTGTTCGCCCAGCCACATCAGGAACATTGTTCCTGAGACCAGACTCACAACAGCGGTAAAGTAGAAAGCAAAGCCTGGATTCATGACCAGGCCTTGCATCCCTGGCATATTCGGCAGACCGGTAGCAATACCGATCGACTGAAATATGGCCAATACCAACGTACCGTATCGGGTGTACTGGCTAATCTTACGACGGCCAGCCTCACCTTCTTTCTTAATTTCCGCTAACGCTGGATGAACCACCGTTAATAACTGAATGATAATTGATGCCGAAATATACGGCATGATACCCAGTGCGAAAATAGAAGCACGGCTGAGAGCACCACCAGAGAACATGTTAAACATTTCAATGATGGTGCCACGCTGTTGCTCAAGCAGTTTGGCAAGTACAGTGGCATCAATACCAGGGATTGGAATAAAAGAGCCAATACGGAAGACAATGAGTGCGCCGATTACAAACAGCAGTCTGCGTTTCAGCTCACCAAAGCCACCTTTGGCACTTTGAAAATCTAATCCCGGTTGTTTAGCCATCTGCTACTTATTCCTCGATTTTACCGCCAGCAGCTTCGATTGCAGCACGAGCACCTTTGGTGACACGCAGGCCGCGAACCGTTACCGGTGTAGATACTTCACCAGACAGAATTACTTTAACGAATTCAATCTGAACACCGACAATGTTGGCTGCTTTCAGCGCGTTCAGGTCGACGATACCGCCTTCAACTTTCGCCAGATCAGACAGACGAATCTCTGTGGTGATCATTGCTTTGCGAGAGGTGAAACCGAACTTCGGCAGACGACGGTACAGAGGCATCTGACCACCTTCGAAACCGCGACGTACGCCACCGCCAGAACGTGAGTTCTGACCTTTGTGACCACGACCACCGGTTTTTCCGAGGCCAGAACCGATACCACGACCCAGACGCTTGGTAGCGTGCTTAGACCCTTCGGCCGGAGACAGAGTATTTAAACGCATCTCTTACTCCTCCACTTTAACCATATAGGAAACCGCGTTAACCATACCGCGTACTGCAGGCGTGTCTTCACGCTCAACGGTGTGGCCAATACGACGCAGACCCAGGCCAACCAGAGTGGCTTTATGCTTAGGCAAGCGGCCGATTGAACTACGGGTTTGAGTGATTTTAATAGTCTTAGCCATCGTGATTACCCCAGAATTTCTTCAACGGATTTACCACGCTTAGCAGCGACCATTTCCGGAGATTTCATATTGCCCAGGCCGTCGATAGTTGCACGAACCACGTTAATCGGGTTAGTAGAACCATAGGCTTTTGCCAGTACGTTATGAACTCCAGCGACTTCCAGAACGGCGCGCATTGCACCACCGGCGATGATACCGGTACCTTCTGAAGCCGGCTGCATGAACACGCGGGAACCCGTGTGTGCACCTTTAACAGGGTGCTGCAGGGTGCCGTTGGTCAGCGCGACGTTAACCATGTTGCGACGGGCTTTCTCCATCGCTTTCTGGATCGCTGCTGGAACTTCACGCGCTTTACCGTAACCAAAACCTACGCGACCATTACCATCGCCTACCACAGTCAGTGCTGTGAAGGAGAAGATACGACCACCTTTAACAGTTTTAGAAACACGGTTTACCGCGATCAGTTTTTCCTGCAGTTCGCCAGCTTGTTTCTCGATGTGTGCCATCTTAGACCTCTACCTTAGAACTGAAGGCCAGCTTCACGGGCAGCATCTGCCAGTGCCTGGACGCGACCATGATATTGGAAACCGGAACGGTCGAAAGAAACACCAGTGATGCCTTTTTCGATTGCGCGTTCTGCGATAGCTTTACCTACTGCAGCTGCGGCTTCTTTATTACCGGTATACTTCAGTTGTTCAGTGATAGCTTTTTCTACAGTAGAAGCAGCGACCAGAACTTCGGAACCATTCGGGGCGATTACCTGTGCGTAAATATGACGCGGGGTACGATGTACCACCAGGCGAGTAGCACCCAGCTCTTTGAGCTTGCGACGTGCACGGGTCGCACGACGGATACGAGCAGATTTCTTATCCATAGTGTTACCTTACTTCTTCTTAGCCTCTTTGGTACGCACGACTTCGTCGGCGTAACGGACACCCTTGCCTTTATAAGGCTCAGGACGACGGTAGGCGCGCAGGTCCGCAGCAACCTGACCAATCAACTGTTTATCAGCGCCTTTCAGCACGATCTCAGTCTGAGTTGGACATTCTGCAGTGATACCCGCGGGCAGCTGGTGATCGACTGGATGAGAAAAGCCCAGAGACAGGTTTACCACGTCGCCTTTAACGGCTGCACGATAACCTACACCAACCAGCTGCAGCTTCTTAGTGAAGCCTTCGGTAACACCGATAACCATTGCGTTCAGCAGCGCGCGAGAAGTACCCGCCTGCGCCCAGCCGTCAACGAAACCTTCGCGCGGAGCGAAAGTCAGAGCGTTGTCAGCATGCTTAACTTCAACAGCATCATTGATAGTACGAGTCAGCTCGCCGTTTTTACCTTTAATCGAAATTACCTGACCGTCGAGTTTTACCTCTACGCCGGCAGGAACAACGACAGGTGCTTTAGCAACACGAGACATATGTATCCTCCGATTACGCTACGTAGCAGATAATTTCGCCACCAAGACCTGCCTGGCGCGCTGCACGATCAGTCATGACACCTTTAGATGTAGAAACTACAGCGATGCCCATACCAGCCATTACCTTTGGCAGCTCATCTTTTTTCTTATAGATGCGCAGGCCAGGACGGCTTACTCGCTGAATGCTTTCTACAACAGCTTTGCCCTGGAAATACTTGAGAGTAAGTTCCAGTTCCAGCTTGATGTCGCCTTCGATTTTGAAATCTTCAATATATCCTTCTTCCTTCAGAACGTTGGCAATTGCCAATTTCAGCTTGGAGGAAGGCATGGTGACCGCAACTTTGTTCGCGGCCTGACCGTTACGGATACGGGTCAGCATATCCGCGATCGGATCTTGCATGCTCATCTGTGTTACTCCCGTGATTCAATTGGTGACAATTACCAGCTAGCCTTTTTCAGACCCGGAATTTCACCGCGCATGGCGGCTTCGCGGACCTTGATACGGCTCAACCCAAACTTCCGCAGGAAACCGTGCGGACGACCTGTTTGACGGCAGCGGTTACGCTGACGTGAAGGGCTGGAATCACGCGGCAGACTCTGCAGCTTCAGAACAGCATCCCAACGGTCTTCGTCGGAAGCGTTCACATCAGAGATGATCGCTTTCAGTTCAGCGCGTTTAGCGAAGAATTTGTCTGCTAATTTTGCACGCTTAACTTCGCGCGCTTTCATAGATTGCTTAGCCATTAAGTAACCCTACCTTACTTACGGAACGGGAAGTCAAAGGCAGCCAGCAGAGCACGGCCTTCATCATCAGATTTCGCAGTAGTGGTAATGGTGATATCCAAACCACGAACGCGATCGACTTTGTCGTAGTCGATTTCTGGGAAGATGATCTGCTCACGTACACCCATGCTGTAGTTGCCACGACCATCGAATGACTTAGCGGACAAGCCACGGAAGTCACGGATACGTGGAACTGCAATGGTGACCAGACGCTCAAAGAACTCCCACATGCGCTCGCCACGCAGAGTTACTTTACAGCCGATCGGATAGCCCTGACGGATTTTGAAGCCTGCAACTGATTTGCGTGCTTTGGTGACCAGCGGTTTTTGACCGGAGATTGCTGCCAGGTCTGCTGCTGCATTATCCAGCAGTTTCTTGTCAGCGATCGCTTCACCAACACCCATGTTCAGGGTGATCTTCTCGACCCGAGGGACTTGCATGACAGAATTGTAGCCAAACTCTGTCATGAGTTTCTGGACTACTTCGTCTTTGTAGTAATCATGCAGTTTCGCCATCGTACTACTCCAAATTACTTGATAGTTTCGCTGTTAGACTTGAAGAAACGGACTTTTTTGCCGTCTTCGAATCTAAAGCCTACACGGTCAGCCTTACCAGTTGCCGCGTTGAACAGTGCAACGTTAGAAACCTGAATAGCAGCTTCTTTTTCAACGATGCCACCTGGTTGGTTCAGAGCCGGAACCGGCTTCTGATGTTTCTTAACCAGGTTGATACCTTCAACGATGACCTTACCAGAAGACAGGACATTCTTAACTTTACCGCGCTTACCTTTATCTTTACCGGTTAACACGATAACTTCGTCGTTACGACGGATTTTAGCTGCCATTGTTCGCTCCTTAGAGTACTTCTGGTGCCAGAGAGATAATTTTCATGAACTTTTCAGTACGAAGTTCACGAGTTACCGGCCCAAAAATACGCGTACCGATAGGCTGCTCACTGTTATTGTTCAGAATAACGCATGCATTACCATCGAAGCGAATGACAGAACCGTCCGGGCGACGAACACCCTTCCTGGTGCGCACCACTACCGCCTTCAGGACATCACCTTTTTTGACTTTACCACGAGGAATTGCTTCCTTGATGGTAACTTTGATGATGTCACCGACGCCTGCGTAGCGACGGTGCGAGCCACCCAGAACCTTGATACACATTACGCGACGTGCACCGGAGTTGTCGGCGACGTTCAGCATAGTCTGTTCTTGGATCATTTTAGTGCTCCGCTAATGTCAACTACTACTTCGGGACCTAAACCTCAGGTCGTTAGAAAGCCCCATAATTGAGGGCGCGGCATTGTAACACCGGTTCTCACAGATGGGTAGAAAAAATAAACGGCTCTCAATCGAGCCGCTGATTTTCCCTGATGACAGGGAGGGCGTATTCTAGGGAATAGTGCGAACAGTAGCAAATGTAATCTGCCTTATTTTTCGTCGCCTCCCTAATAAAGTGCCCTTATGACTCAACTAACCAGTTTTCTGGCCAGTTGGTTATGCTGATGCAGCACGGCTGGCAGTTCAATTCCGGCCAGTTGTCCGTTTCGCACCCTGACTTTTCCGTTGATGATGCTGTAAGCGACCTGCCCCGGATTACAGAACACCAGGGCGGCGACAGGATCGTGCCCCGCCCCGGCAAGACCAATGCGATTCAAATCAAAGATGGCCAGATCAGCCATCATGCCCGGCGCAATGGCGCCCACGTCATCGCGATTCAGCACTTTTGCTCCACCCAGCGTCGCCAGCTCCAGAGCCTGACGAGCCGTCATCGCATCCGGGCCGAAACCCACGCGTTGTAACAGCATTGCCTGACGTACCTCCGCTATCATGTCTGAGCTGTCATTGGAGGCTGACCCATCTACGCCCATACCGACATGGACACCGGCATCGCACATGTGGCGTATTGGTGCAATGCCCGAACCGAGCCGCATGTTTGAACAGGGACAGTGTGCGACGCCGGTTCCGGTGCGTGCAAAGAGCTCCATACCATACTGATCCAGTTTAACGCAGTGTGCATGCCAGACATCCGGCCCTACCCAGCCGAGGTCTTCAACGTACTGTGCTGGCGTCATGTGGAACTTTTCGCGGCTATATCGGATATCGTTGTCGTTCTCCGCCAGATGAGTATGCATCGAGACGTTGAAGCTGCGTGCCAGTGCAGCGGATTGTTTCATCAGTTCACGACTGACTGAGAACGGTGAACATGGGGCCACCACGATGCGTAACATCGAGCCGTGGCTGTCATCGTGATAGCGTTCAATCACACGCTGCGTATCCTTGAGGATGGCGGCTTCATTCTCAACCAGCGAATCGGGCGGCAGGCCTCCGAGGGATTTGCCCACACTCATGCTGCCCCGGCTGGCATGGAAACGCATGCCCATCAGTGCTGCAGCCTCAATGCTGTCGTCAAGCTTACAGCCGTTAGGGTAGACATAGAGATGGTCACTGGTGGTGGTGCAACCGGAGAGCATTAACTCAGCCATCGAAATCTGCGTTGAGATATGAATCATCTCAGGCGTCAGGTTCTGCCACAGTGGGTAGAGGTGGGTCAACCAGTTGAACAGTTCGCCGTTTTGTACCGCAGGAATAGCCCGGGTCAGGCTCTGATACATGTGATGATGCGTATTGATCAGCCCGGGGATAACAATGTGTCCCTGAAGGTCAATCATTTCATCCGCGCTATCAGGTAACGATCCTGCTTCCCCGACCGCAACGATTTGGTTCCCTTTAATCAGAATACTGGCGTTACGTATTTCCCGACGCTCGGCATCCATGCAGACCACGCATTCAGCGTTCTTTAGTAATAACGTTCGTTCCATGCTATTGCCTGTGGGTTGTGGGTGTGTACTACCCGATAATAGCGGCAGGCTTTTGGCAGAGCTAATAGCTGGTAACGCAGCTAACAGTGGTAATTTTAACAGTGACCGGCGTAAGCGATCATGATTCTCCATTTCCACGGCACATTTCCTTGTACAGTTATGATAACTCCGGCCTCAACAGACTGGAGCTTTCAGGTCACATCGCCTGAAGAGTCGCAGCTTAATCCTCGCCATTCCCTAAATTTGTGAGCGCCATCAAATCTGCTCTGCCGCAGGCACAAATGGATCAAGTCAGAATAAAAGGTAAAAAAAAACCCCCTGCCGAAGCAGAGGGTTTCCTCAGAAAAAACAATTCTTATTACAGAACCGCTTTCTCGATTACGCGAACCAGGGTCCAGGATTTAGTCTTGGACAGTGGACGGCATTCGCGGATTTCTACCACGTCACCAATTCCACATTCATTGTTCTCGTCATGGATGTGCAGCTTGGTCGTACGTTTGATGAATTTGCCGTAGATCGGGTGTTTCACGAAACGTTCGATAGCGACAACTGCAGATTTCTGCATTTTGTCACTTACTACACGACCCTGCAGAGTACGGATTTTATCGGTCATTACGAACCCGCCTTCTCAGTCAGTAAAGTCTTAACGCGTGCAACATCACGGCGAACCTGTTTCAGCAGATGAGTCTGCTGCAGTTGGCCAGATGCTGCCTGCATGCGCAGGTTAAATTGCTCACGCAGCAGATTAAGCAGCTCAGTGTTCAGCTCTTCAACGCTTTTTTCACGCAGCTCAGTTGCTTTCATTACATCACCGTCTTAGTTACAAAGGTGGTTTTGATAGGCAGTTTTGCTGCTGCCAGCTTGAATGCTTCACGGGCCAGCTCTTCTGGTACGCCGTCCATTTCATACAGGACTTTACCAGGCTGGATCAGGGCAACCCAATACTCTACGTTACCCTTACCTTTACCCATACGCACTTCCAGCGGCTTCTCGGTGATCGGTTTGTCCGGGAATACTCGGATCCAGATCTTACCTTGACGCTTAACTGCACGGGTCATAGCACGACGTGCTGCTTCGATCTGACGAGCAGTCAGACGACCACGGCCAACAGCTTTCAGACCGAAAGTACCGAAGCTGACATCCGTACCCGCAGCCAGACCGCGGTTACGGCCTTTGTGCACCTTACGGAATTTCGTACGCTTTGGTTGTAACATCAGCGACTCTCCTTACTTACGGCCTTTACGCTGCTGCTTTTTAGGTTGAGCAGCCGGTTCCGGTTGTTCAACAGCAGCCATACCACCCAGGATCTCACCTTTGAAGATCCATACCTTAACGCCGATTACACCATAAGTGGTGTGCGCTTCAGAGGTGTTGTAGTCAATGTCAGCACGCAGTGTGTGCAATGGCACGCGACCTTCACGATACCATTCGGTACGTGCGATCTCAGCGCCACCCAGACGGCCGCTAACTTCAACTTTAATACCCTTCGCGCCAAGACGCATGGCGTTCTGAACTGCACGCTTCATAGCACGACGGAACATCACACGACGCTCCAGCTGTGAAGTAATGCTGTCAGCTACCAGTTTCGCGTCCAGTTCCGGCTTGCGGACTTCGGCGATATTGATCTGTGCAGGAACGCCAGCGATTTTCGCGACGACCGTGCGCAGTTTTTCTACATCTTCGCCTTTCTTACCGATAACGATGCCCGGACGAGCGGTGTGAATAGTCACACGGATGCTCTTCGCTGGACGCTCGATAACGATACGAGAGACAGATGCTTTAGCCAGTTCTTTAGTCAGGAACTGACGTACTTTAAAATCGCTGTCCAGGTTGTCAGCGAATTCGTTGGTGTTCGCAAACCAGGTAGAGTTCCATGGTTTTACAATACCCAGGCGAATACCATTAGGATGTACTTTCTGACCCATTGCTAGTCTCCAGAGTCTCAGCGATCGGACACAACCACAGTAATGTGGCTGGTGCGCTTCAGGATGCGATCTGCACGACCTTTGGCACGCGGCATAATGCGTTTCATGGTCGGACCTTCATCAACGAAAATTTTCGTGATTTTCAGATCGTCGATATCAGCGCCATCGTTGTGTTCGGCGTTAGCAATGGCAGATTCCAGAACTTTTTTGACCAGTACAGCCGCTTTCTTATTGGTGTAGGTCAAAATGTCCAGTGCCTGCGACACTTTCTTACCGCGAATCAGGTCAGCAACAAGGCGAACCTTCTGAGCAGAAGAACGAGCGTGGCGATGTTGAGCTAAAGTTTCCATCTCTTCCTCCTACTTATTTCTTCTTGGCTTTTTTATCAGCCGCGTGACCGCGATAAGTACGTGTCGGCGCGAATTCACCCAGTTTGTGACCAACCATTTCGTCGGAAACAAAGACAGGAACGTGCTGACGACCATTATGGACAGCGATGGTCAAACCGATCATGTTAGGAAAGATCGTTGAACGACGGGACCAAGTGCGCAAAGGCTTCTTGTCACCGCTTTCCACCGCTTTCTCTACCTTCTTCAGCAAGTGCAGGTCAATAAAAGGACCTTTCTTGAGAGAACGTGGCATGGCTTATCCTCTAATATTATTTGCTACGGCGACGTACGATAAATTTATCAGTACGCTTGTTGCTACGGGTCTTCTTACCTTTGGTCTGAACGCCCCACGGAGTTACCGGGTGCTTACCAAAGTTACGACCTTCACCACCACCGTGCGGGTGATCAACTGGGTTCATCGCGGTACCACGAACGGTCGGACGAACACCACGCCAACGGGCTGCACCAGCTTTACCCAGAACGCGCAGCATATGCTCAGCGTTGCCGACTTCGCCCAGTGTTGCGCGGCAGTCAGACTCGACTTTACGCATTTCACCTGAACGCAGACGCAGGGTAACGTAAGAACCTTCACGCGCAACGATCTGCACGTAAGCACCAGCTGAGCGAGCAATCTGACCGCCTTTGCCTGGTTTCATTTCTACGTTATGCACGGTTGAACCCACCGGGATGTTACGCATCGGCAGAGTGTTACCTGCTTTGATCGCAGCATCAACGCCAGATTGGATCTGGTCGCCGGCTTTCAGGCCTTTAGGGGCCAGGATGTAACGGCGCTCGCCGTCTTTGTACAGAACCAGTGCGATGTTCGCAGAGCGGTTCGGATCGTACTCAAGACGTTCAACAACTGCCGGGATACCATCTTTGTTGCGTTTGAAGTCAACAATACGGTAAGCCTGCTTGTGACCACCACCGATATGACGGGTAGTGATACGACCATTGTTGTTACGGCCACCGGATTTGCTGTTTTTTTCTACCAGCGGGGCAAATGGTTTGCCCTTGTGCAGCTCCGCGTTTACCACTTTAACTACATGGCGACGACCCGGAGATGTCGGTTTACATTTAACAACTGCCATTGTCTTTCTCCTCCGACTTACTCAGCGCCGCCAGCGAAGTCCAGATTCTGGCCTTCTTTCAGGGTGACGTAAGCTTTTTTCCAGTCGCTACGACGACCGATACGCTGTCCTTGACGCTTAACTTTGCCCTTAACTACCAGGGTGTTTACGTCTTTAACTTCTACTTCGAACAGTTTCTCAACAGCAGCAACGATCTCTGCTTTGGTCGCGTCATTAGCAACTTTGAGAACGATGGTATTGGTTTTTTCCATCGCGCTAGATGCTTTTTCAGATACGTGCGGCGCGCGCAGTACTTTCAGCAGACGTTCTTCACGGATCATGCCAGCATCTCCTCAACTTGCTTAACTGCATCAGCAGTCATAACGACTTTGTCGAAGGCGATCAGGCTAACTGGATCGATACCGGATGCATCACGCACGTCAACCTTGTACAGGTTACGCGCAGCCAGGAACAGATTCTCATCCAGTTCACCGGTGATGATCAGCACGTCTTCCAGAGCCATGTCTTTCAGTTTCTGTACCAGCAGCTTGGTTTTCGGTGCTTCTACAGCAAATGATTCGACAACGATCAGACGATCTTGACGTACCAGTTCGGACAGGATGCTTTTCAGCGCGCCGCGGTACATCTTTTTGTTAACTTTTTGACTGTGGTCCTGCGGCTTCGCAGCAAAGGTCACGCCACCTGAACGCCAGATTGGGCTCTTTACAGAACCTGCACGCGCACGGCCGGTGCCTTTTTGACGCCATGGCTTTTTGCCTGAACCGGTTACTTCGGCGCGAGTTTTCTGCGCACGAGTACCCTGGCGGGCGCCAGATGCGTAAGCAACAACAACCTGGTGAACCAGCGCTTCGTTGAAATCACGACCGAAGGTAGTTTCGGAAACAGTCAGCGCGCTCTGCGCGTCTTTCAATACTAATTCCATTGCTATCCCCTTACGCCTTCACAGCTGGTTTAACGATCAGGTCGCTACCGGTAGCACCGGGAACTGCACCTTTAACCAGCAGCAGGTTGCGCTCAGCGTCAACACGTACTACGTCCAGACTCTGAACGGTTACGCGCTCATTACCCAGCTGACCTGCCATTTTCTTGCCTTTGAACACTTTGCCCGGAGTCTGGTTCTGACCGATAGAACCCGGAACGCGGTGAGACAAGGAGTTACCGTGAGTAGCGTCCTGGGTACGGAAGTTCCAGCGCTTAACGGTACCGGCGAAACCTTTACCTTTAGAGGTACCGGTTACGTCAACTTTCTTAACTTCAGCGAAAATCTCAACGCTGATGCTCTGACCTACAGAATACTCTTCACCTTCAGCGGTGCGGAATTCCCACAGGCCACGGCCAGCTTCAACGCCAGCTTTAGCAAAATGACCAGCTTCAGGTTTGGTCACACGGTTTGCTTTTTTAGCACCGGTGGTAACCTGAATTGCCTGGTAACCGTCGTTTTCCAGGCCTTTGACCTGAGTAACGCGGTTCGCTTCAACTTCGATTACGGTGACGGGGATAGAAACGCCATCTTCAGTGAAGATGCGGGTCATGCCCACTTTTTTACCGACTAAACCAATCATTGTTTCAACCTCTCAATCGCTCGATGACCTGATTAACCCAGGCTGATCTGCACGTCAACACCGGCAGCCAGATCCAGACGCATCAGAGCATCAACCGTTTTTTCAGTTGGCTCAACGATGTCTACCAGACGCTTGTGAGTGCGGATTTCGTACTGATCACGCGCATCTTTGTTAACGTGCGGAGAGATCAGAACAGTAAAACGCTCTTTGCGGGTTGGCAGCGGGATTGGACCACGAACCTGCGCACCAGTGCGCTTGGCGGTCTCAACGATTTCCGCGGTTGATTGATCGATCAGACGATGATCAAACGCTTTAAGACGGATACGGATTCTTTGGTTCTGCATGAGACCAGAGCTCCAAACTTTTTATAGACGAAAAAAATTACTACTCGAACCCATTACGATTGATGGGAGAGTGTAATCGTTCAGCATATAACTCCCCAATTGGGAGTATTGTCAGGCGGCCTATATTTCAGCCGTCTGCGATTCTGCTCGAATCGCGCCTGCAATATCTGCAGGCCCGCGCATTATACGTAAATCTGTTCAGGAAGCAACCCGTGTTGCGGTTTTCCCTGTTAAATAGTGGCCGGTTCTTGCGGCACGCGTCGCATCGCAGTGCTGCAGAGCGGTTAAGTCACAAATTTTTTTGTGAGCACTTTTCCGCCGTTATTTATCCATAGGTGACACAGAATGAGAAGCCGATGAAAGTGCTTTTAACTTCTCATCCGGAGCAACATCATGTCACTGATTACTCAATTCGTAGCACTTGCTGGCGGAGGCGCACTGGGAAGCTTTCTTTCGCTGGCCTGGGTACGCTTCTCACCCGCCCTCTCACCCGCTCAGTGGTTTATCGCACTCTGCTTTCCCGGTTCACGGTGTGATTGTTGTCAGCAACGCCTGCTATGGCGTGATGCGCTGCCACTGATTAGCTGGCCACGGTTAAGAGGTTGGTGCCGCTTCTGTCATCATCCGTTCGGTGCGGAAAGCTTTATCAGTGAATGGCTAGTTGCAATGCTTTGCCTGCTGGTACTGAATAGTTTTGACAGGGCTGCAGACGCTACTTTTGTTATCACTGCCTCCAGCCTGCTGCTACTGATAGCGGTTATTGACCGTCAGCACTTCTGTATACCTGACCCGCTCAGCTATCTGCTGCTCTGGCTGGGGTTACTACATGCAGCCATCTTTGGGACAGAGAGTGCGGCGATATGGGGTGCCTTGTCGGGCTACTGTACATTGTGGCTGCTCGCCTGGAGTTATCGGCAGGTTCGGGGGCATGAAGGATTAGGTTATGGTGATATGAAGCTTTTCGCGGCATTGGGCGCATGTTGTGGATGGCAGGCGCTACCCTGGATTGCACTGGGTGCCACTTTTCTGGCGCTGACGGCAATCGTGATGCTGAAACTACGCGGTTTAATTCAGGTGAACAGCCCGCTGCCGTTTGGCCCTTTCCTGGCCATTGCGGGCTGGGTAATGATCGTGTTGCAGACCCGATTCACTCTTCTTTGATTTGAGCCTGCAGATAGTTCTGGATACCCATCTTCTGGATTAGCTCAAGTTCCGTTTCAATCCAGTCGATGTGATGCTCTTCATCAGCCAGGATTTCAATCATCATGTCACGACTGACATAGTCATGTACCTTGTCAGCATAGGAAATGGCCTCACGCAGATCTTTAGCGCCTTCCAGCTCCAGATTCAGGTCTGAACTTAGCATCTCCTCAACGTCTTCGCCGATACGCAGACGTCCCAGATCCTGAAGATTTGGAATTCCCTCAAGAAAGAGAATGCGTTCAATGTACTTGTCCGCATGCTTCATCTCGTCGATCGATTCGTGGTACTCCACATCGTTGAGGCGCGTTAGCCCCCAGTTTTTAAACATGCGTGCATGCAGAAAATACTGATTGATGGCAACCAGTTCATTTCCCAGCAGTTTATTGAGATGACTGATAACTTTGATATCGCCCTTCATTGTTAACCCTCCGCGTCTGATTTATACAGCGTAGATGTGGTTAAAAAGAAGTCAAAAAAACGCGACAGATATTGTGGGTATTCACACATCCAGGGTCAGTCAGGCTATCTCTTTATAGAGCGGGGCATGCTGCATCTCTTCATCCATAATCTCGCGCGCAGCACGAACGCATTTGCCACACTGTTTGCCTACCGGTACAAACTGGCGCAGTTGCTGAATAGATTTGGGCTGATAGCGACGCACAACTTCACGAAGGGTTTTATCACTGATGGCATTACACAGGCAGACGTACATTGATTCATCACTCGGGTACATTTTCTGTACACAGTGTAAATGCGAATCGTTTTTATTTCAAACCCACGCTTTACAGGGTTATGTCGATTTCTGAGCAAAAAAAAGAGCACCGAAGTGCTCTTTTTACTGTGCTGCAGTGGCCGTTTGCACGACCACAGCAGATATCACAATTAAGCGATAACTTTAGCAACAACACCCGCGCCAACGGTACGGCCACCTTCGCGGATTGCGAAGCGCAGACCTTCGTCCATTGCGATTGGGTGGATCAGGGTAACAACCATTTTGATGTTGTCGCCTGGCATGACCATTTCAACGCCTTCTGGCAGCTCTACTGAGCCGGTTACGTCAGTTGTACGGAAGTAGAACTGTGGACGATAGCCTTTGAAGAACGGAGTATGGCGACCACCTTCGTCTTTAGACAGAACGTAAACTTCTGACTCGAACTGGGTGTGTGGCTTGATTGAGCCTGGCTTAGCCAGAACCTGACCACGCTGGATGTCTTCACGCTTGATACCGCGCAGCAGAACACCACAGTTTTCGCCTGCCTGACCCTGGTCCAGCAGCTTACGGAACATCTCAACACCGGTACAGGTTGATTTCGCAGTATCTTTGATACCTACGATTTCAACTTCGTCGCCGACTTTAACGATGCCGCGCTCAACACGACCGGTAACAACAGTACCACGGCCAGAGATTGAGAAGACGTCTTCGATTGGCAGCAGGAACGGCATGTCGATCGCACGCTGTGGTTCTGGGATGTAGTTGTCCAGATGCTCAGCCAGTTCGATGATTTTCGCTTCCCACTCAGCTTCGCCTTCCAGCGCTTTCAGCGCAGAACCACGAACGATTGGGGTGTCGTCGCCTGGGAAGTCATATGCTGACAGCAGGTCACGGACTTCCATCTCTACCAGTTCCAGCAGCTCTTCATCATCAACCATGTCACATTTGTTCAGGAACACGATGATGTAAGGAACGCCAACCTGACGACCCAGCAGGATGTGCTCACGGGTCTGTGGCATTGGGCCATCAGTCGCAGCAACAACCAGGATCGCGCCGTCCATCTGCGCAGCACCGGTGATCATGTTTTTCACATAGTCGGCGTGGCCTGGGCAGTCAACGTGTGCGTAGTGACGAGTCGGGGTTTCATACTCAACGTGTGAAGTGTTGATGGTGATACCACGAGCTTTCTCTTCTGGTGCGTTATCGATCTGATCGAATGCACGAGCCTGGCCGCCGTAAGTTTTAGACAGTACGGTGGTAATAGCTGCAGTCAGGGTGGTTTTACCGTGGTCGACGTGACCGATGGTGCCCACGTTTACGTGCAGTTTGTTACGCTGAAATTGCTCTTTCGCCATGGCGATAATTCCTTACGTTGTGCCTTCACCATCTGGGTGAAGGCATCAGTTCAAATTTAAACCGTAGCTTATTTGCTACGAGCTTCAATAACGGCCTGCGCTACGTTGTTCGGCGCATCGTCATACTTCAGGAACTCCATGGAGTAAGAAGCACGACCTTTGGTCAGAGAACGCAGCTGAGTTGCGTATCCGAACATCTCAGACAACGGAACTTCAGCGTGAATCTGAACGCCAGTAGCGTTAGATTCCTGCCCTTTGAGCATACCACGACGACGACTAAGGTCACCGATGACATCGCCCGTGTTCTCTTCTGGCGTTTCAACTTCAACCTTCATGATAGGCTCAAGCAGAACAGGTGTCGCTTGTTTAAAGCCTTGTTTGAAGGCAATAGACGCGGCCAGTTTAAACGCCAGCTCTGAGGAGTCGACATCATGGTAAGAACCGAAGTGCAGACGCACGCCCAGATCCACCACCGGATAACCCGCCAGAGGGCCTGATTTCAGCTGCTCCTGGATACCTTTGTCAACCGCAGGGATGTATTCACCAGGAATCACACCACCTTTGATGTCGTTGACAAATTCATAGCCTTTCGGATTCGAACCTGGCTCCAGTGGGTACATGTCGATAACAACATGACCG
Organism: Pantoea sp. B550; assembly: GCF_024158165.1. Taxonomy (NCBI): domain Bacteria; kingdom Pseudomonadati; phylum Pseudomonadota; class Gammaproteobacteria; order Enterobacterales; family Erwiniaceae; genus Pantoea; species Pantoea sp. B550. Next base: position 1,553,212 of record NZ_JAMYXI010000003.1, read on the forward strand.
TACTGACCACGACCACCAGACTGCTTGGCGTGTTTACCTTCAACATCGGTAACTTTGTTACGAATCGCTTCACGGTAAGCAACCTGTGGTTTACCCACGTTTGCTTCAACGTTGAACTCACGCTTCATGCGGTCAACGATGATGTCGAGGTGCAATTCACCCATACCCGCGATGATGGTCTGGTTAGATTCTTCATCAGTCCATACGCGGAATGATGGGTCTTCTTTCGCCAGACGGCCCAGAGCCAGACCCATTTTTTCCTGGTCAGCTTTGGTTTTTGGTTCAACGGCGATAGAGATTACCGGCTCCGGGAATTCCATGCGCTCAAGGATGATGACGTTCTCTGGGTCACACAGGGTGTCACCAGTGGTCACATCTTTCAGGCCGATCGCAGCTGCGATATCACCCGCACGGACTTCTTTGATCTCTTCACGCTTGTTAGCGTGCATCTGAACGATACGGCCCAAACGCTCACGGTTTGACTTAACCGGGTTGAACACGGTGTCACCCGTATTAACAACACCAGAGTAAACGCGGAAGAAGGTCAGGTTACCTACAAACGGGTCAGTAGCGATTTTGAACGCCAGTGCAGCAAACGGCTCGTTGTCGTCTGAGTGACGAACAGCCGGCGTGTCTTTACCGTCGTCCAGCATACCGTTGATCGCGGTTACGTCAGTCGGTGCTGGCAGATATTCAACAACTGCATCCAGCATCGCCTGAACACCTTTGTTCTTAAATGCAGAACCACAGGTTACCAGGATGATTTCGTTGTTCAGAACACGCTTACGCAGAGAGGTTTTGATCTCTTCTTCAGTCAGTTCTTCACCACCGAAGAATTTCTCCATCAGCTCATCAGAGCCTTCAGCAGCGGCTTCAACCAGCTTTGCACGCCATTCTTCAGCCAGTTCCTGCATATCAGCTGGGATATCTTCGTAAACGAAGGTCACACCCTGATCTTCGTCGTTCCAGTTGATTGCTTTCATTTTCACCAGGTCAACAACACCGGTGAATTTCTCTTCTGCGCCAATAGCCAGCTGCAGAGGAACTGGAGTTGCGCCCAGACGAACTTCCATCTGGTTAACAACTTTCAGGAAGTTAGCACCCATGCGGTCCATTTTGTTAACGAACGCAATGCGTGGAACTTTATATTTGTTAGCCTGACGCCATACGGTCTCAGACTGTGGCTGAACGCCACCAACTGCACAGTAAACCATTACCGCGCCATCAAGCACACGCATAGAACGTTCAACTTCGATGGTGAAGTCAACGTGTCCTGGGGTGTCGATGATGTTGATGTGGTGTGGTTCAAACTGCTTGGCCATACCAGACCAGTAACAGGTGGTCGCAGCGGAAGTGATGGTAATACCACGTTCCTGTTCCTGCTCCATCCAGTCCATGGTTGCTGCGCCGTCATGTACTTCACCAATTTTGTGGTTTACACCGGTGTAGAACAGAACGCGTTCGGTAGTGGTAGTCTTACCGGCGTCGATGTGCGCACTGATACCGATGTTACGGTAGCGAGCAATGGGTGTTTTACGAGCCATTTGATTCCTCGGTTTTTCGGACGTTCAAAATTAGTCAACCCCAGCGGGTTGGCCCTCTGGGCGCCCGCTGGTTTAACAACTACGCGACTGTTACCAGCGGTAGTGTGCGAACGCCTTGTTGGCTTCAGCCATACGGTGAACGTCTTCACGTTTCTTAACTGCAGTACCTTTGTTCTCTGCAGCATCAGAAAGTTCGTTCGCCAGGCGAAGAGCCATTGATTTATCACCGCGTTTACGAGCAGCATCTACGATCCAGCGCATTGCCAGGGCATTACGACGAACCGGACGGACTTCAACTGGTACCTGATAAGTAGAACCACCAACGCGACGTGACTTAACTTCGACAGTCGGACGCACGTTTTCCAGCGCTACTTCAAAGGCTTCCAGGGAGTTTTTACCTGAACGCTGAGCCAGGGTCTCAAGCGCGGTATAAACGATTGATTCTGCAGTAGATTTTTTACCATCTACCATCAGGATATTTACAAATTTGGCCAGCAGCTCTGATCCGAACTTAGGATCTGGCAGAATTTTACGCTGACCAATGACGCGACGACGTGGCATGGAAATACTCCGTTGTTAATTCAGGATTGTCCAAAACTCTATGAGTTTATTATGACATTTAATTTAAAACGTTTGGCCTTACTTAACGGAGAACCATTAAGCCTTTGGCTTCTTCACGCCGTACTTGGAGCGAGCCTGCTTACGGTCTTTAACACCTGAGCAGTCCAGCGCGCCACGAACGGTGTGGTAACGCACACCTGGCAGGTCTTTTACACGACCGCCACGGATCAGGATCACGGAGTGTTCCTGCAGGTTATGACCTTCACCGCCGATGTAGGAGGTAACTTCAAAACCGTTGGTCAAACGCACACGGCAGACTTTACGCAGTGCGGAGTTTGGTTTCTTAGGAGTGGTGGTGTACACACGAGTACAAACGCCACGTTTTTGCGGGCAAGCTTCCAGCGCCGGCACGTTGCTCTTTGCAACTTTGCGGACGCGTGGTTTGCGAACCAGCTGGTTAACTGTTGCCATTAAATAGCTCCTGGATTTGCTTTTGCTTCGTAAACACGTAATAAATCGCCTCGTAGAATTACGAGGAGGCAGAATTTTAGGGCTGAGTCAAAGGGGTGTCAAGAAATAACCAGGTTTTAGCCGATTACCAGACCATTTGTTGCTGATGCCTGATCGTTAGCGTGACAAAGCCAGTATAGTCTATTGACTGCACACTGGTCGAAATTTGTCCAGCAAGACCGCGAGCCTGAACATCTTCATCCAGCACCCACAGCGTGGCTTCACATTCTGACAGCCGCATCAGTGCGCGACTGCCCGCTAAGGCAGCCAGCACGCCATCCTGCAGCAGCAGCAGGTCATCACCCTCACCCGCGATTAAAAGCAGGGTTTCGAGGTCACAGTATGCGGGTGAATGCATTAAGGTGTGCAGCATTAACGTCTCTTAAAAAGTCAGAATGCGATCGTAGCTGGCCAGCGTCTGCCGCAGCTCCGGCGCGTCCAGTAGCGTAACATCCAGCAACCGGTCAGCGTCAACCGCTAATCCACGCGCTATCAGCGATGCCCGGCAGAGATAGCACTGTTCAATGTCATACAGCGTCAGCACGCCAAAGGTCGCGGCATAGTGACGACTCTTAATCGCCTCAGGCTGCTGGTGCAGATTGAGCTGCAGCACGCCATCACCAATAAAAAACAGGCCGATATCTTCACTGAGTGCACCCGTAGCCAGCGCGGCATCCAGCCCTTCGCGCCCTGCACTGCTGCCATGCGGCGCCTGGGTAAAGACAAATGCGACACGATTCATCAGAACTGCACCACGCGTTCACAGCTTAGCGCCGCTTCCGCCAGCGCACCCAGGCCACTCAGCGTAAAGCCTGGCTGCAGGTTACTGCCCGCCAGCTGGAGTCGGGCCGCTTCCTGCTGATCGCTGACGCCACGCCGCAGCGCAGCCGCTACACAGATGTTCAGTGCCACACCCTGCTCCTGATGTAATGCCTGCCACGCGCGCACCAGATCAAACTCATCACTGGCCGGTGCGGTCAGCTGATTAGCGTTCAACACGCCTTCGCGATAAAAGAAAACGCTGTCAAGCTGATGACCTGCCGTCAGCAGTGCACGGGCAAACAGATATGCACTGGTCGCCTGTTGCGTACCGTAAGCCGGGCCGGTGACCAGCAGGGTATAGCGCATTACCGATCCTGTCCCTGAAAGTCGCCATTTTTAAACTGGCGGATGTAGAGATAAACGGTGTGCTTCGAAATGTTCAGCCGATCGGCCACCTGGTTGATGGCATCTTTGATATCGAAGATTCCCTTCTCATACAGGTTGAGCACAATCTGGCGATTCTTGGCATTGTTCGACACATTGCGATCAGCGCTGACTTCTTCAATGGTGAACTCCAGTGTCTGCATCACCAGATCATCGACCGAACTGGCAAAGTTGACGTTGGAGTCAACCTGCTGCATCTCGGGCGGCATAAAGGTCGACATGATCTGTGAGAACGGCACATCAAGATTCATGTTGATGCAAAGCAGGCCAATAACCCGTTGCTGACGGTTGCGAATCGCAATGGTGACTGACTTCATCAGCACGCCGCTTTTGGCACGCGTGAAATAGGCACGTGACACGTTGCTGTCCGCGCCATGCATATCATGCAGCATACGCAGGGCCAGGTCGGTAATCGGCGAACCGACTTTACGACCCGTGTGCTCACCATTGGCGATACGCACGGCCGAACACTTCAGATCTTCCAGCGAATGCAGGACGATTTCACAATGCGAGCCGATCAACATCGCCAGGCCATCCACGACAGCCTCGTACGATTTCAGAATATCGTAATCAGTTTCTTCGAACGGGCGCTGCTCCAGAAGATCGAAGTCGCTCAGTTCACCCGGATTGAATGGATTAGACATTGAAGAGTATCACCCTGAATGGCTGGAGCCTGTCACAGCGGCTTATGGGCAGACTCAATATTGGGATAATTAGGCAGGCATTAGTCTGGCAAATGTCGTCGGCTTATGCCAGAGGTTTGTCGTGAAGCTAAAATGAAACCGCCGCCCTGAGGCGGCGGTCAGCAGATTACTGCGCTTTTTCTGCAGCAGCAGGCGCAGGGGCCTGTGCTTTTTCATCTGCTTTAGGCGCGGGTTTGATATCAAGCAGTTCAACATCAAAGATCAGAGTGGAGTTAGCCGGAATGCCCGGAACGCCATTTTTGCCATAAGCCAGATTCGGTGGGATCACCAGCTTGATCTTGCCGCCTTTCTTCACGTGCTTCAGACCTTCAGTCCAGCCTGGGATAACACCGTCCAGACGGAACGAGAGTGGCTCGCCACGGGTATAAGAGTTGTCGAATTCATTACCGTCGATCAGCGTACCTTTGTAGTTCACCACGACAGTGTCGCTGTCTTTAGGTGCGTCGCCGGTACCCTCTTTCTCAACTTTATACAACAGGCCGCTTTCGGTTTTCTTCACGCCGCTCTCTTTAGCAAATTTGGTCGCGAAAGCGTCGCCCTTTTCGGCGTTCTCTTTCGCATCTTTTTCCATTTTCGCTGAGGCTGCGCCTTTCACGCGGCCTTCAAAGGATTGCAGCGTCTGCTCAATCTCTTCGTCAGACAGTTTGCTCTTGCCACCAAACGCATCCTGAACACCCGCAATAAGCTGCTGCTTATCCAGTTTGATGCCCAGTTTTTCCTGTTCCTTCAGGGAGTTGTCCATGTAGCGACCCAGTGAAGCACCCAGTGCGTAGGCAGACTGCTGGTCTTCATCTTTGAAAGCAGCATTCTTAGGTGCCTGAGGCGCGGACTGTGGCGCGGCAGCTGGTGCAGCCTGTGGCGCCGCAGCGGTGTCTGCTGCCATTGCCATTGATGCATTCAGCGCAACAGCCATGGTGGTAGCTAACAATGTGACTTTAAACAGTGATTTCATCCATTCTCCAAAACCGAAGCGTCTAACCTCGGGAAACATTGCGGACTTCAGGGCCCACACTATAACTTTACGTGGCAGTGTCGAACACTCCCACAATGTAATTACCCGGTCTACCTCCGACCTTTATAACATCGGGAAGTTTCATCAGAGATGATGCCGCGCTGGCTTTTTTCAAGCGCAACGCCTCCGGGCGTAAAAAAAACAGGTGATTCCTGGCCTTCAGGTCGTAGAATCACGCCCCGAGTCGCACCTTAACAGAGGAACAGGTCATGCAACAATCTGAGTGGGAACAGCGTCTGGAGACGTTAGAGAGCAAACTGGCCTTTCAGGAGATGACGATAGATCAGCTGAACAGCGCGGTGGTTCAGCATGAGCTGGAGATGAATAAGATGCGTGAGCAGATGCGCATCTTAACCGACAAGCTCAAAGCGAATGCGCCCTCGATCGTCGCCTCACAGTCTGAAGAGATCCCGCCCCCGCACTACTGATCGTGGGCTATCTGGCTCCGGTTAGCCGGTCAGAACCAGAGTGACAGCCAAAAGAAAGGCCACCCGGAGGTGGCCTTTAAAGCTCTGTTGAGAGTTAGTGGCTGCAGCCGCAACCGCCAGTACCACAACCGCCTTTACCGTGGTCGTGGTCGTGATCATGGCCGTGATCGTGGTCATGATGATGACCATCTGCACCGTGAACGTGGCCATGAGCCAGTTCTTCCGGTGTGGCTTCACGGATAGCGACCACTTCAACGTTGAAGTTCAGGTTCTGACCCGCCAGCATGTGGTTACCATCAACCACGACGTGATCGTCTTCCACTTCGGTGATTTCTACCGGTACCGGACCCTGATCGGTCTCTGCCAGGAAGCGCATGCCAACCTGAAGTTCATCAACGCCCATGAAGACGTCTTTAGGCACACGCTGCACCAGGTTGTCATCGTACTGACCGTAAGCATCGTTTGCCGGGATATGCACGTCAAACTTGTCGCCGGCAACGTGATCTTCCAGCGCATTTTCCAGACCAGAAATCAGGGAACCATGACCGTGCAGGTAGTCTAACGGTGCACTCACCGGTGACTCATCAACCAACACGCCGTCTTCTGTACGTACCTGATAGGCCAGGCTTACCACCAGGTCTTTTGCTACTTTCATGATATCTCCTAACCGTTGAGAGCTGAGATCCCGTCTCATTGGTCTATTTTTGCGTGCAATAACACCAACCAGAAAGGTTCGGGGTTGAGTGCAAGAGGGGTTTCGCTTTCTCTTGCGACTTCAGCCTTAATGGCGTCAATTGTAACGGAATTCAATCCCGCTGTAAGTTTAAGCGTAAAAAAAGCTGCCCGATTACGCTATTCAGGATGGAAAATGCCGATAACCTGCTCATTGGTCCGAACCTGCTCGCGCGCCTGCTTATCTGCCTCACGCATCTGGTGACCACACTTTACGCACTCCACCACATCGACATTGTTTTCACGCCACATCGCCAGCGTGTCCTTCTCCTGGCAGTGCGGGCATGTCGCACCAGCAATAAAACGTTTACGCATTAGGTTCTGCCTGTTTAAAAAAATTATTGATCATCGTCCCAGCCGTCGATCTGCCGCTTTTCGCGCTGCATTTCGCGCTGGAAGATATCTTCCAGTTCACGCCGCGCTTCACGGACGCGTGAGGCCTGCGCCGCGCTTTCAGAGAGCGTTGGCACCAGCTCGCGCAGCATCCGCATATCAAGTCGGCGAAAATGCTGCTGAGCACGGTGCGCCTGATGGGGATGCATCCCCAGCGACATCAATGTCTTACGGCCCAGCTCCAGCGCACTGGAGAAGGTCTCACGTGAGAACTGCGTGACGCCTGCCTGTAGCAGCTCATGCGCTTCCACACGGCCCCGGGCGCGCGCCTGAATCTGCAGGTGCGGAAAATGCTGCTGGCACAGATGCACGAGAGTCATCACATCTTCCGGCTCATTACAGGTGATTACAATCGACTGGGCGCTGGCTGCACCGGCGGCACGCAGTAACTCCAGCTCAGTGGCATCACCGTAATAGACCTTGTAGCCATATTTACGCATCAGACTCACCACACTGATATCGCGCTCCAGCACGGTAATGCGTGTGTTGTTCGCCATCAGCAGGCGGCCGATCACCTGACCGAAGCGACCAAAGCCCACCACAATCACCTGCGGCTGATCATCTTCGACAAAGTGTTTCTCTGCATTTTCGTCCGGCTCATTAAAGCGGCGTGCCAGCAGTCGGTCGATACCCTTCATCAGCAACGGCGTGGTCATCATCGACAGCGTCACCGTCACCAGCAGCATCGGCAGTTGATCGCCTGAGAAGAGCTTTGCCGACGAGGCCGCTGAAAAGAGGACAAAGGCAAACTCGCCGCCCTGACTCAGCACGCCCGCGAACTGCTGACGCTCGGAACTGCGCAGGCCATAAATGCGCGCCAGCAGATAGAGCACCAGCGTTTTCACTGCCACCAGCGTCACCACGCCCAGCAGGATGGTCACAATATGGGTATAGAGCACACCGAGGTTGAGCGCCATGCCCACCGAAATAAAGAACAGGCCCAGCAGCAGACCCTTAAACGGGTCGATAGCGACTTCCAGCTCATGCCGGTATTCACTTTCTGCCAGCAGGATCCCGGCAATAAAGGTGCCCAGCGCCATCGACAGCCCGAGCGCATCCATAAACAGCGCGGAACCCAGTACCAGCAGCAGCGACGCTGCGGTAAAGACTTCGCGCACGCCTGATGCCGCGATGTAACGGAAGATCGGCCGCAGCAGATAGCGTCCGCCCACCAGCATGCCGGCAAACGCCAGCACTTTCATGCCGACCTTCATCCAGTCTATGTGACCGCTGTCGGTGCCGGCCAGCAGCGGGATCAGCGCCAGCGCCGGGATGACCGCGATATCCTGAAACAGCAGCACCGAAAAGCCCAGTTGCCCCGCTTCGCTGCGGTTCATGCCCTTATCCATCATCAGCTGCAGCGCCATGGCGGTCGAAGACATCGCCAGACCAATCCCGCCGATGATTGCCGCCTGCCAGCTAAAGTTGGTCAGCCACAATAAGCCGCCCAGAATAGCCGCTGAGAAGATCACCTGCGCCGCGCCGACGCCAAAAATGGAGCGGCGCAGCGCCCACAGCTTTGCCGGGTTCAGCTCCAGCCCGATAATAAACATCAGGAAAACCACGCCGAGCTCAGAGAAGTGGAGAATCTCATCGACGTCGCTGATAAAGCCTAATCCCCACGGGCCGATGGCGATACCTGCCACCAGATAGCCCAGAACTGCACCAATACCGAGGCGAGCCGCCACCGGTACAATCAAGACCGCCGCGACCAGATAAATCACCCCGGCGGTCAGCAGCGTTTGCCCTTCCATCTATACCCCTCCATTCGGCAGCGGTGCTGCCAGCCAGTCGCCATAGGCGCGGGCATAATTTTTCATTAACTCCGGACTCTGCCGACGCGCCCAGTAGACGATCATCGGTGGCATCCAGTGCATACGGCACATCTGCGCGGTCAGCTCAAAAGGACGCATAATGTCATTGAGCGAATAGCGGTTCAGACCCTGCTGTTTAAAGGCACTTTCCGGTTCCCCGGTCGTCACCACGCTGCGCCAGTACTTGCCTTCCAGCGCATTGCCATCCACACCATTGGCGAAACCGCGTGACAGAACGCGATCCAGCCACTCTTTCAGCAGCGCCGGACAGCTATAGGTATAGAGCGGATGCTGGAAAATGATGACGTCGTGTTCGCGCAGCAGCTGTTGTTCATAGTGAATATCGATAAAAAAATCCGGATAGGTCGCGTACAGATCGTGCACGGTGACGTGTTCCAGTGCCTGAGCCGGCTGTAGCAGAATCCGATTTGCGATCGAATCCTGTGATTCCGGATGAGCATAAAGCAGCAAAACCCTGGGTGGCTGCGACATCCTTTCCCTCCAAAGCGTCGTCATTGGTGCGGTTTTCCGCTACCATGCACGACGCAGCAAAATCTCATTATGTTGCCAGTAAATTAACATATTCTGACGATACGGCGCTTACATGATTGTCTTCTCAGCCTTACAAATTCGCCGCGGCATCCGCGTCCTGCTCGACAATGCCACCGCCACCATTAATCCCGGCCAGAAGGTCGGACTGGTGGGTAAAAACGGCTGTGGGAAATCCACGCTGCTGTCGCTGTTAAAAGGTGAAATCACCAGCGATGCCGGTACCGTCACGTTCCCCACACACTGGGCGCTGGCCTGGGTGAATCAGGAAACCCCTGCGCTGGATAAAGCCGCGCTGGAGTATGTGATTGATGGCGATCGCCAGTATCGCCAGCTTGAAGCAGAACTGGCGGAAGCCAATCTGCGTGACGATGGCAATGCCATTGCGCTGTTGCACGGTCAGCTGGACGCGGTGCAGGCGTGGAGCATCCATGCACGCGCCTCAAGCCTGCTACACGGTCTGGGCTTCAGTCAGGAACAATTGCAGCGTCCGGTCAGCGATTTCTCCGGTGGCTGGCGTATGCGCCTTAACCTGGCACAGGCGCTGATTTGCCGTTCCGATCTGCTGCTGCTGGATGAACCGACCAACCACCTCGATCTCGATGCGGTCATCTGGCTGGAACGCTGGCTGAAGAGTTATGAAGGCACGCTGATCCTGATCTCGCACGATCGTGACTTCCTCGATCCGGTCATCGACAAAATTATCCATATCGAACAGGAGTCGATGTTCGAATACACCGGCAACTACAGCTCCTTCGAGCGGCAGCGTGTCGCCAAACTGGCTCAGCAGCAGGCGCTGTATGAGAGTCAGCAGGAGAAAGTAGCGCATTTACACAGTTACATTGATCGCTTCCGCGCCCAGGCCACCAAAGCCAGGCAGGCGCAGAGCCGCATCAAGATGCTGGAGCGCATGGAGATGATCGCGCCGGCCCATGTCGACAACCCGTTCAGCTTCACCTTCCGCAAGCCGGAGAACCTGCCTAATCCGCTGATGAAAATGGAGAAGGTCACTGCGGGCTATGGCGACCGTATCATTCTCGACGCCATCAAACTCAACCTGGTGCCGGGATCGCGCATCGGCCTGCTGGGACGTAACGGCGCCGGTAAATCGACCCTGATCAAGCTTCTGGCGGGTGAGCTGGAAGCGATGGACGGCAAGATGGGGCTGGCGAAAGGGATCAAGCTCGGTTACTTCGCCCAGCATCAGCTGGAGTACCTGCGGGCTGATGAGTCGCCGCTGCAGCATCTGTCGCGCATAGCACCTAAAGTGCTGGAACAGCAGCTGCGTGACTATCTGGGCGGCTTCGATTTCCGCGGCGATAAAGTCACTGAAAACACCGAACGCTTCTCCGGCGGTGAGAAAGCGCGACTGGTGCTGGCGCTGATTGTCTGGCAGCGCCCTAACCTGCTGCTGCTGGATGAACCGACCAACCACCTGGATCTCGATATGCGCCAGGCACTGACCGAAGCACTGATCGACTTCGAAGGTGCGCTGGTCGTGGTCTCGCACGACCGTCACCTGCTGCGCGCCACCACCGACGATCTCTATCTGGTTCATGATGGCAAAGTGGATGTGTTTGAGGGCGACCTTGATGATTATCAGCAGTGGCTGAGCGATCTGCAGAAACAGCAGGCGCAACAGGATGTCGCGCCGAAGCAGGATAACGGCAACAGCGCCCAGGCGCGTAAAGACCAGAAGCGCCGTGATGCCGAACTGCGGACCCAGACGCAGCCGTTACGCAAAGAGATAGAGAAGCTGGAAAAGCAGATGAGCAAATGGCAGAGCCAGCTGGCCGATGCTGAAGCGCAGCTCTCAGACAGTGCGATTTATGATCAGAGCCGTAAAGCGGACCTGACCGCCGCGCTGCAGCGTCAGGCGGAGAGTAAATCTGCGCTGGAAGAGGTTGAGATGGCGTGGCTGGAAGCCCAGGAACAGCTCGAACAGATGATGGCCTCATAAAAACAATCTCCCCGTTCGCGAGGAGATTGAGATTGTTGACAAAGTCTGCCCCGGCCAGCGGTGAGATCGAGCATGCGAAGGGAAAACGCGCCGTTCGGAAAGTCGCTTAAACCCTCCATGGCCGCTCGGCCCGCGCGATTACGCACCTCATCCCTGAGGTGCGCCCGTAGCCGGGCCAACGCGTTGCGTTGTTCAAAAACGCCTGGCGTTTTTGTCCCAGGCGCGGGACGCTTGCCTCCTCTGTCCGTTCTCCCTGCGCTTTTAGCTAATGCGTTACTGGCAGGGCAACCCTGACTGGGTTTGTCAGCAGTCTGAGATTCTTATTTAACGGGGTTTATCCCCCAGCACGGTTGCCCGCTGCATGATCCGCCGGGCAGGATAGTAGTCGGCATTGGCGTAATGCTGCGTGACCCGATTATCCCAGATTGCCAGATCGTCTGGCTGCCAGCGCCAGCGCACCTGGAACTCCGGTTTAGTCGCATGCGCAAACAGGAAGCCCAGCAGCGCATCACTCTCCTTCTCGCTTAACTCCACAATCCGCGTGGTAAAACCCTCATTCACAAACAGCGCTTTTTTGCCGCTGACCGGATGCGTACGGATCACCGGATGCTGCACCGGTGGATGCTTAGCCACCGCCTGCTGCCAGCGCTGATGCTCCTCTTCGGTTTTGCGGTACTTGTACTCCTGAAATGACTTTTTGAAATCATGCTCGGCGTTTAACCCGGCCAGCAGTTGCTTAAAAGGTTCCGAAAGCGCCTCGTAAGCCGCAATGCCACTGGTCCAGAGCGTGTCACCGCCCGCTTCCGGCAACACTTTTGAGGCCAGTAAAGCGATAGCCGGTGGCGTGTCGATAAAGGTGACATCGGTGTGCCAGTTGTCGTTATCTGGCGGATTATCCCGATGCGTATCCAGCACGATTATCTCCTCAACGCCTTCTGCGTGGGGATAGACCGGATGGATATGCAGGTCGCCAAAGCGAATCGCCAGTGCGCGGTGCTGTTCCGGCGTCATCTTCTGGTCACGCAGAAACAGCACCTGATGACGCAGCAGGCCATGGTAAAGCTGTTCAAACTGCGCATCACTTAATGGCCGGGAAACATCCAGGTTAGAGACCTGCGCGCCGATATAGGGGCCAAGCGGGGTAAAACTGAGACGTTCATTCATGACTGTTCTCCACTCCAGGGCGTCAGACGGCGCTGTAACGCGCGGAGCCCGAGTTCTAAGCTAAAAGCGATAAAGGCGATCACTGCGATACCCGCCAGTACCACATCGGTGGCGAGAAACTCTCCCGCTGACTGCACCATGAAACCGAGGCCGCGCGTGGCGGCAATCAGCTCCGCTGCCACCAGCGTTGACCAGCCCACTCCCAGCCCGATGCGCAGACCGGTCAGAATCTCTGGCAGCGCGCCCGGCAGGATCACCCAGCGCAGCAGCTGCCAGCGGTTAGCCCCCAGCGAGCGAGCGGCGCGAATCCGTACCTGCTGCGTGTTACGCACCCCGGCCAGGGTAGAGAGTGTTACGGGCGCGAAGATCGCCAGATAGATCAGCAGGATTTTCGACGTCTCACCAATGCCGAACCAGATCACCATCAGCGGCAGATAGGCGAGTGGCGGAATCGGGCGATAGAGCTCGATCAGCGGATCGAGCAGGCCGCGAGCGACCGGGCTGAGGCCCATCAGAATCCCCACCGGAATACCGATAGCGGCAGCAGCCGTCAGCGCAATCAGCATCCGCGTCAGGCTGGCAGCCAGATGCTGCCACAGCGTGGCATCCATAAAGCCCTGCGCGCTGGCAATCACCAGCAGCTTGCTGAACACCTGCTGCGGCGACGGCAGGAACAGCGGAGCAATCAGGCCCAGCGCGGTGACGCCCCACCAGAGCAGTAACAGCAGAGAGAGGCTCAGCACGCTCAGCGTAAAGGCGGTTGAAAATGGCCAGCGCAGCCTGCGGCGCATCGGCAGAGACTTATCGTGGATTAACGCGCTCATGCAAACGCCTCCCGCTGATCAAACACCCGGCTCAGCACATATTCGCGCTGAGCGATAAACTGCGGATCGGATTTGATGCTGCGGCACGACTCTCCGGCGGCAAAACGGCGGCCAAATTCGGGCCGCAGCCGCTCCACGATGCGGCCCGGTCCAGGCGACAGCAGAATCAGTTCGCTGGCGAGGAAAATCGCCTCTTCTATATCGTGTGTAATCAGCAGGATCTGTTTACCGCTGTCGCGCCACAGCGTCAGCAGCAGTGTCTGCATCTGCTCACGGGTAAAAGCATCCAGTGCGCCAAACGGCTCATCCAGCAACAGCAGTTGCGGATCGGTGGCCAGCGCGCGCGCAATACCTACCCGTTGACGCTGACCGCCGGACAACTGCCAGATGGCGCGCTTTTCCGCCCCTTCCAGCCCGACCTGCCTGATAAGTTTCCGCGCTATGACCTCACGTGCCTGGCGCGGCATCCCCGCCAGTTGCAGTCCAAAGGAAACGTTATCCAGTACGTTGCGCCACGGCAGTAACCCTTCATGCTGAAACACCACGCCGCGCTCCGCGCCTGGCCCGATCACCGGCTGGTTATCCAGCGTGATGCTGCCCGACTCCACCGGCAGGAATCCGGCCACCAGATTCAGCAGCGTGGTTTTGCCACAGCCGGAGGGGCCGAGCACGACCAGCAGTTCGTGGCTGTCCAGGTGCAGATTGATATCCTGCAACACCGGCTGTCCGGCATAACGGGCATTAAGGTGAGCGATACGCAGCATAGTGCCTCCTTATGGTTTAACTAATGGCGCGACGAAGCGGGAGGTTACATAACTGCTGTAGTCGTTATCTGCCTGCGGCACCCGGCCCTGCGCTTTCAGGAACTGCGCGGTATCGACGATCGCCTTATTGACCGGTTTACCCAGCTGCTCAACCTGCTGCTGCGCCGTCAGGTAGGTATTGCCCTTCACCAGACCGGGAACCTGCGCTTCCGGCACGCCACTGAGGCGTGAGAGTTTGCTGAGGTTATCGGGCTGCTTCAGCCAGCTGTCGGGACTGTTAAGATAGGCCTGCTGCGCATCGATCGCGCTGCGGGCAAAAGCGGTGACGATCTCGGGATGCTGTTCGGCAAAATCTTTGCGTACTACCCAGACGTCCAGCGTCGGCGAACCCCAGCTCCCCACTTCCGCAGAGTCGGTTAACACTTTGCCCTCTTTCTCCAGCTCATTGACTGCAGGGGCCCAGACATAGGCACCATCAATATCGCCACGCTGCCAGGCCGCGATAATCGCTGGCGGCTGCAGGTTTATCAGCTGCACCTGCGACGGCGTAATGCCCCAGTGTTTCAGTGCAGCCAGCAGGCTGTAGTGAGTAGTAGAGATGAACGGCACCGCAATGCGTTTGCCAATGAGATCTTTAGGAGAGGTAATGGTCTTTTTTACCACCAGCGCTTCAGAGTTGCCCAGCTGAGAGGCGAGTAAAAACGCTTCAATTGGCAGTTTCTGCGCTGCTGCGACCGCTAACGGGCTGGAACCGATGTTGCCAATCTGCACGTCGCCGGACGCCAGTGCGCGTAAGACGCCTGCACCGCTGTCAAACTTTCGCCAGTCAACGCTGGCCCCGCTCTCTTTCGCAAAACTGTTGTCAGCCTGCGCCACTTTCGCGGGTTCGGCTGAGGTCTGGTACGCCACGGTGACATTGACCGCATCAGCCTGAAACGCCAGCAGCGCCAGCGCTGCGGCTAAAAAAGTTAAACGTGTTGCTGCCATGATCATTACCCCGCCATTTTTATAGTGGAGGTAGTGTCTGCGGCCGCTATAGTTTCATAAAGGAATTAAAAATTATCCCTAATAGAAATAAGTTCTTAGATCACTATCTGCAAAACTAAGTCAAAAATCGCAAATGCTGAAAATAGCTAAAGTAAGCAAAAATGTCAGGCGCTCACATTGTCCCTGTGCTATTGATATGCGTTACCAATTTTTGCCTGTTAAGGTCTCTGTATCCGATGTCGATCGAGAAAGTCGCTCAGCTGGCTGGCGTCTCCAAAGCCACGGTATCGCGGGTTCTCAACGCGCATCCCGGCGTAAAGCCCGATACGCGTGAGAAAGTTCTGGCGGCAATCTCTGCCTGCGACTATCAGCCCAATCTGCTGGCGCGTCAGCTGCGTACGGCGCAAAGCAACATGCTGCTGGTGCTGATCTCGGATATCACTAACCCCTTCTGTTCACGCGTGGTTCAGGGCATTGAGGCCGAAGCGGAACTGCACGGCTATCATATCCTGCTCTGTAACTCCGCCTCGCAGCTTCAGCGCGAAGCCGCCTATCTGAGTTTGCTGACCGGCAAAGTGGTGGATGGTGTGATTACCATGGATGCGGCCTCCGGCTTACAGGATTTGCAGGCGCTGATCGCCGGAGCCCCCTGGGTGCAGTGCTGTGAATTTAATCCCGACATCCCCGCCTCCTCAGTCAGCATTGATCACCTTGAAGCGGCGCGTGACACCGTCCATTACCTCGCCGGTAAAGGGCGTAAACGCATCGGGCTGGTCAATGGCGACATGCGCTACCTCTACTCGCATCATCGTGAAAAAGGCTACCGGCAGGCGATTGAGGAGCTGGGGTATGCGTGGTCCGGCGTCTCTTATACCTGTGAGATCTCCCCTGAAGCAGGCAGTCAGGGGCTGCGGGAGTTGATGGCGCTGCCGGAACCGCCGGATGCGGTGTTTGCGGTATCAGATGTATTGGCGGTGGGCGTGGTACATGCGGCACTGGAAGCAGGTCTGCGCGTGCCGGAAGATCTGGCGGTCGTCGGGTTCGATGGCGTGCCGTTTACCCGCAGCCTGAATCCGCCGCTGACCACCATCGAGCAACCGATGAACCAGCTGGGCGCGCGCAGCGTGCAGCTGCTGCTGCAGAAGATCCGTAATCCGAATGCGCCGGTCATCCGTGAAGTGCTGCCCTGGACGCGCGTTGAACGCGCATCCAGCTGACTTAATGCCAGATTAACAGCACGCAGGCAGCAGTCAGTAGCCCCATAGCGAGGTTAAAGATTTTCCAGGCACGACGGCTGCGCAGAATGCGGCCGATCATCGCGCCAAATCCCATCCAAATCACGCCCGAGACGAGATTAACCAGAAACATACCGACGCTTATCGCCATCACCGAATGGCGATACGCATCACCGGCCAGACTGAAGCTGGCGACCGCGCCCAGTGCCATCAGCCAGGCCTTTGGATTGATCAGCTGCAGCAACCCACCCTGCCAGAACGGCATCGGCGCATCCGGCGCCTGGTCAGTTTCCAGCTTTTCATAACTGGCGGTAGCGATTTTCCATGCCAGCCAGAGCAGATAGAGGCTACCGGCGATTTTCAGCACCAGGTGCAACGAAGGATAAAGCAGGATCAGACCGCCTACGCCAAAGGCCACCATCAGCAGCATCACCTGCATACCAATCATGATGCCGATCATCAGCGGAATGGTGCGCATAAAGCCAAAATTAGCGCCTGAGGCGGTGAGTAACATATTATTAGGCCCGGGCGTAATCGCCGCGACCCAAAGAAAGCCCAACATTGATAAAAAAAGACTGAGTTCCATGGCAATCGGGTACTCCTTACCCCTGCAAGAAAAAACTTATCGAAGCTAACAGTGAGATATGGAACAGACAAGCTTTTACCACATGAAATTTACCGGACCGGAAAACGAGCAGTTCACGCCGCCTGACAGCCTGCGTAACGCCCACCTGCAGACAATGCTGCCGCGCCTGCTGCGTCGCCGTGTCACGTTCGCGCCTTACTGGCAGCGACTCGATCTGCCGGATGGCGATTTTGTCGATCTCGCCTGGAGCGAAGATCCCCAACAGGCGCAGAATAAGCCGCGTGTCGTGCTGTTTCATGGGCTGGAGGGCAGCTTTCACAGCCCCTATATTCATGGCCTGATGGCGATCTGCCGCGCGCGCGACTGGCTGGCGGTAGTGATGCATTTTCGCGGCTGCAGCGGCAAACCCAACCGGCTCAATCGCATCTATCATTCCGGCGAAACGGAAGATGCCCGCTTTTTTCTGCACTGGCTGCGTACCCGCTGGGGCCAGGTGCCGACCGTGGCCGTCGGTTTTTCGCTAGGCGGCAATATGCTGGGCTGCCTGCTGGGCCAGCAGGGCGCAGCTGCCGAAGTGGAGGCAGGCGTCATTGTCTCCGCCCCACTGCTGCTGGAGCCATGTAGCGTAAAACTGGAACATGGCTTTTCACGCTTCTATCAATACTATTTGCTGGCGCAGCTGAAGAAAAATGCCCGCCGCAAACTGCACGCCTGGCCGGATACGCTGCCGGTCAATCTGGCGCAGTTAAAAGCGCTGCGGCGACTGCGCGATTTTGATGATGCGATTACCGCCCGCGCCCACGGTTTTGTCGATGCGGCCGATTACTATCATCGGGCCAGCGCCATGCCCTGGCTCAAACGCGCAGAGAAACCGCTGCTAATCATCCACGCCAAAGACGATCCCTTTATGAGTGATGAGGTGATTCCGCACAGCAGCCAATTATCTGCCACTATTACTTATCAACTGACACCACACGGCGGCCACGTCGGTTTCGTCGGCGGGACGTTACGCCAGCCCGAAATGTGGCTGGAACAGCGCATCCCGCAGTGGATCGCCCCTTTTCTGGATACCTGATCTCGTGATTATTCCCTGGCAACAGGTCTCTCCTGAGACCCTTGAAAATCTGATTGAAACCTTTGTGCTGCGTGAAGGCACTGACTATGGCGAGCATGAACGTAGCCTGCTGGACAAGGTGGCTGATGTGCGACGCCAGCTGGAAACCGGTGAAGTGGTGCTGGTGTGGTCGGAACTGCATGAATCGGTCAATATCATGCCGCGTAAAGAATTTCGTGGCTGATGCACCCGGCACCCTTTCATGATAACAATGCTCATCGTCCGACCTCACAGGGAGCTTTTCTATGTCTGCACGTCATCCCATTATCGCGGTGACCGGTTCCAGCGGCGCAGGAACCACCACCACCAGCCTGGCGTTCCGCAAAATTTTTCAGCAGCTTGACCTGCATGCGGCGGAGCTGGAAGGTGACAGTTTTCACCGCTTTACCCGCCCTGAAATGGATATGGCGATTCGTAAGGCACGCGATCTGGGACGTCATGTCAGCTACTTCGGCCCGGAAGCCAATGACTTTGGCCTGCTGGAGCAGAGCTTTAAAGAGTATGGTCTCAGCGGGGAGGGGCAGTCGCGTAAATATCTGCACACTTACGATGAGGCGGTGCCGTGGAATCAGGTGCCCGGCACTTTTACACCCTGGCAGCCGCTACCGCAGAACACCGATATTCTTTTTTATGAAGGATTGCATGGCGGTGTGGTGACAGCGCAGCACAACGTGGCGGAACAGGTCGATCTGCTGGTGGGCGTGGTACCGATTGTTAACCTGGAGTGGATTCAGAAGCTGGTACGCGACACTGGCGAGCGCGGTCATTCACGTGAAGCCGTAATGGATTCCGTGGTGCGCTCAATGGAAGATTACATCAACTACATCACACCGCAGTTTTCACGCACCCATATCAACTTTCAGCGCGTTCCAACCATCGATACCTCCAACCCGTTCGCAGCCCGCGCCATTCCGTCACTGGATGAGAGTTTTGTGGTGATCCACTTTCAGGCGCTGGAAGATATCGACTTCCCCTACCTGCTGGCAATGCTGCAGGGCTCGTTTATCTCGCACATCAATACGCTGGTGGTGCCCGGCGGCAAAATGGGTCTGGCGATGGAGTTGATCATGGGTCCGCTGGTGAAGCGGCTGATGGAAGGTAAGCGGATAGAGTAAGAGGTCAAAAGGGCCTTTCCAGACTAATGCCAATGCAGGATCAATCTGACAGCAGCGAAAATGCTTAACACGCAGGGAACCGGGTCAGAAAAGGAAAGCGTCCCGCGCCAGGGACGGCGCGGGACGAGCGGCCAGGGATTGGCTGAAGCGACTTTCCGATCTGACCCGGTTCCCAGCGCAGGCACAGTTTCAACGCGGATTCCCTATGCAGGCACAATCTGACAGCGGACCGACACAAACCGCTCTGACCCTGTTCACAACGCAGGCACAATCTCAAAGCGGATTTCCGGACCAGGCACAGTCTTAAAGCAACCTGCATCAGATACTGGAAGTGAAGTTAGCAGGTCTGCAATAACCCCTGCGGCTACTAAAGTTCGATCACTTCATAGCTATGCGTAATGTTGACGCCTTTACCCAGCATGATGGCCACCGAGCAATATTTTTCAGCCGAAAGATCGACCGCGCGTGAGACCGCTTTATCCTGGAGCGCTTTGCCACTCACGATAAAATGCAGGTTGATGTGCGTAAAGATTCGCGGCGCCTCTTCACGACGTTCTGAGGTCAGTTTTACTTCACAATCAGCCACATCGTTGCGGCCTTTTTGCAGAATTGATACCACGTCAATCGCGCTGCATCCACCTGCCGCCATCAGCACCATTTCCATTGGGCTGGGCGCTTTATCACCTGAATTGCCATCCATCAGTATCTGATGGCCGGATGAGGATTCTCCAAGGAATGTCAGCCCTTCTACCCATTTCACTCTTGCCTGCATGATTTTTGCTCCGGAATACGCTGTTTTGTCGCCAGAGTACGCTTTCGCCTGGTAAACAGCAATCCAGAGAAATCCGCCTGTAGCTGAAGCGAGACAACAGAAGACAGTCGGCAAAAGCTGTGCTACAAACAGTGCTGAAAATATTTTTCGTCACCCGATGGCGAAGCCGGGAAGAATGATGCGCACTGCGCCTGATGCGGCCCGAATAATTTCCTGAAAAGGAAACGCTTGAAGCTTTCACCGCCTGACAGGGAAAACTGCCCCCTGTATTTTGGGCACGATTACAACAGAGGATAATAGCGAATGGTTCTCGGCAAACCGCAAACAGACCCTACACTCGAATGGTTCCTGTCCCATTGCCATATTCACAAGTATCCATCCAAAAGTACGCTGATTCACCAAGGTGAAAAAGCAGAAACGCTTTACTACATCGTGAAAGGTTCCGTCGCGGTTCTGATTAAAGATGAAGAAGGCAAAGAGATGATTCTTTCCTACCTGAATCAGGGCGATTTTATTGGTGAGCTTGGCCTGTTCGAAGAAGGTCAGGAACGCAGCGCCTGGGTACGTGCGAAAAGCGCGTGCGAAGTGGCGGAGATTTCTTACAAGAAATTCCGTCAGTTGATCCAGGTTAACCCCGATATCCTGATGCGACTCTCATCGCAGATGGCGCGTCGCCTGCAGGTGACGTCTGAAAAAGTGGGTAACCTCGCTTTCCTCGACGTTACCGGCCGCATTGCACAGACTCTGCTTAACCTGGCGAAGCAGCCAGATGCCATGACGCATCCCGACGGCATGCAAATTAAAATCACTCGTCAGGAAATTGGTCAGATTGTGGGTTGTTCACGTGAAACCGTGGGCCGTATTTTGAAGATGCTGGAAGATCAGAACCTGATCTCCGCACACGGCAAAACCATCGTCGTTTACGGCACCCGCTAATTCCTGTCATCCACGGCGTGATGGCAACATCACGCCGTTATTGTTTGTGTTGGGCCGATGTGGCGTCGAATCATTTACCATCCTGAAGTCAATTATGCCTTGCGGCAAACGCTGGTGCTCTGTCTGCCGGTGGCGCTGGGCTGGCTGGCTGGCGACCTGCAAAAAGGTCTGCTGTTCTCATTAGTGCCCGCCTGCTGCAATATCGCCGGTCTCGATACGCCGCATAAACGCTTTTTCAAACGTCTGATTGTGGGCGGTAGCCTGTTTGCCCTCGGCAGCTTTCTGATCCAGTGGCTCACCCTGCATGCGATTCCACTGCCGCTGATCCTCTTCGCTATGCCTTTGCTGCTCGGCGTCACGGGTGAGATCAGCCCGCTGCATGGCCGTCTGCTGCCCGGCACCCTGATTGCCGCCATCTTTACCCTGAGCCTGATTGGCCGCATGCCCATCTATGTCACCCCGCTGCTCTATATCGGCGGCACGCTGTGGTACGGGCTGTTTAACTGGTTCTGGTTCTGGCTGTGGAAAGAGCAGCCAATGCGCGAAAGCCTGAGCCTGATCTACCGCGAGCTGGCTAACTACTGCGACGCGAAATACACCCTGCTGACGCAGCTGACCGATCCGGAAAAGGCGCTGCCGCCACTGCTGGCCCGTCAGCAGAAAGTGGTCGATCTGATTAACACCTGTTATCAGCAGATGCATATGCTGTCGGCAAGCCGCGATCACAGCCATAAACGGCTGACGCGCGCTTTCCAGGTGGCCCTCGATCTGCAGGAGCATATCTCGGTCAGCCTGCATCGGCCGGAAGAAGTCCAGAAGCTGGTGGAGCAAAGCCATGCTGAAGCGGTGATCCGCTGGAATGCCAAAACCATCTCGGCCCGGCTGCGGGTGCTGGCAGATAACATTCTTTATCACCAGTTACCCGACCGCTTTGCGATGGATAAACAGCTCGGCGCACTGGAGAAAATTGCCCATCAGCATCCCGATAATCCGGTGGGTAACTTCTGCCTTTATCACTTCAACCGCATTGCGCGGGTGCTACGCACCCAGAAACCGCTTTACCAGCGCGATCTGATGGCAGACCGCCAGCGCCGCCTGCCGCTGTTACCGGCGCTGCGCAGTTATCTCTCGTTTCGCTCGTCGTCGCTGCGCACGGCGGGTCGCTTTGCGGTGATGCTGATGCTGGGCAGCGCGCTGGCGCTGTTCTTCAACATCCCTAAACCCTACTGGATCCTGATGACCATCATGTTCGTCAGCCAGAACGGCTACAGCGCTACCCGCGTCCGTATCCAGCACCGGGCGCTGGGCACCTTTGCCGGCCTGGTCATCGCGGCCGCTACGCTGCGGCTCGAGGTACCGGAGTCACTGGTGCTGCTGATCATGCTGGCGATAACCTTTATCAGCTATCGCTTTACCCGCCAGTTCTATGGCTGGTCGATGATTGGCTTTACGGTCACGGCAGTTTACTCGCTGCAACTGCTGTCACTGAATGGCGCGCAGTTTCTGCTGCCGCGATTGATGGATACGCTGATGGGCTGTCTGATCGCCTTTGGTGGGATGCTGTGGCTGTGGCCGCAGTGGCAGAGCGGCTTACTACGGCAGAACGCCCACGACGCGCTGGAAACCTATCAGGATGCGCTGCGGCTGTTACTGGGCGACGAACAGTCGCCAGAGAAACTGGCTTATCAGCGCGTGAAGGTTAATCAGGCGCACAATGCGCTGTTTAACTCACTGAATCAGGCAATGCAGGAACCCGCGTTCAACTCCCGTTACCTGAGTGATATGCGGCTCTGGGTCACCCACAGTCAGTTTATTGTCGAGCATATCAATGCGATAACGATTCTGGCGCGCGAGCACACTATGCTGACCGCCTCGCTGGCTCAACGCTATCTGCAATCCTGCGAAATTGCGCTGCAGCGGTGTCAGCAGCGGCTGGAATATGATGGTGAAAGCTCACATGTGAATCTGCTGGATGACCTGGAAAACATCAGTGAGGGACCGATTACTGTGGTGGAGCAGCATGTGCGGCGCATTCTCGATCATCTGAGCGTGATGTACACCATTTCATCGCTGGCGTGGAACCAGCGACCGCAACATGGCCGCTGGCTGATCAGACGCTTACGTAAAAACTAAGCTAGCCGTTAAGCACTTTGCCGACGGCGGTGGCAAAGCGGCTCATGCCCTCTTCAATGTCGGCCGGTTCGATGATCAGCGACGGGGCAAAACGCATCACATCGGTGCCAGCTACCAGCACCATCACACCTTCAGCGGCGGCGGCATTCAGAATGTCGCGCGACCTGCCGGCATGCTGAGGTTTCAGTGCCGCGCCAATCAGCAGACCTTTGCCGCGAATGTCACTGAACAGGTCATACTTCGCGTCAATAGCCTGCAGCGCCGTGACAAAGTGCTGGCGACGCATCTCTACGCCCGCCAGCACCTCCGGCGTGTTGATAATATCCAGCGCGGTTTCGGCAATGGCACAGGCGAGCGGGTTGCCGCCATAGGTGGTGCCATGCACGCCCGGTGCCATGGTTGAAGCAATCTCGTTGGTGGTCAGCATGGCGCTGACCGGGAAACCGCCGCCCAGCGCTTTGGCTGAAGTCAGGATATCGGGCTGGACGCCATAATGCTCATAGGCGAACAGCTTGCCGCTGCGTCCCATGCCGCTCTGCACTTCGTCCAGTACCAGCAGCGCCTGATGCTGATCGCAAAGCGCACGCAGTCCCTGCATAAATTCCTGCGTCGCAGGCATGACGCCGCCCTCACCCTGAATCGGTTCAACCACAATGGCGCAGGTGTGATCGTCAATGACCGCTTTTACAGCATCCAGGTCATTGAACGGCACGTGGACAATATCCGCCGGTTTCGGACCGAATCCGTCAGAATATTTTGGCTGGCCGCCGACCGTAACGGTAAACAGCGTCCGGCCATGAAAAGCATTATGAAACGCGATGATTTTACTTTTGAACGGACTGTGACGTTTGCAGGCATAGTAGCGCGCCAGCTTAAACGCAGCTTCATTGGCTTCGGCACCGGAGTTGGCGAAGAAGACGCGATCGGCAAAGGTCGCCTGAATGAGCTTACTGGCGAGACGCAGTGCCGGTTCGTTGGTAAAGACATTGCTGGTGTGCCACAGCGTCTCGCCCTGGCTTTTCAGTGTTTCCACCAGCGCAGGATGGCAGTGTCCAAGTGCGGTAACAGCAATACCACCCGAGAAGTCGATATACTCTTTGCCCTGCTGATCCCATACGCGACTGTCCTTGCCTTTTACCGGCACGAACTGCGCAGGTGCATAAACAGGCAAAATAACGTTATCGAACGTCTCCCGCGTGACCGCAATTTTTTCGGCTGCCATTAGTAACCCCATCTGAATGATTGTCGTACTGAATTGAAATAATAATCACAAAATATGCATAAAAAATCACTCAAAGGCAACTTATTGCGTAAGGAAATTGCGCAGCAGCTGATGTCCCTGCTCGCTGAGAATGCTTTCGGGATGGAACTGCACGCCTTCCAGCGCCAGGGTTTTATGGCGAAACCCCATAATTTCGTCAGGCTCGCCGTCACGTACCGTCCAGGCCGTTACCTCGAATGCGTCGGGCAGAGAGTCGCGCTGCACAATCAGCGAGTGATAACGGGTCACGGTAAGGGGATTATTGAGATTGCGGAACACGCCCTGGCCGGTGTGCTGAATCGCGGAGGTTTTGCCGTGCATCACCTGACGGGCTCGCACGACCTGCGCGCCATAGGCCTGCGCGATCGCCTGATGGCCCAGGCAGACACCCAGCACCGGCACGTTACCGGCGAAATGCCGAATCGCCGCCAGCGAGATGCCCGACTCTGACGGCGTGCAGGGGCCAGGAGAGATCACCAGATGGGTCAGCGGTAACGCTGCCATCTGCTCCAGGGTGATGGCATTATTGCGCACCACCTGAACCTGCGCGCCCAGCTCGCAGAAATATTGATAAAGATTCCAGGTAAAGGAGTCGTAATTGTCGATAAGCAGCAGCATGACGCGTCCAGAATGATAAACCGCGCCGCTATTCTACGCGGTTAAGCCGCCTCACTCACCACTTTCGCAAACACCTGCTCCAGCGGCGTCAGATCGCCGGCTACACCCGCCTGATTAGCAGCTTTCCAGCTCTCCGCGTCCGTCTCTTCCCACGACAGCAGATAACCGGCATGCAGCGCCAGCTGTTCAAAGAAAATCCGCTGTGCCCGGCCATTTCCATGACGGAAAGGATGCAGCATATTGATTTCGCAGTAGTAGTGGGCGATGCGCTGAATAAACGCGTCGCGCGGCAACTCAGCGAGTCCTTTTTCCTCTTCCAGCGCAGCCATCAGCGCGTTGCCTTCCTTTTCGATATATTCAAAATGGCAGAACGGCGTTTCATCTCGCCAGATATCGATGGTGCGCAGTTCGCCGGCCCAGCTGTAAACGTCCTGGAACAGCGTGCGATGGATCTGGCGCAGGTAAGGCAATCCGGCATTACGCGGTCCCAGTTCCAGGGTGGCGGCACGCGCTGCACTGAAGCTCAGCTCCGCCTTACGCAGTTGGGCGGCATCATGAATATCGGGCAGGTTTTTCAGCACGTTGTCGTGCTGCCACAGGTAGGGATCCTGGGTCACTGCGGTATTAGAGTCCATATTGCCTCCTCAGTGACGCCAGACGCGCGGCTGCATCATCGCTGTTTACGCTGGTTTCATTCGATGAGAAGCCTTCCAGCCGACAGCTGGCCTGATAGCTGGCGCTACGCCGCTGTTGCCACAGAGTGACCTTCTGTTTTTCGGTGAGTTTGTTCGCCATACCGCCTCCTGCTCAGGTTTTTGCCCTAAGTATAAGAGCAAATTCTGGCTTTGCCGGAAGCGGCAGGCGGTCGCCATCCGCAGATGGCGACAAAAAGCGTTAAGGCAGGACTTTGGCGGAGAGGATAACTACCGGTTTGGACGGCACATTCTGGTACGGACCCACATCTTTGGTCGGAACCTGAGAAATTTTTTCAACCACATCCTGACCTTTCACAATCTTACCAAATACGGCATAGCCAAAATCGCGCTGGCCGTGGTCGAGGAACGCATTATCCGCGACGTTGAGGAAGAACTGGCTGGTGGCACTGTCTTTATCGGCGGTACGCGCCATAGAGATGGTACCGCGCAGGTTACGCAGTCCATTGTCCGCTTCGTTTTTAATTGGCGCGTTGGTCTGCTTCTGCTGCATATCCGTGGTGAAACCACCACCCTGCACCATAAAGCCCGGGATCACGCGATGAAAAATAGTGTTGTTGTAAAAACCGTTGTTGACGTAATCAACGAAGTTTTTCACAGAAACCGGCGCTTTCTGGTTATTCAGTTCGAGTTCGATATTGCCGGCGGAGGTGGTGAGCAGAACGTGGGTGTCACCTTTTGCGGCCAGCGCCTGGGCGGAAACGGTAGAGAGCGCTAACAGGGTGATGGCCGCTGTTAAAGTACGTTTAAACATGAAAGATTCCTTACCTGGGAGAGCGGGCACAAAAACGTGATTGATTGTAAAGAGACTCTATTCCATGAGCCAGCGTTTTACTTATATTTACGCTGTTGCGGCAAATGCACTGAGCAAACGTTAAACAACCCTAATTGCGTGATTAAAATCACACAACACATGAAATCTAGATCTGTAGTTTCACTGCTTGTTTATTAAGATCACAGTTCCGTTTACACTTTCTGACACTTTTTGGCACCCGGTTCTCAACAGGTTCAGAACATGACAAACCGTAATCGTATTGGCCTTACCTGGATAAGCTTCTTCTCCTACGCGCTGACCGGCGCGCTG
Source organism: Pantoea sp. B550 (assembly GCF_024158165.1). Lineage (NCBI taxonomy): Bacteria > Pseudomonadati > Pseudomonadota > Gammaproteobacteria > Enterobacterales > Erwiniaceae > Pantoea > Pantoea sp. B550. The sequence goes on from NZ_JAMYXI010000003.1 coordinate 1,579,931, forward strand.
GTGATCGTTACCGGCATGGTAATGGGCGATATCGCAAAAGATTTCCAGATTCCCATCTCCAGCATGAGTAATACCTTCACCTTCCTCAACAGCGGCATCCTGGCGGCGGTTTTCCTGAACGCCTGGCTGATGGTGATTGTGCCACTGAAGCGCCAGCTGATTTTCGGCTTCGTCCTGATGGTGCTGGCGATAATCGGGCTGATGACCAGCCGCGATCTCACCATCTTCTCGCTCTGTATGTTTGTGCTGGGTGTGGTCAGCGGCATCACCATGTCGATCGGTACCTTCCTGATCACTCACCTGTATGAAGGCCGTCAGCGCGGTTCACGCCTGCTGTTTACCGACTCCTTCTTCAGCATGGCGGGCACGCTGTTTCCGGTGCTGGCAGGCATTCTGCTGGCGCGTCAGCTGCCGTGGTACTGGGTCTATGTCTGCATCGGCGTTATCTACGTCGCCATTTTCGTCATGACGCTGTTTGTGGAGTTCCCGGTACTGCGTAAGCCTGAAAACAGCCCGACGGTTGAGAAAGAGAAATGGGGTGTGGGCGTGCTGCTGCTGGCTGTCGCGGCACTCTGCTATATTCTGGGCCAGCTCGGCTTTATCTCCTGGGTGCCGGAATATGCCACCAAAGTCATGGGCATGAATATCAATGACGCCGGACAACTGGTGGGCAGCTTCTGGACGGCGTATATGGTGGGTATGTGGGCCTTCAGCTTCCTGCTGCGCTTCTTCGATCTGCAACGCATTCTGATGGTGCTGGCGGGTCTGGCGACCGTACTGATGTACTGGTTCGTCAGCAGCAACGATGCCAGCATGCTGAAATGGATCATCATGATTCTTGGCTTCAGCTCAAGTGCTATCTACACCACCATCATCACCCTGGGTTCATTGCAGACCAGAGTGGCGTCACCGAAGCTGGTGAACTTCATTCTGACCTGCGGCACCGTCGGCACCATGCTGACCTTTGTGGTCACGGCGCCTATCGTTGAGAAAAGTGGTGTGCATACCGCACTGGCGACGGCGAACGCGCTCTACGCCGTGGTATTTGTAATGTGTGCCCTGCTCGGCTTTGTCAGCCGTCATCGTACTCACGGTCACGTCACGCATTAATCCTTCAGGGCGGCGAGCGATCGCCGCCCTGCTCGTTAACGCCGGAAGTTTACGCGCTCCCGTTCCCGCCAGTAAATCTCGCTTTCTGCAGGCTTCGTCTCCGCCACGACCACACCGCGACGCAGTGAATAGCGCACCGGGACCTGCCTTCTTACCGCATCAAAACCGCTCTCTGCTGGCAGTATAATCAGACTGGCCTCGTTGCCGCTCTGAATGCCATAGCCTGCAAGCTGCATCGTCTTCGCACTGTTGTGCGTAATCAGATCCAGACCGGCATCAATCTGCTCATAGCCCATCAGCTGACAGACATGTAATCCCATATGCAGCACCTGCAGCATGTTGGCGGTCCCCAGCGGATACCAGGGATCAAACACATCGTCGTGGCCGAAGCAGACGTTAATCTCGGCCTCCAGCATCTCTTTTACCCGCGTAATGCCGCGCCGCCTGGGATAGGTATCGAAGCGGCCCTGCAGGTGAATATTGACCAGCGGATTGGCGACAAAGTTAATGCCCGACAGCTTCAGCAGCCGGAAAAGTCGTGAGGCGTACGCGCCATTGTAAGAGTGCATCGCGGTGGTATGACTGGCCGTCACGCGTGCGCCGTTGCCGTCGCGATGGGCCAGCGCCGCCACGGTTTCCACAAAGCGCGACTGTTCATCATCGATCTCATCGCAGTGAACATCGATCAGCCGGTCATAGCGGTCAGCCAGCGCAAAAGTTTTATGCAGCGACTCGACGCCATATTCGCGGGTGAATTCGTAGTGCGGTATGGCGCCGACGACATCCGCGCCCAGCCGCAAGGCTTCTTCCAGTAATGCTTCGCCGTTGGGATAGGAGAGAATGCCCTCCTGGGGAAACGCCACTATCTGAATCGTGATCCAGGGCGCCATCTCCGCTTTCAGCTCCAGCATCGCTTTCAGCGCCGTCAGTGAGGGGTCTGACACGTCAACATGAGTGCGCACAAACTGAATGCCGTTGGCGATCTGCCACTTCAGCGTCTGCAACGCCCGCTGTTTCACATCTTCGTGGCTGAGCAGCGCCTTGCGCTCAGCCCAGCGTTCAATCCCCTCAAACAGCGTGCCAGACTGATTCCATGCCGGTTCACCCGCCGTCTGGGTGGTATCCAGATGAATATGCGGCTCAATAAAGGGCGCGCAGGCTAAGCCGCCCTCGCCGTCCAGCGATTGTCCCACCGGAGAAGGCTGCTGCGGCTGGGCTGAGATGCGGGCAATTTTTCCGTCGGCGATTTCGATTTGCCACAACCCTTCCCGCCAGGGCAAACGCACATTATTGATCCACTTGGGTGACAGCATGGCTGATTCCTTATCCGATTAACCTGTATGGTTAAAACTAACACGATTCATACCCTCAGCAGCAATGCAGGATATTCAGCAGGTTAGCCGCATCCGATAAACCAAATTAAAATCAACTACATACCTCTTAATAGGTATATGGCGTTGTGGTTGATACATATCAATAAGCGTCAGAAAGGGCGCGCTATTGTAGCCGCAGATATCGCAAATTTGAGGCAAAAATGAGCAAGCACAATGTCGTCGTTATCGGTAACGGCATGGTCGGCCACCGCTTCATAGAAGAGTTACTTGAGAAAGCGGAACCCGACCAGTTTTCGCTGACCGTCTTTTGTGAAGAACCCCGCGTCGCCTACGACCGTGTCCATCTGTCCGCTTACTTCTCCCATCACACCGCCGAAGAGCTGTCGCTGGTTCGTGAAGGCTATTACGACAAACATCAGGTCAATCTGCTGCTGGGTGAGCGCGCTATCACCATTAACCGTGATGAAAAGCTCATCCACTCCAGCACCGGTCGCGCGGTTCACTACGACACGCTGATTTTTGCCACCGGCTCTTATCCATGGATCCCGCCGATTAACGGTGCCGAAGGCAGCGACTGCTTTGTCTACCGCACCATCGAAGATCTCAATGCCATTGAAGCCTGCTCACGCCGCAGCAAACGCGGTGCGGTGATTGGCGGCGGTCTGCTGGGACTGGAAGCGGCGGGCGCACTGAAAAATCTGGGTATTGAAACTCACGTTATTGAATTTGCGCCGGTGCTGATGGCAGAACAGCTCGATCAGCAAGGCGGGGAACAGTTGCGTCGTAAGATTGAGCAGATGGGCGTGCGGGTCCACACCGGCAAAAACACCCAACAGATTGTGCATCACGAGCACGGCGGCAAAACGCTGCAGTTTGCCGACGGCAGTGCGCTGGAGGTCGATTTCATTGTCTTCTCCACCGGCATTCGCCCGCAGGACAAACTGGCAAAACAGTGTGGATTAACCCTGGGTCCGCGTGGCGGCATCGCCATTGATGACCAGTGCCGCACCAGCGATCCCGCCATTTACGCCATCGGTGAGTGTGCCGCCTGGCAGAATCGCGTCTATGGCCTGGTGGCGCCGGGGTATAAAATGGCGCAGGTCGCCAGCGACCATCTGCTGGGCCGCGACAATGCGTTTACCGGTGCGGACATGAGCGCCAAACTCAAGCTGCTGGGTGTCGATGTCGGTGGGATTGGCGATGCGCGCGGTACCACGCCAGGTGCACGCAGTGTGGTCTGGCTGGATGAAAGCAAATCGGTCTACAAACGCCTGATTATCAGCGAAAATCAGAAAACTCTGCTGGGTGCGGTGCTGGTGGGCGACACCAGCGACTATGGCAACCTGCTGCAACTGGTGCTGAATGGTATTACGCTGCCGGATAACCCGGAAGCACTGATTCTGCCAGCGGGCAGCGGGGATAAACCGGCCATCGGTGTCGATTCCCTGCCTGACAACGCGCAAATCTGCTCCTGCTTCGACGTCAGCAAAGGCGACATCATCAAAGCGGTTCAGGATGGCTGTCACACCGTGGCCGCGCTGAAAAGCAGCACCCGAGCCGGTACGGGCTGCGGCGGCTGTATTCCCCTTATTACCCAGGTACTTAACAGCGAACTCAGCCGTCAGGGCATTGAGGTCAATAACCACCTTTGTGCCCACTTCGCCTGGTCACGCCAGGAGCTTTATCACCTGATTCAGGTGGAAGAGATCAAAACCTTTGATGAACTGCTGGTCCGCTATGGGCAGGGTTACGGCTGTGAAATATGCAAGCCTGCGGTGGGGTCTCTGCTCGCCTCCTGCTGGAACGAATACGTACTCAAGCCGCATCACGCGCCGTTGCAGGACAGCAACGACCTCTATCTGGGTAATATCCAGAAAGATGGCACCTATTCGGTGATCCCGCGCTCGCCCGGCGGTGAAATCACGCCGCACGGACTGAAGGTGATTGGCGAGATCGCCGAACGCTATCAGCTCTATACCAAAATCACCGGCTCGCAGCGCATCGGCTTGTTTGGCGCGCAGAAAGACGATCTGCCCGCTATCTGGTCACAGCTGATCGAGGCCGGATTTGAAACCGGTCAGGCCTACGCTAAAGCGCTGCGTATGGCGAAAACCTGCGTCGGCAGCGCCTGGTGCCGTTACGGCGTGGGCGACAGCCTCGGCTTCGGCGTAATGCTGGAGAACCGCTATAAAGGCATCCGCACACCGCACAAAATGAAGTTTGGTGTCTCCGGTTGCACCCGTGAATGCGCAGAAGCCCAGGGCAAAGATGTCGGCATTATCGCTACCGAAAAAGGCTGGAATCTCTACGTCTGCGGCAACGGCGGCATGAAACCGCGTCATGGCGATCTGCTGGCGGCCGATCTCGATCAGCAGACGCTGATCAGCTATCTCGACCGCTTCATGATGTTCTATATCCGCACCGCCGACCGTTTGCAGCGCACCTCGCTGTGGCTGGAGAGTCTGGAGGGTGGCATCGACTATCTGCGTAGCGTGATCGTGGATGACAAACTCGGCCTTAACAGCCAGATGGAACAGCAGCTCGCCGCGCTGCGCGCCAGCGTTTGCTGTGAATGGCAGGCGACGCTGGAAGATGAGAACCAGCTGACGCGCTTTGCCCACTTTATCAACTCGCCGCAGCGCGATCCCGCTGTACAACGGGTAGCAGAGCGCGACCAGCATCGCCCGGCTCGCCCCGAAGAACGCATTGCCGTGACACTGATTGAGGAGACCGAATCATGAGCCAGTGGAATCCGGTGTGCCCGCTGACGCAGATCCTGCCCGCCACGGGCGTCTGCGCGCTGGTCAAAGGTCAGCAGGTGGCTATCTTCCGTCCACGCGACGATGAGCAGCTTTATGCCATCAGCAATATCGATCCGTTTGCCGATGCCAGCGTGCTGTCACGCGGCATTATTGCCGAACATCAGGATGCGCTCTGGGTGGCCAGCCCGCTGAAGAAACAGCATTTCCGCCTCAGCGATGGCTACTGCATGGAGGACGAAACGCGCTCCGTGGCGGCATGGCCGGTGCGGGTCAATGCCGGACAGGTTGAAGTCTGCCTGTAACGCCCCTCAACAGCCCGCCTGCGCGGGCTTTTTTAAGGACCTCTGATGGACTACTTCCCCTTGTTCTGCCGCCTGCAGGGCCGTCGCTGCCTGCTGGTCGGCGCGGGTGACGTGGCTGAGCGGAAAGCGCGCCTGCTGCTGGAGGCCGGTGCCGAGCTGTGGGTCGGTGCCCGTGAGTTCTCCCCCACCTTCCAGGAATGGGCGCAGCAGAAAGCCATCACGCTGCTGCCAGGGCCTTTCGATCCCGGGTGGCTCACCGGCTGCTGGCTGGTGGTCGCCGCCACCAGTGATGACGCGGTCAATCAGCAGGTGGCAGAAGCGGCCGAAACACAGCAGATCTTCTGCAATCTGGTGGATGCGCCGCAGGAGGCCAGCGCGATTATGCCGTCGATTATCGACCGCTCCCCGCTGATGGTTGCCGTCTCTTCTGGCGGACGCGCGCCGGTGCTGGCGCGTCTGTTGCGGGAGAAGCTGGAGGCGATACTGCCGCAGCATCTCGGCCAGCTGGCGCAGCGGGCCGGCGGCCTGCGTGCACGGGTGAAAAAGCAATTCGGCTCCATCAATGCCCGCCGTCACTTCTGGGAGCGCTACTTTAACAGCGAACGGCTGGCCCAGACGCTGGCTAACGGCGACGGTGAACGCGCGGAACAGATTACCGACGCGCTTTTTAGCACAGACCTTTCGCAACAGGGTGACGTGGCGCTGGTGGGTGCCGGTCCGGGCGATGCCGGATTACTCACCCTCAAAGGTTTACAGCTGATCCAGCAGGCGGATGTCATCGTCTATGACCGGCTGGTTTCCGATGAGATCCTGAATCTGGTGCGCCGTGATGCCGAACGCATTTTTGTCGGGAAACGCGCCGGACATCACTGCGTACCGCAGGATGCGATCAATCAGCTGCTCTGCGAACAGGCGCTACGCGGAAAACGGGTGGTGCGGCTGAAAGGCGGCGATCCCTTTATCTTTGGTCGCGGCGGTGAAGAGCTGGAAGCGCTGGCACAGCTGAAGATTCCGTTCAGCGTGGTGCCGGGGATCACCGCGGCATCGGGTTGTGCGGCCTACAGCGGTATTCCGCTGACCCACCGCGATCATGCACAGAGCGTCAGACTGGTTACCGGGCATCTGCAGAAATCCGGCACGCTCGCCTGGCAGATGCTGGCGGCAGAGCAGCAGACGCTGGTCTTTTATATGGGGCTGGCCCAGGCCGGAGAAATTCAGCAGCAGCTGATAAAACATGGAATGCGCAGTGATATGCCGGTAGCACTGGTGGAAAACGGCACCAGCACGCGTCAGCGCGTGGTCACCGGGAGACTGGACGAACTGGAAGCGTTAGCCGCTCAGGTGATCAGTCCCAGCCTGATGATTATCGGTAGCGTAGTGAGTCTGCGCGATAGCCTGCGCTGGTTCTGAATCGGCAAATAAAAACGGCGGGCATAACGCCCGCCGTTCTATTTGTCCGCTCAGCCATTACGGCATCGCGACAAAGCCTACCGCTTCATAAACCTTCTTCAGCGTTTCCTGCGCCTGTGCGCGTGCTTTAGCCGCACCATCACGCATCACCTGCTCCAGCAGTGCTTCATCGTTGCGGAAGCTGTGATAACGCTCCTGCAGCTCAGAAAGCATGCCTGACACCGCATCGGCTACTGCGCCTTTCAGGTGGCCATACATCTTGCCTTCGAACTCCTGCTCCAGCTCGGCGATGGTTTTACCGGTCACGCCCGACAGAATATCCAGCAGGTTAGAGACGCCCGCTTTCTCTTTGATGTCGTAGCGCACCACTGGCGGCTCTTCAGAGTCAGTAACGGCGCGTTTGATCTTCTTCACGACCGCTTTTGGATCTTCCAGCAGGCCGATAACGTTGTTGCGGTTGTCGTCAGACTTGGACATTTTTTTGGTCGGCTCCAGCAGCGACATCACGCGCGCGCCAGACTTCGGAATGAACGGCTCTGGTACCCTGAAGATATCGCCATAGATCGCATTGAAGCGATGTGCGATATCGCGGCTCAGCTCCAGATGCTGCTTCTGATCTTCACCGACCGGCACCTGATTGGTCTGATAGAGCAGAATGTCAGCCGCCATCAGAACCGGGTAGTCGAACAGACCGGCGTTAATGTTCTCTTCGTAACGCGCTGATTTGTCCTTGAACTGCGTCATACGGCTCAGTTCGCCGAAATAGGCGTAGCAGTTCAGGATCCAGCTCAACTGCGTATGCTCTGGCACATGCGACTGAACAAAGATGGTGCTTTTTTGCGGGTCGATACCACAGGCCAGATAGAGCGCCAGCGTATCCAGCGTCGCTTTACGCAATGCAGCAGGATCCTGACGCACGGTGATCGCGTGCAGATCAACAATGCAGTAAATGCAGTGGAAATCATCCTGCATCTGCACCCACTGACGCAGCGCTCCCATATAGTTGCCAATGGTCAGTTCGCCGGACGGCTGTGCGCCGCTGAAAACGATGGGTTTCATACTTAAATCCTGATATTTACAGCCCCAGTGTGGGCAAAAGTTCGTCGAAAGAGTCGAGGGTTAAATCGGGCTGGCTGGTCGCAATCGGCTCGCCATAGTTATAGCCAAAGGTCATACCAACGTTGGGTACACCTGCCGCCTGCGCCGCCTGGATATCATTGCGTGAGTCGCCAACAAACAGCAACTCGTTCGGCAGGACGCCGAAGGTGCCCAGCACCATAAAGATCGCTGCAGGGTGCGGTTTTTTAACCGGTACATCGTCGCCACCGATAATCAGCGAAAACGCATCGGCAATACCAAGCGATTCAAGCAGCGGTGCCACAAACGGCGTCGGCTTGTTGGTCACAATCGCCATCGGCAGCCCGGAAGCCTTTAAGGCATCCAGCGTCTGCTTCACCTGTGGGAACAGCGTGCTGCCCGCATCCACAGTGTCGGCATAGTGGCGGTCAAACAGCGCGCGTGCATCGCGCTGCTCTTCCGGCTGCGGCTCACGGCCCAGCGCAAAGGTCAGCGCACGGGCCATCATGATATCGGCACCGTTGCCAATCCAGGTTGAGACGCGCTCAAGGCCCGCCTGCGGCAGGCGGAGATCGTTCAGCGTGCGGTCGATCGCATCGGCAAGGCCTGGCGCGCTATCCACCAGCGTGCCATCAAGATCAAACGCCAGCGCACGAATATCAGTGAAATGAGCCATTGGCTTTCTCCAGTTCATTGCGCATATCATCGATCACTTTTTTATAGTCAGGATGACCGAAGATGGCAGAACCCGCGACAAACATATCGGCACCGGCAGCCGCAATCTCGCGGATATTGTCGATCTTCACGCCGCCATCCACTTCAAGACGAATGTTGTAGCCGCTCTGATCGATACGTCGGCGTGCTTCCCGCAGTTTATCCAGGGTGCCGGGAATAAATGACTGCCCGCCAAAACCAGGGTTCACGGACATCAGCAGAATGATATCCAGCTTATCCATGACGTAATCGAGGTAGCTCAGCGGGGTCGCCGGATTAAAGACCATACCCGCTTTACAGCCATGCTCCTTGATCAGTTGCAGAGTACGGTCAACGTGTTCGCTGGCTTCGGGATGAAAGGTAATATAGGTGGCACCGGCTTTGGCAAACTCCGGGATCAGCGCATCCACTGGTTTCACCATCAGATGCACGTCGATAGGCGCAGTGATGCCATAGTCGCGCAGTGCTTTCAGCACCATCGGACCCATGGTCAGATTAGGGACGTAGTGGTTGTCCATTACGTCGAAGTGAACCACGTCACCTCCGGCCGCCAGCGCTTTGGCTGTGTCTTCGCCCAGGCGGGCAAAGTCCGCCGACAGGATTGAAGGGGCCAGCAAATATTGTTTCATCCGATTCTCCCACTGTTGTGCGCCAGCCCTGCGGCTGGCGTAATGCGTTGGTCGCGGACGAAACAGACTAGCGATAAAGTGCCAGCAGTTCGTCGACCTTGGTGCGACCGGCTATGCTCCGGCTGATAGAACGCCGGGCTTTGACCACATGTAACACTGCATCCTGATACCATAAACGTGTCAGCGCAGTGTCGTGGTTAGAAATCAGTACCGGAATCCGGTGCTCCGACGCAGCCAGCTGTGCCGCTAACGCCGCCAGATTCTCCTGCTCACGCAGGCTGAAGCTGTTGGTGTGATAAGCCGTAAAATTGGCCGTGGCCGACAGCGGTGCATAAGGCGGATCGCAATAGACCACCGAGCCTTTACCGGCACTGGTCAGGGTAACATCGTACGATTCACAGACAAACGTCGCTTTTTGCGCACGCTCGGCAAACCACAACAATTCGGCTTCAGGAAAGTAGGGTTTGCGATAGCGGCCAAACGGCACGTTGAACTCACCACGCAGGTTATAGCGGCAGAGGCCGTTGTAACAGTGACGGTTCAGATAGAGGAACAGCAGCGCGCGCTGGTAGGCGTCGGTGCTGCTATTAAATTCGGTGCGCCGCTGGTAATAACAGATTTCGTTGTTACCCTCCGGCGTAAACAGCAGCTGCGCGTCACGGATGAAATCCGCCGTGCGCGTTTTGACAATATTGTAGAGATTAATCAGGTCACTGTTGATATCAGCCAGATGGTAGCGATCAAACTCAGTGTTCAGAAACACCGAACCTGCGCCAACAAATGGCTCAACCAGACAGTCGCCTTGCGGCAGATGACGATGGATCTCTTCTACTAAGGGAAATTTTCCCCCTGCCCATTTCAGGAAAGCGCGATTTTTTTTCATGCTGTCGTGGTTATTACATCTTATTGTGAGGCTGTGGCTGGACCGACAGCAGATCTGCGCTTAAAACGGGGCCAGAGCCTGGCCCCACATCCGCTATTGGCTGGCTTCTTTCTTCACCTGGCTGACTGGTTTTACCCACGGGTTCTTCGCACGCACGTCTGCAGGCAGCGATGCTACAGCGCGTTTGGCATCGGCCGGTGTGGCATAGGAGCCACTCACCAGCACGTACCACGACTGACCGTTACGGGTGGTTTTGTAGACGTGATATCCACTCAGATTCTGTTGCTTAGCCCAGGCATTCAGGCTTTCCGGCTTTGATGCACCGCTCAGCTGCAGAGTATAACTGCCCCCTGGCAGTGATTTGCTGGCTGAATTGCTGCCCGCTGCCGTGGTAGCTGGCGCAGAACTCACTGGCGTACGCGCTGGCGTGGTATGCGTTTTGCTGTCACGGGTTACTGGCTTCGACGCTGTTTTATGCGATGAATCGTGCGCCGGACGAGCAGCCGTATTTGATTTGTTCGGTGTCTGACGGACTGAAGGTGCCGTGACAGGATTGGCAGCCGTTCCGGCATTGCCGCTGACCGTTGCTGGCGCCGTTGGCAGTGAACTGCCGTTCTGCGTGCCCATCGCGGCACTGTCAACCTGCTGCTGCTGATTAGTCAGCGCGCTGTTCAGATCGCCCGGCAGCGTGACACGCTGCTGATTTGCGGGTGCCTCAACCGGTGCGGCCTGCGTAGGCGTTGAAGCCACAGGCGGCATCGAGATGTCGCGCTGCGGATTAGAGGCAGCATCACCGCTGGTCGCCGCGTTATTTTCGCTGGTGGCGGGGGTAGTCTGGGCATCTGACGGAGGAGTCTGTCCACCGGACATGGAAGAGGAGCCGCCCAGGTCAATATTCTTTTCGCTGCCGGAACCGCCATTGGCGGCAGGGGTTGTGCCCGCCGTGGCCGGTTTTTTCTCATCCGGGCCATTCAGCGCCGAACCAATCCCCAGCACCAGTAACAGCAGAACCAGGATCCCGACACCCATCATGATACGCTGGCGCGAAACCGGTGTTTTGGCCGCAGTAGACGACTTACGAGGGCGCGAGGGACGGCGGTCGCTGGCGTCAGGTTTTAACTCGTCTTCCGGTTTAAACTCATCCATTTTGGCTCCTCCGTAAAGCGGCATTCCGCACTGCGCACCCTGCGCGCCGCGTCACCACTCAACTGCTTAATCTCAGGGTTGCTGACAATCGTTAATTGCAGCCAGCACCATATCATGTGCCACGCCACCACGCACTTCAGAGCGGCCAATCGACAGCGGGAGTATCAGCCGCAGTTCGCCCGCCAGAACTTTTTTATCGCGCATCATGTGTGGCAGATACATCTCTGCACTCATCGCCTGCGGCCCATGCACCGGCAAACCGGCACGCTGGAACAGGGCAATAATGCGGTCGGTCTCCTGCGGCTGGAACTGTCCCAGACGTTCAGCCGTACGTGCCGCCATCACCATGCCCGCCGCAATCGCTTCACCGTGCAGCCAGTTGCCGTAGCCCATGTGCGCTTCAATCGCATGACCAAAAGTATGGCCCAGATTAAGCAATGCCCGCTGACCGTTTTCACGCTCATCGGCCGCTACAACCTCTGCTTTCAGTTCACAGCAGCGACGAATGCAGTACGACAGCGCCTGTTCATCCAGTGCCAACAGCGCATCAAGATTCTGCTCCAGCCACTCGAAGAACGCACCGTCGAGGATGATGCCGTACTTTATGACTTCCGCCAGACCAGACGCCAGTTCGCGCGCGGGCAGCGTCTTCAGACAGGCCGTATCAATCACCACCGAGGCGGGTTGATAAAACGCGCCGATCATGTTTTTGCCCAGCGGATGGTTAACGGCCGTTTTGCCGCCAACCGAAGAATCAACCTGCGACAGTAAGGTGGTCGGTACCTGAATAAAGCGTACGCCACGCTGATAACTGGCCGCAGCAAAACCGGTAAGATCGCCAATGACGCCGCCGCCTAAGGCGACAAGCGTTGTATCACGACCGTGAGGCTTTTGCAGGAGCGCAGTAAAGACCTGATCCATCACGGTCAGCGTCTTATATTGCTCGCCATCGGGTAAGATCACCTGATCCACTTTTACACCTGCCGCCGTCAGCCGTGCTGTCAGCTGGTCAAGATAGAGCGGAGCCAGCGTCTGGTTTGTCACCACCATGGCGTTTTCGCCCGCGGTCAGCGGCCAAAAAGAAGCCGGATCGTTAAACAGTCCGGCGGCGATAGTGATGGGGTAACTGCGTTCCCCCAGTGAGACGGTGATCTTCTCCATGATGCCCGATACCTGTTAAAAAGCCTTCGAACGTTGGATCAACTTTTTTCCAACATGTGGATAATCTGATTCGCCACCACTTTCGCACTCTGATCATCTGTGCGAATGGTGACATCGGCGATCTCTTCGTAGAGCGGGTTGCGTTCGCCAGCCAGCGCTTCAAGCACTTCGCGCGGCGGTGAATCCACCTGCAGCAACGGACGTTTTTTGTCACGTTGGGTGCGCGCCAGTTGCTTCTCGATGGTGGTTTCAAGATAAACCACAACACCGCGGGCGGAGAGACGATTACGCGTTTCCCGGGATTTGACGGAACCACCGCCTGTCGCCAGGACGATGCCTTGCTTCTCGGTCAGTTCGTTAATGATTTTTTCTTCGCGATCGCGAAAGCCAGCTTCGCCTTCGACATCAAAAACCCAGCCCACATCCGCTCCGGTGCGTCGCTCAATTTCCTGATCGGAATCGAAGAACTCCATGTTGAGTTGCTGAGCCAACTGACGGCCAATAGTGCTTTTGCCGGCACCCATCGGCCCAACCAGAAAGATATTGCGTTTCTCTGCCATTTTGTCGGTATTACTAAGAATTCGTTAATGATACCCCGCGTTCAGCATTTGCTGGCGGGACAGGAACTGAGACCTCATGAGCGTTAGCAAGAGTCAGATGAAAAATTATCTCAACACTCAAGGCTGTTTGGCAACCGATTATATTGCCTTCAGCACATCCATTTCTGAATTGGCCTGTGTTCGCGAAACTGTAACGCGCCAGCGCTGCGTCTTTACAACGCTGCTTACAGAGGAGTTTTCTGATCTGTTTGCCGGGATTTACCCTGCATAGACGGTTACACCGTATTGAAAATCGCTAAACCTTGTAAGCTAATTCCTCTCCTGCGTCAACGCAGATGGCCTTAAGGGACGCATTTTCCGTTTTATCCAGCCGTAAGCGCTGCTTCCCTGACCAATCGCGGCGTTATGAAGATCACCAGCTCTCTTTTTTTGCGCTGCTCTGATTGCTGACGAAACAACCCGCCAATCAGCGGCACATTTCCCAGCAGCGGCACCTTATTCTCTCCGTGACTGCGCTGCTGCTGAAAGATACCCCCTAACGCCAGTGTTTGCCCGTCACTGACCGTGACCTGCGTCTCAATTTCCTGTTTATCAATGGATAATATGTCGCTGTCGCCGGTTCTGATGCTGCGACCCGGCATGTTCTGACTGATATGGATCTTCAGCTGGATGCGGCCATGCCCGGAAATCGTCGGTGTCACCTCCATGCCCAGCACCGCTTCTTTGAACTCAATACTGGTGGCTCCGCTGTTTCCCGCCGACACTTCATAAGGAATCTCAGTGCCCTGCTTAATCGACGCGGTCTGTTGATGTGAGGTAAAGAGGCGTGGACTGGCGATGATTTCAATCTGGTTCTCCTGCTCCAGCGCACTTAATTCCAGGTCCAGAAGCTGACCGCCGATGCGCGCCAGTGCCATACCCACGCTGACGCCGGGCGAACTGACCGCCAGCGGAATATCCAGCCGGGGATGATGCAGGATGTCAGTCACGGCGGCGTCACCCGCCTGCAATCCCCACTTCACACCCAGCTCCTGCAGATGCTCTTCGCTGATGGTGACGATATGCGCCGATAGCTCGATCTGCTCCAGTGGCAGGTCCAGCGCCCGTATCCAGCGCTCCGTCTCTTTCAACGCTGCCGCCGTATCGCGCAGTAACAGGGCGTTGGTGCGTTTGTCGACCGTTACGCTGCCGCGCTCACTCATCAGCGACTGCCGCTCACTCAGCAGACTGGCATGCACCTCGCTGGCGCTGGCGTAACGCAATATCACGGCGCGCTGCTGCAAAGGCTCCTGCAGCAATCGGGCCTGCTGCTCAGCCTGCCGTGTCTGCTGCTGTTCCTGTTGCCAGCTTTCCGGATAGACCAGCAGGACATTACCCTGTTCTATCAGCGTCAGCTTTGCCATGCGCGCCACCAGCTCCAGCGCCTGATGCCACGGCAGGTTATCGAGCCGCAGCGATAACGCCCCTTCAACTTCTGGCGCAATCATCAGGTTGATCTGCTGATAGTCAGCCAGCGCCTGCAAAATGCGCGCTACCGGCGCGTTATCAAACGTCAGGCTGAGAGGCTCCTCATCAGCGGCGTAAACCGGCAGCAGGCAGTTTATGAGCAGCAGCAGAGTGGCTATCCTTTTCATGCGAACGTCCTTTTAAATAAAACGAAGTCTGTTGAGCAGTGCAGCTATTCGATACCGTTAAGGAGATGCTGCGGCGGGTCATATCAGCGAGTTGCCAGGGCGGCAGGGGAAATGGCTTGCCTGTACGGACTGCGACGCTCTCTCCCTGCGGGTTCAGTAGCCAGGCATGAAAATGCGTCTTACGGCCAATGATCCCCTGCAGACGCCAGCCGGTAAGCGGCTCTGCAGGCGCCTCACAAACTGATCCGGCAACAGGACGGAACGGATCACGCGCCAGCACACCGCCACAGCACAGCAGTAAAATCAGCAGGTTATGGCGCATCGTCAGGCTCCAGCCAGAGTTGGGCCACCAGATGCTGCGGCTGCGCCAGCAGCTGGAAATGCACCGGAAACACCAGGGAAGTATCGGCAAGCTCAGCAAAAAGTGATTGAAACGCCGGCCACTGCAGATGCAGGGTCAGCGTGCGTGAAGGAGAATCCGGCTGCCACTCTTCGAGCTGATGACGTCGTGCCGCCAGGATCGCTTCCACTGCCCGGCCCGATGCGCCCGGTGCAGATCTCGTGAGCGGCATCGACTGCAGCTGCGCCTGCAACTGTGCATTATCGGGATTCTGATGCCACTGCTGCTGGCGTTGCTGAAGGGTACGGTTCAACTGCAACAGTGTCTGCTGTTCAGCGATCAGCGCCTGCTGCTGTGGCCGCAACCATAATACCCATGAGATCAGTAGCAGGCCGGATGAGAGGGCGGCGAGCATGCCGTAGCGTGGAAGTGCAGCCATCTGCCACCAGCGATCCCACCACTCATTCATCAGCCACCTCCTGCACCTCTGCCCGCAGTGAAAAGCGATAATGACTATCAGCCTGACGCTTAACGCTGCCCTGCCTCACCTGACCAAACAGAACGACGGTGGTTAACTGCTCACGGAACTGCCGAACCGCCGCCATATCCTGCGCCAGCCCCTCCAGCGTGAGACGATTGTCGCGCTTCTCCAGCCGGGTCAGCCAGGCGGTGTCGGGCAATAACGCGGGTAAATCGATCCAGAACTGATGCCATGCAGCAAGTTGTACAGCCTGCTGGCGCTGCTTCGCCTGCTGTTTTTGCACTACCGCGAGCTGCGCCAGTAACGTCTTCTGCTGCGCCAGCTGCACGTCCAGATTTTGCAGTGCCTGCTGCTGCATCCTGCTCGTCTGGGCCACCTGCTCACGCACCTGATAGATGCGCCAGCTTTGCTGGATGATTCCCACCAGAACAGCACTCAGCATCAGTGACAGCACGACAAGGCTCTGTCGCCGCTGCTGTTGCTGACGGCACTGCCGCCACGGCAGCAGATTCACGGCGACCATCATTTATCTCCGTCGCGCAGCGCCAGCCCGGTCGCCAGCGCAAAGGCACCCGGAATTTCCGGTAACGGCGGCTGTTTATAACGGAACAGATCAAAGGGGGAAAACGCGCGGGCGTCAGCGGGCAGCGCAGAATTATCGGCTGAGCACCAGGCGACAGAAGGGGCGTCGGGGAAGGCCTGTTGCTGCAGTGCCGCAAGCGAAGTGGCTTCGCCGTTCTCAGCCGCGGTATGCACATCGCTCCAGAGCCAGCGGTTATCCTGCTGCAGGACCAGCACCGCGCCATCCTGCAACGCAGCCTGGCGGGCTAACCGCCTGAGCGCTTCGGTAGTCAGTTCAAACACCTGCGGCTTTAATCCCGCCTGCAGCAGTGGCGCTGCCCACTGGTCTATAATCTCCAGCCGGGCCGCCGTGACGCAGAGCTGGCCGCTCTGTGCATCCATGCGGTAATCCAGCGCCAGCGCAGCAGGCTCCAGTGGAAAGAGACGGCGCGCAGCCGCCTGCACGTAGTGCCCCAGCGCAGGCTCATTGAGCGACTGAACAGGCAGCGGGAGCTGGCGCTGCAGGACCAGCCGGGTGGGCAGCGCGACCCGCAGCGAGTAACGACGCGGCAACCGCTGACGCCAGGCCGTTAAGGCTGCCAGTAATTCAGGCGAAGATTGCAGCACGCCGTTTCTTAACGTATCTTGCGGCAGCCGCTGCTGCCACCAGTGGCGTAGCTGCCAGCCATCACGATGAGGCTGGAGGGCCAGGGCACAAATCTGCCTATTCTGAATATCCAGCCCAATTTGCCAGGTATGAAAAGCCATGTGCGCGATCTCCTTATCGTCCGGGAAAGATGGACATATCAAAGCGTCTGGCTTGCCTTTATACTACCGCGCGGTTGTTTATAAACTGCTCAAACGACAAGAGATGGGAAATTCCAGGTGAAGTTCGTAAAGTATTTATTGATCCTTGCAGTGTGTTGCATCCTGTTGGGAGCTGGCTCGATTTATGGTTTATACAAATACATAGAGCCACAGCTGCCCGACGTAAACACGCTGAAAGATGTGCGTCTGCAAACCCCGATGCAGGTTTACAGCGCCGATGGCGATTTAATCGCCCAGTATGGCGAAATGCGCCGTATCCCTTTGACTCTGCAGCAAGTGCCACCTGTGATGGTGAAAGCGTTTATTGCGACCGAAGACAGCCGTTTCTATGAGCACCATGGTGTTGACCCGGTGGGTATTTTCCGTGCGGCCAGCATTGCGCTGGTTTCCGGTCACGCCTCACAAGGTGCCAGTACTATCACTCAGCAGCTGGCCCGTAACTTCTTCCTGAGCCCGGAACGCACCCTGATGCGTAAAATAAAGGAAGCGTTCCTGGCGATCCGCATTGAGCAACTGCTGAACAAAGATGAAATTCTTGAGCTTTACCTGAATAAGATCTACCTCGGCTACCGTGCTTATGGCGTCGGTGCCGCCGCACAGGTCTATTTTGGTAAGCCGGTTGACCAGTTGTCGCTGAGTGAGATGGCGATGATTGCCGGTCTGCCAAAAGCGCCATCCACCTTTAACCCGCTGTACTCGCCGAGCCGCGCCCTGTCGCGCCGTAACGTGGTACTGGCGCGTATGCTGGATCAGCATTACATCACGCAGCAGCAGTATGACGAGGCACGGAATACGCCGCTGGTGGCGAAGTATCACGGTCCGGAAATCGCCTTCTCTGCCCCCTATCTCAGCGAGATGGTGCGTCAGGAGATGGTGAAACGCTACGGCGACAATGCCTATACTGACGGTTACAAGGTTTACACCACTGTCACCCGCCGTCTGCAGGAAGCCGCTCAGACCTCGGTGCGCAATAACGTTATGGCTTACGATATGCGTCATGGCTATCGCGGCCCGACCAGCGTGCTGTGGAAAGTGGGTGAACCTGCCTGGGATCAGACAAAGATTGAGAAGGCGCTGAAGACGCTGCCGGTCTATGGACCGTTGCATCCGGCCGTGGTCACAGAAGCACGCAGCGATGAAGCGACCGTAATGCTGAAAGATGGCAGCAATGTGTCGCTGGCACTGGCTGGTGTGCGCTGGGCACGTCCTTATAAGTCTGACACCGTACAGGGCCCGACGCCGAAAAGCGTGACGCAGGTCCTGCAGGCTG
Organism: Pantoea sp. B550; assembly: GCF_024158165.1. Classification (NCBI taxonomy): domain Bacteria; kingdom Pseudomonadati; phylum Pseudomonadota; class Gammaproteobacteria; order Enterobacterales; family Erwiniaceae; genus Pantoea; species Pantoea sp. B550. The sequence continues at coordinate 1,598,133 of NZ_JAMYXI010000003.1, forward strand.
GCCAGCAGATCTGGGTGCGAAAAGTGGGTGATGACTGGTGGCTGGGCCAGGTGCCGGATGTGAACTCGGCGCTGGTCTCGCTGGATCCAAATGATGGTGCGGTGCGCGCGCTGGTCGGCGGTTTCGCCTTTAACCAGAGCATGTTTAACCGTGCGACCCAGGCGCTGCGCCAGGTCGGTTCTAACATCAAGCCTTTCCTCTATACCGCCGCAATGGATCGCGGGCTGACGCTCGCCTCCATCCTTAACGATGTGCCGATTTCCCGCTGGGATGCGGGTGCCGGGGCTGACTGGCGTCCAAAGAACTCCCCGCCGACATATGATGGTCCGATTCGTCTGCGTCAGGGACTCGGTCAGTCGAAAAACGTCGTCATGGTACGTGCGATGCGTGCGATGGGTGTGGACTACGCCGCAGAGTATCTGCAGCGCTTTGGTTTCCCGGCTCAGAACATTGTGCACACCGAGTCGCTGGCATTAGGTGCGGCCTCATTCACACCGTTACAGGTGGTGCGCGGCTACTCCGTGATGGCGAATGGCGGCTTCCTGGTCGATCCTTACTTCATTACTAAAATTGAGAACGAACAGGGCGGCACCGTATTTGAAGAGAAACCGAAGATCGCCTGTCCACAGTGCAATCTGCCGGTCATCTACGGTGAGACCAAAAAAGCGCTGGCGTTAAATGAAGAGAGCGTCGAGAACGTTGCCGCCTCAAATAACAACCAGAATCAGGCCGTTCCTCAGCCTGAACTGGAGCAGGTTCCGGCGCAGGCACAGCAAGGTGAGCAGCAATATGCGCCGCACGTGATCAATACCCCACTCACCTTCCTGATTAAGAGCGCGCTGAACAGTAATATCTTTGGCGAACCGGGCTGGATGGGAACTGGCTGGCGTGCCGGGCGTGACCTCAAGCGTAATGATATCGGCGGTAAAACCGGTACCACCAACAGCTCGAAAGATGCCTGGTTCTCGGGTTACGGCCCTGGCGTGGTGACTTCAGTCTGGATTGGTTTTGATGATGCGCGCCGCAATCTGGGCCGCAGCACGCTCTCCGGTGCCATTCCCGATCAGATTTCGGGCTATGAAGGCGGCGCTAAGAGCGCACAACCGGCATGGGATGAGTACATGAAGAGTGCGCTGGATGGTATACCGGTACAGCCGTTAACGCCGCCGGATGGTGTGGTCACTGTGACGATCGATCGCAGCACCGGCAAGCTGGCCAATGGCGGTGGCAACACCCGTCAGGAGTACTTCATCAATGGCACCCAGCCAACCGAATATTCGGTGCATGATGTGGGGACTACCATTATGGATAACGGTGAGAGTCACGAGCTGTTCTGATGTGATATCTGCAATGTGAAATATCTGAGGCTGGTCACCTGACGTGATCAGCCTTTTTTATTGGCCCGCTTATCATGATGAAACACGCGATGCTTTTCGTGCCTGAGCGACTCAGTCAACTGGGATGGGAAAAAAAGAAAGGTAAAGCCGGAGAGAGATCATCATCTGTTGCTGAGGAAAATGCCGATCACCCTGAGCGATCGGCATTAAATCAGTCAGATAATATAAAGCAATGTGTATGAAGTGATTCAGAAAGTGAACCTAAAAAAGAATATCGTTATTATATCGCTATGATTAGCTTAGTCTTCCCTGGTGCCAGCAAATATAATTATTGGCATGTCCGCTGAACAACGATAACCAGCTTAATATTTATTGCGCCCAATAACAGGAGGGATATTAACTCTTGCGCATCGCTTACCATCATGATAAGAATGGAAAGTTCGAAAACCTCTATTTTGATTTAATCACCTATGGATACTTTTATATATGGAAATTAAAGTGGGCCATACGCAAGACCCCGAAACTGAAGAATATATTATTCAGCGACTCTGGCAGCATAATGGACGCTTTGCTGACATCAATATGAAAACGCTGAATGTTATCCTGTATGACGAACAGAAAAATATCCAGGGTGGCCTGTTAGCCCATACCTGGTGTGGCACGCTGGATATTCATTATTTATGGATAGAGGATGCCTGGCGCCTGCATGGCTCCGGACGTCAGCTGATGCAGGCCGCGGAAGAGGAAGCGCGCAATCGCGGCTGCCATATGGCCGTTGTTGACACGTTAAGTTTCCAGGCACGGGGTTTTTACGAAAAACTGGGCTATCGCGTCTATGGCGAACAGGATGGCTATGCGCAGCGCTATGCCCGTTATTATCTGGCAAAAAGATTATAATCTGAATGCTTTCAGCGAGGCGCTATGGACAGCCCATACCGTAGTATTGATGAATTCATTTCTGCATTCGCCACCACCATGGATTTATTACCGACACCCTGGGGGTTTAAGAATGCCGCATCGCAGCATCTTTATATGAATGAAGCTGCAAAAAAGTATACCGCTACGCCGAAAGGTTATTTATTTGAGGGAAAAAGAGACAGTGAGTTTCCCACCCCCTGGAGTGATTGCGCCGATGAATTCTGCGAGCACGATCAACAGGTAAAATTGAATAACAGTCGCGTGGCCGTGATTGAAACCCACTACTGGTATGGCAACAACTACCTCACCCCTTTTATCAGCGAAAAATACCCTGTTTTCGACGATCAAAATCAGTGGCTGGGCTGTATCTGGAATGCACGTCCGGTGGATAACCTTACGGCAATGAGCTTTATCGATCCCAGAAAATCCTCTGTACTGACGACGCGCCTGGAACACGCCCTGTTTACCCCCGCCGAGCTGGATGTCATTTTCCTGCTGCTACGACGCTTCAGCGCGAAAGAGATCGCCCGCATCTATAACCTCAGCGCAAAAACTATCGGTAACCGCATCACCATGCTTTATCAAAAAGCGGGTGTGCATTCGCTACAACAATTTGAGAACTACTGTCGTGCGGAGTCACTGGAGAATTATCTGCCAGAGCGGTTTCTCCGCACAGGCATTATTTATATATAAACCGGTAAGGAAACCCTGTTGTGAGTAAATTTGATGATTATCCTCTGAGCCCTGTTCCTGCAAATAAAAGGCTCTCACTGCTGAGCGTCGCTATTGTGCATATGGGCATGCTGACTGCGCTGGATCAGTTTATGCTTGGCGCGGTTCTGGGCAACAGTATGACGCCAGGCGAGGCGTTTACTGCCATCACGCTGGCCAGCCTGCTATTTGGCGTGCTGACCTTCGCGCTCGGCTATGCAGGAATGCGCGAAGGATTGCCGGGCAGCCTGCTGGCTCGCTGGTGTGGTTTTGGTCGCCACGGCTCAGTGTTCATTGGTCTGCTGGTCGCGGTCAGTCTGCTGGGCTGGTTCGGCATTCAGAATGCCGTTTTCGCCCGATCGCTGAGCTATGCCCTGAACGGCACACTCAGCTTCTCAGAGTCGGCAGCACTTTCAGGGGCCGTGTTGACGTTACTGGTTACCTTTGGCTTTAAGGCGCTGCGCTTTACCGCACGCATTGCGGTTCCACTCTTCATCGCACTGATCGGCTGGATTTTCTGGCACGCGTTCCACGGCCAGCCTGGCCAGCACACACCGCCGGTTATCGCCAGCCAGGCCATTACCGTGAGCGCCGCCATTACCATGGTAATTGGCGGTGCAATCCTGGCCAGTCTGATGACGCCCGACCTGACGCGTTTCTCACGTAACGGTAAAGATGTCTTCGCCATTACGCTGCTGACCATTCTGGCGGGAGAATATGGGATTAATGGGCTGGCCATTCTGATTGCCAGAGAACTGAAGACCTCAGACATCATCGCGATCATTACGCAAACTACCAGCTCACTGGGTTTGCTGGTTGTGGTCTTTTCTACCCTGCGCATTAACGACCTGAATCTCTATTCGTCAACGCTGGGCATCGCCAATGCGATTGAAGGCTTAACCGGCTATAAGCCGCGTTATCCTGTGATTACGCTGCTGCTCGGTATGCTCGGCACACTCTGTTCAATTCTTGGGATTCTTGATCGTTTTGTCGATTTTCTGGAACTTCTGGGGGTCATCTTCCCGCCGGTACTGGGCGTGATGATCATTGACTACTATGTGCTGAAAACTGACCGCCAGACGCTGGCGCTGAGCCGCAACAGCAATTCCTTACCGGCAACGTCTCAGCTTATCGGCTGGCCCGCGCTCATAGCCAGTGCAGCGGGCGGAGCCACCGGACTGTTGGTTGAGCGCGGCGTACCGGTACTTAATTCGATTCTCGTGGCATGCGTGGTTTATCTGTTAACCGCCCCCCTGTTGAAGCCTGCATCAGCCATACAGGAAAATGCAAGAGCAGAATAAAATCGAAACGCGCCTGCTGACAGGCGCGTTTCCTTACTTATGCGCTCGCTCAGTAACTCAGCCGCCCCTGCTTCACCAGCCATTCGCGCGCCATAAACAGCGCACTGACATTACGTGCCTCGCGGAAATCGGGTTCATCCAGCAGCGACATCATATCGCTCAGCGGCCAGCGGTGGACAATCAGCGGCTCCGGCTCATCGCCTTCCAGCTTTTCAGCGTAGAGACCTTCCGCTATCACAATATTCATCTTACTGGAAAAATAGGAGGGGGCCATCGTGAGCTTGCCCAGCGTGGTCAGCTGTTCGGCACCAAAACCCACCTCTTCTTTGAGTTCACGCACCGCCGCTTCATTCACGGTTTCACCTGCATCGATCAGCCCTTTCGGAAAACCCAGCTCATAGGTTTCCAGTCCGACGGCATACTCCTGAATCAGGATCAGATGGTCATCAATAATCGGCACAATCATCACCGCTTCACGCTCTGAGGGCTTCATCCGCTCATAAACGCGATGCGCTCCATTGCTGAAAGTCAGATCGACCGATTCAATGGTGAATAACCGTGAACGCGCCACGGCGGTGATATTGAGGATGTCAGGTTTTTTTGGAATTTTCATATCAGCCTCAAATTATTCTGCGCCGGCTATCTGGAGCGAATTAGCATACCTAACCACAGGCAATTGTGCGACAGTCAGACAGTGTCGTTATCGTTGCATAGATTACAGCGATTGAATAACAGCCTTTGGTTATCAGTTAAGACTAAATTTGCATTAGTCAATATGCTGCGATAAGTTTCAGATAATACCGATATTTAATCCAGTCTGTGCCAGTTACCATTCGGACAAGGCAGGGTTTAAAAAATGCCAGTCAGATATACGCTGGCACTATTTCATCGGGTGCCTGACTCCTCAGGGTTATATAATCTTCCGGAATGCCTCTTTTATAGTGAGCATAACCGGAGGCGAAAGTTTAAAGTGAAGGCAGCATTTTGGCTGAATTGAGCAGAGCATGAGCACAATCTTTATGATCCTGGCCATAGTGCTGACCTGTTCAATCCTGGCAGGTATTGGGTTCTGGTACGCTATGCGGCATCGCCCGCCGTTGGCGAAACCGCTGCCATTCATCAGTCCGCCCTGCCGTAAACTTTCTGCCCAGGAGCGTGAGGCGGTCGATAAATATGTCGCCGCGCTGGAAAAGCAGCCCCGTACCACACTGACTACGGATAAGCGCAGCGCGTCTGAACGTCTGACACTGACGGCGCAGAGCAACAATGTCTATCCGGTTACCCGCGCCATTACACGCTATGGCCTCTCTACTGACGATCCCCATAAATGGCGCTACTACCTGGATGAAGTTGAAGTTCATCTGCCGCCGCTGTGGGAACAGTACATCACTGACGAAAACTACGTTGAGTTAATCCGCACCCAGTCCATTCCGCTGGTGATCTCACTGAATGGCCACTCGCTGGTGGATTACGCCGTCGACCAGCAATCGCTGCCGACACTGATGCGCCCTGTGTCGACTAACGCCTCTATCCGCAAAGCAGAAACGGAAAACGTCGAACTGCTGCAGGTGCGTAAAGAGACAGCGGAAGAATATCGCCTCTCGCGGCCAGACGGCACGCGTGAAGCGGTGATGATCTCCCTTGCCTTCTTACTCTTCTTCTTCAGCCTGTTAGTGCCCACCACACTGATGATCTGGCTGGTCCTGACCGGCGCAGTCACGATCGCGGCTAGTCTGTGGCTGCTCTATCGCATTCCGGGTGAGCGCGGACTGCGTGATATCCACTGCCTGCGCGGCGCGCCAAAGCGCTGGGGCCTGTTCAGTGAGTCGAACCAGGAGCAGAGCAACATCACACTGGGGATTATTGACCTCGCCTATCCTCCGCACTGGCAGCCTTATGTGGCACACGATCTCGGTCAGGTGACCGATGTGGAAATCTACCTCAATCGTCAGGTCGTGCGTCAGGGACGTTTCCTGTCGCTGCAGGATGAAGTCAAAAATTTCCCTATCCAGCGCTGGCGAAAAAACGTGGTGCTGGCCTGTGGTTCGCTGATGGTGCTGACCATGCTGGTCACCTGGATCCCGCTTGGTATGCCGATTAAGCTCAGTCTGGCCTGGGCCAGAGGCACCGACAGTCTGGAGGTCAGCAGCGTCGATAAACTCAGCAGCGTGCCGCTGAATATTGGCGACAACCTCAAAGTGAGTGGCACCGGCATGTGTTCCGTGCCAGACAACTACCAGAGCAACCGCAGTTACGCCTATATGCCGTTTGACTGCTCGGCGGTCTACTGGAATAACGCCACGCCATTGCCGCAGCCACAATCGGACATCATCGACAAAGCCGCGGCGCTGCTGGATACCACCACAAAGCAGCTTCATCCGGAAACCAATACCGATCCCAAACTCAATCCACAACTGGCCTCCGCGATTCAGAAGTCAGGCATGATCCTGCTGGATGATTTTTCCGATCTGGTGATGAAAACGCAGGATCTCTGCAATCAGCCGCAGGACTGTATGCGCCTGAAAAATGCGCTGGTGAACCTGGGCAATGCCAAAGACTGGGAAGCGCTGATGCGCCGGGCAGATTCCGGCCAGCTAAACGGCATGAATGTCCTGCTGCGGCCGGTCAGTGCGGAAGCCCTGGAAAATCTGGTCAATACCGCTACCTCGACCTTCTTTTTCCGCGAAACACGCCGGGCGGCAGAAAACCTTAATAGCCCGCCACCTGGGGGATTCCTGATCGTCAGCGACGAGGGTCGCCAGTTGGTCAATCAGCCGCAGCCTTCCGTATCGCTGTTTGATCTCGATCCCCCCTCCCAGTGGCGCGAGCTGCAACGTATTTCCGCCATGCTGCTGCACACGCCGTTCAGCGCCAGCGGCATCATTACTGGCATTTCGACCGATGCCAACGGCACACGTCACATCATGCTGCACAATGAACCGGATGCTATGGCGCAGTGGCGCTATCTCGGCACCGTGTTGCTGCTGCTGGTGCTGCTGGCCTGCGGCGTAATCAACGGACTGCTGGCGCTGCGCCGCATGCACCGTAATCGCCAGCGCATGATCGATATCCAGCAATACTACGACAAGTGTTTCAACCATAACCTCGGCACTTTGCAGAGCGTGCGCTCGATATTCTGAGCCCTGCCCTTCTGTGCTACCCTGTCGCCCGGTTTTTTACAGGGTCTGACACGACGATGCTCAACTGGTCTGAGATTGATACCGTGCTGCTCGACATGGATGGCACGCTGCTGGATCTGGCATTCGATCGCTATTTCTGGCTGGAGCATGTCCCTGAACAGCTCAGCCAGCAACGCGACATCAGCCGGGCAGAAGCCGACGCGATCATCACGGAAAAGTATCAGGCCGCTGCCCATACGCTAAACTGGTATTGTCTGGATTACTGGGCAGAGGCGCTGTCGCTGGACATCCGTGCCATGACCTGGGCGATGCGCAGCCGGATCGCACTGCGTGACGATACGCTGCCTTTTTTGCAGGCCCTGCGTCGCGCCGGAAAGTCCACGATTCTGCTGACCAATGCGCATCCTTACAATCTGGACGTCAAACTGGCGCAGACAGGTTTAGCGCCGCACCTTGATTTATTACTTTCCACCCATACCTTTGGGTATCCGAAAGAAGACCCGCGTTTATGGCACGCGGTACAACAGCACACCGGCTTTTCTGCGCCGCGCACGCTGTTTATCGACGATAGCGAAGTGATTCTGGATGCTGCGAAGCTATGGGGCATCGGTGAGTGCTTAGGCGTGAAGAACCCCGATTCGGGTCGTCCTGAGCAAATCTTTCAGCGTCACCGCGCCACGGACGATTACCGGACGCTGATCTGAGTCAGGAGCAGCAATGAAAGAGAAAAGCAGCGAAGAGGTCCGCCTCGACAAGTGGCTGTGGGCCGCGCGCTTCTACAAAACCCGGGCAATGGCGCGGGAAATGATTGAAGGCGGCAAGGTGCATTACAACGGCCAGCGTAGCAAACCCGGCAAAGTGGTAGAGCTGAATGCGGAACTGACACTGCGTCAGGGCAATGATGAACGCACCGTAGTAGTGGCTGGCATCACCGCGCAGCGCCGTCCCGCCAGCGAGGCCCAGCAGCTCTATCGCGAAACCGATGCCAGCATTGAAAAACGCGAAAAGATGGCGCAGGCGCGCAAGATGAATGCGCTGACTATGCCGCATCCCGATCGGCGACCAGACAAAAAAGAGCGTCGCGATTTGATGAAGTTTAAATTATCGGGCGATGAATAACGCCGTCTTCGCTGACGCACTATCGCCCCGTCCCAGTGAGAGAAAAAATATGTCAGTCCAGGATCAACTGCACCGTTATCTGTTTGAAAATGCCGCCGTGCGCGGCGAGCTGGTGAACGTCTCTGACACCTGGCGTGAAACCGTGAAGAACCACGACTATCCGGCACCGGTTAAAACGCTGCTGGGTGAGATGCTGGTCGCCACCAGCCTGCTGACCGCCACGCTGAAGTTCGATGGCGAAATCACCGTGCAGTTGCAGGGTGACGGTCCGCTGTCGCTGGCAGTGATCAACGGTAACAATAATCAGGAGCTGCGCGGCGTTGCACGTATCAAAGGCGACATCCCGGATGACAGCACCCTGAAAAGCATGGTCGGCAATGGTTATCTGGTGATCACCATCTCCCCTGAAAAGGGTGAACGTTATCAGGGCGTGGTCGGGCTGGAAGGTGACACTCTGGCGGCGTGCCTGGAAGATTACTTTATGCGCTCCGAGCAGTTGCCCACGCGCCTGTTTATCCGCACCAGCGACGAAGGCGCTGCCGGTATTCTGTTGCAGGTACTGCCAGCGCAGGATACAGAGAAAGAGGTCTTCGAACACCTGGCGACACTGACCGAAACCATCAAAACGGAAGAGCTGATCGATCTGCCTGCTAATGAAGCGCTGTGGCGTCTCTACCATCAGGAAGAGGTTACCCTCTACGATCCGCAGCCGGTGATCTACAAGTGCACCTGCTCGCGTGAACGCTGTGGCGAAGTGCTGACCACGCTGCCGCAGGAAGAAGTGGATGAGATCATCGCGGAAGATGGCAAAATCGACATGCACTGCGACTATTGCGGCTCAAACTACGTGTTTGACGCCGTAGACATTGCCGGCATCCGTAGCCACTCCCATGAGAATAACGACCGACTGCACTGATTAATCGGGCGGCGTCTGCCGCCCCTTCTCTTTTCCCCCGCTCTATCCCCATAATTTTTCTGACAAATTATCTTTTTTTACTTTCATAACATCTTTTAAACGTTCGAAACATAGCCTTAACGCGCCCTGAGTCGCATTTTTAGATCACTGCCCTTTTTCCCTCTTCGCAGAAGAGTAAACTGCGCGCGATCGTGCAAACGCCCGGACGCCTGGGGCAGATGCCCTGAATAGCCCGGTTAGCTTTGCAGGCTGTCGTAACGACGCGCAGTAAACCGTCAGTGATTCACCGCACCCGATACCACAGCCGGTGGCACGATCCCAACCTATCTCTGCTTTGCAGAACAGACACCGATTTAAGGAGCAGTAAAATGCGCGTTAACGGCCTGACCTCGCAAGACCTTGCCGCTTTGGGCATCGTGGATACCACGGAAGTGGTTTACAACCCTGATTACGACACGCTATTTCAGGAAGAGACGCGCCCGGACCTCGAAGGTTTTGCTCGTGGCACCCTGACGCAGAGCGGCGCGATTGCAGTAGACACCGGGATTTTCACCGGGCGATCGCCAAAGGATAAGTACATTGTGCGTGACGACACCACGCGCGATACCCTGTGGTGGAACGACCAGGGCACCGGCAAAAACGACAATCAGCCTCTGTCACAGGAGACCTGGAACGCACTGAAAAGCTGTGTTACCCGCCAGCTTTCCGGCAAGCGTCTGTTTGTAGTGGATGCGTTCTGTGGTGCCAATGCCGATTCACGTCTGAGCGTACGTTTCGTCACTGAAGTTGCCTGGCAGGCTCACTTCGTGAAAAACATGTTCATCCAGCCTACAGACGCTGAGCTGGCCGACTTCACGCCTGACTTTGTGGTGATGAACGGAGCGAAATGCACCAATCCTGACTGGCAGGCGCAGGGTCTGCACTCGGAGAACTTTGTTGCCTTCAATCTGACGGAACGCATGCAGCTGATTGGCGGCACCTGGTACGGTGGCGAGATGAAGAAAGGTCTGTTCGCCATCATGAACTACCTGCTGCCGCTGAAAGGCATTGCTTCAATGCACTGTTCAGCTAACGTCGGTAAAGCAGGTGATGTGGCGGTCTTCTTTGGTCTCTCCGGCACCGGCAAAACCACACTCTCCACCGATCCTGACCGCCAGTTGATCGGCGATGATGAGCACGGCTGGGACGATGATGGCGTGTTTAACTTCGAGGGCGGTTGCTACGCCAAAACCATCAACCTTTCTGAGCAGGCTGAGCCGGAGATCTACCGCGCCATTCGCCGCAATGCATTGCTGGAAAACGTGGTAGTGCGCGAAGATGGCAGCGTTGATTACGCCGACGGCAGCAAAACAGAGAACACCCGCGTCTCCTATCCGATTAATCACATCGACAATATCGTGCAGCCGGTCTCAAAAGCGGGCCACGCGAAGAAGGTGATTTTCCTGACCGCCGATGCGTTTGGCGTGCTGCCACCGGTTTCACGTCTGACGCCGGAGCAGACGCAGTATCATTTCCTGTCAGGCTTCACCGCCAAACTGGCGGGTACCGAGCGTGGCGTGACGGCGCCGACCCCAACCTTTTCCGCCTGTTTCGGCGCGGCATTCCTGACGCTGCATCCGACGCAGTACGCTGAAGTGCTGGTGAAGCGGATGGAGGCGTCCGGTGCGCAGGCTTATCTGGTCAATACCGGCTGGAACGGCAGTGGCAAACGCATCTCACTGAAGACTACCCGCGCCATTATCAATGCGATCCTGGCGGGTGAGCTGGATGATGCACCGACAGAAACGCTGCCAATCTTTAATCTGCAGATGCCGGTTGCGCTGGGCGAGCTGGACAGTGACACGCTCGATCCGCGTCGTAGCTGGGAGAGCGAAGAGAAGTGGACCGCTGCCGCCGAAGGTCTGGCACAGCGCTTTATTGATAACTTCGACAAGTACACGGATAACGCCGCAGGTGCTGCGCTGGTGAAAGCTGGCCCGCAACGCTAAAAGAACCGGCGCGGCAATGAAACTGCCGCGCCGTTTTTATCATCCCGACACGCTGTTGCTGCCGTTGTTGTGGCTCAGCGCCATGCTTTCCACTAACGGCAACCAGGCACGAATGCGTAAACCGCCGCGTTCACTCTCACCAATCTCCAGCGAGCCCTGATGGGCATCAATAATACGCTGCACGATCGCCAGGCCCAGACCAGTCCCGCTGGTGCTGCGGGCGCTGTCACCGCGCACAAACGGCTGGAACAGATGCGCCAGCTGATCCGGCTTGATGCCAGGTCCGTCATCTTCCACCTGAAACCATGCCCGATGCAGTTCCCGTCCGCTACTGACCTTGATCCAGCCATTGCCGTAGCGTGCGGCGTTGACGACCAGGTTAGCCAGTGCGCGTTTAATCGACAGCGGGTTAATATCCAGCATTAACTCTTCCGGCATCACCGCATTTTCGATTTCACGCTCATAGCCGCTTTCAGCCGCCACGACCTCGCCCAGCACGCTGTTCAGGTCGGCACGCTCGGTCTGCATCTCCTGACCAGTGCGCAGGTAGTCAATGAACTGTTCAATGATGGCGTTGCACTCTTCGATATCTTTATTAATCGATTCGGCCAGATAGCCATCCTGCTCGCTCATCATCTCGGTGGCGAGACGAATGCGGGTCAGCGGCGTACGTAGATCGTGGCTGACACCCGCCATTAGCAGCGTGCGGTCATCCGCCAGCTGCTTCACGCCAGCCGCCATCTGATTAAAGGCGCGCGTTACCGATCGCACTTCTGATGCACCGTATTCGCGCAGCGGCGGCGGAATAATCCCGCGTCCGACCTGTAGCGCGGCGTGCTCCAGATCCACCAGGGGTCGGTTCTGAATACGGATAAACAGCCAGGCACCGCCTATCGCCAGCAGCATGATCGCCAGGGTGTAGCGGAACAGCGGTGAGAAGTCGCCCTGATGAATCTCCGTCAGCGGCACCCGCACCCAGATATCGGGCGACAGCCAGGTTTTCAGCCAGACCACCGGCGAGTTTTTGTTCACCTCCACCCGGACATCGGTGGGACCGCCAAGCTGCTGGCCCATCTGCTCGCTCAGGAATTCATAGTGCTGCGCCCAACGCAATCCGCTCTCCTCTGCTGCTGCATTGGTGTAGAGCGAGATCCCCAGCTCGCGGTAGATTTCCCGGCGAAACGCCGGGGGCACTTCCAGCTGCGTGCCATCTTCCAGCTGCAACCGGTCGGTCATCAGCATACGAACTTCGTAAGCGAGCACCTTATTGAACTGTTGCAGGCTGGGAAGAATAGCGAAGTTCAGCACCACCAGATAGGTCGTTACCAGGCTGACGAACAGCAGGGTAACGATCAGCAGCAGGGTGCGGGCAAACGAACTACGTGGCGAGAAGCGCAGTCGCTTCATGCTTTACTGCCGTCCGGCACAAAGACGTAGCCCAGACCCCAGACGGTCTGGATATAGCGCGGATGCGCAGGATCCTCTTCCACCATGCGACGCAGGCGGGAGATCTGGACGTCGATCGAACGCTCCATGGCGCTGTATTCACGGCCACGCGCCAGGTTCATCAGCTTGTCACGGGACAGCGGCTCACGCGGGTGGCTTACCAGCGCTTTCAGCACCGCAAACTCACCGCTGGTCAGCGGCATCGGCTCATCTTCACGGAACATCTCGCGGGTGCCGAGGTTAAGTTTGAATTTACCGAAGGCAATAATCGCCTCTTCCTGCGACGGTGCGCCTGGCAGTTCATTAGCCTGACGGCGCAACACCGCGCGGATACGCGCCAGCAGCTCACGCGGGTTGAAAGGCTTGGGAATGTAGTCGTCAGCGCCGATCTCCAGCCCCACGATACGGTCCACCTCTTCGCCCTTGGCAGTCACCATAATAATCGGCATCGGGTTGCTCTGACTGCGCAGACGACGGCAGATAGAGAGGCCATCTTCGCCCGGCAACATCAGGTCCAGCACCATCAGATGAAAGGATTCACGGGTTAACAGACGATCCATCTGCTCGGCATTAGCGACACTGCGCACCTGAAAGCCCTGCTCGGTGAGATAGCGTTCAAGCAGTGCACGCAGACGCATATCATCATCGACGACCAGAATTTTGTAGTTCTCTTGCATTTTCAACTCCCAAAGGCGCTATTGCCTGAGCCAACATTGTTAAAAAAAGATGCCTTATAGTGACAGTCATTATTGGTTTATATTCTAGCCAAAATTGTTACAAAGCATATTAAACAGGAGCTTATATTTGAATTAAGGCGATTGTGGGGTCGTTTCAACCCGTTTACCCCTGCCTGGCTTCTGATACGGCAAATCTGAAAAAATGGCCCTGTTTCTCTGTATCGCTGGCGTCAGAAGCGAGCCAGTTTTTAATCGATGAATCAATTCAGTGAGTTAGCAGATAATTTGACTTAATGATCAGCCATCATTGTAGATAAGCTCCAGATAATCTACCTCAACAGCGTTGCGGCAGCATAATATTCCAGTAAATCTGCCTGACACCTCATGCTCCTCTCGGATTAGTTTCAGCAGCACGTTCAGCAAGGCCAGTTTAAATTAAAGCTCTTTAAATCAATCAGTAAAGCCAACTTTTCGCCCCTCTCGTTTTGAACCAGACTGCTCTGGCAACATTCGATGTCTCAACGGGGAATACACAATGAAAAAAACAATTTTACTGCTGAGCGCGCTGGCATTAAGCAGCGTCAGCCCAGGTTATGCTGCCACAGCCACCGGTGAAGCCGCCGGCGCAGCAGCGACAACCACTGCAAAAGGTAACTCTGACGCCATCGGCGTGGGTGCAGTCGCAGCCCTGCTGGGCGTTGCGCTGGCCACTATGGGCGGCGGCGGCGGTGACGGTCACAGCACCGGCACCTCGACCACTACGGCGACTCACGCCGGAAAATAAGTTTAAGCACCCTGCTGGCTTCAGATTACTGGTTTCATTTTGCATCACAGCATCAACCCTTTCGCCGCCGGGGAAATTAACGTGGGTTTTTAGCCTTTAAAAACCCTTTCCCCGACTCTTTTTTGCCGTGCCCTCTTTGCCTTACACTGTCGCTCCTGAGATTTCTGTGGCCGGTATAGCATGAAAACCCGACTTATTACCCGTGAAGGCTTCGATAAGCTGAAAGCGGAACTCGACTATTTATGGCGTGAAGAGCGACCGGAAGTGACGAAAAAAGTCACCTGGGCTGCCAGCCTTGGCGATCGCAGTGAAAATGCCGATTATCAGTACAACAAAAAACGGCTGCGTGAAATTGACCGCCGCGTTCGCTATCTGACCAAAAGTCTTGAACAGCTGCGTATCGTTGACTACTCACCCCAGCAGGATGGCAAAGTCTTCTTTGGTGCCTGGGTAGAAATTGAAAACGATGAGGGCGACCTCAAACGCTTCCGCATTGTGGGCTACGATGAGATTTTTGGCCGTAAAGATTACATCTCTATCGACTCACCCATGGCGCGGGCGCTGCTGAAAAAAGAGGTCGGCGATGCCGCCACCGTTGAGACGCCAGTGGGTCCGGCACTGTGGTATGTCAACGCGATTGACTACCCGCAATAACGATTCAGATTATCGCTGAAAGCCGCCCGCGTCTCTGGCAATTTTGATTATCAATCCGTATAACTGTCGGCTATTTCTCAACCCGGAAAGCAAGACAGTCCTGATGATGAAAGTTCTGAGCCAGATAATTGCCAGTGAGCTACAGGCGCGACCAGAGCAGGTTGACGCCGCCGTTCGCCTGTTAGATGAAGGGAATACCGTGCCGTTTATCGCACGCTATCGTAAAGAGGTCACCGGCGGTCTGGATGATACCCAACTCCGCCAGCTGGAAACCCGCCTCAGCTATCTGCGTGAACTTGAAGAGCGACGCCAGTCAATTCTGAAGTCGATTGACGATCAGGGAAAACTGACTGACGACCTCGCCCGCGCCATCAATACCACCCTCAGCAAAACCGAGCTTGAAGACCTCTACCTGCCCTACAAGCAGAAACGCCGTACGCGTGGACAGATCGCGATTGAAGCGGGTCTGGAACCGCTGGCGGACACGCTCTGGCAGGATCCGTCGCACACCCCTGAGCAGCTGGCTGAGCAGTATGTCGATGCTGATAAAGGCGTTGCCGACGTCCGTGCCGCGCTGGATGGTGCCCGCTACATTCTGATGGAGCGTTTCGCCGAGGATGCCGCGCTGCTTGCCAAAGTGCGTAACTACCTGTGGAAAAATGCCCACCTGGTCTCTCGTGTAGTGGAAGGCAAAGAGGAAGCGGGCGCGAAGTTCCGTGACTACTTTGATCATCACGAAGCGCTGAGCACCGTGCCGTCGCATCGTGCGCTGGCGATGCTGCGTGGCCGCAACGAAGGTGTGCTGCAACTCTCGCTGAATGCCGATCCGCAGTTTGATGAAGCACCGCGTGAAAGCCACGGCGAAACCCTGATTGCTGAACACCTGAATCTGCGCCTGAATAACGCCCCTGCCGACAGCTGGCGTAAAGCCGTCGTGAGCTGGACGTGGCGCATCAAGGTGATGCTGCATCTGGAAACCGAACTGATGGGTACGGTGCGTGAACGCGCAGAAGATGAAGCGATCAACGTCTTTGCCCGCAACCTGCACGATCTGCTGATGGCCGCCCCGGCTGGGATGCGTGCCACCATGGGACTGGATCCCGGCCTGCGTACCGGCGTTAAAGTCGCTGTGGTCGATGCCACCGGTAAAGTCGTGGCGACCGATACCGTTTATCCACACACCGGTCAGACCGCCAAAGCGGCTGCCGCGGTTGCCGCGCTCTGCATTAAGCACCAGGTCGAGCTGGTGGCGATTGGCAACGGCACCGCGTCCCGTGAAACCGAGCGCTTCTTCCTGGATCTGCAGCAGCAATTCCCACAGGTCACGGCACAGAAAGTGATTGTCAGTGAAGCTGGCGCATCGGTCTACTCTGCCTCTGAACTGGCGGCGCTGGAATTTCCGGATCTTGATGTTTCGCTGCGCGGCGCGGTGTCGATTGCCCGCCGTCTGCAGGATCCACTGGCTGAGCTGGTGAAAATAGACCCGAAATCGATCGGGGTCGGTCAGTATCAGCATGACGTCAGTCAGAGCCAGCTGGCGAAGAAACTCGACGCCGTAGTAGAGGATTGCGTAAATGCCGTCGGCGTTGACCTTAACACCGCCTCGGTGCCGCTGCTGACCCGCGTCGCGGGCCTGACGCGCATGATGGCGCAGAACATTGTCGGCTGGCGTGATGAGAACGGCCGCTTCCAGAATCGCCAGCAGCTGCTGAAAGTGAGCCGTCTTGGGCCAAAAGCCTTTGAGCAGTGTGCGGGCTTCCTGCGCATCAACCACGGCGATAACCCGCTGGATGCCTCGACCGTCCACCCGGAAGCCTACCCGGTCGTGGAGCGTATTCTGACCGCCACCGAGCAGGCGCTGAGCGATCTGATGGGCAACGCGGGCAGCCTGCGTAACCTCAGCGCCCACGATTTCATTGATGAACGTTTTGGTCTGCCGACCGTTACCGACATCATGAAAGAGCTGGAGAAGCCGGGCCGCGATCCGCGTCCCGAGTTTAAAACTGCGCAGTTTGCAGAAGGTGTGGAAACACTGAACGATCTGTTGCCGGGCATGATCCTCGAAGGCGCCGTCACCAACGTCACCAACTTCGGTGCGTTTGTGGATATTGGCGTGCATCAGGATGGCCTGGTCCATATCTCGTCGCTTTCAGACCGCTTTGTGGAAGACCCCCATCAGGTGGTGAAAGCGGGCGATATCGTCAAAGTAAAAGTGATGGAAGTCGATCTCCAGCGCAAACGTATTGCCCTGACCATGCGTCTTGATGAGCAGCCGGGCGAAGGCAATGCACGTGGCGGCGCGAGAAACGCTGCCCCGCGCGAAGAGAAACGTCCGGCCGCCGGTAAAGGCCGTCCACGTCCGGTCAGTTCCTCTGCGGGTAATAGCGCGATGGGTGATGCGCTGGCCGCGGCATTCGGTAAAAAACGCTAAGCTTTTCAGGGGGCCACATCTGGCCCCCTCTTCTCGTCCTCTCCCCCGGTTGAAAATCCCCATCATCGCGCTACGCTAAAAAGACGCCTGTCATAAAAACAACACCTGCTGTGGCACCCAATTCACGATGGATACGATCACCGATCTGATTGAGAAGATTTATGCTGGCACATTCCCGGAGGCGACCTTTGCGCGCCTGCAGGCTGACATCGCTACCGCCCGCGAGGCGATTAAGCTGCCGCGCAAGGCACACTGGGATGAACAGGATGTGGTACTGATTACCTACGCCGATCAGTTTCGGGAAGCCGGTAAACCCACGCTCAGCACCTTTTCCCGGTTCTATCAGCAGCACCTGCAATCCACGTTTCCGCTGGTTCACCTGCTGCCCTTTTTCCCCTGGTCGTCCGATGACGGCTTTTCGGTGATTGATTACCATCAGGTCGATCCGCAGTGCGGCGACTGGCAGGATATTGCGCGCCTGCATCAGGAAACCCGGCTGATGTTTGACTTCGTCTGCAACCACATGTCGTCGCAGAGCGCCTGGTTCAGCCACTTTCTGGCGCAGGATCCCGGCTGGGATGATTTCTTTATCAGCATGCCGCCCGCCACCGATCTCAGCGCCGTCACGCGACCGCGCACCTCGCCGCTGCTGACGCCGTTTAAGATGGCCGATGGCGACACCCGTTTTATCTGGACCACCTTCAGCGCCGACCAGATCGACCTTAACTTTGCCAATCCTGAGGTGTTGCTGCGCATGGTCAACGTACTGCTCGACTATCTGATTCGTGGCGCTGACTATGTACGTCTCGATGCGGTCGGCTATATGTGGAAAACGCCCGGCACGCGCTGTATTCATCTGGAAAAAACCCATCAGCTGGTGAAGCTGTTCCGCGCCATTGCCGACCATGTCGCGCCTGGCACGGTGATTATCACCGAGACCAACGTGCCGCATCAGGACAACATCAGTTATCTGGGCAACGGGCACGATGAGGCGCAGATGGTCTATCAGTTTTCACTGCCGCCGCTGGTCCTGCATGCCATTCATACCGGATCGGCGCGCGCACTGCGGCAGTGGGCCAGTTCGCTGGATCTCAGCAGCAACGACACCACCTTCTTCAACTTTCTGGCGTCACACGATGGCATCGGGCTGAATCCGGCGCGCGGCATTTTGTCTGAAGTGGAGATTGTGGCGCTGGTGCGCGATCTGGCACTGGAAGGCGCGCTCGTCTCCTATAAAAATAACCCCGACGGCACCACCAGTCCCTATGAAATCAACGTCACCTATCTGGATGCGTTAAATAGCGAGGCTGACGATGACGCCACGCGACTGAAACGCTTTTTGCTGGCCCATGCGATTCTGCTGGTCTTTCCTGGCGTGCCTGCCATCTATATCCAGAGCATTCTGGGCGGTCGTAACCATTATGATGGCGTGCGGGCCGCCGGACACAACCGGGCGATTAACCGTCAGAAGTATGATTTGCAGCAGATTGAAGCGGCGCTGTCGGGCGGTGACTGGCTGCGGCAGCAGATTTATACCCGGCTCGGCCAGTTGATACAGCTGCGTCGTCGCCAGCCTGCGTTTCACCCGGATAATCCGATGACGCTGTATGACAGCGAAAATGCCGTGCTGGTGCTCAGCCGTCATCAGGCGGAAAGCGGCGACGGACTGCTTTGCGTATTTAATCTCAGTGGACGAACAGTGGAGACGCGGCTGCCAATGGCGCATACGTTGCAGGATGTGGTGAGCGGAGAGAAAATTGATGGCACCCAGCCGGTTAAGCTGGATGCCTGGCAGTTCATGTGGCTACGTTAATTATTTGTAGACTTCAGCGGTGGCGCTGAATTTACCGTGTTCGCGGCCTGCGATCACGCGGTAGTATTTACCGCCCTTTTCGTCAGCGAGCTTCGACAACACTTTCTTAGCATCCATTGGCGAGGTAGTTTCCGCCGTGGTGTTAACGTTGCCGATCTTTTGCAGGTTCATTGTTTTAACTTCTTCCTGGGTGACTTCTTTCGCTGCCATCGCAGAAAATGAAATCGCGCCCATCATCATTGAAGCCACAACCCATTTAAAAACCTTCATTATGTTTACCCTCATTCATGATCCATTGTGAGATGTAAGCAGCCGCTAAACGCGTAAGGCAGTATGGAACGGCATAGTCATTTCCGTGACTAATCACATAAAATGCAGCGGCCTTGCTCACAGAGAGAAGTATTGCTGCTGTCTGCGATTTTGCCAGTTCAAAGCGTCATTATCACGGCAGATTACTGATAAAATTAACAATATGCTGGCAAAAGCGCTCAGGATGGGAAATAAAAGGCGCATGTGCGGCTTTTTCGATAACCACTGAAGGCGATGCTGGCAACATTTCATCTATCTCAGCGGCTATCCGGCGCGGCACCAGTCCATCCAGCGCCCCGTAGAGTCGCAGGAACGGCAGCGTAATCTGCGGTAACGCGTCGCGCAGATCGACCTGGCGCAAAATCTCCAGCCCGCCATCCAGCACCGCCACCTCCGGCATCGGCTGCGACAGCACCACCTCTTTCAACTGCCGCGCATCGGCGCGAGCCGTTTCGGTACCCAGCGTCTGCAGCGCCAGAAAGCGCTCCACCGTGCGCTGGAAATCATTGCTGAGCATCTGCTGAAAGTTCTGCAGCGTCTCCGGTTTAATGCCGGGCCAGCTCTCTGTGGCGGTGAAACAGGGCGACGAGGCAACGGTGATCAGTGCAGCCAGTTTTTCTGGCGCGCTCAGCGCAAGCTGCGTCGCCACCAGTCCGCCCAGCGACCAGCCCACCACAATCGCCTGCGGTGGCAGCAAAGGCAGTAACTCTTCTGCCATCTGCGCCAGCGTCAGCGCACCGAAATGCTGGCTGCGGCCATAACCCGGCAGATCGACCAGATGCAGGCGATAGTGCGGGCTGAGTCGCGGAATAATGCTTTGCCAGACTTCGGCGTTCAGTCCCCATCCGTGCAGCAGCACAAGATCGCGTTTTCCTTCCCCGCAGGTGTGCCAGTAGAGCGACATCATCAGTTACTATCCCGAAATTGATAAGGAGGTCGCTATGCTAGCAATGCCCGCCCTGTGTTGGCTATGCCGGATGCCGTTACGGATAGCCCGGCACGGCATCTGCAGTTTATGCCTGCGCGGATTACCGCCGTTGCCATTGCTCTGTCCGCGCTGCGGATTGCCGGCTGGCTCAGCAAAGGTCGCCTGTGGCCGTTGCCAGCTTAAACCGCCCGCCTGGCAGGCGCTGGTCTGCGTCAATGACTACTGTCCGCCGTTCAGCCAGTGGGTTAACCAGCTTAAATTTTCTCACATAACCGCACTCAGGGTGATGCTGGCGCGGCTGCTTTTGCTAAGCTGGCTGAATGTTTACCGGCGTGGCACGGTGCCGCGTCCCGATCTGCTGCTGCCGGTTCCGCTGCACCGGCGACGACGCTGGCAGCGCGGCTTCAATCAGACGGTACTGCTGGCCGCTCCGCTGGCGCACTGGCTGGGATGTGAATGGCGTGAAGGTGTTTCCCGCAGGCGAAGGGGCGCCCTACAGCATCAGCTCAGCGCCCGGCAGCGACGCACCAACTTACGCGGTGCCTTTCGCCTTGAAATGGCGGTGCAGGGACGCCATATCGCGCTGCTTGATGACGTCATTACGACCGGCAGTACCGTAGATGAAATCAGTCGTCTGTTACTGGCACAGGGTGCGGCCAGCGTGCAGGTCTGGTGCCTGTGCCGTACCTTGTAGAGCGTCTTTGATGGGCGTATTATAACCAACTAAATTAGTCAACTATTGAGCAATCGACATGATCCGAATTACTGACTCTGCCCAGGAACATTTTTCTAAACTGCTATCCAAACAAGAAGATGGCACCCAGATTCGCGTATTCGTGATTAACCCGGGTACGCCAACAGCAGAATGCGGCGTCTCTTACTGTCCGCCCGATGCGGTTGAAGCCACCGACACCGAACTGAAGTTCGAAAAGCTCTCAGCGTATATTGATGAGCTGAGCAAGCCGTATCTGGAAGATGCAGAAATCGATTTCGTTACCGACAATCTGGGTTCCCAGCTGACGCTGAAAGCACCGAATGCCAAGATGCGCAAAGTCTCTGATGATGCGCCAATGGTTGAGCGCGTTGAGTATCTGCTTCAGGCGCAGATCAACCCACAGCTGGCTGGCCACGGCGGTCGCGTGTCGCTGATGGAGATTACCGATGAGGGTTACGCCATTCTGCAGTTTGGCGGCGGCTGTAACGGCTGTTCGATGATCGACGTGACTCTGAAAGACGGTATTGAGAAAGAGCTGCTGGCCGCCTTCCCGGAACTGAAAGGCGTGCGCGATATTACCGAGCATCAGCGCGGCGAACACTCGTTCTACTGATGATAAAGCGCGGCAGCCCGGCTGCCGCGCCCTTCTTACTTCTCTTTCTTTCCTGACTGACGCTGCTGACTCACTACCTTCAGTAACGCATTCACTTCCTTGTCCGCAAAGATCGCCTCCAGCGTTTTGCTCAGCTTGCGTCGCCAGTTCGGATACTGATCCACGGTGCCCGGCACGTTGACCGGCGTGGTCATCCCAAGCCAGTCCTCAGGCTGCAGGCCCAGCAGCGCACTGTCGGTATCTGCCAGGAAACGATGGATCGCCCGGTTCAGCGCAGGCGTCATAGCCAGCTTCTCCGCCTTCTTCTGGCTGCGAGCCGGTAAGGCACCCGCCTGATGCAGCGCATCCAGCAGCGCCTGCTTCTGTGCGGCACGCTGCTCATGTAACGCTTTTACCGCATCGCCCGGATAAAGACCCAGCTTCTCGCCCAGTTCCAGATCGCCCTGCTCCCAGAAGCCGGTCAGTGTCGGCAGATCATGGGTACTGGCGCTGGCAATAGACTGACGTGGATAGTCTTCAGGGGCGCGATAGCGTTCATCTTTCTCCTGCTCAAACCAGAGCACCTTCCATGAAAAGACGCCGCTTTTGCGCAGCAGGCTGACGATCTCCTGAGGCACGGTGCCAAGGTCTTCACCAATCACCATACAGCGCAGCCGGTGGCTCTCCAGCGCCAGGATAGCCAGCAGATCGTTGACCGGATAGGCCACATAAGCACCTTTATCCGCCGTCTCTCCGGCTGGCACCCACCACAGACGCAGCAGCGACATCACATGGTCGATACGCAGCGCGCCACAGTCACGCATATTGGCGCGCAGCATGTCGATAAACGGCTGGTAGGCGCGCGCCTGCATCACATGCGGATCCATCGGCGGTAAGCCCCAGTTTTGTCCCAGCGGTCCCAGACGGTCAGGCGGTGCGCCCACCGAGGCCTTGAGGCGATAAAGCTCCGGGTCGTGCCAGGTCTCCGCACTGCCTTCCGCCACGCCCACCGCCAGGTCACGGTAGAGACCGACGCTCATGCCCAGCGCCTGACTGTGCGCCCAGCAGCCTGAGAACTGCTGCTGCGCCAGCCATTGCAGCCACTGCCAGAAGGCGATCTCCTCTTCATGCTGTTCACACCACTGCTGCACTTCCGGCGACTGACTGTTGCGCCACGCCTCTGGCCAGGCAGGCCAGCCGCCCTGCTGTGACTTGTCTGCCTGCCGCTCCAGCTGTATGCCATCGTAGGCAGCCTGATAACGCAGGCTGTCACCGCCTTCACGCACAAAGGCTGCAAAGGAGAGAGGCTCTTCGCTCTGACTGTCACGCGCCTGAAAGTGTGTCCAGGCATGGCGCAGCGCCGCCAGCTTCAGCGCCATCACGGCGTCGTAGTCGACCTGCTCCGCCTCACGCGCTTTGGTCAGCGCCTTTTGGGTTTTCGCGCTTTTCCACCATTTCTGCGCCGCCGTGCTTTGCTGAAAATCGGCCACCTGACTGACGTCGATATAGATTACGTTCAGCCAGCGGCGCGATGACGGACTGTAGGGACTGGCGAAACCGGCGCTGGCAGGATAGAGCGCATGCAGCGGATTCAGCCCGACGAAATCGCCGCCGCGCCTGGCCAGCTGCACCAGCAGCTGGTCGAGATCGCCGAAGTCGCCGATGCCCCAGTTCTGTTCAGAGCGCACGGTATAAAGCTGCACCAGTGCACCCCAGCGTTTTTCTCCGGCTTCCAGCGCCGGAGGCAGATAGCAGCGGCGCGGCGCGACAATAATCTGCGTCTGCCAGCTTTTCTTTCCTTTAGCGAGCGTCAGCTGGTGATAACCCTGGGTCAGCGGTCCCGGCAGCGTAAAAGGCTCACCGGCGGTTAACTCGCCGCTGTGCTGTTTGCCCTTTTCGGTCTGCAACTGCCAGCGGTAAGTGCCACTGCCCTGAGGCGTCAGCTGTCGCTTGCTGCTGCCGCTGAAGACCGCGACCGGCGGCAGCGGGGATTTACTGGCCTTCTGCGGTTCTGCCATCACCGCCAGCAGTGCACGTTTGGTCTCATCGCTGACGGCCTCTTTCCTGCCGTTAACGTCGATGTAATCCAGTGATATGCCTGCGGCACGGGCGGCCTGATCGAGTGAATTTTGCTGCATTGCTGCTCCTTAGCGCGGTGCCTGCCAGATACGTTGCTGATAGTCACGAATGGAACGGTCCGAACTGAACATGCCGGTTCGGGCCGTATTGAGGATGGCGGCGCGGGTCCAGCCTTCGGGGTCACGCCATAGCGCTTCCACCCGTTGCTGCGCCTCGATATAGGCCTGGAAATCGGCCAGCACCAGCCAGGGATCGCCGTGTTTCGTCAGGCTCGCCAGCATCAGGTCAAAGGCGTGCTTATCCCCGTCACTGAATTTGCCCTTCTCCAGCGATTTCAGTAAATCGTCCAGCGGCTTGTTCTGCTTACGCACCTTTTTCGGGTTATAGCCTTTCGCCTTGAGCGCCTTCACCTCATCCACGGTGTGACCGAAGATAAAGATGTTCTCCTCGCCCACCTGTTCGGCAATTTCGACGTTGGCACCGTCGAGCGTGCCAATCGTCAGCGCACCGTTCAGCGCCAGCTTCATGTTGCCGGTGCCGGAGGCTTCATAACCGGCGGTGGAGATCTGCTCAGAGAGATCGGCCGCCGGGATCATCTGCTCGGCCACGGTGATACGGTAGTCAGGGATAAACACCACTTTGAGTCTGTCGCCAACACGTGGATCGTTGTTCACCACCTCCGCCACTTTGTTAATGGCGTAGATGATGTTTTTGGCGAGGTAATAGCCCGGCGCGGCCTTGGCCCCGAACAGGAATACCCGTGGCGTAAAGGTGATATCTTCCGGGTTATGACAGAGCGTCTGATAGCAGTAGAGGATATGCAGCAGACTGAGATGCTGCCGCTTGTACTCATGCAGTCGCTTGATCTGCACATCGAACAGCGCAGCCGGATTCACGATGATGCCGGTATGCCGCGCGATATACTCTGTAAGCTGCGCTTTGTTCTGCTGTTTGATGCTGCGATAGCGCTGACGAAACGCCTGATCGTCGGCATAAGCCTCCAGACCGATCAATGCATCAAGGTTATTGGCCCACTCGGTTTTCAGCGTCTCATCAATCAGCCCGGCCAGCGCCGGGTTACACTGCTTCAGCCAGCGGCGCGGCGTAATGCCGTTGGTGACGTTATGGAATTTTTGCGGCCAGAGCTGGTGATACTCCGGAAAGAGATCGCTGACCACCAGACGGGAGTGCAGCGCTGCCACGCCGTTGACCGCAAAGCCGCTGACGACGCAGAGATTGGCCATTCGCACCTGACCGTCAGCCACCACCGCCAGCTTGTGCCACATCGCTTTGTCATCCGGCCAGCGCTGCTTCACCTGCTTTTTCAGTCGCTGATTAATCTCTTTGATAATCAGCATGTGGCGCGGCAGCAGACTGCGCATCAGCTTCTCATCCCAGCGCTCCAGCGCCTCTGGCATCAGCGTGTGGTTGGTGTAGGCAAACAACCGGCTGGTGATCTGCCATGCTTCATCCCAGCTCAGCTGATGCTCATCCAGCAGCACGCGCAGCATCTCCGGTATAGCGATGGTCGGATGGGTATCGTTGAGCTGGATCACTTCGAAGTCTGGCAGGCTGTGAATGCTGCGCCCCGCCAGATGGTGACGCCGCAGGATATCCGCCACCGCACAGGCGCACTGGAAATATTGCTGCATCAGGCGCAGCCGCTTGCCAGCCTGATGGTTGTCATTGGGATAAAGAACCTTGGTGAGCTTTGCCGCTTCGATGCCGGGCTGCTCTGCCTGCAGGAAGTGGCCGTCGTTAAAGGCGCTGAGATCAAACGGATGCGCGCTTACGGCCTGCCACAGGCGCAGCGGCAGCGTCACGCCGTTGCGATAGCCGGTAACCGGCAAATCCCAGGCCTCGCCGCGCAGCGTAAAATCGGGATGCCAGCGTACACCACCGTTTTCCAGCTTTTCAACCCGGCCGCCCATCGCGACATCAACATCCAGCGCCGCGTTGTGACGGAACCACGGATAGCGCTCGCGCTGCCAGTCATCGGGCGTTTCAATCTGCTTACCCTCGTCAAAAGACTGGCGGAACAGGCCGTACTGGTAATTAAGCCCGTGACCGGTGGCAGACTGCCCTACCGTTGCCATTGAATCCATGTAGCAGGCGGCCAGTCGTCCCAGCCCGCCGTTACCGAGCGCCGGATCGACCTCCTGCTCCAGCAGTTCGGTTAAATCGAGCTGCTGCTCAGCCAGCGCCGCCTTAACCTCGTCATACCAGCCGAGATTCAGCAGATTGTTGCCGGTCAGACGACCAATCAGAAACTCCATCGACAGATAATTAACATGGCGCTGCTGCACCGCCGGACGCGGTGCCGGTTGCGCGGCCAGCAGTTCTGCCAGCACCGCACTCACTGCCTGCCACGCCTGATGCGGGGTCATCTGTTGTGCGGAGAGGAGACTTAACTGCTGCCACTGGCGGGTCAATGCGGCGTTAAAACGGGCTTTATTAAATTTCTGCTGCGGCATAGCACTCCCTTCTGTTACGCAATGAGGTGAAGCAAAAATAGAAAGCGCACGGGCTGGCAACCGGGTACCAGCAATCGTTAAGTAAAGACGGGAGTGAGGAAAAAAGCGACAGCAATCAAAGAAAAACGCCAGCCGGGCGGCTGGCGTGACAGGAATCAGCAGAGTTCGAGGTGAACCTCATGCTGCTCAATCACTTTCATGACGCTGGCGGGCGGCATTTTGTCGGTGTAGAGATAGTCCAGCAGACTCATGTTGCCAAGGTTAACCATGGCGTTACGGCCAAACTTCGAGTGATCCACCACCAGCATCACACAGCGTGAATTTTCAATGATGGCGCGCTTGGTGCGGACTTCGTGATAGTCGAACTCCAGCAGCGATCCATCCATATCGATGCCGCTGATCCCCAGGATGCCGTAATCGAGCCGGAACTGGGAAATGAAGTCGAGCGTCGCTTCCCCCATCACCGCGCCATCGCGGGTCCGTACTTCACCGCCTGCGATAATTACCCGGAAATCGGGCTTGCCCATCAACAGCATCGCGACGTTGAGGTTGTTGGTCACCACGCGTAAGTCGCTATGGTTGAGCAGTGCATGCGCCACCGCTTCCGGCGTGGTGCCGATGTCGATAAACAGCGTGGCCCCATCCGGGATCTGACTGGCAACACGCTGCGCAATCCGCGCTTTCTCCGCTGACCACATCATTTTACGATCGTGCCAGGCGGTATTCTCAGAGCTGGAAGGAAGCGCCGCGCCGCCGTGGTGACGCTGAATTTTATTCTGATCGGCCAGATCGTTGAGATCGCGACGAATGGTTTGCGGGCTGACCTCAAAGTGATCCACCAGCTCCTCAGTACTGACATATCCCTGACGACGGACTAAATCGATAATCGCATCATGACGTTGCGTCTGCTTCACGTTCCTCTCCTGTTAACCCGCTTATATCCTGTCTAACGACGCGTGACGTTACGCGTATCCACCAGCGCCATTGCCAGCCCGACGACCAGACCGGCGACGTGCGCCGCGTTAGCAATCGCCAGACCAAAGACGCCGAACCAGCCAATCACCAGCCAGACCAGCGCAAAACCGATCAATCCCCTTTCAAGATAGACGCCGCTGTCTGGATCGCGCTCGCCGCGCAGCCAGCAGTAACCCATCAGCGCATACACCACGCCCGACAGGCCGCCAAACCAGATGCCACTGAACTTCGCCTGCAGCCAGCCGCTGAGCAGCGCCGAAATCAGCATAATCACGAACAGTTTGCCGCTGCCAAGACGCTTTTCGACCGCGCCGCCGAGATACCACCACCACATCAGATTAAACAGGATGTGCAGCAGTGAAAAGTGCAGCAGCGCATGGCTGAACCAGCGCCAGACCTGCAGATGCTGGTCGGCATCCGGCCAGGAGAGCCACGCCATTACGGCCTGATCGCCCATCACCTGCATCAGAATAAACACGGCGATACAGAGCACCATCAGGGACAGGGTCAGCGGACCGGCCCGCTCGCGGATGTTCGCCCAGATGTTGCTGCGCTCATAGCGCAGACCGCTGTCGGTCTTGCCGCTATGCCAGCTGGCGGCCTGATAGCGCGGATGGTTAGGATCGTGCAAAAACTGCTGAAGCTCGTTTTCGACCACTGAGATCTTGCTCTCGTCATCCAGCATGATGACGTAGTGATTTTCATGCTCGATGCGCAGCGTGATGCCCTGCGTCGCCATGTAGTCCACAAACGCCTGCGCCATGCGCGGCTGATTAAACTGGGTAATGCGCATCAGTAACTCTCCATGTGACGGGCAGCAACTTATTCGCTGCCGGGGGCAACCTGCTGAGGGAAGGCGGCACGCCAGGCATCAAAGCCGCCATCAATGCTGTAGGCCGCGCTGAAACCCTGTCCCAGCAGATATTGCGCCGCGCTTTTGCTGCTGTTGCCGTGATAGCACATCACCAGCACCGGCAGGCTGTGGTCTGCGCCACTGACAAAGGCGCTGAGGTTGGTGTTGGTCAGATGCAGCGCGCCTGTCGCATGACCCAGGGCATAACTTTGCGGATCGCGGATATCCACCAGCAGTGCACCCTCAGCCAGATGCGCCTGCGCCTGCTTCACGTCAATACATTCGAACATTTCCATGGGATCTCTCATAACAGCGTCGTAATGGTGCGTAGTGTAACCCGAGAATCCACGCCGATAACCTGACAATCGTTACGGCTATCTGTTTTTTTGGTGGGCAGAATGTTAGCTATATCACGCAAAAATGTTTTTACCCGGTTAAAAGCTGGCGTCAATGTTGGTTTGCGATTATGATTATGCTCGAAAACGAACATTAATGAACTATTCCGAACATCGGAGGAGATGACGTGGAAACCAAAGACCTGATCGTGATCGGCGGCGGCATCAACGGTGCCGGCATTGCAGCAGACGCTGCAGGACGCGGACTGTCGGTGTTAATGCTGGAGGCGCGGGATCTGGCTTGCGCGACCTCCTCTGCCAGTTCAAAACTGATTCACGGCGGCTTGCGCTACCTTGAACATTACGAATTCCGTCTGGTCAGTGAAGCACTGGCCGAGCGTGAAGTCCTGCTGAAAATGGCGCCGCATCTGGCGTTCCCGATGCGCTTCCGTCTGCCGCACCGTCCGCACCTGCGCCCGGCGTGGATGATCCGCACCGGTCTGTTCATGTATGACCATCTCGGTAAGCGTACGAGTCTGCCAGGCAGTAAAAGTCTGCGGTTTGGCGCGGATTCGGCCCTGAAGCCGGAAATTACGCGCGGATTCGAATATTCTGACTGCTGGGTCGATGATGCCCGCATGGTGGTACTGAACGCGCAGGAAGTGGTGAAGCGTGGTGGTGAAGTCCGTACCCGCACCCGCGTGACCCGAGCCTGGCGCGAAGGCGGCCTGTGGAAAGTTGAAGCGGAAGATGTCGACAGCGGCAAAACCTTCACCTGGCAGGCGAAAGGCCTGGTCAACGCCGCTGGCCCATGGGTTAAGCAGCTGTTTGATGACAGCCTGAAGCTGAAATCGCCTTACGGTATTCGCCTGATCAAAGGCAGCCACATTGTGGTGCCGCGCGTTCATACCGAGAAGCAGGCTTATATTCTGCAGAACGAAGATAACCGTATTGTGTTTGTCATCCCGTGGATGGATGAGTTCTCAATCATCGGTACCACCGATGTGGAGTACAAAGGCGATCCGAAAAACGTCAATATCGACGACAACGAGACAGCCTATCTGCTGAAAGTGTTCAACGGACACTTTAAAAAGCAGCTGACCGCTGACGATATCGTCTGGTCCTATTCCGGTGTCCGTCCGTTGTGTGATGATGAATCCGATTCACCGCAGGCGATCACCCGTGATTACACGCTGGACGTGCGCGACGATAATGGTCAGGCACCACTGCTTTCCGTATTTGGCGGCAAGCTGACCACCTATCGTAAGCTGGCGGAACATGCGCTGGAAAAACTGGTGAAGTACTACCCGAACGCGGGTCCGGCCTGGACAAAAAACTGCGTATTGCCGGGTGGCAATATCTCCGGCACCCGTGAAGATTATGCAGCCAGTCTGCGTCGTCGTTATCCATTCATCAGCGAAAATATGGCGCGCCACTTCTCGCGCACTTACGGCAGCAGCACGGAAACCCTGCTTGCTGGCGCGAAAAGTCTGGATGACCTGGGTGAGAACTTCGGACACGAATTCTACGAAGCGGAACTGCGTTACCTGGTACAGCATGAGTGGGTGCGTGAACTGGATGATGCTATCTGGCGTCGTACCAAACAGGGTATGTGGCTGACCAAAGAGCAGCAGGCTCGCGTTGCCGAGTGGCTGGCAGCGAAAGCGAAACCCGTCCTGTCACTGGCCTCCTGAGCAGAGAGTTAAAATACAGAAAGCAGGCTTCGGCCTGCTTTTTTTATGGCGGTTCATCGGACAACTATTCGGATCTATTTCAATACTCACGTCCAGAGTAAACGCTAGATGAAAATTAACTCTGGATCACACTTTTTTTGATAATCAGTTACGACCAGCAATATTCACTGCTGTAACTTTTACTTCATGTATCGCAGCCTAAACTCATCCCTTCGCTTATCTCTTACTCCCTTTCTCTATCGTTACCTTAAATCTAACGTTCAGCTTTTTTGCTTAATTGAACGATGCATTAAGAAAGCTCAGACTTTCTTCAGCATAAACGAAGCAACAGCGATTCTAATCAGGAGGTTGAAATGAACACAGGCCAAACGCCTGCCCGGGAGTGGAACACACGCCGCAGTGAAAAAGCGCGTCGTATGGCTTCCTTTCCCCTTGATGGCAAAGTCATTCCTTCAGAAAGAGCTACAGAAGCCCTGGAAACACTCATTGCACCAGGCGACCGCGTGGTGCTTGAAGGGAATAACCAGAAACAGGCTGACTTCTTATCCCGCACGCTGGCAGCGGTGAATCCGGCAAAGATTCACGACCTGCATATGATTATGCCGAGCGTCGGCCGCAGTGAGCATCTCGATATTTTTGAAAAAGGCATAGCCCGCAAACTCGACTTCTCTTTTTCCGGTCCGCAAAGTCTGCGCATGTCTCAGCTGTTACAGGATGGCCAGTTGGAAATCGGCGCTATCCATACCTATATCGAACTCTATTCCCGCCTCTATGTTGATCTTAGCCCAAATGTGGCGTTGATTGCCGGATACAAAGCCGACCGCAAAGGCAACCTCTATACCGGCCCGAGCACCGAAGATACCCCGGCACTGGTGGAAGCCGCCGCGTTTCGTGACGGTATCGTGATAGCCCAGGTCAATGAGCTGGTCGATGACGAAACCGACCTGCCTCGCGTCGATATCCCCGGCTCCTGGATTGACTACGTCGTCGTCGCAGACAAACCGTTCTTTATCGAGCCGCTGTTTACCCGCGATCCACGCCTGATTAAACAGGAACATATCCTGATGGCGATGATGGCGATTAAAGGCATCTACGCCGAACACCAGGTGCAGTCGCTGAACCACGGTATCGGTTTTAATACCGCCGCGATTGAACTGCTGCTGCCAACCTACGGCGAGCAGCTCGGCCTGAAAGGTAAAATCTGTAAACACTGGACGCTGAACCCGCATCCAACGCTGATCCCGGCGATTGAGAGCGGCTGGGTCGAGAGTGTGCACTGCTTCGGCGGTGAGCTGGGAATGGAAGAGTATATCCGCGCCCGTCCTGACATCTTCTTTACCGGCAGCGACGGCTCAATGCGCTCTAACCGCGCTTTCTGTCAGCTGGCCGGCCAGTACGCGGTCGATATGTTTATCGGTGCCACCCTGCAGGTTGATGGGCTGGCAAACTCCTCTACCGTGACGCGTGGTCGTCTTTCCGGCTTCGGCGGTGCACCGAACATGGGCCACGATCCCCATGGCCGTCGTCACGCCACGCCCGCCTGGCTGAACATGATCACTGAGCCAGACCCGATGCAGCGCGGTAAAAAACTGGTGGTGCAGATGGTCGAGACCTTCCAGGCAGGCGCGAAACCGACCTTCGTTGAAACCCTTGATGCGGTTGAGGTCGCCAAAACCTCCGGCATGCCGCTGGCACCGGTCATGATTTACGGCGATGACGTGACCCATGTGCTGACCGAGGAAGGTATCGCCTATCTCTATCGCGCAGAAAGTCTTGAAGAGCGTCGCGCTATGGTTGCTGCTGTTGCGGGCATTACCGACATCGGTCTGGGTGTGGATGCGGCACGCGTCGCAGCCCTGCGTAAAAGCGGCAAAGTGGTCTACCCGGAAGATATGGGTATCCGCCGCTCTGACGCCACGCGTTCACTGCTGGCAGCGGGCAGCGTCGCTGACCTGGTTGAATGGTCAGATGGCCTGTACAACCCACCTGCTAAATTCCGGAGCTGGTAAATGAAACTCCTGTCACAGACTCAAGCCGAGGCGCAGTCCAGCCAGCTGGCAACGATGGCGCGCGATTGTCTGATCGATGAAGCACGTCTGAGCCCTAAGCCGGGTCTGGTCGACAGTCGGGGAAACGGCGCGCATCAGGATCTGACGCTGGCGCTGATGGAGCGTTCCGCTCACAGCCTGATGCCAGCCTTTCTGGCGCTGGCCCGTCACAGCTGGCTGCGTCCTGCTGATATCGCCCTGCGCGAAACGGTAGGCCGCCTGGGCCGTGACGGTGAGCAGCAGATGATGGCGGCAACCGGCGGCGTTAACACCCATCGTGGCGCAATCTGGGCGCTGGGATTGCTGGTGAGTGCCGCGGCCATGCACGGCGGCGCTGCCAGTGCCGACCAGCTGACCCGCACCGCCGCTGCACTGGCCAGCCTGCCCGACCGGGCAGCACCAAAGCTGTTCAGCAAAGGTTTGAAAGCGACGCACCGCTATCAGGTGCCCGGCGCACGCGAAGAGGCGCAACAGGCGTTTCCTCATGTGATGAAGCTGGCGCTGCCGCAGCTGCTGTCCAGCCGGGCGGTGGGTGCCAGTGAGAGCGAAGCCCGCCTGGATGCGCTGATGGCGATCATGACCTCGCTCAGCGATACCTGCGTGCTGTCTCGTGCGGGTATGACCGGACTGAACGCCATGCAGCAGGGCGCACGCGCCGTACTGCTGGCGGGAGGCTGCCGCACAGCCGCAGGTCAGGTGGCGCTGTCGCAGCTCGACCAGCGCATGCTGGCGCTCAATGCTTCGCCTGGCGGGGCCGCCGATTTGCTGGCCACGACGCTGTTTATTGATCGGGTCTGCTCGCCTGAACATTCTTATTTTTAGAGGCCATTATGGAACACATCACATTATCTTTACCTGCTAACCGCCTGCTCAATGGCAGAGCGCTGGCCGGGGTCGTTGGTTCCGGTGATATGGAAGTGCTGTACACCGCAACTGAAGGCCAGACACTGAATATCGATATCACCACCTCACTGGATAACAGCGACGCGCGCTGGAAGGCGCTGTTTGATCGCCTGAACTTAATAAACGGCCTGCCCGCCGGAGAGCTGATTATTCACGATTTCGGCGCGACACCCGGCGTAGCGCGTATCCGTATTGAACAGGTTTTTGAAGAGGTGAGCCATGCGTAACGATGCCAGTTTTATTGAATTACGGGCTCGTGAACGCGCCCATGCGCTGCTGGATGCAGGCAGCTATCGCGAACTGCTTGATCCGTTTGAAGGCATTATGTCGCCATGGCTGGCCCCGCAGGGCGTGGTGCCTCAGTCAGATGACGGCATGGTAGTGGCGCGCGGTACCCTGAATGGTCAGCCTGCAGTGGTTGTCGCCATTGAAGGCACCTTCCAGGGCGGCAGCATGGGCGAAGTTTCCGGGGCGAAAATGGCGGCAGCGCTGGAGCTGGCGGCAGAAGACAACCGCAACGGCATTCCGACTCAGGCGGTGCTCTGCCTGGAAACCGGTGGCGTGCGTTTACAGGAAGCAAATCTTGGCCTGGCGGCGATTGCGGATATTCACGCAGCGATTGTCGATCTGCGTCGCTACACCCCGGTTATCGGCATCGTCAGCGGCACCGTTGGCTGCTTCGGCGGGATGTCTATTGCTGCCGCGCTGTGCAGCTACCTGATTGTCACGCGTGAAGCCCGTCTGGGGCTGAACGGTCCGCAGGTGATTGAGCAGGAAGCAGGCATTGAAGAGTATGACTCACGCGATCGCCCGTTTATCTGGAGCATGACCGGCGGCGAAATCCGCTACGCCAGCGGCCTGGTCGATGCGCTGGTGAGTGACGGCATCAACGCGGTGAAAACCGCCATGAATGACTTTATTGCCAAAGGCGTTCCGGCCCAGAACCGCAGTGATAACTATGCCGATTTCCTGTCACGTCTGTCGCAGTTTGATACCCGCCAGCAGGCGGACACCGCGCAGA
This sequence comes from Pantoea sp. B550, assembly GCF_024158165.1. Lineage (NCBI taxonomy): Bacteria > Pseudomonadati > Pseudomonadota > Gammaproteobacteria > Enterobacterales > Erwiniaceae > Pantoea > Pantoea sp. B550. The sequence continues at coordinate 1,632,294 of NZ_JAMYXI010000003.1, forward strand.
TTAAACAGCTTTTCGCCCGGGAGGAGAAATAATGACTCAGACAAGCAGCCGCGGTGCAACCTGGCTGGAAAAACTCGCACCCAATGCACAGCGTCTTAGCGGCCTGTGTGCCTCTGTTCAGGTGGCTGACGGCCAGCTCAATGGCGAAAACGTACGCTTTATTGCCGTTGTGCCCGATCCCCAAAACCACTATCCGCGCGCCGCGCAGGGTGAAGTCGGTCTGCTGGAGGGCTGGACGCTGGCGAAAGTGGTGAATGAAACGCGCGAAGCAGACAAAAACAGTGCCGTGAAACGCCCGATTGTGGCGGTGATTGATGTGCCGAGTCAGGCCTATGGCCGCCGCGAAGAGGCATTTGGTATTCATCAGGCGCTGGCCGGTGCGGCGGGGGCTTATGCCAACGCACGCCTTGACGGTCATCCGGTGATTGGCCTGATTGTTGGCAAAGCGATGTCCGGTGCGTTCCTGGCACACGGCTATCAGGCTAACCGACTGATTGCGCTTAACGATCAGGGTGTGCTGGTGCATGCCATGGGCAAAGCATCGGCGGCGCGTATTACGCTGCGCTCCGTGGAAGCGCTGGAAAAACTGGCTGCGACCATTCCACCGATGGCTTACGACGTGAATAACTTCGCCACGCTGGGCCTGCTCTCCGATCTGCTGAACGTGGGCAATCCTGATGCGCCGTCTGACGCTGATGTGGCGATGGTCGAGATTGCGCTGCACAAGGCGATTAGCGACGCTCGTCAGGATCCGAGCCTGAAAAGCCGCCTGGGTGCATCCAATCGTCACAGCTCCTCCCTGGTTCGCGAACGGATGCGCGCGACCTGGTAATCATAAAAAAAATAAACCTGCCGAAACCGGTCTGACGGGGCGCATCGCTAACTGCGCCCCGGAGCAGTGGCCGTGTTCAGAATTATAAACATCGCTGTTTTTTAAAGAATTCTTCTTAATTACAGGTGATTTATGATTTATATAATTGTTCATGCCCTTGCTCCGATCTTTGTCATTATACTGCTGGGTTTCTGGGCCGGTAAGGCCGGAATGGTCAACAACAAAGACGTCTCTCTGCTGAATATTTTCGTCATGGATTTTGCACTGCCCGCCGCGCTGTTCAGCGCAACGGTACAAACGCCCTGGCCGGGCATCGTGGCGCAATGGCCGCTGATTGTGGTTATTACCGGCGCAATGTGGATTACTTATGGAGCTGTCTATTTCGCGGCTACAAAAGTTTTCAAAAAGTCACCGCAGGATGCGGCTGTGTTAACACTGACGGTGGCGCTGCCAAATTACGCCGCGCTGGGCCTGCCCATTCTGGCCAGCGTGCTGGGTGAAAATGGTGCCACTTCGCTCTCGGTAGCGGTCTCCATCGCCTGTGGTTCAGTGCTGCTTACACCGCTTTGCCTGCTGATTCTGGAACGTGAAAAAGCGTTTGCCGACGGCACCGAACACGGTTCAACCCTGACCATGCTGCCGATTCTGATGTGGCGTTCAGTGAAAAAACCGATCGTACTGGGACCGTTGATTGGCGTGGTGTTATCAGCGCTGGGCGTTAAAATGCCTGATCTGGTGCTGGCCGCCATCAAACCGCTGGGTCTTGCTGCCACCGCCGCTGCACTCTTCCTGACCGGTGTCATCCTGTCGGCACGCAAACTGAAACTTAACGCGGTGGTGGGCGTCGGCACGGTGACTAAACTGCTGATTCAGCCCTTTATCGCCTGGGGTCTGGTACTGGCGCTGGGGCTTAACGGTTCAGTGGCCATTACCGCTATCCTGATGATTGCGCTGTCAGCCGGTTTCTTCGGCGTGGTATTCGGCAACCGCTTTGGCGTGCAGTCGCCCGATGCTGAAGCCGTGCTACTGTTGAGCTCGATTCTGTGTATTTTATCGTTACCGCTGTTCATCACGCTGACATCAGGAATGTAATATGAGTGCGCCGCGCCCCCACGATCTGCTCTGGCTGCGTCACAGCGACGCGTTAGCTGCGATTAAAGAGAACTGGGTCAGCACATTCTGGCATCCCGATCTGCCGGTGGTGGTACGGCGCGATCACCGTGAATCCGGTCTGATTCCGGTGGGTGTGCGCGGTGAGCGACGTGAGCAGCGCGCCGCCGGCTGGATTAATCCAGCCGATATTGTCCGGACGGTGACGCCAGAGAGAGTGGCAGAACGGGCATGGCTGCTGGATTCACCCTTTACCGCTTATGCGCCGGTTCGCGCGGCGATTACGCTCAGCGAGTCTCTCTGGCCCTGGCATTGGGGCATAACCGGCAGCACCGGTTATGCGCTGGCGACGCAACGGCCCACGCTGCATGCTGCCAGCGATCTTGATTTAGTGATCCGCGCCCCGCAGCCGCTGCCGCGCGATGCGCTGCAACAGTGGCAGACGCTGACCGACTCGCTGGACTGCCGGGTGGATACCCAGGTGGAAACGCCGTCTGGCGCGTTTGCGCTGAACGAGTGGCTGCGTGAGGGTCGCGTGCTGTTAAAAACCGATACCGGACCGATACTGACCGCTTCACCCTGGAGCAGGGAGAATTCATGAAAATACTCTTTACCTTTCCCGGCCAGGGCACCCAACGAGCCGGGATGCTGCAGCATCTGCCCGACGGCGACGCGGTATTAAACAGCGTGCGCGCGGTACTGGGCGACGAGACCGACCGGCTCGACAGCACTGATGCGCTGCGCCACACCCGCGCCGTGCAGCTCTGTCTGCTGATTGCCGGAGTCGCCTGGGCGCGCGAGCTGATCCGCCGTGGAGTGAAACCGGACATCGTCAGTGGTCTGTCGATTGGTGCATTTCCCGCTGCGGTGATCGCCGGTGCGCTCGATTTCAGCGACGCCCTGCGGCTGGTTGCACTGCGCGGCGATCTGATGGAGCAGGCTTACCCGCACGGATATGGCCTGACCGCCATCACCGGTTTAACGCTGAATCGTCTGGAGAAGCTGCTGGCTGGCAGCAATACCTACATCGCCAACCTGAATGCGGAAACGCAGATTGTGATTGCCGGTCGTGATGAGGATATGGCTGTCGTGGCGCAGAAAGCGCTGGATGCCGGTGCCAGCAAAGCGATCAGACTCGCGGTGAGCGTGCCGTCGCACTGCGCGCTGCTGGACAAGCCCGCCGCCGAACTGGCGCGCGCGTTTGCATCCGTCACCCTCTCCCGGCCCGATTGCGCTTATCTCAGCGGCTCAACCGGACGGGTGATTTGGGAACCGGAGAAGATTGCTGACGATCTCGCCTTTAATATGGCGCGCACGGTGCAGTGGAATGATGCGATGGTTGCCGCTAATCAGCGCGATGCCCGACTGGCGATCGAGATGCCGCCGGGCAATGTGCTGACGGGCCTGACACTGCAGGCGGGCTGGCAGGGCGAAGCGATCTGCATGGAGCGCAACAGCGTCGGGGTGGCGCTGCATCTGGCTAAACGGCTCAGTCAGTAAGGCTGCGGGCGTACATCCGCCCTTCTGCCGCCAGGGCCAGCAGGTCATTATCGCGTTCGCGACGATGTGAGTAGACAATCGAGATCTGCTGACGCATCTGACAAGGCTCAGCGAGCGGCAGCAACTGAATGTTGTTTTCATACACCTTCTTCATTCGTCCCGGAATCAGCGCCAGGCCAATGCCCGCCTGCACCAGGCTTATCATTGAGAAGATGTCATTTACCTGGGTGACTATGCGCGGTTCAAATCCGGCTATCTGAAACGCCTCCTGCGAACCGGTATAGGTGGCAAATCCCTCAGCCAGTGAAACAAAATCCCGGTCGGCAAAATCACGCAGATCCACCGGGCCGGTTTCCTCCCGCGTCTCCCCGGCTGGCGCAGCCAGAAAAATACTGTCTTCAAACAGCGGAATCACATCAAAATGCGCATCGCTGAGTTCGCCCTCATCGGTGGCGATCAGAATCGCATCCAGCACGTCATCTTCCAGCATATTCATGAGCATCTGATTGGAGCCCATGGTCAGATCAAGCTCGAGCGTGGGCCGACGCAGTTTCATGCCCATGATCAGCCGGGGAATGGTTTCAAGCGTTAGCGAGTAGAGTGTGCCAAGCCGCAGACGACCCACGCCGATACCCGCCACCTTGCGCGCCTCTTCAATACCTTTACCCATCAGGGTAGTCACGTCGCGACAGTAGTCCAGCAGCGTCCAGGCGGCAGGCAGCGGCACCAGATTACGGCCTTTGTGAATAAACAGCGGACAGTCAATGCCCTCTTCCAGCGTGTGCAGCGCGCGATGCACGCTGACACTGCTCAGCGCCAGCGCTTCCGCTGTGCGGGCGATATTCCCTTTGCTCATAAACATCATAAAAACGCTGAGCTTGCGGAAGGTAATTTCCTGATTGATGTTGTCACTCATGGGCTGCGGTTGCCTGTCGGATCGTTTTGCTTTTCCGCATAGTAGCGATTCTCAGCCGGAGTGTAATGATCTGGTTCGCTCTGTGGGCAGATACAGGCACCGAGGTCATAAGATGCTGAACCTTCTGAAAAAGCGACGGGGTGGCGGGAATGCCATGAGAAAAGATGACAATGCGGCCGGTTACCCGGCCGCAAAGAACGTCAGAAAGGCATACTGCCCGACCCTACAGCCTTATTGGTGTAATGTTCCAGATCTCATCGGCGTACTCCTGGATGGTACGGTCCGACGAGAAGTAGCCCATGCCCGCGATATTTTTCGCCGCGCGGCGCTGCCACTCATCCGGTTTACGGTAGAGCGCATCCACCTTATCCTGGGTATCCACATAGCTGCGATAATCCGCCAGTAACTGGTAGTGATCGCCAAAGTTAACCAGAGAGTCGAACAGATTGCGGTAACGGCCCGGATCCTGCGGACTAAACACGCCAGAGGCAATCTGAGTCAGCACCTGGTGCAGCTCTTCATCCCCTTCGTAATAGTCACGCGGGTTATAGCCGCCCTTACGCAGCGCTTCGACCTGCGGCGTGGTATTACCAAAGATAAAGATGTTCTCTTCCCCGACGTGATCCAGCATCTCAACATTGGCCCCATCCAGCGTACCGATTGTCAGCGCGCCGTTCAGCGCAAACTTCATGTTACTGGTGCCGGACGCTTCCGTCCCTGCGGTCGAGATCTGCTCAGAGAGATCGGCCGCCGGGATAATGATCTGCGCCAGACTCACGCTGTAGTTCGGGATGAAGACCACCTTCAGTTTGTTCTTCACCTGTGGATCATTGTTGATCACATTCGCGACATCGTTAATCAGATGAATAATATGCTTGGCGACGTAATAGGCCGACGCTGCTTTACCGGCAAAGATATTCACGCGCGGCACCCAATCCGCCTGCGGATCGGCCTTGATGCGGTTGTAACGGGTGATCACATGCAGCACGTTGAGCAACTGACGTTTGTACTCGTGAATACGCTTGATCTGGACATCAAACAGCGCGTTCGGGTCGAGCACCACATCCAGATTCTTCGCCACCCAGTCTGCCAGCCGACGCTTGTTCTGATGCTTGGCAACCGCGACTTTTTCAATAAACGCCGGATAGTCGATCTGTGCTTTCAGCTCATCCAGCTGGCTGAGATCGGTACGCCAGTTGCGACCAATCTCCTCATCCAGTACCTCTGATAGCGCCGGGTTCGCCAGCGCCAGCCAGCGACGAGGGGTGACGCCGTTGGTTTTATTGCAGAAGCGGCCCGGGAACAGACGGGAGAAGTCGGCAAACAGCGACTGGACCATCAGGTTAGAGTGCAGCTCTGACACGCCATTCACTTTATGACTGACGACGACGGCCAGCCAGCCCATGCGTACCCGGCGTCCATCGTTCTCGTCGATGATCGAAATGCGCGACAGCAGATCCAGGTCATCAGGATAGTGATCCTGAATCGTCTTAAGGAAGAAGTCGTTAATCTCGAAAATGATACTGAGGTGGCGCGGCAGGATCTTACCGATCATATCGACCGGCCAGGTCTCGAGCGCTTCAGTCATCAGCGTATGGTTGGTATACGAGAAGACCTGACAGCAGACGTCAAAAGCGCTGTCCCAGCTGAATTTATGTTCGTCGATCAGCAGGCGCATCAGTTCGGGAATCGCCAGCACCGGATGGGTATCATTCAGGTGAATGGCGATTTTATCCGCCAGGTTGTCCCAGGTCTGATGCATCCGCCAGTGACGGTTCAGAATGTCCTGCACCGTCGCGGAGACAAGGAAATACTCCTGACGCAGACGCAGCTCACGGCCTGAGTAGGTCGAATCATCCGGATAAAGCACGCGCGACACGTTCTCTGAGTGGTTTTTATCTTCCACTGCCGCGAAGTAGTCGCCCTGGTTGAACTTACCGAGGTTGATCTCGTTGCTGGCCTGCGCGCCCCATAGCCGCAGGGTGTTTGTGGCATCAGTGTCGAAGCCGGGAATGATCTGGTCATAGGCCATCGCCAGAATCTCTTCAGTCTCCAGCCAGCGCACTTTGGTGCCTTCGTGCTGAACACGACCGCCAAATCGTACTTTGTAACGGGTATTGAAACGCTGGAATTCCCATGGATTACCATACTCAAGCCAGTAATCCGGCGACTCTTTCTGCTCACCTTCCACAATGTTCTGTTTGAACATGCCGTAATCATAGCGGATGCCATAACCGCGGCCCGGCATGCCCAGCGTCGCCAGTGAATCGAGGAAACAGGCCGCCAGGCGACCCAGACCACCGTTGCCCAGCCCCGGATCGTTCTCCTCTTCCATCAGCTCGGCCAGATCCAGACCCATCTCATCCAGCGCCTGGTTGAGATCGTCATAGATCCCCATCGCCAGCAGGGCATTCCCTAAGGTGCGACCCATCAGGAACTCCATCGACAGGTAATAGACCTGGCGGACATCCTGAGAGAGCTGGGCACGGCTGGAACGCAGCCAGCGCTCCACCATCCGGTCGCGCACCGCCAGCAACGAGGCATTGAGCCACTCGTGCTTGTTGGCGATCGAGGGATCTTTGCCGATGGTAAACATCAGTTTGTAGGCAATCGAATGCTTTAAGGCATCAACCGTCAACGTTGGTGAGGCGTAAGTGAAAGGTGCATTCATATCCAGTTTTCCCAATCCGTTACATCAAACGTTGGTAGAGATCACGGTAGGCTTGTGCGGCCACCTGCCAGCTAAAGTCCATCGCCATCGCCTGGCGCTGAACGTAACGCCACAGTGAAGGACGGGACCACAACACAAACGCGCGCCGGATGGCCCGTAACAGCGACCAGGCATTGGCATCTTCAAAGCTGAAGCCACTGGCAATACCGTCGGCCAGGTTCTCCAGAGAGCTGTCATTGACGGTATCCGCCAGCCCGCCGGTGCGGCGCACTAACGGCAACGTACCATACTTCAGGCCATAAAGTTGTGTCAGGCCGCAGGGCTCAAAGCGACTCGGCACCACGATCACATCCGCGCCACCGACAATACGGTGGGAGAACGCTTCGTGATAGCCAATCTGTACGCCGACACTGCCCGGATGCTCCGCCGCCGCCGCCAGGAATCCCTGTTGCAGTTCGGCATCACCCTGTCCCAGCAGCACCAGCTGTCCGCCCTGCGCCAGCAGGCCAGGCAGCGCTTCCAGCACCAGGTCCAGCCCTTTCTGTTTGGTCAGACGGCTGATCACGCAGAATACCGGCGCTTTATCATCCACCTTCAGCCCCATCGCCACCTGCAGCTGCCGTTTGTTTTCCGCTTTCGCTTCCAGCGTGTCGCGGTTATAGCGCGCGCTCAACAGCAGATCGTGCGCCGGGTCCCAGATAGAGGGATCGACGCCATTAAGGATCCCGCTAAGACGGCCTTCCAGCATCCGCTGTGCCAGCAGGCTTTCCATGCCATAAGCATATTCGGCAGAGGTAATTTCATGAGCGTAAGTCGGGCTTACCGCCGTGATATGGTCAGCGTAAAAGAGTCCCGCTTTCAGGAAGGAGATCTGTCCGAAGAACTCCAGCCCATGCATGTTAAAGAACGACCACGGCAGGCCAATCTCATCCATGTGATGCGCCATGAATAGCCCCTGGTACGCCAGGTTGTGCACGGTAAAGACTGATTTAGCCGGACGACCGCGCGCTTCCAGATAGGCACAGGTCAGGCCAGCATGCCAGTCATGCGCATGCACGATCTCGGGACGCCACATAGCGTCCATGCCGCACGCCAGTTCACAGCCGACCCAACCCAGCAGCGCAAAGCGCAGATAGTTGTCGACATACGCAAACTGCGACTCGTCATGGTAAGGACTGCCGGGGCGATCGTAGAGGCCAGGCGCATCAATTAAGTAGATGCCCACACCATTAAATTCACCAAATAACAGACGTATATGACCGGCAAATGTCTCTCGCTCTGTCACGACCTGGAGATCAGGTATGCCTTTGCGCAATGCGGGAAAAGCGGGCAACAGTACCCGTGTATCCGTGCCGCCCGCAATCTGCGCCTGAGGTAATGCCCCAACTACATCAGCCAGTCCGCCCGTTTTCAGCAGCGGGAAAAGTTCTGAACAGACATGTAAAACCTGCATCCTCGACCTCATTAAGTTATCCGGCACGCTCCGCGTGCCGATTGCGTAAGTTCCGCTTATCGCTTACAGCCCCGCTTTGGCCAGCCTGGCCAGCATGGCGCGGGTGACCAGTACGATCCCTTCATCCGAACGGTGAAAACGGCGACTGTCTTCATCGGGGTTTTCGCCAATAACCATGCCTTCCGGCAGTTCGCAGGCACGATCAATCACGCAGCGACGCAGGCGACACGATCGGCCCACTACCACATCGGGCAGCAGTACAGTTGAATCAATATTGCAAAACGAGTTAACGCGAACGCGTGGGAACAGCACTGAATTGACCACCACCGAACCGGAGATGATGCAACCGCCCGATACCAGCGAGTTCATAGTCATTCCGTGACTGCCGGAACGGTCCTGAACAAATTTCGCCGGCGGCAGCGGCTCCATGTGAGTACGAATCGGCCAGGTAACGTCATACATATCAAGCTCAGGCATCACCGATGCCAGGTCGAGATTGGCGCGCCAGTAGGCTTCCAGCGTGCCGACGTCGCGCCAGTAAGGCGGCGCATTGTCATCGTTCTGGACGCAGGAGAGCGCAAAGGAGTGCGCATAGCCTTCGCCGCTTGCCACGATTTTCGGCAGGATATCTTTGCCGAAATCATGATTAGAGCCAGGCGTCTGCAGATCCTCTTCCAACAGCGCATAGAGATAATCCGCGTTAAACACGTAGATCCCCATACTGGCGAGCGACTGCGTGTCATCACCCGGCATGGTGGGCGGTTTCGCGGGTTTCTCTACGAAGTCGATCACCATGTTATCTTCGTTCACCGCCATCACGCCAAAGGCCGTGGCCTCATGCACCGGCACGGGTAAACAGGCGATGGTACATTTCGCCTCGTTCACCACGTGATCCAGCAGCATGCGTGAATAATCCATCTTATAAATGTGGTCCCCGGCAAGGATCACAATGTACTGCGCCTGATAGCGGCGAATCACATCAAGGTTTTGCGTCACGGCATCGGCCGTTCCGCGATACCACTGTTCGGTCGAAAAGCGCTGCTGCGCTGGCAGCAAATCGACAAACTCATTCATCTCTTCATTGAAGATCGACCAGCCACGCTGGATATGCTGAGTCAGGGTATGGGACTGATACTGGGTAATTACGCCAATCCGTCGGATACCGGAGTTGACGCAGTTGGAGAGGGCAAAGTCGATAATGCGGAACTTGCCGCCGAAATGCACCGCCGGTTTAGCACGTTTGGCCGTTAAATCGACCAGGCGCGTGCCGCGTCCGCCGGCAAGGATCAGAGCAACCGTCTGTGTAGGGAGCTGGCGGGCCAGCATCAGGTGATCTGTTCTATCTAACTTAACCATGTCTGACTCCTTATGATTGCTTTTGGAACACGCACACACCGTGTGCGGGACCATGCCAGACAGTTAGCAGGATGGGGTTGTCGTCCCCGGCGAAAGGAGGAAGGGCACGCCATTCTCCGTCTGGTAACACGATGTCATTCACCGTATCCGTGGCGTTTATTGTTATTAACCAGCGGCCGGACAGCAGGATCTGCAATCTGTGCATCCCCTGTGCCCATTCATCGTGTTGCAGTGGCTGGCCACCGGCATTGAGCCACTGCACATTGCCGTCACCGTCCTGCCACCAGCGATCTGCGGTCAGCGCCGGAATGCGCTGGCGCAGAGCAATCAGTGCTGCGGTGAATCCGACTAATCCCTTCTCATCCGCCTGCCAGTCAAGCCAGCTCAGAGCGTTATCCTGACAGTAGGCGTTGTTGTTGCCGTGCTGGGTGTGGCCGCGCTCATCGCCGGCCAGCAGCATCGGCGTGCCCTGTGACAGCAGCAACGTCGTCAGCAATGCCCGTACGCTGCGACGGCGGCGTTCGATCACGTCAAAGCTGACGTTCAGCCCCTCTTTGCCGTGATTGTGGCTGTAGTTATCACCGTGGCCATCACGGTTATCTTCCCCGTTCGCTTCGTTGTGTTTACGTTCGAAGCTCACCACATCCCACAGCGTAAAACCGTCATGGGCGGTAATCAGGTTAACCGTGGCGTGTGGCAGCCGGTCATCATGCTGGTAGAGATCGCTGGAGGCGGCAAAGCGGCGAACAAAGTCGCCGTTGCTTACGTCGCCGTGCAGCCAGTAACGACGTGCGGTGTCGCGAAACTTATCGTTCCACTCGGCAAACGGCGGCGGAAAACGGCCAACCTGATAGCCGTCAGGGCCGATATCCCAGGGTTCCGCAATCAGCTTGACCTGGGAGAGCAGCGGACAGGCGCGTATCGCCTCGAAAAAGGGCGCATCACGCTGGTAATCGGGTGTACGACCCAGTACTGGTGCGAGGTCAAAGCGGAAGCCGTCGACGTGGCAGACCCGCACCCAGTAGCGCAGCGCCTCCAGGGCCCACGCCATCACCTGCGGATGGTGGATATTCAGCGTGTTGCCGCAGCCGGTCCAGTTCTGATAATCGCCCTGCTCATCCAGCCAGTAGTAGCTGGCGTTATCAATGCCACGCATGGATATCGTCGGGCCAATCTCATCCAGTTCGGCGGTATGGTTGAACACCACATCCAGCACCACTTCGATACCCGCAGCGTGCAGGCTTTTGACCGCCTGCTGAAACTCCTGCAACGGCGTCACGCCCGGCTGACCGGAGGCGTAACGAGGGTCTACCGCCCAGAGCGCAAAGGGGTTGTAGCCCCAGTAGTTGCTGAGGCCGAGCTGCAACAGTCGCGGTTCGCTGGCGAAATGGGCCACGGGCAGCAGTTCAAGGGTGGTGATCCCCAGCTTGCGCAGGTAATCCACCATAACAGGATGACCCAGCGCCGCGTAAGTCCCGCGCAGCGTTTCCGGAATTTCCGGATGCTGCTGCGTCAGGCCGCGCACGTGGGCTTCATAAATTACCGTGTTGCCCCACGGCACGCGCGGTGCGACATCGTCCTGCCAGTCGAAATCCTCTGCGACCACCCGCGACCTGGGCGCAATCGCCGCGTTGTCATGCGGATCGGGTTGCGCCTCGCCGCCATGAAATAGCGGGTCATCCGGAACATCGCCTTCCACCGCGCGAGCGCAGGGATCGACCAGTAACTTCGCCGGGTTAAAGCGATGTCCCTGCTGCGGCGCCCAGGGCCCATGCACCCGGTAGCCGTAGCGCTGTCCCGGTTTTAACGCCGGAACATAACCGTGCCAGATATCCCCACTGCGGCCAGGCAGCTCAAGACGCTGTTCTGCGCCCTCTTCATCAAACAGGCAGAGCTCTACGCGCTCCGCATGCTGTGAGAACAGAGTGAAGTTAACGCCTTTGCCATCATAACTGGCACCCAGCGGTTCGGGATCTCCGGCAGTAATGGTCATTCAGCCTCCCGCACCAGCCAGACTGTTGCCAGCGGTGGCAGATCAAGACTCAGCGACTGCGGTCGTCCGTGGCTCTCCTGCTCATCGGTATGCACCCGATGAATGCGCACGTCACTACCGTGATACTCATGCTGATCGGTGTTCAGTACTTCTCGCCAGTAGCCAGGCTGATTAACGCCAAAGCGATAGCCCGGACGCGGCACCGGGGTGAAGTTACTGATGACGATTACTTCGTTACCTTCACGGTCGCGGCGGACGAAAGCGAAGACGGAGTGTTCCGCATCGTTCACCACCAGCCACTCAAACCCTGCCGGATCAAAGTCGAGCTGATGCAGCGGCGTGTAGTGCTGATAGGTGTGGTTGAGATCGCGCACCAGACGCTGAACGCCGTTGTGCCAGTTGTCATCCCCTTCCAGCAGATGCCAGTCCAGGCTGACGTCGTGGTTCCACTCGCGGCCCTGAGCAAATTCGTTGCCCATAAACAGCAGTTTCTTGCCCGGGAAGCCCCACATCCAGCCGTAGTAGGCACGCAGGTTGGCAAACTTCTGCCAGGCGTCGCCCGGCATACGATCGAGAATTGAGCGCTTACCGTGCACCACTTCGTCATGCGACAACGGCAGCACAAAGTTTTCGGTGTAGTTGTACATCATGCCGAAGCTCATCAGGTTGTGATGGTGCTTGCGGTAGATGGGATCGACCTGCATGTAGTCGAGCGTGTCGTGCATCCAGCCCAGGTTCCATTTGAACCAGAAGCCCAGCCCGCCGCCTTCGGTCGGACGCGTCACGCCAGGATAGTCGGTTGACTCTTCAGCCATGGTTACCGACCCGGATGCCACAGTGCCGAGCGTGCGGTTGGTGTAACGCAGGAATTCGATCGCTTCGAGGTTCTCGCGGCCACCGAACTGATTCGGCACCCACTCTCCTGCGTTGCGGCTGTAATCGCGGTAGATCATCGACGCGACCGCATCCACACGCAGGCCATCGATGCCAAAGCGTTCGGTCCAGTAGAGCGCATTGCCCGACAGGTAGTTGCTCACTTCCCGGCGACCAAAGTTGTAGATCAGGGTGTTCCAGTCCTGGTGGAAGCCTTCACGCGGGTCGCTGTGCTCATAGAGCTGCGTTCCGTCGAAGCGCGCCAGACCGAAATCATCGCTGGGGAAATGACCCGGCACCCAGTCGAGCAGCACGTTGAGGCCCGCGTCATGGGCGGCGTCAATGAAGGCGCGGAACTCGTCACGGGTACCAAAACGTCGGGTCGGCGCATACATGCCCAGCGGCTGATAGCCCCAGCTGCCATCAAACGGATGTTCGTTGATCGGCAGCAGTTCGATATGGGTAAAGCCCATCTCTTTGACGTAGGGCACCAGCTGTTCAGCCAGCTCTTTGTAGCTCAGCCAGAAGTTGTTGTCGGTGTGACGACGCCAGGAGCCCAGATGCACTTCATAGATGGAGATCGGCGCGTCGAAGGCGTTGGCCGCCTTGCGCTCCGCTTTCATCTCAACCGGCTCTGGCAGACCACAGATCATCGACGCAGTCTGCGGACGCATCTGCGCCTCAAACGCGTACGGGTCCGCTTTGATGCGCAGTTCGCCATTGGCGTCGATGATTTCATACTTGTAGAGCTGGCCATTGACCGCGCCCGGTACAAAAAGCTCCCAGATGCCCAGCTCCTGACGCAGACGCATCGGATGACGGCGGCCATCCCAGAAGTTGAAATCGCCAACCACTGACACGCGACGGGCGTTGGGTGCCCAGACGCAGAAGCGGGTGCCGAAGACGCCATCAATGACGTCGCCGTGCGCGCCCAGCGTCTCATAAGGGCGCAGGTGTGTCCCTTCCGCCAGCAGCCACAGATCCATCTCCTGCAGCAGCGGACCAAAGCGATAGGCATCGTCTACCAGGTTTTGCTGGCCGTGCCAGTTCACCGCCAGCTGATAGCGGAACGGGTTTTTGCGGCGTGGAATGACGCCACTGAAGAAGCCGCGTGCATCTTCACACACCAGCTGAGCCAGTTTGCGCCCGGTGGAGGTTTCAATGACCCACACTTCAAGCGCTTCGGGAAGCAATGCCCTGACTTCAAGGCCTTGCTGAGTTCGGTGCATCCCTAGTAACGAAAAAGGGTCGGCATAATTACCCGCAAACAGGGCATTGATCGCATCGCGATCGGGAAGCTCTGACATGACTTTCTTCCTGTGATAATTGGCAGCCGAAATGAACGCGACACAGCCTGTCGCGGTTCATCTGCGCTGCTCTTCATTGAGCCATACGTACAACGACAAAGAAGTCAGGCCATTCCGTGGGAAAAGTGTTTTTGCCGTGTACCACAACCATTTAATCCGGAAAGCACAAGAGTGACCTGTGGCACATCATGGTTAAATCATAGCTTGGTCACGGGAGTTGCCATGGACTTAAGCAAAATATTCTTTAGCGATCGGCAAAAAAGGGAAGCAGATCACTGAGTAAGCGAAACGGTAGATTGTTTCGTGTACGACAGTGATGAAAATGCCAAGTAAATGGATGATTATTTTCATTTAAGCTGCCCGAAATGCCCCAACTGATGAAGCAACATTTTTTACTGGATCGAAACGATAGCTCTGCCGCCGACCCTGGTCAGCCTCCGGAAGCGTGGAGTGCAGACAACGATCAAGAAAAGCTACCTGATAACGTGTTGTAAAGCGATGGTTAACGGCATGTTTCTGGGATTGGCAGGATTTGGGACACCAACAGGGCTGGAAGTGAATCGGCTTCACAAGCTTAATTTTTTACAGAAATAGCCATTCGTCTGTTTTTTTCTTTGTATTAGCATGCAAATAAAAATAACAGAGGCAAAGGAATGGCTATGACTTTATACGGAAAGTTTGTAATCAATAACGCTGATTATTCACCACTGAGTTTTCCGGGAGTAGGAACGTTTTAAGCGTTTTCTGGTAATGGCATCTATCGTAACAAGGGTGGTTGCGGGATGATAATTAATAAGGGACCATTACCTGCCGGACGTTACTACATTGTTGACCGCCCTTCTGGTAGTTGGATCAACAGCGTCAGAGCATGGGCAATTGACGAAATAAAATCTGCGTTTAAGTATCATGTTGATCATTCAGAATGGTTTGCCCTTTTTCGTGCAGATAACATGATCGACGATAGCACATTCTTTCGGGGCGTAGCCCGGGGCGGTTTCAGGCTTCATCCTGGTCATGTCTCAGAGGGTTGCATTACTCTTGCCTGGCAATCCGATTTCGACATGCTGAGAAATGCTCTGCTAAGAACGTCCAGAACCCCGATTCCGGGCAGCGACTTAAAAGCCTATGGCACCATTGAGGTAATCACTTATGGCGATACTTGCCCGTAAATCAGGGAAGGTAGCCTTTTTCCTTCTGATTTTACTTTGTGTGGGGCGGACTATGGGTGAACCGTATAACTGGATTAGCTATGATTTCGTTTTGAAGATAGGAAACCTGCTTTATGGCCCTGGTGAAATTGGCGCAGAGGCAATAGATGATACGTTTTTCTATATTAGTTTCCTCGCTAATATAGTTATTACTGTGGTGGTTTTTTTCCTGACAATGAAGTTAATCACAAAAATAAGGAGATATTAACATGTCAATTCCTGCTTATATGTGGCTCAAAGATGATGGCGGCGCTCATATTAAAGGCTCCGTTGATGTCCAGGATCGTGATGGCAGCATTGAGATTGTGGGTTTCAGTCATGGGCTGAATATTCCTGTAGACAGCGCCAACGGCAAGATTACCGGCAAGCGTTCACACTCACCGATGATGATTGAAAAGGAGTTTGATAGCTCCAGTCCTTATCTGTACAAGGCGGTGGCGACGGGTCAGACGCTGCAAAGTGCGGAAATCCGCTGGTACAGAATCAACCATGCCGGTCAGGAAGAGTGTTACTTTGTTATGACTATCGAGGGGGTAAAGATTACCGGTGTGAATCCCGGCATGCCAAATGCTAAAATGTCAGGTAATGCGAAAATTAATCATATGGAATCGATATCCATGATGTATGACAAAATTACATGGCGTTATGTTGATGGAAATGTGCAGTATACGGATGACTGGAATGTACGGGCATAGCGCATCGGAAAGAAAAGCATGGCTGAAAAGGATTAATTAAAAAAAAGGATTAGCTGAAAATGGCCGTGAATTTTACCCACTGGTGCAGTCGTAAAGTGGTACGCCAGTATCAGTGGGTAGCCGTTATAATAAAAAATAATCCAGAAACTTCATTAATTAAAAAAACAATCAAGCCAGTAACAGCGCAAACTTTCTTTAACTTTATTCACCCTGTAAAAACACAGCGCTAACATAATAAAAATTAGCAAGTCATTCTTTTTTGAACATCATCACACTTTAGATATTAAGCGATTAAGCAATCCTGATTGGAAATGAAAAAATAAACAATCATATTAAAAGTGGTTGGAAAATAACTTTCAAGAAGCGAGGTTTATTTTATGTCTAACGTTTATGTAGAACCACAGCCTACCGGACGCCCGGAAGGATCAGCGATCACACATTATACCGTCGAATATGCTGGAGGTCAGAGTATTGATGGATTGAATCATTCAACTCAAGACAGCGCAATTCAGGCAGCCAAAAAGGCAGGCCATAATCCGCTAGTCGCCCGAGTAAGAAATACCAGCAAAGGCAATCCTGATCACTGGCGCTCTGCCTGATAATGGCAATAGAGACATAAAAAAGCCCCTTGAGGCTTTTTTAAGTTATACCCGCTCATAACATTGCATTTAATTTTAACTAAACAAAAAGCCCGCAACCATCAGTAATGATTACGGGCTTTCACATAGCGACCAGGCGGTTAGCCGATCCATTGTTTCATCTGATCGGCATTGATTATCAATCCGCCCTGTGGCGATGTTTGCTGTTTAGCTGGTTAACAACCGCAGCATGCGACGCAGCGGTTCGGCTGCGCCCCATAACAGCTGATCGCCCACCGTGAAGGCGGAGAGATATTCCGGCCCCATATTCAGTTTACGCAAGCGGCCAACCGGTGTGGTCAGCGTGCCGGTAACAGCGGCTGGCGTCAGTTCACGCATCGTCAGCTCACGATCATTCGGCACCACTTTGACCCACTCATTGTGAGAGGCCAGCAGCTGCTCAATTTCAGCCAGCGGCAGGTCGCGTTTCAGCTTCAGCGTAAAGGCCTGGCTGTGGCAGCGCAGCGCCCCGACGCGCACGCACAAGCCATCAACCGGAATGACTTTAGAGGTGGCGAGGATCTTGTTGGTCTCCGCCTGGCCTTTCCACTCTTCGCGGCTCTGGCCGTTATCCAGCTGCTTATCAATCCATGGAATCAGGCTGCCTGCCAGCGGTACGCCGAAGTTGTCGGTTGGTAAAGTGCCGGAACGGGTAAAGTCGGTCACGCTACGCTCAATGTCGAGAATGGCCGAAGCCGGGTTCTGCAACGCAGGCGCAACGTGATCGTGCAGCATGCCCATCTGGGTCAGCAGTTCGCGCATGTGGCGCGCGCCGCCGCCAGAGGCTGCCTGATAGGTGGCAACCGAGGCCCACTCCACCAGATCCTGCGCAAACAGGCCGCCCAGCGACATCAGCATGAGGCTGACAGTACAGTTACCACCCACAAAGGTTTTGATGCCACGGTCGATGCCCTGGCGAATCACCGCATGGTTGACCGGATCGAGGATGATGATGGCATCATCTTTCATGCGCAGCGTAGAGGCCGCATCAATCCAGTATCCCTGCCAGCCGCTGGCGCGCAGCTTTGGATAGACGTCACTGGTGTAGTCGCCGCCCTGGCAGGTGATAATGATATCCAGCGCGCGTAGCGCTTCAATATCAAACGCATCCTGCAGGGTGCCCTGCTGTTTGCCCGCAAACGCGGGTGCCGCCTGACCATGCTGCGACGTCGAGAAGAAGACCGGATTGATTGCATCAAAATCACGCTCTTCACTCATGCGGGACATCAGCACTGAGCCGACCATGCCGCGCCAACCAACAAAACCTACATTCTTCATGTCGTGTCCGTCTAAGGCAGTTACACCTGCTTTTCATTTCAGAGGAGAGAGCGGCGTGCTATTTTCACGCCGCTCTGCGTAATAATAGGATTTACCTGTGTCCTCTCACTCTACAAAATGCAGGCCGGGTAGCAAGTGAATTAATTCGATTACGCTAACTTTTTCAGCAGCGTAACTAATAACTCCGCTTTTTCGCGAACAACATGGCGCAAAACCGATGACTGAAATGATTTCGGCAACAATATTATTGTTGTTAATTATGGATCCGCTGGGCAATCTGCCGATTTTTATGTCGGTTTTGAAGCATCTGGAGCCGAAACGGCGGCGGGTGGTGCTAATCCGCGAAATGCTGATTGCCCTGATCATCATGCTGCTGTTCCTGTTTACCGGCGAACGCATCCTGGCGTTCTTAAATCTGCGCACCGAAACAGTGTCGATTTCCGGCGGGATCATCCTGTTTCTGATCGCCATCAAGATGATTTTCCCGTCGGCTGAAAGCAGCAGTTCTGGCTTACCGGCGGGTGAAGAGCCGTTCCTGGTGCCGCTGGCGATTCCACTGGTGGCCGGGCCATCGCTGCTGGCCACATTGATGCTGCTGTCGCATCAGTATCCGCATCAGATGTCGCATCTGGTAGGCGCGCTGCTGATCGCCTGGGGCGTAACGGTCGCTATTCTGCTGATGTCAGGTCTGTTCCTGCGTCTGCTGGGCGATAAGGGTGTGAATGCGCTGGAACGTCTGATGGGATTAATACTGATTATGCTGGCCACCCAGATGTTCCTGGATGGCATTCGGGCTTATCTGAAGTTATAAGCGCGCCTTTGTCCTTTTACACTGACAGGCAGGCAGCCGCCTCAGTTCAGCCTGTTTATCACATAGTTACGGCATTGAAATGAACAATAATATTAATATAATGTTGTAAATAAAGGAGATTTCTATGGCGGGCAGTATCGAAAATTATGCCGGGACAGGCGTCTTTATTATCGTTGAGCGGCTTTACAGCAGGGATGCACCGAACTGGCACGGCGTTGGCGCCTCCATGATGCAGATTCACAAAATGGTTTACCAACTTTATCATAAGCAAGATGTTTATCTGGAAGGCAAGAAGATCGAACCCGACAGCGCGACGGTCTGGCAGCGTTTAAAAATCCTGTTTGGCGCGGATTTGGTGCAGAAAAATGCTGCCGATAACAGTACCTGCTTTTCTCTCGACTATGCAGGTTCCAGCTTTGTCACTACGCCTTTCTCAGGCGTCGACTCAAAAAAAATCCCGGATTTTTTGACCAGAGAATATACCCTGCCTGGCCGAAACGTGCTGGCCTTTGGCAGCGATCCCTTTCCGCATGTCGGCCTTTATGGCCGTTCAGATGCACGTTTTGTGATGGCGGAGGGTGGTAAAGGTGACCCGACCGCCGCCGCGAAATACGATGCAAAAAGTAAACAGTTGGTGATGGTGGACCCCGGAAAAGAGCTGCCGCAGTTGATGCAGCGTCTGAAAACCCGGAGGGAAATGCAATGAGGTTGTTATTACCCTTTTTCTTCGGCGCGCTCTATCTGATAACAGGTTACGTCTCCCTTCAGGAAGTCCTGGAGTATGCCAGCAGCGGCCATTCAGGGGTGATCACAGATATGCGCAGTTATCTGGTTGCCCCACTACTCTGCGCGTTGCTCTGGCTACTGGTTTATCTGGTAGCCTGGTGGGGTTTCAGAAAAATTGCCGCCCTGTCCGTGGCTAAAGAAACAGTTTTTCAGGCGCTATTCTTTCTGGCAAATATACTCTGTTTAGCTGGCCTGACCGTATTATCCGTCCCGAGCCAGAAAGCGGCGCTGAATGACGTGCAACTGATGCAAGTTGACGTCACTGATTTGGCCTGGGTTTACTTGCTTGCCGCCGCTATCACGCTGGTTGTTTTTGCTCTGATAAGAAGAAAATGGGCATGAACAGGCTGCTGCAAATTATCAAAAGCTGTCTGCTGCGCACGTTTAACTATGAAGGGCGTGAAGGAAGGACGAGCTATTTTATTTTCCTGCTGTTTCAGCTGGTCTGGTTCTGCTGTTATCTGCAATGGTTTACCGGGCCAGAGCATGAAATAAGCTTAATCGCGCTGCTGCTGTTTGTTTTGCCTCTATTTTCCTGCGGGGTGAGAAGAATAAATGACGCCGGCTATTCACGCGGCGTCATTGCCCTTTTGGTAGTGGCGCCTTATCTGCTGTTCCCTTTTTTACTCTTCCCCGGCTCGCGGGAAAAAAACTGACGGGCAGATAGCCCGTCGGGTTGGTCAGGAAAGCAGTTCGAAAGCAATCATTCCAACAACTGCACCCACGGTGCCGAGAATGGTCTCCATCAGCGTCCAGGTCTTCAGCGTTTCCGCTTCGCTGGCTCCGGTGAAGCGGCCAAACAGCCAGAACCCGGCATCGTTCACATGGCTGATAATAATCGAGCCACCGCCGATGCAGATCGACAGCGCCGCCAGCTGAGCACCGCTGTAATGCAGCGGTTCAATCACCGGCATGATTAAGCCGACCGTGGTCAGACAGGCGACCGTCGCCGACCCCTGAATCACCCTCACCGCGCCCGACAGGATAAAGCAGGCCAGCGCAATCGGCAGGCCCGCGCCGGTCAGCGCATTGCCCAGCACCGGGCCGACGCCGGAATCCACCAGCACCTGCTTGAACACGCCGCCTGCGCCAATCACCAGCAGGATAATCCCGGCCGGTTGCAGCGCGCTGCCGCACACCTGCATCACCCGCTCTTTATCCATACCCTGACGGTAAGCCAGACCATAAATCGCGACCAGCAGCGCCAGCAGGATGGCGGTGAAAGGATGGCCGATAAATTCCAGCCACTCATACAGCGTGGTGCCTTCGGTTGTGAAGCGTGCGCCGATGGTTTTCAGGCCGACCAGCACCAGCGGGAACAGAATCAGTGAGAGGCTGAAGCCAAACGACGGCAGTTTACTCTCATCAACATCCGGCTGATGATCTTCCGGTGGCGCACTGAACGTCACGTGATTGCCGATGAAGTTGCCAAACAGCGGCCCGGCAATCAGCATACCCGGGATCGCCGCACAAAGACCCAGCAAAATCATCCAGCCAAAGTCCGCGTGCATCTGTGAAGCCAGCAGCATCGGAGCCGGTCCGGGCAGCAGGAACGCCGCCGACGCGGCCACACCGGCAAACAGCGGAATGACCAGCTTCACCAGATTGCCACCAGTTCGCCGCGCCACCGCAAACGCGATGCTGATCAACAGCACCACCGCCACCTCAAAGAAAAGCGGCAGCGCGCAGATCAGACCGGCAATGCCCATCGCATAATGGGCGCGGCTCTGACCAAAGGTTTTCAGCATCCGGATCGCGATTTGATCCACGGCGCCGGTTTCATGCAGGATTTTGCCGAACATTGCGCCCAGTGCAACCACAATGGCGAGGAAGCCGAGCGTGCCGCCCATCCCCTTCTGCATGGTTTCCGCGATTTTGTTCAGTGGCATGCCGGAGAACAACCCGGCACCGATGGAGACTAACATCAGCGCGACAAAGGCGTGCATCCGTGCCTTCATCACCAGAAAAAGCAGCAGCAGGACGGAGCCTGCTGCGGTCAAAACGAGTGTTGCGGTATTCATCTCTAACCCTGGCTGATAGCGTCCTGAATAGTTGCAACCGTAGCCGCTACCACCTCGTCCAGTGAATGCGCGATATCCACGACCAAAACATCCGGCTCGTCCCGCCCTGGCTCTTCCAGCGTGGCAAACTGGGTTACCAGCATCTGCGGCTTGAAGAAGTGGCCCTTACGCGCCTTCAGGCGGGCTTCGATGGTGTCAAAATCGCCTTTCAGGTAGACAAAACGCAGGTTGTCATTGCCCTGACGCAGAATGTCGCGATAACTTTTTTTCAGGGCTGAGCAGACAATGATGGAGATCGCCTGGGTCCGCTGCATGGCAAATGCGGCATCATTCAGCGCCTGTAACCACGGCTGGCGATCGCTGTCATCCAGCGGATGACCATCGGCCATCTTCAGGATATTGGCGCGCGGGTGGAGAAAATCACCGTCAAGAAAGGCTGTATTCAGCTGGTGAGAGACCTGGTTGGCGACAGCAGACTTTCCGCTGCCTGAAACGCCCATCAGGATAAAAACGTGATGCGACGGGGATTGCGTTGTCATTTTTCTGCTCCGGCAGGTGAGAATTTGCCAATGTTACCGATAACAATGTCGTTTCTCATTCTCCTGGCCGGTTAACAGCCTGGCAACCTTTTTACCAGGAAAAGCATAAAAGTGTGAGCTGACTCATAAAAACATCACAATCAGATGCTGCCACCTTCACTGATCTCAAAACCGATATCCCGAAGCGGATTATCACTGTTCTCACCGGCAATACGCGCCAGCAACATCGCCGCCGCTTCACGCCCCATGCGGTCGCGTGGCGTCAGCACGGTCGCCAGCTGTGGTGTGACGACCTGACTGATATCATGGCCGTGAAAACCCGCAATCGCCATCTGAATGGGTACCTGCAATCCCTGGCGCTGACACTCAAACATCGCGCCGACCGCCAGGTCATCATTGGTACAGAACAGGCTATCCGTTTCAGGATAGAGACGTTGCGCCTCACGCAGCAAATCGCCACCGGCGCTGAATGATGAGGCATCTTCCATCATCACGCTGTGCGGCGTCAGACCCGCTTCGTGCATGGCGATTTCATAACCGCGCTGCTTTTGCAGCGTACGTTCATCAAGGCGTGCGCCAAGATAGACGGTGTGACGATGGCCTTTACTGAGGATCGCCTGCGTCATCTGCCGGGCCGCTTCGACGTTATCAAAGCCGACCGCCATATCCAGGCAGGGCGTAACGCTGTCCATCACCTCAATCACCGGAATACCGGCCACTTCCAGCATACGCAGCGTGCCTGGCGTATGAGTGCGTTCGGTGAGGATAACGCCATCAATGTTCCAGCCCAGCAGCGAGCGCAGTTGCAGCTCCTCTTTTTGCGGGTTGTAACCAAAGTGGGCGACCAGCGTCTGATAGTTGGCTTCGTCAGTGACGGCTTCAATGCCGCGCAATACGTCAGCAAAAACCTGGTTAGTGAGTGATGGCAGCAGTACGCCGATGGCACGGCTGGTAGCGTTAGAAAGCATATCGGGGGCGCGATTGGGGATATAACCCAGCTCATCCAGTGCCACTGCAATCTTGTCCCGCAGGGCAACAGAGACCTGCTCAGGATTACGCAGGTAACGGCTGACGGTCATTTTTGTAATGCCGACGCGATCGGCAACATCCTGTAATACCGGTCTTTTCTTCTTCATCGTAGCGCCTGGGATCGCCCTGAAAGCTAAAGTACGATGAGTCTATCACTTTTCTGTCACAAAATTCCTAACCGGGCGCGACGAGTCGCGCCCGTTATCTGCTTAGACGGGTGGCAGATCAAATAGCAGAACTTCGGCAGCCGAGCTGGCTTCAATCGTCAGCGCGCTTTCGTCCCAGATCGCCAGGGCGTCGCTGGTGGTAACTGCGTTGCCGTTAACGGTAACATCACCTTTCACGACCTGAATCCAGATACGGCGTCCCGCATCAATCGCGACGTTATCCTGCTCACCGGCAGCCAGTACCCAGCGCGATAAGGTCATGTCCTGATAAACTTTCAGCGATCCTTCACGGGCATCGGGGCTTAACACCAGCTGACGCCCTTTAACATCCGGGAAGCGGCGCTGATCGTAGCGTGGTTCAATGCCGGTGCGCTCAGGAATGATCCAGATCTGATAGAGGTGCAACGGCTCGCTTTCGCTGGCGTTGTATTCCGAGTGACGCACGCCAGTACCGGCGCTCATGATCTGGAACTCCCCTGCCGGGATCTGCTCTTTGTTGCCCATGCTGTCCTGATGCTCAACCGTACCGGAGAGCACGTAGGTCAGAATTTCCATATCTTTATGCGGATGGGTGCCAAATCCCTGACCGCCATCGATCACATCTTCATTGATGACCCGCAGCGCGGAGAACCCCATGAAGTTCGCATCGTGATAGCTGGCGAAAGAGAAGGTATGCCAGCTATCCAGCCAGCCATGGTTTGCGTGACCGCGTTCTTCAGCTTTGCGTACATAGATCATGTTCAAATCTCCTCAATGTTTTTTATAGTGTGTCCCTGAGGCGGTTTGATTGATAGCTGAAAAACTTCACGCCTCTTTTCAAATTCATTGAATGAGTGCGACGCAGTGGCTGAAAAGGATTGAAGGAGTGCAGGCAAAAAAAAGCCAGCATCTAAGCTGGCGAAATAATACTGGAAGCAATGTGAGCAATGTCGTGCTTTTCCAGGCTGTCGGGCGACCTCCCGGAAACGCATAGCAATAATAATCATTATCATTCGCGTCTGTAAAGTTCTTTTCACATTTTTTACCCTGATTAACGCGGTGAATACCTTGATGTTTAAAAGGTTTTTATGGACTAAAGGAGAGACCATGAGTGAAATAGTTGTCCGCCACGTCATGCCAGAAGATGCTGCTGCGCTGCACAGGATTTACAGTCAGCCAGATACCCAGGCCAGCACGCTGCATCTGCCTCACTCATCGCTACAGATGTGGCAGACCCGCCTCGCTACACCACCGCCCCATTCGCATCTGCTGGTGGCCTGTATCGACGAAGAGGTTGTAGGCCAGTGTGCGCTGGACGCAGTAGCACGTCCCAGACGCCGTCACGTCGCCTCGCTGGGGATGGGCGTGGATGAACGCTACCGGCAGCGAGGCGTCGGTACTGCACTCATGCGTGAAATGGTCTCGTTATGTGACAACTGGCTACAGGTGAGCCGAATGGAGCTGACGGTGTTCGTGGATAATGGCCCGGCTATCGCCCTGTATCAGCGTTTCGGGTTTGAGATTGAGGGAACGGCAAAAGGCTTCGCAATGCGACACGGTGAACTGATTGACGCGCATTATATGGCGCGGGTTAAAGCCTGACGTGTGGAAGCAGAAAGAGCACCGAAGGCGCCCTTTCTGCTGATAAACCCTGACAAGGTTCGCTGTCAGTTAGCGGCTGCGCAGGAAACAGGGTCAGATCGGAAAGACGCAAAAGCCGTCATCCATGACATGCTCGGCCCGCGCGATTACGCACCTCATCCATGAGGTGCGCCCGTATCCGGGCCAACGCGTTGCGTTGTTCAAAAACGCTCCCGGCGTTTTTGTCCCAGTCGCGGGACGCTTTCCTCTTCTGACCCAGTTCCCTGCGCGTTAAGCTTATTTATTGCTGTCAGATTCACCCGGGTTTGAGTTTGTCAGCAGTCTCAAATCTCAATAACCCGCACTCAAATCATCGATGCTGCGCGGATCGGAAGCGCCGTAGAGCATGCCATCCGGCCCGATCATGATGCTCTGCGTACTGCCCATCGACGGAAGTACCTTCACATGCTGACCTTTGGTTTCCAGCAGACGCAGCGTATCGGGACTGAAGCCCTTCTCCACCCGCAGCTGATCCGGCAGCCACTGATGATGGAAGCGCGGCGCATTGGTGGCTTCCGCCACATTCATCCCGAAATCGATGCTGTTAACCACCATCTGCAATACCGTGGTGATAATGCGGCTGCCGCCAGGACTGCCGGTCACCAGCCAGGTTTTGCCCCCTTTGGCGACGATAGTCGGCGACATCGATGACAACGGACGTTTCGCCGGTTGCACCGCATTCGCTTCCCCGCCGACCAGCCCGTAGACATTTGGCGTGCCTGGCTTGGCAGAGAAGTCATCCATCTCATTATTCATCAGGATGCCACTCTTGCCCGCCACAATTCCGCTGCCGAAATAGGTGTTAAGGGTATAGGTTACCGCAACGGCATTGCCCTGCTTATCCACCACCGAGAAATGGGTGGTCTGATTACTTTCGTAAGGTTCGAGCTTACCGGGCTTGATCTCGCTGGAAGGGCGCGCCTTTGCTACATCGATCTGCTGCGCCAGCGTTTTGGCATAGGCTTTACTGGTCAGCGCCTGCCACGGTACCTTCACGAAATCGGGATCGCCAAGATATTCCGAGCGGTCCGCGTAGGCATATTTCTCCGCTTCTGCCATCACCTGCATGGCGTCAGCACTGCCAAAGCCCATCTT
This sequence comes from Pantoea sp. B550, assembly GCF_024158165.1. Lineage (NCBI taxonomy): Bacteria > Pseudomonadati > Pseudomonadota > Gammaproteobacteria > Enterobacterales > Erwiniaceae > Pantoea > Pantoea sp. B550. The sequence continues at coordinate 1,658,192 of NZ_JAMYXI010000003.1, forward strand.
CGCCAGATCGAAGTTCTCCAGGATATTGAGGATCTGCACGATGTGGATACCACCGGATGACGGCGGCGGCATAGAGAAGACTTCATAGCCACGGTATGTTCCGCTGACAGGCGTTCGCTCGACCGCACGATAGGCCGCCAGATCAGCTTTGTTGATCAGGCCGCCATGCTGCGCCATCTCGCCGGCGATCTCATCCGCGATTTCACCTTTGTAAAACGCATCCGGTCCCTGACGGGCAATCAGTTGCAGGCTGTGGGCCAGGTTTTTCTGCACCAGCCGATCGCCCTTCTGCCACGGCGTGCCGTCCGGTTTATAGAAAATCGCTTTACTGTTCGGATGGGTGATCAACACTTCTTTGCCGTAGGTCTTCAGGTCATCCGCCAGCGCATCGTTGACCGGAATACCGTCACGCGCCAGTTTGATCGCTGGTGCCAGCAGCGTGCTCAGCGGCAGGGTGCCATATTTCTGCGCAGCCAGCGCCAGTCCGGCAACGGTGCCCGGCGTGCCGGAAGCAAGGTGTGACGTCAGCGACAGCTTACTGTCGGCGTTGCCCTGCTTATCCAGAAACATATCGCGCGACGCATGGCCCGGTGCCATTTCACGGAAATCGATAGCGGTCGCGCGGCCAGAGGCAGTGCGCAGCAGCATAAAGCCGCCGCCGCCCAGGTTGCCCGCCTGCGGATGGGTCACAGCCAGCGCAAAGCCCACGGCGACCGCGGCATCTACCGCATTACCGCCCTGACGCAGAATTTCCACGCCCACCTGGGTTGCAAGCGCATCCACCGACGCTACCATGCCGTGCTGCGCTTTTACCGGGTGAAAGGTATCACTGTCCACGCCGTAGGAGACCGGTGGTGCCTGAGTGGGCGCGGCATAAGTGCCTGCCACCATGGTAAAGCTCATCACCAGCGACCAGCTAAGCTGACGCACTGTCTGCTGCATTTTCATCCTGCCACCATCCCATGTTGTTATTTACATTTTTTTATCATTTCTGCAAGTGCCTACAAATACAGCAAAATAACCGGGGTTAAGTCAAATCAGGAATAGATCGGAAAGTCAGGTCTGTGATATCGCGTAAACTTATGGGTGCGACCCTGATATCGGTGTGCGCCGTTGTGCACCCAAAAAACCTGTCGCGATAAAGGAAGGAGCAAAGATGAAAAAGTGGATGATTGTTTTAGCCGCCCTGCTGCCTTTCGCCAGTCAGGCGAACACGCTGAACAGCACCAACGATCCAAATAAACCGGGCTATAACCCGAGCCAGCAGCGGATGCAGTCGCAGATGCAGAGCCAGCAACAGCAGCAACAGCTGAAGCTGCGCCAGGATCAGCAGCGTCAGACGCAGGACATGCAGCGTAAAATGCAGGAGCAGCGCAACAGCGCCCAACAGCGGGTGATAACCACACAGCCGGGCCAGCAGAACCAGAGTCCGAATCAGAACTAATGAAAATCGGGGCCAATGATGTCGATGCTGTCGGTACAGATGGCATCGACGCCCCACGTCAGCAATTCCCGCGCCCGGTCCGGGCTGTTCACGGTATAGACCAGAATCTTCAGGCCCGCACTTTTCAGCTCTGCAACCCGCTCCGCAGTCAGCACTTTATGGTTGAGGTGGATGGATACGCACGCCAGCGCCGTGGTTTTTTCCTGCCACTGTGGATCCCAGCTGTGCGACAGCAGGCCACGCGGCAGCCCTGGCTCGACCTGCATCGCCGCTTCCAGTGCTTCAAAAGAGAACGAAGAGAGCAACGGTGCGGTCTGACCCTGCCACAGGATCGCGGCAGCCTGCGCCACGGCGCGTCCGGTTTCGGCGTCACTGCCGGTGGTCGGTTTGATTTCGATGTTCACCATCATCTGATGCTGACGACAGCGGGCCGCGACTTCATCCAGCCGCGCCAGCTTCTCGCCGGTAAACGCGTTGCCAAACCAGCTGCCCGCGTCGAGCTGCGACAGCTTCTCCCACGGCAGCTGACCCGCGACGCCCCAGCCGTTACTGGTGCGATCCAGCGTGTCGTCATGCAGCAGGAAGATCTGCGCATCCGCCGATAATTTGGCATCAAATTCAATCATCTGATGACCATACTTCGCGCCAGTGTCGATCGCGGCCAGCGTGTTTTCTGGTGCCAGTTTACCGCCGCCACGATGGGCGACGATGCGGGGATAAGGCCAGTGTTGTGTGCTCATTCCAGACGCTTTCCATGAGTTGAATCGAAGAAGTGTAACGCATCTGACGGCAGATGCAGCCACAGCGTACTGCCTGGCTGCGGCCGTTCGCTGTGGGCTAAGCGTACCACCAGTGGCGTGTCACCGATGCGACCATGGGCCAGATTATCGGCACCCAGCATCTCCAGCGTATCGACCCGCAGCGGCACGCCGCCCTGCTCGCGGCTACTGAGCCGGATGTGCTCTGGCCGGATGCCCAGCACCACCGGCCGGTTGGCCCATTTCGCTTTTGTGTCGCTGAGCGGCAGGGCATGCGAGGCGTCGAGGTCAAAGCGCGATCCGTCGCTGCTGAACTGTCCTTTCAGCAGGTTCATGGCAGGCGCGCCGATAAACGAGGCAACAAACTGGCTGGCGGGACGTTCATACACCTCAACCGGCGTGCCAAGCTGCTCGACCACCCCTTTGTTCATTACCATCACCCGCTGCGCCAGCGTCATCGCCTCCACCTGATCATGCGTGACATAGAGGCTGGTGGTCTGTAAGCGGCGATGCAGCTGTTGCAGTTCCAGCCGCATCTGCACCCGCAGGCGGGCATCAAGATTCGACAACGGCTCATCAAACAGAAACACTGCCGGTTCACGTACGATGGCGCGCCCCATCGCCACGCGCTGGCGCTGTCCGCCAGACAGCTCGCGAGGCCGCCGCATCAGCAGGTGATCCAGCTCCAGACTGCGCGCCGTTTCAAGTACCCGCTGGCGAATCTGCTCTTTGCCCATACCGCGGATTTTCAGGCCATAGGCCATGTTCTCCTCTACCGACATATGGGGATAGAGCGCGTAGTTCTGGAACACCATCGCAATGCCGCGATCTTTCGGCTCTTCCTGAGTGACGCGCCGGTTATCAATATAGATATCGCCGGAGGTGACGCGCTCCAGTCCGGCCACCATGCGCAGCAGGGTCGATTTGCCGCAGCCGGACGGCCCGACCATCACCATAAATTCGCCGTCATTGATGGTGACGTTCAGCGGCTGAATGATCTGATTTTTGCCATCGTAGGACTTGGTTACTGCCTGAAGGGTTACGCCTGCCATCTTATTTCTCACTCTCAACCAGACCGCGCACAAAGGCACGCTGCATGACTAACACCACCACCAGCGGTGGGATCAGGGTTAATAACATTGCCGCCATCACTTCGTTCCACTGGGTCGGCGAACCGCTGGAGGAGATCATGCTTTTGATCCCTGCCACCGCCGTGCCGAGGCTGGCGTCATTGATAATCAGCAGCGGCCAGAGATACTGGTTCCAGCCGTAGATAAAGGTGATGACAAACAGCGCCGCCAGATTGGTTTTTGACAGCGGCAGAACAATGTCGATAAAGAAGCGCATCGCGCTGGCACCGTCGATGCGCGCCGCTTCCACCAGCTCATCCGGCAGTGACATAAAGAACTGGCGGAACAGAAAGGTCGCGGTTGCCGATGCCATCAGTGGCAGGGTTAATCCGCTGTAGCTGTCGAGCAGGTTGAGATCGGCAATCACCTGAACCGTAGGAAAGATACGCACCTCTACCGGCAGCATCAGGGTGATGAAGATCAGCCAGAAAAAGAGCGTGCGCAGCGGAAAACGGAACCAGACCAGCGCAAACGCCGACAGCATCGACACGGTGATTTTGCCGAAGGTGATGCCCAGCGCCATGATCATGCTGTTGAGCAGCATCAGGCCAAACGCTGGCCCGCTGCCGTTGACGCCATGGGTCCAGATGCGCGAGATGTTCTCCCACAGGTGCGTACCGGGCACCAGCGTCATCGGCACCTGATAGACCGCCTCGTTATCCAGCGTCGCCGCCACAAAGGCGACATAGAGCGGAAACAGGATAGTGAGCACGCCCAGCACCAGCACGATGTGGCTGAAGATATCCAGCCCGCGTCGATTCTCAATCATTGGTATTGCACCTTACGTTCAACAAAGCGGAACTGGAGCACCGTCAGCCCGATGACCAGCAGCATCAGCACCACCGACTGCGCCGCGGACGAGGAGAGATCCAGACCGGTAAAGCCTTCACGATAGATTTTGTAGATCAGCGTGGTGGTCGCCTGCACCGGCCCGCCGCCGGTCGCGGCATCAATCACCGGGAAGGTATCGAAGAAGGCGTAGATGAGGTTCACCACCAGCAGAAAGAAACTCACGGGCGTGATCAGCGGCAGTGAGAGGTTGAAGAAGCGACGCACCGGCCCGGCACCGTCAATGGCGGCGGCTTCCACCAGCGATTTGGGAATAGATTGCAGGGCGGCAAAAAAGAACAGGAAGTTGTAGCTCATCTGCTGCCAGATTGATGCCAGCACAATCAGGAACATCGCCTGACCGCTGTTTTGCGCATAGTTCCAGTTGTAGCCGATGTGGTTCAGCAGATAGCTGAACAGGCCCAGACCGGGGTTAAACAGAAACATCCACAGCACCGCAGCCACCACAGGCGCAACGGCGTAGGGCAGCAGCAGCAGGGTCTGATAGAGGCGGCGCAGTCGCACCACATAATCCACCAGCGCCGCCAGCAGCAGCGAAAAGACCATGCCGAACACCGTGACCATGCCGCTGAATTTTATCGTGGTCCAGAACGAGTCCAGATAGTAGGGATCGGCAAACAGGCGTCTGAAGTTTTCCAGCCCGACAAAGCTGCTGGAGATGCCAAAGGGGTCGAGGCTTTGCAGCGAGTACCACAGCGCTTCACCGGCAGGCCAGAGAAAGAAGATGGCGGTAATCAGCAGTTGCGGCAGCACCAGAAGATAGGGCAACAGGCTGGTGCGAAAAACCGGACGGGATGAAGACATGGCGTACCTGGCGTCAGAAAAGAGGGGCCAGCCTGGGCTGGCCAGAGGAGAGATTATTTCACCTGCTGCTGAAAGCGGCGCAGCAGTTCGTTGCCGCGTTTCACTGCGTTATCCAGCGCGCTTTGCGGCGACTGTTTGCCGGTCCAGACGCTTTCCAGCTCCTCGTCGATCACGGTACGAATCTGCGGCATGTTGCCCAGACGCATGCCTTTGGTGAACGGCAGTGGCGGCTTGTTCATCATCTGGCGGGTCGCAATATCTGCACCCGGATTCTTATCGTAGAAGCCCTGCTGTTTCGTCAGCTCGTAGGCGGCGGTGGTAATCGGCAGATAGCCGGTTTTCTGGTGCCATTCCGCGGCGATTTCCGGTTTAGCCAGGAACTGCATGAACTCGGCCACGCCTTTGTAGGTTGCCGCATCTTTGCCTTTCATCACCCACAGGCTGGCCCCGCCGATCAGGGCGTTCTGCGGTGCATTCGGCACGGTGTCGTCATACGGCATCATGCCGACGCCGAAGTTGAATTTGGCGTAGTGGCGGATATCAGCCAGCGATCCGGATGAGGCGGTGGTGATACCGCAGTCACCGTTGTAGAACTTGGCGGTGGACTCATCTTTGCGGCCAAAGTAGGTGAAGTCCCCTTTTTTGTTCATCGCTTCCAGCAGGTCGATGTGACGAACCTGTACCGGCTTGTTGAACTCCAGCACCGCGTTGAGCCCATCAAATCCGTTGTTCTCTGTCGCCACCGGCAGCGCATGCCAGGCGCTGAAGTTTTCAATCTGGATCCAGCCCTGCCAGCCGCTGGCGTAGCCACAGCTCATCCCCGATTTGCGCAGTGCGGCGGCATCCGTCGCCAGCTCCTGCCAGGTTTTAGGGGGTTGATCCGGGTTAAGGCCCGCTTTTTTGAAGGCGTCTTTGTTGTAGTAGAGCACCGGCGTCGAGCTGTTGAACGGCTGAGAGATCAGCTGACCTTTGCTGTCGCTGTAGTAGCCCGCCACCGTTGGTACGAACTGCTTTTCATCAAAGGGGATGCCAGCATCTTTGAAAACCTGATGCACCGGCACAATCGCCTTAGAAGCCATCATGGTCGCCGTACCGACTTCATAGACCTGCAGTACCGCGGGGGCTTTGCCGCTGCGCACGGCCGCAATCCCTGCCGCCAGGCTCTGCTCGTAGTTACCTTTGTAGGTCGGAACAATTTTGTAATCGGGATGCGTCTGGTTAAAACGCTGTGCCAGCGAATCCACTTCTTTGCCTAACTCGCCTTCCATAGAGTGCCAGAAAGGAATCTCAGTGGCGGCCATGGCATGGCTGCTGAGTGTCAGACCGAGCAGCACGCTCATCAGGCTACGACGAAAGGTAACGACGGACATAGAATTTTCCTGTGCAGGTAAATACGCGTGAAATCACGGATTTCTGGTTCGCGAAGTAACATGACACGGGGAAATGACGGATTAATAACAGGAAGATGACAGGCGGGTGACAGGCTTTATTGAGAAAAAGAGGACGCTGGCAGCACGGCGGCAAAACGCCCGCGATACCAGTTTTTAGTTACATAAATTGCAGAGCGACTGGAAGCTGAAAATACCTTACTGAGGTTTTCACTTCACTGAAGTCGAAGGCCGTCGGCGGCTCCACTCAAACCAACACTCAAGGCCGTCAGCGACACATTCCGCATCACTTTCAAAGGCCGTCGGCGGCGCAGCCAGGTTGCGGGCGGACAGCGCGCAGCCACCGGAGCGTACACGTAGTACGTGAGGATGGCGAGCACTGCCCAACCGGAACCTGGCAAGTAAGCCAGGCCGTGCCCCATCAGGCACCTAAGTAAGCGCTGCGGACGGCTTCGTTGGATAGGAGCGCTGCACCGCTATCTTCGAGCACGACATGCCCGTTCTCCAGCACATAGCCCCGATCAGCCAGCTTCAGCGCCTGATTGGCATTCTGCTCCACCAGGAAAATCGTCATCCCTTCGCTGCGCAACTGCTCAATCGTGTCGAAGATCTGCTGAATAATGATCGGTGCCAGTCCCAGCGACGGCTCATCCAGCAACAGCAGGCGCGGCTGGCTCATCAGCGCACGGCCAATCGCCAGCATCTGCTGTTCGCCGCCTGACATCGTCCCGGCACGCTGGATTTTACGCTCCTCCAGCCGTGGAAAGAGTTCATACACGCGCTTAATCCGCGTCAGATACTCCGGGCGGCTGGCAAAAAAGCCGCCCATCGCCAGGTTCTCTTCCACCGTCATGCGCGAAAACACCCGCCGTCCCTCTGGCACGATGGCGATCGCTTCACGCATGATGCGCGCCGTTTGCCAGTCAGTAATGGCTTTGCCATCAAAAGTGATGGTGCCCTGGGTCGCGCGCGGCTCGCCGCACAGCGTGCCCAGCAGCGTGGTTTTTCCGGCGCCGTTAGCGCCAATCAGGGTGACGATTTCGCCCTGATTGATATAGAGACTAACGTTGTGCAGCGCCTGAATTTTGCCGTAGTGAGCGCTGACGTTCTCAATGGTTAACATCGCATTTGCCATCTCAGGCCTCTCCTAAATAGGCACGAATGACATCCGGATTATTACGAATCTCCTCCGGCGTTCCGTTAGCCAGCGGCGTTCCCTGATTAACCACGTAAATACGGTCAGAAATACCCATCACCAGCTTCATATCATGTTCAATCAGCAGCACCGACACCTTGTGTTCACCACGCAGTTCCGCAATCAGCGCGTCCAGCTCGTGGGTCTCTTTGGGGTTAAGACCCGCCGCCGGTTCATCCAGCATCAGAATCTCCGGGCGCGTCACCATACAGCGCGCAATCTCCAGACGGCGCTGCTGACCATAGGCCAGATTGCCCGCCTGACGGTTCGCCAGATCCAGCAGACCCACCCGCTCCAGCCAGGTCGCCGCACGATCCAGCGCCTCGCTCTCACTGCGGCGAAACGCCGGGGTTTTCAGCAGGCCGGAAAATACGCCGCTTTTCAGATGCTGATGCTGCGCGACCAGCAGGTTCTCAATCACCGTCATCTCACGGAACAGACGCACGTGCTGGAAAGTCCGCACGATGCCCATCCGCGCAATCTTCTGGCCCGGCAACCCTTCCAGATGCTGCTCACGCAGTTTGATCGTGCCACCGGTGGGTTTGTAAAAGCCGGTCAGGCAGTTGAACACGGTGGTTTTACCGGCACCGTTGGGACCAATCAGTGAAACGATCTCCTGTGGACGCAGCTCCAGTGCCACATTGTTCACGGCTAACAGACCGCCGAAGCGCATCATCAGGCCTTCAACGGCTAATAAAGGCTGAATCATGCCTGTTCTCCTTGTTTACCGGTTCTGAGCTTCAGATGCGGACGCTTCATCGGCAACAGGCCCTGCGGACGCCAGATCATCATCAGCACCATCAGGCCACCCAGCACCAGCATGCTGTATTCATTGAGGTCGCGCATCAGCTCGCGTGACACCACCAGCAGGATGGCGGCCAGAATGACCGCAAACTGCGAGCCCATCCCGCCCAATACCACAATCGCCAGCACAAAGGCGGACTCGACAAAGGTAAAGGATTCCGGGCTGACAAAGCCCTGACGCGCCGCGAAGAGACTGCCGGCAAAACCGGCAAACGCGGCACTGATGGTAAAGGCGGTCAGCTTGATGCGGGTCGGACTCAGGCCCAGTGAACGACAGGCAATCTCATCTTCGCGCAGCGCTTCCCAGGCCCGGCCCAGCGGCATCCGCAGCAGCCGGTTGATCACGAACAGCGTCAATACCACCAGCAGCAGCGCCACCAGGTAGAGGAAGATGATGCGGTCGCTGGGATCGTACTTCAGCCCAAAGAAGTTATGGAAGGTATCCCAGCCGCCTTCACGGGGCGTACGGCCAAACTCCAGACCAAACAGCGTCGGTTTCGGGATCTGGCTGATGCCATTCGGCCCGCCGGTCAGGGCGGTATTGTTCAGCAGCAGAATACGCACGATCTCACCGAAGCCCAGCGTCACAATCGCCAGATAGTCGCCGCGCAGTCGCAGCACCGGGAAGCCCAGCAGCAGACCAAACAATGCAGCGACCATGCCGGAAAGCGGCAGGCATTGCCAGAAGCCAAGACCGTAATAGTGATTCAGCAGCGCAAAAGTGTAGGCACCGATGGCGTAAAAGCCGCCATAACCCAGTACCAGCAGGCCAGAGAGACCGACCACCACGTTTAAGCCCAGACCGAGCATCACATAGATCAGCGTCATGGTGGCGATATCGACGGTGCCGCGTGACACCAGGAATGGCCAGGCAATGGCGGCGATAATCATCACTGCCATCACCAGCTTCTGCTTTGGCGTCGAGCCATCCAGGCCAGGCAACACCAGCGCCGGACCGGAGATTTTCTTCAGGCCGCTTTGCCACACCGGACGCAACAGCTGGAACAGAAACACCACCGCACAGCCTGCGGCGATCCAGTTCCAGCGCACGCTACCCGCGTTCTGCACTACCAGATTCGTGCCGTCCAGATTCAGGCGCAATCCCATAAAGAAGGTGGCAAGCACCAGCAGCATCACCGACGAGATCAGGGCATTGATAAAGGAGATCTTCATACTTTTTCAACCTCCGGGCGACCCAGAATCCCGGTCGGCATCACCAGCAGCACCACAATCAGCAGGGCAAACGAGACCACATCTTTATATTCCGTGCTGAGATACGCAGAAGTCAGCGCTTCAGCGATGCCCAGTACCAGGCCGCCAATCATTGCGCCCGGAATACTGCCAATCCCGCCCAGCACCGCGGCGGTAAAGGCTTTCATGCCCGCCATAAAGCCGATGAAGGGGTTGATCGACCCATAGAACTGGCCCAGCAGCACGCCTGCGACTGCCGCCATCGCGGCACCGATCACAAAGGTCAGCGAGATCACGCGGTCGGTGTTAATCCCCAGCAGGCTGGCCATTTTCAGGTCTTCAGCGCAGGCGCGACAGGCGCGGCCCATACGGGAATAGCGGATAAAGGTGGTCAGCGCCAGCATCGCCAGGAACGTCACCACCCAGATCACAATCTGCATGGTAGAAATCGTGGCGGCAAACCCGTTGCTCTCGCCTACCGTCCACTGTCCGGTGATCAGGCTCGGCAGCGCCAGGTCGCGTGAACCCTGCGTCAGGCTGACGTAGTTTTGCAGGAATATCGACATCCCGATGGCGGAGATCAGCGCAATCAGGCGCTTGGATGAACGCACAGGCCGGTAGGCGACGCGCTCAATGCTCCAGCCGTAGGCGCTGGAGATAATCACCGCCATCACAAAGCCAGCAGCAATCATCAGCCAGGTAGTGTCGATGCCCATCATCATCAGGGCGGCGATCACGATAAAGGAGACATAGCTACCGATCATGTAGACCTCGCCGTGGGCGAAGTTGATCATGCCGATAATGCCGTAAACCATGGTGTAACCGATGGCGATCAGCGCGTAAGTGCTACCCAGGGTCACACCGTTAAACATCTGCTGAATAAAATAGAGGAACTGCTCGGACATACCTTGACCCTTACTTAACCGATCGCAGGCGATCGGGGTACAAAAAACGCCTGGCAGACGAGCACCAGGCGTTCGTGTCGCTGGTCAGGGGAAACCGGTTACCCGGCCTCCCGCTCACCACAAAACAGCCTGGTTTACTTCACAGCCGTCGAGGTGCCATCGGCATGCCATTTGAAGACGCCGAATTCAAAGCCCTTGAGATCGCCCTTCTCATCCCAGTTCAGGTTGCCCATCACGGTTGGCACCGCGGCACCTTCCTTGAGGTTTTTTACGATAGCATCCGGCTCAGCACTCTTGCTGCGCTCCATACCGGTTGCCAGCGACTGCAGAGCGGCATAGGTGGTCCAGACGAACGGGCCGGTCGGATCCAGTTTCTTCGCTTTCAGCGCGTCAACGATCGGTTTGTTAGTTTCGACCTGGTCGTAACGTTTCGGCAGGGTCACCAGCATGCCTTCAGAAGCCGCACCAGCAATGTTCGACAGCGAGGCGTTACCCACACCCTCTGGTCCCATAAACTGGGTTTTCAGGCCAGCAGCACGTGCCTGACGCACGATTTGGCCCATTTCCGGGTAGTAACCGCCGAAATAGACGAAATCGACGTTCTCTTTCTTGAAGCGGGCTACCAGCGTAGAGAAATCTTTATCGCCCGCGGTGATTCCTTCAAACATCACGATATTAGCGCCCTGCTTTTTCAGGCTCTCCTGCACGGAGCGCGCCAGGCCTTCGCCATACTGCTGTTTGTCGTGAACCACTGCGATACGCTGCGGTTTCAGCTCGGTCATCACATATTTCGCGGCGGTCGGCCCCTGATCGGAGTCGAGGCCGGTGGTGCGCATAATCAGTTTATAGCCACGGGAAGTCAGGTCAGGTGCGGTCGCGGCCGGGGTGATCATCAGCACGCCTTCATCTTCATAGATGTCAGACGCCGGCTGGGTGGAGGAAGAGCAGAGGTGGCCGATGACGTAGCGGATGCCATCGTTAATCACCTTGTTCGCGACCGCAACCGCCTGTTTCGGGTCACAGGCGTCATCATATTTCACCGCCACCAGTTTGTTGCCGTTAACGCCGCCTTTGGCGTTAATATCTTCAATCGCCTGCGTTGCACCGGCGAACTGCATGTCGCCGTACTGCGCTACCGGACCTGACATTGCGCCGACAATTGCCACTTTGATATCTTCAGCCAGCGCCGCATGGCTCATCGCCAGTGCTACACATCCTGCCAGTAATGCGCGCCCTTTCATTTTCATCCTGACTACCCCATTTATTTTGTCGTGTATGTTGTGAGTGCTTGCGTTGCCAGATAAAGTCGAAAACTGATTAATGATGAATGAGTTAGCGTACTTTTCTGACATTTATTAGTAATAAGGCTTTATTTTTCAGGTTATTAAACAGGAAGTTTCTTCTGTAAATCAACTGACACATTCAGAATTGACCGGGTTAAACAGCATAATACACTGGATGCAATGGCCGGTTTATGACCACTTTGCCAGCGTGTTATGCTGGATTCTTCGCCCGCTATCCAGGTTTACTCCTGTTATCCTGGCATCCAGGCCATCTTTTGACCTGTTTTATTGATGAAAATGTGGTGGCCCTCTGGTTGTATACTTTCGCTACACTTTCCCCTTTTTTAGAGGTTTTTGTTATGAAGCTCACTATCCAGCGCCTGACCGCGCTGACGCCGCAGGACCGCATCGATCTTGGCAAAGTCTGGCCGGATCTGGAGATGGAAAAACTGGAACAGGGTTTAAGTGAGTCTCATCGTCTTTACGCAGCGCGTTTTAATGACCGTCTGCTGGCAGGTTTGCAGCTGGAAATCTCCGGCATCCATGGCAAGGTTCACCGGCTGGCGGTGCGCGATGTCACCCGGCGACGCGGGGTAGGACAGTATTTGCTGGAGGAGACAATCAGGCAGAATGGTTCAATCGCGGACTGGTGGATTGCCGATGATGGCAGTGACGATCAGCAGGTACGCGCGGCGTTTATGCAGGCGTGTGGCTTCAGGGCGCAGAGTGATGGCTGGATACGGGCGGCAGACTAGCCGGACGCAGAAAACAAAAAGGGCGACATCATCTGTCGCCCCTTAAGGTGTTGAAGTGCGTTACGCTTCAATCGCCATACGCAGTTTCTTCATGGCGTTCTTTTCCAGCTGCCGGACACGTTCGGCGGATACGCCGTACTGATCGGCCAGCTCCTGCAGCGTGGTTTTATTGTCTTCGTCCAGCCAGCGGGCGCGAATGATGTGCTGACTGCGCTCATCCAGACCTTCCATCGCATAGCTCAGCTTGTCAGCCGCATGCGCATCCCAGTTATCCTCTTCGATGCCGTCGGCAAAGTCAGAGGTTTTATCCTGCAGATACAGCACCGGTGCCATCGAACGGCCTTCGCTGCTCTCGTCGTCGGCAGACATATCAAAGGTCATATCCTGCGCGGCCATACGCGATTCCATTTCGCGCACGTCTTTGCTGCTTACGCCCAGCTCGCGCGCAACCATCTCGACTTCGTCCTGATTGAACCAGCCCAGACGCTGCTTGGTTTTACGCAGGTTAAAGAACAGCTTACGCTGTGCTTTGGTGGTCGCGACTTTCACAATACGCCAGTTACGCAGCACGTATTCGTGAATCTCCGCTTTAATCCAGTGCACGGCGAACGAAACCAGACGCACGCCCACTTCAGGGTTGAAGCGACGCACCGCTTTCATCAGGCCGATGTTGCCTTCCTGGACCAGGTCAGCCTGTGGCAGACCATAGCCGGAGTAATTACGAGCGATATGAACTACAAAGCGTAGGTGAGACAGGATCAGCGTCTTTGCTGCTTCCAGATCGCCCTGGTAATGCAGCCGTTCAGCCAACGCTTTTTCCTCTTCAGCCGAGAGCATCGGCCAGGTATTCGCAGCCCGGACGTAAGACTCCAGGTTGCCAAGAGGAGCAATAGCTAAAGTTTGCATTTCTTTGGTCATTCAAACCCTCACAAATTCAGTGGAATTGCCGCACATTTCCCTGCGCAGACGATACATTACGTCAACGTCGCGCGAGATCCGAAAGCAATCTGTGCTACTTAGAGTGATAAAGTTATCCACAAGTTCAATTATAGCAGTGAATATTTTACACACAGATGACAGGAAGGGAAGAGGGGAAAAATCCTCTGCACCCACTATCGGTAGCAGAGGACCATTATAACAAAAAAATGTTGCAGGCGTTTACTGCGGCGTAAATCGACGTAAATGTTGTACCGTTGCCAGCCAGGCTGCCACCCAGCCGATGATGGCCGCAATCAGTAGCAGCAGCAGCGCTTCATCCCAGGAGAAGCCTTCCAGCGAGAAGGTGGTACCAAATACGGTTGCCACACTGGCGACGACCGACTGCAGACGCAGCACCAGCACTTCTGACAGCAGCAGCGACAGCACCGCACCGCTGAAGCCCAGCAGCGCGCCGCCATAGAGGAATGGACGCAGGATAAAGCCATCGGTGGCACCAATCAGCTTCTGCACGTTAATGGTGTCGCGTCGCGCAAAGATGCTGAGGCGGACACTGTTACCGATCACCAGGAACACTGCCACAATCATCAGCACGCCAATCATGGAGGCAATCTGCCCCACCAACCCGGTCAGTGCCGCCAGCCGCGCAAACCAGCTGTCATCCATTCGCACTTCATCCACGCCCTGCACTTTACTCACCCGATCGCGCAGGCTCTGCATGGTGTCTGAGTTCTGGAAGTTGAGCTTAGGCGTGATGATGGCTACCGCAGGCAGCGGATTCTGCTCCAGCATATCCATTGCGCCACCAAAGCCCGACCAGTTACGGAACTCATTCAGCGCCTCTTCCCGCGTCAGGTAGTTGACGTTATCTACGCCTTCGACCTGCTTGAGCTGCGCCACCACATTTTCTGCCGCCGTGTCATCCAGCGTTTTGGAGAGATAAACGGTCAACTGCGGCGCCGGATACCACTGCGTGGCCGCCTGACTGACGTTTTTCCACACCATGTAGCAGACGCTGGGCAGCGTCAGAGAAATGGCGATGACCATCACCGTCAGCAGTGTAGCCAGCGGCTGACGCCACATATCCGAAAGCGTACCGCGCAGCGCATAGCGCCACTGCTCCTGCCAGCCGCCCTTCAGCGCTTTACTCTTCGACTTCGACGGCTGCTTAGCTTTCGGCGCAGCCGGACGTTTAATGCGTTTATTGACCATCGTGGCCTCCGTGCAGACGTCCCTGATTCAGCGTCATCATCCGGTAGTTACGTCGGGCGATCAGGCCGCTGTCATGCGTCGCCATCAGGACGGTGACGCCGACGCGGTTGAACTCTTCGAACAGGCACAGAATGTCTTCTGACAGCGCGTCGTCGAGGTTACCGGTCGGTTCATCGGCCAGCAGTACGGCTGGCTTGTTCACCACCGCACGGGCGATGCCCACACGCTGCTGCTCACCGCCCGAAAGCTGAATCGGATAACTTTTCGCTTTGTCGAGCAGGCCTACTTTATCCAGCGCCGCCGAGACGCGACGACGGATATCCTCGCCGCTGGCACCGGAAATAATCAGCGGGATCGCCACATTGTCATAAACCGACCGATCCATCAGCAGGTGGTGATCCTGGAAGATCATGCCAATCTGACGACGCAGGAAAGGCACCTCACTGTTACGCAGGCGGGAAATGTCATGGCCGCTGAACCAGATTTTTCCGGCACTCGGGCGCTCAATGCCACAAATCAGCTTCAGCAAGGTACTTTTACCGGCACCGGAGTGGCCGGTCAGAAACGCCATTTCGCCGGGACGCAGATGGAAATCTACCCCCTGCAGCGCCTGACGTCCGCCGAGATATGCCTTACTGACCTCTTCAAAGCGAATCATCCTAATTAGTCCTCTCGGGCAAACAGTGCCTCAATAAAATCTTCCGCCTTAAACGGCCGTAAATCTTCAATGCCTTCACCGACGCCGATGTAGCGAATCGGAATACCGAACTGATCGGCCACCGAGAAGATCACGCCGCCTTTGGCGGTGCCATCCAGCTTGGTAAGCGCAATCCCGGTCAGGCCGACGGCTTCATTAAACAGTCGGGCCTGGCTGACCGCATTCTGTCCGGTGCTGGCATCCAGCGTCAGCATCACTTCGTGAGGTGCGGAATCATCCAGCTTTTTCATCACGCGGGTGATTTTTTTCAGCTCTTCCATCAGGTGCGATTTGTTCTGCAGACGACCCGCCGTATCGGCAATCAGCACGTCAACGCCGCGTGATTTCGCGGCCTGAATGGCATCGAAAATCACCGAAGCGGAATCTGCGCCGGTGTGCTGCGCAATGACCGGAATGTTATTGCGCTGGCCCCACACCTGCAGTTGCTCAACCGCTGCGGCGCGGAAGGTATCACCGGCCGCTAACATCACGGACTTGCCCTCGGCCTGATACTGGCGTGCCAGCTTACCGATGGTGGTGGTTTTACCCACGCCATTGACGCCCACCATCAGGATGACAAATGGCGTTTTACCTGAGACATCCAGTGGCGCATCCACTTTCGCCAGAATCGAGGCCATCTCTGCTTTCAGCAGGCTGTAGAGCGCTTCCGCGTCACGCAACTGCTTGCGGTTTGCCTGCTGGGTCAGGTTGGTGATGATGCGACGCGTGGTATCCACGCCCACATCCGCAATCAGCAACTGCTCTTCCAGCTCGTCAAACAGGTCATCATCAATCTTTTTGCCACGGAACAGGCTGATAAAACCGGAACCGAGGTTCTGACGGGTTTTGACCAGGCTGCGCTTCAGGCGGGAGAAGAAGCCCTCTTTGCTGGGACGCTCCTGCTCCTGCACGATGAGCGGCGCGGCGGCCAGCGGCAGATCGCTGACGGTATCGGATAGCGACTCAGTCGGTTCCTGGTCCGTGACATCGGCGTCATCCAGTGCCAGTGCAGTCAGCTCTTCCTCAGTCAGCGGCGCGTCTGCTTCGCTATCCTGCGTTTCAGCGCTCGCGGCGTCATCCAGCACCTGTGGCCTGGGCACTTCGTCGTTTAACTGTGCTTCACTGTGCGGGGTTTCGACGATCTCTGCATCGCCCAGCGCCAGCGCCGTCAGCTCTTCTTCGCTTAACGGCGCGTCGGTTTCGCTGTGCGGGATGTCAACGATTTCTGCGTCGCCGAGCGCCAGTGCCGTCAGCTCTTCTTCGCTTAACGGCGCGTCTGCGGGTTCCGCGTCAGCGATCGGCGTGACCACGTCGTCGGCGTCTATGACCGGCGTCGCATCATGTTCAGGTGCGGCAACCTCCAGCAGCGCTTCAGGGTCGGCCTCAATCGGCTCAGCCTCATCCAGCACCGCAGGTGCTGATTCATGCGGCGCTGCCGCAGTGACTTCCGCCTCACGCTGCTGCCCGGCCACCGTTTCGGTGATGACGACAGTCTCTTCCGCTTGTGCTTCAGCCTGGCTTAATGCCGGGGCTTCCTGTTCTGTCTGCTGCTGTGCGGGTTCAGCGACCTCTGGTGTCTGCTCCTCCGCTACAGGTTGTTTCTCTTCCTCTTTGCCAAATCCCAGCCAGGAAAAAAAGCCACGTTTTTTCTCTTTTGCCATTGTGTGACGACACTCCTCGATGGCTTTGTCCCGGTCGCGCGTGGTTTCCAGGGGTAAATCAATGAAATTGGTCAGCGCCAGACCGGCGTAAACCGCAGAATAATGCATGACTTCAGCAACTCAGTAGTCTAACACTTTCCAGCCAGCTCACCACAGCACCCTTTTTTAACGTTTCTTCTCACCGATTCGCCCGTTAAACTACGCAACAAATTATGACGAGTTGTGAGCAAGATGAATAAAAACCCCCGCAGTACAGGCGGTGCCGGGCAGATTCGCATCATTGGCGGCCAGTGGCGCGGACGCAAACTGCCGGTGCCGGACAGCGCCGGACTGCGCCCCACGACCGATCGGGTTCGCGAGACGCTGTTTAACTGGCTGGCCCCGGTGCTGCCAGAAGCGCGCTGCCTCGACTGCTTTGCCGGTAGCGGCGCATTAGGACTGGAAGCGCTGTCGCGTTACGCGGGATCGGCGACGCTGCTGGAGCTGGAACGTCCGGTAGCACAGCAGTTATCAAAAAATCTGCAGACGCTGCGCGCCACGAATGGCACCGTGGTTCAGACCAATGCGCTAAACTGGCTGGCACAGGCGGGTACACCCTTTGATGTGGTGTTTATTGATCCGCCGTTTCGTCAGGGATTGCTGGAACAGACGTTACAGTTGCTGGAGCAGAATCACTGGCTGGCCGACCAGGCGCTGATTTACGTCGAAAGTGAAGTGGAAAATGGCACACCGCCGGTGCCGCCAGAGTGGGATCTTTATCGCGAGAAAATAGCCGGACAAGTGGCTTATCGTTTGTATCAACGTCAACAGGAGACGCAGGATGTTACTTAATTTGGGGCGTCTGTTGATGCTATGCGTGTGGGGATTTTTACTGGCTAATCTGGTCCATCCCTACCCGAAGCCACTGACTTATTTTATCAACGTTGCGCTGATTTTCATGATCCTGATGCATGGTCTGCAGCTGGTGTTACTGCGCACCACGCAGACCAAAGATGCGCCGCCGATTGACCGCGTCACCCAGGCCAAAGTGTTTCTGTTCGGGGTATTCGAACTGGTCGCCTGGCAGAAGAAAAACTTCCCACGTAAGAAATAAACCCGGGCGGGCGCAATGCCCGCCTGTTACTGTCGGGGTGTGAAGCTGATAAAGCGCGTGCCCTGCATCTTCAGCTCGCCTTTGACACCCTTGTCCAGCTGATGATATTCCGCCTCTTTAAGCTGCACTTTGATGTCGCTGGCACCGTTCAGCGGGTGAAGCAGCACCTCGTAGCGCATCTCTTCCCCGGCGATAACTTCCCGCTGCCGTGAACGGCGATTGGGTGCAGGAAATTCACGTTTGGTTTTGACCTCAACCTGCAGAGAACGCTCGGGTGAAGCGTCATTCACCGCCACTTCCCGGCGTTGCTTAATGAACTGACGGGTCGCCAGCACGGCGATAATCGCCAGAACGATAATAAAGATTAGCGGCGGTTTGCTCATAGCGATCTGGTGCCTGCAGAATGATTAATCAGGCGGCAAAGCATACAACCAGAGTTGCCTGATTGTCACATCTCAGAGGCTTAACCTAAACTGGAAAGGATATTTTGGGATCTTTCACCATTTTGAATAAAAAAGGGAGAAACAATGCTCTGGTCTTTCCTCGCTGTACTTTTCTCCGGCTGGCTCTATGTCGACGCCACCTATCGCGGCCCGCAATGGCAACGCTGGTTATTTAAACCGGTCACGCTGCTGCTGCTTGTCGGGCTGGCCTGGCAGGCACCTGTGCTGCAGACTACGGACTACCTGATTCTGGCCGGTCTGGTCGCGACGCTGGTCGGTGATGCGTTAACGCTGCTGCCGCGTCAGCAGATGCTCTATGCCGTCGGGGCTTTCTTCCTGTCGCACCTGCTTTATACCCTCTGCTTCGCCGCCAGCATGACCATGACCTTCTTCTGGCCGATCCCGCTAACGCTGCTCATCATCGGTGCCGCTCTGATTGGCGTCATCTGGAGCCGACTGGAAGATCTGCGCTGGCCTGTCTGCACCTTTATCGGCATGACGCTGGTAATGACCTGGATAGCGACCGAGCAGTACTTCTTCCGCCCGACCGATTACAGCTTCTCGATCATGGTGGGTGCCGGTCTGCTGCTGCTGGCAAACGCCGTCTGGTTTATCTCACACTATCGTCGCCGCTTTACCGCCGACAGCGCGATTGTTGCCGCCTGCTACTTCGCCGGTCACTTTATGATCGTGCGCTCGTTGTGGGTCGTCTGAGAAAATAGCCTTGACTCTGGAGTTCACTCTAGAGTGTAGGATAGCGGGATGGGCAGCGTTGCTCATCCCATTATCCGGAGGTCATATGCATCAACATCACGCCTGTGGCTGCGGCAAACCCCGTGCCAGTCACGCCGCAGCAAAACCGCTGTGCCAGGTTCGCCAGACTCGCCCCCTCTCCCTTTCTATTCACGCCGCGACGCCTGTACCTGCGGAGACGGCAGGCTGTTGCTGTGACTGCAACAGCAGCCCTGGCAACGACACCGACCCCGCTGAGGAAAGCGACCGGCGAGGTGCCGACAGTTATCCCTTTAGCTGGCAGGTCAGCGGGATGGATTGCCCGTCGTGTGCCCGCACTATTGAAACCGCTGTCCGTCAGATAAGTGGTGTGACCGACGCCCGTGTGCTGTTCAGCAGCGAGAAGCTGGTGGTTAACGCTGACCACGATGTACTGAACGCCGTTGAACAGGCGGTGAAAAAAGCCGGCTTCCAGCTCGCAACCCCATCAGCCACGTCGGCCACATTCCCCGCTAAGCCCGACTGGCAACATAACCGCATGCTGATTTTACTGGCACTGCTGGTGCTCGCCAGCAGCGTTCTCAGCCAGTTCGCGCCCCTCTGGGGCGATCGGCTGTTTGTGCTGACCACCCTGGTCGGCCTGATCCCGGTGGCGCGCGGTGCCTGGCAGCGTCTGCGCAGCGGATCGCCTTTTACCATTGAGACCTTAATGACCCTGGCGTCGGCTGGCGCACTGATCATTGGCGCGCACGCCGAAGCCGCGATGGTACTGATGCTGTTTCAGCTGGGCGAAAAGCTGGAAAGCTATGCCGCCTCCAGGGCACGCAGCGGCGTCACCAGTCTCATGGCGTTGCGGCCTGAATCGGCGATTCGTCTGGAACAGGGCAAACGCAGTGAAGTGCCGCTGGCGGCGCTGCAACCGGGTGATGTGATTGAAGTCGCGGCGGGCAGCCGCCTGCCGGTCGATGGCTGTTTAATCAGCCCGCTCGCCAGTTTCGATGAGAGCGCGCTGACCGGTGAGTCGCTGCCGGTTACGCACACCAAGGGTGAAAAAATCCTTGCCGGTGCCACCAGCGTGGATCGGCTGGTGATGCTGGAAGTGGTATCGAAGCCGGGTGAAAGCGCGATTGACCGTATCCTGCAACTGATCGAGGAAGCGGAAACGCACCGTGCGCCGGTCGAACGCTTTATCGACCAGTTCAGCCGCATCTATACGCCGCTGGTGATGCTGCTGTCGCTGCTGGTCATGATGGTGCCGCCCCTGCTCTTCGCAGGCGACTGGCAGCCGTGGATCTATAAAGGGCTGACCCTGTTACTGATTGGCTGCCCCTGTGCACTGGTGATCTCAGTGCCAGCAGCCATTACCTCGGGGCTGGCTGCGGCGGCGCGTCAGGGCGCACTGATCAAAGGCGGTGCGGCGCTGGAGCGGCTGAGTTCGGTGCGCAGAATGGCGTTTGATAAAACCGGTACACTGACGCTGGGCAAGCCACAGCTGACGCAGATCCTGCGCTTTGGTACGGCCAGCGAGTCAGAGATGCTGGCGCTGAGCGCCGCTGCAGAACAGGGTGCCACCCATCCACTGGCCAGCGCTATCGTGGCGGCCGCGCAGGCGCGTAACCTGGTGATTCCTGACGCGCAGGATCAGCAGGTGCAGGCGGGACGCGGCATCCGTGCGCAGGTCTCAGGCCAGCAGATTCAGCTGCTGACGCCCAGCCATACGCCCGGTCTGACGCCGCAGCAAAATGCGCAGATAGCGCAACAGGAAGCCGAAGGTGAAACGCTGGTGGTGCTGATGCGCAATGGCGAAGCACTGGGTGCGCTGGCTCTGCGCGATCAGCTGCGCGACGACGCCGCCGATGCGTTAAAAGCGCTGAAAAAGCTGGGTATTGAGAGCCTGATGCTGACCGGTGATAACCCGCGCGCTGCGGCGACCATTGCCCGCCAGCTGGATATTGATTATCGCGCCAGCCTGCTGCCCGCCGATAAAGTCGCGGCGATCCGTGAACTGAGTCAGCAACAGCCGCTGGCGATGGTCGGGGATGGCATTAACGACGCGCCAGCAATGAAAGCGGCAACGCTGGGCATTGCGATGGGCAGCGGCACCGATGTCGCGCTGGAAGCGGCCGATGCGGCCCTGACGCGTAATCAGCTCAGCAATCTGGTGCCGATGATAGCACTGGCACGGCGGACACGGCGCATCATCCGCCAGAATGTCGGTATTGCGCTGGGGCTGAAGGCGATTTTCCTGGTCACTACCCTGCTGGGTCTGACCGGACTCTGGCTGGCCGTGCTGGCAGATTCCGGGGCGACCGCGCTGGTCACGGCCAACGCGCTGCGGTTACTGCGACGTCGCGCCTGAGTAAAAAGCGCTGTCTGAAGAGTGCGGTTAACGGCGGCCTGAACGGCTGCTGTTAACCGGCTATACCTTTGCGGATCAGAAACTGATAGGGCAGCGTGTCGGTCTGCTGCGCCAGCAGGCCATGTTCCATAAAGCGGCAGAAGCCGGGAATATCGCGGGTCGTTGCCGGATCATCGGCGATGATCAGTAACGTCTCGCCATCCTGCAGGCTGCGTACGGTTTTGCGCACCATCATCACCGGCTCCGGGCAACGCAGGCCACGGGCGTCCAGCTGATGGTCGGCAGAGGAAAAGGCATCGCTCATAATCAACTCGGTTCAGGTAAGGGGCGCTCATTCTAGCGCGTGCTGGCGGTGAAGCAAGGCGATAACGATTGCGTTAAAATTAACCATTGCATAAAAAGCACAACGCGGTAATATGCCGCCGCTTTTTGCTCATAAAACTGCCAGGCGCTGCCCGAACGGCGTCCCGCAATGGGTTCCCTCACCCCAACATTAAAAAGGTTGAATATGCTCGCATTTTCTTCACGTCAGCGCATGAATGCGCTTTTCTGGCTATCGCTGTTTCACCTGCTGGTGATCACCTCCAGTAACTACCTGGTTCAGTTGCCGATCTCCGTCTTTGGCTTCCACACCACCTGGGGCGCGTTCAGCTTCCCGTTTATCTTCCTGGCGACCGATCTCACCGTGCGTATTTTTGGCGCACCGCTGGCCCGACGCATTATTCTGGCCGTAATGATCCCGGCGCTGTTTATCTCTTATGGCGTCTCGGCGCTGTTCTATCAGGGTGAATGGCAGGGCTGGCAGGCGCTGGAAGTGATGAACCTGTTTGTGGCCCGTATCGCCTGCGCCAGCTTTATGGCTTATGCACTGGGTCAGATCCTCGACGTTCATGTCTTTAACCGTCTGCGTCGTCTGCCTCAGTGGTGGATAGCACCCGGCTGCGCCATGTTCCTGGGGAATATCAGCGATACGCTGGCCTTCTTCTTTATCGCCTTCTATAAAAGCCCCGATGCGTTTATGGCGCAGCACTGGGTTGAGATTGCTCTGGTAGATTACAGCTTCAAGGTGCTGATCTGCATGGTCTTCTTCCTGCCCGCCTACGGCGTACTGCTCAATGCCGCGCTGAAACGTCTGGCTGAACGCCAGACCGCCCGCCAGGTCAATTTCGGCTAAGTGCCCATACGGTTTCCACTCCTATCCGCTAAGATCTTCTGACAATCATCAGGTTGCGTTTGCAACCTGATTCCTGTTGTATTAATGCCTGACTGGAAACTTAAAAAGGGATTCTGATGCGCAACCTGGTGAAATATGTAGGAATGGGTTTACTGGTACTTGGCCTGGCGGCCTGTGACCAGAAGAAAGATGAAGCGGCGAACGACAACGGCGTCAGCGCCAGTCAGTCGGCGCAGACCGTCACGCTGATGGATGGCAAACTGAGCTTCTCGCTGCCACCAGGCATGTCCGATAAAAGCGGTAAACTGGGTTCGCAGACTACGAACATGCACGTTTATGCGGATGAAACCGGTGCCCGCGCCATTATTGTGATTGCCGGTGACCCGACCAATGATGGTCTGGATGTGCTGTCGCAGCGCATGGAACAGCAGCAGCGTAACCGCGATCCACAGTTGCAGGTGGTGTCGAACAAATCTGTGACGCTGAAAGATCAGCCCGCCCAGCAGCTGGATACGGTGATTTCTGCTAACAACCAGACCTCATGGTCTTCCGTGGTTCTGGCAAAAGTGGATGGCAAGCTGGTGACACTGCAGATTACGCTGCCAGGCGATAATCAGCAGCAGGCACAGAGCGATGCTGACAACATTGTGAAAAGCATTACGCTGAAGTAAAACAAAAGGCGGGCTTCCCACCGGGAAGCCCGCCTTTGCTCACAGAACTTTATAAGCCTGTATTTTCCCGGATATATTTCCGCGCTTTCACCGCATACTCAAACGGATTGGCCAGCGCCGGATCCTGCTCCGCTTCCACCACCATCCAGCCTTTGTAGCCGTAATCGTCCAGGATTTTAAACACGGGTTTGAAGTCGATCACGCCATCGCCAGGTACGGTAAAGGTGCCCTTTTTGACGCCCTCCAGGAATGAGAGATGGTTCTCGCGCACCTCAGCCACCACTTCATCACGCACATCCTTAAGATGAACATGGAAGATGCGCGGCAGATATTTTTCCAGTACCGCCAGCATCTTCTGCTGGGAGCCTTCGGAGTAGTAGACGTGGCCGGTGTCATAGAGTAAACCAACCTGCTCGTCAGTCATCGTCATAAACCGGTCAATCTCTTCAGTGGTCTGAATGCCGGTGCCCATGTGGTGATGCAGCGTCACGCGCATCCCCTTGTCCGCTGCGATGCGGGCCAGTTCGTTGTAGCCCTCTGCCGTTAACCGCCACTCTTCATCGCTGAAAATCGCTTTCTCTTCAAACACCGCAAGCCCGGTGCCCTGAATACTTTTACTCTGCTCAGAACAGCCAATCACCCGCGCGCCCATCGCATGCAGGAAGTTCATGTGCTCGATGAACTGTTCGATGGTTTTCTCTTTATCGCCGTTGGCAAAAAAGGTGCTGAACCAGGCATTGCAGATTTCGATGCCGCGAATATCGAGCATCGGTTTCAGAATCGCCGGATCCCGCGGGTATTTGCTGCCCACTTCGCTACCGGTAAAGCCCGCCAGCGCCATCTCACTGACGGTCTGCTGAAAGGTGTTTTCACTGCCGAGATCCGGCATGTCATCGTTGGTCCAGCCGATCGGCGCGATCGCCAGTTTTACATTCTCTTTGTTCATCTTCTCATTCCCAGGCGGAGAGCGGCCAAGCCGCATAGACAGCTGAATCAGTTATAGAAAGCGGGACGCGGTGGCATCTCTACCGTCTCGATCGCACCACTGTTCTGCGCTTTGATGCAGGCATCGGCGGCCACCGAGGCAGCAAAGCCATCCCAGGCAGAAGGACCGGTAAGCTGGCCCGCGTTGATATCGTTGATAAACGCCTGCAGCTCAACGTCATACGCCTCGATAAAGCGATCTTTCCAGTCCACCAGAATGGTGTTCGACAGGCGGGCATCTTTGCGCAGCTGCACCGAAGAAGGCTCTGGCAGGCGGGCAATGCCCTCTTCACCGACCACTTCACACTGAATGTCATAGCCGTAAGCGCAGTTAACGAAGATCTCGACGTCAATGCGGACCCCTTTGTGAGTTTCGAACAGGACGATCTGCGGGTCTTTCAGCTGACCATGGGACTTTGACGTCACGCGCGGGAAGATCACCTGCACCGTTTTATAGTCATCACTGGTCAGCCAGCGCAGCACATCCAGCTCGTGGATCAGGGTATTCGTAATCGCCATCGGCGTGGTGTAGTTTTCTGGCACGGTCGGGTTGCGGTGCGCGCAGTGCAGCATCAGCGGTTCACCGATATCGCCATCGGTGATCACTTTTTTCAGGGCGCGATAGCCCGCATCGTAAGGGCGCATAAAGCCAACCTGCACCAGGCGTTTACCCGCCTGAATCTCTGCATCCACTACCCGGCGGCAGCCCTCGGCGCTCATCGCCAGCGGCTTCTCACAGAAGACCGGTTTACCGGCGGCAATTGCCGCTAAGGTGAACTCTTCGTGGGTCGGATCCCATGAGGTGACCAGCACCGCATCGACGTTGGGTGACTGAATCACATCATGACCATTTTCAAACACCTCCGCCTCTATGTTCAGGCGTTGCAGTGCAGCCCGCGCGCCGTCAACATTGATGTCAGAGACGGCAACCACCTGAGCCCCCTGCAGCACATGGCTGCAGCGGCGAATATGTTCCTGACCAATTGCACCTGTACCGATGACGCCAAGTTTCAAAGTCATAATTACACCTGTGTAGGGTTCGTACGGAGAAGAGGAAAACGGGCCGCAGCACGGCCCGGAAATCAGTATTTGCGCGCCTGATCCAGATGGCTGTTGAGCTTGTCCGCCACCGCCTGAGCGCGTTCGGTTTTCGACGCCTGTGCTACGCCGAGGTGCCACCAGCTGAAATATTTGTGGATCATGGTTTTTGGCAGCACTTTGATGTCGATAAGGGTAGAAACCGTCTGGGTGCGGGCATCTTCCAGCGCCGCTTTAAGCTGCTCCAGGCTGGTGACGCGATAAGTTTTGCAGCCATAACCGGCAGCAATGGCCGCGAAATCGACCGGGATAAAGCCACCGTCCAGCCTGCCGCTTTCCGCGTTACGGAAACGGAACTCGGTGGTGAAGCTGTCCATACCGTGTTCCATCTGCAGGTTGTTGATACAGCCGTTAGTCATGTTATCCAGCAGCACGACGTTGATCTTCGCCCTTTCCTGAATCGAGGTGACCAGCTCAGAGTGCAGCATCATAAAGGAGCCGTCGCCGACCAGCGCATAGACCTCGCGTTGCGGCTGCGCCAGTTTTACACCCAGCGCGGCATTCACTTCATAGCCCATGCAGGAGTAGCCATATTCGACGTGGTAGGCGTTGTAATCTTTGGTGCGCCAGACGCGCTGCAGGTCGCCCGGCAGGCTGCCTGCGGCGGCTACCACGACCGCATCTTTCGGCAGTTGCTCATTTAAGGTGCCGAGCACGCTGCTTTGCGTCAGCAGTGACTGAGTCAGGCGGTTAAATTCTGCGAACACCGCTTCGCGGTCGAGATGGTCAGCAATCTCCGGCACAAAGTCGCCATCGTGATATTCCACCTGATAGACGCGCTGCGTCTCTTTCAGCAACTGACTCTGCGCCTGCTCAATCTGATTGCCCCAGTCATTGCTGTAGTGCTGTGAGGCCAGCGCAGCAGTGAGCGCGGTCAGCCCTTCACGGGCATCGGCCAGCAGCTGCACGCCATCGAGCTTGTAGCTGTCGAAGTTGCTGACGTTGATGTTCAGGAAGCTGACATCGGGATGCTGGAAAATCCATTTGGATGCGGTGGTGAAGTCGGTGTAGCGGGTGCCGATGCCGATGACTAAATCGGCCTCTTTCGCCAGCAGGTTAGCGGCCAGACAGCCGGTTTCGCCTACGCCGCCGACATTCAGCGGATGGTCAGAGACCAGCGTGCCCTTGCCCGCCTGCGTCTCGGCAAAGGGAATCTGATAGCGTTCGGCAAACTGGCGCAGTGCCTCGCCCGCTTCGGAATATTTTACCCCGCCGCCGCAGATAATTATCGGCTTGCGCTTACGGTTAATCAGCGTCAGGGCATCCGCCAGCTGCGCCGCGACCGGCAGGCGGCGATCCAGACGGTGCACGCGTTTCTGGAAGAAGTAGTCCGGGTAATCCCAGGCTTCGCCCTGCACATCCTGCGGCAGCGACAGCGTGACCGCGCCGGTTTCGGCCGGATCGGTCAGCACGCGCATGGCATTGATACAGGCGGACATCAGCTGCTCAGGGCGGCTGACACGATCCCAGTATTTGCTGACGGCGCGGAAGGCGTCGTTAGTGCTGATGCTGAGATCGTAGCTCTGCTCAATCTGCTGCAGCACCGGATCGGGCTGGCGCGTGGCGAAGACGTCGCCGGGCAGCAGCAACAGAGGAATGCGGTTAGCGGTCGCAGTGGCGGCGGCAGTAATCATGTTAGCCGCACCCGGTCCTACAGACGAACTGCAGGCGATAATCTGACGGCGCAGCGACTGACGGGCAAAGCCAGTGGCAGCATGGGCCATGCCCTGCTCATTACGCCCCTGCCAGACCACCAGATCGCCGCTGTCCTGTTCCAGCGCCTGGCCCAGCCCCAGCACGTTGCCATGGCCGAAGATGGCGAAGATGCCTTTGACGAACTTCGTCTCAACGCCATCAACATCGATGAATTGATTATCAAGAAATTTAACCAGCGCCTGTGCCGTGGTCAGTCTGATTGTGCCCATGTTTCTTCCTTACATGCTGGTGGACCCCGACTTCCGCGACAGCGCGCCAGGCGTTGTCATTGGCGGAAAAGCGGCCGGAATAACTGAAACGTGAGGCGATTATAAACAAATATATTTTTCATAAAACACGATTACAGAAGAAACATTTCATTTTGCGAGTGAGATCAAATTTAACGATGGCAGCAGGACTGGCGAGCGATCACGACGGGGAAATCTGGAACGTTTAGCAGAGAGTGGTTCATGATGAAAAAATTCATTTCAATGCAGCAGCTTGCCTGACTGGCGTGCTGATTCCTGCGATCGCCTTCACAACCCTGACATACCGCACATCGTAGCAGCAGAGATCGTGCAGGTGGGCGGCAATCAGGAGTTTTACCTGGTTCACAAAATTGCGATGGATATTTCATTTCATATTGAATATGGAATTTTTATTCCTCATACTCCCCTCATAGTCAGCCAGATACCCACAGACCCGGAAGCAGAGCCTGCCTGGATCGGTTTTTTCGCCCACCAGCTCTGCGAATCACAGAAGGAAACCACAGGTATGAGTACACAACAGAAGCCGCTTGATGTGATTTGTATCGGGCGCATCGCCGTTGATTTTTATGGCCAGCAAATCGGAGCGCGGCTGGAAGATGTCACCTCCTTTGCTAAATATCTGGGGGGATCGTCGGGCAACGTCGCTTATGGCACCGCGATTCAGGGGCTGAAATCAGCGATGCTGGCGCGGGTGGGAGATGAGCATAATGGTCGCTTTCTGCGTGAGGAATTGCAGCGCGTGGGCTGTAACACCGATGCCCTGATCACCGATGCAAAACGCCTGACTGGCATGGTGATCCTGGGGATTAAAGATGAAGAGACTTTTCCGCTGATTTTCTACCGTGATAACTGCGCTGATATGGGTCTGGTGCCGGACGATATCGACGAAGCCTTTATTACCTCGTCCCGCGCGGTGGCGGTCACCGGCACGCACTTATCCCATCCGCAGACGCGTGAAGCGGTGCTGAAAGCACTGGATATCGCCCGCCGCAATGGCCTGCGCACGGCGCTGGATATCGATTACCG
Organism: Pantoea sp. B550; assembly: GCF_024158165.1. NCBI lineage: Bacteria > Pseudomonadati > Pseudomonadota > Gammaproteobacteria > Enterobacterales > Erwiniaceae > Pantoea > Pantoea sp. B550. The sequence goes on from NZ_JAMYXI010000003.1 coordinate 1,686,748, forward strand.
CCCGGTGTTATGGGGACTGACCTCTCTGGGCGACGGTGAAACACGTTTCATTGAGTCCTTTCAGGTCACGCAGCAGTTGCAGGAAGTGGTGCACTATTTCGATTTGATCGTCGGCACCGAAGAGGAGTTTCATATTGCCGGTGGCAGCACCGATACTCTGACTGCGCTGAAAAACGTGCGTCAGGCGAGCCAGGCGACGCTGGTCTGCAAACGCGGTCCGCTGGGTTGTGTGGTGTTTGAAGGTGAAATTCCGGATAGCTGGGAACAGACTCAGCTGCACACCGGCGTGCGCGTCGACGTGCTCAACGTGCTGGGCGCGGGCGATGCCTTTATGTCTGGCCTGCTGCGCGGCTGGCTGAATGATGAAGGCTGGGAGCAGGCGTGCCGTTATGCCAATGCCTGTGGCGCGCTGGTCGTGTCGCGCCACGGCTGTGCCCCTGCCATGCCAACCAAAGCGGAGCTGGATGATTTCCTGAGCCGCGACACAGAGGTGAAGCGTCCCGATCTCGACAGTCGTCTGAACCATCTGCACCGTGTGACCACCCGTAAGCAGCAGTGGCCGGAGCTGAACGTTTTCGCCTTTGACCATCGCAAACAGCTGGCGGATATGGCGCAGGAAGCGGGCGTTGATGAGAGCCGCATTCCACAGCTTAAACTGCTGCTGCTGGAAGCCGCTCAGCAGGCGGCCAGTGAGGCGGGACTAGAGAACAAAAGTGGCATTCTGGCGGATACCACGTATGGTCAGAAAGCGCTGAATGCCATCACGGGTAAAAAGTGGTGGATTGGCCGCCCAATCGAGCTGCCCAGCTCACGTCCACTGCGTCTGGAGCATGGCAACATCGGCTCGCAGCTAATCGACTGGCCCGCCGAACATGTCGTGAAATGTCTGGTCTTCTATCATCCACATGACAGTGCTGAACTGCGCAAAGAGCAGGACGATCTGGTGCTCGACGTCTGGAAAGGCTGCAATAAAAGTGGCCATGAGCTGCTGCTGGAAGTGATTCTTCCCGAGAGTAACCCGGATAAGAATGAAGCCTATTACCTCGATATACTGAGCCATTTTTACAGTCTGGGCATCCAGCCGGACTGGTGGAAACTGCCCCCGCTATCCGCAGAGAGCTGGCAGGCGATCAGCGGTCTGATTGAGCAGCAGGATCCTCACTGTCGCGGCATTCTGTTACTCGGTCTGGATGCGCCCGAAGAGAAGCTTAAAGCGGGCTTCGCCGCGGCGGCCAAAGCGCCCTGGGTGAAAGGTTTTGCGGTAGGCCGCACTATCTTTGGTCAGCCTTCCCGCCAGTGGTTACAGGGGGAGCTGGACGATCAGGCGCTGATTGAGACGGTTAAAGGCAACTATCTGCGACTGATTGAGTACTGGCGCGCTGCCCGCGCCTGATTTCCTGCTCTGCCAGAGGCTGTCTCAACCGGGATAGCCTCAGACTGCTGACTCATTCAAAGCAGGGTGAATGTTGCCGCAACGAATAAGCTCAATGCGCAGGTAACACGGTCAGAGGAGGAAAGCGTCCCGCCGCCCGGATAAAAACGCCAGGCGTTTTTGAACAACGCAACGCGTTGGCCCGGCTACGGGCGCACCTCAGGGATGAGGTGCGTAATTGCGCGGGCCGAGCGGCCAGGGATGGCTTTAGCGACTTTCCGATCTGACCGTGTTACCTGAGCCTGCACAGTCTTACAGCGGGAAGGGGCACACTTTTCAACAATCTCACGCCATCCCAGCCGGGATGGCGTTTTTACTCGCATCCCTCTTCCCCTCACTGACTTTCCACGCCGGTTTTCATCCTGTTATGACCTGTGCAGAGGCGCGCCTCGGGCGCTGAGGCTAATCTGTGAACCATTTCATAAAGCCATGAAATAAACCGCATCGTTGACGCAAAGAAATGAAATTTTCCATCCATCTGATACTATAGCGCTCATTATGCAGCCATTATTCTAATGATACGGGCAGAAGTGATGAACAATAATCCCACCCAACTTTCTCTCTTGCAGGACGATATTCGTCGCCGCTACGAAACGCTGAGCAAGCGTCTTAAACAGGTTGCGCGCTACATCCTTGATAACAGTAACAGTATTGCTTTTGATACCGTCGCCTCAATTGCTCAGCAGGCCGATGTGCCGCCGTCGACGCTGATCCGTTTTGCGAATGCATTTGGCTTCAGCGGCTTCAACGAAATGAAACAGGTTTTTCGTCAGCACCTGATGGAAGAGACGGTCAATTATACCGAGCGCGCGCGTCTGTTTCGTCAGACCTCAACGGACGACAGCGCCAGTGCGCCTGAAAGCCCGGCGGAGATCCTTAACGTCTTTACCATGGTGAACAGCCAGGCGCTGCAGCAGCTGGCGATGCAGGTAAACCCTGAGCAGCTGAACAAAGCAGTGAAGCTGCTGAATGAGGCTGAGAACATCTATGTAATTGGCCTGCGTCGCTCGTTCAGCGTCGCCTCCTATCTGGTCTACGCGCTGCGTCATCTGGAGCGTCGTGCTTTTCTGATTGATGGTCTGGGCGGGATGTTCACCGAGCAGCTCAGCCTGGTTAACCTGAAAGATGTGGTGATTGCGATCAGCTACTCGCCCTATGCGCGTGAAGCGGTCGAGGTAGTCGAAATGGGAGCCAAGCGTGGCGCGCATCAGATTGCCATTACCGACAGTCAGGTCAGCCCACTGGCTGCCTTTAGCGATGTCTGTTTTGTGGTGCGAGAAGCACAGGTCGATGGCTTCCGTTCGCAGGTCGCCTCACTCTGCCTGGCACAGACGCTGGCGGTTTCGCTGGCGCTGAACAACGCAAAGACCAGCTGAGTTTCACACACAAAAAAGGGCAGCGCGACAGGCTGCCCTTTTTACTGATATGAACGCGGGTTATAAACGGTGATTGCTGTTTATTTTTCAGCGAAGACTTACGCTTTCCGTGGATAGCTGTCGCTGTTCACCCAGGCGTGATCTTTCTCCCAGGTAAATTTCCACAGCCGCACCGGCCCCGCCATCACGTTCAGATAGTAGTTGTTGTATCCCGCCAGCGTCGCTACCGGATGATAGCCGCGCGGTACCATCACAACGTCGCGATTATAGGGTGCCATACAGACATCCAGGGAACGGTCGTCGGTGTAAACGCGCTGCATGGCAAAGCCAGGTTCCGGATCGAAACGGTGATAGTAGGTCTCTTCCAGGTAGGTTTCGTTTTCACTCTCCTCCTGGTCGTGCTTGTGGCTGGGATAAGAGCTGGTATCGCCCTCGTTGGTATAGACTTCCACCACCAGCAGGCTATCAGCCGGTTCATTGTCAGGCAGGATATTGTGAACCAGGCGCTGATTGCGCCCTTTTCCGCGATGCTCAACACCGACATCGGCTGGCGCAATCAGTCTTGCAGGCAGATTGCCCTGACCGGGTGCGTTACAGACAGCCAGCTCAAGATCGCTGTCAGCATAGACTTCCACTTCATCATCATGCGGCACATACACAGAATATGGCGGCACACGTTCGAAAGGCGACATGCGCTTACCGATGCCGGGAAATTCAGCATGGCGGGTTTTCACCGAGGCCAGCCCGGCCACCAGCACCAGACACAGCTCTTTATCACCGCTGGTCAGACGCAGGGTTTCCCCTTTTTTCAGCAGATAAGCATCAAAGCCAACATAACGCCAGCCAGCGCGCTCAGGCGTCACATGCTGGATACGACCCTGTGCGTCAGGGGCCTGTGCTTTCGACAGTAAAGACATCCTGATCCTCCTCTCTGTCACGATTGACGCTGCGGTAGGCTCACGGGCGAGGTGCCAGCGAACAAAGCGACCGGCAGACTCTCCTGCCGGTCGCGATCAGCGTTGAAATAGATCAGCCTAAGGTTGGCATACTGAATTCAGACACGGTCTGCTGACCGGACGGCCAGCGCACGGTGGCGGTTTTCATACGGGTATAGAAGCGCACGCCATCCGGCCCGTGAACATTGAGCGCGCCAAACACCGAACGTTTCCAGCCACCGAAGCTGTGAAACGCCATCGGTACCGGAACCGGCACGTTAACACCGACCATGCCCGCTTCAACGTTCTGCACAAACTCACGCGCGGTGTGACCGTTGCTGGTGAAAATGGCGCTGCCGTTACCAAACTCATGGCTGTTGACCAGTTGCAGCGCGCTGTCGTAGTCCGGTGCGCGCATGATGCTCAGCACCGGCCCAAAAATCTCTTCACGCCAGATCACCATCTCAGAGGTGACGTTATCAAACAGCGTGCCACCAACGTAGTAACCTTCGGCGTGGCCTGCAACCTGAACGTTACGGCCATCGACCACCAGCTTCGCGCCTTCCTGCTCGCCTTTATCGATGTAACCCAGCACCTTCTTCTGGTGTGCAGCTGAGACAACTGGCCCCATCTCATTTTCTTCGGCACCCTGATTGATCCCAGGGCCGATCCGCAGCGCTTTCACCAGCGGCGTCAGACGGGCAATCAGTTTGTCGGCAGTATCATCGCCCACCGCGACCACCACTGGCAGCGCCATGCAGCGTTCACCGGCCGAGCCAAATGCGCCGCCCATAATCGCGTTAACGGTGGCATCCAGATCGGCGTCCGGCATAACGATAGCGTGGTTTTTCGCCGCGCCAAACGCCTGCACCCGCTTGCCGTGGGCGCTGGCGGTTTTATAGATATGTTCAGCCACGCCCGATGACCCGACGAAGCTCACCGCAGCAATGCGCGGATCTTTATAGAGCTGTTCAGCATCTTCGTTAGAGCTGTGCACCACGTTGAATACGCCATCCGGCAGACCCGCTTCGGTCAGCAGTTCAGCCATACGCACGGCCGCAGACGGATCCAGCGCTGGTGGCTTCAGAACAAAGGTATTACCGCAGGCCAGGGCGATCGGGAACATCCACAGCGGCACCATTGCGGGGAAGTTAAACGGCGTAATACCCGCCACGACACCCACCGGCTGCATCAGCGAGAAGCTGTCAACGCCGCCGCCGACGTTCGGGGAATATTCACCTTTAAGCAGATGTGGAATCCCGCAGGCAAACTCAATCACTTCAATGCCGCGCGTCAGTTCACCTAACGCATCAGACCAGACTTTGCCATGCTCAGAGACAATCAGCGCCGCCAGCTCATCACGATGCTGCTCCATCAGGGCTTTAAAGTTAAACAGAACGCGGGCGCGACGCAGCGGCGAGGTTTTTGACCAGGCAGCAAATGCGTCATGTGCGACACCAATCGCCTGAGCCACTTCATCAGCGGTACTTTGCGTCAGTTCACGTACCACTTTGCCGGTTGCCGGATCGTAAACAGGAATGGTTTCGTTGCTGGCGCTGAACGTCGTTTGGCCGCCAATAAAGTTACCTATGATTGTCATGATGTTGCCTCTTAAGATGGTTAAGTTCCCTGCAGACGGGCCCTGTGGCCTGCCACACTGCCTGACCAGGCAAACCTGAAAGCGTGCTATGAAGCTATTACAGTGGAATAAATTTTTCAAATAATTCTTTTTGGAAAATTTGCTTTTAGCGGCACGGATCGCATTTTTGCCGCCCTTCAGCGCCTGACGATGTCCCGATGGCAGGAGGCGTTTAATAGCGCTCAGCCTTAGCCTGACAGGCGAATAGCAGAGGTGGTGAGAGCTGGTATTCCTGCGATGTTGCTCCAGCGTTTATGCATCAGACTGAAACGGAATATGAAATTAATGCGAGACCGATCTAATAATTTGCATTTCATAATTCACTATCAATGAAATAAATGTTTTCTTTAGCCCATCATTCTCCTGTCCCGGAGTCAGCGCATGGCTATCGATCCCACCCGTTTCTGTATCAACCGCAAAATTGCGCCCCGGCTCTCGCTGGAGGCCTTCTTTCAGCTGGTTCAGCGTCTGGGGCTGAGCAAGGTCGAACTGCGTAATGACATGCCGGGCGGCAGCGTCACCGATGATCTCAGTACCGTTCAGCTGCGTGCCCTTGCCGATAAGTATCACATCGATATCGTCACGATTAATGCGCTCTATCCGTTTAACCGGATTGATGACGCGCTGCTGACGCGGGCCGAGTCGCTGTTACAGACAGCACAACAGATTGGCGCAAAGGCACTGGTGATGTGTCCACTGAATGAGGGAATTACCGTGTCGCCTCAGCAGACGCAGGCGGCGATGCAGAAGCTGGCGCCGCGCTTTGCCCATTACGGTATTCAGGGTCTGGTCGAGCCGCTGGGGTTTCCGGTCAGCTCACTGCGTTCGATCGTGCAGGCGCAGGAATTGATCGCAGAGGCAGGCGTGCCCTTTAAGCTGCTGCTGGATACCTTTCATCATCATCTCTATGAGCAGGCTGAACAGGAATTTCCGACAGGTATCGATATTGACCAGATTGGGCTGGTGCATCTTTCGGGCGTGGAAGATCGGCGTCCGACTGCCGAACTGACCGACGACGAACGGATCATGCTGAGTGACAACGATGTGCTGAAGAGCGTGGTGCAGGTTAAACGGCTGGAAATGCTCGGCTACAAAGGCGTCTACGCCTTTGAGCCGTTCTCCGGTCAGCTCAACAGCTGGACCCCGGCGGAGATTGAACGCCAGATCCGCCACAGTATTGAACTGCTGCAGGCCTGAAGCCTGTTTCAGCCATAATTTATACGTTTATCTGTGTCTGAAAAGACGTTATGGCCCACTGCTGGGCCATTTTTTTTATCCTGAACTCTCGTCCGTTACTGACGCTGAAGCGTGACGCCGCTGCAGACGCAGCGTGCAGAAAAACGCGACGCAGACCAGCAATCCCGTGAGCAGATAGACGCGTGAAACATCCGCATAATTCATGATGAACCCGGCCAGTGGCCCGGTTATTCCCAGCGACAGATCCATAAAAGCGGTGTAGGTCGCCAGGGCGCTGCCCTGATTCTGCTGCGGCACTACTTTTACCGCCACCACACCCAGCGCCGGGAACACCAGTGAGAATCCGGCGCCGGTCAGAAACGCGCCCGCTTTTGCCATCCAGGGATCACCCGCTGCAGCGACCAGAAAGAGTCCGGCAGCCTCAACCGCCAGACAGACGCTGGCGACCCGCAGGCCACCATGGCGGTTAATTGCATTCGGAAACAGCAGGCGCGCCCCGACGAAAGCAGCGCTGAACAGGGAGAGCGCAAAGGCGGCCCCTTCCCAGCCTTTATCCTGATAGAACAGCGTGATAAAGGTGGCAATCACGCCGAAACCTGCCGATCCCATCGCCAGAATTGCGCCAAAGCCAGCGATTTTCCCCAGCACCGCCCGAAACGGCAGCGGTCTGGCGCGGCTGGCTTTTACCGCCGGACGCGGGACCGCGCAGACGATGCCGACCACGCAGATGGCCACAATCACCAGTGACAGCCACAGCAGCCCACCTGCCCGGAAGATTACCACGCCCAGCGGCGCGCCTATCGCCATCGCACCGTAGGTGACGATGCCGTTCCAGGAAATCACGCGGCCAATGTGCAGTGACCCCACCCGCGCCACCCCCCACAACGAGGTGCCGGTGCCAGTAAAGCTCTGGCCCACACCCAGAATCAACCGGCCCACGCAGAGCAGTATCAGGCTCCACACCGGTGATGCGATCAGCGCCGCCAGCAGAATACACAATCCGCTAATCAGACAGCCCACCAGACCGGTCACCACCACTTTCTTTGGTCCCCAGAGATCGGCATAGCGCCCGGCGTGTGGCCGGCTCAGCAGTGTTGCCACATATTGCAGGCTGATCACCACGCCCGCCCAGAATGCGCTGAAGCCCAGCTGGTCATGCACCCAGCCAGGCAGGACCGCCAGCGGCAGACCAATAGTGAGATAGCTGGCAAAGTTGTAGGCGACGATAGAGAGGATCAGCAGCGAGATATTCAGGCTTCCGGATGGAGCATTCTGTTCCGCTGCAGGCTGTTCAGGCATAGGTTCTCGCGCGTAGTTGGCTGAATGATAAGGTTTATCCTTTAACTATACCCGCTTTCGTCACTGGCGCATCCCAATGGCTCGGTTATCGGGCAGCAGAACGCGGCGTAAAAACAGGAACAGCAGGGCGTCGCGGCCCTGGCGTCATAGCTGAGTGCGATGGCGCTGATTAACTCGCTATTATGCCGCCGCGCTTTACCGTTTCTCTGATAAATCAGATTGTTAATTTTCTTTCAGCTACACTTCCAACAGCCAGATTACGTCACGGGAGAGGCAATGAGCGAGCTGCAACGGGAAAAGATTGGACAAAATATTCTGATAAAACTGGCAATGCTGGTCATCATTCTTGCCGGGGTTCGGGCCGCGTCCGATATTCTGGTCCCGCTTCTGCTGGCGGCGTTCTTTGCCATTGTGCTGAATCCGTTGGTGACAATGCTGATGCGTCGTGGCTTCCGCCGTGGACTGGCGATTGGGCTGGTCATTACTGTGATCTTCTGCGGTATTCTGCTGCTGGGTGCCATCATCGCCAGCTCGATGAGCGAGTTTTCTGATCTCTACCCGCAACTGCGCGCCACCATGGAGCAGAAAATGACGGTGTTGCAACATCTGGCGGCGGGTTTTCATCTCAATATTTCTACCGATGCGCTGGTACAGCGCTTTGACCCGAATACCATGATGAACCTGGCGAGCGTGGCGCTCAGCGGCTTTTCCGGCGCGATGACCAATACCGTGCTGCTGGTGCTTACCGTGGTCTTTATGCTGTTTGAGGTTCATCACCTGCCTTACAAAATGCGTAACGCACTGGTAAATCCCAAAATTCGCATCGCCGGGCTGCATAAGGCGCTGAAAGGTGTAACGCACTATCTGGCGCTAAAAACCCTGGTGAGTCTCATCACCGGCATCGCCGTCTGGTTGAGTCTCTATCTGCTGGATGTAAAGTTCGCGCTGCTGTGGGGCGTCGTGGCATTTATCCTCAACTATATTCCTAATATCGGCCCGATTATTGCCGGCATTCCGCCTTTTCTGCAGGCGCTGTTACTGAACAGCCTGTTTGATGCCGCGATGGTGGCAGCGCTGTTTACCGCGATTCATATGGTGTTTGGTAACATGCTGGAACCGCGTCTGATGGGTCGCGGCCTGGGTTTATCAACGCTGGTGGTATTTCTGTCACTGGTCTTCTGGGGCTGGCTGCTCGGACCGGTCGGCATGCTGCTCTCGGTGCCGCTGACCAGCATTACCAAAATCCTGATGGAGACCACGCCGGGCGGCAGCCGTCTGGCGATTATGCTGGGCACCGGACGACCTAAACGCGTTCGGGGATTAACCAAGTAGCCGCTGCTGGACGTGCTGCAGATGGCTCTCCATCGCCTGGCGGGCTACTGCTTCGTCGCCTGCCACAATCGCGTCGGCGATCTGCTGATGGTCAGCGTTCATCGCCTGCGCAAAGCTGTTATCGGCATAATGGCGTTCCAGCCGCTGCACGTGTGGGCTATGACGCCGGTTCCAGAGCTGCTCCAGCAGGTCGCGTAACACGTCATTGCCACTCATCTCGCCGATCAGCAGATGAAAGCGTTTATCCTGCTCCAGAAACGCCGCGTCGTTTTCATTGTACTGCTGCAGTTCAGCGGTCAGCGCCAGCAGCGCCTCACGCTGCACGGCGGTTCCGTTACGGGCGGCAAATCCTGCCAGCATGCCTTCAAAGGCTTCACGCGCCTGCAAAAGGTCCTGCAGGCTGCAGGTTTCACTCTCCTGCGGGATTGCGGCCTGTGGCAGTGGCTGAGCGACGTAAACACCGTTGCCGGTACGGATATCGACCCAGCCGGTCATCTCCAGCGCAATCAATGCTTCACGCACTGACGAACGGCTGACACCCAGCTGTTTTGCCAGCTCGCGCTCGGGCGGTAACAGGCCACCCGCCACAAAATCACCGCGCGCGATACCGGCCATAATGGCGTTGGCGATCTGACGGTACAGGCGCTCCGTTTTAATGACTGGCAGGTTCATTACCTTCTCCTTTTATTCCGCATAAACCGCTCACTTGCCGGATGCAGTTTGTCATGCTGCGATCCGGATCACGGCCCTGTTTTGCCCTCTATCATACTCTTGGCCCAGCGGCCTGACCACTGGGCCGCATCACAGTTGAGGAGTAAAAATGGAACATACATGGCGATGGTACGGTCCGAACGACCCGGTCTCCCTGGATGATGCCCGTCAGGCGGGCGCAACCGGTATTGTGACGGCGCTGCACCATATCCCTAACGGCGAAGTGTGGCCGGTTGAGGAGATTAAAGCGCGTCAGGCGCTGCTGGCGGAAAAAGGTCTGGTCTGGTCGGTAGTGGAGAGCATTCCGGTTCATGAGGCGATCAAAACCCAGCGCGGTGACTACCTTCGCTATATCGCCAGCTATCAGCAGTCGATACGCAATCTGGCCGCCTGCGGCATTGATACCGTCTGCTACAACTTTATGCCGGTGCTGGACTGGACGCGCACCGATCTCGCCTGGACGCTGCCGGATGGCGCAAAAGCGCTACGCTTCGACGCCGACGCTTTCGCCGCCTTCGAACTTTATCTGCTGCAGCGTCCGGGTGCGGAGCAGGATTACAGCGCGGCTGAACAGCAGGCCGCCGCTCAGCGCTTTGCCGCCATGAGCGCTGAAGAGAAAAGCACGCTGGTGCGCAATATTATCGCCGGTCTGCCTGGGGCCGAAGAGGGTTACACGCTGGAGCAGTTCCAGGCACAGCTGGCGCAGTATGACGGCATCGACAAAGCAACACTGCGCGAGCATATGGCGACTTTCCTGCGCGCCATTGTGCCGGTTGCCGAAGAGGTGGGTATTAAACTGGCAGTACATCCGGACGATCCACCGCGCCCGATTCTGGGCCTGCCGCGCATTATCTCTACCCAGGAAGATATGCAGTGGCTGAAGGAAACCGTGGACAGTCTGCACAACGGTTTCTGTTTCTGTACGGGTTCCTATGGCGTGCGTGCCGACAATGCGCTGCTTGAGATGGCGGAAACCTATGCCGACCGCATTAACTTTGTCCACCTGCGCGCCACAAAACGCGAGGATAACCCCAACAGCTTCCATGAAGCCGCGCACCTGGCGGGCGACGTCGATATGGTCGGTGTCATCAGGGTCATTCTGGCGGAAGAGCAGCGGCGTCGCCAGGCAGGCAATCAGCGAGCGATTCCGATGCGTCCCGATCACGGCCATCAGATGCTGGATGACCTGCATAAGCATACCAATCCCGGCTATTCTGCCATTGGCCGGCTGAAAGGACTGGCTGAACTGCGCGGCGTTGAAGTGGCGCTGAAACAGATCTATTTTGCTGATTGAGAAACACGTTTACCCTGCGCCCGCTCTCAGGCGGGCCAGGGTCTCCCCGGGCTACCGCAAGTGATTCGCCCTTTTGCCGCGCCTGTCGTCCCTGCTCATCTGATTTTTTTGCTGAATACCAATAAAGGCAAAACAACCTGTCATTAAATGCAAAGTCTGGTCGATAATTGACCTGAGTCAGTTCAGTTGATGGCAAAAACGCTAATCTGCACCGCCCGGAGAAATGCTATGCTGCGCCACTGATTAGCCCCTCCGTATAATACCAATAATATCCAGAGGATTTAGCGGTGCCGCTACTAAAACGAAAACGCGACTACGCCAGGCTGGTGATTATTATCTCCGGTGTGCTGCCTCTGATTATTGGCATTTTTTTCACCGCCCTTGATGCGCGCCATACCGTTCGGCAGCAGCAGGTGAGCGCGGCAAACACCCTGTTATCTCAGGCCGAGAGAATGAGCGACAGCGCGTGGGATATGATTACTGAGCTGCGCCAGTTTCAGCATCAGTCGTGCCGCCAGATTGAAAACCAGTTGCAGCGCATCGGTTCGCTGAATCCCTATTTTCGCGCCGTCGGTAAGATGGAAGAAAACAGAATTGCCTGCTCTTCAGCCTATGGTACAAAACCGGGTTCTCTGAGCGATATGATCATGCGTGACGCGCCGGTCACCGGAAAAGCCTGGTGGAGCCTGTCGATTGCAGGAACCACAGGTGTGCCGGATCGTCCCGCAGTGATTTTTATGCGCGATCTGCCCGATGGTGAGGGATTCTGGGCAGTGATTGATGGCCAGTATCTCATCGATTTTATGCGCGCTATCAGCAGCACCCATCTCTATCATTTCAGCATGGAGTTTAACGACGGCGCGCCGATCTCGTTTGGCGATCCGCAAATCGCCCTGTCCGGCTGGTTTGAACCGCTGATTTATCAGGCCGGCTCCAGTCGATATCCGCTCTCTGTCACCCTTATTGCCTCACCCTCTGAGCTGATCTCGGCATGGCGTCAGGTGATGTTGATCATCATGCCGATGGCGATAATTTTCTCTATTCTGCTGATGATGCTGATGGCGAACTGGCTGCAACGGCGTATTTCCTGGCGCGATGAGATTCGACGGGCCATCGCCAGCGGCCAGTTCAGGGCGCACTATCAGCCCGTCTATGACAACCGACAGCAGCGCTGCAGCGGCGCAGAGGCACTGCTGCGCTGGACAACACCGGACGGTAACGGGATCCGGCCCGATATTTTTATCGGTGCCGCTGAAGCGGAAGGCATGATTGTGCCGCTGACCCGTCATCTGCTCGATTTAATTGCAGAGGATGTGCAGGCGTGGCAGGTTGAGCCAGGCTTCCATCTGGCTATCAATGTGGCGGCCGATCATCTGCAGCATCCGGATTTTGTCGACGATATGCTGCACTTCGCCGGGCGGGTAAAAGAGAAGCAGTTCCTGATTACCCTGGAGCTGACCGAACGCAGCCTGATCAAAGACGGCGTTGAGGTAGCACGCAAACTGGAGCAGCTGCGCGGTTGCGGAATGAAAGTCGCGATTGATGATTTTGGTACCGGTCACTGTTCGCTGAGTTATTTACAGACCTTTACGATGGATTATCTGAAGATCGATCGCGGCTTTATCAACGCGATTGAATCCCTGGAGGGCAGAACCCCGGTACTGGATGCAATCATTCAGCTCAGTCATGAGCTTAAGCTGGAAGTCCTGGGGGAAGGCGTCGAAAACGCATTGCAGTTCAGCTATCTGCATCGGCGCGGCGTAGTCTTTATCCAGGGCTATTATTATGCCCGCCCGATGGACAACGCGGCGCTGATCGCCTGGCTCGCCAGGCAGGGCGAACAGCCGGTTAAAGCGGATCATGCCTCTGAGACTCATCAGACAGTCAGCCTCTGAACCGCCCCTGAACTTAACAGACTCGCCGCGCAATATCGGCGTCTAAGCGTCTTTGTTAAGCCGCCTGGCTTACTGCCATCCGGCTCTGTATAGCGAATAACCACCTGCGGCGTCGCTATCGCCGCGCATCACCCTCAATTTGCTGAAAAAAACGGCGGTTGTCACGCAGCGTGATAATTTTTTCGCAGCTAATCAGCCGCATCAGTGGTAAAAATAGCTGTATGTAGCCCAAACATGACAGATATCACACAAAAACGGTATACTCTGTCGCTGTTCGCAATAATCACAACAGTAATTATTGTGTCAGTGAGCGCGTAAACCGCGCTTATTTGAAGCTATGCTTAAATTTCTCAACGCAGCGGTCTGATGACTCACCGCGGCTCGCGCCGTTGAGGACTTTCGTGTTCCATTACAGGGTAATTCTATGAAATTGCGTAGGAAGCGTGTAAAACCAATTGGGATCGATGATGTGACTATCATCGATGATGCCCGTTTACGTAAAGCCATCACCGCGGCCTCTCTGGGGAACGCGATGGAGTGGTTCGACTTCGGTGTTTATGGCTTTGTGGCCTATGCACTGGGTAAAGTCTTCTTCCCGGATGCATCACCAGGCGTGCAGATGATCGCCGCGCTGGGTACCTTCTCTGTCCCCTTCCTGATCCGTCCGCTAGGTGGTCTGTTCTTCGGTATGCTGGGCGACAAATATGGTCGTCAGAAAATTCTCTCTATCACCATCATCATCATGTCGGTCAGTACGTTCTGTATCGGCCTGATACCCTCCTATGCCTCCATCGGCATCTGGGCACCGATTCTGCTGCTGTTAGCCAAGATGGCACAGGGCTTCTCGGTAGGCGGTGAATATACCGGTGCGTCTATCTTTGTGGCCGAATATTCGCCTGACCGTAAACGCGGCTTTATGGGAAGCTGGCTCGACTTCGGTTCGATTGCGGGCTTTGTGCTCGGCGCGGGCCTGGTCGTGCTGATTTCCTCTATTATCGGGGAAGAGCGCTTCCTTGAGTGGGGCTGGCGTCTGCCGTTCTTCGTCGCGCTGCCGCTGGGCATCATCGGTCTTTACCTGCGCCATGCGCTGGAAGAGACCCCGGCATTCCAGCAGCATGTGGACAAACTGGAACAGGGCGACCGTGAAGGCCTGCAGGATGGTCCGCAGGTTTCATTTAAAGAGATTGCGACCAAACACTGGCGCAGCCTGCTCTCCTGTATCGGTCTGGTTATCGCCACGAACGTCACCTACTACATGTTGCTGACGTACATGCCGAGCTACCTGTCGCACAACCTGCATTACAGCGAAGATCACGGCGTGATGATTATCATCGCCATCATGATTGGTATGCTGTTTGTTCAGCCGATGATCGGCATGATGAGTGACCGTTTCGGCCGCCGTCCGTTTATCATCATCGGCAGTATCGCCCTGCTGGTCTTCGCGATTCCCGCCTTCATGATGATCAACAGTGGCGTGCTGGGCCTGATTTTTGGTGGTCTGCTGCTGATGGCGGTGATCCTCAACGCCTTTACCGGTGTGATGGCCTCGTCACTGCCTGCGATGTTCCCGACGCACATCCGCTACAGTGCGCTGGCGAGTGCGTTTAACATCTCGGTACTGGTTGCCGGTCTGACGCCAACGCTGGCGGCCTGGCTGGTAGAAACCACCAACAACCTCTACATGCCAGCCTACTATCTGATGGTGGTCGCGGTGATTGGTCTGATTACCGGTCTGTTCATGAAAGAGACGGCGAACAAGCCACTGAAAGGTGCCACGCCGGCCGCCTCAGACATGGAAGAAGCGCGCGAAATCCTGCAGGAGCATCACGATAACATCGAGCACAAAATCGAAGATATCGACGAAGAGATTGCCCGCCTGGAAGCGAAACGTAAAAACCTGGTGCAGCAGCATCCGGATATCAACGAGTAATCGTTCTGCTCTCCCGCCGCCCGGCGGGAGAGTTCTTTTCCCCTCTTATTACCGCACACAAACCTTCATGCCTCGCAGACAAAGAGAGTAAACTGTAGCCACTTTTTTCACCTGCTTAAGAATGAAAATGTCTGATTATTCCCTTATCCAGCGCCCAAGACGATTGCGCGCCAGCGCTTCAATGCGTGAAATGTTCCAGGAGTCTTCTCTGAGCCTGAACGATCTGGCTCTGCCTATCTTTGTTGAAGAAGAAGTCGACGATTACAAAGCGATTCAGGCGATGCCTGGCGTGATGCGTATTCCGGAAAAACGTCTCGCCTATGAGATTGAGCGCATCGCCAAAGCGGGCATTCGCTCGGTGATGACCTTTGGTATTTCGCACCATACCGACGCGACCGGCAGCGATGCCTGGAACGAAAACGGTCTGGTGGCACGCATGTCCCGCATCTGCAAAGACACCGTGCCGGAAATGATTGTGATGTCTGACACCTGCTTCTGCGAATACACCAGCCACGGTCACTGTGGCGTGCTCTGCGATCATGGTGTCGATAACGATGCAACCCTGGCAAATCTGGGTAAACAGGCGGTGGTTGCCGCCGCAGCCGGTGCGGATTTCATTGCGCCGTCAGCGGCGATGGATGGTCAGGTTGAGGCGATTCGCCGGGCACTGGACGCGGCGGGCTTTACCCAGACCGCTATCATGTCCTACTCCACCAAATTCGCTTCATCGTTTTACGGCCCGTTCCGTGAAGCCGCCGGAACGGCGCTGAAAGGCGACCGTAAAACCTACCAGATGAACCCGATGAACCGTCGTGAAGCGATCCGTGAATCGCTGCTTGATGCGGCTCAGGGCGCGGATTCATTGATGGTGAAGCCGGCAGGTGCCTATCTGGATATCCTGCGCGACATTCGTGAACGTACCGAACTGCCGCTGGCGGCGTATCAGGTGAGTGGCGAATACGCGATGATCAAATTTGCCGCGCAGGCCGGTGCCATTGATGAGCGCAATGTGGTGCTGGAAAGCCTCGGTGCGATTAAACGCGCCGGTGCGGACCTGATTTTCAGCTATTTCGCCCTTGATCTCGCAGAACAAAAAGTGCTCTGATCCCCTCCTCATAAAGAGCGTGGTTGCTATGCCACGCTCTTCTTCTTCGCCGTAAGGCAAACACCAGAACCTGGCTTCAGCTAAAACAATAAAGGTCTCTGAGATGAAAGCACCTGAAATCCCTGCCGACGAGGCACAACGTTTATCGCAGTTGCGTGCGCTGAACATAATGAACACGCCAGCGGAGGAGCGGTTTGATCGTTTAACCCGCCTGGCGCGCCGCCTGTATGACGTTCCTATCGCGTTAGTCAGCCTGCTGGAAGCTGACCATCAGTGGTTTAAATCCGCTCAGGGCTATGAACCTAAAGGATCGCCCCGCAACATCTCATTTTGCGGCCACGCCATTCTTCAGGATGAGATCATGATCGTTGAAGATGCGCAAAAAGATGCGCGTTTTTATGATAATCCGCTGGTAACCGGTGAGCCGCACATTCGCTTTTATGCCGGCTGTCCCCTGCGTGCGCCGGGCGGTGCCAAAATGGGCACGCTCTGTATTATTGGCCGTGAACCGCGCCAGTTTAATGAAGAGGATCAGGCCACGATGCGTGACCTGGCCGCGATGGCTGAAGCGGAACTGGTCGCCTTTCAGACCGCCACCTGTGATGAGCTGACCCAGATTACCAATCGCCGCGGCTTTATGACGCTGGGGCAGATGGTGCTGAATGAGTGCCGGATGAAAAACCGGCCCGCCTGCCTGACCTTTCTCGATCTCGACAAATTTAAGCAGATTAACGACTCGCTGGGCCACCGTGAAGGCGACCGCGCGCTGATGGACTTTGCCGATGCGATGAAGGTGGTTTTTAAGCACTCCGATCTGTTTGCCCGTCTGGGCGGCGATGAGTTCGTGGTGCTGTTCAACGGCCTGCAGCAGCAGCAGAGCGAAGCATTGCTCGCGCAGTTTGACCGTTATCTGCAACAGCAGTCAGTCAGTCTGAATCGTCGTTATCGTCTGCAATTCTCGTCTGGCGTGGTGGAGTTTGACGCGGCGCATCCACAGTCGCTGGAGCAGTTGCTGCACGACAGCGATGAGCAGATGTATCTCAGGAAGAAGCAGAAACGCGTAGCGGTTTGAGATCAGGTGCCGCAGCACCTGACCCTTCAGGGCCGGCCCAGATCGTTGAGCAGCGCCTGGTTAAACTTTGCCGGTTCTTCCATTTGCGGCGCGTGTCCCATACCGGGAAATTCAATTAAGCGCGCGCCCGGAATACGTTCTGCGGTCTCTTTCCCCAGCACCGCATAATTCCCCAGCCGGGCTTTCACGTCTGCAGAAGCGATATCACTGCCGATGGCTGTGGTGTCTGAGGTGCCGATCATCAGCGTGGTGGGCACGTTCAGAGCGCCAAATTCATACAATACCGGCTGCGTGAAAATCATGTCGTAGATAAGCGCGGAGTTCCACGCCACTTTCTGATGTCCCGGCCCGCTGTTGAGCCCGGCCAGCATATCGACCCACTTGTCATAGTCAGGTTTCCAGCGCCCGACATAGTAGGTCTGCTGCTCATACTTCTTAATGCCCTCCGCGCTGAGTTTCAGTTCGCGCTGATACCACTGATCCACCGAACGCCACGGTGCGCCTTTGGCTTTCCAGTCCTCCAGCCCAATCGGGTTGACCAGCACCAGCTTCTGCGTCTGTTCCGGGTACATCAGCGCATAACGCGTTGCCAGCATTCCGCCCGTGGAGTGACCGATAATCATTGCCTTCTCTACACCCAGCCGGGCGAGCAGCTGATGGGTGTTATCTGCCAGCTGCTGAAAGCTGTACTGGTAACTGGCTGGCTTGGTCGAGCTGCAGAAGCCAATCTGGTCGGGCGCGATAACGCGATATCCCTGCTGAGTCAGCGCGCGAATGGTCTCTTCCCACGTTGCGCCACAGAAGTTTTTACCGTGCATCAGCACCACGGTTTCGCCGTTGGCACGCTGCGCCGGTTTCACATCCATATAGCCCATACTCAGCGGTTGCTGCTGGGACTGAAAATCGAAATGCTGCAGAGGATAGGGGTAATGAAATCCTTCCAGCTGTTCGCCATACACACCAGCGGCACTGGCAGGTGCATGCGCAAATAAAGCCAGCGAGGTGAGCAAAGCGGCAAGCGGTTTTTTCAACACGTATGTCGGGCTCATCCAGGGTTCTCCAGGTTAAAGGTAAGTCGTAAGCCTGGCATGTCGCGGCAGAAAATCTATTGATGGTCCGTGCTATGACGTTGATGTCATCGACGCTGGCTGCGTTAGCTGCGAGGTCGAAAGCCAAATCATATGCTCGCGTTTATTGTTATTCGCCCAGGATCGAGTATCCCTCGCCTGTAATTACCAACAAACCAATTACAATTCATGCTTTTTATTAATAACTGCTGTTCATATGAATCTCTTCAGAGATAACGATTCAAATACTGAAAGAACTTTACGCAAAGAATAAGCACATTAAGATAAATAATTCATAATTCCTCTTAATTAAACAGGGGAGAACAGCCATGAAAGAAAACAGATATAACGAAAGCGTGATCGTCTCAATTACTGAGTGGATTAATAATAATCTCGACCAGCGTTTAAGCGTGGATGATATTGCAGAAAAAGCCGGGTATTCGAAATGGTATTTACAGAAACTCTTTGCCCGTTATCATAATGAAACACTGGCGCGCTATATTCGTAAGAAAAAACTTAACGCCAGTGTGAATGATTTAAAAAACAGCCGCACGCCAATCATCAGCCTGGCACTGAAATACCATTTTGAAAGCCAGCAATCTTTTACCCGCTCGTTTAAGCAGATTATGGGTTGCACGCCAAGCGCCTGCCGTAAACGTCTGATGAGTGAAGAAGCGAAGCAGCAGATGGCCGACGTTGACGACCCCTGCGCGCTGTGCAGCTACGTACGGCCAGGAAGCATAAAGCAGAGCTGTGGCGTAACAGTCCGGCCTGTTACGCGCTCAGCGCGCGGCTATGCGCAGGCAGATGCTTTCTGCGATATCAGTTAATCAGGATTCATCCGGCTGATAATATTGCACACCAATCTTAATACGCTCACGTCCCTGGGTGACGCGATGACGATTGGTGTCGCGCAGTGAATAGACGCAGCCGCAATATTCCTGCTGATAGAAACTTTCGCGCTTACTGATTTCAATCATGCGCGCCGATCCGCCACCTTTACGCCAGTTAAAATCCCAGTACATCAGATCCGGATACGCCGCCGCTGCACGGACACCACAGCTATTAATCTGCTTCATATCTTTCCAGCGTGAAATACCCAGACAACTGGTCATTACCGGGAATCCGTTCTCATGGGCATAGAGTGCCGTGCGCTCAAAGCGCATATCGAAGCACATGGTGCAGCGTTCACCCCGTTCCGGTGACCACTCCAGCCCGCGCGCCCGCTCAAACCAGTTATCCCGGTCATAGTCAGCATCGACAAACGGCACGCCAAATTTCTCGGCAAAACGAATATTCTCCTCTTTGCGCAGCTCATACTCTTTGAGCGGATGAATATTCGGGTTGTAGAAATAGATGGTGTATTCAATGCCGGAGGCCAGCATCGCTTCCATCACTTCCCCCGAACAGGGTGCGCAGCAGGAGTGCAGTAAAACTTTTTTATGACCGCCCGGCAAGGGTAGCGGCTGACGCTGGAAAGGTTCAGACATAAGCACCTTCAATCAATAGCAGAAAGGCGGAAGTGTAATGCCGCAGGCGGTCAGTTGCAAAATCTGACCTGATGCAGGCTGCTTTGCGTATTCGTGCCCTGCTGCGGTTTCCCGTTTCTGCATCAACCTGCTGATCTCTGATGCTTTCTTTTCGCAGCCATGTTGTGCGCCCCCAGCGATAAGCTGAAGTGTGATCGGACCCACATTGATATCGACTATGTTTACATAACATTAACAATATTGACACTGAATCACTGCAAGGAGACTCGCATGGCCGCGGCTAAAAAATCAGGAAATCATCAGAACCGTTTTACCTGGTTCGTCTGTTTTATGGCGGCGCTGTCCGGCCTGCTGTTTGGTCTGGATATCGGCGTCATCGCGGGGGCCTTGCCGTTCCTGGCGAAGGATTTGCAGATTACCAACCATCAGCAGGAGTGGGTGGTGAGTTCGATGATGTTTGGTGCGGCGCTGGGTGCGCTGGCGGCGGGCTGGATGTCCTCAAAGCTGGGACGTAAGAAAAGTATGCTGGCGGGCGCGACGCTGTTCGTCATTGGTTCGCTCTGGTCCGCCTTTTCACCCGATGTAGAGTCGCTGGTCTGTGCCCGTGTGATGCTGGGGCTGGCGGTAGGCATCGCCTCTTACACCGCGCCGCTCTATCTGGCGGAGATTGCGCCGGAACGTATTCGTGGCTCAATGATTTCGATGTATCAGCTGATGCTGACTACCGGCATCGTGGTCGCTTATCTCTCCGACACCGCGTTCAGCTACAGTGGCAACTGGCGCGCAATGCTCGGCGTTATCGCTATTCCGGCAGTAATCCTGTTTATCGGCGTGCTGTTTTTGCCCAACAGCCCGCGCTGGCTGGCGGCGCACGGACGTTTTAACGAGGCACAGCGCGTGCTGGATCGGCTGCGTAACAGCAGCGAACAGGCGCGGGAGGAGCTGGAAGAGATCCGTGAAAGTCTGCAGGTGAAACAGCGCGGCTGGTCGCTGTTCCGCTCTAATGGCAATTTTCGCCGCGCGGTGTGGCTGGGGATGCTGCTACAGGTGATGCAGCAGTTTACCGGGATGAATGTGGTGATGTATTACGCCCCTAAAATCTTCAATATTGCCGGTTTCTCCAGCACCAGTGAGCAGATGTGGGGCACGGTGATTGTCGGGCTGGTCAACATGCTGGCCACGCTGATTGCCATCTTTTTTGTCGATCGCTGGGGTCGCAAGCCGATGCTGACCACCAGTTTTCTGGTGATGGCGGTGGGCATGGGCGTGCTGGGCACGCTGCTGCACATCGGCGTCGAAACGGATTTCCGCAAATACTTTGCGGTCGCGATGCTGCTGATGTTTATCGTTGGTTTTGCGATGGCGGCCGGACCGGTGATCTGGCTGCTCTGTTCAGAGATTCAGCCGCTGAAAGGGCGTGACTTCGGCATTACTGCTTCCACCACCACCAACTGGGTCGGCAACATGATTGTGGGTGCGACCTTCCTGACGATGCTGGATCAGTTGGGGAACGCCAACACCTTCTGGTTCTACGGTGCACTCAATCTGGTGTTTATCGTGCTGACCATGATGCTGGTACCTGAGACCAAACATGTGACGCTGGAGCATATTGAACGCAACCTGATGAAGGGTAAGGCACTGCGGGACATCGGGGCGTAACCGCCCCGTTTCAGCTTACCACTGCAGCTGCTGGCCGGCGTAATCGACGTAGTGATGGCCCCCGCGTCCGCCCCACTGGGTTAACTGCCGAACGATACCGGCCGCACTCTCTTCTGCCGTCAGCGGCGCACTCTCGCCGCCCATATCTGTTTTTACCCAGCCGGGATGCAGCGTCAGCAGCGTCCCGTTCTGTGCTTCAACTGCGGGGGTCAGCGTGCGGCTCAGCATATTCAGTGCAGCTTTGCTGGCCGAGTAAATCGGCATCTGCGCGTCCGGATTTTCATTCAGGCTGCCGAGCTGGGATGAGGTCAGCGCCAGTACGCCCTCCGGCTTCAGCAGCGGCAGCAGAATCTCTGCGCTGCGAACCGGTGCTATCGCATTAGTCAGGAACAGCTGCGCCAGCTCCTGATCGTTACTCTGCGACACCTTCTGGTGCGAAGGCCCGGAAATCCCGGCATTGATCAGAATCGCATCGAACGATTTGCCACTGAGCTGGCCGGCAAGCTGTTGAACCGCCGATGCGTCGGTCATATCGAGCGCCTGCCAGTCGATACCTGGCTTGTTGCCCTGCTCCGGAACGCCGCTGCGATGGGTGGCTGTGACCTGCCAGCCCTCACCGGCAAACGCCTGCACGACCGCCAGACCGATACCGCGTGATGCACCAATAATCAGAACTTCTTTTTGCTGCGCCATATTCACTCCTCGTTAATTGTCTCGCTACAAGCTTAACGGTATTTCCGTCCGGACAGCGGCCCGCTGTGCTTTTTAACCTGACGACCGCACTGAGGGTAAAAGCTCATGGCGCAATGCCATTGATGGTTTTCCATCATTAAATCGCTTTATCTTTTACTTTTAACCGGTTAGAAGAGATAAACAGTCTGGCAGGCAGCAGCTAAGCCCCGTTTACGCGTGGAGTCTGAATGAAAAAGCTCACCTTAGAGGTGGTGGCAAAAATGGCGGGCGTCGGGATTGCGACGGTCGACCGGGTGCTGAATGAGCGCGGCGGCGTCTCGCTGGAGACCAGCCGCAAAGTCCTGAAAGCCGCGCGCGAAGCGGGACTCCGGCGTCTGCTGCCAGAGGAGTATCAGCATCCCTGGCAAATCGAAGTCTTTCTCAGCAATAACGGCTCATCCTTTTTTCAGCAGCTCACCACCTGTTTCAGCGAGATCGCCAGTCAGCTTGGCTATCGCCGCCTGAAGCTGCACAAAACGCTGGTGGCCGAAGCGCAGCCTGAGCAGCTGGCGCAAAGCATTATCGCCTGCAGCAGTAACCGTGACGGCATCATTGTGTTTGCGCACGACTCGCCACCTGTCTATCGCGCCCTGGCGCTGTGCCGCAGCCGCAATGTGCCGGTGATCACCATCGTCACCGATCTGCCCGACGCTGACCGCCTGTGTCATGTTGGCATCGACCAGTATCAGGCAGGCCGCACCGCAGGCCTGCTGATGAGTAAAACCCTGAACCAGCCCGGCGATATTCTGATGGTCAGCGGCCGCTTTGATTATCGCGCCCACCGTCAGCGTATCGCTGGCTTCCGTGAAGCCATGGAGCAGCGTGCGCCACTGCGTCATCTGCGTGAGGTGCTGTCGGGTCAGGATCAGCGGGAAACCATCCGCAGTGAGCTGGCCCGCCATCTGCGTCCGTCGCAGGCAGTTGCAGGGGTCTATAACACCGGCATGGGAAATAGTGATGTCAGCGACACCCTGCGCGCCCACCAGTTGCTGGGTAAATGCACCTACATCACCCATGAGCTTTATGATGTCACCCGCCAGCTACTGCTGAACGATGAAGTGGCCTTTACCCTGGATCAGCATGCCCAGCAGCATGCCCGTTTAGCGATTGATCTGATGCTGAGTTATCTCGAAACCGGCTATCAGCCGGATGTGTATCAGGCGGGCAAAGTGGCGTTTCGGCTGTTTACGGCGGAAAATATGGTGTGAGGTGGGCCATATTCAGGGGAGTGATGGCCTGATAAGCGATGACAGCGTTATGCGGCTAATACCTGATGTAGCTGGTTAAAATTCAAAACCAGCCTTTTAAAATGAATTTAATGAAAAAAAAACCTTTCCCATCGATCACGAAATAGCCAACTTCCTTTTTTTCTGATAATTTTTTCTTACTTTATCCTGAATTGAAGGAACAATTCAAAATGCTGCCTATCACATAAGCAATTGATCGGTATCATAAAGATATAAAAATGACCTTTTACATTCCGGCAACTTCATTACCTTAGCTAATGAAGTTAAAACGATGACTAAGAAGAACTAAAAACAGGGTGAGCTATGGATATTTTCAATAACCTCAATGGTCTTTCCGCTAAGATTCAGCAGCAAGCAGCAATTATTCAGACAGAAGAAGCCACTAAAAGCGCGTTTGTTATGCCCTTCATCAGTCAGATACTGGGATATGATGTATTTGACCCGACTGAAGTTATACCTGAGTTCATTTGTGATGTCGGCACTAAAAAAGGTGAGAAGATTGATTACGCCATTTCTAAAGGCGGAGAGATTCAGATTCTGATTGAATGCAAAAAGATTGGCGAACCTTTGAATGTTAAACACGCCTCGCAACTCTTCCGTTACTTCCATGTGACTAACGCGCGCATTTCCATCTTAACAAATGGCCAGCTCTATAAATTTTTCACCGATCTGGATGCACCTAACAAGATGGATGAAAAGCCATTTTTAGAACTGGATTTGCTGGATATTGATGAACACGTGGTTCCAGAGCTGGTTAAGCTCACCAAAAGTGCTTTTGATGTTGATTCGATTGTCAGTGCAGCTGGTGAACTTAAATTTATCAGTCAGATAAAGAAGATGATCTCCAGTCAGTTTAGTGAACCCGATGAGGACTTCGTTAAACTTTTTGCCTCACGTGTATATGACGGCATACTCACGCAGAAAGTCAGAGAGCAATTCTCTGTACTGACTAAAAAAGCTGCCACTCAGTGGCTAAATGATCAGGTGAATGAAAGACTCAAATCCGCGATCAGCGGTGGGGCGATGGTTTCGTCACAATCTACTCATGAGGATTCGGCAAAAAGCAGTAGTGAGAAGAGCGAGGCTGAAAGCGGCATGATTGTCACTACAGAAATGGAGATAGAAGGGTTTCACATCATAAAATCAATAATCCGAAAAGTTATTGAACCTCAGCGCATCACTTTCCGTGATACTCAAAGTTATCTTGGTATTTTAATCGATGACAACAATCGTAAGCCAATTTGCCGACTTCACTTCAATCGCAGTCAGCTGTATATCGGGATGTTTGATGGCGAGAAAAAAGAGACTCGCCATCCGATTACATCACTCAACGATATCTACAACTTTACCGATCTTTTAAGGGATGCAGCAAAGCAATATTGTTGATAGCAAGGAGCCAGGATGCTTTCCTGGCTCGATTAACCCGCAGTATGCCGGCTTTCATCATCCGGGCTGTCATCGTCATCATTCCCCTGACTCTTCTCCACTTCCTGCGGATGTCCCATCGAAAGCGCCGTGGCACTGGCCGGATCAAACAGTGACAGACTCTCAATCTGGTCCACCATGATCACTTTTCGGAACGACATCGCATCTTTGGGCTTCGAGTCGAGCGTAATCTCGTGCTCGGCGTACCATTTGCTATAGTTATGCTCTACCGCCAGCTTCAGCGTCTTACTGTCGCGATAGCCACTCAGCATCGGGATCAGCACGATGTTTTTGGTGCTTTCATATTCGAAGGTCGAGGCATGAACCATGCCGATGTAGATGCGGCGCGACTTCAGCGTAATCCACGCCAGTTCGCCCTCTTCCATGCACTGAAACAGCAGTTGCTCCACGCCATTAGAGCGTGACAGTCGCTGATAGAGGTCTTTACGACCGGAGACATTCAGTCTTGCGCTGCCTGCCCAGTTTGAGCGATAGAGACAGAGCAGAATGGCAAAGGCGAGCATAATCACCACCGGAGCCTGGATGCCCAGGAAGCTCCAGTTCATAAACTCCACCTGCCACTTCAGATGAACGCCGGGGATCATCTGGACAGCGTTGGCGATGCCGGAGATACAGAGCAGCAGTAACCAGACGATACCGGTCGCAAAGACACCCTGGAGCACAAAAATACAACCGTAAAGCGCGACCAGGAAATAGACATCCCAGCCCGACGAACGACGGATTTTAAAGCGGCTATTCAAATCACGGCTGGTGTACCAGTAACCACTGACCATCAACACCATAAATATTGCGGTACCCACCTCACACTCCCTTTAACATATTCACGTGGCGGGCGAAATCTTCCTGGACTTCCTCGCTCAGCGTGTTGACCGCGATATTGCCGTTTTCATCAATAATGATGCGCTCACCTTCTGCGATCGAGTCGTTGATATCCTGACGGGTCATGATCTGCAGGAACTTCTCGGGACTGGCAAAGACCGACTTAACAAATTTAAACATAGCGATCCCATTGTTGGCCTGAAAGTTGAAGTATGTGATGGAATCCACACTCTCGCCTGTTTAATTTCAGGTGAAATTTCTTAAAATCAATTAATTAGCGAAGCGGTACCTATCCAGCTTAAGCTGCTTTTCGCTGAAATCTTCAACGTAACCAGCAGCCTGCCGTAGCAGCATTGTATTTTTACCCGTCTGGTGTGCGACAACGTTAAAGCGCCTCTCCGTCGGAAAGCGCTAAGCTCAATGGTTAGCCCTTTTCTGTCACCCTGTCTGAAACGCATCGAGGAAGGTTTGCATGAAATTACGAAAACTGGGCCGTACCGGTCAGCGCGTCTCTGAAATTGGCTTTGGCGCATGGGCCATTGGCGGAACCTGGGGAGAAGTGAGCATAGAGGATGCCAAAGCCGCGCTGAACGCCGCGCTGGATGCGGGCATCACCTTTATTGATACCGCCGATGTCTATGGCGATGGCCGTTCCGAAAAGATTATCGCAGAGGTACTGAATCAGCGCGGCGGAGAACGCCCGTTTGTCGCCACCAAGCTGGGGCGTCGCCTTTCACCGCACGTGGCAGAAGGCTACAACGCCGAAAACCTCAACGCCTTTATCGATCGTTCACGGGAAAATCTGCAGACTGAGACGCTGGATTTGGTGCAGCTGCACTGCCCGCCGACCGAGGTCTATTACAACCCGGATGTGTTTGCGGTGATGGATGAGATGGTGGCGGCCGGTAAAATCCGTCACTACGGCGTTTCCGTTGAGAAAGTCGAAGAAGGCCTGAAGGCACTGGAATTTCCCAACGTCTCGTCGATTCAGCTGATCTACAACATTTTCCGCCAGCGTCCGGCAGAACTGTTGCTGCGTGAGGCGAAACGCCGGGATGTGGCGATTATCGCCCGCGTACCGCTGGCGTCAGGCCTGTTGACCGGCAAAATGCGTGCCGACAGCGTGTTTGCCGCTGACGACCATCGCACCTTTAACCGTAATGGTGAAGCGTTTGATAAGGGCGAGACTTTCTCCGGCGTGCCGTATGAAGTGGCGCTGGAAGCGGTTGAGGAGATTCGCCGCTTTGTGACGGGCGACACCACCATGGCGATGTTTGCGCTGCGCTGGATCCTGATGAACGAGGATGTCAGCGTGGTCATCCCTGGCGCAAAAAACCGTGAACAGGCTGAAGCCAATGCCCGCGCCAGCGATGTCGATGCGCTCTCTGAGGAGACGATGGCGGCGCTGAAGCAGATCTATCAGGAGAAGATCGCGCCTCACGTGCATCAGCGCTGGTAAACGCGCGTTACAACGCCTGGGCACAGGCCCAGGCAGAACTCCACGCCCACTGGAAGTTATAGCCACCCAGCCAGCCGGTGACATCGGCTACTTCGCCAATAAAGTAAAGCCCCGGCACTGCACGCGCCTCCATCGTTTTTGAGGAGAGCTGCGTCGTATCCACGCCACCCAGCGTCACTTCGGCCGTACGATAGCCCTCTGTGCCGTTTGGCTGGATGCGCCAGGCGTGCAGCGTCTGCGCCAGTTCGGTTTGCTGTCTGCTGTTGAGCTGCTTCAGGGTGATATCCGGCACCACCTTCAGCCCCTGTAAGACTTCCACCAGACGCTTCGGCAGAATTTTCGCCAGGCTGTTTTTCAGGCTGAGATTCGGATGTGCTTCACGCTGCGCCGTCAGAAACGCCTCAAGCGGCGTGGCGGGCGACAGATCGATAGTGACGAATTCACCCGGCTGCCAGTAGCTGGAGATTTGCAGCACCGCCGGACCGGAGAGGCCGCGGTGGGTAAAGAGCATCGCCTCTTTGAAGCGGGTGCCATCCTGCGCGTCAATCGTGGTTTCCAGCGCGACGCCTGACAGCGTCTGCAGCTGCTCCAGCAGCGGCTTGTGCAGGGTAAAGGGCACCAGCGCCGCGCGCGTCGGAAAGACGCTCAGGCCAAACTGCTCTGCAATTTTGTAGCCGAATGGCGAAGCGCCCAGGCCTGGCATCGACAGACCGCCGCTGGCGATGACCAGCTTCTCCGCCTGAACCGTACTGCCGTTGAGCTGCAGGGTGTAGCCGCTTTCATCGCGCGCCACGCTGAGCACTTCACTGCGCAGCCGCAGGGTGACATTGCCCTTGTCACACTCGACCAGCAGCAGATCGACAATCTGCTGAGCCGAGTCATCACAGAAGAGCTGACCCAGGGTTTTCTCATGCCAGGCAATCCCGTGACGATTGACCAGATCGATAAAATCCCACTGGGTATAACGCGCCAGCGCCGATTTACAGAAGTGAGGATTGTGCGACAGATAGGCCGCTGGTTCGGTATAGAGATTGGTGAAGTTGCAGCGGCCACCGCCAGACATCAGAATCTTGCGTCCCGGCTTTTTGCCGTTATCCAGCAGTAACACCCGGCGACCTCGCTGTCCGGCCTGGGCGGCACAGAACAGCCCGGCGGCGCCGGCACCAATGATGATAACGTCAAACTGTTCCACTGCGGTTCACTCACTTAACTGGAAAGGCGCAGATTGTAGTGATCTGCTCATCGAGACGCCAGCGTCAAAAAATTGCCGTAAATGTGTCATATTGTATCTGCTTAATATCTAACCCTTTTTAGCTGAGTTACCCTTCAGCTTTACGACGAAAGGTCAAATTAACGCTATATTTTCCTTTCCCATACAGCACGTTGTCGCGGATAATGCGCCGCGTTCATGTCCTCCAAAAATGGCGTAACGTTTATGCTACATCTGTTTGCTGGTCTAGACCTCAGTACTAGCCTGTTATTGGTTCTTGCCCTGCTGTTTGTATTGTTTTACGAAGCGATCAACGGTTTCCACGACACGGCCAACGCAGTTGCGACGGTCATCTATACGCGTGCCATGCGTGCCCAGCTTGCTGTGGTGATGGCGGGTGTATTCAACTTCCTTGGCGTGCTACTCGGTGGATTGAGTGTCGCTTACGCTATTGTTCATATGCTTCCCACCGATCTGTTGTTAAATGTTGGATCGGCTCACGGTCTCGCCATGGTGTTTTCTATGCTGCTGGCGGCGATTATCTGGAACCTCGGCACCTGGTATCTCGGTCTGCCGGCCTCCAGCTCCCATACGCTGATCGGCGCCATTATCGGTATCGGTCTGACCAACGCCCTGATGAGCGGAACCTCGGTGGTTGATGCACTCAACATCCCGAAAGTCCTGAACATCTTCCTTTCTCTGATTCTGTCGCCGATCGTTGGCCTGGTGATCGCAGGCGGCTTAATCTTCATTCTGCGTCGCTACTGGAGCAATACCAAAAAGCGTGCGCGTATTCATATGACGCCTGCTGACCGCGAGAAGATCGACGGCAAGAAAAAGCCGCCGTTCTGGACCCGTATCGCCTTGATTGTTTCGGCCATTGGCGTGAGCTATTCGCACGGCGCGAATGACGGTCAGAAAGGCATCGGCCTGATCATGCTGGTCCTGATTGGTGTGGCTCCGGCCGGTTTCGTGGTGAATATGAATGCCTCCGGTTATGACATCACGCGTACCCGCGATGCGGTCAATCACCTGGAGCAGTATTACCAGCAGCATAACGCCTCGCTGACCCACATCATCCAGATGGCACCGCCTAAGCTGCCAACGCCGGAAGAAGTGCCAGCGACCAGTCCGCAGGAGTTCCACTGTGACAGCGCGCGCGCACTGCAGGCCGTTCAGCGTGCTCAGGTGTTACTGAATAATCTGCAGAGCTACGACCAGCTGACGGTTGATCAGCGCGGTCAGATGCGTCGTCTGCTGCTGTGTATCTCAGATACCGCCGATAAAGCGGCCCGTCTGGAAGAGACCTCACCAGATGACAAGCGCTTCCTCAATAAGCTGAAAAGCGATCTGCTTGGCACCATCGAATATGCGCCGATCTGGATTATTGTGGCCGTCGCGCTGGCGCTGGGCATTGGCACCATGATTGGCTGGCGTCGTGTTGCCACCACCATTGGTGAGAAGATTGGTAAAAAAGGCATGACCTATGCACAGGGCATGTCAGCACAGGTAACAGCAGCGCTGTCAATTGGCGTCGCCAGCTATACCGGCATGCCCGTCTCCACAACGCACATCCTCTCTTCATCGGTAGCCGGTACTATGCTGGTTGACGGTGGCGGACTGCAGAGTCGGACCATCAAGAACATCGCCATGGCGTGGATCTTCACCCTGCCGGTCTGTATTCTGCTGTCAGGTTCGCTCTACTGGATTGCCTTAAAACTGGTGTGATGCCAGCTAAAAAAGGGCGACGCAAGTCGCCCTTTTTTAATGCCAGATCGCCAGCGCCACCAGACTGATCACTACCAGTCCGCACAGCGCACTGGTCAGAAGAAACTGCCCCCGCACCCGCTCGCATCGCCGGATAAACTCATCGTCATGATGATCAAGATAGCGCTTTGCCCAGATATAGGTGACCAGCCGTACCTGCTTGCTCGGCTGACCGTGAGAGGTGAAGAATCCCGCCCCATCGACATACTGATACAGCAGCGGATCACAACCCCGTAATACCGCCAGCAGCGCACGCAGCGATGAAAAATAGCGCGCCATATTCACGATACATACCACACAAAGAGCCCAAAAAAGCGCAATAGTGCTGATCATATTCTCCCCCTCCCGGCTGGCATCGCAGCAACAGAACCAGCGTCAGACACCGTATCCGCCTGCAGAAAAAACCAGCCACTGAATCACCGGACTGCGAAAATTTTCGACCCCCTGAGCGGCTACGAACCGGACCGCCTTTTTTCAGTGTAGGAGAGTTCTTTACATTTTTTCCAACGATGATTTTCGTTCAGCGCGAGTAAATCTGGCATAGCCTTGATCTTATTCATAAGCCAGACGGCAACAGCAGCATTTGCAGTGAGAGAAGGCTATACTCAGAACATAACAACATCATCACCTGCAACGCAGGTAGACACTTTGGTGGCGCTCATCGCCCGCTCGCGCAAAGGATTTCGCTAAGCTGTGACGCGGCAGGAACACCGGATGCCATCCTTAATCTCGTGAAAGGAGTTTTATCATGGCTTATAAACACATCCTGATTGCAGTAGACCTTTCTCCCGAAAGTCAGTTGCTGGTGGATAAGGCCGTCTCGCTGGCTCGTCCGTACGATGCCAGAATTTCCCTGATTCACGTTGATGTGAATTACTCCGACCTTTACACCGGCCTGATTGATGTCAACTTAGGGGATATGCAGAAGCGCATCTCTGAAGAGACGCATGCGGCACTGAAAGGATTATCAGATGCTGCGGGCTATCCGATCAGTGAGACACTGAGCGGCAGTGGCGACCTCGGCCAGGTGCTGGTTGATGCGATCAAAAAATATGACGTTGATTTGGTGGTGTGTGGTCATCACCAGGATTTCTGGAGCAAGCTGATGTCTTCAGCCCGTCAGTTGATCAACACCGTGCACATCGACATGCTGATTGTGCCGCTGCGCGATGAAGATGAAGAGTAACCGCTGTTATTAAAGCCGGTGTAAGCCGGCTTTTTATCGGGATGAATATATTTACGCTTTATTCTGGCCCGCGATTTAAGTTCCTGATTCCCGGGCAACGCCATCGGAATCTATTTTTATTTATAAACCTATCCTCCAGGCTGTCTTTACACAAAACTAAATATCCGCTGCTTTATCATTTCTGATCTCCGTTTATATTACTTCCTTTTAGCGCTGTAATTACCGTCCCATACATAATTTCAAAGCCATTGTTACATTGCTCATTCATCCAGTCGCTAATGATAGAAATTTTATTGATAGCAAAGGGTAATTTATCAAAATCTTACTATAGGAAAAGGTTAATTTATCCGTTATCTTTCGCTCGCTTATCTGCTGCGCAGGCAACGGATAAAGCAGAATAATGATCCCCATTATTTTAAAAAACCAATAAGGATATTAAAAATGAGAGAAATCAACCAGACAGAAATTGCTGCAGTTAGCGGCGCGGGCCTGACTGAATTTCTGGGTGAGGTTAATACCGCACTGACTGAAGTGTCCGGCTTATTTGACACCACCGTCGCATCAATCAAGGAAAGCACTGATCTGGGCCAGACTCTGGGCCTGACCTACAAGGCCATTGGCCTGAACTTCGCCAAAAGCTTCCTGAATGCATTTTCAGGCTTCCTGACTAAATTAGCCGCCTGACCGAATCAGTAGCACCGTATTAACGCGACAACGCGCATGCGGATAATTAAAGCCTGCCTGATAATAAATTTCAGACAGGCTTTTTATTGAGCGCAATATGATAAACCGTTCGCTTTCAGAGTACATATGCGTTCATAACCGGCAGAGAAATTATCATGACCTGAAGTGACTGCTTCAGCTTGATAATTACCTAACGCGTACTGACCAGCGGCGGATAAATATCAAAGCGATGGCTTTTGGTTACCACAGCCGCCTGCGTCACGACACCCGCCAGCGGCGGTGCATAGTCTGGCCGTTTGACCACGATACGTTTCTTCGCCAGCCATCGGGCCGGTTCCAGTAGCGCATCCGCATCTTCATCCGGACCGACCAGCGACTGAAAGACCCGCATCTCTTTTTTCACCAGCGCACTTTTCTGGCGATGGGGATACATCGGGTCAAGATAGACCACATCCGGCTGCGGCGTAATCTCGCCCAGCGCCTGTGCACTGGCTGCATGAATCAGCGTCAGGCGTTCGCGCAGCCAGGGGCCAATTTCCACATCCTGATAACCGCGCTGCAGGCCATCTTCCAGCAGTGCAGCCACGACCGGATGGCGCTCCAGCATCCGCACCCGGCAGCCGAGTGCGGCCAGCACAAACGCATCACGCCCCAGTCCGGCCGTCGCATCGACCACATCCGGCAGATAGCCGCCTTTAATGCCGACCGCTTTGGCGACAGCTTCGCCACGTCCACCGCCGAAGCGACGGCGATGCGCCATTGCTCCGGTGACGAAATCAACAAAAATACCACCCAGCTTTGGCTCATCACGCTTGCGCAGCTCAAGGTGCGTCGGCGTCTGCACCAGTGCCAGCAGCGCGTCTTCGTCGTGCTCCAGCTGCCAGCGCTGCGCTAAACGTGATAAGGCGCCGTCTCCGGCGCCTGATTCATCGAGCAAACAGATTTTCACGAACCGACTTATCCCTGAATGCCGTAATGTTCCAGCATCGCATCAAGCTGCGGCTCACGGCCACGGAAGCGTTTGAACAGCTCCATCGGCTCCTCAGAACCGCCACGTGTCAGGATGTTATCCAGGAACGACTGACCGGTTTCACGGTTGAAGATGCCCTCTTCTTCAAAGCGGGAGTAAGCATCTGCCGCCAGCACATCTGCCCACAGATAACTGTAGTAACCCGCCGCATAGCCACCGGCAAAGATATGGCTGAAAGCGTGTGGGAAACGGCCCCACTCCGGACTCGGAACAACCGCTACGCGGCTTTTCACTTCGCGCAGGGTTTCCAGAATCTGCGCGCCTTTCTCCGGATTAAACTCGGTATGCAGACGGAAATCGAACAGGCCGAACTCCAGCTGACGCAGGATAAACAGCGCGGCCTGGTAGTTCTTGGCGGCCAGCATTTTATCCAGCAACGCTTTCGGCAGCGGTTCACCGGTCTCAAAGTGACCCGAGATAAACGCCAGCGCATCCGGTTCCCAGCACCAGTTTTCCATGAACTGGCTTGGCAGTTCGACCGCATCCCACGGCACACCGCTGATACCGGAAACGCCAGGCGCTTCGATGCGGGTCAGCATGTGGTGCAGGCCGTGACCAAACTCATGGAACAGGGTAATCACTTCGTCATGGGTGAAGAGCGCAGGTTTGCCTTTCACCGGACGGTTAAAGTTACAGGTCAGGTAAGCAACGGGCTTCTGCAGGCTGCCATCGGCTTTACGCATCTGGCCCACGCAGTCATCCATCCAGGCACCACCACGTTTGTGCTCGCGGGCGTAGAGGTCGAGATAGAAGCTGCCGCGCAGTTCACCGGTTTCATCAAACAGATCGAAGAACTTCACGTCAGGATGATAAACCTCAACGTCGGTACGCTGCTTCGCAGTGATACCGTAAATGCGTTTCACCACTTCGAACAGACCGGCGACCGCGCGCGCTTCCGGGAAGTAAGGGCGCAACTGCTCATCGCTGATGGTGTAGAGATGCTGCTTCTGCTTTTCACCGTAATAAGTGAGATCCCATGGATTTAGCTGCTCAACGCCATGCTCTTTCTGCGCGAAAGCGCGCAGCTGCTCCAGCTCTTTTTCACCCTGCGGACGCGCACGTTCAGCCAGGTCATTAAGGAAGTCGATGACCTGAGAGGGGCTCTGCGCCATTTTGGTCGCCAGCGATTTATCCGCGTAGGAGTCGAAGCCCAGCAGCTGAGCCAGCTCGTGACGCAGCGCCAGTTCTTCCGCCATGATGGGGCCATTGTCCCATTTACCGGCGTTCGGCCCCTGATCGGAGGCGCGTGTCGCATAGGCGCGATACATCTCTTCGCGCAGCGCCGCGTTGTCGCAGTAGGTCATGACTGGCAGGTAGCTTGGAATATCCAGCGTCAGCAGCCAGCCTTCCTGCTCTTTAGCTTCAGCCTGGGCTTTTGCCGCCGCCAGTGCGCTTTCCGGCATACCGGCCAGCTCGCTTTCATCGGTGATCAGCTTGCTCCAGCCCATAGTGGCATCGAGCACGTTGTTGCTGTAAGCCGAACCCAGCTCAGAGAGGCGCGCGGCGATTTCACCATAGCGTTGCTGTTTATCTTTTGGCAGACCAATACCGGAGAGTTCGAAATCACGTAGGGCGTTATCAACCGCTTTCTTCTGCGCCAGATCCAGTGCCGCGTATTGATCGCCCTCTTTCAGGTTGCGATACGCCTGATACAGCCCTTCATGCTGACCGACCCAGGTGCTGTATTCGGAGAGCAGCGGCAGCGTCTGTTCATAGGCTTCACGCAGCTCCGGGCTGTTTTTTACCGAATTAAGATGGCTAACCGGGGAGAATATACGGCTCAGGCGATCGTCGGTTTCCGCCAGCGGCTGAACCAGGTTATCCCAGGTATAGGGCGCACCCTGCGCCACAACTTTTTCGACTTCTGCGCGGCATTGGCTCAGCACTTCCGTCACGGCAGGCACCACATGTTCAGGCTGGATGGCAGAAAAAGGGGGAAGCGTAAAAGATGTCAGTAGCGGATTGGTCATAGCGCAGTCCTTTATCGATGTATGGGGCGCAGCGGGTCGCGCAACGCAATCTAAGTAACATGCGGCTTAGTGTAGTGAAAATCAATGGGGGTCAGGATGAGGTGGGGAAGAAACACGCGAATGGCTACCCGAAAGCCCGCTGCTTTTAAACCATGACAGCGATTATGGCGGGCGCGTCGGGCAGCTTTCTGCGTTTGCATGCGTGTAACAGGATGCCGCGCCCTGTCATCCCGATTTGTTATCACGCTTCTGGCCCATCGCCAGGCCATCCCTGATATAATCGCGGATTCTCATGCTTTTCCTGCGTCGGTTGCTGTGCGTCGTTCTGTGGGTAATACGTGAGGTAATAATTGGTATAAATTGATTTTCCATCAATTAAAACCTTATACATTCAACAGGATAAACAATGCTGAGTTATCGCCATAGCTTCCATGCGGGCAACCACGCCGACGTGCTGAAGCATACCGTTCTGAGCCTGATCATCACGGCGCTGAAAGAGAAAGAGAAACCGTTTTTCTACCTGGATACCCATGCGGGTGCAGGTCGCTACCAGTTGAGCGGCGAGCACGCCGAGCGTACCGGTGAATATCTGGAAGGCATCTCGCGTATCTGGCAACAGCCCGATGCACCGGAACTGCTGCAACCCTATTTTGACGCGATCGGTGCGCTGAATCGTGGCCCCTCGCTGCGCTACTATCCGGGTTCCCCGCTGATTGCCCGTCATCTGCTGCGTGAAGATGACCGACTGCAACTCACCGAGCTGCACTCCAGCGACTATCCGCTGCTGCGCAATGAATTCAGCAAAGATAACCGCGCGCGCGTCGACCGTGCCGACGGTTATCAGCAGTTGAAATCGAAACTGCCACCGCCGTCGCGTCGCGGTCTGGTGCTGATTGACCCGCCTTATGAGATGAAAAGCGACTACCAGGCGGTGGTGAAAGGCATTCAGGAAGGCCATAAACGGTTTGGCACCGGCGTCTTTGCGCTGTGGTATCCGGTGGTGTTGCGTCAGCAGATCAAACACATGCTGCGCGACCTGGAAGCAACCGGCATCCGCAATATCCTGCAGATCGAACTGGCCGCCCGTCCGGACAGCGATCAGCGCGGCATGACCGCCTCCGGCATGATCGTGATTAACCCGCCGTGGAAGCTGGCCCAACAGATGAATACTCTGCTGCCATGGCTGCACAAAAAACTGGTTCCGGCTGGTACCGGTCACTTCGTGGTGAACCAGATCGTTCCTGAATAAAACGATTATGTGGATTCTGCTGGCAGGCGCACTGGGCGCGCTGCAACCCGCCCGGCGGCTGGCGCTACTGTTGTTAGCGCTCGCCGCGCTGCTGGGGTTTTATCACGACGTCCTGACGTGGCCGGTGCTGCCACTGCTGGCCGGGATTGCGGCACTGGTCGCGCTGCGCCGCTTTGACCCAATCCGTTCCCGGCAGCATATTCTGAGTGAAGCGTTGCTGGTGCTGATGTCGCTGGGATTGTTCCTCCATCTTTTTCCGGGCTTTCACAATCCCCTCGTCGTCGATGAGGTAAAGGCAGGCGCACAGAGCCTGCCATTCAGTTTCTCCTTCAACTTCGATAAAGCGCTGATCCCCTTTGTACTGCTGGCCTGCCTGCCCACGCTGTTCCGCGCCCGCGCCTGCCCGCCACGTTATCCGTGGATCGCTGCGCTGGCATTAATCGCCGCCGTGCCGCTGCTGCTGGGTAGCGCCGTGCTGCTGGGCGGCCTGGCCGTGGAGCCTCATTTTCCGCCCTGGCTGCCCGTGTTTATGCTGGCGAACCTGTTCTTTGTCTCACTGACCGAAGAGGCGCTGTTCCGCGGCTATCTGCAACAGCGGCTGAGGGATGCGCTGGGCGGGATGCCCGCGCTGGTAATCAGCGCGCTGGTGTTCGGGCTGGCGCATGCAACCGGCGGCGTGCTGCTGGTGGTTTTCGCGACGCTGGCCGGGCTGCTTTATGGTCTGGCGTGGCACTGGAGCGGCCGCTTATGGCTGGCGACCGCCCTGCACTTCGCTCTGAATATTACCCATCTGCTGCTGTTTACCTATCCGGCTCTGCATCACTAAACCGTAAATACCGCCAGGTCCGAGGCCAGCTCGGTGCAGGGGAAAATGGTCTGGCACTCCGCCAGCAGGCGGCTCATGTCCTTTGCCAGATAGCGGGAGCTGAAATGGGTGGCGATCATCCGCTTTGCCCCGGCACGCTTTGCCACCTCCGCCGCCTGCAGGGTTGTGGAGTGCCCGCGCCCGTTGGCTTTCTCCATCATCGCCGCCTCCAGCGTGGTTTCATGCACCATCAGGTCAACATCTGCCGCCAGTTGCAGCGCGACCTCCGTGGGTGCCGTATCGCCAAAGATGGCCAGCTTTTTGCCGGGTGTCGCCGGGCCAAGGTAGTCAGCCCCGTTGACCACCCGCCCATCCTCCAGCGTCACACATTCTCCCTGCTTCAGCTGCTGGAACCACGGTCCGCGGGGCACCCCTTCGGCTTTCAGCCGCCCGGCATCCAGCAGGCCGGGTTTGTCGTGCTGTTCAATGCGATAGCCATAGCACTCCACCGGATGGCTCAGCGGCCAGGCACTGATACGAAACTCACCGTCATCCAGCGTCCAGCCCGCCTCAATTTCAACGATGTTCAGCAGATAGTCGGTATAGGAGCCGCTGATCGACAGCGCCGTCTCAACAAAGGTCTTTAATCCTCTGGGCCCATAAACCGTCATCGGTGAGGTCAGTCCGGCCATAGACCGGCTGGTGAGTAAGCCCGGCAGCCCAAAAATATGATCGCCATGCAGATGGGTAATAAAAATCTTTTCCAGCTTGCCCGGTTTCAGGCTGGAGCGCATAAACTGTAACTGTGTGCCCTCGCCGCAGTCGAACAGCCAGGTTTCACCACTCAGCGCACGGGTAAAAGCAATGGAGGTCACGTTGCGTTGCAGACTGGGAGCACCGCCGCCGGTGCCAAGAAAAGTAAGGTGCATGGTATGCTTCCCTGTAAGCGAGTGAAAAAACAGAACCCTATTACAATCATAGGCGCAAACTTTGCGTCATTTCGACCCGCAGCGTTACACTCAACCCCAATTTTTTATGCAACCGGATGGATACTTCAATGACCCGACATTTCGACTATCTCGCCATTGGCGGCGGCAGCGGCGGCATCGCCTCGATTAACCGTGCGGCTATGTATGGCCAGAAATGCGCCCTGATTGAAGCAAAAGAGCTGGGTGGCACCTGCGTGAACGTAGGTTGCGTGCCGAAAAAAATCATGTGGCACGCCGCGCAAATCGCCGAAGCTATCCATCTCTACGGGCCAGATTATGGCTTCGACACCACCGTCAATCGCTTCGACTGGGCCACGCTGGTCAAAAACCGCAGCGCCTATATCGATCGCATCCACAGCTCTTATGACAACGTGCTGGGTAAAAACAAAGTAGAAGTGATCAAAGGCTTTGCCCGCTTTGTCGATGCGCACAGCGTTGAGGTCAACGGCGAGATTATTACGGCTAACCACATTCTGATCGCCACTGGCGGTCGCCCGGTTCACCCTTCTATTCCGGGTGCGGAGTACGGCATCGATTCTGACGGCTTTTTCGAGCTGGACGCGCTGCCTAAACGCACCGCGGTTGTCGGCGCGGGCTACATCGCGGTCGAACTGGCGGGCGTGGTGAATGCGCTGGGATCGGAAACCCACCTGTTCGTGCGTAAACACGCGCCGCTGCGCAGCTTCGACCCGCTGCTCAACGAGACGCTGGTCGAAGTGATGAACACTGAAGGCCCGGCGCTGCACACCGAAGCCATTCCTAAGGCTGTGATCAAAAACAGCGATGGCAGCCTGACGCTGCAGCTGGAAAATGGCAGCGACTATACTGTGGATTGCCTTGTCTGGGCGATTGGCCGTGAGCCTGAAACGGACAACCTCAATATTCAGGCTGCGGGCGTGGCGCTGAACGATAAAGGCTATATCAGCGTCGATAAATTCCAGAACACCAATGTGTCAGGCGTCTACGCTGTGGGCGACAACACCGGTGCGGTTGAGCTGACGCCGGTTGCGGTGGCCGCGGGCCGTCGTCTCTCTGAGCGTCTGTTTAACAACAAGCCGGACGAGCATCTGGATTACAGCAACGTGCCGACCGTGGTGTTCAGCCATCCGCCGATTGGCACCGTAGGATTGACCGAGCCGCAGGCGCGCGAACAGTATGGTGATGACCAGGTGAAGGTTTATAAATCGTCGTTTACCGCGATGTACACCGCGGTCACCCAGCATCGTCAGCCGTGCCGCATGAAGCTGGTCTGTGTGGGTGCCGATGAGAAGATCGTCGGCATTCACGGCATCGGATTCGGTATGGATGAGATGCTGCAGGGCTTCGCCGTGGCGCTGAAAATGGGCGCGACCAAGAAAGACTTCGATAACACCGTGGCGATCCACCCGACCGCAGCGGAAGAGTTTGTGACGATGCGTTAACCCGCACCGGGCTTCGGAAACAAAACAGGCGACTTAAGGTCGCCTGTTTTTTTATACCGCATTCACATCCGCTTTCTGACTGTGCAGTGCAGAACCGCGTCAGTGCAACTTAGCTTACGCGATCCAGCCAGCGTACATACGCCTGATCCCACAACGCCGCAGGCGTTCCCGCTTTACCAAGACCGAATCCATGTCCGCCTTTGCTGATCTGAATCAGCTCAACCGGCACGCGGTTACGGCGACAGGTGTCGCGCATCAGTTCGGTGTTAAACGGATTGGAGGTGTGATCGTCCTCGGCCTGCGCCAGAAACGTCGGCGGATATTGCCGGGTCACGAAGTTCTGCACTGACCAGTTCGCCTCATCCTGCGGCGTGGCATTTTTGCCGACCATCATCAGATGCGTGTTGGTGTGCTGATAAGGCGCTTCCAGGGTGATGACCGGATAGATCAGGCCGACGCTATCGACTTTCGGCACCACTTCATCCAGCGGATCGATGGCCGGATAAGATTCAAAGTCTGGCCGCGCCGCCGCCAGCCCCAGCAGATGTCCGCCTGCCGAGAAGCCCAGCACATGCACCTTACGCTCAAAAGAGCGCACCAGCCGGATGGCGCGCTGCGCATCCTGCAAGGGGGCCAGCCGTCCCGCCTGCCACTTCTCATGCGGTAATCGGTAGCTGAGCACATAAGCGGTATAGCCACTGGCGTTCAGCCAGCGCGCCACCGGCCAGGCTTCACGTCCCATGCCGATCCAGCGATAACCGCCGCCAGCGGCGATTAATACCGCTTCGCCATTGGGATTTTCCGGTTTAAAGCGCTGAATCGCCGGGCTGACGATATTTGACCAGGAACCGCTGCTGTTAATATGCAACTGGCCGGATGGGCCGCCGCCGCCGGGCGGATCGTCCGGCCAGAGGGGAATAATGTCATCACGGGCAAATAATTTGCCGGTGGTCATGGAGAGCCCGAGCGCTCCCGTGCCGAGAATAAAGCGTCGACGCGTAATCATAATGCCTGTTGTGTGATGCCAGAGTAATGAGCAAGCCATTGCGGCAGGCTACCGAAGAATGAACAGATGCAAGTCTGGTGCCATGGATGGCGATTATGTACGCAATGGCCCCTGAAAAGCCATAAAAAAACGCGCCCGTCAGGCGCGTTATTATCTTATCCGGCGGGCTTAATCTTCCTGCTGGAATTGTGCCATCACGGCCTGTTCACACTGCTGTTCGTTGACGCGCAGTTTGGCCCGCTCATCGTCGCCAAGTTGCAGCCAGGCACTGGCCACTTCACGCGCAGACTCTTCATCAAATTCCGGCTGATTCATCGCCGATGGTGACTGGCCGCCCGCCACGGTCGATTTCATTTTCTCGACATAGTGATCCGCCGTGGCGACTTTTTTCTCACCGCTGACAATGTGGCACAACTGGCTGGCATAGACATTCTGTTCAGTATCAGCGTCATCCGCTGCCAGCGCGCTGCCGGAGGCAAGGAGGCTTAGCAGCACTATCTGAGTCACTTTCATTTTTAACTCCTGTTCGTTCGGGTTAAACCTTGCGCTGAAGGGCTTCGAGGCGCTTCTGACGCCAGTTCAGCAGCGGCGTCACCGTGGTGCCGTGAACCACCACGCTGCAGACCACCAGCGTTAACGCTATATTCGTCATAATTTCCATCTGCGGGCCTTGCATACCGTGCGTCCAGGCATAGGCGATGTAGTTCAGGCTACCAATCCCCCGGATGCCCAGCCAGCCGATCAGCAGGCGCTGCCCCAGCGGCAGTCCGGCGCGCAGCGTCACCAGCCAGACGGCCAGCGGTCGTACTACGGCAAACAGCACCAGGCCAATCAGCACGCCGTAGATGTTCCAGTGCTGCGCCAGTGTGACGCCCAGCACCACCATCATGCCAGCCGCCAGTAAACGTTCAATAGTATCGCCAAAAGAGAGCGCGTCGCCTACTACAAACCCAATCGACTTCACCATATTGTTGTTGCCCTGATGCGCCAGGCGTATGTTGGGATTCACCAGCGCCTCAGAGGGCAACACGCGCTCATCGTCAGAGAGATCGTCCGGCTGATGGCGACGGAACACGCCCAGCTCGGCGCGGCGTAATCCCAGTCCTGCGGCAAAGGCGGCCAGGAAACCGGAGGCGCCCAGCCCTTCTACCAGTGAATAACTGAGGGCTATCAGCGCCAGCGCCAGAAAATCATTGGGTGCGACGTCGCCATTGGCATTGCGCAGTCGGGTCGCCAGCAGGCCGATCAACTGCCCTAGCACATAACCAATAGTCAAACCGCCGCCAATCGCCCAGAGCACCTCGACCGCCCCCCAGTGGGCCAGCATCGCACCATTCAGGCTCTCGCCATTGAACAGCAGCAGCGCCAGTATCAGCAGCGGCAGCGCGGAGCCATCGTTCATGCCCGCTTCGCTGGAGATCGCCACGCGCAGCGAATCATCATCCTGCGCATCGTTGACCGAGATTAAGCTCGCCAGCACCGGATCGGTCGGCGCCACTATCGCACCAAATGCCAGCGCAATCGGCCAGTCTAATCCCACCAGGAAATGCGCCAGCAGGGTCATCGCGGCGACGGTGAACAGCATGGCAGGAAACGCCAGTTTCAGCCCGGTTTGCCAGCAGTTATTCTGCAGTGGCAGACGCAGCTTAAGTCCGGTGATAAACAGCGAGGCCGCCATGGTGATTTCGGTGATATGGGCCACCGCTTCGGAATGGGTCACGATATCGACGTGGATGAGGTCAAATCCCCAGGGGCCGCAGAGAATGCCCGCAATCAGAAACAGACCAAATGAGGTAACTGGCCCCCGGTGAATCCAACCGGCAGCCAGCGACATCAGCAGCAAGAGGCCGCCCGTCGCTGCTGTCCAGGCTAAAAAGTTCATAACACTCCAGAATATTTCGGGTTTATGAATAAGCCTGGCACATTTTTTGACGGGCGCGATGTCAGTTTTTCAGGTGACGACTGGCGAAGCGAACCGCCAGCGCGGCGGCACCGGCCAGGGTGGCGAGCGCAACCACGCCATTCCAGCCCCAGTGCGCCAGCGCCAGACTCCCCACTGCCGCACCGGTAGCCATACCGATAAACACCACGGTAAACAGCAGCGCATTCAGGCGGCTGCGCGCTTCGGGTGCCAGGCCATAGACCAGTGTCTGATGCGCCACCAGCGTGGCCTGCACCCCTAAATCAAAGCCGATGGTGCAGAGGACAATCAGCGCCAGCTGCGCGGGCATGGGCAGCAGCGGCAGCAGAAACATCAGTGCAAAAGAGATCGTCACCAGCGCGGCACCGGCCTGCGTAACCCTTGCCGGACCAATGCGGTCAGCGAAACTGCCCGCCAGCGGGGCTGCCATGGCACCTGCTGCACCGGCTAAACCAAAGGCACCGGCCACCGCACTGTCCAGATGAAAGCGGTCGCTGAGCATTAACGCCAGCGTTGACCAGAAGGCGCTGAAGGCGACAGAAAGCAGACCCTGAGCCAGCGCAGCCCGGCGCAGCGTCTGATGGTGACGCCACAGATGCACCAGCGACAGCAACAGGCGCGGATAGCTCACCGAAGAGCCCGGCGCGAAGCGCGGCAACACCCGCCACAGCGTCAGCGTAATCAGCAGCACCGCCAGGGCGGCGATCATATACATGGTGCGCCAGCCGAAATACTCTGCCACCACCCCGCTGACCACCCGCGACAGTAGGATGCCCACCAGCAGCCCGGTCATCACCGTGCCGACTGTTTTACCCCGGCTGCGTTCCGGCGCCAGCGCCGCCGACGCGGGCACAATGTCCTGCGCCACGGTGGCGGTCAGCCCGGTGATAAAACTGGCAATCAGCAGCGCGCTGAGTCCGCCGGAAAAACCACACAGCAACAGCGCCGCGACCAGCAGTAAACCTTTGATAAAGATAATGGTGCGACGATCATGACGATCGCCCAGCGGGGCCAGCAGCAGAATACCCAGCGCATAGCCCGCCTGGGTCAGCATCGGCACCATGCCGACTGCGCCGATACCCGCATTAAACTGCTTACTGATGATATCCTGCATCGGCTGGCTGTAGTAAATCGATGCGACGCTGAGCCCGGCTCCGGCGGCCAGGGTAAACACCAGCGGTGTGGAGAGCGATTCATTTTGCGTCTGAGTCTGTATGGCTGACATGCTGTAATCCTCATCATTTCGTCACATCATTAAAGCGCATCACGGTTATACGCGGTAGACTGACATCAGGCAAAACCGTTATGCGTGGTACGTATGAACAACCCTAACAGCAGCGATCGCATCGACCTGATGCAGACGTTTATCCGTATTGTCGAGAGCGGCAGCTTGTCCGCCGCCGCGGCCCAGCTCGGCACGACACAGCCTACCGTCAGCCGTCGCTTGCAGACCCTGGAGCAGCGGCTGGGCCTCAAGCTGATCCTGCGCACCACCCATGCGCTGAAGCTCACCGATGATGGCGAACGCTGCTACGCCCAGGCACGGCAGCTGCTGGCGACCTGGCATGCGCTGGAAGATGAGCTGACCGGTGCCAGCGATGACCCGGTCGGTACGCTGCGGGTTCGTGCGCCGCACGCCTTTGGTCAGGATCA
Source organism: Pantoea sp. B550 (assembly GCF_024158165.1). Classification (NCBI taxonomy): domain Bacteria; kingdom Pseudomonadati; phylum Pseudomonadota; class Gammaproteobacteria; order Enterobacterales; family Erwiniaceae; genus Pantoea; species Pantoea sp. B550. The sequence continues at coordinate 1,730,775 of NZ_JAMYXI010000003.1, forward strand.
GCTGATCGCGCCGCTGGTGGACTATCTGCACCGCTATCCCCGTCTCAATATCGAGTGGATGCTGAATGACCGCACGCCCGACTTTATGGCGGAGAACGTGGACTGCGCCATTCAGGTCGGTGCGCCCACCGATCCTTCGGTCGTGGCGATTCTGTTAGCCGAAGTGCCACGCATTGTGGTGGCGGCCCCGCACCTGCTGGCGCAGCATCCGTCGATTGAACAGGTGGAACAGCTGCGCGATTTGCCGTGGCTGGCGCTGACCAGCTTTTACCGTAATGAAGTGGCGTTGCAGAAGATTGACGACGGCCAGCCGGTGAACCTGGCGATTACGCCCCGGCTGAGCAGCGACAGTTTATATGCGGTGCGCAAAGCGGCGCTGGCCGGGATGGGCGCGGCGATTGTCTCCTCGTGGGCGGTACAGGACGATTTAGCGGATGGCAGTCTGGTTCAGCTGATGCCCGCCTGGCAGGCCCCGCCGCTGCCGGTATGGCTGACCTATCCCTGGGCGAGTTACTACCCGGCCAGGCTGCAACACTTTTTTGCCATGATCAAAGAGGTGATGCCGCAGCTGGCGGGCACACGTCCGGCCTCACAGGCGGGTCGTTCAGGGGGAGCAGAGCGGAAAGGGTAAAGCAGGCGCCCGCCTCAGCGGGCCGCCAGAGAGGTTACTTCGGTTTTTTATCGCTGCGCGACATCTGATCCAGCCAGCCCATCACAAAGGCGGAGAGCACAAAGGTCAGGTGGATAATCACGTACCACATCAGCTTGTCGTTTTCGACGTTGCGCGCTTCCATAAACACCCGCAGCAGGTGGATCGAGGAGATGGCGACAATGGAGGCGGCGACTTTGTTTTTCAGCGAGCCGGAGTCCATCTTGCCCAGCCAGCTCAGCTTCTCTTTATCTTCGTCGATATCGAGCTTGGAGATGAAGTTCTCATAACCCGACAGCATCACCATCACCAGCAGGCCGCCAACCAGCGTCATATCCACCAGCGACAGCAGCAGCAGGATCAGATCGTTTTCCGCAATGCTGAAAATGTTGGGCAGCAGGTGGAAAATTTCCTGGAAAAATTTAATGGTCAGCGCCAGTAATCCCAGCGAAAGTCCAATGTAAACCGGGGCCAGCAACCAGCGCGATGCATACATCAGGTTTTCGGTAAAACGTTCCATACAATCCCACGAATAATCAAACAGGTCCGGGAGTATAACCGATCAACTGTGAAGTTATTTCAGCCCTTCGTCAGAAATTTCAGGGACCGGCGGCAGTGGCAGCGAGAGACGAAATGCCGCGCCCCCTTCGGGTCGGTTTTCGGCCCAGATCTGACCGCCGTGGCTCTCGATAATGGTTTTACAGATTGCCAGACCCAGCCCGACGCCCGGCACCGCCGACTCTTTGTCGCCCCGCCAGAATTTATCGAATATCCGGCTTAAGTCGTCTTCGGCAATGCCCGGTCCGCTATCCCAGACCGCAATCTCCAGTCGTGATGCGGCACGCCAGGCGCGAATGCCGCGTGGTGCGCTGTTACCGGCATACTTCAGGCTGTTCTCAATCAGGTTAGTGAAAACGCGTTCCAGCAGCGTACTATCGCCTTTGATCAGCACGATATCGTCCGGCAGATCGAGCTGAACCTCATGCCCTTTCAGCGACGGTGCCATGCTGCTCAGCGCCCCGCCGATCACCTCTTCCAGCGCCAGCCACTCCTCACGCAGGTTGAGGCCACCCGACTGAATGCGCGCCATATCCAGCATATTGCTCACCAGCCGGATAGTGCTCAGCGTCTGCTCGCGGATCTGGCTGGCCTGCGGCACATATTTTGAGTTGTCGCTGGCCAGATCGAGCATCAGCATTTCCGCCTGACCAAACAGCACGGTCAGCGGGGTGCGCAGGTCGTGCGACAGCGCCGACAGCAGCGCATTGCGCAGCTGTTCCCGCTCTGCCGAGAGACGGGAGGCTGCCTCGCTGTGCGACAGCGCCATCCGCTCCAGCGCATTGGCAATCAGTACCGTAAAGGTTTCCACCAGCCGCTGCTGTTCGGGGATCATCAACTGACGCAGATTCTGCGGCTCCACCACCAGCAAACCACGGCAGTGCGCGCCACTTTTCAGCGGCAGGATCTGATAGGGCACCGCCGGTAAGGTATCGGTGCCCGCACCCGCAGGCTGGCCTTTGCTGTAACTCCATTTCGCAATCGCACGATCCGGCTCACTGGCCGGTAACGCCTCGCCCACCGGTTGCAGCTCGCCCTGCTCATCCGGCAGCAGCAGCAGGCAGCGCGCCTGTAACGTGGCATCCAGCACACGCTGGCTGGTGGCGGCAATATCCTGCGGCGTCAGCGCGCTGCCCAGCGATTTCGCCATCTCATAGAGCTGGCGCGCCCGCTGTTCGCGGTAGCGCGCCACCCGCGCCTGATAGCGCACCCCGGCCGTGAGATTGCCGACAATGACGCCCACCGCCAGCATCACGCCAAAGGTCACCAGATATTGCAGATCGGAGACCGCCACCGTGCCGGTGGGGGCCACAAAGAAGAGGTCAAAGGCGATGATGTTCATCACCGTAGCGATCACCGACGGCCAGCGGCCATAGCGCAGCGCCACGATCACGACCGCCAGCAGGTAGATCATCACACAGTTGGCGGGATCGAAATTGATCAGCACAGACTGTCCGGCTGCGGTGACGACGATGCAGAGCACCAGCGCCATCATCACGCCACGCAGCTGAATGCGCCATTTTTCACTGGTGACGCGGCCATCCGGCAGCGGATGCGGCGCATCCTTCAGCGGCTCATCCAGTGCGACGACCAGCAGGTCGAGATCGGGGCCAAGCTGACCCAGACGTTCGGCAAAACTGTCACGCCGCCAGCGCCGCTGCGGGCGACGGCCAGTGACGATTTTACCCAGGTTGTGTTCGCGGGCGTAGCCCAGCACCGCTTCCGCTTCATCCGGTTCCGAGAGCGTGGCGGTTTCTGCGCCCAGCTCCTGCGCCAGCTGTAAGGTACGCAGAATCGCCCGTCGCCGCGCTTCCGGCAGCCGGTTAAGCCGCGGCGTTTCGACATAGACCGCGTGCCATTCACTGCCGAGCCGTGCTGCCAGCCGGGCGGCGGTGCGCACCAGCTTTTCACTGCCGCTGTCGTCACCAATACAGAGCAGAATGGCATCGCGGGTGTGCCAGACGCGCTCCCGTCCCTGCTGATCGCGCCAGGCGCGCATCTGGTCATCCACCCGATCGGCGGTGCGACGCAGGGCCAGCTCACGCAGGGCGAACAGGTTACCTTTGCGGAAAAAGTTTTCGATGGCGCGTTCTGCGCGGTCACCAATGTAGACTTTGCCCTCTTTCAGCCGCTGCCGCAGATCGTCGGGCGGCAGATCGACCAGCACCACTTCATTGGCGCTGTCGAAAAAGGGATCAGGCACGGTTTCGCGCACCTGAATGCCGGTGACGCCGCCGACCACATCATTGAGGCTCTCAAGATGCTGCACGTTGACGGTGGTGAGCACGTCGATGCCCGCTTCCAGCAGCTCCTCGATATCCTGCCAGCGCTTGGGATGGCGTGAGCCCTGCACGTTGGTGTGCGCCAGCTCATCCATCAGGATCACCGCCGGATGGCGGGCCAGCGCAGCATCAAGATCAAACTCCGCATGACGCGAGCGGCCGGTTGCGCGCCGCGGCAGCAGGGTTAAGCCTGTCAGCAGCTGCGCGGTTTCCGGCCGGTCGTGGGTCTCTACCACGCCGATCAGCACATCCAGACCCTGCGCACGCAGCCGCTGTGCCTCCTGCAGCATGGCGTAGGTTTTGCCCACGCCCGCACAGGCACCAAAGTAAATCTTCAGCTGTCCGCGATGACTCTCGCGGTTAGCCTGCAGCAGCGCGTCGGGATCGGGACGCTGGGGTTCGTGGTTCATCGCTTCCTTTACACCATTACAGTTCGTTGAGCGCTATATTCAGCTGCAACACATTGAGGGTCGGTGTGCCGAGGAAGGGCAGCAGCGGACGATGCGTCATCTTTTCAATCAGCGCCTCGACCTGTGCCACCGGCACCTTGCGGCTGGCAGCGACACGCGGAGCCTGCCACAGTGCAGCCTGAGGCGAAATATCCGGGTCCAGCCCGCTGGCGGAAGCAGTCACCAGCTCAACCGGCACGGCGGCCGCTGCCTGGGGATTGGCGGCCCGCAGTACAGCGATGCGGTCGGCCACCGCTTTGTCCAGCGCCGGGTTGCTGGCGGCCAGATTACTGCCGCCCGAGGCCAGCGGGTTATAGGCTTTATCACTGGTGGCTGAAGGACGCCCCCAGAAATAGCCGGGCTGGGTAAAGTTCTGCCCAATCAGCGCAGATCCGTGCGCCACGCCCTCCTCCTCCAGCAGCGAGCCATTGGCCTGGGCCGGAAAAAGCCACTGCGCCAGCCCGGTGGTGAGGAAAGGATAAACCACGCCGGTCACAAGCGTAAGCAACAACAACAGTAAAATTGCCGGACGTAACTGACTCATTTTTTTCTCCTCAGGCCATGCCTGAAAGCACTAACAGCAGATCGATCGCTTTGATGCCGACAAACGGCACCAGCAGGCCACCCAGACCGTAAATCAGCAGGTTGCGGCGCAGCAGCGCAGCAGCACTCAGCGGGCGGTAGCTGACGCCTTTCAGGGCCAGCGGGATCAGGAAGATAATCACCAGGGCGTTAAAGATCACCGCCGACAGAATCGCGCTGGCGGGCGAGTGCAGCTGCATCACGTTCAGCATGTTGAGCTGCGGATAGGTGGCCGCAAACGCCGCCGGAATGATGGCGAAATATTTCGCCACGTCGTTGGCGATACTGAAGGTGGTCAGGGAACCGCGCGTCATCAGCATCTGTTTACCGATGTGCACCACTTCCAGCAGCTTGGTCGGGTTCGAGTCGAGATCGACCATGTTGCCCGCCTCTTTCGCCGCCTGCGTACCGGAGTTCATCGCCACCGCCACATCCGCCTGCGCCAGGGCAGGCGCATCGTTGGTGCCGTCGCCGGTCATCGCCACTAACCGTCCTTCTGCCTGATACTGGCGGATCAGCGCCAGTTTGGCTTCCGGCGTCGCCTCTGACAGGAAGTCATCCACGCCCGCTTCCGCCGCAATGGCCGCGGCGGTCAGCGGGTTATCGCCGGTGATCATCACCGTTTTAATGCCCATTTTGCGCAGTTCGGCAAAGCGTTCTTTGATGCCGCCCTTCACGATATCTTTCAGCGCCACCACGCCCAGCACGTTCGCGCCCTCTGACACCACCAGTGGCGTGCCGCCACTGCGTGCCACCTCTTCCACCTGCGCATTGACCTCGGCAGGGAAACGGCCATGGTTCGCTTCAATATGACGACGTACCGCATCGACCGCACCCTTGCGGATCAACCGGTCCTGCACGTTTACGCCACTCATGCGGGTCTGGGCTGAGAACGGAATAAAGCTGGCGCCCATGCTGCTGAGATCGCGTTCACGCAGATTAAAGCGCTGCTTCGCAAGCACCACGATGCTGCGCCCTTCAGGTGTCTCATCGGCCAGCGAGGCGAGCTGCGCGGCGTCGGCCAGTTGCTCTTCGCTGACGCCCGGCGCGGGCAGGAACTGGGTCGCCTGACGGTTACCCAGCGTGATGGTGCCGGTTTTGTCCAGCATCAGCACATCCACATCGCCTGCGGCTTCCACCGCACGTCCGCTGGTCGCAATGACGTTCGCACCCAGCATACGGCTCATCCCCGCCACCCCAATCGCCGACAACAGCCCGCCGATAGTGGTGGGGATCAGACAGACCAGCAGCGCCACCAGTACGGTGATGCTGACCGGCTTGCCGCCCCAGGCCGAGAACGGCCAGAGCGTGACGGTCGCCAGCAGGAACACGATAGTCAGCGACACCAGCAGGATGGTCAGGGCAATCTCATTCGGGGTTTTGCGACGTTTCGCACCTTCCACCATGGCGATCATCCGGTCAAGGAAGGTTTCACCCGGGTTGGCGCTACAGGTAATGACCAGCCAGTCAGAGAGAATACGCGTACCGCCCGTGACGGAGGCGAAGTCACCGCCTGACTCACGGATCACCGGTGCAGATTCACCGGTAATGGCGCTCTCATCCACGGAGGCACCACCCTCTATCACTTCACCGTCGCAGGGAATAATGTCGCCCGCTTCGACCAGCACCGCGTCGCCTTTGCGCAGCGCATCGGCACTGACCTGCTGCCACTCCGCGCCATAACGCGCCGCTGACAGTTTTTTGGCAAAGCTGGTCTTTTTCACTCCTTTCAGGCTGCTCGCCTGGGCTTTACTGCGCCCTTCAGCCAGCGCCTCCGCCAGGTTGGCGAACAGCACGGTGAACCAGAGCCAGAGCGCAATCGCGCCGGTAAAACTGGCGCTGCCGCTGATGCGGCCAGACAGCATGGCCAGCGCCAGTAGCGTAGTCAGCACGCTGCCGAGCCAGACCACAAACATCACCGGGTTACGGAACTGTACCCGGGGATCGAGCTTTTTCACCGCATCCCAGGCCGAGGTACGCAGCAGCGCTGCGTCAAATAATGCCTGTTGTTGACGACTCATGAGGATTGTCCCTGAACAAGTTGCAGATGCTCAGCCACCGGGCCCAGCGCCAGAGCAGGAATAAAGGTCAGTGCACCCACCAGCAGCACCGTGCCAATCAGCAGTCCGATAAACAGCGGACCGTGGGTTGGCAGCGTGCCGTTACCCACCGGCTGCACTTTTTTCACCGCCATCGCACCGGCAATCGCCATCACCGGAATGATGATGCCGAAGCGGCCCAGCAGCATGCAGACCGCCAGTAACAGGTTCCAGAACGGCGTGTTAGCACTCAGTCCGGCAAAGGCGCTGCCGTTGTTGTTGGCCGCCGAGGAGACGGCGTAGAGCACTTCGCTGAAGCCATGAATGCCGGGGTTCGCCATTGCACTGCGGCCAGCGTCGGTCATCATCGCCAGCGCGGTGCCGATCAGCACCAGCGCCGGGGTGACCAGAATCGCCAGCGCGGTCATCTTCATCTCCCAGACGTCGATTTTTTTGCCCAGGAATTCCGGGGTACGACCGATCATCAGCCCGGCGATAAACACCGCCAGCAGCACAAACAGCAGCATGCCGTAGAGACCGGCACCGACGCCGCCAAACACCACTTCGCCCAGCTGCATCAGCCACATCGGCACCATGCCACCCAGCGCAGTAAAGGAGTCGTGCATGGCATTCACCGCACCGCAGGAGGCCGCGGTGGTAATGACCGCGAACAGGCTGCTGTTAAGAATGCCAAAGCGCGTCTCTTTGCCTTCCATGTTGACGGCGCTGTCGGCCCCCAGCTGGAGGAAATGCGGGTTGCCCTGCAGTTCGGCCCACATGACGACCGATACCGCCGCGACAAACATCAGCGTCATCGCCCACAGCAGCATGTGGCCCTGACGACGATCGCGTACGCTTTCGCCAAACGCGAAGCAGAGCGCCGCCGGGATCAGAAAGATGCTCAGCATCTGCACCAGATTGGTCAGCACCGTCGGGTTTTCAAATGGATGGGAGGAGTTGGCGTTAAAGAAGCCGCCACCGTTGGTGCCCAGCATTTTGATCGCTTCCTGAGACGCCACCGGTCCCATCGACAGCGTCTGCTGCACGCCTTCCAGCGTGGTGAAGCTGTGATAAGGTGCGAAGTTCTGGATGCTGCCCTGACTGACAAAGAACAGCGCCACCAGCAGGCTGATCGGCAGTAAGACATAGAGCGTGATGCGCGTCAGGTCGCGCCAGGCGTTACCCAGGGTCGCAGCGCTGCGATTAGCGAAGCCACGGATCAGCGCAAATGCCACGGCGATCCCGGTTGCGGCAGAGAGAAAATTCTGCACCGTCAGGCCCACCATCTGACTGAAATAGCTCAGGGTGCTTTCGCCGCTGTAGGACTGCCAGTTGGTGTTGGTGACGAAGCTCACGGCGGTGTTCAGCGCCAGATGCCAGCTCAGGCCAGGCAGCTGCTGCGGATTCAGCGGCAGCGCGCCCTGCATCAGCAATATTGCCAGCAGCACCACGAAACCCAGCGCATTAAACAGCAGAATCGCCAGCAGGTAGTGCGGCCAGCGCATCTCCGATTGCTGCGCGCCCAGCAGTCGCCACAGCGGCGCTTCCAGCCGGGCAAACACCGGCTTGTCGGCCACTAACGCGGCCAGGCCCCGGCCAAGCGGCTGCGCCAGCACCATCAGCAGCACCAGATAAAATGCGATGAGTAAAAAAGCATTGGCCGCCATCAGAAAGCCTCCGCATTTAACAGGGCATAGAGCAGATAGCCCAGTAACAACACCACCAGCACAATGCCGGTTATTACGCCCACGCTCACAGGAACCTCCAGAGGATTGGATTTATGGCGTAGCTTGCGCGGAGGCGTATAAAGAAGGGGTTAAAATGCAGCGGGCGGGCGTAAAAATAGTGTAAAAATGGCGAAAAATCAGGCGACTTCCAGCGCCCAGATACGATTGAGATCGACGTTACCCCATAGTGCACTGTCCTCTGCGCCCACAATACTGTCGGTGCAGAAACTGTCGCCGAGGTCGAGCTCCTCCGGTTTCACTTCGCGCTGGGCGTGCAGCGACCAGAAGACATGCACACAGGGGCGCATCAGCGATTTTTCGCCTGCCTTTACCACCAGCGCCACCCGGCCGGAAGCCAGACGCACCAGCGAACCTACCGGATAGATGCCGATGGTTCGCACGAAGGTGTGCAGCAGGCCCGGATCGAAATGGCCGCGCCAGCTCAGCATCTGGTGCATCGCCTCTGCCGGTGTCCAGCCGTTGCGATAGGAGCGGGTTGAGGTGACAGCATCGTAGACATCACACACCGCTGCCATCCGGGCGTAGAACGAAATCGCTTCCCCTTTCAGACGGTGCGGGTAGCCACTGCCATCATATTTTTCATGATGATGCAGGGCGATATCGAGCAAATCGTCATCGGCGTCGGCTTCAATCAGCATCTGCGTGCCCACCACCGGATGCTCGCGCATCACCCTGAACTCCTCTTCCGTCAGCTTGCCCGCTTTGTTCAGGATCGCCAGCGGCACAGCGGCTTTGCCGACATCATGCAGTAAACCGCCCATGCCCACCCGACGCAGCTGCTGCTCATCCAGCCCGAGTTTTTTACCCAGTGCAATCATCAGCCCGCAGACCGCCATGGAGTGCAGATAGGTGTAGTCATCATGATTTTTCAGCCGCGCCACGCTGAGCATCGCTGAGGGTTCACGCGTGATCGAGCCGGCGATGTCATCCACCAGATCCATCATATAATCAAGCTTCAGGCCGTTACCCAGCCGCGCTTCGTTGAACATCGCCAGTACTTTCGGTTTGCCCTGCTGAAAGATCAGCTGTGCCTGGTCCAGTTCCTGAAAAAATGGGGTACGCCCAATGGTTCTTTTCGCGATCGAGGTGGCGATCGGCGCCTGCACAGATCGATCGAGGTCGATCCAGAGCTGGCGGATCCCTTCACTGCGTAACGTGGCGATTTGTCGTGGATCGGTGATCAGCATCTGATTATGAATGCGCTCGTCCTTTATCCACCAGACCTCCAGCTTGTGGATAAACATCCCAGGGCGCAGTTCATCAATGGTAATCAGCTTTATCACGCTATCACTCCTTACGATCAGCGGGTGGTAAGGTGATATCGGCAGCTGGACAAATATTCTTCAGGCTGTTTTGTGCGGAGGCGGCGCGCGGGCGAGTGGTCAGAGGAGAAGCGTCCTGTCTCACGCTCTGCCCATCATGGTTAAGTCATTGTTGTCGTTAGACTACGCGGGTCAGCACCGGCTCGCCACGGGCAAACGCCAGCATGTTCTCAAACACCAGGCCGGCCATCGCCGCCATGGTTTCGCGGGTGCTGCTGGCGATATGTGGCGTAATCACCACATTGTCGCGCTGGCGCAGGGCGTCAGGGACATGCGGCTCCTGTTCAAACACATCCAGCCCGGCACCGGCGATCTGCCCGGTTTCCAGCGCCGCCACCAGCGCCTGCTGATCCACCACGCTGCCGCGCGCGATGTTAATCAGATAACCCTGCGGGCCCAGCGCCTGCAGCACGTCTGCGTTAATGATATGGCGCGTTGCGGCACCGCCTGGCAGCGTGAGCACCAGAAAATCGGCCTGCTGCGCCAGCGCCACCAGGCTCTCATGCCGGGTATAGGGCACGTCAGGACGTGAACGCGGGTTGTAGTAGTGAATCTGCATACCAAACGCCTGCGCGCGCCTGGCTACCGCCTGGCCGATATTGCCCAGCCCGACGATACCGCACACCTTGCCGCCGATTTTGCTGCTCAGCGGAAAGCGGCCCTGCGTCCAGTGCCCGGCGCGTGTGAAGCGATCGGCCTCACTGATGCGGCGCGCCACATCCAGCAGCAGCGCCATGCCCAGATCCGCGACGCAATCATTGAGCACCTCCGGCGTGTTGGTCACCACAATGCCGCGCGATCGGGCGGCTTCCGTATCAATGCTGTCATACCCGACGCCGTTACTGCAGATCGCTTTGAGGTTGGGCAATGCCGCGATCAGTGCGGCGGATGCCCCCATTACCGCGTTGCCGCTGGTGACCAGTATGTCGATGGCAGCACCCTGTTCAGCCAGAAAAGCGCTCTCATCGTCCGCCTCCCACAGCCGGAACGCGGTGAACGTCTTTTCAATGTTCTCTATCAGCTGCGGCGGCAGGAATTTCCCTCTGATCAGCACCTTACATTGCTTTAATACCATCTTCTTTCTCCTGATTGTTATAGGATGCCGGGCGTTCGGTCTCTTCGCCCACGCGTTCAATCGGTCCCATCACCAGCAGGAACAGCAGCGCCGCAACCACGCAGTGTGCCGCCACAAACGCCAGCCCGATGCTGTAGCTGCCGGTCAGCCCGACGATGATGCCGAACAGCAGCGGCGTGGTGAAACCGGCAATGTTGCCAATGCCGTTAAAAATGGCACCCGCCAGACCTACTGCCTCTTTCGGTGCGGTGTCGCTGATCACTGTCCAGGTGCCTGCGCCCGCCGCGATGCCTTTGCCGAAAAAGGCGAAGGACATAATGGCGATGATGCCGCCGTTACCGGGAATAATCGCCGCCAGCACCAGGCTCGACGCCATCAGCATGCCGACGATATAGGGGGTTTTACGCGCCCAGGAGACGCTCCAGCCCCGGGCGATTAATTTATCTGACAGGTAACCGCCGCTGATCCCGCCGAGAAAACCAAACAGCGCCGGAGCAACGGTGGCGAAGCCCGCCTCCATAATGTTCATGCCGCGCGCCTGCACCAGATAGATCGGGAACCAGGTAATGAAGAAGTAGCTGAGCGCGATGATGCAGTACTGGCCAAGATAGGCGCACCAGAGCATGCGATTAGTGAGCAGCTTTCTGAACATCGCTTTGCTGACCGGTGGTCGGGCCTTCAGGGTCCGCGCCGCGTCGATATCCACCATCGCGCCGCCATTAATGATGTGGCGCAGTTCACTTTCCGACACGCCGGGATGGTTGCGCGGCTCGCGCATCCAGGCTGCCCAGACAAACACCGCCAGCAGGCCGATGCCGCCCAGCACAAAGAACGGCCACTCCCAGCCGAAGCGCGACACCAGCCAGCCTGACAGCGGTGAGAAGATGGCGACGGCAAAATATTGCGCCGAACTGAACAGCGATGATGCCCGGCCCCGCTCAGCGCCAGGGAACCACATAATCACCACGCGCGCATTGGCGGGAAAGCTGGGTGCCTCAATGAGTCCCAGCATAAAGCGCAGACCAAACATCAGCATCAGCGCGCCGGTCATACCGCTGGAGAACTCACCCACAAATCCCATCGCCAGCGTCGAGACCGACCAGAGCGCCAGCGTGACGCCATACACTTTTTTGGCTCCGAAGCGGTCAAGGAACAGTCCGCCGGGGATCTGACCGATGACATAGGCCCAGCTGAAGGCAGAGAGGATCAGTCCCAGCTGGATCGCTGACAGGCCGAACTCCTCTTTGATCGCCGATCCGGAGATCGAGAGGATCGAACGGTCGGCATAAGCCACGACCGACAGAAACAGGATCAGGCAGAGGATCCCGATGCGGACATGGGTGGTCCGTTGAGGCGTTACATCTTTAGGCATGAGCTGAATTCCTTAAAAAGCGGCAGGTTGTGCCACAAGGTTTTTTTCAGGAATAACGCTGAGATTTCCCGCTTCTGGAAATATAGATAGGAGGCTAACTAAGGGTCATTGTGCGGATGTTGAGATCGACGGGTCCGATTCAGCGATTTTCTGGCAACCGCCACAACCGCCCGTGCGGCGCTGCACAAAAGCGCAAAAAGCTGCGGCGCTTTGCCGCAGAGTGTGCACCCGATCGGGGTTTTAACCGGCGCTGACAGCTATGACGCGACGAATTTTCAGCAAAGTGTGGCGACGCCAGCAAGAGTGAAAAAGGCGGCTTGTCAAACCTGACGGCCATTTCTAAGCTGCAGATGATCCTCTTTATCCATTTTTATAATAAATGAAATATCCATTCCAAACAGCAACCTCTGGAGTCCGCAATGAAAACACGCGCATGGGCATTACTCTGTCTGCTCTCTCTTTCTACGTCGGCGCTGGCAGAGAAGATTGGCGTATCGATGGCTTTTTTCGACCAGAACTTCCTGACCATTATTCGCCAGTCGATTGAAAAAGAGGCGAAAGCGCGTCAGCTGGATGCGCAGTTCGAAGATGCACGCGGCGACGTCGGTCGTCAGACCGATCAGGTGCAGAGCTTTATCAGCGCCGGCGTAGACGCGATTATCGTCGATCCTGTCGACTCCGCCAGCACCCCTGCCCTGACCAGGCTGGCGCAGCAGGCTCACATTCCGCTGGTCTACGTTAACCGCACACCGGGCGATAAAACCCTGCCGCCAGGCGTGGTATTTGTCGGCTCTGACGAACGCGAGTCGGGTACGTTGCAGATGGAAGCGCTGGCGAAGCAGGCGGGTTATCGTGGCAAGGTCGCCATTATCATCGGTAACCTCAGCGATGCGGGTGCGCTGCAGCGCACCAAAGATGTGGAGCAGGTGGTGGCAAAGTATCCCGACATGAAAGTGGTGCTGAAGCAGACCGCCAACTATTCGCGTAATGAGGGCATGGATTTAATGCTCAGCTGGCTGTCGAACGGCGAAGAGATCGATATTGTCGCCGCCAACAATGACGAAATGGCGATTGGTGCGACAATGGCGATTGCGCAGGCGAAGCCGAAGAAGACCATTCTGGTGGGCGGCATTGATGCCACGCCGGATGGCCTGAAAGCCCTGGCAAGCGGCAAACTGGCCGTCACCGTGTTCCAGGATGCCGTGGGTCAGGGCAAAAAATCGGTCGAGGTGGCGCAGCAGATGATCAAAGGGGAAAAAGTCGATTCCCACCAGTGGATTCCGTTTGAACTGGTAACGCAGCAGAACATGCAGCACTACAGCAATAAAAATCCGTAATGAAAAGCGGAGCGGCAGCGCTGCCGCTCCGGTTATCACTTCTCGTGCAGCAGCTTCGCCATCATCACCACATCGCGCAGCTGACCGTCGCGCAGGGCGGCCTGGCGCATCACCCCTTCACGCTCAAAGCCCAGCCGCTCATAGAGCCGCAACGCCCGTTCATTGTCGTGAAACACCTCCAGCGCCATACGCGTAATCCCCAGCCAGTTGCGGGAATAGTCGAGCGCGGTGCGGATCAGGCGCTCACCGACGCCGCGACCGGCGTAATCGGGATGCACGCCCAGCCCAAAGCTGATGCAGTGGCGGGTGCGCGGCTTGTTATCCACAAACAGCGTCAGCTCACCGGCCAGCACGCCCTCGATCTCCGCGACAAAGGCGATAAATCCCTCGGCATCCATTCTGGCGATTTTTTTCTCCCAGGTGGCGACGCTGGGAAACGGTAGCTGCAGCGTCCAGGGATAGACATCGGGATGACTGTAGAGTCGCTGATAGGCGGCGGCATCCTGCGGTTCCCGTGCCCGAATAATGATTTCCATATTTTCTCCTTTTAGCCGAACGGGGTTCATGCACTAAGCTGTAGCTCTTTACCGGACGGAAAGAGTATCGCTATGTTGTATCGCCGTTTTGAGCGTTTTATCAATATATTTCATGACGCGCCCACCGACTCGCCCCCCTCAACGGTCTGGTCGTTTTACCTCTATTATCTGCGGCAGGTCTGGCCGAGTTTCGCGGCACTGCTGGTAGTGGGACTGGCGTCAGCCCTGATTGAAGTGTCGCTGTTCAGCTATCTGAGCCGCATTATCGACATGGTCAATCACTCCACGCCCGCAAGCCTGTTTCGGGATAACTGGCCGATACTGCTGTGGATGGTGGCGGTGGCGCTGATCCTGCGGCCGATTTTTATCGCCCTGCACGACATGCTGGTGCATCAGAGCATCAGCCCGAGCATGACCAGCATGATCCGCTGGCAGAATCACAACTACGTGCTGCGCCAGAGCCTCAATTTCTTCCAGAACGATTTCGCGGGTCGCATCGCCCAGCGCATTATGCTGACCGGCAGTTCTCTGCGCGATTCCGCGGTGCAGTTGGTGGATGCCATCTGGCACGTACTGATCTACGCGGTAACCTCGCTGGTGCTGTTTGCCGGTGCCGACTGGCGGCTGATGATCCCGCTGATTATCTGGATGGTGGCCTACAGCGCCTCGCTGCGTTTCTTTGTGCCGCGCGTCAAAGCACGTTCGGTGGTCTCCTCGGAAGCACGCTCAAAGCTGATGGGCACCATTGTTGACGGCTACACCAACATCGCCACCATCAAGCTGTTCGCCCACAGCGATCTGGAACGGCAGTATGCGCGTGAGGCGATTCAGGAGCAGACCGAAAAAACCCAGAACGCCGGCCGCATGGTCACCAGCATGGATCTGACCCTGTCGGCGCTGAATGGCCTGCTGATTGTCTCGACCTCCGGGCTGGCGCTGTGGTTATGGAGCCAGTCGCTGATTAGCGTCGGGGCGATTGCGCTGGCGACAGGTCTGGTCATCCGCCTGGTGAATATGTCCGGCTGGATCATGTGGGTGGTCAACGGCATCTTCGAAAATATTGGTACGGTACAGGATGGCCTGAAAACCATCGCGCAGCCGCTGAGCGTGCAGGATGCGCCGCAGGCGAAGCAGCTTAAGGTGACGCGCGGCAACATCCGTTTTGAGGATGTGCGCTTCGATTATGGCGGTGGCCGTCAGGTGATTAACGGCTTTAACCTCGACATCAAACCTGGCGAGAAGATTGGGCTGATTGGTCCCTCGGGCGCCGGTAAATCGACGCTGGTGAACCTGCTGCTGCGCCTCTATGACCTGAACGCGGGGCGGATTGTGATCGACGATCAGGATATCGCCGCCGTGACGCAGGAGAGCCTGCGCAGCCAGATTGGCATGATCACCCAGGACACCTCGCTGCTGCACCGCTCAATCCGTGAAAACCTGCTCTATGGTCGTCCCGACGCCAGCGAAGAGGAGCTGCAGCTTGCGATTCACCGCGCCCGCGCCGATGAGTTTATCCCGCTGCTCTCTGACTCACTGGGCCGCACCGGGCTGGACGCGCATGTGGGCGAGCGCGGCGTGAAACTGTCGGGCGGTCAGCGTCAGCGTGTGGCGATAGCCCGCGTGCTGCTGAAGGATGCGCCGATTCTGATCATGGATGAGGCCACCTCGGCGCTCGACTCTGAAGTGGAAGCGGCAATTCAGGAGAGCCTGGAGTCACTGATGCAGGGTAAAACCGTTATCGCTATCGCGCACCGCCTGTCGACCATCGCGAAGATGGATCGGCTGGTGGTGCTGGATAAAGGCGGCATTGCCGAGATGGGCAGCCATCACGAGCTGCTGGCGCAAAACGGTCTCTATGCCCGGCTCTGGCAGCATCAGACCGGGGGTTTTGTCGGCGTCGATTAATCGCCGCGTCGATAGGGTAAGGCGTCGCGTGCTTCTTCCGCCCAGCCGCGCACACCTTCCCGCTCCTGCACCAGAAAATCTGCCACAGCATCGCGCAGGCCGGGATGCAGCAGATAGTGCCAGGAGTGGGTAATCTGCGGCTCAAAGCCGCGCACCAGCTTGTGCTCGCCCTGCGCGCCTGCATCAAACCGCGTCAGCCCTTCATCAATCGCTAAATCCATCCCCTGATAGAAACAGGTTTCGAAGTGCAGCCGGTCAAACTCCGCCAGACAACCCCAGTAGCGGCCATAGAGCGTGTTGCTGTCACGCAGATAAAAGGCTATCGCCGCCGGTTGCTGCTGTAAGCGGGCGATCACCACCACAATATTCTGCGGCATCCGCTCCGCCAGCAGGCTGAAGAAGTTGCGCGTCAGGTAGGGCCGCTGGCCGCGCACCGCGTAGGTGTTGGCGTAACAGGTATAGACAAAATCCCACTGATCTTCGCGCAGCTGGTAGCCCAGGTAGCGGTCAAACTCAAAGCCGCTTTGCGCCACCTGCTCACGCTCTTTACGCAGCTGTTTGCGCTTGCGCGACATCAGCGTATCCAGGAAATCCTGAAAATCGCGGTAGCCACAGTTATGCCAGTGATACTGACAGCCGAGCCGGGAGAGCCAGTCGGGCTGATCGGCCAGCAGCTGGTTAGCCTGCGCATCGGTAAAGTTGATGTGTGCACCGCTTAAGCCGTGCTGCAACAGGCTCTCCGGCAGGGCCGACAGCAGCTGCGTCGCAGCGGATGTGTCACCCAGCAGGCGCGCGCCGCTGACCGGGCTGAAGGGAATCGCCCCCAGCCATTTCGGGTAATAGCGGATCCCGGCGCGCTGGCTGGCATCCGCCCAGGCGTGATCAAAGACATACTCGCCCTGTGAATGATATTTCTGGTAGCCCGGCAGCGCGGCGCGGGTCACGCCCTTTTCCCGCCACAGCATGTGATCAGGCTGCCAGCCCGCCTCAAACCGCACGCTGCCACTCTCTTCTAAAGTGAGCAGAAAAGCGTGGCGCAAAAACGGCTGGTCATCAGGCAACAGCGCATCCCACTCGGCGGCCGGGATCGCCGCCAGTGACGTCAGGTGAATCAGCGACATGAATTACTCCAGAGAACGTCGGGCAGAGCGTCAGTCAAGCAGGTTTTCCCCGCCAGCGAAAGGGTTAAGGCACGCAATGTGAAGGCTGCAACGCCTGGCCGCAGCTTCTATACTGCGACTTTACCCTTTCAGGACTTCGCCATGGATCGACTCGATTGTGACCGGATGTTTGTCACGGTGCTGGAAACCGGCAGCTTTTCGGCAGCGGCGTTGCGCCTCGGTACCAGCAGCAGTCAGGCTTCTAAACTGGTTTCAAAGCTGGAGCATCAGCTCGGCGTCCAGCTGTTTAAGCGCAGTACGCGCGCCCTCTCGCCCACCGACGTTGGCCGCAGCTATTACGAGCGGGTTAAAAACCTGCTCGATGCATTTGAGACGCTGGATGCCAGCGTGCGGGAAAGCGCCACCACCCCTACCGGCCGGCTGAAAATCAGCGCGCCGGGCTCCTTTGGCACGGCGGTGCTCTCTCAGGTACTGGTGGCGTTTGCCCGGCGCTATCCGCTGATTGAACTGGATGTCAGTTTTTCAGACCGGGCCGTTAACATCGTCGATGAGGGATTTGATATGGCGATCCGCATCGGTAACCTCAGCGACAGCAGTCTGGTCGCGCGTAAGCTGGGCGAAGTGCATGTTCGCATTGCTGCGTCACCGATCTATCTTGAGCAGTTCGGTACGCCACAGCACTGGCGGGAAATGGCGCAGCACCAGTGCATTATCGACACCAATTTCCGCGATCCCTGGCACTGGCCGTTTGCCGGCGATGATGGTGAGATCGTCACCGTGCCGGTCCGTGGCCGTCTGCGCTTTGCCAACACCGAAGCCTGTCTGCAGGCGGCCGTCGCCGGATTAGGTATTGCGCGTCTGCCCGGTTTCATCGCCGCTCCCGCGCTGCAACAGGGCGATGTTGTCCGGCTGCTGGATAACTTCGACACGCCGCCGCTGGGCCTGTTTGCGGTTTATCCGCCCGCCCGTCATCTGGCGCATCGCGCGCGCCTGCTCATCGACTTCCTGGTCACTCACTTTACCCGCTTCCCGCCCGCCTGATTCCGTCCATAATGGAAGAAATGATTGTCTTTACAACCGGATTATCACCTGTTTAGTCATCAGTTAAGCTGCTTCTCAAAACAGAGAGGAGTCGCGCAATGTTAGTAGAAGGTAAATGGAGTAGTGACTGGCATCCGGTGCAGGCTACCGATAAACAGGGCGGGTTTGTCCGTCAGACGTCGGGTTTCCGGGGCTTTATCAGCAGCGATGGCTCCACGGCATTCGCCGCCGAACCCGATCGCTACCACCTCTATGTGGCGCTGATCTGTCCGTGGGCGTCGCGCGCGTTAATTGCCCGCAAGCTCAAAGGGCTGGAGTCGCTGATTAGCGTGACGGTGGTTGAACCGCAGCTCGGTGCTCAGGGCTGGCGCTTTGGCAATTTACCCGGCGCACAGCAGGACCCGCTGAATAACGCGCAGTATCTGCATGAAATCTATACCCGCGTCGCGCCCGACTACACAGGCCGGGCCACCGTGCCGGTGTTGTGGGACAAAAAAACCGCCACCATCGTCAGCAACGAGTCTGCTGATATTGTGCGTATGTTTAACAGCGGCTTCGGCGATCTGGCCGATAACCGCATCGACCTTTATCCCGCCGCGCTGCGTGCGGAGATTGATGCGCTGAATGAGAGCCTCTATCCGCGTCTGAATAACGGTGTTTATCGCGCGGGTTTCGCCACCACCTCCGTCAGCTATCAGCAGGCGTTTAATGACATTTTCAGCCAGCTCGATGAACTGGAGGCGCTGCTCAGCGATGGTCGTACTTTCCTGCTGGGTGAACGGCTGACGGAAACCGACATCCGGCTGTTTGTGACCCTGATTCGCTTTGACGTCGCCTACCATGGCCTGTTCAAATGCAACCTGCGCCGGATCCGCGACTATACGCTGCTGAATCGCTATCTTAAGAGCATGTTGTCGGTCTCTGGCATACGTGAAACGGTCAACATTGACCATATCAAACAGGGTTACTACTCGATCAAGGCGCTGAACCCGAATGGCATCGTTCCGGCCGGGCCTGATCTAAGTGAATACGGTTTATAAAAGGAGCAATGATGGCAAAAGCACTGGTGATTTTTCTGCATGGCGTGGGCAGTAACGGCGACGATCTGGCACCGATTGGCCGTCACTGGGCGACGCTGTTGCCGGATGTGGTTTTTGCCTCGCCCAATGCGCCTGAACGTTTTCCCGCCGGTTTTGGCTGGCAGTGGTTCAGCCTGGCAGACGTGACGCCAGAGAACCGGCCTGGTCGGGTTCGGGCGGCACGGGCCGCGTTTGATACGACCCTCAGCGACATCGTCGCGCAGCACGACTTTGCCGACCGCTGGCAGGATGTGGTGCTGGTGGGCTTCTCTCAGGGGTCGATCATGGCGCTGGATGCGCTGGCGTCTGGCCGTTATCCGCTGGCGGGCGTGGTCGCCTTTTCTGGTCGTCTGGCGGTTGACGGTGAACTAACCCCGCAGGCTCATGTGCCCGCGTTGCTGATCCACGGTCAGGCCGATGAAGTCATCCCATGGCAGGAGAGCGAATCTGCGGCGGCCCGGCTGCGAGCCGCGGCAGTGCCGGTCGACGCGCGCTTTGAACCCGCCACCGGCCACACCATTTCCGCTCAGGGTGCCATGCACGCCGCCGCGTTTATTGGGCAGTGCTTACAGGATTAACCCCAGCAGCGCGTTAACGCCTGCCAGGCATGGCGGGCAGCCACGTCGGGCGGCAGGCGTTTCAGCGCATCATTAAAGACTTCGATTCCCACCGGCCCCTGATAGCCCGCGCTTTTGAGCTTATCGACAAAGCGTTCAACATCGATAATGCCATCGCCGGGCAGCAGACGCTGATGCTTTGCCATCGCCATCAGGCTCTGCTTATCCTGTGCGGGAACGGCGGCCATATCACACAGCTGTACTTCATAGATGCGATCGGCAGGAATGCCGTCCAGATGGGAGGCGTCACCGCCCAGCGCGCAGATGTGGAACAGATCGATCACCAGCCCGATATTGGGCTGATCGAGTCGCTGCAATCGCTGCCACGCCAGCGGCAGCGTGTTATCTACGCTGCACCAGGCCATCGGCTCATACATAATGCGCATGTTGTAGCGCGCAGCTTCCGAGGCCATCCAGCGCAGGTCATCATCAATCTGATCGGCACAGCAATCCTCACGGGTGCTGGCCGGTGCCTGGAGGGTGTCACAGCCCAGCGCCTGGGCAATCTGTATAAACTGACGCAGCTCTTCGCGCTTCTGAGATCGCAACGCACTGGGTGCGCCGGTGAAATCACGCAGCACCTGCAGATTGGTAAAGCCAGGTCCCTGTCGTGCACTGATTTCAGCCAGTGCTGCCGCACCGCCTTCATATGCGTCGACATCCTCGCGCCAGATCTCCACCTGATCGAAACCGGCGTCACGCGCCGCCTGCAGCTTCTGGCCGGGTTCACCGTTTAACAACACCAGGTTAAGGAATGTGGGGTTGGTTCGCATTGCTCGGCTCCTTAATCGTCCGGAATAATCGGTGAGGTTCAGCGTCAGCGCCGCGCATTATCCAATCCACGGCGCACACGCCCGAAATCAGTATCCCTTAAGCGGTATGACGCGCACCGGGTCAGCCCAGCAGCGTGACCAGTGCGAAACCGGCAAACGCCATCAGCAGCGAGCCAATCACATGCACCAGCGCGCTGGCCATCGCCCAGAAATACTTCCCTGATTGTAGCAACCCCATTAACTCCGCGGTGAAAGAGGAGAAGGTCGTCAGCCCGCCGCAGAGTCCGGTGACGATCAGCAGTTTCCAGATCGGGTCAATGTCGGGATGGCGAACAAACCAGGCCATCGCCCCGCCGATTACCAGACCGCCGATCAGATTCACCAGCAGCGTGCCGGGCGGCAGGTTGGGAAAGAGTGCATTAAAACGCATCGCGAACAGCCAGCGCAGTACGCAGCCGGCAGAGCCGCCGATCATCACAGCCAGTAACGGTTTAAACATGTCTTGCTCCTGGTTACAGAGTAATGCGGGGCTGGGGAGAGAGGCAGAGATAAACTGCGCCTGACACCTCAGCTCCCGCGAAAGGATTGAGTGTCAGGCGTCATCAGCCGGTGTTAAGCCCACCGGCGGTTGGGAAAGGTGGCACGCCATCACCTTGAGCCGGTGATAATACGACGCCCGTTTCAGGCTGGCAATAGTGCGCGCAGGGCGGCTGAATCACTTGACGATGTTGCTATTGCCGGGGTAATGCTGAAGGTTTACAGCCTGTTGCGGAGAGCCTATGCGTACCCTGATTTTTGATACTGATATCGGCGTGGATGACGCCTTTGCGCTGGCTTATGCGGCGCGGACGCAGCATTTACTGGGGATTACCACCGTATCTGGCAACGTGGCGGTGGGTCAGGCGGTGAAAAATGCCCGTCTATTCTGCGACAAAATGGCGATCAGCGCGGCGGTCTATCGCGGCTGTTCACGGCCGCTGGCGCTGGCCGCCTCTGCGCCCGCCAGGCTGCACGGTGAAGATGGGCTGGGCGATGCGTTTGATAATGCTTTTAGCGATCAGGCACCG
Organism: Pantoea sp. B550; assembly: GCF_024158165.1. Classification (NCBI taxonomy): domain Bacteria; kingdom Pseudomonadati; phylum Pseudomonadota; class Gammaproteobacteria; order Enterobacterales; family Erwiniaceae; genus Pantoea; species Pantoea sp. B550. Next base: position 1,752,327 of record NZ_JAMYXI010000003.1, read on the forward strand.
GGCGCGGTGCAGTTTATTATCGACAGCGTGCGGGCGCAGCCGCATCAGATCACCCTGGTGGCGATTGGCCCACTGACCAATATCGCCACGGCCATTAATCAGGCACCGGATATTATTCCGCTGGTGAAAGAGCTGGTGATTATGGGCGGTGCGTTTGGCACCGACGGCCACAGCGGCAACGTGACGCCCTTCAGTGAATTCAATATCTGGAAAGATCCGCACGCCGCCGATCAGGTACTCGCCTCTGCGCTGAACGTGGTGGTGATCCCGCTGGATGTCACGCACAAAGTGCTGATCAGCGGCGATGAGGTGCAGCGTCTGAATCAGCCGGTGCTGAGCGCTATCTGTCGCCCTTACCTGGCTTACAGTCTGGAGAAAGAGGGATTCGAGGGTATGGCGCTGCACGACACTCTGGCGGTGGCGTGGCTGACGCTGCCACAGGCCTTTACGCTCACTGAAAGCCCGCTGCGGGTGATCACTGAGGGCATCGCCTGCGGTCAGACGGTGCGTAAACTGAGCGCGCTCGCATCACGAGCCGATCCGTTTGCCGGTCTGCCCGCCCAGCGTATTGCGCTCGGCGTGGATGCCGACGCGGTGCGGGCGCACTTCTTTGAGACCCTCACCGCGCCCTGAATCCGGTTACCGATCGAAGTGAATGACGCCTTTGATCAGTTCGCGGTTGTTGATGACCTGCGCCTCAAAGGTTTCATCCAGCGTGGAGAAAGCCAGATGGTGATTCAGCATCATGTCGGCGCGCAGCTGGCCGCTGGCCATTAACGCACGCACCCGATCAAAATCTTCGCGGGTGGCGTTGCGGCTGCCCATCAGCGTGGCCTCTTTTTTATGGAATTCACTGTCCGGGATGACCAGATCGCCTTTGTGCAGACCGACATAGACAATCGTGCCGCCGTGCCGCATCAGGTTGACCGCATTGTTCATCGCCGCCGGGCTGCCGGTGGCGTCGATCACTTTCAGCGCCAGACGGCTACCAAACTGCTCGCGCAACGCACTATCGAAGGCCTCATCAGCCGGATTCAGTGTCGCCAGCCCGAGCTGGTCCGCAACATGCTGGCGACGGAATTCGCTGGTATCCGCCACCACCACCTGCGCGCCGCTGGCGGCGGCAATGGCGGCGACACCCAGCCCAATCGGTCCGGCGCCCACCACCAGCACCTGCTCATCCGCCACAATACCGGCACGCCGCACCGCATGGGCACTGATGGCAAACGGCTCAATTAGCGCGGCCGCTTCCGGTGCCACCTCATCCACCGCCAGCAGGGTGCTGACCGGCACGCTCAGGTAGTCACAGAAACCGCCATCCTGATGCACACCAATGACTGAGATCTGCTCACAGCAGTTGGTCTTGCCGCTCTGGCAGGCGTCGCACTGCAGGCAGGAGATGTAGGGCATGAGCGCCACCCGCTGGCCGGGCTGAAAGCCTTCCGCGCCACTGCCCAGCGCCATTACTTCAGCACAGATTTCATGGCCCAGCACCCGTGGATAACTGAAGAACGGCTGATTGCCGGACCAGGCGTGAATGTCAGTGCCGCAGATCCCGGCAGTCAGTATTTTTATCAGCGCCTCGCCAGCGGCAGGCGTTGGGGTGTCGCGAGTGGCCCAAACCATCTTACGTGGTTCAGCGATGACCAGTGCTTTCATTGTTGTCATGGTGATTCTCCGGTTGTCCTGCTGGCAGTTATGGCGAATCCTGCTTGCGGCGCGGCGTTCGTTTGCGGGAAGTGTGAAGTACGGCGATTTTTTTGGGCTTTGAATGGTTTTTAATACATAAAAAACCGGAGAGTGAGATGAGTCGCAGCCAGAATTTGCGTCAGAATGTGATCAACCAGATGCTGGAGAGCATTGCTCAGCGTCATATCTGTTCACCATTGCCGCCACAGGCCGCGCTGGCGGAGATGTTCAACATCAGCCGCACCACGGTGCGCCATACCCTGCACTATCTGCACCAGTGCGGCGTGCTGGATAAAGTCGATCAGACTTACGTTATCGTACGCGAACCTCGCGATGATGACGGCTTTAGCGCATTAACGCCGCCGATTGAGCAGCAGGCCAGCCACTTCGAGCAGGTGTTTTTTAATATGATTAATCAGCGGCAGCTGGTGCCGGGCGACACCTTCAGCGAGCTGCAACTGGCGCAGCATGTGAAGGTCAGTCCGGTAGTGGTACGCGAGTTTCTGCTGCGCTTTATGCGCTATGACCTGCTGGAGCCGGTGAAACGCGGTCAGTGGCGGATGAAGAAGTTCACGCAGGATTACGCCGAGAAGCTGTTTGAACTGCGCGAGATGCTGGAAACCCACGCCCTGAGCCGCTTCCTTAATCTGCCCGCCAGCGATGAACGCTGGGTGCAGGCGCGGGATCTGCTGGATCGTCACCGATCAATGCGCGACACCATTGCCAGCAACTATCGTCATTTTGCTGCGCTGGACCGCCAGATGCATTCGCTGATTTTATCCGCCGCTAACAACCCGTTTTTCAATCAGTCGCTGGAGATTATCTCGGTGATCTTTCACTCGCATTATCAGTGGGATGAGAGCGATCTCAAGCAGCGAAATATTGTGGCGCTGGAGGAGCATATGGCGATTCTCACCGCGCTGATTGGCCGTCAGGATATCGATGCGCTCTGTGCCTTGCATAACCATCTGGCGACCGCCAAAACCTCAATGGTGCGCTCAATCAGTCAGTACAATTAAAAACCGATTAAAAACCACAAAGCATTATCTCCCGCACGCTTCAGAAACATCTTTGCAACATCCTTAACCCTTTGCTCTTAGTCTCGACTGCAACGTCACGGCGGCCTTTTGCCGCTGCGCGCAGACCCCTTCTCACCATAACGATAAGTACCCAGTTTCGGGAGAGTGCAATGGAAAAGACTTCAGTAACCGGCCGCGACAGCGTGACCGGCGACACGCCACCAGGCCAGGACTTTGTGCCGATGCGCAGCGATGTGGTGCGTTCACCGCGCATCCGTAAGGTGCAGATCACGGCGATGCTGCTGCTGCTGTTCGCCGCCATCATCAACTATCTGGATCGCAGCTCGCTGTCGGTAGCGAATATGACCATACGCGAGGAGATGGGGCTGAGCGCCACCGAAATCGGCCTCCTGCTCTCTGCATTTTCACTGGCGTATGGTCTGGCGCAGCTGCCGTGCGGTGCGCTGCTGGATCGTAAAGGCCCGCGCATTATGCTCGGTATCGGCATGTTCATCTGGTCGCTGTTCCAGGCGGCTTCTGGTCTGGTGCATAACTTCACCCAGTTTGTACTGGTGCGCATCGGCCTCGGCATTGGCGAAGCGCCGATGAACCCGTGCGGCGTAAAAGTGATCAACGACTGGTTCAACATTAAAGATCGCGGCATGCCGATGGGGATGTTCAATGCGGCGTCGATGATTGGGCTGTCAGTGGCCCCGCCGATTCTGGCGGCGATGATGCTGGTGATGGGCTGGCGTGGCATGTTTGTCACCATCGGTATCCTCGGCATGTTCCTCGCGATCGGCTGGTATATGATTTATCGCGACCGCGATAACAACACCCTGAGCGCCGAAGAGATCCACTATCTGCAGGCGGGCAGCGTCGCCTCGCGCAAAGAGCCAATCAGCTTCAGAGAGTGGCGCGGCCTGTTTAAGCAGCGCACCATGTGGGGCATGATGATTGGCTTCAGCGGCATCAACTACACTGCGTGGCTCTACATCGCCTGGCTGCCGGGCTACCTGCAGTCGACCTATCATCTCGACCTGAAAAGTACCGGCCTGCTGGCGGCGATTCCGTTCCTGTTTGGTGCGGCGGGCATGCTGCTGAATGGCTACGTGGTTGATTCACTGGTGCGTCGCGGCTTTAACGCGGTAAAAACCCGCAAAGTCTGCATCGTCAGCGGGATGCTGCTGTCCGCCGGGTTTACCGCGGTGGTGACCCGCGCGACCGACACGACCAGCGCTGTGACGCTGATCGGGATGGCGCTGTTCTGCATCCACTTTGCGGGAACGTCGTGCTGGGGGCTTATCCACGCCAACGTCACCGCCCGCATGACCGCCTCGGTCGGCAGCATCCAGAACTTCGCCAGCTTTATCTTCGCCTCGTTCGCGCCCGTCATCACCGGCTGGGTGCTCGACACCACCAAATCGTTCAGCCTGGCGCTGATGATTTGCGCCTGTGTGACGCTGGTTGGCGCACTCGCCTACCTGCTGCTGGTGCGCCAGCCAATTACCGACGGCGAATAATCACAACTGACGGCGGCTACGTCAGCGCCGTCAGGGTGACGCCATATTTCGCACCGTAACGTTTAATGCCCGTCATCACCTTCTCTGTACTCAGAGGAGGTGGCGGTGGCAACAGCGGTGCCCGTTCACGCAGTGCCGAGTCGAAGCGGGCAAACGTCGCAAAGTCACGCGGGAAACGCGCTTCATCCACCCCGATCAATACCCCCTCATCACGCGCATAAGAGAGCAGCGCCCGCCAGCGATCAATCTCCGCCAGCCCGATACTGTCGGTGCCGTGAGAAAAGAGCATCATGTCAATGTTGCGGAACGGCGGCTGTTTTTCCAGGAAGCGCTGCAGCGCTGCCGCGGACGGTTCGGTGCAGAATACCAGCCAGAACGGTATTGCCTGCTGCTGCTGGGTACACCAGGGATCCATTAACAGGAAGCTGTCCACCGTCAGCCGGGTCGGTAAAATGCCCGCTGCCAGATACCAGTCGCGATAAATCTCCGCCACCACATAACTCATCGCTTCCGGGTCTTCGTAACGAATCTCCATCAGTTTCCAGTTCTGCGCCGCCGCCAGTTTTTTCAGCGGGGAAATCAGATAACCATCCAGGCCCCACTCCGCTTCCGGTACGTGGTCGGTGATGTCAGGCGGCGTCCAGCGCTCACGATCAATGCCGTAACTCGCCAGATATTCCGCTACCCGCGGGCCACCCTGTAAATACTCTTTTTCGGTTGCGCCACCAAGTGCGCCAAACTGGAAAAACGAGCGATCACTGGTGCGAGTCACCGGCCACTGGCGGGTGCAGTGGTTGATAAACAGCGTTGAACCCGCGGGCAGGCTCCCCATCAGAAACTCATTAAAAGCCAGCGGCAATTCGCGCAGTTTCAGCCGGAAATAGCGCATCTGGTCGAGCATCAGGCGATCCTGATTCGGGTCATGCATATGGTGCACCGCCAGCCTCGGCCAGGCGGCCAGCAGGGCTGCGGCTATCTCTTTGCCCTGCTCAAAGCTCGCCATCGCATCATCGGGATCGCTGTTAGTCGCCCGCACCGGACAGAGAAAGGTCTGCGGCAGCCAGGGCACGCCCATCGCCGATGCCAGGTGCACCAGCGCACCGTTCGACGAGCCAATAAACGCCGCCGGATAGTCCTGCTGCGGGTACTCGCTGACCATCCATTCTGCGATGCCTTCCACATCCAGCTCGCCCGCCTGACGCAGGCTGATGCCCTCTGCCATGCCGCCCAGCGCATAGCCCCACTCGCGCAGCCCGGTCGGCAGACGGTTCAGTGAGGGTAGCAGCCGGTCGAGCGTCGGAGACTGGCTCGGGCTGGCAAAGGGTCGATCGTGGAGCGCATTGGCCAGCGCCAGCAGCATGGCAGCTGCCGAGTCAAAACGGGCGATGCCCTTGGGCGGTTTATTCATGCTGATTCTCCTGCTGAATACGCGCCAGGAAGGGGCGAATGGCGTTGCAGAAACTCCACGGATAGACGTAGTGCAGCGTATGGGTGCCGTCGCGCAGCGTCAGGCGTTCGCTGTGTGGCATCAGGGCAGCAAGCTCATCCAGCCAGCGCGCCCGACAGATGGGATCGCGCGAGCCGCGCAGCAGCAGCGTCGGCGCAGTGATGTAAGTCAGACGATGTTCGATGCGATCGCGCATCATGGCGCGCATCGTGCCAAAGGCGCGCCATAGCCCCGCTTTAGCGTAATCGATACGGGCCAGCGGCCCCGGCGGACGACGCGACTCCAGTCGGCCATTACACCAGCTGCGCCACAACTGACGCGGCAGGCTGCGGGCATGACGATCGACCGTCGGCCCCTGCAACACCAGCCCCGCCACTGCCTGCGGGTATTTCACCGCCAGTGCCGCCAGAATCTGACACCCAAACGAGTTCCCGACCCAGATAGCACGCTGAAACCCGTTGTGCTGTAGCCAGAGCCAGAGCGCCTCAGCCTGCTCATCCACGGACATGATCGGCGCAGAAGCAGGCAGCGCACTGGCCCCAAAACCGGGCAGATCCGGCACCAGCACGTGATAGTCGCGGCCCAGCGCCAGCGCCAGCGGTTCCATCGCCCGGCCCGACATTACCAGACCGTGAACCAGTACCACCGGCAGTCCCCTATCTTCATTGGGCGTGACGCGGGTAAACATACGCCAGTCGCCTACCTGCTGAAAATAACCCGCCAGCCCGGCGTGATGACTGCGCGGCGACACTGGCGGTGTCTGCTTCAGCTGCTGCCAGCGTTTCATACCCCAAAGCGTAGCCGCCACACCTAATCCCACGCCTGCCACAATCGCTGCCTGTTTTCGTTGATGCTTCTGGATCATCCGCTGCTCCTGATTTGGGGAGAATAATTCAGTGTAGGACGGGATCGGGCAGCAGGCGGGTTATCCGCGTGATGGTGTGAAATAAGTATGGGGTTTCGCATAAGAAGAAGCTGGCATTGCGGGTGATGAACTCTGGCGGGAGATCTGTCTGGTGTAAGCGGGAAGGCAATGACTGAAACACCCGAGGAGTATCGCTTTACATTCGATGCCCGATATCCAGCGTTAGCAAAAGAAATGGATTACTTGCTGGCAATCAGTAATACGCCTCAGTGGAACATCGCTTATTTCAAAAGGCGCGTGATGGCTTTTGCCCGATGGTTTAACCTGACATTTCATAACGGGCAGGGCTTATGAAGAGAGGATTAACATCGAGGTGGACGAATAAATACGTAGCAGGTCAGCAGACCAGAATTAATGCGAAAGATAATACGAATTTCAGGCAATAAAAAACCCGCACTGAGCGGGTTTATTTTATTATCAGCAGAGCTTATCTGCTCAGACTTATGTCTTCATCGCTATTGTAAGCGTCGCTGATAATGAGCGCGGCTTACTGCGCTGTGACGTTGCCGGCTGCAGGGCCTTTGGCGCCATTTTCAATGGTGAAGGAGACTTTCTGACCTTCATCAAGCGTTTTGTAGTTATCACCCTGGATAGCAGAGAAATGCACGAATACATCTTTGCTGCCATCATCGGGAGTGATAAAGCCAAAACCTTTATCTGAATTAAACCATTTTACTAAACCAGTCATTTTGTCAGACATAGATATTTCCTTAATCGATTAGCCACTAAGAGCGGCGAAGATGGCCTGTAGTTAGAGATTTACTTATTGGGCACTTAGGAGGAGGCTCTCGAAGAAGGATATCTGTGGATAACACTTGAACTGAGGACTACTTTACTAAAACTGCTTTCATAAGGTCTGTGTTCCAAACCGATGACGCATTAAGACATAGCGATAATAATTAAGCAATGTATAAGTTTATTTATTTTAACCATTTAAACGCTCAGATGGCTGAATGGCCGTTATATTTTGACTACTCAGGAAGTGCTTCAGGCCCCGCTGTGTGCGAAGAGGAGCAGGCAAATCCTGTCATAATGACGGTGCCGATTTAACGTTGATGCTTAACAATAAAACAGAGCCAGTAATGTTACATCGCCTAAAAATTTCCGCACGGCCAGCGAAAGGGTTTTCTCGCCCTGCTTATCTGTGAGCTTTACCTGCTGCATGTCGTACGCCCGGCTCTTCGGTATCTTTCATCCTGATACCGGTCAGTATCCGGACGGCCCGCCCGCCCTCACCCTGCATCTGAAATGCTGGAGGTTTGTCACCCGCCTCCATTCTGGTGCAGAAGCAGCCTGCCGCGATGAGCGAGAAGCGGGCTAAACCCTATCTGTCCGCCCATTTTGAGCATGCTGACTGTCTCAGTGACCGTGAACGGTCAATCCTACGAGCCGGATAACAACAGGACGGACAACCAGTATGCAAAAGAAAGCGGCTGGCATGGCGACCTGGTAAGCATTCATCACATTTGTCATGTAATGAGGTCCCATTCCGAATTCGGCTAACGTGATAACCAGACTCATCAGGAACGCCATGATGATCGCCATGTAAAACGCAAATATGTAAGGTGCCGTGCGCACCGGCAAACGGGTTCGTAAGGTTTTTTTTGTTGCAGCATCAGTCATCTGAATATCCTGTTTAACAAAAGTAGAGAAGACTGCGGCTAACTTAACAAGCTTATGCGGGGGGGTGTAGAGCGGTTATGCTTTAATCGTTATTAAGTAAAATTGACGAATTAACCGTTGAGGATATGATGGACATTTTAGGGCTGATTAGCACTTTTATCCGCGTGGTGGAAAACGGCAGTATTGCAGCGGCGGCACGCGCTAAAGGTATGAGTCCGGCAGCAGTCAGCCAGAGTCTTTCCCGTCTTGAAGCGCATCTGGGCGTGCGACTGCTATCGCGTACCACCCGCAGCATGACCTTAACGGAAAACGGTAAACGCTATTTCGAGAAAGTCCGTCACATCCCACATGATATCGAACTCGCCTCTCAGGCTGCAGCGAATGAAACCAAACCGCAGGGGCCACTTTGTATCGCTACGACAGCCGCGTTTGGTCGGTACGTTCTGGCTCCCCTTATGCCCGCTTTCAAAGCGTCTTTCCCCGATATAGATATTGAACTGATCAGTACCGATCGCAACGTCGATCATCGCCTGGAAGGCGTCGATGTCAGTATCCGCATCGAAGCACAGCTGAATGATCAACTCATCGCCAGAAAAATCGCATCGTTACCCTTTATATTCTGTGCGGCTCCCGCTTACCTTGATCGCGCTGGCACGCCTCAGACGCCTGGAGAACTTAGCCAGCACGCCTGCCTGGTTTTCCGCTATCCCACCGACAGACGGTTTCTGCCATGGACGTTTATGGTCAACGGACAGCCTGTCAATGCAAAACCTAACCCCAGTTTTATCAGCGATGATATTGATATTATTGCTAAAATAGCCATAAACGGCGGCGGCATTGCCCGTCTGGCAAGCTTTGTTGCTCAGCCGCTGATAGACAGCGGTCTGCTAAGGCCTTTGTCCTGGTCAGGTCACAGTGGCGAGAGCACCATTGAGTCCCTGCCCATGAATATCTATGCCTGTGTCACCGAACGTTCGGCACTCAATTCGAAAGTACGGACATTTATTGAATTTGTGGCCGATGCGATTTAAGACAGGCGCGTTTTTGCCGGGCGAAAATTGACGCATTTTTCTGCTTATCCACCCGCAAAAGTCACTCACCGCTGCCGGATAGCGCACTGGGTTTGTGGTTAGCAGACCGTTTCAGGCGGGCATTCAGCTTCATTCCGGGGGCTTCTGATTCCATTGAACGTGAAGGCTTTCCCATTGCGCGCAGATTGATGGGGATTTCAGCAGGTACGTCACCGCCAGTTACAGAAGCAGTTTCGTCGCCATAAAGCGGCATATAACGGGGGAATCAGAAGGAGAGTGTTAGCAGCCAGTCAGATGCACCCGAAGTGCAAAAACGCGGGTTTAAATCAGCAGAAGCAAAGGCAGAAAAAGCAGAAAAGGTGATAATCACAGGTCGATCCCTGACCGCGATTATCGAGGGTTTCTTACAGGGTACTTAGTACATGGCACCCGGCGGTACGTGTTTGAACGTCTCAACGTAAGCGCGGAATACGTGTTTAATGATGCGTTTCATGAAATACCTGTTCAAATTTAGTTGAAGATATACTGAAAAAGTATAGCGTCTGTGCGTTTTAACAGCAAATAAATTTGAACCAGATCACAAAAATGCCGCTTTTATGTGCAAAAGCACTAGGCGGTGTAGCCGAGATGCTGCAACAGAATGGTGGAGCCTACGGCGATTAAGACCACGCCACCCAGCACTTCCGCCCATTTTCCCAGCACCGGACCGATAAAGCGACCGACTAATACGCCTGTGGTCGCCATCACCGTGGTGGCGGCACCAATGGTCAGCGCGGTGGTAATGATATTCACCTGCAGGAAAGCCAGTCCGACACCGACAGCCAGCGCATCGAGGCTGGTCGCGACAGCGGTAGTTGCCAGTACCATAAAGCCGTGGCTTTGCGGGGCTTCGCAGGGTTCGGTGACGGCCGTCTTACGGAAACCTTCCATCATCATACGGCCACCGAGAAACGCCAGCAGGCTGAAGGCAACCCAGTGATCCCATGCCATGATATAACGGCTGGCGGCCAGGCCAAGCGCCCAGCCAATCAGTGGAGTCAGCGCTTCAATGGAGCCAAAGATCAGACCGGTACGCAGCGCTTCTTTAAAACCAGGACGATGCAGTGTGGCACCTTTGCCCAGCGCAGCGGCAAACGCGTCCATCGACATACCCAGCGCAAGAATTAAAGTGGCAATAAAGGTCATGATTTATTCACCTGGGGCGAAAAAGCGGCAATTCACGCTGAATTCACCACACAAAGTGTTCAGTTATGAAAAAGTGGGCGCAGTCTACCATGCAAACCTGAAGATAAAAAGACAGTAAAATCAGGGATTTAAGTATAGCAAAGGCTATAACTCTTATCATTCGCTATGAATGCCGCTAAGTCGATGGTGGCAAAGCATTTTCTTCGGTCTGACCTGGCCGGTTCGGGCTGCGGGATGGCGCTTTGGCGCACGCCACCATTGAACCCTGTCGCCGATTACCTGAAAATGCCGGGCTGATAAATATGGGAAACCGGTTATGAATAACCCTTTTGAGACGTTGATCGTGCCAGGTGGCATTTTGCTGCTGGGCTTTCTCTCGGCGCTGCTGCTGCCCGCACCCGCCTTTAGCGTGACGGTGGCGCAGCACCTGTTGCAGATGTTTCATCTGCAGGATCTGAATCAGCTCTACACGGTGGTGTTTTGCGTCTGGTTTTTGCTGCTGGGCGCACTGGAGTTTTTTGTGATCCGCTTTGTCTGGCGTCGCTGGTTCAGGAGCTGACCGCCTGCGCATCGACCAGCGCTTTTAGCCGTTCGGCACTGCGCGCATAACCTTCACGTGGCAGATGTGCCGCCCCCAGCAGCAGGCCCGCCCCGCGCTGATCCGCCTGCTGATACCAGATCGACAGCGGCGACGGCGCCATGCCCCACTCTGCTGCCTGCTGGGCAATCACCTCATCCGGCGTACCGGCGGGTAAGCGGACAATCACCGCCAGCCCGGCACGTTGCAGATCGGGAAAGTGAGGATGGAGCGCCGCGATCATCTGCTCCAGCCGCTCCTGATAGACGCGCTTCATGCGCCGCAGATGCCGCATAAAGTGACCTTCCCGCAGAAACTCCGCTACCGCATTGTGCAGCAATCCCGAAGAGGCTGGCGCAAGTAATGCGCACACCTCGCCGAAGCGAGCCGTCAGCGCCGTCGGAACCACGATAAAACCGAGCCGCAGTTGCGGCGTCAGCGTCTTACTGAAGGTACCGATGTGCAATACGCGTCCCTCGCTGTCGAGCGCGGCCAGTGCCGGAGCCGCGCGATTACCGGGCTGAAGCTCGCCGAGATAGTCATCTTCGATAATCCAGCGCTGCTCGCGACTGGCCCAGCTCAGCAATGCATGGCGGCGTGCCAGACTCATGGTCATGCCAAGCGGTGCCTGCTGTCCTGGTGTCACCAGCGCAAAAGCGGCATCCGGCGCGCGGGCCATCCCGGCCTCCACCTGCAACCCTTCGGCATCAACCGGCACGGCAACCGGCGTAACGCGCAGCGCGTCAACCGCGCGACGCGCCACCCAGAATCCGGGATCTTCCAGCCAGGCCGTTTTGCCCTGAAAATCCATCGCAAGGCCAATCAGGCCCATCGCGCCCGCATAGCCGCTGGTAATAATAATCTGGTCCGTCTGACAGCGCAGGCCGCGTGCCACCGCAAGGTAGGCCACCAGCGCCTGCCGCAACGCTAAGCTGCCGCGTGGATCGGAATAGCTGGCCGGTCTGCTGACCTGCATGCGCGTCTGACGCTGCAGAATGCGCAGCCAGACTTTGGCCGGGAATGCATCGCTGGCAGGAATGCCCATCTGGAAGATCAGCGGTGGCGCTTCATACCCCTCTGCACCCTCCAGCAGCTGGCGTTCAGCATCGACGCTGACCGGTTTCAACGGCGGTAATGGGCTGACGAAGGTACCCGCCGCACCTCTGGCCTGCAGAAACTGACCATCGACCAGCATGTCATAGCTGGCACGTACCGTGCCGCGCGCCACGCCGAGCTGCACCGCCAGATCGCGACAGGAGGGCAGACGCGCACCGGGCTGTAAGCGCCCTTCTCCAATCGCCTGTTCAATCAGCTGGCGTAGCTGTTCGCTGAGGCCACGTGACGTACCGCGCTGGAGTGTCAGCGTGGAAAGCAGCGATGGACCAGTCAGACTCTCATTTTTTGGCACTTTATCTGCTCCATTGAAAGGCCGAAAATCGCCTCATCAATCCCAGGAGGCAACAAGATGAGCGAACGTATCGATTTCCACAGTGCAGCACCGGCAGGCATGAAAGCGCTGGGCGGCGTATACAGTTATCTGGCGCAAACCGATCTGCCGCTCACTTTACTGGAACTGCTGTTCCTGCGCATATCGCAGATTAACGGCTGCGCCTACTGCATTGATTTACATACCAAAGCGCTGAATAAATCAGGCATGAGTTGGGATAAGATTGTATTGACCTCGGTCTGGCAGGAATCCGGCACGCTGTTCAGTGATAAAGAGAAGGCGGCCCTGCACTGGGCTGAATGCCTGACGCTGATTGCTCAGCAGGGCGCGCCGGATGCCTGCTATGCCACATTAAAAGAGCAATTTAGCGAGAAAAGTATTGTCGATCTGAACATCGCAATTGGCCTGATGAACACCTATAACCGCATGGCGATAAGTCTGAAAAAGCTGCCAGCCAGCGCGAATCAGTCATAAGTGAATCCGATGCGTGCGCCGGTGCGCGCGCATTTTCAGACTCACAAAAATGTAACATTATTTTTACACGAGCAGCTTTTCAGGCTCTCATCACCCGATTCCCGTTATTCCTTGCTGCATAATAAATCGCTAAATTTCAGCGAATTAAATAATTCCGCACGGTTCATATCCATTCCGGCCCTGCACCAGCATGGGGCTTTCTCGCAACATACACTCTCAGTTAACTCACTGACTTATCTCTAAAAAACCGCTAATACGCCACCGCCCCTGATGATTAATTCTTATGCTGAATCATTTCTGCATTTAAAAAATAAACAAATGTTTAATTCAGATGCGAGAATGTTATATTCGGATGACTAAGCATAACGTTCAGTTAACGCGTTATCACCGCTTAACCCTATACCTGAGACTTAACCTTAGAGAAATAGCGCAACGCGCTCGAAAGAAGCGTGACTATTTCGCCTGCGAAACTGTTGGGCTTCAGGTCAACAGAAGAGGAGATGTCGCCTCATGAGCAATTCAGCTGTAAACCTTGCGCTCGCGATGAGTGCCATGGCAAAGGACACCACTACTACCGCGCAGGAGCGCAAAGACGTTGACGTGCTGCTGATTGGCGCAGGTGTGATGAGCGCCACCCTCGGCGCGTGGCTGCAGGATTTAGAGCCGGACTGGTCCATCGAAATGGTGGAGCGGCTGGATAGCGTGGCCGAAGAGTCGTCCAACGGCTGGAATAACGCGGGCACCGGTCATGCGGCGCTGGCAGAGCTGAACTATACGCCTCAGCAGGCGGATGGCAGCATCGACATCTCCAAAGCGGTGACGATCAACGAATCGTTCCAGATTTCCCGCCAGTTCTGGGCTTATCAGGTCCAGAAAGGCAACCTGCGCAACCCTGAAAGCTTTATTCACAGCACGCCGCACATGAGCTTTGTCTGGGGTGACGACAATGTCGACTTCCTGCGCAAGCGCTTTAAGGCGCTGCAGAAGAGCACCCTGTTCCGTGGCATGGCCTACTCCGAAGATCCGCAGCAGATTGCCCGCTGGATCCCGCTGGTGATGAATGGCCGTGACCGCAGTCAGAAAGTGGCCGCGACCTGGACGGAGATGGGCACCGACGTGAACTTCGGTGAAATCACCCGTCAGCTGATTGCCTCGTTAGAGAAGAAAGCGAATTTCCAGCTGCGTCTGCGTCAGGAAGTGCGTGAGCTGAAGCAGCTCGCCGACGGTCGCTGGCAGGTGACGCTGCAGTGTCTGAACAGCGGCACGCGTCGCACACTGACGGCAGGTAAAATCTTTATCGGTGCGGGCGGCGCGGCGTTACCGCTTCTCCAGAAGGCGGGTATCCCGGAAGCCAACGGCTATGCCGGTTTCCCGGTGGGCGGTTCGTTCCTGGTCACAGAAAATCCGCAGGTCGTCGCGCAGCACATGGCCAAGGTCTACGGTAAAGCCAGCGTCGGTGCGCCGCCGATGTCTGTGCCGCACGTCGACACCCGCGTGCTGGATGGCAAGCAGGTGCTGCTGTTTGGCCCATTCGCCACCTTCTCGACTAAGTTCCTGAAGCAGGGTTCGCTGATGGATATGTTCACTTCGCTGAACAGCAGCAATATGCTGCCAATGGTGAAAGTGGGGCTGAAAAGTTTTGATCTGGTGAAATACCTGATGGATCAGGTGCTGCAAAGCGATCGCGACCGGATGGACGCGCTGCGCGCCTATGTGCCGCAGGCGAAGCAGGAGGACTGGCAGTTAGTCACTGCCGGTCAGCGTGTGCAGATCATCAAGAAAGATGAAAAAGAGGGCGCCGTGTTGCGTCTGGGCACCGAAGTGGTCGCTTCACAGGATGGCACGATTTCAGCGCTGTTGGGTGCCTCGCCAGGTGCGTCTACGGCGGCACCGATCATGCTGGAGCTGCTGCACAAGGTCTGTCCTGAGCAGATGGCTTCGCCGGAATGGCAGAACAAAATCCGCGCGGTGATCCCTTCCTGGGGTCGCAAACTGAACGGCGACGTGGCGCTGACAGAGAAAGTGTTAGCTGAAACCAGCCGCATTCTGCATCTCGATTACTCGCCGGTCACCCCGATGGCGGCCAACGATGAAGGACGGGAAACCGCCTTCGTCGTCGGCAAGTAATGTGCCACTGAAGAACAGAAGGCTTTGCATCTGAATTGCCCCAGCAAACCGGGCAGTTTATATTAAGCCGCTTTCAGGGCCTGGGTCCGGTACCTAACCGGACCCAGGCCTTTCCGTTTCAGGCTTATCCGCGCGTTATTTCATCATGAACCTATTCGTAGATCGCCCGCTTCACGTCATCAATTCATTTAAACTGATTACGGTATAAATACGCCGAATCCAGCGTGCAGATACTGTACCCCTGAATAATATTACCCGGACAGATTCCTGTCTGTGATATGAATAGTGTGACGCCCAATGATATAAATCCTCCTGTCTGATAATCGTAAAATTACGATAAAAATATGAGCTCTGCGTCACATTAAGGAATATGTCATTTTGTTATTTTCTCCAGGCTCATTATTTAAAAAGGATTTTCATAAAAGGATTAAATATTTTAGAAGTAAAATATGTCTCTGGTGTCGGAGCCGAATCTTACAGATTCGATGTTAATCTGGAGATTGCTCAGGTTATGACTGCGAAGTTTAACCAATGTAATGTAAAAGATTTAACTACAGATATGTTTCAATCTGTAATAGCCTCCGGCGTGCCGGGCTCAATGAGCGGTGCCGTAATCGTTCCTGGCATCGGACTGGTGCCAGGATGGATTGTCGGAGCAGCTACGGATGCGACAGGCGCGGCTTTCACTTACGGACTAACCTGCTGGTGGTAATGAAACCGGTACAGAGAGTTTTTTTAGATACGCTGCTCATCATTTTAGCATTATTTTTAATGGTCTATTTTATTGATGGTTTACCAACGATAAAAGACTCAATCAAAATAGTGATAACCGGAGTATTAACAGGACTGATAAATTACAAGCTATATGGTAAATAAAATCGCTGTTTGCAGAATTAAAATATCACCTTTTAAAAATCTTACTTAATCGATTAACGCTTTAAAGCTGGACAGTTTATATTAAGGCGCTTTCAGGGCCTGGGTTCGATATTCAACCGGACTCAGGCCTTTCATTTTCAGGCTTGTCGGTTCGCTATTTTAAGAGATAGGTTCAAAGATGACTCTGCTGGGTGAGCAGCTTTAAGGGTCAATCCGGTTGCGGGGCCTTTTTTATTGGCCGGTTACCTGGTCGATTCGGGCATTCTCTATTAGGGTTAAGGCATCTTTTAGCTGCACGATCAGGAGGAACCCGCATGTCTTACTCCCCTGCGTCACCCGAATTTACCCTGCTCGACCGCTACTGGCGGGCAGCGAACTACCTCTCCGTCGGACAGATTTACCTGATGGATAACCCACTGTTACGCGAACCGCTCAAACCGGAGCACATCAAACCGCGTCTGCTGGGCCACTGGGGCACCACGCCAGGGCTGAATTTTATCTACGCTCATCTCAACCGTGTTATCCGCAAACAGAACCTGAATATGATCTACATCTGCGGGCCAGGACACGGCGGCCCTGGCATGGTGGCAAATACCTGGCTGGAGGGCAGCTACAGCGAGATTTATCCGCACATCTCTCAGGATGCGGCGGGCATGCAGCGCCTGTTTAAGCAGTTTTCTTTTCCGGGCGGCATTCCCAGCCACGCCGCGCCAGAAACGCCCGGCTCGATTAATGAAGGCGGTGAGCTGGGCTATTCGCTCTCCCATGCCTTTGGTGCCGCTTTCGATAATCCCGATCTGGTGGTGCCATGCGTGATTGGCGACGGTGAAGCCGAGACCGGGCCGCTGGCCTCAAGCTGGCACGGCATCAAATTCCTCAACCCTGAACGTGACGGTGCGGTGCTGCCGATTCTGCATCTGAATGGCTATAAGATTGCCAACCCGACGCTGCTGGGTCGCAGCAGCGACGAAGACCTGCACCAGCTGTTCAGTGGCTACGGCTATGAGCCGATATTTGTCTGCGGACATGAACCGGAAAAAATGCATCCGCTGATGGCGGAGGCACTGGATAACGCCTTCAGTAAGATTGCTCAGTATCAGCGAGAGGCGCGCAGCGGCAACGCCAGCACTGACGTGCCGCGCTGGCCGATGATTATTCTGCGCAGCCCCAAAGGCTGGACCGGCCCAAAAACGGTCGACGGCAAGAAAGTGGAGGATTTCTGGCGGGCGCATCAGGTGCCGGTCGCGGCCTGTCGTGAAGATGACGGTCATCGCCAGATCCTTGAGACGTGGATGCGCAGCTATCAGCCTGACGACCTGTTTGATGAGCAGGGTCGCCTGAAGCCGGAACTGCAGGCGCTGGCACCAGAGGGCGATAAGCGCATGGGCGCTTCACCGTATGCCAATGGCGGCCTGCTGCGTCGTGAGCTGGATACGCCCGGGATCGCAGAGTTTGCCTGCGATGTCAGCGAGCCAGGTACGGAGATGGCGCAGGCCACCGAGCATCTGGGCCGCTATCTCAGCGTGCTGTTCCAGCGTAACCGCGATAATTTCCGCCTGTTTGGCCCGGATGAAACCGCCTCTAACCGCCTGACACCCGTCTTCGACGTGACCAGCCGCACCTGGCTGGAACGAACCGAGCCTTATGATGAGCAGCTGGCGCGGGATGGCCGGGTGATGGAAATTCTCAGTGAGCATCAGTGTCAGGGCTGGCTGGAAGGCTATCTGCTGACCGGCCGCCACGGACTGTTCAACTGCTATGAGGCTTTTATTCACATCGTCGATTCGATGTTTAACCAGCACGCCAAGTGGCTGAAAGTCTCGCGCAAACTGGGCTGGCGTAAACCGATCTCGTCGCTGAACTATCTGCTCTCGTCCCATGTCTGGCGGCAGGACCACAATGGCTACAGCCATCAGGATCCGGGCTTTATCGATCACGTCGCTAACAAGAAAGCGGACATCGTGCGCATCTACCTGCCGCCCGATGCCAATACGCTGCTGTGGGTTGGCGATCACTGCCTGCGCACCTGGGACCGGATCAATGTGATTGTGGCGGGTAAACAGCCTGCGCCGCAGTGGCTGGATATGGCCAGCGCCGTGACACATTGTGAAGCGAGTATGGGTGAGTGGCGCTGGGCGGGCACTACGCCGGAGAATGAACAGCCGGATGTGGTGATGGCCTGTGCCGGTGATGTCCCAACTATGGAAACGATGGCGGCGGTCGATCTGCTGCGCGAGATGCTGCCCGGACTGCGCATCCGCGTGGTGAATGTAGTCGACCTGCTGGCGCTACAGCCGGAAGAGCAGCATCCGCATGGCAAATCTGATGCGGAGTTCGATGCGCTGTTTACCCAGGACAAACCGGTGATCTTTGCCTTCCACGGCTATCCGACGCTGATCCATCGCCTGACCTATTCTCGTACCAATCACCGCAACTTCCATGTGCGCGGCTTCAATGAAGAGGGAACTACCACCACGCCATTTGATATGACGGTGCTGAACGAGCTTGACCGCTATCATCTCGCGCAGGAGGCGATTCTGCGCGTGCCGGGACTGGCCGATACACATCCGGAACTGCTGGAGGATTTACAGCAGCGTCTGGCGGAGCATCATCGCTATGTCCGTGAACATGGCGAAGATTTGCCGGAGGTGCAGAACTGGAAATGGCCGTCGGCCACCGCACCCGGTGCACCTGATTAAGCGGCCAGCAGCGCGTCGGTCAGCATCCAGACGGTCGTCGCCACCAGTGACAGCGCCATCAGGCTGTTAAACAGCTGACGCTTCCAGGCAATCTGCAGATGGCTGCGCAGGCGATCGCCCAGCGCAGCCCAGATCAGGATGCAGGGCAGATTGAGCAGCATAAAGGCGATCATCACCGTCAGCACACCGCTACTGCCGCTGTAAAGCAGCGCGACGTTGGTGGCCATCAGCCAGGCTTTGGGGTTGATGGCCTGGAAGCAGGCACCGCCCACCAGCGTCATCGGCTGTGCCCGGGTTCGCGCTTCCGGTGCACCGGCGCGAAAAATTTTCCAGGATAACCACATCAGATAGGTACAGCCTGCCAGCGTCAGCGGCAGGCGAATCGCCGCCATCCAGTGCAGCAACACCTCCAATGCCATCCCGGCAATCACTGTCTGTACCGCGCAGCCCACCAGAATGCCAAACACCATCGGCAGGGTCCGCCGCATGCCAAAATTGACCCCGGATGTCGCCAGCAACAGATTGTTCGGGCCTGGCGTAATCGACATCACGGTAACGTAACTGAAGAAAGAGGGATCGAGCATCGTGGCTCTCCTGAAAGTGGACAGCGTTCTATGCTACGGCGGAGAAAGAGATGGTAACAGTGACACAAAATTACTATTGTAATGGTTACAGTTCCCGTTAACAGCAATTGTACCCATCCACGCCGGAGGCTTCTGTGTCCCTTACTCCTGCTTCCAATCAGCCGCTCTATCAGCAGCTCGCAGACAGCTTCGCTGAGGCCATCCATCAGGGCACGCTGAAACCCGGTAAACGCCTGCCGGCGATCCGCCGTGTCGCGCAGTCACACCAGGTCAGCGTCAATACGGTGCTGAATGCCTGGCAGATGCTGGAAGATCGCGGGCTGATTGAGGCGCGGCCGCAGTCGGGCTACTACGTGCGCGGCGTGTTGCCGGCTGTAACCCGTCACGGTCAGCATAAAGCCCGGGTACGCGACCCCAGCAGCGGTAAGCTCGACCTGATCGATAAGGTGTTTGCAGCGCAGAATCATCCCGACTACACCAATATTTCCCTGGCCTGCCCGCAGGACAGCGAGCTGTTTCCGGCGGCGCGCATCGCCCGGATTACCGCCTCACTGCTGCGCCGTCATCCCAACATCATCGGGCGCTATGCACTTCCACCCGGTAGTGAGCGCTTACGGGAGGAGATTGCGCGACGGGCGCTGCACGCCGGGCAAACGCTCACCGCCGATGAGATCACCCTGACCCATGGTTGCATGGAGGCTTTACAACTGGCGCTGCGGGCGGTGACGCAGCCCGGCGACTGCGTTGGGCTGGAGTCGCCGACCTACTTTTTCCTCTTCCCCCTGCTGGCGTCGCTGGGCCTGAAGGCGCTGGAAATCCCTACCGATCCGCAGCATGGCCTGTCGCTGGATGCGCTGGAGATGCTGCTTCAGGAGCAGCGTATAAAGGCACTGATTGCGATGCCCAGCGTGCAGAACCCGCTGGGCTGCGGCATGTCGCTGGAGAATAAGAAGCGGCTGGCTAAGTTAGTGAATACTTACCACGTTCCGCTGATTGAAGATGGGCTTTATGACGAGTTGCAGTTCGACTGGCCGCTCTCACCCGCCGTGAAAGCCTTTGATCGCGATGGCTGGGTGATCTACTGCACCAGCTTCACCAAAACCGTGGCACCCGATTTCCGACTTGGCTGGACCGCCGCAGGTCGTTTTCATGATGCGATTGCCCGACTGAAAGCAGTGTCGTCGATGGCCGAATCCGCCCTGCTCTCGGAAACGCTGGCGGAGTTTCTTGCGTCCGGCGGTTATGACCATCATCTGCGCACGCTACGCCGTCGCTACGCGGCCAATCTGGATGAGGCGCGCGGTCTGATCGCCCGTTACTTCCCGGTGGGAACCCGCGCGACGCTGCCACGCGGTGGATTTGTTTTCTGGGTTGAGTTACCGGGCGGCGTGAATACCACAGAGATGTTTGATCGACTGCTGCAGGAGCAGATTTGCGTCACGCCTGGCGCGCTCTATTCGCTGAGTGAGCGCTACAACCATGCGCTGCGTCTCTCCTGCTGCTATCCGTTTGATGCGCGCTATACCCGGGCGATTCAGCGCGCAGGTGAACTCGCCTGTGAACTGGCAGGCGTGTCGTGCGGCCAGGCTCAGGGTGTACCGTTGCGGCCCCAGACGGTATAGCCGCGACGTTCAGTCAGGCGCTCGTAATAGGTGCGCACCGCCGGATAGTCGGGATGATCGAGCGGGGTTTCAAACCAGCGGTTTACCGCCAGGCCAATCGGAATGTCTGCCAGGGTAAAATTGCGTCCGGCGACGTAGCGCCCGGTTTTTTCCAGCTGCTGATTGAGAATGCTCATAGTGTGCGCCCAGCCTTTGCTGGCCGCAGCCAACAGTCGCGGGTCCTGGTGGGCCGGTGAGTTTCGCACCAGCGACATAAAGGCGTAACGCCATGAGGTGTTGAGTTCGGTGGATTGCCAGTCCATCCACTGATCGACAGGTGCACGCGTCTGCGGATGCAGAGGATAAAGCCATTCACCGCCATAGGCGTTCGACAGATAGCGCAGAATGGCGTTGGATTCCCACATCACAAAGTCACCATCTTTCAGCACCGGCACCATCGCATTCGGGTTGAGTGCCATGAATTCGGGCAGGTGCGTTGAACGGAAGCCATCGCCCCACTCTTCGCGCTGGTAATCGAGTTCCAGCTCGTCACACAGCCATAATACTTTGCGCACGTTGATTGAGGAGGCGCGTCCCAGGATCGTCAGCATTCACAGTCTCCGATAAAATCTTTAACTTATTGATAACGCTGTTAGCTGTTATAAGCAATCATCCGGCAGAGAAAAGGCCACACTAAAGCCACAGTAAGGAGTCACAATGAAGGTCGCGTTTAAGCAAGTCGATGTGTTTACCTCATCAGCCTTTAACGGCAATCCGCTGGCGGTGATCATGGATGCTCAGGGGTTAAGCGACAGCCAGCTGGCGGCGATTGCCCGCTGGACAAACCTGTCGGAAACCACCTTTGTCCTGCCGCCACAGCACGAAGAGGCGGACTATCGGGTGCGGATTTTTACCGTTGAAGGGGAACTGCCGTTTGCCGGTCATCCGACGCTGGGCACCGCCCATGCGCTGCTGGAGGCGGGCTGGCCAACCCGCACGCCGGGTGAAATCGTGCAGGAGTGCGGCGTCGGTAACGTGACGGTGAAGATAGGTGACGCGGACCTGGCCTTTGCCGCGCCGGCTGCCACGCTGATGCCCTGGCAGGATGCGCGGATGAGTAACGCCTTAAACTGCGATGCGTTCGATCTGACGCAAAGTCCGACGATAGTGGACATGGGGATTCGCTGGCTGCTCATTCCGATGATTAGCGCTGAAGCGGTACTGGCGCTGCAGCCCGATGTCAGTGAATTGCAGCGACTGATTCAGCATGCGGGTGTCTCGGGCATCATGCCCTTTGGTCGTCTGCCTGCGGACGAGCCTGAGCAGTATGAAGTGCGCGGCCTGCTGGTAGAGAATGGCAGTCTGACCGAAGATCCAGTGACCGGCAGTGCCAACGCCTGTCTGGCGCGCTACTTTGCCGCGGCGGGGCAAACCACCCCCTATCGCGTTCGCCAGGGCACGGCCCTGCAGCGTGCTGGTCGGGTGAATGTGACCTTTGCCGGTGAGACCATCTGGATTAGCGGCAATACCGTGACCGTCATCGACGGCACCATTACGCTGTAAAATGCGGCGGCGTCGTGTTTTTCGCGACGCCGCCCGGGGTTAAATCCCCTGCCCGCCTGACGCTTCAATGCGCTGCGCGGTGATCCAGCCCGTTTCATCGCTAAGGATCGCGCTGATAGCGTCGCCGATATCATCCGGCAGTCCGACCCGACCCAGCGCCGTCAGCCCGGCAATCTGGTCGTTAATCTCGCGGGTATCGCGTACCCGTCCTCCGCCAAAGTCAGTCTCTATTGCGCCTGGTGCCAGAATATTGACGCGAATGCGGCGTTCACCCAGCTCTTTCGCCTGATAGCGCGTCAGGACTTCCATCGCCCCTTTCATCGACGCATAGGTTGCGGAGCCTGGATAAACCAGACGGGTCAGACCGCTGGAGATATTCAGGATGCGCCCCCCGTCGTTAATCAGCGGCAATAGCTTCTGGGTCAGGAAGTAAGGCCCTTTGAAATGCACATTCACCAGCGCATCAAATTCCGCTTCGGTGGTGTCGGTAAACGGCTTGTAATGTCCGTGCCCGGCGTTGTTCACTAAATAGTCAAAGCGCTCTCGTTGCCACTGCAGCTGCAATACCTCTTTCACTTCGCCAACAAAGCGATCAAACTGCCCGGTGTCGCCGACATCCAGCGCCAGCGCCACGGCGCGTCGTCCCAGTGCTTCAATGTCCTTTACAACCGCCTGCGCCTCATCGGCATGGCTGCGGTACGTCAGAATGATATCTGTGCCTCTCGCAGCCAGTTTTAAGGCTCCATTCCGGCCTAAACCACGGTTTCCACCGGTAATTAACGCTACTTTCTGATTCATCGCTCACACCTGTTGAAAAATTGAACACGGTTTAAGGATATTCGCGAATTATTGATCTATAAACAGGGTTAAATGCGCATCACTGTTTCAATAAAAACAACAATCGGTGAACAACATGGACAAAATTCACGCAATGCAGGTGTTTGTGCGGGTGGCCGAAATGGGCAGTTTTACCCGCGCGGCAGAGAGTTTAGGCGTCCCCAAAGGCAGCGTATCGCGGCAGATTCAGGCGCTGGAGAATCAAATGGCAACACGTTTGCTGCATCGCACCACGCGCCGGGTGCAACTAACCCAGGATGGCTTGGTCTATTACGACCGCTGTCTGGATCTGTTGTCGATGATTGACGATATGGACAGCCTGTTTCAGCACGAGCCCGCCTCGCTCAGCGGTAAACTCCGGGTCGACATGTCAGTGGCGATGGCCACCGGTTTTATCCTGCCAAGGCTGCCGGAATTTCTGCAACACTACCCGGGCGTGGAAATTGAGCTGAGCAGCAGCGACCGTCAGGTGGATGTGATCCGTGAAGGATTTGACTGCGTCATCCGGGTCGGTGAGCTGAAGGATTCAGGTCTGATTGCGCGAAAAATTGGTACTCATACCTTGATCAACTGCGCCAGCCCTGGCTACCTTTCGCGTTTCGGCATGCCAATCCGGCTGGAAGAGCTGTCGCAGCATGCGATGGTGCATTACAGCCAGCAGCTCGGCCAGGCCTCACCCGGCTTTGAATATTTCGATGGCAGGCAGTGCCATTACGTTCATACCGGTGGCGTGGTGACGGTGAACAGTACGGAAACTTATCGCGCCGCCTGCCTGGCAGGGCTGGGGATTATTCAGGTGCCCGCCGCCGGGATTCAGTCATTACTGGAAAGGGGCGAGCTGGTGGAAGTGCTGCATCGCTTTCCCGCCAGGCCGATGCCGATCCATCTGCTCTATCCGCACCGGCGCAATGTGGCACGCCGCGTAAGGGTATTTATGGAGTGGCTGACTCAGGTGTTACAGGAGTACGTCACCTGAGCGGCTATACTTTGATTTTAATGATAAACAGGACAGTGAAGGTCTATGACAGACAAGCAGGAAAACCCGCAGGATATGCAGCCAGAAAAGCCGCTTATCGATATTAAAACCGGCAATCACACCGTGGATGAGTCGATTGTTCGCGTGTCACGCTTCGCCACCTGGTTCCAGTCTATTCCGGCGGTGGCGCATTTTATTCGCGCTCTGGACCGCTTTAATGACCGGCTCGGCAGCCAGTTTGGCGCGGCTATTACTTATTTCTCGTTTTTATCACTGATCCCCATTCTGATGGTGTCGTTCGCCGCCGTGGGTTTTGTGCTGGCATCGAATCAGGATCTGCTGACCGATATCATCAACAAAATCGTCAGCAGCATCAGTGACCCGACGCTGGCTACCACGCTGAAGAATACGGTGAACACCGCCATTCAGCAGCGTGCCACCGTGGGTATCACTGGTTTACTGCTGGCCCTCTACTCCGGCCTTAACTGGATGGGTAATCTGCGTGAAGCGATCCGCGCCCAGTCGCGCGACGTCTGGGAACGCAAACCGGATGACAAAGAGAAGATCTGGAAACGTTATATTCGCGACTTCCTGTCATTGACGGGTCTGATGCTGGCGCTGGTGATTACGCTGTCGCTGACCTCGGTAGCCGGTTCTGCTCAGGCGACCATCGTGAGTGCGCTGGGGCTGGATGGCATTGAGTGGTTACGCCCTGCCCTGACCATTATCGCCACGTCCATTTCCGTTCTGGCAAACTACCTGTTGTTCCTCTGGATTTTCTGGATTTTGCCGCGTCATAAGCCGCGCAAGAAAGCGCTGTTCCGCGGCACCCTGCTGGCGGCAATCGGCTTTGAGGTGATTAAGTTTGTGATGACGCTGACGCTGCCGAAGCTGGCAACCTCACCTTCTGGTGCAGCCTTTGGTTCTGTGCTTGGCCTGATGGCGTTCTTCTATTTCTTCGCCCGCCTGACGCTGTTCTGTGCAGCGTGGATCGCCACAGCCAAATATAAAGATGACCCGCAGATGCCGGAAGCGGGCAGCGCATCCCGCCGCAAAGCATCGTAATTCGTTAACAACAGCGGAAAATGTCACCCCCCGGCTATTTTTTCACCCGATAACAGGATGAATAGCTGAGGGGTCACTTTTATTTAGCCCTTTCTTAGAGTATCCCGCCAGATATCGTCCGGTTTACCCCGGTATCACCCGGCATTCGTCACACCACAGAAATTATCCTCTTTTTGCCCTCTGAAGCCAGACGCGGCGCGGGTTTTCATCATTGAATGCGCTCTGGCAGATGCGTAAGATTCTTTGTCTGTATTTACAAATAAGAAACAGTTATGCAAGCCTCCCTCACAGACACACTCGACAAACAGCAGGATCCCACACCGGTTAACTCACGCAGTAAAGTGGTGATTGCCTCGCTGGTCGGTACCGCCATCGAGTTCTTCGACTTTTATATTTATGCCACTGCGGCAGTGATTGTTTTTCCGCACATTTTCTTCCCGCAGGGTGATGCCACGGTCGCCACGCTACAGTCGCTGGCCACTTTTGCTATCGCCTTTATCGCACGTCCGATTGGCTCCGCCGTATTTGGTCACTTTGGCGATCGCGTCGGGCGTAAAGCCACGCTGGTTGCCTCGCTGCTGACTATGGGGATCTCTACGGTGGTCATTGGGCTGCTGCCAGGCTATGAGACGATTGGCGTGATGGCACCGCTGCTGCTGGCGCTGGCGCGTTTTGGTCAGGGGCTGGGACTGGGCGGTGAATGGGGCGGCGCGGCGCTGCTGGCGACGGAAAATGCCCCGGCGAAGAAGCGTGCGCTCTATGGTTCATTCCCTCAGCTGGGTGCACCGATTGGCTTTTTCTTCGCTAACGGGACTTTTCTGCTGCTCTCCTGGCTGCTGACCGACGAGCAGTTTATGCAGTGGGGCTGGCGCGTGCCGTTTATTCTCTCCGCCGTGCTGGTGCTGATTGGCCTGTATGTGCGCGTGTCGCTGCATGAGAGTCCGGTGTTTGCCAAAGTGCAGAAAGAGAAGAAGCAGGTTCGGGTGCCGATTGCGGCGCTGCTGAGCAAGCATCTGACCGCCACGATTCTCGGCACTTTTATCATGCTGGCGACCTATACGCTGTTCTATATCATGACCGTCTATTCGATGAGCTATGGCACCACACCATCACCAGCAGGTCTGGGCATTCCGCGTAACAGTATGTTGTGGATGCTGATGCTGGCGGTGATTGGTTTTGGTGTGATGGTGCCGATTGCCGGTTTGCTGGCCGACCGTTTTGGTCGTCGCAAGACGATGATTACCATTACGCTGATGATTATCGCGTTTTCGTTCCTGTTCCCAACGATGCTGGGTTCCGGTTCACAGGCGCTGGTGATGGCGTTTCTGCTGCTGGGTCTGAGCATTATGGGGCTGACGTTTGGCCCGATGGGCGCGCTGCTGCCGGAGCTGTTCCCGACCGAAGTGCGTTATACCGGCGCCTCGTTCTCCTATAATCTCTCCTCGATTCTGGGAGCCTCTGTTGCGCCTTACATCGCGACCTGGCTGAATGCCAATTATGGTCTGCAGGCGGTGGGGCTGTATCTGGCATCGATGGCGGTGCTGACGCTGATCGCGTTGCTGGCCTGTAAAGAGACGCGTCACCAGACGTTGTATGACGTTTAATCCTGTTGGATAACAGTCAGTGAAACCCGGCAGATGCCGGGTTTTTTTATGGGCTGGGTTCAATAAATCTAAGGCAGCTTAGGGAACATACTTCGACACTGAGGAGTTTAAAAGCATAGCCTTGTGGTCATGCAATAGGCTCAGGGAGCATACGCCTTTTGCAAAGACGCAAAAGACGCCATCCATGGCGGGCTCAGCGCGGGCCGTCCCTGGCCCGCTATGCTTTGCTACAGGCGTATGCTCCCATCGCTTTAACCATGTTGGCTGTCTGTTTAGAAAATCTGAATTGTGCTCAAAGTTACAAACGTGGGCTGTGATAACTCTTCCAACAATAAAATAGCTCAGGGCGCTGGCAATATGGTCAGAGGAGGAAAGCGTCCCGCGCCATGGATGGCGCGGGCAGAGCATGCCAGGGATGGCGGGTTTTGCGTCTTTCCGATCTGACCGTATTGCCCGTGCAGGCTCGGTCTTACAGCGAAGCAGGCAGTGCAGGCACCGTTCCACCAGCGAACTTCTCAGGTAGTGTTCCCAAACAAAAAACCCCGGCAAGCCGGGGTTTGTTTTGCTGAAAACTGTGATGACGGTTATTAGCCCGCGACAGCGATACGCTTCATGTCGGTCATGTAGCCACGCAGTTTGCGGCCAACGGTTTCAATCGGGTGCTGGCGAACGGCTTCGTTAACGTCACGCAGCTGTGCGTTGTCGACCTGCGTACCTTCCACCGCTTTACCCAGATCGCCCGGCTGCAGTGTGGTCATGAACTCTTTCAGCAACGGCACCGCAGCGAAGGAGAACAGGTAGTTACCATATTCAGCGGTATCAGAGATCACCACGTTCATTTCATACAGACGCTTACGGGCGATGGTGTTCGCGATCAACGGCAGCTCATGCAGGGATTCGTAGTAAGCAGACTCTTCGATGATGCCGGCATCTACCATGGTTTCAAACGCCAGCTCAACGCCCGCTTTCACCATCGCAACCATTACAACACCTTTATCGTAGTACTCCTGCTCTTCGATTTTGCCTTCATACTGTGAGGCAGTTTCGAATGCGGTCTGGCCGGTCTCTTCACGCCAGGTCAGCAGGTTTTTATCATCGTTCGCCCAGTCAGCCATCATGCCGGAAGAGAATTCGCCGGAGATGATGTCATCCATATGCTTCTGGAACAGCGGCGCCATGATGGTTTTCAACTGCTCTGACAGCGCATAAGCGCGCAGTTTCGCCGGGTTAGAGAGACGATCCATCATCAGGGTGATGCCACCAAACTTCAGTGACTCGGTGATGGTTTCCCAGCCGAACTGAATCAGTTTTTCTGCGTAAGCCGGATCCGTACCTTCAGCCACCAGCTTATCGAAGCAGAGCAGTGAACCGGCCTGCAGCATGCCACACAGGATGGTCTGCTCACCCATCAGGTCAGATTTCACTTCTGCAACGAAGGAAGATTCCAGCACGCCAGCACGATCGCCGCCGGTCGCTGCTGCCCAGGCTTTGGCAATCGCCATGCCTTCACCTTTTGGATCGTTTTCCGGGTGAACCGCGATCAGCGTCGGAACACCAAAGCCGCGTTTATACTCTTCACGGACTTCTGTACCCGGGCACTTCGGTGCCACCATCACAACAGTGATGTCTTTACGGATGCTTTCGCCCACTTCAACGATGTTGAAACCGTGCGAGTAACCCAGCGCAGCGCCATCTTTCATCAGCGGCTGAACAGCCTGAACTACTGCGGAGTGCTGCTTGTCTGGCGTCAGGTTAACGACCAGGTCCGCCTGCGGGATCAGATCTTCGTAAGTACCCACTTTAAAACCGTTATCGGTCGCTTTACGCCATGAAGGGCGTTTCTCAGCAATCGCTTCGGCACGCAGTGCATAGGCGACATCCAGACCTGAATCACGCATGTTCAGACCCTGGTTCAGGCCCTGCGCACCACAGCCAACGATAACGACTTTTTTGCCTTTCAGGAAACTGGCACCATCCGCGAATTCTTCACGCGCCATGAAACGACATTTGCCTAATTGCGCCAACTGGTTGCGCAGGTTCAATGTGTTGAAATAGTTAGCCATGGGTACTCCGGTAAGGTTGTGTTTGCTTTTTTTGTTCAGGAACGGCGTGTCATGCAACGCCGCGAATGACCCCATCATATGACAGGAATTCTGTTGCTTAAATTGATATATTAACAACGTCACATTGCAATAAATGCAACACCACCCAGAGGCGACGCGCACATGGATTTACGGGATCTGAAACTGTTTCTTCATCTGGCAGAAAGCTGCCACTTCGGGCGCACGGCGCGTGCGATGCACGTCAGCCCTTCCACGCTGTCACGCCAGATCCAGCGGCTTGAAGACGATGTCGGCCATGCGCTGTTTCTGCGCGATAACCGCACCGTGACGCTGACGGAAGCGGGTGAACGCCTGCGTCAGTTTGCCCAGCAGACCCTGTTGCAATATCAGCAACTGCGTCATGTGATGGATCTTAACGGTCCGTCACTCAGCGGCGAACTGCGCCTGTTCTGTTCGGTAACGGCGGCCTACAGCCATCTGCCGCCGATCCTCGACCGCTTTCGTGCCGAACATCCGCAGGTCGAAATTAAACTGGATACCGGTGATGCTGCGGATGCGGTAGAAAAAGTGCACTCCGGCGATGCCGATCTGGCTATTGCCGGCCGTCCTGAAACTTTGCCCGCCAGCATTGATTTTATGCCACTGGGGCTGATTCCGCTGGTGCTGATTGCGCCTGCATTACCCTGTGCCGTCCGCACACAGGCCACCCAGCCGCAGCCCGACTGGTCAAAAATTCCGTTTATCCTGCCGGTGCAGGGACCCGCACGACGGCGTATCGATCTCTGGTTCCGCCGCCAGCGCATCCCGAATCCGGTGATTTACGCCACGGTATCGGGGCATGAGGCGATAGTCTCAATGGTAGCGCTGGGTTGCGGTATTGCGCTGTTGCCGGATGTCGTGCTGGAGAACAGCCCGGACCCGGTGCGGAACCGCGTGCTGATGCTGGAGAATGTGGAGTCTGTTGCACCGTTCGAACTCGGTATCTGCGTGCAAAAAAAGCGGCTCGGAGAGCCGCTGATCAGTGCTTTCTGGAGCCAGCTGTAATCAGTGGCCTGACAGGAAGAAGCGGAACGCCGGGTTCTGGCTTTCGTCGTGAAAGTCGTAACCCAGATCGGTGAGATGCTCCTCAAAACGCGGTTCATCGCTGCCGAGCTCAAAAGCCGCCAGCACACGACCATAATCGGTGCCGTGGCTACGGTAGTGAAACAGCGAGATATTCCAGTGGGTGCCCAGCGTTTGCAGGAACTTCAGCAACGCGCCAGGCGCCTCCGGGAATTCGAAGCTGAAGAGCCGTTCACGCAGCGGCTTGGAGGGACGTCCGCCCACCATGTAACGCACATGCAATTTCGCCATTTCATCATCTGAGAGATCGACCACCTGATAACCGCCGCGCGTAAGTTCGCTGATGATTTCGCTGCGCTCTTCCACGCCACGGGTCAGACGTACACCAACAAAGATGCAGGCTTTGTCCGCATCGGCGTAACGATAGTTGAACTCGGTGATGGAACGTCCGCCCAGCGTCTGACAGAAACGCAGGAAGCTGCCCTGCTGTTCCGGGATCGTTACAGCCAGCAGCGCTTCACGCTGTTCGCCCAGCTCGCAACGCTCGGAGACGTAACGCAGGCCGTGGAAGTTGACGTTGGCACCGGACAAGACATGCGCCAGCCGCTCGCCTTTGATCTCGTGCTGCTGGATATACTTCTTCATGCCCGCCAGCGCCAGCGCACCAGACGGTTCCGCCACGGCACGAACATCTTCGAACAGATCTTTCATCGCAGCGCAAATGGCATCGCTGTCGACGGTGATGATGTCATCGATGTAGGCCTGACAGAGCCGGAAGGTTTCGCTGCCAATCCGCTTAACCGCCACCCCTTCGGCAAACAGCCCGACGCGTGGCAGATCGACCGGATGACCGGCATCCAGCGCCGCTTTCAGGCAGGCTGAATCTTCTGACTCCACCGCAATCACTTTGATCTGCGGCATCAACTGCTTGATCAATACAGCGACGCCCGCTGCCAGACCGCCACCACCAACCGGCACAAAGACCCGGTCGAGGTGCGCATCCTGCTGCAACAGCTCCATCGCCAGCGTGCCCTGTCCGGCAATCACAGCCGGATGGTCAAACGGCGGAACGAAGGTGTAGCCGCGCTGTTCAGCGAGCTCTATCGCTTTGGCTTTCGCCTCGTCAAAGTTGGCCCCAAACAGAAAAGCCTCACCGCCAAATGCGCGCACTGCATCAACCTTGATGTCTGCGGTCGCCAGCGGCATCACAATCAGTGACTTAATGCCCAGCTTCGTCGCGGAGAGCGCCACGCCCTGCGCATGGTTACCGGCCGAAGCCGTCACTACGCCGCGCGCTTTCTGCTCTTCGCTCAGACCGGCAATCATTGCGTAGGCACCGCGCACCTTGAAACTGTGCACCGGCTGACGATCTTCCCGCTTTACCAGAATGGTGTTGCCGAGACGCGATGAAATTTTTTCCATAACCTGCAGCGGCGTCACCTGTGCCACTTCATACACCGGTGAACGCAGCACTGCACGCAAATACTCGGCGCCGCAAGGCGCGTCGGGTAGCGGTTGAGACTCGGCCATGTTTAGCCTCCCAGCTTGCTCTTATCGCGAACGGCGCCTTTGTCAGCACTGGTCGCGAGTAATGCGTAAGCACGCAGCGCAAAGGAGACTTCACGCTGACGATTGACCGGCGTATATGCCGCATCGCCACGTGCCTGCTGCTCTTCACGGCGGGCATGCAGTTCGTTATCCGGCACAGCGAGTTTGATGCCGCGGTTCGGGATATCGATCTCAATGGTGTCGCCATCTTTGACCAGCGCAATGGTGCCGCCGTTGGCCGCTTCAGGCGAAGCGTGACCGATAGAGAGGCCCGATGTGCCACCAGAGAAACGACCGTCGGTGATCAGAGCGCAACTTTTACCCAGACCCATCGATTTCAGATAGGTGGTCGGATAGAGCATTTCCTGCATGCCCGGCCCGCCTTTTGGCCCTTCGTAGCGGATGACAACTACGTCGCCTGCCACGACTTTGCCGCCCAGAATCGCTTCTACCGCGTCATCCTGGCTTTCATAGACTTTGGCCGGGCCGGTGAAGGTCAGGATCTCTTTGTCTACGCCCGCTGTTTTAACGATACAGCCATCTTCGGCGATGTTGCCGTACAGCACGGCCAGACCGCCATCCTGCGAGTACGCGTTTTCGCGGGTGCGGATGCAGCCTTCGGCACGGTCATCATCCAGCGTGTCCCAGCGGCAGTTCTGCGAGAATGCCTGGGTGGTACGGATGCCCGCCGGACCGGCGCGGAACATATCTTTTACCGCCTGATCTTTGGTCAGCATGATGTCGTACTGATCCAGCGTTTCACGCATGGTCTGCTGCAGGATATTACGGGCGCTGCTGTCGAACAGGCCGGCACGATCCAGCTCGCCGAGAATGGCGAAAACACCACCTGCGCGATGCACATCTTCCATGTGATATTTCGGGGTACTTGGCGCGACTTTACAAAGCTGAGGCACTTTACGTGACAGGCGATCAATGTCGGAGATATTGAAGTCGATGTCGCCTTCCTGGGCCGCCGCCAGCAGGTGCAGCACGGTGTTGGTGGAGCCGCCCATGGCGATATCCAGCATCATGGCGTTCTCGAAGGCGGCCTTGTTCGCGATGTTGCGCGGCAGCATGTTGACGTCATCCTGCTCGTAGTAGCGCTTGGTGAGACTGACGATGCGCTTACCGGCATTGATGAACAGCTCTTTGCGATCAGCGTGCGTGGCCAGCAGTGAACCGTTGCCAGGCTGCGACAGGCCGAGTGCTTCGGTCAGGCAGTTCATCGAGTTGGCGGTGAACATGCCGGAGCAGGAGCCGCAGGTCGGACAGGCAGAGCGTTCGATCTGATCGCTGTCGGCATCGCTGACGTTCGGGTTCGCACCCTGAATCATCGCATCGACCAGGTCCAGCTTGATGATCTGATCAGAAAGCTTGGTTTTACCCGCTTCCATCGGGCCGCCTGAAACGAAGATCACCGGAATATTAAGGCGCAGAGACGCCATCAGCATGCCTGGGGTGATTTTGTCACAGTTGGAGATGCAGACCATGGCGTCGGCGCAGTGCGCATTAACCATGTACTCGACCGAGTCAGCAATCAGCTCACGCGAAGGCAGTGAATACAGCATGCCGCCATGACCCATGGCAATACCGTCATCCACCGCGATGGTGTTGAACTCTTTAGCCACACCACCCGCCGCTTCAATCTGCTCAGCGACGAGTTTACCCAGGTCGCGGAGGTGAACGTGGCCAGGGACAAATTGGGTGAATGAGTTAACCACAGCGATAATCGGCTTGCCGAAATCGTCGTCGGTCATTCCTGTCGCGCGCCATAAGGCACGGGCACCCGCCATGTTGCGGCCGTGGGTGGTAGTGGCGGAACGGTACTTAGGCATGCTCTATTTACTCCAGTAAGAATAAGCTCGCGGACGTCAGATGACGCCCGCGCTGTATCTGATTATGGGTTAACCGGATCTAACCAGCCCCATTTGTCTTCGGTTTCGCCGGTGAAGAGACCAAAGAAGGCCTCCTGAATGCGTTTAGTCACCGGACCACGCTTGCCTTCGCCCACCTGAATGCGGTCGACGCTGCGCACCGGTGTGATTTCTGCGGCGGTGCCCGACATAAAGACTTCGTCAGCCAGGTAGAGAGATTCACGCGACAGAGTCTGCTCACGCACTTCAATGCCCATATCACGCGCCAGCGTGATGATGGCATCGCGGGTGATGCCCGGCAGTGCCGAAGAGGTAAATGGCGGGGTATAGAGCACACCATCTTTAACTTCAAACAGGTTTTCGCCTGCCCCTTCTGAGATCAGGCCATTGGTATCCAGCGCAATGCCTTCCTGATAGCCATGACGACGGGCTTCGCTACCCACCAGCAGTGAGGAGAGGTAGTTACCACCCGCTTTAGCAGCAGTTGGCAGAGTGTTTGGCGCCACGCGGTTCCATGAAGAGACCATCGCGTCAATGCCATTCTCCAGCGCTTCAGCGCCCAGGTACGCGCCCCACGGGAAGGCGGCAATGATCACGTCAGTTGTGAAGCCGTCTGGCGGGTTCACGCCCAGGCCCACATCGCCGACAAAGGCCAGCGGACGGATATAAGCACTTTTCAGTTTGTTCACGCGGATGACTTCGCGGCACGCTTCCATCAGCTCATCAACGCTGCTTTTAATCGGGAAACGATAGATTTTGGCGGAGTCATGCAGACGTTGCATGTGTTCACGATGACGGAACACAACCGGTCCTTTGTGAGAGTCGTAGCAGCGCACGCCTTCAAATACCGACGTACCATAGTGCAAGGCGTGGGACATGACGCTGACCTTCGCCTCTTCCCACTTAACCATCTCGCCATTGAACCAAATAAAGTCTGCTTTCTTCGTGCTCATTGTTATTCCCTCTCGCGGCTACGCGCGGATTTGTTGTGTTGTCTGTTGTTGAATCTGAACGCATGCAACGTCGATCAATTTACTTAACTGCGAAGACAGTAAATCGACGGAGCGCTGGCTGGCAACGGTCATTTCAATATTAATGTTTTCTGCGTTGGCGACTGAGGCCATGTTCATAGAACAGACCTGAAAACCGCGGTGACGCACGACGCGTAAAATGCGCTCTAATATTTCAGGGCGGAAACGGGCTTCGATAGACAATTGATGCTGGTTCATACGGTTTTCTCCATCATGTTTGCATTGCTGGCACCCGGCGGTACCAGTGGCCAGACGTTTTCATGCTCATCAATTGCAACATGCAGGAAGTAAGGACCTTCGCTGTTCAGCAGAGCATCAAGGGCGGCGTCGACCTGATCTTTACGGGTAATGCGCTGGCCGGGGATGTTGAACGCGCTGGCCAGCGTGAGGAAATCGGGATTATCGGACAGGTTGGTTTCGCTGTAGCGACCGTCAAAAAAGAGCTGTTGCCACTGGCGTACCATACCCAGACGCTGGTTATCCATCAGTACGATTTTGACCGGCAGCCTGCCGCGCTTGATGGTGCCCAGCTCCTGAATGTTCATCATGATGGAGCCATCACCGGAGACACAGATAACCGTATCGTCCGGGCGTGCAACCTGCGCACCAATGGCAGCAGGCAAACCAAAGCCCATGGTGCCTAAGCCGCTGGAGGTGATGAAATTCTCCGGTGCGTTAAATGCCATGTGCTGCGCCGTCCACATCTGATGCTGACCGACGTCGGTGGTGACCACGGTATTCGCCGGTTTGCGATCGGAAAGTTGCTTCAGCAGCAGCGGCGCATAGATCGCTTCGCCCGGATGGTCGTAGCGCCATGCGTGGCTGGCTTTCAGTGCCTGCACCTCATCGCGCCAGGCGTTGATAGACAAAGGCTGACTCAGTGCGGACAGCAGTTCGTTGAGATCGCCCTGCAGGGAGACATGAGCGCGGCGTAATTTGTTTAACTCAGCGGGATCGATATCGAGATGAATCACGCTGGCGTGCGGTGCAAAGGTATCCAGCTTGCCGGTCACGCGATCATCGAAACGGGCACCGACCGCGATCAGCAGGTCACACGCCTGTACGGCCAGGTTAGCGGCTTTGGTACCGTGCATCCCCAGCATACCGAGATAGACGTCACTTTGCGGGTCCACGCTGCCCAGTCCTTTCAGAGTAGCAACCGCCGGAATGCCGGTCTCGTCTGCCAGCTTGCGCAGTGCCGGAACCGCCTGAGCCAGACCGACACCGCCGCCAACGTAGAACATTGGCTTTCTGGCCTGCGCCATCAGTGCACGTGCGTGGTCAATCGCCTGATGTGGCAGCGCATTTCCTTCTTCAACCGGAACCAGATGCGGTGCGGGTTCACCCTGTGCAATCTGAATATCTTTCGGGATATCAACCAGTACCGGACCCGGACGGCCCGACTGCGCCAGCGCAAAAGCTTCCGCCATGATAGCGGGTAATTCATCCAGCGATTCAACCAGGAAGCTGTGCTTGGTGCAGGCCAGTGAGAGTCCCAGTACGTCGATCTCCTGGAAAGCATCGGTGCCGATGAAGGCCGAGGTGACCTGACCCGTTACCGCCACGACCGGTACCGAATCCATCATCGCATCCGCCAGACCGGTGATCAGGTTAGTCGCGCCGGGGCCGGAAGTGGCGATACAGACGCCGGTTTTGCCGGTTGAACGGGCATATCCGATTGCCGCCATTACAGCGCCCTGCTCGTGACGACACAACAGGTGTTCCACGCCGCCGTCATAGAGCGCGTCGTATACCGGCATGATGGCGCCGCCAGGGTAACCAAATACGGTATCAACACCCTGCGCGCGTAAAGCCTGAACTACCCACTGTGCACCTGTCATCGCTATTCTCCTGTGTCCTGACCGGAACAACAGAATTTTATGCTACTGTTCATTGTTTGTTCCTTGTGGATTTACTGATATTTCCTCGGGTCGAAAAAAAACCCCCGGACCTTTCGGTGCGGGGGTTTTTTCGGATTCGAGGCTTGATTTTTAAGCCTTTCTTTCTCCAAGCGTTGCCCCGCACGGTAGGTTAATAACCACCACCACGCTAATCACGACCAGGCTAATCACTTGTAGAAGGGCTTTCATGTGTTGTTCAATTCTTTTTCGTGTTCGAAGTAATGCCTACAGAGTTATCATAGTCAGGGGTCATCGCACAACTTTTTTTACAGATTTATTTTCGTGCGTGACGCGGAATCGTAACCTATCGATCTGTAATACAAGAAATAATTACATGATGATAATTATTCATCACTTTAGTGACGTAATAATATTTTGATGGATTTGCGTACTGTCGCACAGCATTTTAAAACGCCATGAAACAACTTTCGATGGGGTGTGCGATGGTCCGAACCATACTGATGATGTCATGGCTTTTCTTTGATGCAGTCACCAGACTGACGGTAACAAGGAGCGAGTATGTCATTGTCAAAAGTTCTGACCCGGGCAGCACTGGGGGTGGACGCCCCGCTGGTGACCATTGAGGCACATATCAGTAATGGCCTGCCTGCCTTAACCCTGGTAGGTCTGCCGGAAACGACGGTCAAAGAAGCGCGTGAGCGGGTACGCAGCGCTATTATCAACAGCGGTTTCACTTTTCCGGCAAAGCGGGTCACCATTAATCTGGCACCCGCGGATCTTCCTAAAGAGGGCGGACGGTATGACTTACCTATGGCGATCGCCATTCTGGTCGCCTCTGAGCAGCTTCCTGCCGACAAGCTGACGCACTACGAGTTTCTGGGTGAACTGGCACTCGACGGCGCGCTGTGCGGTGTACAGGGCGCGATTCCGGCGGCCATGGTGGCAATTCAGGCTGGACGGCAGATGGTTCTCTCTGCTGAGAATCAGGCGGATGCCGGACTTATCCGTCAGGGGTCTTCACTGGTTGCATCTCATCTCAGCAACGTGTGTGCCTTTCTGCGTAATGAACTCACATTACCGACAGCTCAGTCCCCTGATCATCAGGGCGAGCCGCCTGCTGACGATCTCGCAGATATCATTGGTCAGGAACAGGGACGCAGAGCACTGGAGATCACGGCGGCTGGCGGGCATAACCTGTTGCTGATTGGCCCGCCTGGCACCGGTAAAACAATGCTTGCCACCCGGCTGCCCGGCATCATGCCTTCTTTAACCGATCAGGAAGCACTGGAATGCGCAGCAATCGCCAGTCTCGTGAACACTAGCAGTACTCTGCACCGACAATGGCGCAGTCGGCCTTTCAGGTCACCTCATCACAGTGCATCTCTCTATGCTTTGATTGGTGGCGGATCACTACCACGGCCGGGCGAGATCTCACTGGCGCATAACGGCGTGCTGTTTCTGGATGAGTTGCCGGAATTTGATCGTAAGGTGCTGGACTCTCTGCGCGAGCCATTAGAGTCGGGGGTCATCGCTATTTCACGTGCGCGCGCAAAAGTCACCTATCCGGCACGATTTCAGCTGATTGCTGCAATGAATCCAAGTCCAACCGGACATTATCAGGGACAGCATAACCGTACCTCACCTCAGCAGGTGCTGCGTTATCTCAGCAAGCTGTCCGGCCCTTTTCTCGATCGTTTTGATCTTTCGCTGGAGGTGCCCCTACTTCCGGGTGGAATGCTTAGCGGTCAACGCCCTGTAGCAGAAACGTCTGAACGGGTTCGTCATCGGGTGGTCGCAGCGCGGGAGATTCAGCTGACCCGTGCAGGCAAAATTAATGCGCATTTAAACAATGCGGAGATTATGCGCTGGTGTCAGCCAGCTAAAGAGGATGCGGAGTGGCTGGAGTCAGTACTGGAGAAACTGGGTTTATCTGTACGGGCATGGCAGCGGATTTTGAAGGTGGCGCGTACCGTGGCCGATCTGGCGGGAGAAGCAGACGTCAGTCGGCATCATCTGCAGGAGGCTGTCAGTTATCGCACGATTGATCGTTTAATGATTCATCTGCATAACAGCCTGCAATAAAAAAGGGGCTTTCGCCCCTTCTCTGTTAATCGTCGCTGTCGGTAAAGTCTTCGACGGTGTCCATCTGCGGTTTACCGCCGGACAGCGTATGAAAACGCTTAGGACGCTTAATGCGGGTCATATATTTAGACCATACACGTTCAGCTTCCGTTTGCGGCTCACGCACGCCACGACACACTTCAATAAACAGACGTTCTTCTTCTGTTGCAGGCTCACGCTTTGATAAATCCAGCTCATTAAAGGCGAAACCGTGGCGTTCAAGAAGCTGAGCTTCTTTAATAGTAAAGTCACCGTGGCGTGAGAAACCACGCGGGTAATGTTTGTTATCAAAGAAACGATTCTCTGTTGAGAAGCTTTCCGCCATGTTACACGCTCCTGATTTTCTAATGCCGTGCTGTTAATGGCGCGGAGTATTAGATAGGCTTGACAGAGTGTAAAACAAAACATTTAAATCTATACGACAAACATTTTTTGGGAGAACGCTGTGGATACGGAATTACTGAAAACTTTCCTGGAAGTGAGCAGAACACGCCATTTCGGGCGTGCTGCAGAAGCACTTTACCTTACGCAATCTGCTGTCAGTTTTCGCATCCGCCAGTTAGAGAATCAGCTTGGCGTTAACCTTTTTACACGGCATCGCAATAACATACGTCTGACGGCGGCTGGAGAACGCCTGCTTCCCTATGCTGAAAGCCTGATGAGCACATGGATGATGGCAAAGAAGGAGGTTTCCCACACTCAACAGCACCATGAGCTTTCGATCGGTGCCAGTGCATCGCTATGGGAGGCTTATCTGACGCCGTGGCTACAGACGCTTTACGAGAATCGCGAAAGCCTGCATTTAGAAGCGCGCGTGGCACAACGACACCTGCTGGTTAAGCAGCTCCATGAACGCCAGCTGGATCTGTTGATCACCACTGAAGCGCCTAAGATGGATGAGTTAACCAGTCAGCAGATTGGTCATATCTCACTGGCGCTGTTCTGCGCCCGGCAGAGCGAGAAACGCGAAAAATATGATTACATTAAACTGGAATGGGGAGCAGATTTTCATCAGCATCAGAGTTATCTTTCCGGCGCTGATGATGTGCCAGTACTGACCACAACGTCGGCGCATGTTACCCGTGAACTGCTGCATACCACCGGAGCGTGCGCGTTCCTGCCTGACTTCTGGCAAAGTGTTTACAATGAGTTGATGGTGATCCCGGATACGCCCGTCGCCGTTCGTCCGCTCTATGCTGTCTGGTTGCAGAACAGCGATCAGCAGGCGCATATCCGGCAGCTGCTTAAATTCCCGATTCTGGTCAGGCAAAACAGCTAAAGATTGGCAGGTAGAGAAGCAAGCAGGGAAGAGATGAGACCAGTTAGATTTAACTGGTTCTTCTTTTTTGCCTTTATGAAGGCAAAAAAAAATCCTTTGCCGAAGCAAAGGATCGTTTTCTGGCAGGGGCGGAGGGACTCGAACCCCCAACACCCGGTTTTGGAGACCGGTGCTCTACCAATTGAACTACGCCCCTAATAGGGTGGCGGAACGGACGGGGCTCGAACCCGCGACCCCCTGCGTGACAGGCAGGTATTCTAACCAACTGAACTACCGCTCCACCGATTCTTTCACGCTTATCAGCAACCGGCTGATAACCGCCTGTTCCCGTTATTTTCCCTGTCAGAGGAAAAGGAACAAATTTGATGCCTGGCAGTTCCCTACTCTCGCATGGGGAGGCCCCACACTACCATCGGCGCTACGGCGTTTCACTTCTGAGTTCGGCATGGGGTCAGGTGGGACCACCGCGCTAAAGCCGCCAGGCAAATTCTTTGTGCTCTGTCCTGTGTCTTTTGTGCTGATGCTGCGTTGGCCGCCCTCGCGCTACTCCGTCACATACTTCAGTATGCTCCTTCGTATCGGTCGGTTGCCGCCTTGCCTCAGCGCAAAATCCTTCGGACTTCAGCCCGCAGGACACAACTGTATCCGGTTAACAAGCTGAAAATCTGTCTCTCAAAAACGCCTCTGGCGTTGTAAGGTTAAGCCTCACGGGTCATTAGTACCGGTTAGCTCAACGCATCGCTGCGCTTACACACCCGGCCTATCAACGTCGTAGTCTTCAACGTCCCTTCAGGACCCTCAAGGGGTCAGGGAGAACTCATCTCGGGGCAAGTTTCGTGCTTAGATGCTTTCAGCACTTATCTTTTCCGCACTTAGCTACCGGGCAGTGCCATTGGCATGACAACCCGAACACCAGTGGTGCGTTCACTCCGGTCCTCTCGTACTAGGAGCAACCCCCCTCAATTCTCCAGCGCCCACGGCAGATAGGGACCGAACTGTCTCACGACGTTCTAAACCCAGCTCGCGTACCACTTTAAACGGCGAACAGCCGTACCCTTGGGACCTACTTCAGCCCCAGGATGTGATGAGCCGACATCGAGGTGCCAAACACCGCCGTCGATATGAACTCTTGGGCGGTATCAGCCTGTTATCCCCGGAGTACCTTTTATCCGTTGAGCGATGGCCCTTCCATTCAGAACCACCGGATCACTATGACCTGCTTTCGCACCTGCTCGAGCCGTCACTCTCGCAGTCAAGCCAGCTTATGCCATTGCACTAACCTCACGATGTCCGACCGTGATTAGCTGACCTTCGTGCTCCTCCGTTACTCTTTAGGAGGAGACCGCCCCAGTCAAACTACCCACCAGACACTGTCCGCAGCCCGGATAACGGGCCTACGTTAGAACATCAAACATTAAAGGGTGGTATTTCAAGGTTGGCTCCACGCAGACTGGCGTCCGCGCTTCAAAGCCTCCCACCTATCCTACACATCAAGGCTCAATGTTCAGTGTCAAGCTGTAGTAAAGGTTCACGGGGTCTTTCCGTCTTGCCGCGGGTACACTGCATCTTCACAGCGAGTTCAATTTCACTGAGTCTCGGGTGGAGACAGCCTGGCCATCATTACGCCATTCGTGCAGGTCGGAACTTACCCGACAAGGAATTTCGCTACCTTAGGACCGTTATAGTTACGGCCGCCGTTTACCGGGGCTTCGATCAAGAGCTTCTCCTTGCGGATAACCCCATCAATTAACCTTCCGGCACCGGGCAGGCGTCACACCGTATACGTCCACTTTCGTGTTTGCACAGTGCTGTGTTTTTAATAAACAGTTGCAGCCAGCTGGTATCTTCGACTGGCTTCGGCTCGGGGAGCAAGTCCCTCCACCTACGCGCCAGCGTGCCTTCTCCCGAAGTTACGGCACCATTTTGCCTAGTTCCTTCACCCGAGTTCTCTCAAGCGCCTTGGTATTCTCTACCTGACCACCTGTGTCGGTTTGGGGTACGATTCTGTGTTACCTGATGCTTAGAGGCTTTTCCTGGAAGCTGGGCATTTATCACTTCAGCACCGTAGTGCCTCGTCGTCACGCCTCAGCGTTGATAAGGGACCGGATTTACCTGGACCCTCCGCCTACACGCTTAAACCGGGACAACCGTCGCCCGGCTGATATAGCCTTCTCCGTCCCCCCTTCGCAGTAACACCGAGTACAGGAATATTAACCTGTTTCCCATCGACTACGCCTTTCGGCCTCGCCTTAGGGGTCGACTCACCCTGCTCCGATTAACGTTGAACAGGAACCCTTGGTCTTCCGGCGAGCGGGCTTTTCACCCGCTTTATCGTTACTTATGTCAGCATTCGCACTTCTGATACCTCCAGCATGCCTCACAGCACACCTTCGACGGCTTACAGAACGCTCCCCTACCCAACAACACATAGTGTCGCTGCCGCAGCTTCGGTGCATGGTTTAGCCCCGTTACATCTTCCGCGCAGGCCGACTCGACCAGTGAGCTATTACGCTTTCTTTAAATGATGGCTGCTTCTAAGCCAACATCCTGGCTGTCTGTGCCTTCCCACATCGTTTCCCACTTAACCATGACTTTGGGACCTTAGCTGGCGGTCTGGGTTGTTTCCCTCTTCACGACGGACGTTAGCACCCGCCGTGTGTCTCCCGTGATAACATTCTCCGGTATTCGCAGTTTGCATCGGGTTGGTAAGCCGGGATGGCCCCCTAGCCGAAACAG
Source organism: Pantoea sp. B550 (assembly GCF_024158165.1). Taxonomy (NCBI): domain Bacteria; kingdom Pseudomonadati; phylum Pseudomonadota; class Gammaproteobacteria; order Enterobacterales; family Erwiniaceae; genus Pantoea; species Pantoea sp. B550. The sequence goes on from NZ_JAMYXI010000003.1 coordinate 1,794,775, forward strand.
TGCTCTACCCCCGGAGATGAGTTCACGAGGCGCTACCTAAATAGCTTTCGGGGAGAACCAGCTATCTCCCGGTTTGATTGGCCTTTCACCCCCAGCCACAGGTCATCCGCTAATTTTTCAACATTAGTCGGTTCGGTCCTCCAGTTAGTGTTACCCAACCTTCAACCTGCCCATGGCTAGATCACCGGGTTTCGGGTCTATACCCTGCAACTTAACGCCCAGTTAAGACTCGGTTTCCCTGCGGCTCCCCTATACGGTTAACCTTGCTACAGAATATAAGTCGCTGACCCATTATACAAAAGGTACGCAGTCACCCCCGTAAAGAGGGCTCCCACTGCTTGTACGTACACGGTTTCAGGTTCTGTTTCACTCCCCTCGCCGGGGTTCTTTTCGCCTTTCCCTCACGGTACTGGTTCACTATCGGTCAGTCAGGAGTATTTAGCCTTGGAGGATGGTCCCCCCATATTCAGACAGGATACCACGTGTCCCGCCTTACTCATCGAGCTCACAGCGCGTGTGCTTTTGTGTACGGGAGTATCACCCTGTACCCTGCGACTTTCCAGACGCTTCCACTAACACACATGCTGATTCAGGCTCTGGGCTGCTCCCCGTTCGCTCGCCGCTACTGGGGGAATCTCGGTTGATTTCTTTTCCTCGGGGTACTTAGATGTTTCAGTTCCCCCGGTTCGCCTTGCAGCACTATGTATTCATGCTGCAATGATGCACAGAGTGCACCGGGTTTCCCCATTCGGACATCGACGGCTGTAGCGGTTCATATCACCTTACCGTCGCTTTACGCAGATTAGCACGTCCTTCATCGCCTCTGACTGCCTGGGCATCCACCGTGTACGCTTAGTCGCTTAACCTCACAACCCACAGGCGTTTTGCAACGCTGCAGACTGCAAGCATTTGAGAGACTCGAACGTGCCGCATTTTTCATTCTTATTACGGAGAATGAAAGCGACACGTCGTTTCAATTTTCAGCTTGTTCCGGATTGTTAAAGAGCATAATACTTCGCAGCACACCGTTGCCGGTACGCTCTGAAGTATTCAGAAAAAACAGATAAACGGTATGGTGGAGCTAAGCGGGATCGAACCGCTGACCTCCTGCGTGCAAGGCAGGCGCTCTCCCAGCTGAGCTATAGCCCCATACAGTTACTGCAGAGACCGCTACTACCACTCAACCGAGTACACTTCGTAAGAAATGCAATTCGTGCTCAGGCAGGGCATGTTTCCGCGCAGCATAGTGAACTATGCGAGCCGGGAACATAACGCAGCGTGAGTGCGAATTTGGTAGGCCTGAGTGGACTTGAACCACCGACCTCACCCTTATCAGGGGTGCGCTCTAACCACCTGAGCTACAAGCCTGTAGAGGTTTTTTCTGCTCGTTACTTTTTATCAGACAATCTGTGTGGACACTGCGCGGGAAGGTATCTTCAGGTAAGGAGGTGATCCAACCGCAGGTTCCCCTACGGTTACCTTGTTACGACTTCACCCCAGTCATGAATCACAAAGTGGTAAGCGCCCTCCCGAAGGTTAAGCTACCTACTTCTTTTGCAACCCACTCCCATGGTGTGACGGGCGGTGTGTACAAGGCCCGGGAACGTATTCACCGTGGCATTCTGATCCACGATTACTAGCGATTCCGACTTCACGGAGTCGAGTTGCAGACTCCGATCCGGACTACGACGCACTTTGTGAGGTCCGCTTGCTCTCGCGAGGTCGCTTCTCTTTGTATGCGCCATTGTAGCACGTGTGTAGCCCTACTCGTAAGGGCCATGATGACTTGACGTCATCCCCACCTTCCTCCGGTTTATCACCGGCAGTCTCCTTTGAGTTCCCGACCGAATCGCTGGCAACAAAGGATAAGGGTTGCGCTCGTTGCGGGACTTAACCCAACATTTCACAACACGAGCTGACGACAGCCATGCAGCACCTGTCTCACGGTTCCCGAAGGCACTGAGGCATCTCTGCCAGATTCCGTGGATGTCAAGAGTAGGTAAGGTTCTTCGCGTTGCATCGAATTAAACCACATGCTCCACCGCTTGTGCGGGCCCCCGTCAATTCATTTGAGTTTTAACCTTGCGGCCGTACTCCCCAGGCGGTCGACTTAACGCGTTAGCTCCGGAAGCCACTCCTCAAGGGAACAACCTCCAAGTCGACATCGTTTACGGCGTGGACTACCAGGGTATCTAATCCTGTTTGCTCCCCACGCTTTCGCACCTGAGCGTCAGTCTTTGTCCAGGGGGCCGCCTTCGCCACCGGTATTCCTCCAGATCTCTACGCATTTCACCGCTACACCTGGAATTCTACCCCCCTCTACAAGACTCAAGCCTGCCAGTTTCAAATGCAGTTCCCAGGTTAAGCCCGGGGATTTCACATCTGACTTAACAGACCGCCTGCGTGCGCTTTACGCCCAGTAATTCCGATTAACGCTTGCACCCTCCGTATTACCGCGGCTGCTGGCACGGAGTTAGCCGGTGCTTCTTCTGCGGGTAACGTCAATCGGCGCGGTTATTAACCGCACCGCCTTCCTCCCCGCTGAAAGTACTTTACAACCCGAAGGCCTTCTTCATACACGCGGCATGGCTGCATCAGGCTTGCGCCCATTGTGCAATATTCCCCACTGCTGCCTCCCGTAGGAGTCTGGACCGTGTCTCAGTTCCAGTGTGGCTGGTCATCCTCTCAGACCAGCTAGGGATCGTCGCCTAGGTGGGCCATTACCCCGCCTACTAGCTAATCCCATCTGGGTTCATCCGATAGTGAGAGGCCCGAAGGTCCCCCTCTTTGGTCTTGCGACGTTATGCGGTATTAGCCACCGTTTCCAGTGGTTATCCCCCTCTATCGGGCAGATCCCCAGACATTACTCACCCGTCCGCCACTCGTCACCCGAGAGCAAGCTCTCTGTGCTACCGTCCGACTTGCATGTGTTAGGCCTGCCGCCAGCGTTCAATCTGAGCCATGATCAAACTCTTCAATTTAAGTTTGATTTGCTTAAACAAGTTAAGCGGTGCTCATCTGTAAAACGTCATAATGAATTTCATTATGTGTTCACTCGTGAGGCTTTGATATTTTTGTGCGTCCAAAGACGCTGATATCAATCCTGCGAGTGCCCACACAGATTGTCTGATAAATTGTTAAAGAGCATGCCGCGATTTACTGCGGCGCGGGCTGCGTATATTACGCTTTCCGCATTGTCAGTCAAGCATTTATTTTCGCTTAACTCACTGGTTCGTATGATTTCGAACCTACTCAACCCGGCGCTTCGTAAGCCGTTGTGCCGTGTCAGTGGAGGCGCATTATAGGGAGTTCTCGGAGGCTGACAAGTGCTAATTTCAAATAAAATTCCGAGTGCTGATTTTTTCAGCTAAAAGCCGCTAAAGCGCCAGTTTTTCGAGCAACGGGAAGCCATAACGCTGCAAAACGGGTGATAATTGTACTGCTTCGCCATCCAGCGCCGTACAGAATGCAACATTCTGCTGCGAGGAGTGCACCTCAGGCGCTTCATGCTCAAGCAGCCAGACGGTACGTCGGGCAATTGCCGCACCGGAATCAATCAGACGCGTCCCTTCAGGCAACACCTGCTGCAGCTCTTCGCGCAGTAAAGGAAAGTGTGTACAGCCTAAAACGACCGTATCCGGTGGCTCAGCCATCCTCAGCCACGGCTGAACAATCCGGCGTACCTCATCCAGTGACACTTCCTCACCGTGGAGCTTCGCTTCTGCCAGCTCTACCAGCTCGGCCGATCCCAGCATCTCGATATTGCAGGAACCCGCAAACTGCGCCACCAGCTCATGCGTATAAGGACGGCGCACCGTAGCCCGCGTAGCCAGTAATCCCACAACGCCATTACGCGTCAGGCGCGCGGCCGGTTTAATTGCCGGCACCACTCCTACGACAGGAAATGCAAAGCGTTCACGTAAAGCGGGTAATGAAACCGTGCTGGCCGTATTACAGGCGATGATGACCAATGAGAGAGGATAGCGCTGCGTAATAGCCTCAACGATAGCGACCACCCGCTCCACGATGAAGGTTTCGCTTTTCTCACCGTAAGGGAAGCCTGCGTTATCGAAGGCATAGAGATAATGCAGGTCCGGCAACAGCTGACGGACCTCATCATAGACAGAAAGCCCACCGACGCCGGAATCAAACACCAGCACGGTAGGGCGCAAATCAGAAGTTATAGCTGCCGCTGAGGTAATACTCTCGTCCTGGAGTCTGATAGCCATACACTGTCTCGTAATCTTTATCGAACAGGTTGGCAATTCTACCACGAACCGTGAGTTGTGAAGTGACCGGATATGAGACAGCGAGATCCCACAGGCTCACTCCCCCTAGCTTCACGCGTCGGCTGGGCGAACTGTTAAAGTCGGTATCATAACGGTCCCCCAGATAATGGTAGGTGATTGACCAGTCAAACTCATACAGCGTCCAGTCGAGCTGATACTTCACCTGCTGCTTAGCCCGGCGAACAAGCGGCTGATCGGTGCTGCCATCCCGCGCATCAACATAATCATAGGAGAGCAGATGCGCCAGCGGCCCGGTATCAAATCCGGCGGTGGCTTCAACGCCTTTAATGCGGGCCTGCTTAATGTTGTAGTAACGGAAAGTCGCCGGATCACTATCAATCAGATTATCGATGTCGTTGCGATAGCCCGACACACGCCAGTTCACCGGTCCGCTCAGCCCTTCAAAGCCGCCTTCCCACTGCTTACTTTTTTCCGGATCGAGGTCACGATTACCATAAAACGGACTGTAAACCTGCGACAGATTCGGTGCTTTAAAAGCAGTGCCATAAGAGGCGAACGCGCGATAGCCGGAGATAAACTCCCATGACACTGCCGTCTGCCAGGTGTTATGCCAGCCGAACTGATTGTTGTCATCACTGCGTACCGCACCTTCAAGGGTAACGCTGCCAAACTGCTGCTGGCCAGTCAGGTAGAGACCGGTATTTCGCTGCTCATAGCCCTCTGATAAATAGTTCGTGCCAGGCTCGGTCGTCTCTTTCTGCCAGTCGACACCGGCGCTGATCGCCCCCTGCCCCACCTGCACGGTGTTGCCCCACTGCAGATTGTACTGGGTGACATCATCAAAGGTGGATGCAGCGCCATAGCGACCATTGCGCGGATCGTAGTTAATGTCTTTGGTATGACCGTAACTGGCGATGAGCTGAGTAGAGTAAATGTCACGGTTGAAGCGTAACCCGGTGTCCCAGGTCTGGCTGTAGAGCTGACGGGTATCCGCCAGCCCGATAATATTGGAATTATTATCGTAGGTATATGAACCGTCGTAGGCGGTGCGGTTATCAAACCCGTAGCCGCGCACAAAACCACTGAGCTCATCGCTGAACTGATGCTCAAGGTTGCCATACAGAGTTTTACTCATGAAGCCGTCGCGATCGTGCTGTGCCGGACCATAGTCATTGGGGTAGCCCGCCACCACATCATACCCTTTGGTATAGGTGTAGTTGCCAGCCAGGGTAAGCTTTGTTGCGTCGCCCAGCATCTGCTGGGTTGACCCGTCATACGATTGATAGCCGCTGGACCCGACGCCCGCCGTCAGCGTGGTGCCGGGTTGCGATCGACCCGTAATGATATTCACCACGCCGCCAATCGCATCAGAACCGTAAACCGCAGAACGCGAGCCGCGAACATATTCGATGCGCTGCACCAGCGACAGAGGGATCTGGCTGAGATCAGACGAACCGCTGATGCCCGCCTGATTAAGCCGGATACCATCAATCAGGATCAGCACATGTCGGGACTCGGTTCCCCGGATAAACAGTGAACTTTGCTGCCCCAATCCACCATTCTGCGCGACATCGACACCTGGCAGACGCCGCATCACATCCGTCAGGCTTTTGGCCTGCCAGCGATCAATCTCATCACGCGTGACGACGGTGGTCGGTGCCAGCACACCTGAAACGGGTTCTGCAAAACGGTTGGCGGTAACGATTTGCGTATCATCATTTCCCTGCGCAAAACCGTTTTGCGCCCAGAGGGAAATCGCCGTTGCGCTCAGCGCGAACAGCGATGCGGTTTTTTTAGTCATTTTTAATCGCATCCATAAGACGAAGCAGGATGCCGCGGGCCGACAATCAATAGAACGCGATGATTGAACGAGTAGCGACGTTACACCGGCAGGTCTTCGGGCTGGGAACCATAAGTGATGATGACTTCCCATCCCAGAGGACAGTGTCTGCAATTGCACTCATCACGACATTCCTTACCGCTGCGCGTCAGCTCCAGATTCACACTGGATTCCCTATTAACTCGGGCTTGAGGCCGGCGTCTGCAGTCTACGGAGTGGAGATACGGAAGTCCAGACTGCTAAATATCTTCTCGCTGCAGGACTGGACATCAGCAAGTGAATGCCTACAATCGCCCGCTGGTAAGCTATTAATCAGGATTGCTCATGACACCCGAACATCTCCCCATTGAAGAGTATGACGCACAGCTGGCGGAAAAAGTCAGTCGTTTAGAGACGATGATGACGCCGTTTGCTGCGCCCGACGTGGAGGTGTTCCGTTCGCCGGTCAGCCACTATCGGATGCGCGCCGAATTTCGCCTGTGGCACGACGGCGATGATATCTATCACATCATCTTTGATCAGCAGACACGCGAGCGGATCCGTGTTGATCAGTTCCCGGCGGCCAGCCAGCTGATCAACCAGCTGATGCCAAAGATGATCGCCGCGATCCGTGATAACCGCACCCTGCGCCATAAACTGTTTCAGATCGACTATCTGTCGACCCTGAGCAATCAGATTGTGATTTCACTGCTCTATCACCGCAAGCTGGATGATGAGTGGCAGCAGGCAGCGGCGGCGCTGCGTGACCAGCTGCGCGCTGAAGGGCTGGATGTGCAGCTGATTGGCCGTGCGACCAAAACCAAAATCTGTCTGGATCGCGACTATGTAGACGAGCGTCTGCCGGTGGCGGGTCGTGAGATTATCTATCGTCAGGTCGAGAACAGTTTTACCCAGCCCAATGCGGCGATGAATATTCAGATGCTGGAGTGGGCGCTGGATGTGACGCAGGATTCACTGGGTGATCTGCTGGAGCTTTATTGCGGCAATGGTAACTTCTCACTGGCACTGGCGCGCAATTTCCGCCGCGTGCTGGCGACTGAAATCGCCAAACCCTCTGTTGCCTCGGCGCAATACAACATTGCAGTGAACCAGATTGATAACGTGCAGATTATTCGCATGGCAGCGGAAGAGTTTACGCAGGCGATGAATGGCGTACGCAGCTTTAATCGTCTGGAAGGGATTGACCTGACCAGCTACGAATGCGAGACAATTTTTGTCGATCCGCCGCGCAGCGGACTGGATGAAGAGACGGTGAAAATGGTGCAGGCGTACCCGCGCATCCTTTATATCTCCTGTAACCCGCAAACTCTGAGCGACAATCTGCAGACGCTGTCAGAAACGCATGAGGTAACGCGGCTGGCGCTGTTTGATCAGTTCCCCTATACCCACCATATGGAATGCGGCGTTTTGCTGACGCGTAAAGCGTAAACAAAAACGGGAACCCTGAGGTTCCCGTTTTCATTCATAACTACTGATTGCGCTTGCGCTTAAATCGCGTCGCAATCCAGAACACCAGCGCCACCATCAGAACGGTGGGAACAAAGTTAGATCCAATGTCCGGGTATTCCGCCCGCACCAGCGCGCTATACACCAGAATCCCCAGCAGGAAAAACGCCGCCGCCAGACCTGGCATGCCGTCCGGCATGTTGGTGTTGAGGTAACGCTGATGCAGACACCAGGCCGCCAGACCCAGCGCAATCAGCGGAAAAATCGAAAAGGGAACAAAAGCGCTGAACAGCACAGAAAACGAGCCGTTAATCGCTAAGCCGGTAATAAAAGCCAGTGCCAGAGTGCTTTTATCGCGAATACCTGGTTGGGTCATGGACGGATCCTTACTCATTGCTCTTCGGGTTTTTCCAGGGTAACTGCCAGTCGTTCCTGCTCACGGCGATACCAGTAATAAGCGCCTTTGGCGATCATACGCAGCTGCAGTACCAGCCGATCCTCAAGCTTCCGTCGCTGCTCAGCATCAACATCCAGTGCTTCTGCACCGGCGCTGAAAACAATGGTCACCATCGCTTCCGCCTGCGCTTCGGTAAAACTACGCGGCATGCGATTTTCGACCTCAAGATAATCGGCCAGTTCAGCGATAAAGTGCTGAATTTCACGCGCCACGGCGGCACGAAAAGCGGCGGAGGTACCGGAACGTTCACGCAGTAACAGGCGGAAAGCGTTGGGATTGTTGCCGATGAACTCCATAAAGGTCGCCACCGACGTTTTAATGATGCTGCCGCCTTTGGCGATACGCTGGCGCGCCTGACGCATCAGCTGTCGCAGCATCAGCCCGCTTTCATCCACCATCGTCAGACCAAGCTCATCAACATCCTTAAAATGACGATAAAAAGAGGTGGGTGCTATCCCCGCTTCACGGGCAACTTCCCGCAAACTCAGACTGGTAAAACTGCGTTCGGCGCTGAGCTGACTGAAAGCTGCTTCAATCAGTGTACGCCGTGTACGTTCTTTTTGTTGCGCTCTGACGCCCATGCTCTCTGCCTTTAGCGGTAATGAGTGGGCACTATAACAAAATTTTCAGCGTACAGATTGGCAATCTTTGTCACCGCCTGTGAACCTCACTCTTTGTCAAAATGTGATGAAAATCGCTGATAGAATTCAGAAGTGCGCGACGAGATGTTAGAATCTCGTTGTAAAAATGTATAAATAATAGGACGTATCGGTATGCAAAAGTCTTACGATTACGATGCCATTGTGATTGGCTCAGGGCCCGGCGGTGAAGGGGCGGCGATGGGGCTGGTAAAACAGGGAGCGCGCATCGCCGTGATCGAACGCTACCACAACATCGGCGGCGGTTGTACGCACTGGGGCACCATCCCTTCTAAAGCCCTTCGCCACGCCGTCAGTCGCATTATTGAATTTAACCAGAACCCACTCTACAGCGATCATACCCGACTGCTTCGCTCCTCTTTTGCCGACATTCTCAATCACACAGAAAATGTTATCAGCCAGCAGACAGCCATGCGTCAGGGCTTCTACGAGCGTAACCGCTGTGAACTTTATCAGGGTGATGCGCATTTTGTTGATGCTAATACCATTGAGATTGAGCAACCTGATGGCACGCGTGAGACGCTGACGGCAGAGAAGTTTGTTATCGCCTGCGGTTCACGACCTTACCATCCTGACGATGTCGACTTTACCCACCCCCGCGTTTATGACTCTGACTCTATCCTCAACCTGCACCACGAACCAGGTCACGTCATTATTTATGGCGCGGGTGTAATTGGCTGTGAATATGCGTCCATTTTCCGTGGCCTGAACGTCAAAGTTGATCTGATTAACACCCGCGATCGCCTGCTGGCATTCCTTGATCAGGAGATGTCTGACTCCCTCTCTTACCACTTCTGGAACAGCGGCGTAGTCATTCGTCACAACGAAGAGTTTGAGAAGATCGAAGGCGTGGAAGATGGCGTGATCATGCATCTGAAGTCCGGCAAGAAAGTGAAAGCAGACTGTCTGCTTTACGCCAATGGCCGTACCGGTAACACTGATTCGCTGTCGCTGGAAAATGTCGGTCTGGAAGCGGATGGTCGTGGCCTGCTGAAAGTGAACAGCATGTATCAGACCGCTCAGCCACACATCTATGCCGTGGGTGACGTGATTGGCTATCCCAGCCTGGCCTCTGCTGCCTACGATCAGGGCCGTATTGCCGCGCAGGCGATTATCAAAGGAGAAGCGTCAGCGCACCTGATTGAAGATATCCCGACCGGCATCTACACCATTCCGGAAATCAGCTCTGTAGGTAAAACCGAGCAGCAGCTGACGGCCATGAAGGTGCCTTACGAAGTGGGCCGCGCGCAGTTCAAACATCTGGCGCGGGCGCAGATCGTCGGCATGAACGTTGGCAGTCTGAAAATTCTGTTCCATCGCGAAACGAAAGAGATTCTGGGGATCCACTGTTTTGGTGAGCGTGCCGCCGAGATTATTCACATCGGTCAGGCGATCATGGAGCAAAAAAATGGTGGTAACACGATTGAGTACTTCGTGAATACCACCTTTAATTATCCGACCATGGCTGAAGCCTATCGCGTTGCCGCGTTAAACGGCTTAAACCGCCTGTTTTAAGGCAGCGTCGAAATAGTGCGCCATGTGGGTTTTAATCGCCTCTGCCAGCTGTTCATAACGGCTGCGCAGAGGTGACCCCGGGCGATAGACCAGCGCAATTGTACGCTGTGGCACCGGTTTGTAGCAGGGAAGATAGCAGACGCCATCGCGGACGCGTTCCGGCGGGACGGCAAGCGCCGGTAACAGCGTAATCCCGCTGCCAGCCGCCACCATATTGCGCAGCGTCTCAAGACTGGTTGCGCGGAAGTGGGTATCTTCATCCGCACCCGCCTCAAAGCAGAAACCCATCGCCTGGTCACGCAGACAGTGCCCGTCTTCCAGCATCAGCAACTTCTCGCCAGCCAGATCAGACATCGGTACGCGATCGCGGTCGCACCACGGATGATCGGCATAGACTGCCAGCTTCATCGGCTCATCAAATAACGGCACTTCGATAAAAGCCTGACTCTCTTTGACCAGCGCGATAATCGCGCAGTCCAGCTTGCCGCTGTCGAGCTGAGACAACAACTGTTGCGTCTGCGCTTCGTGCAGGTACATCTCCAGTTTCGGGAATGTCTGGTGCAGCGTAGGGATAATCTGTGGCAATAAATAGGGCGCGGTGGTCGGAATGAGGCCGATATGCAGCGGACCTGACATCGCTTCCCCTTGCTGACTGGCCATCTCTTTCAGCACTTTCACTTCACGCAGTACCGTTCGCGCCTGATCCACCAGCAGCAGACCTGCCTGTGTGAACAGCACTTTGCGGCTGGTGCGCTCCAGCAGCATCACACCCAGCTCATCTTCCAGCTTACGGATCTGCCCGCTTAATGTTGGCTGACTGACATGACACGCATCCGCAGCACGGCGGAAATGACGGTGTTCAGCAAGCGAAACCAGATATTCAAGATCACGAATATTCATTATTACCCTCCAAACCACGATAGCCCGTGGCGATAGATAGAATAGCAATGAACGATTGGCCCTATCAAGGGTGGTTGGGAATAATGCGCGCATCAAATGGAACGCGGCAGGTCAGGAGCAAAAAATGTTTGCAAGTCAGGAAGGTAACGCTATTCCGTCAGTCACTTTTCACACACGTCAGGGCGATCGCTGGGTTGATGTCACCACAGAAGCGCTGTTTAAAGACAAAACGGTGATCGTTTTTTCACTGCCGGGAGCCTTTACACCCACCTGCTCCTCCAGCCATCTGCCGCGTTACAACGAATTAGCGGGTCTGTTTGCCCAACATGGGGTGGACAGCATTCTGTGCGTTTCAGTGAATGACACCTTTGTGATGAACGCCTGGAAAGCCGAACAGCGCGCAGACAACATTACTTTTATTCCCGATGGCAACGGCGAGTTCACGCGTGGCATGGAGATGCTGGTTGAGAAAGCCGATCTCGGTTTTGGCCCGCGTTCATGGCGTTACTCGATGCTGGTGCGTAACGGCATGGTCGAGAAAATGTTCGTTGAGCCGAACAAACCTGGTGACCCGTTTGAGGTCTCCGATGCTGACACCATGCTGCGCTATCTGGCGCCGGAGTGTAAAGCCCAGGAGTCGGTCTCCATATTCACTAAACCTGGCTGCACCTTCTGCACTCAGGCAAAACAGATGCTGATGGATCACGGTATTCAGTACGAAGAAATTGTGCTGGGGCAGGATGCGACAACCGTAAGTCTGCGTGCCGTATCAGGCCGGGCGACGGTGCCGCAGATCTTCATGGGCGGTCGTCACATTGGCGGCAGTGAGGATCTGCAACAATATTTGCTGTCAGCGTAAGAGAATCTGAGCGTCGGCCGGGAGAGCGGGCGCTTTGATGATGTGCCTATAAAAAAGTAGTAATTCTGAAGCTAGAGGTTGGCGGGCATTTAATGTGCCCGCTTTTTTTACCTGCTAAGCAGCTGACAACCACTTTTTCAGATCTCGCAATTATTACACGGAAAATAGTCAGATTAACTGGAGGACCTATAATAATGCCAGATAATAGGTAAGAACCCGCAACTTACACATACTCAACTCTCTGGGAAATTCTCTTCAGAAAAAACCTCACCCACGAAATAAGATAAACAACGTTAATTCGTTAAAATTACCATACTGCAACCCATGTAAAAATACGCACAGTGGATATAATTTGAAATTATTCATACTGAAATCCGCATAACAAAAATAAAATAATACCAGTGCGTAAAATGGAAATTATGCCATATACCATCTCCCATCACTCGGTTATTTTTGACTTCGTCGAATACCTTTATATGTTCAGACGAAAATCCTGGTCTATTTAGAAACAACTTTTTGATGGATATAATTATGCGTACTTTATCTTATGAAGAAACAAATGCAGTGAGTGGTGCTGACCTGCAAGGTGCACTCATCGGCATGGTAGATGGTGCAGCAACAGGTATGGCTATTGGGGGTAAATGGGGTGGTGCAGGCGGCTTCATCGTTGGTGGCATATCACAGCTTTTTGGCTTGATTATTCCAACCATCATGGGTGGTGTCGCAGGCTTAGTTGTCGGCGCTGCCACCGATACCGCTTCAGTGCAAAGCCTGATTGCAGATTATCGTACCGCTTTCGGTCCAGGTAACGTTGATCATGGCGGCACGATCGGTTAATCCTCGCGACTAGTGACTCCAGGGGGCGATACAGTGTCTGAGAAACTTATCACTGCGCCCTTTTTTCTTCTGCAGAATAAAAATGGAATCTCGCATGAGAATGTTATCGATTAATGAATTTCAATATGTCAGTGGTGCGGCGGTAATTACTACTGAAACCTGGGCTTATATGGATCAGGTGCTGAGTAATACCTTAGATGGCGCATCTACTGGCATGGCGATTGGTGGAAAATGGGGAGGCGCAGGCGGCATTATATTTGGCGCTATATCTCAACTAGTCGGTCTTATTGTCCCCGCAATAATGGGCGGCATATTGGGCATGGTATCCAGCATTACGATAGGTTACGAGGCGACAGGGCTGTTACTAAATGATTATCGGGAAAAATTCGGCACTGCTTAATTTTTTCAAAAAAACAAACTAAAGACTACCGGTAATAGCAACTGATGTTGGTTTTCGCCCAAAGTTTTAGTACGGTCGAATAATCAGCACACCCAGTGGTTAATAATTTCGCAAAGGTAATGCCCTTTACCTGACATTATAATAACGGGCAAAGCATTAACTCTGCCCGCTTCTCAATCACGCCAGACGCTGCTTAGCATCACCGATGGAACGCGCAACCTGCTGTGGCGAGACACCGCCCTGCGCATTACGCTTATCCAGACAGGATTGTAGCGCCAGAATCGGATAAACATCCTCGCCAATCACCGAGCTGAACTGCTGCAACTGCGCCAGCGACAACGCTTCCAGCGCCACGCCCTGCCCGATGGCAGCAACCACCACTTCCCCGACGATATGGTGTGCTTCACGGAATGGCACACCTTTAGCGACCAGATAGTCAGCCAGTTCGGTGGAGTTTGCGTAACCCTGTTCCGCCGCTTCCTGGCAGCGCGGACGCTTAACCTGCAGGCCATCCAGCACCAGTACGGACATATGCAGACAGTCGAGCCAGGTGTCGAGCGCGTCAAACAGCCCCTCTTTGTCTTCCTGCATATCTTTGTTGTAGGCAAGTGGCAAACCTTTCAGCGTCATCATCATGCCGGTCAGTGCGCCCTGCACCCGACCACACTTGCCGCGAATCAGCTCCAGCGCATCCGGGTTTTTCTTCTGCGGCATCAGCGATGAGCCAGAAGTGACTTTATCTGACAGCTCAATAAAGCCCGCTTCGCCGGTATTGAAGAAGATCATATCTTCAGCAAAACGCGACAGATGCACCATGCCAATGGCCGCATCAGACAGCAGCTCCAGCACGTGATCGCGATCTGATACCGTATCCAGACTATTGCGCGTTGCAGAAGCAAAGCCCAGCCAGCCAGCCAGTTGCTGACGATCAATCTCGTAAGCGGTACCAGCCAGAGCGCCACAGCCCAGCGGGCTGACATCAAGCCGCTTCAGGGTATCCTGCAGACGGCTCTCGTCACGCGCCAGCATTTCAACGTAGGCCAGACACCAGTGCGCAAATGTCACCGGCTGCGCACGCTGCAGGTGGGTGTAGCCAGGCATCACCGCATCCTGATTCACTTCCGCGGTGACCACCAGTGCCTGCTGAAGATCACGCGTGGCTCCCAGCAGCGCCTCAATCTGCACCTTGCACCACAGTTTCAGATCGGTCGCGACCTGATCGTTACGGCTACGGCCGGTATGCAGCTTTTTACCCAGCGCACCGACTTTGTCGATCAGCTTGCCTTCAACCCAGCTGTGGATATCTTCGGCGTCGCTCTGCAGGATCTGTTCAGGATTCTCACGCACGTCATCCAGTAACGCATTCAGCGCTGCTTCCAGCTGCTGCTGCTCATCCTGAGTCAGAACATTGACCGTCACCAGCGCTTTGGACCAGGCAACAGAGCCAATGATGTCCTGCTCAGCCAGGCGGTAATCGAAGCGCAGCGAGTCATTGAACTGTTTAAAACGCTGATCCGCTGCCTGAGTAAACCGTCCACCCCAAAGTGCCATGTGAAAACTCCTCTGAATCGTTAAACAAGAGGCGGCATAAATGCCGCCCCTGAATGAAAACTGTGAGGCGAGGCGCACCCCGCCTGAAAATTACTTCTTCTGCTCGTTCAGGGCGCGGATACGCGAAGAGAGCGAGAACAGACGGATAAAGCCGCCCGCATGACGGTGATCGTAGACCTCATCCTCACCAAAGGTGGCGAACTCTTCTGAATAGAGGCTGTTCGCGGAACGCTTCTGGGTGGCTGTCGCCTGGCCTTTATAAAGCTGCAGCACCACTTCACCGTTAACGTCTTCCGCCAGCGATTCAGCAGCAGCCTGAATTGACTTACGCAGCGGTGCGAACCAGCGGCCGTCATAAACCACGTAAGACATCTCGTGACCCAGCTGCTCACGCCATTTGAAGCTATCGCGATCCAGCACCAACTGCTCAACCGCACGCAGCGCATTCACCATGATGGTGCCGCCCGGGGTTTCGTAGCAGCCGCGGGATTTAATGCCCACCAGACGGTTTTCAACGATATCGATACGGCCAACGCCATGCTTTGCGCCCAGCACGTTGAGTTTTTCCAGACACTGGAACGGACTCAGTTTTTCGCCGTTAACCGCCACAACCCGACCTTTTTCCACGGTTACGGTCACTTCTTCAGGCTGGTCAGGGGCGTCCAGCGGATCGACAGTCCAGACCCAGCAATCTTTATTCGGTGCATTGGCCGGGCTTTCCAGCACGCCGCCTTCGGTGGAGATGTGCCAGGCGTTTTCGTCACGGCTGTAGATTTTTTCCAGCGACGCGGTGGTCGGGATGTTGCGCTCTTTCAGGTAGTCCAGCAGCGCTTCACGTGAACGCAGGTTCCATTCACGCCACGGTGCCACCACTTTGAGCTGCGGTGCCAGCGCGGTGTAGGTGGTTTCGAAACGCACCTGGTCATTCCCTTTACCGGTTGCGCCGTGACACAGCGCATCTGCGCCCACTTTCAGCGCCAGCTCAACCTGGGCTTTAGCGATGATAGGACGCGCCATTGAGGTGCCCAGCAGATAGGTGCCTTCATACAGCGCACCGGTCTGCAGCACCGGATAGACGTAGTCGCTGATAAACTCTTCACGCAGGTCAACCACGTGGCATTCAGATGCGCCGGACTGCAGGGCTTTCTTCTCTACACCTTCCAGATCGCCGCGCTCCTGACCGATGTCCGCTACGAAAGCGACCACTTCACAGCCGCCGTAGTTCTCTTTCAGCCATGGAATAATGGCTGACGTATCAAGACCACCGGAGTAAGCCAGAACGATTTTTTTGATGTTTTGCGTTTGCATTTCGTAATCCTTGAATCAGAGTCGTTAAGCGAGAATCCGGGTGCCAATAGACACGCCGTTAAACAGGTCAGGCAGCCGCTCAGCGTGACGCCAGCTGGCAATATCCACCGGACGGCCCAGCGTACGCGCCGCATCAAGCGCAGCGTGCACTTTAACAATCATGCCGTCAGTAATAATGCCCTGGGTAATCAGCTGCTCAGCTTTGTCGGCGGTCATCTCTTCGATGCGCTGACCTTTGCCGTCGAGAATACCACTGACGTCTGACAACAGAACCAGATCGGCGCCCAGCGTTGAGGCCAGTGCGGTCGCCGCCTGGTCAGCGTTGACGTTCATCAGGTCGCCGCTGTCAGTAATGCCAATGGAGCTCACCACCGGCATATAACCGGCCGCCAGCAGGGTGTTCAGCAAGACCGGATCTCCCGGCATTGCATGGCCAACATGGCCGAGTTCTTCATCAAACGGGGCGACATTGACGATGCCCGCATCGCCCAGGCAGAGGCCGACCGCGTTGATGCCCGATTTTTTCGCCCAGGCCAGCAGCGTTTTATTCGCGGTTCCCGCCAGCGCACCGGTAATAATGTCAATCTGATCGGCCGGGGTGACGCGCAGGCCATTTTTCTTCATCACCGGCAGCGCCAGCTTTTTCATCAGCTCATCCACCAGGCAGCCGCCGCCGTGGACGATGATCAGCGGACGCTGATGAGCGCTACGATAGTTAAGCAGTGCTTCAAACAAGCGCGCCAGCGCTTCTTCGCTGTCTAACAGCACACCGCCCAGCTTAATAATCAATGGATTGGTCATGGTTTAGTTACCCGTTAAATCAGTGACTGCGTTTCAGGGAAGCCGAACCGGATGTTCAGGCACTGTACTGCCTGCGATGCCGCCCCTTTCAGCAGATTATCTTCGGCTGCTACAACAATCAGATGTTCGTCCTGCACTTCAAAACCGATATCGCAGTAAGGCAGGCCGACAACGGCTTTCAGCGCCGGTACGCCCTTATCGTAGAGGCGCACCAGCGGCTTGTCGTCATAGGCACGATGGAAGACGGCAGCGATATCTTCGCGGCTGACACCCGCTTTCAGACGGCAGGTGATGGTCGCCAGGATACCGCGCGGGAAGCTCCCCAGGTGCGGTGTAAAGATCACTGGCGTACCGAGGTGCGCGACAATTTCCGGGTGGTGACGATGATTAAACAGACCGTAAGGCTGCAGGCTCACTTCGCAGAAGCTGGTCCCGACACTGGCTTTACGTCCGGCACCGCTCACGCCGCTGGTGGCGTTAATAACCGGCCACTGCGCATCGTTTAACAGTCCCGCATCCACCAGAGGTTTCAGTGCCAGCTGAGCCGCGGTCGGGTAGCAACCGGGTACCGCCACCAGTTGCGCCTGCTGAATTTTCTCATGCTGATATTCCGCCAGGCCGTAAACGGCTTTATCGAGCCAGTCGCCATGCTGATGCGTGAAACCGTAGAAACGGGTGTAAAAATCAGCGTCGTTAACGCGGAACGCACCCGACAGGTCGAATACCACACAGCCAGCCTTGAGAAATTCCGGGGCCAGGTCGTGGCTGACTTCGTGGGCCGTCGCCAGGAACACGACATCCACTTTGTCTGCCCACTCCTCCGCGCTGCTCAGCGGCTGCAGCGGTAAATCCACCACGCCTTTCAGCTGCGGATGGAGATCGGACAGGCGCTTGCCGGCATCAGGGCTTTGCGCCGAAACCGCCAAAGCGGTTATGTTGATATGTGGATGGCGATTCAGGAAGGTGGCAAGCTCAACACCAGCATAACCACTGGCACCAACGATCAGCGTATTCAACATCAGGCTGTAACCCTTTTTACAGTCGCACGTTCCGGGTCGCGGCCTTGCCCCGTTACCCACCCTGTCATCTGCAGTGATTTAAGGTTCCCTTGCAGAGGACGTTAATGTATTTTTATTCACTATTAATGCATGAATATGGATACATCCTAACCCAAGGACCGCCAACAGTGAAGACAAAATTACCGCCTTTTATTGAACTGTACAGCCAGCTAATCGCCACACCGTCGATCAGTGCAACCGATGCCGCACTGGATCAGAGTAATGAAACTTTAATCAATTTGCTGGCCGGCTGGTTCCGCGACCTTGGCTTCAGCGTTGAAGTGCAACCGGTGCCCGGCACCCGCAATAAATTTAACATGCTGGCGCGAACCGGCAACGGAGCGGGCGGCCTGCTGTTAGCGGGTCATACGGATACCGTTCCCTTTGACGATGGCCGCTGGACGCGCGATCCCTTTACCCTGACCGAGCACGACAACAAGCTCTATGGTCTGGGCACGGCAGACATGAAAGGCTTCTTCGCCTTTATTCTCGATACGCTGCGCGATGTGGATGTCAGCACACTGAGTAAGCCGCTCTATATCCTCGCCACAGCCGATGAAGAGACCACCATGGCGGGTGCCAAATATTTCTCGGAATCAACGCAACTGCGTCCCGACTGCGCCATCATCGGTGAACCGACCTCGCTGAAACCGGTGCGCGCGCACAAGGGCCATCTGTCCAACGTGATTCGTATTGAAGGGAAATCGGGCCATTCCAGCGATCCGGCGCGTGGCGTCAATGCCATTGAACTGATGCATGAGTCGATCACCCATCTGATGCAACTGCGTCACACGCTGCAGGAGCGTTATCACCATGACGGCTTTGCTATTCCCTATCCCACTATGAATTTCGGCCATATTCATGGCGGCGACGCCGCTAACCGTATTTGCGCCTGCTGTGAACTGCATATGGATATCCGTCCGCTGCCAGGCCTGTCGCTGAGCGATCTGGATGGGTTACTGAACGAGGCGCTGGCACCCGTGAGTGCACGCTGGCCGGGCCGTGTCACGGTGGCCGAACTGCATCCGCCGATTCCGGGCTATGAGTGTCCGGCAAACCATGAGTTAGTGAGCGTGGTAGAGAAATTGCTGGGTACGCCAACCGAGGTGGTGAACTACTGCACCGAAGCGCCGTTTATTCAACAGCTCTGCCCGACGCTGGTCCTGGGTCCAGGTTCGATTAATCAGGCACACCAGCCAGATGAATTTATCGATACGGCATTTATTAAGCCGACCCGGGCGCTTATCAGTCAGGTTGTGCAGCATTTTTGTCACTGATTGACAGTAAATGGGGCATTTCACTGTATTAACAGCAAAATGCCCCCTCATTCTGCGGGAATTAACAATAAGAATAACTTATCCCGCTTCCTTCCCGATAAATTCTGTGAATTTCCGTTAGTTAGCGCCATCTTCAGCGCACTTTAACGCATTTGACGAACGCAACATTACGTGGCTAGATAAAAGACGATGTTATGCCTACCGGGTGATTATCCAGAACGTTTCAGAATGCGGACAGGCGGCAACGGAGCCGGTTCCCTTTAGAGTATCGGGAACACGATGTTGCTGATTTTTTGCTGCCTGAAAGGTCGGGTGTAGAAGTTTTTAAAGACGATAAGGGTGTCAGGGTCCAATGAACGAACAATATTCCGCAATGCGAAGTAATGTCAGTATGCTCGGCAAACTGCTCGGGGATACGATTAAGGATGCACTGGGAGAGAACATCCTCGACCAGGTGGAAACCATCCGTAAGCTCTCCAAGTCATCCCGTGCAGGCAATGATACTCATCGTAAAGAGCTGCTCAATACGCTGCAGAACCTCTCCAACGAGGAGCTTCTGCCGGTTGCACGCGCATTCAGCCAGTTTCTGAACCTCACCAACGTGGCTGAGCAGTATCAGACCATCTCGCAGAGCGGCGAAGGTGAGAACCATCCTGAACTGCTGAAAAAGACCTTTGATACCCTGAAGCAGCAGAAAGATATCAGCGAAACCGACATTCTGGCGGCCATTGAGTCGCTGTCGCTGGAGCTGGTGCTGACTGCGCACCCGACCGAAATCACCCGCCGTACGCTGATTCACAAGCTGGTTGAAGTGAACAGCTGTCTGAAACAGCTCGACCACAGCGACGTCTCCGACTACGAGCGTAACCAGATTATGCGCCGTCTGCGTCAGCTGGTGGCACAGGCGTGGCACACCGATGAGATCCGTAAATATCGTCCGACCCCTGTCGACGAAGCCAAATGGGGCTTCGCCGTCGTGGAAAACAGCCTGTGGGAAGGCGTTCCTGCCTTCCTGCGTGAGCTGAATGAGCAGGTCGAAGAGGCCTTTGGCATTAAGCTGCCGGTCGATTTCGTGCCGGTTCAGTTCACCTCCTGGATGGGTGGCGACCGCGACGGTAACCCGAACGTCACGGCATCGATCACCCGCCATGTGATGCAGCTAAGCCGCTGGAAAGCCACAGACCTGTTCCTGCGTGATATCGGCGTATTGATTTCCGAGCTGTCGATGTCCGAGTGCAGCGAAGAGATCCGCGAGCTCAGCGGCGATCCGGAAGCGCTGGAACCTTATCGCGTAATCCTGAAACGCCTGCGCAGCCAGTTAATGTCTACCCAGTCATTCCTGGAACGCCGCCTGAAAGGTGAGCGTCTGCCGCGTCCGGCCGATTTGCTGGTCTCAAACGATCAGCTGTGGGACCCGTTGTATGCCATCTATCAGTCACTGCAACAGTGCGGCATGGGCATTATTGCCAACGGTCAGTTGCTCGATACGCTGCGCCGCGTGAAATGCTTCGGCGTGCCGCTGGTGCGTATCGATCTGCGTCAGGAAAGTACCCGCCATACAGAGGCGATTGCTGAAGTCACCCGTTACCTGGGCCTCGGCGATTATGAAAGCTGGTCCGAAGCAGACAAACAGGCCTTCCTGATCCGTGAACTGAACTCCAAACGCCCATTGCTGCCACGCAGCTGGGAACCCAGCGATGAGACGCGTGAAGTGCTGGAGACCTGTCGCGTTGCGGCTGAAGCGCCACAAGGCTCTATCGCCGCTTATGTTATTTCGATGGCGAAAACCCCGTCCGACGTGCTGGCCGTGCATCTGCTGCTGAAAGAAGCAGGTATCGGCTATGCGATGCCGGTTGCACCGCTGTTTGAAACACTGGATGACCTGAACAACGCAAACGACGTGATGAGCCAGTTACTGAGCATCGACTGGTATCGCGGCTTTATTCAGGGCAAACAGATGGTGATGATTGGCTATTCTGACTCGGCGAAAGATGCCGGTGTGATGGCCGCCAGCTGGGCGCAGTATCAGGCACAGGATGCGCTGATTAAAACCTGCGAAAAAGCGGGGATTTCACTGACGCTGTTCCACGGACGCGGCGGCAGCATTGGCCGTGGCGGCGCACCTGCCCATGCTGCGCTGCTGTCACAACCGCCAGGCAGCCTGCGCGGCGGTCTGCGTGTGACCGAACAGGGCGAGATGATCCGCTTTAAATATGGTTTACCAGCCGTGACGATCGCCAGCCTGTCGCTCTACACCGGCGCGATTCTGGAAGCGAACCTGATGCCACCACCGGAGCCAAAACGCGAATGGCGCGACATCATGGATCAGCTCTCTGCTGACTCCTGCGCAATGTATCGCGGGTATGTGCGTGAAAATGCAGACTTCGTCCCCTACTTCCGTTCGGCGACGCCGGAGCAGGAACTGGGTAAATTACCGCTCGGCTCACGTCCGGCTAAACGCCGTCCTACCGGTGGCGTGGAGTCGCTACGTGCGATCCCGTGGATTTTTGCCTGGACGCAGAACCGCCTGATGCTGCCTGCCTGGCTCGGTGCCGGTGCTGCCCTGCAGCAGGCGATGGCGGCCGGTCATCAGGATCAGCTGGAAGCGATGTGCCGCGACTGGCCGTTCTTCTCAACCCGTCTGGGCATGCTGGAGATGGTGTTCTCGAAAGCGGACCTGTGGCTGGCGGAATATTACGATCAGCGTCTGGTCGACAAATCACTCTGGCCGCTGGGCAAACAGCTACGCGATCAGCTTGATGCCGATATTAAAGCGGTACTGACCATCGCCAACGACTCGCACCTGATGGCTGACCAGCCGTGGATTGCCGAGTCGATTGCGCTGCGTAACGTCTATACCGATCCGCTCAACGTACTCCAGGCAGAACTGCTGCATCGTTCCCGTGCGCAGGAAGCGCGGGGTGAAGAACCGGATGCCCGCGTTGAGCAGGCTCTGATGGTGACGATTGCGGGTGTCGCAGCAGGCATGCGCAATACCGGTTAATCCTGATCAGGCACGGCCCCCACTCCGCGCCGCCGGAGAGCAGCAATAGAAAAGTCGGGAATTTCCCGACTTTTTTACGGGATCAGGCAGAGCGGTTAAGCCGCCGCCGCCGCAACCGGACGAACCCCTAACGTGTGGCAGATGGCGTAACTCATTTCGGCACGGTTCAGCGTGTAAAAATGGAAATCTTTCACCCCTTCGCGTGACAGGATTTTCACCATATCCATCGCGATATTTGCTCCCACCATTTTGCGCGTTTCCGGATCGTCATCCAGACCGGCAAACATCGCGCTCATCCAGCCCGGCACACGCACATTGGTCAGCGTGGCAAAGCGTTGCAATTGCTTAAAGTTAGAGACCGGCAGGATACCCGGCACAATTTCCACGTCAATGCCGGTGGCAACACAGCGATCGCGGAAACGCAGATAGCTTTCGACGTCGAAGAAAAACTGGGTAATAGCCCGATTTGCGCCTGCATCGATTTTTCGTTTGAGATTAATCAGGTCGGCCTGGGCGCTTTTCGCTTCGGGATGGACTTCCGGATAGGCGGCGACGGAAATATCAAAATCGCCGACCTCTTTCAGCAGCGAAACCAGATCGCTGCCATACATCTCTGGCTTGCCGCTGCCAGGTGGCAGATCGCCACGCAGCGCCACAATATGGCGGATGCCGTTGTTCCAGTAATCCTGAGCGATGGTGCGCAGTTCATCGCGCGTCGCATCAACACAGGTCAGATGGGGTGCGGCTTCCAGGCCGCTGCGATCTTTAATGTCTTTGATAATGCTGTGGGTGCGATCGCGTTCACCTGAGTTCGCACCGTAAGTGACAGAAACGAATTTCGGTTTCAGACTGCTCAGGCGGTCAATTGAGGTCCACAGAGTCTCTTCCATTTCGCTGGTGCGCGGCGGAAAGAACTCAAACGACACATTAATTTGCCCGTTCAGTTCAGCCAGACTCTGGTTTAGCGCTTCGCGCTGATTGGCATGAAAGAAACTCATCCTGCACCCTCACTGATTAATAATCGGCCTGAAAACATCTACACGTTTAGACGTCCAGATGTTCAAAATGACGCAATCTCAGTGTGCCGTCAACGTAAAAATGGTCAACTGACGTGATCAATTTTCAATCAACATGAAGGGATTTCAACAGGAAGGAGATAACGCTTTGAAAACAGGCGCCGAAGCGCCTGATGAGGAGGGATTACAGCAGTTGTGCGAGGCGATTAATATCTGACTGAATAGCGCCGGCGGTGACATCCCGGCCTGCGCCCGGCCCGCGGATCACCAGCGGATTATCGCGATACCAGCGGCTCTCAATGGCAAAGACGTTGTCGCACGGCAGCAGCGCGGCCAGCGGGTGCTCCGGTCGCACCGCTTCAACACCTACGCGCGCCTTGCCGTTAGCATCAAAACGGGCAACGTAGCGCAGCACCAGGTCCATCTCCCGCGCGGCTTCCAGCCGCTGCAGCATCTGCTCGTTCAGCTCTTCGCCATTTTCAAAGAAGTGGTCCACAGATCCCTGCTGACAGTTGTTCGGCACTAGCGATTCAACCCGCACCTGATCCGGCTCGATGTTGTAGCCCGCCTCACGGGCAAGGATCACCAGTTTGCGCATCACATCCTGACCCGAGAGATCGGCGCGCGGATCAGGCTCGGTTAACCCCTGCTGCCACGCCTGATCCACCAGCTCGGTAAACGGCACCGTGCCATCAAACTGCAGGAACAGCCACGACAGCGTACCGGAGAAGATCCCGCTAATCGCCAGAATGGTATCGCCGCTGTCGCGCAGATCGCGCACCGTATAGTTAATCGGCAGACCAGCACCAACAGTGGCGTTATAGAGCCAGTGACGCCCGGTTTTGGTAAAGGCATCGCGAATCTGCCGCCAGGTCTGGCTGTCAGAC
This sequence comes from Pantoea sp. B550, assembly GCF_024158165.1. NCBI lineage: Bacteria > Pseudomonadati > Pseudomonadota > Gammaproteobacteria > Enterobacterales > Erwiniaceae > Pantoea > Pantoea sp. B550. Next base: position 1,818,840 of record NZ_JAMYXI010000003.1, read on the forward strand.
GCACCCGCAACCTTGTTGGCGCTGATCACATGAAAACCGTGGCTGGCAAAGTCAAGATACTGCTGCGCCAGGGGTGTACTGGCCGTGACATCCAGTACCACCAGGTCATCGAACGGGTGAGCACGCATCCACAGGAACAGCGACTCTTCATCGCGCTCCACCGCCTCATCATCAAAGAAGGCGAGTGCACGACTGGCATCCAGCCCGTCATAGCTCAGCAGGCTGCGGCTGCTGTCCGCGACGCCCGCCAGCACAAATTCAAAGCCGGTGCGCGCTGACAGCGTTTCCTGATCACGGGCAAACAGTTCCAGCCAGCGTGAACCGATATTGCCTTTGCCAAACAGCATCAGACCGATGCGCTTTTCTGCGCGGAACAGTGACTGATGCAGTCCCTGAATCAGGTGCTGGGTCGGCCCGACGCGCAGCACCGCCACCACGCTGATGTGATCTTCTGACTGCCAGATGAATTCAACAGGCTGATCTTTTAACTGCTGCCAGAAGCGATGAGTATGCAGCGGGTTACGGGTAACGCCTGCTCCCACCAGTGCTACCAGCGCCAGGCCGTCGCGCAGCTGCAGATGACCCGGTAAACCGGCGTCCTGTAGCAACGTGAAGGCGCTGTTGACCACTTCGGAGGTATAACAGAGTTGCAGCAGCTGACGATCAGGATGGACGCCAAACGCCAGCGGGCGCAGTTGCGCGCGCTTCAGCAGCAGATCGATCTCTTTGTGCAGGATAGCGAAGTCATGCTGCTCTGGCAGCTGAATTTCAATCAGGCAAACATCATCGTGGCTGGTTACGATGCGCGCCCCGGTCCCCGAAGCCAGCACACGCTCGATGCGGGTTGAGCCCTGCTCTGGCTGATAGCTGCAGCGCAGTTGCAGGTCGATATCGCTGCCAGAAACCGGCTGCAGCGTGCGGGTATGCAGCACCGGAGCAGCCAGGCGAGCCAGCTCACTGGCTTCATCCAGCCTTAACAGCGGCAGCAGACAGGCATCAGAAACTTTGCGGGGATCGGCGCTGTAAACGCCCGCGACATCGCTCCAGATGGTCACGCGTCCTACACCCGCCAGCGCGCCAATCTGCGTGGCGGAATAGTCGGAGCCGTTGCGGCCAAGCAGGACGGTTTCACCGGCATCGTTGCGGCTGATAAAGCCGGTTACCACGATGCGCTTTTGCGGATGCTGCGCCAGCAAAGTCTGCAGCAGGGGCCAGGATTTACCCTCATCCACCTGCGGCTGAGCAGCACGTTCAGCACGCAGAAACTCACGCGCATCCAGCCAGCAGGCCTGCAGATCACGCTGGCTCAGTACCGCTGACATCAGGCGTGCCGACCATATTTCACCGTGCCCGACCACGTCGGCATAGACCGCATCGGTGATCGGCGCATCCAGCAGTACGGCCAGCTTTTCCAGATCGCGGATAAATGCAGTGATTAAGGGTTCGGCGATCTCAGCAGGCAGCAGCGCACCGATTAGCTCGCTCTGGTAGCGCCGTAAAGCCTGTTGCACCTGATGCGCAGAGAGCCGATCGTTCTGGCTCAGCTTCAGCCAGCTAATCAGCTGGTTGGTGGTTGAACCTGCCGCGGAGACCACCATCAGATCGCCCGGCTGGCTGTAGTCCGCCATAATGCTGGCAACGCGCTGATAGCAGCGCGCATCGGCCAGGCTGCTGCCGCCAAACTTGTGCAACTGCCTGATGTTCGGCGTTCCCGCGCCTGCTGAAATCGTCATGCTTAATCCTCGGCTGCGATCCGGAATGCATTATCCAGATCGGCAATTAAATCTTCGTGATCTTCAATACCAACAGAAACCCGTAGCAGCGTATCGGAAATGCCTGCTGCCGCGCGTGCTTCTGCCGACATCCCCGCGTGCGTCATGGTGGCGGTATGGGAGATCAGACTCTCTACGCCGCCCAGCGATTCCGCCAGCGTAAATAACCGCAACGCTTTCAGGAAGCGACGCAGCAGCGCCTCATCACCGTCGACCTCGAAACTCAGCATGGCGCCAAAGCCACGCTGCTGACGTACAGCATGTTCGTGTCCGGCGTTTTCCGGCAGCGAAGGATGATACAACTTTTTCACCCGCTTTTGCTGCTTGAGATAGTCCACAATCGCGAGTGCGTTGCGTTGAGCAGCGGCGATGCGCGGTGACAGCGTACGAATCCCGCGAAGCAGCAGATAACTGTCAAATGCCGCGCCGGTCACGCCAATGTTATTTGCCCACCAGGCCAGGTCGGTCGCCAGTTGCGGATCTTTGGCAATCACCGCGCCCGCCACCACATCGGAGTGACCATTGAGGTATTTGGTACAGGAGTGGATCACCAGGTCCGCACCCAGCGCGAGAGGATTCTGCAGCGCCGGACTCATAAAGGTGTTGTCTACCACGCTGACGGCACCCGCCGCGCGTGCGGCGGCGCAAATCGCGCTGATATCCACGACGCGCAACAGCGGATTACTGGGACTTTCAATCAGCACCAGTTTGGGGTTTTCATCCAGCGCCGCCTGCAGCGCCACCGGGTCGCCCTGATCGACAAATTTCACCCGATACGCGCCGCGTTTGCTTAGGCTGTCAAATAACCGATAGCTGCCGCCATAACAGTCGTGTGGCGCAACCAGCAGATCGCCAGGCTTCAGGAACACCGTCGTGACCAGGTGAATAGCCGACATGCCGGTATTGGTTAATACCGCACCCGCCCCGCCTTCCAGTTCCGCCAGCGTACGCTGTACGACATCACGCGTGGGGTTACCACGACGGGAATAGTCATGTGCACGAGGCTCATTGAAATCCAGGAAGTTATAGGTTGTAGAGAGGTGGATGGGCGGGACAACGCAGCCATATTGCTCGTCATCATTCAAACCGCTGCGCACTGCGATGGTTGCCGGTTTACGCGTCATGAGCGAATTGTTCCTGAAGAGTTAAAAAAATGTAGTCCACAGAATATCATCCTCTAATTAGACGTCAATACATCTGGACATCTAAATGTCTTTGCGTATAGATTGAGCACAAACGCAATAACCGCTAAAATTATGCGTCATCGCCTGGCGTTCCCCTCTGTAATGCAGAAGCGGCGAACGAAGAAAACCCGCCATATGAGGGGTCAGGCAGGAAAAAATCAGGCATAATCCGCTGATTTCCTCACATTTAACGTTTATTAATTAAGGTAACCCATGGCTGAATGGAACGGCGAATATATCAGCCCATACGCTGAGCACGGTAAGAAGAGCGAGCAGGTCAAGAAGATTACAGTTTCTATCCCATTGAGCGTGCTGAAGATTTTAACGGATGAGCGTACCCGTCGTCAGGTGAATAACCTGCGTCACGCTACCAACAGCGAGCTGCTTTGCGAAGCCTTTTTACATGCCTTTACGGGTCAACCGCTGCCGGATGATGTCGACCTGCGTAAAGAGCGTAGTGATGAGATTCCGGAAGAAGCAAAAGCAATCATGCGCCAGATGGGTGTCGACCCGGATACCTGGGAATATTAATTCCCGGGGCCGGTTTCGCTTAACCCCGCTTCAGAGGAGCAGGCTCCGCTCAGGGAGCCGCTTTCTGATCCGATGTGAAATGACCTTCCTGCTTTCCGTAATCTGACAGACCCTTCTGAATATTGCCCGCCAGACTTATCATAAAACTCCAGCCTGTTCTCCTATTATTCCGTTATTTCTGTTGCAATAAGAATGTCTTTTTATTCCGACAATAGAATAATTACTATTGTTCACTATTATCTGCATCCGTAAAATTTTGCCAGAGCGACTATTTCACGGAAAGAAAATGAGTATTAAATATAAAATAACGTCATCTGCATCCGCTTATCTTCTTATTTTTTTCGCTGCAGTAACCTTTTCCTTTCCTGATCAGGCGAAAGCTGCACCCGCTCTCACAGAGTCAAATGGGAATATCAATGCACTGCAACAGGATCGGGTACGCAAAGCGCAACTGATGCCTGAAGCGCAGCGGGCAGCGTCTGAACAACAGCGCTTCCGGGCAGAAGAGATTCCCTTTCCGCATGAAGAAAAATGTTATCTTATCGATAAGGTCTTTTTAAAGCAGGATAACAAAAAACTTCACCTCGAAAAATTAAGGTATTTTACTTCTCAGGCAGAAGGAAAATGTCTGGGTATCGCGGGTATAAAACTGCTGGCAAAAACTCTGCAAAATGAAATCATCCGGGCGGGATATATCACCACACGTGTTAATTTACCGGAGCAGAACCTGTCAGGTGGTGAATTAAAATTTGATATTAATGCCGGTAAAGTGGGAAAAATCGTTCTTAATAAATCCGGAGACGACTATATCAATTTAACCAGCACATTACCGTTCAAAGCGGGTGATGTGCTTGAACTCAGCGACCTTGAACAGGGTAGTCTTAATCTTCAGCGAGTACCGGGATCGCAGGTTAACGTCAATCTGGTGCCTGGCAGTGGCAAAGGTGAAAGCGACATTTATATCCAGCGCAGGCAGGATAAATACTGGCAGGTGGGTGCATGGCTCAATGATGGTGGCTCGGTTGCAACAGGCCGATATCAGGGTGGTGCAGCGCTCTATCTGAATAATATTACCTCACTCAGTGACACCCTTTATGTCTCTTATGGCCACGATATTGCCCCGAAGCACACGATAAAAGGTAACAGTAATAAATCGATAGGTTATTCAATCCCCTGGGGATACTGGTGGCTCGATCTCTACGCCAGTCACAGTGACTACCGACAATTTATGACCGGAAACTGGGCAAAATGGACGCTGAATAATAAGAACCATTATTACAGTGCGCAACTCAATCGGCTGATTTCACGAACCGTGCATCAGACCAGCACGGTTGGCCTGCAAATATTTGATACGGAATCGCGTTACTCTCTGGATGATTTTGACCTTGTCAGCATGCATAAAAGAAGTGCGGGCTGGAAAGCGGTGCTGCAACATCAAATCAATGTTGATAATGCAGGTCTCGCAACCACGCTAAGTTACCAAAGAAAGATGCCCTGGTTTAACAGCAGTAATACTGTTGAGCAGGAGTATGGACTCATTGATAAGCAAGGTCGGATTGTCACTTTAGATCTTGAGGGTTCCGTCAACTTTCGTGTCTATGAAAACTGGCTGAATTACTCCCCTCATATCAGCCTGCAATATTCGCCCGATAGCCTCTCGTCACTTAACCGCTTTTCGCTGGCAAACCGCTGGACGGTGCGCGGTTTCGATGGTGAATATTCTCTTCAGGACAATAAGGGAGGGTACTGGCGCAACGATCTTAGCTGGATAATCCCCGGCCAACCGATTCAGCCCTATATCGGTGTTGATGCAGGCCAGGTCTATGGCAATTACAACCAGCTGTATTATAAAGGAAAAACCGTCATAGGCAGCATTGTCGGCCTGCGGGGAAAACTTCTGCAAACACGCTTTGATCTTTTTGCCGGTACCCCGCTAAAAAAACCACAAGCCTTTCACACTGATCCACTTACGCTGGGTTTTTCATTGCAATGGAAATATTAAAAAAGATGGACATTTTTTAATAAAAAAAACTTTAAAAAACACTCACACAGAAAAAGGATAGAAATAATGAAGAAGCATAAGTTTAACCTGTTATTCCTGGCTACCGTGGCCACATTGTGCAGCCAGCCTGCGCTGGCTGCACTCAATACTTACACTCATGCAAATGGATCGACAGTTGTTAATATTAATCAGGCTGATGCAAATGGTCTTTCTCATAATATGTATCAGAATTTTAACGTCACCAGTGATGGAATGGTCCTGAATAATAGCACGACAGATTTAGTGCGTGACAAAGGTGATCTTGCGCGAAACAGCAATCTGGATAAGTCAGCCAGCCTTATCCTGAATGAAGTTATCTCAAAAAGCTCATCTTCACTGAATGGCTATATTGAAGTCGCCGGTCAAAAAGCGGATGTCATTATCGCCAACCCGAATGGTATTACCTGCTCTGGCTGTAGCTTTATTAACACCGGACGCGCCACGCTGACCACCGGAACGCCCACCTTTACCGAGGGTGCATTGACTGGTTTCAATGTGGCGAAAGGCACGATTACGGTTAATGGTAATGGCCTGAAAGGTGCCGATTACACCGACCTTCTGGCGCAGAAAATTAATATTCAGGGACAGATCGCTACTACTCAATTACAAGCGATTGCTGGTATCTATGATTACAATATCGCTTCCGGTTCGGCGACAGCGACTGGAACGGCCAAAGCCTACGGCAACACCATTGATGTCAGCGCGCTGGGTGGGGCAACTGCGGGAATTATTCAGCTGCAGACTACTGATGCCGGAGCGGGTGTCAATAATAGCGGCATACTGAATGCGACTAATCTCTACATTGCAGCTAATGGCACATTAACCAATAGCGGCACGATTGAAACCGGACTGCTTAGCGCCACCGCAGGTGGCAGTATAACGAACAGAGGAACACTGTCTGCCAGCCAGGCTGTTCTGCAGACAACGGACGCGTTCACCAATAACGGCACCATTAAAACGACGGATTACGCCACCATCGTCAGCCTGGGAAAAATTTCTAACAACAATAATGCGCAAATTGATGCTGCTGGTGCTGTAAATATTGTTTCTCTGGCCGGTAATATTGAGAACAGAGGAACAATCACGACGCCAAAAACGTTGGCCATGCAGACCGGTTATAATACGGTTGACGGCGTCGTCACGGCTGTCGCCAACACCAGCCTGCTCAATTCAGGGGCAATTCAGGCTGGAAACCTGAGTATGAATGCCGTTAAAGAGGTCAGCCTCCTGTCTGGCGGAGACGTGACTTCACAGGGGACAGCCTATGTTTCTGCGATAAAGGTCTCTAACGCGGCGACTCTGACCGCTCAGAGTGCCTCTGTTATGGCGAATGAGGTCAGCAATCAGGGCGTCATGCAGGCAACCGGACTGTTAAACGTGTCGGGCAAAAACGGCATATCTAATAGCGGTACCATGAAGGCGGAAACGCTGACACTGGCGACAGACAAGAAAATCAGTAACTCATCCTGTTTACTCTGGGTGCTGTGCAGTAAAGGTACGATGTCAGCCGATAAAATCTCGATTACCGCACCGAAGATCGCCGCGATTGGTGATTTAGATGGTACTTATACGACGCAGGTACTTGAACTGAATAAGCCTGCGGCGACCCCGGGAACGGACACCAGCCTGTAACAGCCATAAAAAAAACCCAGCCGAAGCTGGGTTTTTTCTTGCCGCCGAACCCGCAGGTTCAGGTGCCTTTTAATCTTATTTTTTAGCGCCTGGCACGCTGAAACGCTTGTTAAAGCGGTCAACACGGCCACCAGTTGCCACTTCACGCTGCTTACCGGTATAGAACGGGTGGCATTTGCCACAAACGTCCAGGTTCAGTTCGTGAGTCAGTGTTGAACGGGTGTGGATCTCGTTGCCGCAGGTACATTTGATAGTAACTGCTTCGTATTTCGGGTGAATACCTTGTTTCATGGGAAACCTCATAGAAGGCCGTGTCGCTCTCCGTGCCAGGCGTTAACCTGCACAGCACCACACGCGGTTGAACATTATAGGGTGTACTCCGGCCAGATTTTCTCACCGAAGGGGGCATATTATACAGGTAAGTCTGGATTGCTGCAAATATATGCTGAGATACCCGCCACAGGGGGTCAGCGTGTACACTAGCTTCCCCGATGATTGAGCCGGAAAGAGAGAGTTATGCCCGTTGTTCAGGTTGCCCTGCCCGTCCCCTTGCCCCGCCTGTTTGATTATCTGCCGCCTCAGGGTGTGCAGCCGGTCATTGGCGGGCGCGTGAGTGTGCCCTTTGGCAATCGCAGAATGATCGGGATTGTGGTCGCCTTTCGTGACAGCAGCGAACTGCCGGAAGCACAGCTCAAGCGCGTGGTTGAGGTGCTGGACAGTGAGTCTCTCTATCCCCCGTCGCTGTGGCGCATCCTGAACTGGGCCGCCAGCTACTACCACTCGCCGCAGGGTGAAGTGCTGAGCCACGCGATTCCGGTGCTACTGCGCCAGGGCAAAGCGGCGCAGGACAATCCCCTGTGGCGCTGGGAAATTACCGAGCAGGGCCGTGAAACCGCGCCGGAAAGTTTAAAGCGCGCCCCGAAACAGCAGCAGGCGCTGGCAGCACTGCGTCAGCAACCGCTCTATCGGCATCAGGTCAGTGAACACGATCTTACCGAGGCAACATTACAGGCATTGCGGGCTAAAGGATTATGCGAACTGCATGAGCATCAGCCGCAGATGCACGACTGGCGCACCACTTATGCTGTAAAAGGCGAACGGCTGCGACTGAATACCGATCAGGCGATGGCCGTGGGTGCGATTCGGGCAGATGATGAACACTATGCCGCCTGGCTGCTGGCGGGCATCACCGGCTCCGGCAAAACTGAGGTTTACCTCAGCGTGCTGGAAAATGTGCTGGCACGGGGTAAACAGGCGCTGGTGCTGGTGCCGGAGATTGGCTTAACCCCACAAACGATTGCCCGCTTTCGGGAACGTTTTGATGCGCCCATCGATGTGCTGCACTCTGCATTAAATGACAGTGAACGGCTGGCGGTCTGGTTACGTGCCCGGCGCGGCGAAACGGCGATTGTGATTGGTACCCGCTCGGCGCTGTTTACGCCGCTGGCTCGTCCTGGCGTCATCATTATTGATGAAGAGCATGACAGCTCCTACAAACAGCAGGAAGGCTGGCGCTATCAGGCGCGCGATCTGGCTGTGTTCCGTGCCCATGAAGAGGATATCCCGATTGTCATGGGCTCGGCGACACCGGCTCTGGAGACGCTGCACAATGTCCGCAGCGGCAAGTATCGCCAGCTCGACCTGACAAAGCGCGCCGGCAACGCCCGACCGGCGCTGCAACAGCTTATCGATTTAAAAGGCGTGCAGCTGATCGGCGGCCTGGCACCGGGTCTGATTGGTAAAATACGCCAGCATCTGCAGGCCGACAATCAGGTGTTGCTGTTTCTTAACCGCCGCGGCTTTTCACCCGCCCTGCTCTGTCACGACTGCGGCTGGATTGCCGAGTGTACCCGCTGTGACCGCTACTACACCCTGCATCAGCACCACCGTCAGCTACGCTGCCATCATTGCGACAGCCAGCGTCCGCTACCTAATCAGTGCCCGCAGTGTGGCTCAACCCATCTGCTGCCGGTCGGCGTCGGTACTGAGCAGCTGGAGCAGCAGCTCGGCACACTCTTCCCTGGCGTGCCGGTGTCGCGCATCGATCGCGATACCACCAGCCGCAAAGGTGCCCTGGAGCAGCATCTGGCTGACGTCCATCGTGGCGGCGCACGTATCCTGGTCGGCACCCAGATGCTGGCCAAGGGCCACCACTTCCCCGATGTCACACTGGTCTCGCTGCTGGATGTTGATGGTGCCCTGTTCTCAGCCGATTTCCGTGCGGCGGAGCGCTTTGCTCAGCTCTACACCCAGGTCGCCGGCCGTGCTGGCCGTGCCGGAAAGCAGGGTGAGGTGATGCTGCAGACTCACCATCCGGAACACCCCTTACTGCAGACACTGCTGCATCAGGGTTATTCAGCCTTTGCCCAGCAGGCGCTGCTGGAGCGACAGGCGGTTCACCTGCCACCCTGGAGCCGCCATGCGCTGTTCCGCGCGGAAGATATGGATAACCAGCAGGCAGCCGAATTTTTGCAACAACTTCGTAACCTGCTGGAGGCGAGCCCGCTGAATGACAAGGCGATGTGGTTTATGGGTCCGTTGCCCGCTTTGCAGCCCAAACGCAGTGGACGCTGGCGCTGGCAACTTCTGTTGCAGCATCCTTCCCGGCAACGTCTGCAACAGTTACTGAGCAGTTCGTTGCCGCTGGTTTCAACGCTCCCCGCTGCGCGCAAAGTGAAATGGACGCTGGATATCGACCCGACCGAGAGCTGATTTTTACTGACACTGCGAGCCAGATCGAAAAATGTCGCATAAGTCACAATTTTTATGCAAATTAAGTAACAACCAGCCGGGCAATCGTTAACAATGTTGCCCGGTTTGCCTTCAGGTCAGGCAAAAACAGAATCGAACGCGCCATAACGCGTCAGGAGCATGTGTTGGAGCAGAATCAACAACCGCCCGCCGCCACGATGAAGGATGTCGCGGAGCATGCGGGCGTCTCAACCGCCACCGTATCGCGTGCGCTCATGAATCCGGAGAAGGTTTCTGCGGCGACCCGCCAGAAAGTCGAGCAGGCCGTTGCCGCCGTCGGCTATGCAGCACATGGCCCAACGCGCAACGCACGGCGTAACGAAACGCGAACCATCCTGGTTATTGTCCCTGACATCTGCGATCCCTTCTTTAGTGAAATCATTCGTGGCGTCGAAGTCACGGCAGCCGAAGAAGGCTATCTGGTCCTGATTGGTGACTGTGCTCATCAGAATCAGCAGGAGCGAACCTTTCTCAATCTGATGGTCACACGACAGATCGATGGCATGGTGCTGCTCGGGTCACAGTTGCCCTTTGATGCCAGCATTGATGAGCAACGTAACCTGCCGCCCATGGTGATGGCGAATGAGTTTGCGCCGGAAATGTCGCTGCCCACAGTTCACATCGATAACCTGACCGCCGCATTTGAAGCGGTGAATCATTTACTGCAGTTAGGCCACTCGCAGATCGCCTGTATCGCCGGGCCGGAAGAGATGCCGCTCTGTCAGTATCGGTTGCAGGGCTATGTACAGGCGATGCGTCGCAGCGGGCTGACGGTCGATCCCACCTATATTGTGCGCGGTGATTTTACGTTTGAAGCAGGCGTGGCCGCCATGAATCAGCTGATGACCCTGCCGCAACCGCCGCGCGCCCTGTTCTGCCACAGCGATATTATGGCGCTGGGGGCGATGAATCAGGCCAGACGCTGTGGACTGCGGATACCGGAGGACCTCTCTGTGGTCGGATTCGATGACATTGAGCTATCACGTTACTGCGAGCCGCCGTTGACCACGGTCACGCAGCCACGTTACCAGATAGGCCGGGAGGCGATGCTTCTGCTGCTGGATGAGTTAAATGGCAAACGGGTCATCAGCGGATCGCGGCTGCTGGATGCCGGTTTAACCATTCGTGGCAGCACGGCGCGAGCAAAAAAGCGTGAAAAATAAGCGTATTTGTCTGATTTTTTCAGTAGATTCTTAAGGCGAACACTGCTGGTCAAAGTTCCGACCCTTGAGTAACATGGCGGACTCCTTGCCGGGCGCGTAAAAATCATCATTTCGCCCAACTGGCACTATTTTTGAAGGGTATAAGAACGAGAGTGGCACAAAAAGATTACGTAGGCCGCGGGCGTTCAACAGGGACGCGTCGCAAAAAAAGCCCCAGCCGTGGCAAGAAGAGCAAAAGCGGTTCGGGAACATCTAAATTGATGATTGTACTGGCGGTCGCAGTGTTGGTGACCTTTGCCGGTGGTTTATGGTTCCTGGCGCATCACAAGAAAGAAGACGTGCCGGTCATTACGGATCATAAAGCCAACGGCAATGGCTTGCCGCCGAAGCCAGAAGAGCGCTGGAAATATATTAAAGAGCTGGAGAACCGTCAGGTCACCGTGCCGACGCCTATCGAACCCTCTTCAGGTGGCGAAGTGAAGTCGCAGACACAGCTGACCGATGAGCAGCGCCAGTTGCTGGAGCAGATGCAGGCAGATATGCGTCAGCAGCCGACGCAGCTCAACGAAGTGCCGTGGAACGAACAAACCCCGGCGCAACGTCAGCAGACGCTGCAGCATCAGCAGCAGTTGCAACAGCTGCAACGCCAGCAGCAGGTTCAGCAACAACAGCAGCAGCAACATCAGCAACAACAACAGGTTCAGCAACAGCGCCAGCAGTTGCAGGCCCAGCAGCAACAGCAACGCCAGCAGCAGTTGCAGCAACAACAGCAGCGTCAGCAACAGCAGCAATTACAACAACAGCAACGTCAGCAGCAGCAAAACGTACAGCGCCAGACGCAGCCTGCACCGATCACGCGGGAGCCGGACATACAGTCAAAACCGCAGGAGACCGCGAAGGCGAAAACAGCGGAGAAAGCCTCTTCGCAGCGCTGGATGGTGCAGTGTGGTTCGTTCAAAGGCACTGACCAGGCTGAATCGGTGCGTGCAGGCTTAGCCTTTGAAGGTTTTGAAAGCCGTATTACGACCGGTGGCGGCTGGAATCGTGTGGTTATCGGTCCGTATAAAGACCGCGCCTCCGCTGACAGCACCCTGAAACGCCTGCGCAGTTCCGGACACTCCAGCTGTATTCCACTCTCCGTCGGGGGTTGAAACCCGTCAAACCCGCCCCATATCTGTTGCATGATACTCCGCGCCCCGTGCGCGGAGTCCTTTTCCGACTGCAACAAGGGGTCTGCCCGTGACAACAATAGTAAGTGTACGACGCAACGGCCAGGTAGTGATTGGCGGTGATGGCCAGGCTACGCTCGGCAATACCGTGATGAAAGGCAACGTTAAAAAAGTGCGTCGTTTATACAACGATAAGGTGATTGCCGGATTTGCTGGCGGCACCGCAGACGCCTTCACCCTGTTTGAACTTTTCGAACGTAAACTGGAAATGCATCAGGGCCACCTGGTGAAAGCCGCGGTGGAACTGGCGAAAGACTGGCGTACCGACCGCATGCTGCGTCGCCTTGAAGCTTTACTGGCCGTCGCAGATGAGTCAGCCTCTCTGATCATCAGCGGTAACGGTGACGTCATCCAGCCTGAAAACGATCTGATCGCCATCGGCTCCGGTGGGCCTTTCGCCCAGGCAGCAGCACGTGCGCTGCTGGAGAATACCGAAATGGGCGCACGCGACATCGTCGAAAAGTCGCTGAATATCGCGGGTGATATCTGCATCTACACTAACCACAACGTTAATTTCGAAGAATTAACGTCTAAGGCGTAAGGGTATAAATATGTCTGAGATGACTCCACGCGAAATCGTCAGCGAGCTGAACCGCTTTATCATCGGCCAGGACAGCGCCAAGCGCGCCGTGGCTATTGCACTTCGCAACCGCTGGCGCCGCATGCAGCTCGACGAAGAGTTGCGCCATGAAGTGACACCAAAAAACATCCTGATGATCGGTCCGACCGGTGTCGGTAAAACTGAGATCGCGCGTCGTCTGGCTAAGCTGGCCAATGCACCGTTCATCAAAGTCGAAGCGACTAAATTTACCGAAGTGGGATATGTCGGTAAGGAAGTAGATTCTATCATTCGTGACCTGACCGATTCGGCCATTAAGATGGTGCGCAGTCAGGCGATTGAAAAGAACAAATACCGTGCCGAAGAGATGGCCGAAGAGCGCATTCTCGATGTGCTGATTCCGCCTGCGAAAAACAACTGGGGCCAGGCAGAGCAGAGCGCTGAGCCGTCTGCGGCGCGCCAGTCGTTCCGCAAAAAGCTGCGCGAAGGCCAGCTGGACGATAAAGAGATTGAGATCGATCTGGCCGCCAGCGCGCCTGGTGTTGAGATCATGGCGCCTCCTGGCATGGAAGAGATGACCAGCCAGCTGCAGTCGATGTTCCAGAACCTCGGCGGTCAGAAGCAGAAAGCGCGCAAGCTGAAGATCAAAGAAGCGATGAAGCTGCTGATCGAAGAAGAAGCGGCAAAGCTGGTTAATCCGGAAGAGCTTAAGCAGGACGCGATTGATGCGGTTGAGCAGCACGGTATCGTGTTTATCGATGAGATCGACAAAATCTGTAAGCGCGGCGGCCAGAATGCCGGCGGCCCGGATGTTTCTCGCGAAGGTGTTCAGCGCGACCTGCTGCCGCTGGTTGAAGGCTGTACCGTTTCGACCAAGCATGGCATGGTGAAAACTGACCACATTCTGTTTATCGCTTCAGGCGCGTTCCAGGTTGCCAGCCCTTCTGACCTGATTCCGGAACTGCAGGGTCGTCTGCCCATCCGTGTAGAGCTGCAGGCACTGACCGTGAATGATTTCCAGCGCATCCTGACCGAGCCGAATGCCTCCATCACCGTGCAGTATAAAGCGCTGATGAATACCGAGGGCGTGAACATTGAGTTCACCGAAGAGGGTATCCGCCGAATCGCTGAAGCCGCATGGCAGGTCAACGAAACCACCGAAAACATCGGTGCGCGCCGTCTGCATACGGTGCTGGAACGTCTGATGGAAGATATATCGTATGACGCCAGCGATCGTCACGGTGAATCCGTGACCATCGATGCTGATTATGTCGGCAAACATCTGGATGAACTGGTGGCTGACGAAGACCTTAGCCGCTTCATTCTCTGATTCACTGAATCAGCGTATTTCAGAAGCCCAGCCCATCCGGCTGGGCTTTTTTATGCATGTTCTTGATCGAACGATGCTTTTTTCATACTGATGATTTTGCCAACAATCTGCATATAGCGATATACTTACCCTTCCTGTGGCAAACAGACGAAACCCTTATGAAATACGATACATCTGAACTCTGCGATATCTACCATGAAGAAGTGAACGTTGTTGAACCGCTTTTTTCAAACTTTGGTGGGCGCACTTCATTCGGTGGTCAGATTACCACAGTGAAATGCTTTGAAGACAACGGCTTACTCTACGATCTGCTGGAAGAGAATGGCCGGGGTCGCGTCCTGGTAATCGATGGCGGCGGCTCCGTGCGTCGTGCGCTGGTCGATGCGCAGCTGGCACGCCTGGCGGCAACCAACGAGTGGGAAGGCCTGGTGATTTACGGTTCGGTACGCCAGGTTGATGAGCTGGAGGAGCTGGAGATTGGCATTCAGGCCATTGCCGCGATTCCGGCAGGCGCTGCGGGTGAAGGGATTGGTGAAAGCGATGTGCGCGTCAATTTCGGCGGCGTCACCTTCTTCTCCGGCGACCATCTTTATGCCGATAATACCGGTATCATTCTGTCAGAGGATGCGCTGGACCTCGAATAGGCCGGACATGAAAACGGGTGCCTGAGCACCCGTTTTTCACATCAGCTGAGGCTTCAAACCTCTTCCATTTTTCCCAGCAAGGCACGCAGACGTTCCTGCCATACGTGTTGCTCTTCTTTCAGGTGCTGATTTTCACGCATCAGCGCATCGTGGTTGCCCGCGACTTGTTGCGCATCGTTACGCAGTGAGTTGTTCTGCTCTTTCAGCTCTTCGATTTCCATCTGCAACAGGGTGATGGTATCAATCGCCTGCTGTACTTTCGCTTCCAGTTTCTCAAACACTTCAAATGACATCTTTCTGACCTCTCCTAAATTCCTGCAAGGCGTTGATGATGCCAGCTTAAGCCAGCAACGTTGTCCCGATTGTATGTAGCCTCACCCCGCAAGTCCAGCAACGCGGCCTTTGCGGGCGTAGTCTGTAACACTTTTCAGCCAATCCCTGAATTTACGCTGCGCTTACTGCAGCTGCGTTCTGGCACTGGCCCGTTATCACTGCAATGAGGCGCGAATAATGGGTTAAGAAAGCCAGAATACGCGAAAACGCGCATTTTTATGACACAGTACACAAAAAACGATTTCGCTATTTCTCGTTTATGTTCGTTAACGATAAATTCACATCAGCCCTACATAAAAGCTGGGTGCCTCATGGACTGAGAACAAAAACTGATAAAATTTAACCTCGCTTCAGGAACCACTATTATGAGTCAGACAACTAACACGCTCAAAGGTCAGTGTATTGCCGAATTTCTGGGGACAGGCTTGATTATTTTCTTCGGCGCAGGCTGTGTGGCTGCTCTGAAACTCGCCGGTGCCGCCTTCGGTCAGTGGGAGATCTGCATCATCTGGGGTCTTGGCGTTTCCATGGCCGCCTACCTCACCGCAGGCATTTCGGGCGCGCACCTGAATCCGGCAATTACCGTTGCACTCTGCCTGTTTGCTAATTTTGAAGGACGTAAAGTTCTGCCTTATATCGTATCGCAGATTGCCGGTGCCTTTTGTGCCGCGGCGCTGGTATACGGTCTCTACTACAGCCTGTTTTTTGATTATGAGCAGAGCCATCAGATGGTGCGCGGCACGGTTGAAAGTCTCGACCTGGCAGGCATCTTCTCAACCTACCCTAATCCACATATCGGTGTCGGCCAGGCCTTCCTGGTTGAGATGGTCATCACTGCAGTATTAATGGCGGTGATTATGGGTCTGACGGATGACGGCAACGGCATTCCGCGTGGCCCACTGGCTCCACTGCTGATTGGCCTGCTGGTTGCGGTTATCGGTGGCTCCATGGGTCCTCTGACCGGCTTCGCCCTTAACCCGGCACGTGATTTCGGACCGAAGATCTTCGCATGGCTGGCAGGCTGGGGTAACGTTGCCTTTACCGGTGGTCGTGACATCCCTTACTTCCTCGTGCCGATTTTTGGCCCGCTGGTCGGTGCCTGCCTGGGTGCAGTAGGTTATCGCACACTGATTGGTCGCTACCTGCCAGGTACCGCCCAGGAACCTGCAAGCGTTCCAGCAGACAAACCAGTTGCACGCGCTCAGCAGCGTAAAGCGTAAGTTTCACCTTTTATCATCAGGACTGAATTTATGACTACCACAGATAAAAAATATATTGTCGCGCTCGATCAGGGAACAACCAGCTCACGCGCCGTCGTTCTCGACCACGACTCTAATATCGTTGCGGTATCGCAGCGCGAATTTACTCAGATCTACCCGAAAGCGGGCTGGGTTGAGCATGATCCAATGGATATCTGGGCTTCACAAAGCTCTACGCTGGTTGAAGTGCTGGCCCATGCCGATATCCGTTCTGATGAGATTGCGGCAATTGGTATCACTAACCAGCGCGAAACCGCCATCGTGTGGGAAAAAGAGACCGGTAAACCTATCTATAACGCCATCGTCTGGCAGGATCCCCGCACCGCCGACTACTGTAACAAACTGAAGAAAGAGGGTCTGGAAGAGTACATCCAGCACACCACCGGGCTGGTAATTAACCCCTACTTCTCCGGAACGAAAGTGAAGTGGATCCTGGACCATGTTGAAGGCTCACGTGAGCGTGCGAAACGTGGCGAGCTGCTGTTCGGTACCGTTGATACCTGGCTGGTCTGGAAAATGACTCAGGGCCGCGTTCACATTACTGACTATACCAACGCCTCACGTACCATGATGTTTAACATTCACAAGCTCGAGTGGGATCAGCGCATGCTGGATATCCTGGATATCCCACGTGAAATGCTGCCGGAAGTGAAGTCCTCGTCTGAAGTCTACGGTCAGACCAACATCGGTGGTAAAGGCGGTACACGTATTCCTATCGCCGGTATTGCCGGTGACCAGCAGGCCGCGCTGTATGGCCAGCTGTGTGTACAGCCTGGCATGGCGAAAAACACCTACGGCACCGGCTGCTTTATGCTGATGAACACCGGTACTGAAGCGGTGACCTCGACCCATGGCCTGCTGACCACTATCGCCTGTGGCCCGCGCGGTGAAGTGAACTATGCGCTGGAAGGTGCCGTATTTATCGGGGGTGCCTCTATTCAGTGGCTGCGCGATGAGATGAAGCTGATCAGTGAAGCGGCTGACTCTGAATACTTCGCGATGAAAGTGAAAGATACCAATGGCGTTTACATGGTGCCTGCTTTCACCGGCTTGGGCGCACCTTACTGGGACCCGTATGCCCGTGGCGCAATCTTCGGTCTGACGCGCGGCGCGAACGCTAACCACATCATCCGTGCGACGCTGGAGTCGATCGCTTATCAGACGCGTGACGTGCTGGAAGCGATGCAGAATGATGCCAACACCCGCCTGCAGGCGCTGCGTGTGGATGGTGGTGCGGTATCCAACAACTTCCTGATGCAGTTCCAGGCTGACATCCTCGGCACCCGTGTTGAGCGTCCGGAAGTGCGTGAAGTAACGGCGCTGGGTTCTGCCTATCTGGCGGGTCTGGCTGTCGGCTTCTGGCAGGATCTGGATGAAGTGCGCGCTAAAGCGGTTATTGAGCGTGAGTTCCGTCCAAGCCTGGAAACGACCGAGCGTAACTTCCGCTATGCCGGCTGGAAAAAAGCGGTTGCCCGCGCACAGGCGTGGGAAGACCAGGAGTAATCTCTGTGCCCGCGACGCTGGCCGTTGCGGGCCTTTTCCCCGCCCTGCTGCCCCGCTGTGTTACACTGCCTGCCGGTTTTTTGTCAGGTAGATGCCATGAAACGAGAACTTGCCATTGAATTTTCCCGCGTAACCGAAGCTGCCGCCCTGGCAGGCTATCACTGGTTAGGACGCGGCGACAAAAATGCAGCTGACGGCGCGGCTGTCCATGCCATGCGTCATGTCCTGAACTCCATTGAAATTGACGGTCAGATTGTGATCGGTGAAGGCGAAATCGATGAAGCGCCGATGCTCTATATCGGTGAAAAAGTTGGTACCGGTCGCGGTGATGCGGTCGATATTGCCGTCGATCCGATTGAAGGCACCCGCATGACGGCACTTGGCCAGGCTAACGCGCTGGCCGTGATGGCCGTCGGCGATAAAGGCAGCTTTCTGCACGCCCCTGACATGTACATGGAGAAACTGATTGTCGGTCCGACAGCGCATGGCGCTATCGATCTCGACCAGCCGCTGGAAACCAACCTGCGTAATATCGCGATAGCGATGAACAAGCCGCTGTCGCAGCTGACCGTATCGATTCTGGCAAAGCCACGTCACGATGCGGTGATCGGCCAGTTGCAGCAGCTGGGCGTACGGGTCTTTACCTTCCCGGATGGCGATGTCGCCGCCTCGATTCTGACCTGCATGCCGGACAGCGAAGTGGATGTGATGTACGGCATTGGCGGCGCACCGGAAGGCGTGGTCTCTGCGGCGGTGATCCGTGCACTGGACGGCGATATGCAGGGCCGCTTGCTGGCACGTCATCATGTGAAAGGCGACAGCGCTGAAAACCGTCGGCTTGGCGAGCAGGAGCTGCAGCGCTGTGCAGAGATGGGAATTGAAGCGGGTAAAAAGCTGACGCTGGGCGAGATGGCCCGTAACGACAACGTGGTATTTGCCGCCACCGGCATTACCAGTGGCGAACTCCTGAAAGGCATTACGCGTCAGGGCAATATTGCTACCAGCGAAACGCTGCTGATTCGCGGTAAATCACGCACCATTCGCCGCATCCAGTCGATTCACTATCTCGACCGTAAAGATCCGGCGCTCCATCCGTTTATCCTGTAACCGGCTGATTGCCGCGCTTCGGCTGACGTGAGAGCGGCAACCAGCAGAGCAGCATCACCAGCGCGGTAAAGAACATCAGCATGCCAAGGCTGAACTGATCGCGCTGCGGCATCATGGCTGAGAGCCACGCCACCAGGCCCGATCCCAGATTCTGCATGCCGCCAATCAGTGCGCCCGCGCTTCCCGCCAGCCACGCATACGGCTCCATCGCGCCTGAGGTCGCCAGCGGAAACAGCATACCGGCACCAAAGAAGAACAGCGCGGCGGGCACCAGCAGCGTCCAGATATTCATTACGCCGAACCATGCCGGGATCCACATCAGGATGCCCGCCAGCAGACAGCTATTCACGCCCCACCACATCAGGCTGTGCCATGAACCCTGCTCGCGCCCGGCAAACCACGCACCAAAGAACGCTGCCGGAATCGGCAGGATGAAAAGGATGCTGACGGTCAGGCTGTGCAGGCCGAGCACGCCGCCCAGCAGAACGCCACAGCTCGACTCAAAGACCGCAATCCCGGCCAGCGCGCCAATCAGCAGCACAATATAGCGGACGAAATTCGCGTCGCTGAGCAGGCGGGCGTAACGTTTAAAGAAAGGGGTCACTTCCGCACTCTGCGGCCGGGTCTCCGGCAACCAGCGCGCCATGGAACCGGTCACCGCAAGACAGAGCAGCAGCAGAAAGGCGAAACAGGCGTGCCAGCCAAAGAGCTGGGTCAGCAGTGCGCCAATCACCGGTGCCAGCAGCGGGCTGACCAGAATGCCCATATTAAGCAGGCTGTTAGCGCGACGCAGCGCGTGCCCCTCGTAGAGATCACGTGGCATGGTACGGGCCATCACGCCTGCCACGCCGGTTCCCAGTCCCTGGATTGCGCTACCCAGCACCAGCATATCGAGAGAGGTCGCCATCAGAGCCGTGATTGCGCCGATCATAAAGATCATCATGCCCGCCAGGATCACCGGACGACGGCCCACACTGTCTGACAGCGGACCGTAGATCAGCTGGGATCCGCCATAGGTCATCAGATAGGCCGCCATCACCCGCTGCAGCGCGCCATCCCGCACATTCAGGGCGTCCGCCATCACCGACATCGCCGGGACGTAGATAGTCTGTGCCATCTGCCCGACAGCCACCAGCACAATGAGCATCACCAGCAGTGGGCGATTTTCCAGTTTACTAATCATGATTATGCAAAATTTCTTTCTGTGAAAGGAGGTTAAAACAGCGGTTCACCCGCCAGTCATCTTGTTATGGCGGGCAAAATATCAGGATTGGATGACAAAGCGAGAGGTAAGCGAAAAGGTCCGGGCTTGCGCCTGTCAAGTTTATGCGCCAGCCTGTAAAGACAAAGCAACAGTTTGTCGATTAGAGCCTTTGCCAGGGCGCAGGCTGGCAATCTCGCTGGCTAGTCGCGAAAATAGTGACCTGCCTGAATAATCAACAACCAGGGAGTGATTATGGCTGAATGGGTCAATGGTGAAGTAAAGGAAGTCAAAAACTGGACGGATGCATTGTTCAGTCTCCGGGTAAAAGCGCCCATCGATCCTTTTATCGCCGGGCAATTTGCCAAGCTGGCGCTGGAAATCGACGGTGAGCGGGTGCAGCGCGCTTACTCCTACGTCAATGCGCCAAAAGATGACCTGCTGGAGTTTTACCTGGTCACGGTGCCAGAGGGCAAGCTGAGTCCGCATCTGCAGGCTCTTCAGCCGGGCGATCAGGTGATGGTTACCAAAGAAGCCGCGGGATTCTTTGTGCTGGATGAAGTCCCGGAATGCAAAACCTTATGGATGCTGGCAACCGGCACCGCGATTGGTCCCTACCTGTCGATGCTCCAGCAGGGCGAAGGGCTGGATCGCTTTGAAAACATCGTGCTGGTGCATGCCGCACGCTATGCGGCCGACCTGAGCTTTTTGCCACTGATGCAGCAGCTGCAACAACATTATCAAGGTAAGCTGCACATCCAGACGGTGGTGAGTCGCGAAGCGATCGCCGGTTCGCTGACGGGCCGGGTCCCGGCGCTGATCGAAAACGGTGAGCTGGAGCGCGCCACCGGGTTAAGCCTGGATGCCGACAGCAGCCACGTGATGCTGTGCGGCAACCCGCAGATGGTGCGCGATACCCAGCAGTTACTGAAAGAGACGCGCGAGATGCGCAAACACCTGAAGCGTAAGCCGGGCCATATCACCAGTGAACATTACTGGTGAGTCGTTTGCCGGTATCGCACCGGCTGCGTCGCGGTACCAAACCGGTTAGCGCCGGGGGTACCGCGAAAGACGCCGAGATCCAGCAGCAGACCAGCGATTAATGCAAGCGGAATGGCGCGGCCCAGCAGCCAGGGCAGAACCCCACCCAGCATGGTCCAGTTTCCCGCCACCAGCAGCCAGGCAACAATCACCAGAAATCCCCAGTAGCCGCGTCGATTGCGATCGTGCAGCCGTTTAACCATAACCGCGCTGGCGGGCCATAGCAGGCAGACCACGCCAAAGGCCGCCATCTGGCTATCAATCCAGTCGTTTGCTGCTAAGACGAATAACAGTGTCGTGGTCAGCAACCAGACGGCCTGCCAGATCCAGAAATCACGTCGTCCCAGTCGGCCGCGCCAGGAAAAACACCATTGTTGTAACGTCATGCATTATCATCCAGAGAGAAGAGAACCGCCGCGCTTTTGACCTCGCGAATAAAAACCGTTTTAATTTGCGCCTGAGTTTACGGGTTAGGATCGACAAAATGAAGAATTTGCCTGGCGCACTGCTGTTATCGTTTGCGCTGACGGTTCCGGTCTTTGCCGCCGATCCGCCACCGCCAGAACGGCCCGATGCGTTGCCCACCGCGCCTTATCTGCTGGCGGGCGCTCCCACCTTTGATATGACTATCGGCCAGTTTCGCGAAAAATATAATCTGGCCAATGCAGCATTGATGCTGCCGGAGTATCGCGCTATTGATAACCGGGGTGATAAAAGCAACCTGACGCGCGCCGCCAGCAAAATCAATGAAACGCTCTATGCCTCTACCGCGCTGGAACCCGGCACCGGTAAAATCAAGACGCTGCAGATCACCTGGCTGCCACTGCCTGGCCCGGACCAGAGCGCCTCACAGCAAAAAGCGCTGGCTTATATGACCGCCATGCTGCGCTTTTTTGTACCAGGATTAAGCGCCGAGGAAGGGCGTAAAAAGCTGGAGAGCCTGCTGAAGGAAGGTAAGGATTTACCCTACTTTGCGCAGGTCGACGGCGCGCTGCGTTTTGTGGTCGCTGACAACGGCGACAAAGGACTGACCTTCGCGATTGAACCGGTCAAACTGGCGCTCGCGAGCCCCTGATGATGTGGCTGAAAATGACGAAAAGCAAAGCCATCACTACATTTGATCTCTATACTGTCTGGCAGACAACGCTGCCGGCTGGCAGCGATTTTTCATGTATCGCGTTATGCGGAGGATAGAATGCGACATCCACTGGTTATGGGTAACTGGAAGTTGAATGGCAGCAAGCAGATCACAGCTGAACTGATCGCGGGTCTGCGTAAGGAACTCTCTGGCGTTGAGGGTTGTGGCGTCGCCATTGCACCGCCAGCGCTCTATCTCGAGCAGGCAAAACACGCCATCTCCGGTAGCCACATCGCACTGGGTGCGCAGAACGTGGACGTTAACCTGTCTGGCGCATTTACCGGTGAAGTTTCCGCAGAGATGCTGAAAGATATCGGCGCGAAATATATCATTATCGGTCATTCAGAACGCCGCACTTACCACAAAGAGAGCGACGAGTTTATCGCGAAGAAATACGCGGTACTGAAGTCAGTGGGCCTGGTTCCGGTGCTGTGCATTGGTGAAACCGAAGCAGAAAACGAAGCGGGTAAAACCGAAGAAGTCTGTGCGCGTCAGCTGAATGCCGTTCTGGAAACCCAGGGCGCTGAAGCGTTCAAAGATGCGGTTATCGCGTATGAGCCCGTCTGGGCCATCGGTACCGGCAAATCTGCGACCCCTGCTCAGGCTCAGGCCGTGCACAAATTCATCCGTGATCATATCGCGAAGAAAAATGCAGCTATCGCTGAACAGGTCATCATTCAGTACGGCGGCTCTGTTAACGACAAGAATGCTGCTGAGCTGTTCACCCAGCCTGACATCGATGGTGCGCTGGTTGGCGGTGCGTCACTGAAAGCAGATGCTTTCGCGGTAATCGTTAAAGCTGCGGCGGCTGCAAAAAACGCTTAAGCATTAGCATTCCGGGCAGAGGCGGCGCTTAAGCCGCCTTTTTTATGGGCGCGATCAGCTCACAGGCGTGATCCTGCAACTCCTCAGCCGACCCACTGTTCAGCAGCAGCCAGTTTCGCTGAATCGCCATCAAGACCAGTCGCCCATCGCTTAATTCAGCCAGTGCCAGTCCATATTTCCCCATCTCTGTGCGTGCCTCTGGCCGTTCATCGGCCAGTCGGATAAATGCACTCTGCTGAGTCAGCTCGTCCGGGGTCAATGCACGCAGCCAGTAGCGGTGCTTACGCAGCATGATGTCCTGCCACTGACCGCTAAGCTGCGGCGTCAGCTCGTCGAGCTTTTGACGCACATCGGCCCGCAGACAGGAGAGATGAATATGGAGCTGATTCTGCGTGCGGCCATATTGTGAATTGATCGCCAGTGACAGGACCCGATCATCAATGGGTGAGCCGCGTCGCTGTGCAAGCAGGGTTCGTTCATGCCACGCAAGGGCAAAGTAGTCAGGCGTCGCGGGTTGCAGTAACTGCGGGCTTTCGATACCGGTGATTTTGTCGAGCGGAATCAGCAGATACTGCAACGGCCCGTTCATATCTTTCAGCATGGCATAGCGATGCGGCTGGTCAACACGCTGGCAGGGCGCAGGGTCTCTGCTGCTCTGCTGATGAGGCACACATTTCTGGCTGACAATCTGCCAGAGTGCATCACTGTTCTTTTTGAAATGCAGTGCGGCAGCCAGTATTCCCGCAATGAGCAGCACCAGCAGAACCGCAACCAGGCTGGTTGCACGACGATTTGTCGGCATAACAACGCTTCCCGAATGGTTTAGCAGCCTGCATCCTCGCCTGGCGGGAAAAAAATGTCACGGGGAATTCGGGCAGATAACCCAGCGGCTGGGCAGAGAAAAGAAAAGACGTGAGGGTGGCGGATAAGCGGTCAGCGCAGAGCGCGCTGACCGCAATACGTTATGGTTTCATGACCTGGTCATAGCTGCCGCCATCGGCGAAGTGGGCTTTCTGAGCCTGCGCCCAGCCACCAAACTTGTCCTGAATGGTGAACAGCTTCACGGGTGCAAAGGTGCTGGCAAATTTCTTCGCGATTTCAGCATCACGCGGGCGATAGTAGTTCTGTGCAGCGATGGTCTGGCCTTCTGGCGAGTAGAGATATTTCAGATAAGCGTCAGCGACTTTACGCGTGCCCTTTTCATCCACCACTTTATCGACCACCGACACGGTCGGTTCAGCCAGAATCGATTCGCTCGGGGTAACAATCTCGAACTTGTCTTTACCCAGTTTGTTAACCGCCAGATAAGCTTCGTTTTCCCAGGCGATCAGCACATCGCCAATCCCGCGCTCAACGAAGGTGTTGGTGGCGCCGCGTGCACCCGAATCCTGCACTTCAACGTTTTTGAACAGCGCTCTGACGTAAGCCAGCGCTTTAGCCTGATCACCGTTGTTATGATCCAGTGCCCAGCCCCAGGCCGCCAGATAGTTCCAGCGGGCGCCGCCGGACGTTTTCGGGTTAGGCGTAATCACAGATACGCCTGGCTTCGTCAGGTCGCTCCAGTCATGGATACCCTTCGGGTTATCTTTACGAACCAGGAAGACGATGGTCGAGGTGTAAGGCGCAGAGTTGTCCGGCAGACGTTTGATCCAGTCCTTATCAATACGACCGCGTTCGGCAATGGCATCAACATCGGATTGCAACGCCAGTGTGACCACATCCGCCCGGATGCCGTTAATCACGGAGGTCGCCTGCTTTCCGGAACCGCCATGCGACTGGCGGACCACGACATTGTCGCCGGTTTCCTGTTTGTAGTGCGCACTGAACGCTTTGTTGTACTGTTCGTACAGTTCACGCGTTGGATCGTAGGATACGTTTAACAGCTGAATGTCTTTCGCCAGAACGCTGGTTGAGGCCAGCAACAGGGTAACGCCAATACTCCACTTGTTCATTACGCACTCTCCCAATGTCGTTATGGGCTAAGCGTGACATAAACCATTACAGAGCTAAAAGAATTAAAAATAAGCTGTTATAACCGAGGGGAATATGCAAGGAGAATGCTGGGGCATGCCGTGCAGCACACCCCGCCTGTAATTAATAGAGTTTTTTCGCCGTGTCGAGCCAGTCACGCTTGAAGGGACGTTTCATGTTTTCAATTGCGTCGACGATGTCGTGATGCACCATCTTCTCGTTCTGAATACCCACACAACGGCCGCCGTAACCTTGCATCAGCAGTTCAATGGAGTAAGCGCCCATGCGTGAGGCCAGGATACGGTCATACGCACAAGGTGCACCGCCACGCTGAATATGGCCCAGAACGGTCGAACGGGTTTCACGTTTGGTTTCTGTTTCAATGAAACGGGCCAGATCGTCGATATCGCAGATGTGTTCGGTAATCGCCACGATAGCGTGCTTTTTACCTTTGGCGATGCCCGCTTTGATTTCCGCAACCAGCTCTTCGCGGGTATACGGGAACTCTGGCAGGACGATGAACTCGCAGCCACCGGCAATCGCCGCCGCCAGGGTCAGATCGCCACAGTAGCGGCCCATCACTTCAACAATCGAAATACGCTGATGCGAAGAAGAGGTGTCACGCAGGCGGTCAATCGCTTCAACCACGGTTTCCAGCGCTGTGAAATAACCGATGGTGTAATCCGTTCCGGCCACGTCGTTATCGATGGTGCCTGGCAGACCGATGCATGGGAAGCCCATTTCAGTCAGGCGCTTAGCACCCATGTAGGAGCCGTCACCACCAATCACAACCAGCGCATCAATACCGCGCTTTTTCATGTTCTCAATGGCAACCTGGCGCACATCTTCATTACGGAACTCAGGGAAACGCGCTGAGCCCAGGAACGTGCCACCACGGTTAATCATGTCGGAGACGCTGTAGCGATCAAGATTAATCATGCGATCTTCGTACAATCCCAGATAACCGTCATAGATCCCAAAAACTTCCAGTCCTTCACTCAGCGCGGAACGTACCACTCCACGAATAGCTGCGTTCATGCCTGGGGCGTCACCGCCACTGGTCAATACACCAATTTTTTTGATCATGACAACCTCTGGATTGTTCAAAACTAAGGGTTAATCCTGCCTGTCGATCGCTGCTGAAGATCATTTTACGATTAGCGCGACATGTGATGGCAGATAGTATATCAAAGGCTTGCTGCTGAATTGATTCAGGTCAGACAACTTTTCACTATTTTTTGCAGCAATGTTAGCGTTACGTCATTCCTTTCGTATCGATTTGATTCATTTACGTTAAAAACCTAAAGAATCTTCTCTCTCGAACGGTACCACAGAACAGGGATCCTGATGGATAATTACGTCTGACCCAGGAAATTCTTTGCGTAATGCCTTCTCAACCTGATCGGCTACCCGGTGCGCCTGCACCAGTGGCAACTGGTCTTCCAGTTCCAGATGTAGCTGAATAAATTTAGTGGGGCCGGACTGGCGGGTTCGCAGGTCGTGGACGCCCTGCACCTGTGGCCAGTTTGTCGCCAGTATCAGAATCTGCTGCCGCTCCTCTTCAGGTAGCGCGCGATCCAGTAATGACTGCACCGCCTCATAGCCCATACGCAACGCACTGTAGAGAATGAAAATGCCAATCCCCAACGCGAACAGGGCATCAGCCCGGACAAAGCCATAGCTGCTCAGGACCAGCGCGATCAGAATGGCACCATTCATGATGACGTCCGACTGATAGTGCAGCATGTCAGCCCTGATGGCC
The DNA here is from genome assembly GCF_024158165.1 of Pantoea sp. B550. Classification (NCBI taxonomy): domain Bacteria; kingdom Pseudomonadati; phylum Pseudomonadota; class Gammaproteobacteria; order Enterobacterales; family Erwiniaceae; genus Pantoea; species Pantoea sp. B550. The sequence continues at coordinate 1,845,816 of NZ_JAMYXI010000003.1, forward strand.
TGACTGCGGGTTTTACGCACCACCCAGCGCTGAAAGGCGACCAGCACCAGCGTTGAGCTCAGTGCCAAAACGGTCACCACAACGCCAACGCCGGGCGCCCGCATCTCACTGGGCGAGGCAAGATGCTGCAGGCCAGTCAGAAACAGAAACAGCGCCGAGCCGGAGATAAACATACTTTGCGCCAGCGCCGCCAGCGATTCCGCTTTGCCGTGCCCGAAAGTATGATCTTCGTCAGCCGGTTGCAGCGCATATCTCACCACCAGCAGATTGGTCAGGGATGCGGCGATATCTACCAGCGAGTCTACCAGTGAAGCCAGCAAACTCACCGAACCGGTGTACCACCAGGCAAAAATTTTCACGATTAACAGCACAGAAGCAAGAATGGTGGCGGCCAGCGCAGCACGCTTTACCAGTCGGCCATAAGAGGATCGCATGCCAGATTCCCTTTGCAGCATCAGCAATGATGCGTACTCAAATAAAAGAATGGCTAAAGTTTAACACCAGGAGGCGGGCAGTGCTTAGCGGGTCATTCAACGACTTAGTCTCTTTTGCAAAAGCGTGGCAGGCATAAAAAAACAAGCCCCGACCTCGGGGAGGACGGGGCAAAGTGTCATACACATCAGTGTCAGACCACAGTCATGTGCTGGTCTGGGCTGAGAAAGACGCGGCGATTACTTTTTGCCGCCCTTTTTCCCTGCTTCTGATGCTTTTTCACGATCGTTTTTGAAGTTTCCGCCGCCGCTGCTCTGGCCGCCTTTCTTACCGGCTTCAGACGCTTTTTGCGGATTATCTGCGAAATTACCTGAACCACCACGATGCTCTGCCATAACTTACTCCGTTAATAGATTCATTCAGGACTACATAATGTGGTTGTTGCTCCCTGAGACTTCGCAAAGACACTTAACTTCCCTGCAGTGACAGGATTAAGTGTAGAGGGTGCGCCTGAACCGGCAAGCGTAACGCGGGAAAAGCAACACGTTGAAAGTTAAGATAAAAGCTTATATGAGAAGGCCGTAAATCTATTAGTTTCAGTGGCTTAAATTATTTTGACAGCCTTAAGATGCTTACCGGTACGCTTAAATTTACGTGATGGCCTGAATAGTCAATAATCATCGAGCCTGACAAATTAACGTTAAACAAGCGCTAATAAAATGGGGGTTTTGTTGCGTGGTGATGATTCCGGTCAAATTAAAAAAAGTGAAAAAAAGATAAAAAAAACCCCCACCATCATGGCGGGGGAAGACAGGGATGTGTCTATGGCAAGGAAAACAGGGATACTATGTTACTGGTTACTGCTGGTACTACTCACTGCCTGCAGCGATGACGCTGACTGCAGATTCGAAAACTGTCGCAGCTCATTAAGTCGCCGCTGGTAATTCTTCTGCAACGTGGCCTGCTGGTCCGGCGTTAGCAGTTGAAACATTTGATTCTGTACGCGCGCCATCTCAACCTGCTGTTCAACCTGAACTCTGGCGATGACTTCCGCCTTTGCGCGGATGGCCGCTTCGTTAAACTGGTCTGCAGTCACCAGGTCGTGTAATGCTGCGATATCGTCAATATGAACGACCGGGCGCTCATGTCGGGCCTGTTGCATCAGGTCTCGCATCTGCTGACGCTGCACTTCAGTCAGCTCGATACCATCGAACATGTGGCTTTGCGGATTTTGCGTCATACTGCCTGTCGGCAATCCGCCATGATGCATCTCGTCAATCGTCGTCGCATCTTTAGCACCTGCGCTGGCGACACTCAGAGCCATCGCTGAGGCAAGGACGACGGCGGTTAATTTGCGCATCGTGTACTCCAGTTCGTTCCGTTTTGCGATTCAACGAGAGCCAGTGTACGGCGACAGCTGCAAACATCCGTCAGGGGGTGTAAAACTACGTAAAGCGATAGATAGGTGCGCCAGGAACACGGTATTTTGCCTGCGGAGGGCTACAAAAATGAATAAAATCCTGTTGGTAGATGACGACCGCGAATTAACTTCGCTTTTAAAAGAACTGTTAGAAATGGAAGGGTTTGAAGTGGTGGTGGCCAGCGATGGTGAACAAGCACTGAACCTGCTCGATAATTCTATTGATTTGCTTTTACTGGATGTCATGATGCCGAAGAAAAACGGTATCGACACCCTGAAAGAACTGCGTCAGCAACATCAAACCCCCGTCATCATGCTCACGGCGCGCGGCAGCGAGCTGGATCGCGTACTGGGCCTCGAACTCGGTGCAGATGACTATCTGCCTAAACCGTTTAACGATCGCGAACTGGTGGCGCGTATCCGCGCTATTCTGCGCCGCTCAAACTGGAGTGAACAGCAGCAGCAACACGACAATAGCTCGCCCACACTGGAAGTGGACTGCCTGCGGCTCAATCCTGGCCGTCAGGAAGCGAGTTTTGATGATGTCACGCTGGATCTCACCGGCACGGAGTTCACCCTGCTTTATCTGCTGGCGCAGCATCTGGGCCAGGTCGTCTCGCGTGAACATCTGAGTCAGGAAGTGCTGGGCAAGCGCCTGACACCTTTTGACCGCGCCATCGATATGCATATCTCGAATCTGCGCCGCAAGCTGCCTGAACGCCGTGACGGTCATCCCTGGTTTAAAACCTTACGTGGCCGCGGCTACCTGATGGTTTCGGCATCATGATTGGAAGTCTGACCACCCGTATCTTCGCCATCTTCTGGTTAACGCTGGCGCTGGTGTTGATGCTGGTGCTGATGGTGCCCAAGCTCGATTCACGACAGATGACCTCGCTGCTGGAAAGTGAACAGCGGCAGGGCATCATGATTGAGCAACACGTCGAAGCAGAGCTGTCACAGGATCCCCCTAACGATCTGATGTGGTGGCGTCGTCTGTTTCGCGCCGTAGAAAAGTGGGCACCGCCGGGTCAGCGGCTGCTGTTAGTGACCAGTGAAGGTCGGGTGATTGGCGCGCAACATAACGAAATGCAGGTTATCCGCAACTTTATCGGCCAGTCTGATAACGCCGATCATCCACAGAAAAAGAAATATGGTCGAGTTGAGCTGGTAGGGCCTTTCGCCGTACGGGATGGCGAAGATAACTACCAGCTTTACATGATCCGTCCCGCCAACAGTTCCCAGCTGGATTTCGTCAATCTGCTGTTTGACCGTCCGTTGCTGTTGCTTATTGTCACCATGCTCATCAGCTCACCGCTGCTGCTGTGGCTGGCGTGGAGTCTGGCACGTCCGGCGCGTAAGCTGAAATATGCCGCCGATGAAGTGGCAAGCGGGAATCTGCGTCAGCATCCGGAACTGGAGTCAGGCCCACAGGAGTTTCTGGCGGCGGGTTCCAGCTTTAACCAGATGGTGAGTGCGCTGGAGCGAATGATGACCGGTCAGCAACGTCTGCTATCGGATATCAGTCATGAGCTTCGTACCCCGCTTACTCGTCTGCAACTGGCTACCGCGCTGCTGCGTCGGCGTCAGGGCGAAGGGAAAGAGCTGGAGCGGATTGAGATGGAAGCACAGCGTCTGGATGGCATGATCAACGACCTGCTGGTGTTGTCACGCACCCAGCATAAAAATGCACTGGTCAGCGAAGCGATGAAGGCGAATCAGTTGTGGAATGGGGTGCTGGAAGATGCCCGTTTTGAGGCTGAGCAGATGGGCAAGAAGATGGATATCCCCTACCCGCCTGGCCCATGGCCGCTCTACGGCAACCCTCATGCGCTGGAGAGTGCACTGGAAAACATCGTGCGCAATGCGCTGCGCTACTCACACACCCATATCAGCGTCAGCTTCTCCGTCGATATTTCCGGTATCACGGTACACGTTGATGATGACGGCCCTGGCGTGAGTCCGGAAGATCGTGAACAGATTTTCCGACCCTTCTACCGTACCGATGAAGCGCGCGATCGCGAATCAGGCGGCACGGGTCTTGGCCTGGCCATTGTTGAAACGGCAGTGCAGCAGCATCGCGGCTGGGTTAAAGCCGATGACAGTCCACTGGGCGGCCTGCGTCTGACCCTCTGGTTGCCGCTCTACTCCTCCGGTCGTCAATAATTTGCTATGCTTCGGCCCCTGTCATCGGGGGCCTTATGCTTAACATTGTCTTGTTTGAACCAGAAATTCCGCCAAATACCGGCAATATCATTCGCCTGTGCGCCAATACGGGCTTCCAGCTTCATCTGATTCAGCCGCTCGGCTTCGCCTGGGATGACAAGCGTTTACGTCGCGCCGGACTGGATTACCACGAATTCACGGCCATAAAATTCCATGCTGACTATCAGGCATTTATCGCCACGGAGTCGCCTGAACGTCTGTTTGCGCTGACGACCAAAGGTACACCCACACACAGTGCCGTCGCCTATCAGGCTGGCGATTATCTGCTGTTTGGACCTGAGAGCCGTGGACTGCCAGCGGAAATTCTGGCGGCGTTACCGGCGCAGCAGAAAATCCGCATCCCAATGAGAGCGGAAAGCCGCAGCATGAATTTATCGAATGCCGTTTCAGTAGTGGTCTATGAAGCGTGGCGCCAGCTGGATTATGCGGGCGCACTGATTAAAGATTAGATGCCGTCGCCAAACTGAAAACCGGCCAGGCTGCCATTGAAGTGCTGATCCATATCCATTGACGGCTTTTCACTGCCTGGCTTGCCGACGATACGCGCGGGTACGCCTGCTGCCGTGGTGTGTGGCGGCACAGGCTGTAACACCACAGAACCCGCGCCAATTTTTGCTCCCCTGCCGACTTCAATATTCCCCAGCACTTTCGCACCGGCACCAATCATTACCCCTTCACGGATTTTCGGATGGCGGTCGCCGCTGGTTTTGCCGGTACCGCCCAGCGTCACCGATTGCAGGATCGAGACATCATTCTCAACCACGGCGGTTTCGCCAATCACAATGCCAGTGGCATGGTCGAGCATAATGCCGTGACCAATGTTGGCGGCGGGATGAATATCAACGGCAAAAGAGACGGAGATTTCATTCTGCAGATAAACCGCCAGCGCACGCCGGCCTTCATTCCACAGCCAGTGACCAATGCGGTAGGCCTGAAGTGCATGAAATCCTTTGAGATAGAGCAGCGGCGTGGAGTATTTATCGACCGCCGGGTCGCGCTGGCGCACCGCCTGAATATCGTAAGCCGCAGACATAATCATCGACGGATCTTCACGGTAGGCTTCTTCAACGATTTCACGAATGGCGATGGCGGGCATAATCGGGTTAGCCAGCTTGTTGGCCAGCATATAACTCAAAGCGCTACCAAGATTTTCATGCTTGAGCAATGTCGCGTGGAAGAAACTGGCCAGCATCGGCTCACAATCAGCCAGGGCGCGCGCTTCTGCTTTGATATTATTCCAGACCAGTTCTAACTCATCAGACGACATTGCTGTTTTCTCCCGATAAAAAAAGCGCCTGAATGGGCGCTACAGGTGATGATGCTACGCGTCCTGCGTTAGCTGATGCTGTTTTCGTCCTTCCTTGTTCGTCCCAGCAGGCTCAATGCTGCATCTCTCGCCGGTTTTTCGCAATACAACACCTGATAAATCTGCTCGGTGATCGGCATTTCCACACCAAAACGTGCAGCCAAAGCTTTGACTTCTTTGGTGTTTCTGTAACCTTCTACAACTTGTCCGATAATGCGTTGCGCGCTATCTACATCCTCGCCCTGGCCCAGCATCATGCCAAACCGACGATTTCGCGACTGATTATCGGTACAGGTCAGCACCAGATCGCCCAGACCTGCCATACCCATAAAGGTGGTGGGATCGGCACCCAGCGCTGCGCCCAGCCGACTCATTTCAGCCAGACCACGAGTGATCAGTGCAGTACGCGCATTCGCGCCAAAACCAATCCCGTCAGACATCCCGGCACCAATAGCGATGACGTTTTTTACCGCGCCGCCCAGCTGTACGCCGATGAAATCTGGATTGTTATAAACGCGGAAGCTTTTACCGCAGTGCAGCTTCTGCTGCAGGTCGTCAGCAAACTGCGCATCCGTTGCAGCCAGCGCGATGGCCGTCGGTAATCCTGCCGCCAGCTCTTTTGCAAAGGTCGGCCCGGAGATCACGGCCAGCGGAATAGCATCACCCACGATTTCACGTGCCACGTCCTGCAGCAGACGGCCCGTCTCTTTTTCCAGCCCTTTGGTCGCCCAGACAATACGCGAGTCGGGCCGCAGATGAGGTTTAATCTGCTGCAGCACATCGCCGAACACATGACTCGGCACCACGATTAATAAATCACGGCTGGCGGCAATGGTTTTGGTCAGATCAGGCTCAAGGGAGAGGTTGTCGGGGAACGGTACATCAGGCAGGAAAGCAGTGTTGCAGCGGTCAGTCTGAAGTTGCGCCAGATGCGCCGGGTTATGTCCCCACAACAGCACCGGATGGCCGTTACGGGCCAGCGTAATCGCCAAAGCGGTGCCATAGGAACCGGCACCGATGACGCTAATCGAAGCGTGAGTTGTCATCAGGCATCCTGATGTGGTTCAGCACCTTCTTCACCTTGTTGCTGCTGCAGGTAGTTCATGAACAGCGCATCAAAGTTAACCGGTGCCAGGTTCAGCTGCGGGAAGGTACCACGTGATACCAGGCTGGTAATACATTCGCGTGCGTATGGGAACAGAATGTTCGGGCAGTATGCACCCAGGCAATGTGCCATCTGCGTTCCTTCGATACCGCTGATGGTGAAAATACCGGCCTGCTGAACTTCACACAGGAAAGCGGTCTCTTCACCCACAGTTGCGGTTACAGTCACACGAAGTACCACTTCGTAAACGTCGTCAGCCAGCTGAGAAGATGCAGTATCCAGGTCCAGCTTAACGTCCGGTTCCCACTCTTTCTGGAAAACCTGCGGGGCATTTGGCGCTTCAAAAGAGATATCTTTAGTGAATACGCGCTGAATCTGGAACTGCATTTCGTTGGTGTTGTGTTCTGACATGTGACCAAATCCTATATATGAGGTTGTCCGGCGTAAAATTACGCCTGCAGTAAGGGATCTAAACCTTCGCGATTATCGAGTGCGAATAAGTCATCGCAGCCGCCAATGTGCTGCGCATCAATAAAAATCTGAGGCACGGTGGTACGACCGCTACGCTTGATCATCTCTTCGCGCTTCGCCATATCACCATCGATGGGAATTTCCTGAAACGAAACGCCTTTTTGCGTTAACAGCGCCTTCGCACGATGGCAGTAAGGACAGGTGGCCTTGGTATACATTTCAACATTTGCCATGATCAGCACCTCTGTAAGATTATTTACCGCGAACTAACGGCAGATTTTCGCCGCTCCAGCCACTGATACCCTCTTTCAGCACTGAAACCTGCTCAAAGCCTGCCGCGCTGAGATGTGCAGCAGAATCGCCTGCGCTTTGTCCGGTTGCACACACCACAATTATGGGCTGCGCTTTATGCTTTGCCAGTTCGTCGATGTTGCCTTTTTTAATCTCAGCGGCTGCCACATTCAGCGCACCTGAAATATGCCCCCTGCGGAAATCGTCGCGCGAACGCACGTCTACTACTACCGCGTCCTCTTTATTAATCAGGCGGGTGGCTTCACCGCGGCTGATCGTTTTTACCTTAGAGAACATTCCTTTAACGGTAGTCACAATCACCATAACGAGTAAAACGACCCATGCCAGACTCAGGATGGGGTGATTGCTTGCAAACTGCATAATTTCTTGCATGAGGGGTAACGACTCCAAACCGGGCTAATAAGCTAAAACAAGGGTTCTGAGTATACCTGCGCCACTTCGCATGTACAGATGCTATGCGGCCAGAGTATCGATTTGTGCTCCATTTTCCAAAAAAAGTGGCTGAAAGGCAAAAATGGCGTAAGGGTTAATCCATGTCATGGCGAAAGTGGACATAACTGGAAAAGCAAATGCCCGCTGGCAGCACTGGTAAGCGGCGGTTCATCGTGGAATAATCATTGGCCTATGAAGGGAAAAACAACCGTTTCGCACACAAGGACCCGTCCCAACGGCGATAACCTGCCGTTGTTCACACACCTGTCCAGCTTCTCCCTTAGTCTGCTTTGTGCGGGAGCACTGTTGTTGCCTGCCGCTGTTCACAGCGCAGAGGACAGTAAATCTCAGTTGCAATCTATTCAGCAAAACATTGCTGCAAAAGAGAAAAGCGTTAAAGCGCAGAAACTGCAGCGCAGCAAACTGCTGGATCAGTTGCAGAGCCAGGAAAAAATCATCGCGCTGGCGAGCCGTCAGCTGCGTGACACCCGCAACAGCCTCACCGCGCTGAATGATGAGATCAGGCAGCTCGCTACCTCCATCGCTCGCCTGGAGAAACAGCAAACTCAGCAGGAAAGCCTGCTTTCTGAGCAACTTGATGCGGCATTTCGTCAGGGTCAGCACAGTGGCGTACAGCTTTTGATGGGCGGTGAAGAGAGCCAGCGCAGTGAGCGTATTCTGGCCTATTTCGGCTATCTGAACGCTGCCCGTCAGAAAAGTATCGAATCGCTGCAAAAGACACGTCAGGATTTGGATCAGCAACGTGCCTCGCTGGAGCAGAAGCAACAGCAGCAGAAAGAGTTATTAGCGCAGCAGCAGGGCCAGCAGCAGAAGCTGCAACAGGCGAGCGACGCGCGTAAAAAGACCCTGACGTCACTGGAAAGCGCGCTGGAAAAAGATCAGGCCGATCTGGTCGAGATGCGTCAGAACGAAAGCCGTCTGCAGGATAAGATCGCCCGCGCGGAGCGCGAGGCGCGTGAGCGCGCAGCACGTGAAGCCCGTGAGGCGGAAAAAGTGCGTCAGCGTCAGGCGCAGGCGAAAGCCAAAGGCTCCAGCTATCAGCCAACCCAGAGCGAACGTGAACTGGTCGCCCGCACTGGTGGACTCGGTCGTGCAGGCGGACAGGCGTTGTGGCCGGTGCGCGGACGTATTGAACATCGCTTTGGTGAACAGCTCCAGGGTGAACTGCGCTGGAAAGGACTGGTGATTGATGCGCGGGAAGGCACCGAGGTGAAAGCTATCGCCGATGGTCGTGTGCTGATGGCCGACTGGTTGCAGGGCTACGGACTGGTGGTTGTGCTGGAGCACGGCAAAGGTGATATGAGCCTGTATGGCTATAACCAAAGTGCGCTGGTGAGCGTGGGTACGCAGGTGAAGGCAGGACAGCCTATCGCACTGGTGGGCACCAGTGGTGGCCGCGGTACCCCGTCGCTCTATTTTGAAATCCGACGTCAGGGACAGGCCGTCAATCCACTCCCGTGGTTAGGAAAATAAGTTTTGCTGCAACGTCGAAAAATCTCCATTCTGTTGAGCGCCTTACTGTTCAGCTACGCTGCACAGGCTGGCAAACTGGCTATTGTCATCGATGATGTCGGCTATCGCCCTGCCGAAGAGAACAAAGTCCTGCAGATGCCGCAGGCTATTTCAGTAGCGGTCTTGCCCAACGCACCCCATGCGCATGAAATGGCGACTAAAGCACATCAGAGTGGTCATGAAGTACTGATCCATCTGCCGATGGCACCGCTCAGTAAACAGCCGCTGGAAAAAGATACCTTAACGCCAGAGATGAGCAGCGAAGAGGTTACCCGCATCATGCGTAATGCGGTTAACAACGTGCCTTATGCCGTCGGTCTGAATAACCATATGGGCAGCAGAATGACCTCAAGCCTGCCCGGCATGCAGAAAGTGATGCAGGCGCTGAACCACTACAATCTTTACTTCCTGGATAGCATGACCATCGCTAACAGTCAGGCGATACCTGCCACGCAGGGTACTCAGGTCAGGGTGTTAAAACGTCGGGTCTTTCTTGATGACAGCCAGGATATTAACGCCATCCGCCAGCAGTTCAACCGGGCGGTGAAGCTGGCGCAGCGCGACGGTTATGCGATTGCCATTGGTCATCCCCATCCGACTACCGTTCGGGTGCTGCAACAGATGTTACCCACGCTGCCAGCCGACATAACGCTGGTTCGTCCCAGCCAGCTGTTGAACGAATCACTCCGCAGCGGCTCACCGACGCCAGTGGCTCCGCCAAAACCGGTACCACCACGCTTCCAGCCTGCCAGCCTGTGTAAAGTGAAACAGCCACTGGCACCGGTTCCGGCGACGCTAGCCTTAGCCGTAATCGCTGAAAGTGTGAATCACAGCCCACTGTTTACCACGCTAAAAAATCTGTTCTGATTTGCTATGAATGCTAAGTCTCCGGCTTAGCGTTCATTTATACGCAGAAATTACTATAATCCAGGGTCGGACAATAACGGGCTGTGCGGAAACAGTGATAGGGATGACGATAAATAAACAAAAAATCCTGCTGCTGGATAACGGCAGAGAGTGGGGTGGCGGCACCAACAGTATGCTGGAGCTGCTGAAACGTATCGATCGTCAAAAATTTGATATCACCTGTTGCTTCTACCACAACTACAGCCGTGGTAACGACGAAACCATTGAGGCCACGCTAAATGCGCTGGCCATTCCGGTCTTTTTTATTCCGCAAATCAAACAGCCACGCTGGGCTAAATTTGTTAAAGAAGCCGTGCGCGCGCTGCTGTTTTTCAATAAAAAGCTCAAGAAGCGCGCTATTGATGAGATTGATACGCGCTGGCGAATTATGCCCAATGCCAGCAAAATCAATTCACTGCTACAGCTGGGTAATTTCGACACGCTCTATATGAATAACCAGCCCAGCACCAATGTGGAAGGTTATCTGGCCGCGCGCAGCCTTGACGTTGCGGTGGTTCAACACTGCCGTATCGATCCGGTTCTGGAACCGCGGCTGGTGAGCATGGTGAATCAGGATTGCCAGGCTGTGATTGCCGTATCGCAGGGCGTCAGGAATACCCTGCGTCGTCATGGTATCGATGCAGAACGCTGTTTTACCGTCAGTAATGCTATCGACGTTCACCAGACTCTGCCCGACCGCCTTGAAGTCCGCCAGCGTTTTAAACTCTCCCCTTCGACCTTTGTATTTGGCACTATCGGCTCCCTGATATTGCGCAAATCTAATCACCATATCCTGCAGGCGCTGGGCCGTTTTAAACGCGCCAATCCCGATGCAGACTGGCGGATGGTGATTGTCGGCGCGGGTCCGGAACTTCAGCATCTGCTGCAGCTTGCTACAGCAGAGAACATCCAGCATCACGTGGTTTTTACGGGCTTTCAGAATAATGCTCTCGATTACCTCACGGCTTTTGATGCGTTTATTCTGGCCTCACGCAGTGAAGGTTTACCCCGGGTTGTGCTGGAGGCGATGCTGGTGAATACCGCCGTTGTGGGATCCCGTGTGGTCGGCACTGCCGAATTGATCAGTCATGACGTAACCGGACTGCTGTTTGATTACGGCAACGTGGTACAACTGACCCAGCACCTGACCGCACTGTGGCAGGATACGGAATTGCGTCAACGCCTGACCAATGCGGCAGCGAAACGCGTACGTGAACAGTACGCCATTGAAACTTATATCAGCGGCGTCGAGAATATTCTGCAAAGCGTCGTCAAAAAGAAACCTCATGCTTAATTTTTTAAATCCCCGTTACCGCCATATCAGGGCGCGCCATAACCTGCCTTATTCGCAAAAAGAGGTTCAGGGCACTGTACCGGTCACGTCTGTCGTGATCCCCTGCACAGGCGCGGACTATATTGAAGAAGCCCTGCTCAGTGCCGATTTTGCGGCACGTTTCGCAACGGGGACAAAAGAGGTCGTGATTGTCAGCGATCAGCCAGCGCACGCCTTTGGCAGCCTGCCGGCTAAAACCCGCGTGGCGACGCTGGATGTTCCGCATCGGGAAGAAAATTATCGCTATAAGCAAATCTATCGCAGTCGTTTGATCAAGTTGCAGGCGCCTTTACAGGCAGAAGGCGACGGTATTCTGATGATCGATTCCGACCTCAATCTGCTTAAGATGCCGCAGATCATGATGAAGCCAGGCCATCTCTATTCCAGCTTTCGTCAGGGGAAAATGATTGCCAAGCTGGACGGTGCGCCGGAAGCAGCGATCCCCGCCTACTATCCGCACAGTATCCGGCCTTATCTGGTGGACCATGTGAATGGCGCTTACCTGGCTGCCACCCGTGAAGTCTGGCAGCGCATTTCGCCGCTGTGGCTGACGCTGTTTAATGATACCTGGAATTTAATGAACGACAGCCAGCCGCCTACTGACCAGTTGCCGCTCGCAGTGTTGCTCGACATGCTGGATATTAAAACCGTCAATCTGGGGGAATGGGCTAACTGGCCGGTCTCAAAAAAAATCGGCGGTCAGTCGGCAGTCATCCCGCCGGATGTGGTTGGGGCGCATGGCGGATTCCCGTTGTCGGAATGGCAAAAATACCTGGCCGACCCGCAGCAGCCGCTGAACTTTAAAGGTCAGGATTACACGCGCAAAGTGCGCTACCTGACCGACGAAGAGAAGAAGCAAAGCTAATCAGGCGGCCGCCACGTCGGCGGCCGTTGCTTTAATCCCAGCTCAGTATCACTAATCCCAGCTCAGTATCACTTTCCCCGAGCGTCCTGAACGCATCTCATCGAAACCCTGCTGGAAATCGTCGATACCGTAGCGATGCGTAATGACCGGCGTTAAATCGAGGCCGGACTGAATCAGCGCCGCCATTTTGTACCAGGTTTCAAACATCTCACGGCCATAGATGCCTTTGATGAAAAGCCCCTTAAAGATCACCTGGTTCCAGTCAATTGCCATTTCACCCGGCGGAATCCCCAGCAGCGCGATACGCCCACCGTGATTCATCACCTCCAGCAATGAACGGAAAGCAGGAGGTGCGCCCGACATCTCCATCCCGACATCAAATCCTTCCGTCATACCCAGCGCATGCATCACTTCCCTCAGGTCTTCATTCGCCACATTGACCGCGCGCGTGACGCCCATTTTCCGCGCCAGTGCCAGGCGATACTCATTGATGTCAGTAATTACCACGTTGCGCGCGCCGACATGCCGACAGACCGCGGCGGCCATGATGCCGATAGGACCCGCGCCGGAGATCAGCACATCCTCGCCGACCAGATCGAACGAGAGTGCGGTGTGCACTGCATTGCCGAACGGATCAAAGATTGCCGCCAGTTCATCGGAAATGTTGTCGGGAATTTTAAATGCATTAAAGGCGGGGATGACCAGATACTCCGCAAAGCAGCCCTGACGGTTAACGCCCACGCCCATCGTGTTGCGGCATAAATGAGTGCGTCCGGCGCGGCAGTTGCGGCAGTGTCCACAGGTAATGTGCCCTTCGCCCGAAACCCGGTCTCCAATCGTAAAGCCTTTCACTTCCTGTCCAATCGCGACCACCTCACCCACATACTCATGCCCGACAATCATCGGCACCGGAATGGTTTTGCGCGACCAGTCATCCCAGTTGTAGATATGGACATCGGTGCCGCAGATGGCGGTTTTACGAATCTTAATCAGCAGATCGTTGTGACCCGGCTCCGGAACCGGGGCATCAGTCACCATCCAGATGCCCGCTTCCTTCTTCAGTTTGGCAAGTGCTTTCATGACGGACTCCTCAGGCGATGACGCCCAGTTGTTTGCCGATGCGGGTAAAGGCCGCCATCGCACGTTCCAGTTGCTGCTGGGTGTGCGCCGCAGAGATCTGGGTGCGGATGCGTGCCTGACCTTTTGGCACCACCGGATAGAAGAAGCCGGTCACGTAGATGCCTTCCTGTTGCAGCAGGCGGGCAAACTCCTGGGCGACGCTGGCTTCACCCAGCATCACCGGGATAATGGCGTGATCGGCACCAGCCAGCGTAAAGCCCGCCGCCGTCATCTGCTCACGGAAGTAACGGGCGTTGTCCCACAAACGCTGACGCAGTCCGTCGCCTTCACTGAGCAGATCCAGCACCCGCAGCGAGGCAGCCACGATGGCTGGCGCCAGCGAGTTAGAGAATAGATAGGGACGGGAACGCTGGCGTAACCACTCCACGACTTCGGCTTTTGCTGCGGTATAGCCACCGGACGCGCCACCCAGCGCTTTACCCAGCGTGCCGGTAATGATGTCGACCCGGCCCATGACGCCGCAATATTCATGGGTACCGCGTCCGGTGTTACCGACAAAGCCCACCGCATGGGAATCATCCACCATCACCAGCGCGGAGAATTCATCAGCCAGATCGCAAATGGCAGACAGATTCGCAATCACCCCATCCATTGAGAAGACGCCATCGGTGGCAATCAGAATATGTCGGGCACCTTTATCGCGTGCTTCCTGCAAACAGGCACGCAACTGCGCCATATCGTTATTGCCGTAGCGATAACGCTGCGCTTTGCACAGCCGGACGCCGTCGATAATTGAGGCATGATTCAGCGCATCCGAGATAACGGCATCCTGCGCATCAAGCAGGGTTTCAAACAGGCCGCCGTTTGCATCGAAACAGGAGGAGTAGAGAATGGCATCCTCCATGCCGACAAACTCTGCCAGCCGCTTTTCCAGCTGCTTATGGCTGTCCTGCGTGCCGCAGATAAAGCGTACTGACGCCATGCCGAAACCATGCGAATCCATCCCCTCTTTCGCCGCCTGAATCAGCGCCGGATGGTTCGCTAAACCTAAGTAGTTATTGGCGCAGAAGTTAATCACTGCCGGCTCGCTGCCAACCGCGATCTCCGTCTGCTGCGCAGAGGTAATGATCCGCTCCTGTTTAAACAGTCCTTCCTGACGTGCATCATCAAGTTGCTGACGAAGTTGTTGATAAAATTGCGCAGGCATCATTGCTCTCCTCAGATGGCAAAAATCTGGCATATCTTACTGAACAGGCCGCTTCTTCACGATAAATCGCCCAACAGAATGTCATTTTTGCAGCATAGTTCACGCCGCGACGATGTACGCACAACGCGTTACAGAGTCATCTGGCTGTCTGCACTCTGATGAAATGTTATGATGTGAGGTATTCGTGTGTGAAACCTCCTGTTTCACCCCACAACGTTGAAGGTAACAACATGATTATCGTAACTGGCGGCGCAGGAATGATTGGCAGCAACATCGTCAAAGCGCTGAACGATCGCGGTCACACCGACATTCTGGTGGTGGATAATCTGAAGGATGGCACCAAGTTTGCCAATTTAGTCGACCTGGATATCGTCGATTACATGGACAAAGAAGAGTTCCTGATGAGCGTGATCGCAGGCGACGATTTAGGCCCGATCGAAGCGGTCTTCCATCAGGGTGCCTGCTCCTCCACCACTGAGTGGGATGGCAAGTACATGATGGAGAACAACTATCAGTACTCCAAAGAGCTGCTGCATTTCTGTCTTGAGCGCGAGATCCCGTTCCTTTACGCCTCTTCCGCAGCCACCTACGGCGGACGCAACGAGAGTTTCATCGAAGAGCGTCAGTATGAGCAGCCGCTGAATGTCTATGGCTACTCCAAGATGTTGTTCGACCACTACGTCCGCCAGATGCTGCCGGAAGCGAACTCGCCGGTGTGCGGCTTCCGCTATTTCAACGTCTACGGACCGCGCGAAGGCCACAAAGGCAGCATGGCCAGCGTTGCTTTCCATCTGAACACACAGATCAGCAACGATGAAAATCCAAAATTGTTTGAAGGCAGCGATGGCTTTAAGCGTGATTTCATCCACGTTGATGACGTGGCAGAAGTGAACCTGTGGTGCTGGGAAAATGGCGTCTCCGGGATTTATAACTGTGGTACAGGCCGCGCCGAATCCTTCCAGGAAGTGGCTGATGCGGTTCTGAAATTCCATCAGAAAGGTCAGATCGAGTACATCCCGTTCCCGGAGAAACTCAAAGGACGCTACCAGGCCTATACGCAGGCCGATCTCACTAAATTGCGTGCTGCCGGTTACGACAAGCCATTTAAAACGGTGGCGCAGGGCGTCGCTGAATATATGGTCTGGCTGAACCGCAACGCATAAAGGAAGCTGCTCCGGCGATGAAAATTCTGGTAATCGGCCCGTCGTGGGTCGGCGATATGATGATGTCGCAAAGTCTCTATCGCACACTCAAGGCCGAACATCCGGATGCAGTGATTGATGTGATGGCACCCGCGTGGTGCCGTCCATTACTGTCACGCATGCCGGAGGTAAATCAGGCGCTGGCGATGCCGCTCGGGCATGGCGCACTGGAGATTGGTGAGCGTCGCCGGCTGGGAAAAGTACTGCGCGCCAGTCACTACGACCGTGCTTATGTGCTGCCTAACTCCTTTAAGTCGGCACTGGTCCCCTTCTTTGCCGGAATAAAACGCCGCGTCGGCTGGCGCGGTGAAATGCGCTATGGCCTGCTGAACGATTTGCGGGTGCTGGATAAAGCCGCGTTTCCACTCATGGTTGAGCGCTACGTTGCGCTGGGCTATGACACCCCTGTTGCCTCGGCGGCGCAGCTGCCACAGCCGCTGTTGTGGCCAAAACTGCAGGTTGAAGAGCAGGAAAAGATTGAGACCGCCGCACAGTTTCAGCTCGCGGCGACCCGTCCGATCATCGGTTTTTGTCCGGGCGCTGAATTTGGCCCCGCCAAGCGCTGGCCGCACTATCACTACGCCACGCTGGCCCGTCAGCTGATTGCTGACGGCTTCCAGATTGTGCTGTTTGGCTCCGCCAAAGATCGCCCGACCGGCGACGAGATTATTGCTACGCTGCCCGAAGAGGCGCGTGGCCACTGTCGTAATCTGGCCGGTGAAACTCAGCTGGAACAGGCAGTGATTCTGCTGGCGCAATGCCGCGCCGTGGTCAGCAACGACTCCGGCCTGATGCATATCGCTGCGGCGCTGGACCGTCCGCTGGTGGCACTCTATGGGCCGAGCAGCCCTGACTTTACGCCGCCGCTGGCGCGTCAGGCACGTATTATTCGCCTGATTACCGGCTATCACAAAGTGCGAAAAGGCGATGCCGGACAGGGCTATCACCAGAGCCTGATCGATATTCAGCCTGAGCGCGTACATCAGACGCTGAGCGAACTGCTCGCGCCACAGGAGGTGCCATGCACGTCCTGATTGTTAAAACCTCTTCAATGGGTGATGTGCTGCATTCACTGCCGGCACTGACCGATGCGATGCATGCTATCCCCGGCATCCGTTTCGACTGGGTGGTGGAAGAGAACTTCGCGCAGATCCCTGGCTGGCATCCTGCGGTCGATAAAGTGCTACCGGTCGCAATCCGCCGCTGGCGCAAACACTGGTTTGGCAGTCAGCAGCGTGAAGAGCGTGTGCTGTTTAAGCGCGCGTTACAGTCGCGTGAGTACGACGTCGTCATTGATGCGCAGGGGCTAATCAAAAGTGCCGCACTGGTTACCCGCTTATCGAAAGGGGTGAAGCACGGGCAGGACAGCCGCAGCGCGCGTGAGCCGTTTGCCAGCTGGTGGTATGACGTCCGCCATGAAATCAGTAAGCACCAACATGCGGTTGAGCGGACGCGCGAACTGTTCGCTAAAAGCCTGGGCTATGAAAAACCGCAAAACCAGGGTGACTACGCGATTGCCGGACACTTTCTGCATCATCTGCCCGCTGACGCACATCATTACCTGGTCTTTCTGCATGCCACGACGCGTGACAACAAGCACTGGCCGGAATCACACTGGCGAGAGCTGATTGAGCAGATGCAGCCCAGCGGGCTGCGGGTGAAATTGCCCTGGGGGGCTGAACATGAGCATCAGCGTGCGCAGCGCCTTGCAGAAGGATTTGAGCATGTCGATGTACTGCCTAAGCTGACGCTGGAAGCGATAGCACAACAGCTGGCGGGCGCACAGGCGGTGGTCTCAGTGGATACCGGATTAAGCCATCTGACGGCGGCACTGGATCGCCCCAATCTCACGCTGTATGGTCCGACCGATCCCGGATTGATTGGCGGTTACGGGCAGAACCAACAGGCACTGAGCGCCCCGAATCATAATCTGGCGGAGCTGACTGCTGACACGGTGGCAGAGAAACTGCGTGCCGTTATTACGGAAAACATGCCATGAACTATGTGCTGATCTACCTGCTGTTGCTGCCTTTCCGGGCCATAATGCGGCTGTTTTATCGGCCAACGGGACGCAGCCTGATCATTCAGACGGCGAAGATTGGTGATTTCATCAATATCACCCCGATGCTGCGTGCGCTGGGTCAGTCTGAGCTGCTGATCAGCAAAGCAGTGGAGCCGCTGGCGCGTCACGATGACACGGTCAGCCGCTATTTCCTGATTGAAGAGGCGAAGCGCAGCTTTTTTGCCAAACTGAAGCTCGCGTTCACGCTGATGAATCGCTATGACAACGTCTATCTGGTGCAGCCAAACAGCGTAAACCTGTTCTTTGCCGCGTTATGCAACGCACCGAACAAGCAGTTTCTGCGCACCTATGTGCGTAAGTCCTACCATAAGACCTTCTATCGCAGCGCCAGCGGTATTGTCGACCACATCAAAACGGATTTAACGCTCGACAGCTACCTGAAGCTGATTAATCGGGACTACCGCTACACCGATTTCCCCAAGCATGCGACCTCACCGCTCTGGCAGCCGCCTGCGCCGCCCGCCGCGCTGCTTAATCCGCGCAGCGGCATTAAAATTGGCATCAGTATTTCTGCCGGTAATCGGGCTAAAACCATTCCTGCCAGCATCTGGCAGCAGCTGATGGCGTCGCTGGCTGACCTGCCCTGCACCTTTTATGTGTTTGGCCCACCGGCTGAGCAGCCGTGGCTGGATGAGTTACTGAGCCTGACCGGCCCGAAAGAGAATATCGTCAGTCTGATTGGTGAGCTAAAACTGGAAGAGGTTCCGTGGGCCATTGCACAGATGGATTTCTACATCTCCTCTGACTCTGGCAATGCTTATATTGCGGATGCGCAGCAGATACCGGTGATCATGCTTTATGGCCCGTGTGAAGTCCGGGAACAGCGTCCGGTCAATAACGTTTTGTTTATCGGACCGGATAATATTGCTGCGTCGACGTTCGTTTTTGCCACCCGTTTTCAGTTTGATCAGCCTGCTGAAAAATTATTCGGGCTGGATCACGATAAACTGACTAGAATACAAACGTTTATTACTCATAATCTGGAATAGTGAAGCGTAATGGCAATTACCCCTCTTGCTGAGGCCGTTCAGCAAAGTCAGCTGCTGGTTAACACGCTTGCTGACACGGATGATAATCCGGTTCATGTTGCGTTTGGCATCAACTACGCCTACGCGCGTGGCCTGGGCATTACGTTGTTTTCACTTCTCAGCCATCATCCTGATACCGCTTTCCACGCTCATGTTTTTTCAGACTCGCTTTGCGAAGAGGATGTGGAAAAACTGCGATCGCTGGCCACGGGCCATCGTCTGGCGATCACGCTGCATATCTTTAACCGTGCCTGGGTTGATCAGTTGCCTGCTGTGGGCCGCTATCCTAAAAGCATCCACTACCGCTTTCTGATCCCTGAAACTGTGGCAAGCTATAGCGATCGGGTGATCTATATTGATGCGGATACCCTGGTGGTGGGCGATTACTCTCCTCTGTTCGCCCTGGATATCACGGATTATACGCTGGCGGCCTGTAACGACACACCACGGGCGCGGCAGAACCAGTGCGCAAGGCTGGGACTGAAGCATCACCACTATTTTAACTCCGGCTTTATGCTGATCAATATTCCACGCTGGCTCGAAAGGCAGACCACCGCGCGCATTACCGACGTGCTGGTGACGCGAGGCGCAGCGTTTGGTTTCCCGGATCAGGATGCGCTGAATATTGTGCTGGAGAGTGAGATTCTGATCCTGCCGGACCGCTATAACCATATTTACGACATCATCGCCAATAAAGTCTGGGATCACTCGGGCGTGCCTGAAGAGACGGTGATGATTCACTACACCGGTAAATGCAAACCCTGGCATGCATGGGCTGGCAGCGATCTTTCCGAGCGCTACTATAGCTATTACCAGCGCTCACCCTGGGCTTCACAACCGCTTGATACGCCAAAACATTATAAAGAGATGAAGCGATTCGCCCGCGTAAAATGGCATCAGAAACAGTATGGCGAAAGCCTGAACTGGATGATGAAGTATGTCAGTCTCAAGTTTTTTAAAAAGAGCGAGCAGTAGCGCGCTCAGGTTTATCAGATTGATGCGGGCGCTGTTATTTCAGCGCCTGACTTTCCCGTCATTTATCCCGCTGGCTGTTTGCCATGACCTCTGTAATAACGACGCTGACAGCAGGCCGACATAATAATCTGTTTACCTGCACGACCACGTTGCGTAAAAAAAGCGCCTATATCGCATTATTACTGGCGGACGTGGTTTTTAGTAAAGCAGGAAAGCCACACCGTCTTATAATCGTGAACTTCCTGATTCCACTCTGCTGATTTGGAAATGATTTATGACGAGGCAACGCCCTTTCGCAATGGATTCAACGCGGGTGCAGATAGCGTGATGAGTACTTCTCCTTTGCTGAGTATCATTACGCCGATGTTCAATGCGGGCAGCATGTTTGATGAGTTCATGCAGTCACTGCTGGCGCAGACGCTGACCTCGCTGGAGATCATCATTGTCGATGACGGTTCAACCGATGGCTCAGGTGAGCGCGCTGACCAGTATGCACAGCAGCACGCTCATATTCGTGTGATTCATCAGGAAAACGGCGGCGTGTCGCGCGCCCGTAACGCTGGTCTGGCGATAGCCCACGGGAAATATGTCACCTTTCCGGATGCAGATGACACCATGCAGCCCGATATGTATCAGACGCTGGTGACGATGGCAGAAGCGGACAATCTGGATGCTGCCCAGTGCAACGCCGAGTGGTTCTTTAAACACAGTCAGCGGGTAAAACCGCTGATTCCGCTGGATCGCCTGCGCAGCACACCGGTACTGAGCGGTGCCGACTGGCTCAATACCGCGCTGAAAACGCATCGTTATATGCATGTGGTCTGGCTGGGCATCTATCGCCGGGAACTGATTGAGCAGCATCATTTACAGTTTGAGCCGGGCCTGCATCATCAGGATATTCCCTGGACCACCGAGTTTATGCTGCTGGCAAAACGCGTGCGGTATACTGAAGCAGTGCTCTATCGCTACTATATGCACGATGCTTCAATCAGCAACCGCAAACGTACCGGCGAGCGTAACGTTGAATATCAGCGTCACTACCTGAAGATTGCGCGGCTGCTTGAAGAGCTCAACACCCGCTATCGTGACCGCGTGAAAATCTACCCGTCGTTTCACTATCAGGTAACCCATGAAGCCCTGAGCGTTTGTCACAGTGTGAGGCGTGAGCCTGATGCCCGCGCACGTCAGGCGATCATTGCCGATCTGTTCACGACCGGGACGCACCTGCGCATGCTACGGAATGCCCGGGGAATTAAGCAGTGGTATCAGCTGCTGTTATGGCTGGCACGGCTCTATCGCTGGCGTGATAAATAACCTTTGAGGCTGGCTTTATCCTAAAAAGGGTTTGCCCTACAATCGGTTCACTGAATTCTGAGAACTCTTGTTTATGGCCAGCCTGACTCCAGCAAACATCTCTCCAAAAAATATATTACTGATTAAGCTGCGCCACCATGGTGATATGCTGCTCACAACGCCCGCCATTAATGCGCTTCGTCAGCGTTACCCGCAGGCCAGCATCGACGTATTGCTCTATCAGGAAACGCGTCCGATGCTGGAAGCGCATCCGGCCATCCGCCATTTGCACGTCATCGATCGCAAATGGAAACAGGAGGGAACCTGGCGCAAGCTGGGCCATGAGCGTGCATTGATTCGCGCCGTACGTGACGCGCATTATGATCTGGTGATTAACCTGGCCGATCAGTGGCGCGCGGCCCTGATTACGCGGTTGTCCGGGGCACCCGTCCGTATCGGTTTTGCGTTCAAAAAACGCGATAACGCCCTGTGGCGCTGGTGTCACAACCGGCTGGTCCCCACACACAATCACAGCAAACTGCATACCGTTGAACAGAACATGTCGGCGCTGGCCCCCCTCGGCATCAGCAGCGATGGCGCACGTGTCTCCATGCACTACAGCGACGCTGATCGGCAAATCGTGCTGGCCCGACTGGCAGAACATCATATTGCCGCGCCCTATATTGTGGTGCAGCCGACTTCGCGCTGGGGCTTTAAATGCTGGGAAGAAGAGAGCGTTGCGGCCACACTTGAGCAGCTGGCGCAACCGGGCCGCAAAGTGGTGCTGACCGCCGGGCCGGACAAACAGGAGCTGGCAATGATTAACCGCATTCGCGCGCGCTGTGCGTCGCCTGACGTGGTTTCGCTGGCGGGTCAGTTCACGCTACCGCAGCTGGCGGCATTGATCGATCATGCCCGGCTGTTTATTGGTGTCGACTCTGCGCCAATGCATATGGCTGCCGCGCTTGAAACACCCTGTATCGCACTTTTTGGTCCGACCAAGCTGCAGCACTGGCGGCCCTGGGGTGATAACAATCATGTTATCTGGGCGGGTGATTATGGCCCGCTGCCCTCACCCGATTCCATCGACACCAAAACTGACCAGCGTTATCTCTCGGCCATTCCGGTAAAGGATGTGGTCGCGGCAGCGAGGAGCTACCTGAATGAGTAAGTTACGGCTGGCGATTGTCCGGCAGAAATATCGTCCGGATGGCGGTGCTGAACGTTTTATCTCACGCGCGCTGGAAGCGCTGGGCAGCGAAAGGCTCGATCTCAACATCATTACCCGCAGCTGGCAGGGCACGCCCAATCCAGACTGGCATCTGCATATCTGTAATCCGGCAAAGCTGGGCCGGGTCTCACGTGAGCGCGGTTTTGCCCGGGCAGCACGCGCCTGCTGGGAGCGCGAAAAGTTCGATATTGTACAAAGCCATGAGCGCATCGCCGGCTGTGACATTTTCCGTGCGGGTGATGGCGTGCATCGCGTGTGGCTGGAACAGCGCGCCCGCATCGTCTCATCATGGCAACGGCTGAGTGCTGTGCTCAGTCCTTACCATCGCTATGTTCTGCAGGCGGAAGCGGAGATGTTTAACTCTCCAACGCTGAAAGCGGTGATCTGTAATTCAGAGATGGTTAAGCGCGATATCCTGCGCTGTTTCTCGCTCGACGCCGGAAAAATCCACGTTATTCATAATGCTATCGACGCCAGCCGTTTCCAGCCCGCCACGGAAGCTGCACGTCGCGCCACCCGTCAGCAGCTGGCGCTGCCCGATGCCGCTACCGTACTGATTTATGTCGGCTCCGGCTTTGAGCGCAAGGGGCTGAAAGCGGCGATACAGGCGCTGGCTGCCAGCGATCGTTATCTGATTGTGGTGGGTCAGGATAAACAATTACAACGTTACCAGCAGCTGGCAAACCAGCTTCACTGCCTGGACCGCCTGCGCTTTGTCGGCGTACAGCAGGATGTGCAGCCGTTCTATCACGCGGCGGATGGCCTGCTGCTGCCCACGCTCTATGATCCCTTTCCGAATGTGGTGCTGGAGGCAATGGCCTGCGGTTTACCGGTAATTACCAGTACCGGTTGCGGTGGCGCGGAATTTATTACCGCTGGTCAGGAGGGCTTCGTCTGTGATGCCCTGGATATCGATGGATTGAATCAGGCGGTTAATGCAATACCGCCGCTTTCTGTCGATTCACGAATGGGTGACGCAGCGCGGCGCAAAATTGAACCTTATGGTCCACAACAGCTGGCGCAGGCGCTGACTTCGCTTTATCAGCAGGTACTGAGTAGCAACTGACAATCCGGGATGAGTGCATGCGGGGTTTCTGATAACATGCCGCCATCTCATTTTAATCTGTTTTTAGACGCGAACCTGCCGTAACGGTAACTATGACGACCATTTACACCGCATTGCTCTACTTCATTCAGCCACTGATCTGGCTGCGCCTGTGGCTGCGCGGTCGTAAAGCGCCTGCCTATCGCAAACGCTGGGCAGAACGCTATGGCTATTGTGTCGGCAAAGTGAAGCCCGACGGCATTGTGCTGCACTCGGTTTCTGTGGGTGAAACGCTGGCCGCGATTCCGCTGGTGCGCGCACTGCGTCATCGTTACCCCACCCTGCCGATTACCGTCACGACCATGACGCCGACCGGCTCTGAGCGGGCGCAATCTGCTTTTGGCAAAGATGTGCATCACGTCTATCTGCCTTATGATCTGCCAGGTTCGATTAATCGTTTTCTGGATACGGTTAATCCACGGCTGGTGATCATCATGGAAACGGAGCTGTGGCCAAATATTATCCGCATTCTGCACCAGCGTAACATTCCGTTGGTGATCGCCAATGCCCGCCTCTCGGCCCGCTCCGCCAAAGGCTATCGCAAGCTGGGGAAATTCATGCGCCAGCTGTTGCAGAGCATCACGCTGATTGCGGCACAGAATACGGAAGATGGCGACCGCTTCCTGAGTCTGGGCCTGAAACGTTCACAGCTGGCGATTACCGGCAGCCTGAAGTTTGATATTTCTGTGACGCCAGAGCTGGCCGCCAGAGCGGTAACGCTGCGTCGCCAGTGGGCGCCGCGTCGCCCGGTGTGGATCGCCACCAGCACGCACGAAGGCGAAGAGGCCATCGTGCTGGATACCCATCGTCGCCTGCTGCAGACGTTTCCGGATCTGCTGCTGATTCTGGTTCCCCGCCATCCTGAACGCTTTAACGATGCGCGCGAACTGACGCAGGAACGCGGCTTCAGCTTTATCCTGCGCAGCAGCGGTGAGATCCCTTCGGGTTCCACGCAGGTGGTCATCGGCGACTCAATGGGTGAACTGATGCTGCTTTACGGCATCGCCGATCTGGCGT
Source organism: Pantoea sp. B550 (assembly GCF_024158165.1). NCBI lineage: Bacteria > Pseudomonadati > Pseudomonadota > Gammaproteobacteria > Enterobacterales > Erwiniaceae > Pantoea > Pantoea sp. B550. The sequence goes on from NZ_JAMYXI010000003.1 coordinate 1,870,375, forward strand.
TTGTCGGCGGCAGCCTGGTTGAGCGGGGCGGACATAACCCGCTGGAACCCGCTGCCCATGCGCTTCCGGTGCTGATGGGGCCTCACATCTGGAACTTCAAAGATATCTGCAGTAAGTTGCAGGAAGGCCAGGGTCTGATTACCGTCACCGACGTAATTTCACTGGAAAAAGAGGTCACCAACCTGTTACAGGATGATGATTACCGCCGTTATTACGGACGCCATGCGGTAGACGTACTGCACCAGAACCAGGGTGCGCTTCAGCGTCTGCTACAGTTACTCGAACCGCATCTGCCACCACGGGCCCACTAATGTCAGCACGCCAGCGTCTTTCCGTGGTAATGATCGCCAAAAATGAAGCGGAGCTGCTACCGGATTGTCTGGCCTCAGTCAGCTGGGCCGACGAAATTATTGTGCTGGATTCTGGCAGCAGTGACGACACTGTTGAGATCGCCACGCAGGCCGGGGCGCAGGTCTATCGCAGTGATGACTGGCAAGGCTATGGCATTCAGCGCCAGCGTGCGCAGCACTATGCCACCGGCGATATGATTCTGATGATCGATGCGGATGAGCGCGTTTCACCCGAACTGCGCGCCGCGATTGAGCAGGTTCTGGTCGCCCCACCCAGCCGCACGATTTACAGCCTGGGCCGCAGTAATCTGTTCCTCGGCCGCTTTATGCGCCACAGTGGCTGGTATCCTGACCGCGTGATGCGCCTCTATCCACGCACCTTCCGTTACAATGACAATCTGGTGCATGAATCACTGCAGAGTGACGGTGCGCCGGTGGTGGCGTTGCCTGGCGATCTGGAACATCTGACCTGCCGCGATTTAATCGCCTTTCAGCGTAAGCAACTGGCCTATGCAGAAGCCTGGGCCACGGAACGTCATCAGCGCGGTAAGCGTTGCGGCCTCTTTTCTGTGTTCAGCCATACGCTGGGCGCGTTTGTGAAAACGTTGCTGCTGCGTGCCGGTTTTCTCGACGGCAAACAGGGCTGGATTCTGGCGGTAGTCAACGCGCAATATACCTTCAATAAATATTCAGCCCTCTGGGCGCTGAATCACGCTTCGGCAAAAGGGCGAGTATGACCACTAAAGCCATCTATCCCGGTACGTTTGATCCTGTAACGCTCGGTCATCTCGACATCGTGACGCGGGCAGCGCAGATGTTTGATCAGCTGATTCTGGCCATTGCTGCCAGCCCCAGTAAAAAACCGATGTTCAGCCTGGATGAGCGCGTGGCGCTGGCCGGTCAGGTGGTTGCCCATCTGCCGAACGTTGAGGTGGTCGGCTTCAGCGACCTGATGGCGAATTTCGCCCGTGACCAGCAGGCGAATGTGCTGGTCCGTGGCTTGCGTGCGGTGTCAGACTTTGAATATGAAATGCAGCTGGCGCAGATGAATCGTCACCTGCTGCCCACGCTGGAGAGTGTCTTCCTGATGCCGTCTGAAGGCTTCTCGTTTATCTCCTCTTCGCTGGTCAAAGAGGTGGCGCGTCACGGCGGCGATGTTTCCGCCTTTCTGCCCGCGCCGGTGCATCAGGCACTGCTGGCTAAACTGGCTTAATGCTGGCAGCTCGGGCACCAGTAGGTGCTGCGCTGCCCATGCCTGCCGCTGACAATCGGCGTACCGCATGCCCGGCAGGGTTCACCTGCCCGGCCATAAACCTGCAGTTGCTGGGCAAAATAGCCAGGCTTGCCGTCGGTCTGTAAGAAGTCACGCAGCGTAGTACCGCCCTGCTCAATTGAACGTAACAGCACCGCTTTAATAGTGTTGACCAGCAGCTCCGCTTCAGCCTGCGACAGACTTACTGCGGCACGATCGGGAAGGATCCCGGCGGTAAACAGTGACTCGCTGGCGTAAATGTTGCCCACGCCCACCACCACTTTGTTATCCATCAGCCATTGCTTGATGAGCGTCCGCTTGCCGCGTGACTTATCGAACAGGTAAGCCCCGTCAAATGCCTCGCTGAGCGGCTCCGGCCCGAGATGTGCCAGCACGCTGCTGCCCGCCAGATCGCTGCTCCAGAGCCAGGCACCAAAGCGACGCGGGTCGGTGTAGCGCAGTACTTTGCCGTTGCTCATCACTAAATCAACATGGTCATGCTTCGCTGCTGGCAGCTCTTCTGACAGCACGCGCAGGCTGCCCGACATGCCAAGGTGGATAATGATCCAGCCATGCGGCAGTTCCAGCAGCAGATATTTTGCCCGACGCTGCACGCTGAGCACCGGCTGATCGCTCAGCGCCAGGATCTCCTGCGAAACAGGCCAGCGCAAACGTGAATTACGCACCACGGCGTGAAGAATGGTTTCACCAACCAAATGCGGCTCGATACCGCGGCGGCTGGTCTCAACCTCTGGCAACTCTGGCATACCCTCTCCTCAGCGTTTTACACAAACAAAAAACCCGGCCGGAGCCGGGTTTTTAGCAGAACACTAAAATTACTTAATTTTAGCTTCTTTGTAGATCACATGCTGACGTACAACCGGATCGAACTTTTTCAGTTCCAGCTTCTCTGGTTTAGTACGTTTGTTCTTCGTGGTGGTATAGAAGTGACCTGTACCAGCAGAGGAAACCAGCTTGATCTTCTCACGAATACCTTTAGCCATGATTCAGTTCCTTAGTACCTTAGTACTTCTCACCACGGGCACGCATGTCGGATAAAACCGTATCAATGCCCTTTTTATCAATAATGCGCATACCTTTAACAGATACACGCAGAGTAACGAAGCGCTTCTCGCTCTCAACCCAAAAACGGTGTGAGTGCAGGTTCGGAAGGAAACGGCGTTTCGTCGCGTTCATTGCGTGGGAACGGTTGTTACCCGTTACCGGACGCTTTCCAGTTACCTGGCAGACTCGTGACATGTCTATATCTCCAAAAATCAAATCAGCTCGAGCTTTAAAAATTAGGTTTTGGCCGCCTCGTCAGGCTTGCAGCCCGCCAGGCGAGTTCCATGGAACCCGCTAAGCTGGCCTAACCGCCAAACCCGAGATTCTCAAAGGTGGCGTAGTATACGCCGCTCAGCCCAAGTGCTCAAGTCCCGAACAGATAAAGATCCCGAATGATCGGGCAAAAAGCCGCCACCTGGCGTGAAATTTCCCGCTGTCAGAGCCATCCCCGCTCCGCAAAGGAGACATATTCGCCATGACCAATCACCAGATGATCGAGCAGACGGATGTCGAGTAGCTGACAGGCTTCGCTGACTTTATGGGTTACTTCACGGTCTGCACGGCTCGGCTCCGCCATGCCCGACGGGTGATTATGCGCCAGTATCAGGGCGGCGGCATTGAGCTTCAGCGCTTCCCGGACAATCTCGCGGGGATGAACTTCCACGCTGTTAATGGAACCCGAGAACATATTTTGTGCCCGCAGCACCCGATGCTGATTATCCAGAAACAGTGCCATAAAGATCTCACGCTCCTGATGGGCTAACAGACTTTGCAGATACTGGCGCGTGATTTGTGGATTTTCCATCACGCTTTCGCGCGCCAGCTTACTGGCGAAAAAGCGCTTCGCCAGTTCGGCAATCGCGTGCAGTTGCGCCAGCTTGGCATCGCCGACACCTTTAATTTTGCAAAATGCCGCTTTGTCTGACGTCATGAGCTGATAAAGCGAGCCAAATCCCTCCAGCATCTGCCCGGCCAGTTCAAGGACGTTCTGCCCCGGCGAGCCAGTGCGGAGAAAGATGGCCAGCAGTTCGGTATCGCTGAGCGAATGCGCGCCCAGTTTCTGCAGTTTTTCCCGTGGTCCCTTGATTTTCATCTTTGCTCTCCCTGAGATGAACCTCAGAGTGGCCCATCCTGAAGCATGCCGCTATCAGTGGCGTATCAATCTTCGAGACGGCTCGCAAACGCAGTTGGTGAAAAGGCGCATCCACGCTTTTGTGATAAAGTCCGTGCATTCGCCGCCGCGAGCGGCAGAGAGCTTAGTGAGGCCAACATCATGATGGGATTAGCCGGCAAAAAAATTCTTCTTGGCGTAAGTGGCGGTATTGCCGCTTATAAAGCACCTGAGCTGGTACGTCGCCTGCGCGATCGCGGCGCTGATGTTCGCGTAATGATGACGGAGGGGGCAAAGGCCTTTATTACTCCGCTCAGCCTGCAGGCCGTCTCCGGCTATCCGGTGTTTGACGATCTGCTTGATCCGGCAGCGGAAGCCGCAATGGGTCATATTGAACTGGCAAAGTGGGCCGACCTGATTGTACTGGCACCGGCCACTGCCGACCTGATTGCCCGTATAGCTGCCGGTATGGCAAACGATCTGGTGACCACTGCTGTATTAGCGACGGCCTCACCCGTGGCGGTGGTGCCCGCTATGAATCAGCAGATGTATCGTGCGGCGGTGACCCGGCATAATCTGCAGACGCTGCATGAGCGTGGCGTGCTGATCTGGGGGCCAGACAGCGGCAGCCAGGCCTGCGGCGACGTCGGGCCGGGCCGGATGCTTGATCCGCTGGCGATTGTTGACCATGCGGTGCAGTGGGCTGCACCCGTCAACGATCTGCAACATCTCAACATTATGATAACCGCCGGTCCGACACGTGAGGCGCTGGATCCGGTGCGCTACATCACGAATCACAGCTCCGGCAAAATGGGTTTTGCGATTGCCGCTGCCGCTGCCAGACGCGGCGCACAGGTCACGCTGGTCAGTGGTCCGGTCAGCCTGGCGGCACCAGCGGGTGTGCAACGCGTTGACGTTACCAGCGCGCTGGAGATGCAGGCCGCCGTCATGAGCGAGATAGCTAAACAACATATTTTCATTGCAAGCGCAGCCGTGGCAGACTACCGGGCAGCCGATATTGCGACCGATAAAATCAAGAAACAGGGCGGCGATGATAACGTCACGCTGAACCTGGTAAAGAATCCCGATATTGTTGCCGGGGTCGCCGCACTTCAGGAAAACCGGCCATTTGTGGTTGGATTTGCTGCTGAAACACAGAATGTGGAAGAATACGCCCGGCAAAAACGGGTGCGCAAGAATCTGGACCTGATCTGCGCTAACGATGTCGCTAAAGCCGGACAGGGATTTAATAGCGACACCAATGCTCTTCACCTTTTTTGGCAGGATGGAGAAAAACGCTTACCGCTCAGCGATAAGTCTCTCCTTGGCCAACAATTAATAGACGAGATTGTCAGCCGTTATGATGAAAAAAATAGACGTTAAAATCCTGGACCCGCGCGTCGGCAAAGAGTTTCCACTGCCGACCTACGCGACTTCAGGTTCCGCTGGGTTAGATTTACGCGCCTGCATTGATGATGTTCTCGACATCGCACCAGGCACCACAACGCTGGTCCCGACCGGCCTGGCGATTCATATTGCCGACCCCGATCTGGCCGCTGTGATCCTGCCGCGCTCAGGTCTTGGCCATAAACACGGCATCGTGCTGGGCAACCTGGTCGGGCTGATTGACTCCGACTATCAGGGACAGCTGATGGTCTCGGTCTGGAATCGCGGCCAGGAAAGTTTCTCTCTGCAACCCGGCGATCGCATGGCACAACTGGTCTTTGTACCGGTGGTACAGGCGGAATTTAACCTGGTCGACGATTTCGACGCCAGCCTGCGCGGCGAAGGCGGCTTCGGCCATTCAGGTCGCCAGTAACCCGCATTACCGACTTTCACTTACGCCCGTTATTTTTCCTCATCGCCATGGGACGCGTTCCCGTGGCAGATGCGTAGGTGTTGCCTGTTTTTAGGTGAATTTCAGGGGTCTTTAAGGTCATGGCAGAAAAAAAAGTCGCGAAGCGAAACCGTCGCGAAGAGATTTTGCAGGCGCTGGCACAGATGCTGGAGTCGGGTGATGGCAGTCAGCGCATTACCACCGCCAAACTGGCAGCCACGGTAGGCGTTTCCGAAGCGGCGTTGTATCGTCACTTCCCCAGTAAGACACGCATGTTCGATAGCCTGATTGAGTTTATCGAAGACAGTCTGATTACCCGCATCAATCTGATCCTCAAAGATGAAAAAGAGACCATGACGCGTCTGCGTCTGATCGTGCAACTGATTCTGGGATTTGGTGAGCGTAATCCGGGACTGACGCGCATCCTGACCGGCCATGCGCTCATGTTTGAGCAGGACCGGCTGCAGGGACGTATCAATCAGCTATTTGAGCGGATTGAAGTGCAGCTGCGACAGGTGATGCGTGAACGGAAAATGCGTGAGGGCGAAGCTTTTCAGGCTGATGAGGCGTTACTGGCAAGCCAGCTGCTGGCTTTCTGTGAAGGTTTACTGTCGCGCTATGTCCGTTCTGAGTTTCGTTTCAGTCCTACCGCAGACTTTGAAGCTCGCTGGCCGCTGATGGCCGTCCAGCTGGTGTAAAGAATAGAAAGAAGGCGGGCATCGCGCCCGCCTCTGTTAAATCCCGTATGCTTTCTGATAGGCACGAACCTGAGCCAGATGATCGGCCATCTCCGGCTTCTCTTTCAGCCAGCTAATCAGATCGGCCAGTGTGATAATTGCGGTCACTTTGCAGCCGTAATCACGTTCCACTTCCTGAATCGCCGACATCTCTCCACGTCCACGCTCCTGACGATCAAGCGACACCAGCACGCCTGCCAGGGTAGCGTTATGCGCGCCGATAATATCCATCGACTCACGAATCGCTGTGCCTGCCGTGATCACATCGTCCACCAGCATCACTTTGCCCTGCAGCGGGCTGCCCACCAGCAGGCCACCTTCACCGTGATCTTTGGCTTCTTTGCGGTTGAAGCAGTAAGGCACATCGCGGTCATGATGATCCGCCAGCGCCACCGCCGTGGTGGTCGCAATCGGAATGCCTTTATAGGCCGGACCGAACAGCAGATCGAAGTCGACAGCGCCATCCACCAGCGCCTGCGCGTAGAAGCGTCCCAGCAGCGCTAAATCCCGTCCGCTGTTGAACAGACCGGCATTAAAGAAATAGGGACTTTTACGCCCTGACTTCAAAGTGAACTCACCGAACTTCAGCACCTGTTTGTTCAGGGCGAATTCAATAAACTGACGCTGCCAGGCTTTCATTTCTCACTCCTCAAATAAAGAAAAGGCGACCCTGAGGTCGCCTGTTACATCAATTTTCCAGCGCTGCTTTCTGCGCCTGAATCAATTCCTCAATGCCGCCGCGTGCCAGCGCCAGTAGCGTCAGCAGCTCTTCATGGCTGAACGGTTCGCCCTCGGCAGTGCCCTGCACCTCGATCATGCGACCATCTTCCAGCATCACGACGTTCATGTCGGTTTCTGCGGCTGAGTCTTCAACGTACTCCAGATCGCACAGCGCTTCGCCTTTAACGATACCTACTGAAATCGCCGCGACCATGCCCTTCATCGGATTGGCTTTCAGCTTGCCGCTGGCTACCAGCTTGTTCAGCGCATCAGCCAGCGCCACGCAGGCACCGGTGATTGAGGCGGTGCGAGTGCCGCCATCGGCCTGAATTACGTCACAGTCGAGCGTAATGGTAAATTCACCCAGCGCTTTAAGATCAACCGCGGCGCGCAGTGAACGGGCGATCAGACGCTGAATCTCCAGCGTACGTCCGCCCTGCTTGCCTTTTGCAGCTTCACGCGTCATACGACTGTGGGTCGAACGCGGCAGCATGCCATATTCGGCCGTTACCCAACCCTGGCCCTGGCCTTTGAGGAAACGCGGAACCCCTTCGTCTACCGAGGCAGTGCAAAGCACTTTCGTTTCGCCGAATTCCACCAGAACGGAACCCTCTGCGTGTTTGGTGTAATTGCGGGTCAATGTGACTGGACGCACCTGTTGTGCGCTACGGCCTGCTGGACGCATGGGTATTCTCCGGCTTGCTAATGATTGGCTGCGCATTATACGGACTTCCTTGCCCGCTGTCTCTTGCGCCGGTCTGACGCAGGCATCAGATGAAATTCCCTGCCAGCTGTGGCTAAATGCGCTTTCCTTTCTCTCTGATAAAAAAGACATATGGCCGCCATTCTTCATTTCCTGCTGGCGCTGGTGGTGATTTTTGCCCTTGCGCTGCTGGTCAGTCATGACCGTAAACAGATTCGCCTGCGCTTTATTGTTCAACTGATTGTGGCAGAAGCCGCGCTGGGTTGGTTCTTCCTTCACTCTGCCGGGGGGCTGGCGCTGGTCGGCTCGTTTGCGGGATTCTTTGAGACGCTGCTGGGCTTTGCCGCACAGGGTACAGAATTCGTGTTTGGCGGAATGAGCAAACAGGGGCTGGCATTTATCTTCCTTGGCGTACTCTGCCCGATTGTCTTTATTTCCGCACTGATCGGCATATTGCAGCACTGGCGCATCCTGCCGCTGCTGATCCGTATTTTCGGGACGCTGCTGTCGAAAATTAATGGCATGGGCAAACTGGAGTCGTTTAACGCCGTCAGCACGCTGATTCTGGGTCAGTCGGAAAACTTCATCGCCTATAAAGGGATTCTGGGTGATATCCCGCCGCGTCGGCTCTACACCATGGCAGCGACCGCTATGTCCACCGTTTCGCTGTCGATTGTCGGTGCTTATATGGCGATGATTGAACCGAAGTATGTGGTTGCCGCACTGCTGCTTAACATGTTCAGCACCTTTATTATCCTGTCGATCATCAACCCGATGAAAAGCCAGGATGAGCAGCCTATCGCGCTGGAAAAGCTGCATGAAGAGCAGAGCTTCTTTGAAATGCTGGGCGAGTACATCCTGGCTGGTTTCAAAGTGGCGATGATCATTCTGGCGATGCTGATTGGCTTTATTGCCCTGATTGCTGCCGTGAATGCCGTGTTTGCGGCGGTCTTTGGCTATAGCTTCCAGCAGCTGCTCGGCTACCTGTTCTATCCTCTGGCATGGCTGATCGGCATTCCCAAAGCGGATGCCCTGCAGGCGGCCAGCATCATGGCGACCAAGCTGGTGGCAAATGAGTTTGTGGCGATGATTGAGCTGCAGAAAGTCGCGGCGGGCATGAGTGCGCGCGGGCTGGGTATTCTGTCTGTGTTCCTGGTCTCCTTTGCTAACTTTGCCTCGATCGGCATTGTGGCGGGTGCCATAAAAGGCCTGAACGAAAAACAGGGGAATGTGGTTTCCCGGTTTGGCTGGAAGCTGGTCTATGGCTCCACGCTGGTGAGCCTGCTCTCTGCAGCTTTTGCCGGTCTGTTTATCTGACTATTCCGCGGGCGGCCTCGCTGCCGCCCGCGTTTATTCTAGAATCCGACGCAGACGGGTGCATCTACCCGCATCACCGACTCCTGAGCAAAGCGTTTCTTATAGAGTGTGCGTAGCGCCTCAATATCCTGATTGGTGGCAGGATCGATACCGTGGATCAGCATCAGCGCTTTACTGTTCTCCCGTGCCAGTTTGCCGTTCTCGCCCAGCCATTGCCCTTTAGCGTCATAAATCGACAGTCCCGCTTTGAAGCGTGGCGTGACCTCATTGTCCACAAAGTTCATCCAGTCGAGTGAACTCACCCTGCCGCCATCTGGCTTGCTCAGTCCAAACCACAGCGTGGTCTGCATCATCATGTCGCCACCCGCACAGATGGGTTGCGGTTTCGTGGGCGGCGCATGGCGCGTCTGGCAACCCGCCAGCAACAGAGCCATCACAACAGGAAGGGCAATAACGCGTGACATAGATCGGTCATCCTCACAAGGGGTCAGTGGTCATCATAAGTGGCTCTCGCGGAAAGCGGAAATGGTTCGTTATTTTCCGGTGAGACGCTTATGCCTGTTATGCCGTGGCTCGCCTCGCTATACTTCACCCATCTTTCCGCAAATGAGTACCGCTTATGATCCGCAGTATGACCGCTTATGCCCGCAGCGAAGCCAAAGGCGAATGGGGCAGCGCCGCCTGGGAGCTGCGTTCTGTTAACCAGCGTTATCTGGAAACCTACATCCGTCTGCCGGAACAGTTTCGTGGGCTGGAGCCGGTTATCCGCGAACGCATTCGCCAGCGTCTGACGCGCGGTAAAATTGAGTGCAACCTGCGTTTTGATGCCGACCCCAGCGCGCAGGGCGAGCTGATGCTCAATGAAACGCTGGCGAAACAGCTGGTGCAGGCGGCCAACTGGGTGAAAATGCAGAGCGATGAAGGCGCGATTAATCCGCTGGATATCCTGCGCTGGCCCGGTGTGATGTCTGCACAGGAGCAGGATCTGGATGCCATTAACACGCAGTTGTTGAAGGCGCTGGATAGTGCGCTGGATGATTTTATTGCGGCACGCGAAAGCGAAGGCACCGCACTGAAAGCGATGATTGAGCAGCGTCTGGAAGGGGTTTCGCAGGAAGTCAGCAAAGTGCGGGCGCAGATGCCTGAAGTCATCAAATGGCAGCGTGAGCGTCTGGTCGCCAAACTGGAAGATGCTGAAGTCCAGCTGGAAAACAATCGCCTGGAGCAGGAACTGGTGATGATGGCGCAGCGTGTTGACGTCTCCGAAGAGCTGGATCGCCTGGATGCGCACGTTAAAGAAACCTACAACATCCTGAAAAAGAAAGAAGCGGTTGGCCGTCGGCTCGATTTCATGATGCAGGAGTTCAATCGTGAATCGAATACGCTGGCATCGAAGTCGATCAACGCCGACATCACCACTTCTGCTATCGAACTGAAAGTGCTGATTGAACAGATGCGCGAGCAGATTCAAAATATTGAGTAAGATCTTTTCCTCAGGTCTGAGATGAGGCGTCAGCGATGGCGCTTTGTTCATTCTCTGAGTAATGACCTCTCTTCTGCATCAGCGTGCAGGGTGTTCTAAGCATGTAGCTGGCCTCATTATTACGTAAAGATGGATAAATAATTATTTCCGGACTCTTCTGTAATGCGTGTCTGTCACGTTTTCCTTATCAGGCCTGTCTTTTTTAATCTTCTGAATTTAATATCTTTTTTCTGTTGCGAACCCTTTTTTCGCACCCGAAACGCTGGCTCCATGAAACAGGTCAATCCTGTAGAGTCAGTAGTTTCCCTTTCTTTGAAGGCACTTTTTGATAAAGTGCTGGTCGAAATCAGTACAGCTGTAGCGCCTGGAGACTTTATGGAAGTGTTCTTTATGCGATGCATCCATTTATCTCATGAAGGTTTTAATGAAAAACACCGGAAAATTTAGCAGCTCGCTGCTGCATCCGCGTTATTGGTTTACCTGGTTTGGTCTTGGTGTACTCTGGCTTCTGGTCCAGCTTCCCTATCCTGTTCTTATGCGTCTCGGTGCCGGTGCGGGCAAAATTTCCCGCCATTTTCTGCAGCGCCGTGAGCGAATCACCCGTCGTAACATTGAGCTCTGTTTTCCTGGCATCAGTGAAGAAAAAACAGAACATATGATCGCCGGTAATTTTGCGTCGTTAGGCATGGCGCTGGCTGAAACCGGTATTGCCTGGTTCTGGTCTGACCGTGCGGTTAAACGTCTGTTTAAAGTGTCAGGTATGGATAATCTCCACGCTGCGCAGAATGAAAAGCGCGGTGTGATGCTGATTGGTGTGCATTTCATGTCACTGGAGCTGGGCGGCCGCATCAGCGGTCTCTGTCAGCCGATGATGGCGATGTACCGTCCGCACAACAATCAGGCAATGGAATATGTGCAGACCAAAGGCCGGATGCGCTCGAACAAAGCGATGATCGACCGCCGCGATCTGCGCGGCATGGTTAATGCTCTGAAACAGGGTGAATCGGTCTGGTTTGCACCAGACCAGGATTACGGCCCGAAAGGCAGCACCTTTGCGCCGCTGTTTGCGGTAGAAAAAGCGGCCACCACCAACGGCACTTTTGTGCTGTCGCGTCTGGCGAAGCCGGCGATGGTGCCGATCATGCTGATTCGTAATGCAGATAATGATGGCTATCATCTGATCATTGAGCCGATGCTGGAAAATTATCCTCATACGGACGAGGCTGCTGCTGCTGCCTATATGAATAAAGTGATCGAGAATCAGATTCTGCGCGCACCGGAACAATACCTCTGGCTGCATCGCCGATTCAAAACCCGACCGCCGGGTGAACAGTCACTCTACGTCTGAGTAACCGGATAAAGCAGGCACCGCGCCTGCTTTTTTATTCTGCTAATCCACGCCGGCTTAGTATCCTCTCCGGTTTGTCCGTGTACAGCATGCTCTATCCCGGGTTAACACCCACTTTAATTTTTGCTGTTCAGCGCCTCCTCCACAGCCACCAGGCTGGTATCAGAAAGTTAATTAAGGAATGATGAATCCTCTTACCTCGTTAAAGCCGGATAATCTTATGGATATCAACGATACACAGCAGTGGCAAAGGCCGCTGATCGATGACCGCCTTACGCCCTATATTGAAGTGGATGCAGAGCGCCTGGAGCAGAATCTGCAGCATATGCAGCGCAAAGCCAGTGCGGCAGGCGTCGCATTGCGTCCGCATATCAAAACACATAAAAGCGTCTGGATTGCTCAGCGTCAGCTTGAATATGGTGCTCAGGGTGTCACGGTCTCTAAACCCAGTGAAGGTATCAGCTTTATTCAGGGGGGCGTTCGCGATCTGCTTTTAGCCTATCCGGTTGTGCAACCGCAAAGCGTGGCTGAGTTGCTGCGTCTCGCCGTGCTTCATCAGGCAAAACTTACCCTGATTGCGGACAGGCTGCAGGGTGTGGCAGCGATTGCGGATGCGTGGCAGCAACAACCAGACTGCGAGCTGGCGGTGGCGATTAAGGTGGATGTTGGATTACACCGGATTGGTGTTAGTCCTGATAGTGATGACGCCGTGCTGATTGCTCAGGCGCTGCGGGACAGAGGCGTACGCTTTGCCGGATTAGTGTCGCATGCCGGCCACGCTTATGGTGCCGGTAATGCTGCGGCTATTGTTGATGTTGCCAGGCAGGAAACGGTATTGATGCAGCAGCTTCAGGCAAAACTGCAGGCTGCGGGATTTACCGACTGCCCGCTCTCTGTGGGGTCAACGCCTACGGCCCTGGCAGCCGAGGTTGCGCCCTGCATCAGTGAAATCCGGCCCGGCAACTATGCACTGCTGGACCTTACCGCCTGTCGCCTCGGGCTAAGTTACGTCGATCAGCTGGCAATGAGCGTCATTACACGTGTGGTAGCGGTAAACGAGCATTTCGCAATTGTGGATGCCGGATCGAAAATGCTGAGTTCAGATAAAGGGCCACACGGCACCAATGCCAGCGGCTTTGGTGTTGCAGCCGACGAAGCGGGCCACACGTATGAGGTGACAAAGTTATCTGAGGAGCATGGTTTTCTGCTTTATCAGGATCGCCGTCCTGAAGTCGGCATGCTGCTTCGTATCTTTCCGAATCACAGCTGCGCAGTGATGGCACAGTCGGATGGCTTTGTTCTGCGTCGCGCCAGTGGGCATAGCGAAGAGCACGCAGTTTCTGCACGCGGCAATTTTATCTGAGTCAGCGGCAGACAGCCTCATCCGTTGTCTGCCGTTTGTACGAAACCCTCTCAACACCACACTTCTGCTGTTACAACGTATTAACGAGCCTGACCCCATGCTTTAATGCTTTTTTAGCTTATCCTCCGGAGGTTATATGCTCTCCTCGCGCACGCTGAGCCTGACAATTCCGCGTCACTGGTTAGATCTTTATGAAACCATCTGGAAGCCGGAATTTTTTCCAAAGTGGGCGTCCGGGCTGACGAATAGTGCATTAGAACCTGATGGCAATCGCTGGCGTGCTAAAGGCCCTCAGGGAAATGTAAAGCTCCGGTTCTCGCCACATAATCCGTTTGGCGTAATGGATCACTGGATTGATAGTGGCTCAGGAAAGGAAATCTATGTGCCGATGCGCGTGATAGCCAACGAGCAGGGTGCCGAGGTGATGGTGACGGTTTACCGCCAGCCATTTACTTCAGATGAGAGATTTAAGCAGGATATTGAATGGGTTAGCAACGATCTTGAGAAGCTTAACCAGCTTCTGACACAGTAAATCAATGACTTAGCTCGATTTTTTCTCTGTACTTATCACTGGCTGTTTATGAAAAAAAACAGAAAAACTTCCGATGATAAAGCATAAAGCGTTTATCTGATTGCATGCCTCTTTTACACATTTATCACCAACCCTGCTTAAGCATTGTTGCCAGGAAAATTCCTGGCAACATCACCCGACAGGCTGGCGATCTTCCCTGATTACAGGCCTCTTCATCTTCTGCACGAACACTTTCTCTCTGACGTATACATTAATCATCAACAATCGTTTATTACTGCCCTGCTGGGGATTTAATATTTATCATGCATAGAGTGAAACCATTTATTTCTGCGGTCGCGTAATCAGACTTTTCTTATGGTGTTAAATTAAATAAAACAATGTATAAATCATTCCACACACAGCAATACCCATAATGATAAAGCAGGAAAAGTCATGGACCGCTCTGCGTATCCTTTGTTATCAGAAAAAGAATTCGTTGAGATTGCCGCAAGGATGCTGGCAGGAGAATATAAAACTACAACAGGATTTATTCGTGATCTGGCGGAATTCTTATTAGCTGCAGGGGATTCCGCCATGACACGAAACAGAGAATTTACCAGGGATATCTATTTTTTATCCGAGCACCATTTGATTGAATCCATAATAACATGGCAAGCCTGGAAAGGTATTTCAGGACTCCGGCCAGAAAAATTGCACTAACTAACGGTGTGACAGCAACTTCTCATTGCTGTTACACAACGATTTAATTCTCACAGAGTCAATGAACTCTAACGAGTATATTATGGCAATACGTGAAAGCAGTCTTAATAGCGCAAAATGGTCTCTGCTCTCTTCAATCAAAATTATTGGCATCGGCGTACTGCAGCTCTCGTTGCTGGCGCAAATCCTGCAGGCGAATGAACTAAACCTGCTGGCGATCGCCGTGATAGCTTTACTGGCTATCGATACGCTGGCCGATCGCGGCTTCTCAAATAAGCTGATCCGCCGCTGTATGCTCTCTATCAACGACCTCTCCACGATTTACTGGGGTAATATGTTGATGGGTGTCGTAGTGTTTGGTCTGTTATTTACGGGCAGTCACCTGCTGAACAGTCTGTTTGGTCAACCTGAACTGGCGTTAATGCTGCAGATGGTCTCAGTGGTGTTTATTATCATCCCACAGGGTCAGCATTACCGTGCGATATTACAGCGCGAAAAACAATATACCCGTATCGCCTTTGCTGAAACCTCAGCAGTATTAGCCGGCCTTGCCGTCACTTTATTTACCGTCTGGCTGACCCCTTCAGTACTGTGTGCGATCTGGGGTTACCTGGCGATGGCATCCATTCGCATGCTGATTTACTGCTACTATGGTCGTTCATGGTTCCAGCCAGAATATCATTTTAGCCTGAAAGCCTTTTCTAAAATTCGTGCAAGAAACAAATAATAAAATAAGTCTGTTTGGTGGGCTCTGAGCATCTGAAACGATGCGTTGGCGTGCTGTTAACCAGCACGCCTTTTCTTTTCATTAAGCCTGTTGCTTTATTTCTCTAATTCTTCCTTTATCTGCCGCATCCAGCCTTTCTACCTCCTTTATAAACTGACTTACCTCCAGCCGTTGTCTGGCGTTCATGGTCGGTTAATATCCGCTAGTCCGGAACCGTAAAACAGCGGGCCGCAACGCACAAACCTTCTGCAGACTGTGTCTTCTCAGATTTACACAGGCACTCACCGCAGGCTCTGCGCAGAAAAGTCTTTCTATACGGACGCCTTGGCTGGCTGGTATACACTGCGCTTATCCCGGACGCCGATCGCCTGAAAATCTCTGTCGCCGTCTTTCAGGCAAGGATATCGCCTTGCCCCCGTTTTACCGGAGTCTGCTATGTTACTGACCGTTCTCTACATCATTGGTATTACTGCTGAAGCCATGACGGGGGCGCTGGCGGCGGGCCGCCGCAAAATGGATCTGTTCGGTGTTATTATTATCGCCTCAGTGACTGCCATCGGCGGTGGTTCGGTGCGCGACATCCTGCTGGGTCACTATCCGCTGGGCTGGGTAAAAAATCCCGAATACATCATGATTGTGGCGGCAGCAGCGGTCATCACCACGTTCCTGGCACCCCTGATGACACACCTGCGCAAAGTGTTCCTGGTGCTTGATGCACTGGGACTGGTGGTTTTTTCCATTATCGGCGCGCAGGTTGCGCTTGATTCCGGACATGCCATGATTATTGCCGCCATAAGCGCGGTCATTACCGGCGTCTTCGGTGGCGTGCTGCGTGACATGTTCTGTAATCGCATTCCGCTGGTGTTTCAGAAGGAACTTTACGCTGGTATCGCCTTCGCCTCAGGCTGGCTCTATATCCTGCTGCTGAAAACTACGCTGGCACATGAAGCGGTGATAATCATTACCCTGCTGTTCGGCTTCTTTGCCCGTTTACTGGCGCTGCGCTTCCGCCTCGGTTTGCCGATTTTCAACTATCCCCATCCCGAGCATTAAGGAAGAAGGTATGCCTTGCTGCTGCAGGAACGCGATCAGCCTCTGCACACGGGCATCATGGAACTGCGCAACCAGGCGCTTTGCCAGCGCAGCCCCAACACCCGGTAACGCCTGCCAGCCCGCAATATCCCGCTGCATTAAGCTCTCCCACTGCTGATCGGGCAGTGACTTCAGGGCCTTCCGCGGCAGTGAAATACCTAAGGCATCCACCCAGCGACGAAACGGCTGCTGACGGGTGAGATTAAAACGATGCCAGAGCTGACCCGCCCGTTCCGGAGAGAAGCCCGTTGCGGCAGTGATCTGTTCCGGTGTTAACGTCAGCCAGCCGAACAGATGCGTCATACTGCCGGTTTCCAGTAAGCGCAGCCAGGTGCTGCGCTCAACGCCCGGAATATTCAGCACCGTTTTCTGACTGAGCCAGCGTAATTTTGCCAGTAACTGCTTCTGGCACTCCGCACTGAAGGTGTAACAGCTTAGCGGCGTGTAATGCGACGCGTCGGGAGGCTGAGGATAGTCGCGCTCTGCCACGCGCCAGATCACCCGCTCCAGCCGGGGGATCCCCTGACCCGCCAGACTCAGCGTAATCACATCACCCGCCACAATATCGCTCTCCTGCCAGCGACGCAGGGATCCGACATTGACCCGCCTGACAGTCTTGTCATCCAGCTGCACCGGCTGCAGATTAAGGACGGCAGCTATTTTCCCGGTTCGGCCAACCGGAAAATCAACGGAGAGCACTTCAGCGCTGACTTCAGGAGGCTGATACTTCCAGGCAACAGCCCAGGTGCCCTCTCCCGGCAGCCAGTTTTTTCCCGCAGGACGAAGGCTCTGATGAACCACCACGCCATCAGTGACAAAAGGTAGCGCAGCATGGAACCAGCGCTCCCGCCAGGTGGCGACCTCCTCTTCATCTTTGACGCGGTAACTCCATTTTGCGGCAACGCCCAGTCCCCAGCGGCTGAGTTGCTCAAGCCGTTCTGTCATTTTGGCGGGACCATCTGGCCAGGCCCAGATGAAAACATTAAGCGAATTCAGCAGAGGAATCCGTTGCTTGCTCATCATGGCCCCGGCCACCTGTGAGCGCGCATTTTTACCACCATCAACGGCCTGTTGATGACCGGTCATCGTCAGGAATAGCTCACCCTGCAACACCACCTCGTCGAGACGGGTGTCGATATTCAGCGGAATCGCCGGGATCCAGGCGGCTTTAGCCAGCCACTCCTCACCACGTAATCCATCGCCACGGCTTAACAGGGAGACCAGCCTGCCGTGGCGATATACCAGTGAAACGGCGATGCCATCAACTTTGGGCTGCACCCAGAGATCGCCACGCCCCTGCATCCAGTAAGCCAGCGCCAGCTTGTCGCGCATCTTTTTTACACCTGTGTGGGCGACCGGATGCAATGACTTGCCATTACCCGGCAGTTGCGGGGTGTAAACCGGCTGATAAGGGCTAAAGCAGTGCTGCCACTGAATCAGTCGCTGTTGAAGAGCGTCATAATCCGCATCCACCACCGGACTCTGCCCCTGACGATAGTAAGCGTCATCCCAGTGTTGTAGTTGCTGTTGCAGGCGGCGGATCTCTTCAGTCGCCCGAATCGGTGTCCAGACCGGACAAACGGCGCTATGCGCAGGCCATATGACGATCCACAAAACAGCCGCCAACAGCGGCCAGCCGAATCCTTTCATATTCTCTCCCCTGACGTTTTGCGGTATTCAATATCAATGCCCTGGCGTCAGCCAGAGACGATGTCCGGTTGCGGAAGAGATGCCGTAACAATAAAGGATTAATTGCAGCGGCCTGACAGACATTTGCGCGAAGATACGCAAAAGTTGGCTGTTGCCGCTGCGCAAACGCTGCGTGGCAGCGGGAAGCTGTGTATACTGTGCAGGAAATCGACTCCGCTTTTAATCAATTCAAGAAAACCATGGCTCAAGGCACGCTCTATATTGTTTCTGCACCCAGCGGCGCAGGTAAATCCAGCCTGATTCAGGCACTGTTAAAGACCCAGCCGTTGTATGATACGCAGGTCTCTGTTTCGCACACGACACGCGGCATGCGTCCGGGTGAAGCCCATGGCGAACATTACTTTTTCGTTGAGAAACATGAATTTGAGCAGATGATCGCGGAAGATGCCTTCCTCGAACACGCTAAAGTTTTCGACAACTATTACGGTACGTCGCGCCATGCTATTGAGCAGGTGCTGGCAACCGGCGTTGATGTGTTTCTCGACATCGACTGGCAGGGTGCGCAGCAAATTCGCGCCAGAATGCCAGGCGCACGCAGCATCTTCGTTTTACCGCCGTCGAAAGAAGAGCTCGATCGCCGTCTGCGCGGTCGTGGTCAGGATAGCGAAGAGGTCATCACGCGTCGCATGGCGCAGGCGGTAGCGGAAATGAGCCACTACGCCGAGTATGACTATTTAATTGTGAATGATGATTTCGATCTGGCGCTGTCCGATCTGAAAACCATTATTCGCGCCGAACGTCTGCGTATGGCGCGCCAGAAGGCGCGTCACGATGCTTTAATCAGCAAACTGTTGGCAGTCTGAATACAGTTTCAGTATGATGCGCAGTCATTTCTTCATCTGTGGAGTAGCACACCTATGGCACGCGTAACCGTTCAGGACGCAGTAGAAAAAGTTGGTAATCGTTTTGACCTGGTGTTGGTCGCTGCACGTCGTGCACGTCAGATGCAGGTTGGCGGCAAAGATCCGCTGGTTCCGGAAGAGAACGATAAGCCTACCGTTATCGCTCTGCGCGAAATCGAAGAAGGTCTGGTCACCAATCAGATTTTAGATGTGCGTGATCGTCAGGAACAGCAAGAGCAGGAAGCCGCTGAGTTACAGGCCGTTACCGCTATCGCTGAAGGTCGTCGTTAACAGCCACCTGCAGGTCACCCTTGTATCTGTTTGAAAGTCTCAATCAACTGATTGAAAAATACTTGCCAGAGGAGCAGATCAAGCGCCTCCAGCAAGCCTACCTTGTCGCACGTGATGCCCACGAGGGACAGACACGCTCCAGCGGTGAGCCTTATATCACCCATCCGGTTGCCGTGGCCTGTATTCTGGCGGAAATGAAGCTCGACCATGAAACCCTCATGGCCGCGCTGCTGCATGACGTGATCGAAGATACGCCTGCCACTTACCAGGACATGGAACAGCTGTTTGGTAAAAGCGTGGCGGAGCTGGTCGAAGGCGTTTCCAAGCTGGATAAGCTGAAATTCCGCGACAAGAAAGAAGCGCAGGCAGAGAACTTCCGCAAGATGATTATGGCGATGGTGCAGGATATCCGCGTCATTCTCATCAAGCTGGCTGACCGCACCCACAATATGCGCACCCTCGGGTCGTTACGCCCGGACAAACGTCGCCGCATCGCGCTGGAAACGTTAGAGATTTACAGTCCGCTTGCGCATCGCCTGGGTATTCACCATCTTAAAACGGAGCTGGAAGAGCTCGGTTTTGAGGCTCTCTACCCGAACCGTTATCGGGTAATTAAAGAGGTGGTGAAAGCCGCGCGCGGTAATCGTAAAGAGATGATCCAGAAGATTCTTTCTGAGATTGATGGCCGTTTACAGGAAGCGGGCATTCCCTGCCGCGTCAGCGGTCGTGAAAAGCATCTTTACTCGATCTACCGCAAAATGACGCTGAAAGAGCAGCGTTTTCACTCCATCATGGATATCTATGCCTTTCGCGTCATCGTGAAAGATCTGGATACCTGCTATCGCGTTCTTGGCCAGATGCACAGCTTGTATAAGCCGCGTCCGGGCCGCGTGAAAGATTACATCGCCATCCCCAAGGCCAACGGCTATCAATCGCTCCATACCTCCATGATCGGTCCGCACGGCGTGCCGGTTGAAGTGCAGATTCGCACCGAGGATATGGATCAGATGGCAGAAATGGGGGTCGCTGCGCACTGGGCCTATAAACAGGCGGGCGAAAGTGGCACCACCGCACAGATTCGCGCTCAGCGCTGGCTGCAAAGCCTGCTGGAGCTGCAGCAGAGTGCGGGCAGTTCGTTTGAGTTTATCGAAAGCGTGAAGTCCGATCTCTTTCCCGATGAGATCTACGTCTTTACGCCTGAAGGCCGCATTGTTGAGCTGCCAACCGGCGCGACGCCGGTGGACTTCGCCTATGCGGTTCACACCGACATTGGCCATGCCTGCGTCGGCGCACGCGTTGACCGCCAGCCTTATCCGCTGTCGCAAACCCTGACCAGCGGCCAGACGATTGAGATCATCACCGCGCCAGGCGCCCGTCCCAACGCCGCCTGGCTCAACTTTGTCGTCAGCTCCAAAGCCCGCGCCAAAATTCGCCAGCTGCTGAAAAACCTCAAGCGTGAAGACTCGGTTAATCTGGGCCGCCGCCTGCTCAGCCATGCGCTGGGCGGCAGTCGTAAGCTGGCTGAGATCCCGGCTGAGAATATCCGTCAGGAACTGGACCGTATGAAGCTGACCTCGCTTGACGATCTGCTGGCGGAAATTGGTCTGGGCAATGCGATGAGCGTGGTCGTGGCGAAGAACCTGCTGCAGGCGGACAGCAAGACCATCAGCAGTAACAGCAAGCGCGGTAAGCTGCCGATCAAAGGCGCTGATGGCGTGTTGATTACGTTCGCCAAATGCTGCCGACCAATTCCCGGTGACCCGATTGTTGCTCATGTCAGCCCTGGCAAAGGACTGGTGGTGCATCATGAGTCCTGTCGAAATATTCGCGGCTACCAGAAAGAGCCGGAAAAATTCATGCCGGTCGAGTGGGATAAAGTCACTGAGCAGGAGTTCGTGGCGGAAATCAAAGTCGACATGTTTAACCATCAGGGCGCACTGGCGAACCTGACGGCAGCAATCAATACGGCCGGTTCCAATATTCAGAGCCTGAATACCGAAGAGCGTGATGGCCGCGTCTACAGCGCCTTTATCCGCCTGACCGCACGCGACCGTGTCCATCTGGCGAATATCATGCGTAAAATTCGCGTGATGCCGGATGTGATCAAAGTCCACCGTAACCGTAATTAGGCATGAACGATCAACGTTTTGCCCGGATTCAGGCGATGCTGGCACTGCGCCAGCACGACCTTACGGTCTGTATGGAGCAGGTGCATAAGCCGCACAATGTGTCGGCGGTGATCCGCACGGCCGACGCTGTCGGCATCCACGAAGTACATGCTGTCTGGCCCAGCCAGCGGATGCGCACCCAGGCTTCCGCGTCTGCCGGAAGCAACAGCTGGGTGAAAGTGGTCACCCATCCCACCATTGGCGATGCCGTAACACGGCTTAAACAGCAGAAGATGCAGGTTCTGGCGACCCATCTTTCTGACGATGCCGTAGATTTCCGTGAGATCGATTATACCCTTCCCACCTGCATCCTGATGGGACAGGAAAAAACCGGCATCACTGAAGAAGCACTGGCGCTGGCTGACCGGAAGATCGTAATTCCTATGGTGGGCATGGTGCAGTCGCTGAATGTCTCGGTTGCCTGTGCGCTGATCCTCTATGAAGCACAACGGCAGCGGCAGAATGCCGGTCTTTACCTGCGCGATTACAGCCTGCTGGATGATGATGAGCAGCAACGCCTGCTGTTCGAAGGCGGATACCCGGTGCTGGCGCGGGTCGCAAAGCAGAAAGGTTTACCCTATCCGCGCATCAATGCTCAGGGCGAAGTGGACGCCGATCCCAGCTGGTGGGCAACCATGCAGTCGACCGGTAAAAAAAGATGAAGGGCCGTCTGCTGGATGCCATCCCGCTCAGTACCCTGACCGGCGTCGGTGCCAGCCAGGCAGCAAAACTGGCCAAAATTGACCTGCACACCATTCAGGATCTCCTGCTTCATCTCCCGCTACGCTACGAAGATCGCACCCAGCTTTATGCCATTGACGATCTGCTGCCCGGTATCTGGGCCACCGTAGAAGGCGAAGTGCTGCATACCGACATCACCTTTGGTCGCCGCCGGATGATGGTGTGCCAGATCAGCGATGGTAGTGGTGTCCTGACGATGCGCTTCTTCAACTTCAATGCCGGGATGAAGAACAACCTGTCGCCGGGCCGACGCGTCACCGCCTATGGCGAGATTAAACGCGGTCAGCGCGGTGCCGAGATTATTCATCCCGAATACCGCATCCAGGGCGAACAGAGCAATGTAGCGCTGGAAGAGACCTTAACACCAGTTTATCCCACCACTGAAGGCATCCGACAGGCTACACTGCGTAATCTTACCGATCAGGCGTTGACGCTGCTGGAGAGCTGCCCGATTGCCGAGTTGCTGCCGAAGGAACTGAGCGGCGGCTTGATCAGCCTGCCTGATGCACTGCGCACACTGCATCGTCCGCCGCCCGATCTCCGGCTCAGTGAGCTGGAAAGTGGCCGTCATCCGGCGCAACGCAGGTTGATTCTGGAAGAGCTGCTGGCGCACAACCTCAGCATGCTGGCGGTACGCGCCGGTGCTCAGCGCTATTACGCGTTACCGATGCCGCCGCGACACAACCTTAGCGATCAGCTGCTGGCCGCGCTGCCCTTCTCACCGACCAATGCGCAGAAACGCGTGGTGGCGGAGATAGAGAAAGATCTGGCCAATGATTTTCCGATGATGCGGCTGGTGCAGGGCGATGTCGGCTCGGGCAAGACACTGGTTGCTGCGCTCTCTGCGCTGAACGTTATCGCCCATGGCAAGCAGGTTGCGCTGATGGCGCCGACCGAACTGCTGGCTGAACAGCACGCCAGTAACTTCCGTCAGTGGTTTGCGCCGCTGGGGATAGAAGTGGGCTGGCTGGCCGGAAAACAGAAAGGCAAAGCCCGCCAGGCCCAGCAGGAAGCGATAGCCAGTGGTCAGGTGGCGATGGTCGTGGGCACACACGCGCTGTTTCAGGAGCAGGTACAGTTTAATGGTCTGGCGCTGGTGATTATTGATGAGCAGCACCGATTCGGCGTCCACCAGCGACTGGCCTTATGGGAAAAAGGCGAGGAACAGGGTTTCCATCCGCATCAGCTGATCATGACCGCCACCCCCATTCCGCGCACCCTGGCGATGACGGCTTATGCCGATCTTGATACCTCAACTATCGATGAGCTGCCGCCGGGACGAACACCGGTGACCACCGTCGCTATCCCCGATACGCGACGCGATGAGATTGTGGCGCGGGTTGAGCATGCCTGCCGCGAGGGCCGTCAGGCCTACTGGGTCTGCACCCTGATTGAAGAGTCCGAATTGCTGGAAGCGCAGGCGGCAGAAGCCAGCTGGGAATCCCTGAAAACGGCGCTTCCCGACTTAAACATCGGACTGGTACATGGCCGGATGAAGCCCGCGGAAAAGCAGGCGGTGATGCAGGCCTTTAAAGCGAATGAGCTGCAGCTGCTGGTGGCGACGACAGTCATCGAGGTCGGCGTTGACGTGCCGAATGCCAGCCTGATGATTATCGAAAACCCGGAGCGGTTAGGGCTGGCGCAGCTGCATCAGCTGCGTGGTCGTGTAGGTCGTGGTGCTGTAGCATCGCACTGTGTGCTGCTCTATAAAGCGCCACTGAGCAAGACGGCGCAAAAGCGTCTTCAGGTGCTGCGCGACAGCAATGATGGCTTTGTCATTGCCCAGTTCGATCTGGAGATTCGCGGGCCGGGTGAACTACTGGGCACGCGTCAGACCGGCAACGCCGAATTCAAAGTAGCCGACCTGCTACGTGATGCCGCGATGGTGCCGGAAGTGCAGCGCGTGGCGCGCCACATCCACCAGCACTATCCCGAGCAGGCCAGCGCCCTGATTGAACGCTGGCTGCCAGAGACCACCCGCTATACCAATGTCTGAGTGCGTTCCATTCTGGTACGGCCTTTTTTATCTTCACCGGGCAAACGATTGCTTTTAGCCTGCGGATGATTACAATCGCCACACTATTTTTTGGGAAGAACAGAAGATGTCCACCACTCCTCAGCCAGACCAGCCTTCCGCCACGAAAAGTGAACTGATTTATCGCCTTGAAGATCGTCCACCCCTGCCGCAAACGCTGTTTGCCGCCGGTCAGCACCTGCTGGCCATGTTTGTCGCGGTTATTACGCCTGCGATTCTGATTTGTCAGGCGCTGGGCCTGCCTGCAGAAGATACCCGGCACGTGATCAGCATGTCGCTGTTTGCATCGGGCGTGGCATCACTGCTGCAAATCAAAACCTGGGGACCAGTAGGTTCGGGCCTGCTGTCGATTCAGGGCACCAGCTTCAACTTCGTGACGCCTCTGATTATGGGCGGGATGGCGCTGAAAAATGGCGGCGCTGACGTGCCCACCATGATGGCGGCACTGTTTGGCACGCTGATGGTAGCCTCCTGTACCGAAATGGTGCTGTCGCGCGTATTGCATCTGGCGCGCCGGATCATTACGCCGCTGGTTTCCGGTATCGTGGTGATGATTATTGGCCTGTCGCTGATTCAGGTCGGCCTAACCTCCATTGGCGGTGGTTTCAGTGCGATGAATGACCATACCTTTGGCGCGCCGAAAAATCTGATGCTGGCCGGAGCCGTGCTGCTGGTGATCGTGCTGCTGAACCGACAGAAGAATCCCTACCTGCGCGTCGCCTCTCTGGTGATTGCCATGGCGGTAGGCTATCTGCTGGCCTGGACGATGGGTATGCTGCCTGCGGCAGGTATTCCCGCTGATCAGCCGCTAATCATGGTACCCACCCCGCTCTACTATGGGCTGGGCTTCGACTGGAATCTGCTTATCCCGCTGATGCTGGTATTTATGGTTACCTCTCTGGAGACCATCGGCGATATCACCGCCACCTCGGATGTTTCAGAACAGCCGGTGAGCGGCCCACTCTATATGAAACGTCTGAAAGGTGGCGTGCTGGCGAATGGTCTTAACTCCTTTGTCTCCGCGCTGTTTAATACCTTCCCTAACTCCTGTTTCGGCCAGAACAATGGCGTCATTCAGTTAACCGGCGTAGCCAGCCGCTACGTGGGCTTTGTTGTCGCGCTGATGCTGATTGTGCTGGGGTTGTTCCCGGCGGTCAGTGGTCTGGTTCAGCTCATTCCTGAACCGGTGCTCGGCGGTGCAACCATTGTGATGTTCGGCACCATCGCCGCCTCGGGTGTTCGCATCGTGTCACGCGAGCCGCTTAACCGTCGTGCCATCATGATCATCGCACTATCGCTGGCGGTGGGCCTTGGCGTTTCCCAGCAGCCGCTGATCCTGCAGTTTGCGCCTGACTGGCTGAAAACCCTGCTCTCTTCCGGTATTGCGGCGGGCGGCATTACCGCCATTGTGCTCAACCTGATTTTCCCGCAAGAGAAGTAAGTCCACAGGCAGGCTTCGGCCTGCCTGCTAATTATTCGGATTTACATCCAGGCTGTTGAGCTGTAACGGTAATTCAGGCATAACAACCTCTCACCGGATTTAACTCGGGAAGGATGCTATGAAATTTCTTGGAAAGTTTTTCCTCACCTTACTTTTGCTGCTGCTTTTCACCCTTGTGGTGATCTATGTATTGCTGCAGACACAGTGGGGTGCAGGCTGGTTTAGCCGTTGGGTGAGCGACAAAACCGAATGGCATCTCTCCCTGAGTAAAATTGAACACAATTTCTCTTCTCCCTCTCATATCATTCTGGATGACTTCAGCTTTGGTCATGATGGGCAGCCTGCGGTTCTGGTAGCGAAACGGGTCGATCTCGGTCTGGCTCTGATTCAGTTTAGCGATCCACTGCATTTCAGTAGCCTTGAATTGCGCGACGGGGAAGTGAATCTGGCCAATCTGACGCCAGGCAGTGCGCTACCCATTCAGGCCGATCGCCTGCAGCTCAATAACATGCGTATCGACAGCCCCAACAGCACGTTACCGTTGTTTGCTCAGCAGGTTAATGGCGGCATTCTGCCGTGGAAACCCACAGCCCTCAATATGCTGGGTCGCGATGCCCGTTTCCAGATGAGTGCA
This sequence comes from Pantoea sp. B550, assembly GCF_024158165.1. Lineage (NCBI taxonomy): Bacteria > Pseudomonadati > Pseudomonadota > Gammaproteobacteria > Enterobacterales > Erwiniaceae > Pantoea > Pantoea sp. B550. The sequence goes on from NZ_JAMYXI010000003.1 coordinate 1,896,573, forward strand.
GGCAGCATGACGCTGAATAAGGTGCCCGCTGAAAACGTCCTGATTCAGGGCAGTGTTTCCCAGAACCGGATGCGCTTTGATAATATTGGTGCCGACCTGGCGCGTGGATCCATGACCGGCAGCGGTGAGCGCGATGCCCAGGGCAACTGGAAAATCAATCAGCTACGACTGAATGATATTCGTCTGCAGACTGCCAGCAGCCTGAAAGATTTCCTGCATCGTCTGCAGGTGGTTCCCTCGATTGCCATTACGCGCCTCGACATGACCGATGCCCGCCTGCAGGGGCCTGACTGGGCGGTGACAGATCTTGACCTGACGCTGAGAAACGTTAACTGGCAGGGCGATGACTGGCAGAGTAATGATGGTTCGCTGGCGCTGAATGCCAGCAATTTTATCAACGGTGGATTCGAGCTTAATGACCCTATCGTTAACCTGGATTTCTCGCCGCAGGGTCTGGCGCTAACGCAGTTCAGTTCACGCTGGGCGAACGGGGTGATTCGGGCTGACGGTGACTGGTCACGCAGTGATAAACGCCTGACGCTGAAAAATCTGGCTATTGCCGGACTGGAATATACCCTGCCGCAGGACTGGCGTGACCGCTGGCAGGCGGCACTGCCCGCGTGGCTGGATAGCGTAGCGGTGACGCGTTTCACCTCTAATCGTAACCTGATTATCGACATCAATCCGGCGTTTCCCTTCCAGCTGACCTCACTGGACGGATCCGGCGAGAACCTGCTGCTGGCGCAGCAGCATCAGTGGGGGATCTGGTCGGGTAAGCTTAGCCTGAATGCGGCAGAGTCGACTTTTAACCGTACCGATCTGCGTCACCCATCCATTACGCTGAATGCAGACACGCAGCAGATTCAGGTGACCGAGCTGAGTGCGTTCAGTAACAAGGGGCTACTTGAAGGGACGGCTACCGTCGGCCAGCAGCCAGCGCGCCCGCTGACGCTGCAATTGACGGGGCGTGCAGTGCCGGTGAATGTGTTGCAGAACTGGGGATGGCCCGCCTTGCCGTTAACCGGTGACAGCAATATGCAGCTGCAATTGAGTGGCGCTTTAGCCGCAGGCCAGCCATTACGCCCAACGGTCAATGGCACGCTGTCGGTGACAACGGATAGTCAGCAGGTGCAGCAGACCATGCAGGCTGGCGAGGTTCGTTAATAACTTAAGGGCCGCAGATGCGGCCCTTATGGTTAGTTGATACGTGCGCCGGAACCGCCCTCTTCCAGCGGCCCATCCGGATCGGCGGGCAGGACGATATAAACTCCCTCAAACACCGCGCCACATTCATCATCGCCAAACAGCTCCACTTCAAGCTGAACGCGTGCTTTACGTCCGCGAGCCAGACGGTCAAGGTCGCCGCTTAGTGAGCCGAGATCGGCAATCGCGCCAGGTCGTCCGCTGATAGGGCGGCTATAACGGATGTGCGCATCTGCCAGAATAATGGTGCCGCCGAGATGGCGTTCGCGCAGCAGCAGCCAGATCAATCCCCAGCCGGTCAGCGTGGCCAGCGAGAAAAGGCTGCCAGCGAACAGGGTGTGATGTGGATTCTGGTTGCCCGCTTCAGGCATGGTGGTGATAAATTTCTGCCCGGTAAACTGCAGGATACGCACACCCATCTTCTCGCTGAGCGGAATATGATCATACCAGGCCTGTTGTAGCTGACCGCACCAGTCGGCGCGATGCAGGATATCATCGAGCGTAACAACCGGCTTGATCATCAGAAAGTGGCGTACCGGCGTCGTCTGCGGCGCGGTAATCTCACCCTGATTGATGTAGCCGAGCTTGGCGAAGAAAGCGACCGCATCTTCACGGGCACTGCAGGTTACCCGCTTCGCGCCTTCCTGACGCGCTACCGACTCCAGGGTCATGGCCATCAGCGTACCCAGCCCTTTCCCCTGCACAGACGGATGAACAGCCATGAAGCGGATAGCGGCCTCATTGTCGGCGTTGATGTAGAGACGGCCAATGGCGACCGGATTTCCCTGCTCATCAACCACCATCTGATGATGTGCCAGGGCATCCCAGGCGTCACGTTCCGACCCCTGCGGCTGACGCAGTGGTTTACGCAACATCTCCCAGCGGAACTGATAATAGATATCCAGCTCTTCCGCCGTCTGTGGCACGCGAAGGTGATACATGTAATGTTTCTCCCGCTCGGCCAGGTGGCCTGTTCCCTGCCGCTCCGCTTGCGATCTCAAACCTGTAACCAGAACGTCACAGGACCATCATTCACCAGCGAGACCTGCATATCCGCAGCAAAACGGCCATTTGCCGTGGTCATGCCCTGCTGACGACAGCAGTCGCTGAAGTATTCATACAGGCGTTCGGCCTCAGCAGGCTCCGCACCGCCTGAAAAGGAGGGGCGCATCCCTTTTTGCGTATCTGCGGCCAGCGTAAACTGCGATACCACCAGCACGCTTCCGCCCGCCTGGCGGACACTCAGGTTCATTTTGCCCTGTTCATCACTAAAGATGCGATAGCCCAGTACGCGTTCTGCGAGACGTTCCGCACGCGCGTTGTCATCACCCTTTTCCACGCCCAGCAAAACCAGTAAACCGGCACCGATTTCGCCGATAACGTTCTGATCGACGCTGACGCTGGCGCGCTGCACGCGTTGGATCAATGCAATCATGTTTCCTCGCGTTGTTCTTCTTTGTGCTGCTGTTTTAACTGCCGATAGTCGGCTAACGCGACGGTAATTTCAGCGCCTAACAACACAATACACCAGGTCCAGTAGACCCAGAGAAACAGAATCGGGATCACGGCCAGTACGCCGTAGATCAGCTGATAAGAGGGGAACATAGTAACATAGAGCGCAAAGCCCTTTTTACCCAGCTCAAACAGCGCACCTGCAACCAGCGCGCCAATCAGCGCATCGCGTGGCGGTACCCGCTGGGTAGGCACAATGCTGTAGAGCAACCAGAAGGCGAGCCACGACAGCAGAAGCGGGAAAATGCGCAGCATCTGATCGACCAGGCTGGTGACGCCGGTCGCATTAATCCAGCGCAGTGACAGCAGATAGGAGCTGATCGCCAGGCTGGCACCCGCCAGCAGCGGGCCGAGCGTCAGAATCATCCAGTAGACCGCAAAGGAGTAAACCATTGGCCGCTTCTTGTTGCTGCGCCAGATGGTATTTAACGCGGTATCAACCGAATGCATCAGCAGCAAGGCCGTCACGATCAGGCCGACAGCCCCGACCGCCGTCATCCGGTTTACGTTAGCCACAAACTGCTCAAGATAGCGTTGCAACGTGTTGCCTGCAGCCGGCATCAGATTGTTAAAGACAAACTGTTTCAACTGCACGCTGATATCAGAGAAGACCGGGAACGCCGCAAACAGGGCAAACACCACCGCAATCAGCGGAACCAGCGCCAGCAATGAGACATAAGCCAGATTACCGGCCTGAGTCGTCATGCCATCCTCATCAATGCGTTTCCATAACAGCCTGAGCCACAACCAGAACGCATGCAGCCCGGGACGAAATTTACCTGACATCATGGGTTAAGATTGACCTGCAAACCAGTCAGGTACCGTTTTACTGTCAGTAACCAGTACACTTTCAATGCCCAGGGCGCGCGCCGCCTCAATGTTATCCGGGTTATCGTCGAAAAACACCGTTTGATCGGCAGTCACACCCTCCGCGTCCAGCACATGCTGATAAATCCGGGCTTCCGGTTTACGCATACCCAGCTCCTGCGAGAGATAGAGTTTGTCTGCCGCCTGCTGTACGTCGGGATACTGCGTCGGCCAGAATTCGCAATGCAGCTTATTCGTGTTAGAGAGGATCACCACCCGATGACCTTCAAGTCGCAGCCGGTTCATCAGCGCCAGGGTTTCAGGACGTACGTCCACGAAGACCGCCTGCCAGCCAGCAGTAAACTGTTCATAGCTCAGCGCGATTTCCAGCTTTTCACACAGTGCAAGCGCGAAGTTTTCGTCGCTGAGTTCACCACGTTCGTGTTGTTCAAACGCTTCGTCCATCTGGAAATGGCTTTGCAGCGAGGCCAGTGGCACACGGCTAAGGTCACTCCAGACACCCAGCACGCGGTTAAAGTCGATATCAATAATCACATTGCCCAAATCAAAGATATACAGCATGGTGTGTCTCCTTCTGTTCCCTGGAGTATTCACTCTAGCGGCAAAAGTGCAGGCTGAACAGGCACGCGTGGAGAGAAAAGCGTAAACGCCAGAAGATGGATAAAACGCACCCAAATATTTACTGGCCCGACTGAAGAAGCCGGAGTTTCAGGCAAAAAAAAGCCCCGCATGCGGGGCTTTTTATCTGTTAAAGGCGCATTTATGCGTCTTTAGGACCACGTGAAGCACGTTTACGGTCGTTTTCCGTCAGGTGACGTTTACGGATACGCACTGACAGCGGTGTTACTTCAACCAGTTCGTCATCATCGATGAACTCGATCGCCTGTTCCAGCGTCATTTTCTGCGGTGGAACCAGTGTCGTTGCTTCATCAGTACCGGAAGCACGCATATTGGTCAGCTTCTTACCGGTCAGACAGTTTACGGTCAGGTCGTTAGAACGGCTGTGAATACCGATGATCTGGCCTTCATAGACTTCTGCACCGTGACCCAGGAACAGCTTACCGCGATCCTGCAGACCGAACAGAGCGAACGCTACGGCTTTACCCTGACCGTTAGAGATCAGTACGCCGTTCTGACGCTGGCCCACTTCGCCTGGACGGATATCGTCGTAGTGGCTGAAGGTAGAGTAGAGCAGACCGGTACCGGACGTCATGGTCATGAATTCGTTACGGAAGCCAATCAGGCCACGGCTTGGGATCACGTAGTCGAGACGTACGCGGCCTTTGCCATCCGGATCCATGTTTTTCAGATCGCCTTTACGCTCACCCATGGCTTGCATAACGGAACCCTGATGCGTTTCTTCGATATCCAGCGTGACGTTCTCAAATGGCTCCTGTTTACGGCCTTCGAATTCGCGGAAGATAACTTTCGGACGGGATACCGCCAGTTCGAAACCTTCACGACGCATGTTTTCGATCAGAACTGACAGGTGCAGCTCACCACGACCTGATACGCGGAAGGCGTCGGAATCTTCAGTTTCTTCAACACGCAGTGCCACGTTGTGAACCAGTTCTTTGTTCAGACGCTCAAGGATCTGACGTGAAGTCACGTATTTACCTTCTTTACCGCAGAACGGTGAGGTGTTGACGTTAAAGAACATGGTTACGGTTGGTTCATCGACGCTCAGGGCTGGCAGCGCTTCCACATTCTGCGTGTCACAGATAGTGTCAGAGATGTTCAGCTCGCCCAGACCGGTGATAGCAATGATATCGCCCGCTTCTGCCAGGTCGCTGTCGATACGCTCAAGACCCAGATGAGTCAGGACTTTACCGACTTTAGCGTTACGGGTTTTGCCTTCGCTATCGATGATAGTGACTTGCTGGTTAGGCTTAACTTTACCGCGCTTGATACGGCCGATGCCGATCACGCCCAGGTAGTTGTTGTAGTCCAGCTGAGAGATTTGCATCTGCAGTGGGGCATCAGCCTCAACCTGCGGAGGCGCAACGTGGTCAACGATCGCCTGATACAGCGGGGTCATATCGTCAGCCATGTCGGTGTGCTCAAGACCCGCAATACCATTCAGCGCAGAGGCGAAAATGATAGGGAAGTCGAGCTGCTCGTCAGTGGCATCCAGGTTTACGAACAGGTCAAATACCTGATCCACAACCCAATCCGGACGCGCACCCGGGCGGTCTACTTTGTTGATAACCACAATCGGCTTCAGACCATGCGCGAACGCTTTTTTGGTCACGAAGCGGGTTTGCGGCATAGGGCCATCCATCGCATCTACAACCAGCAGCACCGAGTCCACCATGGACATGACGCGCTCAACTTCACCACCGAAGTCGGCGTGTCCTGGGGTATCAACGATGTTGATACGGTAGTCATTCCACTTAATGGCGGTGTTTTTTGCGAGGATGGTAATCCCACGCTCTTTCTCCAAATCATTGGAGTCCATCACGCGCTCGGTTGCTTCGGTACGGGCATCAAAAGTACCGGATTGTTGCAGCAGTTTGTCAACCAGGGTGGTCTTTCCATGGTCAACGTGCGCGATGATGGCGATGTTACGCAAATTTTCGATCACAGCTTTGCCTCAGGCATTAGAAATAGCGCGGTATTGTACACGGATTAAGCGGAAGACTGAACAGGATCACACTTTTCACTGAAAGTTTATTGCATCGACGCAAATTTGCCCTGTTCCCGGTGCAGAAAATGCACTAAGTTGGTCCTGTGCACCAAAATAGTGCTATCAAATCACTGTTAAGCACTGTAATGGTGCGCTAAGACCATCGTGGTGCAGGCGCTTTATGACAAAAAGGTGCATCACAAGGCGATTTAAGCAACATCAAAAAAGTTGGCACAGAATTCGCTTTGTCTGATACAAGCGTAAACGCCAGTCAGATGTCGGTTGAAGAGCGTGCCGGAAGAGATGAGTCAGGGAGTGGTTTTCCCAAACGCATTCCGGAAACGACGTTTCCTCGCCATGTAGATAATGAAAGACCATTTCCAGGAGAGTTGAGTATGTCCGCTGAACACGTTCTCTCGATGATGAACGAGCATGAAGTTAAGTTTGTTGACCTGCGTTTTACCGATACCAAAGGTAAAGAACAGCACGTTACGATCCCTGCTCACCAGGTTAACGCTGACTTCTTCGAAGAAGGCAAAATGTTCGATGGTTCGTCTATTGGCGGCTGGAAAGGCATTAACGAATCAGACATGGTGCTGATGCCTGACGCCACCACGGCAGTCATGGATCCTTTCTTCGAAGATTCTACGCTGATCATCCGTTGTGACATTCTTGAGCCAGGCACCATGCAGGGCTACGATCGCGATCCACGCTCTATCGCCAAGCGCGCTGAAGATTACCTGCGCTCTTCCGGCATCGCGGACACCGTGCTGTTTGGACCGGAACCCGAATTCTTCCTGTTCGATGACATCCGTTTCGGTTCATCAACGTCCGGCTCACATGTGGCTATCGACGATATCGAAGCGGCATGGAACACAGGTAAAGAGTACGAAGGCGGTAACAAAGGTCACCGTCCAGGTCTGAAAGGCGGCTACTTCCCGGTTCCACCGGTTGACTCATCCCAGGACATCCGTTCTGCCATGTGTCTGACCATGGAGCAGATGGGCCTGGTTGTTGAAGCGCATCACCACGAAGTGGCGACCGCAGGTCAGAACGAAGTGGCAACCCGCTTCAATACCATGACCAAAAAAGCGGACGAAATTCAGATATACAAATATGTCGTTCACAACGTTGCGCACGCTTACGGCAAAACGGCGACCTTCATGCCGAAGCCAATGTTTGGCGACAACGGTTCAGGCATGCACTGCCACATGTCACTCTCTAAAGGCGGCCAGAACCTGTTTGCCGGCGATAAGTACGGCGGCCTGTCTGAAATGGCGCTGTTCTATATCGGCGGTATCATCAAGCACGCGAAAGCGATCAACGCCCTGGCGAACCCGACAACCAACTCTTACAAGCGTCTGGTCCCGGGTTATGAAGCACCGGTTATGCTGGCTTACTCTGCCCGTAACCGTTCTGCCTCAATCCGTATCCCGGTTGTTGCCAGCCCGAAAGCCCGTCGTATTGAAGCGCGCTTCCCGGATCCAGCAGCTAACCCATACCTGGCGTTCACCGCGCTGCTGATGGCTGGCCTGGATGGCATCATCAACAAAATCCATCCTGGTGACGCGATGGATAAGAACCTGTATGACCTGCCACCGGAAGAAGAAGCTGAGATTCCAAAAGTTGCAGGCTCTCTGGAAGAAGCGCTGAATGCACTGAACGAAGACCGCGAGTTCCTGACCCGTGGCGGTGTATTCACAGACGAATCGATCGATGCTTACATCGAACTGCGTAAAGCCGAGATGGATCGCGTTCGCATGACGCCACACCCGGTTGAGTTCGAGCTTTACTACAGCGTTTAACTGGTCAGACGTTTTTGTTGCCGTGGAAACTTTTAGCCCATCTTCGGATGGGCTTTTTTCTCCGCGAATTCACCGTTCATTCGCCCTCTTTTCGGCTTAAAGACTAAAATGCACCTGACTGGTGCAGAGGAACGTTGTATGGCAACTGGCTCTCTGCCCGATGCAGGGCAGATTCTCAACGCGTTAATCAACAGTATTTTGTTAGTGGATAACGATCTGGTTATTCATTACGCCAATCCGGCGGCGCAGCAATTACTGGCGCAAAGCTCACGCAAATTGTTCGGCACACCATTACCGGAATTAACCGGCTACTTTTCGCTGAATATTGAGGTGATGCGCGAGAGTCTTGAAGCTGGCCAGGGATTTACTGACAGTGAGGTCACGCTGGTGGTAGATGGTCGCGCACATATTATGTCGCTGACCGCCCAGCGGTTACCCGATGGCTTAATTTTGATGGAAATGGCGCCGATGGATAATCAGCGTCGCCTCAGTCAGGAGCAGTTACAGCATGCGCAGCAGGTGGCTGCTCGCGACCTGGTTCGCGGTCTGGCCCATGAGATTAAAAATCCGCTGGGCGGATTACGCGGCGCGGCACAGCTTCTATCCCGCGCCCTGCCCGATCCGTCACTAAATGAATACACCAAAGTGATTATTGAACAGGCCGACCGGTTGCGAAATCTGGTGGATCGTCTGTTAGGACCGCAGCAGCCAGGCATGCACATCACGCAGAGCATTCATCAGGTGGCCGAACGGGTGGTCAATCTGGTGTCGATGGAGCTGCCGGAGAATGTTTCGCTGGTACGGGATTACGACCCCAGCCTGCCGGAACTGCCGCATGACCCTGACCAGATAGAACAGGTGCTGCTTAACGTGGTTCGCAACGCACTTCAGGCGCTGGGCGACGACGGTGGCACCATTGTTATCCGCACCCGCACCGCTTTTCAGTTGACGCTGCACGGCACGCGTTATCGCCTGGTGGCACGTATTGATATTGAAGATGATGGCCCCGGCATTCCGGCCCAGCTGCAGGATACGCTGTTTTATCCGATGGTCAGCGGACGTGAAGGCGGAACCGGTTTAGGCCTCTCCATCGCCCGTAGCCTGATTGATCAACATTCAGGAAAAATAGAATTTAACAGTTGGCCGGGACACACCGAATTTTCGGTTTACCTGCCTATTCGCCAGTGAGGTTTCTATGCAACGAGGGATAGTCTGGATCGTCGATGACGATAGCTCCATCCGCTGGGTGCTTGAACGCGCGCTCACTGGAGCCGGTTTGAGCTGCGCGACGTTTGACAGCGCAAGCGAGGTGCTGGATGCCCTCTCAACCAAGACCCCGGACGTTTTACTGTCAGATATTCGCATGCCCGGTATGGATGGCCTGGCGCTGCTGAAACAGATTAAACAGCGTCATCCGATGCTTCCGGTCATCATAATGACGGCGCATTCGGATCTGGACGCAGCCGTCAGCGCTTATCAGCAGGGTGCCTTTGATTACCTGCCTAAACCGTTTGATATCGATGAAGCCGTTGCGCTGGTCGAGCGTGCTATCAGTCACTATCAGGAGCAGCAGCAGCCGCGTAATCAGCCTGTCAGCGGACCCACCACCGATATCATTGGTGAAGCGCCGGCGATGCAGGATGTGTTTCGTATCATCGGCCGGTTATCGCGCTCGTCGATCAGTGTGCTGATCAACGGCGAATCCGGTACCGGTAAAGAGCTGGTAGCTCATGCGCTGCATCGCCACAGTCCGCGTACCAAAGCGCCTTTTATTGCGCTGAACATGGCGGCGATTCCCAAAGATTTGATTGAGTCCGAACTGTTCGGTCACGAGAAAGGTGCCTTTACCGGCGCAAACCAGATCCGTCAGGGCCGTTTTGAGCAGGCGGATGGCGGCACGCTGTTTCTGGATGAGATCGGTGATATGCCGCTGGATGTGCAGACCCGTCTGCTGCGCGTGCTGGCCGATGGTCAGTTCTATCGCGTTGGTGGCTATGCACCGGTCAAAGTGGATGTGCGTATTATCGCGGCGACCCACCAGAATCTGGAATTACGCGTACAGGAAGGCAAGTTCCGTGAGGATCTTTTTCACCGCCTGAATGTGATTCGCGTGCATCTGCCACCGCTGCGTGAGCGTCGTGAGGACATCCCGCGTCTGGCACGTTACTTCCTGCAGGTGGCGGCCCGAGAGCTGGGAGTGGAAGCGAAGATTCTGCATCCGGAAACCGAGACCGCCTTAACCCGGCTTCACTGGTCCGGTAACGTCCGTCAGCTGGAGAACACCTGTCGCTGGCTGACCGTGATGGCGGCGGGCCAGGAAGTACTGATTCAGGATCTGCCCGGGGAACTGTTTGAATCCAGTACCCCGGAAAATCCGGTGCAGTCGCTGCCTGACAGCTGGGCAACCCTGCTGGCACAGTGGGCCGACCGCGCCCTGCGTTCCGGTCATCAGAATCTGCTGTCAGAAGCCCAGCCAGAGATGGAGCGTACGCTGCTCACTACTGCGCTGCGTCATACGCAAGGCCATAAGCAGGAAGCAGCACGTCTGCTGGGCTGGGGACGAAACACGCTGACGCGCAAGCTGAAAGAGCTTGGCATGGAATAAGCGGTTCAGTACGGGCTGGAGTGGTTGCCAGCCCGTTTCTTCAGATAACGCGTGAGAACTGCTGCTGACGCGCTTTCTGACGCAGATAACGATCAAAACACATGCAGATATTACGAATCAGTAAGCGGCCAATCCCCGTCACCTCCAGCCCGCCAGCCGTTTGTACTACCAGCCCGTCGGCAATTAACGGTTTCAGCAACGCCAGATCCTCAGCAAAATAGTCGCTGAAGCAGATTCCCCATTGCGCTTCTGTCGCGGCAAAATCCAGCGAGAAGTTACAGATCAGCGTTTTAATCACGTCACGACGCAGGCAATCATCGTCGGTTAAGGCGATGCCGCGCCACAGGCCATTCCCCTGCTGTTCAACACTCTTGTACCAGGTGTTGAGGTCTTTCTGGTTCTGCGCATAACTGTCGCCAATCATGCTGATGGCTGAAACGCCAAGCCCCAGCAAATCGCTGTCGCCCTGTGTCGTGTATCCCTGAAAATTGCGATGCAGCTGCCCTTTTCGCTGCGCGATGGCCAGCTCATCCTGCGGCTTTGCAAAGTGATCCATCCCGATAAACTGGTAGCCCTGCTGAGTCAGCGTCGCGATGGTCTGCTGTAAGATATCCAGCTTTTGCTGAGCAGATGGCAGTTCGTCCTCTTTGATTTTACGCTGTGCCGCGAACATCGCTGGCAGATGCGCATAGTTAAACACGCTAAGGCGATCGGGATTGAGTGCCAGTACCCGCTCCAGCGTCCAGGCAAAGCTGGCTGGCGTCTGCAGGGGCAAGCCATAGATCAGGTCGATGCTGACAGAGCTGAAGCCCTGTTCACGGGCGCGCGCCATCAGGCCAAAAATTACCTCTTCGTCCTGCACCCGGTTAACCCGTTCCTGCACCGATTTATTGAAGTCCTGTACTCCCATGCTCAGACGATTGAATCCCAGCGATCGCAGGTGATCAATCACATCCTGCTCTATTTCCCGGGGATCAACTTCGATCGACATTTCGGCCTCATCAGCCACGCTGAAATGCTGCTTGAGCAAACCCACCAGCCGCGAAATCTGCGCATTGTCGAGAAAGGTTGGCGTGCCGCCGCCCCAGTGAAGCTGCGTGACCTGACGCTGACGAAATAGCGGCGCACGCTGAATAATCTCCTGCTCAAGCACATCCAGATAACGGTCCGCTTTGTGGCGCTGACGGGTCACAATCTTATTACAGCCGCAGAAGTAGCAGAGACGATGGCAGAAGGGAATATGGACGTAGAGCGAGAGCGGACGATCAGGGTAGCGCGTCACGGCTCGCTGAAAATCGCCTTGTGCATAGTGCTCGCTGAACTCCAGCGCGGTGGGATAAGAGGTGTAACGCGGGCCGGCATAATTGTACTTTTCAATTAACGCCTGATCCCACTCAATCTGCTGCGATGGCATGCTCACTCCTTCCGGTGACGTCGTCTGAGAGAAGGTCGCGAAGAAGAGGAGATGAAAGGTGAGCGGGTCGAGACCCGACGTAAACGTTGCTTCAGCCGCGACAGGCGTCGTAGTTTAAACAATAACCACAGCAGATAACATGTCGCCAGTAGCGCGAAAATTGATCCAGGCCAAAACATTGTTGTTTACCTGATAAGTACGGCACGCGGAAACCGCATGCCGATCAAATCTGCTTAGTTGCCCTTCAGCAGACGGTACATATCTTCTTCAGCCTGCTCATCGTCGGCATCATCCATCACAATGCCTAACTGCTCCATCAGTTCGTCGATACGGTCCAGCGAAGCATCCAGCCAGCCCTGATCTTCTGCCGACAGCGTTTCGCCATTTTCCAGACGATCCAGCAGCGCATCCAGACGCTCGTCATTTTCCAGCTTCGCCAGCTCTTCTTCGGGTGTCAGACGCACTTTCTTCTCAGATGCCGGTTTTGCCACGCTTTTCTTTGGTTTAACGGCTGCGGTTTTCCCCTCAGCAATCAGAGCTACCGGTTTTTTACTTCCGATACGCGGATCTTTTACGCTGCTCTCCTGGCGTCCGCCGTTGCTTTCGGACGCAGCCGGATTAGCACGGCTGCCAGATGCGTGTCCGCGATGCTTTTTATCACGTTTGCGATCGCGTGCTTCATGGTTGATATCGTCACGCGATTTGCGTTTGGCTTTGACGGCAGGTTTGCCGTTAGCAGCTCGTGCAGGTTGCTTCATAGTATTCAGTCCCGGCTTTTTTATTCAGTATAGAATTGCGGCGAAATCTAGCAGAAACCAGGCAAAGAAAAAAGGCGACAGCTCAAGCTGTCGCCTTATTTCATACCTTCGTAAGAAGGAATCATGTTTTAAGTCCTTTTCGGCTCGTAACATCCCGGTTAATCCCGCGCCTGCTCAACTCCTGAGCTTTTCCTTATCCCTGTCTGGCCGTATCCCTGACCGTTTCCATTCCACCGCTCGTTGCCTTCCTGACATCCCTGAGCGCATCATCCTGATGTGTGCTGCCGTTCACTGCACAATAATGTAGACCAACTGGTAAAAGCCTCAAGTCGATGGCAAAAATAGTTAGTTCAAAAAAAGAACAATAACAGTCAAAACCATGAATTTTAATGCTTTTTATTTTTAGTAATTAAAGTAAAAAGCGAAATAACCCGCAGCCTGAATGGCAAATCTCTTACACACTTTGTTATCGAGATGTGATTGAGCACTTTCGCGCCATAACGCGTATAATCGCCGCCATTGCCTTAATGCGTTTTCTGGAGTGTTACCTTGTCTGAATTGAATTATCACGTTACCCACTTTGTCATGAGCGCGCCGGATATCCGTCATCTGCCTGCCGATACCGGAATTGAAGTGGCTTTTGCTGGCCGTTCGAACGCGGGAAAATCGAGTGCGCTGAATACGTTAACCAATCAGAAGGGTCTGGCACGTACCAGTAAAACGCCGGGACGTACGCAGCTGATTAACCTTTTCGAAGTGAAAGAGGGTAAGCGTCTGGTCGACCTGCCCGGTTACGGTTATGCCGAAGTGCCGGAAGAGATGAAGCTCAAGTGGCAACGTGCGTTAGGGGAATACCTGCAAAAACGTCAGGCATTGAAAGGACTGGTCGTGTTGATGGATATCCGTCACCCGCTGAAAGACCTTGATCGACAGATGATTCAGTGGTCAGTGGAAAGCGGTATTCCGGTGCTGTTACTTCTGACTAAAGCAGACAAACTGGCCTCAGGTGCCCGTAAAGCGCAGCTCAATGTCGTGCGTGAAGCTGCACTCGAATTCGCTGGTGATGTGCAGGTAGAGCTCTTCTCCTCGCTGAAGAAAATCGGCGTGGATAAGGTTCGTCAGAAGCTGGACAGCTGGTTTAATACGCTTGAACCGGCGGTTGAGGATCCGGACGGGGAAGAGTAACTGGCAACCCGGTGCCGCTGAAGCTGGCGGTGCAAAAAGCCCAATAAAAAACGCCCCAGTCACAGAATGACTGGGGCGGCTAAATTCAGCCAAATCCGATTACGTGAAGTAAAAGGTCTGAAAGATAGAACATCTTACCTCTGTACCCTACGCGACGAACTTTACCTGATTTTCTGTGCGTGACAAAGGCTTTTTTGTTGCTTACTTACATCAGGCAGGGCTTTTTTTACCATACACATCACAAAAATAGCGTTGCGATGTAGTTAAATAACGAAAAAAGTGTTTAGCCGATAAGCAGTTATAAAAACGCTTAATCTCAGTACCAGCGCTGGCCGGTCTAAACCAGGGAATTAAACGATTTACTTATACCTGAATAAGGGTCGATTCCGCTCTGTGGAACCGACCTGAAGCCGTGAATCAGTGGGCTTCATCCCAGTTGTCACCCACACCGACTTCAACCAGTAAAGGCACGTCGAGCTGCACGCTACCTTCCATCAACGCACGGATTTTCTGGCTGGCTGCTTCAACGGCCTCCGCTTTCACTTCGAACACCAGTTCATCGTGAACCTGCATGATCATTCTGACACTATTGTCGTTTTGCTGTTCCAGCCACTCATCAACAGCAATCATCGCCCGCTTGATAATATCCGCTGCCGTTCCCTGCATTGGCGCATTGATCGCGGCACGTTCTGCAGCTTTCCGGCGAATCGCGTTGCTGGATTTAATATCGGGCAGCCACAGCCGACGGCCTTCAATCGTTTCGACATAGCCTTTACTTGCCGCCAGCTGGCGGGTGTTCTCCATATAGCGCAGTACGCCCGGATAGCGTTCAAAGTAGAGATCCATATACTTTTTCGCTTCGCCTGCGCCAATGTTCAGCTGGCGCGACAGACCAAATGCGCTCATGCCATAGATCAGACCAAAGTTGATCGCTTTCGCACTACGGCGCTGTTCTGCGCTGACCTTATCCAGTGGTACACCAAACACTTCGGATGCCGTGGCACGGTGAATATCTTCGCCCTGGGCAAAAGCGTCCAGTAATCCTTTATCCTGAGAAAGATGCGCCATGATACGCAGTTCGATTTGCGAATAGTCTGCCGCCACAATGCGATAGCCTTTGGCCGCCACAAAGGCCTGACGGATTCGGCGTCCTTCGTCATTACGTACCGGAATGTTTTGAAGATTCGGGTCGGCAGATGACAAGCGACCGGTGGCGGTAACGGCCTGATGATAAGAGGTATGTACGCGCCCGCTCAGCGGGTTGATCATCAGCGGTAATTTATCCGTATAGGTCGACTTAAGTTTGGATAAGCCGCGATGCTCCAGAATCACTTTGGGCAGCGGATAGTCGAGTGCCAGCTCAGCTAACACTTCTTCGCTGGTTGACGGTGCCCCACCCGGTGTTTTCTTAGTGGGCTTGATACCCTGTTTTTCAAACAGAATCACCTGAAGCTGTTTGGTGGATGAGAGGTTAAAGGGTTCTCCCGCCAGCTCATGCGCTTTTAATTCAAGCTCAGCGAGTCGGGCAGTCAGCTCTTTCGAGTGTTGCGCCAGAATAGCCTGATCGATTAACACGCCATTACGCTCAATCCTGGAAATTACCGTCAGTAACGGCATCTCAATCTGCTCGAAGACTTTTCTCGGGCCCGCTTCTTTCTCCAGCTCTGGCCACATTTTCAGATGCAATTGCAGGGTCACATCGGCATCTTCGGCAGCATAATGGGATGCCTGCTCCAATGCGATTTGATTGAACGTCAGCTGATTTTTGCCTTTACCGGCGATCTCCTGGAAGGTGACCGTTTTGTGGTTAAGCCAGCGAGCAGCCAGGCTATCCATGTCATGTTTGCCCACCACGCTGTTAAGAATATAGGACTCAAGCATGGTGTCGAATTTGATACCGGCCAGTTCAATGTCGTAATTCTTCAGCACGCCACGATCGTATTTCAGGTTCTGGCCCACTTTCCAGGCGCTGTCATCTTCCAGCAGGGGCTTGAGCTGTGCCAGAACGGCCGCGCGATCCAGCTGATCAGGCGCATCGAGATAGTCGTGTGCAACCGGCAGATAGGCGGCTTCGCCGGGCGCAACCGCAAAGCTGATGCCCACGATGTTAGCGCTCAGGGTATCCAGCGCGTCGGTCTCCAGATCAAAGGCAAAAACCTCGCTGTTTTTCAGCTTCTCCAGCCAGCTGTCGAAAAGATCCTGATCCAGAATGGTGACATAATTCTCGGTCGGTAATACGCTGCTGGTTTCAGCCACAGGAACCGGCTCATCGGAGAGCGATTTCTGCGCCTGAGTATTGCTCTTCTTGCCCTGCAGCCATTTCCCATCCTGCAGGTCGCTCAGCCAGCGTTTGAATTTGTACCGGCTGAACAGTGCCTGCAATGCTTCGACATCGGGTTCAGTGACCGTAAGCTCTTCACAGGGCAGCGCCAGCTCAACGTCGGTTTTAATTGTCGCCAGCTGATAAGAGAGAAAGGCTACATCACGATTCTGCTCAAGTTTAGTCGCCATGGTTTTGGCACCACGAAAGCCGAGATCGGCTACCTTGTCCAGATTGTCATAAATGGTCTGCATGCTGCCCAGGCCCTGCAGCAGAGCCTGTGCCGTTTTCTCACCCACGCCGGGAACGCCAGGGATGTTATCTGAGCTGTCGCCCATCATGGCCAGAAAATCGATGATCAAAGCTGGCGGCACACCATATTTCTGCTCAACCTCTTCCGGTCCCAGAATGGTATTGCTCATGGTGTTAATCAGCGTGATGGCTGGCGTGACCAGCTGCGCCATATCTTTGTCGCCTGTGCTGATTAGTACTGAAAGGCCTTTTCTCTCCGCTTCCAGCGCCAGCGTACCGATGACATCATCGGCTTCAACGCCGCTCACAGCCAGCAACGGCAGACCCATCGCCCGCACCATCTCATGCAGCGGCTCGATTTGCGCACGCAGTTCGTCAGGCATCGGCGGACGATGAGATTTATAATGCTCGAACAGCTCGTCCCTGAAGGTTTTGCCCTTGGCATCGAACACCACAGCAACGTGACTAGGATTATATTGCGCCAGCAGGCTTTTCAGCATGTTGAGCACGCCGTACATGGCGCCAGTGGGTTCACCTGCACTATTGGTCAGCGGCGGAAACGCATGATATGCGCGATAAAGATAGGATGAGCCATCGACCAGAATGAGGGGATTTTCTGCTATTTGCGCCATAAGTCTGTGTTGTCTTCGTTGCTATGGGTTGGTCTATAAGGATGCCACAAGCTGGCGGAAATGGTGAACTAAGGCGTAGGATATGTCACGTTTTTGACGGTTCTGGAGGGAAGATCGCAACGATCGTTCTGTGGATAACTTTGTGCGTAAAAATTATAACGCGCTGTTATTCAGGATCTTAAAGGATTTAGCCTTTAATAAAATCTATAATTTTCATTGACTTATTTAATTTCCGTGACCCGATCGCCATTTTTAATTACGCGATCCCTTGTGTGGATATTAAATTTATGCCCTGGAGATGGACAAAATTTGCGCCGCTGTTCAATGGCATAAAAAAACGCCAGCAGAGCTGGCGTCAGATGGGGTGGTAAAGCAGATTACTTCTGGCTTAAAAGGAATTTCACGACGTTCGCATAGTCTGCGACCATATTATCCATAGAGCTGAGATCCAGACCGCCGTTGTTCACCATATATTTGCCATTCACGAACATCGCTGGCACGCCACGCAGGTCAACATCCGCAGCCGCTTTCTGCTGCTGCGCAACCAGCGCTTTTACGGCGAAGCTGTTCCACGCAGCATCGTATTCAGCAGCGGAGATACCGGCTGCTTTGACAAAAGTTTCTTTCAGACTGGCAGGATCGGTGATTGTCTGCGTTTTTTGAATGCCATCGAAGATCGGGGCTGTCACCTTATCTTCAACACCCAGCGCCATTGCAACAGCCCAGGCCTGGGTCACAACCGGCCCCATATCACCACCGAGGAAATCGACGTGGTATTTCACCATTTTGGTGTCAGCAGGCAGGTTGTTTTTCACCGCGTCATTGACGTGATAAATACGCTCAAACTGATAGCAGTGCGGGCAGAAGAAGGAAAAGAACTCCAACACCTGAGGTTCACTGGCCACAGGTTTTGGCAGACTCACATATTGTTTACCTTCAGTGAACTGGGCAGCAGACGCGCTGAATGCCAGCACTAAACCCATCAGTGCAAACCAAATTTTTTTCATCGTGAAAACTTCTCCTGACTACGTCGTTAATATTGCGGTGTCAGCTGCAGAGGAGGTTCCTGCAACAGCTTCTCCTGCTCGGTAAAGAGTGAAATTTGCCTGCGCCAGAAATCTTCATCTGTCATCCAGGGGAAAGCGCGCGGAAAAGCGGGATCCTGCCAGCGTCGGACAACCCAGGCCAGATAATAAACCATGCGCATGGCGCGTAAAGGTTCAATCAGTGACAATTCATTAATATCAAAATCACTGAACTCACTGTACGCCTCCAGCAGTATATCCCATTGAATACGCTGTTCCTGACGATCGCCGCTGATCAGCATCCAGAGATCCTGCACGGCCGGGCCATTACGGGCATCATCCAGATCCACAAACAGCGGTCCATCGCGCCACAGGATATTACCCGGATGGCAGTCGCCATGTAATCGTAGCGGCTGCCACGTGGTGTGCCACTGTTGTTGCAACGTGTTTCCCAGCTTATCGATAGCCTGTAGCAGTGCGACTTTAAGCGATGCAGGCACTAACAGAGAGTGCTCCAGCACCTGCCGGGGTTCATGCAGATATTCATCCAGACCGATGGCAGGCCGATGCCTGAACAGCGCTTTACGCCCGGTCTGATGAATGCGGCCCAGGAAGCGGCCTACCCACTCCATCTGATCTTCGTTGTCTGTCTCATATTGTCGTCCGCCCAGGCTGGGGAATACGGCAAAGAAGAAGCCAGCGTGACTGTGCAGGGTCTCACCCTTTAACCGCAGTGGTGCTGCGATGGGCACCTCGTCAGCCAGCAGATCGAGCGCATACTGATGCTCTTCATCAATCTGTTCAGCACGCCAGCGCTGTGGGCGATAAAACTTCGCAACATAGCGACGTTTTTCATCATCGCTGAATTGGTAAACCCGGTTCTCATAGCTGTTCAGGGCTGTCAGACCTGATTCGACGCGAATTCCTGTATCCCAGAGCGCATCAAGCAATACGTCGGGATTTAATGTCTGGAAGTTGAAAGCAGCGTCGCTCATCATATTACCTGTAGTTGCCCTAACATTTAGCTGCCAAGGATAACATTACTCGTCCTGTTTAATGACACCCCGTGCGCGGAGCAGTGCAGTTTTGAAATCAACTTCATAGTCTTTTTTCAGGCCTGGGATCGCATCATCGCTGGCGGAGTCACGCATTTTGAGATGGTAAATTAATACATCGTCAGTTAATTCACTTAACGGGCCACGGAAACCAGATTCCTGCGCCAGTTTCTGCAAAAATGTGACCAGATTCAGGTCAGGCTCTTTTTGCCAGGCGGGTTGCAGCAGTTCGATCAACTCGTTTAAACGATGGCATTTCATTGAGGTTTCTCCGTTATTCACAGTGCGTCATCAGCGAGGGCACAGTCATGACAAGATTGACCGGCATCATTCTGGCCGGAGGTCAGGGCCGCCGTATGGGTGGTCAGGACAAAGGATTAGTGCAACTGGATGGCAGGCCGCTTTATCAGCATGTCCTTGAACGGCTCAGGCCACAAGTCGACATTGTCATGATTAATGCCAATCGTAATATTGATCGCTATCAGTTAAGCGGGTGTCGGGTTGTGCAGGATGTTTTTGATGGCTATCCGGGTCCGCTGGCTGGTATCTACAGTGCATTAATAACCATCGACGGTGAATGGGCTGCGTTTTGCTCCTGTGATACGCCTGCCGTTCCTCTTAACTTCGTTGAAAAACTGGCTGAACAACGGGGAAACGCCCCTGCAGTCTGGGTTCGCTCACAATCACGCGACCACCCGACGCTGGCGCTGATTCATCGGGAGATGGCAGCACCTCTTCATGACTATCTTCACGCCGGTGAACGACGTCTGATGCACTTCCTGCGCGACCACGGCGGCCATGCTGTTCAGCTGGATGATGATGAATCTGCTTTCCGCAATATCAATACACCTGATGACCTGAAGTAGAGCGGTTGATATGTCATTACCTTTACTCGCGATTGTCGGCTGGAGTGGAACCGGCAAAACGACACTATTACAGCAGGTGATACCGATTCTTCTTAATAAAGAGATTCGCGCCGGGCTGATTAAGCACACGCATCATGAGATGGACGTAGATACACCAGGCAAAGATAGCTATCTGCTCAGAAAAGCAGGAGCCAGTCAGGTGATTGTAGCTAACAGAGAGCGATGGGCATTGATGTGTGAGACACCGGAAAAGCCGTCGATTGATCTGCCTTATCTGCTCAGCCGCATGGATCACTCTGTGCTGGAGATAGTGCTGGTTGAGGGCTTTAAAGAGGAATCGGTGCCTAAAATTGTTGTCTGGCGTGCCGGGATCAAGGGTGAGATCGAGGAACTGCTTGATGGGCAAGTGATCGCTGTCGCCAGCGACCAGAAATTAGCGCTAAATGTGCCGGTTCTGGATATAAACAGTCCGGACAACGTTGCAGATTTTATTGCTGACTGGCTGCAAAAGCGCTGAAGCAGAGAGGTTTTCGTGTTTTTCACGATCTGCAGACGTAAAAAAGCCCCGCACTGCGTGCGGGGCTTCTTCACTTATATAATGCCTGGCAGTTCCCTACTCTCGCATGGGGAGGCCCCACACTACCATCGGCGCTACGGCGTTTCACTTCTGAGTTCGGCATGGGGTCAGGTGGGACCACCGCGCTAAAGCCGCCAGGCAAATTCTTTGTGCTCTGTCCTGTGTCTTTTGTGCTGATGCTGCGTTGGCCGCCCTCGCGCTACTCCGTCACATACTTCAGTATGCTCCTTCGTATCGGTCGGTTGCCGCCTTGCCTCAGCGCAAAATCCTTCGGACTTCAGCCCGCAGGACACAACTGTATCCGGTTAACAAGCTGAAAATCTGTCTCTCAAAAACGCCTCTGGCGTTGTAAGGTTAAGCCTCACGGGTCATTAGTACCGGTTAGCTCAACGCATCGCTGCGCTTACACACCCGGCCTATCAACGTCGTAGTCTTCAACGTCCCTTCAGGACCCTCAAGGAGTCAGGGAGAACTCATCTCGGGGCAAGTTTCGTGCTTAGATGCTTTCAGCACTTATCTTTTCCGCACTTAGCTACCGGGCAGTGCCATTGGCATGACAACCCGAACACCAGTGGTGCGTTCACTCCGGTCCTCTCGTACTAGGAGCAACCCCCCTCAATTCTCCAGCGCCCACGGCAGATAGGGACCGAACTGTCTCACGACGTTCTAAACCCAGCTCGCGTACCACTTTAAACGGCGAACAGCCGTACCCTTGGGACCTACTTCAGCCCCAGGATGTGATGAGCCGACATCGAGGTGCCAAACACCGCCGTCGATATGAACTCTTGGGCGGTATCAGCCTGTTATCCCCGGAGTACCTTTTATCCGTTGAGCGATGGCCCTTCCATTCAGAACCACCGGATCACTATGACCTGCTTTCGCACCTGCTCGAGCCGTCACTCTCGCAGTCAAGCCAGCTTATGCCATTGCACTAACCTCACGATGTCCGACCGTGATTAGCTGACCTTCGTGCTCCTCCGTTACTCTTTAGGAGGAGACCGCCCCAGTCAAACTACCCACCAGACACTGTCCGCAGCCCGGATAACGGGCCTACGTTAGAACATCAAACATTAAAGGGTGGTATTTCAAGGTTGGCTCCACGCAGACTGGCGTCCGCGCTTCAAAGCCTCCCACCTATCCTACACATCAAGGCTCAATGTTCAGTGTCAAGCTGTAGTAAAGGTTCACGGGGTCTTTCCGTCTTGCCGCGGGTACACTGCATCTTCACAGCGAGTTCAATTTCACTGAGTCTCGGGTGGAGACAGCCTGGCCATCATTACGCCATTCGTGCAGGTCGGAACTTACCCGACAAGGAATTTCGCTACCTTAGGACCGTTATAGTTACGGCCGCCGTTTACCGGGGCTTCGATCAAGAGCTTCTCCTTGCGGATAACCCCATCAATTAACCTTCCGGCACCGGGCAGGCGTCACACCGTATACGTCCACTTTCGTGTTTGCACAGTGCTGTGTTTTTAATAAACAGTTGCAGCCAGCTGGTATCTTCGACTGGCTTCGGCTCGGGGAGCAAGTCCCTCCACCTACGCGCCAGCGTGCCTTCTCCCGAAGTTACGGCACCATTTTGCCTAGTTCCTTCACCCGAGTTCTCTCAAGCGCCTTGGTATTCTCTACCTGACCACCTGTGTCGGTTTGGGGTACGATTCTGTGTTACCTGATGCTTAGAGGCTTTTCCTGGAAGCTGGGCATTTATCACTTCAGCACCGTAGTGCCTCGTCGTCACGCCTCAGCGTTGATAAGGGACCGGATTTACCTGGACCCTCCGCCTACACGCTTAAACCGGGACAACCGTCGCCCGGCTGATATAGCCTTCTCCGTCCCCCCTTCGCAGTAACACCGAGTACAGGAATATTAACCTGTTTCCCATCGACTACGCCTTTCGGCCTCGCCTTAGGGGTCGACTCACCCTGCTCCGATTAACGTTGAACAGGAACCCTTGGTCTTCCGGCGAGCGGGCTTTTCACCCGCTTTATCGTTACTTATGTCAGCATTCGCACTTCTGATACCTCCAGCATGCCTCACAGCACACCTTCGACGGCTTACAGAACGCTCCCCTACCCAACAACACATAGTGTCGCTGCCGCAGCTTCGGTGCATGGTTTAGCCCCGTTACATCTTCCGCGCAGGCCGACTCGACCAGTGAGCTATTACGCTTTCTTTAAATGATGGCTGCTTCTAAGCCAACATCCTGGCTGTCTGTGCCTTCCCACATCGTTTCCCACTTAACCATGACTTTGGGACCTTAGCTGGCGGTCTGGGTTGTTTCCCTCTTCACGACGGACGTTAGCACCCGCCGTGTGTCTCCCGTGATAACATTCTCCGGTATTCGCAGTTTGCATCGGGTTGGTAAGCCGGGATGGCCCCCTAGCCGAAACAGTGCTCTACCCCCGGAGATGAGTTCACGAGGCGCTACCTAAATAGCTTTCGGGGAGAACCAGCTATCTCCCGGTTTGATTGGCCTTTCACCCCCAGCCACAGGTCATCCGCTAATTTTTCAACATTAGTCGGTTCGGTCCTCCAGTTAGTGTTACCCAACCTTCAACCTGCCCATGGCTAGATCACCGGGTTTCGGGTCTATACCCTGCAACTTAACGCCCAGTTAAGACTCGGTTTCCCTGCGGCTCCCCTATACGGTTAACCTTGCTACAGAATATAAGTCGCTGACCCATTATACAAAAGGTACGCAGTCACCCCCGTAAAGAGGGCTCCCACTGCTTGTACGTACACGGTTTCAGGTTCTGTTTCACTCCCCTCGCCGGGGTTCTTTTCGCCTTTCCCTCACGGTACTGGTTCACTATCGGTCAGTCAGGAGTATTTAGCCTTGGAGGATGGTCCCCCCATATTCAGACAGGATACCACGTGTCCCGCCTTACTCATCGAGCTCACAGCGCGTGTGCTTTTGTGTACGGGAGTATCACCCTGTACCCTGCGACTTTCCAGACGCTTCCACTAACACACATGCTGATTCAGGCTCTGGGCTGCTCCCCGTTCGCTCGCCGCTACTGGGGGAATCTCGGTTGATTTCTTTTCCTCGGGGTACTTAGATGTTTCAGTTCCCCCGGTTCGCCTTGCAGCACTATGTATTCATGCTGCAATGATGCACAGAGTGCACCGGGTTTCCCCATTCGGACATCGACGGCTGTAGCGGTTCATATCACCTTACCGTCGCTTTACGCAGATTAGCACGTCCTTCATCGCCTCTGACTGCCTGGGCATCCACCGTGTACGCTTAGTCGCTTAACCTCACAACCCACAGGCGTTTTGCAACGCTGCAGACTGCAAGCATTTGAGAGACTCGAACGTGCCGCATTTTTCATTCTTATTACGGAGAATGAAAGCGACACGTCGTTTCAATTTTCAGCTTGTTCCGGATTGTTAAAGAGCATAATACTTCGCAGCACACCGTTGCCGGTACGCTCTGAAGTATTCAGAAAAAACAGATAAACGGTATGGTGGAGCTAAGCGGGATCGAACCGCTGACCTCCTGCGTGCAAGGCAGGCGCTCTCCCAGCTGAGCTATAGCCCCATACAGTTACTGCAGAGACCGCTACTACCACTCAACCGAGTACACTTCGTAAGAAATGCAATTCGTGCTCAGGCAGGGCATGTTTCCGCGCAGCATAGTGAACTATGCGAGCCGGGAACATAACGCAGCGTGAGTGCGAATTTGGTAGGCCTGAGTGGACTTGAACCACCGACCTCACCCTTATCAGGGGTGCGCTCTAACCACCTGAGCTACAAGCCTGTAGAGGTTTTTTCTGCTCGTTACTTTTTATCAGACAATCTGTGTGGACACTGCGCGGGAAGGTATCTTCAGGTAAGGAGGTGATCCAACCGCAGGTTCCCCTACGGTTACCTTGTTACGACTTCACCCCAGTCATGAATCACAAAGTGGTAAGCGCCCTCCCGAAGGTTAAGCTACCTACTTCTTTTGCAACCCACTCCCATGGTGTGACGGGCGGTGTGTACAAGGCCCGGGAACGTATTCACCGTGGCATTCTGATCCACGATTACTAGCGATTCCGACTTCACGGAGTCGAGTTGCAGACTCCGATCCGGACTACGACGCACTTTGTGAGGTCCGCTTGCTCTCGCGAGGTCGCTTCTCTTTGTATGCGCCATTGTAGCACGTGTGTAGCCCTACTCGTAAGGGCCATGATGACTTGACGTCATCCCCACCTTCCTCCGGTTTATCACCGGCAGTCTCCTTTGAGTTCCCGACCGAATCGCTGGCAACAAAGGATAAGGGTTGCGCTCGTTGCGGGACTTAACCCAACATTTCACAACACGAGCTGACGACAGCCATGCAGCACCTGTCTCACGGTTCCCGAAGGCACTGAGGCATCTCTGCCGAATTCCGTGGATGTCAAGAGTAGGTAAGGTTCTTCGCGTTGCATCGAATTAAACCACATGCTCCACCGCTTGTGCGGGCCCCCGTCAATTCATTTGAGTTTTAACCTTGCGGCCGTACTCCCCAGGCGGTCGACTTAACGCGTTAGCTCCGGAAGCCACTCCTCAAGGGAACAACCTCCAAGTCGACATCGTTTACGGCGTGGACTACCAGGGTATCTAATCCTGTTTGCTCCCCACGCTTTCGCACCTGAGCGTCAGTCTTTGTCCAGGGGGCCGCCTTCGCCACCGGTATTCCTCCAGATCTCTACGCATTTCACCGCTACACCTGGAATTCTACCCCCCTCTACAAGACTCAAGCCTGCCAGTTTCAAATGCAGTTCCCAGGTTAAGCCCGGGGATTTCACATCTGACTTAACAGACCGCCTGCGTGCGCTTTACGCCCAGTAATTCCGATTAACGCTTGCACCCTCCGTATTACCGCGGCTGCTGGCACGGAGTTAGCCGGTGCTTCTTCTGCGGGTAACGTCAATCGGCGCGGTTATTAACCGCACCGCCTTCCTCCCCGCTGAAAGTACTTTACAACCCGAAGGCCTTCTTCATACACGCGGCATGGCTGCATCAGGCTTGCGCCCATTGTGCAATATTCCCCACTGCTGCCTCCCGTAGGAGTCTGGACCGTGTCTCAGTTCCAGTGTGGCTGGTCATCCTCTCAGACCAGCTAGGGATCGTCGCCTAGGTGGGCCATTACCCCGCCTACTAGCTAATCCCATCTGGGTTCATCCGATAGTGAGAGGCCCGAAGGTCCCCCTCTTTGGTCTTGCGACGTTATGCGGTATTAGCCACCGTTTCCAGTGGTTATCCCCCTCTATCGGGCAGATCCCCAGACATTACTCACCCGTCCGCCACTCGTCACCCGAGAGCAAGCTCTCTGTGCTACCGTCCGACTTGCATGTGTTAGGCCTGCCGCCAGCGTTCAATCTGAGCCATGATCAAACTCTTCAATTTAAGTTTGATTTGCTTAAACAAGTTAAGCGGTGCTCATCTGTAAAACGTCATAATGAATTTCATTATGTGTTCACTCGTGAGGCTTTGATATTTTTGTGCGTCCAAAGACGCTGATATCAATCCTGCGAGTGCCCACACAGATTGTCTGATAAATTGTTAAAGAGCAGTGCGAACAGTGCGTTAGCGTCCTGTCGCGAGGTGGCGTATATTACGCTTTCCTCCTGCAGAGTCAACCTCTATTTCAGAAGTTTTTCTCCGGCGGCGCAGTCTCCTGTGCCTCTCAACCCGTCATCCCGTTGCCGGTGTTCCGTGTCGATGGAGGCGCATTATAGGGAGTTTCCGCAGGCTGACAAGTGTTTCTTCGAATTAATTTACTGAGCGCATCTTTTTTAAACGAACGGCTTAAAAAGAGACGTTTCATGGCCGAATAACGCACAAAAACAGCGATCAAACGTTGTAAAGAGACCTGCCGTTGCAGATTACGGGTGCTATTATTTTGCTTCTTCTCGCAGGATAACCCCAGGAAGGACACTCAATGATAAAATCCTCGCGCAGCATGGCCGGTTTGCCATGGATAGCGGCTATGGCCTTTTTCATGCAGTCACTCGACGCCACTATACTGAATACCGCCCTGCCCGCTATCGCCACCAGCCTTGACCGTTCTCCCCTGGCCATGCAATCCGCCGTCATCAGTTACACCCTCACTGTCGCTATGCTGATTCCGGTCAGCGGCTGGCTCGCCGATCGCTTCGGCACGCGCAAGGTATTTATCATTGCGGTTTCGCTGTTCACCCTCGGCTCGCTGGCTTGTGCGCTCTCACCGACGCTTTCGGTGCTGGTCATATCGCGAATCGTACAGGGCGTGGGTGGCGCAATGATGATGCCGGTCGCACGCCTTGCGCTGCTACGCGCCTATCCGCGCAGTGAATTGCT
Source organism: Pantoea sp. B550 (assembly GCF_024158165.1). Lineage (NCBI taxonomy): Bacteria > Pseudomonadati > Pseudomonadota > Gammaproteobacteria > Enterobacterales > Erwiniaceae > Pantoea > Pantoea sp. B550. Next base: position 1,923,542 of record NZ_JAMYXI010000003.1, read on the forward strand.
GCCAGTACTCAATTTCGTCACCATGCCAGGATTAGTTGGCCCAATACTGGGCCCCATGCTGGGCGGTGTGCTGGTAACCTACGCGACGTGGCACTGGATCTTCCTGATTAATATCCCGATAGGCATTCTCGGCATTATCTACGCACGCAAATATATGCCGGACTTCACTACACCCAAGCGCCGCTTCGACTTTTTCGGCTTCATATTATTCGGGACTGGACTGGTGATGATTTCAATTGGGATTGAGCTGTTCGGTGAGCGGATTGTTTCTGCCTGGCTGGCGGGCGGGATATTACTCAGCGGGATCGTGCTTTTGCTCCTCTATATAGTACATGCCCGGAATCACCCTTCACCGTTGATCAATCTGCCGATGTTTAAAACCCGGACATTCTCAGTCGGCATCGTCGGCAATATTGCCTCTCGTCTCGGCACCGGCTGTGTGCCCTTTTTGATGCCGCTCATGTTGCAGGTCGGGTTTGGCTTTTCTGCGATTATCGCAGGCTGCATGATGGCGCCAACCGCCATTGGTTCAATACTGGCGAAGTCAACGGTGACACAACTGCTGCGCTGGCTGGGCTATCGCCGTCTGCTGGTCGGCATTACCGCCATTATCGGCATCCTGATCGCCAGCTTCTCTCTGCAGTCACCCGCTGAAAGCATCTTTGTACTCTTGCTTCCACTGTTTGTTCTCGGTATGGCGATGTCTACGCAGTTCACCGCCATGAACACCATTACTCTGGCCGATCTGGATGATGATAACGCCAGCGGGGGTAATAGCGTGCTGGCAGTGACGCAGCAGTTAGCGATCAGTTTTGGTGTGGCCGTCAGCGCGGCGGTGCTGCGCTTCTATCAGGAGTTTGAAACCAGCACCATTTCACAGTTCCATGCCACGTTTCTGACCATGGGTGTTGTTACCGTGCTTTCGGCACTGACTTTTATGCTGCTGAAAAACGGCGATGGACGTAATCTGATCAGTAATCGCGACAAGAAGAAAAAGCGCTAAACCGAACCTCGCACCACCAGTTCCGGCGTCAGCACCAGCGTTTGCTGGCTGGCGTCGGGATCGCTGAGACGATGAATTAATGTATCTATCGCCAGTTCGCCCAGTGCATCTTTGGGCTGATGAATAGTACTCAGTGGCGGAGTGAGATAGCGCGCCAGTTCAATATCGTCATACCCCATGACCGCCATTTGCTGCGGAACCTGCATGCCAGCCTGATAGAGGGCATGATAAACGCCGACAGCCATCGCATCGTTACTGGTGAATACCGCTTCCGGCAGCGTTTCCAGCGCCAGCAACTCGATCATCCCGTTGTAGCCACCCTGAAATTCAAAGTCACCATTCACGATATAGCCAGGCAAAATCTCCAGCCCACTCTTAGTCATGGCGTTGCGATAACCTTCGAGCCGCATACGGGCCGGGGTTTTATCCTGAGGACCGGCTATACAGGCGATACGGGTATAACCGCTGTCGATAAGATGCTGAGTGGCCAGCTCGCCGCCCAGCAGCGCATTATCCTGAATGATGTCACCGCGCCCCTCAAATGGTGCCCAGTCCATCATCACCGCAGGTATAGAGGGATAACGATTCAGGATGTCTGCCGACGGCAGATGACTTTCAGTACACATGATCAGCAAACCATCGACACGCTTCTGCATCAGCGTTTCCAGGCTGCGATTCATCCGCTCCTCATCTCCCGCCGTATTACAGAGAATCAGGCTGTAGCCACGCTGATAGCAGCTCTCCTCCACGCCCCGCACCACTTCGGCATAAAAAGGGTTACTGCTGGTAGTCAGCAGCATACCGATAGTGTGCGTCTGATTAATTTTCAGACTGCGTGCCAGTGCAGAAGGAGCATAGTTAAGATGACGTATAGCCTGCTCAACTTTTTCCCGCACGCCTTCACTGACAAAGCGATTGTTATTAATGACGTGCGAGACAGTGGAGGTAGAGACGCCCGCGAGCCGAGCGACATCTTTCATGGTACTCAAGCGCTTAACCCTGCTGCAGCAAAAATTCATCGATCTCCGCGCGCCACGGCACGGAGGGCTGTGCACCTGAACGCGTAACGGCAATCGCGGCGGCGGCATGGGCAAATCGCACCGCGTCATACATCGGCTTCTGTTCCAGTCTTGCGGTAATAAAGGCACCGTTAAAGGTGTCGCCTGCCGCAATGGTATCAATAGCTTTAACGCTGAAGCCTGCAATACGCTGACCGTCTCCCTGCTCGCTCAACCAGACACCGCGGCGACCCAGCGTAATCAGTACCGTGCCGATGCCTTTCGCATGCAGTGCTGCCGCCGCGCGGGCCGCATCTTCATCATTGTTAACCGCAATGCCGGTCAGACTCTCCGCTTCCGTTTCATTCGGAGTAATAATATCGATCAGCGCCAGCAACTCATCGGAGAGAGGGGTGGCAGGTGCCGGATTGAGAATAACCTGCGTCTGATGCTGTCGGGCAAATGTCGCGGCGGCCAGCACGCTCTCCAGCGGTGATTCCAGCTGCATTAAAAGTGCATCGGCACCGGCAATGACCGGCTGATGACGCGCCACGCAATCAGGCGTTAGCGCCGCGTTTGCACCGGAGTAGATGCCGATAGTGTTCTCACCGTCACCGTTGACGAAAATCATCGCCACACCGGTCGACTCGCCTTCAACCACTTCTACAGGCGTGGTATCAATATTGTCCTGTGTGAGCTGCTCACGAATACGTTCGCCAATGTCGTCAGCGCCCACACAGCCTATAAAGGCGATATCGGCACCCGCACGACCCGCGGCGACCGCCTGATTCGCGCCTTTACCGCCAAACGCAACCTGATAATTCTGCCCGATCACCGTTTCACCGGGACGAGGGAAGTGCGCCAGATTAAGGATGTGGTCAGCGTTAATGCTGCCAAGAACGGCCAGTTTTGCGTTTTTGCTCATTAGGGGAGTCCGGAATAAGTGCGCCACCGGGAGGGTGGCGCGGTGCCCTGCTTTTCTTTGAGTTATTGAGTGACCAGCTTCAGGTCGACCGGATTGATCGCCTTCACTTTTTCACCCTTCAGCACTTTATCAGCGGTGTCCACGCCGATCATGCCAATTTTGTCTGGCATCTGTGCCACGGTCGCAGACAGTTTGCCAGCTTCTACGGCTTTCACGCCATCAGCAGTGCCGTCAAAACCAACCACGATCACACCTGTTTTTCCGGCGGTCTGCAGCGCACGCAGTGCACCCAGCGCCATTTCGTCGTTCTGAGCGAATACCGCCTGAACATCCGGATGCGCCTGCAGCAGGTTCTGCATGACGTTCAGACCTTTGGTACGGTCAAAGTCAGCAGGCTGGCTGGCGAGGATCTGGAATTTATGCGCATCAGCGGCCTGTTTGAAGCCCTCGCCACGTTCGCGGGCAGCAGAGGTGCCGGCAATGCCCTGCAGCTCAATAATTTTGGCATTTTCGCCGACTTTTTTGGCGATAAAATCACCGGCCATTTTACCGCCGAAACGGTTATCGGAAGCGACGTGGCTGACCACGGTGCCCTGTGCCGCAACACGATCCAGCGTGATGACAGGAATGTTCGCCTGGTTAGCCATCTTGACTGCGTTACCTACGGCATCAGAGTCAGTCGGGTTGATCAGCAGTAGCTTAGTACCGCGAACGGTCAGATCCTGCACGTTCGCCAGCTCTTTAGCCGGGTTGTTCTGTGAATCCAGCACCACCAGGTTATAACCCAGTTTGTCCGCTTCTTTCTGAGCACCCTCTTTCAGAGAAACAAAGAACGGGTTGTTCAGGGTTGAAACCACCAGCGCGATGGTATCTTTTGCCATAGCGCTGGTACTGAGCGTTGCGCCGAGGATCATGGCCAGTGCGGTTAACTTTTTCATCTTATTATCCTGTGTAAGGTCAGAGTTATTTACTGCTTTTATTATCCACCAGCACCGCCAGCAGGATGACTACCGCTTTAACGATCATCTGGTAGTACGAAGAGACGCCCATCAGGTTCAGGCCGTTGTTCAGGAAGCCGAGGATCAGCGCGCCAATCAGGGTGCCGAAAATACGGCCTTTACCGCCAGCCAGACTGGTTCCGCCTAACACGACCGCAGCAATCGCATCCAGCTCATAGCCGGTACCCGCCGTCGGCTGTGCTGATGAGAGACGCGCCACTTCAATGGTGCCCGCCAGCGCCGCCAGCATGCCGCTCAGTGAATAGACGATGATTTTGACGCGATTCACATTGATGCCTGAGAGACGCGTTGCCGCTTCGTTACCGCCAAGCGCATAGATATAGCGACCCAGACGCGTGTGCTGCAGCATGTACCAGGCGGCGACAAAGACCAGCGCCATCAGCCAGACCGGCGCAGGGATACCCAGCGGGCGACCAATACCAAACCAGCCCAGCAGATCGGCATTGGCACTGAAGCCGGTGTTAATCGGGCTGCCGTCGGTGTAGACCATGGTGACACCGCGCAGCAGCAGCATCATGACTAGCGTGGCGATAAAGGCCTGAACCTTACCGCGCGCCACAATGGTGCCGGTCAGGGCACCGATTGCCGCACCCAGCGCCAGCGAAGCCGCTACCGCGACCAGTGCATTGACTTCCATGCCCACCAGCGATGCACCGACCGCACCGGTCAGGGCCAGCAGCGATCCCACAGAGAGGTCAATACCGGAAGTCAGGATCACCAGCGTCATCCCGACCGCCATAATGGCATTGACCGAGGTCTGCTGCAGAATGTTGAACAGGTTCGCCACGGTAAAGAAGTTCGGGCTCTGGCTGGCCACTACGGCAATCAGCACCACCAGCGCAATCAGCGACTTCTGTTCCAGTAGCCAGCTTTTGCTAAACCAGCGACGGCTGGCCGGTAAAGTTTGGGTCGTCATACCACTAAATCCTCGCTGTGTTGCTTGCCTACGGCGGCTGCCATCAGGCTCTCCTGAGTGGCGTCTTCTCGGGTAAATTCGCCGCTGATACGGCCTTCATGCATCACCAGAATCCTGTCGCTCATACCCAGCACTTCCGGCATTTCCGAGGAGACCAGGATGATGCTCAGCCCTTCGGCTTTAAACTGGTTAATCAGTTGGTAGATCTCTTTCTTCGCACCGACATCCACACCGCGGGTCGGTTCGTCCAGAATCAGCACGTTAGGGCGGGTCATCAGACCGCGGGCAATCGCCACTTTCTGCTGGTTGCCGCCTGAAAGCAGGCCAATCGGCTGCTCCATAGAAGGGGTTTTCACGTTGAACAGCCGGATAAAATCGCCTACCGCCAGCTGCTCTGCTGCATGTTTCAGCGTGCCGCTGCCGTGACTGAAATAGCCTAACGCCGTCAGCGACATGTTCTCTTTCACTGACATGCCCAGCACCAGACCATCACGCTTACGATCTTCCGAGATATAGACGATACCGTTAGCCAGTCCATCCTGTGGCGAACGCGTCACCACTTCCCGGCCATTGAGCCACATTGCGCCTTCACGACGCGGCAGGGCGCCGTAGAGTACCTTCATCAGTTCAGTACGGCCCGCGCCCATCAGGCCCGAAATGCCAAGGATTTCACCTTTGCGCAGACTGAAGCTGACGTTCTCCACGCCCGGCCCGCTGACGTTTTCCACTTTGAGCCGCACGTCGCCGGGCGCCTGATTAAGATGTGGATATTGATCTTCCAGCTTGCGTCCGACCATCATCTCGATCAGGCTCTCTTCGGTCAGCTCGCTGACCGGACGTTCAGCAATAAACTGACCGTCGCGGAATACGGTGACGTCATCGCAGATCTCAAAGATCTCTTTCATGCGATGCGAGATATAGACGATGCCGCAGCCCTGCGCTTTCAGTTCGTTGATCACCCGGAACAGCGACAGCGTTTCGGTATCCGTCAGCGCATCGGTCGGCTCATCCATGATGATGACCTGCGACTCAAAGCTCAGCACTTTGGCGATTTCGACCATCTGCTGATCGCCAATCGACAAATCGCCAACCAGCTTGTGGCTGTTGAAGCGCAGATTGAGCCTTTTAAGCAGCGCATCGGCTTCGGCATACATACGCGGCCACTGGATACGGCCAAAACGACCCACATATTCGCGACCGAGAAAAATATTTTCCGCCACGGTTAACTGAGGGATCAGGTTCAGCTCCTGATGGATGATGCCAATACCCGCTTCCTGAGACGCTTTCGGTCCACTGAAACGGGTCTCTTTACCGAGCCAGCGCAGCGTACCGGCATCATATTGATAGATCCCGGTCAGCACTTTCATCATGGTGGACTTGCCTGCGCCGTTCTCGCCCACCAGCGCCATCACGCGTCCTGCACGGACATTCAGCGACGCACCCTTCAGGGCTTTCACGCCCGGAAAGGATTTTTCAATGCCGTCGAGTTGCAGTAAAGGTTGCATAGCGGCCTCAGAAGGTCACACCGGCGCAGAGGATGACATTCGCAAATGGAGAGCACTCTCCGCTGCGAATGACCGCCTGACTACGCTGCGTTTGTTGTTTGAATTTTTCATGACTGGTGTAGCTGATGGTGATGCTATTCCCCTGGTGCTGTTGCAAGGCTTCGAGCACGGCGACGAGCGCGCTATGAAGGTGCGGATTATGCTGCTTAATCTCCTCCGCGATCAGGGCACTCTCTACCTGCATCTCCAGTGCGACAGCATTCACCACCTGCATAAAATCGGGCGTACCCGGCGTAAGCGCTAAGTCGATGCGTCGCGGTCCTGCCGGAATGGGCAAGCCAGCATCGGCAATCGTCAGCGTATCCGTGTGTCCCAGGCGGGCAATCACATGAGAGAGTTCTGCGTTTAAAAGGCGACCTTTTTTCATCTTTTCACTCCATAGCGAAACGTTTCGCTGTCTGAAGTGTATGAAAAGCCCCCATCAACTCAACCGGCAAAGAAGAAATCTGTGATCGCTATCGAAACGTTTCGCTCACGCGGGGAGAAATTTGCATTAAGGCGGGGAATGGGACGAAAAAAGGGCCGCGAATGCGGCCCTGAAGTAAACGATTAAGGCAGTTTCTTAACCTGCTTAACGTCCATCTCAATGCTGTTGAAATCTTTGTCCAGTTCACCCGTCAGCTCAACGTTATCTTTGGGCGTGATCGTCTGGCCGTTCCAGTGCTTGTGGTCAATTTCGACCTTCATGGTGCCGGTCTGGTCGCGGAACAGATAATCTTCCTTGCCGATCTGTTTTTCCAGCTTGCCGCGCACGGTGATCCAGCTGTCATCTTTCATCTCTTCAGCCTGCTTCACGGTCACCACACTGGTGTTATCGGCACTGAAGCCGCCCTGACCGGATGCTGACGGCGTCTGTGCGGCCGGCGCACTGGGATCAACAAATCCGCCCTGCTGTGCAGCGAAAACCGGGGCGGAAGCCAGCATAACGACGGCCAGAATTGCAGCGTGCTTTTTCATGGTGTACCCCTTTCTCAGTGGTGTTTTCGGTTTGAATACGCCCAGTTGACCACAGAGTTCTTAACAGCTTCTTAAGCGTGAAAAATAAGCCATTTTCGCCGAAATCAGCTGTACAGGGAGGAAGTTGCTTCGTATAAAGCGCTATCAGAACAGGGAGACGTAATGCGTATTTTACTGATTGAAGACGATCGCTTAATTGGCGACGGTATCAAAGCGGGACTGAGTAAACTGGGCTTCAGCGTTGACTGGTTTACCTCTGGTGAGTCGGGCTTTAACGCGCTGCAGGCCGCGCCCTGGGATGCGGTGATTCTGGACCTTTCTCTGCCTGAGCGGGATGGGCTCGATATCCTGCGGCAGTGGCGGCAGCAGGGAAATGATGTACCGGTACTGATACTGACTGCCCGCGATGCGCTCGATCAGCGGGTTGAAGGCCTGCAGATGGGAGCCGATGATTATCTGTGTAAACCCTTTGCCTTAACCGAAGTGGCCGCGCGCTTACAGGCGCTGATCCGCCGCCGTCATGGTCAACTGCAGCCCGAACTCCGTCACGGTAACGTGGTGCTGATCCCCGGCAGCCATAGCGTCATGCGCGATGGCGAAGCGATCGAGTTAAAAAGCCGTGAACTGGCGCTGCTGGAACTCTTTATGCGCAACCCAGGACGGGTGCTGACGCGCAGCCAGCTGGAAGAGAAGCTCTACAACTGGGACGCCGATGTCTCCAGCAATGCGGTAGAGGTCCACATTCATCATCTGCGTAAAAAACTGGGCAGCGCGTTTATCCGCACGCTGCACGGCGTCGGCTATACCCTGGGAGCCGCTGAATGCGATCAATGAGCCTGTTTCTGCGGCTGGGTATCGGTTTTGTGCTGCTGCTCGGGCTCTGCTGGGCCAGCGCCAGCCTGAGTGCCTGGCATCAGACCCGTGAAACCCTTGATGAGCTGTTTGATACCCAGCAGATGCTGCTGGCCAAGCGCCTGCTGACGCTTGATTTCTCTTCGCTGGATAACACCACGCTGCCCCGAACCAAAGCGATGCTGCGCCACCATCGTGGGGAGCAGGATGACGATGCCCTGGCCTTTGCTGTTTTTACCCGTGACGGCAGGCAGGTGATGAATGATGGCGATAATGGCCGCTATCTGCCGTTTGAGGCGGACTATCAGGGATTTCATGAGGGTCAGCTCACCAATGATGACGATCGCTGGCGGTTTGTCTGGCTGACCACGCCGGATCAGAAATTCCGGGTAGTCGTCGGTCAGGAGTCGGAATACCGCGACGACATGACGCAGGATCTGATGAAAGCCAGTATGCTGCCCTGGCTGATCGCACTGCCGTTTATGCTGCTGTTGCTCATCGGCCTGGTCTGGTCTGAACTGCGGCCATTGAAAACGCTGGCACAGCAGCTGGCGCAGCGCGCGCCCGATGACGATACGCCGCTGCAGGCAGACCGCGTGCCGAAAGAGGTACAGCCGCTGATGATTGCGCTTAATGGCCTTTTCAGCCGTATCAGCGCCATGATGCAGCGTGAACGGCGCTTTACCTCCGATGCCGCGCATGAGCTGCGCAGTCCGCTGGCCGCGCTGCAGGTGCAAAGCGAAGTGATCCAGCTGACTGCGGATGACGAAGTGATGCGAACCCATGCGCTGCAACAACTGGATGCCGGCATTGTCCGCGCCACGCGGCTGGTGGATCAACTGCTGACGCTCTCGCGGGTTGAAGCTGATGATGCACGCAGCGCCTTCGAACCGGTGGCGCTGAAACGCACGGTGCAGGAGACACTCGCCGCACAATTGCCGCTGGCGGATAAAACCGGTGTCACGTTGCGGCTGCACGCTGAGGCCGATCCACAAATTCAGGGCCATCCGCTGTTGCTGTCGCTGCTGGTGCGGAATCTGCTGGATAACGCCATTCGCTATACGCCTGCGGGCAGCGAAGTCGATGTGCAACTACAGGCAAACAGCCTGTCGGTGGAGGATAACGGCGAGGGTCTGAGTGCTGCCGACCTGCAACGGCTCGGTGAGCGTTTCTGGCGACCGCCAGGTCAGGAGAAGAGTGGGAGCGGGCTGGGATTATCGATAGTGCGTAATATTGCCCAACTGCACGGGATGCAGATTACGTTCAGCCAGCGACCCGGTGGCGGCTTGTGCGTCACGCTACGCTGGGCAGCGCCCACCCCGTAAGGCGGGCGCTGCCGATCAAATCTCGACCTGAGTGCCCAGCTCAATAACCCGGTTTGGCGGGATCTCAAACTGGTCTGGCGCACGGAGCGCATTGCGCTGCAGCGCCAGGAAGAGTTTGCCGCGCAGGCGCAGATACCACGGCCGCTTGCCGATGATCAGCGACTCATGCGACATAAAGAACGAGGTCTCCATCATGCGACAGTTGAGTCCTTCCAGCCCGCAACGATGGAAGATCTCCTCAACGTTTGGCGTTTCACGCCAGCCGTAGCTTGCCACCACCCGCCAGAAGGTCGGCGACAGCTGCTCAATAGTGACACGACGCACGTTGTGCACGTAAGGCGCATCTTCAGTGCGCAACGTCAACAGCACGACCCGCTCATGCAACACTTTGTTGTGCTTAAGGTTGTGCAGCATGGCAAACGGAATCACATTCAGGGCACGCGACATATAGACCGCTGTGCCCGGTACGCGAACCGGCGGCGATTTCTCCAGCGACGCGATCATTGCCTCCAGGGAGTTACCATGTTCGTGCATGCGGCGCAGCAGACGGAAACGTTCGCTTTTCCACGTCGTCATAATGATAAACATCACCAGGCCGAGACAGAGCGGCAGCCAGCCACCAGAGAAAATTTTCACCAAATTGGCGGTAAACAACGGCACGTCAATGCAAAGCATCAGCACCAGGATGACGGCGACCGCCAGCTTATTCCAGTGCCAGTTTTTAACCGCCACGGTGCAGGAGAGCATCGCCGTCAGCACCATAGTGCCGGTCACCGCAATACCGTAAGCCGCAGCCAGATTGCTTGAATGCTCAAAGCTGATAATCACAATCAGCACGGCGAAATAGAGCACCCAGTTGATCACCGGAATATAAATCTGGCCCGATTCGCGCTCAGAAGTGTGGATGATACGCATCCCCGGCAGATAGCCCAGTCGCACCGCCTGACGCGTCAGCGAGAAGACGCCAGAGATGACCGCCTGTGAAGCGATAACGGTGGCCAGCGTTGCCAGAATCAGCATCGGGATCAGCGCCCAGTCCGGGGCCAGCAGGAAGAAGGGGTTTTTAATTGCTTTAGGATCGCTGAGTAACAGCGCGCCCTGGCCAAAGTAGTTCAGCACCAGCGACGGCAGCACCACTGAGAACCAGGCCAGTCGAATCGGCACTTTACCAAAGTGACCCATATCGGCATAGAGCGCCTCAACCCCGGTAATCGCCAGCACGACTGCACCGAGGGCGAAGAACGAAACAGACTTATAGTGCAGGAAGAATTCAACCGCATAGGCAGGATTCAGCGCATGCAGCACGTCCGGGTTTCGCATGATGCCCATAACCCCCAGGATCGCCAGCACCAGAAACCAGACCAGCATTACCGGCGCGAAGAGTTTACCCACCATACCGGTGCCATGCTTCTGAATGGCAAACAGCAGCGTCAGTACGGCAATCGACATCGGCACAATAAAGGGATCCAGCGACGGCGCAGCAATCTCAAGGCCCTCAATGGCGGACATCACCGAAATGGCTGGCGTGATCACCACCTCTCCATAGAAGAAGCTGCCGCCAATCAGGCCCATGATCACCAGCACCGCCGTGGCGCGTGCACCGGTATGGCGGCCAGCCAGCGACATCAGGGTCAGTATTCCGCCTTCCCCGGCGTTGTCGGCGCGCATCACATAACTGATGTACTTCAGTGAGACCACCAGCACCAGCAGCCAGAAAATCAGCGACAGAAAGCCAAATACCGCTTCCCGCTCAACGCCGAAACCAAACTGTCCGGAGAGACATTCACGCAAGGTATACAGCGGACTGGTGCCGATATCCCCGTAAACAACACCAATAGCGGCCAGCGTTAATCCGCGAAGTGACTGCTTATTATCCGAGCTCATAGAGTTATCTTTTGTTGGAGTCTAAGAGGTGCAAAAACCCCTCGCTCAGGCCATCAAAAAGCGCACAGTATGCACGGTTTAACGAAAATTCCTATACCCGCTTCGCCTCGCGGTCAGGGTAACGGGGTCATTTCAAGACGATAAATTGTCATCCAGCACCACTTTTAAAACAGGCAAACCTTCTGAAACAAAAAAGCTGACAGCTATCAACGCTTTCACGCATGATGATCTATAGAGTAAGGCGCTTGCTTAAGCGCGGCGGCCCGACGATCGTAAGGACATTGATGTGATTATGGCTCAACCCCATCTTTTGGCAGAAAGAATTTCTCGCCTTAGCAATACGTTAGAAAAAGGATTATATGAACGGCACCATGCCATTCGCCTTTGCCTGCTGGCGGCGCTGAGCGGTGAAAGCGTGTTCCTGCTGGGACCGCCGGGCATCGCCAAGAGCCTGATTGCCCGCCGCCTTAAATATGCCTTTCAGCACGCCCGCGCCTTTGAATATCTGATGACCCGTTTCTCCACGCCGGAAGAGGTGTTTGGCCCGCTCTCCATTCAGGCACTGAAAGATGAAGGACGCTACCAGCGCCTCACTAAAGGGTATCTGCCCGACGCCGAGATTGTTTTTCTGGATGAGATCTGGAAAGCCGGTCCGGCGATTCTGAATACCCTGCTGACCGCTATCAATGAACGCCGTTTCCGCAATGGTGACAGCGAAGAGACCATCCCGATGCGGCTGCTGGTTACCGCTTCCAACGAACTGCCGGAAGCGGATAGCGGCCTTGAAGCGCTTTATGATCGAATGCTGATCCGCCTGTGGCTGGATAACGTGCATGAGAAGCAGAATTTTCGCAGCATGCTGACCCACCAGCAGGATGAACATACCAATCCCGTCGCGGAATCCCTGCGCATCAGTGATGAAGAGTATGCGCAGTGGCAGCTCGGCATCAGCCAGGTCAGCCTGCCCGATGCCGTCTTTGAGCTGATTTATCAGCTGCGTCAGCAACTGGAGAGCCAGCCTGCCGCACCTTATATTTCCGATCGTCGCTGGAAAAAAGCCATTCATCTGCTGCAGGCCAGCGCTTTCTACAGCGGTCGCAATACCATTGCCCCGATAGATCTGATCCTGCTGAAAGATTGCCTCTGGCACGACGTCGCGTCCATGCAGCTGCTGGAGCGAGAAATCGATCAGCTGATGACGCAGCATGCCTGGCAGCAGCAGCCGATGCTGCTGAAACTGCAGCAGATCAAAGCGCGTCGCCTGGCTCTGCAGCAACAGCAGAGCATCGCGCAGGCGATCACCCTGGAAAAACACAGCGGCATGTTCAGCCGCAAACCCCATTACGATCTGCCGGAAAGCTTTACCGATGAGCAACTGACGCTGATGCTGCAAAAGCCGCTGATGCTGCACGACATGCAGGTGACCCACCTGGTGATTGCGCGTGATGCCCTGAATCAGTGGCTACAGAAAGGCGGCGAGGTTCGCGGCAAGCTTAATGGGATTGGCTTTGCGCAAAGCCTGGATTTACAGGTGGATGCGCAGCACTGCCTGGCTATCCGTGATGTCAGCCTGCAATCGTCGCGTCTGACCCTGCCTGGCGTCAGCAACAGCGAGCCGTTGCCCGGTGAGATCACCGATGCGCTGGATGCGCTGGAGAGTGAACTGCGGTCACAGCGTCATCTGTTCAGCCAGCACCAGCGTTGCCTGTTTATCAGTGATGACTGGCTGGCGCGCATTGAAACCAGCCTGCAGGATGTGGCGGAACAGCTGAAACAGGCGCGTAAATGATCCCACTGGAGACGCTCAGCACACTGCTCTCCGTGGGTGAAACCGAACTGATTGAAGAGCTGATTATTGCCCTGCTGGCGTCTCCGCAGCTGGCGCTGTTTTTTGAAAAGTTTCCCGGGCTGAAAAAAGCGCTGTTGCGCGAGGTGCCACGCTGGCGAGCGGAGATCAACGCTGAGCTCAAAACCACACCGGTTCCGGCCACGCTGGCCGAAGAGTTTCAGCTGTTCCAGCGGGTGCAACTCCTCAGCGATCGTGAATTCAGCCACCAGCTGAATGCCACGCTTCAGGCGCTTGAAAGCCTCCCTTCCCCTTTTCTGGATGAAGCCAACCGGCTGGTGCTGCACACCGATACCAGCCATCTCAGCAGCGCGCAGCACCAGCTTTTTCTACAACGCTGGCGGCTCAGCCTGACCTTACAGACGCTGACGCTGAATCAGGATTTGCTGGAGCAGCAGCGCGAACGCCTGCTGGCGGAACTGCAGCAGCGCATGGCGCTGAGCGGTCAGCTGGCACCCATCCTCGGTGACGATGATGAAGCCGCCGCGGGCCGGCTGTGGGACATGAGCAAAGCGTCACTGCAGCCTGGTGACTATCAGCTGATGCTGCAATATGGCGACTTTCTGGCGCAGCAACCGGAGCTACTGAAGCTGGCCCAGCAACTGGGTCGCAGTCGCGAAGCAAAATCGGTGCCGTCAAAGGATGCCCCTATGGAAGCTTTTCATCATCTGGTGCAGGAGCCTGCCTCCGTGCCGGAGGAGGTCAGCGGCATTCATCAGAGCGATGACGTGCTGCGTCTGCTGCCACCGGAGTTAGCTGCGCTGAGCATCAGTGAACTGGAGCTGGAGTTTTACCGGCGGCTGGTAGAGAAACGGCTGCTGACCTACAAGCTGCAGGGCGATGCCTGGCATGAAAAGGTCACTATGCGTCCGGCCAGCCACCAGCAGCATGAAGAGCAGCCGCGCGGGCCGTTTATCGTCTGCGTCGATACCTCCGGTTCGATGGGGGGCTTCAACGAGCGCTGCGCCAAAGCATTCTGTCTGGCACTGCTGAAAGTTGCACTGGCCGATCGCCGTCGCTGCTACATCATGCTGTTTGCGCATGAGGTGATTGGCTATGAGCTGACCGGTGACGACGGACTGGAACAGGCGATTCGCTTTCTGAGCCAGCGTTTCCGTGGCGGCACCGATCTGGCCGCCTGCCTCTCTTCCGTTGTGACCCGAATGGAAGGCGCACTGTGGGAGGAAGCCGATGCGGTGATCGTTTCCGATTTTATTGCTCAGCGTCTGCCGGAAGAGGTGATCGGGACCATCAAAACGCGTCAGCGAAATAATCAGCAACGTTTTCACGCCGTGGCGATGTCGGCCCACGGGAAACCAGGCATTCTGCGCATCTTCGACCATATCTGGCGTTTCGATACCGGCATAAAAAGCCGTCTGCTGCGTCACTGGCGGCGTTAAGTCATCGGGCAGAAATGCACATTTGCTATAGTGAATTACCGTTTCACTTACTCAGCAATCTGGAGCTCCCTGTGACGCTTGCTCAACCTCATCGCGATCTGCCTGCGCCGACGCGAACGCTACTGCTCTCCGGCCATAACATTGAACAAAAACGTGCCGAATTGCTGGCCTATTTTCAGCAGACCTGGGAACAGTATGAAAGTCTGTTTACCTGTCTGGCCGATCCCCAGGCCTGGTTTACCAAAGCCATTCCGCTGCGCCATCCTTTAATCTTCTATTTTGGCCACACCGCTACCTTCTACATCAATAAGCTGATGGCCGGACGCCTTATCGACGCGCGTCTGGACGATCGTATCGAAGCGATGATGGCGATTGGTGTGGATGAGATGAGCTGGGACGATCTCAACGACAGCCACTATGACTGGCCCACTGTTGAAGAAGTCCGCGAATACCGCGGGCGCGTTAAAGCGCTGGTCAGCGATCTGATCCAGACCCTGCCGCTGACTCTGCCGATCACCTGGGAGAGTCCGGCCTGGGTGATCCTGATGGGCATTGAGCATGAGCGTATTCATCTGGAAACGTCCAGCGTGCTCATCCGCCAGTTACCGGTTGAATGGGTCAGACCGCAGGCCGCATGGCCGGTCTGTCCGATGGCGCGCCACCAGCGCGAAGCTGTGCCGGCCAATGCCCTGCTGCCGATGCCAGGCGGCACCGTCACGCTGGGTAAAACCGACGATACCTACGGCTGGGATAATGAATATGGCCGTCAGCAGATCGCGCTGCAGCCTTTCAAGGCGAGCAAAATGCTGGTCAGCAACGCAGAATTTCTGGCGTTCGTTGAGGCGGGCGGTTATCAGGATGCCCGCTGGTGGGATGATGAAGGCTGGGGCTGGTGTCAGTTTGCCAAAGCGGAGATGCCCACCTTCTGGGTCGGCACGCCAGCGATGCCCGATCAGCTTAAACTGCGTCTGATGTGTGAAGAAGTGGCGATGCCGTGGGACTGGCCTGCCGAGGTCAATCAGCTTGAAGCGGCGGCCTTCTGCCGCTGGAAAGCGGAACAGACCGGCATGAGCGTTCAGCTCCCGTGTGAAGCGGAGTGGGCTCAGCTGCGCGAGCAGGTTGCGGGCGATCAGCCGGACTGGGAGCGGGCACCGGGCAACATTAACCTGGCGTACTGGGCGTCCTCTTCACCGGTCGATCTCTTCGCCCAGGGCGACTTCTTCGATATCGTCGGTAACGTCTGGCAGTGGACGACCACGCCGACCAACGGCTTTGAAGGTTTTAAAGTCCACCCGCTTTACGATGATTTCTCTACCCCGACCTTTGATGGCAAACATTCGCTGATCAAAGGCGGTAGCTGGATATCGACCGGCAACGAAGCGCTGAAATCGGCACGCTATGCGTTCCGCCGCCACTTCTTCCAGCATGCCGGTTTCCGCTACGTGGTTTCCAGCCATCAGGAAACCATGGCGCTGAACCCGTATGAATCTGACGCCATGGTGTCGCAATACCTCGACTTCCAGTATGGCCCGCGCTATTTCGGCGTGGATAACTATGCCGAAAGCCTGGTAAACCTCGCGCTGAACTACACCACGGCACGCGGCGAGGCACTGGATATTGGCTGTGCCACCGGACGCGCCAGTTTTGAACTGGCTCGCCACTTTGGACGTGTCACCGGCATGGACTACTCGGCGCGCTTCATTGATGTAGCGCTTCAGCTGGCCAGCGGCGAAGACTTCCGTTATCTCCTGCCACAGGAAGGCGAGCTGGTGGAGTATCGCCAGGTTCGCCTGAAAGATTTCGCGCTGGAGAGCGAACTGGCGCAGCGGATTCAGTTTGTTCAGGGCGACGCCTGTAACCTGAAGCCACAGCCTGGCCGATACGATCTGGTGCTCGCCTCCAACCTGATTGATCGCCTGCGTCAGCCCGCGCGCTTCCTGCAGGATGTCACGCCGATGCTGCGTCAGGGCGGCATCCTACTGCTCTCATCGCCTTATACCTGGCTTGAAGATTTCACGCCGAAGGAGAACTGGCTGGGCGGCGTGCGTGAGAATGGTGAGGCACTGACGACGCTGCAGGCACTGCAACGTCTGCTGGCAGCCGACTTCGAGCTGGTCGATGATCCACAGGATAAACCCTTTGTGATCCGCGAAACGGCCCGCAAGTTCCAGCACACGCTGGCGCAGGTTACCGTCTGGCGTAAACGCTAAGTGAACCGGCAGCGGCGTCCGTCGCTGCCGGTAGTTGCCTGAACCGTTATTTTGCTGCACATTCACCCTTGTTTACTTAAAGCAGACCAATAACGAGGATGGCCATGGCCGAACATCTGCAGCTCGATAACCTGGATCGCGGCATTCTGAATGCCCTGCTCGACAATGCGCGCACTGCTTACGCCGAGCTGGCAAAACAGTTTAACGTCAGCCCCGGCACCATTCATGTCCGCGTGGAGAAGATGAAGCAGGCGGGCATTATCCTGGGCACCCGGGTTGATATCGATCCGCGCCAGCTGGGGTTTGATGTCTGCTGTTTTATCGGCATTATCCTTAAAAGCGCGCGTGACTATCCGGCTGCGCTGAGCAAACTGGATGCGCTGGATGAAGTGGTTGAAGCCTGGTACACCACCGGCCACTACAGCATCTTTATTAAGGTGATGTGCCGATCCATTGATGCCCTGCAACAGGTGCTGATCAACAAGATCCAGACCATCGATGAAATTCAGTCGACGGAAACGCTGATCTCGTTGCAAAACCCCATCATGCGCACTATCAAGCCCTGATCCTTCTCCGCCTTGTGCATAATCTTATCCCTGACGAATGTGGCGGCTGGCAACGGCTGCGTTCGTTTCTCTTAATCTATTAACCCTGTTGTCCACAGGTGGATCACCGCTTGATCACAGCGTACAATGCTCGCCTTAATGTCCGGGAGAGCAAGATGGCCGATATCACCTTAATCAGTGGCAGTACTCTGGGTAGCGCAGAGTATGTGGCTGAACATCTGGAAGAAAAATTACAGGAAGCGGGTTTCTCAACGCAGATGCTGCATGGCCCGGAGCTGGATGAAGTGCCACATGAGGGTATCTGGCTGGTGGTCTGTTCAACTCATGGTGCAGGCGATATTCCCGATAACCTGCTGCCGCTGTTCGAAGCCATCCGTGACAGCCAGCCCGATCTCTCTCAGGTTCGTTTTGGGGCAATAGGCCTCGGCAATCATGAATATGATCTCTTTTGTGGTGCGATCCGCCAGATTGAAGCACAGCTGATTGCTCTGGGAGCCCAGCAGATCGGCGATCGTCTGGAGATTGACGTGCTGGAGCATGAGATCCCTGAAGATCCGGCGGAAGCCTGGCTGGAAAGCTGGAAAAAGGCGATCTGAAGGGGGCTGGGGATCGCGAAATAGTGATGATCCCCAGTGGAAGATGCTGATTTTATCCTTTTCCGCTCGTTTATTTTGTGGATAACTACCCTCTTTTACTGCGTATAACCGGTAGTTATCCAAATAATAACCGTAGAACGATTTTTGAGCTGTGGATAACGTGCCATTTTGATCCCAGCTTATACGGATCAGGATCACCGATCACTCACAGCTAGTGATCCTCGTCATCCTGTTGTTTCTGTTCTGCTTCTGGCACATATCCACAGGCAGGCGGGATCCTAATAAGAGATCTAACAGAAAGATCATATACAGATCTAAGATCCTTTCTTTTAAAACCGGACGATCCCGCGACTTTCACCCCAGACGGAATTTGAGTAGAATCCACGCCCCAGGACGACGATCCTGCAAGTTCATCAACCGAGGTACCACTTCATGTTTTATCAGGATCCTTTTGACGTCATCGTAATTGGTGGTGGTCATGCGGGCACCGAAGCCGCAATGGCGGCAGCCCGAATGGGTCAGCAAACCCTGTTACTCACCCATAACATTGATACGCTTGGACAAATGTCCTGTAACCCGGCGATTGGTGGGATTGGCAAAGGACATTTGGTGAAGGAAGTGGATGCCCTGGGTGGTCTGATGGCCAGTGCGATTGACCAGGCGGGTATCCAGTTCAGGATACTAAACGCCAGCAAAGGTCCGGCAGTACGGGCCACCCGTGCTCAGGCAGATCGCGTGCTTTATCGGCAGGCGGTGCGTACGGCACTGGAGAATCAGCCTAATCTGATGATCTTCCAGCAGGCGGTCGACGATCTTATCGTGGAAAACGATCGTGTGGTGGGTGCCGTCACCCAGATGGGACTGAAGTTCCGCGCGAAAACCGTCGTGCTTACCGTCGGCACTTTCCTTGACGGCAAAATTCATATCGGTCTGGATAATTACAGTGGCGGTCGCGCTGGCGATCCTCCGTCCATTCCGCTGGCAAAACGACTGCGTGCGCTGCCGCTGCGGGTAAACCGCCTCAAGACCGGTACGCCACCGCGTATCGATGCGCGCACCATCGATTTTTCAGTGCTTAGCCCGCAGCACGGTGATCACCCGATGCCGGTTTTCTCGTTTATGGGTAATGCGTCCCAGCATCCGCAGCAGGTACCGTGCTGGATCACGCATACCAACGAGAAAACCCATGAGGTGATCCGTAATAACCTGGATCGCAGCCCGATGTATGCCGGGATCATCGAGGGGATCGGTCCACGCTACTGCCCGTCGATCGAAGACAAAGTGATGCGCTTTGCCGATCGTAACTCGCATCAGATCTTCCTGGAGCCGGAAGGGCTGACCAGTAATGAGATCTACCCGAACGGTATCTCGACCAGTCTGCCATTTGACGTACAGATTCAGATCGTCCGTTCCATGCAGGGCATGGAGAATGCGAAGATCGTGCGTCCGGGCTATGCCATCGAGTATGATTTCTTCGATCCACGCGATCTCAAACCGACGCTGGAGAGCAAATTTATTCACGGCCTGTTCTTTGCCGGCCAGATCAACGGCACAACCGGCTACGAAGAAGCGGCTGCGCAGGGGATGCTGGCAGGGCTGAACGCCGCCCGTCAGTCTGCCGATAAAGAGGGCTGGGCACCGCGTCGTGACCAGGCTTATCTGGGCGTGCTGGTGGATGATCTCTGCACACTCGGTACCAAAGAGCCGTACCGGATGTTTACCTCCCGTGCTGAATACCGCCTGATGCTGCGCGAAGACAATGCCGACCTGCGTCTGACCGAAACTGGTCGTGAACTGGGTCTGGTGGATGATGCGCGCTGGGCGCGTTTCAATCAGAAGCTGGAAGCGATTGAACAGGAGCGTCAGCGCCTGCGCGATATCTGGGTTCATCCGAAGTCAGAGCATGTGACGGAAGTGAACACGGTACTCAGCGCACCGCTGACGAAAGAAGCGAGCGGCGAAGATTTGCTGCGCCGTCCTGAGCTGACCTATCTGAAGCTGATGACGCTGGATGCCTTTGGTCCGGCACTGGCTGATGAGCAGGCCGCTGAGCAGGTTGAGATTCAGGTTAAATATGAAGGTTATATCGCGCGTCAGCAGGAAGAGATCGATCGCCAGCTGCGTAACGAGAACACACTGTTACCGGTGGAGCTTGATTATCGCCAGGTGAACGGCCTCTCAAATGAGGTGATCGCCAAGCTGAACGATCACAAACCGAGTTCGATTGGTCAGGCGACGCGTATCTCCGGCATCACCCCGGCGGCCATCTCAATTCTGCTTATCTATCTGAAAAAACAGGGTCTGCTGCGTAAAAGCGCCTGATCTGAAATGGGGCGAGGTGACTTGCCCCCGCTGAATGGACTTATGCTGTGATTAACTCACTCACGTCGCTGCTAAAGGCAGCCGGTATTTCCCTCTCCGATCAACAAAAACAGCAGCTGGTTGCCTATGTCGGCCTGCTGGATAAGTGGAACAAAGCCTACAATCTGACATCCGTGCGCGATCCGCAGCAGATGCTGGTTCGCCATATCCTCGACAGCATCGTGGTGGCGCCGCATCTGAAAGGCTCGCGTTTCATTGATGTGGGAACCGGGCCAGGACTGCCTGGCATTCCGCTGGCTATCGTGATGCCCGACGCGCACTTTACGCTGCTCGACAGCCTGGGCAAGCGGGTACGTTTCCTGCGTCAGGTTCAGCATGAGTTAGGACTCACTAACATTGCTCCGGTCCAGAGCCGGGTTGAGGCGTTTCCGGCTGAGCCGCCGTTTGATGGTGTCGTCAGCCGTGCATTTGCCTCGCTGACCGACATGGTGAACTGGTGTCACCATCTGCCTGGCGGGGAAGGGCGCTTTTATGCGCTCAAAGGTGTCCGCCCGGACGATGAAATAGCTGAGTTACCGGCCGGCTATGTCTCCGATGCAGTGATAAAGCTGCAGGTGCCTCAGCTGGAAGGTGACCGTCATCTGGTCATTATTCGTCATCAGTAGCCCTCTGGTTTGCAGGGATTTAACGTTTCTCTGCCAGGGTTTTAATCAGGGTGTAGATGAAAAAAGTGCAGATGATGCGTTATCAATAAAAGATTTTGATTAAGCCCAGGCTGAGCGAAGGTTAAAAACGGAGACGGAAATTATCCGAAAAGCTCTGTTACATTTAACGTTTAATTCACATTCGGTTATCAGAAATATCACTTGTATAGGCGGGTCGTGGAATAAAAGTAGTCACGCCGGAAAATATATCGTGGTAATAACTTTGCGTACGTAATATCAATTTCACGATTCTCATGCACAGTTCGATGTCAATAGCGTGTTTTCTGTGAAAATAGTCCTGCCTGCCCATTTTTGTAATTTTAATTTTATGATTTTAAAGGTTTAATTTGTTTTGCAGATTGTTCTTAAATAGGCCACAGATAAAACTCAATGTCGTGTGAGTGCTTATTATGTGATCTAAAGCACGCTTTAAAAGCAAGATGCGAGTGAATTTTCAGTCAGATTCGGGTGAATCTCTGCAGGGTAATCTTTGGAAAAATAGCCCTTCGGAAAGAAATTTAAATAATTGTTCACCTTTTCGCTACTTACCGATTGAAATCGCAGGTGCGGCCCGTATAATTTGCACGGCTTTTGCTGCTTGACTCAACTGCGCAAAGGCAGTCTTATACGACACGCGACATACCCCTAACGGGGCAGGAGAGTATCAGCGTCATGTCAGTGTCTCTTTACAGTGTAAAATTCGCCCGAACGGTGCTGATGATTCAGCTGGTGACGATAGTCATCATCGGCGGACTCTTTGCTGTTAAAGATGTCACCTGGGGTGTCTCTGCTCTTGCTGGCGGAGCGGCAGCCTGGCTGCCAAACGTATTGTTTTTGTTTTTAGCCTGGCGCCTGCAGGGGCAACCCCCCGCTTCGGGACGAGTCGCGTGGAGCTTCGCTTTAGGTGAAATTGCTAAAGTGTTTGCGACCATCATTTTGCTCATTGTGGCGTTGGGTCTGTTCGGGGCGGTCTTCTGGCCGGTCGGAATAACCTGGTTATCGGTGCTGGTGGTTCAAATGCTGGCACCGGCGGTAATTAACAACAAAGGGTAAGAGGCATCATGGCTGCAGGAGAAATCTCTACTCCGCAAGAGTACATTGGTCACCACCTGACTCATCTTCAGTTGGACCTGCGTACCTTCGAGTTAGTGAATCCGCACGACGTTCCCGCGACGTTCTGGGTATTAAATATCGATTCCATGTTTTTCTCTATGGTGCTGGGAATCATCTTCCTGGTGTTGTTCCGTAGCGTGGCGAAGTCTGCTACCAGCGGTGTACCAGGGAAAATGCAGGCGGCTATCGAACTGGTTGTCGGTTTCGTTGATAGTAACGTGCGCGACATGTATCACGGTAAGAGCAAACTTATCGCCCCGCTGGCTCTGACAATTTTTGTCTGGGTCTTCCTGATGAACTTCATGGATCTGCTGCCAATCGACCTGCTGCCATATATTGGTGAGCACGTATTGGGGTTACCGGCGCTGCGCGTCGTACCATCTGCAGACGTGAACATCACGCTATCTATGGCGTTGGGCGTATTTATTTTGATTCTGTTCTACAGCATCAAAATGAAAGGCATTGGCGGCTTCACGAAAGAGCTGACGCTGCAGCCTTTTAACCACCCGATCTTCATCCCGATCAACCTGATTCTGGAAGGTGTAAGCCTTCTGTCTAAGCCTGTGTCACTGGGTTTACGACTGTTCGGTAACATGTATGCGGGTGAACTGATCTTTATCCTTATTGCCGGTCTGTTGCCGTGGTGGTCGCAGTGGGTGCTGAATGTGCCGTGGGCCATTTTCCACATCCTGATCATTTCGCTACAGGCTTTCATTTTCATGGTCCTCACGATTGTCTATCTGTCGATGGCATCTGAAGAGCATTGATTTTTTTCTCAACACTACTTTCCCTCTTGATTCCGGGTTGCAGCGTACTCCGCTGAAGCCCGGAAGATGAAGGGAGCATTTAACTGAAACAAACTGGAGACTGTCATGGAAAACCTGAATATGGATCTGCTGTACATGGCTGCCGCTGTGATGATGGGCCTGGCGGCAATCGGTGCTGCGATCGGTATCGGCATCCTCGGAGGAAAATTCCTGGAAGGCGCTGCTCGTCAGCCTGACCTGATTCCTCTGCTGCGTACGCAGTTCTTTGTTGTAATGGGTCTGGTGGATGCAATCCCGATGATCGCTGTTGGTCTGGGTCTGTACGTGATGTTTGCTGTCGCCTAAAGCCCTGTGTTCACTCAGCGCACAATGTGCAGGGGTGAACGGATTCTGCCGCTTATCACAACGATAACGGCAGAAAAGTTAAATACTCAATCTAGAGGCATTGTGCTGTGAACATTAATGCAACAATCCTCGGCCAGGCTATCGCGTTCATCCTGTTTGTCGCGTTCTGCATGAAGTACGTATGGCCGCCGCTCATGGCTGCTATCGAAAAGCGCCAGAAAGAAATTGCTGAAGGCCTTGCTTCTGCTGAACGTGCAAAGAAAGATTTGGATCTCGCGCAGGCTAATGCGACCGACCAGCTGAAAAAAGCCAAAGAAGACGCTCAGATCATTATCGAGCAAGCGAACAAGCGTCGCGCGCAGATTCTGGACGAAGCGAAAACCGAAGCTGAAAACGAACGTAATCGCATCGTGACACAAGCGCAGGCTGAAATTGACGCCGAACGCAAACGTGCGCGTGAAGAACTGCGTAAGCAGGTTGCGTTGCTGGCTATGGCTGGCGCCGAGAAGATCATCGAACGCTCCGTGGATGAAGCTGCTAACAGCGACATCGTTGATAAACTGGTCGCTGAACTGTAAGGAGGGAGGGGCTGATGTCTGATCTGATTACTGTAGCTCGCCCCTACGCCAAAGCAGCTTTTGACTTTGCTGTTGAGCATCAAAGTATAGAACGCTGGCAACAGATGCTGGCGTTTGCCGCAGAAGTGGCTCGCAATGAACAGATGGCTGATCTTCTCTCCGGTGCATTAGCACCTGAAGCGCTGGCAGCGTCGTTTAACGCAGTCTGTGGTGATCAACTGGATGAACCCGCGCAGAACCTGATTAAGGTGATGGCGGAAAACGGACGTTTGACAGCGCTTCCGGCTGTACTGGCCCAATACATCGAACTGCGTGACGCTCATGAAGCCACCGCTGAAGTTGATGTTATCTCCGCCAGTACGCTGAGTGACGACCAGCTGAATAAAATCAGCGCCGCGATGGAAAAACGTCTGTCACGCAAAGTTAAGCTGAATTGCAAAATTGATAAGTCTGTGATGGCAGGCGTGATCATCCGTTCGGGTGATCTGGTTATTGATGGCAGCGTACGCGGCCGTCTTGACCGTCTGGCTGACGTCTTGCAGTCTTAAGGGGACTGGAGCATATGCAACTGAATTCCACCGAAATCAGCGAACTGATCAAGCAGCGCATTGCTCAGTTCAATGTCGTGAGTGAAGCTCACAACGAAGGTACGATTGTTTCTGTAAGTGACGGTATCATCCGCGTACACGGCCTGGCCGATGTCATGCAGGGTGAGATGATTGCCCTGCCGGGTAACCGTTACGCTATCGCCCTGAACCTCGAGCGTGACTCGGTTGGTGCAGTGGTGATGGGTCCTTACGCTGACCTCGCCGAAGGCATGAAGGTTAAGTGTACTGGCCGCATTCTTGAAGTACCGGTAGGCCGCGGCCTGCTGGGCCGCGTTGTGAACACCCTGGGTGCGCCAATCGACGGTAAAGGCGCAATCGACAACGACGGTTTCTCACCAGTCGAAGTGATTGCACCTGGCGTTATCGATCGTCAGTCAGTCGACCAGCCGGTTCAGACCGGTTATAAGTCGGTCGATGCGATGATTCCAATCGGCCGTGGCCAGCGTGAGCTGATCATCGGTGACCGTCAGACCGGTAAAACCGCGATGGCGATCGATGCGATCATCAACCAGCGCGATTCAGGCATCAAGTGTGTCTACGTTGCGATTGGTCAGAAAGCCTCAACCATCTCTAACGTGGTTCGTAAGCTGGAAGAGCATGGCGCACTGCAGAACACCATCGTTGTTGTGGCGTCTGCTTCTGAATCAGCTGCACTGCAGTATCTCTCTCCGTACGCAGGTTGTGCGATGGGCGAATACTTCCGTGACCGTGGTGAAGATGCGCTGATCGTATACGATGACCTCTCCAAACAGGCTATCGCTTACCGTCAAATCTCTCTGCTGCTGCGCCGTCCACCAGGCCGTGAAGCGTTCCCTGGCGACGTGTTCTATCTCCACTCCCGTCTGCTGGAACGTGCATCACGCGTAAGCGCTGATTATGTAGAACGTTTCACTAATGGCGCAGTGACAGGTAAAACCGGTTCACTGACCGCGCTGCCGATCATCGAAACTCAGGCGGGCGACGTTTCTGCGTTCGTTCCGACCAACGTAATCTCGATTACTGATGGTCAGATCTTCCTGGAATCGAACCTGTTTAACTCCGGTATTCGTCCGGCCGTTAACCCAGGTATTTCGGTATCCCGCGTAGGTGGTGCTGCACAGACCAAGATCATCAAGAAACTGTCCGGTGGTATCCGTACCGCGCTGGCACAGTATCGTGAACTGGCGGCGTTCTCGCAGTTCGCCTCTGATCTGGATGATGCTACCCGCAAACAGCTGAGCCACGGTCAGAAAGTGACCGAGCTGCTGAAGCAGAAACAGTATGCGCCGATGTCTGTCGCGCAGCAGGGTCTGGTTCTGTTCGCTGCAGAGCGTGGCTACCTGAACGACGTTGAACTGGCAAAAATTGGCAGCTTCGAAGCTGCACTGCTGGCCTTCGCCGATCGCGACCACGCTGAGCTGATGGCTGAAATCAACCAGTCGGGTAACTTTAACAACGATATCGAAGCGAAGCTGAAAGGCCTGATCGATACGTTTAAAGCAACCCAGTCCTGGTAATGTCTGGCGGCTTGTCTGAAAAGGCAGGCCGCAAGGCTTTGAGGAGAAGCTAATGGCCGGCGCAAAAGAGATACGAAGCAAGATTGGAAGCGTGAAAAACACGCAGAAGATCACCAAAGCGATGGAAATGGTCGCCGCCTCCAAGATGCGTAAAACGCAGGAACGCATGGCGGCCAGCCGTCCGTATGCAGACACCATGCGCAAAGTGATTGGTCACCTTGCGTTGGGTAATCTGGAATACAAGCACCCTTACCTGGAACAGCGCGACGTCAAGCGCGTCGGCTACCTGGTCGTTTCTACAGACCGCGGGCTTTGTGGTGGTTTGAACATTAACCTGTTCAAAAAATTACTGGCGGATATGAAGTCCTGGTCCGATAAAGGCGTGCAGAGCGATCTGTCGATTATCGGTTCAAAAGGGGCGTCATTCTTCAGTGCTGTGGGTGGCAACATTGTGGCGCAAGTCAGCGGCATGGGCGATAAACCTGCCCTGTCTGATCTGATTGGCCCGGTAAAAGTGATGTTGCAGGCTTATGATGAAGGCCGCATCGACAAACTGATGATCGTCAGTAACAAATTCAATAACACCATGTCTCAGACTCCGACCATCACCCAACTGCTGCCGTTAGCGCCAGCGGAAGGTGAAGAAGAGATGAAGGCGAAGACCTGGGATTACCTGTACGAACCCGATCCGAAAGCGCTGCTGGATACCCTGCTGCGCCGTTATGTCGAATCGCAGGTTTATCAGGGTGTGGTGGAAAATCTGGCCAGTGAGCAGGCTGCACGTATGGTGGCGATGAAAGCCGCAACCGACAACGGCGGAAATCTGATCAAAGAGCTGCAGTTGGTATACAACAAAGCTCGTCAGGCCAGCATCACCCAGGAACTTACCGAGATCGTCTCGGGGGCCTCCGCGGTTTAACCAGGTTTGGAATTAGGTAGAGGATTCAAGATGGCAACTGGAAAGATTGTCCAGATTATCGGCGCCGTTGTTGACGTCGAATTCCCTCAGGACGCGGTACCGCAAGTGTACAGCGCCCTCGAGGTAATGAATGGTGATGCGCGTCTGGTGCTGGAAGTACAGCAGCAGCTCGGCGGCGGCGTAGTGCGTACCATCGCAATGGGTACGTCTGACGGCCTGAAGCGTGGTCTGAACGTCAACGACCTGCAGAAACCGATTCAGGTTCCGGTCGGTAAAGCGACCCTGGGCCGTATCATGAACGTTCTCGGCGAGCCTATCGACATGAAAGGCGAGCTGAAAGAAGAAGATGGCAGCGCAGTAGAGATCGCCTCTATTCACCGCGCAGCGCCTTCTTATGAAGATCAGTCTAACTCGCAGGAACTGCTGGAAACCGGTATCAAGGTTATCGACCTGATGTGTCCGTTTGCCAAAGGCGGTAAAGTGGGTCTGTTCGGTGGTGCGGGTGTCGGTAAAACCGTCAACATGATGGAACTGATCCGTAACATCGCAGCTGAACACTCAGGTTACTCTGTGTTTGCTGGTGTGGGTGAGCGTACTCGTGAGGGTAACGACTTCTATCACGAAATGACTGACTCAAACGTTATCGATAAAGTTGCTCTGGTCTATGGCCAGATGAACGAGCCGCCGGGTAACCGTCTGCGCGTCGCACTGACCGGTCTGACCATGGCGGAAAAATTCCGTGATGAAGGCCGCGACGTTCTGCTGTTCATCGATAACATCTACCGTTACACCCTGGCCGGTACAGAAGTTTCTGCACTGCTGGGTCGTATGCCATCTGCGGTAGGTTACCAGCCAACGCTGGCAGAAGAGATGGGTGTGTTGCAGGAGCGTATTACCTCCACCAAGACCGGTTCAATCACTTCCGTACAGGCCGTTTACGTCCCTGCGGATGACCTGACTGACCCGTCACCAGCAACCACCTTTGCGCACTTAGACTCAACGGTAACGCTGAGCCGTCAGATCGCCTCTCTGGGTATCTACCCGGCCGTTGACCCGCTGGACTCTACCAGCCGTCAGCTGGATCCGCTGGTTGTCGGTCAGGAGCACTATGATGTTGCACGTGGCGTTCAGTCACTGCTGCAGCGTTATCAGGAACTGAAAGACATCATCGCCATCCTCGGTATGGATGAGCTGTCTGAAGAAGACAAACTGCTGGTGGCACGTGCGCGTAAGATTCAGCGCTTCCTGTCTCAGCCGTTCTTCGTTGCGGAAGTATTCACCGGTTCACCGGGTAAATACGTTACGCTGAAAGACACTATCCGTGGCTTTAAAGGCATCATGGAAGGTGAGTTTGACCACCTGCCAGAGCAGGCCTTCTACATGGTTGGTGCCATCGAAGAAGCCGTGGAAAAAGCGAAGAAACTGTAATAACGGTTTCCCGGGAGGAAGATTATGGCTATGACTTATCACCTGGATGTGGTCAGCGCAGAGGAGCAGTTGTTCTCTGGTCTGGTACAGAAAATTCAGGTGTCAGGTAGCGAAGGTGAACTGGGGATTTTCCCTGGCCATGCGCCGCTGCTGACTGCCATTAAGCCTGGAATGATCCGTATCGTGAAACAGCACGGCGAAGAGGAGTATATCTACCTCTCTGGCGGCGTGCTGGAAGTGCAACCGGGCAGCAGCACCGTTCTGGCCGATACCGCGATTCGCGGTACCGATCTGGACGAAGCGCGTGCTCTGGAAGCAAAACGCAAAGCAGAAGAGCACATGAACAGCAGCCACGGCGACGTGGACTACGCTCAGGCCTCTGCCGAGCTGGCGAAAGCCATTGCTAAACTGCGCGTGATCGAACTGACCAAAAAAGCGATGTAATCCAGCTTTATGCGTCACGAAATGCCAGCCCTCGGGCTGGCATTTTTTTTGCCTGTGGCGGCCAATCTGTCCGTCCGCCTAATTTCGGCCTGAGAAAAATGTAGTAATCTCAACCCCAAACCGTTTTACTTTCACCCGTAAAAATTCACTCAGGATAGTTATGTCTAACAGTGCGATGAGTGTGGTGATTCTTGCTGCTGGCAAGGGCACCCGTATGTATTCCGATCTGCCTAAAGTTCTGCATACGCTGGCAGGCAAACCGATGGTTCAGCACGTCATTGATGCCGCCAAAGGGCTGGGCGCACAGCAGGTACATCTGGTTTATGGTCACGGTGGCGACCGCCTGAAAGCGACCCTTACCGACAGCACGCTTAACTGGGTGCTGCAGGCTGAGCAGCTCGGCACCGGCCATGCGATGCAGCAGGCCGCGCCTGCCTTCGCCGATGATGAAGATATCATGATGCTCTATGGCGACGTGCCGCTGATCACTCAGGCGACATTACAGCGTCTGCGTGAAGCAAAACCGCAGGGCGGCATTGGCTTACTCACCGTGGTACTGGATGACCCGACCGGCTATGGCCGCATTGTGCGCGAGAACGACACCATCACCGGCATTATCGAACAGAAAGATGCCACCCCGGCGCAGCTCACCATTAAAGAGATCAACACTGGTATTCTGATCGCCAACGGCGGCGATTTAAAACGCTGGCTGTCACAGCTCACCAACAACAATGCACAGGGTGAGTATTACATCACCGATATTATCGCGCTGGCGCATCAGGAAGGTCGGGTAATCAACGCAGTCCATCCGGCACGTATCAGCGAAACCGATGGCGTAAATAACCGTCTGCAGCTGGCGACATTAGAACGCACTTACCAGGCTGAACAGGCGGAAAAACTGCTGCTGGCCGGCGTGATGCTGCGCGATCCGGCACGGTTTGATTTACGCGGGACGCTGACGCATGGACGGGATGTCGAAATCGACACCAACGTCATTATTGAAGGCCAGGTCACGCTAGGCTCGCGCGTCAAAATCGGCGCGGGCTGCATTATCAGAAACAGCGTGATTGGCGATGACTGTGAAATCAGCCCCTATACGGTGATCGAGGATGCTCATCTCTCCACCGCCTGCACCGTCGGGCCCTTTGCCCGTCTGCGTCCTGGCAGCGAGCTGGCGCACGCCGCTCACGTGGGAAACTTCGTCGAAATGAAGAAAGCGCGTCTCGGCAAGGGATCGAAAGCGGGTCACCTCTCTTATCTGGGTGATGCGGAGATTGGCGACAACGTGAACATTGGTGCAGGCACGATTACCTGCAACTATGATGGCGCGAATAAATTCAAAACCGTGATTGGCGATGACGTATTTGTCGGCTCAGATACGCAGCTGGTGGCCCCGGTCAGCGTCGCGGCAGGCGCTACCATTGCGGCAGGCACCACCCTCATGAAAGATGTGACCGAAGCCGGTCTGGTCTATAACCGTAAAGAACAGAATCACAAAGCGGACTGGCAGCGTCCGGTGAAGAAAAAATAAATTTTTAACGGCCCGCTTTATGCGGGCCGATGCAGTGCAGTGCCAAAACTATAATCCCCACTCTCTACAAGGCTCGGGGAACCGGCAAAGCCGGATATCAGGTCGCATGACAACAGAAGTGGCGAAAAGCCATGTAGTCAGGAAAACATCATTATGTGTGGAATTGTTGGTGCAGTAGCACAACGCGATATCGCAGAGATTCTGCTGGAAGGTCTGCGTCGTCTTGAATATCGCGGATATGATTCGGCCGGTCTGGCCGTGGTCGATCGTCAGGGGCACGTCACGCGCCTGCGGCGGTTAGGGAAAGTGCAGAAACTGGCGGAAGCTGCTGAACAGCAGCCGCTGATTGGTGGCACCGGTATCGCGCACACGCGCTGGGCAACCCATGGCGAGCCGTCGGAAGCGAATGCGCATCCGCACGTCTCAGAGCACATCATCATCGTGCACAACGGCATCATTGAAAACCATGAGCCGCTGCGCGCTGAGCTGATTGAACGCGGCTACGTCTTTGTCTCTGAAACCGACACCGAAGTGGTGGCGCATCTGGTTCACTGGGAGCAGAAGCAGGGCGGTTCGCTGCGCGAAGTCGTATTGCGCGTAATCCCACAGCTGCGCGGTGCCTATGGCATGGTCATCATGGACAGCCGCGATCCGTCACTGCTGGTGGCCGCCCGTTCCGGCAGCCCGCTGGTGATTGGCCGTGGCATGGGTGAAAACTTTATCGCCTCAGATCAGCTGGCTCTGCTGCCGGTGACCCGCCGGTTCATCTATCTGGAAGAGGGTGATATCGCCGAGATCAGCCGTCGTGATGTCACGGTAATCGACCGTGAAGGCAACACCGTGACGCGTGCTGAAATCGAGTCGAACCTGCAATATGATGCCGGTGACAAAGGCATTTACCGTCATTACATGCAGAAAGAGATCTACGAACAGCCGATGGCGCTGAAAAGCACTCTGAGCGGTCGGTTCAGCCAGGGACAGGTTGACCTCAGCGAGCTGGGCGCGGGCGCTGAAGCGATGCTGAGTCAGGTGGAGCATATCCAGATTATCGCCTGCGGCACCTCTTATAATTCCGGCATGGTGTCACGCTACTGGTTTGAGTCGCTGGCAAATATCCCCTGTGACGTGGAGATCGCCTCTGAGTTCCGCTATCGCAAGTCAGCGGTACGCAAAAACAGCCTGCTGATCACCCTGTCGCAGTCGGGTGAAACGGCGGATACTCTGGCAGCACTGCGTCTCTCGAAAGAGCTGGGCTACCTGGGGTCGCTGGCCGTCTGTAACGTGGCGGGTTCGTCACTGGTGCGGGAATCTGACCTGGCACTGATGACCAAAGCGGGCACCGAAATCGGCGTCGCCTCTACCAAAGCGTTTACCACCCAGTTAGCGGTGCTGCTGATGCTGGTGGCGAAACTGGGACGTCTGAAAGGCATGTCTGCGGAGACTGAGCATGAGATCGTTCATGCCCTGCAGGCGTTGCCGAACCGGATTGAGCAGATGCTGGCGCAGGATAAGCTGATTGAGAATCTGGCAGAAGGCTTCTCTGACAAGCATCACGCGCTGTTCCTGGGTCGTGGCGATCAATACCCGATTGCCATGGAAGGGGCGCTGAAGCTCAAGGAGATCTCCTACATTCATGCGGAGGCTTACGCCGCAGGCGAGCTGAAACATGGCCCGCTGGCGCTGATTGATGCGGACATGCCGGTGATCGTAGTGGCACCTAACAACGAACTGCTGGAGAAGCTCAAATCCAACATCGAAGAGGTGCGTGCACGCGGCGGTCTGCTCTATGTGTTCGCCGATCAGGATGCAGGCTTTAGCGACAGTGACGGGATGAAGATTATCCCGTTGCCGCATGTTGAAGAGGTGATTGCGCCGATCTTCTACACCGTGCCGTTGCAGTTACTCTCCTATCACGTTGCCCTAATTAAAGGCACCGACGTCGATCAGCCACGCAACCTGGCAAAATCGGTTACCGTGGAATAACCTGGTGGGCCCCGTCGCGGGCCCACTTCATTCTGGCCCTCTGTCATATAACTGTCACATTTCGTACATTTCACTGTCATCAAACTGTCCTATTTTCCCTCCTGCAGCAATCACAGACTCTTACTAAAACGGCCCCTAGCCTGACTTTTCTCCCCTGGAGGGAATATGACACTGATGCGTAGCACCGTAGCCCGAATCCTCGCCACCACCTTCGCTGTAAGCGCGGTATCTGCTTTTGCGGCCACCGATCTCACTGGTGCAGGCGGGACGTTCCCGGCGCCGGTTTATGCCAAGTGGGCAGCAGAATATCAGCAAGCCACCGGTAGCAAAATTAACTACCAGGGCATCGGTTCATCTGGCGGCGTAAAACAGATCATCGCCAAAACCGTTGATTTCGGTGCGTCCGATGCGCCAATGAAAGATGAAGATCTGCAGAAAAATGGCCTTTTCCAGTTCCCTACCGTGATCGGTGGTGTGGTGCTGGCGGTTAACCTGCCAGGCATCAAGTCAGGCCAGCTGACGCTGGATGGTAAAACCGTCGGTGATATCTACCTCGGCACCATCAAAAAGTGGAACGACCCGGCGATCGCCAGACTCAACCCGGGCGTAAAACTGCCAGAGACCAACATCAACGTGGTGCGTCGTGCTGATGGTTCAGGCACCTCATTCGTCTTCACCAGTTACCTGGCGAAAGTGAACCCGGACTGGAACAGCAAAATTGGTAAAGGTAATACCGTTAACTGGCCGGTGGGTCTGGGCGGTAAAGGCAACGACGGCGTCGCCGCGTTTGTTCAGCGTCTGCCGGGTTCTATCGGCTACGTGGAATATGCCTACGCCAAACAGAACAACCTGACCTACACCAAACTGATCAATGCCGATGGTAAAGCGGTTGCACCAAGCGAGACCAGCTTCAGTAATGCCGCGAAAGGCGCTGACTGGAGCAAGTCTTTTGCGCAGGATCTGACCTTCCAGAAGGGCGCGGATGCCTGGCCAATCTCCTCAACCACCTTCATTCTGATCTATAAAGATCAAGCGAATGCGGCTAAGGGCGCTGAAGTGCTGAAGTTCTTCGACTGGGCTTACAAAAGCGGCAGCAAAACCGCCACAGCGCTGGATTATGCTGCGCTGCCAGAGAGCGTGACCGAGCAGATTCGCGCCGCCTGGAAAGCCAATATCAAAGACAGTTCTGGTAAAGCGCTTTATCAGTAATTGACCGACCCTGGCCGGACAGCGGTCCGGTCAGACCCAGCGGGCGGCTCATGCCGCCCTGATAACTTCTGAAGACTGAGACTTCTATGGCTGCAACGAAGCCGGCATTCAAAGCCCCAGGCAAACAAGGTGACAGAATTTTTGGCGCGCTGGTCAGGCTGGCTGCGCTGATTGTGCTGTTACTGATGGGCGGCATTATTGTCTCCCTGATCATCTCCTCGTGGCCCAGCATCCAGAAGTTTGGTTTCGCCTTTTTGTGGACCAAAACCTGGGATGCGCCCAACGAACAATTTGGCGCACTGGTTCCGATTTACGGCACCCTTGTGACCTCCATCATCGCCCTGATTATCGCCGTGCCAGTGAGTTTTGGTATTGCGCTGTTCCTGACTGAACTCGCGCCAGGCTGGCTGCGTCGCCCGCTGGGCACCGCCATTGAGCTACTGGCAGCTATCCCGAGTATCGTTTACGGCATGTGGGGCCTGTTTGTCTTCGCGCCACTGTTTGCCGAATATTTCCAGACGCCGGTTAACGACGTGATGTCGGGTATTCCGATTGTTGGCGAACTCTTCTCCGGCCCCGCTTTCGGTATCGGTATCCTCGCGGCGGGAGTGATTCTGGCGATCATGATCATCCCGTACATTGCCTCGGTGATGCGCGACGTCTTTGAGCAGACCCCGGTGATGATGAAAGAGTCAGCCTACGGCATCGGCTGCACCACCTGGGAAGTGATCTGGCGCATCGTCCTGCCATTTACCAAAAATGGTGTGATTGGTGGCGTGATGCTGGGGCTGGGTCGTGCGCTGGGTGAGACCATGGCAGTGACCTTTATTATCGGCAACACCTACCAGCTCGACAGCCCATCGCTGTTTATGCCGGGTAACAGCATCACCTCGGCGCTGGCCAACGAGTTTGCGGAAGCGGAGTCGGGCGTGCATGTCGCCGCGCTGATGGAGCTGGGCCTGATCCTGTTTGTGATTACCTTTATCGTGCTGGCGATTTCAAAGCTGATGATTATGCGACTGCAGAAAAGTGAAGGAACGCGCTCATGACCACGATTGAAATTCAGGCGCGCGCCGAACTGGACGCATCACGTCGTAAAATGCAGTCCTGGCGCAGCACGAAAAATAAAATTGCGCTGACGCTGTCGCTGCTGACCATGGCGTTTGGTCTGTTCTGGTTGGTGTGGATACTGTTCACCACCGTCACGCGCGGTGTGGATGGACTCTCCTGGTCCCTGTTCACCGAATCAACGCCACCGCCAAATACCGCAGGCGGCGGTCTGGCGAACGCCCTGGCCGGCAGTGGATTGCTGATTTTCTGGTCGACCTTTTTCGGCACACCGCTGGGCATCATGGCTGGGATCTATCTGGCGGAATATGGGCGCAAGTCTGCCCTGTCAGAAGTGATCCGCTTTATTAACGACATTCTGCTTTCAGCCCCCTCCATTGTGGTCGGCCTGTTCGTCTACACCCTGGTGGTGTCGCAGATGCAGCACTTCTCCGGCTGGGCCGGGGTGATTGCGCTGGCACTGCTGCAGGTGCCGATTGTGATTCGTACTACCGAAAATATGCTGCGGCTGGTGCCAGATAGCATGCGTGAAGCGGCTTATGCGCTTGGCACACCGAAGTGGAAGATGATCTCGGCCATCACCCTGAAAGCCTCGGTCTCCGGCATCATCACCGGCGTGCTGCTGGCGATTGCCCGCATCGCAGGGGAAACGGCGCCGCTGCTGTTTACGGCGCTGTCGAACCAGTTCTGGAGCACCGACATGATGCAGCCGCTGGCAAACCTGCCGGTCACCATCTTTAAGTTTGCCATGAGCCCGTTCGCCGAATGGCAGAGCCTGGCCTGGGCAGGTGTGCTGATCATTACCCTCTGCGTGCTGCTGCTGAACATTGTGGCGCGGGTGATTTTCGCCAAAGGTAAACACGGTTAACTTCCGGCGCGGCCCTGAGCGGCGCCGTATAAGAGAGATGAATGATGAGTATCGCGACAGCAACAGCCGATAAAATTCAGGTTCGTAATCTGAACTTCTATTACGGTAAGTTTCATGCGCTAAAGAACATTAACCTGGATATCGCTAAGAATCAGGTCACCGCGTTTATCGGCCCGTCGGGCTGTGGTAAGTCGACCCTGCTGCGTACCTTCAATAAGATGTACTCGCTCTATCCAGAGCAGCGGGCCGAAGGGGACATTCTGCTGGATGGTGAAAACATTCTGGCGACACAGCAGGATATCGCGCTGCTGCGCGCGCGCGTCGGCATGGTATTCCAGAAGCCTACGCCGTTCCCGATGTCAATTTATGACAATATCGCCTTTGGCGTGCGCCTGTTTGAAAAGCTATCGCGTGCCGATATGGATGAGCGCGTACAGTGGGCGCTGACCAAAGCAGCGCTGTGGAATGAAACCAAAGACAAGCTGCATCAGAGCGGTTACAGTCTCTCCGGCGGCCAGCAGCAGCGTCTGTGCATTGCGCGTGGCATCGCGATTCGGCCGGAAGTCTTACTGCTGGATGAGCCCTGCTCCGCACTGGATCCCATTTCCACCGGCCGCATTGAAGAGCTGATCACCGAGCTGAAGCAGGACTATACCGTGGTGATCGTGACGCACAATATGCAGCAGGCGGCACGCTGCTCTGACCATACTGCTTTCATGTATCTGGGCGAACTGATTGAGTTCAGCGACACCGACACGCTGTTCACCAAGCCCGCGCAGAAGCAAACCGAAGACTACATTACTGGCCGCTACGGCTGATCTGACAGGAGATCGACATGGATAATCTGAATCTGAATAAGCACATCTCCGGTCAGTTCAATGCCGAACTGGAGCATATCCGAACCCAGGTAATGATCATGGGCGGCATGGTCGAGCAGCAACTGACCGATGCGATTACCGCCATGCATAATCTGGATGGTGAACTGGCGCAGCGGGTGATCGACGGCGACCAGAAGGTCAATATGATGGAAGTGGAGATTGATGAAGCCTGCGTGCGCATCATCGCCAAACGTCAGCCAACCGCGATCGATTTGCGGCTGGTGATGGCGATTATCAAAACCATTTCCGAGCTGGAGCGCATTGGCGACGTGGCAGAGAAGATCAGCCGCACGGCGCTGGAGAAATTTGGTCAGCAGCATCTTCCGCTGCTAGTGAGCCTTGAGTCGCTGGGTCGTCACACCGTGCAGATGCTGCATGATGTGCTGGACGCTTTCGCGCGGATGGATCTCAATGAGGCGATCACCATCTACCGCGAAGACAAAAAGGTGGATAAAGAGTACGAAGGTATTGTGCGCCAATTGATGACCTACATGATGGAAGATCCGCGCACCATTCCCAGCGTGCTGACAGCATTGTTCTGCGCCCGCGCGATTGAGCGTATTGGCGATCGCTGCCAGAACATCTGCGAAATTATCTTCTATTTCGTCAAAGGTCAGGATTTCCGTCACGTTGGTGGAGACCGGCTCGATGAATTATTGTCAGGTGACGATGGCAGCAACCGCCCTTCCTGAGTAATCTTATCCCTGTGCCTGAGTGGCGCAGGGATACGCCTTTTCAATTGGTCACATCCTGAACTCTCCTTATAATTGCGGCACTTTTCTTTATGAGGTGCGCAACGATGTCCCCTTCTCCCCAATCTAAGCCGGGCGTCACGCCGGGCAAAGCGATGCTGGCTGCGGTCAGCGGTTATGCCATGGATGGATTTGACCTGCTGATACTCGGCTTTATGCTGCCGGCGATCAGTGTTTCGCTGGCGCTCAATCCCTCACAGGCGGGATCGCTGGTGACCTGGACGCTGATTGGCGCGGTTATCGGTGGCATCGTATTTGGTCATCTCAGCGACCGCTATGGTCGCATCCGCATGCTCACCGTCACGATTCTGGTCTTCTCGGTCTTTACCGGGCTGTGCGCGGTGGCGCAGGGCTACTGGGACCTGCTCGCCTGGCGAACGCTGGCGGGTGTGGGCCTGGGTGGCGAATTCGGTATTGGCATGGCGCTGATTGCCGAAGCCTGGCCTGCTGAGAAGCGTAACCGCGCATCAGCGTGGGTCGGTATCGGCTGGCAGCTCGGCGTGCTGATGGCAGCCTTTATCACGCCGCCGCTGCTGAATATCATCGGCTGGCGCGGCATGTTCCTGGTCGGATTATTACCGGCGCTGGTCTCGTTTGCTATTCGTCGCGGCATGGGCGAACCAGAGGCGTTTCAACGGCAGGTTAAACATGTGCCGTCGCTCTCGTTTCCGGCGCGCCTGAAGCTGCTGGTGCGCGACCGCGCGACCGCCAAAGCCAGTCTCGGTATTTTTATCCTTTGTTCCGTGCAGAACTTTGGTTACTACGGGCTGATGATCTGGATGCCGAGCTACCTCTCCTCCAGCTTTGGCTTCAGTCTGACGAAATCCGGCCTCTGGACTGCGGTAACGGTGGTCGGGATGACCTTTGGCATCTGGCTGTTTGGCGTGCTGGCCGACCGCTTTGCGCGCTGGAAAATCTTCCTGCTCTATCAGTTTGGTGCCGTCGTGATGGTGGTGGTGTATGCGCAGCTGCGCGACCCGAACATCATGTTATTTACCGGTGCGATCATGGGAATGTTTGTTAACGGCATGATTGGCGGCTACGGCGCGCTGATTTCCGATACCTTCCCGCCGCAGGTGCGTGCCACCGCGCAAAATGTCCTGTTCAACCTTGGGCGTGGCGTGGGTGGCTTCGGCCCGGTAGTGATTGGTCTGCTGGCGAGCCAGTTCTCGTTTACGGCGGCGATTACCCTGCTGGCGCTGATTTATCTGCTGGATATTGCGGCGACGCTGTTCCTGCTGCCGAAGAAACAGGGTCAGGAAGATACGCTGGGCGCGATTGGCTGATGCTGCCTGGAAGGTATGGCTGAGTTAGTGTCATCCCGGCCACGCCGGGTCAGTAATACCGATCATCTTTTCTGCATTAATCAACCCCCTGGCTTTTAACACCAGGGATTGATTAACAGGCGCTTTAAATTCAGAACGCCCTCGTTGTTACTTCATCAATGGCTGAAGCTGCTGATACAGAGTCGCAAAGGTCGCCCGACGCGACTGGTAATGCGCCAGCCTGACCGGATCCGGCTGGTGTCGCTGCACCAGAACCGGGGTCGGCACGGTGACCTCTGCATCCAGCGCCTGCTGTGCCAGCCTGGCGGCCCCCAGCGCCGGACCCACTTCACCGCCGTGGCAGTAATCCAGCGTCTGGCCACTGATGTCTGCCAGCATCTGACGCCACAGTGCACTGCGTGCGCCACCGCCGATCAGCATAATGCTCTCTGGCTGCACGCCACAGTCGTGCAGCGCGTCCATGCCCTCCGCCAGCGCAAACCCTACGCCTTCCAGCACCGCTCGTGCCAGCTCGGGACGACCATGCTGGTGGGTAAAGCCAAAGAAAGCGCCCCGGGCACTGGGATTGTTATGCGGCGTGCGTTCTCCGGAAAGATAGGGCAGAAACCACAGCGCGGGCACGTCATCGCGCGCGCGCTCCGCTTCAGCCAGCAGCTCAGGAACATCTTTACATCCGGTCAGCGTGGCTGCCCAGTCGAGACAGGAAGCCGCACTGAGCATCACCGACATCAGATGCCAGCGCTGCGGTAACGCATGACAGAAGCTGTGAACCGCACGTTCCGGATTGCTGAGATAGCCATCGCTCACCACGAAATAGACGCCCGAGGTGCCCAGCGACAGCATACCCTGGCCCGGTTCGGTCATGCCGACCCCAACAGCGCCCGCGGCATTGTCACCTCCGCCAGCGGCCAGCGGCACCGCGTTCATCTTCCAGCGCGTCGCCAGATCGGCATGTAATGTGCCGGTCAGGGCATTGCCTTCATAGAGTTGCGGCATCTGATCGCGGCTGAGATCGCAGGCTTGCAGCATCACATCGCTCCAGTCACGCTGCGCTACATCCAGCCACATCGTCCCTGCGGCATCGGACATATCGGTGGCGAAGTCGCCACTCAATCGCCAGCGCAGATAATCCTTGGGCAGCAGCACATGAGCAACCCGACTGAAGATGGCCGGTTCATGCTGCTGCACCCACAGCAGCTTGGGAGCCGTGAAGCCGGGCATCATCAGGTTGCCGGTAATCAAACGCGAATCCGGCACCGTCTGCTCCAGCTCGCGGCACTGCGCCTCGCTGCGCCCGTCATTCCAGAGCATGGCCGGACGTAAAATCTGGTCAGCGCTGTCGAGCAGCGTTGCACCATGCATCTGTCCACTCAGCCCGATAGCCTGAACCCTATGCAGGTCCTGCTGCGCGCTCAGGGCCTGCATGGCTGAATCCAGCGCCTGCCACCAGCTTTCAGGATCCTGCTCGCTCCATAAGGGCTGCGGACGCGAAACCTGCAGCGGCGATGTTTCTGTCGCCACCACGTTGCCCTGTGCATCCATCAGCACCACTTTGACGCCAGAGGTGCCTAAATCGATCCCGATAAACATGCGCTGCTCCTGAAGGGTTAGAAATCAAACAGGTAGTGATTCACCAGATTTTCCAGCTGCTCCTGACGTCCGCTCTGATGCTTCGGATTAAGCTGCTGCTGCTGAGCATGCGCCGCCAGTGCCTCGAGTGAAAACTCACCTTTCAAAATTTGCTGGCCGAACTCACCATTCCAGCCGCTGTAGCGCTGCGCCACACGCTTATCGAGTTCACCGTCACTGATCATGCGAGCCGCCACCTTCAGCGCCAGCGCCATGGTGTCCATCGCGCCAATATGACCGTAGAAGAGATCATATTTATCGGTGCTCTGACGACGCACTTTGGCATCAAAGTTTAAGCCGCCAGTGGTAAAGCCGCCCGCCTTAAGAATTTCGTACATCACCAGCGCGTTTTCTTCCACGCTGACCGGGAACTGATCGGTATCCCAGCCGCACTGCGGATCGCCGCGGTTGGCGTCCACGGAACCAAAAATGCCCAGCGCAATGGCGGTCGCGATTTCATGATGGAACGAGTGGCCAGCCAGCGTGGCATGGTTCGCCTCGACGTTAACCTTAATCTCTTTCTCCAGCCCGAACTGTTTCAGGAAGCCATAAACCGTGGCGACATCATAGTCATACTGATGTTTGGTCGGCTCCTGCGGTTTGGGTTCGATCAGCAGTGTTCCCTGGAAGCCAGTTTTGTGTTTGTGCTCAACCACCATCTGCATAAAGCGGCCAATCTGCTCGCGCTCCTGGCGCAGATCGGTATTCAACAGTGTTTCATAGCCTTCGCGTCCGCCCCACAACACATAGTTTTCGCCGCCCAGGGTTTTGGTCGCCTGCATTGCGCTACAGACCTGCGTCGCTGCCCAGGCAAAAACTTCAGGATCGGGATTGGTGGCTGCACCCGCACCGTAGCGTGGATGGGTGAAGCAGTTGGCTGTGCCCCAAAGCAGTTTCACGCCGGTTTCCTGCTGTTTCTCCAGCAGTTTATCGGTCATGGCGGCTAAGTTTTCTTTATAGCTGCGCAGCGAATCGCCTTCCGGTGAGACATCAACGTCATGGAAGCAGTACCACGGCACATTCAGCTTGTGGAAAAACTCAAAGGCGACATCCGCTTTCATTTTTGCCTGCTGCAGCGCATCCCCGTTTTTCTGCCACGGACGATCAAAGGCACCGACACCAAACATATCCGCGCCATTCCAGCAGAAGGTGTGCCAGTAACAGGCAGCAAAGCGCAGATGCCCGGCCATGGTCTTGCCGAGGATGACCTCATCGGGATTGTAGTGGCGGAAAGCGAGAGGATGCGTCGACTGGGTGCCTTCATAACGAACCCGATCGATCTGATCGAAATAAGCGTGCATGGTTTGCTCCTTAGCATCAGTACCCGGATGGTCTGCGTTGAAGCAATATTCAATATGGGCTGTAATCTCAGCTCAATTACGATATTTCATTACGGGTGTCAGATAATTGTTATTTGTGCGCTGGCTCGCAAAATATTGTTATTCACCTGCCTTTTTATCATTGTCACTCTTTTGTCCGAAAAAGATGAAACCTCGATCGCGCTCATAAAAAATGAAATAAACCAAAAAACGTAATAGCCGGATAAAAATCAGTAATTGCTGTGACCGGAAAATAAGGGCAACAATTCATCCGCCTGGTTTATCGGCCTGCGATAACAATAGCCTCCACCTACAGGATGATCACAATGAAGATGAAATATGCACTGTTTGCCGCCTGCGCGGCGCTGGCGCTCTTCAGCCAGACCAGCGTGGCAAAAGAAGTGAAGATCGGCATGGCAATTGACGATTTGCGCCTCGAGCGCTGGCAGAAAGACCGCGATATTTTCGTTAAACAGGCGGAGACGCTGGGCGCTAAGGTGTTTGTTCAGTCGGCGAACGGCAACGAGGAAACACAGATGTCGCAGATTGAAAATATGATCAATCGCGGTGTCGATGTGCTGGTGATTATTCCCTACAACGGTCAGGTGTTGAGTAATGTTGTCGCTGAAGCGAAACGTGAAGGCATTAAAGTACTGGCCTATGACCGAATGATAAATAACGCCGATATCGATTTTTATATTTCGTTCGATAATGAAAAAGTGGGCGAGTTGCAGGCCGAAAGCATTGTGAAACAGGTGCCTAAGGGCAACTATTTTCTAATGGGCGGATCGCCGGTGGATAATAACGCCCGCCTGTTCCGCGCCGGACAGATGAAAGTGTTAAAACCTTATATCGATAACGGCAGCATTAAAATTGTCGGCGATCAATGGGTCGATGCCTGGCTGCCGGAAAACGCCCTGAAAATTATGGAAAATGCCCTGACTGCCAACGGCAACCATATTGATGCGGTGGTGGCCTCTAACGATGCCACTGCAGGCGGTGCGATTCAGGCCCTGAGTGCGCAGGGGCTGGCCGGAAAAGTGGCCATCTCCGGACAGGATGCCGATCTGGCCGCGATTAAGCGTATCAAAGCGGGCACCCAGACCATGACGGTGTACAAACCGATCACCGAGCTGGCCACTGAAGCGGCGAAAATTGCGGTCGAGCTGGGCGAGGGCAAAATGCCCGCCAGCAACAGCAAGCTGAATAATGGCCTGAAAGATGTACCGTCGCGACTGCTGAAGCCGATTCCGGTCAACAAAGACAATATCGAAAGCACCGTGGTGAAAGACGGTTTCCACAAACAGAGCGAACTCTGACCGCGCATAGCGTGAGGGAGAACAGTCGATGCTGCTGGAAATGAAAAACATCACCAAGCGTTTCGGTGCTGTGAAAGCGCTGAATGATGTCAGCCTGCAACTTGAGGCAGGTGAAGTGATGTCGCTGTGCGGTGAGAATGGATCGGGCAAATCGACGCTGATGAAAATCCTGTGCGGACTCTATCCGCACGGTGATTTTGAAGGGAAGATTCACTTCTCTGGCGACGAGATTCAGGCGCAGACCATTCGCGACACCGAACGTAAAGGCATTGTGATTATTCATCAGGAGCTGGCGCTGGTGCGGCAACTCACCGTGATGGAGAACATCTTCCTTGGTGCTGAACTGAGCCGTTTCGGCATGGTGGATGATGAAACCATGACCCTGCGCTGCCA
The DNA here is from genome assembly GCF_024158165.1 of Pantoea sp. B550. Lineage (NCBI taxonomy): Bacteria > Pseudomonadati > Pseudomonadota > Gammaproteobacteria > Enterobacterales > Erwiniaceae > Pantoea > Pantoea sp. B550. The sequence goes on from NZ_JAMYXI010000003.1 coordinate 1,966,563, forward strand.
GCAGCTGCTGGCGCGGGTCGGGCTGAACGTCTCTCCCGCGACCCGGGTCGGTGAGTTAGGCCTGGGCCAGCAGCAGCTGGTAGAGATCGCCCGCGCCCTCAACAAACAGGTCCGGCTATTGATTCTGGATGAGCCGACCTCATCGCTGACGGAGCAGGAGACGGATGTGCTGCTGGGTATCATCCGTAATCTGCGTGAACACGGCATCGCCTGCATCTACATCTCCCACAAGCTGAATGAGGTAAAGGCGATCTCTGACACCATCTGCGTGATCCGTGACGGCCAGCATATCGCGACCCGTCCGGCGGCGGGTCTGAGCGAAGATGACATCATCACCATGATGGTCGGACGCGAGCTGACCGCGCTCTATCCTCACGCGCCGCATCAGGTTGGCGATGTGATACTGAAAGTCGATAACCTCACCGCCTGGCATCCGGTTAACCGCCACATCCGCCGCGTTAACAATGTCTCGTTCACGCTCAGACGCGGTGAGATTCTGGGTATCGCCGGGCTGGTGGGCGCAGGCAGGACCGAAACGGTGCAGTGTCTGTTTGGCGTCTGGCCAGGACGCTGGCAGGGTGATATCTGGATCAATGGCCAGCAGGTCAGCATCACCGATTGCCGCGCTGCCATTGCGCACGGTATCGCGATGGTGCCCGAAGATCGCAAAAAGGATGGCATCGTGCCGCTGATGGCGGTGGGCAAAAATATCACCCTGGCGGCGCTGGACCAGTTCAGCCACCGACTCTCAACGCTGGATGAAGCGCAGGAGCAGCAGGCGATCAACGACGCGATCACCCGCCTGCGGGTGAAAACCTCCTCATCAGAACTGCCGATTGGCCGTTTAAGCGGCGGCAACCAGCAGAAAGCAATTCTGGCGAAATGTCTGCTGCTCAATCCAAAAATCCTGATCCTCGATGAACCGACGCGCGGCATTGATGTGGGCGCACGTCAGGAGATCTACCTGCTGATCAATGCGCTGGTTCAGCAGGGTATCGCGGTGATTGTGATTTCCTCTGAGCTGCCGGAAGTGCTGGGCCTGAGCGATCGGGTGCTGGTGATGCATGAAGGGCAGATCAAAGCCGACTTGATTAACGATAACCTGACTCAGGAGCAGGTGATGGAAGCTGCCCTGCGGAGTGAACATTATGCTTAAAAGTGAACGTACCCAAAGCCGCCTCTCCGGCACGCCGGGCAAACCCTCACCGGGCAGGTTCACACTGCCTAATCTGCAGGTTCTGGTGATGCTGGGCGCGATTGTGCTGATTGCGCTGTTCTTTACCTGGACCACCGACGGCGCGTGGCTCAGCGCGCGTAACGTTTCTAACCTGCTGCGTCAGACCGCCATTACCGGCATCCTGGCGGTGGGCATGGTGTTTGTGATTATCTCGGCGGAGATCGACCTGTCAGTCGGCTCCATGATGGGGTTACTGGGCGGCGCGGCGGCGATATTCGACGTCTGGCTCGGCTGGCCGTTGCCCCTGACCATCGTGGTGACGCTGGTGATGGGGCTATTGCTCGGTACCTGGAATGGCTGGTGGGTGGCCTACCGTAAAGTGCCGTCGTTTATCGTCACGCTGGCGGGAATGCTGGCGTTCCGCGGCATTCTGGTCGGAATTACCGACGGCACTACGGTTGCGCCCATCACGCCGGGCATGTCGCAGATTGGACAGAGTTATCTGCCGGGCGGCGTCGGTTTCGGCTTTGGCGTTGCCGGTCTGGCGCTGTTTATGCTGTGGCAGTGGCGTCTGCGTCTGCGTCGTCAGCAGCTCGGACTGCCGCAGGGCCCAGCCAGCAGCACCGTAGGGCGTCAGGCGATCACCGCCATCTTAGTGCTCGGTGCTATCTGGTTGCTCAACGACTATCGCGGCGTACCGACGCCGGTGTTACTGCTGGCCGTACTGTTGCTGGCGGGCATGTTCATGGCCACCCGCACCGCATTTGGCCGTCGTATCTACGCCATCGGGGGCAACATTGATGCTGCGCGGCTGTCAGGCATTAACGTGGCGCGCACCAAACTGGCGGTGTTTGCCATCAACGGTGTGATGGTGGCGATTGCCGGGCTGATCCTGAGTTCAAGGCTGGGCGCCGGTTCGCCATCGGCGGGTAACATCGCAGAACTCGACGCGATTGCCGCCTGCGTGATCGGCGGCACCAGCCTGGCGGGTGGTGTGGGGTCGGTGGCGGGCGCGGTAATGGGTGCCTTTATCATGGCCTCGCTGGATAACGGCATGAGCATGATGGATGTGCCGACTTTCTGGCAGTACATCGTTAAAGGCGCGATTCTGCTGCTGGCGGTGTGGATGGATACCGCAACGCGGCGTCGGGTGTAATCGCGCGGGCGATCACATTGTGGCGCAAACAATTTTTTTGCCCCTTTCAGCCGTGTTATGCAATGCGCTGAGGATTTAAGGGAACGCGCCACCATGCATGATAAACGCTATCGCATTACACTGCTGTTTAACGCCAATAAAGTGTATGACCGCCAGGTTGTTGAGGGCGTCGGAGAGTATCTGCAGGCGTCGCAGACTGACTGGGATATCTTCATTGAAGAAGATTTCCGCTGTCGCATCGACAATATCCGTGAGTGGCTGGGCGATGGCGTGATCGCCGATTATGACGATCGCTCCATCGAAAGCCTGCTGTCGAATGTCTCTGTGCCGATTGTCGGCGTTGGCGGTTCTTACCATCGGCAGGAGGATTATCCACCCGTGCATTACATCGCCACGGATAACGCCGCACTGGTGGAGAAAGCCTTTCTGCATCTGAAAGAGAAGGGCATTAACCGCTTTGCCTTTTATGGTTTACCGGCCTCCAGTGGCAAGCGCTGGGCACAGGAGCGGGAACAGGCTTTCCGTCAGCTGGTGGGGCGCGAGCGTTATCAGGGCGTAGTCTATCAGGGCATGGAAACCGCGCCGGAAAACTGGCAGCACGCCCAGAACCGTCTCGCCGACTGGCTGCAGACGCTGCCGCCGCAAACCGGCATTATCGCCGTCACGGATTCACGGGCGCGACACCTGCTTCAGGCGTGCGAACATCTGAAAATACCGGTGCCGGAGAAGCTTACGGTGATCGGGATTGATAATGAGGAGCTGACCCGCTATCTGTCACGCGTGGCGCTCTCGTCCGTGGCACAGGGCTCACGACAGATGGGCTATCAGGCGGCCAAACTGCTGCATCGGCTGCTGGATAAGCAGCCCCTGCCACTACAGCGCATTCTGGTGCCGCCCGTAAAAGTCATCGCCCGGCGCTCGACTGACTTCCGTTCTCTGCGCGATCCGGCAGTGATTCAGGCGATGCACTACATCCGTTTCAACGCCTGTAAGGGGATTAAAGTGGAGCAGGTGCTGGATGCGGTCGGGCTGTCACGCTCTAATCTTGAAAAACGCTTCAGGGATGAGACCGGCGACACCCTTCATGCAATGATCCATCGCGAAAAGCTGGAAAAAGCCCGCGAACTGCTGGCTTCCTCGTCGCTCAACATCAACGAGATCTCGCAGATGTGCGGCTATCCTTCGTTGCAATACTTCTACTCAGTCTTCCGCAAAAGCTACGACACCACGCCGAAAGAATATCGGCAGCACTTTGGGGAAAACCTGCTTTAACGACAGACCGGAGTAAAGAACGCCCGGATTTTCATGTAATGGGCAGGATGAAAATTATATTTCATCCTGATGCCTCGCTGTCAGTTCAGAGGCCATCTTCGCAGGCTTAATCTGCCAGCCGGAACGGCCCAACCTCATTAGATTTAGAGCTTAAAAATCAGCATTTAAGGCAGAGGGCTGGCGGGATATTTTATCAGTCCCAGACGGACCGCTTCAGACGATATTTCTTCTGTCATCAGGTATTTACCCTTGATGGAAAAACCTCATCGCCCGGGTTATCTTTTACCTCATTGATTAATATGATCTTTATTAAGGATTATCACTCAGCAAGTTTATAATTTTTTCCAACCTGCCTCACACTTTCGAAAGAATTAATCCAAATTTCCCCATTTAGAAAATATATTTCACGGGTGTCTGCTCGCTGAAATTCCTGAACCTCTGACCTGTCACGCCTCCTGTTACTGAACCGATGCGGTTCAGGCAGTAGAGAAAAGGAGCCTGTAAAAATGGAAACCCGGCAAAAACGTTACAACATGAAATATGTCCTGCTCTGTTGCACCGTCGCCGCTTTTGGTGGCCTGCTGATGGGCTATGACTCGTCGATTATCTCTGGCGCTATTGAGCCGCTTAGTGACTATTTCCAGCTGACCCCGGCAGAAACCGGCTGGGCAGTGTCTAATATCCTGCTTGGCAGTCTGGTTGGCTGCTTTATTGCGCCAAAGCTGAGCGATAAATTTGGCCGCAAAAAATCGCTCGCTATCACGGCGCTATTGTTTACTGCCTCGGTGGTGGGGACTGCCATCGCCCATAACTTCTTCACCTTTGTCGCCTTTCGTATTCTTGGCGGATTAGCCATTGGGCTGGCCTCGGTGATCTCGCCAATCTATCTGGCGGAGCTTTCACCGTCGAAGTATCGCGGTCGCACCAGCGCGCTCTATGCGGTGTGCTGCGTCGGTGGGCAATCAGTGGTTCTGCTCACCAACTACTATATTAATAAATCGATGCTGCCAGAGATGATGGTCGATACAGGCTGGCGCTATATCCTGGCAACCGCGCTGGTGCCCTGTGCGCTGTTTATCTTTTTCATTGCTTTTATACCGGAATCACCGCGCTGGAACGTTCTGAAAGGCAAAGACAAAGAAGCACTGGATACGCTGAGCAAAATCTCTGACCCGGTCCATGCCCGCACCGTTTTCAATGAAATTAAACACTCTTTCTCTGATGAGGCGGCGACTCGCCATAAATCCCGATTCCGCCTGAACAAAACCACGGTGCCGTTGCTCATCATTGGTGTCGGACTGGCCGTCGGCAATCAGATTAGCGGCATCAATGTGATTCAGTATTTCGGGCCAACGTTGTTGAAAAATGTGTCCGGCAGCACGGATTCGGCGCTGCTCCAGACCTTCTGGCTTTCCGTATGTCAGTTTGCGGGTGTGCTGATGGGTATGGCGCTGATTGATAAAGTCGGGCGCCGTAAGCTGTTACTGCTGGGGGCGATTACCTCTGCCGTTTTCCTTGCCTATACCTTTATTGCTTTCTATTACCGTTTGCCCGGCTTGCTGGCGGTGGTGGGACTGTTTGCCTATATGGTTTTCTTTGGCATGACCTGGGGACAGATTGTCTGGACCGTATTGGGCGAGCTGTTTCCGACAGAAATCCGCTCAATCTGTGTCGGCATCTCCATTTGCGCCATGTCGATGGCCAATTTTGTCATCAGCACCACATTCCCGATTCTGAACAGTAATGCTTTTCTGCTTGAGATTTTCCACGGTGGCTTCCCGCTGTTACTGTTTGCGCTTTTTTCACTGGCTATGTACTTCTTCACTTTCCGCTATCTGCCGGAAACGGCTGGGATGCCGCTGGAGAAAATTCACGCGCGTGTGCTGGAGAAGTTTAATGTTGACCCGCGTGAGGTGGGCGAACGGACAGATGCACCGGTCAGTGAGACGCGATCATAAAGAAGAGGGCAGTCTGTGGGGGCACGCTCACCCCACCCGCTGCTCACTCTGTTCCAGCACCGCCAGCGCCAGCCCGTTAGCCGGGTCAATCCGGGTTTCCGGGAAGTGCAGCTGAGTGTGCGCGGCGGTAAAGGCCAGCGCGTTGCCGTGTGCTGTATCGCGCACCGCCTTGCAGAAGCGCTCACTGACGTTCCACGGACAATCAATGATGATGGTGGCGGGATTGAGCAGCAGCATAATCTGACTCAGCGCCGCGCCAAGATAGCCACCCGCCTGCGTCATCACCTCATCCACCACGCGCGGAGCGCTGTCGCGGTTCTGCCAGCTCAGGCCCGGCTGACGCTGCGCCAGCTGCTGATTCACCGTGGGCTTGCTGACCAGCGCTTCCAGACACCCCCGGCGGCCGCAGCTGCAGCGTGGCCCTTCAGGCTGGACAACCAGATGTCCTGCTTCGCCCGCCGTCCAGCTATGTCCGGTAAATACCTGCCCCTGTTGTACCAGAGCGCCGCCAATCCCCTCGGAAATACGCAGATAAAAATGACCGCTCTCCGGCGATAATCCACTTTGCTCGACAGCCAGTAGCGCAGCAGCTTTAACATTATTCATAATGAGGATGGGCAGACGGACGTGCTTGCGCAACGTGGTCAGCAGGTCAACATCCTGCCATTCCAGCGGCAATGAAATATGCATCCAGCCGCGCCGGGGATCGACGATGCCGGGGAAGCCAAGGCCAATACCGAGCAGGTCGGGATAACGTTCTGTGAGTTCCCGGCACAGCATAGCCAGTTCAGCCAGCAGGCGAGTCGGGTGACTGGTATCGGTGCGCAGCGTCGCTTCTGCCAGCACCTGTGAAAAGTAGTCGCAGACGCGCCAGTGGATTACGTTGCGTTCCACCATGACGCCTGCGCTCTTAAGCTTTTCCGGCCGCAGGGTGATCCCGATTTTAGGCCGTCCGGCTGCTGCGGCGCTGACCGGCCCCAGTTCCTCTATCAGACCCTGCTCCAGCAGGTCATCAATGATTAATGAGACCGTGTTTTTGCTGAGGGTCAGCGCCTCCGCAAGATCCTGACGGGACGTCACGCGCAGCTTACGCAGCTGAGCCATCACCCGTTTCTGGTTATTGAGTCGCAATAGTGCGGGGCCTTTGCCGTTCGTTTTCATCACGGATTCACCCAACAGAGGAGTTAGAATTGAGTGTATCAGCCCCGGCGTATTCTTCATGCCACACTTTTGCGGGCTGTTTCACACAACCCGATCGGATGTGGCTGAGATCGTGACAGCGATCAGATCGCCGGATTAACGCCGGGTTTTCTGCTGTACCGGCGGCCTCATTAGCGCAATGACCCGGCGTAGCCTTTGTTTAATACTCGTCGCCGCGCACCCGACTGCGATAGCTTTCCCAGTCGAAACGCACCCACAGGCTGTTGCCCAGGCGCATACGGTCCATGACGCGCTCGCCCAGCAGCGCATTCATGCCTGCATGGTCGAGGTTGGATAACATGCCGGTCGGGCGTTTCGATGAAGAACGGCGATCGACAATCTGGTTGATAATCACTTTTTCGTAGCGTGACTCGCTCTGCATACCGATCTCATCAATCACCAGCAGATCAACACTGCTGAGATCCTGAATCAGTCGCTCTTCGGTAATGCCGCTGCTGCCACTGAAGGTGCCCTTCATGCTCGACATCAGATCGGCGACCGTCACGATCAGCACGCTTTTACCGCGCAGGATCAGGTCATTACCAATCGCAGCGGCCAGGTGGTTTTTACCGGTGCCAGGACGCCCGGAAAAGACAAAACTGGCGATGCTGCCATCAAACTCAGCGGCGTACTGACGTGCCAGCTCCAGCGCTTTGCGCTGTCCCTCGTTCTCGACCCGGTAATTATCAAACGAGCAGTTCATGTGCAGCTCGCGAATGCCGGAACGGCCCATCACGCGCTGCATCTTCATTGCGCGGTTCTCACGCACAATGGCCTCTGACCGCAGACGACCCTGCTCCTGATTCCACGCCAGCAGCTCTTCGCCATTGGCAAATTTAGGACGGGTGCCCGCAGGCATCATTCTTTTCAGACGGTTAAAGAGATCATCTGGCGTTTTCATCATTCACCTCGGAAACCATCGGGAATGGTACGGTCTGGATCAGGCAACTGCGTGATATCACGCTTCGGTTGCCCGCCGTTTGCGGCGCGGTTCATCTGAATGCTGCGCGCCAGCTTCTGTTGCCACTGCACATGATGGAACATCCGGCCTTCCGCCTGCCAGTAGGCCACAAAGGCCGCCAGCTCGCCGGGCGTCACCGGTTCACTCAGCGCCACGCCCCAGATGGCGGCCTGACGCGTAAAGTCGGCATCCGGCTGCCAGCCCGGATACATGACAAATTTACCTGCTGGCGTGTGGATTGCGGCGGGCGCATCGTCATAGAGGCTGTCATCCAGTGCGACATCATTCGGCTGACGGGCGGCGGCTTCCAGCGCCAGCAGTTCAGCCAGACGCGCCGGCGTGATGGCGTACATCACCGGCGCATAATTATCTAACACCGCCAGCGTGCCCTTTTCCGCCTGCTGCAGGGCAGTCAGCGGATCCTGTCGGAAGGCATCCAGGCCAATGAGCGTTGAAGTTAAGATTTTAGCTGACATGAAAAGACCTGAGGTTAACGAACACCTTGCGCCGGGAACCCGTCGCCGACGCAGAAGTGTTTATTGTACCTTTTTTAATGATGCGGATCGCTTAAAAAGGGCCGTAAGCAAAGAGCCAGATAGCGATGTGATGATGACTACCACCAATAACCTGATTATCAACCGGATGACCGGGTTGTCGCACAAGAAATGGCTGAAGTGCTGCCAGTGTCAAATCAGGGAATTTAACGGAGATACAGGCTGGGAAGGTAACAGAGCAAAAGGTCGATCATTAAGTGCATCAGAGAATCCTGTACGTCCTCCAGCTCAGGATTCTGGTGCACGGCAAACGGCGGATAAGATTGCTGCCTGAGCATGCTTTAGTGGCAGACAGGAGCCTGATATTTGGGTTAAGTCATGAATGAGGTATGATGCGCTTACTTTATAGCCACAAAGTTCATGAGGGATTATGACTGAAGGATTTTTTTTGTATCACCTGGATAAAACCACTTGCGGCGGACGGATTCTAAGCGGTGCATCTGATGACACCTACATCATCGGCGGCATTGAGCGTCAGCAAGTACGGACGGGCGATCCGGTGACATGCGGTAAGCATGAAGGACGCTTTCGCGTCTGTGGCGGTATGGGGGACACCTATGAGGTGAACGGTGTCCTGAAGGAGTGGGCGGGTTCACTTCACAGTTACAGCTCCTGTCCCTGTCGTGCCCGGTTTATTCCCTCTGTCAGCACACACACTTACGAGATCGACAGCAATGCCGGCCGTGCGGCCGAACGGGCTGAAGCTGCGGAGAGAAAAGCACAGCAGTCTGAGCCTGAACAGCGTGCACAGGCAGCGAAGAAGAAACGGGAAATCACGCTCACCATCGGTGTGTTTTTCGATGGGACGGGCAACAATGCGAATAACAGCGGCGACCGGCAGGCCGCTTGTTCCGGTGAACATTTTGGGATGAATGATGCGGAGGCTACGTCTGGATTAGAGCAGTGCCTGAGACTGAATCGTGGAGTCAGCGGTACTGCAGCTGGAAGCTATCTGGGATATTACAGCAACATATACTGGCTTAATACGCTGTATAGCCCGGATGTGAGGCCCGATACGGGAACCGGTCAGTATGCCATTTATATCGAAGGTATCGGTACGGAGGACGGCACGGGCGACAGCACTTACGGGATGGGTACCGGCCGGGGCGATACCGGTGTAGTGAGAAAAACAGATAAAGCTGTTGCCATACTGGCTGCCGCTATTCAAGGGTATTTCAACAGACACGCCGCTGCGCGAACCTGTGTCATCAAAGAGCTGCAGTTTGATATTTTTGGCTTCAGCCGTGGAGCCGCAGCGGCGCGGCATTTTGCCAACCGGATATTCAGCCAGGACAGCACCATTGTCTCGGCAATTAAGATCGGGCTGGGTGATGTTGAGTTCTCTGGCACGCCCGGCGGTAAAACCCGATTTCTGGGAATATTTGATACCGTAGCTGCCATCGGAACGCCAGTCAATGGCCTAAACCCGCACAGTGCAGATACGGGTGAGGTTAACCTGGTGCTGCGTCCGGGCGTGGCGGAAAAGGTATTTCATATCACCGCGCAACACGAATGCCGGTTTAACTTTGCGCTAAACAGCCTCAAACCGGCATGGCCGGAGCTGGCTCTGCCGGGTGCGCACTCAGACATTGGCGGAGGTTACAACCCGGAGGAACGCGAAGCCTGTTTCCTTACCCGGCCGGAGTTTGAAACCGTACCACTCTCTAATCCCGATACAGAAACGCGGATTTATCAGCAGACCTGCGCGCAGCTTAAAACGATGGATGGCTATCCAGCGATAGCGCCGCTGCTGAATGCAGTGAAGGTAAGTGCAGATGTCTGGCATGACGACAGAATGCCAGCCGATCGCTACGGAATACTACAAAAGCGCAGTGGTGCGGCGCTGGTTATTGACAGGCTAACACGTAACGACTGGTCGAAGGTGGTGCTACGGGTGATGCTTGATGCGGCACAGGATGCCGGTGTGGTGTTTGAGCCTGTCGATGAGACTAATCCTGATTTCGCGCTGGGGGCAGAAATGAACGCATTGAGTGAAAAAGCAATTGTCATGGGACGTGCAGTCCGGAATAGTCAATCTGTACAGGGCTTTACAACTTCCGAAATCCTGATGCTGGCCGAAAAATATATTCACTGTTCAGCCAACTGGAACGGTGTGGTGAGGAATAATCAGGGAATGATCAGTGGTGCAGTCAGACCGGCAAAGCTTGTGACCTTTACTAACCGGCCAGACGAGCGCTGGCAGCGTACGGTTTACGATATGGAAGGAAATAAAATATGGAAATAAAAGGCATGGCAGGGCTTTTTACCATTCTCGCATTGACTGGTTGTCAGGGAGAAGCACACACAACTGGTGCTCCTCAGAACGATGAGCCGACAGAATGGACCTTTGATTTTTTCACCCCAAAAGCACTACCGGCATTGGTGACGTACGCAGTAGTTCAGGACGCCGATGATAAAGTTTATGAATTTAATACCCTGAACCGTACATCTGCTCTGCCAGGGGTTATCGGACAGTGGAATGACAATGATCGTGCTTCTGGTGGCTACTGGAATCACGTTGAGCATCCGCCAAGGCATATTATTTTCTGCTGGGACTCGATTATCGATAAAAAGGTGTACCAGACCACTCTGACTATACCTAAACCCGTACTGGATAAAATGATCAGGCCGGCTGAGCAGAAAGACTATTGGGGGAGAACGGCATATTACAACAGAGTACAGATTGGTCTGGCTCCCGAGGGAAAGGTAGCTGTCTGGCTGCAGGGGATCAATGCGGAGCCTAACTATCGCATCACGCCGTCAGTCCTGAAAACTTTATCGGGGGATAAACTGGATATCTGTAAAGGGATAACCAAACATCCAAATGGATATAAATACTATGGAGACACGCCTGCCTTTATCAAGGGAAAAAAATACCCTTACGGTAAATGGTAATCATAACGTTAAGCTCTAAAGGATTTCCTCAGAATCCTTTAGAGCATACCTGTGAATTAAAAAGCATCAATACAAGAACGGTTTATAATCAGGAATTGCCAAAATCTCCTTTCCCTGGTCGGATCGCCAAAAAAAGCACGACCGCGGTCAGTGAGAGGTTATCGGAGACGTAGTATGACGGGCAGCGGCGGGTTGGGTCGCACTGACAGCGGCGATCGGACGGGTCTGCCATAAATAGCGCACCGAGGCGAGCCAGCAGAGGCTGTATCCCAGAAGCTCGGTCCCCTCTTCGGCCATGTTTTTCACCACGCGGTTGTAATCGCCCAGCATCAGGTGCTGCCACAACGCATGAATACCAAACAGTCGTGAGAAGACCAGCACCACTAAAAAGCCGGAGGCCATCACCGGCCAGCTGCGGTGTTGCAGCAGCCTGGCCAGCGCATGCAGGGTTTTTTTCGGCGTCCGCAGCGCGACGGCCAGGCAACCGGCCGTCACCGCCAGGGCGAACCAGATCCAGCTGCCATGCTGGATGGCATCAAACACAAAGTCGAGCTCACGGATCAGCATACAGCTATAGAAGCCCGCCACTAAGGTCAGCGCGCCGCGCTGAGCCGGACGGCGCTGGGCCGCAATAAAGAACAGGGCGGCAATCACCGCCAGCATGATTTCCTGGGTGGTTTCAGTAAAAGAAGTTTCGTGCAGCGCATCATTCATCCAGGCCACATCAATATAGATGGGCAATATCATCAGAGCGAGGAAGAGTGCTGCCAGTATGAAGACCGTCATTTCACGGCCAATAATAGTCAAATCGTTGCGCATTTTGTTACCAGTATAATGATTAGCGGACTCATTATATTTTAAACGCCCGATTCTCTTTCTCTTTTCATGCCCCGCTAGAAGCTGGCGCTAAAGCCAAAGGTGTAAAGTTGCTGCTCGTCGTTGTTCAGCGCTTCGCTTTGTGAAAATGACGCGAAAGCCGCCAGTTTATCGTTCAGTGGCATTTGTGCACCGATGCTTAAATCAATACCGTCAGACTGATCCGAGCCATTCGCCGCCTCGCGCCGGGGGGTCTGCGGCGTATCCGCCATCAGATAGTGGTAACTCAGTTGCGCCCAGGGTGATATCCATCCCTGCTGCGAATCGATGCGCCAGCCGACGCTGGCGCTCTGCTCCCGGCTCTGCTGATCGCTGTAGTCGCATTGCAGGCAGTTCATCTGCTGCGGATCGACTGCATACTGCGCCACCGGCCCGGTGGTCAATGACGGGGCAATAGGCATATCAACGCCAGCCCGATAGCGTTTGCCCAGCGGCGTGGTGCCTACGCTGCCGGTTTCACTGTGCAGGGCGATGGGTGAGGCGGTGGGCGAATTGATCGCGGCTTCAAACAGGGCGCGGCTCTCATCGCTGAAAGCAAGTGGCGTCAGGGCGATCTTCTCCGCCAGAATTGTGTCGTAGTCGGGCAGAAAGTCAGCATGCTGAGGCGCAGAAATGCCGCCGCGGGCAAACGTCGGTTGCGTTAACATTAACAGCCCTACAGCACAGCAGGTCCGCAGACCTTTCCAACCGCTTCTCGGCAACATCGCATCTCCAGGCCAGGCTGAAGTTATTATCCGGCGTCTTAATGAATTTTTCGGGCCGTCTCTGTTATTTAACCGGTGATCGTTTAACTATCAACCGATTAATTCTAAGATCAAGCGGACCGCTAAAATATTCTCGTTATAAAGGAACAAAACGATGCAACGATGTGGCTGGGTAACGCAGGATCCCCTCTATCTGGCGTATCACGACAGGGAATGGGGTGTGGCGCAGAGAGACACGCGTGCACTGTTTGAGATGCTTTGTCTGGAAGGACAACAGGCGGGACTCTCATGGATTACCGTGCTGAAAAAGCGTGAAAATTATCGGGCAGCGTTTCATCAGTTTGATCCGCAGGCTATTGCGCAGATGGATGCTGCCGACATCGACGCGCTGATGCTCAACAGCGGCATTATCCGCCACCCTGGCAAAATCGCCGCCATTATCGCTAACGCTCGCGCTTTTCTTAAGATGGAAGCGAAAGGCGAGCATTTCAGCGACTTCGTCTGGCAGTTTGTCGATAACGTGCAAATTGTTCACCATTATCCTGATTACAGTCAGGCACCCACCACGTCAGAGCAGGCTATTTCGCTCTCGAAGGCGCTGAAGCAGCGTGGTTTCAAATTCATCGGCCCTACAATTTGCTACTCCTTTATGCAGGCCTGTGGGCTGATAAACGATCATCAGAGCAACTGTTTTTGCCATCCTGCCAATCAAAAGGCGTGATTCCCGGTAAATCAGGATTTTTCCGCACTACATTCTCTGTCACCAGACGGCATAATCGTGCCACTTATGGGAAAGGTTTTCCCCTGTGTGTCAAATGTAAGGGAACAAAAATGCAGAAGAAATTAATCGCCATCACCTTGTTATTAAGCGGCAGTCTGGCCCTGCCAGGTTGTACCACCAATCCTTACACTGGCGAATCTCAGGCGGGTAAGTCAGGCGTGGGCGCGGGCCTTGGCGCATTAGTCGGTGCCGGTGTTGGCGTGCTCTCATCGTCAAAGAAAGATCGTCGTAAAGGTGCGCTGATTGGTGCCGCAGGCGGCGCGGCCCTGGGCGGTGGCGTGGGTTACTACATGGACGTGCAGGAAGCGAAACTGCGTGACAAGATGCGCGGGACCGGCGTCAGCGTGACCCGCAACGGCGATAACATCGTCCTGAATATGCCAAACAATGTCACCTTCGACTCCAGCAGCAGTAATCTGAAACCTGCCGGTGCCAACACTCTGACCGGTGTTTCAATGGTGCTGAAAGAGTATCCGAAAACCGCGGTAAACGTCGTGGGTTACACCGACAGTACTGGCAGTCGCGCGCTGAACATGCGTCTGTCACAGCAGCGTGCTGAAAGTGTTGCCAGTGCGTTAATCGGACAGGGTGTTGCCAGCGATCGCCTGCGCACACAGGGTGCAGGCCCGGATAACCCGGTTGCCACCAACAGCACCGAAGCAGGCAAAGCACAAAACCGTCGCGTTGAAATCACGCTCACCCCGCTGGGATAGTCGCGGTCGCCCCCGACCGGGGGCGCACCTTTTCTGTAAAGCATCACGTTAAAAGCACCAGTAATGTGTCTGCGGATAGAGCCAGCAGAGGCCTTATGGTAGTCTGATCAAAAATTGATCAGTGGATTTGCCCCATGTCTCTTAAAGCCATCGCTGCAGTTTTAGGTCTTTCCGTTACGACTGTCAGCCGCGCCCTTAATGGTTATCAGGATGTCGCTCAGGAGACGCGTAAACGCATTGAAGAGGAAGCGCAGCGGCGCGGCTACCGACCTAATGCGGCGGCCCGGCGGCTGAAAACCGGCCGTGCTAATGCAGTAGGGCTCGTTTATCCGGTCATTGAATCTACGCTGAGTGGTAGCGACTTCAGCGATATGCTGCTGGCACTGGATCATCATCTTGCCCGGCATGAAATTAACCTGCTGTTGCTGGCGGATAAACAGCAGCAGAGTCACTCAACCCTGACGCGCCTGCTGCGCAGTGGGGCCGCCGATGCCCTGATCGTCGGCCATACCACGCCAGATGACAGCCGACTGAATGCGCTAATGCAGACCAGTTTTCGCTTTCTGGCGCTGGGCCGCAGCGATCTGCCAGCCACCTATGCCTGGTTTGATGTTGATCACCTTGCCGGTTCACAACTGGCGGTGGGCTGGTCGCTGGCGCAGGGACGGCAGCGGATAGCCTGGCTCGGCAGCAATGAAAACAGCACGCGGGTACGTGACCGGCGTCAGGGTTATCTGACGGCGCTGGGTGACGTTGCGCCTTATGCGATGGCGGCAGTCGCACCGTCGCGCCGTGCAGGTTATCACCAGACGCGTGAGTGGCTGGCAGAGGACCCCGCGCCGGAAGTGATTATCACCGACTGCGCTGCGCTGGCTGAAGGCGCAGCCCTGGCGCTGCAGCAGGCTGGTCGGACTGCGGGCGAAGACGCCATTCTGCTTGCAGGCTGGGAAGGATTACCGCGTGATGCGATTCTCGATCATCCCATTGCTGCGATTTGCCAGGCAACGCCGCATCAGGCGGGTGAACAGGTGGCTGACATGGTTATCAGGCTGATCAACGGCGAACCGCCGGAAACGTTACAGACCCTGTGGCAACCCTGGCTGCAATTACCGGCCTAGCACTTTTTGCGCCGGGCTTCGCTTGTGCTAGTCTCTGCCGGGTTTCTTATTTCGCAGGATATCTCATGAAAATCAGGCCGCCTCGCGCCACCATCAGCGATGTTGCTCACGCGGCACGAACCGGTAAAACCAGCGTTTCACGCTATCTCAATGGCGAGCTGCATCTGCTCTCTGCCGACTTAAAAGCGCGGATTGAACAGGCCATTGCGGATCTCAGCTACCGTCCGAGTCAGATGGCGCGCGGCCTGAAGCGCGGACGTACCCGCCTGATCGGGCTGATTATCGCCGACATTACTAATCCTTATTCCGTCGATGTGATGAGCGGCATTGAAGCTGCGTGCCGGGAGCAGGGCTTCACGCTGTTGATGTGTAACACCAACAACGAAGTGGATCTGGAGCAGCACTATCTGCAACTGCTGAGCAGCTATCAGGTTGAGGGCATCGTGGTTAATGCGGTCGGCATGCGTGAAGAGGTGCTCAGCCATCTGCAACAATCCCTGCTGCCGATGGTGCTGATTGACCGCAAAATTCCCGATTTTCCCTGCGATGTAGTGGGCCTGAACAATGCCGAAGCGGCCGAAACGGCAACACGGCATCTGGTCGACAATGGCTATGAGGCGCTGCTGTTTCTCAGCGAGCCCCTGGGCAGCGTGAATACGCGCCGCGAGCGTCTGCAGGCCTTCCGCCAGCTGCTGGCGGCGCATCCGCAGGTTGAGCATGAAAATGCAGAAGTGCCGCTGCACCAGCCTGCCGCACTGGATCAGGCGCTTCTGGCCTTCCAGCAGCGTCACAGCGGCAAACGCTGCGCAGTGATGGTGGCCAACGGCGCGCTGACGCTGCAGGTGGCGCGATCGCTGCAGCGGCTCAATCTGCACTGGGGTCGCGATATTGGCCTGCTCGGTTTTGATGAACTGGAGTGGGCGGCGCTGGCGGGTGTCGGCATTACCACGCTGAAACAGCCGACCTGGCAGATTGGCTTCAGCGCGCTGGAGCGATTGATTGCGCGCATAGAGGGCAGCGAATTGCCCATTGCCGAGCAGGTCTTCTCTGGTGAACTGATCGTTCGTGGCTCCAGCCAGCCTCTGGGCTGAATTTCAGATTTAACCTTCTGTTTACATGCTCGCTTCGTGAGCACGATCATAATTTCACAGTTTGCTGCTTTGCTTTGGAACCGGTTCCATTTAGGGTTTTTCTATTCGTTATGGGCAGACCTCTGCCATGGAGTAGAACATGAAACCTGACATTATCGTGGTGACCGCCGCTTATGGCCACACGCAGATCGCCGCACTCGGCGGTCAGGCTGCGCTGCTGCCAGTCATCCGGCAGGCGGGTGCTGACGGGGTCGAAATCCGCCGCGAACTGCTTGATGATGCGGCGCTGGCCGATCTGCCGGCGCTGGCCAGGGCGATAGCGGAGCATCAGCTGCATGCCAGCTATTCAGTGCCGGATACGCTGTTTTGTGACGGCGGCGAAATCAATCCATGCATAACCCACTACGTTGAAGAGGCACGCCAGTTAAACGCGCAGCGACTGAAAGTGGCGCTGGGAGACTTTACCGGTGCGCTGCCTCGCGAAACGTTGCAGGCGCTGCTGGCAGATCTGCCATTCCAGCTGACCGTGGAAAACGACCAGACCGAACATGGCCGACTGGCACCGTCCGTCGCGTTTTTCACGGCGGTGCGCGAAGCCGATCTGCCGATCAGCATGACCTTTGATATGGGTAACTGGTGCTGGACCGGCGAAGACGCCGATCAGGCCGCGACGCAGCTGGCCGCGCAGGTGGGCTATGTGCATGTCAAAGCCGCCGTGCCGCATCAGGATAGCTTCCGGGCGATTGCGCTGGATGAGGCTGATGACCACTGGCGCAGGCTGCTGCAACAGCTGCCCGCCCGCGCGCCGCGCGGTATTGAATTTCCGCTGGAAGGCAACGATCTGACTGCGGTGACACGCCACTACGTGTCGCTGTTGCGTAACGTGTAAGGAACAGATATGACGCACATTAATCATCACAACGGTCCGCTTGATGTTGTCACCATCGGTGAAGCGATGGCGATGTTCATCGCCCGCGAGACCGGCGACCTGGCCGCAGCAGAGACCTTTGTTAAACGTGCCGCGGGCGCGGAACTCAATGTAGCGACCGGCCTGGCACGTCTTGGCCTGAAAGTGGGCTGGGTCAGCCGTGTCGGCGATGACGCTTTTGGCCGGTTTATCTGCCAGCAGCTGGAGAAAGAGGGTATCGATCACGCCTGTGTGACGGTCGATAAGCGCTATCCCACCGGATTTCAGCTCAAGTCCAAAGTGGATGACGGTTCCGATCCGCTGGTGGAATATTTCCGTAAAGGCTCGGCTGCCAGCCATCTGTCGGTCGATGATTTTGACGCGGACTATTTCGGCGCGGCGCGCCATCTGCACCTCAGCGGTGTGGCGGCAGCGCTGTCAGAAAGCTCATTAGACCTGCTGAAGCACACCGCCAAAGAGATGCGGGCACGCGGCAAAACCATCTCGTTTGATCCGAACCTGCGGCCGGTGCTGTGGCGCAGCGAAGAGGAGATGCGTAAGCAGCTCAATCTGCTGGCGGAATATGCCGACTGGGTGCTGCCGGGCGAAAAAGAGGGGCTGATTCTGACCGGTTATCGTCAGCCGGAAGCGATCGCAGATTTCTATCTCGACAGGGGGGTGAAAGCCGTCGTGATTAAAACCGGTTGTGACGGTGCCTGGTATAAAACCGCGCAGGGCGAACAGGGCAATGTTGCGGCGATTAAAGTCGATAACGTGGTGGATACGGTGGGTGCCGGTGATGGCTTTGCCGTTGGCGTTATCAGCGCGCTGCTGGAAGGCCGGTCGCTGCCGCAGGCGATTCGGCGCGGCAACAAAATTGGTTCGATGGCGATTCAGGTCATTGGTGACAGCGAAGGTCTGCCGACGCGTCAGCAACTGGGCGACGTGTAGTTCGCGCCCCTCTACAGTCACAGGAGTTCCCGATGAAAAAGCAGACAATCGCGCCAAAACGCTGGTGGTTCATCATGCCCATCGTGTTTATCACCTACAGCCTGGCGTATCTCGATCGTGCAAATTTTAGCTTCGCTTCTGCTGCCGGGATTAATGACGATCTCGGCATCACCAAAGGCATGTCCTCGCTGCTGGGTGCGCTGTTCTTCCTGGGTTACTTCTTCTTTCAGATTCCGGGGGCGATTTACGCCGAGCGTCGCAGCGTCAAAAAACTGATTTTCGTCTGTTTGATCCTGTGGGGCGGCTGTGCCTCGCTGACCGGCGTGGTCAGCAACATTCCGATGCTGGCCGCGATTCGCTTTGTTCTGGGCGTCGTGGAGGCCGCCGTGATGCCTGCAATGCTGATCTACATCAGCAACTGGTTCACCAAATCGGAACGTTCGCGCGCCAACACCTTCCTGATCCTGGGTAATCCGGTCACGGTGCTGTGGATGTCGGTGGTGTCGGGCTATCTGATTGAATCCTTTGGCTGGCGTGAGATGTTTATCTTCGAAGGCATTCCGGCGGTGGTCTGGGCGATTGCCTGGTGGTTCCTGGTGCAGGATAAACCGGCACAGGCGCGCTGGATGAGCGATGCCGAGAAAGCGGCATTGCAGGCTGAACTGCAGAAAGAGCAGGAAAACATCAAAGCGGTGCGTAACTACGGCGAAGCGTTCCGTAACCGCAACGTCATCCTTCTCTGCCTGCAGTACTTTGCCTGGAGCATCGGCGTGTATGGCTTTGTGCTGTGGCTGCCGTCGATTCTGCGCAACGGCACGCAGATGGGCATGGTAGAAGCGGGCTGGCTCTCAGCGGTGCCGTATCTGGCGGCGACCATTGCGATGGTGGTGGTCTCCTGGGCGTCGGACAAAACTCAGAATCGTAAGCTGTTCGTCTGGCCGCTGCTGCTGATTGGGGCGCTGGCGTTCCTCGGCTCGTATCTGGTGGGATCGAACAATTTCTGGATGTCCTACACCCTGTTAGTGATTGCCGGTGCCGCGATGTATGCCCCTTACGGACCGTTCTTCGCCATTATTCCTGAGATGCTGCCACGTAATGTCGCCGGGGGCGCGATGGCGCTGATCAACAGCATGGGCGCGCTGGGGTCGTTCATCGGTTCATGGATTGTCGGCTATCTTAATGGGGCCACCGGCAGCCCGTCGGCGTCTTACATCTTTATGGGATCGGCCCTGCTGGTTTCGGTGTGGCTGACGCTGATTGTGAAACCGGCACAGAATAAAGCCCCGCCGCTGCAGGGTGCCAAACCGGCCTGAAAGCGTAAACGCTAGAGATTGTTGACCCGCTTTGGCTCAGGGCACTGACACCGTCCGCAAAGACGCAAACCGCCATCCCTGGCCCGCGATGCTTTGCTACCGGTATCAGCGCCCATGGCCCTGGCGTCAGCAAACTAAAAGCGTAAACGTTAACCTCTGTTTCTTAGGGCGGCCTGCAAGCCGCCCGCAACTTATTGACCGGGAGCCACCGAATGAAACCCGCTGTAATTCTTTATAAAAAACTACCTGACGATCTCTATGCACGCCTGGCTGAACAGTGTGACGTGACGGAAATCAGCGATCTCTCGCCGGAAAGCCAGCAGCAGCATGCTGCGGTGTTTCAGCAGGCAGAAGGGCTGCTGGGATCGGGGGGTAAGGTGAATGGCGAGCTGCTGGCGAAAATGCCCAATCTGCGCGTCTGCTCCAGTGTTTCTGTGGGCTATGACAATTTCGATGTTGATGCACTGAATCAGCGTCACGTGGTGCTGATGCACACGCCAACCGTGCTGACCGAAACCGTGGCGGACACCATGATGGCGCTGGTGCTGAGCACGGCGCGCCGGGTGCCGGAACTGGATACCTGGGTTAAAGCGGGCAACTGGCAGAAGAGCATCGGACCGGCGCAGTTCGGCATCGACGTGCACCATAAAACGCTGGGTATTCTCGGCATGGGACGTATCGGGATGGCGCTGGCGCAGCGCGCGCACTTTGGCTTCGGCATGAAAATCCTCTACAACGCCCGCCGCGAACATGAAGAGGCGCAGTCGCGCTTTGGCGCGCAGCGCTGTGAACTGGAAGCATTGCTGAAGCAGAGTGATTTCGTCTGCATCAGCCTGCCGCTGACCGAAGAGACGCATCATCTGATCGGCGCCGCCGAACTGGAACTGATGAAGCCGGATGCGGTGCTGATCAACGCCGGTCGCGGGCCGGTGGTGGATGAGCAGGCGCTCATCGCCGCATTGCAGGCGGGCAGGCTGTACGCTGCCGGGCTGGATGTGTTTGAGCAGGAACCGGTCTCAGCCGACTCTCCGCTGCTGTCGCTGCCCAACGTGGTGACGCTGCCGCACATCGGTTCCGCCACGCACGAAACCCGTTACGGCATGATGCAGGATGCGGTAGAAAATCTCATTGCCGCACTC
The DNA here is from genome assembly GCF_024158165.1 of Pantoea sp. B550. Taxonomy (NCBI): domain Bacteria; kingdom Pseudomonadati; phylum Pseudomonadota; class Gammaproteobacteria; order Enterobacterales; family Erwiniaceae; genus Pantoea; species Pantoea sp. B550. The sequence continues at coordinate 1,987,329 of NZ_JAMYXI010000003.1, forward strand.
GGCGGCAGCGTTGAGAAAAACTGCGTGAACCCGCAGGCGCTGAAGTAATCCCACGCCTTTCCATTGCGCCCGCCATCGGCGGGCGTTATGGTGAACCCCCGATTCGCTATCACAAATATTTAACCGTTATGTCCTTTTCTCAGTTCGGCGACAAATTTACCCAACATTCCGGCATCTCACGTCTGATGGAAGATATGGGCGCGGGCCTGCGCACGCCTGGCACCATCATGCTGGGTGGCGGCAATCCGGCGCAAATTCCGGCCATGAACGACTATTTTCAGCAACTGCTGCAGCAGATGCATGAGGAGGGCAAACTCAGCGAGGCGCTGTGCAATTATGACGGTCCGCGTGGCAAAGCGACGCTGCTGGCGTCACTGGCGGGACTGCTGAGTGAACAGCTCGGCTGGCCGATTACCGCAGAGAACATCGCGCTGACTAACGGCAGCCAGAGCGCCTTCTTCTATCTGTTTAATCTGTACGCTGGTCGCCGGGCCGATGGCAGCAAAAAGCGGGTACTGTTCCCACTGGCGCCTGAGTATCTTGGCTATGCGGATGCCGGTCTGGAAGAGGATCTGTTTGTCTCGGCGAAGCCGAACATTGAGCTGCTGCCGGAAGGTCAGTTTAAATATCATGTCGATTTCGAGCATCTGCCGATGAACGATGATGTCGGGTTAATCTGCGTCTCGCGCCCGACCAACCCCACCGGCAATGTGATCACTGATGATGAGCTGATGCAGCTCGATGCGCTGGCACAGCAGCATGACGTTCCGCTGTTGATCGACAACGCCTATGGCGTGCCGTTTCCCGGCATCATCTTCAGTGAGGTGCGCCCGCTGTGGAATCCCAACATCATTCTCTGCATGAGCCTGTCGAAGCTCGGCCTGCCGGGTGCACGTTGCGGCATTATTATCGCGGATGAGAAGACCATTACTGCGCTGAGCAACATGAACGGCATCATCAGCCTGGCGCCAGGCAGCATCGGTCCGGCCATCGCCAATGAGATGATCCGTCGCGGCGATCTGTTGCGGCTCTCCGAAGAGGTGATTAAGCCGTTCTATCAGCAGAAGGTGCAGCAGACCATCGCGATCCTGCGGCGCTATCTGCCGGAAGAGCGCTGCCTGATCCACAAGCCGGAAGGGGCGATTTTCCTCTGGCTCTGGTTCCGCGATCTGCCAATCACCACTGAATTGCTTTATCAGCGGCTTAAAGCGCGTGGCGTACTGATGGTGCCGGGCCACTTCTTCTTCCCGGGACTGGAACAGGCATGGCCGCATACCCATCAATGTATGCGGATGAACTACGTGCCGGATGCAGAGAACATCGAGCGGGCAGTGCAGATTCTGGCGGAAGAGGTTGAGATCGCCTGGCGCGACAGTTAATCCTGCTCTTCCTGTGAATCGGTTAACGACAGCTGGCACCACTGTGCCAGCTGCTGAATCGCCTGTTCCACCTCCGCATTCCAGCCGAAACCGGCATTCAGCCGGAAACAGTGATCGTAACGCTGATCGGTGGCAAAAATGTGGCCCGGCGCAATCCCGATGCCCGCATTGCGCGCTTTCAGAAACAGCTCGCGCACGTTCAGCGCCGCTCGTGGCATTTCCACCCACAGCACATAGCCTCCTTCCGGATCGGACACCCGCGTGCCTGCCGGAAATTCCCGTAGCACCGACTGACGCATTTCGCGGATTTGCCGCGCCAGTTCGCGCCGCAGCTTGCGCAGGTGAGCATCGTAGCCGCCGTTACGTAGCAGCTCCGCTACTGCCGCCTGTGACAGCACTGAGGTGCCCATCGTAGAGGTATATTTCAGTGAGGCGATTTTGCGCATGTAATTGACGCTGTGAACCCAGCCAATGCGAATGCCCGGAGCCACGGTTTTAGAGAAGCCGCTGCAGAGAATGGCGTTGGGGCTGAAGGCGCGCATCGGGAAGGGACGACGCTCACCAAAGGCGGTATCGCCAAAAATATCATCCTCGATGATCACCACATCGTTTTCATCCGCCTGCCGCGCAATATAGGCTTTATGCTCGTTGGGAATGCTCTTGCCCAGCGGATTATTGACGTTGCACAGGGTGAGAAAGACCCGCACCGCCTTGCGCTTAAACAGGCCGGTCAGCTTCGCCACATTCACATACCCTTCTGGCCCGGCTTCCACTTCAATCACCCGTAAATTGAGGTTATGCAGCATCTGCAGCAGCACGAAATAGCAGGGTGACTCTACTGCGACCACATTCCCCGGCTGGGTGGTGGCGCGCAGCGACAGCGAGATTGCCTCGATGCAGCCGTTGGTGATCAGGATATCGTCGGCGCTGATATTGCAGCCGTAATCGACCGCGCGGCGGGCAATCTCCGTTTTCAGCGGCGCATAGCCGGTGCCCTTGACCGTATTGCCGAGCAGGGCTGGTTTGCTGTAACCCATCTGGCGCATCAGCAGGCCGATGCGTTTGACCGGATAGAGCGCGCTGTCACCGTTAGCCAGATCGAGGCGCACCCGGCAGTCTGAGCCGAGCATCGCCAGATGCAGTTCTGTCTGCTCATCCAGCGGCGCGATGGCGCGCGGCTGTTCGCTGACAGCGGGCAACTGACGCGAAGCGGGGCGTTGCGAGGCAACAAAAAAGCCCGATTTAGGGCGGGCGACGGCGTAACGCTCATCTTCCAGCGTGCGCAGTGTTTTCAGGGCGGTGGTGAGGCTGACATTGTACTGCGTCGCCAGCGTCCGCACCGACGGCAGACGGCTGTCGGGAGCCAGCGAACCGGCGTGAATGGCCTGCTTGATCTGTTCTGCTATCTGGCGGTAACGACTGCTCTGACTCTCCTGTTCCCCGACAACATCGGCCATCTGTTCCACCCCATATCGCGCTGATCTGTGCATATTCAACAGAGTACATTCAAAGTACTTTAGGCTGCATCTCTTAATTATTCATGATGCTGAACGGCACGGCGACCCCGCCAGCCACCGGGCTTCAGGCCATAAAGCGATTCTGTTCACCTGAGGGAAATGCGAGAAATGAATAATCTGCCCACCATGATGAAGGAGATTGAAGCCTATCTGTCGCCCGCGATCATGGAGTCGGCTCAGCGCTGCTCCGCCCGCCTGCTTGCGGTGTTACCGGATAAGCTGCAACTGGAGAACAACCGTGTGCTGCTCGCCTATGGCGGCGGAAAAGACAGCAGCTACATGGTGGCTTACGTGCGATACATTCAGGGCCTGATCTGGCAGCAGCAGGGCAGCACGTTCTCTCTTCGGGTCAGTACCAACCGCCACGCGGCGATGAATCAGAGCGTGATGGAGAATATCCACCGCGTTTATCAGGCGCTGGCGATGCACGACGATGAACGGGCGGAATGTCTGGTGGTGGATGGCATGCTGATCCGGCCGTTTGCCCGCGACCTGCCGATGCCGGAGAGCGTGCGGCAGCAGAACCGCCATGATGTGCTGATGAATGGACACCGCTTTCGCGCTGATGGGCGCTCGACCTTCTGCAACGCCTGTAATCTCAGCATGGTGAACTCCTTTGGCCTGGCGGCTGACTACAATGGCGGCGTGGATCTGATTATCACCGGCGACTCGCCGCAGGAGCAGGCTGCCTACGTTGCCTGGGCGCGGCACCTTTCACGGCTGTTTGATGCGCACGTCGCCAATAAAAGTCGCGGCTTCAGTGGCTTTCTCCAGACGCTGGACGGCGTGGCTGAGCGCTACTTCTCTGACGTTTACGGTGCCGATCAACTGACACCCGCACACCGCATTACCCACCAGCTGGCGCGCGATCCGCTATTTTTCAACATCTATCAGGACACCGCCTATGAAGCGGGCGCGCACTGGGCGCTGCTCAGCGAATTTATGCGTTTCCGTTTTGATGAACTGATGTTCAGCTTTTCTGAGTCCGACTGCGGTAATCCGACGCTGATGGCTCACCTGCGCGGACTGCGGGCGGAAACGCTGTTGCAGCGTAACTATGCCGAAGGGATCCGTGAATATGTGCGCTTTGCGCTGGGGCTGATGGTGAAGAAAGATTTTCCGCCACAGCTGATTGATGAGATGGCGGCACGTTATCAGGATGACGACGCCATCCACCAGCAGCGGCAGCGTGCGGCGGACTTCGCCCTGCAGGCGTTTGATCTTAGTGAAGATCAGCTGATCTGCATGATCTGCTCACCCTTCCTGGCGCAGGGAGAGCAGCTCGGACAGTGGCTGTCGCAGCAGCAGATTGCGCTGGATGAAACAGCCATTCGCGACCTGCTTGAGCAGCGCAGTGAGGATCTCGCGCTGGCACAGCAGTTAACGCAGCTCTCCGGCCTGACGTTGAAGCAGATGCGGCACTGCTGGCAGAGTAAGCCGGTCAGTTCGCTGCTTGAGGGCAAAAGCCGCGATCCGCTGTCGCGCGTACTGCGTTTCGATCCCCATAAAGCGGTGATTCAGGTCAATAACGGTGTACTGAATGACATCGTGACAGAAATCATTTCCGGGCGTTAACCCGGTAAGGCGAGGCGATGAAAAAGATTTTTCTGCAAATTGGTGCCACCCGCGATGGCCAGAACCCCTACTGTGAGGTGGCAAAACGCGATGGCTATTTCACCGTACTGGCGGAAATGGGCGATTTTGTCGATTACCAGTCGTTAAGCCTGGCGCTGCCGTTTGATCTGATCATCCGCCTTGACCGTCCTGAGAATCCGTGGGAGGTCATGCAGGCTTATCTGCACGCCGGTTTGCTGGCGCATCCGCTGGTGGTGCTGGCGGGCTTTGAAGCCTACAACGCCAGCGCCGGACGGCTGCGCGAGATGCTGGCCGGACCTGACGCACCCGCTGCCTTTATTCCGCTGGATAAATATGCGCAGCGCATGGCGCTGAAAAAAGCCTGGCCGCGCTTCCCGCAGCCGGAGTTCCGCTTTTTTGCCTCGCCGCTCAGCATTCTGGATGCGGCACAGGCGCTGATCTATCCCTGCGTCGTGAAGCCGGTGGATGGCGGCGGCGGGCTGGGTATCTGGCTGATTGAGCGCGCCGATCAGCTGTACAGCGTGGTAACACAGCTGATACAGACCATGAACTATGGCGGGCGCGGCTTCAGCGGCTTCATTGTGGAAAGTGCGCTGATCGGCGAGGAGTTTTCATTGCAGGGCGTGGTGCATCAGGGGCATCCCCTGGCGCTGACCTGCTGCCAGAAGGTGATAGAGCAGCACCGCGATAGCGAAGGTTGCGTCAGCTTTTATGAGTCGGGGCATGTGGCGGTGGCGGCAGCGGCCTTGCCAGCCTCGTTCAGCAGCCTGATGACCTTCTGCTGCGAAACCTTTGGCTATCGTCAGGGCGCGTTTCACATCGATTTCATTGTGGTGAATGGCGTGCCGCATTTCCTGGAGATGGGATTCCGGCTCTCCGGCATGGGCGTGGCGACGCTGGTGCAGGCGACGACAGGCATCAACTGGGCGGAGGTCACCTTCCGGCTGGAAGCGGGCGGCGCACTGCCTGCCTTTACCTTCACCACACCCGGTGCGGTCGGCCAGCTGCGGTTACGGCAACCGGCGCAGTTGCAGGCGGCTGAACGCTGGATCGATCAGCATCAGCAGGGTGCGCTGTTGCCACCACTCAGATTGCCAGCATTACAGGTTTCACCCCGATCCTCGCTCTATGCCGATCTGACCCGCCACGCAGGCATTCTGGCAACGTTCAGCCTGACGGCCTCTGCGCGCGAACCCATTATGACTACGTTTCAGCAGGTGATTGCCGCGCAATCCGTCATCGCAGGGAGAGACAAAGTATGTGCAGGATGATTCTGGCGCATGGCCAGTTCGACAGCGCACAGATTTTAGAGGCAGCGCGTGCCATGAGCTGCGGTGAAGGCGCCGAACACGATGGCCCGATCAAATCACATCCCAACGGCTGGGGCTGTCTGTGGCTGGAAGAGGGCGAGATTCGAACCCTGCACGGTACCGGCCCGTTCGCCGATGCTCTGCCAGGTATTGATGTGGATCGCCTGCGCAGCCGCTTTCTGGCGGTGCATGTGCGTCACGCCACGCTGAATAAAAATCAGGGGATCGAATTTTCGCATCCGCTGTGGCGTCACAGCGCCGGACATCAGTGGTACATGATGCATAACGGCTTTCTGCCAACAATTTACCGCCAGCTTGGCCTGGCGGAGTCACGTTTCGATTCCGAAGAATATCTGCGCTACCTGGTGGATCAGACTACGCCCGCCGATTTTACCCGCGACTATCTGCGCGCAAAGATGGCTCAGGTTGAGCCAGGCGGCAGCGCAGGCAATGCCATCTTCGTCACCCGCGACAAAGCCTGGGCGTGGCAGTGGTACCCGCACGACACCCCTTTCCCTGACTATTTTACGATGCATTTTCGGCAACAGGACGGTTGCACGCTGATCGCCTCTGAACCCGTGGCAATACCAGGCAGCGCCGGTAACTGGCGGCGAATGAACAATCATGAACTCTATGAAATATCGTTTAGGGAGTGATAAACATGGCTATTTTCAATCAGTTCCGCGTGATTAATCCCAACATGTTTGTGGAATCGACCTGGCTGGATGACATTGTTACCGCACGGGTACCGCTGCTGGTGCTGCGCAATTTCCTGACGCCAGAGGTGCGGGAAACGGTAGTGGCTGACCTGCAACACTGCCGGGAAAAGATCCGTGTCTCTCACTATCCGAATGGCGCACTGACCACGCTGGGCCCTTATCTGGCGCGCCATACGGCGTATCCCGATAACTATTTTACCGAGCTGCGTGATATCCAGCCGGCGTTGCCGCCCACGCTTAACCAGCTGCGCGAACAGATTTACGGGTGGGTGCAGCATGCGCTGCGGCTGGAAAGTCTAAACATCGCCCACGAACCGGGTTGTGGTGACTACGCCGGTTCTATCGTGCGCTTTCACGCCGATGGCGTCGCGAATCCGCTGCATAACGACAATATCGTGCGCGACGCCGCAAAGACCTCGCTGGTGGTGACGCAAATCCTGCATCAGCTCAGCTGCGTGGTCTGCCTGCAGGAGTGCAACGCGGGTGGCGCGCTGCGTATCTACAACAAAAAGTGGACACCGGAGGATGAGCAGTTCAAAACCGCCGGTGAGCTGGGCTACCGCAGTGGCGTGATTGAAAACAGCGAGATCTGTGAATTTTCACCACGCAGTGGTGATATCTATCTGTTTAATCCCGCTTTTTATCATGAGATCGACCGGGTTGAAGGTGATACCCGCATCACCATGGGGTTCTTTTTCGGGCTGACCGATAAAAAGATGAAACACGCTATCGCCTGGAGCTAAGCCGGGTTATGCCAGAAGTTGTGCCAGAAGAGGAGAAGGGAATGACAACGTTTGAAAAAATTACTGCGCTGCTGGATCAGCATCAGGCCAGCTACCGTGTGGTGGAGCATGAGGCGGTAGGGCAGACCGATCAGATCAGCCAGATCCGCGGCAACGCGCTGGGTCAGGCGGCCAAAGCGATGGTGCTGGAGGTGAGCATGCCGGACGGTGCGCCCTCGCGACAGCTGCTGGCGATTGTGCCGGGCGACTGCCGCATCAATTTCAAAAGCGCGGCGCGCGCCATCGGCGGCAAAAAATCCTCGTTCGCCGCGCCTGACCTGGCGCAGGCACTGACCGACTGTGTGATGGGTGCAGTGCCGCCGTTTAGTTTTGATGACCGGCTGGCGCTGCGGGTTGATACCCGGCTGCAACAGGTCGGCACATTATGGTTTAACGCGGGTGAGCTGGATAAATCGATCGCGCTGGCTGCAGACGATTATTTTCGCATCGTGGGTGAAGACTGTTGTGCTGATATCGCTTCCCCGATTGCGATCACCGCCTGACGGCGGCTCAAGGAGTTTCAGATGTCGGTAAAAGATATGCTGTTAGCGCTGTGCGTAGTGGTGGCGTGGGGCGTGAATTTTGTGGTGATTAAGCTCGGGTTGCAGGGCATGCCGCCTTTTTTGCTGGCCGGACTGCGTTTCGCCCTGGTCGCCTTTCCCGCTATTTTCTTTGTGCGTCGCCCGCCGATCCCGCTACGCTGGCTGGTGGTTTACGGTATGACCATCAGTTTTGGTCAGTTTGCGTTTCTGTTTCTGGCGATCAAGCTCGGCATGCCGGCCGGTCTGGCGTCGCTGGTGCTGCAGGCGCAGGCGTTCTTTACCCTGTTGCTGGGTGCGCTGCTGCTGGCGGAGAAGCTGCGCTGGAATCATATCGTCGGGATTATCATCGCCACGCTGGGGATGTTTTTGCTGGCGACGGCGGGGATGGAAGGGCAGACCAGCGCCGGGATTACGCTGACCACCATGATGCTGACGCTGTCGGCGGCGCTGTCATGGGGGCTGGGGAATATCACCAATAAGATTATTATGCGGAACCGCAGTGTGCCGATTATGTCGCTGGTCGTCTGGAGTGCGCTGGTGCCGGTCATTCCGTTCTTTGCCTGTTCGCTGCTGTTTGAGGGGCAGGCCGCCATCGTTAATAGCCTGCTGCACATCGGCCTGCAGACCATGCTGGCGCTGTTCTACCTGGCGTTTGTCGCCACCATTGTCGGTTACGCTATCTGGGGGAATTTACTGAGTCGCTATGAAACCTGGCGCGTCGCGCCGCTGTCGCTGCTGGTACCGGTGGTGGGGATTATTACCGCCGCGCTGGTGCTGGATGAGCACCTCTCTGGTCAGCAGATGCTGGGTGCGGTGGTGATTATTCTGGGACTGCTGGTGAATGTGTTTGGGGGCGTACTGGGTCAGCGTCTGGCGATGCGAACGCAGCCGTAAGTTAAAAATCTTCGCTGACGCGGCCTTTGTAAGCGTTATAGCTCAGGGCGCAAAACAGCGCTGGTGCTGCTCTTTTTTTCAGGCAGCTCATAAATTCCAGGCGATGGGAGCATACGCCTGTAGCAAAGCATCGCGGGCCAGGGACAAAAACGCCGGGAGCGTTTTTGAACAACGCAAAGCGTTGGCCCGTTTACGGGCGCACCTTAGGGATGAGGTGCGTAATCGACCGCGCTGAGCCGCCATGGATGGCGCTTTTGCGTCTTTGCGAAAGGCGTATGCTCTCTGAGCCTGTGCACCCACTGACATCAAAAACGAAAAACGCCGCTAATGCGGCGTTTTTCATGGTTACTTCAGAATCTCAATACGGCGTGGTTTCGCCTCTTCCGGCACCAGTCGTTCAAGATCGATGCTCAGCAGACCATTTTCGAGACGGGCATCGCGCACCACAATGTGGTCGGCGAGCTGGAATTTACGCTCAAAGTTACGCTCGGCGATACCCTGATAGAGGTATTTACGCTCGGTCTGCTCTTCAGGATGGGCACCCCGCACGATCAGCACGTTATCGTGCGCCGTGATATCCAGTTCGCTCTGAGCAAAACCGGCCACCGCAATGGTTATGCGATAGTGATTTTCATCGACCAGTTCAACGTTATAAGGAGGATAGCCGCCATTGCTCTGATTCTGATTAGATTCGAGCAGGTTAAACAGGCGATCAAAACCGATAGCAGAGCGATAAAGTGGGGTGAGATCAAAATTACGCATATTAAGACTCCTGAAATTCAGCAAGTTTTGGCAACCTTCCACTACTGGACAGGCTGGATACGGCACCCCACTGTCCCTTGCGGCGACGGTGAGTGCGTCCGTAAACTAAAAATGGGTGTCACAAAACGATTTTCAAGAGGGCGATATGCAATTTTTTTCGCCAAATTGCGGAAATGACATACACTCAGAACTACTTTTGCCAGACGCAGACGGACTTCGCCCCAGAGTGTTGACGTTGTCTGGCAAGCCAACTCAGCCAGGTTTATGCCATGGCTGAAGGGATGAAGATAATGAAATTGATGAAGACCTTACCTCTGGCTGGAATGGTGTGCTGCGCTATGGCAACAACAGGCTGTTCCAGTGTGATGTCTCATACCGGTGCGAGTCAGGGCTATTATCCCGGTACCCGTGCCAGCGCCGACATGCTGACTGATGGTGATACCAGCTGGGCGCTGAAGCCACTCGCGTTAATCGATCTTCCTTTCTCTGCCGTGCTGGATACGCTGCTGCTGCCGTGGGACTACTACCGTAGCGATAAAGACAAATCTCTCGACTCCCCACGTGAACGCATCCTGCAGAGCGAAAGGCTGGCGCATACTAACGAAAGCCTGGCGCAGGCACAGCCTATGCCACCTATGCGGTCACAGCCGCAACCGCAACTGTAAAGAGCTGCCGCCAGCCATTCACCTCACGCATAAAAGCAATCTGTGACCCGTCAGGTGACCAGACCACCGCGTCACCTGATGGCGCGTCTTCTGTTCTGTGCGTCAGACGCTGACATGCGCCGCTCTCAACGTCACATCGCATCACACTGTTATCGCAGATAAAGGCGATTGACTGGCCGTCAGGATGCCAGCTAAAGGCGGACTGAATGCTATGGCTGAGTCGGGTGAGCTGACGTGGCTCGCCGCCGTTGGGAGAGACCGACCAGAGCTGGATCACCGCGTCCGCATCCGCCATCAGAAACGCAATCTGGCTGCCATCGGGCGCACTACGCAGCCAGTGGCGCGGTTGCAGCGCCACGCCACGACTGTGCGTCAGGCGACGCTGCTGCACGCCAGCCGGTGGCGCCGGTAACTGTGTGCTGGTGCCCTCCAGCGGCCTCTCTCCGGCGCGAGCGTAATCTTCCAGTTCGTCAGGCAGATCAACAATGAAGACTTCAGGACACTTCTCGCCCTGCGCCGTCAGCGTGTCGCCAATAAAAGCGATGGCCCAGCGCTGCCAGCGGCCGTCCGGTTTCTGATAGCCACGCTCACCGACCCAGCACTCCTCATAAGCACGATTGATCTGGTCACTGCCCGGCTCGGGTTCCGCATGCGTCTGGCTCACCAGCAGGCAGAAAAAGGTACCGTCATATTCACGCGGATGCTGCTTTTCAGGCTTCACAGCACGCAGCGGCACCGCGATACCGACATTGCGCAGATCGAGACGGCTGTCCCGCTCGTGCATCACGTGGTCATTATAGGTAAAACTGAGGCGTGAACCGTCGGGGCTGAAGACATGCACATGCGAGCCGCCGCGCAGCGCGCCAGGGGTAAAGGGCGGCGTGATATCGCAGGCATCCAGATTCACCGCCGCGCCGTTCTCAACAATCACACCGCGCCGGTGGTGGAAGTCATACTGCCAGCTGGCATCGGGATGTTCCGGGCCATGAATGCAGACGTAGCGCGGGGGCAGATCGGGACTGACCGTCACGACCCCGACATGCGCTCCGTCCCGGGCCTGATAGAGCACCTCAACGTCACCGGTCAGCACATTGACCCGCTCAATGGTCTGGCTGGTAAAGGACGCGCCCGAGGGCCGGACGTCAAACGCCAGCCACTGGCTGTCGGCCGTCCAGACATTGATATTGGTGAGCTGGTGCTGACGGTCAGCAAAGGTGATCTGTTTTTCTGACATGATGAAACCCAGGGAGAAAGCGTTGCCCGACAAAGTACGCGATTCCGTTTTGCGGTACCGCTTTTTTGCCGGATTAAGGGTGCCGGGCCGCAGCGGCCCGGCAGAGAACAGCGGTGTTACAGCACTAACTCTTCAATGGCATGGGCGACGCCATCTTCCATATTGGTTTTAGTAATGAACTGCGCGATTTTTTTAACAGAATCAATGGCATTACCCATGGCGACACCCGTACCAGCGTATTCAATCATCGCCAGGTCATTCTCCTGGTCGCCAATCGCCATCACTTCTTCCTGCTTCAGGCCGAGCTTCTCCGCCAGCATTCTGACGCCCTGACCTTTGTTCACCCGACGATCGAGGATTTCGAGGTAATAAGGCGCACTCTTCAGGATGGTGTAAGTCTGATGGGCCTGTTCCGGCAGGCGGGCAATTGCCGCGTCGAGCAGTGCAGGCCGGTCGATCATCATCAGTTTCGGGAAGCGCATGGCACGATCCATCTCCTCCACAGCGCGATAGCGCACCGGAATGCCGGTCAGGCTCGCTTCATGGATGGTGTATTCGCTGATGTCTTTGTTCGGCGTGTAGAGATGAGATTTGTCGAATGCCTGGAAATGGACGCCAAGCTCACGCGCCAGGTTCTCAATGTAGAGGTAGTCGTCAAAGGTCAGCGTCACTTCCGCCACGCACTCACCATCTTCGGCCTGATGAACCAGCGCACCGTTGTTGCTAATCGCGTACTGGCCGGGTGCCTGCATATCCAGTTCCATCAGATAGCGCTGGATACCCACAAACGGTCGGCCGGTGGTCAGCACAATCGACACGCCCTGCTGACGGGCGCGATCCAGGGCGGATTTCACCCCCGGTGTGATCTCATGTTGCGGATTGAGCAGGGTGCCATCCATGTCGATAGCGATCAATTTAATAGCCATAGAGTCCTCGTAGCGTCGGGGTTTTATTCAATGCTAGCGCGATTCAGCGCACATTGACCAGTTTCATGGCAGACGGGAGTGGCTGGCTGATCGCCAGCTTCAGGCGGTAAAGAGATCACGGTGGATTTTAATCACGGCTTTTCGGATTGTTGCGGGCTCCCCAGGCGCGCAGCAGGGGCGATGAATATCGTGCGGGAAAAAGAGCGCGAACATGCCGGGCAGCAGCGTAATCACCGACTCATTCAAAATCGTCTGATAAAACACGACGTCGCGCTGCCCGGCAAAATCTTCGGTAATTTTCTGGTCGGCATGGGCGCGTGCCACGCCGATATTCTCGGTGCCTGCCAGCAGATACTGAATATCGATGTAGTTAAAGTGGGACTCTGCACGACGCGCGCTGGCGGGTTCGGTCATCATCTCCTGCACCAGACAGAACATTTTGTTGTCAGGCAGGATCTCATATTTGCCGGTGTCCAGCTGGCTGAAATCGGTTCCCGCAATCCAGCTTATCGCCTGATCGATGACCGGATGAAAGGCGTGACGTTCTCTGTCCCAGTCGTGACGATCGCAAACAATCATGGTGTAACTCCCTGTAAAAATGAGTGCGCCGGAATAGCGCAAAGAGAGGCAAGAGTAAGGGAGCTGACCGGGTTAAAACGTGATCGGGGTCGCAGCATGCAGGCAGGAAGGCACCGCCTGGCGGGTTTTCCGCTCGGACGGCACAAAAAAAGGCCATCACCTGGGTGATGGCCTTTCATCTCTGATGCCGATTAAATATCGATATTGGCGGCTTTCAGCGCATTTTCTTCAATGAAGGCGCGGCGCGGTTCAACCGCATCGCCCATCAGGGTAGTGAACAACTGATCAGCGCCAATCGCATCTTTAATGGTGACGCGCAGCATACGACGGCTGTCTGGATCCATGGTGGTTTCCCACAGCTGATCCGGGTTCATCTCGCCCAGACCTTTATAGCGCTGGACCGAGAGTCCGCGACGCGACTCTTTAATCAGCCACTCAATCGCCTGTTCGAAGCTTGCCACTGGCTGACGACGCTCGCCACGCTCGATGTAAGCATCCTCTTCCAGCAGACCACGCAGTTTGCCGCCCAGGGCGCAGATTTTGCGGTACTCAGGACCCTGAATGAAATCAGCATCCAGCGGATAGTCAGTATCCACACCGTGGGTACGGACACGCAGTACCGGCTCGAACAGGTTTGATTCGCGGTTTTCACGCACCTGTGCCAGATAGGTGCTGCCATGCGCTTCGCGTTCAGTCAGATAGCTTACCAGGCCGTTCAGCCAGGTTGTAACCTCCGCTTCATTGCTCAGGTCGCTCAGCGTGTCGTGATAAATCATCGCACGCAGCATGGCCATCGGATAACGGCGCTCCATACGCTTGATCATCTTCTGGGTGCTGTTGAAATCAGTGACCAGCGTCTCCAGCGGCTCACCGCCCAGCGCCGGGGCGCTGGCATTGGTGTGCAGCGTCGCACCATCAAGGGCGATAGCGATCTGGTATTGATCCATCGCCTCGTCATCTTTGATGTACTGCTCCTGCTTGCCTTTCTTCACTTTGTAGAGTGGCGGCTGGGCGATATAGACGTGGCCGCGCTCAATAATTTCAGGCATCTGACGATAGAAGAAGGTCAGCAGCAGGGTACGGATGTGTGAACCATCGACGTCGGCATCGGTCATGATGATGATGCTGTGATAGCGCAGCTTGTCCGGGTTGTATTCATCGCGACCAATGCCGCAACCCAGTGCGGTGATCAGCGTGGCCACTTCCTGCGAGGCGAGCATCTTGTCGAAACGCGCTTTCTCAACGTTCAGGATTTTACCTTTCAGCGGCAGAATCGCCTGGTTTTTACGGTTACGGCCCTGTTTGGCCGAGCCGCCTGCGGAGTCACCCTCCACCAGGTAGATTTCAGAGAGCGCCGGGTCGCGCTCCTGGCAATCCGCCAGCTTGCCTGGCAGACCCGCCAGATCCAGCGCGCCTTTACGGCGGGTCATTTCACGGGCGCGGCGTGCTGCTTCACGGGCACGCGCGGCGTCGATAATTTTACCGACCACGATTTTAGCGTCTGATGGATTTTCCAGCAGGTACTCGGCCAGCAGTTCGTTCATCTGCTGCTCAACCGCCGATTTCACCTCTGACGAGACCAGCTTATCTTTGGTCTGTGAGGAGAATTTTGGATCCGGCACTTTCACCGAAACCACGGCGATCAGACCTTCACGCGCATCATCACCGGTGGCGCTGACTTTGGCTTTCTTGCTGTAACCCTCTTTATCCATGTAGGCATTCAGGGTACGCGTCATCGCTGCGCGGAAACCGGCAAGGTGCGTACCGCCATCGCGCTGCGGAATGTTGTTGGTAAAGCAGTAAATATTTTCCTGGAAGCCGTCGTTCCACTGCAGTGCTACTTCCACGCCAATGCCATCTTTCTCGGTAGAGAAATAGAACACGGTAGGGTGAATCGGGGTTTTGTTTTTGTTGAGGTACTCAACAAACGCCTTGATGCCGCCTTCGTAATGGAAGTGATCGGTTTTGCCATCACGCTTGTCTTCCAGACGAATCGACACGCCCGAGTTCAGGAACGACAGTTCGCGCAGGCGTTTTGCCAGAATGTCATACTCGAAATCGCGCACGTTGGTAAAGGTTTCATAGCTTGGCCAGAAACGCACGCGGGTACCGGTGATATCGGTATCACCAGTGACTGCCAGCGGTGCCTCAGGTACGCCATGGACGTAAATCTGCTGATGCACTTTGCCTTCGCGACGAATGGTCAGCTCCAGCTTCTGCGACAGGGCGTTAACGACAGAGACGCCCACGCCGTGCAGGCCGCCGGAGACTTTATAGGAGTTATCGTCGAACTTACCGCCCGCATGCAGCACGGTCATGATCACTTCAGCGGCGGAAACGCCTTCTTCTTCATGAATACCGGTTGGAATGCCGCGTCCATCATCCTGCACCGAAACGGAGTTATCCGCATGGATAGTGACTACGATGTCACTACAGTGACCAGCGAGCGCTTCGTCGATTGCGTTATCCACGACCTCGAATACCATGTGATGCAGACCGGTACCATCATCGGTATCGCCGATATACATGCCCGGGCGTTTGCGTACCGCATCAAGTCCTTTCAGGACTTTAATACTTGAGGAGTCATAAGAATTCGACATCAACGTTTCTCGCTCATTTTAATCTTCAGGTTGAACCGCTATTTTACCCTGTTCCACGCGGAACATCTTGCCCTTTTCGTCGGTCATGTCGATTACATGTCCGGCAGAAATAGCGCTGACAAAGACCTGAGCCTGAGTGGCTTTTAACCGGTCCGCCAGCAGGCGTCGGCGACTCTCATCCAGCTCAGAAGCAAAGTCATCAATGAGGTAAATACAGCGGCGTCCGCTCTGGCTTGTCAGGAACTCGCCCTGTGCCAGACGCAATGCACACATCAGCAGTTTTAACTGCCCGCGTGAGAGTAAATCTTCGACCGGCGTTCCTTCAGCGCGAATACGAAAATCGGCTTTATGGGGACCGCTGGCGGTATAGGTCAGTGCGCGATCGCGCTCAAAATTACGTTCCAGCAGTTCGGCGTAGTCGCTCTCTTTGTCCCAGCCACGCTGGAAGGAGAAGCGCAGCTCAAACTCCGGCAGAAACTGGGCGCAGGTGGCGGTGATCTCCGCTGAAATCGCCGCACTGTATTCCGCCCGCCACTGGCTGATCTGTTCCGCCAGCGGGACCAGTTCCTGATCCCAGGGACGAATCTGGCTGTAACGTGAAACCTGGCGCAGCGCCGCGTTTCGCTGCTTAAGCAGGCGGCGCATGTTGTTCCAGGCGATAAAGAAGCCGGGCGTATTATGGAAACAGCCCCAGTCGACATAGGCCCTGCGGTATTTGGGGCCGCCATTCAATAAACTAAAGCCTTCCGGCGTAATTAACTGCATCGGCAGCAGCTGTGCCAGCTCCGCGACCTTGTGACCATCGCTGCCGTCAATGCGCACTTTGCTGTCACCAGCCCGGTTTTTGGTCAGCCCGACGGAGATTTCCCGCTCTTTGCTTTCCAGCCGCCCGTGCAGCACAAACGCCGCCTCGTCGTGACGGATCACGCGGCCCGCCTGCAGACTGCGAAACGAACGGCCATGCCCCAGCGTATGGATCGCCTCTAAAACGCTGGTTTTCCCGCTGCCGTTGACACCGACCAGGAAATTAAAGCCGGGTGCCAGCTGCAGGTCAGCCTGCTCAATATTACGAAAATCTTTGATAAGAAGGCGGGTTAAAGCCATGAATCAGTCCAGCGTGAAGGGCAATGATCGGGATGAAATGGTTTTGCCTTGTAAAAATTCAGGTCTTACCTTTAACAATCCAGGGCGTCGACGGCGAAGCAAGTTTGCGCACGGCCAGCGCACAGGCCCTGGGAGCATACTGAAGTATGTGACCAGGGACGAGCACTGCCCGGGCGCAAAATGGCGAGTAAGTTAGCCCGGCACAGACTATAGACGCATGGGCATCACGACGTAGGCCGCTGCCGGACTCGCTACATCTTCAATCTGCACGCTCGACACCGAATCCGTCAGCAGCAGGCGGACGTTTTCGCACTTCAGCGCGTTCAGCACATCCAGCACGTAACTGACGTTGAAGCCAATCTCCAGCTCGGTGCCGTTGTAGCTGACATCCAGCATCTCTTCTGCTTCTTCCTGTTCAGGATTATTAGCGGTGATCTTCAGCTGATTTTCGGTGATATAAAGGCGAACGCCGCGGAACTTCTCATTCGAGAGGATGGCTGCACGGGCAAACGCCTGTTTGAGCAGATCGCAGCCCGCTTCCAGCGCTTTATCAGGATTCTTTGGCAATACGCGGCGATAGTCAGGGAAACGGCCATCAACCAGCTTAGACGTGAAGATGTAGTCACCGACATGTGCGCGGATGTTGCTGCCGCCAATCTGTACCTGCAGCGGGTTCTCGCCGCCATCCAGCAGACGCAGCAGTTCAATCACGCCTTTACGCGGCACAATCACCGAATGACTCGGCAGCGCCTGACCAACCGGCATGGAGCAGACGGCCAGACGGTGACCGTCAGTGGCCACGGTGCGCAGCTCTTCGCCTTCGGTTTCAAACATCATGCCGTTGAGGTAGTAACGCACATCCTGATGCGCCATCGAGAACTGGGTCGCTTCGATCAGCCGTTTCAGGGTCGCCTGCGGCAGGGTGAATTCAACTTCACTCTGCCAGTCGTCCAGGTTCGGGAAGTCACTAGCGGGCAGGGTCGACAGCGAAAAACGGCTGCGGCCAGAGCGAACCAGCATGCGATCGCCTTCCAGCGCCAGCGTAATTTCTGCGCCATCGGGCAATCCGCGACAGATATCGAGGAATTTGCGCGCTGGCACGGTGGTGGAGCCAGGCTCATGCGCCTGCGTCAGCGCCACACGCGCGACCATCTCCATTTCCAGATCGGTACCGGTCAGTAACAGCGACCCTTCCGTTACCTGCAGCAGCAGGTTTCCAAGGATCGGCAGTGTCGGACGACCGCCCAGGGGGCCACTTACTTGCTGCAGCGGCTTCAGCAGCTGCTCACGTTCAACAATAAATTTCATAGCGTCAGGAAGATAATGTTCTGATGAGATTAGAGAAATCTTCTTTGATATCGTGGCTCTCTTCACGCAGCTGCTCGATCTTGCGGCAGGCATGAAGCACCGTTGTGTGGTCGCGACCCCCAAAAGCATCGCCAATTTCTGGCAAGCTGTGGTTCGTCAACTCTTTTGCCATCGCCATCGCCATCTGGCGCGGACGCGCTACCGAGCGCGAACGGCGCTTGGAAAGCAGATCCGCCACCTTAATCTTGTAGTACTCAGCCACGGTCTTCTGAATATTATCGATGGTGACCAGCTTTTCCTGTAGCGCCAGCAGATCGCGCAGCGCTTCGCGCACGAAGTCGATCGTGATTGCCCGGCCGGTAAAGTTGGCGTTGGCGATAACGCGATTCAGCGCGCCTTCCAGCTCACGCACGTTAGAGCGTAAACGCTTGGCAATAAAGAAGGCGACTTCACCTGGCAGACGGATGTCATTTTCATCCGCTTTTTTCATCAGGATCGCCACGCGCGTTTCCAGCTCAGGCGGCTCGATCGCCACCGTTAAACCCCAGCCGAAACGTGATTTAAGACGATCTTCCACCCCGTTGATCTCTTTTGGATAGCGATCCGAGGTCAGGATGATCTGCTGGTTGCCCTCTAATAAGGCATTAAAGGTGTGGAAGAACTCTTCCTGCGATCGCTCTTTATTCGCAAAGAACTGAATGTCATCGATCAGCAGCGCATCGACAGAACGGTAGTAGCGTTTGAACTCTTCAATGGCATTGTTCTGCAGCGCTTTAACCATATCCTGCACAAAGCGCTCGGAGTGCATGTAAACCACTTTTGCATTGGGTTTACGGGCAATGATGCCGTTGCCTACCGCGTGCAACAGGTGCGTTTTACCGAGACCCGTACCGCCATACAGAAACAGCGGGTTATAAGCGCCGCCTGGATTATCCGCCACCTGACGTGCCGCCGCGCGCGCCAGCTGGTTGGACTTACCCTCGACGAAGTTATCGAAGTTATGACGGTTATTCACATTCGAGCGATAGGTGACGTCGGCCGGTGCCGGGACATTATCCCAGCTGGGACGCAGAATCTGCGTCGGGGCCGGACGGATATGACTCTGCACGGGCATGACGGGCGCGCTGACGCTGGCCATTACCGGCTGGCTGACCGCGGCCGCCTGCTGCTGAACCGGGCGCGTCCCCACTTCAAAACGTAGTGCAGGCACGTTCGGGCCACAGAATTCATTCAGCAGTGCATTGATACTATTGAGGTATTTGTCCCGGACCCAGTCGAGTACGAAGCGATTTGGAGCATACAAGGCAAGCGTATTGTCGTTTAACTCAGCCTGCAGTGGACGGATCCACATGCTGAATTCGGTGGCAGGAAGCTCATCCTGCAAACGGGCAAGACACTGTTGCCAAAGCGTAAGTGACACGGCGGACTCCACTCGTACAAATTCGATAAGAATAGTAGGCGTTACTCTAAGAAACGTTCATTTTTGACACAGACGCTAAGAAAGCGCCTGCGACCGCTATCAGCGGTTTCCCGTCCTGCAATCATTGGAGGATCGTCAGCGGAAGGGCGGATCATAGCGCAAAGCGAGGCAGAGATCTTCCCTTTCTACACAGTTTTGATCCTTTTTATCCACAGGCCTGAGACGCGCAAAGAAGTTTACGCCAGTTGCGGGAAAAACCAGCAGGGATCTGGTGGAATGCGCTAAATTTTCGGGCGACATCTCATTTTATCCCCAGGATCCGCCAGGCCGATCGCAATAAGATCCCGCGCGATCCTTGCGCTTTAGTGCGGAGCCCGTATAATTCTCCACCCGAGATTGAGCCATCAGGCGCAAAGTCGGGACTCAGCGGGCTGTAAGCGGGTTTTCAGGTACCGTTGCACGCGAAGTAAATTGACTCGGGACTGTACAATTATTACAATCCCGCCTCTTTATTAAAGACACATTGAGGCGTAGGTCGATTTACTGGCCCGAAACGCGTCACCCAGTGAAAATTTTCAAGTTTAGGTAGAAACCGCCATGAAACGCACTTTTCAACCGTCCGTACTGAAGCGCAACCGTTCACACGGTTTCCGTGCTCGTATGGCAACAAAAAATGGTCGTCAGGTTCTGGCACGTCGTCGTGCTAAAGGCCGTTCTCGTCTGACCGTTTCTAAGTAATAAAGCAAGCCCTGATGGGTAAGCTCGCATTTCCCAGGGAGTTACGTTTGTTAACTCCCACTCATTTCACTTTCGTCTTCCAGCAGCCACAACGGGCTGGCACGCCGCAAATCACTATTCTCGGCCGCCTTAACGCGCTGGGGCATCCCCGCATCGGTCTCACCGTCGCTAAAAAACATGTGAAACGCGCTCATGAACGCAACCGGATCAAGCGATTGACCCGCGAAAGCTTTCGTCTGCGTCAACATGAACTGCCGTCGATGGACTTCGTGGTGGTTGCGAAGAAGGGGGTTGCCGATCTGGATAACCGTATGCTGGCGGAAGCGTTGGAGAAATTATGGCGTCGTCACTGTCGCCTGGCGCGCGGCTCCTGATCGTCCTGATACGCGTCTATCAACGCGGTATCAGTCCATTACTGGGACCACACTGTCGGTTTCACCCGACCTGCTCTCATTACGGAATTGAGGCGTTACGCAGGTTTGGCCTGATAAAAGGCAGTTGGTTGACATTAAAACGCGTATTAAAATGCCACCCTTTGAACCCGGGTGGTGACGATCCTGTGCCGCCAAAAACCTTTGATACCAGAGAACATTAACGATGGATTCGCAACGCAATCTCTTTCTCATCGCTTTTCTGTTCGTGACCTTTATGATCTGGCAAGCCTGGCAGACGGACCACGCTCCGCAGCCACAGCAGACGCAGACCACACAGGGCACCAACAGCGTAGCGGGTGATACCGCCAGTCAGGGTGTACCGGCCAGCGGTCAGGGCCAGACGATCACCGTTAAGACTGATGTCCTGTCATTGAATATCAACACCCGAGGCGGTGATGTTGAACAGGCACAGCTGCTGACTTTCCCGGACAAACTGGGTTCAGACCAGCCGTTCCAGCTGCTTGAAACAACGCCAGCGTTCCTTTATCAGGCTCAGAGTGGTTTAACCGGTCGTAATGGCCCGGATAACCCGAACAACGGCGCGCGTCCGCTGTTCACCACCGCGCAGGATCACTTCGAGATGGCTGATGGCCAGTCCGAACTGCGTGTGCCGATGACCTATACCGCTGAAAATGGCGTGGTTTACACCAAAACCTTCATCTTCAAGCGTGGCGAATATGCCGTTAATGTCGATTATCATGTCAACAACACTACCCAGCAGCCGCTGGAAGTATCGCTGTTTGGCCAGCTGAAGCAGACAATTGATCTGCCTAAGCATCGTGATACCGGCAGCAACAACTTTGCTCTGCACACCTTCCGTGGCGCGGCCTACTCCACCAGCGAGTCGAAATATGAGAAGTATAAATTCGACACCATCGCGGATAACGAGAACCTGAACGCGACGACCAGTAATGGCTGGGTTGCGATGCTGCAGCAGTACTTTGCCACTGCATGGGTTCCGCGTACTGAAGGCACCAACACCCTTTACACCAGCAACCTGGGTAACGGCGTGGCAGCGATTGGCTATAAATCTGCACCGGTCACCATCGCCGCGGGCGCACAGCAGAATCTGGGTGCAACGCTGTGGGTCGGCCCGGAAATTCAGGACAAGATGGCCGCGATTGCGCCGCACCTTGATCTGACCGTGGATTACGGCTGGTTGTGGTTTATCTCTCAGCCGCTGTTCAAGCTGCTGAAATTTATTCACAGCTTCATCGGTAACTGGGGCTTCTCCATTATCGTGATCACCTTCATCGTGCGCGGCATCATGTACCCGCTGACTAAAGCGCAGTACACCTCGATGGCTAAGATGCGTATGCTGCAGCCGAAGATTCAGGCAATGCGTGAGCGTCTGGGTGATGACAAGCAGAAGCAGAGCCAGGAGATGATGGCGCTGTATAAAGCAGAGAAAGTGAATCCGCTGGGTGGCTGTCTGCCGCTGGTGATTCAGATGCCAATCTTCCTGGCGCTCTACTATATGCTGTCAGGCTCGGTTGAACTGCGTCATGCGCCATTCATTCTGTGGATCCATGACCTGTCAGCGCAGGACCCGTACTACATTCTGCCGATTCTGATGGGCATCACCATGTTCTTCATTCAGAAGATGTCACCGACCACCGTGACCGATCCGATGCAGCAGAAGATCATGACTTACATGCCGGTGATCTTCACCGTGTTCTTCCTGTGGTTCCCGTCAGGTCTGGTGCTGTACTACATCGTCAGCAACCTGGTTACCATTCTCCAGCAGCAGCTGATTTATCGCGGCCTGGAAAAACGTGGTCTGCATAGCCGCGACAAGAAGAAAGCGTAAGCGATCCAGCGCGGGAGCCATCCCGCCCTAAAATAGTCTATTCTCAGGCGGTCAAAGCGACCGCCTGTGTTTTTTGTAGCGAGAGAAAATTTATGAGCCACAGCGATACCATTGTTGCCCAGGCGACGCCACCCGGACGCGGCGGCGTCGGCATTCTGCGCGTCTCTGGCGCGCAGGCGGCAGAGGTTGCCCGCCAGTTGCTGGGTAAACTGCCTAAGCCCAGATACGCCGATTACCTGCCGTTTACTGATAGCGACGGCAGCGTGCTGGATCAGGGCATTGCGCTGTGGTTTCCCGGTCCTAACTCCTTTACCGGCGAAGATGTGCTGGAGCTGCAGGGTCACGGCGGCCCGGTGATCCTCGATCTGCTGCTGAAGCGCATTGTGGCGCTGCCGGGCGTGCGTATCGCTCAGCCGGGTGAGTTCTCTGAGCGGGCGTTTCTGAACGACAAGCTCGATCTGGCGCAGGCCGAAGCCATTGCCGACCTGATTGATGCCAGCTCTGAGCAGGCGGCGCGTTCGGCCGTGAACTCGCTGCAGGGCGCCTTCTCCACCCGGGTCAATCATCTTGTGGAAGCACTGACTCACCTGCGCATCTATGTCGAAGCGGCTATCGACTTCCCGGATGAAGAGATCGATTTCCTCTCTGATGGCCGAATTGAAGCGCAGCTGAATACGGTGATCGGTGATCTGGATGCGGTCCGTGCCGAAGCGCGTCAGGGCAGCCTGCTGCGTGAAGGAATGAAAGTGGTGATTGCGGGCCGCCCCAATGCGGGCAAATCGAGCCTGCTGAATGCGCTGGCAGGCCGTGACGCCGCTATCGTTACGGACATTGCGGGCACCACCCGTGACGTACTGCGTGAACATATTCATATAGATGGCATGCCGCTGCATATCATCGACACCGCTGGACTGCGTGAGGCCAGTGACGAAGTCGAACGTATCGGGATTGAGCGTGCCTGGCAGGAGATTGAACAGGCTGACCGCGTGCTGTTTATGGTGGACGGCACTACCACCGATGCCACCGAAGCGGCGGCTATCTGGCCCGATTTTGTCTCCCGCCTGCCGCCGGAACTGCCGATTACCGTGGTCCGCAACAAGGCGGATGTCACCGGTGAGCCTTTAGGCCTGACAGAAGTGAACGGTCACTCACTGATTCGCCTGTCGGCACGCACCAGCGAGGGCGTCGATGCACTGCGGGATCACCTGAAGCAGAGCATGGGCTTCTCCGGCAATATGGAAGGCGGCTTCCTGGCGCGTCGTCGTCATCTGCAGGCGCTGGAGCAGGCGGCAACGCACTTACAGCAGGGAAAAGCGCAACTGCTCGGTGCCCGGGCCGGTGAGTTACTGGCGGAGGAGCTGCGTGTTGCTCAGCAGGCGTTAAGTGAGATTACCGGTGAATTCACCTCTGACGATCTGCTGGGCCGTATCTTCTCCAGCTTCTGTATCGGTAAATAGCTTTCCTGGCCTGGCGGCAGCGCTGTCAGGCCTGATTTCCCGCCTCGCTACCTCCCCTGTTATTCCTGCCGCTGCGTTGATTCTTGCTGATATGTTATTTTGCGGCGGCAACACGTTGTCGTATAACGGTAGACGCGCCGATCTGACGTGCGGCTATGATCGCGGTGAGTGAACCCCGCCTCATCCAGCCGTGTCGGGCCGGAAGCAAACCCACTACGTGAATACCTTCAGGCGAACTTTTTGCCTGAAAAAGGAGAGTTGCATGAGTACACCGCTCGACACTGCTGCACTGGATACCCTGTTTAATGACGCCCGCACCCACAGTTACTGGCAGGATAAGCCGGTCGATAATGCCCTGCTGGAACAGCTTTATACCTTAACGGCGCTGGGTCCGACCTCGGCGAACTGTTCGCCTGCGCGATTTGTTTTCGTGACCTCGGCGGAAGGCAAAGAGAAGCTGAAACCGGCACTCTCTTCCGGCAATCTGGAAAAAACCATGAGCGCGCCGGTCACGGTGATTGTGGCCTGGGACCGCGAGTTCTATGAGCAGCTGCCCGCGCTGTTCCCGCATGCTGATGCGCGCAGCTGGTTTACCGGCAGCCCGGAAGTGGCAAAAGAGACCGCTTTCCGTAACAGCAGCCTGCAGGCGGGCTACCTGATTCTGGCGGCTCGTTCGCTGGGTCTGGATGCCGGTCCGATGTCCGGGTTTGATCCGGCCAAAGTCAACGACGCCTTTTTCCCCGACGGTCAGTATCAGGTTAATCTGCTGATTAACCTCGGCTATGGTGACGCGTCAAAATTGCATCCGCGCCTGCCGCGACTAAGCTTTGAGCAGGCGAGCCGTTTCGCCTGATGCTGCCCGCGTCGCGATTCGAATCGCGACGCGTAACGCTGATCCATTCCCGCTAATCTGCGCTGTATGCTCATCCTATTCCGAATTTACCCCAATCTGTGCGTTGTCAGGTGCATTAAGGTAAGAAAATTCCTACAATGCGTCTGATGATTATCTGACCATTTTCACGGAGCGACAGATGGCTGGTCATTTTGTACGCTGGACGGGCGATCCCGGCTTCCCGGCTAATGATTTACGCATTCCCCAGGTTATCACCGATACGGCACAGCAGTTTGCTGACAAACGCCGTGGACGATTTCTTGCCGCCCGTACCCTGCTGGCACAACTGATGCTGCGGGTTTATGGCATTAGTGAGCTGCCGCGCCTGCTTATCC
Source organism: Pantoea sp. B550 (assembly GCF_024158165.1). NCBI lineage: Bacteria > Pseudomonadati > Pseudomonadota > Gammaproteobacteria > Enterobacterales > Erwiniaceae > Pantoea > Pantoea sp. B550. Next base: position 2,012,332 of record NZ_JAMYXI010000003.1, read on the forward strand.
AGGGTAACGGACGCCCCGTTTTTGCTGACAGCGATCTGCCCGATTTCAGCATCGCCTATGCGGGCAATACGGTGGGGGTGCTGCTGGCTGAAGAGGGTGGACGTGCGGGTCTGGATATGGAGATTGTGCATGCGCGGAGCCGTCAGACGCAGGAGCAGCTGATTCAGGGATTAACGTCGGGCGAAATCGCCTGGATTAATGCCCAGCAGGATGCCATGGAAGCGGTGACGCAAATCTGGACGTTACGCCAGAGCATTCTCAAGCTGACGGGAGAAGGCGATCGCGGACTGGATTCGCTGCGCCTGTTGCCGGGTGCCGGTCGGCTGCGATCGTCACTCTATCCCGAGATTCAGGTGGTATGTGATGCGGAACCCATGCTGGTCTGGTCGTGCGCGCTGTCGTCTGCGACCCAGCGGCTGTACCTGTGGGAGATGGATAACGCTTTTGAATGGCGTGCATTACGCGAAATCGAGATGGGTAAACCCAACATCGGGCCTCATGCCCTGCGGCTGACCAGTCTGCCCGGCGAGCACAATCTGCATCCTCAAATGTAAAAAGCCGCAACCGGTGGGTTGCGGCTCTGACTGCGCTTAGTGCGCGTCGATAAAGACAATCTTCAGCACAAACAGCAGCGCAACAATTACCACGCAGGGGCTGATTTCACGCCAGCGGCCGGTGCCCAGTTTCATCACGCAGTAAGCGATAAAACCCAGCGCAATGCCTTCGGTGATGGAAAAGCTGAAGGGCATCATGGCGGCGGTGACAAACGCCGGAACGGCTTCGGTCAGATCATCCCAGCGCACGCGCGACAGGCTGGCGGTCATTAACACGCCAACGTAAATCAGCGCGCCTGCGGCGGCATAGGATGGCACCATTGCGGCCAGCGGTGACAGGAAGGTCACCAGCAGGAACAGCAGGCCGGTCACCACGGCCATCAGACCGGTACGGCCACCAATCGCCACGCCCGAGGTGCTCTCGATATAGGCGGTCACGGAAGACGTGCCCGCCAGCGCGCCACTCACCGAACTGATGCTGTCGACATAAAGCGCCTGCTGCATCCGCGGAAAGGTGCCGGTTTCATCGGTCAGTCCCGCTTTGTCGGTAACGCCAATCAGCGTGCCGGAGGAGTCGAACAGATTGACCAGCATAAAGGAGAAGATGACGCCCGCCATGCCAATGTTAAACGCACCTTTGATATCGACCTGACCCACCACCGAAGTAATCGAAGGCGGCGCAGAAAACAGGCCGACAAACTTCACGTCGCCCAGCATCCAGCCAATAGCGGTGGTGATCACCATTGAGATCAGCACCGCCGCGTGGATATTGCGTGATGCCAGAATGGCGATAATAAAGAAGCCGAGTGCGCCCAGCAGCACGCTGTGCGAAGTCAGATTACCCACGGCCACGAGCGTATCGGGATTCGGCACGATAATACCGGCATTCTTCAGCCCCATCATGGCGATAAACAGGCCGATACCGGCAGTGATGCCAACGCGCAGGCTCAGTGGGATATTGGCAATCATCCAGTAGCGAACCCGCAGCAGGGTCAGTATCAGCAGGCCGACCGCACCCCAGAAAATCGCGCCCATACCGACCTGCCACGAATAGCCCATCGCCCCGACCACCACAAAAGCGAAGAAGGCATTCAGCCCCATTGCGGGGGCCAGCGCCACCGGCAGATTGGCAAACAGTCCCATCAGAATGCTGCCAAACGCGGCAATCAGACAGGTGGTCACAAACACCGCCTGGGTATCCATACCGGCGACGCCGAGGATCTGCGGGTTGACGAAGACGATATAGACCATCGTCAGAAAGGTGGTGATACCTGCGATCACTTCGGTGCGCACCGTGGTGCCATGTTCCTGCAGCCTGAAGATGCGCTGCAAAACGCCTTGCTTGCTCATGCCATCCATCCAGAAGAAAAAATCATCGGCGCGTATCCTGGCGATTTTACCGGGGCAATACAATGATTTTTCGCAACCGATTGCCAGTCTCGCAATCTGCGCTGAGTGCGGTAGAGTGTGGAGCACACCCCTGAATCGAAGGATAGAGTCTGATGTCAGTTGAATGCGTCTTTTTTGATTGCGATGGCACGCTGGTGGACAGTGAGTTGCTCTGCACCCAGGCCTACGTCAACACGTTTGCCCGTTACGGTCTGGCGCTGTCGCTGCAGCAGATGTTTGAAAAGTATAAGGGCGTCAAACTCTACGACATCATTCGTGACGTGGGCGACGCGCATCAGGTGTCGCTGCCGATGGAAGAGGTGGAGACAGCTTATCGCGCGGAAGTCGCGCGACTGTTCGATCAGCAACTGCAGCCAATTCCGGGTGCGAAAGCGCTGGTGGAGCAGATCAAAGTGCCGATGTGCGTGGTCTCAAACGGGACGGTAAAAAAGATGCAGCACTCGCTGGGCTTAACCGGCATGCTGCCGCTGTTTGCCGAACACCTCTATAGCGGTTATGACATTCTGCACTGGAAGCCCGATCCGGAGCTGATGTATCACGCGGCGGAACAGATGCAGGTGCCGATTGAGCGCTGCATTCTGGTGGATGACTCCGAAGCGGGCGCCCGCGCCGGTATTGCCGCCGGGATCCCGGTCTACTACTACTGTGCTGATCCGCACAATCCTGAACTGGATCATCCGCTGGTGACGCGCTTCGACGACATGGCGCAGCTGCCTGCGTTGTGGCGCGCCCGTGGCTGGGATCTGGTGTAGCGCAGGCCAGCATGACACATACCGTCTGGTTTTTAACCCTGCCTGGCGTCATGGTACTGGATCTGACCGGCCCTGCCGAAACGCTGAAGCTGGCGGGGGATCGCTTTTCGCTGCGCTACATTGGCCCGCAGCCGGAGGTGGTCTGTTCCACCGGTATGACCATTGGCGGCATCGAACCCTTGCCAGAACAGTTGCCCGCCGGGAGCCTGCTGGTGGTGCCGGGCGTCTATGACTCGCAGATCTGTTATTCCACACCCCAGGCCACAGAAGCACGCGACTGGCTGATGCGGCAGCACGCCGCGCTGCGCGCGCAGACCTTTATGCTGGTCTGCGTCTGCTCAGGTGCGTTGCTGGCAGCGCAAGCGGGCATGCTCGATGACGTGCCCTGCACCACCCATCATGATGTCATTGCCCGTCTGAAAGCGGTCGCCCCGCGCGCTCAGGTGCAGGAGAACCGGGTATTTGTCGGGCATGAGAATATCTGGACCAGCGCGGGCATCACGGCGGGGATCGACCTGGCGCTGCATCTGGTGAATCAGCTCTGCGATACGCCAACAGCGCTGGCCGTGGCGCGGGAAATGGTGGTCTGGTTCCGCCGCGCCGGTGACGACCCGCAGCTTTCACCCTGGCTGCGTTACCGCAATCACCTGCATCCGGCCATTCATCGGGCGCAGGACCTGATGATTGCGCATCCTGAGCATGGCTGGACGCTGACCGAGCTGGCCGGGCGCGCCCACGTCAGCAGCCGTCATCTGGCGCGGCTGTTTCGTCAGCATCTGGGGATCAGCGTGCGGGAATACCATGAGCAGCTGCGGGTTGGCGTGGCGCGCCAGCGTCAGCAGCAGGGTGAATCCGCTGAGAAAGCGGCGCTGGCGGCGGGATTTTCATCGGCGCGCCAGCTGCGACGCGCCCGCCAGCGGGAAACCGATCAGCTGACAAAGTGACGGGTATCGACCCGTTTCAGCGCCATCCCCAGCAGCAGACTGCCACCCAGCGTCAGTCCGAACACCCAGGGCAGATCGAGCCACGGACGCGACATATCATCGTAGTGATGCGTGCGCAGATAGTGAATGAACAGCGCATGAAAGCCGTAGATCGGCAGTGAATAGCGCGCAATCACGGTAAAACCGGGCAGCGTGCGCTGATTCAGGCTGTTTTTAAACACGATGAGCAGGCTGATCGCCGCGATAAATACCAGCGGTCCGCAGTAGAGATACCAGGTATCGTTAAACGCCCCGTTGACGATCAGCGCCTTTTTCGTCCCTAACGTAATGCCAATCACACAGGCGATAAACAGCCCGGCGGCCAGCGGGGTCAGGCCGCGCCGGGTCGTGTCCATGGTGCCGATCGCCCGTCCAAGCAGCGCATAGAGCAGGTAGTAAATGCTGTCACCGCTGACATAGAGGTTAACCGGCAGAAAATGGAACGGGCCCAGCGACTGGCTGACCGTATTCGGGTTGGCGAGTACCGCCAGCACCAGCACCAGCAGCGCTACATAGCGTGCCTGCACGGTTTTCACCTGGATCAGCGGCGACATCAGATAGATGCCAATCAGCGCAAAGAAGAACCACAGGTGATAGAACACGGGCTTCTGCAGCATCTTCAGGATCGAACGTCCTTCGCTGATCGGCGTCAGCCAGGTGATATAGGCCAGCGAGACCGCGCTGTAGAACAGCAGACAGAGCACCAGCCGGAGCATATGACGCGGCTGGGCGCTACGTTCGCCGAAAAACAGATAGCCGGAGATCATAAAGAACAGTGGAACACAGACGCGTGATGCCGAGTTCAGCAGATTCGCCACATCCCAGGTCGTGCCGGTTACCGCCATCGGCCCGGTGATATACCAGGTGGTGGTGTGAATCACGATCACCATCAGGCAGGCAACCGCGCGTAAATTATCGATCCAGTAAATCTTCTGCGACATGGCGTCCTCTTGCGCATAGCTCCGTGCGCAAAAGGGTAGTCAAATGCGACCAGAGCAACAACTGCCGCCAGCAGGATTCGGAGCCATCTGTATGCCAGCGCCCGTAATTACCGCGAAAACGCGCCGGTAGTGCCTGGGATTTACGGCTGCACATCGCGCGGTCAAAGGGTATACTGTCGGCCTCTTTTTTTAATCTAACCGAAGCGCGTGCACACTCAACATGCAAAAGTTTGATACCAAAACCTTTCAGGGGCTGATCCTGACCTTGCAGGATTACTGGGCGCGTCAGGGCTGCACCATTGTCCAACCGCTGGACATGGAAGTGGGCGCTGGCACTTCACACCCGATGACCTGCCTGCGTGCACTCGGCCCGGAGCCGATCGCCGCCGCCTACGTGCAGCCATCCCGTCGTCCTACCGATGGCCGCTACGGTGAAAACCCGAACCGTCTTCAGCACTATTACCAGTTCCAGGTCATCATCAAACCGTCACCCGACAACATTCAGGAGCTGTATCTTGGTTCGTTAAAAGAGCTGGGAATGGATCCGACGGTGCATGACATTCGCTTTGTAGAAGATAACTGGGAAAACCCGACGCTGGGCGCCTGGGGACTCGGCTGGGAAGTCTGGCTCAACGGCATGGAAGTGACGCAGTTCACCTACTTCCAGCAGGTTGGCGGCCTGGAGTGTAAGCCGGTAACCGGTGAGATCACCTACGGCCTGGAACGTCTGGCGATGTATATCCAGGGCGTCGACAGCGTTTACGATCTGGTCTGGAGCGATGGCCCGCTGGGCAAAACCACCTACGGCGACGTGTTCCATCAGAACGAAGTGGAGCAATCCACCTATAACTTCGAATACGCCGACGTCGACTTCCTCTTTACCTGCTTCGAGCAGTACGAGAAAGAGGCACAGCATCTGCTGGCGCTGGAAAAACCGCTGCCACTGCCCGCCTACGAACGCATTCTGAAAGCGGCACACAGCTTCAACCTGCTGGATGCCCGCAAAGCGATCTCGGTAACAGAGCGTCAGCGCTATATTCTGCGCATTCGTACCCTGACCAAAGCCGTGGCTGAAGCTTACTACGCCTCTCGCGAGGCAATGGGCTTCCCGATGTGCAATAACAAAAAGTAAGAGGCAGCCATGACTGAACAAACCTTCCTGGTGGAGATCGGCACCGAAGAGCTGCCACCAAAAGCCCTGCGCAGCCTGGCAGAAGCCTTTGCCGCGCAGGTCACTGCTGAACTGGATGCCGCTAACCTGAGCCACGGCGAGGTCAGCTGGTTTGCTGCGCCGCGTCGTCTGGCGCTGAAAGTCGCCAACCTGAGCGCCTCACAACCCGATCGGGAAGTAGAGAAGCGCGGACCGGCGGTCGCAGCGGCATTTGATGCTGACGGCAACGCGACCAAAGCCGCTGAAGGCTGGGCGCGTGGCAACGGCATTACTGTCGATCAGGCTGAACGCCTCGCCACCGATAAAGGCGAATGGCTGGTTTATCGCGCCCAGGTCAAAGGCGAAGCGGCCCAGGCACTGCTGCCAGCGATGATTGCGACTGCACTCAGCAAGCTGCCGGTGCCAAAACTGATGCGCTGGGGCGACAGCGATGTGCAGTTCGTTCGGCCGGTGCACACCGTGACGATGCTGCTGGGCGATGAGCTGATCCCTGGCACCATCCTGGGCATCGCGTCAGACCGGATTATTCGTGGTCACCGCTTTATGGGTGAAAGCGAAATCACGCTCGAAAGCGCCGATCACTATCCTGATGTGCTGGAAAAACGCGGCCAGGTCATTGCCGACTATCAGGTCCGCAAAGCGATGATCAAAGCCGATGCAGAAGCGGCCGCACGCCGCTTAGGCGGCAACGCCGATATCAGCGACAGCCTGCTGGAAGAGGTGACGTCGCTGGTGGAGTGGCCGGTCGTCCTGACCGCGACCTTTGAAGAGAAATTCCTCAAGGTGCCAGCGGAAGCGCTGGTCTACACCATGAAAGGCGATCAGAAGTATTTCCCGGTGTATGACAATGACGGTAACCTGATGCCGAACTTCATTTTCGTCACCAACATCGAATCCAGCGATCCGCGCCAGATTATCTCCGGCAACGAGAAAGTGGTACGTCCGCGCCTGGCCGATGCGGAGTTCTTCTTTAACACCGACCGCAAAAAACGTCTGGAAGACAATCTGCCGCGTCTGGAGACCGTCCTGTTCCAGAAAGAGCTGGGCACGCTGCGCGATAAAACCGATCGCATTCAGGCCCTGGCGGGCTGGATTGCCGGTAAAATCGGCGCCGATGTGAATCACGCTACCCGCGCGGGCCTGCTGTCGAAGTGTGACCTGATGACCAACATGGTCTTCGAGTTCACCGATACCCAGGGCGTGATGGGTATGCACTACGCGCGTCACGACGGCGAAGCCGAAGATGTGGCGGTTGCGCTGAACGAGCAGTATCAGCCGCGCTTTGCCGGTGACGATCTGCCATCCAGCCCGGTCGCCTGTGCGCTGGCGATTGCCGATAAAATGGATACGCTGGCCGGTATTTTCGGCATTGGTCAGCATCCAAAAGGCGACAAAGATCCGTTCGCACTGCGTCGTGCGGCGCTGGGCGTGCTGCGTATCATCGTTGAGAAAAACCTGCCACTCGACCTGCAGACGCTGACTGAAGAAGCAGTACGTCTGTACGGCAGCAAGCTGAGCAACGCCCGCGTGGTGGATGATGTGATCGACTTTATGCTGGGTCGCTTCCGCACCTGGTATCAGGAAGAGGGTCACAGCATTGATACGCTGCAGGCAGTTCTGGCGCGTCGTCCGACCCGTCCGGCTGACTTTGATGCACGCATGAAAGCGGTGTCGCACTTCCGTACGCTGGAGGCCGCCGCAGCACTGGCGGCGGCGAACAAGCGCGTCTCTAACATTCTGGCAAAATCGACCGAAACGCTGAATGAGAGCGTGCAGGCGTCGCTGCTGAAAGAGAACGAAGAGATCCAGCTGGCGACCTTTGTCACCGCGCTGAGCAGCAAGCTGCAGCCTTACTTCGCTGAAGGCCGCTATCAGGATGCGCTGGTCGAACTGGCCCAGCTGCGCACCGCGGTAGACAACTTCTTCGATAAAGTGATGGTGAACGCCGACGATCAGGCGGTGCGGGTCAATCGCCTGACGCTGCTGTCAAAACTGCGTGAGCTGTTCCTGCAGGTCGCGGATATCTCGCTGCTGCAGTAATCCTCTTAGCGTAGTACGAAAAAGGGACGAGCAATCGTCCCTTTTTTTATGGGATTTTTCAGGCCTGATGTCTTCAACTCATATCTGAGTGTGACCGCTATAGCGGCCATTTTTTAGGATGCAAATGAATACGCTAAAGTGCTCAAACTGCCATTGCCGGTCATCAGAAATCGGCTGTCGTGATGCTACAGGTGATAAATATTATTATATATCAAAAGGTTAATTGTTAATTTTTCTCCTGTAATACTCTAAGGGTTTTCATCAATCCGGAGGTTAAGAAACCGCCTCAAAAATAGCCCTCCCCCTTGTTTTTGTCCCTTTCTGATGGATAATTCGCCAAAATTTACACCCGGTTACAGTTAGTGAAATGGAATTTTCATGAAAAGGATTTGTTTATCGCTCTGGCATCCGCCAAAGCCTCTGCTCGCCATAGTCGCGGGCGCGCTGTTCTGCTTCTCTTTACCGCTGATGGCAGCGCCGCCAGCCAATAATCCCCGCGAAGAAGGCCAGGTGATTGATGCCCGCGAGCAACTGCGTCAGCAGACGCGCGAGCGCGTGCTGCAACAGCAGAATGCGCCGCAGGCGAATGAACATCTTCCCCGTCCTGATAGTCGTCTGCCCGGTTATCCTGCCAGTGAGCAGCCCTGCTTTACCATCAATCAGATCGCCCTGACTGGCGACGAAGCCAGCCGTTTTCAGTGGGCGCTTGATGCTGCTTCAGACGCCACCGGCCGTTGCCTGGGCGGACAGGGCATCGTGCTGGTCATTAACAAAGTGCAGAATGCGATTCTCGCCAAAGGCTATGTGACCACCCGCGTCATGGCACAGGAGCAGGATCTGACGAAGGGCGTGTTGACGCTGACGCTGCAGCCTGGCCGTATCAGCCAGATCCGCTTCGAAGAACCTGTTTCCTGGCGTGGACGGCTGTGGAATGCCGTTCCGGCGTCATCGGGCGATATTTTGAATCTGCGGGATATTGAGCAGGGCCTGGAGAACTTTAAGCGGGTGCCCAGCGCCAGAGCTGACATTAAAATCGTGCCGGGCGAGCAGGAAGCCACCAGCGATCTGCAGGTCAACTGGTACGAAGGCAGACCGGTACGGCTCAGTCTGGGACTGGATGACAGCGGATCTAAAAGTACCGGGCGCTATCTCGGTTCCGCCACCCTCGCAGTGGATGCGCCCTTTGCGCAGAACGATCTGTTTTACGCCAATATTGGCAAAAATCTGTTTGAGCATGGGCCGTTCGGTAACCGCTCGCACACCCTGAATTACTTTTTCCCGATAGGCTACTGGGCCGTTTCCGCCAACTACAACGACTACACCTATCACCAGAACATCCCCAATGCCAATGAGGTGCTGCGCTACAGCGGCAAGAGCGATAATTTCCAGCTCACGGTCTCCCGATTGCTCTACCGCGATCAGTCGAACAAAACCACGCTTAATCTGCGTGGCTACCGCAAACACTCCACCAACGCCGTCAACGATATCGACATTGAGCAGCAAAAGCGGCGCACTGCGGGCTGGGAACTGGGCCTGAATCAGCATAGCTATCTGGGTAGCAGCACGCTGGACGCCAGTATCGCCTGGCGGCGCGGTACCGGGGCGTTTAATGCGCTTCCTGCACCAGAAGAGTCGCGTCATCAGGGCAGTGCGCGTACCGGCATACTGCTGGGCGACCTCGGCATCAATCATCCTTTCGCCCTGGGCGAGCAGCCCTGGCGGGTCTATAGCAGCGTGCGCGGACAATGGAGTCCGAATGCGCTGACGCCGCAGGAGCGCATGGCGATTGCCGGGCGTTACACGGTACGCGGCTTTGACGGTGAACAGATGCTGTCAGGCGAAAAAGGTCTGCTGTGGCGCAACGAAATCGGCTGGAACCTTTTCTCACGCGGGCATGAGCTCTATCTGGCTGCCGATTATGGCCGGGTAAGCGGACCTGCGACTCGCGATCTTGTCGGGCATCAGCTGGCAGGCAGTGCAATAGGCGTACGCGGCGCGCTCTGGGGGCGCTTCAGCTACGACCTGTTTGCGGGCGTGCCGATCTGTAAACCCGAGGGTTTTCATACCTCAGGCGCGACGGCGGGTTTCAGCGTTAATCTGGAAATCTGACCAATAAAGCGGGCGATCCCGCTATCTGAACAGAGTGACTTTCACATGGATGTGACCCATGAATAAACATTGCTATCGCATTATCTTCAGCCGCACCCATGGGGAACTCCGGGTGGTGTCAGAACTCGCCCGCAGTTGCAGCACGGAAGCCGGCCAGAGCCGTGGCAACGGCGCGCCACGTCTCTGGGTCACTTTACACCGCACGACGTGGCTGCTGGGACTGGCCCTGTTTGCCGGGCCTGCAATGGCGAACGGCATTGTGGCCGATAGCAATGCTACGCCAGGACAGCGGCCGGACGTCATCGCCACCCAGAACGGGTTACCACAGGTTAATATCACCGCCCCCAATCAGGCAGGAATCTCACACAACCAGTATCAGCAGTTCGGCGTCGCGCAGAACGGCGCTGTCCTGAATAACTCCGCAGTGATGACCTCAACACAACTGGCCGGAATGATTCAGGGCAACCCGAACCTCAAGCCCGGTGCTGCACCGGCGCGGGTGATCATCAACGAAGTAAACAGCAATAATCCCAGCCAGCTGCGCGGTTATATGGAAGTGGCGGGCGGACGGGCGCAGGTGATCGTTGCCAACCCGGCCGGGATTGTCTGTAACGGATGCGGCACTATCAACGCCGGACGGATGACGCTGACCACCGGCAAACCACAGCTCAACGCTGACGGCAGTCTGGCGGGTTATCAGGTCGAACGCGGCGTGGTGCGGATTGAAGGCGGCGGACTCAACGGCGATGCACGTCATGATACTGAGTATGTTGACGTACTGGCCCGCGCGGTGGAGATCAATGCGGGCGTCTGGGCCAAAAAAGAGCTGGCGGTGGTGGCCGGTCGCAATCGCGTAAGCGCAGACGCACAGACGATCACACCGCTGGCTGATGACGGCAGCGCCAGACCTGAACTGGCGATCGACATGGGGCAGATGGGCGGCATGTACAGCGGCCAGATCCGCATGATAGGCACTGAAGCGGGCGTCGGCGTGCGAAATCAGAACGCTCAGGTACAGGCGGGCAAAACGCTGGTGGTGAGCAGCGAAGGTAAGCTTGTCTGGCAGTCGGCGGCGCAGGATGGTGTGACGCAGGCCGGAGGCGACATCAGCCTGGCGGCCAGAGAGGATATTGACTATCAGGGCAAACTCCACAGTGGCGGTCAGCTGACGGTCCGGAGCCGCGAAGGCGAAATCACTCAGTCCGGCACCCTGGCGGCGGCAGGCGATGTGCGGCTGACGGCGGCCCGTAACATACAGAGCAGCGGACACCTGCTGGCAGGCAGCGATGCCAGCAGCCAGGTTGTGCAGGAAGCTAATCTGCAGCTGGAGAGCCAGAATACCATTCGCGCCAGCGGCAGCCTGCTGAGCAAAAAAGAGGTCAGCGCGCGCGGCCGCCGGGTCGATCTTAGTGGCGCTCAGATCGCGGCCAGCCGCGCAATGCTCACGGCTCAGGAAGGTGGTGTTGCCGTGCGTCAGGCGGTGATTAATGGCACGGAGCTGGTGATCAACACGGCAGGTGATATCGAGGCGCAGCAGGCGCAGATTAGCGCCGGGCGCTGGCAGATCGATGGACGCAGCCTGTTCAGCCAGCAGGCCGGATGGTCGCAGACCGGAAGTGGCGAAAGCCGCTTCACCCTGAGTGGTGGGCTGGATAACAGCGACGGAGCGATTGAGAGCCGGCAGCTCAGTTTCCAGGCCGCCTCGCTGAACAATCAGCGTGGCCGTATGGTTGCGCTTGATAACGCAGCGCAGCACTGGCGGATTGATGGGCTATTTGACAACACGTCGGGCGAGCTGGGCAGCAACGGCGATCTGACGCTTGAGACCGGCAGCCTGAATAACCAGGGCGGCACCATCAAAACCCAGGCGTCGTTGGCTATCACTGCCCGCGACGCGGTTAACAACAGTCAGGGTAATCTTCTGGCCGGTAATGTGCTGACGCTTAGCGCGGGCGGCGATCTGGATAATCACGCGGGCACCCTGAACGGCGGCCAGCTGTCGCTGACCGCGCAGCATCTGAACAATGCGCAGGGCGAGATTACCAGCCAGCGTGATCTGAGCCTGACGGCAAACGGGCTGGATAATTCAGAGGGCAAAGTGATTGCGCTGCAGGATCTGAGCCTGATGACGGCACAGGGCCTGGACAACAGCGATGGCTGGATCGAAGCGGGTCATCATCTTTCGCTCAACAGCGGCGGATTCTGGCAGAACAGCGGTGGGACGGCGCAGGGTGGTGAGCAGGTTACAGCGACGGCCGATCAACTCAATAACGCCAGCGGCCGGTTGCAGTCTGGCGGTGATCTGACGCTGACCAGTCGTGGCGATATCCTCAACCAGGGCGGCAAACTCACGGCGAAAAATGCTCTCGCGATCCAGGGCACCGCCGCGACGCTGTTTGATAACGATAGCGGGTCGCTGCAAAGCGGCGGCGATCTGCTCATGCAGGGTGGCGCACTGAACAATCGTCAGTCAGGACAGATTTTCAGCCAGCAGTCGCTGACGCTCAGTCTGGCAGGCGAATGGGACAATCAGGGCGGCACCCTGACCGGCAATGGCAGCACGCAGGCCAGCGCCGCAAATCTGTTGAATGCCGGGGGGGCGATCAATGCGCTGGACGCGCTGAATATGCAGTTTACTGGTCGTCTGGATAACAGTAATGGCCGCATCTTCAGTCGGCTAAGCCAGACGCTCCAGGCGCAGGAAATTGGCAATGCGCAGGGCTGGATGGGTAGCCAGGGGCGCTGGGCTGCCACGACTGCCGGTTTCGATAACACGGCGGGCAGCGTGCAAAGTCAGCTGCAGGCTGAGCTCTCGGCAAACTGGCTCAGTAACGCCAGCGGCGTGTTGCAGTCAGCCGCCGGGCTGGTGTTGCGCGTTGCACAGAATATCAATAACCTGGCCGGTAAAGTCTCTGCTCAGCAGCTGCTGACCGTTCAGGGTCAGACCAGCGGCAGCCGCACCGGTAACATTAACAATGCGGGCGGCCAGTGGCTGGCTGGTGAGGGGCTGACCATCACCGCTGCCCATCTCGGTAACACTCAGGGCGGTCTGCTCTACAGTCAGCGGCAGTTAAGGCTGAACCTGGCCGGGGATCTGGATAACCGGGCGGGCAACGTGCAGAGTGGCGGCGCGCTCCAGCTTGATGCGCAGACGCTGAACAACGCGGGCGGCCACATCGACAGCCAGCAACAGCTCAGCCTGCAGCTGTCAGGACAGATGGATAACAGCGACGGTGCGGTGCGCAGCAACGGTGAACAGCAGGTTAATGCCGCGACGGTCACTAACCGTCAGGGCATCTTCAGCAGTCGTGAGGCGATTAATCTGACAACAGGGCAACTGGAGAATGCCAGCGGCACGCTGATCAGTCAGGGCGCGGGAAATTATCACCTCAATGTGCTCAACAACCAGCAGGGCAAAGTCCACAGCGGCGCGGCGCTCTCCCTTGACGCTGCGCAACTGAACAATCAGGGCGGCCAGCTGGTCGCCACTCAGGATCTCGTGCTGAAGGCCACGGCGATCGATAACAGCACACAGGGTGTGCTCAGCAGCCAGGCGGGACTCTCACTGCAGGCCGATCGTCTGAGTAACCGCGACGGCGGCCTGTTACTCGGTACGACCTTTACCGACATCGCTGCCCGTGACATCGATAACAGCAGCGGACGGCTGCAGAGCGCCGGAACGCTCATGCTGCGCGGTGTTGCACAGCTGGACAACCGGCAGGGAAGGGTGCTGGCGAATGGCGATCTCACCCTCAACGGTGATCTCTCACCGACTGATTCACCGCTGGTGCTGCTCAATCAGAGCGGACGGCTGGAGAGTGCTGGCGCATTAAACATCCATGCACACTCTTTCGATAATCAGGGCGGCACGCTGCTAGGCCTGCAAGCTCTGACGCTGACTGCACAACAGGACTACACCCGCCATGCGGGTGAAACCATCAGCAGTAACGGCACGGTGACTTTCTCGCTGAGCGGGGCGTTTACTAACCTGGTGGACTGGCTGCTGCCAGGTAATCTTGTGCTGAATGCGGCAGGCATAACCAACCCGGCGATGCTGGTGGGTAAAACCGTTCAGCTCACGACGGGTGCGCTTCTGAACAGCGGGCGGCTTGAAGCCGACAACCTGACGCTGAATGTCGACTCGCTGGATAACCTCGCCACCGTGATAGGCGATGAGGTCACCGTGCGTGGTCGGGTTATCGATAATCACGGACAGACTGCGGTCATTGCCGCAACGCAAAGCCTGACGCTGCAGGCCAGCGAGCGGCTGAGCAACAAAGAGGGTGCATTGCTCTACAGCGGCGATCGCCTGTCATTGCACAGCGATGACCTGATCGAGAACCGGGCGAGTTTTATCGAAGCAGATGGTGATATGACGCTGGAGGCGCGGCGGCTCGACAACCTGCGCGAAGGACTGGTGATAGAGCGCGAGGCCGAGAGCAGCGACTACAGCTGGCATCGTTATAACTATTACTGGCGCTCTTATGGCGGAGAGACCAATACGAATCTCAGCACTATGGCGTCGACCACTCAGCAATTGACCTTCCAGGATGAAGCAGCGGCACAGAATAATCCTTACGGCACGCTGCTGGCGATTGACGCTGCAGGCAAACGCGCCCAGGTTCGCGTCATGAACAATCAGGGCGTGCTGACCGATCTGTGGGTTAACTATCTGGCGCTGAACCCCAATGCCGACGGCACCTATGCCATGACGTTCTATGAAACCCGTGGGTTGCGGCAAAAAAATGTGCCAACCCCTTATCAGAACACGGTATGGCGCGAAGCCAACAGTGGACGTCTTGAGCAGTGGGATCCCGAAAAGCATATCGACATCGACAATGCGCTTTTCGTCACTGATTACAACAATTTCCGTGAGCGTAGCGTAACCGGCACGGTGACGCGTGATCGGCTGGTCAGTGAAGGTATCGGCGCGCGCATTCTTGCGGGTGGCGACATGGTGCTACGCATCATCGGCGCATTACTCAATGACGCCAGCGTGATCACGGCTAACGGCAATCTGACCGTGGACGGCGGTGGCAGCATTGATAACCGGGGCTATTCGGTCAATGAGCGACGCCAGGAAGTGATTGTCGACCATTATGACCAGAATACCCATCACTGGTACCCGACCTTCAATTCTGATGAGACCACGGCCCTGGCTACCATTGATGGCATCATTACCGGCAACGGTAATGTCAGTATCAGCGGAGCGAGCATCAGTAACACCACCGTTAATCAGGCGCAGATCAGCCAGCTTGAGGCGGCGCTGCAGGCGGTGGATGCCGAACGCGCAGAGTATGAACGTAACCCGCTGGCTTTTGCCGTAGACGGCGTCGCTCACCATGACGGCGACACAGAGCTTGCGGCGGGTAATTCCTCGGGTCGCCCGCTGTTACCGGCTGAGCTGGCACTGACGGCGCTGCAACAGCTGGAGAAAGTCGCCACAACCCTCCCCGATAACGGCCTGTTCAGCCAGCACACTGCGGCGGGCAGCCCGTATCTGGTGGTGACTGACGAGCGCTTCACCAGCCAGAGCAAATTTATCAGCAGCGACTATCTGCTCGAACGCGTGGGCTATGACCCGTCACAGGTGCATAAACGGCTGGGCGACGGTTTTTATGAGCAGCGCCTGGTGCGCGAGCAGGTCCTGAAACTGACCGGCAGGCCTTCCGTTAACGGCTGGGATGCAATGGAGCAGTATCAGGCGCTAATGAATAACGGCTCAAAAGTGGCGCAGGATTTCCATCTGGTGCCGGGTGTGGCGCTGACGCCGCAACAGATTGCGGCGCTGCAGCAGGATATCGTCTGGCTGGTCAGCGAAACGGTTGATACGGCAGACGGACCTCAGACGGTGTGGGTGCCGAAAGTTTATCTGGCCCAGAACACGCTGCGCCTGACCGGCGCGGGCGCGGTGATTGGCGGCGGTAACCTGCAGCTCTCGGCGGACAGCGTGACCAATGCCGGTAATCTGTTTGCGGATAAGGCACTCGCCATCGACAGCGGGCAGTTTCAGCACCTGAGCGGCGATATTAAGGCGGGCAGCATCGATGTGCAGGCGGAAAGCCTCACGATCAGCACCGATCTGCAGAATGCCCTGCGTCAGGCGACGATGAGTGCTGGGGATATCAGCCTCAGCGGTACCGATATCCGGCTGCAGGGCGCGAAGCTGGACGCCACCGATAATCTCAGCCTGAGCGCACGCAATAACCTTGAGATCGGTACCGCAAAAAGCAGCCACAGCGGCAGCCTGGAGGTTATCTCCGGGGCGATGGGCAACCGCACCAGCAGCGGCATGGAAGAAGCGGGCAGGCGCATGGCGCAGGTCAGCGGTGAGTGGCAGCAGGCAAAGGGCAGCGAGCTTAACGCCGGTGGCAACCTTCTGCTCTCGGCCGGTCGTGATCTGACGCTGACCGGTAGTCAGGCCAGCGCCTCCGGCTCCGCCCGGGTTCAGGCTGGCGGAGACATTCGCATCGGCGCTGAAACCACCACCAATACCACCCATCTTGAGGCCGACAGCCGGACCTCGTCGGTCAGCAATAGTCGCCAGGAAGATCGTCTGTTGCTCAGCACCCTGAGCGGCGCTCAGGGTGTGACGCTGGTGGCGGGTAATAACCTGCTGGCCGAAGGTGCGCAGGTTGACAGTACCGAGGGCCGCATTGGCGTCAGCGCGCAGAACGTTACCATTAAAGACGCACGCGCCAGCCTGGTAGCTCAGGACAGCGAAAACAAGCGCGAGGGTAATACCCGCACTCACCGTGAAGAGGAAACTGCACGTGAGAGCAGCACCGGCAGCACCTTCAGCGGGCAGCAGGGCGTGACGGTGATCGGGCGCGAGGGCGACGTCACCGTTACCGGCAGTACGCTGCACAGCGAACAGGGCGCGGTCGGGTTGCAGGCAAAACAGGACGTGGTACTGAACACCGCCACCGAACGTGAGTCGCTCTACAGTGAAGAACGCTCAGAGAATAAAGGTCTGCTGAACAAAAGCAGCGGTCACAGCGTGACGCGGGACGTCACCACCCGCGAGAACGGCAGCCTGCTGAGCGGCGAAAGCGTCACGGTCATCGCCGGACGCGACCTGACGGTGACCGGCTCGGCGGTGGCCGCCGACCAGGATGTGAACCTGCGGGCCGGGCGCGACGTGGAGATTGGCGCGGCGACGGAGACCGAGAGCCATTATCAGCTGGAGGAGAAGAAAAAGAGCGGCCTGCTGGGCAGCGGCGGCATCGGCTTCACGGTCGGCAAGCAGTCGACCCGTCATGAGATTGATGAGAAGGGCACCACCCAGAGCCAGAGCGTCAGCACCGTCGGCAGCAGCCAGGGCAGCGTGAACGTCACGGCGGGCAACCGGCTGCACGTCGGCGGCGCGGACCTGGTAGCGGGTAAAGACATGAACCTGACGGGCGACAGCGTAACTATCGATCCGGGCTTTGATTCACGCAGCCGTAAGGAAACCTTCGAGCAGAAACAGAGCGGTCTGAGCATCGCCCTGTCAGGCACGGCAGGCAGCGCGCTCAACACGGCGGTGAGCACCGCACAGCAGGCCAGGAAGTCGGGCGACGGACGGGTCAGCGCGCTGCAGAACACCCAGGCGGCGCTGAACGGGGTGCAGGCGGCGCAGGCGGTTCAGATGGACGGGCTGAACACGGCCTCCGCGGACGCACACAATGCCGCCGGCAACCTGCAGCCGGGGCAGGACAGCTATCAGGCGGGTTCGACCAGCACCGTCGGCGTCAGCGCCTCGTACGGCAGCCAGTCGTCGAAAAGCGAAACGCGGACTGAGAGCAGCCGGTCGCAGGGCAGTACGCTGACGGCGGGCCGGAATCTGGCCGTCACGGCAACCGGCAAAAACGGTACGGCGCAGAGCGGCGACATCAGCATCGCCGGCAGCCAGCTGAAGGCGGGCGGCGACCTGAGCCTGGAGGCGTCGCGGGACATCCTGCTGCAGTCGGCGCAGAACACGCAGAGCACCGACAGTAAGAACAGCAGCAAGGGCGGCAGCGTCGGGGTCGGTATCGGCGTCGGGTCAGGCGGCTACGGCATCAGCGTGTCGGCGAGCGTCAACGCGGCGAAAGGCAACGAAAAAGGCAACGGGCTGACGCACAGCGAGACCACGCTGGACGCGGACAGTCAGCTCAGCCTGACCAGCGGGCGCGACACGACGCTCACGGGCGCGCAGGCAAGCGGCAACAGCGTGAAGGTGGACGCGGGCCGCAACCTGACGCTGACCTCAGAGCAGGACAGCGACCGCTACGACAGCAGGCAGCAGAGTGCCGGCGCGGGCGGCAGCTTCACGTTCGGCTCCATGACCGGCTCAGCGAACGTGAACGTGAGCCGGGATAAAATGCACAGCACCTGGCAGAGCGTGACGGAGCAGACCGGGATTTTTGCGGGTCAGGGCGGCTTTGACGTGACGGTGGGTGAGCACACACAGCTGAACGGGGCGGTCATCAGCTCGACGGCCACCCCCGATAAGAACCGGCTCGACACCGGGACGCTGGGGTTCAGCGACATTGAGAACCACGCGGAATATGAGGTGGAGCATCAGAGCGCGGGGATAAGCACCGGCGGCAGCATCGGGGGGGACTTCGCCGGGAACATGGCGAACGGGGTGCTGGCGGGGCTGAGCGGCTCGGACAGCGCCTCGTCGGTGACGAAGTCGGCGGTGAGCGAAGGCACTGTCGTTATCCGCGACACATCGAAGCAGACGCAGGACGTGGCGGACCTCAGCCGCGACGTGGCGAACGCGAATCCGGGGCTGGAGGTCATCTTCGACAAGGAGAAGGAGCAGAACCGGCTGAAGGCGGCGCAGCTTATCGGGGAAATCGGCAGTCAGGCGGGTGATATTGCAAGGACGCAGGGCCAGATAGCGGGCCTGAAGGCGCAGCAGGATCCGGCTGCTCTTCAGGCGGCGAAAGAGGAGCTGGCCGGAAAAGGGAAGCTGAACCCGACGTCAGATGAAATAGCGAAGCAGGCTTACGACACGGCGATGAAGCCGTTCGGCACCGGCTCGTCACTGCAGCAGGGCATCAGCGCGGTGACGGCGGCGATGCAGGGCCTGTCGGGCGGGAACGTGGCGCAGGCGGTAAGCGGCGCGTCGGCACCGTACCTGGCGGAAAAGATACATGAACTGACGACGGACGCGAACGGTAAGGTTAATGTCCAGGCGAACCTGATGGCGCACGCGGTGCTGGGTGCGGTAACCTCGTACGCGGCGGGCAATACAGCGCTGGCCGGAGCCTCGGGCGCGGTGATGGGCGAGTACATCGCGCAGCAGCTGTATCCGGGGGTTAAGCGCAGTGACCTGTCTGAGGAGCAGCGGCAGACGATAAGCGCGCTGGGTACGCTGGCGGCGGGTCTTGCGGGCGGCGTTGTGGGTGACAGCACGGCGGATGCAGTGGCGGGCGCGCAGGCCGGGAAAACGTCGCTCGAATTCAACTCGCTTAGCGGTGACCAGGCGCGGGCAACGGCGAAACAGGCCGCTGAATCCCTGAAGGATCAGGTCAGGGAAAAGCTGGGTGAGGGTACAACCTCTTCCATCGCCAACGGCATTATCAATGCCCTTGCCGATACCGGCGATGCGGCATTAGGTGGAGCTGATTACGCTGCTGACGCAGCAATGGCGCTGGCGTCATGTGCTACCGGGGACAGTTACTGCGGTACGGCGCTTAATGACCTGTCCGGTAAGAATCAGGCGGTAGCGGACAGCGTTAAGGCGCTGATGAGCAGCGATACCTGGTCTGTGGTTGCAGATACGATCAAACAGGCATCCGAAGGAAACCAGGTGGCGCTGGAAGCTACGGGCGGCATGCTGGCCGGGATTATATTACCGGGTAAAAAAGTTCCACATGTGCCAAATGCTGGAGCCGTGGGAAATATGAAAGAATTTCTTACCCAACAGGGGCTTGGTGCTCAAATAAAAAATAGTGCTCAAAAAAGTAGTCAAATATATCAAGGTCAGAGCATTTATAAAGCAAGTAGTGACATTGGCGATGTGATAAAAAAAGGCGATCAATTCTATCTGGATGGGCAGCATAAAAATCATCTTGAAGTATTCGACAGCAAAGGTAAATTCAAGGCAGTATTAAATCTTGATGGGACTATTAATAAGATTAAGACTGAGGCAGCTAAGGGAAGGAAAATATAATGCGGCAACTAGCAATGAGTAACAAGAAATTGCGAGGAATACCTCGCAGATTAAGATCATTAAAGAGATGGTCGGAGTCGTACGCGTCTAAATTTCCAGAGATTAATTCTGAAGGCTACTCTAATGGCTACTGGAATGTAAAAATTCCGGTGCATTTTTCACTGGTTCAAGGGAAGCAAACTAGTCATGATATTCAGTCATATTGTGCACAGGTATTGATAAATGCAGCATATGAAATTCATCAAGCCAAGCCTGTTAATAAAAATGATATAAGAGTTACGTGCAGTATTGTTTTGCCTGATATGTTTTCAAGTGAATTATGTTTATTTACTTCTGAAGAGTATTTCGATATGCATACATCGCCGGGGGTTAATGTTTTTGGGGAATTAAGTTTACTGCGTGATAGAAGTTTGATCAGAGAATGGGGTTTAAAATTACCGAAAGGTTTTTCGGAGTTAGGAATACTAAGGGTCTGTGAAAATGATGAGGGTGAGCTTTATCATTCAGAGCACTGGTATATTGGTGAGGTCAGTAAAAAATAGACCTCTATTTTTTAGCGGAAGATCCCGGCCAGTGTGAAGTGAGCCGGGATTTTTGCATTTAAGCCCTGAATCTTCCCGCTTACCGCCGCTGCAACCTTAGCACACCGGGCGCAGTGGTAACCTCCAGCTGTCCCGCCTCGGTGATACCGAAGCCGGTCAGCCAGTCGCCGCCGAGAATCACCTCGCCATTCTCGCGCACCCAATCTGCCCATGAATCCTGTATTTGCAAGCTACAGGCTTCGCAGAGTTCTCTCCACTCCGCCTCATCGGTGACGATAGTTACTGTCAGCGAGTTATCGTGGCGCGTCACCCGGGTCGGCGAACGTGAACGTGAGCCGGGATAAGATGCACAGCAACTGGCAGAGCGTGGCGGAGCAGACCGGCATCTTTGCCGGGAAGGGCGGTTTTGACGTCACGGTGGGTGAGCACACGCAGCTGAACGGCGCGGTCATCGCGAGTACGGCAGATGCCAGCCTGAATAAGCTCGACACCGGCACGCTGGGCTTTGGTGACATAGAGAACCACGTGGACTATAGGGTGGAGCACCAGAGCGCCGGGATAAGCACGGGCGCCAGCATGCCGTTCGCCGGGAACATGGCGAACGGCATGCTGGCGGGGCTGAACGGCAGCGGCAGCGCGGACTCCACCACGAAGGCGGCGGTGAGTGAGGCCACCATCGTTATCCGCGATAAGGAACAGCAGACGCAGGACGTGGCGGACCTCAGCCGCGACGTGGCGAACGCGAATCCGGGGCTGGAGGTCATCTTTGACAAGGAGAAGGAGCAGAACCGGCTGAAGGCGGCGCAGCTCATCGGGGAAATCGGGGCTCAGGCGGGGGATATCGCACGGACGCAGGGCCAGATAGCGGGCCTGAAGGCGCAGCAGGACCCGGCGGCTCTTCAGGCGGCGCGTGAGCAGCTGGCGGCAAGCGGTAAGCCTTATACGGAAGCCGATATATCGCAGCGGGCGTATGACAACGCGATGAAGCCGTTCGGCACCGGCTCGTCACTGCAGCAGGGCATCAGCGCGGTGACGGCGGCGGTGCAGGGCCTGTCGGGCGGGAACGTGGCGCAGGCGATAAGCGGCGCGTCGGCACCGTACCTGGCGGAAAAGATACATGAACTGACGACGGACGCGAACGGTAAGGTTAATGTCCAGGCGAACCTGATGGCGCACGCGGTGCTGGGTGCGGTAACCTCGTACGCGGCGGGCAATACAGCGCTGGCCGGAGCCTCGGGCGCGGTGATGGGCGAGTACATCGCGCAGCAGATGTATCCGGGCGTTAAACGTGAAGACCTGTCTGAGGAGCAGCGGCAGACAATAAGTGCGCTGGGGACGCTGGCGGCGGGTCTGGCGGGCGGCGTGGTTGGTGACAGCTCGGCGGATGCGGTGGCGGGGGCGCAGACGGGTAAAAATGCGATTGAGCAGAATCACCTGCACGTATCGGAGAAGACCGAGCTGGAGCTGGCGAAGCAGAAACTCCAGAACAGCAAAGATCCGGCAGAGCGTGAGCAGGCGCAGCAGAAGATCAATGAGCTGAACGAGCTGGATATCAGCCGCGATCAGAAAGTGCTGGATGCCTGCGGAAATGGTAACGCAGGAAGCGCAGCCTGTGCCGGTGCGAGACTGGAAGTTATCGCAGTAAAAGGCGAGTACGAAACCGGCCCCTACAACTCGAAGATCAGCCAGCAGTATGCAGACTCCTACGGTAAGATCGTAGACCTGCTGAATATCACCAGCGTTGATGCACAGAATCAGCAGCAGGTGAAAGATGCGATGGTGAATTACGCCATGGTTCAGCTTGGCGTAGACAAAGCAACGGCAGAGCAGTACGTATCTACCTATGACGCGATGAAGATCGTTGCTGCTTCAATGTCACCAGTACTGGGAACGGCAGCGGCTAATAAGCTCCGCGCGATGGTCAAAGAAGCTAAAATTTATCCTTCAGGGATTAGCTTTAAAATTGATCAGCCGGAACATATGGGATCTGTTGTAAAATATAGCCAGCAGAAAGGTATTACAGGAGGCCATAATGCCGATGCCTTCTACTCAACAGTAAGTGAGAAAAATGTGAAAATCGTCGGTGAAACTCAAACTGGTATTAAGGGGATATCAGAAGTTCAATATCAAATCCCTTCTTATGATCGAGCTGGCAATGTTATGGGTTACAAAGAGAAGGTATTTACCAAAACAATCTATGATCCTAAGGTTTATACTGATAAAAAAATATTAGATTTGGGGCAGCAAGCCGCAAGTGATGGTTACAAAGCAGCTATAGCATCAGGACAAAGAGAGTATACGGCAATAGCCGGTGGGATAAAATTCCAAGTTTATTTGGATCAGAAAACAGGAATGGTAGAAAACTTCTATCCGGTGGCTAAATGATGAACGAATATATATTTAATAACACAGACTATGAAAATGATCCTGAATGGGTTATCAAGGACTACTTTAATTCAATGAATTTGCAAGGTAAATTCCTGTGGATGTTGCCGTATCTTATAAATAAGATTGGCTGTGGTGTTAATGAAACATATTGCTCATTTCCTGATTTTGAAGATCCTGATCCAGAATGCCATTTTGAAGGAGTAATGTTTGGTGTCTGGGAAGGGGAAATCATCGTTCCTGAATCTGTAGGTTTTAAATATACTCGACTGGCCTGTGAAAAGTATCTGAAGCTTCACCCGGAAGATACAGAAAAAGTAAATAGTTTACTGTCAAAACTTTCTTCTTGATAAAAAGAGCCCGGTCATAAAACCGGGATCTTTTTACCTGTTACTCAGCAGGCCGGATCACCAGTTTCCCCTGTTCTACGGCGACGGTACCCGGAACCAGGCAGAACACATAACTGTGTGAACTGTTCTGTTGTCACTGATGCTACTTTGGCTGGAAATCCTGCATCGGCGTTGCTTGTAAATCATAAAAACGTCAGCGCCTCGTACGGCAGCCAGTCGTCGAAAAGCGAAACGCGGACTGAGAGCAGCCGGTCGCAGGGCAGCACGCTGACGGCGGGCCGGAATCTGGCCGTCACGGCAACCGGCAAAAACGGTACGGCGCAGAGCGGCGACATCAGCATCGCCGGCAGCCAGCTGAAGGCGGGCGGCGACCTGAGCCTGGAGGCGTCGCGGGACATCCTGCTGCAGTCGGCGCAGAACACGCAGAGCACCGACAGTAAGAACAGCAGCAAGGGCGGCAGCGTCGGGGTCGGTATCGGCGTCGGGTCAGGCGGCTACGGCATCAGCGTGTCGGCGAGCGTCAACGCGGCGAAAGGCAGCGAAAAAGGCAACGGGCTGACGCACAGCGAGACCACGCTGGACGTGGGCAACCGGCTCAGCCTGACCAGCGGGCGCGACACGACGCTCACGGGCGCGCAGGCCAGCGGTGAGAGCGTGAAGGTGGACGCGGGCCGCAACCTGACGCAGACCTCAGAGCAGGACAGCGACCGCTACGACAGCAAACAGCAGAGCGCCAGCGCGGGCGGCAGCTTTACCTTCGGCTCAATGACCGGGTCGGCGAACGTGAACGTGAGCCGGGATAAGATGCACAGCAACTGGCAGAGCGTGGCGGAGCAGACCGGCATCTTTGCCGGGAAGGGCGGCTTTAACGTCACGGTGGGTGAGCACACGCAGCTGAACGGTGCGGTTATTGCGAGTACGGCTGATGCCAGCCTGAATAAGCTCGACACCGGCACGCTGGGCTTTGGTGACATAGAGAACCACGCGGAATATGACGTGGAGCATCAGAGCGCGGGCATGAGCACGGGCGGCAGCGTGGGCGGTCAGTTCGCCGGGAACATGGCGAACGGCATGCTGGCGGGACTGAACGACAGCGGCAGCGCGGACTCCACCACGAAGGCGGCGGTGAGTGAGGCCACCATCGTTATCCGCGATAAGGAACAGCAGACGCAGGACGTGGCGGACCTCAGCCGCGACGTGGCGAACGCGAATCCGGGGCTGGACGTCATCTTCGACAAGGAGAAGGAGCAGAACCGGCTGAAGGCGGCGCAGCTTATCGGGGAAATCGGGGCTCAGGCGGGGGATATCGCCCGGACGCAGGGCCAGATAGCGGGCCTGAAGGCGCAGCAGGATCCGGCTGCTCTTCAGGCGGCGCGTGAGCAGCTGGCGGCAAGCGGTAACCCTTATACGGAAGCCGATATATCGCAGCGGGCGTATGACAACGCGATGAAGCCGTTCGGCACGGGTTCGTCGCTGCAGCAGGGCATCAGCGCAGTGACGGCGGCGGTGCAGGGCCTGTCGGGCGGGAACGTGGCGCAGGCGATAAGCGGCGCGTCGGCACCGTACCTGGCGGAAAAGATACATGAACTGACGACGGACGCGAACGGTAAGGTTAATGTCCAGGCGAACCTGATGGCGCACGCGGTGCTGGGTGCGGTAACCTCGTACGCGGCGGGCAATACAGCGCTGGCCGGAGCCTCGGGCGCGGTGATGGGCGAGTACATCGCGCAGCAGATGTATCCGGGCGTTAAACGTGAAGACCTGTCTGAGGAGCAGCGACAGACGATAAGTGCGCTGGGAACGTTAGCGGCGGGTCTGGCTGGCGGCGTTGTGGGTGACAGCACGACGGATGTTGTGGCGGGGGCTCAGGCGGGGAAAACGTCGCTGGAAAATAACAACCTTTTACTGCCAAGGTACATGCCAGTGCCTGTTCCGGGACTGCCGACGAGTCCGGGAGATAAAGTTGTTCAGGATGCGAATAACAACATTGCATCAGAACTGGATAAGGCTCTGAAAGGGTCAGGAACTGAAGCGGATACGCTGCCGATCACTGATGGCCCTTCAATCGTTGAAGCGCGTGACGAAGCTGCAAACTCCCGCGATCCGAATGTGGCGAAGGATCTGACGGATGCGGAGAAAGCTGAGCTGGGCGGTGCAGGATCGGGAGCGCCGGGTGGATGGGAACCGCAGGATGAGGAGAATGCGCGGAACAATGAAAGTAGCCAGAACAATAATTTTGATCGTTTCAAGAAAGATGATCTTGTTTCTTCAGCCAACAAGCCAATTAACGAACAGGGTCTATCCGCAGCGGCCAGAGCATGGGAGAAACATGCTGGCAGGCCTGGCGGTGTTTTTGAACCATTAAAAGGTAACCCAGCTCAAAAAAGCGAAGCTGCAAATAAGTTTGTAAACGAAGTTTTGAATAGTACTAATACTATAAAAACAGATCTTTCCAGAGGAGGTATAGAGTACAGGCTTCCTGATGGAAGAGGGGTGCGCTATAACTCAGATGGTTCATTTTCTGGTTTCTTAGATCCTAAAAATCCGAGATGAAAATATGAATAATGACTTTGAAATAACCTTCTTCAGTGATTCTAAATATGAAGAAATTACAGCCGAGATCTCTTATAAGGATCAAATACTTTGCCAATTAAACAAAGATAAAGGGCCTGATAATATTGAGATTGAGTTTTTTTCGGATGCTAGGGTATTGGCTGAACAGGATAAAATGAAGTTTAGCTTAAGTAGTTTTTTACAAATAATAGCCGAAGCGACGGAAGAACTAAAAATATCTTAACTGACTATGAATCCCGGCCAACTGGCCGGGATTTTTGCTTTAAGCCCTGAATCTCCTCTTACCGCCGCTGCAGCCGCAACACATCTGCTGCTGCGACAATTTCGACCTGTTCCGCATCCGTGATACCAAACCCGGTCAGCCAGTCACCGCCGATAATCACCTCGCCATTCTCCCGCACCCAGTCCGCCCCTGAATCCTGCCCCTGGAGATTGGCTTCGCACAGTGCTGTCCACTCCGCTCCGCTTCTTCAGTCACGGTTGTTACCGACAGCGTATTATCACGCAGCGTTAATCGGATCGGTAGTAAGTCCGAACGCAGCCAGCTCGCTACCCGGGATGGCCAGTTCCGGGACTGGCTCAGGAATAAAAGTGATGTTCATGTGTTCTCCTCCGTGAGGTGCATTATGCGGATAATCAGCTGGCCCTGTTCGGCGATGATGCTGACCGGCTGGCCTTTAATAAATCCTAACTGTTTCAGCCAGCGTCCCTTGATGGTGAGTTGGGGTAATGGATTCGGTCTGCCGCCGTTGGGGCGATATCCGACGATGCTTTTGCGTGCTTGGGGTACAGCGGGTTCTGACGTAGAATCAGCTCTAGCCATAATTAACTCCTGTTCAGTTAGTTGTGGTCAGCGGGCTGTTGGTGTTCCACCACCTTCAGCTCGCGCTAAAAATCTCTCGTTACGTTCTTCCTTTCTGTTTTCTCCTGTTCAAAATATACACCGCCCGCTTTGTAAACTCGCTGAAAGCTAAGTAATAAACTGCGAGTCGTCTCTGAAAAACGGATTGTTTTTTTCGTTTACTATTTCGTTTACATCCTCTTCCCAATACCCTCTTCAGCATCTGCAGCCGGCCCTTTGTTCATATGGGTGTGGCGATTTCCGGCATCGCATAAGAGTGAAATGGAGATGACAGAGAAAGGGATGACAGGCATGATGACACCACAAACGACACCACGCGAGAGTCAGGCTATGAGCACTATCCATTTCAGGATTGATGACGACGTTAAACGACTTGCCATGCAGGCAGCCGAGCGCCAGAAGAAGACGCTGACTGAGGTTATGCGTCAGCGAGCGGAAGAGCTGGCTGCTGAAGAGCGGCACTATCAGGACAGTAAACATGATGCATGGCTGGAAGAGCAGATAGCGGCTGCATTCAGTCGTTATGATGCCGGTGAAAGTGAATTCATCAGTAACGATGAAATGGATACTCGCATGGAAGAGCTTAAAGCGCAGGCCGCGCAGGGAAAATTGTGATAGCAGCCGTTCAATGGGAAAAACAGGCGCAGGCGGACAGGGAAACAATATTTCGTTATCTGTATCGTGAGGCTGGCCTGCTGGTAGCCAGTGCAACAGACGATAAGTTTACCCGGTTGGCCAGTCTGCTTAGCGAAAACCCGCGGGCTGGCACTAAAGTCGGAACAGAAAAACAGCTTAAACTGGTGGTGCCACGCTTACCGTTCATCATCATCTATGTAGCTGAAAAAGATGCGGTTCGCATCCTGCGTATACTGCATACATCCCAAAAAATATCGGGCCGCTATCAAAGATAGTCAGCCACTTCAGCCTGCATCAGATTGTCTGGATCATGAGCTACGGCAGAGAGAGCGGTGCGCTGAGGAGGCCGATGAAATCATCAGCCCCAGCACCGCACCTATCACGCCGCAGGCGGCGTCGTCCTTGCAAAGCTCTCGCGCTCAAACAGCGTTTCCGCCAGCTTCACCAGCGCCGGTCGTTCGACACACCAGTTCGGCACTACGCGGCGGAAATTGAGGTAGCCGATCATGCAGCCAGTGGCGATATCCGCCAGATTAAGCTGGCCGTTGTTAAGCCATTTCCCCTCTGCCGCCTTCGCTTCCAGCATATCGAGGCTGCGCTGAATCTTTTCACGATTG
Source organism: Pantoea sp. B550 (assembly GCF_024158165.1). NCBI lineage: Bacteria > Pseudomonadati > Pseudomonadota > Gammaproteobacteria > Enterobacterales > Erwiniaceae > Pantoea > Pantoea sp. B550. The sequence continues at coordinate 2,040,405 of NZ_JAMYXI010000003.1, forward strand.
CGCAATAGCACCTCTTCCGACTGCAAATCCCCCGGACGCATTTGCTCGCGCACGATCACCAGCGCGGCATCGCTGACGCCATCCGCCAGCTTCTCCAGCTGACGGATGTTAAGCGATTCAAGCGGATCGGCAGGTAGCAGAGCAGGCTCCACGCCGCGCAGTTCCAGAAATTCGGCGATGATGCTGGAGTCGAACCAGATTTGCTTATCGTCAGCAACCAGCGCCGGGACTTTGCCCAGCGGATTGTAGTGCGGCACGTGGCTGTCATCGCTGTAAGGCGATGCGTTAACGAATTCAAACGTAATGCCTTTTTCCAGCATGATAATCGAAATCTTACGCACAAACGGGCTGGTGTAGCTGCCAATCAGTTTCATCGGGTTCTCCGGATTCAGTGACTATTCGCCAGGAAACATAAAGGGATTGAGACTACTGCGCGCGAAGCCTTCCTGCTCCATTCTGGCATCCAGTATCAGCGATGCCAGGTCATCGGCCACCGGTTCAATCGCCGGATCTCTCTCCTGATAAAGCATCTTCAGGTAGGTGCCGCAGTCGCCACAACTCTCCGCCTTTACCGCCGCATGCTCGCTGTCGAGCGACCAGTAGTGCAGATCACGGGACTGTTCGCACTGAGTACATTTGCTGCGTACCACATGCCACTCACTTTCGCACAGATTGCAGTGCAGATAGCGCGCGCCTTCATGACTGCCCATATGCACCACGCTGGCGACCGGCATACTGGCACAGACCGGACAGAACTGACGCTGATCGCCCATCTCAGCGCGTGCTTTGCCTGGGATCAGGGCCGCCATCTGCGCCCAGTAGAGCGAAAGCGCCGCCCAGATAAAGGGCGCTTTATCGCTGCTGACCAGCGCATAGTCGCCGGTAAACAGCGCGCTGGCCAGCGTCTCCAGCTCGGTGGCGGACGCCTTTTCCAGATTCTCCAGCACCGCCAGCGCCTGACCACTCATCTCCGGCTTCAGCTCGGCAATCAGCGAGTGCAGCAGCCGTTGCCAGTGCGCATCGCGCGGCAGAGTGTGAATGTTCAGTGGCGGCTTGCCCTCGCTGGCACCCTGCGTCAGTCGGGCATGCAGGTCGATGTGCAGCGGATGGTCATACAGCACAATCTCCTGCGCTTCAGCGATCATCGCCGCAAAGCGCAGATAATCGCCAAGTGGGTTTTTCGCCGCCAGGTCGCGCAATCGCGCGGCACGACGGCTGTATAAATTTTTCAGCCGTGGAAAAAGTAACGGCGGAATCATCTCCGCCGTTGTCTTTTCGCTTTTCTCCAGCTGGTCCTGCGGGATTATGCGAATACTCATCAGGGGCGTTTTTCCTGTTTTATTGGCGGATTACGCTGCTCACGATACCAGCGAGGATGATGCTGTCTGGCCCATTCCGAGCTGACCCAGCCTTCCACCATCGCGGTCAGTGTGCCTTTGACCCACAATGCAGCATAAATATGCACCATAATGACGATGATCAGCGCAACCGCTGACACCGAATGCACAACCAGCGCCAGACGGATCAGCGGAATGGCAAAGGCATCAGCAAAGTAGGGTCGCCAGATCACAATGCCACTGGCAAGCAGCAATACTAAGCTGATGATAGCAGCCCAGAACACACACTTCTGACCAAAGTTATATTTACCGGTATCGCCGACCTCTTCGTTCAGCGCAATCCGGTGAATATTTCTGGCCCAGTAGAGGTCATCGCGATTGATCAGATTGTGTTTCCAGTAACGTAAAAACATCAGCATAAAAGCGGCAAACATCACCACGCCAACAAAAGGATGCAGAATACGCGCCAGTTGTGGCGTGCCAAAGATCTGCATCAGCCAGTTAAACGACGGAAAGAAAAACCCTAATCCGCTTAACGCAGCCATGACAAAGCAAATCGCGACGATCCAGTGATTGATGCGTTCAGGTGCGCGATAGCGCACCAGATGATCGGGCTTTTTCATTATTGATGCTCCTCAGGCTGATCGTCATTGTCGTCATGCTCTTCAGTGACGCGATTCGGGCCAACGCCAACATAGTGGAAGATTGAGGCGGCAAACGTGGCGGCAAAACCGACCGCTGCCAGCGGTTTCCAGATCCCCTTCCAGAAGGTCACTGTCGGGCTGATGCCCGGATTAGCAGGCAGCCCGTGATAGAGCTGAGGCTTATCAGCATGATGCAGCACATACATCACGTGGGTGCCACCCACGCCTTCCGGGTTGTAGAGGCCCGCCTGCGCAAACCCGCGTGACTTCAGCTCCGCCACGCGTTCCTCCGCCAGCGTCAGCATGTCGCTTTTACTGCCGAAATGAATGGCACCGGTCGGACAGGTCTTCACACAGGCAGGTTCCTGGCCGACACTGACGCGATCCACACACAGCGTGCATTTATAGGCGCGGTTATCTTCTTTATTGAGTCGTGGCACGTTGAACGGACAGCCTGCGATGCAGTAGCCGCAGCCAATGCACTGCTCCGACTGAAAATCGACGATGCCGTTGGCATACTGAATGATGGCGCCTGCCGACGGACAGGCTTTGAGGCAGCCGGGATCGGCGCAGTGCATGCAGCCATCTTTGCGAATCAGCCAGGCCAGCCTGCCGTTCTCTTCGACTTCCGAAAAGCGCATCACCGTCCACGATTTGGCGGTCAGATCGACAGGATTGTCATAAACCCCGATGTTGTGGCCGACTTCATCGCGGATGTCATTCCACTCAGAACAGGCGACCTGACAGCCTTTGCAGCCGATACAGGTGGTGACGTCGATAAGTTTCGCCACTTCGATCTTGTGATCGCGCGCCTGCGGCGGCGGGGTAAAACCATTGGTCGCAGAGCGACGGATAATATCTTGTGATTGATAAGCCATAGTCATCTGCCGTTACGCTTTTTCCACTTTCACTAAAAATCCCTTGTACTCCGGGGTCTGCGAGTTGGCATCGCCAACCGAAGGCGTCAGCGTATTGGCGAGGAAGCCTTTACGCGTGGTGCCTTCAAAGCCCCAGTGGCAGGGAATGCCCACGGTATCAACCGGCTTGCCGTCAATCATCAGACGCTGCAGACGACGCGTCACCACCGCTTTAGCTTTGATATAGCCGCGACGTGATGTGACCTTAACGGTGTCTCCGGCCTGAATGCCTTTCTCCTCAGCCAGCTCGGTGCCGATCTCGACAAACTGCTCCGGCTGCGCAATCGCATTCAGCAGGGCATGTTTGGTCCAGTGGCGGAACAGCTCGGTGATGGAGTAGGTGGTGGCGACGCAGGGATAGTCGGCGGCCTCGCCCAGCTGCGTGGCGTCGCTGCTGAACAGACGAACCACCGGACTGTGTCGCTGCTGCGGATGCAGGGGATTGTCGGCGAGCGGGCTTTCCATCGGTTCGTAGTGTTCCGGGAACGGGCCATCGGCCATTTTATCGAGTGCAAACAGGTGGCCGAGACCATCGGGCTGCATGATAAACGGACCGGCCTGCTTCTGCGGCGACAGCGTTACCGGGTAATCGGGTACGTCGATGCCGTGCCAGCGTGCGCCATCCCACTCAATCAGACGGCGCTGCGGATCCCAGGCTTTCCCCTGCGCATCAGCGGAGGCGCGGTTATAGAGAATGCGGCGGTTAGCGGGCCAGGCCCAGGCCCAGCCTGAGACCGCCCCCAGTCCCGACGGATCGGCGTTGTCGCGTCGGGCCATCTGGTTACCCTCCGGCGTCCAGCTGCCGCTGTAGATCCAGCAGGCGCTGGCGGTGGTGCCGTCGTTACGCAGCTCAGAGAAGCCGTTTAGCTGCTGGCCTTTTTTCAGCAGCAGCTTGCCGCTGGCGTCATAAATGTCGGCCAGTGCCTGACCGTTGTTCTCCTGCGCCACCTCTTCCGGCTCAGGATTGAATGGGTCGCGGTAGTCCCAGCGCATCGCCATCAGCGGCTCAGGGGCTACTCCACCTTCCAGGCGGTAGAGCGCGCGCAGACGCATAAACAGGTTGCCGAGGATTTTGCCGTCGTGCAGCGCTTCCGCTGGCGGCTCGGCTGCTGCCCAGTGCCACTGCAGCCAGCGCGACGAGTTCGCCACCGAACCCGACTCTTCCGCGAAGCAGGAGGAGGGCAGGCGGAACACTTCGGTCTGGATGGCCGACGGATCGACGTCGTTGAACGCGTCGTGATGCTGCCAGAAACTGGCGGTTTCCGTGCGAAGCGGATCGATCACCACCATATATTTGAGGCGGGACAGTGCCCGGACCGCTTTATTTTTGTCCGGGAAGGCGGCCAGCAGGTTGAAGCCCTGAATCAGACAGCCGTTCAGCGCGCCCTGTTCCATCATCTCCGCCTGCGCCATGCAGTCATAGGCCTTGTCCCACTTCGGCAACCAGTTGTAGCCCCACTGATTTTCCGCCGTAGCATTATCGCCGTAGAAACTCTTCATCAGGCTGACGAAAAACTTGTCGGTGTTCTGCCAGTAGTTGACCTGGTCCGGCAACGTTGCCACCGGCGTAGCCTGTTGCAGGTAAGTCGCCAGCGTGGTCATCTTCTCGGAGGGCAGTGGCAGATAGCCCGGCAGACTCTGCGCCAGCAGGCCGAGATCGGTGTAGCCCTGAACGTTGGAGTGACCGCGCAGCGCGTTAATACCGCCACCCGGCATACCAATGTTGCCCAACAGCAACTGGATCATCGCCGCCGTGCGGATAATCTGCGAACCGTTGGTGTGGTGGGTCCAGCCCAGCGCATAGAGGATGGTTGCGGTACGATTGGGCACGCAGGTGGAGGCGAGCTGCCTGCACACCGTAATAAAGGCGTCCTGCGAAGTGCCGCACATCCGCGTCACCATTTCCGGGGTGTAACGGCTGGCGTGGGTTTTCAGCAGGTTCAGTACACAGCGTGGATGGCTGAAGCTCTCATCGCGTCGCGCATGGCCGTTTTCATCCAGCTCATAGTGCCAGCTCTGGCGATCGTACTGACGGGTTTCCGCATCGTAGCCGCTGAATAATCCGTCGCTAAAGCTGAAGCCTTCGCTGACAATCAGGGCGGCATTGGTGAAGGCGCGAACATACTCCTGCTGAATCTGATTGTGTTGCAGCAGATAGTTGATCACCCCCATCAGGAACACCACGTCGCTGCCGGCACGCAGGGGGGCATAGAAGTCAGCGACCGCCGCAGAGCGGTTAAAGCGCGGATCGACCACGATGACCTGCGCATTGTTATGGGTTTTGGCTTCAATCACCCATTTAAAGCCAACCGGATGCGCCTCGGCGGGGTTGCCGCCCATGATCATCACCACATTGGCGTTTTTGATGTCGTTCCAGTTATTGGTCATTGCACCACGACCAAAGCTCGGGGCCAGAGCCGCCACGGTGGGGCCGTGGCACAGGCGCGCCTGGTTTTCCAGCGCCAGAATACCCAGCGCGCGGGCAAACTTCTGATCGAGCAGGCCGGTTTCATTACTGGCGGCGGAGGAGCAGAGCATCGACATGGTCGGCCAGCGATTTACCGTCACGCCAGCGGCGTTGGTCGTCTGGAAATGAGCATCGCGATCCTGCTTCATCAGGCGGGCAATGCGGTCAAACGCTTCATCCCAGCTGATGCGCTGCCATTTATCGGAACCCGGTGCGCGGTACTCCGGGTATTTCAGGCGCTGTTCGCTTTGAATAAAGTCGAGCACGCCTGCGCCTTTCGGACAGAGCGATCCACGACTGACCGGATGGTCAGGGTCGCCTTCGATATGGTAAATCGAGGCACGGGCATTTTTTGCGCCATCACCCAGGCTGTAAATCAGCATGCCGCAGCCGACTGAACAGTAGGTGCAGTTATTACGTGTCTCTCTGGCGCGAATGAGTTTGAACTCTCTGATACTGGCTAAGGCTGTGGTGGGGGCAAAACCGAGTAATGCCGCGCTGGTGCCTGCCAGCCCGCCAGCACAGATTTTGAAAAAACTCCGTCTGTTAATCTGCATGTTATCGTTCTTCTTTATTGGCTCCATTGCGAAGCCTTGCAAAATAGCAGTCCTGGTTGACTGTAAGTTGACCAGGGTCAACACGTTAGTCATTAGTAATTCTTTTTCTCAATTTTGTTAAAAATCCTCGGTGGTGGATTTGCGCTGCAAGCAGATTTTCAGACGGCGCAGATAATTACTGTTGTTTTATGCTTACCGATGTTAACGCGTAAAAGAGAACTATTCGCATTATGCCCGCCAGCAGGCGTGGCTACGCCTTTCGGGGGATAAAACCGCATGAATTGTCCCGCTGTTTATTTGCGCTGTCAGGGGCTAAAAGGCAGAATCAGAGCGCGTCAGTGCTCTGCAGACCCGGGCACTGAATTACATAATTTATTAACAACAGGTCATACTTTTTGAAAGCTATCCAGCCTGACTCAGGCGAAGATTTAACAATTCAGGCCGGCGTCAGCAGGACGCAGGTGTGGCAGCGTAAAGACCTGACCGATGCACAGGATGACTGGCTGGCGGACGAAGTGCCGGTGGCGCTGGTCTATAACGGCATCTCACACGTGGTGATGATGACCACGCCCAAAGATCTGGAGGCGTTTGCGCTGGGTTTTTCGCTGTCAGAGGGCATTATCGACGCGCCGGGCGACATTTTCGGCATGGACATCGTGCCGGGCTGTGACGGCATTGAGGTTCAGATCGAGCTGTCCAGCCGTCGCTTTATGGCGCTGAAAGCGCAGCGTCGCGCGCTGGCGGGCCGGACCGGCTGCGGTGTGTGTGGCGTTGAACAGCTGGACCAGATTGGCAAGCCGCTCTCTCCGCTGCCATTTACCCAGACCTTCGCGCTGGACCAGCTGGATCGGGCGCTGGGTCAGCTGAAAGATTATCAGCCTGTCGGACAGAAAACCGGCTGCACCCATGCGGCCGCGTGGATCCAGCCCGACGGTCAGCTGGCCGGTGGCTGTGAAGATGTGGGTCGCCATGTGGCGCTGGATAAGCTGCTGGGCTATCGCAGTCAGGCAGAGTGGGGGCCGGGCGCGGTGCTGGTCTCCAGCCGCGCCAGCTATGAAATGGTGCAGAAGTCCGCCATGTGCGGCGTCGAGATCCTGTTCGCGGTTTCAGCCGCTACCCGCCTGGCGGTTGAGGTGGCTGAGCGCTGCAATCTGACGCTGGTCGGGTTCAGTAAACCTGGCCGCGCCACGGTCTACAGCCATCCTCAGCGACTGCGTTAAACGACCATCACCTCTGGCAACGTCTGCTGCAGTGCCTCAAGGGCGGCACCGTTATCGCCGCCGCTATCGGTAATCAGCATGGTGATCGTCTGCGGCGGCGCGTAAACCGTGCGGCTGACCACGCCCAGTTTGGTGTGATCGGCCAGCAGATAGCAGGCTGCAGATTGCTGCACCATCGCTCTGGCAATAGCCGCTTCGTGCGGATGAAAACTGCTGGCACCGCGATTCGCCTCAATGCCGACCGGTGACAGCAGCGCGACGTCGGCGCGATAGCGGATGATCTCACCCACGGTGATTTCGCCGCGCGTCTGGTGCGCACCCGCTGTCATCATCCCGCCCAGCAAAATAATCTGATTATTCAGCGGCTGATCTTCTTCTCCGGCGCTCAGCGCCAGCGCAGCCTGCAGGCTATTGGTGACGATCGTCAGGCCGGAAAGGGCGTGGAGTTCCTCTGCCAGCAGGGTGGTGGTGGTGCCCGCATCCAGAAACAGTGTCTGTCCCGGCTGCAGCAACTGCGCAGCGGCGCGGGCGATGGCGCGCTTCTCGCGGGTCTGCGTGCTGCGGCGTTGTGTCAGCGGCGGTTCAGCCGCCGTTTCAATCGCCACCAGGCCACCGTGAACACGGCGCGCCAGACCCTGCGCTTCCAGCTCAATAATATCGCGGCGCGCGGTTTCGCGAGACACCCCCAGCTCCCTGATAATGCGCTCGGTACTGACCTGATTAAGCCGGGTCAGTAAGGCGCGGATGCGATGAAGGCGCGTTTCCTGCAGCATAGAGGTTTCCTTATAAAGCGCGAAGGGGACGGATGATACGCCAATGACGCGAAAGATGCCGTCTGAATCAGGAGCAAGCTTAGCGCGGGGATCGGCCTGCGTCATGTGTATTTTATTGCGCTTGTGTATTTGGTTGCATTTTAGATTCAGGCAGGCATGATACAGGGGTCAGCTCTTCCTCCTTCATCCTTGTCACGGGAGTCATTATGGCCACGCGTTCCACCATTATGGATACCAACAGTTTCCGCGCCGAACATGCCGATGCGCTCGACAGCGAGACGCGCAAACTGACCGATAAACGCAGCAAAGTGCTTGGCGAATCCTATCGCCTGTTCTATCGCAAACCGGTTCATCTGGTGCGGGGTGAAGGGCAATATCTGTGGGATGCGGCGGGCGATAAATATCTCGACGTCTACAACAATGTGGCGAGCATCGGCCATTGCCATCCGGCCGTGATTGAAGCGGTGACGCAGCAGATGAAAATGCTGAACACCCACACCCGTTACCTGCATGAAAATATTCTCGACTACAGCGAAGCGCTGCTGGCGACCACGCCTGCGGCGATCGATCGCGCGATGTATATGTGCACCGGCTCTGAAGCCAATGACCTTGCTATCCGCGTGGCGCGTGCTTTCAGCGGCGGTACCGGAATTATCGTCAGTAAAGAGGCCTATCACGGTACCAGCGAGCTGACCTCCGGCGCTTCTCCGGCGCTGGGCAGTGGACAGCCGCTGTCGCCTACCACGCGGCTGGTGATGCCACCGGATGCGTATCGTGTGGATGCGCCGGACCTGGGCGACTGGTTCGCTGATCAGATTCAGCAGCAGATTGATGATATGACGGCGCACGGCATTAAATTTGCCGGTTTCCTGGCGGACTCGATCTTCTCCTCCGACGGAGTTCTGCCCAATCCGCGTGGCTTCCTGAAAAAAGCGGTCGGGGTGGTGCATGCCAATGGCGGCATCTTTATTGCCGATGAAGTGCAGCCTGGCTTTGGCCGTACCGGCGACGCCTTCTGGGGCTTTGGCCGCCATGATGTGGTGCCTGATGTGATTACTACCGGCAAGCCGATGGGCAATGGCATTCCGGTGTCCGGGCTGCTGGCAAAAAGCGAGGTGCTGGCCGCCTTCAGTGACTCGATTCCCTATTTCAATACCTTTGGTGGCAATCCGGTTGCGATGGCGGCGGCGCAGGCTGTTCTGAACGTGATCACCGAAGAGGGATTACAGGAACACAGCCGCGTGGTCGGCGCGAAGCTGCTGGCGGAGTTGCGGACCCTGATGGATCGCTATGAGTGCGTGGGCGATGTGCGCGGTGCCGGGCTGTTTATCGGCTTCGAACTGGTCACCGATCGTCACAGCAAAACGCCGGACAAAACCCTGGCGCTGAACCTGATCGAGAAGCTGCGTGAACATCGTGTGCTGACCTCGGTCGCTGGCCCGTATGGGAATGTACTGAAACTGCGTCCGCCATTGGCTTTCCAGGAAAGCGACATCGACTGGCTGGCTGGTGCACTCGACAACTCCCTGCGCGAGCTGGGTCAGTAACGCGCAGGGCAGGGCAGATGCGGCGTCCGGGTGGAATGCATGCCCGCTTGCAGTCTGGCTCAGGCCTGCCGCGCGCCCTGTCGGATGGGGCAAAAAAGGGAGAGTCAGCAGCAGCATGCTGTAAAAACAACGGGTTGCTTTTGCCGGATTTCTCAAATCCTTATGGTTAATAGGGCATTGATTACCCTTTTACGCTACATGAATTTAACTATAATGATTCGACTGCTTACGCGGCACGCCCCAAATTCGTCGTGCTGCTCACATTAAATGGAGAGGAAGAACATGAGTTATTCACTGCCATCCCTGCCTTACGCATACGACGCACTGGAACCGCATTTCGACAAGCAGACGATGGAGATCCATCACACTAAACACCACCAGACCTACGTGAACAACGCGAACGCGGCGCTGGAAGGTACTGAATTTGCTAATCTGCCGGTAGAAGAGCTGATCACCAAACTGGATCAGCTGCCAGCAGACAAAAAAGGCCCACTGCGTAACAACGCAGGCGGCCACGCTAACCACAGCCTGTTCTGGAAAGGCCTGAAAACCGGCACCACGCTGCAGGGCGACCTGAAAGCGGCTATCGAGAAAGATTTTGGTAGCGTGGAAAAATTCCAGGAAGAGTTCGAGAAAGCTGCCGCCACCCGTTTCGGTTCTGGCTGGGCATGGCTGGTTAAGAAAGGCGACAAACTGGCTGTGGTTTCAACCGCAAACCAGGACAACCCACTGATGGGCGAAGCGGTTGCCGGCGTTTCTGGCTTCCCGATCATCGGTCTGGATGTATGGGAGCACGCTTACTATCTGAAATATCAGAACAAGCGCCCTGACTACATCAAAGCGTTCTGGAACGTGGTTAACTGGGACGAAGCGGCAGCCCGCTTCGCGTCTGCTAAATAAGTTAACCAAACGTAAACGTAATGAAGATAAACCGGTGAAATCTATTTCGCCGGTTTTTTTTGTCCTTATTTTGTGCATTGCCAAAAGGAAATGAAAATCGTCAGTTATCGGTTTTAATGTTATTCCACATTAACTTTTCGTTGATATTGGCTATGTTATGTTCGGTGACATTCCTGCTTAACTCACTGTGTGTCGCTGACTATGTCAATTATAACTACTCACGAAAATACGACCGAATCCTCTGCTTCACTTTTTTTCCAGTTAATCAGTGGCAAATACATTCCGGATAAACTCTGGAACAGTAAACGTTTCCGTCTGAAATTTGTGTTAAGAACCTTGATATCGCCGCTGACCACGCTGCATTATCTGGATGCGCTGTCGCATCTGCCGCAACTTCCTTTGCTGATGAGTACCCAGGGATTGCTGCCAGCCAAGCTGCACCGGCCCTATCTGCGTTCAGGTATGAGCATTGCTGCGCGTGCGCAGGCGATTCTCGACCACTACACGCTCATGAACAATCTCGAAAATCCTATGCTGCGTCAGCTGCTGCAGAGCGCTTCAGATAATCCGCTGGCCGCGCTGACCGGAAAAAATGGTGAGGCCTTTTTACTCTCCTGCAGTTCCGGTTATTTTGATCGTGAAGGGGAAGTGACGCTGGTATTACGTTATAACGACGAGATTATTGCTTCACTTTCTTTTTCGATTCTCAACGAGAATAACCAACGCACCTTATTAATTGGCGGATTACAGGGGCCGCGAAAACATATTAATAATGAGATGATCCGCGAGGCGACCAAAGCGGCTCACGGTCTCTTCCCGAAACGCCTGTTAATGGAAGCGGTATTTATTGTGGCGAAACAGTGCGGCGTGGAAAGTATTCAGGCGGTAGGCGATGAGACGCATGTATTCCGCAGCCTGCGTTATCGCCACAGCAAAGGGGATAAGTTCTTTGCCAGCTACAGTGAATTCTGGCTGTCGCTGAGTGGTGAAGCGCGCAGGGATGGGATGTTTACGCTGCCGCTGAGTCTGCCGCGTAAAACGCTGGAGGAAATTGCCAGTAAGAAGCGGGCAGAGTATCGCCGCCGTTATGAACTGCTGGATGCGCTGGCGGAGCAGGTTTATGCCGCCGCCGGCGAACGCAAAGCCGATGTCGATCAGGCAGCTGCCTGATCGACCCGTCAGAATGCGGTTTTAGCGAAGCCCGTCATCGCTTTCAGACCCATCTCACGTCCCAGCGCGGTCATTGGATGCACCACCACCAGGCCGCGCACGCTTTTCTTCAGCGCACCCAGATTTGCCTGCTCTTTTTTGGTAATTTCGCGGCTGAAGCCCATTTTCTGCAGCTTCTGCGCTTCGGCACTCAGTTTTTCAACCCGCTGACCGCGCAGACGCTCAATCTCAATGACCAGCGCTTCTTTCTCTTTCAGCAACGCGCCCAGTTTCTCGACATCACCTGATTCCAGTAACTGCGGCTCTTTGCGGTTCAGTGCGTCCAGCTTATCGCTGAGAAGTTTGATTTCGTTCTTTTCTTGCTCTTTCATGACAACAACTCGTTGAGGAAAACAGGCCAAGGATACACCAAATCTGACGTATATTCCCGGCCAGGTTAAGACGAAAAAGGCGTCGTGATGACGCCTGACAGGATTAGCTACCGGACTTTTTAAACGCCTGCTTCATACTGATGCGGGCGATCAGCTCGGTGAGCGACAGGACCATGGTGGAACGCACCATCTGCAGATAGCGCTGCTGCTGCATGCTGCGCAGCTCAGCATCGTCGGTGTGAAACACCGGCGCAGGTGGCCAGGCGGTCACACAGTGCAGTTCACCAAACGGGCCGAGGATCTCATCGTCGGTGAAACGATAATCGCCGCTGTCGTGATTCAGCTCTTCGCGTAGTGCCAGCAGCAGTTCACCATCTTCATATTCGTGTCGGCTGATCACGCCAAGTCCGTAAATCAGCTTCAGGCGAACCGAGAGTTCGCCCAAAGGACCATCGCCCAGCAGCAGCGGTTCTACCGCATATTTCACTGCATAGTCATCTTTACGAAATACCTGCAGCACCAGCAGATTGACGGCTTCAGCCAATAGCTCAACGGCGGCGATCAGAAAGCTTCTCACCGAACGACCGGCGTTCAGGCGCTCAAGCACCCGGTTCTCAAAAGCCTGCTTCTCTTCCATTATTGCCTGCATGGGTTTAATACCGCCGTCGGGAGCAGGCGAACTGCGCCCGGCTTGCATCACTAACACGCGCGCATTATGCCATAGCGTGCCAGGCGCTCACCACAGAAGCCACCACTTCGCTATCGGCATCCAGCCCTGAAATCTCAGCCAGCGTCGTCTGTGGGCCTTTTTCGGCCAGCAGTGTGGCCAGTTCCTGCGCCTGTGGGTCCTGATCGCTGCGATAGTGCATCGCGGCGGCAATGCCCTGCACCAGGCTGGTGTGCGGTAAACCATATTCCAGCGTGCCCAGCGTCGGCTTGATCAGGCGATCGCCTGCGCTGAGTTTACGCAGCGGCTGACGGCCCACGCGCTCCACATCATCTTTCAGATACGGATTTTCAAATCGACCCAGAATCTTCCGGATGTAGGCCGCATGTTTCTCCGCATCGAAACCGTAACGCTTAATCAGCACCGCGCCGCTCTCTTCCATTGCGCCTTTCACCACAGCCCGGATTTTTTCGTCGAGGATGGCGTCACGAATGGTCTGATGACCGGCCAGCTGGCCGAGGTAGGCGGTAATGGCGTGACCGGTGTTCAGGGTAAAGAGTTTACGCTCAACAAAGGCCATCAGATTATCAGTCAGCTCCATGCCCGGAATGGTCGGCAGGTCGCCTTTAAACTGAGTTTTATCGACGATCCATTCGCTGAAGGTCTCAACGGTCACTTCCAGCGGATCGGTGCTGCCTGCTTCAGACGGGGGCACGATGCGATCGACAGCGGAATCCACAAAGCCGACATGCTGCTCCAGCCAGGCGTGATACTGCTCTGGCAATGCTTTCAGTACGTGCTGTTTCAGCTGGCTGGTGCCGCGTACCATATTTTCACAGGCGATAATATTTAACGGATGGGTGTTGCCGTTGTCGCTGCGTTTTGCCAGCCCTTTAGCCACACTGCCGGCAATACGCTCCAGAATCTGCGGACCCACCGCGGTGGTGACCAGATCGACCTCTGAAACCAGGGTGATGATCTCATCGCTGGTGCTGTTTACCGCACTGACGCCTTTAACGGTTTCCACTTTGGCCTGCTCGCCAACTACATGAACGGGATACTCATGACGCGCGTTCAGTGCATCCAGCACCGTCTGATTCACATCAGCAAAAACCAGTTCGATACCTGCATCAGCCAGTAATTTGCCGATAAAGCCGCGACCAATGTTTCCTGCTCCGAAATGTAACGCTTTCATAATTTTTGACCCATATCAAATGACGATGGGGCGGGCAAACCCGCCCCAGGAAATCGGGACGGGCATGACCGCCCCAGGGAAAATAATTGCTATAAATTACGCGATTACAGGCTTGCCTGACAGCAGATCCAGCACTTCCTGCACGCTGGTGGTGTTAGCCAGCTTCTCAATCACACTGTCATCATCCAGCGCGTTGGTCAGGCTGGTAATCACCTGGATGTGCTCGTTGTTACGAGCGGCAATACCAATCACCAGTCGCGCCACATCGTCCGGCTCTTCGCCGAACAGGACACCTGCCGGATACTGACAGAACACCACGCCGGTTTTCAGCACGCGATCTTTCGCTTCAACCGTGCCGTGTGGCACTGCGATTGACTCACCCAGATAGGTCGGCGTCAGTTTTTCACGCGCCAGCATCGCATCAATATATTCAGGTTCAACGTAACCGCCCTTCACCAGCTGTTCGCCGGCAAAGCGAATCGCCTGCTCTTTGTTGCTGGCGGTCAGACCGAGGAAGACATTATCTGCGCCCAGTTTAAACAGGTGCGCATTGCCCTCATCGTAGCTGTCTGAGAGTGCAGTGTTCACCGTTTCACGATGCACATCGCTGCGGTTAGCCGCCACCAGACGTTCGGTCAGGGTGCTGTAGAGCGCGCTGTCGAGGAAGTTATTCAGCGAGATATGCTGCGCATGTGGCGCCTGGCGAATCGCGCGTTCAGTCAGGTCACGATGCGTAATCACGAGATCGACATCACCCGGCAGGGCGTTGATCGCGGTGTTGGTTACCGACACATTGCTCAGACCGGCATCCTGCACTTTCTTGCGCAGCACGCCCGCACCCATGGCGCTGGAACCCATACCGGCGTCACAGGCAACGATGATTTTGCGCACGTGATGCAGCTCGACGCTCATGGCATCGCTGGCGACGGCGCCGCCCGCTGTGCTCTGGCCTTTAGACTGCGCTTTCATCTCATGCATGCGCTGGGTCGCGGCTTCAATATCGTCATCTTCTTTGACTTTGCTGGTTTTCAGCAGGATAGCGGACACCACGAAGGAAACGGCGAAGGCTGCAGCAATAGCCGCGATGTTCGCGAAGTAAGCACCTTTTGGTGTCATTGCCAGCACGGCCAGGATAGAACCCGGTGAGGCAGGAGAGACCAGGCCACCGTTCAGCACGGTCAGCGTGAAGACGCCGGTCATACCGCCCAGGATAACCGCCAGCAGCAGGCGAGGGGCCATCAGCACATACGGGAAGTAGATTTCATGGATGCCGCCGAGGAAGTGGATAATTGCTGCACCGCCCGCAGACTGTTTAGCACTGCCACGGCCAAAGAACATGTAGGCCATCAGCACGCCCATACCCGGACCCGGGTTGGCTTCGATCAGGAAGAAGATCGACTTGCCCGCTTCGCTCGCCTGCTGGATGCCCAGCGGTGAGAAGATACCGTGGTTAATGGCGTTGTTCAGGAACAGGATTTTTGCCGGTTCCACGAAGATGGACGTCAGTGGCAGCAGGTTGTTCTGCACCATCAGATTCACGCCCGCGGCGAGAATGTGTGACAGACCTTCAACCAGCGGACCAATCGCCAGGAACGCCAGCAGTGCCAGAATCATCCCGATAATACCGGCCGAGAAGTTGTTAACCAGCATCTCGAAGCCGCTTTTGATTTTGCCGTCAATCGCCCGGTCAAACGACTTAATAGCCCAGCCGCCCAGCGGACCGGCAATCATCGCACCGAGGAACATCGGCATATCCGCACCGACAATCACACCCATGGTCGTAATCGCGCCGACCACGCCACCGCGATCGCCGCCTACCAGACGCCCACCGGTAAAACCGATCAGCAGAGGCAGCAGGTAGGTGATCATCGGGCCAACCAGTTTGGCCAGCGTTTCGTTAGGGATCCAGCCAGTTGGAATAAACAGTGCAGTGATGATACCCCAGGCGATAAACGCCCCGATGTTCGGCATCACCATATTACTCAGAAAGCGACCAAAGCTCTGTACTTTGACCTTCACTGATGAGGACATAAACCCACCCCTTATTGAGACGCGCTGCAATAGGAGAGCGCGCTTGTTTTTGTTTAGCCACCCCGACTCACAGCCGGTGGTATTACTGTATGCACGCGGACTCTATCACGCGAATTTGACGCTGCGTAGCGCATGGAGCAAGTGTGATCTGTATCACGGATTAAGGGTGGTGACAGGGGTGATTTGCGTGACTGTGATCACAATTTTATCGGAGTTAAGGCCTGTTTTGCCTGGATTTTGGTCGGGCGGGCAGGTTATCTGTGAGATGAATCACACTTAGCTGCAGGGTGTTTGTTATATAAATGTGACTTAGATCACAAACTATTTTTGGTCGAAAATGCGCCAGATCACACTTCATTATCCAGTTAACAGTAAGGGTGATGAAAAGGGGAATGAGGCGGGCAGACGAATGACGCCTGCCCGTTAAAGGATTTTACTGCAGACCACCCTGGACGGCGGCCTGGGCCTGAGGAAGCGCCTGTGCATTGGCTGATAAGGTGCTCATCAGCGCGTTATATTGTGAAGCCTGATCCTGCGTCGGGAACTGCACGCCGCCATCATTGAAGCTGACACGGTTTCCCTGCGTTTGCAGGAAATCGCCAGTCTGTACGGCACCCTGGCTCAGCGCCTGGAGTTTTGGCAGCAGCGGAATCAGCTGATTGGCGGGCACCGTCACCACTTTGTTGTAGGCGGTGTCATAGACTTTTTTCAGGTCATCCGGCTGCTTCAGGGCCGCTTTGCTGCTGTCCGCCTGCATTTTTGCACTTTCAATCTGCTGGGTAACGATCACCAGTGCGCTGTTCGCCTGACGCAGGGAATCACGACGGCTCAGATAATCCTGCGGAACGCGAATGGCCGAAAGTTCATCCACCACCGGACGCATACCCTGCTCAACGGCCTTGTTCGCCTGCTGCGAGAAGCCATACATGATGGCGTAATCGCTGGCGAAGTTGCCAAAGCTCTGCTTCTGGTTCTCGCTGAGGCTGGGCAGATGTTCGCCGCTGCGCATGACGGTGTTCTGGAGGAAATCGATAAATGCTTTGCGCTGCTCGCCTTCTTTATCACCGCACGCGGTGAGTTGCAGCACAATCAGCGCGCCAGCGAGCATCATGCCGCCGCGTGCCATAAGGCGTGTAAGTCCTGAAACCATGGGTTCAACTCCTGTCGGTGATACTGTCGGATGTCCAGGTAAGAATGGCCTAAAGAATAGAACAAACCCGCGTCACGGCACAATGTGAAACAACCTGTGAAACAGATGCTTTCTGAAACACCGGTTAAAGAACGGGATTATCTGCACGTCAGAACGCACTATGATCCCTGCCATCGCTGGCTTAGGCGTGACGATTAAAGAGGCATGTAGCGGCCTGGCGTGGCCTTAAAACACCACCGCCTGACCATCTTTGCGACTCTCGCTGGCGGCGATATAGAAGCCCTGCGGATCGCGTACGATTGCCTGCGCGCCACCAAAATTGTAATTGCTCAGGGGATCTTCCAGCACCACATTGTGCCCCATACGGCGCAGGGTGCTCAGGGTATTGCGATCGAGAGTGGATTCGAACACTACCTCGCGTCCCTGTACCACGCGCCAGCGCGGCGCATCAATTGCGGCCTGTGGATTCTGCCGATGCAGCATAATCCGCAGCGCCAGCTGAACGTGTCCCTGCGCCTGCATCGGGCCGCCCATCACGCCAAACGCCATCATCGGCTGGCCCTGCTGATCCCGCGCAAAGGCTGGAATGATGGTATGAAACGGCCGCTTACCGCCCGCCACAACGTTGGGATGCTCCGGGTCGAGTGAAAAGCCCGCGCCACGATTCTGCAGGCTGATGCCGGTATCGGGTACGACCACGCCGGATCCAAAGCCCATGTAATTGGACTGGATGAAAGAGACCATCATGCCGCTGGCATCCGCTGCCGCGACATACACCGTGCCGCTTTGCTGCGGTGATCCAAAGCGGAAATCTCCTGCTTTATCAGGGTCGATTAATGCTGCCCGCTGGCGGATGTACTCTTTGCTCAGCAGTAACTCAGCCGGAAATTCGAGGTGATCCTCGTCGGTGACATAACGGTCCAGATCAACCAGTGCCAGTTTCATCGCCTCAATAGAAAGATGCAGCCACTGCGGTGAATCAGGTGCATAACGATTGATCTCCCACGCTTCCAGAATGCCGAGCGCAATTAAGGTCGCAATCCCCTGACCATTCGGCGGCAGCTCCTGCACCGATCCCCCGGCAAACGGATGCGAGAGCAGGGTCACCCAGTCGGCGCGATGGTTTTTCAAATCCTCCAGCGTCAGCGCCGCGTTATGTTCACGGGCGAAGGCTGTCATCTTTTGCGCCAGTGCGCCGCGGTAAAAGCTTTCGCCCCTGGTCTCAGCAATTTCCTGCAGGGTGCGGGCCTGCGCCGGGTTGCGGAATAGCTCGCCAGCACGAGGCGGACGACCCTGCGGCGCAAAGCAGTCGCTGAAGCCAGGTTGATCCCGCAGCTTGTCATAGCCGCGCTGCCACAGCTGACCAATCAGCGGTGAAACCGGAAAGCCGTCGCGCGCATAGTTAATTGCCGGTTGCGCCAGGGTGGTCAGCGGTAAGGTGCCGAAGCGCTGCGCCAGCGTCACCCACGCCGAGACGGCCCCTGGCACAGTGACGGATTCCCAGCCGGTTTCAGGCATCGCACTAAAACTGGCAAAGCGTTCGGGATGCCACGCGGCTGGCGATCGGCCTGAGGCGTTTAAGCCATGCAGCGCGCTGCCGTCCCAGACAATGGCAAACGCATCGCTGCCGATGCCGTTTCCGGTTGGCTCCAGCACGGTTAAGGCGATGGCAGTGGCGATAGCCGCATCCACAGCGTTACCACCCTGTTGCAGCATACGTAAACCCGCCTGTGCCGCCAGCGGTTGCGAGGTTGCAACGGCATTACGACCCATCATCGGTACACGATGAGAAGGGTATCCGACGTTAAAATCTGTTTCACGCATCGCTTTTCCTTAAAGAGTTCACGAGTGAATTTTTCCGTCGTCAGTACGCGATTAATTAACAGCTGCACGTTTAGCGCGCAAAGGGCTCGCTTTTAGCCGCCAGCTGCACCGTTATGAGGCGTCAGCCGTTTCGTTAGGGTGACTGCTGATTTATCTGACGATACCGGGACGTTCAGAATAAAAGATTTCCCTGCACCGCACTGTGAGCCGCCGCGCGCCAGGATTCAGGCCTCAACCAGGACTATTCTTAATTTAATAAGAACAGTGAATATATGTGTTCAGGAAGTAAACCATTGGCGTATATTTTGCACTCACTACCTGAAGAGGTGTATTGCCTCACAGAAATGAGAATATGCCAGCAAAAAGCTTGATGGCATCCACATAAATAGCAAACACCATTTGATTTTTTTGCCCACACCGAAGGCACAAAATTCAACTGCCTCAGCGGGTTAGAGGTGCTGGAACTTTTCCGGCAAACCATAGTGAAAAAAATAATTATAAATTGCGCGGCAAATAGTCAGGTCTCTATCCATACTTAGTCTCCCGGCATTTGTTGCATTGATCTGACATCTTTAAAGCAGTGCACCGCAGGCTGTGTCCCGTAATGGTTTCTCTCATAACAAAAATAAACCCTTGCGGGATCCAGCCTGAAACAGGCCCGGTTTCAGAGTCCTGACTTCAGGCTCGTACCTCTCTACTTTCACGTGCTTCATAGCGAGTTTTTAAGGAGTTCTCTATGGAATTAAAAGACCCGATGTTTGAATTGCTCAGCAGCCTTGAGCAGATTGTTTTGACACGTGATGATCGCGCCGCCGAGTTACTTATTCAGCGTCAGCAACCCGCCCAGCCAGAGCCGCAGCGTCTGCGTGAAATGACCGGCATGCAGGTTGATGAGTTTGCAAAAGTAATGGGCGTGAGCGTTTCTTCCGTGAAAAGCTGGGAAGCCCGGCGTACCCGTCCTTCCGCGACGGCGCAGAAATTGATGAAGTTATTACATGCCAATCCCTATCTGGGACGGCAGTTGCTTGAATAAACTGATATCACGAAAAGAACCCGCCGCTGGCGGGTTTTTTATTAGCGTAATTCGCTGTATTTAGCCGCCTGTCTGGCAAACCAGCTCTCCGGCACGCTATAGGGCGGCTCCCGCAACTGTGCGAGTCCGCTTTCAATAATCATTGAAGCCTGCTGCCATAACTGCGCATCTCCCTGCTTCAGCAACGCAATCTGTATTTGCTTTTCAACCAGGTAGACCCGCGCAAAGTCGGGATCAAACCGCACAATCGCGCGGGTGTTATCGATGATGTCAGCCAGTTTGATGGTTTGTGCCTCAGGACTGGCGCTGGCTGTATGGCGGAAGTGCGCCAGTTTACGGGCCGTCCGATTTTTTGCCCCAGCGGGTGCGCTGTTGGTCAGCATTTCTACCAGGCTTGCCACGCGCGTACCAAAGTGGGTTTCGATATCGCTCTGTGTGGTTGCGGTATCTTCCACGGTATCGTGCAGCCAGGCCGCCGCTAACAACGCATCGTCATGGCTGACGCTGCGCACCAGTTCCACCACCGCTGCCGGATGAACAATATAAGGCTCATCGGTATATTTGCGGCGCTGTCCGGCACTGGCATGTGCCTCGGTGGCGAAGCGACGCGCCTGTTCTTCCAGTGAATCCTGCATGCCTTTCCCCCTGACAAAAAGTTTGCTTGCAATTATCTAGCGCGCTATCTATATTATTAACCATGAACTGTGATCAAGATGACAAAAAAGTGAAAACGATGCCACTGTTGGTCGATCAGCACCTCTGCTTTGCGCTTTATTCTGCCAACCTGGCGATGAATAAAGTCTATCGTCAGTTGCTGAGCCAGCTCGACATCACCTATCCTCAATATCTGGTCATGCTGGTGTTGTGGCAGAAAGATGATGTCACGGTGTCAGAGATTGGCGAGCAGCTTTTTTTAGACTCTGCAACATTAACGCCACTTCTGAAGCGGCTGGAAAGTGCAGGCCTGATTAACCGGCAGCGAACCCGTCAGGATGAACGCCAGGTTGCGGTGACGCTGACCGACGCTGGACAGGCGTTACGGGCCAGGGCTGAAGCCATTCCTGAAGCGGTTAAGTGTGCCACAGCCTGTGATGATGACGCTCTGCTGGCGCTGAAATTACAGCTGGATGGGTTGCGAGATAACCTGAATCGATCACGATAAGTATTGCCGACGGATGCGCTGCATCCGTTGAACCTCACCGCCTGCTTACAGTTAAATAAGTAGCAGGCGATTAAATAGCGTAACGGAGAAATGTCATGTCTTTAGAACAAGTGGTTTACCGCGCCAAAGCCAAAGCAACCGGTGGTCGTGATGGTCGCGCAACCTCTTCTGACGGTGTACTGGACGTTAAACTGGGCGTGCCAAAAGAGATGGGCGGTGCAGGCGGCGAAGTGACTAACCCTGAGCAGCTATTTGCTGCAGGCTACTCTGCCTGCTTCCTGGGCGCGATGAAGTTTGTTGCAGGCCGCGACAAAATCGCAATGCCAAAAGATGCGTGGATTGAAGGTGAAGTCGGTATCGGTCCGATCCCTGACGGCTTTGGTATCGAAGCCACGCTGAACATCCATCTGCCAGAGATGGATGAAGCAGAAGCACAGAAGCTGGTTGATGCGGCGCATATCGTTTGTCCTTATTCAAACGCTACCCGCAACAATATCGACGTCACGCTGAACATCATTCGCTAAGCGTACTGCGGGCCTGAAACCATCAGGCCCGCATTTTTTTACATCCTCTCTCCTGCTGTTTTCTGCGTCAGTCAGCCAACAGCTACTGTCAGCCGTGTACAAAAAATGTGCTAATCAGGTCGACAAAGATTATTTTCTGGTCTATCAAACGCGGCCATGTTTTACTGAGCCACCTTGCGTTATAGCCAGTAAATCCGTTCAGAATTTTCCTTCATCTTGTCCGGTCCGCTTATTCAGCGAACTCTGCCGGGTTTTGGCAGTCACATAAAAGATTTGGTCAAGCGCTTCACACCGGAGAAACCCCTTTTTTCATGAATTATATTAAAACCCTGACCCAGCAGAAGTTATCGCTATTGCTGGCGCTCTACCTCGGTATTTTGCTGAACTTACCGATTTTCTATCGTCGTTTTGACGGTTTTCTCAGGCAATCCACGGTAACGAACTGGCTCACTGCCGTTACCGAGGTGGTTGCTATTGTGCTGCTGACGTTCTTCCTGATGCGTCTGCTGTCGCTAGGCGGAAAGTGGTTTTATCGCGTGCTGGCCACGCTGATTGTTCTGATATCTGTTGCCGCCGCCTATTACATGGCGTTTTTTAACGTCGTGATTGGCTACGGTATTGTGGCGTCGGTGATGACGACCGATACCGATCTTTCTAAAGAAGTGGTTGGCTACCATTTCATCCTGTGGATGGTGCTGGTCAGCGCGCTGCCGCTGCTGATGATCTGGCGCAACAGGCTGAGCATGACGCTGAACGAGCAGCTGCGTACGCCAGGACAGCGCCTGAAACCGACCCTGATTATGCTGCTCTGTGTAGCTCTGGTCTGGCTGCCGATCCGTTATTTCGACAAGCTGCAGAAGCATAATGAAGAGATTACTAACATCGATCTGCCGAGCTACGGCGGTGTGGTCGCCCACTCGTATCTGCCTTCTAACTGGCTGGCGGCTGTAGGTCTGTTTGCCTGGACTCGCGTGGATGAGTCGCTGCAAAGCGAGGAACTGCTGGATCCGGCGAAGAAGTTTACCTACGTTGCGCCTGCCGGCCTGGATGACACCTATGTGGTGTTTGTGATTGGCGAAACCACCCGCTGGGATCACATGGGGATGCTGGGTTATGAGCGCGACACGACGCCTAAGCTGTCGAAAGAGAAGAATCTGGTCGCGTTCCGCGGCGAGTCCTGTGATACCGCGACTAAGCTGTCGCTGCGCTGCATGTTCGTGCGCGAAGGCGGCACCATGGATAACCCTGGCCGCACGCTGAAAGAGCAGAATGTGTTTGCGGTGATGAAAGAGCTGGGCTTCACCTCTGAGCTGTTTGCGATGCAGAGCGAAGTCTGGTTCTACGACAACATCAATGCCAACAACTTTGCCTTCCGTGAGCAGATTGGTTCAGAAAAGCGTAATCAGGGTAAATCGGTAGACGACATGCTGCTGGTGCCGGAGATGAAAGCGTCACTGGATCGTTTCCCGAAAGGTAAGCATCTGGTGGTGTTGCACACTAAAGGTTCACACTATCTTTATTCACAGCGTTATCCGCGCAGCTTCGCGAAGTATCAGCCAGAGTGTATGGGCGTCGACGAGACCTGCAGTAAAGCGCAGCTGATCAACGCTTATGACAACTCAGTGCTCTATGTCGATAGCATGCTGGATAGCGTGCTGGATCAACTGCGTGATAAGAAGGCGATCGTTTTCTATGCTGCCGACCACGGTGAGTCGATCAGCGAGAATATGCATCTGCATGGCACGCCGCGTGAGATGGCCCCGCCGGAGCAGTTCCGCGTACCGATGATGGTCTGGGCGTCAGATAAGTATCTGGAAGACAGTCAGAACCGCAGTAACTTCGAACGCCTGCAGGCGCAGCAACGTGTGGGCCGGACCCATCGTCACGTTGAGTTGTTCGATACCATTCTGGGCTGTCTGGGTTATACCTCGCCAGATGGCGGCATTAACCCGGCTAACAACTGGTGTCAGGCACCGACTAAAAGTCAGGCTAAAGCGCTGTAATAGTGGCCTGAAAGGGACATGCCGGTGATTGATTTCCGGCAACCGCGTGCTTTCCAGGCGATTGACGTCAAAAGCATAAAAAGCGGTTGACGCTGATCGGGGGTAGCAGTAACATGCGCCCCCATCGGCGAGTAGCGCAGCTTGGTAGCGCAACTGGTTTGGGACCAGTGGGTCGGAGGTTCGAATCCTCTCTCGCCGACCATATTTAAGAAACCTGTCTGAAAAGACAGGTTTTTTTTCGTCTGTAGAAAACCACCGACAGGGACGGTTTTTCCTGAACAGTCTCGATCTGGCCGCTAAGCATTCACATTCTTACCGCTTAGCAGGCTTCAGGGAGCATACGCCTTTCGCAAAGACGCAAAAACGCCATCCCTGACAGGCTCAACGCGGGCGATTACGCACCTCATCCCTGAGGTGCGCCCGTAGCCCGGCGTTTTTGTCCATGGCCCGCGATGCTTTGCTACAGGCGTATGCTCCCTCCGCTTCACGTCTGGCAGACGCATCGGATACTCACATGTGCATTTCGGACGGCTGGGAGACCCAAAGTCAGGTGTATCTGACCGCAGCGCATAAACTCAAGGCGGAGGGAACACGGGCAGAGGAGGAAAGCGTCCCACGCCATGGACGGCGTGGGCCGAGCGTCCAGGGAGGGTTTAAGCGCCTTTCCGATCTGCCCGTGTTCCCGAAGCAGTCTCGATCTGACCGCTAAGCATTCACATTCTTACCGCTGAGTGGGCTTCAGGGAGCATACGCCTTCCGCAAAGACGCAAAACCGCCATCCCTGGCGGGCTCAGCGCGGGCGATTACGCACCTCATCCCTGAGGTGCGCCCGTAGCCGGGCCAACGCTTTGCGTTGTTCAAAAACGCTCCCGGCGTTTTTGTCCCTGGCCCGCGATGCTTTGCTACAGGCGTATGCTCCCTTCGCTTCACGTCTGTCAGACGCATCAGGTACTTACAGAAGCATCTCAGACAACTGACAGATCCAAATCAGAGTGCATCTGACCGCAGCGCATAAACTCAAGGCGGAGGGAACACGGGCAGAGGAGGAAAGCGTCCCACGCCATGGACGGCGTGGGCCGAGCGTCCAGGGAGGGTTTAAGCGCCTTTCCGATCTGCCCGTGTTCCCAAAGCAATCTCGATCTTAACGCTACTCCCGCTTGCCATCTTCGCTATCTTCCAGAAAGTTCCAGTAACCCCCATCCGCGGCGTGTTCCACTTACCAGCCCTGTTATTGTCACTTACCCGCTGGCAGGCCTTGCCATATAAGAGATGCGATCATAATTCGCGACACATTCTTCTTATGACCGAAAGCGGCAACATGCTGATTTCTTATGCTTCTTTGCCAGCATATTCCGCTGGTTGAACGTCATAACGCACAATGAATCGTTCAGTTATTCAACATTTGCCGGTAAAAGTTTTAAGTTTTTTAGCGGTGAGAATCACTAGCGATAGAGCAGCAAGCCAGCACAATGCACGGAATTCAGGTCAGCTACGCTGTGCATTGTATGGCTTTTAGACAGAAACGGTTTTTATTACCGTTGCATGCTATTCCTCACACTCTGTGTAAATAAGTAACCGTTGTATTGACGTTCTTTGCAACTGTTGACAAATTGATGCGTCAATAAACGCGCAGTTACGGAATTTTCTGAATGCACAATCTGCGTCAGAAAAAACAAAAAAAACGCAGCGCGCGTTAACCACCTGTTCGGTGGTACGCCTGAACCGCATAAAAAAATCAGAGGTCGGGCAATACACACAACATCACATCACAATGGAGCAAAAGCATGATCAACTCCCTGGCTAAATCCGGGATGCTGAAGGTCGGTCTGAGCCTGATTGCTATGACTGTCGCCGCCGGTGTTCAGGCAAAAACCCTCGTTTACTGTTCTGAAGGTTCTCCGGAAGGCTTTAACCCGCAGTTGTTCACCTCGGGCACCACCTACGATGCCAGCTCACGTCAGATCTACAACCGACTGGTTGAGTTCACTATCGGCACCACCGAACTGCACGCTGCGCTGGCAGAGAAGTGGGATGTCAGTGAAGACGGTAAAACCTACACCTTCCACCTGCGTAAAGGTGTGAAGTGGCAGACCACCAAAGATTTCAAACCGACACGCGACTTCAATGCGGATGATGTCGTGTTCACCTTTGAGCGCCAGCTGGATAAAAACAACGCCTATCACGGCGTCTCTGGCGGCAGCTACGAATATTTCGAAGGCATGGACATGCCGAAGCTGATCAGCAAAATCGAAAAAGTGGACGAGAATACCGTGCGCTTTGTGCTGACGCGTCCTGAAGCGCCGTTCCTCGCCGACCTCGGCATGGACTTCGCCTCGATTCTGTCGAAAGAGTACGCAGATAACATGCTCAAAGCGGGTACCCCGCAAAACGTTGACCTGAACCCGGTCGGGACCGGTCCGTTCCAGCTGCTGCAGTACCAGAAAGATTCGCGCATCCTTTACAAAGCTAACCCGGATTACTGGGGCACCAAGCCGAAAATCGATCGCTTAGTCTTCTCCATTACCCCGGATGCGTCGGTGCGCTACGCCAAGCTGCAGAAGGGCGAATGTCAGGTGATGCCTTATCCAAACCCGGCTGACATTGCGCGTATGAAGCAGGACAAAAACATCAACCTGTATGAGCAGGCTGGCCTGAACGTCGGCTATCTGTCGTACAACGTTGAGAAAAAACCGCTGGATAACCTGAAAGTGCGTCAGGCACTGACCATGGCGGTCAACAAAAAAGCGATTATCGACGCCGTTTATCAGGGTGCAGGTCAGCCTGCTAAAAACCTGATCCCCCCAACGATGTGGGGCTATAACGACGACGTAAAAGACTACGCCTACGATCCTGAGAAAGCCAAAGCGCTGCTGAAAGAAGCGGGCATGGCAGACGGTTTCTCCATCGACCTGTGGGCGATGCCGGTTCAGCGTCCGTACAACCCGAACGCGCGCCGCATGGCTGAGATGATTCAGAGCGACTGGGCGAAGATTGGCGTCAAAGCCAAAATCGTCACCTATGAGTGGGGCGAATATCTGAAGCGCGCCAAAGCGGGCGAGCACCAGACCGTCATGATGGGCTGGACCGGTGATAATGGGGATCCGGATAACTTCCTGGCCACCCTGTTCAGCTGCTCAGCGGCCAAAGATGGCTCAAACTACTCGCGCTGGTGTGATAAATCCTTTGAGGATCAGATTCAGCCCGCGCGCGCCACCGCCGATCAGGCGAAGCGCATCGAGTACTACAAGCAGGCACAGGTTGTGATGCATGACCAGGCACCGGCGCTGATGATCGCGCACTCAACGGTATACGAACCGGTCAGCAAGAAAGTCTCCGGGTACAAAGTGGATCCGCTGGGCGGACACTACTTTGCTCAGGTAGACATTAAAGAATAATTGTCGCCTTTTCCGGGGCGGCTGCGCGTCGCCCCGGCTTTATCTCCCTGTTTTACTGGAAACGGTAGAGGCGCAGCCTGTCTGCGTCGCGGTCGGGCCTACCCGATCGTCAGATGTAAGCAATAACAACCCTCGCGGCGACGGTCGCGCGGACAAGAGAGAACCCGGATTATGCTGCAGTTCATACTCCGACGTCTGGGCCTTGTCATCCCAACGTTTATCGGTATTACATTACTCACCTTCGCGTTTGTTCACATGATCCCCGGTGATCCGGTGCTGATCATGGCCGGTGAGCGCGGTATTTCTCCTGAACGTCATGCTCAGTTAATGGCGCTGTTAGGTCTGGATCAGCCGCTGTGGAAACAGTACCTGAACTACATTAATGGCGTATTACATGGCGACCTGGGCATTTCACTGAAGAGCCGCATCCCGGTCTGGGATGAGTTTGTTCCCCGCTTCAAAGCGACGCTGGAACTCGGCATCTGCGCCATGATATTTGCCGTTGCCATTGGTATCCCGGTTGGTGTGCTGGCGGCGGTAAAGCGTGGTTCGATTTTCGATCACACCGCCGTGGGCATCTCACTGACCGGCTACTCCATGCCGATCTTCTGGTGGGGCATCATGCTGATCATGCTGGTCTCGGTGCAGCTCAATCTGACACCGGTTTCCGGGCGGGTCGGCGACACCGTCTTCCTGGATGACAGCATGCCGCTGACCGGCTTTATGCTGATCGATACCTTCTTCTGGGGTGAGCCAGGCGACTTCCATGATGCGGTGATGCACATGATCCTGCCTGCCATCGTGCTCGGCACTATTCCGCTGGCGGTGATTGTGCGTATGACGCGATCGGCAATGCTCGAAGTGCTGGGTGAAGATTACATCCGTACAGCGCGTGCCAAAGGCCTGACGCGGATGCGCGTGATCGTGGTGCATGCGCTGCGAAACGCCATGCTGCCGGTGGTTACGGTCATCGGCCTGCAGGTCGGCACGTTGCTGGCCGGGGCGATTCTGACCGAAACCATCTTCTCGTGGCCGGGTCTGGGTCGCTGGCTGATTGAAGCGTTGCAGCGCCGTGACTATCCGGTGGTGCAGGGCGGTGTGCTGCTGACCGCAGTGCTGATTATTGTGGTCAACCTGCTGGTTGATCTGCTGTATGGCGTGGTTAACCCGCGCATACGTCACAAGAAATAAGGGGGCATCATGTCTGTTGTTGATCCCGGCAGCGTTACCGTTGCACCCAAGCCGATGACCCCGTTTCAGGAATTCTGGCACTACTTCAAACGTAACAAAGGCGCGGTCGTCGGTCTGGTTTACATCATC
Organism: Pantoea sp. B550; assembly: GCF_024158165.1. Lineage (NCBI taxonomy): Bacteria > Pseudomonadati > Pseudomonadota > Gammaproteobacteria > Enterobacterales > Erwiniaceae > Pantoea > Pantoea sp. B550. Next base: position 2,068,612 of record NZ_JAMYXI010000003.1, read on the forward strand.
ATTGTGCTGCTGTGCGCCATCTTTGCCGATGTGCTGGCCCCGCATGCCCCTGCTGAGCAGTTCCGCGATGCGCTGCTGCATCCGCCGGTCTGGCAGGAAGGCGGTAACTGGAGCTACATTCTGGGCACCGACGATGTGGGCCGCGATGTGCTATCGCGTCTGATGTACGGTGCGCGCCTGTCGCTGCTGGTGGGTTGTCTTGTAGTCGTACTGTCGCTGATTTTCGGCGTGATATTTGGCCTGCTGGCCGGTTATCTCGGTGGCGTGGTCGATGCCATCATCATGCGCGTAGTCGATATCATGCTGGCATTGCCAAGTCTGCTGCTGGCGCTGGTGCTGGTCGCCATCTTCGGTCCCTCAATCGTTAATGCCTCTATCGCGCTGACGTTTGTGGCGCTGCCGCACTATATCCGTCTGACCCGCGCCGCAGTGCTGGTGGAAGTGAACCGCGACTATGTGACCGCTTCCGGCGTGGCCGGTGCCGGTATGCTGCGCCAGATGTTTGTGAATATTCTGCCTAATTGCCTGGCACCGCTCATCGTGCAGGCGTCATTAGGTTTCTCCAACGCCATTCTTGATATGGCGGCGTTGGGCTTTCTCGGTATGGGTGCGCAACCGCCAACGCCGGAGTGGGGCACCATGCTCTCCGACGTTCTGCAGTATGCGCAAAGTGCCTGGTGGGTCGTGACCTTCCCTGGATTGGTCATTCTGCTTACCGTGCTGGCATTTAACCTGATGGGCGATGGTTTGCGTGATGCCCTCGACCCGAAACTCAAGCAGTAAAGAGGCACCGAGATGGCGTTATTAAATGTAGACAAACTGTCGGTGCATTTCGGCGACGATAAAGCACCGTTCCGCGCGGTTGACCGCATCAGTTATCAGGTTGAGCAGGGCCAGGTCGTGGGTATCGTGGGCGAGTCCGGCTCCGGTAAATCGGTAAGTTCACTGGCGATCATGGGACTGATCGACTTCCCAGGCAAAGTGATGGCGGAGAAGCTGGAGTTCAACCAGCGCGATCTGAAACGCATCTCCGAACGCGAGCGCCGCCAGCTGGTGGGCGCAGAAGTGGCGATGATTTTTCAGGACCCGATGACCAGCCTGAATCCCTGCTACACCGTGGGCTTCCAGATTATGGAAGCGATCAAGGTGCATCAGGGCGGCAATAAGCGCACCCGGCGTCAGCGGGCGATTGACCTGCTGAATCAGGTCGGGATTCCCGATCCTGCGTCACGGCTCGATGTCTATCCGCACCAGCTGTCGGGCGGCATGAGCCAGCGTGTGATGATTGCGATGGCAATCGCCTGTCGGCCTAAGCTGCTGATCGCCGATGAGCCGACCACGGCGCTCGACGTGACCATTCAGGCGCAGATCATTGAACTGCTGCTGGATCTTCAGCGGCAGGAGAACATGGCGCTGATCCTGATTACGCACGATCTGGCGTTAGTGGCAGAAGCGGCGCACCACATTATCGTGATGTATGCCGGTCAGGTCGTGGAGAGCGGTAAAGCGACCGATATCTTCAAAGCGCCGCGCCATCCTTATACGCAGGCGTTGCTGCGCGCGCTGCCGGAGTTTGCGGCCGACAAAGCGCGTCTGGCTTCACTGCCTGGCGTGGTGCCGGGCAAGTATGACCGCCCGGCTGGCTGTCTGCTTAACCCACGCTGCCCTTATGCGACTGACCTTTGTCGTCAGGAAGAACCTGAACTGCGCACCATTCCAGGACGCCAGTCCAAGTGTCACTATCCGCTGGACGATGCCGGGAGACCCACTTATGAGTCATGAAACCACGAAAGATCAGTTCCTGCTGCAGGCGATTGATCTGAAGAAGCACTACCCGGTGAAGAAGGGTCTGTTTGGTCAGGAGCGTCTGGTCAAAGCGCTGGATGGCGTCTCTTTTAATCTGGAGCGCGGCAAAACGCTGGCGGTCGTCGGCGAGTCAGGCTGTGGCAAATCCACCCTGGGACGCCTGCTGACCATGATCGAAACCCCGACTGAAGGCCAGCTTTACTGGCACGGCCAGGATCTGCTGAAACACGATCCCCAGGCGCAGAAGCTGCGTCGCCAGAAAATCCAGATCGTCTTCCAGAACCCCTATGGCTCGCTCAATCCGCGTAAGAAAGTGAGCCAGATTCTGGAAGAGCCGCTAGTGATCAATACCCAGCTCACGAAAGCGGAACGCCGCGAGAAGACGCTGGAGATGATGGCGAAAGTCGGCCTGAAAACCGAGCACTACGACCGCTATCCGCATATGTTCTCAGGCGGGCAGCGTCAGCGTATCGCGATTGCGCGTGGGCTGATGCTCGATCCGGATGTACTGATTGCCGATGAGCCGGTTTCGGCGCTCGACGTGTCGGTGCGCGCCCAGGTGCTGAACCTGATGATGGATCTGCAACAGGATATGGGCCTCTCTTACGTCTTTATCTCGCACGATCTGTCGGTGGTGGAACACATTGCCGATGAGGTGATGGTGATGTATCTCGGCCGTTGCGTAGAGAAAGGCAGCAAAGAGGCGATTTTCGCCAACCCGCGCCATCCTTATACCCAGGCTTTGCTGTCAGCGACGCCGCGGCTTAATCCTGACGACCGTCGTGAGCGCATTAAGCTGACCGGCGAGCTGCCCAGCCCGCTCAATCCGCCGCCAGGCTGCGCCTTCAATGCGCGCTGCCACCGACGTTTTGGCACCTGCGTGCAACTGCAACCGAAGCTGAAAAACTACGGTGGCCAGGAGATTGCCTGCTTCGCGGTCGATCAGGACGAGAATCAGCCGGTGGGTGTGGCAGAAAAGGTCAGCTGACGATTGGCAGCTCAGGCCGTTAATGCAGTGATGGCCTAGGGAGCATATGCTCTTCGCAAAAACGCCATCCATGGCCCGCGATGCTTAGCTACAGGCGTATGCTCCCATCTCCTGAAGAGAGTTAGCCGTCTGTGGTTCTGATTTGGTAATGCAATACACCCTGAGCCAGTACAATTTCTTAAGCTGAAGGCTCCTTATTGGAGCCTTTTTTTATCTCAATTCTGCTGCAAACCGCACCGCTGGCGGACCGCCATCACGTTTCGGTTATTTCCCCTCTTTTTCCGTTATCAGATTTAATCTGTTTTTCTTCTGGCGAAATTCGCAGCGAAAAAAGATAAACAGGCTCAATCCCTTATGACAGCGATCGGTTTTTTTTGCGCCTGCGGCCGCCCGATCGTGGCTTAACATTGCGTTTATCATGTCCCGTCTGGTTGTGCCAGGGGTTGTCAGAGCGGCTAAGTCTTAAAAATTATTGAAACATCGCAGATTAATTTAACTTAAACATCACTTATTAATTATAGGGGTTACTTATCTTATATTGGCTTTATTTTGCTGTAAGTGAATCTTTATGATTAAACTATTTTATTGAATATGCTTTATTTGTAATCAGGTTTTTCTGACTGACATTAAAGGGATGTGTTATATTCCAGGAAAAATCCTCCCTTGTTGCAGGCCACGGCCAATGAAGAATAATTACGATGATTTGCAGCGTTTTAAAGAGAAAACGCAAACGCTCGACATCGACTTTAAAGATATGTCTGGCCAGGCGCAGGAAGCGGCGGAACACAGTAAATGGGCTTTAATTCGTCAACTGGCGAAAGAGGAGCATCAGACCTCATTGGGTGGCGGTCAGCGTATCGACCTGCCGCAGCCACAGCCGCTGCGTGGAGATGAATTTACCGCACCACCACCTGAGGCACCGGCAAGGCCTGCCACACTCAGTGCGCAACCGACGACATCCGCCCGCAGCGCAATTCTCGATAGTCTGTCAGGCAGCAACCTGCCCACGGCCCGCACCGCTGAACGTGACCCTTCAGCACTGTTTCCGCCACCGCCGCCACCGCAAAAACGGGTTGCGGCTGATCCTGTTGCTGTATCACATGCTGAGCCAGTCCGGCCCGCCATGGTGGCGGATTTAAAGCCCACCATCACGCCTGCTACACCCCATTCTGAACCGGAACGGTTTGGTGCGTTGTTCCGCTCGCGCAACAGCGAACCGTCGAATCTGCCAAAAGAAACCTTACTCAAACCGTTACTGGAGAAGATTGCGCTATGCCGTTAGTTTGTGTGTGCTCGCCGAAGGGAGGGGTGGGGAAAACCACGCTGGCGGCGAATCTGGCCTGGAGTCTGGCGCGTTCCGGTAGCAAAGTTCTGGCCATTGATTTCGATGTGCAGAATGCACTGCGTCTTCATTTTGGCGTGCCGCTGCATGATGGCCGCGGATTTGTGGCGCGCTCAGAAGAGCAGGCGGACTGGAGCCAGTCGATTCTTACCACCGGCGGCAATATCTTTGTCCTGCCCTATGGCAATGTCACCGAGCCACAGCGCGAACGGTTCGAAGAGAACCTGATGAAAGATCCCCACTTTATTAAGCGTGGTCTGGATACAGTACTTAATTATCCCGGTCTGGTGATTGTCGCTGATTTTCCGCCTGGTCCGGGTCCGGCCCTTAAAGCAATGACGGCGCTGGCCGATATGCATTTAGTGGTGATGTTAGCGGATACCGCCTCTGTGTCGTTATTACCGCAGATTGAAGAGAACCGGATGACCGGGAAACCGCTCAATAATAAGCAGGGGCACTATTTTATCCTGAACCAGTGCGATAACCGCCGGAATATTAATCGCGATGTCACTGCATTTATGCAGCAGCGTCTGGGCGATAATTTACTGGGCGTGGTTCACCGTGATGAAAGTGTGGGTGAAGCCAATGCTTCGCAGCAGTCCGTATATGATTTCAGCCCTGCCTCAGCAGCGGCATTTGATATTGAACTGATCGCCAAACGGGTCAGCAGCATTCTGAATATCACCGTGGGAAATGGCGAAGTTCAGGCTCCCATCCGCACAAATCATTTTTAGTCGGCTATTGCAGGCGACTGACTTAAACAGCTCTTCTCAGGGTGAATCATGAGTAAAATCGGGTTTTACCTGCTGCTGCTGGTGCTTGCACCCGTTGCCGCGGTGATCATCATTACGCCGATGGACAGCCAGAAACAGTATATTTTTGGTCTGATCAGCATCGGCATGATGTTTTTATTGGGTTTCAGCAAGAGCCGCAAAATAACCGTGGTGATGGTGATTCTCTCTGCCCTGATGTCCAGCCGCTATATCTGGTGGCGCACCACTGAGACGCTGCACTTTAATTCCGAAATCGAGGCGATATTAGGGATTGGCTTATATCTTGCGGAGCTTTACGTCTGGCTGATCTTAATTCTTGGCTTCCTGCAAACCACCTGGCCATTAAAGCGCACCATTGAGCCGTTGCCGGACGATACCCGTCTGTGGCCGACGGTCGATATTTATGTGCCGTCTTATAATGAAAGTCTGGATGTGGTGCGCGATACCGTGCTGGCGGCGCAGTGTATCGACTACCCGCGTGACAAACTCAAAATCTATCTGCTGGATGATGGCAAGCGCAGCGAATTTGCCCGATTTGCGGCGGATGTCGGGGTAGGGTATATCACCCGCGACGACAACAAACATGCCAAAGCCGGTAACCTCAACCATGCAATGAAAATCACCAAAGGTGAGCTGATTTGCATCTTCGACTGCGACCACGTGGCGACCCGCACCTTCCTGCAGGCGACGGTGGGGCCGTTTCTGAAAGATCCGAAGCTGGCGCTGTTGCAGACGCCGCACTACTTCTATTCGCCCGATCCCTTTGAGCGTAACCTGCGCGCTGCGCGCAGCATTCCCAACGAAGGCGCGCTGTTTTATGGCCCGGTGCAGCAGGGGAACGACAACTGGAATGCTACCTTCTTCTGCGGCTCCTGTGCGGTGATCCGTCGTTCGGCGCTGGAAGAGATTGGCGGCTTTGCCGTTGAAACTGTCACCGAAGATGCACACACCGCCCTGAAAATGCAGCGCCTGGGCTGGGGCTCAGCCTTCCTGTCGATCCCGCTGGCGGCCGGTCTGGCGACCGAACGTCTGGGTCTGCATATCATCCAGCGTACCCGCTGGGCGCGCGGCATGACGCAGATTTTCCGCGTCGATAATCCGCTGTTTGGCCGTGGCCTGAACTGGCAGCAGCGTCTTTGCTACCTCAACGCCATGCTGCATTTCCAGTTTGGCCTGCCGCGCGTTGCCTTCCTGACCGCGCCACTGGCTTACCTGCTGTTTAACCTCAATATTATTCACTCATCGGCGTCGCTGATTTTTGCCTACGTGCTGCCGCATCTGGTGATGTCGCTCTACGTTAACTCACGCATGAATGGCCGTTTCCGTTACACCTTCTGGGGTGAGATTTATGAGACGGTGATGTGCTTCCATCTGGTCATTCCGACCATCCTGACGCTGCTGTCGCCGAAACATGGCAAGTTTAACGTGACCGACAAAGGCGGTGTGCTGGATCAGGGCTTCTTCGATTTCCACATCGTGCGTCCGCACGTGATTGTGGCGCTGCTGCTGGGCATCGGCATTGTCGCTGGCGTAGTGCGTGCCGTGATGCATGACTATTTTGGCGTCGACCCTTACGTTATTGCGCTCAACGTCGGCTGGGCGATTTTCAGCCTGATTATTCTGATGGCGGCGATTGCCGTGGCGCGCGAAACCAAACAGGTGCGTAAAACCATCCGCGTTGACGTACAAATCCCGGCGATTATTCACTACGCCAGCGGCATTTCATCACGCACCCAGACCAGCAACCTTTCGATGGGCGGTGCACAGCTCGATGCGCCGGATGGCCGTCATGAAACGGATGAAATTGAAGAGATTGATCTGCTGCTGAAATCCGGCGCGATCACCATCCCGGTGAGTAAGATTTCCGGCGATGACGAGAGCATTCGCCTGCGCTTTGAAGCGATGCCGCTGGCGCGTCGTCGCGAACTGGTGCGTGTCGTGCTGGCGCGTGCGGACGCCTGGATCCAGCCAGAGTATAAGCAGGACAACCCGCTGATGTCGCTGGGCACCATTATTCGTACCGTATTTGAGCTGTTCTGGCTGACCTGGAAGGGGCGCCACGATAAACGTAAAAAAGTCGACCCGGTTGCCGCGGCGGCGAAAGAGGATGGCGCGGCATGAAGATCCTGACGCACACGTTGCTGGCCAGTTCACTGACCGCCGCGTTATGGCTGACGCCCGCTGGCGCCGAAACGCCGACGGCGATCGATAACAGCAGTGCCGCGCCGGTAAACAGTCCGGCTCCGACGCCGCCTGATGCTGCTGCAACCACCCAGCCAGCTGAGGCCACTGCAACCTCGAAATCTGCTGATGCCGCCACGAGTGTGCCGGTAACCAGTACGGCTCCGGCGTTGCCTGATGCGGCTGCAACCACGCAACCTGCCAGTGCAGCAGCGAGTGTGCCGGTAACCAGTACGGCTCCGACGCCGCCTGAGGCTGCTGCAACCACTCAGCCAGCTGAGGCCACTGCAACCTTGAAATCTGCTGATGCCGCCGTCAGTGTGCCGGTAAACAGTGCGACTCCGGCGTCGCCTGATGCTGCTGTAACCACACAGTCAGCTGAGGCCACTGTCAGTACACCCGCGGAAAATCAGGCCCCGGCCAGCGGTGCGGCGTATGTGACGCCACCTGCAACGCCTGTTAATCACGCTGCCACACCGGATGCCGGTTCAGCGCAGATGACGGCCCCGGTGAGTGTGGGCGGGTCAGCAGCGCCGTTAGTGCCGTTCGCGGCCCAGCCCGCGGAATCTGTACCGGCCTCTGCGCCACAGAGTGCAGTACCTGATGCCACGCCGACATCAACAAACTCTTCTTACGCACCAGCGGGTGAGGCAACATCAGCGCCTCAGGCGTCAGCGAACGGCGGGTCTTCTTCCGTCGCGCCGGTGACGAGCAGTGGCGCCGTGACCCAGGATAGCAGCGCGCTCTCCGCGGTGCCGCTGCCACAGGGGCTGAGCAATGCCGATCCGGCGCTGGAAGCGGCCGCCAGTGCGCTGCCCTACGCGCCGGGCCAGGCGACTGCGCCGGTTGCAGAACCGCAGCCACCTATCGCGTCGGCCATCAATCAGCCGATCAGCAGCGTGATTTCAGTGGCCCAGATGGGCCAGTCACGCGGCATTACGCTGACCGGCGGTCAGTTACAGTCGGGCATCACTTTTACTCTCCCCAGCGATGAAGTGATTACCAATGCGCGACTCAGTCTGACGCTGCGCGTCTCCGCCGCGCTGGCGGCACGCAATACCTCACTGCAGCTGATGCTGAATGGTCAGCCGCTCGGCACGCTGCCGCTGGGAGCCACGGACAGCGACGTCAGTGATTATGAGCTGGATATTCCGGCGGCGATGGTGGTGTCGAACAACAACCTCAGTTTTAAAATCAACGATGCGGACAAGCTGCTGTGTGAGAAAGAGAGCGCACAGCAGTATCAGGTCACCATTCTGCCGAATACCACGCTGCACCTTGAAGGTCAGCAGCTCAATATTGGCACCCGTCTGCGCAACTTCCCGCGTCCGTTCCTGGATCCGCAGCGGATGACGGCGTCCACCATCACGATGGGCTTTGCCAGTAACGTCTCACCTGATGCGGTCAGCGCGGCTGCGCTGGTGGCTTCCTGGCTCGGCATTCAGAGTGATTATCGCGGCATCCGGTTCCCGGTGGTACGCGGCGAACTGCCGGAAAACAACGGCATCCTGTTTGGTCATCCTGGCGATCGAATCGGCACCCTGACGTTCCCGGCCAGTAATGGCCCGATGCTGCAGGTGGTGGATAACCCCAGTAATCCGGTTTACAAATTGCTGCTGGTCAGTGGTAACAATGACGATCAGCTGCGTCAGGCGGCGAACCGTCTGACGACGCAGCCTTTTACCACCGATGAGAGCCAGCTGCAGGTTCCTGTACAGACCATTGGCAACCGTAAACCTTACGATGCGCCGCGCTGGATTAACACTGACCGCCCGGTTCGCCTGAGCGAACTGCTGCGTAAAGATCAGAGCCTGACCAGCAGCGGCATCTGGCATGATGCGCTGCGGGTTAATTTCCGCGCCGCGCCTGATCTGTTCCTGTGGGATGGCGACACGGTGCCGGTCAATGTGCACTATCGCTTCCCGTCTGAAAGCTGGATTGATGAGGACAACTCGTTCCTTAACGTCATGCTCAACGGCACGTTCCTGCGCAACCTGACGGTGAACAAAGTTGGCCTGCTGGAGAACGCCTGGCATAGATTGGGCGGTGATGCGCGTCAGGAGCAGTATCAGCTGAATCTCGAGCCCTATCTGATCTATGGCGATAACCAGCTGGCGCTCTACTTCAATATTAAACCCCGCGCCGATGCGCCCTGCGGCGTGCTCCTGAATAACAACATCAAGAGCCGGATTGAAGAGGACTCGTGGATCGATCTGAGCCATACCCGCCACTTCAGCATGTTGCCGAACCTCTCTTACTTTGTGGGTGCCTCGTTCCCGTTCTCGCGGCTGGCTGACTTCGGCCAGACCACGCTGCTGCTGCCGGAAACGCCCAGCGATGCTGAGCTGTCGACGCTGCTGGATCTGACGGCGCGAGCCGGAACCGCGACCGGCGTGGCGCTGACGCAGAATCAGGTGCTGTTTGGTCTGCCCACTGGCGGCACCCATCTGGCGCGCATACAGCAGAGCGATCTGCTGGCGGTCAGCACGACAGGTAACACGGCCTTTAATCAGGCGATGCTGGCGGCGTCACCTTATGATGCCACCAGCGGCACCTTTGGAGTTAAAGAGCCCGACACGCTGGAAAAATTACGCGGCTGGCTGACCGGCGACTGGAGTCGTCAGCAGCTGGATGCCGATCGTTACTTCTCATCCAACGAAGCGTGGCGGGGCTTTCTCAGCTACCGGTCGCCATGGAATCGCGATCGGCTGGTGGTGATGACGGTGGCAACCAGCGACGATCAGCTGTTGCGACTGCACAACGATTTAAGTTCGGCGCAGATTAACGCCGCAGTGCGGGGCGACACCGCGATTATCACCGATGAAAACGGCATTCGTAGTTTTCGCGTTGGTGCACAGTTCCCCAGCGGCGAGATGCCCTGGTACATGATGGTGGTATGGTATGCCAACCAGCACTCGGGGCTTCTGGCGGTGGCAGCGATGCTGCTCTCTGCGCTGGTGGGCAGTGCGGTCTGGGTGATGCTGAAGCATCATGCCTGGCGGCGTCTGAACCCGAAGCAGGGCCATGATTCCGGCAGGAAGTAAGGACAACAATAATGAAAAAAAATCCGTTAAGTGCCGGTATTCGTAAAGCGTTGCTGCTGGGCAGCGCGCTGGCCCTGTCACCGCCGCTGCTGGCGGCAGAAAGCGCCAATCCGGCGTTGCAGGCTCTGTTCGATCAGGCCTCCTACTGGCATCAGAAAGCACATGACGACCTGGCGAAAGCCTCACTGCAAAAGGTGCTGATGGTTGAACCCGGCAACACCCAGGCGCTCTATCTGCTGGCCCTCTATTCACAGCAGGGTGGCGACACGGCTGCCGCAGCGCAGTATCGCGCCCGTCTCAGCCAGGTCTCTCCCAGCGATCCGCACCTGAGCGAGCTGGATAATGCGCGCCAGATGCAGACCATTCCGCAGGCGCAGCTTTCGCTGGCACGTCAGCAGGCGCGCAGCGGCAACATTGCGGCGGCATTACAGACCTGGCGCAACACCTTCAGTGGTAATGAGCCGCCACCGAGCGTGGCGGCGGAATATTATCTTACGATGGCGGGTGACCGTACGCTGCTGCCGCAGGCCGTTGAGGCGCTGCGGCAGTTTGCGGCTCAGCATCCGCAGGATACCGGCGCACGGCTGGCGCTGGGTAAAGCGCTGACCTGGCAGGAACCGACCCGTCGCGAAGGCATTGAGGTGCTGAGTTCGCTGGCAAGTGGTAATCAGGATGCCGATCGTTCACTGCGACAGGCGCTGCTGTGGCTCGGTCCGCAGCCGTCAGACGCGGCACTCTATCAGACCTGGCAGCAGCGTCATCCGCAGGACTCCGCCGTCATCGACTACTATCGTAAAAATGTCGGTGGCGCAGAAAAAGGGGCCGGATTCAGCGCGCTGAACAGCGGTGATGTCGGCGGTGCGCAGTCCAGCTTTGAAAAAGTGCTGGGTGCGAATCCGCAGGATGCCGATGCGTTAGCGGGGATGGGCTATGTGGCCCAGCGAGCCGGACATTATCAGGAAGCGGCAGATTATCTGCAGCGGTCTGCTCAGCAGGGCGGCGATCAGGGTTCCTTGCGCCAGCAGCAGGCCGACGATGCCCGCTTTTATGCGCAGCTGGCCAGCGCGCAGCAGGCGCTGAAAAGCGGCGACACGGCGCAGGCGCTGACCTTAAGCGAACCGCTGGCCCAGGCTGACGGCGAAAAAGGGCTGGCCGCCAGGCTGTTCCGCGCCGACGTGCTACGCCGCACCAATCAGCCTGAGCAGGCTGAGCAGATCTACCGCACCATTCTGCAAAGTGATGCGGACAACCGCAGCGCCAAAGAAGGGCTGTTCTACGTTCTGCGTCAGCAGAATCGCAGTGCCGAAGCCAGTACGCTGCTGGGGGCACTGCCGGACAACGTACGTCAGAGCGTCACGCCACGCGCCAATGAAGCCGATGCGCTGCGTCAGCAGGCGAAGCGGCAGCAGGCGGCCGGTAACAACGCCGCTGCTATCGCGACACTGCAGCAGGGCATTCAGCGCTATCCCTCCGATGGCTGGCTGCGGCTCGATTTAGCCCGACTCTATCGTCAGCAGGGCGATACGCTGCTGGCGGCCAACGTGATGCAGCCGGTGATGCGCAACGGGGCCAGCACCAGCGAGCTCTATGCCGGTGCACTTAACGCCAGCGAAAGCGGTGGCTGGCAGCAGGCCAGCGCGTTGCTGTCGCGCATTCCCGCAAACGCACAGACGGCGGCGATGCGTGAGCTGGCGCAGCGGGTGAATTTCAATCTGCAGATGAGCACCGCCGATCAATATCTGGCGCAGGGCGCGATGGCCGCCGCCACCAATACCCTGAAAGCGCTCACGGTCACGCCGCCCGCTAATCCGGTGGATGCCGGAAACCTGGCGCAGAAGCTGGCAAAAGCGGGCGATCTCACCAGCGCGGTATCAGTGGTGCGGACGAACCTGCAGCGTGGCGTACAGGGCAATGCGGGCGATTATGCCGCGCAGATGGCGGTGCTGAATCAGGCAGGCCTCGGCAGTGAGGCGCAGCGCTTCCTCAGCAACCCGGAGCTGCAGGCGCGCAGTACCCCGGCGCAGCTGGCCGGTATTCGTAACGGCTATCTGATTAACGAAGTGGATCGCCTGCGGCAGCAGCGGCAGTACGCAGTGGCCTATGACAAGCTGATAGGTGCGCTGCAGCAGGATCCGCAGAACCGCGATCTGATGTTCGCGATGGCCCGTCTCTATCAGGACGGTAAGATGAACCGGGATGCGGGAGTCGTGTATGACTACCTGATGACCCAGGATACGCCGACCCAGGATGCGCGTGTCGGGGCCATCAACGTCGCGCTGGCGCAGAACAATGTGCAGCGCGCCAGTGAACTGAGCCGCGGCCTTAACAGCACCACGCAGACTCCGGATCGCCTGCTGCTGCTGGCGCGGGTCGCTGAAGCCAATGGCGAGCATTCACAGGCGATGGCGTATCTGCGTTCGGCACGCGGGCAACTGATTGGCCTGCAGGGCGTGCAGTCTGGCAGTGTGCCGACCGTGGGCGGCCTGGCGCTGGCGGACAATCCGTTTATCAACCGCACCACCTCGCCGGTGGGACGTTCACCATCCAGCTACGGTACCGTGCTGCCGTGGCAGGCGGCACCAGTGGCGGCTACTGCGGGGGTGACCACGCAGGATGAACCGGCAGCGGGCAGTAAAACGGTTTCTCAGCAGTCACGGATTCTGCATGACATCGACACCATGATGGATTCGCTGCAGGAGAAAACCGGCACCTGGAGTCAGGGGATGGTGCAGGTACGCGGGCGCGATGGCGAGTCGGGCCTGAGCAAGCTGACGGAAGCCAAAGCGCCGCTGACCTTCTCTACCGTGCCGTTTGAACAGGCGCGTCTCGACTTTACCGCCACGCCGGTCTCACTGACGGCGGGCAGTGGCGCAGCTGATGCCTGGCGTCGTTTCGGCACCAATGCGCTGAGCCAGGGCCGCGTCGTGGCCGCAGGCGGCGCGACGGTCAATGACCTGCCCAACGCGACTACCGATTCGCAGACCGCTTCTGGCGTCGAGCTGAATCTGGCGCTGAAAGGCGACAGCTACAAAGTGGATATCGGCAGTACGCCGCTGGGCCAGGATCTCAGTACGCTGGTCGGTGGCGTGCAGTGGTCACCGAAACTGACCGACTTCCTGACGCTGATCCTGACCGGTGAGCGTCGCGCGATTACCGACAGCCTGCTCTCTTATGTCGGCGCAGAAGATAAAACCAGCGGCAAACGCTGGGGACGGGTCACGAAGAACGGCGCGAACGCCCTGTTAAGCTATGACAATGGCGATGCGGGCTTCTACGCTGGTGGCGGCGCTTACAGCTACCTTGGCGAGAATGTCGCCAGCAACAACAGCCTGCAGGCGACTGCCGGGGCCTATGTCCGTCCGTTCCACAGTGACGATCGCGAGCTGAAAGTGGGCATGAATCTGGCGTGGATGGACTTCTCAAAAAATCTCAGTTACTTCAGCTATGGGCAGGGTGGTTACTTCAGCCCGCAGAACTACGCGTCGGTCTCGTTCCCGATAGAGTTCACCCGCAAATTTGACGATTTAAAAGTCAATATCGGCGGTGCAGCCGGTTATCAGACCTACAGTCAGGATAAGAGCGCGTACTTCCCGTCGGATGCCAGCCTGCAGTCGGCGCTGGAATCTCTTGCTGCCAGCGGCAGCGTGAAAGACGCTTACTACTCTGGCGGCAGTAAAAACGGCATCGGCTATAACCTGCACGCCGGAGCGGACTACAAACTCAATAAAGATGTGACGATTGGCGGCCAGCTGGGTTATGACACCTTTGGTGACTACAACGAAAGCAGCGCCCGGCTCTATGTCCGTTACCTGTTCGGAGAGAAGTAATGAGTGAACATTCGGGGGTATCGCATCCTTATCAGCCGGGCTGGTTTGACCTGGTCAGCGTACTGATTGACGGGATGATCGCCAACGCCGGTCAGCAGGAGGCGGAAGCCTTTCTCTACAGGATGGGTGAATCGCTGGCGACCCGCTATCCTTTGCCAGAGTCGCGCACCGTGCAGGATCTGGAGCGCGAGGCCAACCTGCAACTGGCGCGGTTTAACTGGGGCTTTGTGCAGCTTCAGCCGGAAGAGAAGGCGCTGCTGATTGCGTATCACGCCTTACCGGCAGGCGACAGTCTTCCTTCTCCGGCTGACTGGCAGGCGGCGTTTGGTGCGGTCATCGCCGGACTTTTTTCAGGCTGGTTGCAGGGCCAGGGCGGCAGCAGAATGGTGCCGGTGACGCTTGAACTCAACGATGGCAGCACGCTGCACTATCGATATCAATAGGATCACAAATGAAACGTAAGCCATTCTGGATGGGCTGGATCTGCTCTGTTTTACTGCTGGCCTGCAGCGCGCAGGCAAGTGCCAGCGGCTGGGATACCTTTAAAAGCCGTTTTCTGACCGCCGAAGGGCGGATCACGGACACCGCTAATAACAATGTCAGTCACACCGAAGGTCAGGGGTATGGCATGTTGCTGGCGGTGGCCAACAACGATCGCGCCACCTTCGATCGGCTGTGGCAGTGGACGCGCACTCAGCTGCGTAATCCGCAGACCGATCTCTTCTACTGGCGCTATGTGCCGGGCAGTGATAATCCGGTGGCTGACAAAAATAACGCCTCGGATGGCGATGTGCTGCTGGCATGGGCGCTACAGCGCGCCGCACAGAAATGGCAGGAGGAGAGCTATCAGCAGGCGTCTGACCGCATTCAGCGCGCCATCATCAAGCTGGATGTGACCAGCTTTGGCGGCCATACCGTCCTGCTGCCGGGTGCACAGGGTTTCAATAAAACCAGCTACGTGGTGCTGAATCCCTCGTACTTCCTGTTTCAGGCGTGGCGGGAGTTTGGCGAGCGCAGTCATCTGCAGGTCTGGGATAAGCTGATTAATGATGGTTTTGATCTGCTGGGTAAGCTGAGCTTTGGCAAAACCGGCCTGCCACTGGACTGGGTCGCGCTGAATGCGGATGGGTCGGTTGCGCCGGCTGTCGGCTATTCAAACCGCTTCAGCTACGATGCGATTCGCGTGCCGCTGAACATCTGGTGGTACGATCCGCACAGTCTGGCGCTGGTGCCGTTTCAGCGCGTCTGGCAGGGTTACAGCCGCATGCTGACCCCCGCCTGGTTCGATGTGCTGGCGAATGCACCAGCCCCTTATCATCTTGAGGGCGGTCTTCTGGCGGTACGTGACCTGACGCTGAATGAGACCGGCTATCTGAGCGATACGCTGGCTGCCGATCAAAACTACTTCTCTGCCAGCCTGCAACTGTTGACCTGGCAGGCGTTTCAGGAGAAGCGCTGATCAATCGCATAACGTCGGCGCTGGCCGCCATTATGCGGCTGATAACCCGGTGTGTCAGGCGCTGAGCCGCGCCTGACACATACTTCTGCTATCCGGCGGTAAGGCGTTACTGCGGATAGGGCACCCAGTCGCCGCCGTTGAGCCTGATCCAGGGCTTGCCCTGATACATCATCACCACCGCCCCGTCGTTTTCTGACACCACTGGCGTCTGCGGCAGCTTGTCGGTCAATACCGACATATTCACATTCGGCGCATTAAATACCTGCCCATCCACCACCCGCGACACAATTTCTGAGATCGCCAGCAGGCTGGTCGGTGCATCAATATTGAGAGGCTGACCCTGATGCGGGGCTTTCATGCCGACAAACTTAATCCCCACCGGCACATGCGTAATGGCAGGGCTGGGAATATCCCGCAGGCCTGACATCTGCATCTTATCACCCTGCAGTGCGGCACCATGCTCCGGTACGACCAGCACCATCACCCGACGGCCCGACTTCTCCAGCTGGGTGAGGAAGGCGTCGATTTGATCAAACAGCAGTTGAGCGCGCGGCTTCCATGGGGCGGTCTGGGTGCTGCCCAGCTCACGGGTGCCGTCGTGCAGCGGGATCAGGTTGTAGAAGGTGGCGCTGCGGGCATCGCTGCTCTTGCTGCGTTCGTCCAGCCAGCGCTGCATCAGCTGAGCATCGTTAAGCACCGGCGAGCCGTCGAATGAGGTCAGCTCCGGGGCAATGCCCGCCTGTGACATCAGCGGTGCCTGAATATCGCCGCCCTCGCGCAGTTCCTTGAGATAGTTACCGAACACACCAGTGTGATCCATCATCAGTTGCTCTTTAAAGCCCAGCTTCGCCAGATTATCGAACAGATAACAGCGTGAATCGGTGGGTTTGTAGAGTTCGCTGTGCGAAATCTGACCGCAACTGGCACGCAGCAGACGAATCCCCGCCGGTCCGCTGTAGCTGGTGGCGGAGTTATAGTTGGTCAGCATGATGTCGACGTGCTGCCACAGCGGATGATTACGCAGCTGGGCGGCATCCATGTCGGACCAGGCGAGTGAACAGATGTTGATCACCAGGATGTCGAACGGCTGCGAATCGGCTGGCAGGCTGTCAGGGAAATGGGTGTAGCGCTTGCGTTCATTCTCGTAAAAACGGCTGAGCCAGGCGGTCAGGCTGGCGCTGGTGGGCGCGGCTGACTGATCAAGCCCATCCGGCACGGCAGCGGCCTGGCTGGCAGCAGCCGGTGTCTGATTCAGCACCACCGGCGGGGTCGTCGCGCGGGTCGGCAGCAGCGACATCGCCGGACCCGCAATGGTCAGCACGTTGAGCCAGATCAGCATCAGCGAAACCAGCACGGTGATGCGAACCCACTGTGAAATAAACAGATAGAGCACCAGCAGAACAAACAGGGCACCCACCATTTGCCAGTTGATAAAACGGTCAGCCAGATCGAGCAGGTAAGCACCCGAGAAGCCCGCCAGCTGATCGCCCTGGCTGAGAATGCTGCTGAGTCCCGGTAGCCAGGTGTCATGCCAGAACAGCGCGAGGCCAACAGGGATCGAGACCCAATGGCGCAGGCGATGCAGGCGAACCGACGGCAGCGGGAAAAGCAGCCAGGCAAGAAACACCAGATTACTCAGGGCGTGAAAATTGAGGTAGCCGTACCACAGCAGGGCGAATTTGACTAAAAAGTAGAAGTTCCAGCCGCCCAGTCCGCGCCAGCAGGACCACAAACGGGAAGAGTGGGCCGCAGCGGGTTGATCATTTTTCATTAATTTTTGCATCCGTTTTTGGAGATTGACGCTGCCAGTGACCTTCAGACTTCAGCGCGCGAGCAGGCAACAGCCGATTCAGCAGGCCATTCCAGCGACGCGGCAGCCACTGGTGCCAGACCGGCTTTAAAATCAGCAAAATAACAACGACCAGCAGCGCAATCTGTACCCAATCCATCAGGTTCATCGGGATTCATTCTCCGGCAGTAAAGTGATGGGCAGGGGAGCTGAGCGTTCCTGCGCTTCGTGCCGGCGCTCGACGGCGACACGTGTTGTCTCTGATACCGGCGTCAGATCCTGAATCGCCATGGGCGTCAGTTTCTTAATATTGCTGACTTCCGCAAGGATCTGATTATCCTCGAACCAGACCATTCGGTTTGCAAACAGCTCGTCATGAGGCAATGAAAATATATATTTCAATGCTTTATCAAGATCGTTATAGCGGCAGGAGGAGAGAAACAGAATGACGCGATCTTCCAGTACCGTGACCAGGTCGCCAAAGCGGCGCGGCTTACAAAGTGTCAGAATCTGCTGCGGTTTAAGCTGTGGCACCGGCCGCAACGCCACCAGCAGGCCCTTATCATTTTCCGGCAGTAAAGTATTACTGATCAACTGGCTGACTGACTGGCAGAAGGCGTCAAGCCGCAGGTAGCCTTTTTCATGCAGAGGCTGCAACGACGCGGTTAACGCTTCAAGACTGGCGGGAACACGGCGGTTAAACACCTGTCCCTGAAGACCTTCAAGTGTGGTCAGAAACCGCGACATTGGCGCGTTGGTCGGCACAATAACGTTTACCCCGCAGGCCAGCAGCAGACGTTCGTCGCTGTAACGCAGGCTGGCACCCATCTCACGCACCACAATTTTCAGGCCGTTGCCGCGTCCGCGTCGCAGGCTGTGTACAAACTTCGCCAGTTCGTTGATAAGGTCGCTTCGGGTCAGGCTGAAAATAACCGTTGCGGCATTGGCCTGTTGAGCCCGTAACCAGACCTGCTCATTATCATCAAAGAGTTGCCACTGGCGTGAAAGTGGCGGTGCACCCTCAAGCACTATTTTGTCTGCAAGATAATGCTGCTCGTCATTAAGGCTCAGCGGTTCCTGATTTTCATTTAAAGTAAAGAAACGATCCGCTTCACAGCCCAGGCGTATTGCACGATCGGCCAGCAGGCGTTCTGCGGCATACCACCAGTTAATTCGATACTGCCAGCTATCCTGCTGAAAGCCCAAATGCGCCACGCCATCCAGCTGACGAAAATAACGCTGAAGATTATTACTCAGGTTTATTATAGTGGAACCGGAAGTCACGATTAAAAGCGTGAGTTTTCTTTTATGCAGCGTGTGGCGCATACCCTTTATCCACCGCGTTAATTCGGCGTCATCGAGCTTATCCCATTGCGCTGCACTGCTGTTAAATATCACCAGGCCGTTTTTACTGCCGAGCGTGCGCAGAAAATCACTTTCCAGCTGCAACAGACTCCGTTTGCTTTTGGGAAGAGAAAACAGCGGGATACGGTCAGGGCCGCCGACCGGGTCAGGCGTCAGTAAATCACGCGGCGGCTGATCAGCGCTGATGAGCGTGACGGCCTGCTGATGTGAAATCACCTGTCGAATAAAAGTGCGGGCGTCATCCTGCCGTGCACAAGTGACCCAATAACAGCCAGGGGTTTGCAATGCCGTTAATTCAGGCTGAACATGCAACAGCCCTAGCGAAAAAGAATTTTTCATATTGAATTCGTTATTTTTCCAGTCCAGGCTAGCTTATTATAGACAGGCCAGGATGTAACCTGAGAAATTTAAAGATTTCTGATGGCAGGCTGGCTCACAATGTTGTGCAAATGCCGCGTTTCTGGAAATTTTTTAATGCCCTTTTTACGCGCGGCCGGTCATTCTGAATCTGACATTGTTTTATTTTTGGCGAACAGTAATGAAAAACCAGAATCTTTATAACCCTGTCGCCACTGCTGGCGAGCGTCAGGATGATATTAGCGCTTTGCGTGACGCCTTTTCTTTGCACTCTTTTCGCTATGTCGATATTGCACGTGAAGAGCGCCTGAAAGAGATCGTGTCACGCTGGCCGCTGTTAGCGGAAACGCTCCCCAGCCAGCCTGAGCAACCTGACTGATGCCGCTGATAGCGCTTCAGGGCGTGCGGGGCGGCGTTGGCACAACCTCTCTTTGTGCAGGACTCGGCTGGGCGCTCGCGACCCTCGGCGAGCGGGTCTTACTGATCGACGGCTCGCCGGTCAGTCAGCTCGGCGTGCATTTTAATCTGCCCGCTCAGCAGGAGAGTGGCTGGATGCAGGCGCTGTGCGATGATGAGGCGTGGCAGCATGCCGCGCTTCGCTATCCCAATGGACCTGATTTGCTTCCTCATGGTGTGCTTTCTCATCAGCATGCGTTGACTATTGCCCACCAGAATGAGGCGGTGGCCGCGCCGCTGCTCCAGGCATTGCCGGACCTGCAGGTGCGCTATCAGTGGATTATTTTCGATTTGCCCGCCGATCCCCTGCCGTGGCACGAAACGCTCTATCCGGAACTGGACGGTGTACTGTGCGTCACTCAGCCAGACGCGAATTGTCATTTACGCCTGAGCCAGCGTCATTTTCCAGTGCATACCCGGTTTATTATCAATCAGTTTAATGCTAACAGTCGTCTGCAGCAGGACCTCCATCAGCTCTGGATGGCTTCGCTGACAGAGCTGATACCGCTGCTAATCCACCGCGATGAGGCGCTGGCTGAATCGCTGATGATGAAGCAGCCGGTCGGTGAATATCGGCCACATGCGTTAGTCAGCGAAGAGATCATCACGCTGGCAAACTGGCTGCTGCTCAATCTGAATGGGGTGAGGTCGTGAACCCGTTGCGCTGGCTGTTGACTGCTCCCGCCTGGCAATCGCTGCACAGCGGCTATACCACCGCGCGTGGCAACGGCGCTTCACGCTTCGCCAGTGCACTCCACCTGTTCTGGTCTGTTCTGGGGGTGATGCTGCTCCGTTTCGAAAGCCCGGCCTGGCAGCGTGTTATTCAGCAGCGTCGCCGACTTTATCCGCACATCTCACCAGAGCGTCCGCGTCCGCTGGATATTTTGCGTTTTCTGATTCAGACACTCTGGCTGATTGTGATCCGGCTACCGGGTGCGCGCGGGCGCGGCGGCGTTAATCGCCTGAGCGTGCTGACTGGCTGGCGGCACCACGGTTATCGCTGGCTGGATAATCTTGTCGCCCGCTCGCAAACCCAGGGCATTGATACGCGTCTTGAACAGCGGCTGAAGCGCCTGTCGCCGCTGATGCGACGCAGCCTTTTCATTGTTATTGCCCTCTTTGCCTCACTGCTGGCGTTGCTCTGTATCAGCCAGCCCTTTGGTCTCATGACCCAGTTTATTTTTGTCGTACTGCTCTGGGGCCTGGCAATGCTGGTACGGCGCATACCGGGGCGTTTCCCCACGATGATGCTGATCGTACTGTCGCTGACCGTATCGTGCCGCTACCTCTGGTGGCGCTATACCTCGACGCTGAACTGGGACGATCCACTGAGCCTGATCTTTGGTCTGCTGCTGATTGCAGCAGAGACCTACGCCTGGGTGGTGCTGGTGCTGGGCTATTTCCAGACACTCTGGCCGCTTAACCGTCAGCCAGTTTCTATGCCGGCGGACCGTTCGCAGTGGCCATCGGTGGACCTGCTGGTGCCGACCTATAACGAACCGCTCAGCGTTGTCAGACCGACGCTCTATGCTGCGCTGGGCATTGACTGGCCGAAAGATCGCCTGACTATCTATCTGCTCGACGACGGCAACCGACCGGAATTCCGCGAATTTGCCACCAGCATTGGCATTAACTATGTGGTGCGCCCCTCTAACGAACATGCCAAGGCGGGCAACATCAACCACGCGCTGAAAAAGTACTGCCGCAGCGACTTCGTCTCGATCTTTGACTGCGACCATGTGCCAACTCGCTCATTTTTACAGATGGCCATGGGCTGGTTTATCAAGGACCCCCGGCTGGCGATGCTGCAGACGCCGCATCACTTCTTTTCGCCCGATCCGTTTGAGCGCAATCTCGGGCGGTTTCGCCGTACGCCGAATGAGGGATCGCTGTTTTACGGGCTGGTGCAGGACGGTAATGATACCTGGGACGCCACCTTCTTCTGCGGCTCCTGCGCCATTCTGCGTCGTACCGCGCTGGAAGAGATTGGCGGTATTGCCGTAGAAACCGTGACTGAAGATGCTCATACCTCGCTACGTCTGCATCGGCTTGGCTACACCTCAGCCTACATCCGCATTCCTCAGGCGGCCGGACTGGCAACCGAAAGCCTGTCAGCGCATATCGGACAGCGTATCCGCTGGGCACGCGGCATGGTGCAGATTTTCCGCCTGGATAATCCGCTGTTTGGTAAAGGGCTGAAGTGGGTGCAGCGGCTCTGTTATGCCAACGCCATGCTGCACTTTCTGTCCGGCATTCCAAGGCTGGTCTTCCTGCTGGCACCGCTGGCATTTTTACTCTGCCATGCCTACATCATCTACGCGCCTGCGCTGGCGATCGCGATTTATGTTTTACCTCACATGCTGCATACCAGCCTCACCAACTCGCGTATCCAGGGGCGCTGGCGTCACTCTTTCTGGAGCGAAGTCTACGAGACGGTGCTGGCCTGGTATATCGCCCGCCCGACCACCGTAGCGCTGTTCAATCCCCACAAAGGCAAGTTTAACGTTACCGCCAAAGGCGGACTGGTCGAGGAGCAGCACCTGGACTGGGTGATCACCAAGCCCTATATGCTGCTGGTGCTGCTCAATCTGGCGGGTGTGCTGATGGCGTTCTGGCGCATACAGCATGGTCCGGCAAACGAGATACTGACGGTATGCGTAAGCCTGATTTGGGTGATCTACAACATGATTATTCTCGGTGGCGCGGTAGCGGTGTCGGTTGAAGCACGACAGATCCGTGAGGCGCATCGGGTAGAGATTGCCATGCCCGCTGCCATCGCACGCGAGGATGGTCACATGCTGCCCTGTACGCTGCGTGATTACTCTGACGGCGGCGTAGGGCTGGAAATGCGCGAACCGGATGCGCTGCGGGAAAATGAAAAAGTCTGGCTGCTGCTGCGTCGTGGACAGCAGGAGTTCAGTTTTCCGTGCCAGGTCCAGCGCGTCTTTGGCCGTCGGGCAGGTGTCCGTCTGCATCAGCTGACCACCCAGCAACATATTGATTTTATCCAGTGTACCTTCGCCCGTGCCGATACCTGGGCACTGTGGCAGGACGGTTTTCCGGAGGATAAGCCGGTGCAGAGTCTGGCCGACATCATGATCCTCGGTTTTAAAGGTTATCTGCGCCTGGCGGAATATGGCCCGCCGCAGTTACGTCGGTTGTTTAACCTGCTTACCGCTGGGGTAAGCTGGCTGGCTTCGCTGTTGCCGCAAGGCATCGGACGCGTGCCCGCTTCAAAAAATCTGCATTGAGTTGATGATATGATAACAACAGGAATAAACAGGTGGGTCGCTGCACTGCTGCTGGGCTCGGCAACGCTGAACTGCGCAGTGGCGCAGGAGAGTGCGCCGATCATGGCCACAGGAGAAACGGCGGTGCAATCGTTGCCCCAGCAGCCTGCCGCGCCGCTGCGTAGCAGTCAGCTGAGCTTCGTTAAGCTGGCCCCGCCGCCGGGCAGCATGACGCTGAGCGGAACCCGCCCCAGCGGGCAGATCGAGTTCGGGGTGCGCAGTGATGAGGTGGTGACACGTGCGCTGCTTAATCTCAGCTACCGGCCGTCGCCTGCGCTGCTGCCCACGCTGTCGCAGCTGAAAGTCTATCTCAACGATGAGCTGGTGAGCCTGATCACCCTGACGCCGGAACAGCCTGGCAAACAGAATCAGGTGCAGCTGGCGATCGATCCCCGTTTTATCGCCGACTTTAACCGCGTGCGCTTTGAGCTGGTCGGTCACTACGCCAACATCTGTGAAAATCCGGCCAACAGCACCATCTGGCTCGATATCGGCAAAGAGAGCGGTCTGGATCTGACGCTACAAAAACTGCCGCTGAAAAACGACCTGTCTCATTTCCCGGAGCCCTTTCTTGATACGCGCGACACGCGGCCGCTGACCCTGCCGATGGTGTTTGCTGCCCGGCCAGACGTTAACCAGCAGCGTGCCGCTGCGATCCTGGCCTCCTGGTTCGGCAGCAAAGCGGCCTGGCGCGGACAGCATTTTCCGGTGCTCTACAATCAGTTGCCGCAACAGCAGCATGCGGTGGTGTTTGCCACCAACAATGCACGCCCGGATTTCCTGAAAAATTTGCCACCGGTGATGAAGCCGACCGTGGCGATGGTAAGCCAGCCTGACAGCCCCTATGAAAAGATGCTGCTGATCCTGGGACGCAACGACGACGATCTGCTGACGGCGGTGCAGGGGATTGCGCAGGGCGAGCTGCTGTTACGCGGCGACAGCGCGACCGTCGACCGCGTCACACTGCGGGCACCGCGTCAGCCCTATGATGCGCCAAACTGGGTACGCACCGATCGCCGCACCACTTTTGCTGAGCTGACGCAGTATGAAAACCAGCTGCAGTCTGACGGTCTGCAGCCCAACCCGATCAGTCTGACGCTGAACCTGCCGCCCGATCTCTTCCTGGTGCGCGCGCGCGGTATCGATATGGATCTGAGCTATCGCTACACCTCGCCTGTTCACCCGGATGGCTCACGACTGGCCGTTAACCTGAATAATCAGTTTATTCAGGACTACCCGCTGGTGCCGAAAAACACGGCCGGGCAGCAACTGCTGCATATTCCGCTGATTCAGGGAATGATGGACAAGAATCATGAGCTGCTGATCCCGGCGCTGCGGCTGGGCGTGGTTAACCAGCTGCGCTTTGATTTTGACTATGCCAATACCTTTATGGGGGGCACCGCCGACGGGCGTTGTGAAACCGTGACGCCGGTAGGACATCATGTGGTGGTGGACGACAATTCCAGCATCGACTTCTCTGGCTATCGCCACTACATCGAAATGCCCTCATTGCAGAGCTGGGCGAATGCTGGCTTCCCGTTCAGTCGCTACGCCGATCTGGCCCAGACGCTGGTGCTGGTCCAGTCCAACCCTGATGCACAGCAGGTGAGTACACTGCTGAATGCGCTGGGCAATATGGGCGCGCAGACCGGCTATCCGGCGCTGCGCGTGCAGCTTACCGATGACTGGAGTACGGCGAAAAAGCAGGATGCGGATCTGCTGATGATCGGCGATATTCCTAAAGATCTTCAGGATGACCGTCGGATCACGGCGCTGGTCGATGCCACCGCCAGCTGGCTGAAAACCCCGGCGCGCAAGGTTTCTCAGCCTGTTCAGCCGCTGAGTGAGGCTGAAAGAGCAGCGGAAAGTACCACAGCCATTGGTTCACGCGGCCCGCTGGCGACCGTGATCGGTTTCCAGTCGCCGTTTTACGATCAGCGCAGTGTGGTGGCACTGCTCGCCGATGGCAGTCCGCGCAGCTGGCAGCTGCTTGATGAGGCGCTGGATGACAGCGGCAAACGCCAGGCGATCTCAGGCTCCACGGCGATTATCCGTGAGTCTGGCGTCAACAGCCTGCGCGTTGGAGAGACCTACTTTGTTGGCCATCTGCCGTGGTGGGAACGTCTCTGGTCACTGCTCTCTTCACATCCCTTCTGGCTGGCACTCTGTGCATTCTTTGTGGTGGTGCTGTTCGCGCTGATGACATGGCGTCTGATGCGAATTATTACCCGTCGTCGTTTACTGGATGAAGATGAATAACGCTCAGTTATTGCGGACAGGCATGCTGCTCGGCGCGCTAAGTGCGCTGCCGGGAATGGCCGCGTCCGCTGACGGATCGGAAGTCTCACCGGTCGACTGGCTGCTGACCCAGGTCCGTACCGGCGAGTCGACCAACAAATACGATCTGGTACAGCAATCGCTCTATCGGCTGGAGAAAATCGATCCCGATAATCCCCAGGTGCTGGCGGCACGTCTGCGGCTGGCGCTGCATCAGGGTGATATCGCCAGCGCGCAATTGCTGCTGGCTCAACTGAAAAAGGTTGCACCTGATTCGGCAGAGACACGCGAATCCGCTGTCGGCCTGGCGCTGACCTCATCCGATGGACGACAGCAACTGCAGCAGGCGCGTCTGCTTGCCACCTCGGGGCGACTGACCGAGGCGAAAAGCGCTTATGATGCGCTGTTTAACGGCGTCTTTCCCGATCCCAATACCGCCCTGGAGTACTGGCGGCTGCTGGCACGTCTTCCCGGTCAGGAGGGCGTGGCTTATCAGCAGCTTCAGGCACTGGAACAGCGCTATCCGGGCAATATCGGGGTTGAGCTACAAATTGCGCGTATGGCGTTTAATCAGCAGCAGCCAGAAAAGGCGATAGCGCAGCTGAAAAAGCTGGCAAACAGCAATGGCGGGCGTACCGCTGCCGCCGACCTCTGGCTGCAGCAGATCACCGATCAGCCCATCAGCGACAGCAGCGTGGCACAGCTTAAAGCTTATCTGGCTGTTTTCACTGAGGGCGATGCGCACCAGCAGGGCGCAGAGGCGCTCGCGAAGCAGCAGACGACGCTGGCCGATCCCGCTTATCGGGAACGAATGCGGGCGCTGGCGCTGGTTGACGCAGGCGACGTGAATAACGCGATGACGACCCTTAACCGGGCGCTGAAAGCGAATCCCGACGATGCCGAATTAATGGGCGCAATGGGACAAACTCAGGCCCGCGCAGGTCATCGTGATGCCGCCATTCTCTGGCTGGAACGCGCCATTAAAGCGGGTCAGCAGAGCACGCTGATTGGTAAATGGCAGTCACTTTTGCAGAGCAATCGCTACTGGCTGGCGATTGAGCAGGGCGATAAAGCGCTGGCACAGCACGATATTGATGCTGCCGAAAAATACTATCGCGCGGCGCAAACGTATGACAGCAGCGACAGCTATGCCCTGATTGGTCTGGGTGATGTGGCGATGGCGCGCAAAGAGACGGCGGCGGCTGAACAGTTCTGGCAGCGCGCGCGACGGCTGGATGGCACCAATATCACCGCAGTGCGTCGGCTGGCGGGGCTGTATCAGACGGTGTCGCCTGCCCGCGAGATGGAATTTATCACTACCTTGCCCGCTGCACAGCAGCGTGCACTGGCCGATACAATCCGGACGCTGCGCAGCGACAGCCTGCGCGCGGAGGCGGATGCCCTGGCGCAGCAGGCGCGCTGGTCGCAGGCCGCAGAGAAATATCGCCAGGCGCGCGAGCTGGCACCGGATGACGTCTGGCTCAGTTACCGGCTGGCGGGTGCACTGCGTAACGGCGGAGCCGGACAGCAGGCGGATGCGGTAATGCGCGCACTGTTGCAGAAGCATCCCCAAAACGCCACCGCGCTTTATGCGACCGCACTCTGGTTCTCAGGCAACGATAACAATAGTGAGGCGATGGCTACGCTGCATCGGCTGCCCGACGCGCAGTGGAGCAGCGATATGCGCGAGCTGGCTGACCGCCTGAAGCAGGATCAGATCTTTGCCCAGGCTGAGGCGCTGCGCGTCGCCGGGCAGGAGCAGGCAGCGGTGACGCTGCTTAAGCAGCAGCCGGTTTCCAGCCAGCGCGACCTGCTACTGGCCGACTGGGCGCTGGAACGCGGTGAAGCGCAGCAGGCACTGGCGGATTATCAGCAGGTGCTGTCGCGCCAGCCGGATAACGGCGATGCGGCGCTGGGACGAATCGAAGCGCTGGTTGCCCTGCAGCGCAACAGCGAAGCCCGACAGGCGCTTGAGCAACAGCCGCCGGTACAGGCCAGCGTCAATGCGGATCGCCGTGCTGCGCTGGCGTGGCAGGCGGTGGGTGAAACCACACGGGCTGTCGCGCTATTTACCGATTTGAAACAGCGTGCTGCCGCGCTGCCGCCTTCGCAGGACAAGGCGCTGGTGTTTCGTGATGCGGCACGGCTGGAGGGTGCGCAGCAGCAGCCTGAACAGGCGCTGACAGACTATCGTCAGGCGATGACGGCCAGCGGTATCGATAGCCGTGGCAATATCAGCCGCGCAACCCGCAACGATCCTCAGGATGACTGGCTGAAGCGCAGCCTGCGCAGCGACACGGCCGATCTTTACCGTCAGCAGCAGACCACGCTGACGGTGCAGCAGGACTATTCACGCAACAGTGGTACCGGCGGCATCTCCGATTTTACGGCGCACACCACCATGCTGCAGGCGGAACATCCGTTTGCCGATGGCCGGGGCTTTGTCCGTCTTGATCGGGTGGATGTCTCCGCAGGCACCTTTACCACCCAAAACGGCAGCATCGACGCCCTGTTTGGCAGCTGTGACGACGCCAGTTCGGGCGGCTGCAGTCGCCAGACCCGCCAGCGCGATGAGGGTACGGCGCTGGCCGCTGGCTGGCATAACGCGACCTGGTCGGCTGACCTCGGTACCACGCCGCTGGGTTTTGAAGTCACTAACTGGACCGGCGGGCTGAGCTGGAAAACCGATGTGAAACAGCTCGGCGTCACACTCACTGCCTCACGCAGGCCGATAGCCAGTTCGCTGCTCTCCTATGCCGGGACGCGCGATCCTGCAGCCAACGGGGGCAAAAGCTGGGGTGGCGTGGTGGCCACGGGCGGCAGCATCGGGCTGAGTTACGATCAGGGCGGCGCGCATGGCGTCTGGGGTGATATCAGCGCGCATCAGATCACCGGTAAAAATGTTGCCGATAACAGCCGTGAGCGCCTGATGGGCGGCTATTACTACAAGCTCATCAACAGCGACAACCGCCGTGCAACCGTCGGGCTGAACAGCATGCTCTGGCACTATCAGAAGGATCTCAGTGATTACACCTTCGGCCAGGGCGGCTACTACAGTCCGCAGCAGTATCTCTCCTTTTCCGTGCCGGTGACCTGGCGGCAGCGGACAGAGAACTGGTCGTTTGATCTGGGCGGCTCCGTCTCCTGGTCACATTCGAAAACCAGTGCGCAGCAGCGTTATCCGGTTAATCCGGGCTATACCCTTGCCAGTAATCCGTCTTCTGCCAGCAGTTCCGGCGGCGGTACGGGCTATACGCTGCAGGCAGTCATTGAGCGACGGCTGACGTCGAACTGGTTTATTGGTGCGGGTGTCGATATTCAGCAGGCGAAGGATTACACCCCGAGTCATGGTCTGCTCTATGTGCGCTATGCTGCCGGCGGCTGGGAAGGCGATCTCGATATGCCGCCACAGCCGCTGATCCCTTACGCAGATTTTAAATAACACGGAACGGGAAAAAGCAGGACTTTTCAGACGGTAAAAAAGTCAGTTTTTGGGATATACTGGCGGGCATTGTCCTGTCTGCTATCTGGGCTTTTTTCATCGTCGGGAGAGAATTTTTTGCGCGTAAGCCGGTCACTTACGATAAAGCAGATGGCGACAGTTTCGCTGGTTGCGGTTATCACCATCAGTATCTTTATCGTCATCCAACTGTTTCATTTTGTGCAGCAGCGCAGGATTGACTACGCCCAGCAGATGGAGAATATCGCGCACACCGTCCGCCAGCCGCTGTCGGAAGCGGTGCTGCGTGCCGATATTTCTCAGGCCGAACGCATTCTTCATTCACTGAAGCCTGCCGGTATTTTATCGCGCGCCGACGTGGTGCTGCCTAATGCGTTTCAGGCCCTGCATGCCGACTTTGAGACGGAAAAACCGGTGCCGCTTCTGGTGGCCCGCCTGTTTGAGCTGCCGGTGCAGATTACCCTGCCGCTCTATTCGGTCGAAAATACCGGGATGCCGAAGCCGCTGGCCTATCTGGTGTTGCAGGCTAATTCGACGCGCGTCTACCAGTTTATCCTCAGCACGCTCTCAACCATGATCATCACCTATCTGCTGCTGGCGCTGATCCTCTCCGTGGCGATCAGCTGGTGCATCAACCGGCTGGTGGTGCATCCGCTGCGCAATCTCTCACGCGAGCTGCAGGAGTTGCCACCGCAGTCGATTCTGACGCATAAACTGACCCTGCCGCAGAGCCATCGCGATGACGAAATCGGCATGCTGATCCGCAGCTACAACCGTAATCAGCAGGTGCTGGAGTCGATTCATGACGAGATGAGTCGGCTGACCACCCATTTTGCCGTCACCGATCTGCCTAACCGTACGCTGTTTCTTGCGCTGGTCGAACAGTTCATGTGTAACCCTGAACAGCCTCTGGGTCTGATGGTGATCCGCATTGAAACGCTGCAGGAAGCCAATGGCGTCCTGCGCGATGAGCAGCGCGATACGCTGATGCTGACGCTGGTGGAGAAAATCCGGCATACGCTGGATGACCATACCCTGCTGGCACAGACCGGTGTCAGCGACTTCGTGCTGTTAATGAAGCGCGCCAGTAATCCGTTTCGTGCGCTGCGCCTGGCGCGCAACCTGATGATTCGCCTGAATCAGCCGGTCAACCTGCATCAGCTGCAGCTGCGTCCTAACGTCAGCATCGGTCTGGCGCTGCGCGACGACAAGCCGATGAGCGCTAACGAGCTGCTTGACCGCGCGACCTCGGCGATGATGTCGGCCCGTCATCAGGGCAAAAATCAGATCCTGTTCTTTGACGCCGCGCTGACCGAGCGCGCTCAGAAGCGTCTGACACAGGAGCATGACATTCTGCAGGGGCTGCACGATGAGCAGTTCGCCCTCTACCTGCAACCCCAGGTGGATATGCGCACCGGTACGTTAACCGGCGCAGAAGCGCTGCTGCGTATGCGCCAGCCTGATGGCAGTTACGGTCTGACCGAAGAGTTTATTGCCAGTGCTGAAGAGATTGGTGTGATTAGCGCGATTGGCCGCTGGGTGTTTGAAGAGGCGTGCCGCATTCTGGCTGGCTGGCAGCGACAGGGTATTATGCTGCCGCTGAGTGTGAATATTTCCGCAGTGCAACTGCGGGATACCGGTGTAGTTTCTCATCTGCAATCCCTGCTGGCGCGCCACCGTATCGCACCAGGCACTCTGGTGCTGGAAGTGACAGAAACGGCTCAGCTTGACGATGCGGAACAGGCGATGTCGATGCTGCGGATGTTGCAGCAGACCGGCGTGGCGGTGGCGCTGGATGATTTCGGTATGGGCTATTCTAACCTGAACTATCTCCATCAGCTGAAAGCGTTGCCGGTTAACAAACTGAAGATGGATCGCAGCTTTGTGGCGGCACTGCCGCATGACGACACCATGGTCCGCATCGTGGCGGCTATCGCCGAAATTATCCATCTGGAGGTGATTGCCGAAGGTGTGGAAACGGCGGAGCAGCGCGACTGGCTGCTGGCGCGCGGCATCGCTATCGGTCAGGGCTACCTCTATGCGGAAGCGCTGCCGGTGAGCCGCTTCAACCAGACCTGGATCGAAAAATCCTCACTGCCGCAATAATTGCCTGATTCATTGATTTTGCGAGAATTTTAGTTACAAAACCCCTTGCTGAAGCGTTTCAGTTCAGAATTACGATCCCAGGGTTTCCTGGGCGTTTGTCACCCTGTATTAATCACGTAAACAGAGTGTTATTTTCGGGTTACTGTCAGGCGCCACCTCTGTTGCCCGCCAGTCACAATAACGAATCCGACAACATCACCTCACGGCGTTAGTGGACACCTGTTTATGAAAACCTCACTTTTTAAAAGCCTTTATTTCCAGGTGCTGATGGCGATTGGCATCGGCGTTTTGTTAGGCCATTTTTACCCGGAGTTAGGGACCCAGATGAAGCCGCTGGGAGATGGCTTTGTTAAATTAATCAAGATGATTATCGCCCCGGTGATTTTCTGTACCGTGGTGACCGGCATCGCTGGCATGGAAAGCATGAAAGCGGTAGGGCGTACCGGCGCAGTTGCACTGCTCTATTTTGAAATTGTCAGCACCATCGCGCTGATTATCGGCCTGATCGTGGTAAACGTCGTGCAGCCAGGTGCCGGGATGAACGTTGATCCTGCCACGCTGGATGCCAAAGCCGTGGCGATGTACGCCCAGCAGGCAGAACAGCAGGGCATCGTCCCCTTCCTGCTGGATATTATTCCTAACAGCGTGATTGGCGCCTTTGCCAGCGGCAACATTCTGCAGGTATTGCTGTTCGCCATTCTGTTTGGTTTCGCCCTGCATCGCCTGGGTAACACCGGCACGCTGATTTTCAACGTGATTGAAAATTTCTCAAAAGTCATTTTCGGCATCATTAACATGATCATGCGTCTGGCACCGATAGGGGCATTTGGCGCAATGGCGTTCACCATCGGTAAGTATGGCGTGGGATCACTGGTGCAGCTCGGCCAGCTGATCATCTGCTTCTATATCACCTGTGTTCTGTTTGTGGTGATCGTGCTGGGGCTGATTGCGCGTCTGTTTGCCGGATTCAGCATCTTTAAGTTCATCGCCTATATCAAAGAAGAGCTGCTGATTGTGCTGGGGACCTCCTCTTCCGAGTCTGCACTGCCGCGCATGCTGGATAAGATGGAGAAACTGGGCTGTAAGAAATCAGTGGTCGGGCTGGTGATCCCCACCGGTTACTCCTTTAACCTCGACGGCACCTCGATTTACCTGACCATGGCGGCGGTGTTCATCGCTCAGGCGACCAATGCGCACATGGATATCTTCCATCAGATTACGCTGCTGGTGGTGCTGCTGCTCTCCTCGAAAGGCGCAGCGGGGGTAACCGGAAGCGGATTTATCGTACTGGCGGCGACGCTCTCTGCGGTAGGACATCTGCCGGTGGCGGGTCTGGCGCTGATACTCGGTATTGACCGCTTTATGTCTGAAGCCCGTGCGCTGACTAACCTGATCGGTAACGGAGTGGCGACCGTGGTGGTCGCGAAGTGGGTCGATCAGCTGGATCATAAACAGCTGGCCGACACGCTGGCAGGCCGTAATAAGGAGAATAAAGCGTCTGAATCTTCAATTTAATCATTGAATTTCACTTAAATCCCCACAAATGCCCGCTGTCGCTTGCCCTGACAGCGGGCATTTGCATAATGAACCCCACTTGTTTTTTTTGACGTTTTTCACTTCGTTGCGCGACATCCTGAGCTTCCTGTGGTCAAACACTCTGTTGTTGGATAACAGCGCGAATCGGCGTCAGCCGGTTCGTTAATAACAGCGGCAATATGCGCCAGTGATAATGATATTTGAATTATTTGAGTAGGGGTTCACATGCAGGGCACCAGAATTCGGCTTTTGGTTGGTGGATTAGTGCTGGCAGGCAGCTTTGGTCTCCAGGCCGAAACGCTGCAACCGGATCCGGCCTGGCAGGAAGGCAAGCTGGATAATGGATTTAACTGGCAGTTACTGGCCACACCGCAACGGCCCAGCGACCGCATTGAACTGCGTCTGGTGGTGAATACCGGTTCGCTGGTGGAGAGTGCGCAACAGACCGGCTTCAGTCATCTGCTGCCACGCCTGGCGATGGTGCATAACACTGCACTCGATAATCATCAGCAGCGTGCGCTATGGCAACAGGCGATGGATCCTCAGCATCCGCTGCCGCCCGTCATCATCTCCTATGATTCCACCCAATATAATCTGAGCCTGCCGAATAACCGCCCTGAGCTGCTGAAAGAAGCGCTGAACTGGCTGGCGGCCACGGCGGGCAATATGGCGATCACTGAAGAGGTGGTTAACACCGCGCTGGCCGCCTCCGATCCGGTGGCGACCTGGCCGAAAGATCCGCAGGATGTCTGGTGGCGCTACCGCCTGAAAGGCTCCGCGCTGCTGGCGCACGATCCCGCTACACAACCCCGTGCGCCGGTGGATTTAACCCAGCTCAGCGATTTTTATCATCAGTGGTACACCCCGGACGCGATGACGCTCTATGTGGTAGGCAACGTCGACAGCCGTAACCTCTCTGAACAGATCAACAAAACCTTTTCGGCGTTAACCGGCAAACGTGAAACCCCTGCGCCACTGCCGACGCTGTCACCGCTGCCACATGAGCCGGTGAATCTGGTCAGCAGCAACATGACGCAGGATCGTCTGTCGCTGGTGTGGGATACGCCATGGCAACCGATTCGTGACTCCCAGAATCTGCAGCGTTACTGGCAGAGCGACCTGGCCCGTGAAGCGCTGTTCTGGCACGTTCAGCGTGCACTCAGCGACAGTAAGGCGCAGGGCATCCAGGTCGGATTCGACTGCCGGGTGCTCTATCAGCGGGCGCAGTGTTCCATCAACATGGATGGGCGCAATGACAATCTGGCGCAGAATATGAATCTGGTGGCACGTGAGCTGGCGAACGTGCGTGATAAAGGCATACCGCAGGAGGAGTTTGATGCGCTGATGGCGCAGAAGCTGCTGGAGCTGAACAAGCTGTTTACCACTTATGCCCGCACCGATACGGATGTGCTGATGAGCCAGCGCCTGCGCTCGCAGCAGAACGCCGTGGTCGATATCGCGCCAGAGCAGTATCAGAAGCTGCGTCAGACTTTCCTGGCCGGCCTGACCCGCGAACAGCTGAACCAGGAGCTGCGTCAGCAGCTGACGCAGGAGCTGATGATGGTTCTGATTCAGCCGGAAGGCGAAGCGGAAACCAACGTGAAGAGCCTGCAAAACAGCTGGGACAAAGTGATGTCACCGCCAGCGGCACCGGCGACCAGCAATGAAGCCAGTCCGCCGGATAGCAACGTCAAAGACGTTCCGCCCGCCGCGTAACGTCAGGTTTTTGCCCTGAGCCACTCGGTCACTAACATCGGCCAGCTGGCGAGGGGCAAATCTGCCACGCCACGGATACCAAATCCGTGCCCGCCTTTCTGATAGAAATGCACCTCTGCCGGAACCTTATGCTCACGCAGCGCGCCGAAAAACGCCATGCTGTGATTCACTGAGACATCGTCATCGTCGGCGGCGTGGATTAACAGCGTCGGCGGCACCAGCGGATGAACCCGGGTTTCCATTGAATAGGCTTCAATCGTTTTCTGATCGGGCCATGCACCCAGCAGGCGGGTTCTGGCACCTTCGTGGGCGATGCCGTCACGCATACTGATCAGGGGATAGACCAGTACCATCGCATCCGGACGCGGCGAGAAGTTTTCAGCGCCATCCTGCACCGGATAGAGTTTCTCTGCGAAACGCGTTCCCAGGCTGGCCGCCACGTGGCCACCCGCCGAAAAGCCCATCATCACAATGTATTTACCGTTCAGGCCGCGCTGTGCCCGATCACGCAGGACGCGAACCGCACGCTGCGCATCGGCCAGCGGCGCATCGGGGCCTTCGTGATGCCCGTCGTAGGGCAGGCGATAGGTCATGACCGCCAGGGTGTAGCCCATTGAAGTAAAGAAGGTTGCCAGCGCGCTGCCTTCACGATCGATCATGACACGCTGATAGCCACCGCCCGGTGCGACCAGCAGGGTAATGCCATTGGATTCGACCGGATGCCAGATCGCCATCTCCGGGCAACGCACGCCGGTAGCGGCGCGATCGTAAGGCTCATACTCTTTTGCCATATCGACAATCTGCGGCTCGGCGCGCGAGTCGCTGGCGCCTGGTGCATCACCGTGTGGCCAGATATTAATAATTTCTGTGTGCATAAATAGATCCTGATGCGGGGAATATTTTAATTGTTTTGTTCGCGGCCGGAGAGAACAGCGTCCTGCTGTCTTTTGATTAAAAGATGGTCTTTTTTCAGGCGGTCGTCCATCCGAAAAGGGCGAATCTGACCAGATTAGGACTATGCCTGGAGAGCGATTTGTTTGCGTAACTGATTAATATTAATCAATAAATTATAAGAGAGATTAAAGAGGATTGCCGAAGAGTGTCTGTTATTAACCACTAATTTTCAGCTTAAGGTAAATAACTGGCACGGGCCACTTTGTTAGACGCAATTTACCGGATATCACGCTGTTTGCTGTTAAGGCGACATAATGCTTTTTGTGCCAGAGTGATCCCCGTCTCAATGCTGAGATTAATGTGCCAGTCTCATTTGGGAATGGTCAGCATTATTTACCACGCGGCAGTTTCCTGTTGGTTGATGCGGTTTAACATAACATCCTCCGTCTGTTCACAACGGTAAGAGGCATGTCATGCTTGATACCAATCTCTCAACCAGACAAACCTTTGGTCGCCTGTGGCCGATGATTTCTCCCTTCAGACTGGGGCTATTGGTCGCGGGTGTTGCCCTGATCGTCAACGCCGCCATAGACCCGTTTATGCTGACGTTACTGAAGACGCTGCTGGACGATGTCATTGGCCAGAAAAATCCCGGCATTCTGGTCTGGATGCCGCTGGTGATTATCGGGCTGATCCTGATCCGCGGTGTCAGCGGCTATCTCTCCAGTTACTGTATCTCGTGGGTGTCAGGCAAAGTGGTGATGGCCCTGCGTTGTCGCCTGTTCAGCCATATGATGGGCATGCCGGTGGCATTTTTTGATCAGCAATCAACCGGTACGCTGCTCTCCCGTATCAGCTACGATTGTGAGCAGGTCGCCTCTTCCTCTTCTGGTTCACTGGTGACGGTAGTGCGTGAAGGGGCCTCTATTCTTGGCCTGTTTGTGATGATGTTTTACTACAGCTGGCAACTTTCGCTGATCCTTCTGGTGCTGGCACCTATTGTGTCGCTGGCAATTCGTATCGTCTCCAGGCGCTTTCGCCACATCAGCAAAAATATGCAGAACACCATGGGGCAGGTGACTTCTCATGCCGAGCAGATGCTGAAAGGGCATAAAGAGGTGCTGATGTTTGGCGGCCAGCAGGTTGAGTCCGACCGCTTCGGACAGGTCAGCAACAACATGCGTCGCCAGGGAATGAAAATGGTCTCGGCGACCTCACTCTCCGATCCGATTATTCAGCTGCTCGCCTCCTCGGCACTCGCCTTTGTGCTCTATGCGGCCAGTTTCCCCTCGGTGATGGCCACGCTGACCGCAGGCTCTATCAGTGCGGTTTTTTCCGCCATGCTGATGCTGATGCGTCCGTTAAAGTCGCTGACCAACGTCAATGCCCAGTTCCAGCGCGGCATGGCGGCCTGTCAGACGCTGTTTGCGATTCTGGATATGGAACAGGAGAAAGATGAAGGGACACGCGTGGTTAAGCGCGCCACCGGCAACATTGAATTTCGGGATGTTACCTTTACCTATCCGGTCGCGGAAACACCGGCGCTGCAGCAGATCAATCTGACCATTCCTGCCGGTAAAACCGTGGCGCTGGTCGGCCGTTCCGGTTCAGGGAAATCGACCTTTGCCAGCCTGCTGACGCGCTTTTACGACATCGACAGCGGCGAAATTTTGCTGGATGGCCATGACCTGCGTGATTACACCCTGGCCTCGCTGCGCGAGCAGGTGGCGCTGGTCTCTCAGCATGTTCACCTGTTCAATGACACGGTTGCCAACAATATTGCCTATGCCCGTACCGATGTCTTCAGCCGCGAGGAAATAGAAAAGGCGGCAGAGATGGCCCATGCCATGGAATTCGTTAATAAAATGGATAACGGACTGGATACGGTGATTGGAGAAAACGGCGTGCTGCTGTCGGGTGGACAGCGGCAGCGCATCGCCATTGCCCGCGCCCTGTTGCGAGACAGCCCGATTCTGATCCTCGACGAAGCGACCTCAGCTCTGGACACTGAGTCTGAACGCGCGATTCAGTCTGCGCTGGAGACGCTGCAGCAGAACCGGACCACGCTGATCATCGCTCACCGTCTCTCGACCATTGAAAAGGCTGATGAAATTCTGCTGGTAGATGAGGGGGAAATTGTGGAGCGCGGCTCGCATCAGCAGTTGCTGCAACAGAACGGCGCATATGCGCGGCTCTATCAGATGCAGTTCAGTCAGCCGCTTTGTGCGTAAGAGTTGTTTGTGCCAAATCACTGCCTGAAAGGCAAATCAGAGTGAATCCAGCAGCAATAAATCAGCTCAACGCACAGGGAACCGGGTCAGAAGAGGAAAGCGTCCCGCGCAAGACAAAAACGCCGGGAGCGTTTTTGAACAACGCAACGCGTTGGCCCGGGTACGGGCGCACCTCAGGGATGAGGTGCGTACTAAAAACGCCGGGAGCGTTTTTGAACAACGCAACGCGTTGGCCCGGGTACGGGCGCACCTCAGGGATGAGGTGCGTACTAAAAACGCCGGGAGCGTTTTTGAACAACGCAACGCGTTGGCCCGGGTACGGGCGCACCTCAGGGATGAGGTGCGTACTAAAAACGCCGGGAGCGTTTTTGAACAACGCAACGCGTTGGCCCGGCAACGGGCGCACCTCAGGGATGAGGTGCGTAATCGCGCGGACCGAACGTGTCAGGGATGACATTTTCCGTCATCTATATTCGCAGATAGATCTTCACGACGCTAACTGCTACAGCATCACTCTGGCATCGCCGCTGCCGGAATAATCGCACCGCGATGCTGAATCACGGTGCTGGCGGTCAGGTGTCCGCGCTGCGCGGCGGCCTCTGCAGAAGCGCCCGTCAGACGGCGCGCCAGATACCCGGCACTGAATGAATCGCCAGCGGCCGTCGTATCGATTACTCTCTCTTTCGCCAGACGTACCGCAGGCACCTCAATCAGCGGCGCATCGCCGATAGCGACCAGACATGACTCTGCACCCCGCTTAATGACGATTTCGCTGGCACCGGCCTGACGGGTACGCGAAATAACGTCATCGAGCGGCTGCTCGCCCCACAGCAGATGTTCATCATCCAGCGTCAGGAAAGCGATATCGGTACAGGTCAGCATGGCGCGATATGCAGCCTGCGCGCTGGCGCGGTCGGCCCATAAACGCGGGCGGTAGTTGTTATCGAAAATCACCCTGCCGCCATTCGCCTGACAGCGGGCCAGCAGCGCCATCAGCTTCTCACGACTTGCCTGCGGCAGAATCGCCAGACTGATGCCGCTGAGGTAGAGATAATCGTAGTGCGACAGCTGT
This sequence comes from Pantoea sp. B550, assembly GCF_024158165.1. Lineage (NCBI taxonomy): Bacteria > Pseudomonadati > Pseudomonadota > Gammaproteobacteria > Enterobacterales > Erwiniaceae > Pantoea > Pantoea sp. B550. Next base: position 2,106,581 of record NZ_JAMYXI010000003.1, read on the forward strand.
TCGGCTATCTCTGCGGATTGCGGGCTGTCGAGCCAGTAACGCGCGGCAGCATCGCTGCGCCAGTACCAGAACGTACGCTCGCCGTCGGCATCGGTTTCAATCACATACAGGCCCGGCATCTTATTATCGAGGCGCTGAATCAGGTCCGTATTCACCTTCTCCTGCTGCCAGGCTGCGATCATCTGATCGCTGAACGAATCCGTCCCCAGCGCGGTGACATAATCGACCCGCAACTGCGGCTCATCAACCTGGCGGGCGAGATACACCGCCGTGTTAAGGGTATCGCCGCCAAAGCCTCGCTTAATGTTCTCACCCTTTTCGGACAGCTCAATCATGCATTCGCCGATGATGGCAATTTTCTTCTGCGTCATGGTTTCAGACCTGTAGTGAAATATCGCCTTAGTCTCGCGTCTGGTATGGCAGACGTCAATGGTTTTAAAACGGTGTTTTAATTTAACTTAAGGCGCAGAAAAGCCGCGATCCGGGCGATAAGAGCGGCTAATTTCGGCCTGTTTTACCGATTATGCTAACGAAACGGCTGGTAAACTCTCCGTTTTCATACGGCCGCCCCATTCATCTCATTATCACAGGCATTTACGATAATCGCTTGAGTCTCCCGTTTTGGGGACGTATTACCAACCAGGAAAATAGCATGGTGATGGAGAATATTAGCCAATGGCTGCCGTCTTCAACCGACCTTAATCTCCACACGGAAACGCCGCTCTTCTGGCAACAATGTCATCGACGCTATCGGTTTCAGCCGATTTATCGGGTAACAGGTCGGTTACTGGCGATTGAACTGCTGACCGCCGTTTATCATCCCATGGCGCCGGAAAGGAATCTCTCGCCTGAAGCCTGGTTTGCCGGACTCGATATCGCTCAGCGCCTGAACGTAGTGTATGAGCAGCTCGAGCTCCTCGCAGAATGGACTGCATTTTTCGAACACAATGATGTGGTCGCCTCGGTCAACATAGACGGTCCCTCACTGCTGGCCATTCAGCACCGACCCGCTATTCGTCGCCTCATTGCCAGCCTGCCATGGATACGCTTTGAACTCACCGAGCACCAGGCGCTGCCGCAGGAGGAGAAAGTAGCGAAAATACCTGAACTGGGGCCGCTGTGGCTGGATGACTTCGGTTCGGGTATGGCGAATTTCTCGGCGCTGACCGAACTGAAATATGATTACATCAAGCTGTCGCGCGACCTTTTTACTATGCTGGGCACCACCAATGAAGGGCGCAGCCTGTTTTCGATGCTGCTGGCGCTGATCAATCGCTACTGCAACGGCGTCATTGTTGAAGGCGTGGAGACGGAAGCGCAGTGGCAGCAGGTTAAAGCATCCCCCGCTATCGCGGCCCAGGGCTACTACTTTTCGCGACCTGTCCCATTTTCTGAACTGAATCATCTCACTATCCAGCTTCCCTGATGCCGTTGCTCGCCGTCTCGACTATCTTTAACGCAGACCGTGAATGTGCAAGGAGAAAGCGTAATGTCGCGTACCGGGAAAATAGTCAGCTGGGTAGCAGGAATTCTGGTGTTATTAATCGTGGTGATTATCGTCGTCATCGCCACCTTTGACTGGAATCGCCTGAAACCCACCATCAATCAGAAAGTCTCTACCGAATTAAATCGCCCCTTTGCGATACGGGGAGATTTGGGTATCGACTGGGCGAGAAATCGCGACGAGGCAGGCTGGCGGCGCTGGGTGCCATGGCCGCAGGTGCATGCGGAAGATATTATGCTGGGCAATCCGCCAGATATTTCTGACGTCACCATGGTGCATCTGCAACGTGTGGATGCCACGCTGTCACCGCTGTCGTTGCTGCATAAGGAGCTGTTCATTCCATGGATTAAGCTGCAGCGGCCCGATGCCCGACTGATCCAGACTGCAGATAAAAAGAACAACTGGACCTTTACGCTGGCCGAAAGCGACAAAGATGAGAAGAATGCCGCGCCATCGGCCTGGTCCTTCCGTCTGGATAATATTCTGTTCGATCAGGGCCAGATTCGTTATCGCGATGCCGTTAACCGTGCAGATGTGACGGTGCAGGTCAATCCGCTAGGCAAACCGGTGCCTTACGCGCAGATCGCCGGCGGCAACGACCAGCAGAAGGGCGCGGGCAACTTTGTCTTTGGCTGGAAGGCCAGTGGCACCTACAACAACGAGAATCTCAGTGGCGACGGCAAAATCGGCGGCATGCTGTCGCTGCGCAGCCAGAACACCCCGTTCCCGATTCAGGCCGATGTGCGCAATGGCTCCACGCGCGTGCAGGTCACCGGTGGTCTGCAGGATCCAATGAACCTCGGCGGGCTGAATGTGCGACTGCGCTTCTCGGGCGATACGCTGGCGAATCTCTACGGCCTGACCGGCGTCCTGTTGCCTGACACACCGCCTTATGAAACTGACGGCCATCTGATTGCTAAATTCAATGGCGAAAAAGGTGCGGTCTACCGTTATGAGAAATTCAACGGACACATTGGCGACAGCGATATTCATGGCTCCCTGATTTACACGCAGGGCAAACCCCGTCCAACGTTGACGGGTGAACTGACCTCGGAGCAACTGCGCATGGCCGATCTGGGGCCGCTGATTGGCGTAGACTCTGGCAAAGGCAGTGAAAAAACCGCGCAGGCCAAAGCCCGTCGCGGTGAGAAATCGAATCAACCCGCCGACCGCGTGCTGCCGCACGATAAATTTGAGACCAAAAACTGGGACGTGATGGATGCCGATGTGAGGTTCAGCGGCAAACGAATCGAACACAGTAATTCACTGCCGTTAAGCGATCTCTACACCCACTTACAGCTGAAAAGCGGCGATCTGCTGCTGGATCCGCTGCGCTTTGGTGTGGCAGGTGGCAGTCTCAACAGCACCATCCGACTGGAGGGCGATCGCTCGCCGATGCGTGGTCGGGTTGACCTTCATGTACGTAAGCTGCAGCTGCGTCAGCTCTTCCCGACGGTGGACGCAATGAAGAACAGCCGTGGTCAGCTCAATGGCGATGCCAGCTTTACCGGCACCGGTAACTCAGTGGCCGATCTGCTGGCGACCAGCAATGGTCAGCTTAAGCTGCTGATGAATGATGGGCTGATCAGTCGCAGCCTGATGGAGATTGCCGGACTCAACGTCGGTAACTACGTGGTGGGCAAGCTGTTTGGCGATGACCAGGTGCGTATCAACTGCGCCGCGACCGATCTCAGACTGCAGAATGGTGTGGCGACCCCGAACCTGTTTGTATTTGATACCGAGAACGCGATTATCAATGTGTCAGGCAACGCCAACTTCGCCAGTGAGAGACTGGATCTGTCGGTGAATCCGGAGAGTAAGGGCATCCGCATCGTGACGCTGCGCTCCCCGCTCTACGTGCGCGGTACCTTTAAAAATCCTGATGCAGGCGTGAAAGCAGGGCCATTGCTGGCCCGCGGTGCCGCTGCTGTGGCACTGGGTGCGGTCGTCGGCCCGGCAGCGGCGCTGCTGGCCATGATCTCGCCAAGCGATAACGAAGACAATCAGTGCAGCACCGTCCTGCAGCAGATGAAGCAGAAGAAGTAACTAGTTGCGGTAGAGCACTTTGATAACGTGATAACCAAAGCCGGTCTTTACCGGCCCGTAAGGCGTCAGCAGCGGGCAGGTAAAGACCGCTTTATCAAAGGCCGGCACCATCTGTCCCTGACGGAACTCGCCCAGATCGCCCCCCTTCCGGCCGGAAGGACAGGTAGAGTGCTTCTTTGCCAGCTCCTGGAAATTGCCGCCTTTCGCCAGTTTCGCCAGAATCTCTTTTGCCAGCGCCTCCTCTTTGACCAGGATGTGTAAAGCCGCCGCGGTTTTCGCCATGTTGGTATCTCGCTTGTGTATAATTGCCGCCCAGTATAAACCCCTTTCTTTTGATTCAATCAGGCGATTTCTTTTATGCGTTTAAACCCCAGCCAACAACGTGCCGTCGAATTTGTTACCGGTCCCTGTCTGGTGCTGGCGGGCGCGGGATCAGGCAAAACCCGCGTGATTACCAACAAAATCGCCCATCTGATTCGTGAATGCGGCTATCAGGCGCGCCATATCGCCGCAGTAACCTTTACCAATAAAGCCTCGCGCGAAATGAAAGAGCGTGTGGCACAGACGCTGGGCCGCAAAGAGGCGCGTGGCCTGCTGATCTCGACTTTCCATACGCTGGGACTGGAGATCATCAAGCGCGAGACGGCGGCGCTGGGCATGAAGTCCAACTTCTCACTGTTCGACGATCAGGATCAGCTCGCCCTGCTAAAAGAGCTGACCAAAGAGTGGCTGGAAGAGGATAAGACGCTGCTACAGCAGCTCATCTCCACCATTTCGAACTGGAAAAATGATCTGATCGATCCGCAGGGCGCCGCCGCGCTGGCGCGCTCGCAGCAGGATAATATCTTTGCCCACTGCTATGCCCTCTACAGCCAGCATCTGAAGGCGTGCAACGTACTGGATTTTGATGACCTGATCCTGCTGCCGACGCTGCTGCTGCAGCGTAATCAGGAAGTGCGCGAGCGCTGGCAGCAGCGTATCCGCTATCTGCTGGTGGATGAGTATCAGGACACCAACACCAGCCAGTATGAACTGGTTAAGCTGCTGGTTGGCGCACGCGCGCGCTTCACAGTAGTCGGCGATGATGACCAGTCGATCTACTCCTGGCGCGGCGCACGGCCGCAGAATCTGGTGCTGCTGAATCAGGATTTCCCGGCGCTGGAGGTGGTGAAGCTGGAGCAGAACTACCGTTCTTCGCAGCGCATACTGAAAGCGGCAAATATCCTGATTGCCAATAATCCGCACGTCTTTGAAAAGCGCCTCTTTTCGGAGCTGGGGCAGGGTAGCGAGTTGAAAGTGCTTACCGCCAACAGCGAAGAGCATGAGGCGGAGCGGGTCACTGGCGAACTGATCGCGCATCACTTTATCAACAAAACGCAGTACAAAGATTACGCGATTCTCTATCGTGGTAACCATCAGTCACGGACCTTTGAAAAGTTTCTGATGCAGAACCGCATCCCTTATCGCATCTCTGGCGGCACCTCCTTTTTCTCACGTCCTGAGATCAAAGATCTGCTCGCCTATCTGCGTGTGCTGACCAATCCCGAGGATGACAGCGCGTTTCTGCGGATCGTCAATACGCCGCGCCGCGAGATTGGCCCGGCGACGCTGCAGAAGCTCGGTGAGTGGGCCAACCTGCGGAGCAAGAGTCTGTTTAACGCCAGCTTTGATGTCGGTCTGGGGCAGACGCTGAGCGGCCGTGGTCTGGAGCATCTGCAGCGCTTCACCCACTGGCTGAATGAGATTATCCAGCTGAGCGAACGTGAGCCGGTGAATGCCGTCCGCGATTTGATTCGCGGCATCGACTACGAAAGCTGGCTGTTCGAAACCTCCGGCAGCCCGAAAGCCGCCGAAATGCGGATGAAAAACGTCAATACGCTGTTTCAGTGGATGACTGAAATGCTGGAAGGCAGCGATATTGATGAGCCGATGACGCTGGCGCAGGTGGTAACGCGCTTTACCCTGCGCGACATGATGGAGCGCGGTGAAAGTGATGAAGAGCTTGATCAGGTGCAATTGATGACGCTGCATGCCTCTAAAGGTCTGGAGTTCCCCTATGTATTCCTGGTGGGCATGGAAGAGGGACTGCTGCCGCATCAGAGCAGTATCGATGAGAACAACATCGAAGAGGAGCGTCGCCTGGCTTACGTGGGGATCACGCGGGCGCAGAAAGAACTGACTTTCACCCTGTGTCGCGAGCGCCGGCAGTATGGCGAGTTAATCCGGCCTGAACCAAGTCGTTTCCTGCTGGAGTTGCCCCAGGACGATCTGCAATGGGAGACCGAGCGCAAAGTGGTCAGTGCGGAAGAGCGGATGAAAACCGGGCAGAGTCGGGTCGCCGGGTTGAGAGCGATGCTCGATAAGGCGAAGAAGAGTTAAACCTCGCAGGAGGCGAAGGAGATTCGCCTCACGCGGGTGCCATTACGACAGGGTTAACAACCAGTGGACGTAAGACTGATAGTGGCTTTCCTGCTCCAGCAGTTCGCTGCGCAGCGGATGCGCCTCCAGCCAGCCTGCGGGCAGGGTCAGATGCAGGGCATCATCGTCTGCCAGTAACCGCACTGCAGGCAGGGTGTCGTCGCGACGGCGGGTGGAGAAAATAATCGCCAGCCGCAGCAGACGGCACATCCGTTCCGCCAGGCGCGGCGGCAGCGCGTTTTGCTGAGTCAGCAATGCCAGATCGATGCTGCCGCTCTGATTTTGCAGTAAACAGGCCAGCAGCTTCTTCTGTGCCGGTGTGAAGCCGGGAAGGTCGAGGTGACGCACCAGATACGCCGCGTGCTGCGGCGCATGACGGAAGTCGACGCTCAGGCCAATTTCGTGGATCGCGCAGGCGCTGAGCAGCAGCTCACGACAGCGCTGATCCAGCTTCCACGGCGTGGAAACCTGACGGAAAAAGCTCTCTGCCAGCTGACGCACGCGGTCTGCCTGTTCGACATCGATGCTGAAACGGCGCTGAACGTTGTGCAGCGTGCGGGTACGGATATCGCGGTCAATCGGCAGATGCAGCATGCCGTAAACCAGTCCTTCCCGCAGTGCACCACCTGCCAGCGTCATGCTATCAATGCTGAGCGCCTGGAAGATAGCGATCAGGATCGACAGGCCGCTGGGGAACACCAGTGCCCGTTCCAGCGTCAGTCCTTCAATTTCCAGCTCTTCCAGTTTGCCGCACTGTATAGCGCGCTGCTTCAGCTGCTGCAGTTTATTCAGCGTGATGCGCTCATCCATACCCTGCGCCACCATAATCTCCTGCAGCGCCTGAACCGTGCCGGATGCCCCGACACAGGCCTGCCAGCCCTGCGCACGCAGTTGCGCGGCAATCGGCTGGATCATCTCACGGGCCGCCTGTTCAGCCTGGTCGAAGTTCTCTTTTGCCAGATGACGATCGCTGAAGAAGCGCTCCAGCCACGTCACACAGCCCATCGACAGGCTGAACAGCACTGATGCGTGTGAACCGTCGCCGGTAGCCAGTTCGGTACTGCCGCCGCCGATATCGACCACTAAGCGCTGGTCGGAACCGCCGGTAGTGTGGGCCACGCCCTGATAAATCAGGCGCGCCTCTTCTTCACCGCTGATGACGTTGATGGTACAGCCGAGAATCTGCTGGGCGGTGTTGAGGAAGGTCTGCGCATTGGCAGCCAGACGCAGCGTGGCGGTCGCCACCACGCGAATCTGATCGGGGGGAATATCCTGCAATTGTTCAGAGAAGAGTCTGAGGCATTGCCAGCCACGCGACATCGCATCGGCTGACAACAGGTTATTTTTATCCAGACCGGCAGCAAGGCGAACCTTGCGCTTAATTTTTGCGACGGTCTGAATACTGCCAGAAACTTCGCGCACCACCAACATATGAAAGCTGTTAGACCCTAAATCGATCGCTGCATAAAGTGACGACGCGCTGAGCATGGTGGCCTAACCTGAACGTTTGCGGTTATTGTTGCGTGGAGCACCGCGACGATTGGCGTTATTCCCTCCGCGACGCTGGCCATTGCCGGTACGGCTGCGTTGCAGACGTTTAGGCGGCGGTAAATCGGTTAACAACGCCTCGCTGCTGTACTTGCTGACAGGAATGCTGTGGCCAATGTACTCTTCAATTGAAGGCAGGTTCAGCGCGTACTCTTCACAGGCCAGGCTGATAGAGTGTCCGCTGGCGCCTGCACGACCGGTACGGCCAATACGGTGAACGTAATCTTCACAGTCATCTGGCAGATCGTAGTTAAAGACGTGCGTCACAGCCGGAATGTGCAGACCGCGAGCGGCCACATCGGTGGCGACCAGAATATCCACATCACCTTTGGTGAAGTCATCCAGAATGCGCAGGCGTTTCTTCTGAGCCACGTCGCCGGTCAGCAGACCAACACGATGTCCATCGGCAGCCAGGTGGCCCCAGATATCTTCACAGCGGTGCTTGGTATTGGCGAAGATAATGGCGCGATCGGGCCACTCTTCTTCCAGCAGTGTCTGCAGCAGGCGCATTTTCTCTTCGTTAGACGGATAGAAAAGCTCTTCCTGAATGCGATGGCCGGTTTTTTGTTCCGGTTCCACTTCCACATATTCAGCACTGTTCATGTGCTCAAACGCCAGTTCACGGACGCGATAAGAGAGCGTCGCCGAGAACAGCATACTCAGACGCTGCGTAGCAGGCGGCATGCGACGGAACAGCCAGCGGATATCTTTAATAAAGCCGAGGTCGAACATGCGATCGGCTTCGTCCAGTACCATGACCTGAATGGCACCGAGGTTGACATGATTCTGCTTCGCGTAATCGATCAGGCGGCCGGTGGTTGCCACCAGAATATCAACGCCCTGTTCCAGCACTTTCAGCTGTTTGTCATAACCGTCTCCGCCATAGGCGAGACCCAGTTTCAGGCCGGTTGAGGCGGTAAGGGGTTCGGCATCCGCATGAATCTGCACAGCAAGTTCACGCGTCGGCGCAAGAATTAAAGCCCGTGGCTGGTTAACCTGACGACCTTCCGCCGCAGGATGTGAGAGAAGATGATGAAACGTTGACGTCAGAAACGCCATCGTTTTGCCGGTACCGGTTTGCGCCTGGCCTGCAACATCACGCCCTGAAAGCGTAAAAGGCAGAGCTAACGCCTGAATCGGCGTGCAGTATTGAAAGCCTTTACTATCAAGGGCTTCCACCACTTTTGGGTGCAGGGCGAAGTCGGAAAACTTCTGTTCAGTTAAGTGTGTTTTGCTCATAGTGTGGTAGAATATCAGCTTACTATCGCTTTACGAAAGCGTATCCGATGAAATAAAGTCAACCAACATTGGTATATATTACGCCAATTCGCCAGGCATAATCTTTGGAGTAAAATATGAGCAGCGATAAAATCGTTCATCTGACTGATGACAGTTTCGACACCGACGTGCTGAAAGCCGACGGCGTTACACTGGTAGATTTCTGGGCTGAATGGTGTGGTCCTTGCAAAATGATCGCGCCCATCCTTGATGAAGTTGCAGAAGAGTATGATGGCAAGCTGACCATCGCTAAGCTGAATATTGATGATAACCCAGGCACGGCGCCGAAATATGGCATTCGTGGTATCCCGACGCTGCTGCTGTTTAAAAATGGCGAAGTCGCCGCGACCAAAGTGGGCGCGCTGTCTAAAGGCCAGCTGAAAGAGTTCCTGAACGCCAACCTGGCGTAATTCAGGGCTGAACGTCCGGCAGTGGTGAATTTATCTCCTGCTGCTGGACGTTCGCTTTCGGGCGTGCTAAGTTACCAATACTGCATTACGAACTTACCTTGTAGTTTGCATCTAAAAGTTTTCCCTTGTTGAACCCTGTCGCCCTGTACCTTATAAAGATAGAACGGTTCAGCAATCTTACGGTTAGCTCCAACTCTGGCATCACATTCGGACATCTGCCTGCATACCGATCGCCATTTCATACGATGATCGTCGGGAAGAGCCGAAAAGAGCCATTAACGGCATGGATTAATTGCCATACCACTCACGACAAACATTCCGAGTATTACCCCGAGTTTAAGAACCCATCACTATGAATCTTACCGAATTAAAGAATACGCCGGTTGCTGAGCTGATTACTCTCGGCGAAAATATGGGGCTGGAAAATCAGGCTCGCATGCGTAAGCAGGACATTATCTTTTCAATCCTGAAACAGCACGCGAAAAGCGGCGAAGACATCTTTGGTGATGGCGTGCTGGAGATTCTTCAGGATGGATTTGGATTCCTCCGTTCCGGAGACAGCTCCTACCTCGCCGGCCCTGATGATATCTACGTTTCCCCCAGCCAAATCCGCCGCTTTAACCTCCGCACTGGTGACACCATCTCTGGCAAAATCCGTCCACCAAAAGAAGGTGAACGTTATTTTGCGCTGCTGAAAGTTAACGAAGTTAACTACGATAAGCCGGAAAACGCGCGTAATAAGATTCTGTTCGAAAACCTCACGCCGCTGCACGCAAATAAACGTCTGCGTATGGAGCGGGGTAATGGCTCAACGGAAGATTTAACCGCTCGCGTACTCGATCTGGCATCGCCGATTGGTCGTGGTCAGCGTGGTCTGATCGTGGCGCCGCCGAAAGCCGGTAAAACCATGCTGCTGCAGAACATTGCGCAGAGTCTGGCGTACAACTACCCGGATTGCGTGCTGATGGTGCTGCTGATTGACGAGCGCCCGGAAGAAGTGACCGAGATGCAGCGTCTGGTGAAAGGCGAAGTTATTGCCTCAACCTTCGATGAGCCCGCTTCGCGCCACGTTCAGGTTGCTGAAATGGTGATCGAGAAGGCCAAGCGTCTGGTTGAGCATAAAAAAGATGTCATCATCCTGCTCGACTCCATCACACGTCTGGCGCGTGCCTACAACACCGTGGTGCCTGCTTCAGGTAAAGTCCTGACTGGTGGTGTGGATGCCAATGCCCTGCATCGTCCAAAGCGTTTCTTTGGTGCTGCACGTAATGTGGAAGAGGGCGGAAGCCTGACCATCATCGCGACCGCGCTGGTTGATACCGGTTCTAAGATGGATGAAGTCATTTACGAAGAGTTTAAAGGTACCGGTAACATGGAACTGCATCTCGCTCGTAAAATTGCTGAAAAACGCGTCTTCCCGGCGATTGATTACAACCGTTCTGGTACGCGTAAAGAAGAGCTTCTCACCTCTCAGGAAGAGCTGCAGAAGATGTGGATCCTGCGTAAAATTATTCACCCAATGGGCGAAATCGATGCAATGGAATTCCTCATCAACAAGCTGGCGATGACCAAAACCAATGATGAATTCTTCGATATGATGAAGCGTTCATAATCTGATACTGCCAGGCCGGACCACAGATTCGGCTTTTTTAGTTCAAATGCGCAGAAAATCGACCTTACGCCACGTCCCGACGTGGCGTTTTTCATTTGTGAGCTATAGGATTGAACACTGACAGGAGCATTTATAATGACTGTGGTAGTGATGGCGAATTTATGACCATTCGTCTGTCTCTTTATGCAGAATTCGGAATCCGACACAGCACCAGGCGCGCTTTTTCGCGTATTGTGGTGCGGGATGTTAGCTGAGAGCGTTTAACGTGAATTTACTCACTATGAGTACTGAGCTTGGTTTAATTTTTCTCTTTTCCCTGGCTTTCCTCTTTTTTGCTCGAAAAGCAGCTAAAAAAATTGGTTTGGTTGATAAGCCTAACTCACGTAAGCGCCATCATGGCGCGATTCCGTTGGTGGGCGGCATTTCCGTGTTTGCAGGTATCTGCTTTACGTTTGCCATTACTAATTACTATCTGCCACACGCGCTGCTCTATCTTGGCTGCGCCGGTATTCTGGTGCTGGTTGGTGCACTGGATGACCGCTTCGATATCAGCGTCAAATTCCGCGCGGTTGTGCAGGCCATTGTCGCCCTGGTAATGATGTTTGGCGCAAAGCTCTATCTGCTCAGCCTGGGCTTTATCGTCGGTCCGTTCGAGCTTATCGTGGGCCCCTTCGGCTATGTGCTGACGCTGTTTGCCGTCTGGGCTGCGATCAACGCCTTTAATATGGTAGACGGGATCGATGGCCTGCTGGGCGGACTCTCCTCGGTCACCTTTGCCGCAATGGGGATTATCCTCTACTTCGACGGCCAGACGAGCCTGGCGATGTGGTGTTTTGCGATGATTGCCGCCACGCTGCCCTATATTTTGCTTAACCTCGGCTTCCTGGGGCGTCGCTTCAAAGTCTTTATGGGCGATGCCGGCAGCACCATGATCGGCTTCACCATTATCTGGATTCTGCTGGAAACAACGCAGGGTCTGAGCCATCCCATTACACCCGTTACCGCACTTTGGCTGATAGCCATTCCGCTGATGGATATGGTGGCGATTATGTATCGTCGCCTGCGCAAAGGCATGAGCCCGTTCTCGGCTGATCGTCAGCACATCCACCATCTGATTATGCGTGCCGGTTTTACCTCGCGTCAGGCCTTTGTCCTGATTACCGTTGCGGCGGCCATCCTCGCCGGTATCGGTGTACTGGGTGAATATCTGGCGTTTATCCCGGAGTGGGTGATGCTGCTGCTGTTCCTGGGCGCTTTTATGGTTTATGGCTACTGCCTGAAACATGCGTGGCGCGTGGCGCGACGCGTCCGGCGTATCAAGCGTCGTCTGAGCCATCATCGCGAAGCAAAAAATAAATGAACCCGATGCTGAAAAAGGATACCTCTGCCATGCCTGCTGACGTTGTGGACAACGAACTGGATATTCGCGGCCTGAGCTGCCGTTTATGGCGTGGTAAACGCTGGATTGTCGGGCTGGCACTGCTGTTTGCTCTGATCGCCTGGCTGGCTACGCTGCTGCTGAAACAGGTCTGGAGCACCACGGCGATCACCGATCGCCCGACGGTGAACATGCTGGGCTCTTACTATGCACAGCAGCAGTTCCTGACCAATCTGGATGTGCGCAACAATGCCCTGACGCTGGCTGCGCCGTCACCGACGGTCATGGATCAGGTTTATCAGGAGTTCACCATGCAGCTTGCCTCCTGGGATACGCGTCGGGAGTTCTGGCAGCAAACGGATTACTACAGGAACCGTAAAACCGGCAATGCGCATAACGATGCCGCGCTGCTCGACGATTTGATTGGCAACATCCTGTTCACGCCCGCTGACGCGGCACATAACCTGCCCGATAACGTCAAACTTAAAGCGGAAACCGCGGGCGACGCCAACAATCTGCTGCGTCAGTACATCGCCTATGCGAGTGAGCGCGCCGCTCGTCATCTGAATGATGAGTTAAAAGGTGCCTGGCGGGCGCGTACCGACCAGTTGCAGGCGCAGGTGAAACGTCAGGAAGATGTGGCTAACGCTGTATTCCAGCGCCAGCAGCATCGGCTGGAACAGGCGCTGAAAGTTGCGAGCCAGCAGGGTATCAACGAGAAACAGACGCGCGAAGCGGGTGAGAATCTGGCAGACAGCGACCTGTTCCTGCTGGGCCAGCCCGTTTTACAGGGACAGCTCGATACCCTGCGCGCCACCGGTCCGGGGTTTGATATCAGCTATGATCAGAACAGAGCAATGCTGACCACGCTGCAGACCGGGCCAAAACTGAATAGCCAGTTCCAGACCTACCGTTATCTGCGTACGCCGGAAGAGCCGGTATCACGGGACAGTCCGCGACGTCTGTTCATGATGATTATGTGGGGTGCCGTTGGGGCATTAACAGGCGCGGGTGTGGCGCTGGCACGTCGTCCGCGTCTGATGTCAGACACGCATGATTGAGAGAAACAGTGTGAAAGTTCTGACCGTATTTGGTACTCGTCCGGAAGCGATTAAAATGGCGCCGTTGGTGCAGGCGCTGTCGCAGGATCCCGCTTTTGAATCGCGACTGTGCGTGACCGCACAGCATCGCGAAATGCTCGATCAGGTGCTGCGTCTGTTCAAGCTGGAACCGGACTATGATCTCAATATTATGCGTCCTGAACAGGGACTGACCGAGATCACCTGCCGCATTTTAGAAGGCATGAAAACCGTCCTGCTCGACTTTAAACCGGATATCGTGCTGGTGCATGGTGACACCACCACGACGCTGGCGGCGAGCCTGGCGGCTTTTTATCAGCAAATCCCCGTCGGGCATGTGGAGGCGGGTCTGCGTACCGGCGATCTCGCCTCGCCGTGGCCTGAAGAGGGTAACCGTAAGCTCACCGGCCATCTTGCCCGCCTGCACTTCACGCCCACCACCCGCTCGCGTCAGAACCTGTTGCGGGAGAATCTGCCCGATGCGCGCATCGTCGTCACCGGTAATACGGTCATTGATGCGCTGCTGTGGGTGCGCGATCGGGTGCTGGACGACAGCAATCTGAACGCACAGCTGGCGGCGCGCTATCCGTTTCTCGACCCGGATAAGAAACTGGTGCTGGTTACCGGACATCGGCGTGAGAGCTTTGGCGGCGGTTTTGAACGTATCTGCAGCGCGCTGGCGCAGGTTGCCCGCCAGCATCCCGAGGCGCAGATTGTCTATCCGGTACATCTCAATCCCAATGTCAGCGAGCCGGTTAACCGGATACTCAGCGGCATTGAGAATATCATTCTGATTGAACCGCAGGAGTACCTGCCTTTTGTCTGGCTGATGAACCGCGCCTGGCTGATCCTTACCGATTCCGGCGGCATTCAGGAGGAAGCGCCTTCACTGGGCAAGCCGGTGTTGGTGATGCGCGACACCACCGAGCGCCCTGAAGCCGTCGATGCCGGTACCGTCAAACTGGTCGGGACGGATATTGCCAGAATCGTGGCCAGCGTCAGCGAATTGCTGAGCGACGACGAGGCCTGGCAGGCGATGAGCCATGCCCATAATCCGTATGGCGATGGCAAAGCCTGTGGTCGTATTTTACAAGCCTTAAAAGATAACCGAGCCGAATTATGAGTTTTGAAACCATCTCTGTGATTGGACTGGGATACATTGGGCTGCCGACGGCAGCCGTTTTTGCCTCAAAGGGAAAAAAAGTGGTGGGCGTGGATATCAATGCGCGCGCCGTAGAAACCATCAATCGTGGCGCGATCCACATTGTGGAACCCGATTTAGATCAGGTGGTGCATGCGGCTGTTGCGCGTGGCGACCTGCGTGCCACCACGCAGCCTGAAGCCGCTGACGCTTTTCTGATCGCCGTACCGACGCCATTCAAGGATGATCATCAGCCCGACCTGCGCTTTGTAAAAGCTGCGGCGGAGTCGATTGCACCGGTTCTGAAAAAGGGCGATCTGGTGATTCTGGAGTCGACCTCGCCGGTGGGCAGCACCGAACAGATGGCCGACTGGCTGGCTGCGGCACGTCCCGACCTGCGCTTTCCGCAGCACGGTGAGACGCCCGATATTTTTGTCGCCTACTGCCCGGAGCGCGTACTGCCGGGTCAGGTGATGGTTGAGCTGATTAACAACGACCGGGTGATTGGCGGCATGACCCCCGCCTGTTCTGTCCGCGCCAGCGAGCTTTATCGGCTATTTTTAAAAGGTGAATGCGTTGAAACTAACGCCCGTACCGCCGAGATGTGCAAGCTGACCGAAAACAGCTTCCGTGACGTGAATATCGCCTTTGCCAATGAGCTGTCGCTGATTTGTGCCGATCAGGGCATTAACGTCTGGGAGCTGATTGCGCTGGCGAATCGCCATCCGCGCGTCAACATTCTGCAGCCTGGTCCGGGCGTCGGCGGTCACTGTATCGCCGTCGATCCCTGGTTTATCGTGGCGCAGAATCCCGAATTAGCCCGCCTGATCCGCACCGCGCGCGAGGTGAATGATGCCAAGCCGCAGTGGGTGCTGGACCAGGTGAAAACCGCGCTGGCGGACTGCCTGACGCAGACCGGCAAGCGCGCCAGTGATATCACCATTGCCTGCTTTGGCCTGGCCTTTAAACCCAATATCGACGACCTGCGCGAAAGCCCGGCGGTGGGCGTGGCACAGAAGATTGCCGAATGGCACAGCGGCACCACCTGGATAGTTGAACCGCACATTGAGCAGCTTGCAGATTCTCTGGCTGACAAAGCAGAGCTGGTTTCCAGCGCGCAGGCGCTGGACCAGGCCGATATTCTGGTGATGCTGGTCGATCACCGTGCCTTCCGCGCCATTGATGCCGCCGACGTTCAGCAAAACTGGATTGTCGACACCAAAGGTGTCTGGCGATGAAGCGTTTTCTGATCACGGGCGGTGCCGGTTTTATCGGCTCGGCTCTGGTGCGCTTTATCCTTTAAACGGCTTATCTGTGTGGCCGCCTGGCGTAACAACTGGCTCAGTGATGACCAGCTGCGTGCTGCCGGTGAAGCGCTGACAAAAACCGGCTACGGCCAATACCTGCTGGATTTATTACATGTCCGTCCACGTCAGTATTAATCCCCTTAGCTGGGAAAGTGCATTCTTCGGTGTTGAGACCGTGCGGCTGGAGCCGGAAGGTGACATTCCGCTGGAGCAGGCGCTGCATCATCCCTGTGCGCTGATGCAGATGAAAGTGGCTGCCAGCGAGACGGCGTTGATTGATACGCTGCAGCAGCATCAGTTCCAGCTGGCAGAAGGCGAGGCGGACCTGACGCTGGCGATTAAAGAGACAGAACGGCAGGCGGGGATTCGCATTGCGCGCGAAGCACAGATTCCGCAACTGCGTGATGCAGCGTCACAGCTTTTCAGCCAGAGCCGTTTTCGCGCGGCCTGGTACGCACCGGACGCCAGCGGCCGTTTTTATGCGCAGTGGATTGAGAATGCGGTGCGTGGGACGTTTGACGATCAGTGTCTGGTGGCCAGTGATGCCACCGGTCAGCTGCAGGGATTTGTTTCGCTGCGCGCGGTGGATGGCGATGCTCGCATTGGCCTGCTGGGCGTAATGCCTGACGCGCAGGGTCAGGGGCTGGGTCAGCGACTGCTACTGGCGGCGGCTGACTGGGCGCGGGTAAGGCAGTTGGCTCAGCTTCGGGTGGCTACCCAGCTCAGTAATCTCACGGCGATGCGCCTCTATTTACGCAGCGGTGCCCGACTCGACAGCACCGCCTACTGGTTTTACAGGAAAGGTCATGATTCCATTTAATGCGCCCCCGATTGTGGGCACAGAAATTGAGTATATGCAGTCGGCGATGAACAGCGGCAAGCTGTGCGGCGACGGCGGCTTCACCCGTCGTTGTCAGCAGTGGATGGAGCAGCGTTTTGGCAGCAAAAAAGTGCTGCTGACTCCCTCCTGTACCGCTTCGCTGGAGATGGCAGCGCTGTTAATCGATCTGCAGCCCGGCGATGAGGTGATCATGCCGAGCTATACCTTTGTCTCAACCGCCAACGCCTTTGTGCTGCGCGGCGCGCGCATCGTGTTTGTCGATGTGCGCCCGGACACCATGAACATCGATGAAACGCTGATCGAAGCCGCCATCACTGAAAAAACCCGCGCCATTGTGCCGGTGCATTACGCAGGCGTAGCCTGTGAAATGGACACCATCATGGCGCTGGCGGCTAAGCATAAGCTGTTTGTGATTGAAGATGCGGCGCAGGGCGTGATGTCACGCTACAAAGGCCGTGCGCTGGGCACCATCGGTCATATTGGCTGCTTCAGTTTCCACGAAACCAAGAATTATACTGCCGGTGGTGAAGGGGGCGCGACGCTGATCAACGACGCCAGCCTGGTCGAGCGCGCCGAGATCGTGCGGGAAAAAGGCACCAACCGCAGCCAGTTCTTCCGGGGTCAGGTCGATAAATATACCTGGCGCGATATGGGGTCGAGCTACCTGATGGCCGACTTGCAGGCCGCCTATCTCTGGGCGCAGCTGGAAGCCGCTGAACGCATCAACCAGCAGCGGTTACGCATCTGGCAGCGTTATTATGACGCACTCCAGCCGCTGGCGGCTCAGGGCCGCATCAGTCTGCCAGTGATCCCCGCCAGCTGCGAACACAATGCGCACATGTTCTACATCAAACTGCGCGATCAGGACGATCGCCAGGCGCTGATCAACTGGATGAAAGAAGCAGAGATACTGACAGTGTTCCACTATATTCCGCTGCACAGTTCACCTGCCGGTGAGCGTTTTTCGCAATTTGTCGGTGACGATCGCTTCACCACGCTGGAAAGTGAACGTCTGCTGCGCCTGCCGCTGTTTTATAACCTGTCGGATAATAATCAGAGCACGGTTATCAGCTCGCTGCTGAGCTTCTTTTCCTGATGTCATTAGCCAGAGCCTCAGTGTGGACCGCATCGTCCACGCTGGTAAAAATTGTGTCTGGTCTGCTGGTGGTCAAACTGCTGGCAGTCAGCTTCGGCCCCGAAGGTGTTGGCCAGGCAGGTAACTTCCGGCAGTTGATCACCGTGCTGGGTGTGCTGGCGGGCGCGGGCATCTTCAACGGCGTCACCACCTATGTGGCGCAGTATCAGCAGCAGCCCGGACCACTCCGGGCGATGGTGGGCACGGCATCGGCTATGGTGCTGGGCTTCTCCGGCGTGCTGGCGCTGCTGTTTCTGCTGGCGGCAGCCCCCATCAGCACCGCGCTGTTTGGTCATGACCGCTATCAGGGCGTCATCCGCGTCGTCGCCTTTCTTCAGCTCGGCATCGCCTGGGCCAACTTTACCCTGGCGCTACTGAAGGGCTATCGTGACGCGCGTGGGAATGCGCTGGCGCTGATTCTCGGCAGCCTGACTGGCGTGGCGGGCTATCTGCTCTGCTGGTGGCTGGGCGGTTATCAGGGCGCATTGATCGGCCTGGCGCTGGTGCCAGCTTTGCTGCTGCTGCCTGCGCTACTGATGCTGAAACGCCGTGCGCCGCTACCGCTGAGCTGGCTGCGGCCACAATGGCATTCTGAGCTGGCGCGTAATCTGGCAAAATATACCCTGATGGCGCTGATCACGGCGGTGACCTTACCGGTTGTCTGGGTAATGATGCGTAACCTGCTGGCAGAGCAGGAGGGCTGGGCGCAGGTCGGGTTGTGGCAGGGTGTGACCAGCATTTCCGATGCCTATCTGCAGTTTATCACCGCGACGTTTAGCGTCTGGCTGCTGCCGACGCTTGCGCGGCTCGACAACAAACGCGACATCGCACGTGAGATTGGCCGTGCACTGCGCTTTGTCCTGCCCGCCGTGGCGGTTGCCAGCTTCGCCGTCTGGGTACTGCGTGACTTCGCCATCAGTCTGCTGTTCTCTCAGGCTTTTCGCGAGATGCGCGATCTTTTTGTGTGGCAGCTGTGCGGCGATGTTTTTAAAGTCGGTGCCTATGTTTTCGGATATCTGGTTATCGCCAAAGCCTCGCTGCGCTTTTATGTTCTGACTGAGATTAGCCAGTTTCTGTTGCTGACCCTGTTCTCACGCTGGCTGATCCCGTTACATGGCGCGACGGGTGCGGCGCAGGCCTATATGTTTACCTATATGGCTTACTTTGCCCTGTGTTGTGGCGCTTTTATTGTTTACTGCCGGAAAAAATGACTTTAATTCACGTTTTGGGATCGGACATTCCCCACCACAATCTTACGGTGCTGCGCTTTTTCAATGACGTTCTCAGCGTTGAGCAGCCTGCGGCTTTCCCACGCCATTTTATGGTGGTGACGCAGCAGCCAGAGAGCCTGTCTCCGTTCAGTGCGTTACAGATCGAGTGCTTTACCAGCAAGAAAGTGCTGGCGCAGGCGGTTTTGCAGCGGGCCAGGAATCGTCAGCAGCGTTTTTTCTGCCACGGTCAGTTTAACCCGTGGATCTGGCTGGCATTACTCAGCGGTAAGCTGCGCCGTTCTCAGCTGTTCTGGCACGTCTGGGGCGCCGACCTCTATGAAGATTCGCGCAGCCTGAAGTTTCGTCTGTTCTATCTGGTCCGCCGGATAGCACAGGGACGTGTTGCGCAGGTTTTTGCGACCCGAGGCGACCTGCATCACTATCAGCAGCGCCATCGCCGCGTTCCCGGTTCACTGCTCTATTTCCCGACCAGAATGCCGGATGCTGCCGTTGAGTCTGCGCCGTCAGAGCCGTTTACGCTGCTGCTGGGCAATTCGGGCGATCCGAGTAACCGACATATTGAAGGCTTAAAGGCGATTCACGCGCAGTTTGGCGAGCAGGTGCGCATCGAGGTGCCGCTGGGCTATCCGCCGGGCAATGAGGCGTACATCAGCCAGATTAAGGCCGCAGCAGAGACGCTGTTTCCTGACGGTCAGGTGAATCTGCTGCGTGAAAATCTGGCATTTGATGATTACTTAGCGCTGCTGGCGCGCTGCCATGTCGGCTATTTTATGTTTGAACGTCAGCAGGGGGTGGGAACACTTTGCCTGCTGATCCAGGCCAACGTGCCGTTTGTTCTGACCCGCAAAAACCCATTCTGGCGTGATGTGGCTGAGCAGCAGCTTCCGGTACTCTTCAGCGAAGATACGCTGTCGCCTGCGGTGATCGCCGAGGCACGCCGGCAGCTGATGCGCTGTGATAAACAGGCTATCGCCTTCTTTGCGCCAGGTTATCTCGCAGGCTGGCGAGCCGCGTTACAGCTCAGCGAAGGGGAGTTGTCATGAGTCTTATGCAGTTTGGCGGCCTGCTGGTGGTCTATCTGCTGTCGCTGGTTTTTATTCTGACGCTGACCTGGCGGGAGTTTAAGCGCGTCCGTTTTAACTTCCATCTGTTCTTTACGCTGCTGTTTCTGCTGACCTTTTACTTCGGCTTCCCGCTGACCTCCGTGCTGGTGTTTCGCTTTAACGTGGACATGATGCCAGTGGAGAATCTGCTGGAGGCGCTGCTGTCGGCCACAGCGTTTTACGCCATTTATTACGTCAGCTATAAAGTGCGGCTGAAACCGGCCAGCGCGCCTCCGGCTAAGCCCTGGCTGCAGATGAATCGGGTTGAAACCCACCTGACCTGTGTGATTCTGGCGCTGGTCGCGCTGGGTACCGTGACGGTGTTCTTCATTCACAACGGTTTTCTGCTGTTCCGCCTGACCGCTTATAACCAGATTTTCTCCAGCGAAGTATCGGGCGTGGCGCTTAAGCGCTTCTTCTATTTCTTTATTCCGGCGATGCTGATCCCCTACTTTTTACGGCCGACCCGCCGCAACTGGCTGCTGTTTTTGGTCGTGACGGTGGCCTTTGGTTTACTGACGTATGCACTGGTGGGCGGAACACGCGCCAATATCATTATTGCGTTTGCCCTGTTCCTGTTTATCGGCATTACCCGTGGCTGGATCACTCTGTGGATGCTGGCAACGGCGGGTGTGATGGCAATTGGGGGGATGTTCTGGCTGGCGCTGCGCCGCTATAACCTCGACGTGATGGGCGATGAAGCGTTCTATACCTTCCTGTATCTGACGCGTGATACCTTCTCGCCGTGGGAGAATCTTGCCCGGCTGCTGGATAACTACGACAAAATTGAGTTTCAGGGGCTGGCACCGCTGTGGCGTGATTTCTACGTGTTTATTCCGACCTGGCTCTGGCCCGATCGCCCGCTGGCGGTGTTGAACAGTGCCAACTACTTCACCTGGGAAGTGCTGAACAACCATTCTGGCCTGGCGATTTCACCCACGCTGATTGGCTCTCTGGTCGTGATGGGCGGCGTCTGGGCGATTCCGATCGGTGCGGTAGTGGTAGGGATGATTATTAAAGCCTTTGATGCGATCTATCAGCGTGGCTGCCTTGAGGCCAACCGGTACACCGGCGCCATCCTGCAAAGCTTCTGTTTTGGCGCGGTGTTTAACATGATCGTACTGGCACGCGAGGGCCTCGATGCGTTCGGCTCACGTGTGGTGTTTTTCTGCCTCATTTTTGCTGCCTGTCTGGGCATGGCTAAATTACTTTTCTGGTTACTGGATCGCGCAGGTTTAATTCGCGACCGCAGCAGGCGGGTGTTGCACAGCCCGCTCTGATTAACCTCTGGGATTAACGGAAGATATGACAACGTTAAATGAGACGCCGCAGTACCGTATTCGCGGCGTTGATTTGTATGGCTTCGAAAACATGCCGTCGGCGGTGAATTTTCTGATGCCGCCGCAGAGCGTACGCAGCGGTATTTTAGTGGCGATTAATGCGGAGAAGATCCTGACCGCTGAGCGGGATGAGGGATTACGCACGCTGTTAGCGCAGGCGGAATATGCGTACGCCGATGGCATCAGCATTGTGCGCTCGATTCGTAAAAAATATCCACACGCGTCGGTGCAGCGCATTGCGGGTGCTGATTTATGGGAAGCGCTGATGGAACGCGCCGGGCGGGAAGGGACGCCTGTATTTCTTATCGGCGGTCGTCAGCAGGTGCTGGATGAAACCTGCGATAAGCTACGTCGTCAGTGGAATGTGAATATTGTTGGCGCGCAGGATGGCTATTTTGCGCCAGCCGATCAGGATGCGCTGTTTGCCCGGATTGCGGCCAGCGGCGCGAAGCTGGTGACCGTCGCGCTGGGATCGCCACGTCAGGAGTTGCTGATGCTGGCGTGCCGTGCGTACTGGCCTGATGCCCTTTATATGGGCGTGGGTGGAACGTACGATGTTTTCACCGGTCATGTGAAGCGCGCCCCTGAGATCTGGCAGCGACTGGGGCTGGAGTGGCTCTATCGTCTGATTCGGCAGCCGAGCCGCCTGCGCAGGCAATTAAAACTGCTTAAATATTTGCGCTATCACTGGCGCGGCGATCTCTGATATTGCTGATAAATGCCGCATTTTCAGGCATCACGAGAGTGGAAATGTACTATTTGTCGACGAAATGCACAAAGCGTAATCAAACGCGTCTTTTTATTTAAAAAGCACTAGACACGATGGGCGCTTATCTCTAGTATGCACATCCGCAACGGCGCTACGCGCCCGTAGCTCAGCTGGATAGAGCGCTGCCCTCCGGAGGCAGAGGTCTCAGGTTCGAATCCTGTCGGGCGCGCCATATCGTTTGTGCGCATGAGCTTCGGTGGTTGATTTACCGCGGTTGGCAGTAGAGATTTAAATGCTGCAGGCTTTAAACCTGTAACATTAAGAATAGTGGTGGCTATAGCTCAGTTGGTAGAGCCCTGGATTGTGATTCCAGTTGTCGTGGGTTCGAGTCCCATTAGCCACCCCAGATTTTGCTGGGAAACGCGAAGGTGGCGGAATTGGTAGACGCGCTAGCTTCAGGTGTTAGTGTCCTAACGGACGTGAGGGTTCAAGTCCCTCTCTTCGCACCAGGCAAAACAGTTAAAAAAATCGGCGAGTAGCGCAGCTTGGTAGCGCAACTGGTTTGGGACCAGTGGGTCGGAGGTTCGAATCCTCTCTCGCCGACCATTTTTAGAAACCTGTCTGAAAAGACAGGTTTTTTTTCGTCTGTAGGAAAGAGGATGAGGACCGACAGAGGAGGTTTGAGCCGAGCGTAGCGAGACAACGTTGCTTCAGCAACGGCCCGCAGGGCGCTGCTCGCAGAGCAGAGTAATCCTCTCTCGCCGACCATATTTAGAAATCTGTCTGAAAAGACAGGTTTTTTTTTCGTCTGTAAAAAAGTGGATTTGAATTTCTGCTACGCACCTCATCCCTGAGGTGCGCCCGTAAACGGGCCAACGCTTTGCATTGTTCAGAAACGCTCCCGGCGTTTTATCCGGGCGGTGGGACGCTTTCCTCCTCTGACCGTGTTCCCTGCGCGTTGGGCTTCTTCATTGCTGTAAACCCTATGAAGCTTATGAAGTACTTAATACGTCTGCCATACGTGAAGCGAAGGGAGCATATGCCTGTAGCAAAGCATCGCGGGCCAGGGATGGGCCGCGCTGAGCCTGCCATGGATGGCGTCTTTTGCGTCTTTGCGAAAGGCGTATGCTCCCTGAAGCCCGCACAGCGGTGAGCGCGAGCCTGCGAAGGGAACACGGTCAGATCGGAAAGTCGCTAATGCCATCCATGGCCGCCCGACCCACGCGATTACGCACCTCATTCATGAGGTGCGCCCGTATCCGGGCCAACGCTTTGCGTTGTTCAGAAACGCTCCCGGCGTTTTAGCCGGCCGGTGGGACGCTTCCCTCCTCTGGCCGTGTTCCCTGCGCGTTGAGCATATTCATTGCTGTCAAAGTTACTCTGCTTTGATTCCACTAGCAATATAAGCAGGAACAATAGCGTCGTGAATTGCCGACAGATAAGTCATTGTTATTGTTAATTTCTAAGAGAGAATGACCTGGTTGTCTCTATTCAGAGACAGAGAAATTTATGGCTGTCGCTTCATCCCGACACATCCTGCCGTACCTCGCTCAGGAAAGGCTTAGCCAACTTCTTAAGATATTGATTGATATAAAATTTAAAAATAAATCTTAACCTGGCACGGCTTGTGCAACACTTTTGCTGTAGATGCTCATTCCACCTCTTATGTCTGCTGATGCTACATAAACCTGGGAATGATGCAGAGCCAATTTTAGGTACCTGTTGTCTGCCTGCCTGTATCGCGTAAGCCTTACAGGGTTAACAGACACCACGTTGAGTCAGGTACCTCCCGGTTGTCTTACCGACCTGATCTTGCACCTGCCCCTGGCAGGTGTTTTTTTTGCCTGCGCAATGTGGCTGGCAGATTGCAGGCACAAAAAAGCCGGGCGAGCCCGGCTTTAACCTGTCTGACAACCGCATCAGACGTTGGGATTATTCTTCAGCGTCAGCAACAATCCTTCACGACGCATCTTTGCGGCCTCTTCCGGACGATGCAGACGATCATAGACATCTGCCAGCCATGCATAATCAAACGCATCCGGACGCTGCGCCAGCGCCTGCTGCAGCGCGTCTGCTGCCTGCTGCCATTCGCCATGACGCATCAGCAACTGTCCCAGCGTACTGTGCAGCAACGGCGTTGCGCCATGCTGTTTGATCTGCTGGCGTAATGCCTTTTCCAGCGCTTCCGGATTACCGCTTTTGATGCGAGGCATCAATAGCACCAGCCGATCGTCATAATGACGCTTGAGGCCCTCCAGCACGATCGACTGTGCGGTGTCGTGATCGTTGCACTCAATCAGATGATCCGCCATTGCCACCTGCAGGGTCGTATCCTGACGGGTTTTGCGGCTCAGCGTGCCCCACCAGCGCTTCAGGCCATCGCTGCCCTGGTCGGCCATTGCCTGATTCATCAGACCCAGCCAGGCCTGCTGCTGTAACGCATCACGATGCAGGTCATCACCGACCTGCGCTTTCTGCATAGCAGGCAGAATATCCAGCAATGCACTCCAGGCGCCCGTACGGACGTACGCCTGTTCGGCCAGGCGCAGCACTTCAGGGTGACGCGGTGCCACTTCCAGCAGGCGATCAACGCTGTGACGAGCCGCATGATCTTCGTTACGGGCCAGCTGAATACGAGCACGGGCAATTTCCACCGGAATGGTATTGCTTTCAGACAGCTCAGCAGCACGTTCAAGATGCTGATTGGCACGAATTTCATCGCCACGCTGCTGGGCGGCTTCCGCGGCCAGCAGGTAGTTCGCTACCGGTACGTCGGCGTGATCGGCATCTTTAGACAGTAATTTTTCTACCTGGCGGTGATCGCCTTCTGCCAGCTTCATCAGCGCAGACTGGGTATGACGCTGCGCGCGACGGCGTTTGCGTCCGGTAAACCAGCCGCGGGTACGCGCCCCGGTGTGCAGCACACGGCGCAGCAGCCATTCCACCGCCAGAATCACCAGCAGGCTGATGATAAGGATAATCACCAGGCCGGTAACGCTGGTTTCGATATTCCAGTTATCGGTCTGAATCAGCACGTAGCCCTGATGACCGGCAATCATCGGTCCCAGCACCACGCCCGCTATCAGCAGGATAAAGAGGATAAATACCTTAAGCATGCTTAGCCTCCCTGCTGATTAGCAGCAGCAGACGGTTGCGCCAACAGGTTCCGCACGCGGGTCTGCATAAGCTGTTCCAGCAACGGCTGACTTTCCAGGTTATCCGGCAGATCCATATTGATGTTCTGCTGGCTCAGCTCATCCAGTTGGGCAAGGAAGGCTTTGGTGGCAGCATCATTAGTGTCATACCAGGCGCGAACCCAGGCGGACACGGTATCGATAGATTGTTTATAAATCTCATCCTGATGACGTGGTACGGCCTGCGCAGCAATCAGCAGACGCGAGCGGATATTCTCACGCAGGTAGACATCCTGATTCGGGGCCAGCAGCGGCTGTGCGGTATTATCGCGGCGGCGGATAGTAATAAAGTCATCCATAAAGTTATGCCAGCTTTTCACCAGATTCTGACGCCATTCACGTACCGAACCTGAGAGTTCGCCGCCGTCACTGTCCATCGGCGTATCATCGCTGTCATTATCGGCCAGACGCAGATTATCAACGTTATTCGACAGTTGATTCAGCTTGAGGATCACGCCGTCGTAGTCGACCTGCGTAACAGAAGAGAGGTTACTGATATCCTGAGTCAGGGCGCGACGCACATTCATGACGCTGGGATCGTTCATGTCAGCCAGACTGGCATCGGCGCTTTTCAGCAATGCAGCTGCGGTAGTGACATCCTGATCGCTCCAGAGTTTGCGGCCAGCCAGTTTCACCAGATAGTCCGCCTGTGCCAGCAGCCAGCTACGCACGTCGTTGCCAGAAATCACGGCCACTTTTTCACGCAGCGTTTCCAGCGCTTTTGCTGACGCAGCCTGCTGTTGCTGTGCCGTCTGCAGGGCAGTTTCAGCGCCACTCAGTTGCTGTGTCAGCTGCTGTTTATCGCTGCTGGCCTGCTGCTGCAATGCGCTTAACTGGTCGCTCAGCTTCTGATTGGTTTGTGCCTGTAAATCAGCCTGATGTTTCCCGTTAAGGTATAAACCTGCACCCATCGCCAGCGCGATGACAATCGCAACTGCACCCAACACCATGCCACCCTTTTTCGCATTACGCGGTGGTGTGCTGTTGCTGGAAGGAGAGCGGTCAACCGCTGGGGTGGTTTCTTCAACCATGGCGGAGGAGTCTTTTTGTTCCGTCATATGTGGCACATCCCATTGTTAAAGTTCAGCGTAACGCGCGCAGCAGCGCATCGTTATCGGCACCATCGGCTACCTGAATATCCTGCCAACCCAATCCTGCGGCCAGGGTAGCCAAACGTTCACTGACGACTATCAGTCGGCAGTTGAGCAGCCATTCCTCGCGATCAACCGCGGGGAACAGCGAAAAAAGCTGTTGTAACATTTCACCACTGGTCACCACCAGCACAGAGACGCCGCGATCGCGCCAGCGGCGGCCTTCAACCGGTCCGTCATAATGCTTCTGGCAGCGCTGGTAGCAGGCAGCAAACGTTACCTCAGCACCTCGCCGGGTTAATGTTTCTGCCAGCAATTCGCGTCCGGGATCGCCACGCAGGATCAGCGCACGTTTACCGGCAACCTGCTGAAGCGTGTTTATCTGGATCAATTCCTCACTGGTTTCATGCGCATGAGGCCAGGTCACCTGCTGTCCGCTGACGGTGTGAAACGCCAGCGCGGTGCTGCGACCAATTGCATAATAGTCCAGCTCCGTGGGCCATGCTTTGATCGCGTGCTGTGCGTAGTGAATCACCTGCTGAGAAAGAATAAAGACGAGATCACCGGCACGAAGTCCGGCGAGCCTGTGAGGCAGGGAATCGAGATCAGCGCCTGGCGCAAACTCGATCAACGGCAGGCTCCACGCCTGTTTGCCAAGGGCATGCAGGCGTGACACCAGCTCTGCCGCTGCGGGTTCCGGGCGCGTCACCAGGATGGTCATGCCGGCGGCTGCCCCTGATAGACCTCTTTCAGGATTTCACGCGCGCCGCCGTTCAGCAGTTCATCGGCAAGTGAGATGCCCATCTCTTCAGCCTGAGCGCGGGGACCACGGCGTTCGCCGCTGACCATCACCCGGCCATCCGGTGCACCGACCATGCCGCGCAGCCAGAGCTTATCGCCTTCCAGCACCGCGAAACTGCCAATGGGGACCTGGCAGCCACCCTCTAAGCGGGTATTCATAGCGCGTTCCGCTCTGACACAGACTTCGGTGTCATCGTGGTTCAGTGCCCGTAACAGGTCAATCAGGACGCTATCATCCAGACGGCATTCAATGCCGACTGCACCCTGACCCACGGCGGGCAGGGAGACTTCGGCAGGCATTGCCTGGCGAATGCGATCTTCCAGCCCCAGACGCTTCAGTCCGGCGACGGCAAGAATAATCGCGTCATACTCGCCGGCATCGAGCTTGCCGAGTCGGGTACCCACATTGCCGCGCAGCGAGCGGATCACCAGATCCGGACGGCGCGCGCTAATCTGGCACTGACGACGCAGGCTGGAGGTACCTACAACGGCACCCTGTGGCAGCGCATCAATGGAGTCATAGTGATGAGAAACGAACGCATCACGCGGATCGTCGCGCTCGCAGATGGTTACCAGGCCCAGACCTTCAGGAAAACTGACCGGCACATCCTTCATAGAGTGCACTGCCATGTCGGCACGGCCATCCTGCATTGCCAGCTCAAGCTCTTTGACAAACAGCCCTTTACCACCGACTTTTGCCAGCGGCGTATCAAGGATAATGTCACCTTTGGTGACCATAGGCACCAGCTCAACGCGCAGTCCCGGATGGGCACTCATGAGTCGTTGCTGTACATAATGTGCCTGCCATAATGCGAGCGGGCTTTGTCTTGTAGCAATTCTGAAAATTTTGTCTAACATGCTGTTAACCATTTTTATCGTTCACTGAATATCCTATCATCTCTGGGTGAATACTGTCAGTTTCAACGGATTGAAAACGGCCTGTGCGCGGTTTCAGGCCCGGTTTATCAAGCCATAGCGTGGCAACCAGTGCCGAAAAGGCGGGAAGCTGGTAAGAACGTGCTAAACTGTTAAGTAGCGCAACTTTCTTTACGGTCAATCTGCCGAGTGATAGATTGATCACGTTTCCAGCAATTATCTGCCCACTTTTTTACTTTTATAAGCGGCAGAGCGTGGAAACAGGGTGCTTAAACACTGGGACAATCAGGCGAAACGTCTTGTACCTCTACATTGAGACACTGAAACAGAGACTGGATGCAATTAACCAGCTGCGCGTTGATCGTGCGCTGGCTGCCATGGGACCCGCTTTCCAGCGCGTCTACAGTCTGCTGCCAACCTTATTACATTATCAACATCCGCAGATGCCGGGTTACCTTGAAGGTAGCGTTCCACATGGCATCAGCTTCTACACGCCTGATGAAAATCAGCGACAGCTGCTGGCCGATCTCACCGGCGACAGCGACCTGCGCCATGCCGATGCGCCGAAAGGCGAAATGCCGATCACTGCGATCTACTCTATGGGCAGTACCTCCTCGGTCGGGCAGAACAGCGTCTCGGATCTCGATATCTGGGTGTGTCATCAATCCTGGCTTGATAATGAAGAGCGGCTGAATCTGCAGCGTAAATGTACGCTGCTGCAGAAGTGGTGTGTCTCGATGGGCGTGGAAGTGAGTTTCTTCCTGATTGACGAGAACCGCTTCCGTCATAACGAAAGCGGCAGCCTGGGCGGTGAAGACTGCGGCTCCACACAACACATTTTACTGCTGGATGAGTTTTACCGTACCGCGGTTCGTATGGCGGGCAAACGCCTCCTGTGGAATATGGTGCCGGGTGAAGAAGAGCACCATTACGATGACTACGTGATGTCGCTGTACGCCAAAGGCGTGCTGACCCCCAATGAGTGGCTCGATCTGGGCGGCCTCGGCACGCTGTCGGCGGAAGAGTATTTCGGTGCCAGCCTGTGGCAGCTCTATAAAAGTATCGACTCGCCTTATAAAGCCGTACTGAAAACGCTGCTGCTGGAAGCCTACAGCTGGGAATACCCGAACACACAACTGCTGGCAATGGATATCAAACAGCGCCTGCACGACGGCGAAATCATCTGCTTTGGCCTCGATCCTTACTGCATGATGCTTGAGCGCGTGACGCACTACCTGACCAGCGTGGACGATCAGCCGCGCCTTGATCTGGTGCGTCGCTGCTTCTATCTCAAAGTATGTGAAAAGCTCAGCACCGAAGATCATCAGCAACGCACCGGCTGGCGTCGCGAGATTTTATCGCAGCTGGTTAAAGAGTGGGGCTGGAACGAAGAGAAGATCGCCATTCTGGACAACCGTGCCGGGTGGAAAATCGAGCGGGTGCGCGAAGCCCATAACGAATTACTGGATGCGATGATGCAGAGTTATCGCAACCTGATCCGCTTTGCCCGTCGCAACAACTTAAGCGTCAGCGCCAGTCCGCAGGATATCGGTGTATTGACCCGTAAACTGTATGCCGCGTTTGAAGCGCTGCCGGGCAAAGTGACGCTGGTGAATCCACAGATTTCGCCCGATCTCTCTGAACCGAATCTGACCTTTATTCATGTGCCGCCTGGCCGCGCCAACCGTTCCGGCTGGTATCTTTATAACCAGGCACCGGACATGGATTCGATCATCAGCCATCAGCCGCTGGAATATAACCGCTACCTGAACAAGCTGGTGGCCTGGGCGTGGTTCAATGGTCTGCTGACCCGTAAAACCCGGCTGCATATTAAAGGCAATGAGATTTGCGACCTGGCGCGCCTGCAGGAGCTGGTTAACGATGTTTCCAGCCACTTCCCGCTGCGTCTGCCTTCGCCGACGCCAAAAGCGCTCTACAGCCCGTGCGAAATCCGGCACCTCGCGATTATTGTTAACCTTGAGCACGATCCGACGGCGGCCTTCCGCAATCAGGTGGTGCACTTCGACTTCCGCAAGCTGGATGTCTTTAGCTTTGGTCAACAGCAGCAGTGCCTGATTGGCAGCATCGATCTGCTCTATCGCAACTCCTGGAATGAAGTGCGTACGCTGCACTTTAGCGGTGAACAGGCGATGATCGAAGGGCTGAAAACCATTCTCGGCAAGATGCATCAGGATGCCGCACCCCCGGATACGGTGGAAGTGTTCTGCTACAGCCAGCATCTGCGCGGTCTGATTCGCACGCGCGTGCAACAGCTGGTCTCTGAATGCATTGAGCTGCGCCTCTCCAGCACACGTCAGGAGCCGGGCCGCTTCAAAGCGCTGCGCATGGCAGGCGAGACCTGGGGACTGTTCTTTGAACGCATGAGTGTCTCGGTGCAGAAGCTTGAAAACGCCGTGGAATTTTATGGCGCGATCTCCAACAACAAGCTGCATGGGTTGTCGATCAAAGTCGAAACGAATCAGACGCCGCTGCCACCGGTAGTGAACGGCTATGCCAGCGAAGGCATCATTCAGTTCTTCTTTGAAAACACCACGGATGAGCGCGGCTTCAACATCTATATCCTTGATGAGACCAATCGGGTTGAGGTCTATCATCACTGTGAAGGCAGCAAAGAGGAGCTGGTGCGCGACGTCAGCCGCTTCTACTCCTCATCGCACGATCGCTTCACCTATGGGTCGAGCTTTATCAACTTCAACCTGCCGCAGTTCTACCAGATTGTGAACACCGGTGATCGATTCCAGGTGATTCCATTCCGGAGTCAGACGCTGACGCAGCTCTGTACGACGCAGCCTGACAACGACAACAGCGACTATCAACCGCGCTATCAGGTGCATTGATGCTGACGGGCTGCCTGCGCTCTGCAGGTGGCCGCTATCTTCCTGGCCTGTCACCCGGTTCACGCTATTTGCGGGGATTTCCTGTTGCTTTTCCACCTTCAACTGCGATGATAAGCATCCAGGTAAAGGACATAAAGAGCATAAAGAATGAAGAAAGTAATAAGCCTGTTGGCCATGACACTGGCAGTAATCAGCCTTGCAGGTTGTGGTCTGAAAGGACCGCTCTACTTCCCGCCGAAGGACCAGCCGAAGAAACAACAAGCCCCAACCGACCGCCAGAAAGCGGATGCCTCTAAAGCCGATGTCGGCGGGCTGGTGACCGGCAATTCAGGCGTAAAAGCGAACTAATCTGATGGCTTATCCGGCGGAGCAAAAAATGCAGTTCTCCAAAATGCACGGTCTCGGCAACGATTTTATGGTTGTGGATGCAGTGACACAAAACGTCTTCTTCTCGCCGGAATTGATCCGCCGGCTGGCCGATCGTCATCTGGGGATCGGTTTTGATCAGCTGCTGATTGTTGAACCGCCTTACGATCCCGATCTCGATTTTCATTATCGAATTTTCAACGCTGACGGCAGTGAAGTGGCGCAGTGCGGCAACGGTGCACGCTGTTTTGCCCGCTTTGTTCAGCTGAAAGGGCTGACCAACAAAAGCGACATCCGGGTCAGTACCCAGAATGGCCGCATGGTGTTAACCGTGACGCCTGACGATCACGTGCGCGTGAACATGGGTGAGCCCAACTTTGAGCCTCAGCAGGTGCCGTTCCGCGCCAATAAAGCCGAGAATCTCTATCTGCTGCGCGTGGCCGAACAGACGGTGATGCTGGGTGCAGTGTCGATGGGGAATCCCCACTGCGTCATTCAGGTGGAAAGCGTTAAAACCGCGCAGTTTGAACTGCTGGGCCCGATTCTCGAGAGCCACGAGCGTTTCCCGGATCGCGTCAATGTCGGTTTTATGGAGATCATTAATCCCGAACATATCCGGCTGCGCGTCTACGAACGTGGAGCGGGTGAAACGCAGGCGTGCGGCAGCGGCGCCTGTGCTGCCGTTGCATGCGGCATTCAGCAGGGCATTCTGGCACCGAAAGTGCGTGTCGATCTGCCTGGCGGGACGCTGCATATCTCCTGGAAAGGTGCCGGTCAGCCGCTCTACATGACCGGGCCTGCGACACACGTCTACGATGGGTTTATTCATCTATGAAAAATATCGAAGAGCAGGCTGACAGTTCGGTTCTGCTGGACGATCAGGCCGTCAGTGATTATCTGCGGCAGAATCCCGATTTCTTTATCCGTAATGCCCGCGAAGTTGAACAGATGGCGGTGCCGCATCCGGTGCGCGGCAGCGTGTCACTGGTCGAGTGGCATATGGCGCGGCAACGCAACCACATCCAGCGGCTGGAAGAAGAGATCACCCTGCTGATGGAGCAGGCCAGCGCTAACCATGAGCTGTTTGATCGTCTGCTGTCGCTGGAAAGTCATCTGGCCGCGGCAGATTCGCTGCAGGATATGCTCAACCGTCTGCATCGCTGGGCGCGAGAGTTAGGCCTGGCGGGCGCCAATGTGCGGCTGTTCAGTGATAAATGGCTGCTGGGCGCGCCCTCCGATTTCTTCCAACTGAGCCTGTCGCGTCAGGCGTTTGAACCGCTGCGTATTCAGCGCTTCGGCAACCAGCATCATTATCTCGGTAATATCAATGGGCCGGAACTGCTGCTGCTGCTGCCGCAGGCCAAAGCAATTGGCTCGGTTGCGATGTCGCTGATGGGCGAAGAGGGCGATCTCGGCGTGCTGGTATTCAGCAGCCGTGACAGCCAGCACTATCAGTCGGGCATGGGAACGCTGCTGTTACAGCATCTTTCACAGATGATGCCTGGCCTGCTTTCCCGTTGGGTAGAGCGCGCATGAGCAGCGCGCTGCAGGAGGCGGTCGACGGATTTCTGCGCTACCTGAAAGTGGAGCGCCAGCTGAGTCCGTTAACCCAGAGCAGCTATGCGCGCCAGCTGACCGCGCTGGTTGCAATTGCTGATGAGATGAAGCTCGGCAGCTGGGCGCAACTGGAACCTGCGCAGGTGCGCAGCATGGCGGCGCGCAGTCGTCGCGCCGGACTCTCTGCCAGCAGCCTCGCGTTGCGTCTCTCCGCCCTGCGCAGTTTTCTCGACTGGCAGGTGAGCCAGGGGTTGCTCTCCGCTAATCCGGCCAAAGGGGTGATGACGCCACGTAAAGCGCGCCATCTGCCTAAGAATATTGATGTGGATGAAGTGAACCAGCTGCTGGAGATCGACCTTAACGATCCGCTGGCGGTGCGCGACCGCGCAATGCTGGAAGTGATGTATGGCGGCGGGCTGCGTCTCTCCGAGCTGGTGAATATGGATTGCCGCCACGTCGACCTCGATTCCGGCGAAGTGTGGGTCGTGGGTAAGGGCAGTAAAGAGCGCCGGGTGCCGATTGGCCGCACGGCGGTCACCTGGATCCAGCACTGGCTGCCGCTGCGTGAAACCTTTGGCGGCCAGGATGATGCACTGTTTCTGTCGACGCGAGGCAACCGCATCTCGCCCCGCAACGTGCAGAAACGCTTTGCCGAATGGGGCATCAGACAGGGTGTGGCGAGCCATATCCATCCGCATAAGCTGCGACACTCTTTTGCCACGCATCTGCTGGAGTCCAGCGGCGACCTGCGTGCCGTGCAGGAGTTACTGGGTCATGCGAACCTCTCGACTACCCAGATCTACACCCATCTCGACTTCCAGCATCTGGCTTCGGTGTATGACGCTGCGCATCCCCGCGCCAAACGAGGAAAGAACGAATGAAGTTTTATCGTCCGCTGTCGGCCATAAAAGCCATGACCTTCGATCTTGATGACACCCTCTACGATAACTATCCAGTAATCCGTCGCACCACGCTGGAGTCTCACGCTGCTTTGCAGGCTTTTCATCCGGCGCTGCGTGACTTCACGCCGCAGGATTATCAGCAGTTGCGCGATCAACTGCTGCAGCGCGAGCCTGAGATCTATCATGACGTTTCAGAGTGGCGACGCCGTTCGGTAGAGCTGGCGATGCTGAATATCGGCCTCTCTGCTGCGGAAGCGACCGCGGGCGCGGCAGAGGTCATGGCGGTGTTCCATCAGTGGCGGAGTCAGGTCGAGATGCCGGACGAGACGCATCAAACGCTGAAGGCGCTGGCGGAAAAAATCCCGCTGGTGGCGGTAACCAATGGCAACGCCAGCCCGGAAAAAATGGGCATCGCTGAATATTTCCGCTTCACGTTGCGGGCCGGACCTGACGGGCGCGCTAAGCCGTGGCAGGATATGTATCAGCTTGCCGCGCAACGCCTTGATATTGCGCCACAACACATTCTGCATGTGGGCGACGACCTGACTACCGATGTCGCCGGCTCACTGCGCTGCGGCATGCAGGCCTGCTGGGTTAACCTGCGGCAGGGCAACCTGATGCATATCCCGGATGCGCGCCTGTTGCCGCATGTCGAAATTTCGCGGTTGGCATCACTCACCTCACTGCTATAATGGCTGTAAATTTATCCAGTCGTCTCCCTTTTTTCTGCCAGGCCGCTGTGCTTTATCCGGCGTCCGTGGCGCAGCCTGACTGGCCGCGACAATGCCTTACGGCAGGCGCAGTAAACAGCGCGGCGACGGCGTTTTTCTCTGGTAAACGGTGCTTATGGACGTTTCTGAACTGCTCGACGGTTTGAATGACAATCAGCGCGCGGCCGTTGCGGCTCCGCGCAGTAACCTGCTGGTGCTGGCAGGCGCGGGCAGTGGTAAAACGCGGGTGCTGGTGCATCGCATTGCCTGGCTGATGTCAGTCGAGAACTGCTCACCTTATTCGATCATGGCGGTGACCTTTACCAACAAAGCGGCAGCAGAGATGCGTCACCGTATCGAACATCTGATCGGCACCAGTCAGGGCGGGATGTGGATCGGGACTTTCCACGGTCTGGCGCATCGCTTACTGCGTGCCCACCATCTTGACGCCGGTCTGCCGCAGGATTTTCAGATCCTCGACAGTGAAGACCAGCTGCGTCTGCTCAAGCGCCTGATCAAATCGATGAACCTTGATGACAAGCAGTGGCCTGCGCGCCAGGGCATGTGGTACATCAACGGCAAAAAAGATGAAGGCCTGCGGCCAAAGCACATTGAAAGTTATGGCAATCCGATTGAGCAGACCTGGCTGCGCATTTATCAGGCTTATCAGGAAGCCTGTGACCGCGCTGGTTTGGTCGACTTCGCCGAGCTGCTGCTGCGCGCCCATGAGCTCTGGCTCAACAAGCCGCATATCCTGAATCACTACCGCGAACGCTTTACCAACGTGCTGGTGGATGAGTTTCAGGATACCAACAACATTCAGTATGCCTGGATTCGGATGCTGGCGGGTGACAGCGGCCGTGTGATCATCGTGGGGGATGATGATCAGTCGATCTACGGCTGGCGCGGTGCGCAGGTTGAGAATATTCAGCGCTTTCTGCAGGATTTTCCTGGCGCGGAAACGATCCGTCTGGAGCAGAACTATCGCTCAACCAATAATATCCTGAAAGCGGCCAACGCCCTGATCGCCAACAACAATGGCCGTCTGGGTAAAGAGCTCTGGACCGAAGGCAGCGATGGCGAACCGATCTCTATCTACTGCGCTTTTAATGAGCTGGATGAAGCACGCTTCGTGGTCAACCGCATCAAGGTCTGGATGGAGAACGGCGGTGCGCTCAACGACTGCGCCATTCTCTATCGCAGCAACGCCCAGTCGCGTGTGCTGGAAGAGGCGCTGCTGCAGAGCAGCATGCCGTACCGTATTTATGGCGGCATGCGCTTCTTTGAACGCCAGGAGATCAAAGATGCGCTCTCCTATCTGCGTCTGATGGCGAACCGCAATGACGACGCCGCCTTTGAGCGCGTGGTGAATACCCCGACGCGCGGCGTGGGCGATCGCACGCTCGACGTGGTGCGTCAGACGGCGCGTGAACGTCAGATGACGCTGTGGCAGGCTACGCGCGAACTGCTACAAAGTCGCGCACTGGCTGGCCGCGCCGCGTCTGCACTGCAACGCTTCTGTGAGCTGGTCGATTCACTGGCTACCGAAACTGCCGAATTACCGCTGCATGTTCAGACCGACCGGGTTATCAAAGACTCTGGCCTGTGGCTGATGTATGAGCAGGAAAAAGGCGAAAAGGGTCAGGCGCGTATCGAAAACCTTGAGGAGCTGGTGACGGCAACCCGTCAGTTCAGCTATCAGGATGAAGATGAAGATCTGATGCCGCTGCAGGCCTTCTTATCCCACGCGGCGCTGGAAGCGGGCGAAGGTCAGGCAGATAAATGGCAGGATGCGGTTCAGCTGATGACGTTGCACTCAGCAAAAGGGCTGGAGTTCAGCCAGGTCTTTATCGTCGGCATGGAAGAGGGCATGTTCCCAAGCCAGATGTCGCTGGATGAAGGCGGGCGGCTGGAAGAGGAGCGTCGTCTGGCGTATGTCGGTGTGACCCGCGCGATGCTCAAGCTGACGCTGACCTACGCTGAAACCCGCCGACTCTATGGTAAGGAAGTGTATCACCGGCCTTCCCGTTTTATCGGCGAACTGCCCGAGACCTGCATCGAAGAAGTGCGTCTGCGCGCCAGCGTCAGCCGTCCGGTCAACCATCAGCGTATGGGTGCCCCGGTGACCAAAAATGACAGTGGATTCGCGCTGGGCCAGCGTGTTCATCACGCAAAATTTGGCGAAGGCACCATCATTAATCTGGAAGGCAGCGGTGAGCACAGTCGCCTGCAGGTGGCGTTTCAGGGTCAGGGAATCAAGTGGCTGGTGGCGGCTTACGCGAAGCTGGAAACGCTTTAGCACGCGGTTGACGGCTTTTTCGTCTCAGCGTAACATGCGCCCACTATTATCATGAGAGGACAATGCCTTGGACACGCCCAGTCGATGCTGGCTCAATGACCTGAATATCAGGCATAACATCTAAGGCTACCTCTTTACGCGGGTAGCCTTAGCGGTTATCAGCGACCTCCCTTTTTGATTCCGTCGCGCGAGTCAGCACTGATTTATCTTTGAAACTCTGTTTCCGTGTTCAGGCTGCCTGTTCCCTTTAAAGGAACGGCGGACCGCTTTGTCCCATTTAGTCTGCAATGGGGAGTATTGCTATGCTGAGCGCATTTAAACTGGATCACAGCCGCCTGACGCGACTGGAGCTGGAAGACGAAACCGACAAACTGACCAACTCTGTCTGGGTCGATCTGATCGAGCCGGAAGAGGGCGAGCGTGACCGGGTGCAAACGGAGCTGGGCCAGAGCCTGGCAACACGGCCAGAGCTGGAAGATATCGAGGCCTCGGCACGCTTCTTCGAAGATGAAGATGGTCTGCATATCCACTCCTTCTTCTTCTATGAAGATGCTGACGATCATGCCGGTAACTCCACCGTGGCGTTCACCATTCGTGAGGGCCGACTCTACACGCTGCGCGAACGTGAACTGCCCGCTTTCCGTCTCTATCGTATGCGCGCCCGTAACCAGACCCTGATCGATGGCAATGCCTTTGAGCTGCTGCTCGACCTGTTTGAAACCAAAATCGAACAGCTGGCGGATGAAATCGAGAACATCTATAGCGCACTGGAGAAACTGAGCCGGGTGATCATGGAAGGTCAGCAGGGCGAAGAGTACGATCAGGCGCTGTCGCGGCTCGCCGAACTGGAAGATATCGGCTGGAAGGTGCGTCTCTGTCTGATGGATACCCAGCGCGCCCTGAATTTCCTGGTGCGTAAAGCGCGTCTTCCGGGTAATCAGCTGGAGCAGGCGCGGGAAATTCTGCGCGATATCGAATCGCTGCTGCCGCATAACGAATCGCTGTTCCAGAAGGTCAACTTCCTGATGCAGGCGGCCATGGGCTTTATCAACATTGAGCAGAACCGCATCATCAAGATCTTCTCAGTGGTTTCCGTGGTGTTTCTGCCGCCGACGCTGGTGGCCTCCAGCTATGGGATGAACTTTGAGTTTATGCCGGAACTGAAGTGGAGCTTTGGTTATCCGGCCGCGATCGGCCTGATGATTCTGGCCGGACTGGCGCCTTATCTCTATTTCAAACGTAAAAACTGGCTTTAAAAAAGCCACGGGCCATCTCAGATGGCCCGTTCTGCTGGCTCCTGTCCCCATTTCTGCGTAATCTTACCCTCCTGTTTTTACAAATTATTAACTTTTTATGGACGCTTTTTCGTTGCGCGCGCAGTGGACGCTACTGCTGCTGATCTCGGTACTACTGGGCGCGGTGCTGCATTATTTTCATGTACCCGCCGCGCTGCTACTGGGACCGATGATTGTAGGTGTGGTGATGGGCCTGTCAGGAGCCACACTGCGAATTGATAAACGATTCTTCCTGCTTGCTCAGGCGGTGCTGGGTTGCATGATTGCGCAGAGCCTGTCGCCTTCGATTCTGACACCGCTGGTTCAGGAGTGGCCAATCGTGCTGGCGGTGCTGCTGCTGACGCTGGCCGCCAGCGGCCTGTCGGGTTTTCTGCTGGTTCGCTTCAGTCATCTGCCTGGCCCGACCGGCGCATGGGGCTCGTCACCGGGCGGTGCTTCGGCAATGGTAGCAATGGCGGGGGACTTTGGCGCTGACGTGAGACTGGTGGCGTTTATGCAGTATCTGCGGGTACTGTTTGTCGCCTCGGCGGCCGCGCTGGTCGCGCGCATCGGGCTGGGCGATGAAGCGCACAGCGTTTCGCTGCTCTGGTTTCCCGTGCTGAATTATGGCTTTGCGATTACGCTGATGGTGATGCTGGCCGGCGCGTGGCTGGGGACACGACTGCGCATTCCTTCTGGCGCGCTGCTGCTGCCCGCGCTGGCGGGGGCGGTACTGAACAGCAGCCATATCGCAGTGTTACAGGTGCCGGAGTGGCTACTGGCCGTGGCCTATGCGCTGATTGGCTGGAGCGTGGGATTGCGTTTCACTCGCCCGATCTTTCTGCTGGCACTGCGCACGCTGCCGCAGATGCTGGCCTCAATCTTCGGGCTGATGCTGTTGTGTGGCGGGCTGGCGTGGATATTGACGCGCATGCTGGATATCGATCTGATGACGGCCTATCTCGCCACCAGTCCAGGCGGGCTGGACACAGTGGCGATTATTGCTGCGGGAACCCAGGTCAACATGGCATTTGTGATGGCGATGCAGACGTTGCGTCTCTTTACCATCCTGTTGACCGGCCCGGCTTTAGCGCGCTTTATTTCACGCTATGCGCGCGCGGGAACGGAATGAAAACGCTACCGCATCGCAGACAAACACCAGCAGCGCCAGCCAGATAAAGCCGAAGGTTACCATCTTGTCTGGCGTGATGGTTTCACCGTAAAACACCACCGCCAGCACAAACATCAGCGTCGGGCCGAGATACTGAAAGAAACCGACCGTAGAGAGGCGCAGCCGGCTGCAGGCCGCCGCAAACAGCATCAGTGGAATGGTGGTCACAATGCCCGCTGCGATCAGCTTCAGGTTGAGACTCAGCGGGTTCGCCGATAAATGACTGGTGGCGCTGTCGGCAAAGCCAAACAGATAAATGGCTGCCAGCGGAAACAGCCACAGGGTCTCAATCAGCATGCCGCTCTGTGCATCGACCTGGATCTTTTTGCGCATCAGACCATAAACGGCAAAGCTCAGGGCCAGCCCCAGCGCGATAACTGGCAACGATCCAAACTGCCACAGCTGCACCAGCACGCCGACGGTGGCCAGCAGCACGGCGAGCCATTGCAGGCGGCGAAACCGTTCGCGCAAAAACAGCATGCCGAACACCACGTTGATCAGCGGGTTAATAAAGTAGCCCAGGCTGGCTTCCAGCATATGCTGATTGTTGACTGCCCAGATAAACAGCAGCCAGTTGCCGCCGATAGTCACGGCCGTCAGCGCCAGCAGCAGCACTTTTTTAGGCTGACGCAGCACGCCTCGCACGCCGGGCCAGCTTCGGCTCAGGGTAATCAGCAACACCATAAAAAGTGCCGACCAGATTACCCGGTGCGTCATGATTTCTGTGGCGGGAACCTGTTTGACCAGCTTGAAATAGGCGGGCGCAATGCCCCAGATAAAGTAGGCGCCCAGTGCAAAGCCAATGCCCTGGCGGGTTTGTTGCGTATCCATATGCGATCCATTCAGTGGCATAGTTAGCCGATAAGATAGGTGGCGGTAGCCGTGGCGATGTAATCGCCCTGTTGATTATGCAGTTCCACGCGTGCCACGGCGACTTTGTTACCGGCACGCAGCAGGCTGCTGGTGGCGGTGAAGCGTTCGCCGCGTCCGGGACGCAGATAGTCAACGCGCATATCGATGGTGCCCATACGTGACAAACGCTGGCGCAGATCCGCTTCGCTGATGCTCTCCTGACGGGTTAACGCATTGCTGACGCAGACCATCCCCGCTGCCACATCGAGTACCGACGCAATAACACCACCATGCAGAATCTGCTGGGCCTGGTTGCCCACCAGCATGGTTTTGTTATTGAAGCTGATCTCTGCGTAGTCTGCGTCAAGGCGCATCAGCTCCAGGCCTAACGCCTGATTAAATGGCATGTGATAAACAAAAATTTCGCCGACCAGCTGGCGAGCGTCCTGCGGTGTCAGCACGGGTGATGACATGATGATGTGTCCTGAAAAAATCGGGCCAGAGGGGCGCGGAACATGAATGAGTTGTGTATTCTATGCCGCCTGCGAGGGTGTTTCCAGTTTAAGAAAACAGCACTCATGCTCGCTGCCATTTGCGTGTAGAATGGCCTGCTTTTTACAACACCCTTTCAGTTATTCTGATACGCAGCTGTTCACCGGAGAATTTTATGCGTAAGCATCGCGCCTTGCTGGCGGCAATGTTGATATTTCCTGCGCTGGCGCAGGCGGATGAAGCCCGGATTAAAGAGGTTCATGACGCGCCACAGGTTCAGGGCAGCATTATTGCTAACCTGCTGGAGAAGCATGATAACCCGTTTGTTCTCTATCCTTACGAGAACAACTATCTGCTCTACACCTATACCAGCGACCTCAATAAAGAGGCGATCTCCTCCTATAACTGGGGTGAAAACGCTCGCAAAGATGAAGTGAAATTCCAGCTCAGCCTGGCGTTTCCGCTGTGGCGCGGTATTCTGGGCGACAACTCGGTGCTGGCAGCCTCTTACACCCAGCGTTCCTGGTGGCAGCTG
This sequence comes from Pantoea sp. B550, assembly GCF_024158165.1. Taxonomy (NCBI): domain Bacteria; kingdom Pseudomonadati; phylum Pseudomonadota; class Gammaproteobacteria; order Enterobacterales; family Erwiniaceae; genus Pantoea; species Pantoea sp. B550. The sequence goes on from NZ_JAMYXI010000003.1 coordinate 2,147,640, forward strand.
TCAAATAGTGCTGAGTCATCACCTTTCCGTGAGACCAACTATGAGCCGCAGATTTTTCTGGGCTGGGCGACCGACTACTCGCTGGGTGGCTGGACGCTGCGTGATGTCGAACTGGGTCTGAATCACCAATCTAATGGACGAAGTGACCCGACTTCACGCAGCTGGAACCGTGTCTATGCGCGTCTGATGGCGGAGAACGGTAACTTCCTGGCGGAAATCAAACCCTGGTATCGTATCCCTGAAGGGGCGAGCAGCGATGATAATCCCGACATCACCAAATATATGGGTTACTACCGCACCCGGCTGGGCTATAAGTTCGGCGACAGTATCTTCAGCGTAGAGGGCAACTATAACTGGAACAGCGGTTATGGCGGCGCGACAATGGGCTGGAGCTACCCTATCAGTGAACACGTCCGCTTCTATACTCAGGTGTTTAGCGGCTACGGTGAATCACTGATCGATTACAACCATCGCCAGACACGTCTGGGTGTGGGTGTAACGCTTAACGACTTGTTCTAATCCCTAACGTAAGACAGGAATCGCGTGGCAACCTCGGCAGTTCTTAATCAGGAAACGCTGGCGCAGCAGGTATTGCAGGACACCTTCGGCTACCAGCAGTTTCGTCCCGGTCAGCAGACGATCATTAATCAGGCGCTGAGCGGGCGCGACTGTCTGGTGGTGATGCCCACTGGCGGCGGTAAATCGCTCTGTTATCAGATTCCGGCGCTGGTGCGCGAAGGGCTGACACTGGTGGTGTCGCCGCTGATCTCACTGATGAAAGATCAGGTCGATCAGTTGCTGGCGAACGGCGTGGCGGCAGCCTATCTCAACTCCACCATGACGCGCGAGCAGCAGCAGACGGTGATGGCTGACTGTCGTACCGGCCGGGTTAAGCTGCTCTACATCGCCCCTGAACGCCTGATGATGGATAACTTCCTGGACAGTCTGGCGCACTGGCAACCGGCGATGCTGGCGGTGGATGAGGCGCACTGTATTTCACAGTGGGGCCACGATTTCCGTCCGGAATATGGTGCACTCGGGAAGATGCGTCAGCGCTTCCCGGAATTACCGGTCATGGCATTGACGGCGACGGCGGACGAAACCACCCGCAACGACATCGTTAATCTGCTGCACATGCAGGATCCGCTGATTCAGATCAGCAGCTTTGACCGCCCCAATATTCGCTACACGCTGGTGGAAAAATTCAAACCCACCGATCAGCTGCTGCGCTACGTTCAGGATCAGCGCGGCAAATGCGGCATTATCTACTGCAACAGTCGGGCGAAGGTGGAAGACACCGCCGCGCGACTGCAAAGCCGTGGATTCAGCGTCGGGGCGTATCATGCCGGAATCGACAGCGAACAGCGTGCCCGCGTGCAGGAAGCGTTCCAGCGTGACGATCTGCAAATCGTAGTGGCAACTGTGGCTTTTGGCATGGGCATCAACAAGCCCAACGTCCGTTTTGTGGTCCACTTTGATATTCCGCGCAACATCGAATCCTATTATCAGGAAACCGGACGAGCCGGACGTGATGGTCTGCCCGCCGAAGCGATGATGCTTTACGACCCGGCCGATATGGCCTGGCTGCGTAAATGCCTGGAAGAAAAAGTGCCGGGGCCATTGCAGGATATTGAGCGCCACAAGCTCAACGCGATGGGCGCGTTTGCTGAAGCGCAGACCTGCCGCCGCCTGGTGCTGCTGAATTACTTTGGCGAGGGTCGCCAGCAGCCGTGTGACAACTGCGATATCTGCCTTGATCCGCCAAAACGGTATGACGGCCTGGTTGAAGCGCAAAAAGCGCTTTCCGGCATCTATCGCGTGGGCCAGCGGTTCGGCATGGGCTATATCGTTGAGGTGCTACGCGGGTCCAACAACCAGCGTATCCGTGAGCAGGGCCATGACAAGCTGCCGGTCTATGGACTGGGCAAAGATCAGAGCCACGAACACTGGGTCAGCGTGTTACGTCAGTTAATCCATCTGGGGCTGGTAACGCAGAACATCGCTATGCATTCGGCTTTGCAACTGACCGAAGCAGCACGACCGGTCCTGCGCGGTGAAGTGCCACTGATGCTGGCGGTGCCGCGTTTAATTACCGCGAAAACAAAGAGCAGCGGTCCGGCGAAGTTTCACGGTGGTAACTACGATCGCAAACTGTTCGCCAAACTGCGTAAGCTGCGAAAAGCAATCGCCGATGAAGAGAATATTCCGCCTTACGTGGTGTTCAATGACGCCACACTGATAGAGATGGCAGAACAGATGCCGGTCAGCGCGTCCGAGATGCTTAGCGTTAACGGCGTGGGTCACCGCAAACTGGAGCGCTTTGGCAAACCCTTCCTGGTGATGATCAAAGAGCATCTTGATGATGAAGAGTAAAGGACACTAATCATGCTGATGTTATTCGCAACCGTGGCGCTGGTACATCTGGTGGCGCTGATGAGCCCCGGCCCCGACTTCTTTTTTGTCTCACAGACCGCCGCCAGCCGATCGCGCAAAGAGGCGATGATGGGTGTGCTGGGCATTACCCTGGGTATTGTGGTCTGGGCAGGCGTGGCGCTGATGGGCCTGCATCTGATCCTGGAAAAAATGGCGTGGCTGCATCAGATTATTATGGTTGGCGGTGGCCTCTATCTGCTCTGGATGGGCTGGCAACTGATGCGCTCGGCGCGTCAGCGTCATAGGCAGCCGCAGCAGGATGAGCCGGTGGTAGAGCTGCCGAAACGCGGCATGAGCTTTCTCAAGGGCCTGCTGACCAACCTGTCGAATCCTAAAGCGATTATCTACTTCGGCAGCGTCTTCTCGCTATTTGTGGGTGATGATGTCGGCTCAGCAGAGCGCTGGGGTCTGTTCCTGCTGATTGTCGGTGAAACCTTTGCCTGGTTTACCCTGGTGGCGGCTATCTTTGCGCTGCCATGGATCCGCGCGAAGTATCAGCGGCTGGCGAAGTGGGTGGATGGTATGGCTGGCGTGCTGTTCGCCGGTTTTGGTATCCACCTGATTATTTCGCGTTAAGCCCTTATGCCGGAGGGCGCGCTGCGCATCCGGCAGTCATTCCACCTCCTGCCGCTCCCTCTGAACGTCATCTGCGTGACGACTGTCACAATCTGCACCCGATGATGCCTCTCTGTTGCAACTGCAGATAAATAGTCACCATTCGTTAATTAATGAAACCATCACCTCCGGTATGGTCGTACCAACGGACTATTTTTTCATGGAGATGATGATGCGAGTAAAACCCCTGTTGCTGTTTTTCATCACCGCCTGTATCAGCGCCTGCGCCTCGCCTGATGCTGCCCATTACCGTGCCCCTGATCCGGCGAAAGTAGAGAGTGTCCCGGCTATTCTGGCGCAGATACCTCCGGCGTCAGAGCAGCCGCAGGGCGAGAGGATTAGCCAGATTTCCGCCGCGTTTCTCGGTACGCCCTACCAGGCCGATACGCTGATCGGATCGCCCGATACGCCGGAAGCGCTGGTGATCAATTTCAACGGTGTGGATTGCTTTACACTGCTTGATTACGTCCAGGCGCTAAGCCGCAGCCACGACCGCGCCAGCTTTGAGGCCAGCCTGATTCGGACCCGCTACGCTGGCGGTGAGGTCAGTTACCTGCAGCGTCGCCACTTTTTTACCGACTGGTCTGCCGTTAGCCCACGCAATGCCGATGACGTAACCGGCACCCTTAGTCCGAATGCGGTAACGGTAGTGAAGCAACTGAATCGTCAGGCCAGCGGAAAAGAAAGGCTGCCCGGTCTGGGTGTGATTCCTCGCCGCATTACCTATATTCCGGCCCGGGCAATCACATCAAAGGTGTTGAAGCAGATCCAGACTGGCGATTACATTGGGGTTTACACGCCCGCTCAGGGGCTGGATGTCTCGCATGCCGGGATTGCCGTCCGGCATGATGGGAAATGGTGGTTCAGGAACGCTTCATCACTGGCCGCTAATCGCAAAGTTGTCGATGTGCCGTTCAGGGAATATATGCAGTCGAAGTCGGGCATCATTGTATTACGTGCGGTGCCGCTGACTGCGCCTTAATGGTGCCCGGGAAGAAGGGGTTAAACAGGGAGTGTTCGCGCCGACCTCAGTGTGTCGGCGCAAAAAGTGTTAAGCGATTTTTCTGGCGCTGGCCAGCAGTGCGCCCACCGCCATAAACAGTCCACCAAAAATGCGGTTCATTAACTTCATCTGCTTTGGCCCTTTAATCCAGCCAGCAATGTGTGTGGCCAGCGTTGCGTAGCCAATCATTACGATGATATCGACCACCACCGTGGTCACACCCAGCACCAGATACTGCATAAACAGCGGCTGATGTGGCTGGATAAACTGCGGGAACAGGGCAGCCAGAAAGACGATGCTTTTCGGGTTGGTCAGGTTAACCAGCACGGCGCGTTTGAACAGGCGACGACGCGGCATCGCTTTGGCGACCGCATCAAGATCGATGCCACCTGCTGAGCGCCACTGCTGAATACCCAGCCAGACCAGATAGGCCGCACCGGCCCACTTCAGGATTTCAAACGCCAGCAGCGACTGAGAAAACAGCGCACCCAGTCCGATGCCGACCAGCACGATGTGCAGCGCCAGGCCAACCTGCAAACCCGTGATCGAGGCTACTGTGCCGCGATAGCCATGGCTGATACCGGTACTCATGGTATTGATTGCGCCGGAACCGGGCGACAGGCTGAGAATTGTGGTGGTAAGCAGGTAGGTCAGCCACCATTCGATGGTCATGGGTCAGGCTCTCTTTAGTCGCGGATTTGTGACACAATACGCCAGAAATAAGCGCGGCGCTATGGCATGCGCAGGGCATTCAGGACTCTGTATCCGGTCATCAGGAGGGCGAATGAATCAACACAAAGCCAGTTGGCTGCGACGAGAAAAAGCCTTTGCTGCCTTCGCCACCGGGCCGCTGCTCGATTTCTGGCACAGTCGTGAGGAGCTAGAGTTTACCGGCGTGGGTAATCTGACACTGCGCTATGTCCGCTTCACATCGCCGCAACATAAGCGTGTGATCCTGATTGTGCCGGGACGCATCGAGAGTTACATAAAATATCCTGAGCTGGCGTACGATCTTTTTCACTGCGGATTTGATGTGGTGATCCTCGATCATCGCGGTCAGGGGCGTTCCGATCGCCTGCTGGAAGATTCACACCGTGGTCACGTGGCGGAATTTACGCATTACGTGGACGATCTTGAAACGCTCTATCTGAAAGAGATTGTCAGCGGTCACTACCAGCAGCGCTATGCGCTGGCTCACTCAATGGGTGGCGCAATCTTAACGCTGTTTCTGGCGCGTCAGCCGCAGGCATTTCATGCAGTGGCGCTGGTGGCACCCATGTTTGGCATCGCCTTACCGCTGCCCTCTTTTCTGGCCCATCGGATCCTGGACTGGGCGGAGAAACGTCCAGCCTTACGCGATGGCTATGCGCTCGGCACCGGACGCTGGCGCGCGCATCCGTTTGGCATTAACCGGCTGACCCATAGCGCCGAGCGTTACCGGCGTAACCTGCGTTTTTATGCGGACGATCCGGCGATTCGTGTGGGTGGGCCGACCTACCATTGGGTACGTGAAGGCATCCATGCGGGGCGCAACATCATCAGTCAGGTTGATAAGATCACGACGCCGCTGCTGTTGTTACAGGCCAGCGATGATCGGGTGGTCGACAATCGTTCGCAGGACCTGTTTTGTGCCGCGATGGCTGCTGCGGGTTATCCGTGTGAAGGTAATAAACCACGGGTGATCGACGGCGCGCGTCACGAGATCCTGTTTGAAAAAGATGAGATGCGTGCCGAAGCACTCAATGCAGTGGTCGACTTTTTTTCATCGCATCACTGACGTTATTTATCCGACCGGTAAAAACCGGCAGAAACAGATACCCGAGGTTTTCATGTATCACATCGTTGCATCCGATCTGGATGGCACGCTGCTTTCTCCCGAACATCGCCTGACCCCTTTTGCACGTGAAACGCTGCAGCAGCTGGTCGCTAAGGATATTCACTTTGTCTTCGCCACCGGTCGTCATCATATCGATGTCGGACAGATGCGCGACAGCCTGGCGATTCCGGCCTATATGATTACCTCAAACGGTGCGCGCGTGCACAATGCAGAGGGCGAGCTGGTGTTCAGTCATAATCTGGATGAGGATATCGCCAGCGACCTGTTTGGCCTGCAATATCATCACAGCGATATTCTGACCCACGTTTACCGCGACGATGAGTGGTTTGTCAGCCGTTCAAGTCCGGCTGAGCAGGACTATTTCCGCGAGTCCGTGTTCAACTATCAGGTCTACGAGCCAGGTCTGCTGCCAACCAGCAACATCAGCAAGGTCTTTTTCACCTGCGAAAACCCTGAGCATCTGATCCCCATGGAGCAGGCAATTGAAGCGCGCTGGGGCGATCGGGTTAACGTCAGTTTCTCGCTGCCAACCTGTCTGGAAGTCATGGCGGGCGGCGTGTCGAAAGGCCATGCGCTGGAAGCGGTTGCGAAAACGCTGGGCCATTCACTGGAAAGCTGCATTGCCTTCGGCGACGGTATGAATGATGTGGAGATGCTGAGCATGGCAGGTAAGGGCTATATCATGCAGAACGCCCATCAACGGTTGAAAGATACGCTGCCGGAGCTGGATGTGATCGGTTCAAATGCTGATGATGCGGTGCCGCAGACGTTGCGCACGCTCTATCTGGCTTAAGCCGTTAGCGTAAAAAGGGCCGGTATCCGGCCCTTTTTTATTGCCGTCAGGCAGGGGTCTTTTTGTGATTGTGTTCGCTGACCATAGTCAGTAACAGCAGAATAACCGCCAGCACACAGCCCGCAATCATCACCATGAAGCCGCCATCCCAGCCGAAGTAATCGACGGTGTAACCGACAATGGCGCTGGCCGCGACCGAACCGCCGAGGTAGCCGAACAGGCCGGTGAAGCCCGCCGCTGTCCCCGCCGCTTTTTTCGGTGCCAGTTCCAGCGCATGCAGACCAATCAGCATCACCGGACCGTAGATCAGGAAGCCAATCACGATCATGCAGGCCATGTCGACGCCAGGATTGCCCGCGGGGTTGAGCCAGTAGATCACGGTCGCGATGGTCACCAGCGTCATAAAGAACACCCCGGTCGCACCGCGATTACCGCGAAACACTTTGTCCGACATCCAGCCACACAGCAGCGTTCCCGGAATCCCCGCATATTCATAGAGGAAGTAGGCCCACGACGACTTATCCAGCGTGAAGTGTTTGACTTCGCGCAGATAGGTTGGTGACCAGTCGAGGATGCCGTAGCGCAGCAGATAGACAAACACGTTGGCCAGCGCGATGTACCACAGCAGCTTGTTCGGCAGCACATACTTCATGAAGATCTGTTTTGCCGTCAGCTCCTCTTCGTGACTGGCATCGTAGTCGGGCGGATAGTCGTTTTTGTACTCTTCAATCGGTGGCAGACCACAGGATTGCGGCGTGTCGCGCATTAGCGCAAAGGCCAGAATCGCAATGGCAATCGCGCCAAACGCGGGCATGTAAAGTGCCGCTTTCCAGTCGTTGAACCACGCCATACCGAGCAGGAACAGCAGAGGCGGAATACCGCCGCCCACGTTATGCGCACAGTTCCAGACCGAGACAATCCTTCCTCGCTCCTTCTGCGACCACCAGTGAACCATGGTTCGTCCACACGGAGGCCAGCCCATGCCCTGGAACCAGCCGCAGATAAACAGCAGCACAAACATCACCATGATGCTGGAGGTCGCCCAGGGGACGAATCCCATGATCAGCATCACAGCTGCGGCCAGAATCAGGCCTGCCGGTAAGAAGACGCGCGGGTTTGAGCGGTCAGAGACCGATCCCATGATGAATTTTGAAAAGCCGTAGGCAATGGAGATGCCGGACAGGGCAAAACCGAGATCGCCACGTGAAAAACCCTGCTCCACCAGATAGGGCATGGCGAGTGCGAAGTTTTTTCTGACCAGATAGTAGGCGGCGTAACCAAAGAAGATCCCGATGAAAATTTGCCAGCGCAGACGACGGTAGAGCGGATCAACGTGATCCTCCGCCACCTGAGGCTGACGTGGTGCAGGTTTAAAAATGCTCAGCATCAGTGAGGCCCTCCAGGGCACATTATGGTTTTTAATTCCCGGCAGGTTGGAGCAGGAAAGTGCAGAACAAAATGGATGCATAATGTTCCATTTCGCGCAAAGAATAGTGTTAGTTGCGCAACGTTACTGTGATGAATGACACATTTGTTACAGTTTTATTACAATGAGGAGCGGAAGCGATCATCTGATGGATCATTTCGCGCATTTTATGTGGCTGAAAACCTATTCTTTCGACTTTTATGTCAGGAAGTGTAAGCAGGCTGTCCGGGAGGCTTTTTAATTGCCTGGTTTATAATCAGATGTCAACCAGATTTCACAGCCTGACGGCGGCACATTGTTTACACTGACGGCCTGTTAATTTCGGGGTCGTCGCCGTGTTTTTATTGATTATTACCACCATTCTGTGGGCATTTTCGTTCAGCCTGATTGGCGAATATCTCGCTGGCCAGGTGGATAGCTGGTTCTCTGTGCTGATGCGGCTGGCGCTGGCTGCGCTGGTGTTTTTGCCTTTCCTGCGCTGGCGTGGTCATCGCCTTTCAACGCTGCTGCTTTATATGCTGGTGGGGATGCTGCAACTGGGGGTGATGTATCTGCTGAGCTTCGAAGCCTATCTCTACCTTAGCGTGTCAGAATTCCTGCTGTTTACGGTGATGACGCCGCTTTATGTGACGCTGATTTACGATCTGATCAGCCGTCGTCCACTGCGCATCGGCTATATCTTTAGTGCGCTGCTGGCGGTGGCTGGCGCGGCCATTATTCGCTATGACAAAGTCAGCGATCATTTCTGGTTCGGTCTGCTGTTAGTGCAACTGGCAAACATCTGCTTCGCGGCTGGCATGGTGGGCTATAAACGTCTGCAGGAGACCCGTCCGATGCCGCAGCACACGGCCTTCTCATGGTTCTACCTGGGGGCGGTGTTGATTGCGGTGATCGCCTGGTGTGCCTGGGGCAATCCGCAGAAATTGCCGACCACCTCATTGCAGTGGGGCATTCTGGTCTGGCTGGGCGTTGCGGCTTCCGGTCTCGGCTATTTTATGTGGAACTACGGTGCGACGCAGGTTGATGCCGGTACGCTGGGCATTATGAATAACATGCACGTGCCTGCCGGGCTGCTGGTGAATCTGGCTATCTGGCAGGAGAAACCGCACTGGCCAAGCTTTATTGCGGGCGCACTGGTGATCCTCGCCTCGCTGTGGGTGCATAAGCGCTGGGTAGTGGGGCGCGGTGACCTGTCATAAACAGGGCTGTTGCATGGGTGCGGCCTCCCGGGCTGGCGCGTCCGATCGCGAAGGAATCTCACATCCCTGTGGATCGGCCGGGCCATTCTTGGCCCGGACGCTTCGCTCTTCTGACGCGCCAGCCCTGGAGACTTAACAGCATCATCGCAGTAGAACCAGGGGCTCAGAGCGAATATGAAGGAGGGGATGGGTCGCTGAAACGTAGAGCATTCGCGATGGAGCTGGCGTATGCGATCGCGAAGGAATCTTACAGGATGGTTCAGAAATGCCCCCGGCGCTTTTTCCCCCTGCGACGAACGCTCCACCGATGACCCGCTTTCACTCCCCAGAGCTGGCCTGGTGTTGCTGATTAAAAAGACATGAAGAAGCTTGAGGGAAGAGGTGGCGCAACTGAGGAGCAAAGCGTCCGAGCCAGGGATGGCGAGGCCGTGCTGCATGGATGCAGGCTTTCTTTGCGATCAGATGCGCCACTTCTGACCACGCAGGTACCCGAAGCGATCAGCCACAGACGTTAAGCAGGCTTCTCACTCTTAGGGCGCTGAATCATCGCCAGCCCTTTCAGGAAGTTACGCAGAATCTGATCGCCGCATTCGCGGTAGTTCTTATGATCAGGTTTGCGGAAAATCGCACCAATCTCAGCCTGTGAAACGGTAAAATTCACGCGCTTCAGTACATCAGGAATGTCGGTGGTTTTCAGATCAAAAGCGATACGCAGCTTTCTCATGAAGATGTTATTGGTCATCTTGCGCTCAATCGACGGCGCGGGCGCATCTTCACTTTTGCCGCGACGGTAGAAGATCAGGCCATTCAGGAAATAACCCATCAGCACATCGGGGCAGGGACGGAACGCAGCATCGTCATCTTTTTTCAGCCACGCCTGAATATCCGCCAGCGGCACGTCACATTGTGACAGCGCAAAAATCTCCACCATTTTGGCATCGCTCAGGTTGAGCATGTAGCGCACGCTGCGCAGAATATCATTGTTAGTCATGGTGAGATCTTCTCATGGTCAGTCGACAGGCTGCGCATTATAGGGGATTTTGCCCGCGTTCGCGCAGGTTTGTGTCCGTCGGATTACCGCTGTAACACGGCACCAGGCCGCGCGGCGTCACGCACAAACGGCAGATGCTCACAGGCGTGCTGTCGGGCAAAGCGGATAAAGGCTTCCAGCACCGGCTGACGCTGTTCTCCTTCGCGCACGGCCGCATAAAGACGGCTCCAAAGTCCATCACCTAGTGTGCGCGTGACGACCAGACCCTGCTTCTCAAAACTCTCTACCACCCAGTGCGGCAGTGCGGCAATCCCCATCCGTGCCGACACCATCTGAATCATCAGCAGGGTATTATCCACACTTTTCAGGGCCGGGCTGACGCCAGCGGGCTGCAGGAAGTGACGCCAGATATCCAGACGCTGACGCTGCACCGGATAGATCATCAGCACTTCATCGGCTAAATCTTCCGGCGAAATCTGCTCAACCTGGGCCAGCGGGTGATCCGTCGCCAGTACCAGCCGTACTTCATAATCAAACATCGGTGAGTAGAACAGGCCCGAGCGCGCCAGAATGTCGGAGGTCAGCACCACATCCAGCTCACCCTGCTGCAGAGCAGGCTGCGGATCAAAGGTCACGCCCGATTTAAAATCCATCACCACCTGCGGCCAGCTCTGACGGAATTTATCCAGCGCCGGGGTCAGCCACTGAATGCAGCTGTGACACTCAATCGCCACCCGCAGCGTGGTCTGATGCGGCTCATGGCAGGCCTGCAACGCCTGCTGAATCTGCGGCAGCACCTGCTCTGCCAGCTGCAGCAGAATATCGCCCTGCGGCGTAAAGCGCAGTGGCTGACTTTTACGGACGAACAGGCGGAATCCCAGCCGCTGCTCCAGATCGCTGAACTGGTGAGACAACGCCGACTGCGTCTGATGAAGCTGGGCTGCCGCCGCCGCCAGCGATCCCGTATTGCGCAGAGCCTGAAGCGTCCGCAGGTGCTTGAGTTCGATCATGAGAGTCCTTCACATCGAAAATGAACATATTGCGCTTGAGCAACATACAGTACCCGCAGAGTATAGCAGTGTAAACATCTGGACGGCTAAACATCTTTGGCTGCCCATTTAAGCCAAAGTGAAAGATTATCTGGAGAACAGCACATGACTATCCTCAACCATACCCTCGGCTTTCCCCGAATTGGCCTGCGCCGTGAACTGAAAAAAGCACTGGAGCGTTACTGGGCAGGCGACAGCACGCAGCAGGCCTTACTGGAGACGGGCCGCGAGCTGCGTGCGCGACACTGGCAACAACAGAAAGAGGCGGGCGTCGATCTGCTGCCGGTCGGCGATTTTGCCTGGTATGATCATGTGCTGACTACCAGCCTGCTGCTGGGCAACATACCCACGCGTCATCAGAACAAAGAGGGGACCGTTGATCTCGACACGCTGTTTCGTCTGGGGCGCGGTCGTGCGCCGACTGGCGAGCCTGCGGCGGCGGCAGAAATGACGAAATGGTTTAACACCAACTATCACTACATGGTGCCGGAATTTACTCAGGACCAGACCTTTAAACTTACCTGGACTCAGCTGCTGGATGAGGTGGATGAGGCGCTGGCGCTGGGCCACAACATCAAACCGGTGCTGCTGGGACCGGTGACGTATCTGTGGCTGGGTAAAGTTAAAGGTGAGCCCTTTGAACGTCTGTCGCTGCTGGAAAGGATTCTGCCGGTTTACCAGCAGGTGCTGGCAGAACTGGCGAAGCGCGGCATCGAATGGGTACAGATTGATGAACCCGCCCTGGCACTGGAGCTGCCGCAGACGTGGCGCGAAGCCTTCCAGCCGACGTATGACGCGCTGCAGGGTAACAGTAAGCTGCTGCTGACCACCTATTTTGACAGCATCGGACAGAACATTGATGTGATTCGTGCGCTGCCGGTGCAGGGCCTGCATATCGATCTGGTTCATGGCCGCGATGATATTGAGCAGCTGAATCAGCAACTGCCCGCCAGCTGGCTGCTGTCGCTTGGCGTGATCAACGGACGTAACGTCTGGCGTGCCGATCTGAGCCGCTGGTTCAGTCGCCTGCAACCGCTGACCAGAGCGCGTGAACAGGTGTGGATTGGCTCCTCCTGCTCGCTGCTGCACAGTCCGATCGATCTCGGCGTCGAGACCCGGCTGGATGATGAAGTCAAAAGCTGGTTCGCCTTTGCGCTGCAAAAATGTGCAGAGCTCTCGCTGCTGAGTCAGGCACTCAACACGAATGATCCCGCCTCGCTGGAGGCCTGGAGCGCACCGGTGCGCGCCCGTGCTTATTCCCGCCGTGTGCATAATGCCGCGGTAGGCCAGCGTCTTCAGGCCATTACGCCACAGCACAGTGAACGTCTGAGCGCCTACCCAGTGCGGGCACTTCTGCAGCGTCAGCGTTTCAATCTGCCCGCCTGGCCCACCACGACGATCGGTTCTTTTCCACAGACCACTGAAATTCGCGGCCTGCGCCTCGATTTTAAGCAGGGCCGTCTCGACAGTAATCATTACCGCACCGGCATCGCGGAGCACATTAAACAGGCGATCATCGAACAGGAGCGGCTGGGACTGGATGTGCTGGTTCACGGTGAAGCAGAACGTAACGACATGGTTGAGTACTTCGGCGAGCATCTGGAGGGATTTGTCTTTACCCAGAATGGCTGGGTACAGAGTTACGGTTCCCGCTGTGTGAAACCGCCTGTGATCATCGGCGATGTCAGTCGCCCAGAGGCGATTACCGTCGAGTGGGCCCGATATGCTCAGTCGCTGACTGACAAGCCGGTAAAAGGAATGCTGACCGGCCCGGTGACGATTCTCTGCTGGTCATTCCCGCGTGAAGATGTGCCACGGGAAACTATCGCAAAGCAGATCGCGCTGGCGCTGCGTGACGAAGTGGAAGACCTTGAGAAAGCAGGCATTGGTATTATTCAGATCGATGAGCCTGCACTGCGTGAAGGTCTGCCACTGCATCAGTCTGAGTGGGCAGACTATCTGAACTGGGCAGTGGAGGCGTTCCGGCTGAATGCGGCGGTGGCGCGGGATGAAACCCAGATTCATACGCATATGTGTTACTGCGAGTTCAACGACATCATGGACGCCATCGCTGCACTGGATGCTGATGTGATCACGATTGAAACCTCACGGTCTGACATGGACTTACTGGAGTCGTTCGAACACTTCGACTACCCGAATGAAATCGGCCCCGGCGTCTATGACATTCACTCGCCTAATGTCCCCAGCGTGGCGTGGATAGAGGCGCTGTTGCTGAAGGCGGCGAAACGGATTCCGGAAGCGCGTCTATGGGTAAACCCGGACTGCGGTCTGAAAACGCGTGGCTGGACGGAAACACGTCAGGCGCTGGCCAATATGGTGACGGCGGCAAAGAAATTGCGTGGTGAGACGGCGTAGGAATGGGACCGGATGGCAATAAACAGGGGCGCCGAAGCGCCCCTGTTTATTTATTTTGATGCCACGCCATACTGCCTGAACCAGGCCAGCATGCGCTGCCAGCCATCATTGGCTGATTCAGCATGATAGCTTGCACGATAGTCAGCATTAAAGGCATGGCCCGCTTCGGGATAGACGATGATCTCGGCGGTTGCATTGGCGGCATGGAGTGCCTGACGCATCTGCTCGACGCTCTCCAGCGGGATACCCTCATCCTGGCCACCATACAAACCTAATACTGGCGCATTCAGGTCGATCGCAATATCAATAGGATGCTTCTGCTGCTTCAGCGTGCGCTCGCCGGTCAGTCGCCCATACCAGGCAACCGCGGCGCGTAGCTGTGGGTTATGCGCGGCGTAGAGCCAGCTGATGCGGCCACCCCAGCAAAAACCGGTGATGCCCATGCGACGGATATCGCCGCCGTTGCGTGCCGCCCAGTTAGCGGCATGATCGAGATCGGCCAGCACCTGGGTGTCAGGCACTTTGCTGACCAGCTCGCTGAACAGCGTCGGGATATCGTTATACTCAGTCGGGTCGCCTTCGCGGAAATAGAGCTCAGGCGCAATCGCCAGATAGCCTTCCAGCGCCAGACGGCGGCAGATGTCCCGGATGTGCTCATGGACACCAAAGATCTCCTGCACCACCAGCACCACAGGCAATGGGCCTTCCGCTGAGTGCGGTTTTGCAAAAAATGCCGGCATGTTTTCGCCCTGGCTGGGCACTGAGGTTTCACCTGAGTGAATGGCCGGGCTTTCGGTAATAATGGTGGTAGAGGCGGTGGGCTGCACGGCAGGGGCAAAGCCGCCCGTCGCCGGTTTTTGTGCCATATTGTCACTGGGTTTCATTATTCTCTCCGTGCAAGCATTTACGCAATCACGTAACTATAGCCTGGCCGTAAAGCGTCTGCGTCCAGGTGTCGGTTAACACAATCAACAGCGAATAAAATCATCCACCTCTTTAACATTGCGCCGACCCTGACACAGCCTCGCTGAGGGCTATCCGGATGAATAAGACGTAATTATGTGATTAAAATCACATTTTATGTTCCGGGAAATGTAACTTTCATTTTCTTAAGTGAATTTTGTCACATATTTATCGGGCGTGCTGGCGTAGAGTGGCGCGCTACCTTCCCTTAACAGGAGTCTGAAAATGACACAGTCTGACGTTTTCCATCTTGGCCTGACAAAAGCCGATCTGCAGGGCGCGACCCTGGCGATTGTGCCGGGTGACCCGGAGCGTGTGAAGAAAATTGCCGGACTGATGGAAGATGCCACGCATCTCGCCTCACACCGTGAATTTACCTCCTGGCTGGCTAAACTTGATGGCAAGCCGGTCATTGTCTGCTCAACGGGCATCGGCGGTCCTTCTACATCGATTGCGGTCGAAGAGCTGGCGCAGCTTGGCGTGCGTACCTTCCTGCGAGTCGGTACCACAGGTGCTATCCAGCCACACATTAACGTCGGCGATGTGCTGGTGACCACCGCGTCCGTTCGCCTGGACGGAGCAAGCCTGCATTTTGCCCCGATGGAATTCCCGGCTGTCGCTGACTTCGCCTGCACCACCGCACTGGTTGCCGCCGCTGAAGCCTGTGGCGCGAAAACCCACATTGGCATCACCGCCTCTTCTGACACCTTCTATCCGGGCCAGGAGCGCTACGACACTGTTTCAGGCCGTGTCGTCAGTCGTTTCAAAGGATCGATGAAAGAGTGGCAGGAGATGGGCGTGCTTAACTATGAGATGGAATCTGCAACGCTGTTAACCATGTGCGCCAGCCAGGGTCTGCGGGCCGGCATGGTCGCGGGCGTGATTGTGAACCGTACTCAGAAAGAGATTCCGGATGCGGTCACCATGAAGCAGACAGAAAGTGACGCAGTGAAGATTGTGGTCGAAGCGGCGCGTCGTTTATTATAACGACTGCGTCGGGCAACAGGTTTTTTGTCCAGACTCAAAACCTGTTGCCGGTAGTTAACGGCGCGTAACATCAGTGAAACCTGAGAGTGTTTATGCGCAATACGATTCCTGTCCGACGTCCTGTCCCTGATGCTAATCCGGCCGCACTCAAAGCCCGTCTGGAACGCAGTGCCGAACGTTTCCGTGCCGCCATGCAACAGGGCGACTATGCGCTGGCTGCTCAATGCTGTGAAGAGGTATTGCGCTCCATGCCCAATCAGATGCAGGTGCTGAGCGACTACGCGCTCTGCCTGCTGCGTCTGGGTCAGTACAA
This sequence comes from Pantoea sp. B550, assembly GCF_024158165.1. Lineage (NCBI taxonomy): Bacteria > Pseudomonadati > Pseudomonadota > Gammaproteobacteria > Enterobacterales > Erwiniaceae > Pantoea > Pantoea sp. B550. The sequence continues at coordinate 2,163,625 of NZ_JAMYXI010000003.1, forward strand.
TAAATCGTACAAAATCTACCAGAAGATTTATCAGTCGCCGCCCGAGGTGCAGGCTACCGCCTCCGAAACCTGGCTGGATGGCCTGACCGAAGTGTGTGGCTGGCTGGATAAAAAGGATGAGGTGACGCGTCATGGGCTGGCCTCGCTGATGCGCTCTGATGCGCGTTTCAGTCAGGGGCAGCGCGCCACGTTTCCCGCTCCGCAACCTGAGCCTGTCGATCTCAGCCAGCCACATCAGAATGTCATCGCTTTCTGCCTCTATGGCGATCAGCCGCGCTACTGTGAAACCTTAATCAAAAACGTTGAAGTGGCGCCTGAACTCTATCCCGGCTGGGTTTGCCGCATCTACCTTGATGACAGCGTGCCGCAGCATGTCTGGCAGCGCCTGGACCAGCCACATGTGCAACTGGTCGATATGTCTCACGAAAAAACGCTGTTTCCGACCCTGTGGCGCTTTCTGGTGCTCGACGATCCTGACGTGAAGCGTTTTATCGTGCGCGATGCCGACTCGCTGCTTTCAGAGCGCGAAGCGGCGGCGGTTAACGCCTGGCTGGCATCGCCTTACTGGTTCCACCATATGCGTGACTACTTCTCCCATACCGAACTGCTGCTGGCAGGGATGTGGGGCGGCTGTCACGGTGTTTTCCGGAATGTGGAGCAGGCGATGCGTGATTTCATTGCACAGTATCAGGGCAGCCAGCGCTTCACCGATCAATATTTCCTCAAAGTGGCGTTATGGCCCACAGTGCGGGAAAGCCTCCTGAGCCATGATGAACTGTTCAACTTTCATCAGGCCCAGGCGTGGCCTGATCATGCGCCCGTGCGCTGGCAGACGCCGCATTTCCACGTAGGCAGCAATGCCGGCTTTGCCAGTATGACCGGTAAATCCAGCGCTCCTGAAGGGAGCAGACAGCGCGTCGCGATCACTTCTGGCGAGACAACCTGGCATTATCTGGCGCAGGTCAAAAACGGCGAGTGGCTTTTGCCGATGCCATTCTTCCTGATTGATGAGTGGCAGGCTGGAAAGCTGACGGTAGCGGCCCTGTAAGGCGCTGAATGCCGGTAAATTTATCTGGACATTCATACAGTGCGACTCTACCTTTTTCCTCAGCAGCCTGAGTCGCGGGGAAATCATGGATCAGCACATCATTATCAGCGCCTGTCTGGCGCTTGCCGGGTTGGGGATTGGCTGGATGCTGGCACAGTTACGTGCCGGCCATCAGGTCGCCAGTTTTCAGACCGAGCGCCGTCTGCAGGAAGAGGCGCAACAGCGCCAGCAGCAGCAGATCGAACAGCTTCAGCAGCAGACGCAGCAGCGTGAGCAGGAGCTGCGTCAGCTTCATGGCGCGCTGAGCGGGGCCAATGAGCGCCTGCAACAGCTCGATTACTGGCGCAATGAAAGCGAACAGCTTAATCGTGAACTGCGCAATCAGCTGGAGGTTAACAGCGCACAGGAAGCGGAGCTGCGCGAAGTGACCATCCGCCTTGAAGAGACACGTTTCGCGGCTGAAGAGAAACAGCGCCTGCTGACCAACAGCGAACAACGCCTCAGCGCCCAGTTTGAAAACCTCGCCAACCGTATTTTCGAAAACAGCGGCCGTCGTGTCGATGAACAGAACCGTCAGAGTCTGGACGGGCTGATTGGCCCGCTGCGTGAACAGCTGGATGGCTTTCGCCGTCAGGTGCATGAAAGCTTTGGGGCAGAAGCGCGTGAACGGCACACCCTGACTCATGAAATCCGGCAGTTACAGCAGCTGAATGCGCAGATGGCACAGGAGGCGCTTAACCTGACCAAAGCGCTCAAGGGCGACAATAAAATCCAGGGTAACTGGGGTGAAGTGGTGCTGAGCCGTGTACTGGAGGCCTCCGGGCTGCGTGAAGGCTACGAATATGAAACTCAGGTCAGCATCCAGTCAGAACAGCAAGGCCGGATGCAACCGGATGTCATTGTGCGTCTGCCGCAGGGCAAAGATGTCGTGGTGGACGCCAAAATGACGCTGGTGGCCTATGAACGCTACTTCAATGCGGATGATGAGATCGAACGTGAGCAGGCGATCCAGGAGCATGTCAGCGCCATGCGGGCGCACATTCGCCTGCTGGGACGAAAAGATTATCAACAATTGCCCGGTTTACGGTCGCTGGATTATGTGTTGATGTTCATTCCGGTCGAGCCGGCCTTTTTGCTGGCGATTGACCGCCAGCCTGAGCTGATTGGCGAGGCGCTGCAGCAGAACATTATGCTGGTCAGTCCCACCACGCTGCTGGTGGCGCTGCGTACCATTAACAATCTCTGGCGCTATGAGCATCAGAGCCGTAATGCGCAGCGTATTGCTGACCGGGCTACGCGCCTCTATGACAAGATGCGACTGTTTGTCGATGACATGAGCGGCATTGGTCACAGCCTGGATAAGGCGCAGAACAGCTATCGCGAGGCGATGAAAAAGCTGGCAGAAGGGCGCGGCAACCTGATTGCGCAGACGGAAGGATTTCGTGCGCTGGGCGTGGAGATCAAACGACCCATTAATCCTCAGCTGGCCGAACGGGCCATGCCGGAAAACCGGGCCGCTGACGATGCAGATGACGACAGGGATGCGGATGAGAGTGAGAGGCGTGTGAGGCGCCTCCACGAATAGTATGGGCGCAGCGTGCCTGACTTCCGTGACTCTGATACACTTCGGGAAGTATTGTTTGTGGAGCAGGTAAAACCGATGGCAGATGAATCACAGCAGGAAACTACCCATTTTGGCTTTCAGACGGTCGCCAAAAGCGAAAAAGCTGACAAAGTCGCGGATGTATTTCACTCCGTAGCAGCAAAATATGACCTGATGAACGATTTGATGTCGTTTGGCGTCCATCGTATCTGGAAGCGTTTTACCATTGACAGCAGCGGCGTACGTCGCGGTCAGCGCGTGTTAGATCTGGCGGGGGGTACCGGCGATCTCACCGCCAAATTCTCTCGCCTGGTGGGCGAAACCGGTCAGGTTGTCCTGGCGGATATCAACAGCTCCATGCTGAAGATGGGCCGCGAGAAACTGCGCAATCAGGGCGTGGTGGGCAACGTAAGTTACGTCCAGGCCAACGCAGAAGCTCTGCCTTTCCCTGATAACTATTTCGACTGCATCACTATCTCCTTTGGTCTGCGCAACGTTACGGAAAAAGAGAAGGCGCTGGCCTCCATGTTCCGTGTCCTTAAGCCGGGCGGACGCCTGCTGGTGCTGGAGTTCTCTAAGCCTGTTCTGGATCCGCTGAGCAAAGCGTATGACGCCTACTCGTTCCACATTCTGCCGCGCATCGGACAGCTGGTGGCGCAGGATGCAGAGAGCTATCGCTATCTGGCCGAATCAATCCGCATGCATCCCGATCAGGAGACCCTGAAAGCGATGATGAACGATGTCGGTTTTGAAAATACCACTTACTCCAATATGACCGGCGGCATTGTTGCGTTGCATCGTGGATTTAAGTTCTGAGTGAGATGGTAATGAACCTGACGCCCTTGATTACCGCAGGACTGGAAACGGCGCTGAACCGTATTCTCTATCGCGATCGTGGCCTGAAAGCGGCGCGGCAACGCCTGAATGGCAAAGTGCTGACGCTGCGCCTGAGTGAGTTTTCGCATCCGCTGGTGCTGGTTTTCAGTGAGCAGCGACTGGACGTACTCGCGGACTGGCAGGATCGCAGTGACTGCACGGTGATTACTTCGCTGAAAACGCTGCCAAAGCTGCGCGATCGCCAGCAGCTGACGCCGCTCATCCGCAGCGGTGAGCTGCAGGTTGAAGGTGACCTGCAGGTGGTGCAGCAGTTCTCTGCGCTAATGGATCTGGCTGAGCTGGATCCGGCAGAATATCTGGCTCCCTGGGTCGGTGATATCGCCGCTCAGGGTATCAGTCAGCGCTCACAACAGGCATTTCGCTTTTTCAAAGGTGAAGTGCAGCGTCGCCAGGATTATCTCGGACAGGCCATTACCGAAGAGTGGCGTGTTGCGCCTGGCTCGCTGGAGTTAGCCTGGTTTTCTGAGGAGGTCGACGCGATGGAACGTTCGCTTGAGGCGCTTGATGCGCGTCTGGCGCAGCTGGAGGCAAAATGAGTTTTGGAGAGATCCGCCGTTTATATCTGATCATGAAGGTCTTTCTGACCTATGGCCTTGATGAACTGATTCCTCAGACACGCCTCACTTTCCTGTTTCGCCTGTGGCGTCGTTCGGTTTTCTGGATCCCGAATCTGCATCAGCAGGAACTGATCGGTGCACGTATGCGCATGGCGATGGAGCAACTTGGGCCGGTCTGGATCAAGTTTGGCCAGATGCTGTCGACGCGTCGTGATCTTTTCCCGCCGCTGATCGCCGATCAACTGGCGATCCTGCAGGACCGCGTTGCGCCGTTCGATGGCGTCAAAGCCAAAGCGCAGATTGAAGCCTCAATGGGCGCGCCGATTGAAACCTGGTTTGATGATTTTGATATCAAGCCACTGGCATCGGCATCCATTGCGCAGGTACACACCGCCACGCTGAAATCGACCGGTAAGAAAGTGGTCATCAAGGTGATTCGCCCCGATATTTTGCCGGTGATCCGAGCGGACATGAAGCTGATCTATCGGCTGGCACGCTGGGTTCCGCGTCTGCTGCCGGATGGCCGTCGTCTGCGTCCGGTCGAGGTGGTGCGCGATTATGAGAAAACCCTGCTTGATGAACTGAATCTGTTACGCGAAGCCGCTAACGCTATTCAGCTGCGCCGGAACTTTGAAGATAGCCGCATGCTCTATGTGCCGGAAGTCTATTCAGATTACTGTAGCGAAACCATGATGGTGATGGAGCGCATCTACGGCATTCCGATTTCAGACGTTGCCACACTGGAGCGTCATGGCGTGAACATGAAGCTGCTGGCAGAGCGTGGTGTGCAGGTCTTCTTCACCCAGGTCTTCCGCGACAGCTTCTTCCATGCGGATATGCATCCGGGCAACATTTTTGTCAGCTATGAGCATCCTGAAGACCCGCAATATATCGGTATCGACTGCGGTATCGTGGGGTCGCTGAACAAAGAAGATAAGCGTTATCTGGCGGAAAACTTCATCGCTTTCTTCAACCGTGACTACCGTAAGGTCGCAGAGTTGCACGTTGACTCAGGCTGGGTGCCGCCCGATACCAATGTTGAAGATTTCGAGTTTGCGATCCGTACGGTTTGTGAACCGATTTTTGAAAAACCGCTGGCTGAGATCTCCTTCGGCCATGTGCTGCTGAACCTGTTTAACACCGCACGTCGCTTTAATATGGAAGTGCAGCCGCAACTGGTATTACTGCAAAAAACTCTGCTCTATGTGGAAGGTATTGGTCGTCAGCTCTATCCGCAGCTCGACCTGTGGAAGACAGCTAAGCCGTTCCTGGAAGAGTGGATTAAGGATCAGGTCGGTTTGCCCGCTATTATTCGTGCGGTCAAAGAGAAAGCGCCATTCTGGGCTGAAAAGTTACCTGAGTTGCCAGAACTCTTTTACGACAGCATGCGCCAGCACAAACTCTTACGGCACAGCGTCGATAAGTTAGTGGGCGACATGAATGCGCAACGCGTCCGTCACCATCAGGCGCGATACCTGTTTGGTGTCGGTGCAACGTTGCTGTTAAGTGGAACGGCGGTGCTGCTCACCCGACCGGACTGGGACTTCTTCCCGGCGGTACTGATGGCAGCGGGAATCGTCTCCTGGTTAATCGGCTGGCGTAAGACAAACTGATTGTCACGTCTGTTTAAAAAAAGGTAATGTCGCTGGCTAAAGCCCGGTTAAAAAGGGCACTCTGTCCTGCATTACCTTATCGTTTTCACAGAATATTAGAGGCTATCTCATGGGCGGTATCAGTATCTGGCAATTGTTAATCATTGCCGTGATTGTTGTTCTTCTGTTCGGTACCAACAAATTACGTAATCTGGGTTCAGATTTAGGTTCTTCGATTCGTGGCTTCAAAAAAGCCATGAGTGATGAGGATGACAAAAAGGATCAACCGAAAGAGCAGGACGCTGACTTCGCGGCCAAAACACTGGCGGACAAACAGCAAACTTCGGCTAACAAAGAAGACGCCAAGAACGACAAGCAGGTGTAAACCGTGTTCGATATTGGTTTTAGTGAACTGGTATTGGTGTTCGTTATCGGGCTGATTGTTCTCGGCCCGCAACGTTTACCGGTCGCGGTGAAAACCGTGGTCGGCTGGATCAGGGCGATTCGCTCGCTGGCAGCCAATGTACAACATGAACTGGCGCAGGAGCTCAAGTTGCAGGAATTGCAGGAGAGCCTGAAAAAGGTGGAAGAAGCGGGCCGCGGCACGCTCTCCCCTGAGCTGAAAGAGTCGATGGAAGAGCTGCGTAAAACGGCGGATTCAATGAAGCGCTCGGTCAGCCAGAGCATCGACATTGAAAAAGAAGAAGACGAGGCGAACACCATCCATTCGGCTCAGCACAGGCCCGCGCCTCATGCGGCTTCTGCTGCAGTGCCGGCATCTGAGCCTGCTGTCGCTGAGTCTTCGGTGACGCCTGCATCAGCAGCGCATCAGGCCAGTGCCGCGGCACAGAGTCCGTCATCAGCATCAGGCCCGGCGGTGCAACCTTCCGCTGCACCTGCTGCAGTCGCCACGTCTCCGGCACAGGTTTCGTCAGCAGTTTCATCAGCTCCGGCTGTGCAATCCTCTGCCGCGCCCGCCACCGCGGCGAGTGCACCGGCACAGGCACCCGCAGGTGATGCCGCCAGACCGACTGATACTGCGCGTCATTCCGTACCCTCCTCTTCTGCAAGTGATGAACGATAATGGCCGTTGAAGATACCCAACCGCTCATCAGCCATCTGATTGAGCTGCGTAAGCGCCTGCTGAATTGCATCATCGCCGTACTGGCGATCTTCCTGATGCTGGTTTACTTCGCCAACGACATCTACCAGCTGGTCGCCGCACCGCTGATCAGTCAGATGCCGGTCGGGTCCAGCATGATCGCGACCGATGTGGCCTCACCGTTTTTCACCCCGATTAAGCTGACCATTATTGTATCGGTGTTTCTCGCGGTGCCGGTGATCCTTTATCAGGTCTGGGCCTTTGTCGCCCCTGCGCTCTACCGGCATGAGCGCAGGCTGGTAATGCCGCTGCTCTTTTCCAGCACCTTCCTGTTCTACTTCGGCGTAGCCTTTGCCTATTTCGTGGTCTTCCCGCTGGCATTTGGTTTTTTCACCAAGACCGCACCGATTGGCGTCACCGTCGCAACGGATATCTCTAAGTACCTCGATTTTGTCATGACGCTGTTTATGGCATTTGGCGTGGCGTTTGAAGTGCCGGTAGCGATTGTGTTGCTGTGCTGGACCGGGATCACCAGTCCGGAAGAGTTGAAGAAGAAACGCCCCTATATTCTGGTGGGCGCCTTCGTGGTCGGGATGTTGCTCACACCGCCGGATGTTTTTTCCCAAACTTTGCTCGCTATTCCGATGTACTGCCTGTTTGAAGTCGGCGTATTCTTTTCCCGGTACTACGTGGGTAAAGGCCGACGCTTACAGGATGAGGAAGAGAACACTGACGCCTGATGCTGACAGCCTTACCCGCACTGGCGGGAAGCGTTCACTCCAAACCGCCCTGATGGGCGGTTTTTGTTTATAAACAGTGGGAAATATTATGTTTGATATCGGTGTAAACCTGACCAGCACGCAATTCGCCTCCGACCGGCAAAAGGTGGTTAAACGCGCGCGTGATGCGGGCGTCACCGGCATGCTTATTACCGGCACTAACGCGCTGGAGAGCCAGCAGGCTCAGCGACTGGCTGAAGCTCAACCCGGCTTCTGCTGGTCTACTGCAGGCGTTCACCCTCACCATGCCAGCGAATGGTCCTCGGAAATCGCCAGCACCCTGCGTCGCCTGGCTGAAAAACCGGAAGTGGTGGCTATTGGTGAGTGCGGACTTGATTTCAACCGCAACCTGTCGGCTCATGGGCAGCAGGAGTATGCGTTTGACGCGCAGCTGGCGCTGGCGGCAGAACTCAATATGCCGGTGTTTTTGCACTGCCGTGAAGCCCATGCGCGTTTCACGGCGGTACTTGAACCCTGGTTGCCAAAACTGCCGGGTGCAGTCATCCACTGCTTTACCGGCACGCGTGACGAGCTGGAAGCCTGTCTGGCAATGGGATTATCGGTGGGGATTACGGGCTGGGTTTGCGATGAACGTCGTGGTCTGGAACTGCGCGAGCTGCTGCCACTGATCCCGGCTGACCGCCTGCTGCTGGAAACCGATGCGCCTTATCTGCTGCCGCGCGACATGCGCCCGCGTCCGACCTCACGCCGGAACGAACCCTGCTTTTTACCGCATATTGTGCATCAGGTGGCGACATGGCGCGGCGAGAAAACCGAAGAGCTGGCGACCCGCATCGATCAGAATGCGCGGGCGTTATTCAGACTGGCTTAAATCTTACGGAACTGCTTATTGTCGACGCTGCGCATTACCTGCTTGTTCAGCAGATTGAGTAACAGAATCGAGCGCGTTTCACCATCCGGCTCGGCAAAAATGGCGCGCAGCCCTTCAAACGTCCCTTCGGTGATGACAACTTCATCGCCGCTTTGCGGTGTCTCAGGGTCAAGCAGGATTTGCGGAACGTCGGTTTCCAGCGCTTCGATCACCGCTGACGGCACGGTTGCGGGGGTGGTGCCGAAGCGTACAAAGTGACTGACACCGCGTGTGCTGCTAATCGTCGTGGTGTGAATCGCTTCCGGATCGAATTCGATAAACAGATAATTTGGAAACAGTGGCTCACTCACCGTGGTGCGTTTGCCGCGCACGATCTTTTCCAGAGCGATCATTGGACTGAGGCAATGCACTTCCTGCCGCTCCAGATGCTCCTTCGCGCGCAATAGCTGACCACGTTTGCAATAGAGTAAGTACCAGGATTCCATAACTGCTCCCATTGAATGGACGCTAAGAATAGCAAACCTGCTGCCAGAGTTATAGCGCAGGGGCAGGGTAAAGCGCCCCGCAGCGAAAATAAACTGAGACTTTTCTTAACATGCCGGATAGCAGTAAAAGCATTGATGGGTAATTGACGTCTGCTATTGCTCTGTATCAGACTCGATGACCATCACATCTGCATAAGGATCCTCTGATGGAACTCTTTCTGTTGAGCAATGGCAAGCTGGCGGATGATGGGGCGCTGCTGGGCTATGCGCAGCCACAGCTGCACGCCATGATCGCCCGACGCGCTATCCGATCGGCGGTACTGATCCCCTACGCAATTATTCGTGGCGACCAGCAGCAGCGTGCTGCCGAGCTCAGTGCTTCTCTTGGAATTCAGGTGGAGCGAGTTCAGGCATTCGCTTCGCCAGCTGACGCGATTGCCCAGGCAGATCTGATTTTGGTCAGCGGTGGCAACACCTGGTTTCTGAATCAGATGCTGCATGAACAGGGTCTGATCGGAGTGATTCAGCGCGCGGTGCGGGAGCGGCAGGTACCCTATGTCGGCTGGAGCGCAGGCTGCAACGTGGCAACGCCCTCAATCCGTACCACTAACGATATGCCGGTGCGCAGCAGCGTGGTGTTGCCTGCCCTGGGCCTCTTCCCGGTGCAGATCAATCCCCACTATCTGGATGCCAGCGTCAGCGGCCATATGGGCGAAACCCGCGATGAACGCCTGGCGGAGTTCTGTGCAGTTAACCCTGCCGAGTCGGTCATTGCACTGCGTGAAGGCAGTTTTCTGCACCTGCATGACAACCAGCTGCGTTATCACAGCGTGCGTAACGAAGATTTTAAACTGTTTCGCCACGGCGAGCCGATTCAGGGGTATCACGATGCCCGTGCGTTACAACCGCTGGTTCCCTTTCAGTGCGTATGAGGCCGCCATATAAACCTCAGCATATCCATGTAATCAGACCTATAATGGCCGACTCACTCTGGCCGGAAAGCTAAAGCCGCATGAAATATCACGATTTAAGAGACTTTCTCGCGCTGCTCGAACAGCGCGGTGAGTTAAAGCGCATTACCCAGTCGATCGATCCTGAACTGGAAATGACCGAAATTGCCGACCGCACCCTGCGTGCCGGTGGTCCCGCTCTGCTGTTTGAAAACCCGAAAGGGTACGACATGCCGGTGCTGTGCAATCTGTTCGGCACACCAAAGCGCGTGGCCATGGGCATGGGCCAGGAGGAGGTCAGCGCACTGCGCGAAGTGGGTAAACTGCTGGCCTTCCTGAAAGAGCCGGAGCCGCCAAAAGGCTTCCGCGATCTGTTCGATAAGATGCCGCAGTTTAAGCAGGTCCTGAACATGCCGACCAAACGTCTGCGCAATGCACCCTGTCAGGAAGAGGTGTTCAGCGGCGATGAAGTCGATCTGACCCGCATTCCGGTGATGAAGTGCTGGCCTGGCGATGCGGCACCGCTGATTACCTGGGGACTGACCGTGACGCGCGGCCCGCATAAAGAGCGGCAGAATCTGGGCATTTATCGACAGCAGGTGATCGGCAAAAACCGTCTGATTATGCGCTGGCTATCGCACCGTGGTGGCGCGCTCGATTATCTGGAGTGGAAGAAAGCGCACCCGGGTGAGCGTTTTCCGGTCTCGGTGGCGCTGGGTGCCGATCCCGCCACTATTCTCGGTGCCGTCACGCCGGTGCCTGACACGCTGTCAGAATATGCGTTTGCCGGGTTGCTGCGCGGCAATAAAACCGAAGTGGTGAAGTGCCTGTCGAACGATCTCGAAGTGCCGGCCAGTGCTGAAATCGTGCTGGAAGGGTATATCGAAGCGGGCGATATGGCACCAGAAGGACCTTACGGCGATCACACCGGCTACTACAATGAAGTAGATAGCTTCCCGGTGTTTACCGTGACACATATTACGCAGCGTCATAAGCCTATCTATCACTCCACCTACACCGGCCGTCCGCCGGATGAGCCTGCGGTGTTGGGTGTGGCGCTGAATGAAGTGCTGGTGCCAATCCTGGTGAAGCAGTTTCCGGAGATCGTGGACTTCTATCTGCCACCGGAAGGTTGCTCATACCGGCTGGCGGTCGTAACGATTAAAAAGCAGTACGCCGGGCACGCCAAACGTGTCATGTTTGGCGTGTGGTCGTTTTTACGGCAGTTCATGTACACCAAATTTGTTATTGTGTGTGACGATGATGTTAATGCGCGTGACTGGAACGACGTGATCTGGGCCATTACCACGCGTATGGATCCGGCCCGTGATACGGTATTAGTGGAAAATACCCCGATCGATTATCTCGATTTCGCCTCGCCCGTTTCCGGGCTGGGGTCGAAAATGGGGATGGATGCGACCAATAAGTGGCCAGGTGAAACGCAGCGCGAATGGGGTACCCCCATCGTTAAAGATCCGGCGGTCACCGCGCGCATTGATGCTATCTGGGATGAGCTAGGTATTTTTGATCAGCCGCCACAGCGTTGATGGCGAGCACAACCATAAAGACGACCCGACAGAGGGAACGCATGACAACGTTAAGCTGTAAAGTAACTTCAGTTGAGGCGATTACCGACACGGTCTATCGCGTTCGCCTGATCCCTGAAGCGGAATTCAGTTTTCGCGCGGGACAGTATCTGATGGTAGTGATGGATGAGCGCGACAAGCGTCCGTTCTCACTGGCCTCAACGCCGATGGAAAAAGATATCATCGAGCTGCATATCGGCGCGTCCGATCTGAACCTCTATGCCATGGCCGTTATGGATCGCATCCGTAACGATCGCCAGATCACCGTTGATATGCCGCACGGCGATGCCTGGCTGCGCGAAGAGAGCACTAAACCGCTGATCCTGATTGCAGGCGGTACCGGTTTCTCCTATGCCCGTTCCATTCTGCTCACCGCGCTGGCGGAACAGCCAGAGCGCGACATCGCCATTTACTGGGGCGGACGTGAGCTTAAGCACCTGTACGATATGGATGAGCTGGATGCGCTGGCCGTCAAGCATCCGAACCTGAAGGTGATCCCGGTGGTCGAGCAGCCCGAAGCGGGCTGGCAGGGTCGTTCTGGTACGGTACTGACCGCAGTGATGCAGGACTTCAGCACGCTGAGCGAGCATGAGATTTATATCGCCGGACGTTTTGAGATGGCGAAGATTGCCCGCGATCGTTTCTGTGCCGAGCGTGGTGCAGTGGAATCACAGATGTATGGCGATGCGTTTGCCTTTATCTGATAGCTGGTAGCAGACAGAAAAAACCCGCCGATCAACGGCGGGTAAATCTGACAAAGTAAGACTCAACGTATTACAGACGCTCGAATACGGTTGCGATCCCCTGGCCCAGTCCGATGCACATGGTGGCAAGGCCAAAACGGGCATCGCGGCGTTCCATGATGTTCAGTAATGTGGTGCTGATGCGTGCGCCGGAACAGCCCAGCGGATGGCCCAACGCAATCGCGCCGCCATTCAGATTAACCTTCTCATCCATCCGTTCCAGCAAACCTAAGTCCTTGATGCAGGGCAGCGTCTGCGCGGCAAAGGCTTCGTTCAGCTCAAACACATCGATATCACTGACGCTCAGTCCCGCCCGTTTTAATGCCAGTTTGCTGGCCGGTACCGGTCCATAGCCCATAATCGAAGGATCACAGCCGACCACTGCCATGCTGCGGATACGTGCGCGTGGCGTCAGCCCCAGTTCACGGGCGCGTGATTCACTCATAATCAGCATGGCGGCCGCGCCATCTGACAGGGCCGACGACGTACCCGCTGTGACGGTGCCATTCACAGGATCGAAGGCGGGTTTGAGCGCCGCCAGACCTTCGGCGCTGGTCTCCTCGCGGATCACCTCATCGCAATCATAGCGCTTAAGAATGCCATCGCTGTCGTGACCCCAGGTGGCGACAATCTCCGTTGCGAAGTCCCCACGTCGGGTGGCCTGCCATGCGCGCTGGTGCGAACGCAGGGCAAACGCATCCTGCTGCTCACGGCTGATATGATGCATACGCGCCAGCATCTCGGCAGTTAAGCCCATTATGCCTGCGGCTTTGGCAACGGTGCGGCCCAGGCCAGGATGAAAGTCCACGCCGTGATTCATCGGCACGTGTCCCATATGCTCCACGCCACCAATCAGGCAGCACTGCGCATCGCCGACCATAATAGCGCGGGCCGCATCGTGCAGCGCCTGCATTGACGAACCACACAGCCGGTTAACGGTGGTGGCCGGCACAGAGTGCGGGATTTCGGCCAGCAGCGCAGCGTTACGTGCGATATTAAATCCCTGTTCCAGCGTCTGCTGTACGCAGCCCCAGACAATGTCGTCGAGGGATGTCGGGTTCACCGCCGGGTTACGGCTCAGAATTTCGCGCATCAGGTGCGCAGAGAGATCTTCAGCGCGCACGTTCCGAAAGGCGCCGCCTTTTGAACGTCCCATTGGCGTGCGCACCGCATCAACAATCACCACATTTTCCATCTTCTTGCCCTCAGGCGCTTTTCAGCGCGGCTTCATCAATCGGTTTGGCGGCGGGATACCAGCTTTCATGCTGATGGGCTTTCTGCACCAGCAGCTCAGGCAGGGCATACAGGCCACCAAGCGCGCTGTAGCGCCGGGCCTGATCGACCACATTGCTGTTGCCCAGGGTATCGAGGTAGCGGAAAGCACCACCACGGAACGGTGGGAAACCGAGGCCATAGACCAGTGCCATGTCCGCTTCAGCGGGCGAGGCGATAATCTTCTCTTCCAGGCAGCGCACCACCTCATTCAGCATCGGCAGCATCATGCGGTTCAGAATCTCTTCATCGCTGAAGGCTCGCGCGGGCTGACAAACCTGTTGCAGCAGCGTATCTACCTCCGCATCCGGCACCTTCTTCAGCTTGCCCTTTTTATCCTCTTCCCAGCGCCAGAAGCCTTTGCCATTTTTCTGACCAAAACGACCGGCATCAAACAGCAGATCGATCGCATCGCGATAGTCATGCTTCATACGATCCGGGAAACCATCAGCCATGACGCTTTGCGCGTGGTGTGCGGTATCGATGCCCACCACATCCAGCAGCCATGACGGCCCCATCGGCCAGCCGAACTGTTTTTCCATCACTTTATCAATCTGACGGAAATCAGCGCCGTCGCGCAGCAGCAGGCTGAAAGCCGCGAAGTAGGGGAACAGCACACGATTGACAAAGAAGCCGGGGCAGTCATTCACCACGATGGGTGTTTTGCCCATTTTGCTGGCCCATGCCACGACTTTACTCAGTGTTGCTTCACTGGTTTTCTCGCCACGAATCACTTCAACCAGCGGCATACGCGGCACCGGATTGAAGAAGTGCATGCCACAGAAATTTTCCGGGCGTTGCAGCGCCTGTGCCAGCTGGGTGATAGGAATGGTTGAGGTATTGGAGGCCAGAATCGCATCCTGACGCAGATGCTGTTCGGTTTCCGCCAGCACTTTGGCCTTGATCTGCGGGTTCTCTACTACGGCTTCCACCACCACATCGGCCTGGTCAAAACCGGCGTAATCCAGGGTGGGCTGAATAGTGGCGATCACACTGGCGAGTTTACTGCCGTCGATTTTGCCGCGGTCCAGCAGCTTATTGAGCAGCTTGCTGGCTTCGTTCATCCCCAGGGTTAACGCCTGCGGATTAATGTCTTTCATTCTTACCGGCACACCTTTCCAGGCCGACTGATAGCTGATGCCGCCACCCATGATGCCCGCGCCCAGTACCGCTGCCTGAGCCGGTGCACCGCTTTCGCTGCCGCGTTTTTTCGCCAGGCTTTTAACGTACTGGTCGTTGAGAAAGATGCCGACCAGTGCGCGGGCTTCATCAGACTGCGCCAGGGGCACAAACGCCGCGGTTTCAAGTTTCAGCGCATCATCACGGCCAAGACTGGCCGCCGCTTCAATCGTTTTTACGGCCATCAGCGGGGCGGGATAGTGTTTACCTGCCGTCTGCAGCACCATTGCTTTCGCAATCGTGAAGCTCATCGCCGCTTCAATCGGACTGAGTTTCAGCGGTGCCAGTTTCGGTGCCCGGCGCGCCCGCCAGCTGCCATCAGTAGCGGCGGCTTTGAGCATCGCGATCCCCGCCTCGCGCAGTTTCTCGCGCGACACCACCGCATCGACCAGGCCGAGTTTCAGGGCGGCGTTGCCATCAACATCTTTACCCGCCGCAATAATTTCCAGCGCACTGTCGGCGCCCAGCAGGCGCGGTAGTCGCACGCTGCCCCCAAAGCCGGGCATGATGCCAAGTTTTGTTTCCGGCAGGCCAATACGGGCGTCCGCAGTGGCAATACGCAGATCGGTTGCCAGTACGCATTCACATCCACCGCCCAGCGCATAGCCGTCAATGGCGGCCAGAGTCGGCACCGGCAAATCTTCCAGACGGTTAAAGATGTTGTTGGCGTAGCTCAACCACTGACTCAGCTTTTCGGTGGGTGCATCAAACAGAGAAAGAAACTCGGTGATATCCGCGCCCACAATAAAAGCAGGTTTAGCGGAGCTCAGCAGCAGGCCGCGCAGTTCTGGCTGCTGTTCCAGTACCGCAATCGCCTCGCCCAGACTGGCGACCGTTTGCGTATCGAGCTTATTGACCGAGCCTGTAGCGTCAAAAACCAGCTCGGCGATGCCATCGTCCAGCCAGTGAAGAGTAAGGTTAGCGCCTTGGTAGAGCATGTGCGTCTCCTGAAACCGCGAAAGGTGATCTGGTCATACCAGATGATCGTGAGTGTGGGAGCGATGTTAATTAATTGCAAACGGCTCTTTGCTTATTTGCTAACAAGATCACAGCAGTGCTGACATCGGCATCTGCGCAAGGGGTATGCTAAACTTGCGGCCATTTCGCGACACTGGAGAGACGTCAATGGATTCACTGAAGACCTTGTATCACGCGCATATCGCCACGTTGCAACAACGGGCGCAGCAGGTGCTGGCACGCAACAAACTGGATGCGATGCTGATCCATTCCGGTGAGTTATTGACGGTGTTTCTGGATGATCACACCTATCCGTTCAAGGTGAATCCACAGTTCAAGGCCTGGGTGCCGGTGACGCAGGTGCCTAACTGCTGGCTGTGGATTGACGGGGTGAACAAACCGAAACTGTGGTTCTACTCTCCGGTGGATTACTGGCATAACGTCGAACCGCTGCCGGATAGTTTCTGGACCGCGGATGTTGAGGTCATTGGCCTGAAAAATGCTGATGAGATTGCGCAACTGCTGCCCGCACAGCGCGATAACGTCGCTTATATCGGCCCGGTCAACGCGCGCGCGGCTCAGCTCGGTATCGCCTCTGGCAATATCAATCCCAAAGCGGTGATCGACTTTCTGCATTTCCATCGCAGCATCAAAACCGATTATGAACTCGCCTGTCTGCGTCAGGCACAGAAGCTGGCAGTGGCTGGCCATCGCGCAGCGAAAGAGGCGTTCGCAGCGGGCTTAAGCGAGTTCGATATCAATCAGGCGTATCTGACCGCAACCGGTCATCGCGACACCGATGTGCCTTACGGCAATATCATCGCGCTGAATGAACACGCTGCCGTGTTGCACTATACCCGGCTGGATCATCAGCCACCGGCGAAACGCCACAGCTTTTTGATTGATGCCGGTGCTGAGTATCTTGGCTATGCCGCCGATTTGACCCGCAGCTATGCGGCGCAGAGTGGTTCGCTCTATGCCAGAATGATTGAGGCAATGAACGCGGAAGAGCTGGCGCTGATCGCTACGCTGAAAGCGGGCGTGCGCTACACCGATTATCATCTTCAGATGCACCAGCGTATTGCGAAGATGTTGCTGAAGTTTGAGCTGGTGCAGGGGATCAGCGAAGAAGCGCTGGTGGCTGAAGATCTGACCGGTCCGTTTATGCCTCATGGCCTGGGGCATCCGCTGGGTCTGCAGGTGCATGACGTGGCTGGCTTTATGCAGGATGATCAGGGCACGCATCTGGCCGCGCCTGCGCAATATCCTTATCTTCGCTGCACCCGCGTGCTGCAACCGGGCATGGTCTTAACCATCGAGCCGGGCTTCTATATTATTGACTCATTACTGGCGCCGCTGCGTGCAGGCCGTTTTAGTCAGTACTTTAACTGGCAGGCCATTGATGCGCTTCGGCCTTATGGCGGGATTCGTATCGAAGACAACGTGGTGATCCATGCGCATCGCGTTGAGAACATGACCCGCGATCTGCATCTGGCCTGATGGAGGCCTTTGATATTCCCGCTGTGCCCCTGAGCAGCAGTGAGGAGACGATCAAAAAGAGCCGCTTCATTACACTACTGGCGCACACCGAGGGTGCAGAAGCGGCGCGCGCGTTTGTCCAGCAGGTTAAAAGCGAGCATCCCACTGCCCGGCATCACTGCTGGGCGTGGGTCGCGGGTGCGCCGAATGATTCTCAGCAGCTTGGCTTCTCTGATGATGGTGAACCTTCGGGCACGGCCGGCAAACCGATGCTGGCGCAGCTGATGGGCGCAGATATTGGCGAGATTACCGCCGTGGTGGTGCGTTATTATGGCGGCATCATGCTGGGAACCGGCGGCTTAGTGAAAGCCTATGGCGGTGGGGTCCAGCAGGGGCTTAAGCTGCTGCCACGGCAGCGCAAAGTGCCGATGAAGCTGTTCACACTGCAGTGTGACTATTCACAGCTCAGCGACATAGAACGGCTGGTTCAGCGTTTCGACGGTAAGGTGACCGACAGTCAGTTTCAGGATCGCATTGCATTGACGCTGGCTGTCCCTTACGGACAGATCGACGGATTTAAACAAAATCTGTCAGACTTTAGTCGGGGCGCGTTATCGCTGATCCCGCTCACACCCTGATATTCATCTCTATTATTTAAAGGAACGGCTGAATGCACTTTCGCGCCATTACCCGCATAGTCGGTCTGCTGGTGATCCTCTTTTCAGTGACGATGATTTTGCCCGGCCTGGTCGCATTGATTTATCGCGATGGCGCGGGGCGGGCATTTAGCCAGACCTTTATGATGGCGCTGGTGATCGGCTCGCTGCTGTGGTGGCCGAATCGCAAAAAGAAAACCGAACTCAAACCGCGGGAAGGGTTTCTGATTGTCGTCCTGTTCTGGACGGTGCTGGGCAGCGTAGGGGCGATGCCCTTTATCTTTGCCGAGCAGCCGCATCTTTCGGTAACGGATGCGTTTTTTGAATCTTTCTCTGGCCTGACAACGACCGGTGCCACCACACTAGTGGGACTGGACTCGCTGCCCAAGGCGATCCTCTTCTATCGGCAGATGCTGCAGTGGCTGGGCGGTATGGGGATCATCGTGTTAGCGGTGGCGATACTGCCGATTCTCGGCGTCGGGGGTATGCAGCTCTATCGCGCTGAGATGCCGGGTCCGCTAAAAGATAACAAGATGCGGCCACGTATCGCCGAGACGGCCAAAACACTCTGGCTGATCTACGTCCTGCTGACGGTGGCCTGTGCACTGGCGCTGTGGCTGGCGGGCATGCCCGCGTTTGATGCTATCGGTCACAGCTTCTCAACCATCGCCATTGGCGGCTTCTCTACCCATGACGCCAGCATCGGCTATTTCCATAGTGGCACTATCAATACCATCGTGGCAGTGTTTCTGCTGATCTCAGGCTGTAACTATGGCCTGCACTTTGCCATGTTAAGCGGACGTAATTTACGCGTGTACTGGCGCGACCCGGAATTCCGCATGTTTATTGGCGTTCAGCTGACGCTGGTATTGATCTGCACACTGGTTCTCTGGTTCCACAATGTCTATGAAAGTGGCTGGCAGACGCTGAATCAGGCCTTCTTCCAGGTCGTTTCCATGGCGACAACGGCGGGATTCACGACCGACAGCATCGCACGCTGGCCATTGTTCCTGCCGGTACTGCTGTTGTGCTCCGCCTTTATTGGCGGCTGTGCCGGTTCAACCGGCGGTGGCCTGAAGGTGATTCGCATCCTGCTGTTGTGCAAGCAGGGTAACCGTGAGCTTAAACGTCTGGTTCATCCCAATGCGGTCTATACCATCAAGCTGGGCAATCGGGCGCTACCGGAACGTATCCTTGAAGCCGTCTGGGGATTCTTCTCGGCTTATGCACTGGTGTTCCTGGTCAGCATGCTGGCGATCATCGCCACCGGCGTCGATGACTTCTCGGCTTTTGCTGCCGTTGCCGCGACGCTCAACAACCTCGGGCCGGGCCTGGGGGTAGTGGCTGATAACTTCACTTCAATGAATGACGTGGCAAAATGGATTCTTATTTCTACCATGTTGTTCGGGCGTCTCGAGGTATTTACCTTGCTGGTGCTGTTCACGCCTACTTTCTGGCGTGAATAATTAATAAGGATGCTGACATGAAAGCGCTGATTCTCTATTCCACTCGCGACGGACAAACAAAGAAGATTGCCTCTTCTATTGCTGAGGTGATCCGTCAGCAGCAGCCATGTGATGTACTGGACATCCAGGATGCCACTCTGCCTGACTGGGCACAGTATGATCGCGTGCTGATTGGTGCCTCGATCCGCTACGGCCATTTCCAGCCAGTCGTCGATAAGTTCGTAAAGCTTCACCTTCAGGCGTTGCAGCAGCGTACCAGCGGTTTCTTTTCGGTGAACCTGACGGCGCGTAAACCTGAAAAGCGTTTGCCTGAAACCAACGCCTATACGCAGAAGTTCCTGGCTAACTCTCCGTGGCAGCCCGATTGCTGTGCCGTGTTCGCAGGCGCACTTTATTATCCCCGCTATCGCTGGTTCGATCGCGTCATGATTCAGCTGATTATGCGTATGACCGGTGGTGAGACAGATTCAACGAAAGAAGTGGAATACACGGACTGGCAGCAGGTACGCACTTTTGCCAATGATTTTGCACAGTTACCAGGCAAATCGTAGCGAAATAGCGCGATTTGATGAAAATTACTGCGAACGATAATCTTTTCGCAATAAACACTTGTCAGCCCGCGCGAACTCCCTATAATGCGCCTCCATCGACACGGCACACCGGCAACGGGAAACGGGTTGAAGGCACAGGAGACTGCGCCGCAGGAGAAAAACTTCTGAGAAAGAGGTTGACTCTGCAGGAGGAAAGCGTAATATACGCCACCTCGCGACAGGACGCTAACGCACTGTTCGCACTGCTCTTTAACAATTTATCAGACAATCTGTGTGGGCACTCGCAGGATTGATATCAGCGTCTTTGGACGCACAAAAATATCAAAGCCTCACGAGTGAACACATAATGAAATTCATTATGACGTTTTACAGATGAGCACCGCTTAACTTGTTTAAGCAAATCAAACTTAAATTGAAGAGTTTGATCATGGCTCAGATTGAACGCTGGCGGCAGGCCTAACACATGCAAGTCGGACGGTAGCACAGAGAGCTTGCTCTCGGGTGACGAGTGGCGGACGGGTGAGTAATGTCTGGGGATCTGCCCGATAGAGGGGGATAACCACTGGAAACGGTGGCTAATACCGCATAACGTCGCAAGACCAAAGAGGGGGACCTTCGGGCCTCTCACTATCGGATGAACCCAGATGGGATTAGCTAGTAGGCGGGGTAATGGCCCACCTAGGCGACGATCCCTAGCTGGTCTGAGAGGATGACCAGCCACACTGGAACTGAGACACGGTCCAGACTCCTACGGGAGGCAGCAGTGGGGAATATTGCACAATGGGCGCAAGCCTGATGCAGCCATGCCGCGTGTATGAAGAAGGCCTTCGGGTTGTAAAGTACTTTCAGCGGGGAGGAAGGCGGTGCGGTTAATAACCGCGCCGATTGACGTTACCCGCAGAAGAAGCACCGGCTAACTCCGTGCCAGCAGCCGCGGTAATACGGAGGGTGCAAGCGTTAATCGGAATTACTGGGCGTAAAGCGCACGCAGGCGGTCTGTTAAGTCAGATGTGAAATCCCCGGGCTTAACCTGGGAACTGCATTTGAAACTGGCAGGCTTGAGTCTTGTAGAGGGGGGTAGAATTCCAGGTGTAGCGGTGAAATGCGTAGAGATCTGGAGGAATACCGGTGGCGAAGGCGGCCCCCTGGACAAAGACTGACGCTCAGGTGCGAAAGCGTGGGGAGCAAACAGGATTAGATACCCTGGTAGTCCACGCCGTAAACGATGTCGACTTGGAGGTTGTTCCCTTGAGGAGTGGCTTCCGGAGCTAACGCGTTAAGTCGACCGCCTGGGGAGTACGGCCGCAAGGTTAAAACTCAAATGAATTGACGGGGGCCCGCACAAGCGGTGGAGCATGTGGTTTAATTCGATGCAACGCGAAGAACCTTACCTACTCTTGACATCCACGGAATTCGGCAGAGATGCCTTAGTGCCTTCGGGAACCGTGAGACAGGTGCTGCATGGCTGTCGTCAGCTCGTGTTGTGAAATGTTGGGTTAAGTCCCGCAACGAGCGCAACCCTTATCCTTTGTTGCCAGCGATTCGGTCGGGAACTCAAAGGAGACTGCCGGTGATAAACCGGAGGAAGGTGGGGATGACGTCAAGTCATCATGGCCCTTACGAGTAGGGCTACACACGTGCTACAATGGCGCATACAAAGAGAAGCGACCTCGCGAGAGCAAGCGGACCTCACAAAGTGCGTCGTAGTCCGGATCGGAGTCTGCAACTCGACTCCGTGAAGTCGGAATCGCTAGTAATCGTGGATCAGAATGCCACGGTGAATACGTTCCCGGGCCTTGTACACACCGCCCGTCACACCATGGGAGTGGGTTGCAAAAGAAGTAGGTAGCTTAACCTTCGGGAGGGCGCTTACCACTTTGTGATTCATGACTGGGGTGAAGTCGTAACAAGGTAACCGTAGGGGAACCTGCGGTTGGATCACCTCCTTACCTGAAGATACCTTCCCGCGCAGTGTCCACACAGATTGTCTGATAAAAAGTAATGAGCAGGACGGCTGCGAAGTCGTGACACTATCGTGTCCCCTTCGTCTAGCGGTTAGGACTCCGCCCTTTCACGGCGGCAACAGGGGTTCGAATCCCCTAGGGGACGCCACCTGCTTGGTGACAGGTGAAAGATGTCTCCATACAGTATCTCAAAGCCGTTCTGGCTGCGTAAGCAGCCGGGTCGCGTTTGAGATATTTGCTCTTTAACAATCCGGAACAAGCTGAAAATTGAAACGACGTGTCGCTTTCATTCTCCGTAACAAGAATGAAAAACGCGGCACGTTCGAGTCTCTCAAATGCTTGCAGTCTGCAGCGTTGCAAAACGCCTGTGGGTTGTGAGGTTAAGCGACTAAGCGTACACGGTGGATGCCCAGGCAGTCAGAGGCGATGAAGGACGTGCTAATCTGCGTAAAGCGACGGTAAGGTGATATGAACCGCTACAGCCGTCGATGTCCGAATGGGGAAACCCGGTGCACTCTGTGCATCATTGCAGCATGAATACATAGTGCTGCAAGGCGAACCGGGGGAACTGAAACATCTAAGTACCCCGAGGAAAAGAAATCAACCGAGATTCCCCCAGTAGCGGCGAGCGAACGGGGAGCAGCCCAGAGCCTGAATCAGCATGTGTGTTAGTGGAAGCGTCTGGAAAGTCGCAGGGTACAGGGTGATACTCCCGTACACAAAAGCACACGCGCTGTGAGCTCGATGAGTAAGGCGGGACACGTGGTATCCTGTCTGAATATGGGGGGACCATCCTCCAAGGCTAAATACTCCTGACTGACCGATAGTGAACCAGTACCGTGAGGGAAAGGCGAAAAGAACCCCGGCGAGGGGAGTGAAACAGAACCTGAAACCGTGTACGTACAAGCAGTGGGAGCCCTCTTTACGGGGGTGACTGCGTACCTTTTGTATAATGGGTCAGCGACTTATATTCTGTAGCAAGGTTAACCGTATAGGGGAGCCGCAGGGAAACCGAGTCTTAACTGGGCGTTAAGTTGCAGGGTATAGACCCGAAACCCGGTGATCTAGCCATGGGCAGGTTGAAGGTTGGGTAACACTAACTGGAGGACCGAACCGACTAATGTTGAAAAATTAGCGGATGACCTGTGGCTGGGGGTGAAAGGCCAATCAAACCGGGAGATAGCTGGTTCTCCCCGAAAGCTATTTAGGTAGCGCCTCGTGAACTCATCTCCGGGGGTAGAGCACTGTTTCGGCTAGGGGGCCATCCCGGCTTACCAACCCGATGCAAACTGCGAATACCGGAGAATGTTATCACGGGAGACACACGGCGGGTGCTAACGTCCGTCGTGAAGAGGGAAACAACCCAGACCGCCAGCTAAGGTCCCAAAGTCATGGTTAAGTGGGAAACGATGTGGGAAGGCACAGACAGCCAGGATGTTGGCTTAGAAGCAGCCATCATTTAAAGAAAGCGTAATAGCTCACTGGTCGAGTCGGCCTGCGCGGAAGATGTAACGGGGCTAAACCATGCACCGAAGCTGCGGCAGCGACACTATGTGTTGTTGGGTAGGGGAGCGTTCTGTAAGCCGTCGAAGGTGTGCTGTGAGGCATGCTGGAGGTATCAGAAGTGCGAATGCTGACATAAGTAACGATAAAGCGGGTGAAAAGCCCGCTCGCCGGAAGACCAAGGGTTCCTGTTCAACGTTAATCGGAGCAGGGTGAGTCGACCCCTAAGGCGAGGCCGAAAGGCGTAGTCGATGGGAAACAGGTTAATATTCCTGTACTCGGTGTTACTGCGAAGGGGGGACGGAGAAGGCTATATCAGCCGGGCGACGGTTGTCCCGGTTTAAGCGTGTAGGCGGAGGGTCCAGGTAAATCCGGTCCCTTATTAACGCTGAGGCGTGACGACGAGGCACTACGGTGCTGAAGTGATAAATGCCCAGCTTCCAGGAAAAGCCTCTAAGCATCAGGTAACACAGAATCGTACCCCAAACCGACACAGGTGGTCAGGTAGAGAATACCAAGGCGCTTGAGAGAACTCGGGTGAAGGAACTAGGCAAAATGGTGCCGTAACTTCGGGAGAAGGCACGCTGGCGCGTAGGTGGAGGGATTTACTCCCCGAGCCGAAGCCAGTCGAAGATACCAGCTGGCTGCAACTGTTTATTAAAAACACAGCACTGTGCAAACACGAAAGTGGACGTATACGGTGTGACGCCTGCCCGGTGCCGGAAGGTTAATTGATGGGGTTATCCGCAAGGAGAAGCTCTTGATCGAAGCCCCGGTAAACGGCGGCCGTAACTATAACGGTCCTAAGGTAGCGAAATTCCTTGTCGGGTAAGTTCCGACCTGCACGAATGGCGTAATGATGGCCAGGCTGTCTCCACCCGAGACTCAGTGAAATTGAACTCGCTGTGAAGATGCAGTGTACCCGCGGCAAGACGGAAAGACCCCGTGAACCTTTACTACAGCTTGACACTGAACATTGAGCCTTGATGTGTAGGATAGGTGGGAGGCTTTGAAGCGCGGACGCCAGTCTGCGTGGAGCCAACCTTGAAATACCACCCTTTAATGTTTGATGTTCTAACGTAGGCCCGTTATCCGGGCTGCGGACAGTGTCTGGTGGGTAGTTTGACTGGGGCGGTCTCCTCCTAAAGAGTAACGGAGGAGCACGAAGGTCAGCTAATCACGGTCGGACATCGTGAGGTTAGTGCAATGGCATAAGCTGGCTTGACTGCGAGAGTGACGGCTCGAGCAGGTGCGAAAGCAGGTCATAGTGATCCGGTGGTTCTGAATGGAAGGGCCATCGCTCAACGGATAAAAGGTACTCCGGGGATAACAGGCTGATACCGCCCAAGAGTTCATATCGACGGCGGTGTTTGGCACCTCGATGTCGGCTCATCACATCCTGGGGCTGAAGTAGGTCCCAAGGGTACGGCTGTTCGCCGTTTAAAGTGGTACGCGAGCTGGGTTTAGAACGTCGTGAGACAGTTCGGTCCCTATCTGCCGTGGGCGCTGGAGAATTGAGGGGGGTTGCTCCTAGTACGAGAGGACCGGAGTGAACGCACCACTGGTGTTCGGGTTGTCATGCCAATGGCACTGCCCGGTAGCTAAGTGCGGAAAAGATAAGTGCTGAAAGCATCTAAGCACGAAACTTGCCCCGAGATGAGTTCTCCCTGACTCCTTGAGGGTCCTGAAGGGACGTTGAAGACTACGACGTTGATAGGCCGGGTGTGTAAGCGCAGCGATGCGTTGAGCTAACCGGTACTAATGACCCGTGAGGCTTAACCTTACAACGCCAGAGGCGTTTTTGAGAGACAGATTTTCAGCTTGTTAACCGGATACAGTTGTGTCCTGCGGGCTGAAGTCCGAAGGATTTTGCGCTGAGGCAAGGCGGCAACCGACCGATACGAAGGAGCATACTGAAGTATGTGACGGAGTAGCGCGAGGGCGGCCAACGCAGCATCAGCACAAAAGACACAGGACAGAGCACAAAGAATTTGCCTGGCGGCTTTAGCGCGGTGGTCCCACCTGACCCCATGCCGAACTCAGAAGTGAAACGCCGTAGCGCCGATGGTAGTGTGGGGCCTCCCCATGCGAGAGTAGGGAACTGCCAGGCATTATATAAGTGAAGAAGCCCCGCACGCAGTGCGGGGCTTTTTTACGTCTGCAGATCGTGAAAAACCGCACCATAATCTCCGAAAACAGCCTGAGAACCCCTCTCTGATACGGTAAACTACGGCCAGATAACTCAGTAAAGGCCGTCAAATGTCCAGCCAGCATCCTTCCTTAAAAGCCGACAATACGCTTGGGCTTGAAGTACACACACAAAAACGCATCGTCGCAGAGACGCCAGCCGCCATTCTGGCCGCATGGCAGGATAGCCAGCGTAATCAAACACCTTTCCTTGTGCTCGGTGAAGGCAGTAATGTCCTCTTCCTGGAGGATTTTGCCGGTACCGTAGTGCTGAATCGCATCAAAGGCATCAAAATTCAGGATGAATTTGAGTGCTGGAAGTTGCATGTCGGGGCAGGTGAGAACTGGCATCAGCTGGTTAAGAGTACGCTGGAAAAAGGGATTACCGGCCTGGAAAACCTGGCGTTGATCCCTGGGATGACCGGCTCGGCACCGATTCAGAACATTGGCGCCTATGGTGTGGAATTAAAAGATGTCTGCGAATATGTGGATGTACTTAACCTGCACAGTGGTGAGACAGAACGTCTCAATCGTGAAGCCTGTGAATTTGGCTATCGTGACAGCATTTTTAAACATCGCTACCAGTCAGGCTATGTCATCGTCGCGGTCGGGATAATATTGCCTAAGCAATGGCAGCCCGTATTAACCTATGGCGACCTGAAAACGCTTAACCCGGTGACAGCCAATGCCTGGGATGTCTATCACGCGGTATGCCAGATGCGGCAGAGCAAATTACCGGATCCGAAAGTCACCGGTAATGTCGGCAGCTTCTTTAAAAACCCGGTCGTCACCGAGGCGCAGCGTAGCTCTCTGCTGACCCATTTCCCTGCGATGCCACACTATCTGATGCCAGATGGTGAAACCAAGCTGGCCGCAGGGTGGCTTATCGATCAGTGTCAGCTGAAGGGGTATCGCATCGGCGGTGCCGCCGTTCACCAGCAACAGGCTCTGGTACTGATTAACGCTGACCATGCCACACCTGAGGATATCGTTGCGCTGGCAAAAACTGTGCGCGCCCGGGTAGGTGAAAAATTTGATGTCTGGCTTGAGCCCGAAGTCCGCTTTATTCAGGCGCAAGGTGAATGCAATGCTGTCGGGGTGATCGTATGAAAGACCACAGTGTCCCGCTCAAACTGGTCGATATTTTATCTGATGGTGAGTTTCATTCTGGCGAGCAGCTGGGCGACACACTGGGCATGAGTCGTGCCGCCATCAATAAGCACATCCAGACACTAAAAAGCTGGGGTCTTGACGTCTATACCGTGACAGGGAAAGGCTATAGCCTCTCTGCCCCAATACAGCTGCTGGATGAGCAGGCAATTCTGTCACAGGTGAAGCAGGGTCATGTCTCGGTTATACCGGTGATTGATTCCACAAATCAGTATCTGCTGGAACGCATGCATGACATGCCGTCTGGCACCGCCTGCATAGCAGAATACCAGCAGGCAGGTCGTGGCCGTCGTGGTCGTCAATGGTTCTCTCCTTTTGGTGCCAACCTCTACATGTCCATGTACTGGCGTCTTGAGCAGGGTCCGGCTGCGGCGATGGGTCTTAGTCTGGTCATCGGTATTGTTATGGCTGAAACATTACGTTCACTCGGTGCCGATGATGTCCGGGTAAAGTGGCCCAATGACATTTACCTCAACGATCGGAAACTGGCAGGTATTCTGGTCGAACTGACCGGCAAAACCGGTGATGCTGCGCAGATCGTTATGGGGGCGGGCATCAACCTGGCGATGCGGACAGCGGATGCTTCACAGATTAATCAGGGCTGGATTAATCTGCAGGAGGCCGGAGTAAGCGTGAACCGCAATGAGCTGGCAGCCCGTCTGATCAACAGCCTGCGCGAGGCCCTGCCGCTGTTTGAGCAGGAGGGATTAACTGCCTTTATCTCGCGCTGGGCGGCACTGGACAATTTTATTAACCGGCACGTTAAGCTGCTCATCGGCGAACGTGAAGTGCATGGTATTGCACGGGGCGTCGACAGCCAGGGTGGTTTATTACTGGAGCAGGATGGCGAAATAAAAGCCTGGGTGGGTGGGGAAATATCACTGCGTCCTGTCTGATTAAAAAAGCCTGCACTGATGCAGGCTTTTTTATGACCGCGGTTATTTACGCAGGCGAACCTTGTCGACCGCATGATCGCCACTTTTGGTCATGATCAGGCTGGCCCTTTCACGCGTCGGCAGGATATTTTCCTGCAGATTGAGCCAGTTAATCTCTTTCCATAGATTACCCGCTATCTCAACCGCTTCTGCCTCTGAGAGCTGGGCGTAATGGTGGAAGTAGGAGTCTGGATCGGTAAAGGCACCCTGACGGAATTTCAGGAATCGATTGATATACCAGCTTTGCAGAAGGTCTTCCTCTGCATCTACATAGATAGAGAAGTCAACGAAGTCCGAAACAAAGACGTGATGGGGGTCATGGGGATAGTCCATGCCGCTCTGTAATACGTTCAGACCTTCCAGAATAAGAATATCTGGCTGCTGTATCACTTTATCGCCGTCAGGGATGACATCATAAATCAGGTGCGAATAGACCGGGGCGGTCACCTGACTGGCTCCGGATTTTAAGTCGGAAACGAAATTGACCAGCCGGTGCATATCATAAGATTGCGGGAAGCCTTTTTTCTTCATTAAGCCACGCTCTTTCAGCACGGCATTAGGGTGAAGGAAGCCATCCGTCGTGATCAATTCCACTTTACGATGTTCAGGCCAGCGGCTGAGCAACGCCTGCAGTACACGCGCAGTCGTACTCTTACCGACCGCGACGCTCCCCGCAATACTAATGATATAGGGGATTTTCTGGCTATTTGTGCCCAGAAATTGCTCCAGTACCGCCTGCCGACGAACGTTAGAGCTGATATAGAAATTAAGCAGACGCGAAAGGGGCAGATAAATTTCTGCGACTTCCTCCAGCGAAAGATCTTCGTTGATGCCCTTGAGCTGCGCGATCTCTTCCTCTGACAGCGTCATCGGCACAGAATCACGTAATGCAGCCCACTGCTCACGAGTGAACTCCAGATAAGGCGTTGTCAGGGGGGGTGTTTTATTCATAAGCATGCATCTGACCGCAAATTCATTACTATCAACCGCGTGTTAGCCGATAAGCAGGACAGTACGGGTGAAGTGAGTCACGAATCGCTGGTTTATCAGTGAGAACAATGGGCTGGAGGGTATCACCAGTATGGCTTTCAACAGAAGTAAAAAGATAGAGGCGATCTCGCTTTCGTCGGCATACCCACAAAATGTTACGATAGTCGCTGTTTTCACCGATCCGGGGTTGTTTATTATCTTACCGCGCCTCACAGCCACTGGGTGGCGTTAATCCCCTTATCCGACTACAGGCCTGGCTTGAGGGCGTAAACGCGGGAGAGGAGGACACAGAAGGGCGGGGAAAGACAAAACCCGATGCCGGACGACATCCCCGGCAAAACCGTCTGCCCTTCTGAGACCGTTCGTAACGGTGGTGCCAAAAAAGCGGTTTATTTGGTCGCAAAGCGGCTCCATTTTCTGCTGAAGCGCGACAGTGAACAAAAAAATGATGCAGAGTGGTTCAAAAAAGCATCACTCAGTGCGTAAAGGCAAAATAAAGGCGTGGGCCGTGGATCATTTATCTGCCCGAAAGAGCGCTTTCGCACGGAGTGAAGCGTCGGTCAGAACCGGCTGAGCCGGTAAAAACAGGGCCGGATTGCACAAATATTCTGCAAAAAATCGCGAAAATGCGACGATTTGCACAAATAGTAAGCGATAGAAAAAAATATGCGATTTTTTAGTTGCATCCGACGCCCGACCTTCCTAGAATGCGCACCACTTGATGCCGGCTTAGCTCAGTTGGTAGAGCAACTGACTTGTAATCAGTAGGTCACCAGTTCGATTCCGGTAGCCGGCACCAATCAAGTAGGTGGGATTCCCGAGCGGCCAAAGGGAGCAGACTGTAAATCTGCCGTCACAGACTTCGAAGGTTCGAATCCTTCTCCCACCACCATCTCAGCCTCACGGTTGAGTACAGATAGACAACCTGTTTATCTGTCAGGTGAGTCATTTATCACCCTGAATTCAGACTGAGCGTTAGCGAAGTCAAAGCCGGTCAGCTTCGCTGGCAGGCAGTAGATAACAGAGAGTCATTCTCTGTTTTCTGCAAGCTACAGAAAGAACAGGTAGCCGAGTTCCAGGATGCGGGCATCGTATAATGGCTATTACCTCAGCCTTCCAAGCTGATGATGCGGGTTCGATTCCCGCTGCCCGCTCCAGATGTGCTGATATGGCTCAGTTGGTAGAGCGCACCCTTGGTAAGGGTGAGGTCCCCAGTTCGACTCTGGGTATCAGCACCACTTCCTTTAATCTCCCTCCTGATTTTCTCTGTAACTTCCTTGCAGTCAGGCATTGCCTGGTTAATGTGATGATATCATTGATATATCCGTGTCTTAGAGGGACTAGCGATGGCTAAAGAGCAATTTCAACGTAACAAACTGCACGTAAACGTGGGCACCATCGGTCACGTTGACCACGGTAAAACCACCCTGACTGCAGCTATCACTACCGTACTGGCTAAAACCAACGGCGGCCAGGCGCGTGCATTCGACCAGATCGACAGCACCCCTGAAGAAAAAGCCCGCGGTATTACCATCAACACCGCACACGTTGAGTATGAGACTGCTTCACGTCACTACGCTCACGTTGACTGCCCAGGTCACGCCGACTATGTGAAAAACATGATCACCGGTGCTGCGCAGATGGACGGCGCGATCCTGGTTGTTGCTGCGACTGATGGCCCGATGCCACAGACCCGTGAGCACATCCTGCTGGGTCGTCAGGTTGGCGTTCCTTACATCATCGTGTTCCTGAACAAGTGTGACATGGTTGATGATGAAGAGCTGCTGGAACTGGTAGAGATGGAAGTCCGTGACCTGCTGTCACAGTACGACTTCCCAGGCGATGACACCCCAATCGTTCGTGGTTCTGCGCTGAAAGCGCTGGAAGGCGTTCCTGAGTGGGAAGCAAAAATCGTTGAGCTGGCTGAACACCTGGACAACTACATCCCGGATCCAGTCCGTGCGATCGACATGCCGTTCCTGCTGCCAATCGAAGACGTCTTCTCAATCTCTGGCCGTGGTACTGTTGTTACCGGTCGTGTTGAGCGCGGCATCGTTAAAGTCGGCGACGAAGTTGAAATCGTAGGTATCAAAGATACTGCGAAATCAACCTGTACCGGTGTTGAGATGTTCCGTAAGCTGCTGGACCAGGGTCAGGCAGGCGAAAACTGTGGTGTTCTGCTGCGCGGTATCAAGCGTGAAGACATCCAGCGTGGTCAGGTTCTGGCTAAGCCAGGCTCAATCAAGCCACACACCCAGTTCGAGTCAGAAGTTTACGTTCTGTCTAAAGACGAAGGTGGTCGCCATACTCCGTTCTTCAAAGGCTATCGTCCACAGTTCTACTTCCGTACAACTGACGTAACCGGCTCAGTAGAGCTGCCAGAAGGCGTTGAAATGGTCATGCCAGGCGACAACATCAAAATGGTTGTTACCCTGATCCACCCAATCGCAATGGACGAAGGTCTGCGCTTCGCAATCCGCGAAGGTGGCCGTACCGTTGGCGCGGGTGTTGTTGCTAAAGTTATCGCATAATTACCGATAACGTTTGACGCAATGCACACGGAAAGGGCATCATTTGATGCCCTTTTTGCACGCTGTTTCATAGAACCTGGCTCATCAGTGATTTTTTCGATCATAATCATTGCTGAGACAGGCTCTGTTATGCGGCGTTGGATACCGAGTTACGCCTCAAAAGCTCATTCGGTTTGGACGCCTCGCACTGCGGGGCAGAATAGTTTCTGAATTATTGTGGCAGGTTGGTTTATGAGTGCGAATACCGAAGCTCAAGGGAGCGGGCGTGGCCTGGAAGCGGTAAAGTGGGTAGGTGTTGTATTACTGCTGCTTGCAGCGATTGTAGGTAACTACCTCTATCGTGATGTGTCACTGCCACTGCGCGCGTTAGCCGTAGTTGTACTGATTGCAGCGGCTGGCGGCATTGCGCTTTTAACGACCAAAGGCAAAGCGACCGTGGCTTTTGCTCGTGAAGCAAGAACAGAAATGCGTAAGGTTATCTGGCCAACCCGCCAGGAAACGCTGCACACCACGTTAATCGTTGCCGCGGTTACTGCCGTGATGTCACTGATTTTGTGGGGGCTGGATGGTATTCTGGTCCGTCTGGTATCGTTTATCACTGGCCTGAGGTTCTGAGATGTCTGAAGCTCCAAAGAAACGCTGGTACGTCGTACAGGCGTTTTCCGGTTTTGAAGGCCGCGTAGCCCAATCGCTGCGCGAGCATATCAAATTGCACAACATGGAAGAGCTGTTTGGTGAAGTCATGGTCCCGACTGAAGAAGTCGTTGAAATCCGTGGTGGCCAGCGTCGTAAGAGTGAGCGCAAGTTTTTCCCGGGATACGTACTGGTTCAGATGGTGATGAATGACGCCAGCTGGCATTTAGTACGCAGCGTCCCGCGCGTGATGGGTTTCATCGGCGGTACCTCTGACCGTCCTGCACCTATCAGCGATAAAGAAGTTGATGCGATCATGAATCGTCTGCAGCAGGTCGGCGACAAGCCTCGTCCTAAAACGCTGTTTGAACCGGGTGAAATGGTTCGTGTTAATGACGGTCCGTTCGCTGACTTTAACGGTGTGGTTGAAGATGTGGATTACGAAAAGAGCCGCCTGACGGTATCCGTATCCATCTTTGGTCGTGCAACACCAGTTGAGCTCGACTTCGGTCAGGTGGAGAAAGGTTAACCTCTTTCCGCTCACAAATTAGCTGTTGCAGCAGGCGCGAAATTTAACTACAATTTCGCGCCTTTTGTTTTTATGCGCTGGCAACAGCGTATAAATCGTTATCACGGGGAGCCTTTACAGGCGCTATAACCCAATTGAGGAAATATCATGGCTAAGAAAGTCCAAGCCTACGTCAAGCTGCAGGTTGCAGCTGGTATGGCGAACCCAAGTCCACCGGTTGGTCCAGCTCTGGGTCAGCAGGGTGTTAACATCATGGAATTCTGTAAAGCGTTCAACGCTAAGACCGAATCTCTGGAAAAAGGTCTGCCGACTCCTGTTGTTATCACCGTATACAGCGACCGTTCTTTCACCTTCATTACCAAAACGCCTCCGGCTGCCGTACTGCTGAAAAAAGCAGCGGGCATCAAGTCAGGTTCTGGTAAGCCGAACAAAGATAAAGTCGGTAAAGTGACTCGTGCTCAGGTACGTGAAATCGCAGAAACCAAAGCTGCGGACATGACTGGTTCTGACGTTGAAGCGATGACTCGCTCAATCGAAGGTACTGCTCGTTCCATGGGCCTGGTAGTAGAGGACTAAGAAATGGCTAAGCTGACCAAGCGCATGACCGTAATTCGCGACAAAGTTGACGCGACCAAGCAGTATGACATTGCTGAAGCTGTTGCTCTGCTGAAAGAACTGGCAACTGCCAAGTTCGTTGAAAGCGTTGACGTTGCTGTCAACCTCGGCATCGATGCACGTAAATCTGATCAGAACGTTCGCGGCGCGACCGTTCTGCCACACGGTACTGGTCGTTCAGTACGTGTTGCTGTCTTCGCCCAGGGCGCTAACGCTGAAGCTGCTAAAGCAGCTGGCGCAGAGCTGGTAGGCATGGAAGACCTGGCTGATCAGATCAAGAAAGGCGAAATGAATTTTGACGTTGTTATTGCTTCTCCGGATGCAATGCGCGTTGTTGGCCAGCTGGGCCAGATTCTGGGTCCACGTGGCCTGATGCCAAACCCGAAAGTGGGTACTGTAACGCCTAACGTTGCTGAAGCGGTTAAGAACGCTAAAGCAGGTCAGGTTCGTTATCGTAACGACAAAAACGGCATCATCCACACTACCATCGGTAAAGTGGACTTTGACGCTGACAAACTGAAAGAAAACCTGGAATCTCTGCTGGTTGCGCTGAAAAAAGCTAAACCATCACAGGCTAAAGGCGTGTATATCAAGAAAGTCAGCCTTTCAACCACCATGGGCGCCGGCGTTGCCGTTGACCAGGCTGGTTTGAACGCAACAGCAAACTAATTGCTGCTTGAAACGGGCGAAAAATTCACCTAGAATCTTACGCCCGTTGTTCTGTTATTAGCAGAACAGGACACCAGAGAGCCAGAACCGACTGTTGCGTTTATCGCCATTCCCTCTGACTCTGCTGCGTCGCACAGAATTTAGGTTGGAGCCAGGCCTTATCCTGGCCTCCGTCCAAGACCGCAGGCGCTGTTTATCTCCGGGTATTCCGCTTAATCCCCTGCGTAGACGGTGACAGAACCAAAAGAATTTTTTCTTAGCTGGATTCTGCTCACCGTGTTCGAGCGCTTATTACCCCTCGGGGTGAGTAAGTGAAGTGAGTTCCGGGGAAATCCTTTCCCGGTCAAATCCAGGAGCAAAAGCTAATGGCATTAAATCTTCAAGACAAACAAGCGATTGTTGCTGAAGTCAGCGAAGTAGCCAAAGGTGCGCTTTCAGCGGTTGTTGCGGATTCCCGTGGCGTTACCGTTGATAAAATGACCGAACTGCGTAAAGCAGGCCGTGAAGCTGGCGTTTACATGCGTGTTGTTCGTAACACCCTGCTGCGCCGCGTCGTTGAAGGTACTCAGTTTGAGTGCCTGAAAGACACGTTTGTTGGTCCGACCCTGATTGCATATTCTATGGAACACCCGGGCGCTGCTGCTCGTCTGTTCAAAGATTTCGCGAAAGCGAATGCAAAATTTGAGGTCAAAGCTGCAGCCTTTGAAGGTGAGCTGATCACGGCGGCCAATATTGACCGTCTGGCAACGCTGCCGACCTACGAAGAAGCACTGGCACGTCTGATGTCGACCATGAAAGAAGCCGCTGCTGGCAAACTGGTCCGCACTCTGGCTGCTGTACGCGATGCAAAAGAAGCGGCTTAAGGCCTTATTCTTTTCTTCGTAACTGCTTACGTATAAACTTTTTCTGATTCTTAGGAACAATTGTCATGTCTATCACTAAAGACCAAATTCTGGAAGCTGTTGCAGCGATGTCCGTAATGGAAGTTGTTGAGCTGGTTTCTGCTATGGAAGAAAAATTCGGCGTTTCTGCTGCTGCTGCTGTAGCTGTTGCTGCGGGCCCGGCTGAAGCTGTTGAAGAAAAAACTGAATTCGACGTCGTACTGAAAGCTGTTGGCGCGAACAAAGTAGCAGTCATCAAAGCTGTACGTACTGCAACTGGTCTGGGCCTGAAAGAAGCCAAAGACCTGGTTGAAGCAACTGGCGTAATCAAAGAAGGCATCAGCAAAGATGACGCAGCTGCACTTGAAGCTGCTCTGAAAGAAGCTGGCGCTGAAGTTGAAGTTAAGTAAGACAGCCTTCGGGTTGCAGTCTGAGTAGTTTCAGGCTGATGGCTGGTGACTTTTTGGTCACCAGCCTTTTTGCGCTACAGGGTCTCAATGGGGTTTCACACTGTTTGTCCATTGTTGCTCTTCAATATCTTTCTCTATCGACGACTTAATATACCGCTTTCCTGTGCGGGTTCCCTGCCTTCTCAAAAGCGATGAAATGATTTAAGCGTGATAGAAAGAGGTATTGCACTGCTGCCGCGCAGCCAGTGAATCAAACAAAATCGTGTTGCATGAACTGTCCTGTCAGGACGGACAGCGTGGGTCGACTTGTCAGCTAGCTGAGGAACCCTATGGTTTACTCCTATACCGAGAAAAAACGTATTCGTAAGGATTTTGGTAAACGTCCGCAAGTACTGGACATACCTTATCTCCTTTCCATCCAGCTCGACTCGTTCCAGAAGTTTATCGAGCAAGATCCAGAAGGTCAGTACGGACTGGAAGCTGCATTCCGCTCTGTATTCCCTATTGCGAGCTACAGCGGCAACTCTGAGTTGCAGTATGTCAGCTACCGCCTGGGTGAACCTGTCTTTGACGTGAAAGAGTGTCAGATCCGTGGCGTGACCTATTCGGCACCGCTGCGCGTGAAACTGCGTCTGGTGATCTATGAGCGCGAAGCGCCAGAAGGCACCGTAAAAGACATTAAAGAACAAGAAGTCTACATGGGCGAAATCCCGCTCATGACCGACAACGGTACCTTTGTTATCAATGGTACCGAGCGCGTTATCGTTTCTCAGCTGCACCGTAGTCCCGGCGTGTTCTTTGATAGCGATAAGGGTAAAACCCACTCATCGGGTAAAGTGCTGTACAACGCACGTATCATCCCTTACCGCGGTTCATGGCTCGACTTTGAGTTTGACCCGAAAGATAACCTGTTTGTCCGTATTGACCGTCGTCGTAAGCTGCCGGCCACAATCATCCTGCGCGCGTTACAGTTCACTACACCTCAGATCCTCGATATTTTCTTCGAGAAAGTCGTGTTTGAAATCCGTGACAATAAGCTGCAGATGGAGCTGGTGCCTGAGCGCCTGCGCGGTGAAACCGCTACCTTCGATATTGAAGCGAACGGCACCGTCTACGTCGAAAAAGGTCGCCGCATTACTGCGCGCCATATTCGTCAGCTGGAAAAAGATGGCATTCAGCACATCGAAGTCCCGGTTGAATATATCGCGGGCAAAGTGGTCGCTAAAGATTACATCGATGAGAGCACCGGTGAGCTGATTGTTGCAGCGAACATGGAACTGTCGCTGGATCTGCTGGCTAAACTGAGCCAGTCCGGTCACAAGCGCATCGAAACGCTGTTCACCAACGATCTGGACCATGGTCCATATATGTCCGAGACCCTGCGTGTCGACCCAACCAGCGATCGCCTGAGCGCACTGGTTGAGATCTACCGCATGATGCGTCCTGGTGAGCCGCCAACACGCGAAGCTGCAGAGAACCTGTTTGAGAACCTGTTCTTCTCAGAAGATCGTTACGATCTGTCTGCGGTCGGTCGTATGAAGTTCAACCGCTCATTGCTGCGTGATGAAATCGAAGGTTCAGGCATCCTGAGCAAAGATGACATCATCGAAGTCATGAAGAAGCTGATCGACATCCGTAACGGTAAAGGCGAAGTGGACGATATCGACCACCTCGGTAACCGTCGTATTCGTTCAGTGGGTGAAATGGCTGAGAACCAGTTCCGTGTCGGTCTGGTACGTGTTGAGCGTGCGGTTAAAGAGCGTCTGTCTCTGGGCGACCTTGATACGCTGATGCCACAGGACATGATCAACGCGAAGCCGATTTCGGCTGCCGTGAAAGAGTTCTTTGGTTCAAGCCAGCTTTCTCAGTTTATGGATCAGAACAACCCGCTGTCAGAGATTACGCATAAACGTCGTATCTCTGCTCTCGGCCCGGGTGGTTTGACGCGTGAGCGTGCCGGTTTCGAAGTGCGTGACGTACACCCAACGCACTACGGTCGTGTCTGCCCAATCGAAACCCCTGAAGGTCCGAACATCGGTCTGATCAACTCCTTGTCTGTCTATGCACAGACCAATGAGTACGGTTTCCTTGAGACACCTTATCGCCGCGTTATTGACGGTCTGGTTTCTGACGAGATTCACTACCTCTCTGCTATCGAAGAGGGTAACTACGTTATCGCTCAGGCGAACGCCCCTCTGGATGACAACGGCGCGTTTGTTGATGACCTGGTCACCTGCCGTAGCAAAGGCGAATCAAGTCTGTTCAGCCGCGATCAGGTTGACTACATGGACGTTTCCACCCAGCAGGTGGTTTCTGTCGGTGCATCCCTGATCCCGTTCCTGGAACACGATGACGCCAACCGCGCCCTGATGGGTGCGAACATGCAACGTCAGGCCGTTCCGACTCTGCGTGCTGATAAGCCGCTGGTTGGTACCGGTATGGAACGTGCTGTTGCCGTTGACTCCGGTGTAACAGCCGTGGCGAAACGTGGCGGTACCGTACAGTACGTCGACGCATCACGTATCGTTATCAAAGTTAACGAAGACGAAATGCATGCTGGCGAAGCCGGTATCGACATTTACAACCTGACCAAATATACCCGTTCTAACCAGAACACCTGCATCAACCAGATGCCATGTGTTTCTCTGGGTGAGCCGGTTGAGCGCGGCGACGTGCTGGCAGATGGCCCGTCCACCGATCTGGGTGAACTGGCACTGGGCCAGAACATGCGCGTAGCGTTCATGCCGTGGAACGGCTACAACTTCGAAGACTCCATCCTGGTCTCCGAGCGCGTGGTTCAGGAAGATCGCTTTACGACTATCCACATTCAGGAACTGGCTTGCGTGTCGCGTGACACCAAACTGGGGCCGGAAGAGATCACTGCTGATATCCCGAACGTGGGTGAAGCTGCACTCTCTAAACTGGATGAGTCAGGCATCGTCTACATCGGTGCTGAAGTGACCGGCGGCGACATTCTGGTTGGTAAGGTAACACCGAAAGGTGAAACCCAGCTGACGCCAGAAGAAAAACTGCTGCGCGCTATCTTCGGTGAGAAAGCCTCTGACGTGAAAGATTCGTCACTGCGCGTGCCGAATGGCGTGTCAGGTACCGTGATCGACGTTCAGGTCTTTACCCGCGATGGCGTGGAAAAAGACAAACGTGCGCTTGAAATCGAAGAGATGCAGCTGAAGCAGGCCAAAAAAGACCTGTCTGAAGAACTGCAGATTCTGGAAGCGGGCCTGTTCAGCCGTATCCAGAACGTACTGATTTCAGGTGGCGTTGAAGCAGACAAACTGGACAAGCTGCCGCGCGAGCGCTGGCTGGAACTGGGTCTGACTGACGAAGCCAAGCAAAACCAGCTGGAGCAGCTGGCAGAGCAGTACGACGAACTGAAGCACGAGTTTGAGAAAAAACTCGAAGGTAAGCGTCGTAAGATCACCCAGGGCGATGATCTGGCACCAGGCGTGCTGAAAATCGTTAAGGTTTATCTGGCTGTTAAGCGTCAGATTCAGCCGGGTGACAAAATGGCAGGCCGTCACGGTAACAAAGGTGTTATCTCCAAGATCAACCCGATCGAAGATATGCCTTACGATGAAAACGGTACGCCGGTTGACATCGTTCTGAACCCGCTGGGCGTACCATCGCGTATGAACATCGGTCAGATTCTGGAAACGCACCTGGGTATGGCAGCGAAAGGTATCGGCGAGAAAATTAACGCCATGCTGAAGAAGCAGGAAGAAGTCGCGAAGCTGCGCGAATTCATCCAGCGCGCCTATGACCTGGGTACCGATCTGCGTCAGCGAGTTGATCTGAACACCTTCTCCGATGACGAAGTACTGCGTCTGGCTGAGAACCTGAAGAAAGGTATGCCAATCGCCACGCCGGTGTTTGATGGTGCGAAAGAGAGCGAGATCAAAGAGCTGCTGCAGCTCGGCGGCCTGCCTTCTTCCGGTCAGATTACCCTGTTTGACGGCCGTACCGGTGAGCAGTTCGAACGTCAGGTAACCGTTGGCTACATGTACATGCTGAAACTTAACCACCTGGTTGATGACAAGATGCATGCACGTTCTACCGGTTCCTACAGCCTGGTTACTCAGCAGCCGCTGGGTGGTAAGGCGCAGTTCGGTGGTCAGCGCTTTGGTGAGATGGAAGTATGGGCACTGGAAGCATACGGTGCCGCGTATACCCTGCAGGAAATGCTTACCGTTAAGTCTGATGACGTCAACGGCCGTACCAAGATGTATAAAAACATCGTTGACGGTAACCATCAGATGGAACCGGGCATGCCGGAATCCTTCAACGTACTGTTGAAAGAGATTCGCTCGCTGGGTATCAACATCGAGCTGGAAGACGAGTAACCCCTTTTCATGCGGCTTACCGCCGCCTGAAAGCGCAGGGTTTAAAGCGCTCGCAATTGTACTGGTTACGGGGCGTTCAATTTCGGTTGGACGCCCCCTGAGTCTCACTCCGACGGGAGCTAATCCGTGAAAGACTTACTTAAGTTTCTGAAAGCGCAAACTAAGACCGAAGAGTTTGATGCGATCAAAATTGCGCTGGCTTCGCCAGACATGATCCGTTCCTGGTCTTTTGGTGAAGTGAAAAAGCCAGAAACCATTAACTACCGTACTTTTAAGCCAGAGCGCGATGGTCTGTTCTGTGCCCGTATCTTCGGGCCGGTAAAGGACTATGAGTGCCTGTGCGGCAAGTACAAGCGCCTCAAACACCGTGGTGTGATTTGTGAGAAGTGCGGCGTTGAAGTGACCCAGACTAAAGTACGCCGTGAGCGTATGGGCCACATCGAACTGGCGTCGCCGACTGCGCACATCTGGTTCCTGAAGTCACTGCCATCGCGTATCGGCTTACTGCTGGATATGCCACTGCGTGACATCGAGCGCGTGCTCTACTTTGAATCTTACGTGGTAATCGAAGGTGGCATGACCAACCTCGAGAAGCGTCAGATCCTGACTGAAGAGCAGTACCTTGACGCTCTGGAAGAGTTCGGTGACGAGTTCGACGCCAAAATGGGCGCCGAAGCAATCCAGGCCCTGTTGAAAAACATGGATCTGGAGCAGGAGTGCGAGCAGCTGCGTGAAGAGCTGAACGAAACTAACTCCGAAACCAAACGTAAAAAACTGACTAAGCGCATCAAGCTGCTGGAAGCGTTCGTCCAGTCTGGCAACAAGCCAGAGTGGATGATCCTGACCGTGCTGCCTGTTCTGCCACCGGACCTGCGTCCGCTGGTACCGCTGGATGGTGGTCGTTTCGCCACGTCGGATCTGAACGATCTGTATCGTCGCGTGATCAACCGTAACAACCGTCTGAAGCGCCTGCTGGATCTGGCTGCGCCAGATATCATCGTGCGCAACGAAAAGCGTATGTTGCAGGAAGCGGTCGATGCACTGCTGGACAACGGTCGTCGCGGTCGTGCGATCACCGGTTCCAACAAGCGTCCGCTGAAATCGCTGGCTGACATGATCAAAGGTAAGCAGGGTCGTTTCCGTCAGAACCTGCTGGGTAAACGTGTCGACTATTCTGGTCGTTCGGTTATCACCGTTGGTCCATACCTGCGTCTGCATCAGTGCGGTCTGCCGAAGAAAATGGCACTCGAACTGTTCAAACCGTTCATTTACGGCAAGCTGGAACTGCGTGGCCTGGCCACCACCATCAAAGCCGCGAAGAAAATGGTTGAGCGCGAAGAAGCCGTTGTCTGGGATATCCTCGACGAAGTGATCCGTGAGCACCCGGTTCTGCTGAACCGTGCGCCTACGCTGCACCGTCTGGGTATTCAGGCCTTTGAACCGGTTCTGATTGAAGGTAAAGCGATCCAGCTGCACCCGCTGGTTTGTGCGGCTTATAACGCCGACTTCGATGGTGACCAGATGGCTGTTCACGTACCGCTGACGCTGGAAGCCCAGCTGGAAGCGCGTGCGCTGATGATGTCGACCAACAACATCCTGTCACCTGCGAACGGCGAGCCAATCATCGTTCCTTCTCAGGACGTTGTACTGGGTCTGTATTACATGACCCGTGACTGTGTTAACGCCAAAGGCGAAGGCATGGTGCTGACTGGCCCGAAAGAAGCTGAGCGTATTTATCGCGCCGGCCTCGCCTCTCTGCATGCTCGCGTTAAGGTGCGTATCACCGAACACGAGAAGAATGAGCAGGATGAGTGGGTTGCTAAAACCAGCATCATCGATACTACGATTGGCCGTGCCATCCTGTGGATGATCGTGCCAAAAGGTCTGCCTTTCTCCATCGTTAACCAGGCGCTGGGCAAAAAAGCTATCTCCAAAATGCTTAACACCTGTTACCGCATTCTGGGCCTGAAGCCGACCGTTATCTTTGCTGACCAGACCATGTACACCGGTTTCGCTTACGCTGCCCGTTCAGGCGCGTCAGTCGGTATCGACGACATGGTTATTCCAGAGAAGAAAGTGGAAATCATCACCGAAGCGGAAGCAGAAGTGGCTGAGATCCAGGAGCAGTTCCAGTCTGGTCTGGTAACCGCAGGCGAACGTTATAACAAAGTCATCGATATCTGGGCCGCAGCCAACGAACGTGTTGCCAAGGCGATGATGGAAAACCTCTCTACCGAAGTCGTGATTAACCGCGACGGCGAAGAAGAGCGTCAGGTTTCCTTTAACAGCATCTTTATGATGGCTGACTCCGGTGCGCGTGGTTCTGCTGCACAGATTCGTCAGCTGGCCGGTATGCGTGGTCTGATGGCGAAGCCAGATGGCTCCATCATCGAAACACCAATCACGGCGAACTTCCGTGAAGGGTTGAACGTACTCCAGTACTTCATCTCAACCCACGGTGCACGTAAAGGCCTGGCGGATACCGCACTGAAAACAGCGAACTCCGGTTATCTGACGCGTCGTCTGGTTGACGTTGCCCAGGATCTGGTAGTTACCGAAGATGACTGTGGTACACACGAAGGCATCATGATGACGCCTGTCATTGAAGGTGGCGACGTTAAAGAGCCACTGCGTGAACGTGTACTGGGCCGTGTGACTGCTGAAGACGTTCTGAAGCCGGGTACTGCTGATATTCTGGTCCCACGCAACACGCTGCTCGATGAGCACTGGTGTGACGTGCTGGAACTGAACTCAGTCGACAGCCTTAAAGTCCGCTCGGTGGTAGGTTGTGAAACCGACTTTGGTGTGTGCGCGCATTGCTACGGTCGCGACCTGGCACGTGGTCACATCATCAACAAAGGTGAAGCGATCGGTGTTATCGCGGCACAGTCCATCGGTGAGCCAGGTACACAGCTGACGATGCGTACGTTCCACATCGGTGGTGCGGCATCACGTGCGGCTGCTGAATCCAGCATTCAGGTGAAGAACAAAGGTACCATCAAGCTGACCAACGCCAAGTCGGTAACGAACTCGGCAGGCAAGCTGGTGATCACCTCGCGTAACGTTGAACTGAAAATGATCGACGAATTCGGTCGTACCAAAGAGAGCTATAAAGTTCCTTACGGTTCTACCATGGCGAAAGGTGATGGTGAGCAGGTTGCAGCGGGCGAAACCGTCGCAAACTGGGATCCGCATACCATGCCAGTTATCACCGAAGTGGGCGGTTTCATTCGCTTCACGGATATGGTTGATGGCCAGACGATTACCCGTCAGACAGATGATTTAACCGGTCTGTCTTCACTGGTGGTTCTGGACAGTGCTGAACGTACTGCAGGCGGTAAAGATCTGCGTCCTGCGCTGAAAATTGTTGATGCCAACGGCAACGACGTTCTGATCCCGGGCACCGACATGCCGGCTCAGTACTTCCTGCCAGGTAAAGCGATTGTTCAGCTGGAAGATGGCGTTAAGATCAGTGCCGGTGACACGTTAGCGCGTGTTCCACAGGAATCTGGCGGTACCAAGGATATTACCGGTGGTCTGCCACGCGTTGCTGATCTGTTCGAAGCGCGTCGTCCGAAAGAGCCAGCTATTCTGGCGGAGATCAGCGGCATCATCTCCTTCGGTAAAGAGACCAAAGGTAAGCGTCGTCTGGTCATTACTCCGCTGGATGGCAGTGAGCCATACGAAGAGATGATTCCGAAATGGCGTCAGC
The DNA here is from genome assembly GCF_024158165.1 of Pantoea sp. B550. Taxonomy (NCBI): domain Bacteria; kingdom Pseudomonadati; phylum Pseudomonadota; class Gammaproteobacteria; order Enterobacterales; family Erwiniaceae; genus Pantoea; species Pantoea sp. B550. Next base: position 2,206,446 of record NZ_JAMYXI010000003.1, read on the forward strand.
TGAACGTGTTCGAAGGTGAACGTGTTGAGCGCGGTGACGTGGTTTCCGATGGCCCAGAGTCTCCACATGACATCCTGCGCTTGCGTGGCGTGCATGCGGTGACCCGTTACATCACTAACGAAGTGCAGGAAGTTTACCGTCTGCAGGGCGTTAAGATTAACGATAAGCACATCGAAGTCATCGTTCGTCAGATGCTGCGTAAAGCAACCATCGTGAGCGCAGGAAGTGCAGACTTCCTGGAAGGTGAGCAGGCTGAATTCTCTCGCATCAAGATCTCTAACCGTGATCTGGAAGCGAACGGAAAAGTCGGCGCAACCTTCATGCGTGACCTGCTGGGTATTACCAAAGCGTCACTGGCAACCGAATCGTTCATCTCTGCAGCCTCGTTCCAGGAGACCACACGTGTCCTGACCGAAGCAGCAGTAGCAGGCAAGCGCGATGAACTGCGCGGCCTGAAAGAGAACGTCATCGTGGGTCGTCTGATCCCAGCCGGTACCGGTTATGCGTACCATCAGGATCGTATGCGCCGCAAAGCGGCAGGTGAAGTTCCGGTTGCACCGCAGGTGACTGCGGATGAAGCCTCAGCCAGCCTGGCTGAACTGTTGAACGCCGGTCTCGGCGGCAACAAAGACGATTAATCGTCCTTTGCCTGATAAAAACCCTGCCTCGGCAGGGTTTTTTTTTGTCTCAGATTCAGCCATTCCAGTCACTGCGGCTGATACCAATATCTTTCAGCTGACTGTCGCTTAACTTCGACAGGATGAGGCGTGTCTCACGCCGCAGCTGCCAGCGTTTGTAACTGCGCCACAGATAACGAACCAGGTGGTAAGGCGTGCCTGTAAACGGTTTAGCTGCGCGATTCTCGTCATATCCCATGATAGTGCCCTCAGTGAAGTGTCTGAGGACCATTTTCAGTGGATCGCTCTGTATGATACAGACGCAAAAATCACTTTTATTTAACATACAGATTGCCGTCAGTACGATCTGAATGGTAAAAAAGAGTCGGAACTGTACTGGTTACTGCTCAGCCTCTGAGCCTGTGGAGATACAATGACCCGCTATGAACATCTGGCTACGCTGCTGGCTCAGCGTATCGAACAAGGCTTATATCGCAGCGGTGAGCGCCTGCCTTCAGTACGCAGTCTGAGTACGGAGCATGGCGTCAGTATCAGTACCGTGCAGCAGGCTTATCATCTGCTGGAAGAGAAGCAGATGATTACGCCGCAGTCGCGCTCCGGCTATTTTGTGGCGTCACGCAAAGCAACGCCGCCGATCCCGGCGCTGACCCGCCCCGCACAGCGGCCGGTTGAGGTGACACAGTGGGATGCGGTGCTGGAGCTGATTAACAGCCGTCTGGAAGATGATGTTTTGCAGCTGGGCAGCGGCATGCCCGATCTGACCCAGCCGACGCTTAAGCCACTGTGGAAAGCTTTCAGCCGCCAGGTGCAGAAGCAGGACATGGCGCTGCTGAATTATGACAGTCTATATGGTGTGCTCGCTTTGCGGCAACAGGTTGCACGGCTGGCGATAGACAGCGGCTGCCAGCTCACCGCCGATGACATTGTCATTACTACCGGCTGTCATGAAGCATTATCGGTCGCCGTACGTGCAGTCTGCGAGCCGGGGGATATCATTGCCGTTGAATCACCGTCGTTTCACGGCATTATGCAAACTCTGCGCGGCTTTGGCATTCGTGCCATCGAGATCCCAACCGATGCAGTCACCGGCATCAGTCTGGAAGCGCTGGAGCTGGCCTTTGATCAATGGCCGATTAAAGCGGTTGTTGTTGTGCCGAACTGCAATAATCCGCTGGGATTTATCATGTCTGAGCCGCGTAAGCGGGCTTTGCTGGTGCTGGCGCAGCGGTTTGACGCGGCAGTGATTGAAGATGATGTCTATGGTGAGTTAGCCTGGGAATATCCGCGTCCGCCTACCATCAAATCGCTGGATCTCGATGGCCGGGTGCTGCTGTGCAGCTCCTTTTCGAAAACGCTGGCGCCAGGTTTACGCGTTGGCTGGGTTGCACCAGGCCGCTATCGTGACCGCGTGCTGCACATGAAATATATCGTCACCGGCTCCACCGCCACACAGCCTCAGCATGCGGTCTCCGAGTTTATCCGTCAGGGCCATTATCAGCCTCATCTGCGCCGGATGCGGCAACTCTATCATCGTAACTATGAAACTTTTAGCTGCTGGGTACGCCACTACTTTCCCTGCGGCATCTGCGTTTCCCGTCCTCAGGGCGGTTTTCTGATGTGGATAGAACTTCCCGAAGCGTTTGATGCGGTTCGTCTTAACCGGGAACTGCGCGAGTCAAAAATTCAGATTGCTGTGGGTTCACTGTTTTCAGCGTCGGGGAAATACCGTAACTGTCTGCGCTTAAACTACGGGCTGCCGATCAACGAGCAGACTGAACAGGCGCTGGCGCGGGTGGGTGCGGCCGTCGAGCGCGCCATGCTCTCGTGCCAGCATGAGACCCAGGCTTCAGCCTCCACGCTCGCATAGCGAAGAGAAGAAGCAGGGCCGGCAAGAGGAGGGATCCGGCCCTGGTCAGATAACCTTAACCTGACGGATGCCACGTTAAAGTTTTGGATCACAGCACGCCAGCGGCAACATGCACCTTTGCGCGGCACTTTCCCGGAATAATGCTGGCTTTACCGATTTTGCAGCCGCTATGCGCGACAGGTTCCATAAATGCTTAGTCGCCTGGTCCTGCCAGCGCCAGAAGGGTGCGCGTTGCGGCACGCCAGTCATCTGCCTGAGTAATGGCACTCACCACCGCAATGCTGCCGACGCCGGTGGCCAGCACCTCGGGTGCCCGCGCAATCGAGATACCACCAATCGCCACGGTGGGAATATGCGTCAGCCGTGTCAGATGCCGTTTCAGCTGCTCAATGCCCTGCGGCGAAGAAGGCATCTCTTTGGTCTGCGTCGGGAAAATATGCCCAAGTGCGATGTAAGAGGGCTGGATTGCCAGAGCGCGATCCAGTTCCGCATCGTCATGGGTGGAGAGCCCCAGACGCAATCCTGCCTGATGAATGCGAGCAAGATCGGCGACATCGAGATCCTCCTGACCCAGATGTACGCCATAAGCCTGATGTTTAATCGCCAGCTGCCAGTAGTCATTGATAAACAGGCGGGCGTCGTAGCGTTTACCTAACGCAATCGCCTGAGCAATGGCGGGTTCGGCGACCTCATCAGGCCGATCTTTGATGCGCAACTGCATCGTGCGAACGCCCGTTTCAAGCAGGCGTTCGATCCACTCGGGGCTATCAACCACCGGATAAAGTCCCAGGCGCGGGACGGTAGCGGGAAATGCGGGCATCGTTACTCCTCCTTAATGGCATCGGCGGGATGATAGAGCTCACCGCCGCGGCTGCGGAAACGATCTGACACCTGCGCCATGCCCACTTCAACCGGCTCGGCACGGGCATCCTGGCGTGCCGCAAACTCGCGCACCTCCTGGGAAATTTTCATCGAGCAGAATTTAGGGCCGCACATTGAGCAGAAATGGGCCACCTTGCCTGACTCCTGCGGCAGGGTTTCATCATGCATTGCCCGCGCCGTATGGGGATCCAGCGCAAGGTTAAACTGATCTTCCCAGCGGAATTCAAAGCGTGCTTTAGACATGGCGTTATCACGGATCTGCGCTCCAGGGTGGCCTTTCGCCAGATCGGCAGCATGCGCCGCAATTTTGTAGGTGATCAACCCCTGCTTCACGTCCTCTTTGTTCGGCAGACCCAGATGCTCTTTGGGCGTGACGTAGCACAGCATGGCACAACCAAACCAGCCAATCATGGCGGCACCGATTCCCGAGGTGAAATGGTCGTAGCCGGGCGCGATATCAGTGGTCAGCGGCCCAAGCGTGTAGAAGGGAGCTTCATTGCACAGATCGAGCTGTTCAGTCATATTACGGCGGATCATATGCATCGGCACATGTCCCGGACCTTCAATCATCACCTGAACGTCATACTCCCAGGCAATACGCGTCAGTTCGCCCAGGGTACGCAGTTCGGCAAACTGCGCCTCATCGTTGGCATCCTGAATGGAACCCGGACGCAGACCATCGCCCAGCGACAGGGAGACATCGTAAGCGGCGCAGATTTCACAAATCTCGCGGAAGTGCTCATACAGGAAGCTCTCCTGATGGTGGGACAGGCACCATTTCGCCATGATCGAGCCACCCCGCGAGACAATTCCCGTGAGGCGTTTCGCCGTCATCGGGACATAACGCAGCAGTACGCCCGCGTGAATAGTGAAGTAATCGACGCCCTGTTCCGCCTGCTCCAGCAGCGTGTCCCGGAATATTTCCCAGTTCAGCGCCTCGGCCACGCCATTCACTTTTTCCAGCGCCTGATAGATCGGCACGGTCCCGATGGGCACCGGGCTGTTTCGCAAAATCCATTCTCGCGTTTCATGAATATAGCGACCGGTAGAGAGATCCATCACCGTGTCGGCACCCCAGCGGGTCGACCACACCAGCTTTTCTACTTCTTCCTCGATAGAAGAGGTGACTGCCGAGTTACCGATGTTGGCATTGACCTTGACGAGGAAGTTACGGCCAATGATCATCGGCTCCGATTCAGGATGATTGATATTGGCAGGGATAATGGCGCGTCCGTCAGCGACCTCCTGACGGACAAACTCGGGTGTGATATCGGCGGGCAGATGCGCGCCAAAACTGTGCCCCGGATGCTGTTGCAGCAGCACCTCACTGCGGATTCGCTCACGGCCCATGTTTTCCCGCAGGGCGATGAACTCCATCTCCGGGGTAATCATGCCCTGACGGGCATAGTGCAGTTGCGTGACACGGCGGCCTGCACGGGCGCGGCGCGGTGTTGGCAGGTGATCGAAGCGCAGATGATCCAGCCCCTCGTCAGCCAGTCGCTGCTGGGTATAGCCCGAGCTGTTCTGCTCAAGAAGCTCACTGTCGTCGCGTTCAGCAATCCAGCGTGCGCGCAGCTTTTCCAGACCGCGATGCACATCAATCTGTGCCGCGGGATCGCCATACGCACCTGCCGTATCATAGACCGGCACCGCTTCATTTTGCTCATAGAGAGGCTGTTCTTTGCTGCCGCCGATATGGGTCGGGCTTAGGGTGATTTCACGCATCGGCACGCGAATATCTTCCCGGCTACCGGTAATCCAGACGCGACGGGACTGAGGAAAAGCACTGCCGCTTTGCAGGGAATCGATAAATTCCTGCGCCTGGGTACGCTGTTCACGACGGGACATTTTTGGGTCAGACATAGCAATCTTCCTGTTAAGGGGGAACGATGCTTGTCCGGAGTTCGGAAGGAGTAACCGTATAGACAGCACAGGCATGCTGGCATACAGAGAAGTTTTACTCTTGTTCCCTACGCAGGTTCTAACCTGGTCAGGTTCCGCGGATCCCGAATTAACGGTCTCAGCCCAACTGGGCACTCCGACAAGAAGCGGTTTTTTCGCGGGTGTCTGATAACAGACTCGGGCGTAAAAACCTCACATTTCAAAGCTAAAATAAAAAAGGTTCTTTGGAGAGCGCTCCTCAGAACCTGTTCAGCATAAAAGGGCTACAGGATAATCTCAAGCCCTTTGCCATTGTTAACCACTAAGCCGGACGCGCGATTTGGCTGTCATTCGCCACTGGTGGCGTAGCAAGCTGGTTATCCCAGGCCAGCTGAATCAGCTTATCTTCCAGCGTAAAGCGTGATTCCAGCACTTCACCCACTTCGGAGAGAGCCTGCTGGAAGGTCATGCAGTTTTCATCATCAATGGCCTGCTGCAGGTGACCGTCATACAGCTGCATCAGACGCTCAGTGTTTGCCTCCAGCGGAGGGTAGATCTGCGCGGCGGCGATCATCGGGCTGTCGCCACTCATTTCACTGATCACGCGCTCATAGATACTGAAGTGACCGGCAGAAAGATAGTCGACCAGGCCGTGACAGAAGTTGTCGAGTGCCTGCTCATCAAGACGCGTCAGCGCCTCTTTTTTAGGTTTAAGACCGACCAGGTGATAATAGGTCACCAGTAGCTGGCGACGCGCTTCAAGCCACGAATCGACCAGTTCATTACTGCCACCTACGCGTTCAGCCAGGACGTCTAACTGGTTAAGCATATCTAACTCCATGTGAGTTATAGTTGTTTATCTACACACTTAACATCAGGGCTTCAGCGTGCGAGTTGACGCTAAGGATGACGAAATAAATGCAATGCGAAATCTCAAGCGTAGACGCTGGATGGTGGATTGTCAGCCATGAACAAAAACTTTGGTTGCCACAAGGTGATTTACCCCACGGAAACGCCGAAAAATTCGGTTTAACTGGCAGTAAGGCCCGGACCATTGGTGAATGGCAGGGCGAAAAAGTCTGGCTGATTTGTGAGCCGCGTTCCTCCGATATGTTCTCCGTGCGACAGCTGATCGATCAGGATGTGGCGCTGTTTCAGCTGGTGGGTCGCGGTGTACAGCTGGCGGAGTTCTACCGCTCTCATCGCTGGTGCGGCTACTGCGGACATGAGATGCACCACAGCAAACATGAATTTGCCTGTCTCTGCAGTCATTGCCGTGAGCGTTACTATCCGCAGATCGCGCCCTGCATCATTGTGGCTATCCGTCGCGGCGATGAAATCCTGCTGGCGAATCATGCCCGCCATCGCAACAAGGTCTACACCGTGCTGGCCGGTTTTGTGGAGGTCGGCGAGACGCTGGAGCAGGCCGTTGCCCGGGAAGTGATGGAAGAGAGCAATATCCGCGTCAAAAACGTCCGTTACGTGACCTCCCAGCCTTGGCCCTTCCCGCAATCGCTGATGACGGCGTTCATGGCGGAGTATGACAGCGGCGATCTGCAACATGACGGTAAAGAGCTGCTGGATGCCGCCTGGTTCCGTTTTGATGCGCTGCCTTTGCTGCCACCGCCAGGCACGGTAGCGCGCCGCCTGATTGAAGATACCGTCGCCCTGTGCCGCGCCGAAGCGTGAAAGTGCTACACTACACGCCTGTTATTGAGAGAGTGTTGAGATGAGTGAACTGAAGAACGATCGTTATTTGCGTGCCCTGTTACGTCAGCCGGTTGATGTCACGCCGGTATGGATGATGCGACAAGCCGGGCGCTATTTGCCGGAGTACAAAGCGACACGCGCCCAGGCGGGTGATTTCATGTCGCTGTGTAAAAACGCCGAGCTGGCCTGTGAAGTGACCCTGCAGCCGCTGCGCCGTTATCCGCTGGATGCCGCCATCCTCTTCAGTGACATCCTGACCATTCCGGATGCGATGGGACTGGGTCTCTACTTTGAAACCGGCGAAGGCCCGCGTTTCTCTAATCCTGTGACCTGCCGCGCTGACGTTGAGCGTTTGCCGGTGCCCGATCCTGAAATGGAGCTGGGCTATGTGATGAATGCGGTCCGCACCATCCGTAAAAACCTGAATGGCGATCTGCCGCTGATTGGCTTCTCAGGCAGTCCGTGGACGCTGGCCACCTACATGGTGGAAGGCGGCAGCAGTAAGGCCTTTACTAAAATTAAGAAGATGATGTATGCCGATCCGGCGACGCTGCACGCGATGCTGGATAAGCTGGCCGACAGCGTCATCCTCTATCTCAACGCTCAGATCCGCGCCGGAGCGCAGTCCGTCATGGTCTTTGATACCTGGGGCGGCGTGCTGACCGGTCGTGACTATCGCGAATTCTCCCTGCACTACATGCACAAGATTGTCGATGGCCTGCTGCGTGAAAACGACGGCCGCCGCGTGCCGGTGACGCTCTTTACCAAAGGCGGCGGACAGTGGCTGGAAGCGATGGCTGCCACCGGTTGTGATGCGCTGGGTCTCGACTGGACCACCGATATTGATGATGCACGCCGCCGCGTAGGCGACAAAGTTGCGCTGCAGGGCAACATGGATCCCTCTATGCTCTATGCGGCACCTGAACGTATCGAGCAGGAGGTGGCCGGTATTCTGGAGCGTTTTGGCTCAGGCACTGGTCATGTCTTTAATCTGGGGCATGGCATTCATCAGGACGTTCCGCCCGAAAATGCCGGTGTCTTTGTTGATGCTGTGCATCGTTTATCGCGTCCCTGGCATCAGGAGTAATTATGGACATTGCCGCACTTCGCGCTGAGCAGTTACAACGCGCCGCTGACGTGGTGCGTGAAGATGACTTTGACGTTCTGCCGCCCCGCTTTATTGGCGGGGCAGACGTTGGGTTTGAGCAGGACGGCACCGTCACGCGGGCGGCGATGGTGATACTGGAATATCCCTCGTTAAAACTGGTGGAGCATCGCATCGCGCGCGTTGAGACCACCATGCCCTATATTCCGGGCTTTCTCTCCTTCCGTGAATATCCGGCGCTGATGGCTGCCTGGCAGATGCTGGAGCAAAAGCCTGATCTGCTGTTTGTGGATGGACACGGTATTTCGCATCCAAGACGGCTGGGCGTCGCATCGCATTTTGGCCTGCTGGTCGATGTGCCCACTATTGGTGTTGCGAAAAGTCGTCTCTGCGGGCGTTTTGACGATCTGGATGCGCAGCCTGGCAGCCGTCAGCCGCTGATCGACAAAGGTGAGCAGATAGGCTGGGTATGGCGCAGCAAGCTGCGTTGTAATCCGCTGTTTGTCGCCACCGGTCATCGTGTCAGCCTGGATACGGCGCTGCAGTGGGTCGAAAACTGTACGCGCGGTTACCGGTTGCCGGAACCTACCCGCTGGGCCGATGCGGTTGCCTCTAACCGAACCGCTTTCCAGCGCTGGCAAAACGCGCTTTAACACTGTTTGTGCTGCGGTTTTGCAGTTACACTGCGGCCAGAGAAACGAATAAGAGCCACCTTTATGTTACAGAACCCCGTTCATCTGCGTCTGGCGAAGCTGGAAAGCTGGCAGCACCTGACTTTTATGGCCTGCCTGTGCGAACGCATGTATCCCAACTATCGCGCATTCTGCGAGCAGACTGAATTTGCCGATCCGGCACTCTATCGCCGGATTCTTGATCTGATCTGGGAAAACCTGACGGTCAAAGATGCGAAGATTAACTTCGACAGCCAGCTGGAAAAACTCGAAGCCGCCATTCCTGATGGCGATGCATTTGAGGTTTACGGCGTTTATCCGGCTATCGATGCCTGTGTGGCATTAAGCGAAGTCGTTCATGCGCAGCTGAGCGGCGAAACGCTTGAGCATGCTATTGAAGTCAGCGAGACCTCAATTACCACCGTCGCTATGCTGGAGATGACCCAGGCTGGACGCGAAATGACCGATGAAGAGCTGCGTGAAAACCCGGCTATCATCGATGAGTGGGACCTCCAGTGGGAGATTTTCCGTCTGCTGGCGGAGTGTGAAGAGCGCGACCTTGAATTGATTAAAGGTCTGCGATCTGACCTGCGTGAAGCGGGAATTAGTAACATCGGTATAAATTTCCAGCAGTAAGGCGATAAAACGTGACTTCAGGCCCGAATTAGCGCGCCTGAAGGCTTCACATTGGCCCCCTGTCTGGTCTACATTTGGGGGGCTGAAAATTGTGGCTATCGGTGCGTGCAGGCAGAAGAGTGCCAGAATATGGCTTTTCCCTCGCACTCGTTGCTTAGCAAGCGATAAATACACTTTAAGGATAACTTATGAACAAGACTCAACTGATTGATGTGATCGCAGAAAAAGCTGACCTGTCTAAAACCCAGGCAAAGGCAGCGCTGGAATCGACTCTGGCTGCGATCACTGAGTCTCTGAAAGATGGTGATGCTGTACAACTGGTTGGTTTTGGTACTTTTAAAGTGAACCACCGCGCTGAGCGTACCGGTCGTAACCCGCAGACTGGCAAAGAGATTAAAATCGCTGCAGCAAACGTACCGGCATTCGTGTCTGGTAAAGCGCTGAAAGACGCCGTTAAGTAAGACGTCGCACTGCGGTTAAGCTTTAAAACAGGGGGCGTTTCGCCCCTTTTGTTTTTAAGAGGCCAGCCATCATGATTCCGCTGTTACCGCGTTTATCTGTTCTGTTTCTCTCTCTGTTTCTTTTCGGCTGCAGCTCGACTCCGGATATACCTCCCTTTTCTGCCAGTGGCTATCTTGCCGATCGTGGTGTTGTTCGTATCTGGCGCAAAAATAGCGACCATCAGTCAGTTCATATCCGCACCCTCTATACGCCGTTCAGTGGCGGTGAAGGTGAAGTGACTGACTATGTCTGGCTGGAAGAGTCATTGATCAGCATTCAGCGCCAGGTGAAGGGCAAACAACCTGACGATGTAACCCTGCGCTTCGACCAGGCGGGTGGTCTCAACTTTATGCAGCGCCAGCTTGCAGGCCGGCGTGAAGCGGTCAGCCCGGATGCGGTTGAACTCTATAAGTTTGATGCCGAGCGCATGCGTAACCTCAGCGATGCGCTGTTAAGCGGTCAGGTGTTCCTGAAACAGGGACACTGGCTGGGAAACAATGTGCTGGAGAATTGTGAAGGCCAGCAGGTCAGACCCGCTTTTGATGCTGACGAGGTGCAGATGCTGACACAGCAGCAGCGTAGCGCATCGGCACCGCTGATGGTGTCATGGCTTGAAGCACCTGAAGGAATTCAGTTGTTGCGGGTCAGTCAGAAGGATGACTGCTCACAGCAGCCGACAGAAGACGATATGTGAAGTGAAAAGGGGGCACCAGGTGCCCCCTTCGCTTATTTGCGGTTAATAGCGCGGTAGCCGATATCGCGGCGACAGAAACTGCCCTGCCATGAAATTGGCTTTGTCAGCTCGTAAGCCCGCTTTTGTGCCGCAGCGACATCGTCACCCAGCGCAGTGACGCACAGCACACGGCCACCGTTCGTCAGTACCCGATCCTCTTCCAGACGTGTTCCGGCGTGGAATACCTTGCCGTCGGCAACCTCTTCCAGTGGGAGCCCATGAATCTGATCGCCCTGAGCGTAATTACCCGGATAACCGCCTGCCGCCAGTACCACACCCAGCGCAGGACGGGGATCCCATTGTGACTTTTTCTGATCCAGCTTACCGTCACAGGCAGCCAGGCAAAGATCGACCAGATCCGACTGAAGGCGCAGCATGATCGGCTGCGTTTCCGGATCGCCGAAGCGGCAGTTAAATTCGATTACTTTCGGCTGCCCGGTGTGGTCGATCATCAGACCGGCATAGAGGAAACCGGTGTAGACGTTGCCTTCTGCGGCCATGCCACGCACGGTTGGCCAGATAACCTGATCCATCACGCGCTGGTGGATCTCATCGGTGACAACCGGAGCCGGTGAGTAGGCCCCCATACCACCGGTGTTCGGACCAGTGTCGCCATCGCCGACGCGTTTGTGATCCTGGCTGGTGGCCATCGGCAGTACATGCTCGCCGTCTACCATCACGATGAAGCTGGCTTCTTCGCCATCCAGAAACTCTTCAATCACAATGTGGTGTCCGGCATCGCCAAACGCGTTACCTGCCAGCATATCCTGAACCGCATCCTCAGCTTCCTGCAGCGTCATTGCGACAATCACGCCTTTACCTGCGGCCAGGCCGTCGGCTTTAATAACGATGGGCGCACCTTTCTCACGCAAATATGCGAGAGCAGGCTCAACGTCGGTAAAGTTCTGATACGCCGCGCTGGGGATCTGGTGACGTGCCAGAAAATCTTTGGTGAAGGCTTTAGAGCCTTCCAGCTGTGCCGCGGCCTGCGTCGGACCAAAGATAGCCAGCCCTGCCTTACGGAAGGCATCCACGACGCCAATCACCAGCGGCGCTTCCGGCCCGACAATCGTCAGATCGATCTTTTCACGCTGGGCAAATTCAAGCAGGGCAGGGACATCTGTCGCACTGATCGCGACGTTCTGCAGCGCAGGCTCTAATGCGGTGCCCGCATTACCAGGCGCGACAAATACGGTTTCCGCCAGTGGCGACTGGGCCGCTTTCCAGGCCAGAGCATGTTCACGTCCGCCATTGCCGATTACTAAAATTTTCATCTGTTACTCTCCAGAACGATTAATGGCGGAAGTGGCGCATGTCGGTGAAGATCATCGCAATGTCATGCTCATCGGCTGCCGCAATCACTTCTTCATCGCGGATGGAGCCACCTGGCTGGATAACGCAGCTCACGCCTGCCGCGGCGGCGGCATCAATACCATCGCGGAACGGGAAGAAGGCATCTGACGCCATGGCTGAGCCTTTCACTTCCAGACCTTCATCGGCTGCTTTAATACCCGCAATTTTAGCGGAGTAGACGCGGCTCATCTGACCCGCGCCAATGCCGATAGTCATGTTGTCGCGTGCATACACAATGGCATTGGACTTAACGAACTTCGCGACTTTCCAGCAGAACAGCGCATCACGCAGCTCCTGTTCTGTTGGCTGGCGCTTGCTGACTACACGCAGCTGGCTGGCGTCCACCATGCCGAGATCACGATCCTGGACCAGCAGGCCGCCATTGACGCGTTTGAAATCCAGCGCGGCAGTGCGGTTTTGCCACTGGCCGCAGATCAGGACACGAACATTCTGTTTCGCAGCGGTAATTTTTAGCGCGGCTTCGGAAACGGCAGGCGCGATGATCACCTCAACAAACTGGCGGCTGATAATCGCCTGTGCCGTCGCTTCATCCAGCTCGCGGTTAAAGGCAATGATGCCGCCGAACGCGGAGGTCGGGTCGGTCTGGTAAGCACGCTCATAGGCTGCCAGCAGATTGTCACCGGTCGCGACACCACAGGGGTTAGCATGCTTAACGATGACGCAGGCGGGTTCACTGAACTCTTTAACGCATTCCAGTGCCGCATCCGTGTCAGCAATATTGTTATAGGAGAGCGCTTTGCCCTGAACCTGCTGCGCGGTCGCTACTGACGCTTCAGTAATGTTCTCTTCTATATAGAAGGCAGCATCCTGATGGCTGTTCTCGCCGTAACGCATATCCTGCTTCTTAATGAAGTTCAGATTCAGGGTACGCGGGAAACGGCCAGCGGGCTGATTGCGTTCACCGTGATAGGCTGGCACCAGGGTACCGAAGTAGTTAGCGATCATGCTGTCATAGGCGGCGGTATGTTCGAAGGCTTTGATGGCCAGATCGAAACGGGTCTCAAGCGTCAGCGCGTTCTCATGCGCATCCATTTCAGCAATGATGGCGTCGTAGTCACCGCTGCTGACCACAATGGCGACATCTTTATGGTTCTTGGCAGCAGAGCGCACCATGGTCGGGCCACCGATGTCGATGTTTTCCACCGCCTCTTCCAGTGAACATCCTTCACGGGCGACCGTCTGTGCAAAGGGATAGAGGTTAACGACCACCATGTCGATTGGGCTGATGTCGTGCTGCGCCATGATGGCATCATCCTGGCCGCGACGACCCAGAATGCCGCCATGCACTTTCGGATGCAGGGTTTTGACGCGTCCATCCATCATTTCCGGGAAACCGGTGTAGTCAGAGACTTCAGTAACAGCCAGACCCGCATCCGCCAGAAGGCGAGCGGTTCCACCTGTGGAGAGCAGTTCGACACCGCGACTTGAGAGCGACTGAGCAAATTCGAGGATACCGGCTTTGTCAGAGACACTGAGCAATGCGCGGCGTACAGGACGAGGTTGTTGCATGGTGGTTTATCCCTTGGCTTTGTTTCGCGTATATAAGAGCGTTACGTCAGGCTTTACAGCGGTTTTCTCTTCTATATAAGAAGAAAAGATCAAAAACCTCAGGTAACGCCCCGAAAAGGGGTGTCCGGAATATTGCCCGGCATTGTAGCGAAAACGTTTGCGTGATGCTCGCCTAAATTCATTCAGCCTGCTCTGTGTGGATAACATTGTGCGTAACTGCGTATAACAGCGGCTTTTGCTGTGGAATGCAGCGAACGCTCTTTTTTATGCAATTTATGGGTTGCGACTCTCCGGCAACTCCCTATAATGCGCATCCATCAACACGGCACACCGGAAACGGGAAACGGGTTGAAGGTTCAGGAGACTGACCCGCCGGAGAAAAACTTCTGAGAAAGAGGTTGACTCTGCAGGAGGAAAGCGTAATATACGCCACCTCGCGACAGGACGCTAACGCACTGTTCGCACTGCTCTTTAACAATTTATCAGACAATCTGTGTGGGCACTCGCAGGATTGATATCAGCGTCTTTGGACGCACAAAAATATCAAAGCCTCACGAGTGAACACATAATGAAATTCATTATGACGTTTTACAGATGAGCACCGCTTAACTTGTTTAAGCAAATCAAACTTAAATTGAAGAGTTTGATCATGGCTCAGATTGAACGCTGGCGGCAGGCCTAACACATGCAAGTCGGACGGTAGCACAGAGAGCTTGCTCTCGGGTGACGAGTGGCGGACGGGTGAGTAATGTCTGGGGATCTGCCCGATAGAGGGGGATAACCACTGGAAACGGTGGCTAATACCGCATAACGTCGCAAGACCAAAGAGGGGGACCTTCGGGCCTCTCACTATCGGATGAACCCAGATGGGATTAGCTAGTAGGCGGGGTAATGGCCCACCTAGGCGACGATCCCTAGCTGGTCTGAGAGGATGACCAGCCACACTGGAACTGAGACACGGTCCAGACTCCTACGGGAGGCAGCAGTGGGGAATATTGCACAATGGGCGCAAGCCTGATGCAGCCATGCCGCGTGTATGAAGAAGGCCTTCGGGTTGTAAAGTACTTTCAGCGGGGAGGAAGGCGGTGCGGTTAATAACCGCGCCGATTGACGTTACCCGCAGAAGAAGCACCGGCTAACTCCGTGCCAGCAGCCGCGGTAATACGGAGGGTGCAAGCGTTAATCGGAATTACTGGGCGTAAAGCGCACGCAGGCGGTCTGTTAAGTCAGATGTGAAATCCCCGGGCTTAACCTGGGAACTGCATTTGAAACTGGCAGGCTTGAGTCTTGTAGAGGGGGGTAGAATTCCAGGTGTAGCGGTGAAATGCGTAGAGATCTGGAGGAATACCGGTGGCGAAGGCGGCCCCCTGGACAAAGACTGACGCTCAGGTGCGAAAGCGTGGGGAGCAAACAGGATTAGATACCCTGGTAGTCCACGCCGTAAACGATGTCGACTTGGAGGTTGTTCCCTTGAGGAGTGGCTTCCGGAGCTAACGCGTTAAGTCGACCGCCTGGGGAGTACGGCCGCAAGGTTAAAACTCAAATGAATTGACGGGGGCCCGCACAAGCGGTGGAGCATGTGGTTTAATTCGATGCAACGCGAAGAACCTTACCTACTCTTGACATCCACGGAATCTGGCAGAGATGCCTCAGTGCCTTCGGGAACCGTGAGACAGGTGCTGCATGGCTGTCGTCAGCTCGTGTTGTGAAATGTTGGGTTAAGTCCCGCAACGAGCGCAACCCTTATCCTTTGTTGCCAGCGATTCGGTCGGGAACTCAAAGGAGACTGCCGGTGATAAACCGGAGGAAGGTGGGGATGACGTCAAGTCATCATGGCCCTTACGAGTAGGGCTACACACGTGCTACAATGGCGCATACAAAGAGAAGCGACCTCGCGAGAGCAAGCGGACCTCACAAAGTGCGTCGTAGTCCGGATCGGAGTCTGCAACTCGACTCCGTGAAGTCGGAATCGCTAGTAATCGTGGATCAGAATGCCACGGTGAATACGTTCCCGGGCCTTGTACACACCGCCCGTCACACCATGGGAGTGGGTTGCAAAAGAAGTAGGTAGCTTAACCTTCGGGAGGGCGCTTACCACTTTGTGATTCATGACTGGGGTGAAGTCGTAACAAGGTAACCGTAGGGGAACCTGCGGTTGGATCACCTCCTTACCTGAAGATACCTTCCCGCGCAGTGTCCACACAGATTGTCTGATAAAAAGTAATGAGCAGGACGGCTGCGAAGTCGTGACACTATCGTGTCCCCTTCGTCTAGCGGTTAGGACTCCGCCCTTTCACGGCGGCAACAGGGGTTCGAATCCCCTAGGGGACGCCACCTGCTTGGTGACAGGTGAAAGATGTCTCCATACAGTATCTCAAAGCCGTTCTGGCTGCGTAAGCAGCCGGGTCGCGTTTGAGATATTTGCTCTTTAACAATCCGGAACAAGCTGAAAATTGAAACGACGTGTCGCTTTCATTCTCCGTAACAAGAATGAAAAACGCGGCACGTTCGAGTCTCTCAAATGCTTGCAGTCTGCAGCGTTGCAAAACGCCTGTGGGTTGTGAGGTTAAGCGACTAAGCGTACACGGTGGATGCCCAGGCAGTCAGAGGCGATGAAGGACGTGCTAATCTGCGTAAAGCGACGGTAAGGTGATATGAACCGCTACAGCCGTCGATGTCCGAATGGGGAAACCCGGTGCACTCTGTGCATCATTGCAGCATGAATACATAGTGCTGCAAGGCGAACCGGGGGAACTGAAACATCTAAGTACCCCGAGGAAAAGAAATCAACCGAGATTCCCCCAGTAGCGGCGAGCGAACGGGGAGCAGCCCAGAGCCTGAATCAGCATGTGTGTTAGTGGAAGCGTCTGGAAAGTCGCAGGGTACAGGGTGATACTCCCGTACACAAAAGCACACGCGCTGTGAGCTCGATGAGTAAGGCGGGACACGTGGTATCCTGTCTGAATATGGGGGGACCATCCTCCAAGGCTAAATACTCCTGACTGACCGATAGTGAACCAGTACCGTGAGGGAAAGGCGAAAAGAACCCCGGCGAGGGGAGTGAAACAGAACCTGAAACCGTGTACGTACAAGCAGTGGGAGCCCTCTTTACGGGGGTGACTGCGTACCTTTTGTATAATGGGTCAGCGACTTATATTCTGTAGCAAGGTTAACCGTATAGGGGAGCCGCAGGGAAACCGAGTCTTAACTGGGCGTTAAGTTGCAGGGTATAGACCCGAAACCCGGTGATCTAGCCATGGGCAGGTTGAAGGTTGGGTAACACTAACTGGAGGACCGAACCGACTAATGTTGAAAAATTAGCGGATGACCTGTGGCTGGGGGTGAAAGGCCAATCAAACCGGGAGATAGCTGGTTCTCCCCGAAAGCTATTTAGGTAGCGCCTCGTGAACTCATCTCCGGGGGTAGAGCACTGTTTCGGCTAGGGGGCCATCCCGGCTTACCAACCCGATGCAAACTGCGAATACCGGAGAATGTTATCACGGGAGACACACGGCGGGTGCTAACGTCCGTCGTGAAGAGGGAAACAACCCAGACCGCCAGCTAAGGTCCCAAAGTCATGGTTAAGTGGGAAACGATGTGGGAAGGCACAGACAGCCAGGATGTTGGCTTAGAAGCAGCCATCATTTAAAGAAAGCGTAATAGCTCACTGGTCGAGTCGGCCTGCGCGGAAGATGTAACGGGGCTAAACCATGCACCGAAGCTGCGGCAGCGACACTATGTGTTGTTGGGTAGGGGAGCGTTCTGTAAGCCGTCGAAGGTGTGCTGTGAGGCATGCTGGAGGTATCAGAAGTGCGAATGCTGACATAAGTAACGATAAAGCGGGTGAAAAGCCCGCTCGCCGGAAGACCAAGGGTTCCTGTTCAACGTTAATCGGAGCAGGGTGAGTCGACCCCTAAGGCGAGGCCGAAAGGCGTAGTCGATGGGAAACAGGTTAATATTCCTGTACTCGGTGTTACTGCGAAGGGGGGACGGAGAAGGCTATATCAGCCGGGCGACGGTTGTCCCGGTTTAAGCGTGTAGGCGGAGGGTCCAGGTAAATCCGGTCCCTTATCAACGCTGAGGCGTGACGACGAGGCACTACGGTGCTGAAGTGATAAATGCCCAGCTTCCAGGAAAAGCCTCTAAGCATCAGGTAACACAGAATCGTACCCCAAACCGACACAGGTGGTCAGGTAGAGAATACCAAGGCGCTTGAGAGAACTCGGGTGAAGGAACTAGGCAAAATGGTGCCGTAACTTCGGGAGAAGGCACGCTGGCGCGTAGGTGGAGGGACTTGCTCCCCGAGCCGAAGCCAGTCGAAGATACCAGCTGGCTGCAACTGTTTATTAAAAACACAGCACTGTGCAAACACGAAAGTGGACGTATACGGTGTGACGCCTGCCCGGTGCCGGAAGGTTAATTGATGGGGTTATCCGCAAGGAGAAGCTCTTGATCGAAGCCCCGGTAAACGGCGGCCGTAACTATAACGGTCCTAAGGTAGCGAAATTCCTTGTCGGGTAAGTTCCGACCTGCACGAATGGCGTAATGATGGCCAGGCTGTCTCCACCCGAGACTCAGTGAAATTGAACTCGCTGTGAAGATGCAGTGTACCCGCGGCAAGACGGAAAGACCCCGTGAACCTTTACTACAGCTTGACACTGAACATTGAGCCTTGATGTGTAGGATAGGTGGGAGGCTTTGAAGCGCGGACGCCAGTCTGCGTGGAGCCAACCTTGAAATACCACCCTTTAATGTTTGATGTTCTAACGTAGGCCCGTTATCCGGGCTGCGGACAGTGTCTGGTGGGTAGTTTGACTGGGGCGGTCTCCTCCTAAAGAGTAACGGAGGAGCACGAAGGTCAGCTAATCACGGTCGGACATCGTGAGGTTAGTGCAATGGCATAAGCTGGCTTGACTGCGAGAGTGACGGCTCGAGCAGGTGCGAAAGCAGGTCATAGTGATCCGGTGGTTCTGAATGGAAGGGCCATCGCTCAACGGATAAAAGGTACTCCGGGGATAACAGGCTGATACCGCCCAAGAGTTCATATCGACGGCGGTGTTTGGCACCTCGATGTCGGCTCATCACATCCTGGGGCTGAAGTAGGTCCCAAGGGTACGGCTGTTCGCCGTTTAAAGTGGTACGCGAGCTGGGTTTAGAACGTCGTGAGACAGTTCGGTCCCTATCTGCCGTGGGCGCTGGAGAATTGAGGGGGGTTGCTCCTAGTACGAGAGGACCGGAGTGAACGCACCACTGGTGTTCGGGTTGTCATGCCAATGGCACTGCCCGGTAGCTAAGTGCGGAAAAGATAAGTGCTGAAAGCATCTAAGCACGAAACTTGCCCCGAGATGAGTTCTCCCTGACTCCTTGAGGGTCCTGAAGGGACGTTGAAGACTACGACGTTGATAGGCCGGGTGTGTAAGCGCAGCGATGCGTTGAGCTAACCGGTACTAATGACCCGTGAGGCTTAACCTTACAACGCCAGAGGCGTTTTTGAGAGACAGATTTTCAGCTTGTTAACCGGATACAGTTGTGTCCTGCGGGCTGAAGTCCGAAGGATTTTGCGCTGAGGCAAGGCGGCAACCGACCGATACGAAGGAGCATACTGAAGTATGTGACGGAGTAGCGCGAGGGCGGCCAACGCAGCATCAGCACAAAAGACACAGGACAGAGCACAAAGAATTTGCCTGGCGGCTTTAGCGCGGTGGTCCCACCTGACCCCATGCCGAACTCAGAAGTGAAACGCCGTAGCGCCGATGGTAGTGTGGGGCCTCCCCATGCGAGAGTAGGGAACTGCCAGGCATTATATAAGTGAAGAAGCCCCGCACGCAGTGCGGGGCTTTTTTACGTCTGTTGTTTGCCACGTTAAGCTGAAACATTTTCATTTTCTGCATCAAACCTCGACAATCTCTGCTGATCACTATAATGTTGGGCATCCAGATGTCTAAACGTTTATATGGTTGCGAGAGGTGAGCAGGTTATGCCAATCAGGGTTCCCGACGAATTACCGGCAGTGAATTTTTTGCGTGACGAAAATGTCTTTGTGATGACATCGTCGCGCGCCAGTGTTCAGGAGATCCGCCCGCTTAAAGTGCTCATACTGAATCTGATGCCGAAAAAGATCGAAACGGAGAATCAGTTTCTGCGTCTGCTTTCCAACTCGCCCTTACAGATCGATATTCAGCTGCTGCGCATCGACAGCCGCGAGTCACGCAATACGCCCACTGAACACCTCAACAACTTCTACTGCAATTTTGAAGATATCCAGCATGATAACTACGATGGCTTAATCGTGACAGGTGCACCACTCGGGCTGGTTGATTTTAATGATGTCGCTTACTGGCCACAGATTCAGCGCGTTCTGCACTGGGCAAATGAGCATGTCACCTCAACCCTGTTTGTCTGTTGGGCGGTTCAGGCCGCGCTTAACATTCTGTATGGCATCCCCAAGCAAACCCGGCATAACAAACTGTCTGGCGTCTATGAGCATCAGATACTGCATCCCCATGCGTTACTGACCCGCGGTTTTGATGATAATTTCCTCGCACCGCACTCACGCTATGCTGATTTTCCCACTCATTTGATAACGGATTACACCGATCTTGAGCTGTTTGCTGAATCGGAACAAACCGGTGCCTATCTGATGGCGAGTAAAGACAAACGTCTGGTGTTTGTTACCGGTCACCCGGAATATGATGCCCTTACATTGTCTGGTGAGTATCATCGCGATTATGAAGCGGGGGTGAATCCGGAAGTCCCTTATAACTATTTCCCGCAGGATAATCCGGTATTGCCACCCCGCGCCACCTGGCGCAGTCACGGCAATCTGCTGTTCTCGAACTGGCTCAACTACTACGTTTACCAGATCACGCCGTTCGATCTGCGTCACATGAACCCAACGCTGGAATAGTCCCGTCTGAAGATCAACGGAACCGTGTTAGCCGATGGCAACACGGTTTTTTTTCGCCTTCATAACGTTAAATGAAAGCGATTCCTTTAATGGATGAAAATTTTATTTCTGATAAAACATAAGGATAAGTTGATTTTTATTTAAAAATGGAAATAGCTTTTGATTTATAAAAATAAATGATTATGCTCTGATCCTGTCGCTCACAAAACGAACACCGTGTGGATCCGCTGCATTCGATCCTTTGAATACAGGAGAAAGCCAGCATGACAGACTCAGTGATCAGCCATACCCTCTCTTTCAGCCAGCCCTTTAATCATGCCGAACAGCAGCTGTTAACGCCCGAGGCCGTCTCTTTCTTAGAGGGGCTGATTGCACGCTTTGCACCACAACGCGACGTGCTGTTGTCGGCTCGCCAGCAACGTCAGCGTCGATATGACGAGGGCTATCTTCCAGACTTCGATATGGAAACCGCTTCCATAAGAGCCAGCGCGTGGCGTATTCAACCCATTCCGGCAGATTTAAAAGATCGTCGGGTTGAGATCACCGGTCCACCCGAGCGAAAAATGGTGATTAATGCCCTGAATTCAAACGTAAAGGTTTTTATGGCCGACTTTGAGGATTCGCTGTCACCGGAGTGGTCAAAGCTGATTGACGGGCAGCTTACTCTGCGCGAAGCTGTGCTGGGTACGCTGAGTTACACCAGCGACACTGGCAAAATTTATCAGCTCGGCGCTAATCCAGCTGTGCTGATGTGTCGGGTTCGCGGCCTGCATCTGTCAGAAAAACATGTCAGCTGGCAGGGCGAGGCGATTCCGGGTGGGCTGTTTGATTTCGCGCTCTATTTCTTCCACAACGTCCGTCCTTTACTGGCCAAGGGCAGCGGACCTTACTTCTATCTGCCTAAGACTGAGAGCTGGCAGGAGATCGCATGGTGGCGTGAGATCTTTAGCTTCAGCGAGGATCAGTTCGATCTGCCGCGCGGCACGATCAAAGCGACAGTGCTGATCGAAACCTTACCCGCCGTGTTTCAGATGGATGAGATCCTGTGGAATCTGCGCGATCACATTGTGGGCCTCAATTGTGGCCGCTGGGACTACATCTTCAGCTACATCAAAACCCTGAAACAACATGCGGATCGCGTACTGCCGGATCGCCAGTCTGTCACCATGTCTCAGCCGTTTCTGGATGCTTACTCGCGCCTGCTGATTAAAACCTGTCATCGCCGGGGCGCTTTTGCGATGGGCGGGATGTCTGCGCTGATCCCCGCTAAAGATCCGACGCGCAATGCCTGGGTGCTGCAGCGCGTAACGGAAGATAAAGAGCGGGAGGCGGACAACGGGCATGACGGCACCTGGATTGCGCATCCGGGCCTGGCAGATACCGCCATGGCGGTCTTCAATGCTGCGCTGGGTGACCGGCCGAATCAGCTGCATATTCTGCGCGAAGAAGATGCCCCCATCACGGCGGAGCAGTTACTGGCGCCCTGCCAGGGCGAGCGCACTGAAGCCGGAATGCGCGCCAATATCCGCGTCGCACTGCAATATCTTGAAGCGTGGATTAGCGGCAACGGCTGTGTGCCAATTGACGGACTGATGGAGGATGCCGCGACTGCTGAGATCGCACGCACCTCAATCTGGCAATGGATTCGTCACCAGCAAATGCTGAGCAGTGGCCAGCAGGTCACGGCCGAACTGTTTCTGCGCTGGCTGAATGAAGAGCTGCATCTGCTGCAAAACGCGCTGGGCGAAGCCCGTTTTAGTGCCGGTCGCTATGACGACGCGGCACAGTTGATGGCGCAGATCACTACCGAACGCGAGCTGGTTTCCTTTCTTACCCTGCCAGGCTACCGCCTGATCCCCTGAACAGAGGAGCTATTGCCATGACACGTACTCAACAGATAGATCAACTGGAACAACTCTGGCAGACCGCACGCTGGCAGGGCATTACCCGCCCTTACAGCGCAGCAGAGGTTGTCAATCTGCGCGGTTCTGTTCTTCCCGCCTGTACGCTGGCAGAGCGCGGTGCGGAAAAATTATGGACGCTGCTGAACGGGGAGGCGAAGAAAGGGTACATCAACAGTCTGGGTGCGCTCAGCGGCGGGCAGGCACTGCAGCAGGCCAAAGCGGGCATTGAAGCAATTTACCTTTCTGGCTGGCAGGTGGCTGCGGATGCCAACGTGGCAGGGCAGATGTATCCCGATCAGTCTCTCTACCCGGTGAACTCGGTGCCGGAAGTGGTGACCCGCATTAATCAGACCTTTCAGCGTGCCGATCAGATTCAGTGGTCCAGTGGCATCGAAAAGGATGACAGCCGGTACACCGATTTCTTCCTGCCGATTGTTGCCGATGCGGAAGCCGGTTTTGGCGGCGTACTCAATGCGTATGAGCTGATGAAGGCGATGATTCAGGCGGGCGCGGCTGCGGTCCACTTCGAAGATCAGCTGGCGGCGGTAAAAAAATGCGGTCACATGGGCGGTAAAGTGCTGGTACCGACTCAGGAAGCGATTCAGAAACTGGTGGCGGCACGGCTGGCTGCGGATGTAATGGGCGTACCCACCGTGCTGCTGGCCCGCACTGACGCCGACGCCGCTGACCTGATTACCTCAGACTGCGATGAATACGATCGTCCCTTTATCCCTGGTGACCGGACGGCAGAAGGCTTTTTCCGCACCCACGCTGGCATTGAACAGGCGATCAGCCGCGGGCTGGCCTATGCACCTTATGCTGACATCCTGTGGTGCGAAACCTCGACGCCGGATCTGGCGATGGCACAGCGCTTTGCCGACGCCATTCATGCGCGCTTCCCGGGCAAACTGCTGGCTTACAACTGCTCACCGTCGTTCAACTGGAAGAAGAACCTCGATGATCGCACCATCGCGAAGTTCCAGCAGGCGCTCAGCGACATGGGCTATCGTTTCCAGTTCATCACGCTGGCGGGCATCCACAGCATGTGGTTCAACATGTTCGATCTGGCGCATGCCTACGCCCAGGGCGAAGGCATGCGTCACTACGTGGAAAAAGTGCAGCAGCCTGAGTTCGCTGCCCGCGATCGCGGTTACAGCTTCTCGTCACATCAGCAGGAAGTGGGCACCGGTTATTTCGATCAGGTGACCAACATCATTCAGGGCGGTAAGTCTTTAGTCACCGCGCTTACCGGTTCGACCGAAGAGCATCAGTTCTGACGCTTCTTCTATGACGGATTCCCCGCCCGCACCACGTGGGCGGTCATTGACCGGAGCTGACTATGCCGCCACGCGAATCTCTGATCGCCCACACTATCCTGCAGGGTTTTGATGCGCAGTATGGCCGCTTTCTGGATATTACGGCCGGGGCGCAGCAGCGGTTCGAGCAGGCGGATTGGCAGGCAGTGCAGCATGCCATGAAGGCCCGCATTCATCTCTATGATCATCACGTCAGCCTGGTGGCCGATCAGCTGCGGGTGCTGAATGGCGCGGCCAGCTGGGATGAGATTTTCTGGCTGCGGGTCAAGGATCACTATCAAAGCCTGCTGCCTGGCTATCCACGGCATGAGATCGCTGAAAGCTTCTTTAACTCGGTTTACTGCCGGTTGCATGGACATACTGACCTGCAACCGGATCGGCTATTTATCTTCAGCTCCCAGTCCCAGACCGCACCAATCACACCTTTGAGGCCGTTGTCGCGCCATTATCAGCCGGAGCGGGGCTGGCGGGCATTAGTGGATCAGGTGCTGGGAGATTTACCGCTGACGCTGCCGTGGCAGCACCGCGCGCGCGATGTCGGCTGGATTGTCCGCCACCTGCAGTCGTATTTCCCCCGGCTGGATCAGGGCTGGCTGGAGGTCAACTGTGAACTCTTCTATCGCAACAAAACCGCCTGGCTGGTGGCGCGCCTGCATCTGCCGGAGGGCATTTTTCCCTGTCTGCTGCCGATACAGCGCACTGAAAGTGGCGAGCTGTGGATCGACACCTGCCTGACCGATGTGAATGACGCCAGCATTGTCTTTGGTTTTGCCCGTGCCTATTTCATGGTGTATGCCCCGGTGCCTGCGGCGCTGGTGGCCTGGCTGCAACCGATTCTGCCCGGCAAAACGCTGGCGGAACGCTATATGGCGATTGGCTGCCAGAAGCACGGTAAAACCGAAAGCTATCGCGAATATCTTCAGGCGCTGGCAGAGAGTGAGACGGCCTTTGAGATCGCGCCTGGCGTGCGGGGCATGGT
The DNA here is from genome assembly GCF_024158165.1 of Pantoea sp. B550. Lineage (NCBI taxonomy): Bacteria > Pseudomonadati > Pseudomonadota > Gammaproteobacteria > Enterobacterales > Erwiniaceae > Pantoea > Pantoea sp. B550. Next base: position 2,231,059 of record NZ_JAMYXI010000003.1, read on the forward strand.
GATGCTGGTCTTCACGCTGCCGGGCTTTGACTGGGTGTTCAAGGTGATAAAGGATCAATTCGCGCCGCAAAAAGAGGTGACGGAAGCGCAGGTCCGCGCCTGTTATCAGCAGGTCAAAGAGCACGATCGCGTGGGTCGGATGGCGGATACGCAGGCGTTCGAGCAGTTTGTGCTGCCACTGTCGCGTATCTCACCGGCGCTGCTGACGGAACTCCACGCCTGCGTGGCAGAAAAGCTGCATATCGAAGGTGATCGCCTGATCATTCGTCACCTGTGGCTGGAGCGTCGTATGCAGCCGCTTAACCTCTACCTGGCGCAGGCCAGCGACGCTGAGCGACGACACGCCATTGAAGAGTATGGCCACGCGATTAAACAGCTGGCAGCCGCCAACATATTTCCTGGCGACATGCTGTTTAAAAACTTCGGCATAACCCGTCATGGCCGGGTGATTTTCTACGATTACGATGAGATCCGCCCGATGCAGGCGCTGAATTTCCGCGAGGTGCCCGCGGCGCGCTATGAGGAAGATGAACTTAGCGCTGAGCCGTGGTACAGCGTCGGACCGGATGATGTCTTCCCGGAAACCTTCCGCTATGCGTTATGCAGTGAAGCCGCGACTGGCGCCTTACTGCTACAACTGCATCCGGAGATATTCGACGCCCGCTGGTGGCGCGCGCAGCAGCAGCGCCTCGCTCATGGCCATGTTGAAGAGGTCATCGCCTGGCGGCAGACGCAGCGTTTCAGCGTCTGCTACGCGTCAGAGGCTATTAACGGCCGCTGTACGCCAGCGTAACCTGACGCGCTTCGCGGATGACCAGCGCACCTAATTCCGTAATCCGATCGTCTGTCATGCGAGCGATAGGGCCGGAAATCGAGAGCGCGGCAAACGCCTCGCCATGTTCATCGTAGAGGGGCGCGGCGACACAGCGCAGTCCAAGTGCATGCTCTTCATCATCCAGCGAAAAGCCCGCTTTGCGTACCTGCGCCAGATTCTCTTTCAGGCTCTGCGGCGACATCAGGGTCTTTGGCGTGTAGTAATGCAATCCTTTCTGATGCAGCAGGGTGGTAACCTGTTCATCACCCAGATGCGCCAGAAACGCTTTGCCTGCGCCTGACGCATGCATCGGCAGCTTGCCGCCTATCGGCGCGGACATCCGCATCAGTTGGGTGCACTGTACCTGATCAATGATCACCGCCTGGTGGTCACTGAGATCCAGCACCGCCAGATTTACCGTTTCACCGGACTGCTCCATCAGGCTCCGCAGCACCGGGTGGACCAGCGCCAGCAGATTCCGGCTTTGCAGGAAACTGCTGCCGACCACAAAGGCATGCGCGCCGATTGTCCACAGTCCGAGATCGCCCACCTGACGGACAAAACCCTGCTGTTGCATGGTGCTGAGCAGGCGATGCGTGGTGGAGTTGGGCAGGCCCGCCTGCTGTGCCAGCTCGGTCAGCGCCACGCTGCCATGTGAGTCAGCAATCAGCTCCAGCAATGTCAGGCCGCGCGTCAGCGATTGAACCTGACCGCCCGCAGGTGCGGCGACAGGGGTGCCGCGGGGTTTCTTACCGCGTTTAACGGGAACGGGCGTTGCCATCGTTGTCTCTCCTTTTGCATTGTGGAAATCATTTTCGTTTTAATCACGCCGTTTGCAAATGCTGGTTTTCTGGTCAGACCTGTGAAGCCGTGACCTGCACCTGTCGCAGAAGAGGTTACTTTGTCGCCAGAGAGGCTTGTGCCAGAATGAAAAACAGGGTTTTCCGCCAGCAGACTGACGTGAATGGGGCAACAGTGAGCACTAAAATTGACGCGCTACATCAGCAGCTCGCACAACGCATTATGGTGTTGGATGGCGGCATGGGCACCATGATCCAGAGCTACCGGCTGGAGGAAGAGGATTATCGCGGCAGCCGTTTTGCTGACTGGCCCTGCGATCTCAAAGGCAACAACGATCTTCTGGTACTGAGTAAACCGTCGGTGATCCGCGAGATCCACGACGCTTATCTGGCTGCCGGTGCGGATATCCTCGAAACCAACACCTTCAACGCCACGTCGATTGCGATGGCGGATTACCAGATGGAAAGCTTGTCGGCGGAGATCAATTTCGAAGCGGCCCGGCTGGCGCGCGTCTGCGCCGATGCGTGGACGGCGAAAACGCCGGATCGTCCGCGTTACGTTGCGGGTGTGCTCGGCCCGACTAACCGCACCTGCTCGATCTCACCCGACGTTAATGATCCTGCTTATCGCAACGTCACCTTTAATCAGCTGGTGGAGGCGTACCGCGAATCGACTCGTGCGCTGGTGGAGGGCGGTGCTGACCTCATCATGATCGAAACGGTGTTCGATACGCTGAATGCCAAAGCGGCTGTCTATGCGGTGAAGACCGAGATGGACGCGCAGGGTGTGAAGCTGCCGCTGATGATCTCCGGCACCATCACTGACGCCTCCGGCCGGACGCTCTCCGGTCAGACCACTGAAGCGTTTTACAACTCCCTGCGTCATGCCGAACCGCTCTCTTTTGGCCTGAACTGCGCGCTGGGACCGGATGAGCTGCGTCAGTATGTGGCGGAGCTGTCGCGCATCGCCGAGGGCTACGTCACTGCCCATCCCAATGCGGGTCTGCCCAATGCCTTTGGCGAATACGATCTCGATGCGGCACTGATGGCGGAGCAGATTAAGGAATGGGCCACCTCGGGCTTCCTGAACATTATTGGCGGCTGCTGTGGCACTACGCCGCAACATATTGAAGCTATGGTCGCGGCGGTTGAAGGCGTCGCGCCGCGCAGGTTGCCGGTGATTCCGGTGGCCTGTCGCCTTTCCGGTCTGGAGCCGCTGAACATCACCGCTGAGTCGCTGTTTGTTAACGTCGGTGAGCGCACCAACGTCACCGGCTCAGCAAAATTTAAGCGGCTGATTAAAGAAGAGAAGTACAACGAAGCGCTGGAGGTGGCGTTGCAGCAGGTGCAGAGCGGCGCGCAGATCATCGATATCAACATGGATGAAGGGATGCTCGACGCCGAGGCGGCGATGGTGCGCTTCCTGAATCTGATTGCGGGTGAACCCGATATTGCCCGCGTGCCGATTATGATCGACTCCTCGAAATGGGCGGTGATTGAGAAAGGGCTGCAGTGCATTCAGGGCAAAGGAATTGTGAATTCGATTTCGATGAAAGAGGGGGAAGCGGCCTTTATCCATCATGCGCGCCAGGTCCGGCGTTACGGCGCGGCGATGGTGGTCATGGCATTTGACGAAGTGGGCCAGGCAGATACCCGCGCCCGTAAAATCGAAATCTGTCGCCGCGCTTACCGGATCCTGACCGAACAGGTCGGCTTTCCGCCGGAAGATATCATTTTTGATCCCAACATCTTTGCGGTTGCCACCGGCATCGACGAGCACAACAACTACGCGATGGATTTCATCGGTGCCTGTGAAGACATCAAGCGTGAACTGCCCCATGCGATGATTTCCGGCGGCGTCTCCAACGTCTCGTTTTCCTTCCGTGGCAACGACCCGGTGCGTGAAGCGATACACGCGGTGTTCCTCTACTACGCCATCCGAAATGGCATGGATATGGGCATCGTCAACGCAGGCCAGCTGGCCATCTATGACGATCTGCCGGCAGAACTGCGCGAGGCGGTAGAGGATGTGATCCTTAACCGACGGGATGATGGCACCGAGCGGCTGCTGGCGCTGGCGGAGAAATATCGTGACGGCAAAAGCGAGGGTGCGCAGGACAAGCAGCTCGCCGAGTGGCGCAGCTGGGACGTGGTGAAGCGGCTCGAATATTCGCTGGTCAAGGGCATCACGGAGTTTATCGAGCAGGATACCGAAGAGGCGCGCCAGCAGGTGCCCCGTCCGATAGAGGTGATTGAGGGGCCGCTGATGTCCGGCATGAACGTGGTCGGCGACCTGTTCGGCGAAGGCAAAATGTTCCTGCCGCAGGTGGTGAAATCGGCGCGCGTGATGAAGCAGGCGGTGGCGTATCTGGAGCCGTTTATCGAAGCCAGCAAAGAAGCAGGGCGCAGCAACGGTAAAATCGTGCTGGCCACCGTCAAAGGCGACGTGCATGACATCGGCAAGAATATTGTCGGCGTGGTGTTGCAGTGTAATAACTACGAAATTATCGACCTTGGCGTGATGGTGCCGGGCGAGAAAATCCTCAAAACAGCGCGTGAAGTGAAGGCAGACATCATCGGCCTGTCAGGGCTGATTACGCCGTCGCTGGATGAGATGGTCAATATGGCGAAAGAGATGGAGCGTCAGGGCTTTACCTTACCGCTGCTGATTGGCGGCGCGACCACCTCGAAGGCGCATACTGCCGTCAAAATTGAGCAGCACTACAGCGGCCCGACGGTCTACGTGCAGAACGCCTCTCGCACCGTTGGCGTGGTGTCGTCGCTGCTCTCCGCCACATTAAAAGACGATTTTGTCGCCCGAACGCGCAAAGAGTACGAAACCGTGCGCATCCAGCATGCACGTAAAAAGCCGCGCACGCCGCCGGTCTCGCTACAGATGGCGCGCGATAACGCCACTTCAATTGACTGGGAGAGTTACACACCGCCGGTGCCGCATCGACCTGGTGTCAGTCAGGTGGAGGCCAGCATTGCCACGCTGCGCCACTACATCGACTGGACGCCGTTCTTTATGACCTGGTCGCTGGCGGGTAAATATCCCCGTATTCTGGAGGATGAGGTGGTGGGTGAGGCGGCGCAGCGTCTGTTTGCCGATGCCAGTGCGATGCTCGACAGATTAAGTGAGGCGTCGCTGCTGAAGCCGCGTGGCGTGGTCGGTATTTTCCCGGCTAACCGGGTTGGTGATGATATCCATATTTACCGTGACGAGCGACGCGATGAAATTTTGTGTGTGAGTCATCACTTACGTCAGCAGACCGAGAAAACCGACTTCGCTAACTATTGTCTGGCGGATTTTGTGGCCCCAAAAACCGCCGGAAAAGCGGATTATCTCGGCGCGTTCGCAGTGACAGGCGGACTGGAGGAGGATGCGCTGGCGGAGGCCTATGATCGTCAGCACGATGACTACAACAAGATTATGGTGAAAGCGCTGGCTGACCGTCTGGCGGAAGCCTTTGCTGAATATCTGCACGAGCGGGTGCGTAAGGTGATTTGGGGCTTTGCGCCCAACGAAAATCTCAGCAATGAAGCGCTGATTCGCGAAAATTATCAGGGAATACGTCCGGCGCCAGGCTATCCGGCCTGCCCGGATCACACTGAAAAAGCTGCCATCTGGCGTCTGCTGGCAGTGGAAGAGCAGATCGGCATCAAACTGACCGAATCCTTTGCCATGTGGCCGGGCGCGGCGGTGTCCGGCTGGTACTTCAGCCATCCTGACAGCCGCTATTTCGCCGTGGCGCAGATTCAGCGTGATCAGGTGGAAGATTACGCAGCACGCAAAGGGATGTCGGTCACGGAAGTGGAGCGCTGGCTGGCGCCGAATCTCGGCTACGATGCGGATTAAATAAAAAAGCGGCCGGGGGCCGCTTGAAGGGAGGGGAATCAACTCGGGCCCTGTCAGCTGTGATATCGAGCCAGCGCAGGAAACACGGTCAGATTCACCCTGTTTCGGCTTTTTTTCAGCGGTCTGAAGCGTTCAGATGGTCGCCTGAAACGCGCCGGAGTCAAAGCGATGGGAGCATACGCCCGGAGTAAAGCATCGCGGGCCAGGGATGGCCCGCGCTGAGCATGCCACGGATGGCGTTTTTGCGTCTTTACGCAGGGCGTTTGCTCCCTGAGCCTGCTTCTGTAAACAGCGTTGAGCGGCCCGAAAGCCGCCTCTGCTTAGTTAAAGCGCGCGTCGCGATCGGACGTCAGATCATACAGCTGGTACTTACGACCCAGCATCTGACCGCCATCACGCGTCAGCGGCACCCAGTTGACCTGCGCGCGACCGCGTGTTGGCGTCACGGTGAACAGATCCATCGGCACGGAGATATAGAAGCCTTTGGTGAAGTCACCCTCGCCATACTCTTCCGACGACACGTTGGTTTTGGTGGCATAAACACCGACCATCACGCCGCTGTCGAAGCGCTTCGACACATCGACCGTCACGCCTTTATCTTTTGCCAGATACTGTCCTACGCTGGTTTTCACCAGCACATCCTGCATGAACCACGGACGCCAGTAACCGGTCAGGTTGCCAGTGGTCGCTTTATAGCGGTTAAACTGCATCATATTGTCCCAGTCACGCTGACGGACGTAGTTGGCATCGACACCTACCGCCCAGTTCGCATCGACCGGACGATAAAGCAGCTCGCCGCCCACGCCGCCGTACATCGTCTCCAGATAGCCGCCGTAGACCTGACCATAGAAGCCGTTACCGAGGTGGCCCATATAGTTCGCCTGCAGATCATTGACATAAACGTTGTTCTCAACGTAATCGCGGATATGAGTACGCACGCGCGGCAGCGAAGAGTCCGCCGGTGCGCCGTTGTAGTTGAACTTGTCGTAGTTGTTGGCGAGGTTACCAAACAGACTGCCGCCCACCAGCAGGTGATCCGTCAGCCAGTAATCCGCATTGGCCATGACGCCAACCTGATACATGTAGAAGCTTTCCGGGCCACCCACCGACTGATTCAGCACCGGCGACAGGCTGTAGTTCAGCCGATCTTTACGGATAAACATACCCTGCTCAGTGTTACCCGGATCGATCGGTTCTTTGCGGGTCTGTTGCAGCGGCTGCTCGTGGCCCAGCGGGTAGCCTTCCAGCTCGTTACGCAGACTGGCAACTTTCGTTTCAGTGGTCACCTGCGGCATGTTAAAGCGCGACTCGGTCACATTAATGGTGTCAATGCCGTCCGGCAGGTGGTTCATGATAATGCGATTAGCGCGATCCACCCCTTCACGGGTATCACGGTACTTCGTCTGCTCGCCTGACACATACAACGTGTGGCCCTGAGTCTGAATCCGCGGACCATCAAGACCCGCGTTGTATTTCAGATCGGTCAGCTGAGTGCCGACTACCGTCGGCTCCAGCAACGGCGGCTGCGGCTGTGGATTATAGGCCGGCTTCTCGCTGTCGATGTGCGCCTGACGCAAATCATTGAAGTTGGTACGGATGGTGACACCAAACATAAACGTATTGCCGCGTTCGTAGCTGGCGTTGATGTCAGCCCAGTCGGTCACACGATAAATCGCGCCGACGTTGAGCTTGCTGCGCTGATCAAGGCGGCCAGCAAAGTCATTCTGGTAGTCGTTGCCCTCATACTCCATCTTGAGTCGCAGCGGCTGCCAGGGCGTCTGATACTCCACGCCGCCGAAAAATGCTGTCGGACCGTGGAACATCTGCGAGCCATTGATGGAACCCGCTTCGCCTACCTGTGGACGCTGGCAATAGCTGTCGCTGTAGGAGCAGAACGGGTTCTTCACGGTGCCGCTATTGCCGAGATAGCCCCAGCCGAGGCCCAGGGTGAAGTCGAACGGTCCCCAGGCTTTGGTTCCCACCACATATTCACTGTCGAACAGGCCGGTACCACCGAGATCGCGCGTTCCCACCGCCACTTCCGGCAGCCAGAAGCCTTCCTGCCACAGACGCAGTTTCAGGTCGAAGGCTTTATCCTTATAGCTCTGCGTGCCGCTGAATTCTGACACCGCACTGTACTGCCGGGTGCGCACGTCGGTATAACGCACGGTCGTCTCCAGCCAGGGAAAGAGCTGCAGTGACGCAGAGTAGTAGCGGTACTGATCGTTGTCGCGCGCATTGAGGCTGAACTCGCCTTCTCTGGACATGCGCGCTGTCGGCACCTGCATCAGGCCCACACCACCGAAATCAGATTGTGACGGGCCCACCGGCGCGGGGAAGGTGTCGGCCTGCGCCTGACAGGCTGCCGCCACGGAAACAGCCAACAGGCTGAAGAGATAACGTTTTTTCATCAGTCTGGTATCCGGTGAGTCAGTACGGAAAGGATGCGATCGTTCAGATCTTCATAGCTGCCTGGCAGGCTCCATGAGGAAAAGCCGAGCCAGATAACGCTGCCTGGCTCCACTTCCGCGTGGCGATGATTCCAGTATGCAACCGGCACCTGCTGTGTGGCGCCGGAAGGCGCAATCACCGTGACAAAATTGCGTTCTGCGCCGGAGAGTGACGGGTGACCCTCCAGATAGTCGCGTACTGATTTACCCGGCTGCCAGCTCACTTTGCCTGCACCGCTTAATGCGCCGAGCAGCAGCACTGAATCGGATGGCGCCTGCAGCCAGAGGTCATAGCTACCTTCCAGCCGACGGTTGTCCGCCGGATGGAGACGGATCCAGTCCGGGTCAAGCGGGGTGAACTGGCGACCTGTCACGTTGATGGCGCTCAGCTGGCGGATGACCTCAGCAATGGCCGCCGCCCTATCGCCACTGCTGTCAGCACGCCAGGCACGTAACGCGCCCAGCGTCTGTTGATATTGCTGCTGTGCGACGGCGCTGGCACCGCGCTCGGCAATAACGGTACGGCGCCAGTCCGTGTTGGTCTGCAGCGGAGGCAGTGTCACCAGCTGTGACAGATCCGCGATCTGGCTCAGCTCAGCCTGACCGCCGTTGTGCGGAGCATGAACGATAACCTGCGCAGTCGCCTGCGCTTCTGCGGCGCTGAACAGGCTCAGCCCGGCCAGCAAAATAGTGATTTTTTTCATGATTTCGCCGGCTTCAGAATAGTGATATCGACAGGGAAGGCATCGGCCGCCAGCATCTGATGGGCCTGCACCACATCACCGCTGCTGTTGTCGATCCAGAAGGTGTTCTCCCACTCGCGGTTACTGCTGTCGATGCTTACCTGCTCATGCCAGACACGGCACGGAATGCGGTTGCCCGCCACGGTCAGCACTTCGTCGGTGCCACGCTGGAAGGTGGAGCGCACGGTCGCGCCGCGAACCTTGCCCTGCTCGGTCCACTGCACAATGCGGGTCCAGCCTGCGCCATTGCTGATATGCAGGCTGTCAGCAAGCGGATCCTGTTGCAGATTGCTGACGCTCAGCAGGTTATCCGGTAAGCCCAGGGTTTTAACCAGGCGGCCGTGCTGTGTCACCAGCATCGCCTGATCCTGCGTAACCCATTTCTGCTGCCCCTTCTCGTTGTAGCCCAGCACCACAAAAATGCGCGGACCCTCATTCAGACGAGCATAGAGACTGGCATAGGGAAGATTGTTGACCTGTTGATCGGTGACGGTCACGTCATCCGGACCGTTAACCGCGAGCAGCAAAGTCTGTTCAAGACCTTTTTGCGTTTGTGTACAGGCCTGCAGCAGCAGGCAAGCGAGCAGCAGAGGAAGTCGGCGCACTGTGTGTCCCTGATAAGTCATGCCAAAGTAAAAAATAACCACACAGGCGTGTGGTTATGTTTAAAGGTGCTCTGCCCGTCACGGCTGGCTGCAGAGATACAGGTTACGTGGCTTAGCGTCATCACTTACCGAAGTCAGTGTTTCAGCCGCAGCCCGTTTGCTGTAAATCAGCAATCAGACGGGAGACGGGCATCCATCAACGAGTGGTGCTCGTCGTGGTCGTGGTTGTTGTACCGGTATTTGCACCGTCACCACCGCCAGAAGCAGCAATGCCGAGCCCGACCAGCGCGCCAAGTGCGCCGACACCGACAGCCGTGGACGTGCCAGCAGAGATTGCTCCCGCCTGCGCGCCAGCTGCAGTACCTGCTTCACCTGCTTCCTGCGGCGCAGCAAATGCGCTGGAAGAAGCGGCAACGAGGATCAGGGCTGCACCGGCAACCATAGTTTTTTTCATAACAACGTTTCCTGCATTGAGTGAATGAAGGAGCTCTGACCGGCGACAAGGGCAATACAGACAGGCTGCAGCCAAAGCGACGGACAGTCCCATTGCGGGCGCGTTCATTATAGGGCAACAAAATATCAGAGTTCAGTGCCATAAAAACCAGGGTAAATAGCGGGGCAATTGCGTGATTTAATCAGCTGAATTGGGGATAACTACTTTTTAAATCGGAGGTTTTCTGGTTGATACCCTATATTTCGCTACAGGTAAGGCGAATGCAAAGCGGAATGTTCTTTTTTAGTTATATCTGGTACGGAATAAGAATAATCAGAATTTACTCAGAAGGGCTTAAATTAAATATGGCTATAAATCAATAGCTAACCCTGTTGCCCGTTAGTTTTCAGATCCATTTTATACTGGATATCACACTGTTTTATGGCCAGATGTTCAGAATTATCTTAGGGTATTTTAAGACTTTTCCCGCACTGGCGTGAATGACAAAATCGATAATCAGGCCACCTGGATGGAAAAAGAGACAAAAAAAGGGCGGCAACGTTGCCGCCCGATGAAATTAACGCCGATTAACGCCAGGATTTATAGCGGTTAATTAAGGCATTAGTGGAACTGTCATGAGAGGTAATTTCGTCCTCATTTTCCAGTTCCGGCAGAATACGGTTCGCCAGCTGCTTACCTAACTCCACACCCCACTGATCGAAGGTGAAGATATTCAGGATGGCACCCTGCGTGAAGATTTTGTGCTCGTACAACGCAATCAGCGCACCCAGGCTGTACGGCGTAATTTCACGCAGCAGAATGGAGTTAGTCGGGCGATTACCTTCAAACACCTTGAACGGCACAATGTGGGCTACAGATTCTGCCGATTTGCCGGCATCGGTAAACTCTTTCTCCACGACGTCGCGTGACTTACCAAACGCCAGCGCTTCGGTCTGGGCAAAGAAGTTAGAGAGCAGCTTCGGATGGTGGTCCGCCAGCGCGTTATGAGTAATCGCCGGGGCAATGAAGTCACACGGAACCAGTTTGGTCCCCTGATGGATCAGCTGATAAAACGCGTGCTGACCGTTGGTGCCAGGTTCGCCCCAGATAATAGGGCCAGTCTGGTAGTCCACCGGATGACCGTCGCGATCCACATACTTGCCGTTTGACTCCATATTTCCCTGCTGGAAATAGGCGGCAAAGCGGTGCATGTACTGGTCGTAAGGCAGAATCGCTTCGGTTTCGGCACCAAAGAAATTGTTATACCAGATGCCAATCAGCGCCAGCAGCACCGGCAGGTTCTGCTCCGCCGGGGTAGAGGCGAAGTGCTGGTCCATGGCATGTGCGCCGCTCAGCAGTTGCCCGAAGTTATCGAAACCAATCGAGAGAATGATCGACAGGCCGATCGCTGACCACAGTGAATAGCGGCCGCCAACCCAGTCCCAGAATTCAAACATGTTATTGGTGTCGATACCGAATTCACCCACCGCTTTGGCGTTAGTCGACAGGGCAGCAAAGTGTTTCGCTACGTGCTGTTGATCGCCTGCGGTTTTCAGGAACCAGTCGCGCGCACTGTGGGCGTTGGTCATGGTTTCCTGGGTGGTGAAGGTCTTCGATGCGACCAGGAACAGGGTGGTTTCCGGGCTGAGATCTTTCAGCGTTTCGGCGATGTGGGTGCCGTCTACGTTAGAGACAAAATGCATGTTCAGATGGTTTTTGTACGGGCGCAGCGCTTCCGTCACCATAAACGGGCCAAGATCGGAGCCGCCGATACCGATGTTCACTACGTCGGTGATCGCTTTACCGGTATAGCCTTTCCATTCGCCGCTGATGATGCGCTCTGAAAAGCCTTTCATCTTGTCCAGCACAGCGTTGACCTCTGGCATCACATCTTTGCCATCCACCAGAATCGGCGTGTTACTCCGGTTACGCAGTGCGACGTGCAGCACCGCACGATCTTCGGTACGGTTAATCTTCTCACCCGAGAACATAGACTTAATGGCACCGCTGAGATCGGTCTCTTTAGCCAGCGTCTGTAACTTATCGAGGGTTTCCTGGGTGATGCGGTTTTTGGAGAAATCCACCAGCATCTGATCATCAAAGGTGGCAGAGAATTTGGCAAAACGATCGGCATCCTGGGCGAACAGATCGGCAATTTCTACCGATTTCATCTGCTCAAAATGCTGTTGCAGCGCTTTCCAGGCTGCGGTTTGTGTCGGATTGATATTTTTCATGGCAACACTCTTGTTGATATTAAGAACCGTCATTCCATCGGAGGCACATCATGCCCGTTTAGCGTTTCAGTATGACCACACTTGTAACTGAAAGGAAAAATTTTGTCAGCGCACGCCGCGCAGACGAGGTAAACGCTGCGGTCTGTCGTCAGCATTCACTGGCGCGAACAGCCTGAGGATGGCAGCAGTATCACGCGCTAAAGTGTGACGCGAAAGTCTGCGCAAAACGTTGTGCCGTGTCAGGGATTGTTGCAGGGGCTGAACCCATTAAGCACTGTAGCCGCTGCGGCGCAGGGCAATTTGTTTTCTGATGCGGCTCTGCGGCCATCGCTGACATTGACAGCAGGTCCAGAAAAGGCTAGATCTATGCGCCTACTTGCGCACCTGTGTGCAAGCCAGAAGAGGCGCGTCGCCCAGGCAGTGTGTTGGAGGAACCGTATCCGGTGAAAACACATCATGGGGAGCGACGCCGAGGTGGGTCAGCACGCGGTGTGCTGCCTGTCGGCTACAGGGGCTGAATCCTCTGGGTTGTCACCAGAAACGTCTGCAGTCGACGTTTTGCAAGGTGGGGCGCTTCTGGGTGACTCGTCTATCCGATCTTGTCCGCCCGTTTCTGCTCTTTCCTTGTGCCTGGCTGAAAGCATGTTTCTCGACCCTTTCATCGGCGAGAACAAGATAACCTGACACGAGGTCCTACATGTCTCAAACTCTGATAGTGGCAAAATTTGGCGGCACCAGCGTAGCCGATTTTGAAGCGATGAACCGCAGCGCCGATGTGGTGTTGCAGGACGCCAGCACGCGTCTGGTAGTGCTCTCTGCCTCGGCAGGCATTACCAATCTTCTGGTTGCGCTGGCTGAAGGCCAGCAGGCACCCCAGCGCGCTGCTCTGCTTGATGATATCCGCCGTATCCAGTACGCCATTGTCGATCGCCTGCAGCGTCCGGACGTGATCCGCGATGAAATTGATCGGATGATCGACAATATCAGCATGCTCTCAGAAGCGGCGTCACTCGCCACCTCAAATGCCCTGACCGATGAACTGGTCAGCCACGGCGAGCTGATGTCTTCACTGCTGTTTGTTGAAATTCTGCGTGAACGTCAGGTGAATGCAGAGTGGTTTGATGTTCGCAAAGTGATGCGCACCGACGATCATTTTGGCCGGGCAGTCCCGGATGTTCAGGTGCTGGCGGAGCAGGCGACGGCGCAGTTACACCCACGTATCGCGCAGGCGCTGGTGATAACTCAGGGCTTCATTGGCAGCGAAAGCGAAGGGCGCACCACCACCTTAGGGCGTGGCGGCAGTGATTATACCGCCGCGCTGCTGGGCGAAGCGCTGAACGCGGCGCGCGTCGATATCTGGACGGATGTGCCGGGTATCTATACCACCGATCCACGCGTGGTGCCGACGGCGAAGCGTATTGATGAAATCACCTTTGAAGAAGCCGCTGAAATGGCGACGTTTGGTGCAAAAGTCCTGCATCCGGCGACGCTGCTGCCCGCCGTGCGCCGGGGTATTCCGGTCTTCGTCGGATCCAGCAGGGATCCGGCAGCGGGCGGCACCCGCGTCTGCAACGAAACCCGCAACCCGCCGCTGTTCCGGGCGCTGGCGTTACGCCGTAAGCAGACGCTGTTAACGCTGCACAGCCTTAACATGCTGCATACGTTTGGTTTCCTCGCCGAACTGTTTAACATTCTGGCGCGTCATAACGTCTCCGTTGACCTGATAACTACCTCCGAAGTCAGTGTGGCGCTGACGCTGGACACCACCGGCTCGACCTCAACCAGTGCCAGTCTGCTGACCCAGGCGTTGCTGACTGAACTCTCGTCGCTGTGCCGGGTAGAAGTGGAGGAAGATCTGGCGCTGGTGGCGATTATCGGCAATGAGCTGTCAAAAGCGTGTGGTGTTGGCAAAGAGGTGTTTGGTGTGCTCGATCCGTTCAACCTGCGGATGATTTGCTATGGTGCCAGCAGCTACAATCTCTGCTTCCTGGTGCCGGGCAATGATGCGGAAAGCGTAGTCCGTACGCTGCACCGCAATCTGTTCGAGTAAATTTATCTGCTGTTCAGGCCGCGTCTGCGCGGCCTGAACAGTGGCAAAAAAGGTTCAGTTCGTCCTGATCTCCCTGTGGTTTGCTTCTTCCAGACAGTTCCATCAATACAAAGGCTTATTGCCACTATTGCCAAATGGCAACCCCTTTCTTTGCGCATTTCGTGTACCGGCGTTGCGCTCCCTTTCCTCAGATTTATAATCCCGCCGCTGAATCCATTCACCTAAAGTTAGGAAATATCATGAAAAGGTTAGTCGCAGAGGCGCTGGGGACTTTTGTACTGGTCGCAGGCGGTTGTGGTAGTGCCGTACTGTCAGCGGCGTTCCCGGAACTGGGCATTGGCTTCATGGGCGTGGCGCTGGCTTTCGGGCTGAGCGTGCTGGTCATGGCGTATGCGGTCGGTCACATCTCAGGCGGTCACTTTAATCCGGCAGTTACCCTGGGATTAGTGGCAGGCGGACGTTTCTCCGCCTCGCAGGCCATTCCTTACATCATCGCGCAACTGGTGGGCGGCATTGCGGCTGGCGCGGTGCTTTATCTGATCGCCAGCGGTAAAGGCGACTTCAGCGCAGCGGCCAGCGGCTTTGCGGCGAACGGCTACGGTGAACACTCACCGGGTGGCTTCAGTTTGCAGGCAGGCATGATCACTGAGGTAGTGATGACGGCTATCTTCCTGATTGTGATCATGGGCGCTACCAGCGAACGCGCGCCAAAAGGCTTTGCCCCGATTGCGATTGGCCTGGCGTTAACCCTGATCCACCTGATCAGCATTCCGGTGACTAACACCTCTGTTAACCCGGCACGCAGCACCGCAGCAGCCCTCTTCCAGGGTGACTGGGCGATCTCTCAGCTGTGGATGTTCTGGTTGATGCCGATTATCGGTGCCGTGGTTGGTGGTTTGATCTACCGCGGTTTAGAGGAAAAAGCAGCGTAATTTCGTCGATATTCAGCGGATCGGCAGCAGTCGATCCGCATTTTCCTGTCTCGCCCCATCTTCGCCTTACGCCATGATAATGAAATGTTATGATCCCGCCTTGGTCACGGCAGTCGTTCCTGCATGATGACGCTCTATGGCAAATCTGCACTAAACATAACATTCTTATAAGGAAGTCTGGCTATGCTCGCCACGTTAACCCGCCTGTTCCCGCTCTGGGCCGTGCTGCTGTCTGTCGCCGCCTATTACTCTCCAGGTACCTTTCTCGGCATCGGACCCTGGGTCACTTATCTGCTGATGCTGATTATGTTCGGCATGGGTGTCACCCTGAATATCGACGATTTCAAACGGGTGCTGACCCGGCCTGCGCCGGTGATTGCCGGCACCTTTCTGCACTATCTGGTGATGCCGTTAGCCGCCTGGGGGCTGGCAAAACTGTTCCATATGCCGCCCGATCTGGCCGCCGGTATGATTCTGGTCGGCTCAGTTGCCAGCGGCACCGCCAGCAACGTCATGATCTATCTGGCGAAAGGGGATGTGGCGCTGTCGGTAACCATTTCTTCCGTCTCCGCGCTGGTGGGCGTGTTCGCCACGCCGCTGTTAACCCGCTTTTATGTGGATACCCACATTCAGGTTGATGTGGTGGGCATGCTGCTGAGCATCGTGAAGATCGTCGTGATCCCGATTAGTCTTGGACTGATCATTCATCACAGCATGAACAGCGTGGTTCGCCGGGTGGAGCCGTGGCTGCCTGCGTTTTCGATGGTCTGCATTCTGCTGATCATCAGCGCGGTGGTGGCAGGCAGTCAGAGCTTTATCGGATCGGTGGGTTTGATGGTGATCGCGGCGGTGATCCTGCATAACGCGATTGGCCTGCTTGGCGGCTACTGGGGCGGCAAACTGTTTGGCTTTGATGAGTCAACCTGCCGTACGCTGGCACTGGAGGTCGGCATGCAGAACTCCGGTCTGGCGGCGACGCTGGGCAAACTCTACTTCTCGCCGCTGGCGGCATTGCCGGGCGCACTCTTCTCGGTGTGGCACAACCTGTCAGGTTCACTGCTGGCGGGTTACTGGTCCGGAAAGCCGATTAAGAAGAAGTAACCGTGGCGGCGCATTATTGCGATGCGCCGCTTCTCACTGCTGTTACGCCGGACGATTGCTCCGGCGTAACTGTCTGTTCACACGCTTTATTCATAATCCCGTTCATCGTCGGGCTGGTCCAGCACGGTATAGGCCACGCTGCAGAAGAGGGAATTCAGGCGCTTCATATCGCCGAGTAAACCAAGGTGCAGCGAGCTGGTCTCAATGCTCTGCACGTTCTGCTGATGCAGGCGATCAACGTGGGCATGAGAGTAGCGGCGAATCATCAGGCGGAAGCGATGTTTCGCGCGGCGCAGTCGCCTGGCGCTGGTGACATCGTGCGACAGAAATACCGACAGGCTCATTCTGAGGTTGGCGATTAACAGCTCCTGCAACTCCTGCAGCTCCTTTAAGCCCTCTGCAGAAAACGCACGGCCCGCTGCCAGCGACTTGTCAGCGACATCGCCGCTCATCCGCTCAATAATGTCACCGGCCTGCTCCAGATTCAGCGACATCTCAATGATTTCACCCCAGCGGCGCGAATCCTCTTCCGGCAAATCCTCTTTGGGCATCCGCGCCAGATAGAGTTTGATGGCGGTATAGAGCACATCGACATCATCATCAAGCCGCCGCACCGTGCGCTCCTCGCGGGACTCACCATGTATGACTTTATTAAACGCTTCCAGCATCTGTTCCAGCACGTCACCCATGCGCAGCGCTTCGCGGGCGGCATTCACCAGCGCCAGCGCCGGGGTATCCAGCGCGCTGCGATCGAGGTGCTTTGGCTTAAGCTGCAGCGCGTTGTCGACGTCGTCGGCAATGAGTCGACGGCAGAGGCGCGCCATCAGGTCAGCAAACGGCACCATCGCCACACAGCGGATCAGGTTGTAAAACACATGGAAGAAAATCACTAACTCTTCATCGTTGACCGGCAGCTTATCGAGCCAGGTCGCCACAATATCGACAAACGGCAGGATCAGGACGCAGCCAATGAACTTGAACAGCAGGCTGCCGAGCGCTACGCGCTTACCGGCGGCATTCGAGCTGCTGGCGTTGATCATCGCCAGCAGACCGCTACCGAGATTGGCACCGATCACCAGACAGAGCGCGACCTTGAACGAAATCACGCCGGTTGCAGTCAGTGTCGCGGTGATCAGCACCGCGGCCAGACTGGAGTAACTGATAATGGCAAACACTGCGCCCAGCAGCGCATCGAGCATCACGTCGCCCGTCAGGCTGGAGAAGAGCACCTGCACACCCGCGGCCTGAGTAATCGGACGCGCCGCTTCGACAATCAGCTGCAGCGCCAGCAGTATCAGGCCCAGGCCGATACTGGCGCGGCCTAACTGACCGGCACGGGTCTGTTTGCGGCTGAGGAAGAACACCACGCCAAAGAAGATAAACAGCGGTGAGAGCCAGGAGAGATCAAAGGTCAGAATACGGGCCATGATAGCGGTACCGACATCCGCGCCCAGAATCACCACCAGTGCGGGCGTCAGGCTGACCAGATTCTGCGCCACAAACGAGGTGACCAGCAATGTCGTAGCGTTGCTGCTCTGCACCAGCGTGGTTACGCCGATACCTGCCAGAAACGCCATCGGTTTTTTTTCGATGCTGCGGCTCAGCACGCGGCGCAGATCGGCACCGTAGACCCGCATGATGCCGGTTCGCACGATATGCGTGCCCCAGACCAGCAGGGCCACTGCAGAAAGTAAATTAAGCAGGGTTAACACGGGGTATCGCTCCTCGTTTGTCAGGCTTCAAACAGCACAGACTGCCAGCCTGACAGCGAGAGCAATCTGTGAAGGGGATTGCCGTGCTATGCGTGATTTTTTCCTGTGTTTTAAGCCACCTGGCGCAAAGTCGACAGCTCTAATTGTAGACCAATCTTCCTGCCAGCGGGATGCAAATCCGCCGCCGATCGGTTAAGCACATCGACCGAAAGCTCCACGTCATGCGCCCGGATACGGTAGCGGATGACGTTGCCCAGCAGGCTGTGGCTGAGGATTTCCGCAGGAATACCCTGGCCTGGCACGGTAAACAGCATCGATTCCGGGCGAATAGCCACCTGACTGTGGAAAGGCTGGCCGGTCAGCCGCGTCGCCTGCTCGGCACTCAGCAGGTTGTAATTGCCAATAAATCCGGCGGCAAAGAGATCGACCGGCTGTGTATAGAGCGCTTCGGCATCGCCGTTCTGGACGATTTTGCCCCGGTTCATTAGCACGATGCGATCGGAGAGCGTCAGCGCCTCCTCCTGATCGTGGGTCACGAAGAGGGTGGTGAGATTCAGCTCGCGCTGAATGCGCCGGATTTGATCGCGCAGATGGCGACGGATACGTGCATCCAGCGCCGACAGCGGCTCATCCAGCAGCAGCAACCGCGGACGCGTGACCAGTGAACGCGCCAGCGCCACGCGCTGACACTGGCCGCCTGACAGCTGATGCGGATAACGACGCGCATAGTCACTGAGTTCCACCAGTTCCAGCACCTCCAGCACTCGCTGGCGGATCTGTGCCTCGGGCAGCTTCTGCATCTTCAGGCCAAACGCGACGTTCTTCTCCACCGTCATGTTGGGAAACAGCGCATAGCTCTGGAACACCATGCCGATGGCGCGCTTCTGCGGGGCCAGCGGCACGATATCCTTGCCCTCCAGCCTGATTTCACCGCTGTCGACGCCGGTTAATCCCGCCAGACAGCGCAGCAGCGTCGATTTGCCGCAGCCGCTGGGGCCGAGCAGGGTGACAAATTCCCCTTCGGCGGCGCTGAAATCGATCTGCTCAAAAATCGGCGTCGGTCCATAAGACTTGTTCAGCTCTCTGACCTCAAGGTAACTCATATTCAGCCTCGTTCAGGATTCAGGGCGTTGGCCAGCCAGGTGACCAGCAGCACCACAAAGAAGTAGGAGATCACCAGCGCGCTGGTGAAGTGACCGCTGCCGTTGCGCATGTTGAAGAGATAAACCTGCAGGGTTTCATAGCGGTTGCCGACCAGCAGGTTAGCGAAGACGAATTCGCCAATCAGAAAGGAGAACGAGAGCAGCACGGCGATCAGCATCCCTTTACGCAGGTTAGGCAGCACCACCCACAGCGCCGCCTGCCAGGTGCTGGCACCCAGCAGCTGTGCAGCATCAATCAGCTCTTTAAGGTTGATCGCCTGCATATTGTTCGCCAGCGCTCGATAAATAAACGGCAGTGCGATGGTGAAGTAGCAGCCGATTAAGATCCATGGCGTGCCGGTCAGCATCAGCGGTGACGAAGAGTAGAGCTGGAGTAATCCCACGGATGACACCACCGGCGGCACCGCAAAAGGCATCAGGATCAGGATGTTCATCACCGCATCCAGTCGGGGAAAGTAGTAAGCGATTACAAACATGGCAGGCAGCACCAGCACCAGCGAGAACAACAGCGCACCAAAGCAAATCAGCAGCGAATGGCCCAGCGCCGTCAGAAAACGTGGGTCGCTCCAGAGCTGAATGAACCACTTCAGGCTATAGCCCTGCGGCAGAATGGTATTACTCCAGTCGGACGAAATCGCATAGAGCAGCGTCGCCAGCAATGGCAGCGCCAGCAGAGTAAAGAGTAACCCGACCATGATCCGGTGATAGAGATGCTCAGCACGTGACATGACGGCTCCTTTCATGGCTGTTTCGCATTGAGATAGCTGCGGCGCACCAGATACTGCTGCACCAGGGTGATGAGCGTCATAATGGCCACCAGCAGCATCGCCAGCGCGCTGCCGGTGTTGGGATCGAGCGAAATATCACCCGAGACCAGCGCGGCGATGCGCACCGGTACCACGTTGAAATTACCGGTGGTCAGGGCGTAAATCGTGGCGTAAGCGCCCAGCGCATTTGCCAGCAGGATGACAAAAGTACCGAGCAGGGCCGGGAACAGAATCGGCAAACCGATATGCCACCAGTAGCGCCAGCGGCTGGCACCCAGCAGCGCAGCGGACTCCTGCCACTCCTTTTTCAGCCCGTCGAACGCCGGATAGAGCAGCAGCACGCCCAGCGGGATCTGGAACCAGGTGTAAACCAGCACCATGCCGTTGCGCGAGAAGAGTCGGAAGCTCTCAATCACGCCATAATGGCGCAGCAGCAGCGTCAGACAGCCGTTCAGCCCCAGTAGAATCACAAAGGCAAACGCCAGCGGGACACCGGCAAAATTGCTGGTCATGTTGGTAAAGGAGATAAGAAAACGCTGCAGTCGTCCGCTGCCGAGCTGATGCAGCGAATAGCCGGTGATGAGCGCAATCAGCAGTCCCCAGACGCTGGACCAGAGCGAGATATCCAGTGAGAAGCGGAATGCCTGCTGGTAGAAAGGCGAGGTGAGAATGTCCTGATAGTTATCCCAGCCCCACTGGCTGTTCATCTCACTCCAGAAGCTGTTGATGGCGATCCACAACAGCGGGGCCAGTTGAAAGGCGACCCAGAACAGAGTGAATGGCAACAGCAGCAGCAGCGCGAACCCTTTTCCCTTCATCTTTGCGGCTCCGCCAGCAGGCCGCGACAGACCGGCTTGTCATGGGCCACTTCCAGCAGTTCACACAGCGTGCCGCACAGGTCGGTTTGCTGCGGCGCGAGGTCAGGCTGCAGCGAGAATGCGTGGCCAAAGACAAACAGCGGCACCGTGGTCTCTTCCGGCAGAATCCCGCCGTGGGAGCGATCGTCATTCATGCCATGATCGGCCGTTACCATCACCTGATAGCCTCCGGCCAGCCACAGCGGCATCCACTGCGACAGCAGGCCGTCGGCAATGCGCGCCCGGTTGCGGTACTGCGGCGAGGAGAGCCCCGACTTATGACCGGCATCGTCGATATTCATCGGGTGGATCAGCAGAAAATCGGGATCGTGACGCAGCCGCAGGCTCTCTGCATCTTCAAACAGATGCGAGTCAGGATAGCTATCGTCAGAATAAAAATGCCCATACTGAATCGGCAGGTCCGGCGCGTCGGTGTGACGATCGCGCGCCGGAACGAACGGGGTGCGGTTATAAAGCTCACTCACCCAGTGGTAGGCCGCCGCCGCCGTTGTCAGTCCCGCCGCGCGCGCAAAGTGGAACACGCTGCGCTCGCGACTTAACCGGCTGACGCCGTTATGAATAATACCGCTTCTGACCGGCGGAACCCCGGTCAGAATGCACTCATAAAGCGGGCGCGACAGCGACGGTAACTCACAGGTCATTCGGTAATAGGACCCGTTGCCCTGCGAACATTCGGCATGCAGGTAACCCATTGCATGTTGTGCGACCTGATTGCTCAGCCCGTCCAGTACCACCAGGATGGTCTTCATTCCGTTCTCCCTGCCGCGAACTACTGCTGCATGTTAATGATGACGTTTTCCTGCCACAGGCGCGGCAGCATTTTCGACGATTTATCCCAGGCAGCCTGATCCTTAACCGGACGGGCATTTTTATATTCGGACTGCGGCAGCAGGCGAGCCTGAACGTCCGCTGGCAGCGTCAGATGCTCGGCACGAATCGGGCGCGCATAGCCTTTCGCCAGATTGATCTGGCCCTGGTCTGAGAAGATATATTCACGCGTCAGTTTTGCGGCGTCAGGATGTTTCGCATATTTGTTAATAAGGGTGGTGTAGCCGGAGGTGACTGAGCCATCAGACGGGATTACCACTTCGTAGCGGTTTTTGTCGATCTGGTCACGGTAGTTCAGAGCGTTGAAGTCCCACACCACCGCCATCTGTACTTCGCCTTTTTCGATGTTAGCGATCACCGGATCGGTCACGCCAAGACGACTCTGCTTAGCCAGATCGGCAAAGAACGCCAGCGCCGGTTTCAGGTTCTTCTCATCACCGCCTAAAGCGTAGTTGGCAGCCAGTACGCCATTAGCCGCCTGAGCAGCTACGCCGACGTCACCGATAGTAACCACATACTTACCTTTTTTCAGATCGGCCCAGCTGTGGGGGATATCTTTCACCTGCTGCTTGTCGATCAGAAAGGCAATGGTGCCGGTATAGGCCAGTGCCCAGTGACCCTCTTTATCTTTAGCCCAGGCCGGAATCTGATCCCAGTGCGTGGGTTTATAGGGCTGGGTCACACCTTTAGCGACAGCGATCGGGCCAAAGGCGGCGCCCACGTCACCGATATCAGCACTGGCGTTCGCTTTCTCTGCATCGAATTTCGCCAGCTCCTGCGCCGATGACATATCGGTATCGCTGTGCTTAAGGCCATATTTGCTGCTGATGTCGTTCCAGGTATCTTTCCAGTTGGCCCAGCTATCCGGCATCCCGACGCTGTTGACCTGACCTTCACTGCGCGCGGCTTTTTCCAGCGCAGCGAGGTCGTTATCGGCGGCCTGCGCAACGGGCAGGGTGAGAACTACAGCACTGGCTACTACAGAGGCGATAAACGCTTTCATCTCAGTTGCTCCGGGTGTAAGTTGATGGGCCTGGCTGGTCTAGTCCAGCAAGAACCGAGCCAATGTAGCCCCTGTATATGAACGATTTATGACAAGGCGGCGCGGTGCGGGGAAGGGGCGACAAAAGAGGCGACCCGTTCGCCTGCCACAGGCGCATTTACCTGAACAGTAAGAGTGCGGAGTCGCACCAAAATGAGGCTACTGTTGTGGAGTCGATAGCACTCAAAACGGCGGATGCGATAGCCAGCGCACTGCTGACGCGCATTCAGGCGGGGGAGTTCAGCGGCGGGCGGCTGCCGGCAGAGCGTGCCTTAAGCGAGGCGTTCAGCACCACCCGGATTACCTTGCGGGAAGCACTGGGCAAGCTGGAAGCCCAGGGAATGATCTACCGGGAACTGCGCCGCGGCTGGTTTATCGCGCCACCACGTCTGATTTACAATCCGCTGCATCACAGCCACTTTCATGCCATGGCGAGGGAGCAGGGACGGCAGGCGACCACTGAGGTGATCGCCGCTGAGCAGGTTGCGGCGCACGACAGCGTCGCGACCGCGCTGCGGCTGGCACCCGGTTCGGCGGTTTACTGCATCCGCCGCCTGCGCCGCATCGACGGGCGCGCCGTACTCTATGTAGAACACTACCTTAATCCGCGTTTCTTCCCTGGCCTGCTCGATGAAGATCTGACCCGCTCCCTGACCGATCTCTATGACCAGCGCTACGGTATTCGCTACGGCGGCGCGCGCTTCACCATTCTGCCTGGCCCGTTGCCGGAGATTGCCGCACCTACGCTGAATGTGGCGCCGGGCAGTCCCGGTCTGCTCATCACCCGTATCAACCGCAATCAGCTAAAAGAGGTGATTGATTGCGACTGTGAATACTGGCGGTACGACGCGCTCTGTGTGGATGTAGAAGCTTAGGGTTATTGTGATTTGCATCACACTGACGCATGATATCGCGCGCTGATAACTCCTTTTTAAAAGGCGCAACATGAGTGACAAAAATCCTTTGGCCCGCCACCTTGCAACGGTATTGCAATGGGTGCTGAATCTGGGTCTGCTGAGTCTGGCGATCATCCTGATCGTCTTTTTAGGCAAAGAAACTATCCATCTGGCAAACGTTCTGTTTAACACCGGTGAGCAGGCCTCTTCTTACCTGCTGATTGAGGGAATTGTTATCTATTTCCTCTACTTCGAATTTATTGCCCTGATTGTTAAGTACTTTCAGTCGGGCTATCACTTTCCGCTGCGCTACTTTGTCTATATCGGTATCACGGCCATCATCCGCCTGATTATCGTCGACCATAAAAATCCCTTCGATACCCTCTGCTACTCAGCGGCGATTCTGATTCTGGTGGTCACGCTGTGGCTGGCCAACAGTAACCGGCTGAAACGCGAGTAATCCACCTGCCGTCTGACACGACGGCAGGTGTTCGCATCGCCGCTCTGCGCTAAACTAGCGTCCTGAAAATTATCGGGAGTGGTGCCATGTCGCAAGACGCACTCAGCTTATTACGTTCGCTCAACTGGCTTTCTCCGTCGCAGGCCACCCTTGCGCCGCCTTTGCTCGACTGGCTGATGGAGGAGGATTCGATGACGCGCCGCTTTGAACAGCACTGTCAGCGGGTCACGGTTCAGCCGCTGCGTGAAGGCTTTATTGACGCCAGCGAGCTGGGTGAGGAAAGGGCATTGTTGCCAGACGATGAACGCTTCTGGCTGCGCGAAGTGCTGCTGTCCGGCGACGATCAGCCCTGGCTGGCGGGTCGCACGCTGGTGCCGGAAAGCACCCTCAATGGGCCGGAGGCGATGCTGCAACAGCTCGGCACCCGTCCTCTGGGGCGCTATCTTTTTTCGTCGTCGACGCTGACCCGCGATTTTATTGAGCCGGGGCAGGTGGACGGATTATGGGGACGGCGTTCCCGCCTGCGTCTCTCTGGCAAACCGCTGCTGCTGACTGAACTGTTTTTACCGGCATCGCCGCTCTATCGCGATCTGGTCTGAGGATTTTGTGGTGCAAACGAGCTTAAGTATGAATAAATGGCGGGCCTACGCTCGCCTGATGCGTATCGACAAACCGATTGGGACGCTGCTGCTGATGTGGCCCACGCTCTGGGCATTATGGCTGGCTGACATGGCGATCCCGCCGCTGCCGGTGCTGGTGGTATTCGTTGCCGGAGTGTTTGTGATGCGCGCGGCCGGTTGTGTGATTAATGACTACGCCGACCGTAAAGTTGATGGTCATGTGGAGCGTACGAAGCACCGGCCACTGGCCAGCGGCACGGTGAGTGCCAAAGAAGCGAAGCTGCTGTTCGTGATCCTGGCGCTGATAGCTTTTGCGCTGGTGCTGACCATGAACCTGATGACGATAATGCTCTCCGTCGTGGGGTTGGCGCTGGCCTGGGTCTATCCCTTTATGAAGCGTTATACCCATCTGCCGCAGGTGGTGCTGGGGGCCGCATTTGGCTGGGCGATTCCTATGGCATGGTCCGCAGTTAGTGAGTCCTTACCTCTGGTATGCTGGCTGGTGTTTATTGCCAACATCTGCTGGACGGTCGCTTACGACACGCAGTATGCGATGGTCGATCGGGACGATGACCTGAAGATTGGCGTGAAGTCGACGGCGATTTTATTTGGCCGTTTCGACAAGCTGATTATTGGGCTGCTGCAACTGGCAACTCTGTTGCTGATGGCGCTGGTGGGCATGATGCTGCATCTGAATGGCGCCTTCTACTGGACGCTGCTGCTTGCGGCTGCGCTGTTTGTTTACCAGCAGAAGCTGATCGCCGGGCGTGAACGCCAGCCCTGTTTCCAGGCTTTCCTGAATAATAATTATGTCGGGATGGTGCTGTTCCTTGGCGTACTGATGAATACGCCGCCGTTCAGTCAGCTGTTCTGATAGAGAGTTTTGGGCGAAAAAAGGCTGATTTAGCGGCGAAATCGAGCGTGCGCAGGAAACACGGTCAGATCGGAAAGACGCAAAAGCCGCCATCCCTGGCATGCTCGGCCCGCGCGATTACGCACCTCATCCCTGAGGTGCGCCTGTAGCCGGGCCAACGCGTTGCGTTGTTCAAAAACGCTCCCGGCGTTTTTAGTACGCACCTCATCCCTGAGGTGCGCCCGTTGCCGGGCCAACGCGTTGCGTTGTTCAAAAACGCCTGGCGTTTTTTTCCGGGCGGCGGGACGCTTTCCTCTTCTGACCCTGTTCCCAGCGTGTTGAGCTTATTCATTGCTTCCAGAATTCTTCTGCTCCGAAGTTTTGGGCATAAAAAAGGCGACCTCATGAGGTCGCCTTTTTACTGTACGCAGGGGTCAGTCGTGCGCCACCGCGGTTTCAATCGTCATGCGGACATCACTGGTGACCAGGTCAGCCAGGATGTGCCAGGTCGCCAGCGTCTGTGCGACATTGGCATCCCCGCTGTCGCTGATATACCCTTCATCGCGTAGCGTCAGTACCAGCGAGGTAAAGACCGCTTTGTCGAAGAACTCCGGCGCATTGATCCCGTGCAACACCGACAGACGCTGTGCCAGCGTCCGGCTCTCTTTCTCCAGCGTGCCGCGGTTAATCGTCGGCTTGGCGCTGAGAATGGAGAACGTAATGGCGTAGCGCTGCAGCGTTTCACGCACACCGGCAGCCAGCAGTTGCAGCGTGCGATAGCGCGCTGAGGAAAAGCGCAATTCGCCGGCTTCGAACGTAATCAGGCCCTGACGCGCCAGCTCCTGACTCAGTTCGGTCAACAGTTGCGGCAGCTCATCGGTCTGCCAGCGCAGGAACAGCTCACTCTTCAGCATCGGGTAGATCAGGCTTACCTGACGCAGCAGTTCTGCTTCGCTCAGCGTCTGATGCTGCTGAACAATGGCGGCAATCAGCGACGGCATCACCAGCATGTGATGAATATTGTTGCGATAGTAGGTCATCAGCACCGCCTGCTCACGCGGCAGAATGATGATGTCGCCAATGCTGTCCTTTTCGCTCTCAAACTTATTCATACCCATGGCGTGATCCAGCAGCGCTTCCGCGGAGAGATCGGGTACGGTCGCATTTGGCGAGTAAGGCACGTTGCGCAGCAACTGGGTATAGCACTCCAGTTGTTCAATCAGCTGTTCACGGGTGAGTGAGCGCTGACGCGACGCCAGCAGGGCGGTGACACAGAGGTTCATGGCGTTAGCCGCGCCCGCTTCATTGATACGCACCATCAGGCTGGCAGCAATATCGTTGACGGTTGGGGTTAACCAGCTGGGACGCTGCGGCTCAATCGGATCGATGGCATCGCGCCATTCCGGCACCCGCTTGTTGAGATAGTTGACCAGCGGCAGCGGTTCGCCAAAGTTAACGTAACCCTGACCGAGATTGCGCAGCTTGCGTAAGCCGCGCACCATCTGCATGAAGCCCTCTTTCTCTTTGGCTGCGCCGCGCAGTTCTTTGGCGTACGTACCCACTTCCATCACGTGTTCATAACCGATGTAGATCGGCACCAGCGTGATCGGGCGATTGCCGCCGCGCAGCATCGCCTGCAGCGTCATAGCTAAAGTGCCGGTTTTCGGGTCCAGCAGGCGACCGGTACGAGAACGGCCACCTTCAACAAAGTATTCAACTGAATAACCGCGGGTGAACAGCTCGCCGAGATATTCGCGGAACACCGTGGCGTAGAGCTTGTTGCCTTTAAAGGTACGACGAATAAAGAACGCGCCCAGACGACGGAAAATCGGGCCGGCTGGCCAGAAGTTGAGATTGATACCGGCAGCAATGTGTGGCGGCACCAGGCCCTGATGATAGAGCACATAGGAGAGCAGCAGATAATCCATGTGGCTGCGATGGCACGGCACATAGACAATCTCGTGGCCATCCTGCGCCAGCTGACGAACTTTTTCGCCGCCATTGACGTTGATGCCCTGATAGAGACGACTCCAGAGCCAGCCCATCACGCGGTCGGTGACGCGAATCGCTTCATAAGAGAAGTTGGCGGCAATTTCTTCCATCATCTCAACGGCATTCTGCTGCGCTTTCTCATGGGAGATTTTTTTGCTGCGTGCTTCATCTTCGACGGCTTTTTCAATCGCTTTGGATTGCAGCAGACGGTTGAACAGATCCTGACGCGCCGGTAAACGCGGGCCAATCGCCGCCAGCCGCTGACGGGCAAAATGGATGCGCGCCACGCGAGCCAGCTTCTGGGCGATCGACTTATCCGTACCGTGCTCCGTGGCCATACGGCGCAGCGAGACGGTCGGCGAGAAGCGAACAAAGCTGTCGCGTCCGTGCCAGATCACCGCAAAGAACTTCTGTACACCGTTCAGCACCCGCAGGTGTGGCGTGGCTTCGCCCTGGACTTCACGTCCTGGTGCGCGGCCAAACATTACCGTGACCGGCAGCATCTGGATATCGAGCTTAGGGTTATTGCGATGCAGATCGAGGTAATCGTGAAAGATTTTCACCGATTCGACGCTGGGCACAAAGTAGGGGAATACGCGCGGGCCATCGTGGATAAATACGTGGCGCGGCAGCAGTGAACCATCAATCTCCAGCGGAGAGAGCGGATCAGGCAGATGATGCCGCAGACACTGCGCGCGTAAAGTCAGTAAGTCGGCCTTCGAATCGTAAGGCAAAACATACATAATAGGTCGGGTCGGATCCAGACCATGTTCAGACACGGGATCGGCCGGAATGGCCTTACTTTTTACCAAAAACGACAGTGGTAAATTAAGCAATTTGTAATAGAGTTTACGCCAACCTGACATAGACAACATGAAGCCTCTTGTTAGCAAAGCGCCGCAAGCATACCAGAAAGTGCAGCGAAGATCTGTGGTGGTGCCAATTGCACGCAGCCCAGACATTGACGTCAATCCGATAAAAGGGTTCCCACATCATGGCAAATAATGCCACCGGACTTATCAGAATAATTAAAGCCGCAGGTTACTCCTGGCAGGGACTGCGTGCCGCCTGGCAACATGAAGCGGCGTTTCGTCAGGAAGCCCTGGCTGCGCTGGTCGCCATTATTATCGCCTGCTGGCTGGATGTCGATGTGGTCTCACGCATCCTGATGATTGGGTCGGTGGTGCTGGTGGTCATTGTCGAAATCCTTAATAGCGCCATTGAATCCGTGGTCGACCGCATCGGTCAGGAGCATCATCCGCTGGCGGGCCGGGCCAAAGATATGGGATCTGCGGCAGTACTAATCAGCATCTTACTGGCACTCTTTGTCTGGATCGCGCTGCTCTGGACACATTTGCGATAAGCGTTCCATATCGCGCCGGAAGCCGCGTTTTGCCTGACAATCGGTTTCCATTTCGCCAATACCTGTATATACTCACAGCGACTGTATAAACAACCAGGGGGCGGGATGAAAGCATTAACCAGCAGGCAGCAGCAGGTCTATGACCTGATTCGCGACCATATTTCTTCAACAGGCATGCCGCCTACGCGCGCAGAGATTGCTGCACAACTGGGCTTCCGCTCACCGAATGCGGCAGAAGAGCACCTGAAAGCGCTGGCGCGTAAAGGCGTCATTGAGATCGTTTCCGGTGCATCGCGCGGCATTCGCCTGCTAATGGAAGAAGAAGCCTCAGAAGGCATACCGTTGATTGGCCGGGTTGCTGCCGGTGAGCCAATCATGGCGCAGGAACATATCGAAACCCACTATAAAGTGGATCCGGGCCTGTTTAAGCCCTCTGCCGACTTCCTGCTGCGCGTCAGCGGAATGTCGATGAAAGATATCGGGATTATGGATGGCGACCTGCTCGCGGTACATAAAACCCAGGATGTGCGCAATGGCCAGGTTGTCGTTGCCCGCATTGATGATGAAGTCACCGTTAAGCGCTGGAAAAAGCAGGGTGCTATCGTGCATCTGCTGCCTGAAAACAGCGATTTCGACCCGATTGTTGTCGATACCCGTGCACAGTCTCTGACCATTGAAGGTCTGGCGGTTGGCGTGGTGCGTAACGGCGAGTGGCTCTGATTCTGAGGGCTGCGTGCATTCGCTTTCTCTGATGCTATTCTGTCTGCCCTAATTTTGTCGCTGCCTGTTTTGCGCAGCGACACTGAGCACGGAACGGCGAATGCGCTTTATCACGGCAACGGATAAAAATCTCTGGCGGCTTGCGCTGCCGATGATCCTTTCAAATATCACCGTTCCCTTACTGGGCGTGGTCGATACTGCAGTTATTGGTCATCTCGACAGCCCTGTCTATCTTGGCGGGGTTGCGGTCGGGACCACTGTGACCAGTTTCCTCTTTATGCTGCTGCTTTTTCTTCGAATGAGTACGACTGGCCTGACGGCGCAGGCGTTTGGTGCCGGTGATAAAATGGCGCTGGCACGTGCGCTGACCCAGCCGCTGATGATTGCGCTGCTGGCAGGTGTACTGTTCATCGCTTTACGTTATCCGATTATTCAGCTGGCGACCCATCTGGTTGGCGGTAATCCCGCGGTACTGGAACAGGCGGCGCTGTTTATTCAGATTCGCTGGCTCAGTGCACCCGCCACGCTGGCAAACCTGGTCATTCTGGGCTGGCTGCTGGGCGTGCAGTATGCGCGCGCGCCAGTGATCCTGCTGGTGGTAGGCAATCTGGTTAACATCGGGCTCGATCTCTGGCTGGTGATGGGACTGCACTGGGGTGTCGCGGGGGCGGCAACCGCCACGGCGCTGGCGGAGTACATCACGCTGGGTGTCGGCGGTATCATGGTCTGGCGAGTCCTGAAGCTGCGCGGTATTACGTTAAGCCTGCTGAAGCAGAGCTGGCGCGGTGACAGCGGCCGGCTGCTGCGGCTGAACCGGGACATCATGCTGCGCTCATTGATGCTGCAACTCTGTTTCGCCTCGCTGACCGTGCTGGGCGCGCGGCTGGGCCCGGATGTGGTGGCGGTTAACGCGGTATTGCTGATGTTCATTACGTTCACGGCCTATGCGCTGGATGGCTTTGCCTACGCAGTTGAAGCTTTTGCCGGCGAGGCCCATGGTGCAAAAGATGGCGGCAAACTGCTGCGTGTCTGGCACTCTGCCTGTCGGCAGGCGGTGGTGGTAGCGCTGTTCTTTTCCCTGACCTATGCCATTGCTGGCCCGCAGATTGTTACCCTGTTGACCTCTCTTCCTTCGCTGCAACAAAGTGCTGACCGCTATCTGGTCTGGCAGATCGTTATGCCGCTGATCGGCGTCTGGTGTTATCTGCTGGATGGGATGTTCATCGGCGCAACACGCGGACGTGAGATGCGTAACAGCATGGTGGTGGCAGCAGCAGGCTACTTTCTGATGCTGCTCAGCGTACCGGCGCTGGGTAATCACGGACTGTGGCTGGCGGTAACGGTTTTCCTGGCGCTGCGCGGCCTGTCGCTGTGGCTCATCTGGCGTAAGCACTGGCGTCAGAACAGCTGGTTTGATGCCTGAGTCAGTCGTGGCTGCACGCAAGCCGATACAGATTATTCTGTATTATTCCACGGTTAATAAATTGGCTACTATAATTAACTCTATGCAGCGCAGTTAACCAGCGCTTTATATCGTTATTTTGTTAAGTAACAAGATAATCATTAAACCCCGAGGATTGGAGGTCTGCCATGAATAAAGATGAAGCCAGCGGCAACTGGAAGCAGTTCAAAGGCAAAATGAAAGAGAAATGGGGCAAGCTGACCGATGACGACATGCAGGTTATCGAAGGTAAACGCGATCAGCTGGTCGGCAAAATCCAGGAACGTTATGGCTATGCGAAAGATGAAGCAGAGCGTGAAGTAACCGACTGGGAAGGTCAGAACAAAGATCACCGCTGGTAATCTGATACCAGGCTGATAATCAGCTAAAAGCTTTCCGGCGCGCCCGCCCCGGAACGGCACAGGGACGGAACAGCACAAGGATGTGCAGATTACCCGCGTTTGCCCCGCTTTTTACCCTCATCCTGATGGTCATGCTCGCAGCTTTCATGGTGCGTACAGGCTTCGACCGCAGCACAATTTTTACATAAACCATGCGCTTCAATCACGCTATGACGTAAAGCGAACTGTGCTTCACCCGCCAGCGTTGCGATAATCTTCTCCACGCCCTGCGCCTGTTTCTCCGTTACCGCAGCACAGCGGTCACAGACCAGCATCACCGATGTATGTGCCGGTGCCTCAAAATGGTGGCACATGACGTAGCTGTTGTTGGATTCCACCCGATGAATGAAACCCTGCTCCAGCAGGAAATCCAGCGCACGATAGACCGTGGGCGGCTTAGCCTGTGGTTCGCTGATGCGGAGCTGATCCAGCAGATCGTAAGCGCTGATCGAGCCAGGCTGTTCGGCCATCAGGCGCAACACCTCAGCACGCTGCGAAGTCAGACGTACACCGCGCTGCAGGCATATCTTTTCAGCCTGAATCAAAATTTGCTGCGACGTCATGTTTGTCATGAAAAATTCTCCGCTGGATAAGTGATGTTATTTTATCACACATAGTTTTTCGGCGCTGATGTTCGTTTTCGCCTGGTAAAACAGCATTATTTGCCTGATAAAGCAGCATTTTAAGCGTTTCACCCGCTATCTATCTCAAATCTGACGAGAAATCAGATCCATTTTCAATCGACCTGAAGCGGAATTTGTTGGTATTTTGCTTTGCATCTCACTGAGTTAAGAAGTAATGTTCAGAAAGACTTAAGGAAAGTCTGGCATTATTTGAAATACCCCGACGCAGTTTGAACAATTACAACGGTTTTTTGATTGGAAAACGTCCAATCCTTTGAATTAAGACACTGTTTCCTTTGAATTCACAGCAATAACGCGTTAGCCAGGGTTCACAATAGGGCTAACAAACTATTCAGTCGTTGAATGTTTCAATGACAATTTCTCAGGTGATGGCAGGCAAATGGTGAAAAAATCCGCTCAACGTTCAGCGCTGAAGTATTCCGCTGCAGCGACCGCGCTTTTCCTTTCTTCTTCCGCCATGGCGGCAGGGACCTGGTATGATGCACGTAATGACGCCATGGGCGGGACCGGCGTAGCATCTTCTGTTTATGGCTCAGCAGTGCTAGCGAACCCGGCATTAATGACGCGTGCTAAATCTGACGATAACGTCAGCATTATTTTCCCTTCAGCGGGAATTCAGGTGACTGACAAAGATAAGCTGATCGATAAAGTCGATGATATTACGGACACCGTAGATCGCTATCGTGACGTGATTGGTAATCTGACTTTTGCAGATTATCTGCGTGGCTACCCTGAACTGCGTGCTGCCTCCGGCGATGTTGCTGACAAGCTCAGCGATTTGCGCGGTAACAAAGCTCACGGCAGTGCAGGCGTGGCCGTGGCCGTCACGATCCCCAATGAGACTCTGCCTTTTGCGTTTATTACCAAAGCCTACGGTACGGCGCACGTCCGTGCCAACGTGGTCCAGGGTGATATCGACTATCTGCGCGGTGTCGCTAACGGAACGGTGCTGCTACGTCCGGGCGATCAAAATAACCTTCGTTCCAGTGCGAATGGCTTAGCGGCACTGACCATTGATTATGGTGTGGCGGTGGCGCATGAGTTCACTATCGCCGGTCAGCCGGTCTCAGTGGGCGTGACGCCGAAAGTGCAGAAAACCTCGCTCTATAACTATACTGCCAGCATCTATAACTATGACAAGAACGACATCAACAATAGCCAGTATCGCAGCACCGACACCGGCTTTAACGTTGATGCCGGTCTGGCAACCACCTTTGCTGAAAACTGGACGCTGGGTGTGACCGGACAGAACCTGGTTTCGCGCGATCTGCAGACCAAAGAGGTCAACGGGTTCCGTGATACCTACCAGATTCGCCCGCTGGTCACCACCGGCCTGTCCTGGGATAAAGGTCCGTTTACCGTGACCGGCGATGTGGATCTGACCGAAACCAAACGCTTCAAAACTCAGGATAACAGCCAGTATGCGGCAGTGGGCGCGGAATACCGCGTGCTTGACTGGCTGCAGCTGCGTGCCGGTTATCGTGCGGACATGCGGTCTAACGACGAAAATGTTGCCACCGCAGGTTTTGGTCTGTCACCGTTTAACAAAGCTGTCCATGTGGATCTGGCCGGCTCTGTGGGGGCTAACAATACCTGGGGCGCGATGATGCAGCTGGGCTTTAACTTCTAAGCACGTTATTCAGGCTGTTCGGAGGCGGGCGATGCACTATCGCCCGCCCTTGTGTTATCCTTGCACAGAATTCCATCACCCTTAATTACCGGATTGTCTGCGCTTCATGCCTAATTTCTCTTCGCAACGTTTCTCTATCGCCCCCATGCTCGACTGGACCGATCGCCACTGTCGCTATTTTCATCGTCAGCTGACCGGCGACACGCTGCTCTACACCGAAATGGTGACCACGGGCGCGATCATTCATGGCAAAGGGGATTACCTGGCTTACAGCGAGGCGGAACATCCGGTCGCGTTGCAGCTTGGCGGTAGCGATCCGGCGGCGCTGGCGCAGTGTGCGAAGCTGGCAGAGCAGCGTGGCTACGATGAAGTGAACCTGAATGTCGGCTGTCCTTCGGATCGGGTTCAGAATGGCCGATTCGGTGCCTGCCTGATGGCCGAGGCGAATCTGGTCGCGGATGCGATTAAAGCGATGCGCGACGTGGTATCGATTCCGGTGACGGTGAAAACCCGCATCGGGATTGATGAGCTGGACAGCTATGAATTCCTGACCGACTTTATCGGCACGGTGGCCGGTCGCGGTGAATGCGAGACATTTATTATCCATGCGCGCAAAGCCTGGCTCTCTGGCCTCAGCCCCAAAGAGAATCGCGAAATTCCACCGCTGGATTATCCCCGCGTCTGGCAGCTGAAACGCGATTTTCCGCATCTGACGATCGCGCTCAATGGTGGTGTGAAAACGCTGGAAGAGGCACTGGCTCATCTGCAGCACCTTGACGGCGTAATGATGGGACGTGAAGCCTATCAAAACCCCGGCATTCTGGCGCAGGTCGATCAGACGCTGTTTGGTCGTCAGCATCCGGCGGCTAACCCGGTGGACGTAGTGCGCGCTATGTATCCCTATATTGAAGCGGAGCTGGC
Organism: Pantoea sp. B550; assembly: GCF_024158165.1. Classification (NCBI taxonomy): domain Bacteria; kingdom Pseudomonadati; phylum Pseudomonadota; class Gammaproteobacteria; order Enterobacterales; family Erwiniaceae; genus Pantoea; species Pantoea sp. B550. The sequence goes on from NZ_JAMYXI010000003.1 coordinate 2,265,411, forward strand.
GAAGGGCACGTATCTGGGACACGTCACACGCCATATGCTGGGATTATTTCAGGGAATTCCGGGCGCTCGCCAGTGGCGACGTCACCTGAGTGAAAACGCCCACAAGCCGGGCGCTGATGTTCGCGTACTGGAAGCGGCGCTGGCGCTGGTTGCGGATAAGGTCCCGCAGGAAGTCTGATGTCTGCCCTGAACAGGAAAGCCAGCTTTTAAAGCTGGTTTTTTTTACGCCATAATGTGGTTTTTCTCACCAGGTTACGACACTTTTTTTAATCCTTATTAGCGTTAAATCAATAAGTTATCGGTTGGCACGTTTCTTGTAATAGCTATAACAATCAATCTCAAAAAGGAGCGCTGACGTGGAAATTTTATTCGTATTGGGTTTTTTCCTGATGCTATTGCTGACCGGCGTTTCACTGCTGGGCGTGCTGGCGGCACTGGTGGTCGCAACCATCGTGATGTTTGTCGGTGGACTGTTTGCAATTGTTATTAAAGTGTTGCCGTGGCTGGTGCTGGCGGTGATTGCTGTGTGGCTGCACCGTGCCCTTTTTGGCGACAGCGAGGCGCGAGCGCGCCGTAAGCTGAGGCGTAAAATCAGCAGGTTAGACCGCAAAGGCTGGCGCTAAATGCGGTAGCGATCACAGTGTGAAAGATTGCTCGGCACTGATCTGCAATTAAACATATTTTTTACTTATGTTTTCTGGCAGGATGCCTGTCGTCAAATCGATGTGCCATCGACTCGACACGAATTCATCGCCGCTGTCCCTACACCAGCGCGAACAAAAAATAAAAAAAAGAAGAGGGCTTCCCAGGGGAAGCCCTTTTTGTTGCTTACCGGGCGCTGACTGTTACGGAATTAACAGACAGGATCCCTGCGTGGCCCGGCTCTCCAGCATCTGGTGCGCCTTACTGGCCTCTTTCAATGCAAACTTCTGCTGCTCTGGTACATCAATCTTAATGGCGCCGCTCGCCAGCAGCGAGAACAGCTCGGCACTGGCGGTTTCCAGCTCCTGCCGATTGGTGATATAACCAAACAGTGAAGGGCGGGTCACAAAGAGCGAGCCTTTCTTATTCAGAATGCCCAGATCAATCCCGGTCACCGGACCCGACGCATTACCAAAACTGACCATCAGACCGTGACGACGCAGCGAGTCCAGCGACGCTTCCCAGGTGTCTTTGCCCACCGAGTCATACACGACGCCCACTTTTTTTCCGTCGGTCAGTTCGCTGACGCGCTGTGCAATATTCTCTTCGCGGTAGTTAATGGTCGCCCAGGCACCGGCGTTCTTCGCCATCGTGGCTTTTTCTTCGGAACCCACCGTACCGATTAAATGTGCACCCAGCGCTTTTGCCCACTGGCAAGCGATAAGCCCGACGCCGCCCGCGGCCGCATGAAACAGAAAGGTCTCACCGGCGCTGATTTTATAGGTCTGGCGCAGCAGATATTGCGTGGTCAGCCCTTTCAGGTAGCTGGCTGCGCCCTGCTCAAAGCCGATCGCCTCCGGGAGATGCATCAGGCGATCTTCCGCCACGTTATGCACTTCGCTATAGGCCCCCATCGACGCCAGACAGTAGACCACGCGATCGCCGGGCTTAAATAATGTCACGCCACGTCCAACCCGCGACACGACGCCCGCGGCTTCCGTTCCCAGGCCAGAAGGAAAAGCGGTAACCGGATAGAGCCCGCTGCGAACATAGGTATCGATGTAATTAATCCCGATAGCGCGATGCTCTACCTGCACGTCATGTTCAGCCGGGTCAGCGGGTTCAAAATCTGTCCACTCTAAGACGTCCGGGCCGCCATGCGCGCTGAACTGAATACGCTTTGCCATTCTGACTCCTGTGATTGTTTCATCATGAGGGTGAGGCGCGCACCTCAACTAAGGTATACTTGCGCGTCCCCACAGAAGATCGGTAATGCATTCACTATGGCAGGAAATAAACCCACCAACAAATCGAACGAAACGCAGGATCGCCAGCTCGCAGGCGTGAAAATGCCCCCGCATTCTCTGGAAGCGGAGCAGTCGGTGCTCGGTGGGTTAATGCTGGATAACGAGCGCTGGGATAACGTCTCTGAGCGCGTCGTCGCGAATGATTTTTTCAACCGCTCGCATCGGCTGATTTTTTCCGAGATGCAGCGGCTGCTTGAAAACAGCAAACCTATCGACCTGATTACGCTCTCTGAATCGCTGGAAACCCGGGGCGAACTGGAGATGGCAGGCGGCTTCGCCTATCTGGCTGAACTGGCGAAAAATACACCGAGTGCGGCGAATATCGGTGCTTATGCCGACATCGTGCGTGAACGTGCGGTGGTGCGTGAGATGATCGCCGTCGCCAACCAGATTGCCGATGCCGGTTACGATCCGCAGGGACGTAACAGCGAGGAGCTGCTCGACTTCGCAGAGTCGAACGTCTTTAAAATCGCGGAAGCGCGCGCAGATAAAGATGCTGGCCCGAAAAACATTGAGCAGATTCTGGAATCGACCGTCTCCCGTATCGAATCGCTCTATCAGACCCCGCACGATGGCGTCACCGGCGTCGATACCGGCTATCAGGATCTGAATAAAAAGACCGCGGGCCTGCAGGGTTCTGACCTGATTATTGTCGCCGCACGTCCGTCAATGGGTAAAACCACCTTCGCGATGAACCTGTGCGAAAACGCCGCCATGCTGCAGGAGAAGCCGGTGCTGATCTTCAGTCTGGAGATGCCCAGCGAGCAGATCATGATGCGTATGCTTGCGTCACTTTCCCGCGTCGATCAGACGCGCATCCGAACGGGACAGCTGGATGATGAAGACTGGGCGCGTATCTCCGGCACCATGGGCATCCTGCTGGAGAAGAAGAACATGTACATCGATGACTCTTCTGGCCTGACGCCTACCGAAGTGCGCTCGCGCGCCCGACGTATCTACCGTGAAAACGGTGGCTTAAGTATGATCATGATCGACTATTTGCAGCTGATGCGCGTACCGTCATTGTCGGACAACCGTACGCTGGAGATTGCGGAGATCTCCCGCTCGCTGAAAGCGCTGGCGAAAGAGCTGAATGTGCCGGTGGTGGCGCTGTCGCAGCTTAACCGCTCACTGGAGCAGCGTGCTGACAAGCGTCCGGTCAACTCGGATCTGCGTGAATCGGGTTCGATCGAGCAGGATGCGGATTTGATCATGTTTATCTATCGGGATGAGGTTTACCACGAAAACAGCGATCTCAAAGGGATCGCGGAGATCATCCTGGGTAAACAGCGTAATGGCCCCATCGGTACAGTACGCCTGACCTTTAACGGTCAGTGGTCGCGCTTTGATAACTACGCGGGTCCGCAATACGACGACGAATAATCCCGCTTTGTGCTGTCATGCACGATCTGTGCATGACAGCCCCCATCATCATAAAATAGTGTTGGACAACCTCTCGGGTTATCGGGTTATCTGTAACAAAGCGACGCCTGGTACCGATGTGGAAACGGAATGACTCACGTAGACGATTACGACCTTAAAATCCTGACTTTATTACAAGCTAACGGCCGTCTGACCAATCAGGAACTCAGCGATCTGGTCGGCCTTTCTGCCTCACAATGTTCGCGCCGCCGTATTAATCTGGAACAGGCTAACCTCATCCTGGGTTATCACGCCCGGCTGTCACCCGATGCCATCGGGCTTGGCATGGTGGGATTGATTGAGGTGCGCTTAATCAACCACACCGCTGAATATGTTGAGAGCTTTCACCGGATGGTGGAGCAGGAGCAGGCGATCGTGGATGCCTATAAAACCACGGGCGATGCAGACTATCTGCTCAAAGTGGCAGTAGCCGATCTTAATTCCCTCAGTGCGTTAATCAGCCAGTTAGTCGCGGGCCACCAGAGCGTTTCCCATGTGAAAACCTCAGTGGTGCTGGGAAGAATGAAAGAGAACGGGCTGATGATGCTGCCTGAGCAAAAGACGCGCTAAAAGGGTGCGCGCTGTGCGGTTTTGGTGCACACTTGCGGTAATAAATGCAATTAACGCGCATCAAAACGGAGCCAGACGCATAGATTGACGGTATCAGTCGAAATCTATGCATAAAGTTATGTTTAAAGCGCCTTAGATATCATTGGGATATCGCTGGCATCCGCTTTACAGCTGTTCAGTGCTGTGACGATGGTGCGTTTTTTGCATCGGAACCGCATCATTTGCACTGAGAAAACCCCCATGGATAACATCGCAGAACCTACCCGCGTCCCGCATTCGCGCATTGAAGATGCGCTGGCGATGGTGCTCGGCACTCTAATGGTCTCGTTCGGCGTCATTATGCTAAAACAGGCCGGTGCGCTGACGGGCAGCACCGCAGGTATCGCTTTTCTGATTAGCTATCTCTCGCCGCTCTCATTCGGCAGCGCATTCTTCCTGATCAACATCCCTTTTTACTGGCTGGCGGTAAAACGCATGGGCTGGGAATTTACCCTGAAAACCTTCTGCGCCGTCGGGCTGGTGTCGCTGTTCACTCAACTGCACCCGCTGTTCGTCCACTTTTCTGACCTTAATCCCTTCTATGCGACACTGTTCGGTAACGTCATCATGGGAATCGGGTTTATAGTGTTATTTCGTCATAAGGCGAGCCTGGGCGGCATCAATATTCTGGCGCTGTGGCTACAGGATCGCTTTGGGATCCGCGCGGGTAAACTGCAGATGGCAGTCGATACCTGCGTCGTGCTGGCGTCACTGTTTGTGGTGAGTGGCCCCATCCTGCTCGCGTCGATTGCGGGTGCGGTGATCCTGAACCTGATTATTGCAATGAACCACCGTCCGGGACGCTATCGGGTTTAATCCGCCGCTTACCTCTGGACCAATCATGGAGACCTACACCGTGTTTCAAAACGTTGATGCCTATGCGGGCGATCCGATTCTGTCGTTGATGGAAGCGTTCAAACAAGACCCACGTGAACACAAAGTTAACCTGAGCATCGGGCTCTATTACGACGAACAGAACATCATCCCGCAGCTGAAGGCTGTAGCGGCTGCTGAAGAGCAGCTTTATGCTGAGCCGCATCAGGCATCGCTCTATCTGCCAATGGAAGGGCTGAACAGCTACCGCAGTGCGATTGCACCGCTGCTGTTTGGTGCCGATCATCCGGTGTTAAAGGCGGGCCGTATTGCGTCGATTCAGACTCTTGGCGGTTCTGGCGCGTTGAAAGTGGGTGCGGATTTCCTTAAGCGCTACTTCCCGCAGTCTGCCGTCTGGGTCAGCGATCCGACCTGGGAAAACCACGTCGCGATTTTTAATGGCGCAGGTTTTGACGTCAATACCTATCCCTGGTATGACGCAGAAACTCACGGTGTGCGGTTTGATGCCTTTATCAGCACCCTGAAAACCCTGCCTGCGCAGAGCATCGTGTTGCTGCATCCCTGCTGTCATAACCCGACCGGCGCTGACCTGACGGATGCGCAGTGGGATCAGACCGTTGAGGTGCTGAAAGCACAGCAGCTGATTCCTTTCCTGGATATCGCCTATCAGGGCTTTGGTGCCGGTATGGAGCAGGATGCGTATGCACTGCGCGCGGTCGCCGCGGCGGGTCTGCCTGCGCTGGTCAGCAACTCCTTCTCCAAAATCTTCTCGCTCTATGGCGAGCGCGTAGGCGGTCTCTCTATCGTGTGCGACAGTGCCGAAGAGTCAGCACGTGTGCTGGGCCAGTTAAAAGCAACCGTTCGCCGTAACTACTCCAGCCCGCCGAATTTCGGTGCGCAGGTTGTCGCACGCGTCCTCAACGACGAGGCGCTGAAGGCCAGCTGGCTGGCTGAAGTGGAGGCGATGCGTCTGCGCATTCTCGCGATGCGCCAGTCGCTGGTGGACGTACTGAGCACCGCGCTGCCAGGTAAAAACTTCGACTATCTGCTGAAGCAGCGTGGCATGTTTAGTTATACCGGTCTGAGTGCGCAGCAGGTTGATCGCCTGCGTAACGAATTTGGCATCTATCTGGTGGGCAGCGGTCGCATGTGTGTGGCCGGTCTGAACAGCAAAAATGTGCATCAGGTAGCGGAAGCGTTTGCCGCCGTGATGTAACAGCAGCCAGGTTGTAAACAAGACCGCCAGCGTTTTCTCTGGCGGTTTTTTTATGGGTCAGGGTTTACCTTTCGGCGACATGCTGCACACTTAAACGGGATAACCGTTTCAGGAATAAGCTATGTGGCATCAACAAACTATTACGCTGAGCGCGAAGTCGCGTGGGTTTCATCTGGTCACCGATGAGATCGTCAACTCGCTCTCCGGACTGCGTGATATCAAAACCGGTCTGCTGCATCTGCTGTTGCAGCACACTTCGGCGTCGTTAACCTTAAATGAGAATTGCGACCCGACGGTGCGCAGCGACATGGAGCAGCATTTCATGCGGTACGTGCCCGAGAATGCGCCTTATCAGCACGATTACGAAGGGCGTGATGATATGCCGGCGCACATCAAATCGTCGATCTTAGGGGTTTCGTTGTTATTACCGGTTCAGCGGGGACGTCTGGTGCTGGGCACCTGGCAGGGGATCTGGCTGGGCGAGCATCGCATTGAGGGCGGTGCCAGGCGGATTGTCGCCACGTTACAAGGGGAATCGTAATGAATAACTCAGATTTACTGACCTATTGCATGAGCAAGCCGGGCGCGGAGCAGAGCGTCCACAGTGACTGGAAAGCCACGCAGATTAAAAGCAACGGCGTGCTGTTTGCGATGGTACATGAGGCGAAAGGGCGGCCCGCGGTCTCGCTGAAATCGACGCCTGCGCTGGCCGAATTACTGCGCGAAGAGCACAGCGATATTATTCCCAGCGAGCATCTGAATAAGTCTCACTGGAGCACGCTGTTCCTCGACGGTTCGCTGAAAGATTCGCAGATCTACTATCTGGTCGATGCCTCATACCAGCAGGCGGCTACCCGTTAAACGGCAATAAAAAACCCTCTTACCTGAGCAAGAGGGTTTCAGATCAAGCAGCTTACGCGGCAGACTGAGCGCGCAGCGTGTTGATATCGATAACAAAGCGATACTTCACATCGCTTTTGAGCATGCGCTCATAGGCTTCGTTGATCTGGTCCATCGCGATCAGCTCAATGTCTGACGTAATCCCGTGCTCGCCACAGAAATCGAGCATCTCCTGGGTTTCCGCGATGCCGCCAATCAGTGAACCGGCGATGCTGCGACGTTTAAAGATCAGGTTAAAGACCTGCGGTGCCGGATGGTCGTGCTCCGGTGCACCAACCAGCGTCATGTTGCCATCCAGTTTCAGCAGGGTGATGAACGGGTTGAGATCGTGCTGAGCCGCCACGGTGTTCAGGATGAAGTCAAAGCTGTTCGCGTGCTGCGCCATCTGCTCCGGATCTTTGGAGATCACGACTTCATCGGCACCCAGACGTTTGCCATCTTCAATTTTGGATGGCGAGGTGGTGAACAGCACCACATGTGCGCCCATGGCATGCGCAATCTTCACGCCCATATGGCCCAGGCCGCCTAAGCCTACGATACCCACTTTTTTGCCAGGACCGACATTCCAGTGACGCAGCGGCGAATAGGTGGTGATACCGGCACACAGCAGCGGTGCAACGCCCGCCAGCTCCAGGTTCTCGGGAATGCGCAGCACAAAGCTCTCATCAACCACCATCGACGTTGAGTAACCGCCGTAGGTAATAGCGCCGGTTTCGCGATCTTCGCCGTTATAGGTGCCGACAAAGCCGTTTTCGCAATACTGCTCCAGACCCTGCTGACAGCTTGGACAGCTGCGGCAGGAATCAACCATGCAGCCGACGCCAACCAGATCGCCGACTTTGTATTTCTGCGTCTGTGGACCAACAGCAGTCACGCGACCCACAATTTCATGACCCGGAACCACGGGAAAAATGGTGTTTTTCCACTCATTACGGGCCTGATGCAGGTCTGAGTGGCAAACGCCACAGAACAGCACCTCAAGCTGAACGTCATGGGCGCGCAGCTCACGCGGCTTAAAATCGAACGGTGCCAGTTTGGATTTTGCATCCTGAGCAGCATACGCATGCGTAATATTCATGGTGTCTCCAGTTTCGATGTGTCGTGAGTGTTTTTTGATGATGTGCAGCAGCATGGATGTGCTGCGAAAACAGGGCGACGCCAGGGGCGTGCCAAAGAGGAACCGTTTAAGGATAGTCAGCGTAGTGAGAAGCGTATATGCCTATACATGTCTGAATCTTGCCTGATTCTGCATTTTTCTGGCTGAATCGGCAGGGGTAAAAAAAGGCCCGCACGCGGCGGGCCTGAAAGAATTACTTCTGTAACAGGGGCTTCAGGAAGCGCGCAGTGTGGGATTTCTCACACTCCGCCACGGTTTCTGGCGTACCAGCAACCAGGATTTCACCGCCGCCGCTGCCGCCTTCCGGACCGAGATCGACAATCCAGTCTGCGGTTTTGACCACATCAAGGTTGTGCTCAATTACCACGATGGTGTTGCCCTGATCGCGCAACTTATGCAGCACTTCCAGCAGCTGCTGGATATCGGCAAAGTGCAGGCCGGTGGTCGGCTCATCCAGAATGTAGAGCGTCTGACCCGTGCCACGCTTCGACAGCTCACGCGCCAGCTTCACACGCTGGGCTTCACCGCCGGACAGGGTGGTGGCGGACTGACCGAGGCGGATGTAGGTGAGACCTACATCGATCAGCGTCTGCAGCTTACGCGCCAGCGCTGGTACGGCATCGAAGAACTCACGGGCCTCTTCGATGGTCATCTCCAGCACTTCGTGGATGCTCTTGCCTTTGTACTTCACTTCCAGCGTTTCACGGTTATAGCGTTTGCCTTTGCACTGGTCACACGGCACATAAATGTCCGGCAGAAAGTGCATCTCGACTTTCAACACGCCATCGCCCTGACAGGCTTCACAGCGTCCGCCCCGCACGTTGAAGCTGAAGCGACCCGGATTGTAACCGCGCGAACGCGCTTCCGGCACGCCCGCAAAGAGTTCACGCACCGGGGTAAAGATACCGGTGTAGGTGGCCGGGTTGGAGCGCGGTGTACGACCAATCGGGCTCTGATCGATGTCGATCACTTTGTCGAAGTGCTCCAGGCCTGCCACGTCACGGTAAGGTGCCGGTTCGGCGATGGTCGCACCGTTCAGCGCCCGCTGAGCAATCGGGAACAGCGTATCGTTGATCAGGGTCGATTTACCTGAACCGGACACACCGGTAATACAGGTGAACAGTCCGACCGGCAGCGTCAGCGTGACATCCTTAAGGTTGTTGCCGCGTGCGCCGGTAATCTTCAGCACTTTGGCCGGATCGCCTTTGACGCGCTCCTCTGGCACCACAATGCCACGCTTGCCGCTCAGGAACTGGCCGGTCAGGGATTCTTCCTGCGCCATAATCTGATCAACGGTGCCTTCCGCGACGACCTGGCCGCCGTGTACGCCTGCACCCGGACCGATGTCGATCACATGGTCTGCGGCACGAATCGCATCTTCATCATGCTCAACCACGATCACGGTGTTACCGAGGTCGCGCAGATGAATCAGGGTGCCGAGCAGCCGTTCGTTGTCACGCTGGTGCAGGCCAATAGAAGGCTCATCCAGCACATACATCACACCGACCAGACCCGCACCGATCTGGCTGGCCAGACGGATACGCTGTGCTTCACCCCCGGACAGGGTCTCAGCGGAACGTGACATTGAGAGATAGTTCAGGCCGACGTTGACCAGGAAGCTCAGGCGATCGCCAATCTCTTTCAAAATTTTCTCGGCAATCTGCGCACGCTGGCCGCTGAGTTTCATGTTTTCAAAGAAGGACATCGCATGACCGATGCTCATCTCAGAGATAGTCGGCAGCGTGGTGTTCTCCACGAAGACGTGGCGCGCTTCACGACGCAGACGGGTGCCTTCACAGCTGGCACAGGCGCGGTTGCTGATAAACTTCGCCAGCTCTTCGCGAACCGCAGAGGATTCCGTCTCTTTATAGCGGCGTTCCATGTTATTGAGCACGCCTTCAAACGGATGACGGCGAACCGAGGTATCGCCGCGATCGTTGATGTACTTAAATTCGATGCTCTCTTTGCCTGACCCATACAGAATCACCTTCTGCACGTTGTCTGGCAGGCTGCCGAATGACGCTTCGATATCAAAATCGAGGTGTTCCGCCAGCGAACGCAGCATCTGGAAATAGTAAAAGTTACGGCGATCCCAGCCGCGGATAGCACCGCCCGCCAGCGAAAGTTCAGGATTCTGCACGACGCGGTCAGGATCAAAATATTGCTGTACGCCCAGGCCGTCACAGGTTGGACAGGCGCCCGCCGGGTTGTTAAACGAGAACAGACGCGGTTCCAGCTCACTCATGCTGTAACCGCAGATGGGGCAGGCGAAGTTAGCCGAGAAGAGCAGCTCTTCTGCGTCGCTGTCATCCATGTCCGCCACGATAGCCGTGCCGCCGGAAAGTTCCAGCGTGGTTTCAAACGACTCCGCCAGACGGGTTGCCAGGTCTTCACGCACTTTAAAGCGGTCAATCACCACTTCAATGGTGTGCTTCTTTTGCAGCTCAAGCTTTGGCGGATCGGAGAGGTCACACACTTCGCCATCAATACGCGCACGGATATAACCTTGCGTTGCCAGATTCTCCAGCGTTTTGGTGTGCTCACCCTTACGATCTTTCACTACCGGGGCCAGCAGCATCAGGCGACGACCTTCCGGCTGCGAGAGCACCTGATCCACCATCTGACTCACGGTCTGCGCCGCCAGCGGCACATCATGATCCGGACAACGCGGTTCGCCTACGCGGGCAAACAGCAGACGCAGATAATCGTGAATCTCAGTGATGGTTCCCACGGTCGAACGTGGGTTATGCGAGGTGGATTTCTGCTCAATGGAAATGGCGGGCGACAAACCTTCGATATGATCGACGTCCGGCTTCTCCATTAACGAAAGAAACTGGCGCGCATACGCAGAGAGCGACTCCACATAGCGGCGCTGACCTTCCGCATACAGCGTATCAAACGCCAATGAGGATTTACCGGACCCTGACAGGCCGGTTACCACAATGAGTTTGTCGCGTGGGATGGTCAGGTTGATGTTTTTCAAATTATGGGTGCGGGCACCACGAACTTCGATCTTATCCATTCACCTTTCCCGGATTAGCTGCACTCACCGTGCCTTGCCGACACGGCCAGAATAAACGTGTCATTATGGCACAAAAAATAGACTGAATATATATCCAGTACTCTCAGGCCTGGAAGCGGAGAGGGATTAAAACTGGAACCCCGCTCGAAAGTGGGAAACAGTCCGCAGGACGTGTTAGAATTGAGAGATTAGACTGTATGCATTAACTCATCGGGAGACAGCAACATGGCCAGTCGTGGCGTTAACAAAGTGATTCTTGTCGGGAATCTGGGTCAGGATCCGGAAGTACGTTACATGCCAAATGGTGGCGCGGTTGCCAACATTACGCTGGCTACGTCGGAAAGCTGGCGCGACAAGCAGACCGGTGAAAACAAAGAGATCACTGAATGGCACCGTGTGGTGCTGTTTGGCAAACTGGCTGAAGTCGCAGGCGAATACCTGAAAAAAGGGTCGCAGGTCTACATCGAAGGTCAGCTGCGTACCCGTAAATGGCAGGATCAGGGCGGCCAGGAACGTTACACCACCGAAGTCGTGGTCAACGTTGGCGGCACTATGCAGATGCTGGGTGGCCGTCAGCAGGGCGGCAACGCGGGTGCACCAGCAGGTGGCGGCGCGCAGGGCGGTGGCAACAACAATGGTTGGGGTCAGCCGCAGCAGCCGCAGGGTAACAACAATCAGTTCAGTGGTGGCGCGCAGTCCCGTCCACAGCAGCCACAGAGCGCGCCGGCCAGTAGCAACAACGAACCACCAATGGATTTCGACGACGATATTCCATTCTGATTCTGTTGGTCAGAGAGTGTAAAAAAGCCCGCTTATGCGGGCTTTTTTATGTGCGGCTTTCGCAGGCGGTTACGACCATTCCGCCACAATCTCGTCTGTGCGCAGCACACGCGGCACGTTACCGGGAATCGACAATGAGGACCAGACCTCATTGTGCTGGTTTATCAACGCTTCAGCGCTGACCCAGTGACGATCGGCGGTGGTGTGCGCATCCGCAGCAACCGTAATGGCATAACCTGCACTGGCACCCACTTTTATGGTGGTATCCAGACAGTAGTCAGTGGCACAACCGCACACCACAAACTCTTCCACCGCCCGCTTCTTTAACAGTGCGGCCAGCTCAGTCTGCCAGAAGCTGTCGCAAGCGGTTTTTGTCACGTAATATGCGCCAGCAGGCTGAATCAGTTCCGACAGCAGATTAAAAGCTTCATTTCCCTCGCACATCGCGCCTTCGCGGTGCTGGATAAAATGGTGATATCGGCGCGTTCAGTCAGTCGGTTAATCTGCGCTACCCGACCCGCCTGGTCGAAGCGCGGCGAGATGAAGACCCCATTCTGCATATCGATAATCACTGCCACACGCTGTGCCATGCTTAACCCCATCCGTCTGAAAAAAGCAGTGTTACCCGCGGCGTTGCAGATAGCAATCTTTTGCATTTTAGCCCCGGTCGCAGGCATGCTTAGCAGACTGGTTAAATAAGGAGAGAGAAGTGGACGGTGTTCCGGCAAGTTTCCCCTGTGAGAAAGATCGCGCCCGGTTCCGGCAACTCGCAGAGCTGCCGGGTGTGGAACTCTATCAGGCCCACATCTCCCGCTATGCCTTTGAACCTCATACCCATGAAGCCTTTGGGATCGGCACCATTGAAGCGGGCGCACAGCGCTTTCGCTATCGCGGCACCGAATATACTGCGCCGGAGAACTCACTGGTCATGATGAACCCGGATGAGCTGCACACGGGTGAGTCAGCGTGCGAAGAGGGCTGGCGCTATCAGATGATCTACATTCAGCCGCAGCTGATGGATGAACTGACCGGCGACCGCGGCTGGTGGTTTAACGAGGCGCTGCTGACCGATCCGCGCGTGGCGCAGCCGCTCTCCCGCACGCTTGCCGCACTCTGGCATGCAGAGTCTGAACTGGCGCGCCAGAGCCTGATTGCTGAGCTGCTGCTGCAAATCCGTCCGCTGGCGCGTATGTCCTCACAGCGCAGACCCGATGCCCGGCATCGTTTTGATCAGGTCAGAGATTTTTTGCGCGCAAACCTTGCAGAACCGGTGCGGCTGGAGGAGCTGGCCGCGCTGGCTTCACTGTCGCCGTGGCACTTCTTACGTGCTTTTCGGCAGCACTATCACGTTACGCCGCATCAGATGCTGATGGCTTTCCGGCTCTATGACGCCAAGCAAAGGCTGGCGCAAGGTGAGGCGGCCGCTAGCGTCGCGGCGGCGGTTGGATTGACCGATCAGGCTCATCTCACCCGCGCCTTTGCTCACCGTTATGGCATTACGCCGGGCCGCTATCAAAAGCAGGTTCGCCAGCCCTGATAACACCGCAATCTGCTACAAGCATTTCCCGCCGGAACCCGCCACACTCTGCCAAAAGTCTGTATAAGGAAGAAATCATGTTTGCGGGAATTATGTTTGCCGTCACCGCCGGGTTGCTGTGGGGGCTGATCTTTGTCGGGCCGCTGCTGGTGCCGGACTATCCTGGCGCCCTGCAATCGGCGGGACGTTACGTGGCGTTTGGGCTGATTGCGCTGCCGCTGGCCTGGCACAGCCGTCGTCGGCTGCGTCAGCTGTCACGCGCTGACTGGCTTGAGGCCGTGAAGCTCTCGTTGGTGGGAAACCTCTTCTACTATGCGTTTCTGGCGAACGCCATTCAGCGTACCGGCGGGCCGGTCTCCACCATGATTATCGGCACGCTGCCGGTGGTGATCGCCGTCACGGCTAACCTCTGTTATGGCCATCTTGAAGGACGGCTGCCGTGGCGGCGGCTGTTCCCGGCACTGGTCATGATGGCGGCTGGCTTGCTCTGCGTGAACGCAGCGGAGCTGCAGAGCCAGGGCGCCACGCTGGATCTCAGTCGTTATCTGACCGGTATCGTGCTGGCACTGCTGGCGGTAATCTGCTGGACCTGGTATCCGCTGCGTAATGCCCGCTGGCTGCGCACGCATCCTGAACTGCGCCCCTCAACCTGGGCTACCGCGCAGGGGCTGGTGACGCTGCCGATGGCACTGATCCTGTACGCGCTGGTCAGCGTTCAGCTCGCCTGGCAGCAGCCCGATTTTTCGCTGCCGTTCGGGCCGCGTCCCACGGTATTCATCGCATTGATGCTGACGATTGGCCTGCTCTGCTCCTGGCTTGGCACCTTATGCTGGAATGCTGCCAGCCAGCGTCTGCCCACCGTACTGATGGGGCCGCTGATCGTTTTCGAGATACTCTTTGGCCTGTTATGGACTTTTCTCTGGTATCAACGCTGGCCGCCGCAGCTCACCCTGACAGGCATTGTTTGTCTGATGGCGGGTGTGATCTGGGCAATGCGCATCAAACCGCACCCGCAGGTAGTTACGATTAAAGAGTAAACCGTAAAACTCACCTGAATGCCTTTACCGCGCGGACAACACACCGCGCGGCTTTTTAAGATTAAACCCTATCCTGATTTGCTCGCTCTTCGGCAGATTTATACCGCGAAATCGATTTCATGGTTCCGCACTGTTGTCCGGTATTCTCCGATAACCTCATTCATCCTTCCTTTGTCAGTAAAAAAACGGTCCTTTCTGGCACCTGAAAGTTGTCTGTTTCAACTCTGGCAACCTTTCACTGGTCAGATATCGGTCATTAATCAGGAAAAATAGCGCAGCATTATGGACGTTACGCTTTTATCCGCTGCTGTTTATTGCGTTAGGGTCCTGAGAAAAGGGGACTAAAAACCACCATTAACTTCACTCAGTGATAAATGAGTAAGAGAATTCCGCCGCTGCGTTATTAATTAAAGATTAATCTCTGGCATCAATGATGTGCAATGAAGAGAGTGAAAAGATAGACCCATAACGTTAGTGATAAGGAGCAATAAACTATTTAACCCGGATTAATCCTGGAGAAAGTTAATGCAATAAAGCCGTCATCGGGAATTAAAGCGCAACCGCAAAATTTGAGTCAGGGCCACCATTAACTCAAATGTACGGTGATTATTGTTTGTGCGATGTTTAAAGCGGCTTAATGGTGTTGAGAGGATTTAGTTCCGACGATTAGCAGGGCTAAACTAAAAAAGGGAAGGCCCAATCCCGCATAAAGGGGATTGGGAGGGGAAGATAAGGCGTGGAATGCGAGACTTTTGCTGTTGTGAATCAATTTTACCGCAAAAAAAGAAGCTTAGCTGTGAAGCCATTCATTAGTTATAAATGGAGCGGAAAAGGAGGCCGCAATTGTCCTGTTAAATGATCTTCATCTCTTCTGGTAAGAACAAATCTCAGCGTTAAGTCTAAAAAGCGCGGTAGCATTAGGTTTAGCGATTCTCCGTGCCTGACGGATAGTGGTATACGCTGCGGCTGATATCTAATAAGCGGCAGCTGCGACGGGTGCCAATGTCAAAGGTGGTCTGCAGGAAATCTACAGCCTGTCGTTTTTCATTAGTCGTAAAGAAGTGCTTCAGAACGCTCTGCAGCATCTCTTTGTCCGAGTTGAGCGTCTGCAGTTCACGTGTGACATTCTGCAGTTTTTCTTCCAGCTCCTTGATTTTTCTGCCTTCTTCCGAAGACAACCCAGAAAACTTCTTTTTCCAGCTATAGAACGTGGCTTCAGAGATGCCTAACTCTTCACAAATCTCTCTGACTTTCACGCCCGATTCAGAAGCTTTAATGGCATTTGTGATTTGATCTTCGCTGTATCGTGACTTTCTCATAAATGCTCTTACCTTTCTTATCGATTAATGGATGAGAATGACTTTAATAATTTCTGGCACTGTAAGATTTTATTAAGGCAGTATTAAAGTGCGCGAATTGAATTGCGAAGCCTAAATTAAGATATTTAGAAGAAATATCATCATGGGATAAATCTTATTTTATTCTTATCCGGGGAGCGTGCCTTCCTGGAAGCGGGTTTTTGTTATAAATTCATCGCATCCAAAATACGAAAAAATTCTACGTACACTGGATATTTAGCTTCGCCGACTTGATTAATATGCCGGTATAGCTCTTTAAGGTTGTTTTATTTTCAGCCTGAAATCGTTTCCATTTGAAGTGATTCGCGCCATTTATAATAAGAATTATCCTGAATTCACTCTCCGGATCATGATTTACATCTCAATTTTCGGACCAGCTTGGTCTGAAGTCATACATTTTCGCCAGGCCCACTGAGCGCTTATTAATTCGTTACAGGGATGTTGTACCGAAGCGGTTGTAGTTGAGTAATACTAAGGAAGAGTCGATGAAATTGAGCGTAATGTCTAATGCCGCCTGGATGATGTCTGAGAAGATCATCTCCGTTTTTGGCGTCATTTTTGTGACGTCTTACGTGGCTAAATCCTTTGGTCCAACGGTGTTTGGCCAGATGGCGTTTTCTACTTCACTTTTTGCAATGGTGCAAACCGTCGCAATCTTTGGCACCGAAACTATTCTGTTTAAGCGCGTCAGCAAAAATGCGTCGAAAGGTCTTCGACTGATGACCATCGCCCGTACGCTGCGCATGGTGCTATTGCTGGTCACTTCGGTGCCAGTCTTAATTTGGGTCTGGTACAACATGCAGGAAAACTTCCTGGCGTTTGCACTGGCCTCATTTGTTGCCTCGGTTTTTGTCACCCAGGACACCTTCAGCGTTTATAACAACGCGCGTCTTGCCTCGCGTCTTAACACTATCGCTAACGCTGTGGGCATGCTGCTGAGTTTCGGCATCAGCTTTACCGTGGCCTGGCTGCGTCTTAATCCGCTCTGGCTGACGCTGTCGATTGTTGCCGTGACACTGGTGCCTTACCTGATCAAGCGTCACAACTTCTATCAGGACCACCAGGATCAGATGCCACCGCGCGAAAAGCGCACCGCCTATCTGCGCTATCTGATGTATGCCGGTCTGCCGCTGGCGATCTCCAGCATCTTTATCTCGGTGCAGGTCAAAGCGGCGCAGATGTTTCTGGCAGGCACGGCGCCTGCGCGCGACCTCGGTCTCTTTGCGGCGGCGAATACTATCTCCGCCTCCTGGATTTTTATCCCGGTTGCGCTTATCACCTCCTGCTTCACTGAAATCTTCAGGGAGCGCGGCGAGGTCGCCATTAAGCTGGCTGCCCGGCTCAATGGCTACGTTATGGCGGTTTCATTGCTGATGCTGCTTGTCATTTCGCTTTACGGCGAGCAAATCATCATCGCGTTGTACGGACCGGAATACACACAGTCAGGAAGTCTCATTACGTTGCTGTCGATAGCGACCAGCTTTTCGGCAATGGGGACCGTAGCGTATCGCTACATGGTCAAAGAGGGAGGATTTAACTACTTGCTGAGGAAAATCATCTGCCTGATGGTCATCAGTCTGCCGCTCTCCTGGTGGTTGATCCAGGGTCACGGCATCATGGGGGCCGCGTGGAGCGTTTTCCTTTCAGAACTTTTGTCCCTGACCGTAATGAATTACTTCTTTAAAAACGGCGTCATTCAAAAGATTCAGGTTTCCTCACTCAACTACAAAACATACAAATGAGGTCAGATATGCTCAAGTTGAAAGAAGAACTCAGAAAAAGTGTGCAGTACTTTATCAAGAAGATGCCCTGGGCTTATCAGGACCGCATCTACTACTTCCATAAGTTCAGAAAGCTGCCCAATCTGCGTCAGCCAAAAGTGTTCAACGAGAAGGTGTTGTACCGTAAGTTTATCTTCGGCGATTACCAGAACTACGGTCGTCTGTCAGATAAGTACTCGGTACGCGAATTCATTGCTGAAAAAATCGGTAATGAGTACCTGATCCCGCTGGTACACGAAACCACTGACCCGACCACGCTGAACAGCCTGCCTTGCTGGAAGGGAACGGTGATCAAGCCGAACCACGCCTCCAACATGGTAGAAATACTGCTGGAAGAGCCGGACGCGTTGCGCAAGCAGCAGATCATTCATGACTGCTATCGCTGGCTGAAGACCGATTTCGCCAATGAAGCGCGCGAGATTCACTACCGCTACATCAAGCCACGCATCCTGGTTGAGAAGTACATTGGTGATGGCAAAAGCGCGCCGATCGATTACAAATTCCATATGTTCAACAAGCGTGATGGCAGGTTCGAATATGTGCTGCAGGTAATCTACAACCGCTGCCAGCCGCTGCTGTCGATGAACTTCTACGTGAATAACCTCAATGAGGCCTATCACAAGATCCGCGATACCGGGCTGGATGTGTCACCGATTATGCCGTCACTGGAACATGCGCTCGAACTGAGCAAGAAGCTGGCCAGCGATTTCGACTACGTGCGTGTGGATTGGTATATCCATGACGAGCATATCTACTTTGGCGAACTGACCTTCACCCCAGGTGCAGGGCTGGTTACCGGATTAGATCGTGGTTTAAACCAGATGATGGGAGATATGTGGATTCAGGACCGCCGCGGAACGCAGAGCCCGGGCGTTACAGTGCAGGATGTTAATATTCCTGCCATGTTGAAGAAAATTTAAGTTCACACAGCAATATAAAAAACCCCGCTAAGCGGGGTTTTTTATGCGTAAAAATCAGGGCATCGGCCAGTCAGCAGGCGCCTGGCTCATCGCATCGATAAAGGCGTGCTTTGAGATTTCCACGAAGTTATGTACGTTTTCCATGCTCAGGGTAATGCCCATCAGACCGGTAACAAACCAGCAGGTCATGCCTAAACCAATCCCGCCACACATAAAGGCCATCACGTGACGGCTATCCTGACGAAGTTTGGTTTTCAGGGTGCTGGCAAAAAACATCATGATTGCGCTCAGCAGTTCCCAACGCATAACAAGAAAACTGGCGGTTAACGTAGCCATCGGCCGGACCTCACTATCAGTAAGTATTCCTGACAATCTGCGGACATCACCGGCGACAAAAAAGTGTGTCAGGTAGGACTTTTTTGCCGTCAACCCAGGTTAAAAGTGTGACTTGGGTCACATTATATCACCCGATTTTAAATTTTGAACAAAATTTGACTCTTGTATGGTAGTGGTGTGCAGAAAAAATGAGCAGTAGAAGAAGAACGGCGGGGAAATCAGACAGATGCGCCCGGAGCGGGCGCAGCGAAGAATTAACGGACCGGGCAGCACTCGCCGGTCGTGCGCTGGGTAAAGCTGTTGATCGGATCGTTACAACCGAAACTCAGCAGGCGAGGGCGCTGAATCGCCTGGCGTCGCATGGTGTGGCGGTAAGCGGTCGGGGTCTGTGAAAACTGACGACGAAACACCCGTGAAAAAGTTTGCTGCGAGTCATAGCCATACTGCATCGCGATATCAAACACCGGACGCTGTGTCTGCGATAGCGCTTCTGCGGCCAGCGTCAGGCGGCGCTCACGAATATAGCCACCCAGCGTCTGTTTCGTCACGGAACGGAACATACGCTGCAGGTGCCATTTCGAATAGCCTGATTTTGCCGCAACCTCATCAATCGACAGGCTCTTATCGAGGTTCTGGTCAATCCAGTCCGTCAGGGAATGAATGATCTCTTCTTGCATCATAGCCTCATCCTTCTGGTGCTTAATAAGGGGTAATGGGAGTTTAGGGGTTTCAACGGAGAAGAAGTATAATTCCTCAAGTTAACTTTAGGTAAAGGGTCTGATGAAAAAAGAACGTAACTATCCAAAACCGGTCTTAACACCCGGGGAAGTGGCGCGCCGCAGCGGTGTGGCGGTCTCGGCGCTGCACTTTTATGAAACCAAAGGCCTCATTTTCAGCACCCGCAACAGCGGCAATCAGCGCCGATACAGCCGCGATGTGCTGCGACGCGTGGCGATCATCAAGATTGCTCAGCGTATTGGTATCCCGCTGGCGACGGTCAGTGACAGTCTCGACCACATTCCGCCAGATAAGCGCATGTCGACGACGGAATGGGATGCGCTGACTCAGCACTGGCGCGAAGAGCTGGATAAACGCATTGAAACTCTTACCCGTCTGCGCAATGACCTGGATGGCTGTATCGGTTGCGGCTGCCTGTCGATGCGCGACTGTCCGCTGCGTAATCCCGGCGACCGGCTGGGTCAGCAGGGCTCGGGTGCGGTGCTGCTTGACCCGGAACAGGATGATAAACATCCGGCTGTGGAGTGACGTCTATACTTGGTGAAGGTCAACACACAGGGAATCATGATG
Organism: Pantoea sp. B550; assembly: GCF_024158165.1. Lineage (NCBI taxonomy): Bacteria > Pseudomonadati > Pseudomonadota > Gammaproteobacteria > Enterobacterales > Erwiniaceae > Pantoea > Pantoea sp. B550. The sequence continues at coordinate 2,285,537 of NZ_JAMYXI010000003.1, forward strand.
ATCACCGTTCACCATCTTGAGAAATCGCGCTCGCATCGGGTGCTGTGGCTGCTGGAAGAGCTGGAAGTGCCGTACCAGATTAAACGCTATCAACGCGAACCGACCATGCTGGCCCCGGAGGCGCTAAAAAAAGTGCATCCACTGGGAAAATCGCCGGTCATTACTGACGGGAACCAGGTGGTAGCAGAATCGGGGGCCATTCTCGAATACCTTGAAGAGAAATATGATCACGAATTCAGGCTGAAAGTGAGTGATGAGGCGTCACGGTTACAGTGCCGCTACTGGCTGCACTACGCCGAAGGCTCGCTGATGCCGCTGCTGGTGATGAAACTGATCTTCGGTCAGATGGGCAAAGCGCCGGTGCCATGGCTGCTGCGTCCGGTCGGCGCGGCATTTGGCAAAGGGGTGCAGAAGGCATTCCTGGATAAACAGCTAAAGCCGCACAGGCAGATGATCGAACAGCATCTGGCAGCCAATACGTGGTTTGCCGGTGAGCGTTTTACCATTGCGGATATCCAGATGAGCTTTCCGCTGCTGGCACTGGCGCGGCGTGGCGGACTGGATCGGATGCCTGCCACAGAGAAATGGTTGCAGACGGTGCAGCAGCGCGCCGCCTGGCAACGCGCGATTGCGCAGGGCGGCGAGCTTTCGTTGCCAGGTTAATCCTCTCTCCGCCGGCGCATCCTGTCTCATCCCGACTGCGCCGGTGCGAATCCTGCCTTTATATGACATTAACTTTATGGCCTCAGCGTTTCAGGCTGGCTTCCGTCGGGCGTCTGCCAGCCTCCTGCGCCCAATCTTTCTTTATGCCAAAGAATCTCCCTCTTAGAGTTGAAAACGTGGCGCTAAACGCCGGATAATCGCATGCCTTTTTATCTGGCTGCTTTTGACGGCTAATTATCTGCGGCAAGGTAAACGTTTGCCTGATGGGTTAATCCCGACAGTGACGCCGTCTACCCGCTTATTCCAGGGACAGCGATGGTCGCAGAGCGATCCACACAACAAAAATTTTTGAGGCTCAACTATGTCAACTGAATCACGCCCGGCCAGTGGAAAACTGGACGCATGGTTCTCGATCTCGGCGCGCGGCAGCAGCGTGCGCCAGGAAATTCTGGCCGGACTCACTACCTTCCTGGCGATGGTCTACTCCGTCATCGTGGTACCGGGAATGCTGGGCAAAGCCGGTTTTTCCCCCTCCGCCGTGTTTGTCGCCACCTGTCTGGTCGCCAGCTTTGGTTCCATCCTTATGGGGCTGTGGGCCAATCTGCCGATGGCCATTGGCTGCGCCATCTCCCTGACCGCCTTTACCGCTTTCAGCCTGGTGCTGGGTCAGCACATCAGCGTGCCGGTCGCGCTGGGCGCAGTGTTCCTGATGGGCCTGCTGTTTACCCTGATCTCCGTGACCGGCATTCGTGCCTGGATTTTGCGTAACCTGCCGATGGGCGTGGCGCACGGCACCGGCGTCGGGATTGGCCTGTTTCTGCTGCTCATCGCCGCTGACGGCGTGGGTCTGGTGGTAAAAAATCCGGCTCCGGGCCTGCCGGTGGCGCTGGGTCACTTCACCACTTTCCCGGTGATGATGACACTGCTGGGACTGGCCGCGATTATCGGACTGGAGAAGCGCAGGGTACCGGGCGGCATCCTGCTGACGATTATCGCTATTTCGCTGCTCGGCCTGTTCTTTGACCCGTCGGTGACATATCAGGGACTGTTTGCCCTGCCGAGCCTGCGTGACGCCAGCGGTCAGTCGTTGCTGTTCAGCCTCGACATTATGGGGGCGCTACAGCCTGTAGTACTGCCCAGCGTGCTGGCACTGGTGATGACGGCGGTTTTTGACGCCACCGGTACCATTCGTGCGGTCGCAGGGCAGGCCAATCTGCTGGATAAACAGGGCCAGATTATCAATGGCGGTCGTGCGCTGACCAGTGACTCCGTCAGCAGCCTGTTCGCGGGTCTGGTGGGCGCGTCACCGGCTGCGGTCTATATTGAATCGGCGGCAGGGACAGCGGCGGGGGGCAAAACCGGCCTGACCGCAATTGTGGTGGGCCTGCTGTTTCTCGCTATCCTGTTTATGTCGCCGCTGGCTTATCTGGTTCCGGCTTACGCTACCGCACCTGCACTGATGTATGTGGGTCTGCTGATGCTCAGTAATGTGGCAAAAGTGGACTTCAGTGATTTTGTCGATGCGATGTCTGGGCTACTCACGGCGGTGATTATCGTGCTCACCTGCAACATCGTCACCGGCATCATGATCGGTTTCGCCAGCCTCGTGGTGGGGCGTCTGTTCGCCGGTGAATGGCGTAAGCTCAACGTCGGTACCGTGATCATTGCCGTCGCGCTGGTGGCATTTTACGCCGGTGGCTGGGCAATCTGACTGTACAACCGGGCGTGCGGCTGCGCGTCCGGAATTTTTCACTTTTTTCCCGCCCGGCGCACGCGTAGCTGACAACCTTCAATGCAGTTTGTTTTACACTTTAGCGCTTAACCAATGATTGAAAGAAACGACGCCTAAGGAAAGCATGGAAATCTTTTTTACTATTCTCATCATGACGCTGGTCGTGTCGCTCTCTGGCGTCGCGGCCCGCATTCTCCCTTTTCAGATCCCGTTGCCGCTGGTGCAGATCGCCGTAGGTGCGATGCTGGCCTGGCCAACATTTGGTCTGCATGTCGACTTTGATCCGGAACTGTTTCTGGTGCTGTTCATCCCGCCGCTGCTGTTCGCAGATGGCTGGAAAACGCCGATCAGTGAGTTCCTGCATCATGGTCGAGAAATCATCGGCTTAGCGCTGGCGCTGGTGCTGATTACCGTGATCGGCATCGGCTATCTGATCTACTGGCTGGTGCCGGGGATCCCGCTAATCCCCGCCTTTGCGCTGGCGGCGGTGCTGTCGCCGACCGATGCCGTGGCACTCTCCGGCATTGTCGGTGAAGGTCGCATTCCCAAGAAGATTATGTCGATTGTGCAGGGTGAAGCCCTGATGAATGATGCTTCGGGCCTGGTATCACTGAAGTTTGCCGTCGCCGTCGCCATGGGCACCATGGTGTTTACCTGGGGCGGTGCCAGCGTTGAGTTCCTGAAAGTCGCGGTAGGCGGCCTGATTGCCGGTGTGGCGATCTGCTGGCTGTACGGTAAATCGCTGCGCCTGCTCAGCCGCTGGAGCGGGGATGACCCGGCGACACAGACCGTGCTGCTGCTGCTGCTGCCATTCGCCTCTTATCTGATTGCCGAACATCTGGGCGTCTCAGGCATCCTGGCAGCGGTCGCGGCCGGTATGACCATCACCCGTTCCGGCATTATTCGTCAGGCTCCGCTGGCGATGCGGCTGCGTGCCAACAGTGTCTGGCAGATGCTGGAGTTCGTGTTCAACGGCATGGTCTTCCTGATGCTGGGCCTGCAGCTGCCGGACATTCTGCAGACCTCGATCGACCAGGCGCAGGCCGACCCGAATGTGGAACTCTGGATGCTGTTCGCCGATATCGGGCTGGTCTATGCCGCGCTGATGATCGTGCGCTTTGGCTGGCTGTGGATTATGCAGCGCTTCAGCAAACGCCTGCTGAAGAAGAAGCCGCTGGAGTTTTCAAACTACTCGCTGCGTGAACTGCTGATCGCCTCGTTTGCCGGGGTACGCGGTGCAATCACCCTGGCCGGTGTGCTCTCTATCCCGCTGTTCCTGACCAACGGCGAGCCTTTCCCGGCGCGTTATGAGTTGGTGTTTATCGCCACAGGCGTGATTCTGTTCTCGCTGCTGGTAGGGGTAGTGATCCTGCCAATTCTGCTGCGCGGCATTGATAGTATCGACAAAGGTGCACATCGCCGTGAGCTGCAGAATGCCCGTGCGGTGATGGCAGGTGCAGCGATTGAGAGCCTGCACAAGATGGAAGAGCGGCTGGAGAATGAGTCAGAAGAGAACATCGATCCGGAACTGCTGAAAGAGGTCAGTCTGCGCGTGATTGGCAACTTACGTCGCCGCGCCGAAGGCAAGAATGATCTTGAACATGCATTGTTTGCTGAGAACCTTGAGCGTCGTTTCCGCCTGACCGGGCTGCGTGCCGAACGTGCAGAGGTCTATCATCTGCGCGCCACCCAGCAGATCTCCAATGAGACGATGCAGAAGTTGCTGCACGACCTGGATCTTCTGGAAACACTGCTGATCGAAAAAGAAGAGTAAGCCCTGGCTGGCACGCCTGTGGATTCATGCGGGCGTGCCAGCTTTTCACACCGACAGGCGCGGCGGTTCATCCGGCCAGTGTTCGCGACAACAGTTGATCCACGCCTGCGCACTGCGTGACAGATAACTCCCTTCCCGCCAGATCAATCCCAGACTCCATTTCAGCTCCGACGCCAGCGGCAGCCACAATAGCGACTGCTTATCCAGCCGCTGACAGATCGGCTCCGGCAGAATCGCCAGCCCCATCTCCGCCTGCACCATTGCCGCCAGAAAATCCCACTGACCGCTGCGCACTGCCACCGTTGGCGTCAGGCTGAGCCGCTGAAACGCCTGCATCAGCTGACGATTCAGTGAAAACTCCTCATTGAAAATCAGCAACGGGTGCTCTGCCAGCTCTGCCAGTCCTATCTGCTGGCGGCTGAGCCACGCCGGGCGGCGCGGCAGCAGCACGCAGAGCGGATGATGCATCAGGGGCAGGGTATTCAGCGGCAGCTCGGCATCGACCGGCAGCGCGGTCAGAGCGATATCCAGACTGCCCGCCAGCACCGCCTGCTGTACGGTCAGACCGCCGAATTCAGAGATTTTCAGCTTCACACCGGGATAGCGGCGGCGAAACGCGGAAATCGATCCGGCGATCTGCATACCGACCATCGGCGGAATACCCAGTCGCAGCTCACCGGTTTTGAGCTGGTTGATGTCACCAATCTCCGCCTCAAGCTGATGAAACTCCTGCAGGATTGCCAGGCCGCGCTGATAAACCGCCTGCCCGCTGTCGGTGAGGTGCAGGCGACGGCCATCCCGCAGGATCAGCGTACAGCCCAGTTCCTCCTCCAGCTGACGCAGCATTTTGCTGATGGTCGGCTGCGTCACAAACAGCTTTTGCGCCGCACGGGTAAAGCTCTGCTGGCGGACCACTTCAGTAAAGTAGCGTAGGGCGCGGACATCCATAACTATTCCTTTCAGGCATGATTGCGATAATTTTAATTCATTTTTTTCACCTTCTGTTGACGATTTATACTGCGACATCAGTTTAATCGGGGGAGACAAGGTGATGGCGTTAGCGCTCACTCCACGCAGTATCCGTGCAGTGCAATGGCTCAGCCTGCCGCTTCAACTGGGTTTCTATATCGGCCTGTTTATCGCCTGCGACCGGCTGGTGAGCTGGCTGAAGCTGCCGCTGCCCGCCAATATCGTCGGGATGCTGCTGCTGCTGACCTTAATCGTGACGCGGGTTGTGCCGCTGAACTGGGTAAAAGCCGGATCGCGCTGGCTGCTGGCCGAGATGCTGCTGTTCTTTATCCCGGCGGTGGTGGCGGTAGTAAATTATGGCGATCTGCTGCGCGTCGATGGCTGGCGTATCTGCGTAGTGATTGGCGTCAGTACGCTGCTGGTGCTGGCTTCCACCGCCTGGGTGGTGGACCGGCTCTATCAGTATGAAGTCGCGCGCGCCGCGCGTAAGCAGGATCCTCATGCGTGATTTTCTGCTCAGCCTGCTGTGTGTAGCGGTTACGCTGCTGGTATATGCGCTGAATAAACGGCTTTACCGCCGCTGGCGTACGCTGCTGTTAATGCCGCTGGTGATGACGCCGCTGGTACTGGTGGCGCTGCTGCTGCTGACCCACATCAGCTGGCAGGATTACATTGCAGAAAACCACTGGCTGCTCTGGCTGCTGGGACCGGCGACGCTGGCGTTTGCGGTGCCGGTCTATGAGAACGTAGCGATTATAAAGCGCCACTGGCTCTCTCTGAGCGCGGGCGTTCTGACCGCCACGCTGGTCGCCGTCTGCAGTTCGGTCTGGCTGGCGCGGCTGCTAACCCTGCCGGAGTCAATCCAGCGCAGTCTGGCCGTGCGTTCCATTACTACGCCTTTTGCGCTGGCCGCAGCCGGGCCGATTGGCGGTCAGCCCGATCTGGTGGCGCTGTTTGTGGTCATCACTGGCGTGTTTGGCATGGCAGTGGGTGACGTGCTGTTTCTGCGCATCGCGATTAAGCAGGGGGTGGCGAAAGGAGCAGGCTTTGGTGCCGCGTCACACGGTGCCGGCACCGCTCGCGCTTATCAGCTTGGGCAGCAGGAGGGCGTCGTCGCCAGCCTGGTCATGATGCTCTCGGGGGTGGTGACCGTTATACTGGCCCCGGTGATTGGACACCTGATGTGGACAATATAGTCTACACTGCGTTGCGCAGAGACAGCTGCAATTCTGAACGCGACACGTATTTTTACGTAAAGTTTCCCGGATTTTGTTGTCTCCCCGTTTCAGGCTGTTAACCTTGCGGCCGAATTAATTGTCCTTCACGGAGTGGAATCATGTTTAAGCATCTTGTTACCGGGAGCGCCCTCGGGCTGGTTTTACTGAGCGGTGCCGCTCAGGCGATTGAAGGTAGTGTTGATGTCAGCGAACACAATACCAACCTGAATCTGGGTCTGGGCACCACTACACCCGGTCTGTTTCTGAAAGGTAACTGGCTGCGTAGCGACCATGATGGCAGCACCTACGGTGCCGGTCTGGGCTACAACGTTGACTTCGGGCCGCTGCGTCTGGCACCGACCGCAAAAGCGATCTTTACCCATCCGGAAGATGGAAAAGATGGATTTGCGGTGGCGGTGGGCGGTGCAGCACACTACAGCCTGAACAGCATGTGGGGCCTGTATGGTGAATATTATTATGCGCCAGAGTCGTTCACCGATCAGCTCGACAGCTATCAGGAAGCCGCTGGCGGCCTGAGCTTCACGCCGGTTTCACTGCTTAACCTGCGTGTGGGTTATCAGTACATCGAACTGAACAACAAAGATGGACGTAAAGATAACGTGCTGGTCGATGGCCCTTACGTGGGTGCATCACTGCGCTTCTGATTCTGTTGCGTGAAAGAAAAGGGCGACTCCCCAGGTAGTCGCCCTTTTTTATTGCCTGATCGTTATGAACGAAAAGCCACAATCAGTGCGCCTTGCCCTGTTCAATACCGGTGCCGGTCTGCGAGCGAATAAATTGCGCGCGGAAGCGGGAACGCTCTTCTGCGCCCTGCTGCGAATGATCGGTAATGGAGAAAAGCCAGATGCCGACAAAAGCCACCACCATCGAGAACAGCGCCGGATACTCATACGGGAAAATCGCCGTGGCGTTGCCCAGCACCTGTACCCACACGGTCGGGCCGAGGATCATCAGGATAACGGCGGTCAGCAGACCGAGCCAGCCGCCTACCATCGCGCCGCGCGTGGTGAGTTTTGACCAGTACATCGACAGCAGGATGATCGGGAAGTTACAGCTGGCCGCAATCGAGAAGGCCAGCCCGACCATAAAGGCGATGTTCTGCTTCTCAAACAGAATACCCAGCGCAATCGCCACCACACCCAACGCCAGCACGGTGATTTTGGACACCCGCAGCTCATCTTTCTCGCTCGCCTGGCCTTTACGATAGACGCTGGCGTAGAGGTCATGCGACACCGCCGACGCGCCCGCCAGGGTTAAGCCCGCGACCACCGCCAGAATCGTGGCGAAGGCAACCGCAGAGATAAAGCCCAGGAAGGTGCTGCCGCCAACTGCGTTAGCCAGATGTACTGCCGCCATATTGGTGCCGCCAATCAGCGCGCCGCTGGCATCTTTAAAGGCCGGGTTCGCACCCACCAGCAGAATCGCACCGAAGCCGATAATAAAGGTCAGGAAGTAAAAGTAGCCCATAAAGCCGGTGGCCCAGAAGACGCTTTTACGCGCCTCTTTGGCATCCGCGACGGTGAAGAAGCGCATCAGAATATGCGGTAAACCTGCCGTACCAAACATCAACCCCAGCCCCAGCGACAGCGCCGAGATAGGATCTTTGACCAGCCCGCCAGGCTGCATAATCGCGATGCCTTTGGGATGAACCGCCATCGCCTCAGTGAACAGCGTGTTAAAGCTGAAGTTGGCCGCCTTCATCACCATTACTGCCATAAAGGAGGCACCAAATAGCAGCAGCACCGCTTTGATGATCTGCACCCAGGTGGTCGCCAGCATGCCGCCAAACAGCACATACATCACCATCAGAATGCCGACCAGAATCACCGCAACATGGTAGTTCAGGCCGAACAGCAGCTGGATAAGTTTACCGGCACCCACCATCTGCGCGATCAGGTAGAGCGCCACTACCACCAGCGAACCGCAGGCTGACAGGGTACGAATCGGCATCTGCTTCAAACGATAGGAGGCGACATCGGCAAAGGTGTAGCGGCCCAGGTTGCGCAGCCGCTCGGCGATTAAAAACAGAATCATCGGCCAGCCGACCAGGAAGCCGAGCGAGTAGATCAGTCCGTCATAGCCTGAGGTGTAAACCAGCGCTGAAATGCCCAGGAACGAAGCCGCTGACATGAAGTCACCCGCCATCGCCAGGCCATTCTGGAAGCCGGTGATATTGCCGCCAGCGGTGTAGTAGTCGTTACGCGATCGGGTTCGCTTTGACGCCCAGTAAGTAATTCCCAGCGTAGCGCCGACGAAAATCGTAAACATGATAATCGCCTGATAGTTGGTTGCCTGGCGCTGCACCGCACCGGTGATCGCATCAGCGGCCAGCGCTGAAAACGGCAACATTAAGGCCAGCAGCCATAAAGTGAGACGAGTCATGATTTCACCTCACTGAGGATCGCTTTGGTTAAACGGTCAAACTCACCGTTGGCGCGCCAGACATAGACGCCGGTCAGCACAAACGACATCACAATCAGCCCGACACCAATCGGGATACCGCGGGTGACGTTAGTGCCGGCATGCAGCGGCGTGCCGAGCCAGCCGGGAGCAAAGGCAATCAGCAGGATAAAGCCAACATAGAGCACCAGCATGATCAGCGACAGCAGCGTCGCGAACGCCTGGCGTTTACGGACTAACTCATGAAAACGGGGATTACGTTCAATCTGCTGATTGATTGCATCCTGATTCGAAAGGGCGTCATTCATCACATTTTCTCCAGAGGGCTTGCACGCGAGAATCTCACGACAGGGCGCGGATTCAGCTGGTTATAATAGTTGTGACTACCGAAACAGACTGCGTAGGGCGGGTGTGGCGGGAAGCGATCTTCCCGCCGGACAGCATGCGTTTAAGGCATTTTGATCGACTGTTTCTCCTCAAGCAGTTTTTCGACGACGCCAGGATCGGCAAGGGTCGAGGTATCACCCAGGTTACTGGTATCGCCGGTGGCAATTTTGCGCAGAATACGGCGCATGATTTTGCCGGACCGCGTTTTCGGCAGTGAGTCAGTCCAGTGCAGCACATCCGGTGTGGCTATCGGGCCAATCTCTTTACGGACCCACTGGCGCACTTCGGTGTACAACTCCGGCGACGGCTCTTCGCCATGATTCAGCGTGATATAGGCGTAAATCGCCTGGCCTTTAATGCTGTGCGGAATCCCGACCACGGCCGCTTCGGCAATTTTAGGATGCGACACCAGCGCCGATTCAATTTCGGCAGTACCAAGACGGTGACCGGAGACGTTGAGCACGTCGTCGACACGTCCGGTGATCCAGTAGTAGCCATCTTCATCGCGACGGGCACCGTCACCACTGAAGTAGACATTTTTAAAGGTAGAGAAGTAGGTCTGCTCGAAACGGTCATGGTCGCCAAAGAGGGTGCGCGCCTGTCCCGGCCAGGACTCGGTGATCACCAGATTGCCTTCACAGGCACCTTCCTGTGGCTGACCTTCGTTATCCACCAGCGCCGGTTGCACACCAAAGAACGGCCGGGTAGCGGAACCCGCTTTCAGTTCGGTCGCACCCGGCAACGGCGTGATCATGAAGCCGCCGGTTTCGGTCTGCCACCAGGTATCCACTATCGGGCAACGGCTGTTGCCGATTTTCTTGTAGTACCACTCCCAGGCTTCCGGGTTAATGGGCTCACCGACCGATCCCATAATGCGCAGGCTGCTGCGATCGGTACCTTCAATGGCCTTATCCCCTTCCGCCATCAGCGCACGGATGGCGGTGGGTGCGGTATAGAGCAGGGTGACTTTATGTTTATCGACCACTTCCGCCATGCGGCTCGGCGCTGGCCAGTTCGGCACCCCTTCAAACATCAGCGTGGTGGCACCACACGCCAGCGGGCCATAAACCAGATAGCTGTGTCCTGTTACCCAGCCGACATCGGCGGTGCACCAGTAGATGTCATCCTGATGGTAATCAAAGACGAACTTAAAGGTGGTGGCGGCATAGACCAGATAACCGCCTGTGGTATGCAGCACGCCTTTGGGTTTGCCGGTGGAGCCGGAGGTATAAAGGATAAACAGCGGATCTTCCGCGCCGACTTCGGCTGCAGAGTGATTGGTGCTGGCGTCCCGCATCAGGTCATGCCACCACCGATCGCGGCCTTCAACCCAGCCCACATCTTTACCGGTGCGCTGGAACACCACCACGTTTTTCACGCTGGTGACATTCGGGTTTTTTAACGCGTCATCGACATTTTTCTTCAGCGGAATGCTGCGACCGGCGCGGATCCCTTCATCGGCGGTAATGACCAGCGAGGCGCTGGAGTCGACAATGCGGCCAGCGACCGCTTCCGGTGAGAAGCCGCCAAAGATCACGGAGTGAACGGCACCGATACGGGCACAGGCCAGCATCGCCACCGCCGCTTCCGGCACCATCGGCATGTAGATTGCCACCACGTCGCCTTTTTTTACTTCCAGCAACTCAAGCACATTGGCGAAGCGACAGACTTCAGTATGCAGCTGGCGGAAGGTCAGAGTTTTGCTTTCGCTGGCGTCGTCGCCTTCCCAGATAATCGCCGGGTGATCGCCGCGCGTTGCTAAATGGCGGTCAAGGCAGTTTGCCGCCAGGTTGAGCGTGCCATCTTCGTACCAGCGAATGTTAATGTTACCTGGCGCAAACGAGCAATTTTTCACCTTGCTGTAAGGCTTAATCCAGTCAAGGATTTTGCCCTGTTCGCCCCAGAAACTGTCTGGATCGTCGACAGAATGCTGATACATCGCCTGGTACTGTTCAGCCGTAATCAGGGTGTTTGCTGCAATGTTCTCTGGAACGGGATGAATGTGATTTTGGCTCATAGCGGATCTCCTAGAAGATGTTAATGATATGTCAATCAATGGTTAATTGAAGCCTGTGCCATAGCTTTGTTTCTTTTTTGCGCCACAGATCACGAGATAAACCTCTTCGGGAGAAGCGTGAAGCCGTTCTGATATTTCCGGTTAACTCTCTGGCGGCGATGGGGAATTAAGAAGGGGTATCACTCGGGATTGGGCTGGATAAAAAGCAAGCAAACGCGCCTGACGCGTTTTTAACCCACTTTGCATAGCTATGCGGAAATTCATCTAAGTATTACTTTTCATAACAGCAGGTTAGGGATTTTTAACGCTGGCAGCACTTTATGCTACTTAGCTGGCTAACTTTTAATCGGATCTGCCAGGGGTTGCATTTACCACAGTGAAAATGGTACTTATCTCGCCCCTGTTCTGCAGGTATCAACTCAGACCGCGTCTGAAAATGGGTATGGGAATCATCAGATTTTCATACGAGGCGCTGTTTCTAAACACCCTCTAATTTACCGGGCTTTTTGCTCACTCCCTGTGTGTATTGTCTTCTGCACCTTCGCAGTAGAGAGAAACGGGTTTTGACTGAGGAAATTACGCGTTATGAAAGGTTTTAAAATCAGCCTGGCCTGGCAGATTCTGACAGCCCTGGTGCTCGGCATCGTTGTGGGTGCTGTGTTGCATAATCAGCCAGACAATCGTGAATGGTTAGTCACCAACATTCTCAGTCCTGCAGGCGATATCTTTATTCATCTTATCAAGATGATTGTGGTACCGATTGTGATTTCATCCCTGATTGTCGGCATCGCTGGCGTGGGTGATGCAAAGAAGCTGGGACGCATCGGCGTCAAAACAATTCTCTACTTTGAAGTGATCACCACCATTGCCATTGTAGTCGGTATTACGCTGGCCAACGTATTTCAACCCGGCACCGGCATTGATATGTCAACGCTGGCAACGGTGGACATCTCTAAATATGAAGCGACAACGGCAGAGGTACAGGGCGGTCCGCATAGCCTGGTGACCACCATTCTGTCGCTGATCCCGCAGAATATTTTCGCCTCTATGGCAAAAGGCGACATGCTGCCGATTATCTTTTTCTCGGTGCTGTTTGGTTTAGGCCTGTCGTCACTGCCGTCAGAACAGCGCGATCCGCTGGTGAACCTGTTCCGTGGTATCTCTGAAGCGATGTTTAAAGTAACGCACATGATCATGCGTTATGCGCCGGTCGGTGTGTTTGCGCTGATCGCGGTGACGATTGCTAACTTCGGTTTTGCCTCGCTGTGGCCACTGGCTAAGCTGGTGCTGCTGGTTTACGCCGCGATTCTGTTCTTCGCCTTTGTGGTGCTGGGCGGGGTAGCGCGCTTCTGTAAGCTGCGCATCACCACGTTGATGCGTATTCTGAAAGATGAGCTGATTCTCTCTTACTCCACGTCCAGCTCGGAAACCGTGTTGCCGCGCATCATGGAGAAGATGGAAGCCTACGGCGCGCCGAAAGCGATCACCAGCTTCGTGGTGCCGACCGGTTATTCATTTAACCTGGATGGTTCAACGCTGTATCAGAGTATCGCGGCGATCTTTATTGCGCAGCTGTACGGCATCGATCTGTCGCTGACCGATGAAATTGTGCTGGTCCTGACGCTGATGGTGACCTCGAAAGGTATCGCTGGCGTGCCAGGCGTTTCGTTTGTGGTGCTGCTGGCTACGCTGGGCAGCGTCGGCATTCCGCTGGAAGGTCTGGCGTTTATCGCCGGTGTTGACCGCATCATGGACATGGCGCGTACCGCGCTGAACGTGGTCGGCAACGCGCTGGCGGTGCTGGTGATTGCCCGCTGGGAAAACCAGTTCGACGCCGAACAGGCGAAAGAGTACGAGCTGCAACTGCGGACGCAGACCGCAAGCTGAACAAGGCATTAACGTAAGAATGGGCTCAACGAAAGTTGGGCCTTTTTTTTTATGAGATTTTTCATGGCAGATATACAGGTTGACTGAAAATTAAAAGGTTATACTTTTATAACTAAAAACCATAATTATGAGACGAGAGTATTGTTGTTATGATTGATTATAGTTATATTTCGTTGCGGTAAGTTGACTGTCTTCTTTGACAACATGGAGTGTTGACGGATGCCAGAAATTAACTGGACGAAAAAGGCATTGAAACAGCTTTATGGGCTGCCTCAGAAAGAGGGTAACGCTATTGAAGATGCTGTAGAGGCGCTGGCTAAATGGCCGGATATTCCCCATCTGAAAGTCGAAAAGCTGACTGATGATAAACAGAAGCGAATGAAGCTGGTAGTAGGTCACTACCGCGTACTCTGGAAGATAGAGAAAGGTCAGCCAGTAGTGATAGATATACTTGAAGTCGTAAGAAGAACATCGACCACGTACAAAAAGCGCTAGCAGTGTGGCAGGAGCAATGTGCGTCATCAATAAGTTCTGTGCAGCCGGGTTTAGCGTTCCGCAGCACAGGCAGACGATCAGACAGTGTTGCCTGCCGTACCAGTAAGGAGTGATTACCCATGAATGCTATACAGTTTCTGACGGACGAGCGCGGGAACCGCACTGGTGCTGTCATCCCTATAGAGCTGTTTAATAAGCTCATGGCTGAACGTCATTTAGATGATGTGTTTGAGTCTGTCCCTTATGAAGTGGGTCCAGACGATGATGAAACGATTCCTCACGATGTAATGAAAATCAGCCGACGGCAATCTGTTCCTTTGCATGTTGCCTGGCGTTTGCATCGTCACCTGTCACAGGAAGAGGTGGCGAATAAACTGGGCATCACGCAGGCTGGCGTGTCGAAGTTAGAGTCGAGAAAGAAACCTCAAAAACAAACGCTTGAGAAGCTGGCTGCTTTATATGGCTGCAGAACGTCACAACTTTATATTGATTAAATGGATGCGCTTTTAACCTGCGATTGGTGGGTTTTAATTGGCTGACGCGGCTCCCTCGCGATGTCGAATGGTGCCCTCAGAACCCATTATGAGGCAGGCAATTGCTCACTGTTTTCTGATACCTGACTAAACAGTGGATGTCGCTGAAGAACAAAACGTGCATCGCTCAGTCGGATACCAGCATTGCCTGCGCAAAGACGGCGTAAAACTATCCCCGGGGTCTTGGCTGCCGGTTCACTCGCCTCGTCCATGCGGCGGACGCTTAACTCCGTCAATGCTGGTATCCGCCTTCTCATCCACCTTGAGTATAGATTGTCACAAGGACAAAAACCATGAAAGGACATCTTACTCCAGCAGGCCTTTTTCAACGTTTATGTCCGACTCAAGCCTCTTTTTAAGCAGCCATAAAAAAGCTTGAGAGAAGAAAAGGTTCACCTGAAGAGTAAAGCGTCCCACGCCAGGGACGGCGTGGGCCGAGCGTCATGGATGACGAATGCGTCTTTACGATCAGGTGAACCTATTCTGACCTGCGCCAGTCTCCCAGCGATTCCACTCACATGAACCGCACCCAGGTCGTAATGCTTATACTCATCACTCACCCAACCTGATCCCCCGCAACATGACTCACCCCACATCCATCGAAAAAAGATCTCACCCAATGAATTAATCATTCGTTATGATAGTTAGTAATTTGAATAATTTATTCCTTTGCGGAGCCCGCCATGAAACTCGACCTCAGCCAGATGATCACCGAAGGCCGCAACCCGGCCAGCCAGAACATTGATGAACTCTCCACCGAAGCGATGCTGCGCGTCATTAATGATGAAGATAAAAAGGTGGCATTGGCGGTTGAGGCCATCGTGCCGCAGATCGCCACCGCCGTTGACGCCATCTGCACGGCATTTAAAGCTGGAGGACGGCTGATCTATTGCGGCGCAGGCACCTCCGGGCGACTCGGCATCCTGGATGCCAGCGAATGCCCACCCACCTTTGGTACACCCCGCGAGCAGGTTATTGGCCTGATTGCCGGCGGTCATACCGCTATATTGCAGGCGGTTGAAAATGCCGAAGATAACCGGGAGCAGGGTGCGCAGGATCTGAAGGATATCCACTTCAGCCGCCACGATGTGCTGGTCGGTATCGCCGCCAGCGGTCGCACACCTTATGTGCTGGGCGCGCTGGCTTACGCTAACGAGCTTGGCGCAACTACCGTGTCGCTCACCTGTAATCCGGGCAGCGCCATGTCGCAGGTTGCCGCGATTGCGCTCACGCCAGTGGTTGGCCCGGAAGTGGTCACTGGCTCCTCACGGATGAAAGCGGGTACGGCGCAAAAACTGGTGCTCAACATGCTCACCACCGGGTCAATGATCCGTAGCGGAAAAGTGTACGGCAACCTGATGGTTGATGTGGAAGCGACCAATCAGAAACTGGTGCAGCGCCAGGTCAACATCGTCATGCAGGCCACGGATTGTGATGATGCAACGGCCAGCGCCGCGCTCACCGCCTGCGGTGGACACTGCAAAACCGCAATCCTGATGGTGCTGGCTGACCTGGCCGCCGATGAGGCGAAAGCGCTGCTCAGTCAGCATCAGGGCTTTATCCGTCAGGCGCTGCAGGCAGCGGGAGCACGCTAATGGCGAAAATCACCGAGGCACTGTTGCGTGACATCCTGCAGGCGGTCGGTGGCGCGCAAAATATCGTGGCCTGTGCTCACTGCATGACGCGGCTTCGGCTGACGCTCAATCAGCCGGAACAGGTCGACCTGACTCAGCTAAAAAGTCTGCCGGGCGTATTAGGCGTTATCGATAGCGAGGCGCAGTTTCAGATTGTCCTGGGGCCGGGCAAAGCGCAAACCGCGGCCGAGGGAATGCAGAGCCTGCTGACAGAGGGCGATACCGCGCCGGAACCGCAGGGCGGAACGGCAGAACTTAGCCAGCTGGCAGCGCAACAGAAGCAGCAGCTCAAAGCGAAGCAGACCAGCGGCGTGCATCAGTTCCTGTCGCGCTTCGCCACCATCTTCACCCCGCTGATTCCGGGCTTCATCGGCGCGGGACTGCTGCTGGGATTTGCCACGCTGATTGAGCAAAGCCTCCACCTTAATGTGTCCGGCGACCACGCGCCCTGGCTGCTGCACACCGTGGCGTACATGAAGGTCTTCGGCAAAGGGCTGTTTACCTTTCTCAGCATCCTGATTGGCTACAACGCGCAAAAAGCCTTTGGCGGCAGCGGCGTCAATGGTGCCATCATCGCTTCGCTGTTTGTGCTTGGCTATGTGCCCACGGCCACCACCGGCTACTACAGCGGCATGGAGAGCTTCTTTGGCCTGACGATCGACCCGCGCGGCAATATTATCGGCGTGCTGATGGCGGCAATTATCGGGGCGGGGATTGAGAAACAGCTGCGCAAAATCATTCCCGGCAACCTCGATATGATCCTGACTTCACTGTTTACGCTGGTGATTACCGGGGCCATCACCTATCTGTTTATCATGCCGCTGGGTGGTGAACTGTTTAAGGGGATGTCGTGGCTGTTTATCCACCTCAATAACAATCCCTTTGGCTGTGCGCTGCTGGCCGGGCTGTTCCTGATCGCGGTGATGTTCGGCATTCATCAGGGCTTTATTCCGGTCTACTTTGCGCTGATGGAAACGCAGGGTTTTAACTCGCTGTTCCCGATTCTGGCGATGGCGGGCGCAGGTCAGGTCGGCGCATCAGCGGCGCTGTGGTGCAAAGCCGGAAAAGGGGCGCTGCTGCGGGCGCAGATCAAAGGTGCCATTGTGCCCGGCCTGCTGGGTGTCGGAGAACCACTGATCTACGGCGTCACGCTGCCGCGCCTCAAGCCCTTTATCACTGCCTGCGGTGGCGGCGCGCTGGGCGGTTTCTTTATCGGGCTGGTAGCGTGGCTGGGTTTGCCGGTTGGAATGAATACGGTATTCGGACCTTCCGGCCTGGTCACGCTGCCGCTGATGACCTCCAGCCAGGGGATTTTCGCCGGTATGGCGGTTTACCTGGCCGGACTGATCGTGGCCTGGGTCGGCGGATTCCTGCTGACCTGGTGGTTCGGCACCCGAAACGTCGACCTCAGCTGACTGGCTGCCGGAATTCTGAAATCCGGCTAACGGATGAATAATCACCTAAAAATGTGAAAGCCGCTGCAAAGCGGCTTTTTTATTGCCAGTAATTTAACTTAATCGCTAAAGAGTAGGCGGACGCATGCCGAAAACATAAAAAAAGGTAATCGTTATCTCTCAGCCCCTCGTTTTCACGCTGACACGCAGACTGTCACGTGCAGGACGTCGGGTCTTCAAGGACTTTTGATGCGTAACAACCAGCCTGTCTCTCAGCGTGAATATCAGTTTGACGATCATGCGACACTGATGTCGACCACCGATCTCAACAGCCACATCACCTATGCCAACGACGCCTTCATCGAAGCGAGTGGATTCTCTGCCGAAGAGATCAACGGCCAGCCGCATAACATGGTGCGTCATCCCGATATGCCACCAGAAGCGTTTGCTGACATGTGGGCGACGCTGAAACAGGGTGAACCCTGGACTGCGCTGGTCAAGAACCGCCGTAAAAATGGCGATCACTACTGGGTGCGGGCTAATGCCATTCCGGTGGTGCGCGACGGTAAAGTGCAGGGCTATATGTCAGTACGCACCAAACCCACGGCAGAGGAAATACGTCAGACCGAAACGCTCTATCAGGATTTTCGTGAAGGCCGGGCCAGAGGGCGACGTTTTTACAAAGGCCTGCTGGTTCGCAGTGGCTGGCGTCGTTCCGCCTCCATTCTGAAAACGCTGCCCCTGCGCTGGCGGATCCGCAGTACGCTGCTGGCGTTACTGCCCCTTTCGGTGGCAGGCGTCTGGGCGCTGGGCATGACGCACACAGCACTGGCTGGCTTTACCGCAGGCATGGCTGGGCTGCTTCTGCTCAGCAGCCTGTGGCTGGAGCAGCAGATTTCACGCCCTATCGAGCGGATGTGCAAACAGGCGCTGAGCGTGGCGACCGGTGCGAGTCACAAAGTTGAGCAGATGGATCGCGTTGATGAGGTCGGTGTCACACTGCGCGCTATCGGTCAGCTCGGATTGATGTTCCGCTGGCTGGTCGATGATGTCAGCGGTCAGGCGATCAACGTGCTGAGTGCCAGCGACGCCATCGCCCGCAGCAACAACGAACTCAGTCGCCGTACCGAGCAGGCAGCGGCCAACGTGCAGCAGACCGCGGCCACCATGAATGAAATGACCGCCACAGTGAAGAGCAATACCGAAACCGCGCACGAGGCGAATAGCCTCTCAGCCAGCACCAGCCACGCTGCCAGCAAAGGCGGCGAGGTGATGACCGAGATGATGGGCATGATGGGCGAAATTGCCGACAGTTCAAAGCGGATTGCCAATATTACCAGCGTTATCGATGGCATTGCTTTCCAGACTAACATACTGGCGCTGAACGCCGCAGTAGAAGCGGCGCGGGCTGGTGAGCAGGGCAAAGGCTTTGCGGTGGTGGCAGGCGAAGTCCGTAGCCTCGCACAGCGCAGCGCCAAAGCCGCCAGCGAAATTAAAATGCTGGTCGAAACCAGCGGCAGCCGGGTCCAGTCGGGCAATGAGCACGCCAGCGCAGCAGGCCGGACGATGCAGGATATCGTGTCACAGGTGCAGAATGTCACCTCACTGATCGCCCAGATCAGCGCCGCCACGGCCGAACAGGCGACCGCGCTCAGCGAAGTCAGTTCAGCGGTGGAAGATCTTGATGACATCACCCATCAGAACGCCGCTCGCGTGACAGAAAGCGCCGAGGCGTCAGGTCGCATGACCCATCAGGCTAACCGGCTGGTGGAAGCGATCAGCGTGTTTCGTTAAGAGAAAAAATTACGAGGCCAGCGCCTGCGTGCCTTCGCGTCCGGTACGCAGCGCCCCTGGCGATTGCCCGACAATCCGCTTAAAGGCACGACTGAATGCCGCAATTGAGCCGTAGCCGAGATGATAGGCCACGGCTTCCACCGCTTCGCCATTGTTTACGATCCGCTGCACCGCCAGCCGCATCCGCAACTCCGTCAGATATCGCAGCGGCGTCATGCCGGTAGCCGTGAGAAAACGTCCGGCGAACACCGAACGCGAACAGCCCGCCACGCTGGCGAGTCGCGCCACCGTCCAGTTTTCGCCCGGCTCCCGATGCATCGCGGCAATCGCCTGGCTCAGACGCGGATCGCGCATCGCCTGCACCAGCCCGCTACTCTGGCCGCAGCCATTCTCTACCCAGCCGCGAACTATCAGCGCGGCAACCACATCCGCCAGGCGCGACAGGATTCCGGCAAATCCCGCCTGGCGGGTGCGCGACTCCCGCTCCATCGCCGCCAGAATCGGCTGAATCTCCGGGTACTGCGACAGCAGGGTACTCACCAGCATCACATCCGGCATGGTAGTGATCAGTGGTTGCATACCGCCAAGTTCAAACGCCATGCAGGCGCTGAACAGCAGCACGCTGTGCTCGTCATCACAGGCATCTTCCGGTGCGGCAATCGCGCAGACGCTGTCGCAAATCGGCTTACTCGCCATGTTCTTAATACACTGGCAGTCCGCCTCCTCAGTGGAGATCAGGCTGTGCGGCTTACCGTGCGGCACCAGCAGCGCATCGCCGCTGTTGAGATGAAACAGTTCGCCGGAGGCGCTGCGCACCAGCAGTGAGCCGCGCCCGACAAAGTGAAACTGCGCCCGCCCCGGCGCATGCTCATAATGCAACCCGAACGGCGCGCTTACCGCGATACGCTGATAGTTCACGCCATACAGACGCATTCCCATCAGCAGCTCACTGGTCAGATCTCCATAGTGGCTCATACGATTCCGGACGAATTATCAAAAATGAAGGTGTAAGCATCATAGATCGTCCTGACGCTCCACTCTATGCTCACACTCACTTTTTTATCTTCCGGAGAAGCAGCATGAGTCTGACAACCGAAGTGGCTGATGAGGTTTCCTCGCCGACCCGTCCCGCCTGGGGCGCGGTATTTGCTATGGCGTTTGGGGTGTTCAGCCTGATTACCGCCGAATTTTTACCCGTGAGTCTGTTGACGCCAATGGCCCACAGCCTGGGCGTTTCAGAAGGGCAGGCGGGACAGACCGTCACCATCACCGCGCTGGTGGCGCTGTTTACCAGTCTGGTCACCGGCAGCGTTACGCGGCGTATCGATCGCCGCATTGTCATGCTGGTGTTTTCGCTATTGCTGATTGCTTCGGCGCTGATGGTGGCGTTTGCGGCTGACCTGACGGTGATCCTGCTGGCGCGGGTGCTGCTGGGAATGGCCATCGGCGGCTTCTGGACGCTCTCAACGGCCATCACCATGCGCCTGGTACCCACTGACCAGGTACCGCGTGCGCTCTCTATTGTCTTCAGCGGCATCTCACTGGCGACGATTATCGCCACGCCACTTGGCAGCTATCTCGGCGGAGTGGTGGGCTGGCGTAACATCTTTATGCTGACCGCCGGACTGGGTGCGGTGGCACTGCTGTGGCAGTTCTTTACCCTGCCCGCCATGCCGGCAGAGAACAAAGCCCGCAATGGCGGCGTGCTGGCGCTCCTGCGTATCGGCGTGATGCGCTGGGGCATGCTGGCGGTGATCATGATGTTTACCGGCCACTTCGCTTTTTTCACCTATCTGCGTCCGTTTCTGGAAGGCGTTGCACAGCTCAACCTTAATCAGCTGTCGCTGGCGCTGCTCGCCTTTGGCGTGGCGAACTTCTTTGGTACCTCGCTGGCGGGTTTTCTGGTCACCCGCAGCGTATCGCTGACGCTGAGCGGGATGGCGCTGTTAATGAGTGTCACGGCGCTGATGCTGGTGAGCTTTGGCGATGTCAGCTGGATGGTAGGCGCAGGTGTGGCAATCTGGGGGATGGCCTTTGGTTCGATGCCAACCGGCTGGTCAACCTGGATTTCACGCGCGGTGCCGGATGACGCGGAATCGGGCGGCGGGTTACTGGTCGCCACCATTCAACTGGCGATTACCGTCGGCGCGGCAGCAGGCGGCTGGATGTTTGACCTGCGCGGAGCAGGCGGCGTGTTCGTTGCCAGTGGTGTGCTGATGCTGCTGGCCGCACTGACCATCTTCACTCGGGTGCGGCATCACGGTTAATCTTCTGAAGGTAGCGCATTATGCTGCCTTTTTTTATAGAGGCGGGTGATTAACCTTTTGAGCGATAACTGTGCGATACGTGCTTTTTATGTTCAATTTTACTGAAAGAGTTAAGCAAAACCCTCCGCTTTTTACTGATCAACTTCCGGACTAATATATCTATCAACAAGGCATCACGCCTTACCTGATAAAAATTAAACGAGGAATTGACCATGAAATCTATCAAAACTTTTGCAGCTGTTATCGCGCTTTCTGTTCTGCCATTCGCCAGCTTCGCCCAATCTGTGACCGCCATCGATTCTACGCTGGATGGTGCGGAAGCGAAAATTGCTGCCCAGGCGCAGGAAGCTGGTGCTTCATATAAAATCACTGAAGCTTACACCAACAACGGCGTTCACATGACCGCTGAACTGCTGAAATAAAACGTTCTACCCTCTTGTGCTGACAGGACGCCTCCGGGCGTCCTGGCTTCGTTTCTCCGCGAATAATCCTGTCCCTTTCCTTCATAAATAATTATCATTCTCAAAAAAAGTAAATCAGCCTGTGTGTCAGGCCTTTCTGGTTGCAATGTTGGGCTTTCTTATCACTGCGTCTGCAGTGAATTAACTCTGGAGAAGTTATGAAAGCGATTACCATTACGCGCCGGACCCTGCGTCCGCTGTTACTGGCTACGGCCCTGTTCTCTGCCTCTGGATGGCTGGCAGCGCAGGCGGCGGATCTTAATCAGTCAGTGGGTAAAGGTGTTTATGAACTGGCGGTCAGCCCGAAAGACAACGCGCTGTTCGTGGCGACAGCGCAGAACAGCAGCGGTAACGGCGGCACGGTTTTCCGTCTCGACCCGGCGACGCTGGGGGTGCAGCAGGCAATCCACACTGAGCTGAAATCGTTTGGTGCGGCGATCAACCCCCAAACCAACGTGCTTTATATCGGTAACACCGTAAACGGTTCGGTGACCGCTATCGACGCCAGTAGCGGCAAGGTACTGAATACGCTGGTGCTGGATAGCCGTCCGCGCAGTGAGGCCGTGCGTCCGCTGCAGCCGCGCCAGGTGGCGGTTGATGCGAAAACTAACCGGGTGTATATCACCGGACTGGGACCGCAGAGCGTGGTCTGGGTGGTGGATGGCAGCACGATGAAACTTGTCAGCACCATCCCGAATACCGGCAAAATGGGCACCGGTCTGGCTGTGGATGCCGACGCGCAAAAGATCTACGTCACTAATGCTGATGGCGAACTGGTAACCATTAATGCACGTACAAATGCGGTTGAGAAGAAGCAGAAGATTGACGGCGATAAAGAGCACTTCTTCCTGAACATTGCGCTGGATACGCATGGTCAACGCGCTTTCCTGACAGATTCAAAGCAGGCACAGGTGCTGGTAGTGGATCTGCGTAATCAGCAGGTGATGCAGCGGATTGATGTGCCTGAATCGCTGGCGGTTCTGTTCAATGCGAAGCGTGATGAGCTTTATGTTACCCATCGTAAAGCCGGTGAAGTCAGCATCATCGACGCCAGCAGCTATAAGGTGAAGCGTACGGTAAAAACCCCGGCGTTGCCTAACAGTCTGGCACTCTCGGCAGACGGCAAGGTGCTTTATGTCAGCGTGAAACAGCCTGGCTCGCGTAAGGCGCCGCCAAAAAATCCTGACAGCGTGATGCGTATTGCGCTGTAAGGCGTGACGTCCCGGACACTGCTGTATTGAAGCTGTTTTACATCCGGTCTTTGTAAACGAGAAAGCCACTCTGACGAGTGGCTTTTTTATTTTCAAAGCCGGTTTGAGGTCTGGAATATCCTTTTGCCCTGGCGGCCCGCGAGACACTTGCCTTTATAGCGAACAGGCTATAGCATCATTTATAGCTTATTCGCTATAAGGATGTTGCGATGTGGGATGTGGATACAACCAAAAGATTTGATGAGTGGTTTAAGGCTCAGAGTGAGGAACTGAAGGAGGATATGCTCGCCGCGATAGTTATCCTGTCTGAGTATGGGCCGCATTTAGCGAGGCCGTTTGCTGATACCGTAGACGGCTCTGATTTTCCGAATATGAAAGAATTAAGAGTACAGCATCAAGGCAAACCGATACGGGCCTTCTTTGCTTTTGATCCTTCTCGCCGTGGCATTGTGTTGTGTGCAGGCGATAAAACCGGGGTTAAGGAAAAGAAATTCTATAAAGACATGATCAAATTGGCAGATGCTGAATTCCGCAAATATTTGAATGGAGGGGATAATGGCTAATTTAAAACAGCTAATGGCAAATCAAAGTCCGGAGAGTCGCGAACGCATTGCCAAAAAAGTCGATGCAATGCGGCAGGTTATCGCGCTACACATGTTGCGCGAAGAACTTAACCTGTCACAGACAGAGATGGCGCAGGCAATGGGTGTGAAACAGCCAACTATCGCCAGAATGGAACAGGCTGATAATGATCCCCGCCTTTCTACGCTGAAGCGTTACGTTACGGCTCTGGGAGGCGAGATAAGTATCGATGTCAAATTGCCGACAGGCAAAAGAATAGCTTTTGATCTGTGATTAAATGAGAGAAGCCACATTAACGTGGCTTCTCTCTTTCCAACCCGTTACACCTCTTCCGATGCCTCGCGCTTCATCTCATCATGGGGTACATCATCCAGAATCTGCTCAAAGCTGCGCAGACGCTTGTAGATCGACATCAGTTCGATCAGCGTCGACCAGGAGGCGATCAGATACTGGAACGAGCCACGCACCTGATCAAACACGTTGGTAATCTGGTTGAGTAAGCCCAGCGTAATAGTGCCTGCCACAATCGACGGGAAAAGCAGGAACAGACCAAACACGTTATCGACCTGCAGATAGAGAATGCGGGTGATGTTGAAGTAGAGATAGTGGAAGTAGAGACGGAAGTAGTTAACCCGCACCCGGCTAAACAGTTCCTGTACGGTCTGCGGTTGTGCACGATCGGCATTGTCTTCGCCGTAGACCAGCTCTTTACGGTAGGCGGCTTCAACCCGCTGATTACGGAACTCCAGCCCTGGCAGCTTAATTCCGACCAGCGCCAGCAAGCCGGTGCCGAATACAGACCAGAGCACTGCGGCAATTACCAGCGCGTAAGGAATATTGCCGAGGAACGGGATATCTTTTACGTGATGTGACAGCGCCACCAGTACCGGCAAAAACGCCACCAGCGTCATAATCGCCTGAATAAAACTGACACCCCAGTTTTCCAGCGTCGTTGCAAACCGCATGGTGTCTTCCTGCACACGCTGTGCGGCACCTTCCACATGACGCAGCCGCTGCCAGTTGTGCATGTAGTAGTTATTCATGGCGGTACGCCAGCGGAAAACCCAGTGGCTGATAAAGAAGGAGTTGAGAACGCCAATCACCACCGCAATTAAGGCAATGCCGAGAAACGCGATAACCTGATGGTAAAACTCGGCAATCTGCACCGATCCCGCTTTGGTCAGCGCTTTCTGTATCAGATCATAGAACGGACCATACCAGGCATTAATAGCCACCCCCACCTGCACGCCAAACCAGGTGACAAAGATAATCAGCGCGGAACCCCACACTGACCAGCGTTGCCACGGATGTGCATCAATCAGCCGCCAGGCCAGGGCAAAAATGGCGACCATTATCCAGTAATAGAGATAAAACCAAATCTGACTCGCGGCGATAAAACGTGCCGCTGTGGTCGGTAAAGGTTCTTTCATTGCCGCTTCAAAAGTCGGCCACATGCCGGGCAGATGCGCGGCAAAGCCGAACCAGGCAAAAATCGCTACTAAGCTCCAGACAGCCGCAGAGCTGAAAAACAGCGCTGGCCGCGGAAAAAAAGACTTAAACATAGGCACTCCGCTGTTGTGTGTTGCCTGTTATAACGTTTTTGACGTGGCGCTGTCTGTAGTCTGTTGTTTCTGCTCATGACAGGACGGTGATAGATGTTAATGAAATTGTGCGGTTTTGTTTCGTGGAACTAAATCTTTGTGAATGGCAGTGTTACAATATGCTGGCTTGTTACCGGTAACAAGCCAGATGCTACCCTGAATTTGCTGATAAAAACCATTACAACGCAACCATTTATTTTTCATACCGCCGGATAGGGCGGGAATGAGGCAATGTCATGTCAGAACAAAAAAAAGGTCATTCACGCAGGGATTTTTTGCTGAAGACGATTACCCTGGCGCCTGCAATGGCGGTAGGTTCCACGGCGATGGGCGCGCTCTCTCTGCCGCTCGCCGCACAGGCGGCTGAAACCCCGGCCGCGCCACAGCAGGCGCGTGATTACCAGCCGAACTGGTTCACCGCCGAAGAGTTCGCCTTTATCACGGCCGCCGTAGCGCGTCTGATCCCCAGTGATGAACGCGGGCCGGGTGCGCTGGAAGCCGGCGTGCCGGAGTTTATCGATCGTCAGATGAACACGCCGTATGCCACAGGCTCGAACTGGTATATGCAGGGGCCGTTTAATCCCGATCTGCCGAAAGAGCTGGGCTATCAGTTGCCGCTGGTGCCACAGCAGATCTACCGTCTCGGGCTGGCCGATGCCGACAACTACAGTAAAAAGCAGCACGGCAAGGTGTTCGCCGAGCTCAGCGGCGAGCAGCAGGATGCCTTACTGCAGGCGATGGAGAGTGGCAGTGCGGAATTCAGCCAGCTGCCAGCAAAAGTTTTCTTCAGCTTCCTGCTGCAGAACACACGCGAAGGCTTCTTCAGCGATCCCATCCACGGCGGGAATCAGGGCATGGTCGGCTGGAAGCTGATTAACTTCCCTGGCGCACGCGCCGACTTTATGGACTGGGTAGAGCGCGGCGAACGGTATCCGTTCCCGTCAGTGTCGATTCGCGGGGAGAGAAGCTAAGCATGGCTAACGAAATGAAAAAAGTGGATGCGGTGATTGTCGGCTTCGGCTGGGCAGGCGCGATTATGGCGAAAGAGCTGACCGAAGCGGGCCTTCACGTGCTGGCGCTGGAGCGCGGACCGCATCGCGATACCTATCCTGATGGCTCCTATCCGCAGTCCATTGATGAGCTGACCTATAACGTTCGCAAAAAACTGTTCCAGGATCTCTCTAAAAGCACCGTAACCATTCGTCATGACGCCTCGCAGACGGCTGTTCCCTATCGCCAGCTGGCGGCGTTTCTGCCAGGCACCGGCACAGGTGGCGCAGGTCTGCACTGGTCCGGCGTTCATTTCCGTGTCGATCCGGTTGAACTGCGGATGCGCAGCCATTACGAAGAGCGCTATGGTAAGAACTTTATCCCGGAGGGCATGACGATTCAGGATTTCGGCGTCAGCTACGATGAGCTTGAGCCGTTCTTCGACAAGGCAGAAAAAGTCTTTGGCACCTCCGGCAGCGCCTGGAGCATTAAGGGGAAGGTGGTCGGCAAAGATAAAGGCGGCAACCCGTTTGCGCCGGATCGCTCCGATAACTTCCCGCTGCCCGCGCAGAAGCGTACTTATTCAGCGCAGCTGTTTGCTCAGGCCGCTGAGTCGGTCGGCTATCATCCTTACGATCTGCCGTCCGCCAACACATCGGGCCCTTATACCAACACCTATGGCGCGCAGATGGGGCCATGCAACTTCTGCGGTTACTGCAGCGGCTACGCCTGCTACATGTATTCCAAAGCGTCGCCTAATGTGAACATCCTGCCCGCGCTGCGTCAGGAGCCGAAGTTCGAGCTGCGCAATAACTCTTATGTGCTGCGGGTTAATCTCAGCGATGACAAAACGCGCGCGACCGGCGTGACCTATGTGGATGGGCAGGGTCGCGAGCAGGTCCAGCCCGCTGACCTGGTGATCCTCTCCGCCTTCCAGTTCCATAATGTGCATCTGATGCTGCTGTCGGGCATCGGTAAACCGTACAATCCGATCACTAACGAAGGCACCGTAGGCCGCAACTTCGCCTATCAGAACCTCTCCACGCTCAAGGCGCTGTTTGATAAAAACACCACCACCAATCCGTTCATCGGTGCGGGTGGCGCGGGCGTCGGCATTGATGATTTCAATGCGGATAACTTCGACCACGGGCCGCTGGGCTTTGTCGGCGGTTCGCCATTCTGGGTCAACCAGGCGGGTACCAAACCGATCTCCGGTCTGCCGGTGCCAGCGGGCACACCTAACTGGGGCAGCCAATGGAAAGCGGCGGTGGCGGATACCTACACCCACCATCTGTCGATGGATGCGCACGGCGCACACCAGTCCTATCGCGCTAACTACCTCGATCTCGATCCTCACTATAAAGATGCCTATGGACAGCCGCTGCTGCGCATGACCTTTGACTGGCAGGAGAACGACATCAAGATGGCGCAGTTTATGGTCGGTAAGATGCGCAACATCGCCGAAGCGATGAACCCGAAGATGATCATCGGCGGCGCGAAAAAGCCGGGCACCCATTTTGACTCTACGGTGTATCAGACCACCCACATCAGTGGCGGGGCGATCATGGGAGACGATCCCAAAACCAGTGCGGTGAACCGTTATCTGCAAAGCTGGGATGTGCCAAATGTGTTTGTACCGGGCGCATCCGCCTTCCCGCAGGGACTGGGTTATAACCCGACCGGCATGGTGGCGGCGCTGACCTACTGGTCAGCCAAAGCGATTCGCGAGCACTACCTGAAAAACCCTGGTCCACTGGTGCAGGCATAAGGAGATGGCGATGAAAAATGGCATTCTGGCTCTGATTCTTGGCTCCCTGTCGTTCGCCGTACTGGCGGATAGCAGCCAGGACGATCTGGTTAAACGCGGTGAGTATCTGGCGCGCGCCGGTGACTGTGTGGCCTGCCACACCAGCAAAGGCGGCGCAGCGTTTGCCGGTGGTCTGCCGATGGCAACACCGATTGGCACCATCTACTCCACCAACATCACGCCCGATGGCGACACCGGTATTGGTGAATACAGCTACGACGACTTTCAGAAAGCGGTGCGTCACGGCGTGGCGAAAAATGGCGATACGCTCTATCCGGCGATGCCATTTCCTTCCTACGCGGTGGTCAGCGATGAGGATATGAAGGCGCTTTATGCCTACTTCATGCATGGCGTTGCGGCGTTTAAGCAGCCAAACCGGGAGAGCGACATTCCCTGGCCGCTGTCGATGCGCTGGCCGCTGGCGATCTGGCGCGGCATTTTTGCGCCCGATGTAAAAGCGTTCCAGCCTGCCGCCCAGGAAGATCCGGTGCTGGCGCGGGGTCGCTATCTGGTTGAAGGACTGGGCCACTGTGGAGCCTGTCACACGCCGCGCAGCATCACCATGCAGGAGAAGGCGCTGACCAACGAGGAGGGCAGCGACTATCTGGCGGGTAGCAGCGCGCCGATTGATGGCTGGACCGCCAGCAACCTGCGCGGTGACAACCGTGACGGGCTGGGACGCTGGAGCGAAGAGGACCTGCGTCAGTTCCTGCGCTATGGCCGCAACGATCACACCGCTGCTTTCGGTGGCATGACTGACGTGGTGGAACACAGTCTGCAGCACCTGAGCGAGGCCGATATCACCGCCATTGCGCGCTATCTGAAGTCGCTGGGTGCAAAAGACCCGCATCAGGCAGCCTTCAGCGTCGATGATGCCACCGCCAAAGCGTTGTGGAAAGGTGATGACAGTGCGACGGGTGCAGCCACCTACGTCGACAGCTGTGCGGCGTGCCATAAAACCGATGGCAGCGGTTATAAACGTTTCTATCCGGCGCTGCGCGGTAATCCGGTGGTGCTGGCGGACGATCCGACCTCACTGATTCATATCGTGCTGGTGGGCGGACAGTTGCCTGGCGTCAATGGCGCGCCGTCGACGATTACCATGCCAGCATTCGGCTGGCGTCTTGACGATCAGCAGGTGGCAGACGTAGTGAACTTCGTGCGCAACAGCTGGGGCAATAAGGCGACAGAGCAGGTCAGCGCGAAACAGGTCGCGGCGCTGCGTAAAGATGAGAAAGACCGGCTGGGCAGTGCGGATATCAACGTACTCGAAGGCAAATAACCGGCAGTAATAGAGGCCGTCATCATCAGGATGACGGCCTTTTCTTTTAGATATTCTCCAGATCGATTCCGCGCGTTTTCGGCCCGTAAATCCCTACTGACAGCATCACCATCACCATGCTCAGCACGATAAAGGTAATTACACCTGGCGTTCCTGCGTACTGCAATATCATCCCGATGAGAATACTGCTGAAGACCGTTGAGAGGCGGCTGAAAGAGTAGCAGAAGCCGACTGCCCGCGCCCGAATGTGGGTGGGGAAAATCTCGGTCTGATAGGCGTGGAAGCTGAAGGTCAGCCAGGCGTTGGACCAGGTGATCAGGAAGCCGCACAGAATCAGCAATACCGGCTGCGTCTGGAAAGCAAAGAGCGTACCGAACACCACCGTCATCAGCGACGACAGGACGATCTGCCACTTATTCTCCATTTTGTCAGCGTAGCGGCTGCAAATCAGCGATCCCAGCGGATAGGCCAGGGTGATGAAGAAAGCATAGAGCAGGCTGTGCGTCACCGTGGCTCCACGGCCTGACAACAGCGCAGGCAGCCAGTTACCAAAGCCAAAAAAGCCGATTGCCTGAAAAAAATTCATCACCACCAGCATCAGAGTGCGCTTGCGGTAAGCAGGAGACCAGATCTCGCTGAAGCGTCCCTTTCTGGGCAGTTTTGCCGCTGCATCCTCAGCTGAAAACGCGGGTCCGGCCGGGATGCCGCAGCGTTGCTCCATCATCGACAGCACGTCATGTGCCTCCTGATGACGACCCTGCTGCGCCAGCCAGCGTGCTGACTCCGGCAGATTTCTGCGCACCAGCCAGATCACCAGCGAACAGACCGCGCCCGCGATCACTACCCAGCGCCAGCCTTCCAGACTGAGCAGCGTTTGCGGAATCAGCCACCAGGACATCAGCGCCACCGCAGGCACCGACAAAAACTGCACGAAAAAGGAGAAGGCAAAAGCGCGGCTTCGCAGATGGCTCGGCACCCATTCCGACAGGTAAGTATCAATAGTCACCAGCTCGACGCCCAGCCCGATCCCCACCAGAAAGCGGAACAGAATGATCATCTCCGCGCTCTGCTGGAACGCCATCAGCAGCGAAAACAGCCCATACCACAGCAGCGCACACATAAAGGTGAGACGGCGACCAAAGCGGTCAGCGTAGGGGGCCAGCAGGCTGGCCCCGAAAAACAGGCCGAGAAAAGTGGCTGAGGCGAAGGCCGCCTGATCGGAGAAGCCCAGCACGCCTGCCGCACCCGTGTGAAATACGCCGGCCGACAGCAGGCCGGTACTGATGTAGCCGGTTTCAAACAGATCATAAAGCTCAAAAAAGCCGCCCAGCGCCAGCAGCGTAATAAAGCGCCACAATCCGGCGGAGGAGGGCAGCGCATCAACGCGTGCGGCTAAGCTGTTACGGGCCGCCGATGAAGCGTGCATCGGCGGCAGGCTGGTGGAGGAGGTGGTCATGTCAGCGTGAACCTCAGGCAGTGTGGAGACGACTCGCAGCCGGTCGGAGGCTTATTAAAATAGTTAACCGTTAGCAAGCGAAGAAAGAGCAGAATAGTCAATTCATCCGCCAATGCCGAGAGCGTCGTTGCTGACGATTTAGCAACATACGTTGCAGGTTTTGCCATTCATCGCAGATCAACTCCGGCAGTTGTGATCAGGCCAGGATCTGTATGAAACTCAGAGCTGTCTCTCAGCCCGGTAACGCGGTAGCAGGCCCGTATGGATGCAAATGACGTAACTGCGCTAGCATAGCCTTGCTTTGTTACCTCTTCTTCATGGATGCAGAAAAGCTGAGCTGAAGAAGCTGACACAATCAGGGAAAGATAAGGTGTAACGTGAGTTTTTTGACGAGCTGAAAGCATCGCTGAAAGAAGCTGTTGAGATCAAAAACGGTGCCAAAGAGCCAGGTCGTGTTACCCGCTATGCGGTGGCCGACGTGAAGACTATCCGGGCACTCAATCCATGCCCAGATATCCCGCCAGCCGGAAAAGCGAGAAAGCGCCACCGATAATGCCCGCATCGGTGGCACGGTGCCTTAAGGCAATTTCGGCCAGACGCCGGGTCCAATCGGCAGACCCAGCAGATACCACACCAGCAGCAGCGCTATCCAGCTGATAAAGAACACCAGCGGATAGGGGAAGATCAGCACGTAATAGGTGCCGAGCTGCGCATCTTTCTGGTAACGCTGCAAAAAAGCCAGGAACAGCGGCAGAAACGGCGACATCGGTGCCAGCGGCAGCACGGCGGAGTCGGCGATGCGGAAAATCATCTGGGCAAAGGCGGGATGGAAGCCGAGCAGCATAAACATCGGCACGAAGACCGGCGCCAGAATCGACCAGATGGCTGAACCGCTGGCGATAAACATGCAGAGAAACGCCGACAGGAACATCAGGCCGAGAAAAGCGGGCGCGCCGCTGACGCCTGCGCTCTCCAGCACATCAGTCAGCCCGATCGCCATGAATTTGCCCATGTTGCTCCAGTTGAAGAACGCCACGAACTGCGACAGCGGAAACACCATCACGATAAAACCCGCCATGCCCTTCATCGGATCGACCAGCAGCTGCGGGATATCATCCGGACGACGGATCTGCCGGGTGACCACGCCATAAGCAATCGCCACCACAAAGAAGAACAGAATGATGATTGGCACAATGCCCTGAATAAAGGGCGAGGGAATAATGGCGCCGGTAGCGGGATTGCGCAGCGGCGCATGTTCCGGCACCACCAGCAGCGCCATCAGGCCGATAAACAGCAGCGCGGCGATCCCGGCAGCCCGCAGGCCGCGGTTCTCCAGCGGCGTCAGTGCCGCCAGCTTCTCGCCGTTGCCCTGCCACTTTGGCAGGCGCGGCTCGACAAACTTATCGGTCAGCAACGCGCCCACACCCGTCAGCACAATCACCGACGTGGCCATAAAAAACCAGTTATCGATGACGCTGACGTGTACCGTATCGCTGACCGCTTTAGCTGCTTCGGTGCTGATCCCCGAGAGCAGCACATCGGTGGTGACAATCAGCAGGTTGGCGGTAAAGCCAGAGGCCACACCGGCAATCGCGGCCAGCAGGCCCGCCACCGGATGACGGCCCACCGCCAGAAAGATCAGTGCGCCCAGCGGCGGCATCACCACCAGCGCGGCATCCGAGGAGATATGGCTGAAAAAGGCGATAAACAGCACCATGTAGCTGGCATAACGGCGGCTGACGCGTGACGCCATCTTCACCATCAGCGACTGGAGCAGGCCGACCTTTTCCGCCAGTCCGGCACCAATCACCAGCGCCAGAATCGATCCCAGCGGTGTAAAGCTGCTGAAGTTTTTGATGATATTGGGCAGGATCCACTGAATGCCTGCGACGCTCAGCAGGTTATTCACCCGCACGATTTCGCCGTTGCTCGGGTTCTTCACAGCCAGATCCAGCGCGCTGATAATGGCGGTCGCCACCATCAGCACCACGATCAGATAGACAAACAGTAAAAACGGGTTGGGGACTTTATTCCCCACACGCTCGATCCAGCTGAAAAGCCGGCCAGGGCTGCGGTTCCCGGATGTTGCTTCCATGGTATTGATTCTCGTCTTGTGTTCCCCTTATCGGTGGAGGCCCGGTCTGACGCCCGTCGTGATATACAACAGGCGGTGAGTTCAGAGTCGGCTCCGCTGAATCAGGGAAGTGTTTGCACTATTTTTTATAGTGGTCCGCGTCAGAGACACGGCCGTTGGCTCATTCGGCCAGTTTTGTGGGTATGATCCCCGCCGGGATAGGGCAGATATAAGGCTGCGCGGCGCGTACCCGTTCAAACTCGGCCCTGCAGCCAGCCAGTGCCTGCGGATCCGTTAACAGCGTTAACACCGTGGCCGCCATCACTTTACTCGCCAGAAACATCCCCTTATGCCCGATACTGGTGCGACCCTGCGCCACCAGTTGCCAGGTGTGCAGCGGCGTGCCGAAGGTAAAGCAGGGCGCAAAGCACTGTGCGGTCGGCGTTACCCAGCTGACATCGCCGACATCGGTGGAGCCATAAAGCAGCTCACGCGTGACCGCATAGGGCGCAACCTCATCCATAAACAGTTTGTCACCCAGCTGTTCAGCCCAGGCGTGACCGGCTTCACCACCGGTTCGGGCGACATTGAGCCGGGCATTGCGCAGATCGTCATCGGTCAGGGTGGCACGCAGTTCGGCCGCAAACGCGCGCTCTTCGTCGCTGTAGTCGGGCAAACCAAACTGATGCAAATAGCGCTCCATCACCGCCTCCAGCGCGCGATTCGGCACGTAGTCAGAACAGGCTTTGTCTAAACGTACGGTCAGCGTGGTGTCGGTCATCAGCGCTGCACCCCTGGCGATATTGATCACCCGTTCATAAATCGCCTGCGCCTGTGGCAGTTCCGGGGCGCGGATCAGGTAGAGCACCTCCGCATCGGCCTGCACCACGTTCGGCGATACACCGCCGCTGTTGGTGATGGCGTAGTGCAGACGTGCCTCCTGAACAATATGCTCGCGCAGAAAATTGGCCCCGGTATTCATCAGCGTGACGGCATCCAGGGCGCTTCGGCCCAGATGGGGAGAATTGGCCGCGTGCGCCGCAACCCCTTTGAAGCTGAACGCCGCCTGAATATTGGCGAGGGTACGCAGATTGAACATGCCGCTGAACCCCTCCGGATGCCAGGTCACGGCGGCATCAACGTCGTCAAACAGCCCTTCGCGCACCATAAAAGTCTTGCCCGAACCGCCCTCTTCGCCAGGGCAGCCGTAAAAGCGCACCGTGCCACCCGTGTGATGCTGTTCCATCCAGGCTTTCACGGCGCAGGCCGCTGCAACACCTGCCATGCCGAGCAGGTTGTGACCGCAGCCATGGCCGTTGCCGTTGGCTTCCAGCGGTTGTGGCCGGGCGCAGCCCGCCTGCTGACTCAGGCCCGCCAGCGCATCGAACTCGCCAAGGATGGCAATCACCGGCTTGCCGCTGCCCGCACTGGCGATAAACGCCGTATCGATGCCACCCACGCCGCGTTCCACTCTGAATCCCTCTTCTGCCAGCGCATCAGAAAGCAGGGCTGACGAGCGGGTTTCGGCAAAGCGGGTCTCCGGTGTGTCCCAGATGGCGTCGCTGAGCGTGCTGAAACGAAGCTGATGACGATGGATATAGTCGGCAATAAAGTCTTCCATCATCGTGAGCCCCTATACTGCGCCTGGTTCAGCGCCAGGGTGGCCAGCAGTGTGATAGCGTCCGGCATGACCCGCTCGTCAAAGTCGA
This sequence comes from Pantoea sp. B550, assembly GCF_024158165.1. NCBI lineage: Bacteria > Pseudomonadati > Pseudomonadota > Gammaproteobacteria > Enterobacterales > Erwiniaceae > Pantoea > Pantoea sp. B550. Next base: position 2,319,894 of record NZ_JAMYXI010000003.1, read on the forward strand.
ATTTCGCGTTGTGATGGCCCGCCGCCAGCGCGCAGCCAAAAATAACGTAAGAGGCCTGGCCGCCGCGCTCTTTGACTCGCTCCATCATGTAAGTCGCATCTTCTGACCCTGCCGCCTGCGCTTTACGATCGACCACCGAGTCGAAGATACCGAGCGCGTCTGCCTGCTGATGGATGAAATCGACCCACGGCTGCGTCGGCGTACAGCTGCGCGCGGCACCCATCAGTGAAACCTGCTGCTCAACGCCATACATCGCCGCTGCACCGGCAATCACCCGCAGCGCCTGCTGATAAATATCGTCGTTAACCTGATTGGTCACGCCACGGGTTTCGACTTTCAGCAGGGCGCAGTCGGCCACCACGTTACGGCCGGTTCCGGCCTGCAGCACGCCCACGTTGACCCGCGCCACGCCGCCGCTGTGCTGGGTTAAACCATGCAGCGCCAGCGTTGCCTGTGCGGCGGCCAGCAGGGCATTACGCCCCTCTTCAGGACGACCGCCCGCATGGGCACCGACGCCGGTAAAGTGAACATCCAGCTTGGTAGTGGCGAGGAAGCTGTCGCTGCCGCACACCACTTCGCCTGCCGGTACGCCGGTGCCGATATGAATCGCGGTGAAGCGATCAACGTCATCGACCACGCCCGCCGCCACCATCGCTTTTGCGCCGCGCACACCCTCTTCGGCGGGCTGGAAGATCAGTTTAATCGTACCGCTGAGCTGATCTTTCATCGCCATCAGCACCGAGGCGAGACCCAGCCCGATAGTGGTGTGGCCGTCATGCCCGCAGGCGTGCATCATGCCTGCGTTGCAGGAGGCGAACCCTTCACGTTGCGGCAGATGATCGTCAGCCTGGCTCTCGTTGAGATCCAGGGCATCCATATCGACGCGGAAGCCCATCACCGGGCCGGGACGGCCGGTCTCGAGCGTTGCCACGATGCCGCAGAATCCGCCGGAGAAGTGGCTGATCCACTGCGGCAGCGCGCCCTGTTGCAGCGCGCGCGCTTCCTGCTGCTTCAGCACCGCCTCGTCGGGCAAGCCCATCCGCGCGTCAGCGTCGATGACCTCACGGCCCAGCTTCAGTTGATAACCGAGCTTATGCAGCTCTTCAGCGACTAAGGTGGCGGTGCGGAACTCCAGCCAGCCCGATTCGGCATAGTGATGGAAGTCGCGACGCCACTGTTGCAGCTGTGGCAGCCGGGCGCTGACGTGGTCTGAAAGGGGTTTCATCGGCTCTCTCCTCGTTGTTGATTTTTTATGCACTGTTCCGAATCTACACAATGGTATTGACCGGCATAAGATGCGAATATCTTGTTACTGATAAACAAAGGTTATCGCAAAATTATGTCTGCCAATCTCAAGCTCCATCAGCTGCGCGCCTTCGTTGACGTGGCGCGACAGGGCAGTATCCGGGCGGCAAGCCGTCTTTCCGGGCTGTCACAACCGGCGTTAACCAAAGCGATTCAGGAACTGGAGCGCGAGCTGGGGGCAAAGCTGTTTATCCGCCGTCAGCAGGGCGTAGTGTTAACCAATATCGGTGATAACTTTTTTCGGCATGCCAGCCTGGTGCTGGCAGAGCTGCGGGTCGCCGAAGAGGATATTCAGCAGCGGCTGGGACTGGGTGGCGGTCAGGTGAATATCGGCGTCGGTGGCAGCGTGGCGCGCACCATTATGCCGCAGGTGATTAACCAGTTTCATCGCGAATACCCGCTGGTGAAGGTGCGCATCGTCGAAGGCCAGCTGGTGTCGATGGTGCATGAACTGCGTCAGGGGGCACTCGATTTCACCATTAATACCTACGATCAGAGCCATCTCGATCAGGAGCTGATGTATGAGCGGATGATGGAGCGCGAGTACAAGGTAGTGGTACGCAAAGGCCATCCGCTGGAAAAGGCGCGTTCTCTGGCGGAGTTACAGCAGGCGGACTGGACGATGCCAACGCCTAAAGGCAGTTACTACCGCTTGTTGCACGATCTGTTTGGTGAACGCGGCATGGCACCCAAAATCGTGGTGACCTGTGAAACCTTTATGGCCTGCACCAGCCTGGTGGCGCAAAGCGATTTCATCAGTATTCTGTCGGTCGACGTCATTGACGACCCGATTCTGGGCCGGTCGCTGGTGGCGCTGACGCTCGACGAGCCCTTACCGAAAGCCATCTTCTATCTGATCCAGCGCAAAGACACCGCGCTGACGCCGATGAGCAGTTATATGGCACAACTCTTTCGGCGTTATTGTCAATGAAATCAGGGGGTAAAGTCGATCGTCTACACTATAGAGGTACTGTAAAAATCCACCCGACAAATAGAGGTTACGATGCAAGTCAGTCCTTATCTGTTTCTCTATGGCCGTTGTGAAGAGGCTATCGACTTTTATCTGCAGGCGACCGGGGGAGAGCTGCTCTCTAAAATGAAATTTGGTGATATGCCGGATCAGGGTGAGCAGGTCGGCGATCAGTCTGCCGCGCCGCAGCCGCCAGAAAAGATCATGCATGCCCAGCTGCGTATCGGTGACGGTGAGCTGATGCTGAGCGACGGCAATACTGAGAAGCCGCCCGCGTCTGAACATGCCGGTTATGCGGTCAGCCTTTCCACCACTGATGTCGAAAAGGGTAAAGCCTGGTTTGAGAAACTGTCGGCAGGCGGCAAGGTGACAACTGAGTGGCAGGAGACATTCTGGTCGAATGGATTCGCGATGTTTATCGATAAGTTCAACATTCCATGGCGCATCAACGTTGAGAAGCCGCAGGAATAAACGACGTTCAGATGCAGGACTGAGTGGCTAAACCTGCCTCTCAAAAGTTGGCCTGGAGGAGAGCTGGCCTGGAGGCGTTAATGCCCCAGGCCAGTTCTCCTGTGCAACGGGCGTTTTTTCAGCCGCCCGTCATCATTATCAGAAGTTATAACCCGCTACCAGGTAGTAACCCCAGCCAGTCGATTTCACTTCAAATGGCCCTTTGCCGAAGTTCAGCTCCTGACCATCCGCCCACTGTCCGCCGTTGTGGAAGTAACGCGCCACTGCAGAAATATGCCAGTGATCGTAACCCAGTGACAGAATGTGGCTGGAGGCGATAGAGTTGCTGGTGCGTGATGAACCGCCTTTCTCGTTGAGGTCAGAACCCCAGTCGAAGTTGGTGAAGCCCACATAGCCCAGATTACCGCCCCACAGCGTGGTGATTGGCACGAAGTATTTCACCTTGAAGCGATAGCCATCCCAGCTGTTTTCGTTTGCCGCGCCGTAATTTTCCCACTGATATTTGGCGTAGACGTTCAGCGACAGGCCGACATCGCTGTGCGTATCGATATCGGTGCCCAGACCCATATACCAGGTATTCTGGCGGTTGTCGCTGTTGCGGCCCATATCGTAGATATAGTTATTGGCGAAATACCACTCTTTGAACGGGCCAAAGGCCAGGCTGGTGCCGGTTAGCTTATCGATAGAGAAGCGCGGTTCAATCTCCATAAACATCGGTGAACCGTGGTCGAACACGCCGTTGGCATTGCTGTTGCCCACGCCGAAGAAGTTAGGCACGTCCAGATAGCCGTAGAAATCGAACCACTCTTTCTTCGCAAACGCTTCATATTCCAGATAAACGTCGTTATTAAATTGCGGTCCGAAACGCGTGTGGTAGCTGCCTACCACGTTCACGCTCTGATGCCACCAGTCGGAGACATACTGTGGATCGCTTTCAGCGGCCTGCGCAGCACCACTCAATGAACATGCCAGCACGGCACCTGCTATCAACGTTTTATATTTCATTATTATCAGCCACATGCTTTTGACCGCCGCACACCAGACGCAGTCAGAGAGAAATCGGTCCCTTGATGGGAATGAGGGTTTCACAGCGAATAACAACCCGTTCTTCAGCCCGCGTAGCGTGCCTGTAACAGATCGATAGAAAATAGATTTTGCTCACGTTTGTCAAAAAGTGTTGCATTACAATTCAGCTAAAATGTGACGAACTTCACAATAGCGATGTGGATCGAACGGAACCAGGCAACCGTTTACGTTGTCTGGTTCGTGATCAAACAGGCGGGATCAGGGAAGGGTGACGCGAACCTGCAAACCACAAACAGCACCCTGTGGTGTCAGGCAGTTGGTAAGGGCAACGTGGATCTGATGTTTCTGTGCGACGTTACGCACAATGGAGAGTCCCAGCCCGCTGCCCTGGGCTTTAACGTCAGGCGAACGGGTAAAACGGTCGAACGCGCGTTCGATAAAGGATTCCGGGATGCCCGGTCCGTTATCGACAATATCGACCACCGTTTTGCCCGCCACCCGATGCAGCAGCACATCGACCAGGCTGCCTTCCGGCGTGTGCAACATAGCGTTACCAATCAGGTTGTCGAACAGGCTGCGCAATTCAGAACGGCTGGCCTGCAGACGGTACTGCGTGGAGCCATTAAAGCCGATATCAATGCCGCGTTTGTCCGCCACCACCATCAGCTGCTCAATGCTCTCTTTCAGCAGATCTTCCAGTTCAATATGCTCCACGCTGGACACCACGCTCTGGTCATCCTGGCGTGAGACATTGAGTAACTGTGTGACCAGGTGACGGGTGCGCGTGACGCCCGCTTCCAGCTGGCTGAACTGACGGCTCGCTTCGCCTGGCTGAATATGCTGACGCAGGTTTTCCAGCTGTAACGTCACCGCTGTTACCGGCGTACGCAGCTCATGGGCAGCATCTTCCAGGAACTGACGCTGCGACGACCAGGCGTCACGCAGCTTACTCAGCAGCGAGTTGTAAGCGGCTACCAGCGGCAGGATCTCATCCGGTAAGCCCTCAGGTGAAACATTGTGCGGATGATGTGTCTCCTGCGCCGCAATCTGACGTGAAGCGACCTGCAGATCTCGGGTGATCTTGCGCACCACCAGCCAGATCACCAGCAGCGACAGCGGCATCATCAGGATCATCGGAATGATCGCCGACAGCGCCCGCTTAACCATCGAGGCTTTCATGTAGCTGAGGTTGTGCATCACCTGGATGGTTTTGATCTCGCTGCCGGGCATGCCGGGCCGGGTAAAAATACGCCATTCACAGTCGTCGCACTGACCCACATGCACATCGTGATACCCGCGCTGATTTTGCAGCGGGGCCTGCAACTCCGGCCATGAGCTGGCCCGCAACTGGCCCTGATCGTCCCAGAGCTGGACTACAAAGGCGCTCTTTGCTTTATCCGGCGCGATAAGCATCGGCATCAGGGCGGGCATCTGTTTATTGGTAGACCAGGCATCAGCGATTTTCGCCAGCTGATCGTCCTTCATTGTGCCGACCATATCGCCATAGCAGCTGAAGAAATACCAGGTGACGCCGCCTATCATCAGCAAATGAATGATCAGCAGCGTAGAGAGAAGTTTGTTGCGTAATGACCGCATAAAGGTGAAAGGTTTCATATTGCCGGAACCCGCCAGCCCAGTCCGCGCACGTTACGGATCACGTCGTTGTCGAGCTTACGACGCATCCCGTGGATCAGCACATCGACCGCGTTGCTGCTGACTTCATCGCCCCAGCCGTAAATGCGGTTTTCCAGCTGCTCGCGCGACAAGATGGCACCTGGCCGCTCCAGCAGGGCATAGAGCAGGGCATATTCCCGCGCAGTCAGCTGCTCGCGCTGTCCTTTGTAGAGTACCTCGCGGGTCATCATATCCAGCTGGACATCACCGCTGCCCAGCACCGAGTCTGCTGCGCCGTGGCTGCGTCGGGTAATGGCGCGCATCCGGGCCATGACTTCCTGGAGATCGAACGGCTTAAGCAGGTAGTCATCCGCCCCGCTGTCGAGTCCCTGTATCCGCTGCGCCACCGTGTCGCGTGCGGTAAGAATCAGCACTGGCGTGGCATCGCCGCGCCCGCGCGCCCGGCGCAGCACCTGCAGACCGTCATCGCGCGGTAAGCCGAGATCGAGCAGCACGCAGCTGTAGCCGCCTTCGCTCCAGGCATTCTGGGCATAGACGCCATCGCGCACCCAATCTACCGACCAGCCCGCGCCCTCCAGTGCCTGCTGCAGGTTCGCGCCGATCATTTCATCATCTTCAACCAGTAACACGCGCATGGCTGATCTCCTCTGCAAAGATGGGGGGAGAGTTTACTCACCAATTGTTAGGCCAGAATTATCCGCCGTCATACTCCGCACTGTGGCGGCGCTGGCTGCATCTGCAGTGCTCAATCAGAACCCTACCCGCATTCTTCAAATTAAACGAGAATAAAACTAATGGCTTAGGGGTGAAAATGTTGATGCTTTCAGGAATAAGTAAACGCTATCCTGAATCTGCAGGAATTATGTAACTACACCATTATATGAATAATACGTGTTAAAAATAATTGTTATTCGATAGAGGCTTCACTTCCGCTAATCTGACAATGAATAGGAAATGTTAAAATTATGCAATGAAAATTAACTCTGCGAATGAATTGTGCTAACTGTCACAAAATCACATAAATATTAAAAAGTTTATTAAGACTAATAAGCATAAAAAATCTCATAACTATATTTTTCTGTCAATCTGTTTGATATGATTCGTTTTTCTAAATTTCGGCAAGGATAATAACTATTTGCTCATAGGAATATCAATTGATATAAACGTGCTGGCAATAGAGTTTGCTATCAATAGATAAAGAACAGAAGGAGTTTGTTAAATGAAGAACTTAGAAAATAATCAATGGCTTTTAGTTACTGGTGCAAGCGGTGCATATGACCCTGCTTATGCCGGAGCGTCTTCTCATGCTAGCCAGCATGGTAATAAGTCGGGTGGTTCCAGTAATCTATTTGGGCCGAGTAATGGCGTAGTACAGGTCGTGGCTGCTCATCCTGAAATTGCGGACTGCCTCAATGGTATTCTGGGCGGGATGATTGCTGGTTCAGCAGGTGGGCCGGGCTCAGCTGTGGCAAGTGCCATTGGGGGTGGTATCGGTTCATGTTTTAATAATTCTGGAAACAGCAATGCTGGGAATAGTTTTGGTGGGCAATGTACCTGGTGAAGTTAGTCTCCACGACTAATGACAGCTGAGGGTCTTATGCAAAAAATAGTCTGTTATCTATCTATACTAAGCAGCATATTAGTAGGCGCAATGTTTTTGAGTGGCGCAGGCGTCTCCTATATAGGCTGGTATGCTATGCCAGAAAATGCATCAAAAATGGTGGTTACAATCGCTACATTGACTACGTTTGTTAAAACTGCCATTTCTTTGTGTTCATGGTTTTTCAGTACATCTGGCAGCAGTAAAAAAACTTAAGCGTGGATATTAAATCTGCAGGGGCTTCGGCCCCTGTGATTATTTAACAAAATCAGTAGAGCAGGAGGCTAATACATTTCACCTGGAACTATAAATGGTTCAACAGCGATGCTTTAACAGGATTTGCTCAGAAATAGAGGATTTGTGTGTTGAGCAGAAATTTATTGATAACGTAAAATTTTAGATGCTCCCAGGAACTCATCACCACATCACATCCCGCATAAAAAAATCTCCTGGCTGACTCAGTTTTTTGAAAACATCTCACCTCTTTTTCTTCAACGATCTCACGACTGATTCCCCCCAAAGCCCCGCAGGCCGCGCCTTTCCGCTCCCGTTTCAGCCGTTGCTAATTCTGCGCTAATTTTCTGCTAATTAAGGGATAAATTTTAGCGGGTAGAGTGGCTCCACTGCACATCAGCATCAACAGGAGGAACCATGAATCAGCGCGAGTTTATTCGGAGTTTGCTGGACTGGATTGAGAACAACTTAGGACACGATCTGCATCTGGATGAGGTGGCACGCCGCTCGGGCTATTCGCGCTGGCATCTGCAACGCCTGTTTCGTCAGCATACCGGCTTTTCACTGGCAGAATATATCCGCCAGCGTCGCTTAACCGAGTCTGCACTCAGTCTGCTAAGCAGCAACGAAGCGATATTACAGGTGGCGATGAATTACGGCTTCGATACCCAGCAGGCCTATACCCGCACCTTTAAAAACTACTTTATGATGACGCCAGGCCAGTTGCGCCGTCAGCGTCGCGTCGAGCCGGATCGGTTGCTGTTCCCTCTGGCGATGGCCAGCTGATGCCTGATAAGGCCTTCCCGACATCGCACACAGACGGGAAGGTCGGCCCGCGCTCTGCGCCGCTCTTCTCCTGAACTTCGCCTCGCTTTTTTTGCCGGTCAGCCACAGCGATCCCGCCCGAACATGTTAGTTTGTTGCCAGCCCCCCTTACTGCCGGAGTCGGGAAACATGGAAAATGGCGCGAACTTAACCGCCATGCTGGTATTTGCACGGGTTGTGGAATTACAGAGTTTCAGCGAGGCGGCACGCGCACTTGGCCTGTCCAAATCTCACGTCAGCCGGGAAATTGCCCGTCTGGAGCTGCGGCTCGGTATCCGGCTGCTGCAGCGTACTACCCGGCGGCTGGCACTGACTGAGCTGGGTCAGGCTTACTATCCTTACTGTGTGAGGATGCTGGCTGAAGTGCAGCGCGCCGAGGCGTTTGTGCAGCAGGTGCATCAGCAGCCCACTGGGCATGTCAGGCTACAGGCGCCCGTCACTTTTGGCTGCCAGTGCGTGGTTCCCGTTCTCAATCGTTTTCTGCGCCGCCATCTGCATATTAACGTCGATCTCGATCTGACCGATCGCAATCACGATCGGCTGGACGATCAGGTCGATCTGGCGATTGTGATCCGATCCCGATCGCCGCAGCAGGGCAATTTCCGGGTACTGAGCGATATCGAGTGGGGACTTTATGCCGCGCCCGCTTACCTGGCGCAGCGACCCGCCATCACGCATCCTGAGATGTTGCCGCGCCACGACCTGCTGCTGTTTCATGGTCCGGCGCACACCGCCGCACTGCCGTTCCGCCGCGATAAACAGCGGCTGGCACTGGACGTGCGCAGCCGCTTTCGCGCCAATAACAGCATGGCGCTGCTCAATGCCGCACTGGCGGGCAGCGGTATCGCCTATCTTCCGTCCTACATGGCACAGGAGGCGATTGCGCGTGGCGACATTCAGCAACTGCTGCCGGAGTGGCAGATGGATCGCCTGCAAAGCTATCTGCTGCTGCACAACACGCCTGAACCGGCGTCACCGGTGACACTGCTGTGCGATACCCTGATTACGGCGCTGAATCCGAACTGATTGTTGCCTGCTGACAACAATCAGCGCCACAAAGTAACTATCCTGCGATGACTGTTGTTCATCCGCTACGCCGGTTAGCCTGTATCCCTGATCATTCAACGGATATTTACATGCAACAGTTACCCGAAACGGCAGAGTTTCAGCACTGGCGACGTAACTTAGCGGTCTGCGTCGTCGGCTCTTTTACCACCATCGTGGCGATGACGCTGCTGCTGCCATTTCTGCCGCTCTATGTGCAGCAACTGGGCGTTGAGCAGCCCGCGGCCATCGCCCGCTGGTCCGGGCTGGCCTATGGCGCGACCTTTTTCAGCGCCGCGCTGACTGCGCCGCTGTGGGGCAGGCTGGCTGATCGCTACGGTCGTAAGCTGATGCTGATCCGGGCCAGCCTGGGAATGGCGATTGCGATGTCGCTGATTGGCATGGCAACCGCGCCGTGGCAGCTGGTGGCGCTGCGGCTGCTGGCCGGGCTGCTGGGTGGCTACGCATCGGGATCGACCATTCTGGTGGCGGCGCAGACGCCAAAAGCGCAGACCGGCTGGGCGCTGGGCATCCTGTCATCCGGTATTATGGCAGGCAACGTAGTGGGACCGCTGCTGGGTGGCGCTTTACCGCCGCTGATCGGCATTCGTCAGACATTCTGGCTGACCGGTGCGGTCATCTTTCTCGCCTTCCTCGCGACCACCTTTTTACTCAAAGAGCAGCCACGTGCTGCTGCGACGTCGCGTGCCAGCCAGCAACCGCATCCTGAAGCAGAACCGGTGAATCACACACTGGTGCGGCTGATGTGGCTCTCCGGCATGTTGCTGATCTTCGCCAGCATGTCGATTGAACCCATTATTACGCTTTACGTGGGCGAGTTCGTGCAGGGTGACCATCAAATCACGATGATCGCCGGCCTGGTGATGTCTGCGGCGGCGCTGGGCACGGTGCTGGCAGCACCCCGACTGGGTCGTCTGGCCGATCGGGTAGGGCACTGGCGGGTTCTGACCGGCGGATTACTGGTCAGTGGGCTGTTGCTGATCCCCCAGGCGTTTATCACAGCGGCCTGGCAACTGGTGCTGCTGCGTTTTCTGATGGGGATGGCGCTGGGCGGATTGATGCCGTGCATTACGGCGATAATCCGTCATAACGTGCCCGGTTCACAGGTCGGGCGGATGCTGGGGTATTCGACGTCGGCGCAGTATATCGGCCAGGTCAGCGGTCCGTTGTTCGGTGGGCTGATAGGTGGGACGTTCGGGATGCGGCCAGTGTTTCTGGCAACCTGTGTAGTGATGCTGTTTTGAGCGTGGCTCAACTGGCGTGAGATGAAAAAATAGCGCAAAAAAGGCGGACCGGAGTCCGCCTTAGGCTATTCACAGCGTCGTGAATTATTTCTGGTCTGGCAGTGCGTAAGCAATCACATAATCGCCCAGCTTAGTACCAAACGAACCGTGACCGCCTGCCGCGATGACAACGTACTGCTTGCCATCTACTTCATAGGTCATTGGGGTCGCCTGGCCGCCTGCTGGCAGACGTGCCTGCCACAGCAGCTCGCCGGTATCGGTGCTGAACGCACGCAGGTAGTTATCTGCGGTCGCGCCAATGAAGAACACCTTACCAGCGGTGGTGACAGGACCACCCAGCATCGGCATACCCATTTTGAACGGCAGCGGAACCGGCGCGCTATCGCGAACGGTACCGATACGCTGTTTCCACACTACGTCGTTGGTCTTCAGATCCACCGCGGAGATGTAACCCCAGGCAGGCTGTTTACATGGCAGACCAAACGGTGACAGGAACGGATTCAGCTCGACGCCATATGGCACGCCATACTGTGGCTGAATACCGGTTTCCGTACCTGAACCACCCTCTGCGCCTTTCGGCGGCTCAATCGGATTGCCCGGGCCACGTGGAATCAGCTTCGAGACAAACGGCAGCGCCATTGGGTTAGCAATCGCAATCTGACGATGTGGATCGACGGCAATACCGCCCCATTCGAACATACCGAGATTACCCGGGAACACCAGCGTGCCCTGCTCTGATGGCGGGGTGAACGGACCTTCATAGCGCAGGCGCTTGAAGATCACGCGGCACACCAGCTGGTCGAACATCGTCGCGCCCCACATGTCCTTGTCCGTCAGGTTCTGTTTCGGACGGAAGGTCAGCTCAGAGTAGGGCTGAGTAGCGGCAACGTGGTCGCCTTTTGCAGCACCCTGTGGCACTGGCGTTTCTGGCGCAGGGACCACTGGCTTGCCGGTACGGCGATCCAGGACAAAGATGTTGCCGGTTTTCGCTGGCGCGTAAACCACCGGTACGGTGTTGCCATCTTTATCGGTGATGTCAGCCAGGGTCGGCTGCGACGGCAGATCCATATCCCACAGGTCGTGATGCACAGTCTGATAAGACCAGACCAGCTTACCGGTGGTGGCATTCAGAGCCAGCACGCTGCTCGCATAGCGTTCCTGCTCTGGAGTGCGGTTACCGCCCCAGATATCCGGTGTGGTCACGCCCATTGGCAGATAAACGGTATCCAGTTTCGGATCGTAAACTGCCGGTGCCCATGAATTCGGTGAGTTCATGGTGAAGGTGTGTTCATCAGCCGGAATGGCATTTGGGTCTTTCGCGCCTGGATCAAATACCCACAGCAGTTTGCCGGTATTCACATCAAAACCACGGATCACGCCTGACGGCTCGCGGGTTGAGAAGTTATCGGTTACTGCACCGGCCATTACGATGGTGGTATTGGTAATGATTGGCGGCGAGGTCGGCTCATACATACCCGCAGTCGTAACAGGCTGTTTGTGTTGCAGATCCAGCTCGCCATTGACGCCAAATGTCGGGCAACGTTCGCCGGTCTCTGCGTCCAGCGCAAACAGACGACCATCGTTGACAGGCAGATAGATACGACGAGAGCAGAGAGCAGGCTGCGTATTCGCTGCATCGGCTGCTGCCGGCACTTCGTGGTAAGAAACACCGCGACAGGTCACGTGCTGGAAGGTTGGATTCACCTTCATGCCCGGATCAAATTTCCACTTCTGCTTACCGGTGGCCGCATCCAGCGCAAACAGAATCTGGTGTGGCGAACAGAGGTAAAGCGTGTCGCGGATTTTAATCGGGGTGACTTCATCGGTGATTTCACCTGGGTCGTCAGGCCCTTTCATGTCGCCCGTCTGGAACTGCCAGGCAACCTGCAACTCTTTCACGTTCTGGAGGTTAATCTGCTTCAGCGGCGAGAAACGGGTTCCCTGCTGATCGCGCGCATAAGCGGGCCAGTCAGCATCAGGAATGTTACTCAGCGGCGCAGCCTGCGGGGCGTTGTCAGCGGTTTCTGGCACTGAACCGTTTATCACCTGCGGATCGTTAAACACCGCATAGGTCAGCACGATAGCACTGGCAACCAGCGCTACAGCCATGGTCCCCAGCGCGGCTTTACTGCCCGCGTTGAAGCTGCGATAAACAAACGGCAGGATCAGCCAGACACCAAAAATCACCAGCACATCGGTGCGCGGTGCCAGTGCCCAGAAGTCTGTACCCACTTCCCATACACCCCAGATCAGGGTGCCGATCAGCAGTAGCGCATAGAGAACCAGCGCGGTGCTTTTGCGACGGGAAAGCAGATAGGCGGTGATAAGCATCACCACACCGCCGAAAACGTAATACCAGGAACCACCAATGGCGGCTAACCAGCCACCGCCAATCAGCATAAACGCGCCCGTCAGTACTGCGAACAGCACTGTCAGGAAACGAATTACGCCAAAAGATGAGGAGTTTTTCCCCATAATATCGACCTCGTTTCGTTGCCATAAAACACACGAAAACAACCAGATAGGCTGTTTCCAGTTATCAAGTACAAATGATTAGGGTGTTCTGAAGTATCTCTTCCGTTAAGACAGACGGTCCCTTTGTGTTAAATGTTATAGCAAAATCAGATCAAGATTTGATTTTTTTAGCTTAAATCGCTTAACAACCGGAATAATACGACATTTTATGGGGGATTAAAGGACGTTAAGCGCACCGCCGTGTGCCCTTAACGCCGGAAGGCAGGATTTGTGAATCAGCAGCTAATAAGATCGCCATCCGAGCGTTGCTGTTGCCAGCCGCTGATATTTATCTCAGCAAACTGCTCAGCCGTTAAAGTCGGCGTATGACTTCGTACGATGACCTCTGCCCCTTTTTCACGAAATGTCGCCATAAAAAAGGGAAAGGTAAATTTTTCATAATTGTCATTAAAGAACGCTTCGTTTAAAACAATCCCTGAAAAAGGGAAAGATTCCAGCAGTCGCCAGTCTGCTCCCGGCGGCGCAAAATCATAAAGCCAGAAATCAAATTTCTTAGTTAATTCAAGTAGTGGCGCATAATGTGCCGCTAAACTGGAATAATTAATTCCAATCCGGATTCGCCCATTCTGTAAATGTGAATAAGCGTCCGGTACCGCAATCATTCCCCGTAATCGCATATCATCGATGGGAATAATCATTAATGCTGCTTCAGTGGCAATTTGATTGTGTAATGAAATAATGTTGTTTGTATTAAGTGTATTTCTGCTTTCCTGATTTTGCTGAAGATAAGGCACGCTATAGCAAATGCCAGAGACATTACGCTTAACGTGATGGATAGGTTCAGTAACATAGGGGTTATATAAACTGTTTTTCATTATCTCTATGAAATGCAATAAAAAAGGATTTGTTGATAATTGATTATATAAAAAGTCGCATTTTTTTAAACGCGTGAATAAATATAGATCATCTGCTTAATCCAAATCATCCTTTTGTTGCCTGCGAAAGTAAATAAACCCATTAGCAAAGAGAACATAATTCCTTTGGCGTCTGATGATGTGCTGGAATATATTCAATAGTCGGGACCAATAGGCTGGTAATAGTCAGGAGAGGTCGGATGCGCCTGTGCCGGACAGGTATGCGTTTTGTTGTGCAGAGAGCCAGGGCTGGAGCCGCAGCCATTCAGGTCTCATCCGGTCTGTTAATTTAACATCATCAATAACCACACCAATAACACCGCGCAACGATGCGGGCTTCCTCACCTGATTTGGGATAAGACATGGGATTTATGGCATCAACAGCAGAAGAGTCGCTGTGGCGACATCGGACATTTGTCGCGTTCTGGCTGGCGCGCACCTGCTCATCATTTGGTTTTCAGATGTTCTCGGTGGCAATCAGCTGGCAGATCTATGCGCTGACCAACAGCGCAATGGCGTTGGGGATGATTGGCCTGATGCAGTTTCTGCCGTCGGTATTGCTGGCGCTACCTGCAGGTCATCTTGCGGATCAATATGACCGGCGGCGCATTGTGCTGCTGGGGCAGCTGGTGGAATTTGCTGCGCTGGTGGCATTAGTGGTGCTTACCTTATTCCATACCGCTGACAAGACCGCGCTGTGGGGACTGGTGTTTATGATTGCGGTGGCGAAGGCGCTGGAGTGGCCTGCAATGTCCTCAATGCTGCCGTCGCTGGTGCCGCCTTCGATTCTGGCGCGCGCCATGGCGATGAACTCAGTAGGGGGCCAGGCGGCGGTGATTGTCGGGCCGACCATGGGCGGGCTGCTTTATGTTGCCGGGCCGCATGTCGTATATGGCGTTTCCGGACTGTTTTATCTGATTTCGCTGACGCTGGTGAGTCTGCTGCGCTATGAGCGTCCGGTGCAGGCTCGTCTGCCAATGAATATGAAGAATCTGTTTGCCGGGATTCACTTTATCCGTGAGCGCAAGGATGTGCTTGGGGTGATTTCGCTCGATCTGTTTGCGGTGCTGCTGGGTGGCGCGACGGCACTGTTGCCGATTTTTGCCAAAGATATTCTGCATACCGGGCCGTGGGGATTGGGAATGTTGCGCGGTGCGCCGTCGGTGGGCGCCTTGCTGGTCGGCATCTGGCTGAGCCGTCACAAGCTGGACAAGCATGTCGGGATGATTATGTTTGGCTCGGTGGCGGGATTTGGCGTTGCCACATTGGTGTTCGCGCTGTCCACGCAGCTGTGGCTGTCGCTGATTGCCCTCTGTGCGCTGGGGGGCTTTGATATGGTGAGTATGGTGATCCGGGGTGCGCTGGTGCAACTGGATACGCCGGATGCTATGCGGGGACGGGTGAATGCGGTTAACGCGATTTTTATCAATACGTCGAATCAGCTGGGCGAGTTTGAGTCTGGGTTGCTGGCAGCCTGGATGGGAGCGGCACCCGCGGCAGCGATTGGCGGCATCGGTACGCTGATTGTGGTGGCGTTGTGGATGACGTTGTTTCCGCATCTGCGGCGGCGTCAGAAGCTGGAGAATGAGGTGGATCCGGTTTAGGACTGGCGTCGGGGCTGGTTGGATTGGCTGAGGGGATTTGTGCGGTTATGGACTGCGGTGCACGCTCAGCGCGGGCCATCCCTGGCCCGCTATGCTCTGCTACAGGCGTATGCTCCCATCGCTTTGAGTCTGCTCGTCGCCTCAGGCTGTGGAGCAGGTAGGTGAGGATGATTGGGTCACTGGAGGGAATTGTGCGGTTGTTGAATTGCGCGCAGGCGTATGTCCCCATCGCTTTAAGAATGCAAGTAGCCTCAGGCTGGAGAGAAGGGAAAAGACGTTGGCTGAGCGTTGGACAGAGTTATTACGGTGGCGCTCACCATCAATAATGTCACTGGCCCGAAGGCCAGTACAGGAAGTTACCAGTCATACTGCCATTCAAAACCCGGAGTCAGAGGGGGTGTCTGACCCGCAGGATGGGCCCATCAGGTCCCGGTTTTTCCCAGGTTGGCGTCAAATGTTAGCCAGCTTTCACGCATGTCCACAACGCTGCGGGTTTTGCGCGCCTCATCGATTTTTATGGCGGTGAGGCCCGCTTCCAGCGCGTCCACCACTGAAACTTTCAGCGGTGTTCCCTGTTTAATATGTTTAACAATCTCTTCTGCCATCAGCGCATCTGCGCCGTAGTGACCGTCATACGCATTGCCGCTGTAGGCGGTATCGACCTCTTTTTCACCGCTGCGCGCGTTATGTACGCGGAAGTAGTTTCGTACAAAGTCGCCTTCTGCCATGCCGTCCGTGCCCATCACACAGAAACGGCGGAACTCATCCGGAACGTTCAGGTTGGCATGGAAAGCCAGCGTCGCGCCGCCTTCGTACTCAATCAGGGCGGTCTGGTAGTCAACAATATCGGCGTCGCTGTCGAAGACCGCATCGGTGCTCGACCAGCCACTAGGCTTCACGTGATAAAGCTCTGACTCAGCGGTGATCGCTCCCTGTGGTGCATGCGCCGGGGTAAAGGATTTCCGGCCACCAAAGCTGGCGACGCGGATCGGACGCTCCTGCAACAGGCCCTGATAGAGGTCGATATCGTGGCAGCACTTCTCCAGAATGTACGGACCGGCATACTTCTCCAGACGCCGCCAGTCACGCTGGAAGAATGCGCCGTGGTAAGGCTTGATATGTTCCGTCGCCTCAATCGAGGTGATCTCACCCAACTGGCCCGCATCGCGTGCCGCCAGCAGATCGTGATAGAGTGGGGAGTAGCGCAGCACCAGGCCGACCAGAATGCGCGCTTCGCCATACTGACGCACCAGCTTCGCCATCTCCATGGTCTGCTCTTCATTGATCACCACCGGCTTTTCGGTAAACACCGTGTAACCCGCTGCCAGCGCCTGACCCACATGCTCCAGATGCAGAAAGTTGGGAGAGCCCACCAGCACCACATCCATTCCGCCGTGCTCCAGCAGCGCGTCGATGGACGCAAAGGCCTGGCCGGGCGCGATACCAAAACTGTGCAGATTAGGCAGTCCGGCGGGTGCCGGATCGTAATAACCCACTACCGAGAAGGCGTCGTCGGCTTTGCTGAACTCTTTGATCACGTGGGACAGTCGAAAGCCGAGACCGATAATGCCTACTTTCATGTTAAACCCCTGCTCCTGAAATCGCATGATGCATAGCCCGCCTGTGATCGGGCGCGCCTGTTGATAATCTGACCACCAACTTATTACGACAGAAAAACTAATGTCAATAACGCACTGCGCGTTTTGCGAGGTGGTTTTTGTTATCGTTATGTAAATTAAGAATAAAATTCAGATATGATTTTGCTATATTTATTTGTTATTGCGATTTAAGTTTTTTTATCCTATCGTTCGCTCATTATGGCTATAACCCAAAATCGGGAAGGAAGCGCGTGCAACCACACTATCTTCTTGGCATTGATGGCGGCGGTACACAGTGTCGCGCGCGGTTAACCGACCTGCAGGGCCACGTGCTGGCGGAAGCCACTGGCGGGCCAGCCAACGTCTGGTCAGACTATGACGCGGCGCTGACCTGTGTCGGACAACTGATTGACCGGGTATTGTCACAGGCGGGATTAGCCCCGGAGGCGCTAACGCAGACCGCGCTGGTGGCCGGATTAGCGGGTGCGAATGTCGCCTCGGTGCAGGCGCGGCTCGCCAGCTGGCAGCCCGCCTGCGCGGCGTTACAGGTGGTCAGCGATGTGGAGATCGCCTGTGCGGGTGCGCATGGTGGCGCTCCTGGCGCTGTCTTTATCATCGGCACAGGTAGTCAGGGCGCGGCCTGGGATGGCGAACGCTTTACGCTGCTTGGCGGCTGGGGCTTTGCCCTGTCTGACCAGGGCTCGGGCGCAGAACTGGGCCGTCGTGCGCTGCGTCTGGCGCTGCTGGCCCATGAGTCAATTATTATGCCGACTGCCTTTACCCGGCAGTTGATGGCGCAATTCAGTGACAGCCCGGAAACGATGCTGCTCTGGACGCGCTCAGCGACGCCTGCTGACTGGGCACGCGTGGTGCCACAGGTTTTTGCGGCCGCCGACGCGGGCGATGGTCACGCTCAGGATCTGCTGCATCAGACCGCAGCAGATATCGGTCTGATGGTCTGCCGTCTGATTGCGTTGAGCAGCGGACGGGTGGCGCTGATGGGGGGCGTGGCGACGCCAATACAGCGCTGGCTGGATGACGATATTCAGGCCCGGCTGGTCACGCCGCAGGGCGATGCCCTGAGCGGGGCGCTGATACTGGCGCAGCAGCTGACGCCTGTCCGATACCCGATCTGAAACTGGCTGAACCTCTTCTGCCAGATAACCCGAGGAATTTATGACCGCTCCCAACGTAACCGCGCGCATTCTGCGGTTGATTGTTGAAAATGCGCCGATCAGCCAGTCAGACCTGAAAGTCCGTAGCGGACTGAGCATGTCGACCGTGTCGCAGGCGACTAATCGGCTGCTGGCACAGGAGATTGTGCAGGAGCTGGGGCTGCGTCGCGTGTCGATGGGGCGGCCAAAAACCCTGCTGGGACTCAATCCCGATCGTGCCAGCGTGATTGGCATTCAGCTCAACGCGGAACGCAATCTGATCGTCATGACCGATCTCAGCGGCAACCTGCTGGGCGAGCAGCAGATGCCGAAAGGCACGCTGACACCGCGCCAGCTCGGCGATGCGCTGGCGAAGTTCCTGCGAGGTGTCGAGGAGAAGCGGGTCGGGGCGATTGGCCTGGCGCTGTCGGGCCTGGTTGATGCTGAAAACGGCTACTGCATCCGCTCCAAAGTGCTCGACTGGGATAATGTCCCGATTGCACGTCTGCTGGAAGAGCGTTTCTCGCTGCCGGTCTTTATCGAGAACGACGCCAACGCGATGGCGATGGCGGCGCTGGTGTTTGGGCAGCTCGGTAATGCCCAGTCAGCGGTAATCGCCACCTACGGTAAAGGGATCGGTGCAGGCATCATCCTGAATCGTCAGCTCTATCGCGGTCGTCATGGCAAGGCAGGCGAGATCGGCAACGGGCTGGTGGGTGATGGCTCGCTGCGTCTGCTGGAAGATGTCGCCTCATCGCGCGCCATTCTGCAGCGGCTGGCGGAGCAGGAACCGATGGAGGGCCTTACGTTGCAGGCGCTGGATCAGCGACCAACGCCCGAGGTGCTGGCGGTGCTGGAAGAGGCAGGGCGCGAGCTGGGGATTTCGCTGGCGAACCTGTCAGTGGCCTACGATCCGGACGTGGTTTATCTGGCGATGGAGCCGCACATGGCATCACGCATTCTGCTCGATCACATCACTCAGAGCTTCCAGGCATACCGGCTCAAACTGACGCCGCACATGACGCCGTTGCAGTTCCTGACGGAATCGAACCGGATGTGGGCGCTGGGCGCGGCGGGTTTTGCCGTCAACCGGCTGCTGGATCTGCTGGCGGCGCAGGCCGATGAAGAGCCGGTCACCTGAGTTATCCCTGGAATAAAAACGGGCGCTAAGCGCCCGCCAGACTGCTGACAAACCCAAGTCAGGGTGAGTCTGGCAGCAATGAATAAGCGCAATGCGCAGGGAGCACGCTCAGAGGAGGAAAGCGTCCCGCGGCAGGGACAAAAACGCCAGGCGTTTTTGAACAACGCAACGCGTTGGCCCGGTTACGGGCGCACCTCAGGGATGAGGTGCGTAATCGCGCGGGCCGGGCATGCCAGGGATGGCGGTTTTTGCGTCTTTCCGATCTGACCGTGTTCCCTTCGCAGGCTCGGTCTTACCGCTATCGAGCTGGACTTTGTCAACAATCTCACGGGCGCTTCGGCGCCCGTTTTTATTTCCGCGTTTGCCTTAGCGCAGGCGCAATCCCTGCTCATCAAACAGCAGGCAATGCGCGGCAGAAAAGCCCAGTTCTACCTGTGTGCCCATATCGCGCGTGGTTGCTTCGCGCTCTTCCACCACCAGCATCTGCTCGCGCCCGATATCCAGGTAGAGATAGTTGGTGTGGCCCAGCATCTCGCCATAGGCCAGCTCGCCGTGGAAGCGCAGTGCGTCCGGCGTCTGCGCGGCGGGCTGGAAATGCTCAGGACGAATGCCCAGCGTCACGGTCTGGCCCTCACGACAGTCTGCGGCGATTTTCAGCACCAGGCCCTCAATTTTCAGTTCCGGCACCCGCAGTTGCACTTCACCCTCGCCGGTGGCGCTGATTTCCGCCCGCAGGAAGTTCATTTTCGGTGAGCCGATAAAGCCAGCGACAAACAGATTATCCGGATCGTGATAGAGCGTCAGCGGTGCGCCGACCTGCTCAATGCGGCCCTGACGCAGCACCACAATGCGGTCAGCCAGCGTCATCGCCTCCAGTTGATCGTGGGTCACATAAATCATCGTGTTACCGAGCGAGGCGTGCAGCCGGGCGATCTCAATGCGCATCTGCAGGCGCAGTTCAGCATCAAGGTTAGAGAGCGGTTCATCGAACAGGAAGATACGCGGATGACGAATAATCGCCCGGCCTATCGCCACGCGCTGCCGTTGTCCGCCAGAGAGCGCACGCGGCAGGCGATCAAGCAGTTCGGTGAGATGCAGACGGGCTGCCGTCTGAGTGATCGCCTCGTTGATCTCCGCTCTGGACTTTTTCATCACCTCCAGCGGATAGGCCAGATTGCCGCGCACCGTCATGTTGGGGTAGAGCGCATAAGACTGGAACACCATCGCGATGCCACGCTCGGTGGCGGGCTGCTGCGTCATGTCCTGCTCCTCAATCAGCAACTGTCCGCTGCTGATCTCCTCCAGCCCGGCGATCATCCGCAGCAGCGTCGATTTGCCGCAGCCGGATGGCCCGACAAACACCACAAATTCACCGCTGTTAATCGTCAGGTCGATGCCATGAATGACATTAACGTGTTCATACGACTTCTTCACATTCTGCAAGCGCAGGCTGGTCATCGGCTACCTCACTCAGAGTAACTGGCCCATGTAGATGGCATTGCTGCGCAGGATAGGGGTAAACCCCATGCGCGCATAGAAGGCACAGACCTGCTCGTTCTGCAGGCTGACGCCAAGATGGACACCGCTGACGCCCGCCGCCCGCAACGCCGCCAGCTCATGCTCAATCATCCGGCGACCCCAGCCGCCTTTCTGCGCCGCCGGCAGGAGGTTGATATGCAGATGCGCGGGCCACTGCGTCACCAGCGTGTCAGCAGCCTGGTCGGGATGACGTATTGCGTCGAGCACTTTGCTGTCGAGCGGGGCGCTGGCGCTGCGATCACGATACTTATCCTGCAGCTGCGGCCACCATTCGGCCTGAAGCTGTGCTTCAAACGCGCGGGTATCGGGCGCGGCGACGACATAACCCTGCACCTCACCGTCCCGCTCCAGCACAAAAGCAAAGTCAGGCGCGAAGCGCGCATAGGGCACGGCAAAACGCTGGCCGGGATAGTCGGGATCGGAGTAGAGCGCGCGGGCATCGCTGCCTGCATCGGCTGTTTCCAGGCAGATGCGGTAGAGCGCCGGGTAGTCCGCCGGCGTGGCCGGACGAATGACACTTTGATTCGCCATGGTGAATTCTCGTGAGTGAGGGAACCGGTCAGGGATTGAACAGATCCGCAGATGAAAGTTACGTTAATGAAAGTGGACTTAGTTTTCAAGATAGAATAATTACCTTATCGCACTAACGCAGGCGGTTCGGCAATGTTTAGCGGCGTCAGGATGCACAACTGTGATCGCCAACACGTCAGGAGCGCCGCGGCTGGCCAGCGTTTTAAGGCCGTTCGGAAGGGAAAAGTGTGAGCGTGATAGGATTTTCATATGTTTTATCAGGACGTTATTTTGCGATTATTGTACTGGTATCTCCTGCTATTGAAAACGTGACTGGCGACGTGCCGCCAGGGTTAATCGTCTGAAAGCCAGCGCGGTGTGCTGAATTTCACGCCATGTCGCTGTTTATTTGCGCGTGCTCACAGCGTTGCAATTCCCACTGCAGGCTGTTTGACTTTATTTTTCCATTAAAGTAAGTATGAGTGAGTGCGTTTGTGTGCGGCTGCAGCCTGCAGGATGTCAGGCGGTGAGATGAAAGGATGCCGATCCTGGTCTGAAGAAGGTGAGCATAATGTCTGTTTCCTCCGTTCGTTCGTTCCGAATTCGCAATGTGGGTCGGCTGCTGGCAGCAGGCCTGCTGGCGGGCAGCGTTTCTCATGCCGCTCACGCCGCTGTTACTCTGAATGAGTGGGATATCTACAACTACCCGGAGCAGACTGCCGCGGTGGATGAAGGGATTAAAGAGTTCTCACAGCAGAATCCCGGCATCGTGATTAACCGCTCAGTTCACTCTTTTGAAGATACCCGCATTCCGCTGAAGCTGGCACTGACTGCCGGTGATGGCCCACAGATCGCCCAGGTCAATCAGGGCGGCGGTGATATGGGGTCGCTGGTTAAAGATAAGCTGCTGCTGCCGCTCGACGGCTATGCCGCCAGCTACGGCTGGACCACGCGCTTCCCGGACTCGATTCTGAAACGTAACCGCTGGTCAGACAGTGGCGAGTTCGGCAGCGGCAAGCTTTACGGCATCGCCAGTCTGGGCGAAATGGTCGGTCTCTATTACAACAAAGCGCTGCTGGATAAAGCGGGCATTGCGGTACCGAAAACGCTGGCCGAGCTGGAAAGTGCCATGGCGAAGCTGAAACAGCAGGGCACCGCACCGATGATGCTGGGCCTGCTCGATGGCAACATGGGCCAGCAGCTGCTCAGCACCCTGTGGCAGGCGCAGATTGAGAGCCACGACCGCAAGACGCTGGATAATCTGATTTACGATGTGGGCGGTACCTTCAAAGACAGCAAGCTGGTCAATGCCGCCACCATGATGAAGAGCTGGACCGACAAAGGGTACTTCTTCCCTGGCTTTCAGGGCATTGGTCACGACGATGCGGCGACGCTGTTCCAGAACGGCCAGGCCGCGTTCCTCGTCAGTGGCACCTGGTATCTCGGCCAGTTTAAAGACAACAAGGATATTCACTTTGCCGCAATGCCTGCCGGTGAAGGCGTGAAGCAGCCGCTGATGGTGGGCGGGACCGATCTGGCGTTCTCGATTACCAGCACCGCCAAAGGCAAAGATCAGCAGGAGGGCGCGGCGAAGTTCATCAACTATATGGTCTCGGATGCTATGGCGAACCGCTGGCTGAAAGTGGGCTTCCTGCCGGCCAGTACTAACAAGGCGGCCAAAATGCCGGCGGACAATCCGCTGCTGGCGGAGGCGTATCAGGTCTGGCTGACGCTCAACGACTATGACGGTTTAGGCCACTATGTGGACTGGGCCACGCCGACCATGAATGCCGAGCTGAATCAGAACGTCCAGCTGCTGCTGGCGGGTCGTCAGACTGCCGATCAGATGGTGGCCAATTTTGATAATAACTATCAGCGTTACCTGAAAACCCTGAAGCATTAAGCCGGAGGCCCGGCGCACAGCCGGGCCTGAGCATCGTTCTGAACCACGAGTAGGGTTATGTTGAATTTAAGCGGCTGGCGTAATTTTCTCTATGTTCTGCCTGCGGTGCTGGTCTATGCGGTGTTTCTGCTGTTCCCGCTGCTGGCCTCACTGGGTATCAGTTTTACTGAATGGGACGGCACCTCGCTGCCGGTGTTTAGTGGCATCAGTAACTACCTGCGGATGTTCAGCGATCCGGTCTTCTGGATTGCGCTGGGCAACAACGCCATCCTGATGCTGTTCTATACCCTGTTGCCGATTGGCGTCGGCCTGCTGCTTTGCAGCTTTCTCTATGACACGCGCAACAACAACGAACGCAGCGTGCTGCGCATTCTCTTTTTCCTGCCCTACATTATGCCGATGGCGGTATTGGGCGTGGTGTGGCGCTGGCTTTATAATCCGGCCTTCGGGCCGATCGACCAGATATTACGCGCGATTGGGCTGCCACAGCTGGCGCTCTCCTGGCTGGGTGATTTTACCTGGGCGCTGCCCGCCGTGGGGCTGGTCGCCACCTGGTACTTTTTTGGCTTCTGTCTGGTGCTGTTTATGGCGGGCCTGCAGCGTATGGACCCATCACTGCTGGAAGCCGCCGATCTGGATGGCTCGTCACGTCGCCAGAAGTTTATGCGCATCACGCTGCCTGGCCTGCGGCCCGAACTGCGGATTGCCCTGCTGCTGACGGTGATCGCCAGCCTGAAAGCCTTTGACCTGGTCTATGTGATGACCCAGGGCGGGCCGGGCACCTCCACCATGGTGACCAACATCTTTATGTATAAGCAGGGCTTTGACCTGCACTACTTTGGCTACGCCTCGTCGGTCGCGGTGTTCAGCATGATCATTGTTTTAGGGATTAACTATCTGATCCACCTGGCCTTAAAGGAGCGTTACTGATGCGAAGCACGCCGGTGATTTCACGCGCGCTGATCTGGATCGTGGCGCTGATGACGATTCTGCCTTTTCTGATGGCGCTGATGACCTCGTTTAAAACCCAGATGGAGCTGTTTCAGGGTGTTTTCACGCTGCCCGCCTCGCTGAATTTCAAAAACTACCTGACCGCCTGGCAGCAGGGTCACTTTAACGTCTACTTCCTCAACTCAGTACTGGTGGTCATTCCGGTAGTGCTGTTCAGCGTGCTGCTCGGCATTCTGGCCGGGTTCGGTTTCGCCTGGCTGAAAATCCCCGGTAAAAAAGTCATCGGAGCGATGCTGGCGCTGGGGATGGTATTGCCGAGTGAAGCCTTTATCATTCCGCTCTATCACGAGCTGCGCTGGATGGGGCTGACCAACACCTATCTGGCGCTGATCCTGCCGCAAATTGCCTTGTCGCTGCCCTTTACCACGCTGATGATCGCCAGTGCTTTTCAGCAGGTGCCGAAAGAACTGGTGGAAGCGGCGGTGATGGATGGGGCATCGCGGGTCAAAATTCTGTGGGGCATTCTGGTGCCCGCTATCTGGCCGACCCTGTCAACGCTGGGGCTGCTGCTGTTTATCTGGACCTGGAATGAGTTCCTGATCCCGCTGATTCTGGTCAACAAGGATGAGCTGCGCACGCTGCCGATTGGCATGATGTTTTTCCAGAACAAAAACACCATCGACATTCCGGTGCTGATGGCGGGCGCGATGATTGTGATTATGCCGCTGATCGTGGTGTTCCTGATTTTCCAGCGCAAGTTCATCAGCGGCGTCACCGAAGGGGCCGTGAAGTAATTTGTGAAGTTCCGCACGAAACGGCGCACTGGCGGCCAGACAAAGGTTTGCCGCGCCGTATCGTGCTGCAATTCCTCCTCCTCAACCCTGCGGGAGACGCATGATGCACCTTTCCCTTGCTGATTTTCACCCTGTCGCCGATGGCGAAACCCCGGACACGGCCATGTTGCAACGCGCGATGGATCAGATTGCGGCGGCAGGCGGTGGCCGTCTGACGCTGCCAGCCGGACGTTATCGCAGCGGCTGCCTGAACCTGCCCTCTGATTTTGAGCTGCACCTTGAAGCGGGTGCGGTGCTGATCGCCAGTCCGCGGCTGGCTGACTACCAGGCGGTACAGGCGCTGAGCTGCGCGGAAAAGTCCCACAACGTGCTGCTCTATGCGCTGGGCCAGCGCAATATCACCATTAGCGGCACCGGCCGCATCGATGGCGAGGGTGAAGCCTGGTTTGCCGCTGAGCGGGATGAGCAGGGCTATCGTCTGCCGCGTGCCGACCGGCCGCGCATCATTGTGTTTGAAGATTGCGAACAGGTGACGCTGACCGCCTTTACCATAGTGCAGGCACCGATGTGGACAGTGCATCTGGTGAGCTGTCGCCATGTGCATATCGACCACCTCACCATCGACAACGCCATGACGATGCCAAATACCGATGCGCTCGACATCGACAGCTGCGAAGCCGTGTTTGTCAGCAACAGCTACCTCAGCGCCGCTGATGATGCCATCTGCATCAAAACCACCCATAAACCGGCCGCGCTACGGCGTCCGGCGCGACAGATCATGATCACCAACTGTCTGCTGCGCAGCTACAGCTGCGCCTTTAAGATCGGCACTGAAACCTGGGATGACGTCGAAGATGTCACGGTAACCGGCTGCACCATTTTTGATTCCAACCGCGGCATCGGCATCCTGTCGCGTGACGGCGGCGCGATGCGGCGTCTGCTGTTCAGCAATCTGACCTTTGCCTGTCATCACGCGCCGCCCTGTCACTGGGGTAAAGCCGATCCGCTGCATATTTCGGTACGCCGCCGCGATCCTGCCATCATGCCCGGCATCGTGGAGCAGGTGCAGTTCAGTAATCTTACGGGCGTGTCAGAAGGGGCGATTAACCTGCATGCGGCAGAACCGGGCTGGATACGCGATGTGGTCATCAGCCAGCTGCAGATGCGGCAGAGCGTGGCACCGGTTGCACAGGGACACTATGATGTACGGCCGCCCTGTAACCCGGACTCCCCGACCGGCATGGGGCTGGATAACGCCTACAAACTTGACCCGAAAACCGGCGAAGCCTTTGGTGTCGAGCGCTATCCCGGCGGACTGCCGGGCCTGTTCGCGCGTGGGGTGGAGAACCTGCAACTGCACAGCCTGGTGATAACACGTCCGGAGCCGTTACCGTCAGGCTGGCACCCTGAGTGTGTGGTGCAGTTGCCGGATTGATTTACAGCGCGGCGGCGATGGCTGCACCGAGCTGTTCGGTGCTGGCGCTGCCGCCGAGATCGCGCGTCAGGTGCTCGCCCGCCGCCAGCGTGCGTTCAATCGCGTCTAACACCGCATCACCTGCCGCTTTGTAGCCGAGGTGCTCCAGCATCATCGCCCCGCACCAGATCTGTCCGATGGGATTGGCGACGCCTTTACCGGCGATATCGGGCGCAGAACCGTGAACCGGCTCGAACAGGCTGGGGAACAGGCCTTCCGGGTTGATATTGGCCGAAGGGGCGATGCCGATGGTGCCGGTACAGGCCGGGCCGAGATCGGAGAGGATATCGCCAAACAGATTGCTGGCGACCACCACATCAAACCAGTCCGGATGCAGCACGAAGTTAGCGGTGAGAATATCGATGTGATACTTATCGACGCGAACATCGGGGAACTGACCGGACATCGCTTCAACGCGGCTATCCCAGTAAGGCATGGTGATGGCGATGCCGTTCGATTTGGTGGCAGAGGTCAGGTGTTTCTTCGGCCGACTCTGCGCCAGCTGATAGGCAAACTTCAGGATGCGATCGACGCCGGTGCGCGTCATCACCGTCTCCTGAATCACCACTTCACGGTCAGTGCCGGGAAACAGGGTGCCGCCAACGCTGGAGTATTCACCCTCGGTGTTTTCGCGTACCACATAGAAGTCGATATCGCCGGGCTGACGATTCGCCAGAGGCGCTTTGACGCCAGGCATCAGCCGCACCGGGCGCAGATTGACATACTGATCAAACTCCCGCCGGAACTGCAGCAGCGAGCCCCACAGCGAAACGTGGTCGGGCACGACATCAGGCCAGCCGACCGCGCCAAAATAAATCGCATCAAAGGCTTTGAGCTGCAGGAACCAGTCGTCAGGCAGCATTTTGCCATGCTGCTGCCAGTAGTCGGCGCTGGCGTAATTGAACCACTCCCAGCGCAGCGGAATGTTAAATTTCTCTGCGGCCGCATTCATTACGCGGACGCCTTCCGGCATCACTTCTTTGCCGATGCCGTCGCCAGGGATAACGGCAATGCGGTGAATTTTGTCAGTCACAGGGCACCTTTCCGGTTGATGTTCGAATTGTGTACGCAGTATAACTGTCGATTCCGGGGAAATAATGAGCCTCAAAGGCAATCCATTGTTGAATCAAAGTAGAGAATCCCGCACCTCCACCGATGACTTAGCCTTCTTTGTTCGCCTGGCCGCGCTGGACAGTCTGACCGCGGCGGCGCGTGAACTGGGCCTGTCGCTGGCGGCGGTCAGCAAGCGTCTGAGCCAGCTGGAGCAGCGGCTTGGCGTGCAGCTACTGCGCCGCACCACGCGACGGCTGGAGCTGACGCCGGAAGGCCGTCGTTATCTGGCAGGTGCGCGCCCGTTGCTGGATCAGCTGGTGGCGCTGGAAGAGGCGGTCAGCGGTGAAACGGCTCAGTTGCGCGGCACACTTAACATCAATGCCTCATTTGGTTTTGGTCGTCGGCACATTGCGCCCTGCGTCTCTGCCTTTGCCGCACTGCATCCGCAGCTCTCGCTATCGCTGTCGCTCAGCAGCCAGCCGCTTAATTTTCTGGATGCGCACATGGACATTGATATCCGCGTCGGTGAACCGCCCGACTCGCGGCTGGTAGCGCGTAAACTGCGCACCAATCCGCGCATCCTCTGCTGCTCACCCGCCTATGCTGCCCGTCACGGCCTGCCCGCTACGGTGCGCGATCTGGCGCAGCACAACTGCATTTTACTGCGTCAGCACGACAGCGATTTTACGTTATGGCGGCTGACCAGCGGCGAACAGAGCATCAGCCAGAAAGTGCGCGGCAGCCTGATTACCAACGATGGTGAAGTGGCGATGCGGCTGGCGATGGATGGGCATGGCATTCTGCTGCGCTCCTGGTGGGACGCGCAGCACAGTCTGGCGACAGGCGAACTGTTGCAGGTGCTACCCGACTGGCAGGCCCCTGATGGCGATATTTTTGCGGTCTGGCAGGCGCAGCGCCAGCTTCCGGCGCGCATCACCGCGTTTGTAGCGTTTCTGCAGAAAAATCTGCAATCTGTTGAAAAACAGTGATTTTATATGGATGGGCGGGCCTGAAAAAGCATCTGCGGACAAGTAGCATACCGCATTAAACTGATTCGGTCGTTTCAGACTGACGCTGCGTTTACAGTCTTTTTTCTGATGCGTATGATTTTCATTCATTTTTCTTCCCTGCCTGTCCTCTGCGTTGCGGCCAGCCGGGAGAGCAGGTCGATAGGGGAGTTAAGCATGAAAGCGTTGTTCAGCCCGCATAAAAAGGCACTCGCACTGGTGATGGTCACCACCTTCAGCCTGGCGGCGTGCCAGACCGCGGTGAAAAAAGTGGATGGTGGCGCCGTAGTGATGCAGCCCTCCAGCCCCGATAACCTGATTGAGCGCGAGCTGGGTGAAGGGTTGTATGAGATGGCGTACCTGCCCGCCAGGAATGCGCTCTATGTTGCCAGTGCGCCGGAAGGGAACGATATCAGTGGCGGCATGATCTACCGTCTTGATGGCACTACGCTGCAGAGCACCGGGACGGGCCATTTCGACCTGAAAAACTTTGGGCTGATTAGCGAGCCGGACGGCAGCGCACTCTACGCCACCAACTCACTGGATGGCGGCATCGCTAAGATTGATCCGGAGAACGGAAAGGTGCTGAAACGCCTGATGTTTGACGATAAAAACGAGAAAGGGTTACCGGTTGGCACGCGTGAAATCTTTCTGCATGACGGGCTGCTCTATGTCGGCGGCACAGGCGATCCGGGTGTGATCTGGGTGGTCGATGCCAAAACGCTGACCCTGAAAACCCGGATTAAAAATGCCGGCAAGTGGGTCACAGGCATTATCTTCTCGCCGGTCAGCGACCGGATTTACGCGGCGAACGGCAGCGGTGAAATCCTGGTAATCAATCCGCGTAATCACAAGATCGAACAGCGTCTGACAGCCGGTGACGGGCAGAATTATCTTTTCCTGAACATGGCCGAAGATCCGGCGACAGGACGCCTGTTTGTCACGGATAATTCTAAGGCGAAAAACACCCTGGTGTTTGATGAGCGCAGCGGCAAGGTGATTAAGCGTCTTGATGTGGGTGATTCGATGGGGATTAAGTTTAACGGCAAGCGCAATGAGATTTATATCAGCCAGCGCGAGTCGAAGAAGGTGCTGCAACTGGATGGCACGACCTATGAAGTGAAAAACAGCTGGTCATTTGATCGTCACCCTGACAATCTGCTGGTCTCACCGGATGGGCAGACGCTCTATGTCACCACCAGGCCTGACTTTAATCAGCATCACAGCAGCAAAGAGCGGGACGGCGTAGCACGTATTCAGCTGAATTAAGTTAATAAATGGCGGCCGCAGGCCGTCTTAATGCTTTTATCTGATTCTCAATTTCAGTTGTTGTTTTTAATTATTAGCAAAATGTTTCTTGTCTTTCTGCATGGACCTATTTCACTGGCAGGGGAACGGCTTTTGCTATTCATTCTGGAATTAATGTTGTCAAAAAATTAACCATATAACCAGGTGGCTGGCTTTTTTATTATTATCATTCCAATATTATCCCGATTTTTATGATTATTTCATAATATCTGGAAAGTGATTTTATTATATTTATATTTTTCCAGAAAATGGATTTTTTTACTATTTTTTTTAGCCTTCTGCTGCTGTATTGTTCCAGTAAATGAATTTTACATTTACTGAAATAAAAGGGCTTATAAATTAACATTAAATAGCCGGAGTGAAAATAATGAGAAAGCTAAAGGAATACGAGGTTAGTGTCGTAAGCGGTGGCGCTCCAGCGACGGCCGATGAGGTTAACGCTTTTTTTGAAGGTATTGTCTGGGGTGTGCTGGATGGATTACTGACTGGCGTAACCGTCGGCGGAAGCGGTAGCCGAAGCGCCGTATTTGGTATTATCTCTCAGGGCGTAGGAGCCATTGTTGGCGGTATAATTGGCCCTATCGCGGGCGGCATTATGGGTGCAATGGTTGGCAGAGATGCCGTTGCAGCGTATGCGGCTGACATCAGAAAGCAATATTCCAGCTAGTCAAAAGCATTGCATCCTCCCCTCTTCATTAAAGGTGATTTAATGAAGTTTTACTGTCGTAATAATCTTTAAATATAAGGAAATTAATCATGCGTGAATTATCTCTGATCGAAACTGAAATCGTAAGTGGCGGTGCTTTAGTGGCTACGCTGGGCGACGCAGCAGAAGGCGCTGTCTGGGGTTTTTTTGAAGGTCTGGCGACTGGCGCGGCAGTAGGCGGTAGTGCCAGCCGCAGCGCCGTATTCGGCCCTATTGCTCAGGTTGTAGGCCTGGTTTTCGGGAGCATTGTTGGCCCGATCGTAGGAACCGTTATGGGCGCGCTGTGGGGTAAAGATACCGTCGCGGCCTATGGAGCGGACTTCCGCCAGAATTACGGCACCAGCGGCAGCGTAGCGCTCGTTTAATATTTTCTGAACGAAACATGATCTGAGTTGTACGATAGCGGTATTATCTATCCATAATGTTAGCGATGGATTTTACTAACGTTTTTGAAAATAAAATCACGGACGATATTCGAATACTCAGAGAGTTTAATCAAATCCGTAACGTTTCGACGTTGCGGATTTTTTTGTGCAGTTATCTCAGTAACCTGTTGGCGAATGAGAATGTAAGCCGCACCTTAATGGCTACGGCTTACTGTTCTCATAGTCATAACAGGTTATGACTGCTCTACACCCTGAACCAGCACCACACGGTATTCCGCACCTTTCAGGCGATGCTGTTTCGCTTCCTGATATTCCGGGCTGTCATACCAGCCGTGCGCTGCTTCAGCCGTCGGAAACTCCAGCACGACAACGCCGTCCGCTTCCGGTCCTTCCAGCGTCTCAAGCTGTCCATAAAACGCCAGTGGCGTAATGGGATGGTCGCCGCGCGCTTTGCCCGCTTTCTCGCCGTAAATAGCGAATTCCTCAGGGTTAGTAATTTTGTCGCGAATAAAGATGACATATGCGCTCATTGTGGGCTCCTTTACGCCTGGCGTTTATCTTCAGTGTTAATGTCAAAATCGGCTGCATCATGACGCTCATGCAGCTGATCGGCCGGGTCACCCATAACGCGGTTAACCTTGCGGCCACGGATGACGGCAGGACGCTGTGCGATCTCTTTCGCCCAGCGCACCACGTTTTTATAGGACTGCACATCCAGGAATTCGGCCGCGCCATACTGATCGTTGAGCACCATGTTGCCGTACCACGGCCAGGTGGCGATGTCGGCGATAGTGTAGTCATCACCGGCCAGATAGCGGTTATCAGCCAGCTGGCGATCCAGCACGTCAAACTGACGCTTCGCTTCCAGCGTGAAGCGGTTAATGGCGTACTCAATTTTTTCTGGCGCGTAGTGATAGAAATGGCCGAAACCACCACCCAGGTAAGGCGCTGAGCCCTGCAGCCAGAACAGCCAGTTCAGCGTTTCAGTGCGGCCAGCGATATCTTTCGGCAGGAAGTAACCATATTTTTCCGCCAGATAGAGCAGGATATTGCCTGATTCAAATACCCGAATCGGCGGTGTTGCCGAGTGGTCGCTCAGCGCCGGGATTTTTGAGTTCGGATTCACGTCGACAAAACCACTCGAGAACTGATCGCCGTCGCCGATACGGATCAGCCAGGCATCATACTCGGCATCGTTGACGTTAAGCGCCAGCAGCTCTTCCAGCAGGATGGTGACTTTCTGGCCGTTAGGCGTGCCGAGCGAATAGAGCTGCAGAGGGTGTTTGCCGACCGGCAACGCTTTCTCATGGGTGGGACCAGCGAACGGACGATTAGTTTTAGCGCCGTTACCTTTGGCTTCAGGGTCCCAGGTCCAGACTTTTGCGGGCTGATATGCATTTTCCGACATAATGAAAGTTCGCCTTATGGTGTGGTATTGGTCTGGAGTGTAGCAGGTACTGCGAAGGCGGTTTAACCCTGCTGGCTGCGCGAGGACGTGTTGTGACGGGCCGATGTCAGGCGGAGAGCGGCTCAGGGGAAAAGTGCTTAAAAGTGTGTCAGATGGGACAATGTCTGTCCTGCGCGGATATAACCGTGCAGCCAGCAACGACTGCACGGCAGGCAGGTTTACAGCAGTTCGCGCTCAATCAGTTCGCGGGTTTCAATCGCCTGCACCTTCATCTTTTCCGGGTAACCAAACAGTGACGCCGCGATAATCGGTTCACCACCGACTTTATGGCTGCGGGTAGCAAAACCGGTGTCGCGCAGGGTTTTAAACAGGGTATCGAAGTCGACTTCACCTTCGCCAACACCAACGTGCTGGTGAATAGTGGCATCCACGCCTGGCGGGTTAACGATATAGCGACAGTGTTTCGTATGGTTCATGGTGTCGGCGATCAGCATGTGGGACAGATCGTCACCCGCATACTCCAGCATCGGTTTCACATCGCCTTTGCCTTTGTCATAGAAGAAGGTGTGCGGCGCGCTGTAGATATACTTCACGTTATCGCTGCGGAACGACTTCACGATATCCACGGTTTCATTGTTCTCTTCACAGAAATCCCACGGGTGGGCCTGAATTTCGACGCGGATACCTTCACGTTCGATAATCGGCAGCAACTCTTCCATTGAGCGATAGAACATCTCTTCACAGATTTCCGGCTCGTTAGGCGTGCCGGAGAGTTCGGTGTTAATGACCTGCACACCCATCTCAACCGCAATCTCAATCATCCGCTTCCAGTTCTTTACCGCAGCCTGACGGCGCAACTCATCCGGGCCGGACCAGCGATAGACCACGATAAAAGAAGAGATTTCCAGCCCGGTGGCGCTCAATGCATTCTTATACTCGGTGATGATCTCACGGCTGGCTTTGGGATGTTTATAAAACGGGTTAATCTGCGGATGCGGCGACTGCTCGATATATTTGTAGCCCCAGTCGGCCACCTGATGAACCATTCGGGTGATGCCTAAGTCTTTAATCACATCCACATCAAAAGCGATTTTCATCTTTCTGCTCCGGGCACATTAAGGTTGCTGTTCTTCGTTGAAGGTCACGCCGATCTGCTGCCTGACGTTGTCCATTGCGGCCAGGGTGATGATCGCCTGGTCAAGCGAATGGACAGGTGAATCGATCAGGTTCTGGCCGACGCACCAGGCGAAGTGGTTAATTTCATGACAGAGTTGTTCATAGCGGTTAGTGGGTTCCTGCCACTGCAGGCGGTGACGCCGATTGCTGGAAGTGAGCGTGAAGTTACCGGGTGCATAGAACTGGCCCGCCAGCTCCAGCGTGGCGTCGCGACCGGCAATCACCGCGCAGCCGGGCGTGTTGCTGAACAGGGTAGTATTCAGCACCGACTGCATGCCGTGCTGATGGGTAAACAGCATCGACGTCTGACCGTTGACGCGGCCATCCGGGACGGGCTGACCACGGGCGACGATCGTGTCAGGTGCACTGCCGCCAACAAATACGCTAAGCGCCACCAGATAACTGCCGAGATCGAGCATCGGACCGCCCGCCAGATCGGCATTGAAGATGCGGTGATCCGGGGTGAAAAACTCACCGTGATCGGCAATCAGGGTGTGGACGTCACCGAGTACGCCATCCGCCAGCAGCTGACGAATGACGTCATACTTCGGTGCAAAGTTGCACCACATCGCCTCCATACAGAGCCGGTTCGCGGCCGCAGCGGCCTGTTTAAGCTGAATCGCCTGCTGCGCATTCAGCGCCAGCGGTTTTTCGATCAGCAGATGCTTTCCGGCGGCAATCGCGCGCAGGCCATCGGGAAAATGGTGGTTGTGGGGTGTCGAGATATAGACCGCATCCACATCATCCCGTGCCAGCATCGCATTGAGGTCGCCTGTGGCATGGCCGATTGACCATTTGTCGGCAAAGGCCTGTGCTTTTGCCGGGTCGCGCGCAGCCACCGCCGTGATCTGCTGGTGGGTATGCTGGTGCAGCGCATGGGCAAAATGGTCGGCGATCCAACCTGGCCCGATAATGCCCCAGCGCAGTTGCGGAACCTGGCGGGCATCGGTTGTGCGTGGAGCCGGAAGCGTTGATGGGAACATTACTTTTCCTTTTTTACGTGCAGGCTGGGGGGGCTCAGGTCTCCACTATAAAAAGCTCACCGTCACCGCTCTAACCTTTTAATGATGTGATCCCATCAACCGGATCGGTCGGATCGGTTCGGGATTTTTACCCTTTTTAGCAAATGAACGTTTTAAAGAGAATGCGAAAAGAAATGAATGTTTCATTTTGAGAGAAAGATCAAAGTTAGCTCTGATTTTCTATCAAATAAATGAGAGGAAATGGCCCTGTCGCGATAAGGTAGTGCTGTTTTAAACAACAGAACATAAAGACGTAGCCGTTAGTTAATGGGAACAGGAAAAGCAGGAGAAGGGTGATGTCAAAAGTGACGATGACGGCCATTGCGCAGGCGGCGGGCGTGGGTGTGGCGACGGTAGACAGGGTGCTGAACCGCCGAGCGCCGGTACGCAGTGTGACCGAGCAGAAGGTGCTGGCTGCGGCCCGTGAACTGGGCTATCGCCTGACCCAGGCGCACAGCCAGACCACCGCGCCACTGGCTGCAGCCGCACTCCGCGTGAGCTTTATCCTGCTGCCTGCCCGCTATTCGTTTTATCAGCAGCTGGGCGAGGCGCTGAAGCAGCAGCTCAGGGCGCAGCAGCCACAGGGTAGCGAACCTGAATTCTGCTGGCATGATATTCACGAGGTTGAAGCCGTCGCGCATTCCTTGCGTCAGCTGGCACAGCGCAGTGATGTGATTGCGCTGGTGGCGCTGGATCACCCGCTGATCCGTCACGCAATCCAGGATGTTTCACGGCTGGGCGTGCGGGTTTACGCGCTGTTCTCCGATTTCTCGCCCTGTGACCATGCCGGATTTATTGGCATCGATAATCAGAAAGCAGGACGCACTGCGGCCTGGATGGCACATCATCTGCTGCGTGAGCCGGGATGTGTCGGTGTGCTGCTGGGCGACCACCGTTTCACCTGCCAGGAGAGCAGCGAAATCAGTTTCCGCTCCTACCTGCGCGAGTCGGGCATCAGTCAGCGGGTACTGGAACCGTTAAAAACGCATGAGTCGGGTGAAGGAGGCTATCAGGCGACCCGGCAACTGCTGGAAGCCCACGACGATCTGGTCATGATTTATGCGCCCTGCGGCGGCATAGAGGGCGTGATACAGGCGCTGCGTGAGAGCGGTCGCACGCAGATTGATTTGCTGTGCCACGGCCCGCTGCCTGGCGATGAACTGGCGCTGATTGACGGCACCATCACGCTGATGGTGCGGCACCGTATTGATGCGATGGCGGAGGCGGTGATCGCTACCTGTCTCAGCAGCCGGAGGGATCAGCCTGACCATTTTGCACAGGTGACCGTACCATTTGAGATCGTAACGCTTGAAAACCTGTAGAAATAACAGGTTAGCTATTATTTGATAGTAATCTATCATTTAACGGGATTTTTAAACGCGATCTCTATCAAAAAATGAAACTTTCATTGTTGTCTGAGATGAAATTTTTATTTGATACTGCCAGCAGTTTTCACTGCACAGGCAGATATCATGACCTTTCATATTGCGAATGCCCCCTGTAGCTGGGGCGTGGATGATCCCGCTAATCCCTTTCTGCCGCCGTGGCAGAAAGTCCTGACCGAAGCCGCGCAGGCCGGCTATCCCAATATTGAACTCGGTCCCTGGGGCTATCTGCCAACCGATGCCGCCGAACTGACCCGGCAGCTTAATGCGCATCAGCTTTCGCTGGTGGCAGGCACGATCTTCGATGATTTGGTCAGTGAGGCGCATTTTCCGGCGCTGGTGACGCTGACCCACAATCTGTGTCGCACGCTGTCCAGCGTACCTGTTGCGACTAAAACGCCCGGTGCCAGCGCGCCTTATCTGGTGATCATTGATTTCGGCAATCCGGAGCGGGCGAAATATGCCGGTCAGTCTGAAAAAGCGCCACGGCTTTCCGCTGAAGACTGGCAGCGCATGATGCAGCACATCACCCTTCTGAGTGAGATCGCCTGGCAGGAGTATGGCGTGCGGCCGGTTATCCATCCGCATGCGGGCGGCTGCATTGAGTTTGCCGATGAGCTGGCACAGCTGGTCAGTGACATTCCGCATCAGGTCGCCGGTTTGTGCCTGGACACTGGTCATCTCTATTACGCCGGCATGGATCCGGTCGCTTCGCTGAAACAGTACTGGGACCGTATCGACTACCTGCACTTTAAAGACGTTAACCAGCCGGTCTGGCGTGATGCCCTCTCGCAGGGACTCGACTTTTTCACTGCCTGCGCGCAGGGGGTGATGTGTCCGCTGGGGCAGGGCGCGATCGACTATCCGGCAGTGCGCAGCTTGCTGACTGAACGTCATTATCAGGGCTGGATCACCATCGAACAGGAGCGCGATCCGCGCCATGCCGACACCAGCCTGCAGGATGTGAAAGCCAGCCTGGACTATCTCCGATCAACAGGATTCTGAGGACAACAGCATGATTAATGGTAAAAAAGCAGTTAACCGCTCGCTGCGCTGGGGCATGATCGGCGGCGGCGGCACCAGCCAGATTGGCTATATCCATCGTTCGGCGGCGCAGCGTGACGGCAATTTTGCATTGCTGGCGGGGGCGTTTGATATCGACGCGGCGCGCGGCCGCGAGTTTGGTCAGGCGCTGGGTGTGGCACCTGAACGCTGCTATCCCGACTACGCCAGCCTGTTCGTCGGAGAAGCGGCGCGCGAAGATGGCATTGAAGCGGTGTCGATCGCCACGCCTAACAATACCCATTTCGCCATTTGCCGCGCGGCGCTGAATGCCGGACTGCATGTGGTGTGCGAGAAGCCGCTCTGTTTTACGGTCGAAGAAGCGGATGAGCTGGAGCAGCTGAGCCGGGAAAAACAGAAGATTGTCGGCGTCACTTACGGCTATGCCGGGCATCAGCTGATTCATCAGGCCAGAGAGATGATCGCTGAAGGCATACTGGGTGAGATCCGCATTGTAAATATGCAGTTTGCTCACGGCTTCCATAATGAGGCGGTGGAGTTGCAGAGTGAAAGCACCCGCTGGCGGGTAGATCCGCGCTTTGTCGGCCCGAGCTACGTGTTAGGCGATCTGGCGACGCATCCGCTGTTTATCGCCGAAACGATGTTGCCGCAGCTGAAGGTGACGCGTCTGCTCTGTTCGCGCCAGAGTTTTGTCGCCTCGCGTGCGCCGCTGGAGGATAACGCCTTTGTGATGATGGAGTATGACAATGGCGCGGTGGGTACGCTCTGGGCCTCGGCGGTGAATGCAGGTTCCATGCATGGGCAGAAAATTCGCGTGATCGGATCGAAAGCCAGTCTGGAGTGGTGGGATGAGCAGCCAAATCAGCTGCGCTACGAAGTGCAGGGCGAGCCGGTTCGCATTCTGGAGCGCGGCATGGGCTATCTCAGCCCGCGCGCGCTGGAAGAGGATCGCATTGGTGGAGGCCATACCGAGGGATTATTCGAAGCTTGGTCAAATCTCTACCGCCGCTTCGCGCTGGCGATGGATGCCACCGATCGTCGTGACACCGCCTTCCTGGAGGATTTCTGGTATCCCGATGTGCATGCCGGATTAGCGGGCGTGCGCTGGGTAGCCCAGTGCGTGAAATCAGCAGATGCTGGGGCGGTGTGGGTGGAAGGGTAAGGGCGTGATAAACAAAACCTCAACCCGCCAGAGACGGGTTGAGGAAAGCGGCGTCATCTGTGAGTACACCGCACTGCCGCTGACATTTTAATTATCACCCGTTGAAAAGGGCCGTAACAGGCAGGACAAAAAACATCCTGACCAGATAATTGCATCCACACGACATTATCAACTTTTTATCCCGGATGCATCAGCCTGTAAAGCGGGACGCCAGGCAGACCTGCTCCTGATTACGTCAGGCAATACTGTGCGGGACTAAGCTATGCGTAGCGTTGAAGCGATAAAGCTAAGCGAGCTATGCTGAACAGACTGCAACACATTCTCAATGCTGCTGATCGTTCCGCCGGCAATCATATTTCGTGAGTCTTTTCCGTCTACCGTAATGATGTTGTCACGGTAAACTGTGACGTTATTGCCTTCGTCGCGAATAACAGAACTGATTTCATCTGCATATTTCCCGCCCAGTTGCAGAGCGGCTCCCTGACGACTTTGATAAGGAAGCGGTGCCTGCCATTGACCCGAAGAAATAAGGTACGTTGACTCAAATGAATTGACGCCGCTTGCTGCTGAGCTCAGGCAACTGATTCCGCTAATACGTGGGTTAATTTCCAGAAGATAAAGGCTGTTTTCCGTAACAATAAAATCGACGCAGCAGACACCATTGAACCCCAGGTGATTTAATAGGAGAATCAGTTTTGTCTGGACCTCACCGGTTAACTGTTTGCTGAAAAGACCAGGATGACAAACGCGTATCGTATCAAAATCAGAGCGAACTCCCAGTGAACTCTGGCCGGTATAACAGGGAGGCTGGAAAAAGTAATTCCCCGGCGTACCAGCAATTTCTATGCAACCAAGCGCACCATCAATAAAGGACTCAATTAAAATATTCTTGCGCTGATTCTGACTCAGCGTCTTGATCAGCTGGTCTTTGTTACTGATTATCTCAATACCATGCCCCATACAATCCCACAGAGGTTTCAGAATGACGGGAAAAGCAATATGGCTGACCAGTTCCTGCTCAAGTTTGTCTCTGCAGCCCGGTTTTAAAAGCTCGCCATGTGTAAATTCTCGGTCCAGAAGTTCCCAGCGCGGCGTAGGAAGGGCGAATTGCTCAAAAAGCATTTTGGTTGCTCTTTTATCGGCGAGCTTATATACAGCATTAATTGGGCCAGGGACCGCGCTGACGCCTTCTGACAAAGTGATGTCTTCAATGGTCCTTTCATTGGGAATAGACCAGGAAATAACATGGCTGACGTAAGCCGGTTGACGCTCACTTTGGGCATCGTCAATTGCGGCATCAGGCCCCATCGGAGACGAAAAGTGAGGCTGATCTTTGAGCAGCAGTCTTGAATCACTGTGCCTGCTTTTGATCGTTTCCCATGCCATTTCGAGAAAAGGTGATGCCTGGCTTATATCCAGCGAGCGGATGCAGAGTACGGGAAAATCACTCATACGATAGAGACCCTGGTGCTTTGTGAAAATTCATCCATAGCCAAAAGTATTGACTGCTCAGAATCAGCGGTAAAAATGGCCCATCCCAGACGTTCAATATTTGTTGAGCCCGGTTTTACCGGTGAATTTTCACTAACGGTAGAGCGGGTTTCAATGACGGATGCATTTTCCAGCCTGGAAGGAATTTCAAGCTGCTTTAAAACGCCTTCGGCGTCAGGCCGGACAAACTGAATGGCACAATAGCGTTTAGGCACGGCAGGTTTAAAGTCACTATCCAGCATACCGACGGCCTGGCGGGCATAGATTTCAAGCGGGTCCTGATCGGTGGAAAGGGCGACAAGGCGAGGAATATAGTCACCTGCTGGCCGTGAACAGCTCTCAATAACGCGTGGCTTTCCTTCTTTGTCTAATTTGATTTCGGTATGGCTTATGCCATTCGTGATGCCCAGGGCAATAACCGCCTGAGTGGCAACGTTCAGAATCTCATCGCGTAAGGCGTCAGGAACAGGCGCCGGGAAAATGTGTCCGGTTTCTGCACGAGCTTTGCCGGGCGTGGTGAACTTCATTGTCACACCCCAGGGCGCATATCGACCTGAGACGGAAAGGCCTTCAACACTAAACTCCTGTCCGGGAATATATTCCTGAACCAGAATTTCTTTGCTGAAAGGAATACCGTGTGGATATTCATGTGTCCATTGTGATGCGTCTTTACATGCCTGAGGAAACTCGTTGCACTCCATCAGCACTGAAACGCCAAAGGAGGCTGCATTTTCAGCCGGTTTGACCACCAGAGGAAACGCCAGCTCTTCCAGAGGAAGCTGATGCACATCATCCTTGTCGGTTAATACCGCCAGCAGTGCCGGTAACGGACACTCTGCCTTCGACAGCGTGCGGTACATGTCATATTTGTTTCTTCTGGCTCTGGAAAGCGAGGCATCCGGACCGCAAAGATCGAGCCTTTGTGCGACTTCTGCTGCGATATCTGTCAGGAACTCCCAGGCGACAACTACCCCGGAAACGCCTTTCTTCTTCGCTTCGCTGACCAGCGTCTCAATGGCCAGCTGGCGCACTGAAAAGTCCAGAAAAATGAGGTCATCAATCATGCCTGAGACTTCTTGCAGCATGGAGTCATAGACTTCTTCTGTTGTGGCGACGACTGAATGATAACCCAGTGCGCGTATTGCCTTAAGAAGCAGCTCTCCTCCCATACCGATCGGCTCAATAACCAGTATGCTTTTATTTCCATTAATAGTTGTATTCATTAACTCCTCCTTTTAAATTTTTGAATCCCAGACTAAAAGTGACTGCGGTCAGTAAGAGCAGTACTATCCAGGTGGAATGCGTATTCATATCCAGCAGCCAGCCAAAAATTGCCGGAGACAACGTCATTCCTGCCGACCAGGTCATCTGGAAGGCAGCCATGTAATTTCCATTATTTACTTCCGGGGCTAGTTTTATACTTAGCATGTTAACCGACGGCGTAGATAACATTTCTGCAAGGCTGTAAATAAGCATCGCAACAATTAACAGCCCACCAGTAACTATCTGGTTATTTAAAGTTATGCTGGCACACCAGAAAATAATGAATGAAAGAATATTCAGGTAATAAGCGTGTTTTATGTTCTGGACGGGATCGTTCTCTTTTGTCCATGATGCAATATGGGTGCTGATTAGCGCCACAATGGCCGTGTTTAAAATGACCAGTCCGCCTGAGAAAAAAGCAGGAAGGCCAAGTTGTTTGGTTGCATAAATAACAATTACGAGCGGAATAACCATTGCAGCAATGACTAAGCCAAAGTTGACAATCAGAAGCTGGCGATAGCTGGGATCGCTCAACACTTTTCTAATATTATGACTTTCTGCTTTTTTGTGGCTATTCTTTACCGTCTGCACGGCTACAGGATGCCACATCAAAAGTGCCAGGCAGGATAGAAAGTAAAGTGATGCCGACGCAATAATAATAAAATGCAGACTGCTGTCAGAATCAACAGAAAAAGCCAGTGAAGTAAAGATGGTGCCCAGTCCCAGACCAATATTCCTGATAGACGCAATAAGTCCGAACCAGGTTTGAGTCCCTTTCCCACCTGAAGCCAGTGAAACCAGCCCTCGGTTGCTCGTCCAGAAAATATGAGATCCTGCCTGGGTAAAAAACTGCGTCAGCATTATGGTAAAAGGGTCTCTGGCG
The DNA here is from genome assembly GCF_024158165.1 of Pantoea sp. B550. Classification (NCBI taxonomy): domain Bacteria; kingdom Pseudomonadati; phylum Pseudomonadota; class Gammaproteobacteria; order Enterobacterales; family Erwiniaceae; genus Pantoea; species Pantoea sp. B550. Next base: position 2,361,599 of record NZ_JAMYXI010000003.1, read on the forward strand.
AAAAGACACATGACAAAACCCGCGCCGCTGATAAAATCGCCCCATATCGACAGTTTTTTAGGACCGAGTCTGTCCAGTAACCTTCCTATCAGGACAGGTACTAAAGAGGAAAGGGCACGGCCTGTGGCAATAGCTACGCCTATTATTGAGAGCGTAAGCGTTGTCGTTCTGTCAAAGTAGATCATCATAAACGCCATGATCAATCCACCACCCGTTGCATTTAATATTGTCGATGCAACAAATAGTCTGGAACGTTTTATGTTTGGCACTGATATTTTTAATGTGGTTTTCACGCAGAGACCTTTAAAACTAAGTGATTAGACTGCTATTTACCGGGTTCTTCATCGAGGTAAATGCCTGATAAAATTCATCTGAAATCGTGCTGACTGCTGCCAATGTTTCCTGGGATTTCCATTTCCTGCTAAGATATTCAAGTGCGGCAATGTGGAAATCACTATTGCCCAGCTCTTTGAGGTAATTATTGATAATGTCCCGATCGACATTTAGCTGCAGCGCATTATAAATTTTCAACAAGGTCGCGGCCTTTCTGAAAAAAGGATCGGCTATATTCTTCTCGATCTCAGACGAATTTTTAAAGTTGCCGTTTCGTGAAGCCTCTTCAGCCTGAAAAACCATTGCCAACACTTCATCAATATTTTCTGCACACGTGGTTATTTTGGTCGGGTTAATCTGGCATTCGTACATGCTTACCGGGTTCTTCATGCTGCTGATTTTCTCTGCAGTCGAGTAATGACGGTTATAGATATGGAATGTGCCTACATACCAGGATAACTTTCCGACTTTCCACCCAAGCGTATTAGCAATAATCTCGTGTAAAACGCTCCACTCAAAAAAATTAATGCCGCTGAATCCCCAGATGGCATCATTCGCGCGGACGGTAACATGTAAATCAAGATAACCGCCTCGCTGGATGAAGTGCAGCCAGTTATTACAGGGAACATCTTTTGTTTCCTGATAATCCGTTTCAGGATCAAAGATATTCATTACTGCACGTTTTGTCAGCGGATCTTCTCTAAGGCGATTCACTACTCCCTGCAACTGGTCTACTTTCCCTTTCCATTTGCGTAACCGGGGTCCGTAGGCTGCTCGCCAGGTCAGTGAGTCATCGGAATAGTCTTCTGCGCGAGGAAGATAATGTTTAAGGAAGTGCAGATCATCCCGTCCAGCGAGTACCCACATCGTTTCTGCAACCTGCGCAAAGACGTTATTATTTCTGTGGGGTAATACCAGGAATCGCTCTGTGGGATGGCTGATTTTGGTTAATGTAGAGAGAACTTCCCGTTGCTCCTGATCGCGTGAGCCAACATCGTTACCATTCATCATGATGTTATTTACGGTATTAACCAGCGCATGCGTAATATTACGATTCATGGGCGACCTCATAACCTAACTTCGCCATTTCACTTTCGATAATCTGAAAGGCATCTTCAACCTGCTGATAATCATAATGGCGACATCCATCACTGCCAGATATCATGGCTGAAACGTTTTTTTCATTTTTTCTGTAGAGCGTGATAACAGGAATACGCCAGCTGATTGCTGTCGCAATTTCATAACCTACTCCCAGACTTGGAGTTGTGACTTCAGCGACAACTACCTGGGAATGGCGCAGCCAGTGCAAATCACGGTCATGAATAAATTTGTCACCCAGGAAAGACTGACCACCATCAGATAAACTGTAATCACCCACGTGTTCGGTAATAACTTTACCGTAGCCCTTGAGCTTATTAATCAGTTTCGCGTAAACAGGAACATCATCCCGTCCGGCTCTGATTGAACCAGCAAAATAGATAACCAATCCATTGTCAATAACAGTTTCAGGCGAAAGGGTATGTACTAATTCACTCACGATGCTTCTCCATATAAGGGTTTCCTTTGACCAAAAAATAACAGTCAAGCTTTCAGTTTTTTGAAGCTTATAAAAAGAATTTCATCCGGTTTATTAACGGAATTAATAAAGCCGGGGAGGTACTCTTACTATTTTGAAAATTTGACAAGCGACAGTGCCTTTCAGGTAATTTAACAATTCATTTTCATCAAGACTAAAATGCAGTGACATCATTGTAAATATAAGTAAAGGTACTTACACTAAGGAAAAAAATTCCACAATTGGAGGGGGGGGGGATGGAGAGTCTGCGAGGTCTCAGGGCGTTTGTTTATACGGCTGAACTGGGCAGCTATGTTGCAGCGGCAAGGGTGTCAGGCATCTCTTCTTCAGCGATTGCAAAGAGCGTGGCGAAACTTGAAGACGAACTCGGGGTAAGGCTTTTTCATCGGACAACGCGCAGCATCGGTCTGACTGAAGAAGGGAATGTCTTCTATGAACGGTGTAAGTTCATCCTGAATGAGATTCGCGATGCCAGAGCTCTGATTGCCGAAACGCGCATCACGCCCTGCGGCAGATTACATATCAGCGTGCCGCAAATTTTCGGGCATTCCCTTTTGATGCCCATACTTCCACGTTTTATTGAAAAGTACCCTGATATACAGCTTGATATCGATTTTGAAGATCGCGTGGTGGATCTGATTGCGGAAGGAATAGATGTCGCGGTGAGAAGTGGTGAGCTGGCAGATAACCGCCTTGTGAGCAGAAAGCTGGGAGAGCAGTATTTTGTCGTCTGTGCCAGCAGAGAGTATCTAAAAACGCATGGCGTCCCTTTGAACCCTGCTGATCTGGTCCACCATCGCTGCATACATTTCAAATATCCCTCAAGTGGTCGAATCGCCAGTTGGGCTTTCTCTGCCGATTTTGAAAACCTGGACCTTCCCAGGGATCTTATATTCAACAATACTCACGCTGGGTTGCGGGCAGCCATTGATGGATCAGGCGTAGCTCATCTGCCGGTCTATGTTGCTGAAGAAGCATTTGAAAAAGAATTACTCGTCCCTTTGCTGACTGAATACATGCTGCCATTAGGATCGATGTCGCTAATCTGGCCTTCTAACCGCCATTTATCCTCGAAGGTCAGAGCATTTGTGGATTTTGTCAGCAGCGAACTGGTTCAGGGGAACTATTTTACGAACATCGGCAGTCAGACGCTGAGTGGGCCTGACGAAGCGTGAATTGAAGGAGATGGGCGAGCCACTGGATGTGGCGAGTCTATTGAACCTTCGATAACGGGTTCGCTCCAGAACGCAAAAACCCGCCAGAGGCGGGTTCTTTAAATTTTGGTGCCCGAACCCGGAATCGAACCAGGGACACGGGGATTTTCAATCCCCTGCTCTACCGACTGAGCTATTCGGGCAACGGGGCGCATTAAACCGTAAAGGCCGCGGGTCGTCAACGGCTTTCACTAAAAAACCCCTGGAAACGTGACTGATTGCCTGATTTTCAGTCAAAACGGGCAAAACATCAGGCCAGCGCGCCATTTTTGCGGCACAGCGCGATGCTGTAGACATCCTCGGCCAGACGCTGGGCTGTGGCGACATCCTGCACATTGCGTTTCACCAGCAGCCTGCTCAGGCAGCCTTCAAGAATCAGCTCCATCTGATCGGCCACCATGCTGGGGTTGTCCAGCGCCTGCTCAACCAGAATGTCGTGGGTGAACTGCCATGAGCCGCGTTTCTGCTGTTCGGCCAGTTGATGGATGGGCTGATCGGGCTGCGGGTAGAAGCTGCAGGCGGCGATAAACAGGCAGCCCGGAAAGCGTCCTTTACTGACCTGCTCACTCAGGACTTCGTAGCGTGCCATCAGTTTCTGATCCGGTGACAGCGACGCATCCAGCAGGATCTGGCGTCGCCAGGTTTCGATCTGCTGGCCATGATAGCGCAGCGCATCATAGAGCAGAGCGTCACGATCGGGCCAGAACAGCTGAAGCTGCTCAAGGGTTAATTCAGTCTGTCCCGCCAGGGTTTCCAATGAGAGGGTGGCGGCGAGGCCGTTCTGTTCAAGCACATTCAATGCATGCTCGAGTATCTGTTCACGCTGCAAGTGACTCTCCTCTGGTATGCAGGCCCGGTCATTCACCGGGCAATGACCTGACTCCAGTGTTGTTTACGGGGTAAGTTTCTGCAAATGCGCTCTGAAGTCGGCGGCATTGAGAAATCCGGTGAGGCGCGAGTCGGGGATTTCACGGCCCTGCGCATCGAAGAACAAAATCGTCGGTAAACCAAGCACCTGAAGATGCTGCAACAGCGCGTTGTCGCTGGCGTTGTTGGCGGTGACGTTGGCCTGGAGCAGCTGTACCTGACTCAGGCTATCGCGCACGGCGCTGTCACTAAAGGTATATTTTTCAAACTCTTTGCAGGCGACGCACCAGTCAGCGTAGAGATCGACCATGGTGATGCGGCCGCGGGCCTGCTGCAGCGCGCTATCGAGCTGCTGCGGTGTCTGGATGGTATGAAACGGCAGCGGTGCCACAGCCTGCTGCGCCGCCGGGCCACCAAAGGCCCAGTCCTGCAACGGGCGTGCACTGATCAGCGCAGCGGCCAGCATGATAATCTGCACGACGCGCCACTTACCGCTGCTGGCGCGCAGGCTGACGCTGAACGCCCAGCCGAAGAACGCCACGCCGAGCAGGCTCCAGAGCCGCACTCCCCACGCGTCGCCCAGCACCCGTTCCAGCAGGAACACCGGCAGCGCCAGGATGACAAAACCAAAGCCCTCTTTAACGGTTTGCATCCACGGGCCGCTTTTCGGCAGCAACCGGTTACCAAACAGGGTCACGGCGATCAGCGGTAATCCCATTCCCACCGCATAGAGCCACAGCGTTCCGGCACCGGCCCACGGATTTCCGCTCTGCGCGATGTAAAGCAGAATGGCGCTGAGCGGGGCCGTGGTGCAGGGCGAGCAGATCAAACCCGCCAGTGCCCCCATCAGGAAGACGCCGGGCAGCGAGCCACCCTGCTGACGATTGCTCCACAGGGTCAGACGGGTTTGCAGGCTGGCGGGCAGTTGCAGCGTAAACAGGCCGAACATCGACAGCGCCAGCACGATAAACAGCAGTGAGAGCGAGAAAAGAACGTAAGGATGCTGTAATGCGGCCTGAAAACGCAGACCCGCTGCCGCAACCACCAGTCCCAATAGCGTATAAGTCAGCGCCATCCCCTGCACATAGACCATCGCCAGCGCGAACAGCCGGCCCAGCGAATAGTGGCGCTGTCCGCCAAGGATGATGCCGGAGATCAGTGGATACATCGGCAGTACGCAGGGGGTAAACGCCACGCCGATGCCGATTAATAACGCCCAGAGCGGAGAAAAGGGTAGCGGACTGGCGGGCGCGGGCTGAGCACTGACCGGTGCTGGCGCGCTGCTGGCTGCAATCTCACTTACCGGCACGCTGCGCGTCTCCGGCGGATAACAGAATCCAGCGGCGGCACAGCCCTGATAAGTGACGCTGAGCGTGGCATCAGGGCCTGCCTGTTGCAGCGTCACCGGCAGCGTCAGGTCCTGCGGATAGATCTCACTTTTGCCAAAGAACTCATCCTCATGCGGCTGACCGGCGGGCAGCGTCAGCGGCGTCATCGTCGCGTTCTGCGGCGTGATGTGGATCTGCTGGCGATAGAGGTAGTAACCCGATTTCACTTTCCAGTGCAGGTTGAGCTGCGCGCCCTGCTGATCGAAGTCAAACGTAAACGCCTGATCGACCGGCACAAAACGGCTGGTCGCCGGGTTTGAAAAAAGCGATGCGTGCGTCTGCAGGCAGATAAACAGCGTCAGCAGAAGCGTAATTAAGCGAGAGATGCGTGCAGCCATGACAAGTATTCACTGTCTCCATGTTGAACCGGCAGCGCCAGCAATTCGGGTACGTCGTAAGGGGGGGCCTCTTTAAGCAGATCACACAGTGCCTGCTGATGATCGCTGTCGCACTTCAGCAGCATCTGAATTTCGCTGCTCTGCGCCATTTTGCCCTGCCAGAGATACCATGAGGTGGCGCCCGCCAGCATGGTGACGCAGGCCGCCAGTCGGGCTTCCAGCGCTAAGCCAGCAAGGTGCTCTGCCGTGGCCTGATCGGGCGCAGTGCAGAGGATCACGACAGCGTTCATCCTGTGACTCCTGTTGAAAAGAGCGCCGATGATAGCACGCTCCATCCGTAACACGAGGAGTGCGCTATAGCAGCAATCCGCCAAAGACGAAGCCAGAGAGTACCGACAACGCAATGGCGATTACCCCGGGAATGATAAAGGCGTGGTTAAAGACAAACTTGCCAATCCGGGTTGAGCCGGTGTCATCCATCTCCACGGCGGCCAGCAGGGTCGGGTAGGTCGGCAGCACAAACAGCGCGGACACCGCCGCGAAGGAAGCGATGGCCGTCAGCGGCGTCACGCCCAGCAGCAGCGCGGCGGGCATCAATGCTTTGGTGGTGGCGGCTTGTGAGTAGAGCAGCATCGAGGCGAAGAACAGCACCAGCGCCAGCATCCACGGATAGGTTTTCAGTGTGTCGCCCGCCAGCATCTGAATATCTGCCAGATGCGCTTTGACAAAGGTATCGCCCAGCCAGGCGACGCCCATCACGCAGATACAGGCGCTCATGCCGGATTTAAAGGTACTGGCGCCGAGGATCTCGCTGGTGTCGAGCTTGCAGGTCAGGCTAATCAGTGTGGCGATGGTCAGCATAAACACTACAATCGCTTCGTTGCGTGGCAGCGGCGGATTGACGATCAGCCCGACACTGGCGCTGGTCGCGGTGGCATAGAGCACCACGGCCACAATACCAATCAGAAATAGCAGCACCGATTTTTTCGCGCCCGGTTTTGCCTGGAAGACGCTGGTACCGCGCAGCGTGACTTCGCCTTTGGCGAGACGCGCCTGATAGACCTCATCATCTTTCAGCTCTTTGCCCAGGAAGTTCGTCACCAGTGCCGCCAGGAAGAGACCCACCATGGTTGAGGGGATGGCAATCGCCAGCAGCGTGATATAGCTGACGCCATGCGGTTCAAGCAGCGTGGCGAAGAAGACCACCGCAGCGGAAATCGGTGACGCGGTAATCGCAATCTGCGAAGCCACCACCGCAATCGACAGCGGTCGGGAAGGGCGAACGCCTTGCTCTTTCGCGACTTCGGCAATCACCGGCAGCGTTGAGAACGCGGTGTGCCCGGTTCCGGCCAGCAGCGTCATCAGGTAGGTCACCAGCGGGGCCAGCAGCGTGACGTGGCGCGGATGACGGCGCAGCAGGCGTTCCGCCAGGCTCACCAGATAATCCATGCCGCCCGCTACCTGCATGGCGGCTATTGCGGCGATCACCGCCATAATGATTTCAATCACATCGAACGGGATAGCACCGGGCACCATGCCAAATCCCAGCGTCAGCACCAGCACGCCCATGCCGCCGGCGAACCCGATACCAATGCCGCCAAGACGGGCACCCAACCAGATCGCCATTAAGACGATAAGCAGCTCAACCACAAACATGAATCACTCCTGAAAAGTAAACCGGTAAAACCTGGGTGTGCTGTGTAACAAAAAAAAAGGCACACCGTGTTGATCGCGGTGTGCCTTTGGTTAACCAGCGTCGATTAAGCCTTACTGTTCATTTTCATCGGTATAACGTTTCGCTTTATAAACCGGGTACATCAGGTTCTGCACCGAGAAGATATCGTCCAGCTCACTTTCCGTCAGCAGGCCGCGCTCCAGCACCACCTCACGCACGCTTTTACCGGTCTCTGCGCAAATTTTGCCAACGATGTCGCCGTTGTGGTGGCCGATGTACGGGTTAAGGTAAGTGACGATACCAATCGAGTTGAAGACGTAGGCTTCGCACACCGCGCGGTTGGCGGTGATGCCGTTAACGCACTTCTCCAGCAGGTTGTAGCAGGCATTCGTCAGGATGCTGATTGACTCAAACAGCGCCTGGCCAATTACCGGCTCCATCACGTTGAGCTGCAACTGTCCCGCTTCAGAGGCCATCGTCACGGTAATGTCGTTGCCAATCACTTTGAAGCAGACCTGGTTAACGACCTCTGGCACGACCGGATTGACCTTGGCCGGCATGATAGAGGAACCCGCCTGCAGCTCTGGCAGGTTAATTTCGTTCAGGCCAGCGCGGGGACCGGAGGAGAGCAGGCGCAGGTCGTTACAGATTTTAGAAAGCTTCACCGCCAGACGTTTCAGCGATGAATGGACCATCACATAAGCACCGCAGTCAGAGGTCGCTTCAATCAAATCTTCCGCCGGCACCACCGGCAGGTTGCTGACCTCCGCCAGACGCTGAACCGCAAGATGCTGGTAGCCTTCCGGTGTATTGAGGCGGGTGCCGATGGCGGTCGCGCCCAGGTTCACTTCCAGCAGCAGTTCAGCGGTGCGCAGAATGCTTTTAGTCTCTTCATTCAGCAGCACGCTGAAGGCGTGAAACTCCTGGCCGAGGGTCATCGGCACGGCATCCTGCAACTGGGTGCGGCCCATTTTCAGGATGGTCTGGAATTCATCGGCTTTGCGCTGGAAGCCTTCGGCCAGCTGGCTGATGCCATCAAGCAGCTTCAGCAGCGAGCTGTAAACTGCGATACGAAAACCGGTCGGGTAGGCGTCGTTAGTGGACTGGCACTTGTTCACATGATCGTTAGGGTTAAGATACTGATATTCCCCTTTCTGATGGCCCATCAGCTCCAGGCCGATGTTTGCCAGCACCTCATTGGTGTTCATGTTGACCGAGGTCCCGGCACCGCCCTGATAAACATCCACGGGGAACTGGTCCATACAGCGGCCGTTGTTCAGCACTTCGTCGCAGGCCTTAATGATGGTATCGGCAATATTACGCGGAATGGTCTGCAGCTCTTTATTGGCCATCGCCGCCGCTTTTTTTACCATAACCATACCGCGGACAAATTCAGGTATGTCGCTGATTTTGCTGTTGCTGATATAAAAATTTTCAATCGCACGCAGAGTATGAACGCCATAATAGGCATCCGCCGGAACTTCGCGCATACCTAACAGGTCTTCTTCGATACGAATGTTGTTCGCCATGATAACCTTCTTGTTGTTGCCGCTAACCATCACAAAGGATGTGTTTATTTTGTTGTGGTGTGCCCGTGCCGACATATTATCCGTCTTCACAGTGGCATGTGCGATCATATTCTGATGCATAAGAAAAGCACGAATGCAGATCACTTAATGCTGCCGTCTGGTTAACGATATGTGAAGTTGGTTACAAAATTAACCCTGCAGGATAAATTTGACAGGATCGGTTGAAAATGGCGGCGCGGGTGCCCATCTCTTTTCTTATCATCCTCAGGATGAACGCTTTCTGCTGACCGGCACGCTGCCGTTCAGCCCCTACTTACAGGAGAGTACGGTGCGCTGGATACCGTTATTAGTCTTTTTTATTCTGGCCTGGATCGAGATTTCGCTCTTCATTCAGGTTGCACACGTCATGGGCGTGCTGCTGACCATGCTGCTGGTGGTCTTTACCTCGTGCATCGGGGTTTCGCTGGTTAAAAATCAGGGCATGAAGAACTTCATGCTGATGCAGGAGAAGCTGGCGCGTAACGAAAGCCCGGCCAATGAGATGATCAAAAGCGTATCACTGATCATCGCGGGCTTCCTGCTGCTGTTGCCTGGTTTCTTTACTGACTTGCTGGGCCTGCTGTTGCTGCTGCCACCGGTGCAGAAGCATCTGACGCTGAAACTGATGCCTCATCTGCGCGTCTGGCGCGGGCCGGGAGCCGGGCCTGACAGCGGCTACACTATGGATGGCGAGTTCGAGCGTAAAGACAGCAATCGCCTTGAGCATCATGACGATCACAAGGATCGTTAACTGCAGCCCCAGCTTCTGAAAGCGCAACCTTCGGGTTGCGTTTTTTATTTGCCTCATCCTCTGTTCAAAAAGCCATCACTTATTACTCGCGGGTAAAAAATTTATTGTCCGTCCCCTTGAAAGTGGGTGGCAGCGGCCCTATCTCTCTGGTCACGAGGCCGGAAGCCATGCAGCCCGGTGTTCAACCCCAAAACTGAATGATTGGACTTCTCAAAGGAGAGCTATCAAATGAAAATTCGTCCATTGCACGATCGCGTCATCGTCAAACGTAAAGAAGTTGAAGCTAAATCAGCTGGCGGCATCGTGCTGACCGGTTCTGCAGCCGGTAAATCCACCCGTGGTGAAGTTCTGGCTGTCGGCAATGGCCGCATCCTTGAGAGTGGCGACGTTAAGCCGCTGGACGTGAAGGTTGGTGACGTCGTGATCTTCAATGAAGGTTACGGTGCTAAAACCGAAAAGATCGACAACGAAGAAGTGCTGATCATCTCTGAAAGCGACATTCTGGCGATTGTTGAAGCGTAATTTTTTCGCGTAACTCACTGAACGAAACGAATTTAAGGGACAATTGAAATGGCAGCTAAAGACGTAAAATTCGGTAATGACGCTCGCGTAAAAATGCTGCGTGGCGTGAACGTACTGGCAGATGCAGTAAAAGTTACCCTGGGCCCTAAAGGCCGTAACGTGGTTCTGGATAAATCTTTTGGTGCACCGACCATCACTAAAGATGGTGTTTCTGTCGCACGTGAAATCGAGCTGGAAGACAAGTTCGAGAACATGGGCGCGCAGATGGTGAAAGAAGTGGCCTCTAAAGCGAACGACGCTGCGGGCGACGGTACCACCACGGCAACCGTACTGGCACAGTCAATCATCACTGAAGGCCTGAAAGCGGTCGCAGCGGGTATGAACCCGATGGATCTGAAGCGCGGTATCGACCAGGCAGTTATCGCTGCGGTTGAGAAACTGAAAGCGCTGTCTGTACCTTGCTCAGACTCTAAAGCGATTGCGCAGGTTGGTACTATCTCTGCTAACTCCGATGAAACCGTAGGCCAGCTGATTGCTCAGGCGATGGAAAAAGTCGGTAAAGAAGGCGTGATCACCGTTGAAGAAGGCACCGGCCTGCAGGACGAGCTGGATGTGGTTGAAGGTATGCAGTTTGATCGTGGCTACCTGTCTCCTTACTTCATCAACAAGCCAGAAACTGGCGCAATTGAACTGGAATCGCCGTTCATCCTGCTGGCTGACAAGAAAATTTCTAACATCCGTGAAATGCTGCCAGTGCTGGAAGCCGTTGCGAAAGCGGGCAAACCACTGCTGATCATCGCGGAAGATGTTGAAGGCGAAGCGCTGGCAACACTGGTGGTTAACACCATGCGCGGCATCGTGAAAGTGGCCGCGGTTAAAGCACCAGGCTTCGGCGACCGTCGTAAAGCTATGCTGCAGGATATCGCTATCCTGACCGGTGGTACCGTGATCTCTGAAGAGATCGGTATGGAGCTGGAAAAAGCGGCGCTGGAAGATCTGGGTCAGGCTAAACGCGTTGTGATCAACAAAGACACCACCACCATCATCGACGGTGTGGGTGAAGAGGCGACAATCCAGGGCCGTGTCACCCAGATTCGTCAGCAGATCGAAGAAGCAACCTCTGACTACGACAAAGAAAAACTGCAGGAGCGCGTAGCGAAACTGGCAGGCGGCGTAGCCGTTCTGAAAGTAGGCGCAGCCACTGAAGTTGAAATGAAAGAGAAGAAAGCCCGCGTTGAAGATGCGCTGCACGCAACCCGTGCTGCTGTCGAAGAAGGCGTGGTTGCTGGTGGTGGTGTGGCGCTGGTTCGCGTTGCCGCACAGCTGGCCGATCTGCGTGGTCAGAACGAAGATCAGAACGTCGGTATCAAAGTTGCGCTGCGCGCAATGGAATCTCCACTGCGTCAGATCGTCTCTAACGCCGGTGAAGAGCCATCCGTTGTTGCTAACAACGTGAAAGCGGGCGACGGTAACTACGGTTACAATGCGCAGACTGAAGAGTACGGCAACATGATCGACTTCGGTATCCTGGACCCAACCAAAGTGACCCGTTCTGCTCTGCAGTACGCGGCCTCTGTTGCGGGTCTGATGATCACCACCGAATGTATGGTCACTGACCTGCCAAAAGGCGACGCACCTGATTTAGGCGGCGGCGCTGGCGGTATGGGTGGCATGGGCGGTATGGGCGGCATGATGTAATTGCCGTTGACTGCTTAAGTCATCACAGAACCCCCGATCGGAAACGGTCGGGGGTTTTTCTTTTGGGCAGGAAAATAGTATAAGTAGTGGCGCAATCGTTCGTCTTTCCTCTTGATATCTCCCGCTGTCTGCTCGCTGACTGTTACCGCCCTGCCAGATTGACTTACGGCCGTAAGCTCATCGGAAAGCGCAAAGCTGTCAGCCTGAACACAGTATGAAATATTGAGGTGATATAACGGGATTAAGGCAATGAATGTTCAGAAAAAAGCGATCTTTTTCTGCTACGCTGCCACCCGACTCTGATGATAATAAATGGGGATTACAATGCGGATTAACCTCTTGCTCGGACTGACGGCTGGCGCGTTATTGCTGGCGGGCTGCAGCAGCTCTACGCAACTCTCTTCAGCAGGACAGCGCGTGACGTTTACCGATCAGCAGCCTGGCAATAACTGCCAGCTTCTGGGCAATATCACCGGCTCACAGAGCAACTGGCTGAGCGGGGCTGGCGGCGAAACCAGCGCGCTGCGCGGTGCAGCCAATGACCTGCGCAATCGCGCAGCGGAGATGGGCGGCAACGTCATTTACGGTGCAACCAGCCCGACGCAGAATCTGTTGTCCGCGTTCGCGCCACTCGACAGCAAAATGACCGGCCAGGTATATAAGTGCCCATAATGTGACTCGGGCGCCTGCTTTGTTGAATCGGCCAGCTTTTCGCTGGCCGTTTTTATTCCTGACGTAACTGTAAATCCAGCGGTGTTTTACTTGGCTCCCCACCAATTTCTCGCGCCAGCTTTGGCACCAGATAACCCGAGACCTGTGACAGCAGCGCACGCACCAACTGACGGGCTTCCTCATCAGACACAAAGAAGTGCGCGGCACCCTGTACCTTATCCAGTACGTGCAGATAATAAGGCAGGATACCCGTATCAAACAGCGCATTGCTCAGCGTGGCCAGCGTCCGGGCATTATCATTGACGCCACGCAACAGCACACTCTGATTCAACAGGGTGACACCGGCACGCTTCAGGCTGCTCATCGCCTCACGCAGCTCATCATCAATCTCCTGCGCATGGTTGATGTGCGTCACCATCAGCACCTGCAGGCGGGTTTCGCTGAGCATCTGACAGAGCTGATCGGTGATGCGCGCCGGTATCACTACCGGTAAACGACTGTGGATGCGCAGACGCTTCACGTGCGGGATCGGTTCCAGCGCCGCGAGCAGCCAGGCAAGCTCATGATCTTTCGCCATCAACGGATCGCCGCCGGAAAAAATGATCTCATCCAGCTCAGGATGATCGGCGATATAGTCCAGCGCAGCCTGCCAGCTACGCTTGTTGCCGGGATTGTCCTGATAGGGAAAATGACGACGAAAGCAGTAGCGACAGTTGACGGCGCAGCCGCCTTTTACCAGTAATAATGCCCGGTTTCGGTATTTATGCAGCAATCCAGGTACAACGTTGCTTTGTTCATCGAGCGGATCGGTGCTATAACCTGGCGCATCGATGAATTCCTGACGGCGGGTCAGCACCTGAAGCAGCAGCGGGTCGTGCGCATCGCCTTTTTTCATCCGGCGGATGAACGCATGCGGAACACGCAGGGCGAAAAGACGCCGCGCATCCGCGCCCTCAGCCAGCTCAGTGTGCTGATCAAGGGCTAAAATCCGCAGTAATTCATCAGGTTCAGTGACAACATCCGCAAGTTGCTGCAACCAATCTTCTCTGGAAGGTGTTTTTAGGGTTACAATGTGTGCCATTTTTTTGGCTTAGTACCAGTGTCAATTTTCGTAGAGGGCCTTCATGGCGACTTATTCTAGCAACGATTTCCGTCCCGGTCTTAAAATCATGTTTGAAGGCGAGCCGTATGCCATCGAATCCAGTGAGTTCGTTAAACCGGGTAAAGGTCAGGCATTCGCACGCGTTAAAATGCGTCGCCTGCTGACGGGTTCTCGCGTTGAGAAAACTTTTAAATCTACCGACTCCGCCGAAGGCGCAGATGTAGTAGATACCAACCTGAACTACCTGTACAACGACGGTGAGTTCTACCACTTCATGCACCCGGAAAGCTTTGAGCAGTTCCAGGTTGAAGAGAAGACGGTAAGCGATGCAGCAAAATGGCTGCAGGATAACGCTGAATGTATCGTTACGCTGTGGAACGGTCGTCCAATTGCCGTTCAGCCGCCGAACTTTATCGAAGCCGAAGTTATCGAAACCGATCCAGGCCTGAAAGGTGATACGGCGGGTACTGGCGGCAAGCCAGCCAAGCTGTCTACCGGCGCCGTGGTGAAAGTGCCATTGTTCGTTCAGGAAGGCGAAGTGGTCAAAGTTGACACCCGCTCTGGCGAATACGTGTCACGCGTAAAATAAGATTCGCAGGCGCATCTTCTGATGCGCCTTTTTCTTGTCTGAGAGAAAAAAATGATCAAGCTGGCAAAATTAATCGCATTCGCGTTGCTGGTCTCTTCTGCGCTTAGCGCCTGCAACACATTCCACGGTTTTGGCGAAGATGTCTCCCACTTAGGCGGTGCCATTTCGCGTGCGGCAAAATGACCTTAACTGATTGTCCTTTTTAGAGTCCCGCTAGCAGCAACTGCCTGAAATCCGGCTATGCTTAAAGCGCTGTACTTTACATCCATCAAAAAGGACATTGTTATGTTAAAGAAAAGTATTGCCGCAATCTTCTCTGTACTGGTGCTCTCTTCTCTGCTGACGGCGTGTAATACCACGCGTGGCGTCGGTGAAGATGTTGAAGCGGGTGGCCAGGCGATTCAGAACAGCACGAAGTAACCTGTTATTCCAACCGGTACGAAAGACTTTTCGTACCGGCTTGTCATATTCTGCACTATTTCTGTTTTACCCAGATTAACTCTTCGACCGGGAAACCATCCCGACGCGCCTGTTCAACCAGTTTCTCTTTCACGCCCGGCTCCAGTTGGGGTGTCCGTGACAGTATCCAGAGATAGTGGCGATTCGGGCCGCACACCAGCGCATAGCGATAGTCGGGATCCAGTGCGATAACGTTATAGCCGCCGTAGAAGGGGCCAAAGAAAGAGACTTTCAGTGACGCACGCTGGGGTTCACCAGTGAAGTAGGCTTTACCGACGCTTTCCTGCCAGCGCTGCTTTTTGACGTTATAGCCACGATTGATCACTTTCAGACCGCCATCTTCACGCGGGCTGTAGTTTGCCGTCACCTGCTCAAGGCCACGCTCAAAGGGGTGGTTAAGGCGGGCAATCTCATACCACTGACCGAGGTAGCGCTGGCTGTCAAAGTTATCAACGACCGTGACGTTCTTTGGCGGCGTGGTGCTACAGGCAACAGAGAGAAAAGCACTCAGGCTGGCAACAACTGTTTTCCATGGAGACATAGTGGGATTCCTTTGTGATTTAACCGCTTAAGTATAGAAGCCGAAACGCTGTTTTTGGCAGCACGGGCACGAGATTGTTTGCCGCAGGCATTGCAGGTAGACTTCCCCCCCTAATTTGTATCAGGAGTCATCACCATGAGCGAAACGGCAAGCTGGCAACCAAGCGCACCCATCGCCAATTTGTTAAAACGCGCCGCTATTTTAGCCGAAGTGCGTCGTTTCTTTGCCGATCGCGGCGTGCTGGAAGTCGATACGCCGGCGATGAGCCAGGCAACGATTACCGATATCCATCTGGTGCCGTTCCAGACGCGTTTTGTCGGGCCTGGTGCAGCGCAGGGTCGCGATCTCTGGCTGATGACCAGCCCGGAATATCATATGAAACGCCTGCTGGCGGCGGGCAGTGGCCCGATCTACCAGATGGCGCGCAGCTTCCGCAATGAAGAGGCGGGGCGTCACCACAACCCCGAATTTACCATGCTGGAGTGGTACCGGCCGCATTACGATATGTACCGTCTGATGAACGAAGTCGATGATCTGATGCAGCAGGTGCTGGAGTGTGACAGCGCCGAGTCGCTCTCTTATCAGCAGGCATTTATCCGCCATCTGGAGCTGGATCCGCTGTCAGCGGATAAAGCGCAGTTGCGAGAAGCTGCTGAAAAGCTGGGTGAAGGCGAGCTGGCGCGCGCAGAAGAGGATCGCGATACCTTGCTGATGCTGCTGTTTATGCTGGGTGTGGAACCAAAGATTGGTCAGGATAAACCCTGCTTCGTTTATCACTTCCCGGCCAGCCAGGCGGCACTGGCGGAGATCAGTACGGAAGATCACCGTGTGGCTGAACGTTTCGAGGTCTATTACAAGGGCATTGAGCTGGCGAACGGTTTCCGTGAACTGACCGACAGCCGTGAGCAGCGTCAGCGCTTTGAGCAGGATAACCGCCGCCGTGCGGCGCGCGGCCTGCCTGTGCATCCTATTGATACTTATCTGCTGGATGCGCTGGCGCATGGTATGCCAGCCTGTTCCGGGGTCGCGCTGGGTATTGATCGCCTGATCATGCTGGCGTTGAAAGCGGAGTCATTGAGTGAAGTGATCGCGTTTCCGGTGGATCGTTGCTAAAAGTCCGGATGAAAAGGGCAGGGATGGCCCATCTGACCGCAAAGGAATCCTGCATCCCTGCAGGGCGGCCTCGCCATCCTGACTCGGACGCTTTGCTCTTCAGATGGGCCACCCCTGCCCGTCAGGCTAAGGCATTGCTGATAGTCTAAAACCCCGCCAATCAGCTGCTGCTGTCAGGAAACTCCTGAATGGTGACCGGCAGCGTCAGCTTCTGATCGTTTCGCAGCACCTGCACATCAATTACTGAACCCGGACGAATTTCTGCCACCTGATCCATGGTCTCCTGCGCGGAGATGGCCGGCTTGCCATTAACGCTGAGCAGCACATCGTTGGCCTGAATCCCGGCTTTATCCGCTGGCCCATCTGGCGTGACCACGCTGACAATAATGCCCTGAACCCGATCCAGATTGCTGCCCTGTCCATGCAGCGGCGGTAACTCACGCCCGGTAATGCCGATATAGCCGCGGATCACCCGGCCATCACGAATCAGCTTGTCCATGATTTTTGAGGCTAAGACGGTTGGAATGGCGAAGCCAATCCCTTCCGGGGTTTCACCATCATTGCTCTTATCAAACGTCAGGGTGTTAATGCCCATCAGCTCGCCGAGTGAGTTAATCAGCGCACCGCCGGAGTTACCCTGATTGATTGAGGCATCGGTCTGCAGGAAGTTCTGCCGGCCTGACGAACTCAGGCCTACGCGGCCTGTGGCGCTGATAATACCCTGCGTTACCGTCTGACCGAGGTTATAGGGGTTACCGATTGCCATTACCACATCGCCGATATGCGGCTGCCGGTTGGGATTAATCGGGATAACAGGCAGGCCAGAAGCCGTAATCTTCAGTACGGCCAGATCGGTCATGCCATCGGAACCCACCAGCGTCGCTTCAAAGAAGCGGCCATCCTGCAATGCCACGATAATCTGATCGGCATTGTTGATCACATGCTTGTTGGTAAGGATGTAGCCTTTTGTATTCATGATCACCCCTGAGCCCAGGGTGGTGATGCCACGATTGTTGTTGCCGTGGGCGCTGCGGTTGTAAACGTTCACAACGGCAGGCACGGCGCGGCGCACCCCCTGATTGAAGCTAAAGGGCGTTTCGTCGGTAATATTGTCGTGGTTATAGAGGGCGTCGCTGCCCATACGCAGTGCAGGCAATGCTGCGAGCAAAATACCCGCCACAATCAGGCCCAGCACCACGGCACGCAAAAGTTTAAGAAACATGGTGTTAAATCACGCCAGGGGAGATCGCAGGGGAGAATAACATGAGAGCGGCGGACACACACGCGCTTGTGTCCGCCGTAATGCGAGGTTTATCTCAACAACAGATAGATACTTTCATCGCCGCGCACCACATTCAGTGCCAGTACCGGCGGTTTTCCTTCCAGAATTTTACGCATTTCTGCAATCGTCTGAACACGATTGCGGTTAACGCCGATAATCACATCATCTTTCTGCAGGCCAACCTGTTCGGCTGGCGTACCTTTTTCGATGGTATCGACCTTCACGCCTTTATCACCGGTTTTGGTCTGTCCATCACTCAGGGTTGCGCCCTGAAGTGCAGGTGACATCAGCTGAGCGCTGGCGGTACTCTGGGCGCTCTGTTCCAGCGTGACGGTAACGGTTAGCGGCTTACCTTCGCGCAGCAGGCCAAGTTTAACCTGCTCGCCTGGCGGCGTGGTGCCCACTTTGACGCGTAACTCAGCGAAGCTGGTAATCGGCTTATCGTTGATCGACGTAATGATATCGCCTGACTTCACGCCCGCTTTCTGCGCGGCAGATTGCGGTAAGACTTCAGAGACAAAGGCGCCGCGCTGTGCATCGACATTGAATGCTTTAGCCATATCGGCTGTCATTTCAGTGCCTTTGATGCCGAGCTGACCGCGCTTCACTTCACCAAATTTAATCAGCTGCTGCGCGAGGTTCATCGCCATATCACTCGGGATAGCAAAGCCGATACCGATGTTACCGCCGCTGGAGGCCAGAATCGCAGTGTTGATACCGATCAGCTCACCGTTAAGGTTGACCAGCGCACCGCCTGAGTTGCCACGGTTGATCGCAGCATCGGTCTGAATAAAGTTTTCCAGCCCTTCCAGGTTCAGGCCGCTGCGGCCCAGCGCAGAAATAATCCCGGAGGTGGCGGTCTGCCCCAGACCAAACGGGTTACCGATCGCCACGGCGAAATCACCCACTTTCAGCTGGTCAGAGTCCGCGACTTTCACCTGCGTGAGGTTTTTAGCGCCCTGAATCTGAATCAGCGCGATATCGGTCTGCTCATCATGGCCGATTAGTTTGGCTTCATATTCGCTGCCGTCGCCAAGCTGTACGTTGATCTTATCCGCACCGTTGACCACGTGATTGTTGGTCAGCACGTAACCTTTCGCGGCATCAATGATGACGCCAGAACCTAAGCCTTCAAACGGCTGTGGCTGACTATTTCCGCCAGGCATCTGGCCGAAAAAACGCTTCAGGGGTTCAGGAATATCCTGAGCCTGTGCACCCGAATCAGTGCCTTCAACGTGAACACTGACCACGGCAGGTAACACTTTTTCCAGCATCGGTGCCAGACTTGGCAGCGGCTGGCCCGCAATTTGTGCTGGTAGCGTTGCCATCGCGTCTGGTGCGGCGGCAAGGCTCATCCCAATACTCAGGGCTAATGCGCTAAACAGGCGTGCTTGTTTTTTCATTGCTACAACGCTCTCGCTGCAAAAGGTGGGAAGAATTAATGAGTGTGACAGTCGTTTGCGGTCAGGGTTCGCAAAAACAGCGGGCGCAGACAGGCTGCGCCCCAAAAAGATTAGTCGCGGGCAGGGCGCTCGCCACGCAGTAAACCGGATGCGCCTTCAGAGTAGTCGCGCGGCATCTGCACCGGCACCTGATCGTTGTCCGCTTCAGCTTCAGTCAGCTGATAGGCAAACGGATTTTTCTGGCCAGGCAGATTTGGCAGCAGGTCATTCGAGCCTTTTGCCATATGCTGATAGAGCTGACGATAGTCACGCGCCATGTTGTCCAGCAGCTCCGCACTCTGTGCGAAGTGGTTGGTCAGCTCTTCGCGATAATCAGCCAGCTCCGCTTTCGATTTTTCCAGCTCGTACTGCATGCTGCGCTGCTCACGCAGCTTTTTGTTGCCAAAACGCATGGCGACTGCGCCGACAATAATACCTACCACTAAACCAATTAGCCCGTATTCCCAGGTCATAATGACTCCCGTGTTTTTTCCATTGTTCCGTAGGGCGTTGCACCATTTCAATAATAGTCACTATACCCGTTAATCTTATGGATGTGGAACTCCGGAGCAGCATGGCTTAGTGTAGAACGGCCTTTTTTTCAGCAACCGTGGTATCAATCAGACACCATTCAGGGACTTTGAAACAATAATGCAAACCTCAACTCCGCTTGCACGCTATGAGCAGGCGCTGTCGCAGGGCGAATTCAGGCCCGATGACGTACAACGTGAAGCGATTACCCGTTTAGACGCGCTGCAGCAGGCGCTGGTTGCCCGGCAACAATCCGCCGCGCCTTCCTCATCCGGCCTGCTGGGGCGCCTCTCTAAATTGATTGGCAAAGAGAAAAACGAAACGGTACAACCGGTACGCGGGCTCTATATGTGGGGCGGTGTCGGTCGCGGTAAGACCTGGGTTATGGATCTCTTTTTTCAGTCTATTCCTGGCGATCGCAAACTGCGCCTGCACTTCCACCGCTTTATGCTGCGGGTGCACGAAGAACTGACACAGCTTCAGGGCCAGAGCGATCCGTTGCTGATCGTGGCGGACAAATTCAAAGCCGAAACCGACATCCTCTGTTTTGATGAGTTTTTTGTCTCCGATATCACCGATGCAATGCTGCTGGGCACGCTGATGGAAGCGCTGTTTGAACGCGGTATTGCGCTGGTCGCCACCTCGAACATTCCGCCGGACGATCTCTATCGCAATGGTTTGCAGCGTGCACGCTTCCTGCCTGCTATTGAGCAGATAAAACGGCACTGTGATGTGATGAATGTGGATGCGGGTATCGACTACCGGTTACGCACGCTGACCTCCGCACATCTGTGGAACTTCCCGCTCAACGCAGAGACGCATGCCGAGATGGGCCGGATGTTCAAAGCACTGTCAGGCAGTCAGCCTGAAGCGGCACCGGTTCTGGAAATTAATCATCGCCAGATGCCGACGCTGGGCGTCAGCGAAGGCGTACTGGCGATTAATTTCACGACCCTGTGTGGAGAGGGCCGCAGCCAGCATGACTACATTGCGCTGTCGCGCCGTTTTCACAGCGTGCTGCTGTATGACGTGCCGGTGATGATTTATAAAACCGAAGATCAGGCGCGCCGTTTCCTGGCGCTGGTCGATGAGTTCTATGAACGTCATGTGAAGCTGGTGGTCGCGGCAGAAACGTCCCTGACCGAGATTTATCAGGGCACGCGACTGAAATTTGAATACCAGCGCTGTTTATCGCGACTTCAGGAGATGCAGAGCGAAGAGTATCTGCGTTTGCCACACCTGCCGTGAGAATAAACAGGATAAATACCGAAATAGGGTTCGATTTTTGTAACCGACTTCTCTATAATCTTGCGACCCCACGTTACAGCAAAGGATTTTTTTCCCAAATCCTCTGTGTTCCAGTAACTCTATCCGAAGGGGTGGCTTGCTGGTCAAAATGGTCGTGTGAGCCTCATTCGTTTACTTAAGCGTTTGGGATTTCACCAACGTGTAACTTAATTTGGGTAAGCTTTTCGATGAAAACTTTTACAGCTAAACCAGAAACCGTCCAACGTGACTGGTTTGTAGTTGACGCAACGGGCAAAACTTTGGGTCGCCTGGCGACTGAACTGGCGCGCCGTCTGCGTGGTAAGCATAAAGCGGAATATACTCCGCACGTTGATACGGGTGATTACATCATCGTTCTGAACGCAGAAAAAGTTGCTGTAACCGGCAACAAGCGTACTGACAAGATCTACTATCACCACACTGGTCACATCGGTGGTATCAAACAGGCGACCTTTGAAGAGATGATTGCTCGCCGTCCTGAGCGTGTGATTGAGATCGCGGTTAAAGGCATGCTGCCGAAGGGCCCGCTGGGTCGTGCTATGTACCGTAAACTGAAAGTTTACGCAGGCAACGAGCACACCCATGCGGCACAGCAACCGCAAGTTCTTGACATTTAATCGGGATTAAAGGCAATGGCTGAAACTCAAAACTACGGCACTGGTCGCCGCAAAAGCTCTACCGCTCGCGTATTCATTAAGCCGGGTAGCGGTAACATCGTAATTAACCAACGTTCTCTGGAACAGTACTTCGGTCGCGAAACTGCCCGCATGGTAGTTCGTCAGCCGCTTGAGCTGCTGGACCTGGTTGGTAAATTCGATCTCTATGTCACTGTTAAAGGTGGCGGTATTTCTGGTCAGGCTGGTGCGATCCGTCACGGTATCACCCGCGCTCTGATGGAATACGACGAATCACTGCGTGGCGAACTGCGTAAAGCAGGCTTCGTTACTCGTGATGCGCGTCAGGTTGAACGTAAGAAAGTCGGCCTGCGTAAAGCACGTCGTCGTCCTCAGTTCTCCAAGCGTTAATTGTTTGCAGCTCCGGCTGTGGCAATTGGCTCAAAAAACCCGCTTCGGCGGGTTTTTTATTTTCTGCCTTCCCACGACTTCCCGCGAAAACCGTAACGTCGCGCTCAATTTACCTGCAAAGATTCATTACTCGCCCACAAGCAGCCTAAAATCTGGTAAACTCTGTGTCACTTTGCGCCCGCAGGCCGGTGCGTTATGCGCCTTCCCACTGTCGGGGCGTCAGTATCTGTGACGCGGCTAACCAGGTTGCGTGCGAGTTCGATAAGCTGGTGAATCGCCGTGTGGTTGGCTATTCGCAGTATCTTTTTGTGAACAAACTTGGAGGTTTTCATGGCTGTCGCTGCCAACAAACGTTCGGTAATGACGCTGTTTTCTGGTCCTACTGACATTTTCAGCCATCAGGTACGTATTGTCCTGGCGGAGAAGGGTGTCAGCGTAGAGATCGAGCAGGTCGAAATGGATAACCTGCCGCAGGATCTGATTGACCTCAATCCGTATCGCACGGTACCAACGCTGGTAGATCGTGAGCTGACGCTGTATGAATCACGCATCATCATGGAATATCTGGATGAGCGCTTCCCGCATCCGCCACTGATGCCGGTTTATCCGGTTGCCCGTGGTGACAGCCGACTGATGATGCATCGCATCGAGCAGGACTGGTACAGCCTGATGCGGAAAGTCGAGAACAGCACGGGTCAGGAAGCCGAAGCCGCACGCAAGCAACTGCGTGAAGAGCTGCTGGCCATCGCGCCACTGTTTGGCCGTACGCCTTACTTCATGAGCGAAGAGTTCAGTCTGGTCGATTGCTACCTGGCGCCGCTGTTATGGCGTCTGCCGTCAATGGGCATCGATCTGATCGGCTCGGGTTCAAAAGAGCTGAAAGGTTACATGAACCGTGTATTTGAGCGTGACTCTTTCCTTGCTTCATTGACTGAAGCTGAACGTGAAATGCGCCTGCAAGCCCGGGCTTAACGTATGGAAATGTCGCAACTTACTGCACGTCGTCCCTATCTGCTGCGCGCCTTCTATGACTGGTTGCTCGACAACCAGCTGACGCCGCATCTGGTGGTCGACATTAATCTGCCGGGTGTGCAGGTGCCGCTGGAGTATGCGCGTGATGGTCAGATTGTCCTGAACATTGCGCCACGTGCTGTCGGTAACCTCGACCTGGCCAATGATCAGGTGTCGTTCAACGCCCGCTTTGGTGGCGTTCCTCGCCAGGTTAACGTGCCGATGGCGGCGATTCTGGCGATCTATGCACGTGAAAACGGTGCCGGAACGATGTTTGAACCGGAACCAGCCTATGAGCTGGGAATGCAGGAAGCGTCAGAGGGTCAGGAAGAGACTATGATGTCCGTGATTGATGGCGACCGTCCTGACGATGCCAGCGATGACGAGACGCCGCCTGATGACGATCCACCACCACGTGGCGGACGGCCTTCACTGCGCGTCGTGAAATAGCCGTGACATAATCGTGAATACCCGTCCATGCGACGGGTATTTTTTTGCCTGTCAGCCATAAAAAAATCCGGCTGCCTGCGCAAGCCGGATTTTTATCAGCAGACCTTCGCGATCAGTAAACGTCGCGCAGGTAGCGTTTCTCTTTCTTCAGCTGATCGACATAGTCCGCAGCACGCTCGGTAGAGAGACCACCAAACTGACGAACCACTTCATACAGCGCATTATCCACATCCTTCGCCATACGTGAGGCATCACCACAGACGTAGAAGTACGCTCCTTCCTGCAGCCATGCATAAAGCTCTGCGCCCTGTTCCAGCATCCGGCTCTGTACGTAGATCTTCTTCTCCTGATCGCGCGAGAACGCCAGATCCAGACGGGTCAGCAAGCCGTTATCCCGCCAGGCCAGCAGCTCATCCTGATAGATAAAATCATGTTCCTGATGCTGATCGCCGAAGAACAGCCAGTTTTTGCCCTGCGCGCCGGTTGCCTGGCGCTCCTGCAGGAAGGCACGGAATGGGGCGATACCAGTACCCGGTCCCACCATGATCAACGGTGCGCTGTTATTGGCAGGGACGCGGAATGCTTTATTGGGTGAGATAAAGATGGCGGGCTTCTCACCACGACGCACGCGCTCGGCCAGATAGGTCGAGCAGACGCCACCGCGATTACGGCCGCCACTGTGATAACGCACCGAGGCAACGGTCAGATGTACCTGGTTAGGGTGTGCTTTAGAACTGGATGAAATAGAGTAAGCACGATGCTGCAGCGGGCGCAGCAGGGCAACAAACTCAGGCACCGCCAGCGTGCGTGTCAGCTCAAGCTGCAGCAGGTCGAGGGTATCTTTGCCCCACAGCCAGACGCCCAGTGCATCTTTATCATCATGCTGTAAGACATGACGCAGTTCCTGATTGGTCGTGTTCTGCCCAACCCATTCGATTAACTTGCGTGACGGCTCAGAGATTTCAAACTGATAGGTCAGCAGGTCGCCGAGGCTGCGGTCAAAGCCAGGTACTGGTGTCTGGTAATCAGCATTAAGCTGCGTCAGCAGCAGGCTGACCAGTGACGGCTCGTTGACCGGAATCACGCCCAGCGCATCGCCCGCTTCATACTTCAGGCCGCTGTCCGACAGGTCGAATTCGAAATGACGAATATCTTTGGCTGACTGCTCGCCTGACAAACGCTTGTTGGTGATCAGCGCGGCGGCATACGGATTCGATTTGTTACTGCCTGGGATGACTGGCGCTTCAGGCGCGCTCTCCAGCACAGTGCCGCTGCTGCCTGCGCTGGCGGCAAACTGTGGCATTGAGCTGTTCAGCCACTCGCTGGAAGGTTCTTCGTAGTCGATATCACAATCGATACGATCAACCACGCGTTTCGCACCCAACTGCTCAAGGCGCATATCAATGAACTTGCCTGCCTGACAGAAGCCATCGTAGCCGGTATCGCCAATCGCCAGTACGGCGAAATGCATCTGCTCCAGACGCGGTGCGGTACTGGCAGAGATCGCATCCCAGAACAGCTGTGCGTTGTCCGGCATCTCACCTTCACCATAGGTCGAGGTGACGATCAGCACATGACGCATGGTGGCAAACACGTCGAGATCGACATCGCCCAGCGCCTGCACCACCGGCACCAGGCCTTTCGCACGGGCAGATTTTGCAGCAGTCTGCGCCAGCGCTTCGGCATTGCCGGTCTGGGAGCCGTAAAGAATATGCAATTGCGTGGTCGCGGCTGCGCCTGTACCCGCGGCAGGTTGCTGCTTGTCTTCTAATACCAGCAAACGGGAGTGAAGCCCCGCGAGAAAGCCAGCCAGCCAGTACTTCTGATCGCCATTAAAAGGTGCATCTTCTGGAATATAAGGAATTTTCATGGGTACTTTTACTCAATCCCGTTCTCGCCCGATATCAGTGGCGTTCCCCGGTCTGAAAGCGGTTCCGCCTCCCCGCGCCGCAGCGTGTGCAGCATGGGAAAGCGGTTCAGCCTCTGTCCGGTACAACGATTAATCCGGGCAATGATCAATTAATAATATTCAGTTCAGCCTGATCAGTATCACTGTCAGGAGAGTTTACCCACCGCAGCGGCGATTTCCGGCAATGCCGCACGTGCAAACAGCTCTTCAAAGTCAGGCAGGTGGCCCAGCACTTCCCGGTTACAGGCATCCTGATACATGATCCAGCCGTAGGTCGCCAGACTGTCCATGGAGCGGATGTTACGTTGCGTCAGCGCCGCTTTGTAATCTGACATGCGTTTGGTACCGATCAGACTCGCCAGTTCGTCATCGCTGTAACTCTCGATGGCCGAACGGGCATGACGCTGCAGCTTGCTCACCAGCGAAAAGTCTTCAGTCATCAGCAGATTACGCACCGCTTTTTCCACCGCCGCATCTTCAACAGGTGTACCTTTCGGCAACTTCGCCAGTGCCAGCTGCTGGGCAAAACTCAGCACGGTGTAGTTGTTCAGCAGGACAAACATCTCCTGCGTATCGGTTGCGCCATAAGCCGGGACGGCACCGTTGGCGATGGTTTTACCCTGACGCCACGCGGCTTTGAATTTCGCTACCTGATGGCCTGCCAGTGCTGTCGACAGCTCTTCGAGCAGATCTTTACGGCTCTTGGCTTTGAGGATCTCGCCGCCATCCTGATAGAGCAGCAGCGAGCGCGGCATCACGTAAACAAAATGGTGACACTCGGTTTCCCAGTTCTCCAGCAGCCAGGCGGCACGCGGCGATTTGGTCGCTTCCAGATGCCAGTTCAGCATGGTCAGCACTGCCTGCTTGTGCACCTGCGCCATCTCATCCTGATCGGCAATCGAGCCGAACCGCACTGAATCACCGGCAGCGTGACTGGCCAGCGATCCATACGGATCGTACTGGTAAGCAAAGCCGCCGCTCATGCCGTTGCCAAATCCTTTACCAAAGGTGCCCAGGTTAAGAATGGCACCGTTAGTCATGTATTCGCAGCAGAAGTCACCGACGCCTTCAACCACGGCCGTTGCGCCTGAGTTACGCACCGCGAAGCGATCACCAGCCTGACCCTGCACGAATAGACGTCCGCCAGTTGCGCCGAACAGCGCAAAGTTACCAATCAGCACGTTGCCGTCGCCATCCTGCGCGCCGCCGCCCGGTGACATGACAATCAGCTCACCGCCACACTGTCCCTTGCCGACGCCATCATTACAGGTGCCGTAGTGGGCCAGCTGCATGCCATCGTTGCAGAACGCGCCAAATGACTGACCAGCAGAACCGGTGGTGGAAATTTTTACGCTCTCAGGGGCCAGATAACGGCGGCCGCGATCGTCGGTCATCACCGCAGGCATCGCCTGCAACTGCGCCGCACTCAGTTCATGGTTCAGCATGCGTTCAATGTCGATCGCTAACTGGCCGCCCACACTTTTGTTGCGGTTGTTCAGCACGATGCCGTTGCCCAGTGCGACGTCGGTATTGCCCTGATCGACCAGTGCTGATTTCAGCTGCTCAACCCAGCCGTCATCCAGCTCAAAATCTTTTTCCAGATAAACCGGCTTGTCGATTTTCAGCTCAGGTACCACGGTCAGCATGGCGCGTAAGTCGAGTTTGCCGACTTCCAGTGGATGATCCATCAGGTGCAGCAGGTCAGAGCGACCTCGAGCCTCACGCAGGGAACGCAGGCCCATGCGAGCCAGAATCTCACGCACTTCATGTGCCACATTGAGGAAGTACTGTGCCAGCTGACGCGGATCGCCATCAAAGGCTTCGGCATTAGTGGTTAAACCAGCAGGGCACTTAACGTTGCAGTTTTTCGCCATCACGCATTTCAGCATCATCAGCGCCGTCGTACCGAACTCAAAACTGTCACCGCCCAGCAGAGCAGATTTCACCACGTCGCTGCCGGTCTGCTGCGCGCCAGAGCAGCGCAGCTGCACTTTATCGCGCAGGCCGTTGGCGCATAGCGCCTGATGGACTTCAGCGATGCCGATTTCCGCCACGCGTCCGGTATATTTCAGGCTGGTCACCGAGGCAGCACCGGTACCGCCGGTGTTTCCCGCGACGTTAATCACGTCTGCACCGGCTTTGGCTACGCCAACCGCGATGGTGCCGATCCCTTCAGAGGAGACCAGTTTGACGATAACGCGTACCCGCGCCGCTTTGCAGTCGTGGATCAGCTGCGCCAGATCTTCGATGGAGTAGGTATCGTGATGCGGCGGCGGCGAGACCAGTTCAACGCCAGGCGTACCGCCACGGGCCGCAGCAATCTCGACGGTCACTTTGGCCGCCGGTAACTGACCACCTTCGCCAGGTTTCGCACCCTGACCAATTTTAATCTCCAGCTCTTCCAGCATCGGATCCGCCAGATAGGCAGCCCAGACGCCGAAACGCCCCGAAGCCAGCTGTTTGATACGGGAGGCACGGATGGTACCGTGACGGGAATAATGCTCGCCGCCTTCACCGCAGTTACTCATGCCGCCGACCATGTTGGTGCCGTGTGCGACCGCTTCATGAGCCGGAGCGACCAGTGCACCATGGCTCATTGCCCCGGAAGCAAAGGTACGGGTAATTTCGCAGGCTGGCTGCACTTCACTTAGCGGCAGTGAGGGCAGGGTAGTAAAAATACGTGACAGATAATCTGCCGCTTTACCGTACGCCGTCACTTTCAGACCGCCAGTGACCACGTCGCTGCTCTCGATATCGTCGCCGAAGCGGGATTTCAGGGCGCGGGACAGGTTCTGCAAACGTTCACTCTCTGGCTTCAGCCCCTCAATCGCATCGGTCAGACGCAGCATAAAGTGATTCAGGCTGCCATCTACCGCTTCACACTCCATGCCGCGAATAGCAAAGCCGTTGTTGGTCAGTGAGTAGCGCCCAAGCTTACGGCGGAACTCCGCTTCGCTGTCGATGTGGGTCAGGTCAGCCGGGAAGGTCAGGATGTCGCGCAGGGCCGCCGGGCGAC
The DNA here is from genome assembly GCF_024158165.1 of Pantoea sp. B550. Lineage (NCBI taxonomy): Bacteria > Pseudomonadati > Pseudomonadota > Gammaproteobacteria > Enterobacterales > Erwiniaceae > Pantoea > Pantoea sp. B550. The sequence goes on from NZ_JAMYXI010000003.1 coordinate 2,389,958, forward strand.
GTTTACGCTCTTCATACATCAGACTTGAGAACTGGCGATAATCGGCCGTAATCGCAAAGTTGTTGATCACGTCATCCGGAATGCGCTCGAAGCTGCTGTCCTTAAACGTCTCTGGCTTGATGCCAAAGGCGTTATCCAGTTTTGCCAGCGTCATCAGTCGGATGAAGTTGTCCTCTTCGCGCGCTTTGTCGGCAAAGCGAATCGGCTCTTCAGTCATGTCGATGAAGGTGCGCACGGCGATGGTACCGTAGGAGTGACCGGCGCCTTCGGCACGCTCTTTGAACAGGCCCAGCAACGGCACTTCAGACTCGCCCTGAATCTTCAGCGCGCTCTGATGCCAGTCAACGGCCATTGCCGCGATGGCTGCAAAGCCTGCGCCACCCACCGGGGTTTTGATATTCGGGAAATACTTTTTCAGCACCGGATCATCAGTGTTGAGGAAGTTAGGCTCAAAGAATTCACCGCTGCTGTAACTCTCAACGGTACAGAGACCGACTTTGCCCATGGTTTTCATCAGGGCTTTTTCAGCGGCTTTGGCATAGCGCTTAAAGGCTTTGTTACCTTCTTCACCTTCACCAAATTTCTCCTCTGCACGCATCTGTACACCCAGTGGATAGATAGCGGAAGCTCCGAAGCCGAGGGTGGCAGCTATGTGATGCGAGGAGATGCTCTGGCCGCTTTCCACTACCAGAGAAACATCCAGACGCAGACCTTCCTGCACCAGGCGCTGGTTGATGGCAGAAACCACCAGCAGCATCGGGATTGCGGCGTGCGTTGACGAGATGTGACGATCGGTAAGCACGGCGATGCCACCCTGTGCACGGGCAAAATCCACTACCTGTTGCGCCAGGTCATCAATCGCTTTTTCCAGCGCATTGGCGTTCGCGGTGGTGCTCAGCAGATCTTTGCCGATTACCGGCTCATAGAGCATTTCAAAGCGCGCATAAGGGGCGATGGTCTGCTCGCGCAAACGCAGCATATCAAGATGGCTGAGGATGGGGGTCGGTACCACAATCTGACGCCCCTTGCTGCGGCCCAGATGGGGTTTCGCACCCAGCGCGACACGCAGCGTCATGCCATCCACTTCGCGGATTGAGTCCAGCGGTGGGTTGGTCACCTGAGCAAAGCGCTGAGAGAAGTAGTGCGCCATGCCGCCTTCATGATCGGATAAACCGTTAATGGCGTTACCGTAACCCATCGCGGAGATTTTCTCTGCGCCGGTATTCAGCATCGGGTCCATCATGAACTTGAAGCTTTCCTGGTTGTAGTAGTAAGCCACAAAGCGCTGATAGGTTTTCAGATCGCCGCGATAACGAAGTGGTGAACCCTGCTGTTCAGCCGGGATCTCAGGCAGATCGTCAAGACCGACGCGGGCTTCACGCAGCAGCGCCGAATAATCTTTCTCTGCAGCCAGTTTTTCCAGCGCCTGCAGCGTGGTGTAGCTGCGTTTTTCACGATGATCGAAATAGAGCATGCCGCCTGCTTCGATACGGCCACGACGCAACACGCTTTCCGGTGGGAAGGCGATCTGGCCGGCTTCTGACATCGCCCCAATATACTCCGCCGTTTCAACTGAACGCAGTGGACGCAGGCCAAGACGGTCAAGGCGGGCACCAATTACTTCGCCGTTGCCGAAGATTAATGCCGCCGGCCCGTCGTTTTTCTCTTCATAAAGAGAGAAATACTCCAGCATGTCACGCACTTCTGCTGGCAGTGAACTGTCGTTTTCCCAGGCGGGCGGCATCATTGAAACCACGGCGGTGATGAGATCGAGATTATCTTCCATCAGACGGCTGTGGATACTCTGATCCAGACGTGAGCTGTCGGACTGACCTTTCGGCCGCACGATTTTCTTGCCACGGGCCAGTGCCAGCGCGGACTCAGCGATGCGGTTTTTACGGTCCGTGTTCAGCTCACCGTTATGTGCCATCAGGCGAAACGGCTGGGCCATCGTGGTATGCGGATCGGTGTTGGTGGAGAAGCGGGTATGGAAAAACAGCCCGCGCACCTGATGATCAGGATCGGTCAGATCTTTGAAGTAGGGGATCACTTCATTGGAGTTCAGACGAGCTTTAAACACCTGGGTACGCGACGACAGCGACAGCGGATAGAGGCCACCAAATTCACTTTCGGTAAACGCGCGGGCTTCAATCGTTAACAGGGCGCGGTAGATGCGTTGTTCGAAGTCGTTCTGGTCAACCACGTCCTGTGGCGCAGTGAAAATCCACTGCAGAATCGGTAACTGAAACTGTACGGCGGCCGGACGGGTCACGCTGCTGTCGAGCGGCATGTCACGCTTCATGATCACCGGCAGGCCAAAGCTGCTGAGTGTCTCATCTACCAGACGTTCAGCATTCGCGCGCAGCGCAGCATCTTTCGGCACAAAGAAGTTGCCGACGCCAAAGCGGCCTGCTTCCAGCGGCTGGCCGGTAATCTTGCGGAAGAAGTGCAGGGAAAGGTCAACGTTGACCCCCGCGCCGTCGCCAACGCCTTCCGCTGACATACCGCCGCGGTGAGGTACCGTGCACAGGGCGCTATGCGCCATCTGCAGAATTTCGTGGGTCTGCTCGCCGTCCTTGCGCGTAATGAAACCTACACCACAGCTGTCACTGCCTGCTGTCGGATCATACAAGCCATAGGATTGAGGTTTTTTAGTGGACATTGAGGGTCTCCTTAACTGCTTTGACATTACCTGCACTGTTTCAGGGTCTGAGCGCAACGAGCGCTATCATTTTCATCGCCATGCTCTGTCGAGCGCGCGTCATAGCCCTGAGCATTTCTCTCCAGACATCGATAAAACGTCCTTAATTGAGCTGCTCTCTGATTTCCGGTCTCTTAAAGGAGATGACTTAAACCGCGCGGGAGTCTTCTTGTTGCATAGATATGCCGAGACAATGGCCCGTCTGGAAAGCTTTCAGCGGATTTCCAACTTATCGGGAAAGAGTAATCAGGTCAAATAGGGCGGTCAGACAAGGTAAATAGGTGTTTTATGTGATTAAGTTTATGAATTAATGGGTTTTTAAGGTTTAAAATGTATCACTCTGTAGCCTGGCGATAGGCCCATAAATGTGAACTGACTCACTGTAGTGCAGGCGTCAGATCTCTGCACCATGCTGGTGACGGGGTGTTAGACAGCATTAAATGCTGTTCAGAACCGTTGATGCATAGCATGTATCTGTTTTTCTTATGTCCGTCTATTTGAATGAAACAGCGGTTGGTTATAAGAAAAATTAATCAACACGGGCGTGCTTAAAACAGCATTTAAGTTGAATGGGTATGCATGTAAACAAGGTGTGCCTGCGCAACAGGACATTGCCAGGATATTGAAAACAGGCCATACGGAGAAATCACGGATTCGATGGCGGCATTACAGATTATTCATTTGGCACAATCAGTCAAGGGTTTTAAGCCCTTTGTCCTTAACGTCGCCGATCGGCTATGCGAATGCACCATAAAAGCGCATTTGATCCCGTATCTCCACGCGACGTGCCGGGACGCCAGCAGGCTAACTACGCTATTATGAGGCTGTTTCTCTTCCAGGGAGTTGTTATGAAACAAATTCGTCTGTTGGCGCAGTACTACGTTGATTTAATGGTCAAGCTTGGGCTGGTGAGGTTCTCACTGTTGCTGGCATCTGCGCTGGTGGTGCTGGCGATGATTGTCCAGATGGCGGTTACGATGGTACTGCGGGGTCATGTCGAGAGCATTGACGTGGTGCGTTCGGTCTTCTTCGGGTTGCTGATTACGCCCTGGGCGGTCTATTTTCTGTCGGTGGTGGTCGATCAGCTGGAGGAGTCGCGTCAACGGCTGGCACGGCTGGTGGATAAGCTGGAAGAGATGCGAACCCGCGACCTGGAACTGAACCAGCAGATGAAAGAGACCATCACGCAGCTGAATCAGGAGATCAGTGATCGTAAGAAGGCGGAGCTGGCTCGCGAACAGGTGATGGACAAGTTGCGTGAAGAGGTGACGCGTCGCGAGCAGGCACAGATTGAGCTGGAGCAGCAATCCTCCTTCCTGCGCTCCTTCCTGGATGCTTCGCCTGACCTGGTTTTCTATCGCAACATTGATAAGCAGTTCTCCGGCTGTAATCGCGCGATGGAACTGCTGACCGGTAAAAGCGAAAAACAGCTGATTGGCCTGACGCCACGCGATATCTACGACGATGAAGCGGCAACGAAGGTGCTGGAAACGGACGAGAAAGTGTTCCGTCATAACGTCTCGCTGACCTATGAACAGTGGCTGCAATATCCCGACGGGCGCAAAGCCTGTTTCGAGATCCGTAAAGTGCCTTATTACGACCGCGTCGGTAAGCGCAGCGGACTGATGGGTTTTGGTCGCGATATAACGGAGCGTAAGCGCTATCAGGACGCGCTAGAGAACGCCAGCCGGGAGAAGACCACCTTTATCTCTACGATCAGCCACGAGCTTCGTACGCCGCTTAATGGCATTGTCGGCCTGAGTCGCATTCTGCTGGATACCGACCTTAACCAGGAACAGCTGAAATATCTGAAGACCATCCACGTCTCTGCCATCACGCTGGGCAACATCTTTAATGATGTGATTGAGGTGGACAAAATCGAGCGCCGCAAAGTGCAGCTGGATAATCAGCCCCTCGACTTTACCGGTTTCCTCGCCGATCTGGAAAATCTTTCCGGCCTGCTGGCCCAGCCAAAAGGACTGAAGTTTGTGCTTGCGCCGCAACTGCCGCTGCCGCATATGATTTCGACGGACGGAACGCGTCTGCGTCAGATTCTGTGGAACCTGATTGGTAACGCCGTGAAGTTCACTCAGCAGGGCGAAATCGTGGTGCGGGTAGTCTATGAGCAGGACGAAACGCTGCGCTTTGAGGTGCAGGACTCCGGTATGGGTATTCGTCAGGAGGAGCAGGATAAGATCTTTGCGATGTACTATCAGGTCAAAGATCAGCATGGCGGTAAACCGGCGACCGGCACCGGTATCGGGCTGGCGGTTTCACGTCGTCTGGCGCAGGCGATGGGCGGTGACATCCGCGTACACAGCGCACCAGGACAGGGATCATGCTTCACGGTTGAGATCAAAGCGCCACGCATTGCTGAAGAGGTGGAAGATGAAGGCCTGGACGACAGCCTGCCACTCCCGGCGCTGCACGTGCTGCTGGTGGAAGATATTGAGCTGAATGTGATTGTGGCGCGCTCGGTGCTTGAGAAGCTGGGTTGCAGCGTCGAAGTCGCCATGACCGGTAGCGAAGCGCTGGCGATGTTCGACCCACTGGAGTTTGATCTGGTGCTGCTGGATATTCAACTGCCCGATATGACCGGACTGGATGTCTCGCGTGCGATTCGCCAGCAGTATCAGGGAACGCATCTGCCACCGCTGGTTGCGCTGACCGCCAACGTGCTTAAAGACAAAAAAGAGTATTTCGATGCGGGAATGGATGATGTTCTGAGCAAACCGCTGGCAGTGCCGGCCCTGACCGCAATGATCAAAAAATACTGGGATTATCAGGCAGATTCGGAAGAGGAAACCGCAGATGCCAGCGACGACAAAACCCGGATGCTGCTGGATGTGGCGATGCTCGAACAGTATATCGAGCTGGTTGGTCCGGGCCTGATTACCCAAAGCCTGACGATGTTTGAAAAGATGATGCCGGACTATCTTGCTGTGCTGGAATCGAATCTGATGGCGCGCGATCAGAAAGGCATTGCTGAAGAGGGGCACAAGATTAAAGGGGCGGCGGGTTCGGTCGGGCTGCAGCGTTTGCAGATGCTGGCGAAACAGATTCAGAGTCCTGAATTACCGGCGTGGTGGGACAACGTTGTTGAATGGATTGACGAGCTGAAGCATGAGTGGCGACACGATGTGCAGGTATTGCGCGACTGGGTGGCAGAGCAGGGTCAGTCATATCCCGGAAAAAAATGACCCCAGCCGAGGCCGGGGTGCGCGAATACTGCGCCAACACCAGGGAAAGCATTGCGGCCGCTATGATTTGAATAATTAATGCAGCCGCAGGGTATTGGTTAACACTGACATCACCTTAGCAAATTCATCTTCTCATGCGACAAGATTCATTAAAATTTGTGATATTGAGCAGCGTTTAAATACAGAAAACATTAATTTGGCAACACAGTCAAGCAAGGAATCATTTTCTCTGCTGCGTTGCTTATATTTTAATCAAATTTGTGGTTTTTTGTGTGGTTTTGACGCGGCTCAGCTCCAAAGCAAAGGCTGAGCCGCAGTAAATTAAGCTGGCATTAACATCTGCCTCCTGAGGCAGGCTAACGCGCTGATATTGCAAGTGACCGCCCTGAAATGACACGAATTATCCAAAACGATTTGGAATGATAAAAAAGAATCTAAAACTTTGCCCTTTCATTGCGCTGACATCATTGTGCTTGCTGAAAGTCACCAGGGCCATAGCAACGTTGAGTGATGCTGTTAAGCGCTGTTTATTTATACGTTATAAGCATGATTCTGTTTAAGCTTTGGGCGGCTCATCATTCATAAAATAATAACAGTTAAGCATAATGAATGATTTGAACCGGTGCTTATTATCCATTATTAAGTGTTTATCTGGAAAGATGCTAAGCAGTAGCCATGAATGGAACCGATTCCTTTTTTCTGGAAGTCCTTGAACTATTTCGAACTGTTGCAGCATTTTGATGCAAAATGATTGAATAAAGTCTGGAAACCGTTGTGAGGTTTTCAGCGATATTTGTGGAAAAGCTGCTTTTCTGGCAGTGATTACATGAGTGATTGATTAACGTCTGAAACAAGTGTGGGAAGATTGCATGAACAAGCATAAAGGAAGCGTCGGACAGCGTATCAGACGTATTATTGGTCGTATCCTGCTGGTGTGGCTGGGCGTATGGCTGGCGGGAATATTACTCTTTTCGTTCTTACCGGTACCGTTTTCAGCGGTGATGGCTGAACGCCAAATTAGTGCCTGGTTACACGGTGACTTTAGTTATGTCGCCCATTCTGACTGGGTCGGACATGATGAGATTTCGCCGTGGATGGGGCTGGCCGTTATTGCCTCCGAAGATCAAAAGTTTCCGGACCACTGGGGGTTCGATGTCGCGGCGATTGAATCTGTACTGGATAACAGCGATAGCCGGATGCGCGGGGCGTCCACATTGTCACAACAGACAGCCAAGAATCTGTTTCTGTGGGATGGCCGCAGCTGGGTGCGTAAAGGTCTGGAAGCGGGGCTGACAGTAGGGATTGAGACAGTCTGGACGAAGCGACGTATTCTGACCGTCTATCTCAATATTGCAGAGTTCGGGCCGGGTATCTTTGGCGTTGAGGCAGCTTCACAGCGTTATTTCCACAAGCCAGCCAGCCGGCTTACTGCAGCCGATGCTGCTTTACTGGCGGCGGTTCTGCCTAATCCTATCCGTTATCGTGCTGCTGCACCTTCAGGCTACGTCAGAGAGCGACAGCAGTGGATAATGCGTCAGATGCGCCAGCTTGGCGGTGAGGGCTTCCTGCAGCGTAATAAGCTCGACTAAGCCTTAGTCTTCATCAAAACCCGCTTCAAACAGCTCAATGACTGCTGCCAGCGCCGGGATCTCCTCCGGGCCGCTGGCTTCAATCTCTATGTGTCCGCCTTTAGCCGAGTCGAGCATCAGCAGCGCAATCACGCTGCTGGCTTCGGCTTCTGTGCCCGCTTCGTTGCGCAGCAATACTTCGGCATCGAAGCTCTGCACCAGCTCAAACAACTTCATCGCCGGACGGGCGTGCATGCCTAGCTTATTTTTGATTTCTACAGTTTGTCTGACGGTCATGATTTGCGCTTTTCCAGCGTGCGATGGCGTGACTGTACATTCTTACCGCGCGAACGGAAGTAATCCGCCAGCTGTTCTGCAATATACACTGAGCGGTGTTTGCCACCAGTACAGCCAATTGCCACGGTAAGATAGCTACGGTTATTGGTCTCCAGCATCGGCAGCCAGAGTTCAAGATAGCTGCGTGTCTGGTAGATAAAGTTGTGCACTTCAGTGTGGCGGTCAAGGAATGCCGCGACCGGACGATCGAGGCCGGTCATCGGGCGCAGCTTAGGATCCCAGTGGGGATTGGGCAGAAAGCGCACGTCAAAGACATAGTCAGCGTCAATCGGAATGCCATGCTTGAAGCCAAACGACTCAAACACCATAGTCAGCTCACGTTCACGCTTGCCCAGCAGGCGGGTACGCAGCATCTCTGCCAGCTCATGCACTGACATCTCTGAGGTGTCGATGATCAGGTCGGCACGTGAACGCAGCGGCTCCAGCAGGTCGCTCTCTTCATCAATCGCGCTCTCTAGTGACAGGTTTTTGCTGGAGAGGGGATGCAGACGGCGCGTATCGCTGTAACGACGAATCAGGGTATTGCGATCGGCGTCGAGAAACAGCAACTGAGGTGAAAATGTGTCAGGCAGATTATTCAGCGCGGTTTCAAAAATTTCCGGGGATTCAGGCATGTTACGGACGTCGATGCTGACCGCCGCCGAAATATTGCGTTCCGCCAGCGAGTTGGCTAACTCAGGCAGCAACACGACCGGCAGGTTATCAACGCAGTAGAACCCCATATCTTCCAGCGCACGGAGCGCCACTGACTTCCCCGAGCCTGAACGACCGCTAACGATCATCAGCACCATGACCTTCTCTCCCGTTTTAAAACCGGCACCGGGCCGGTAAAGACGCGTTACTGCTCTGTCTGGACTTCCGTAATAATGGCATAGAGTTCTTCATCACTCTGCGCAGCACGCAGACGACGACAAACCGTTTTATCTGCCAGACGTTTTGCCACCAGTGAAAGGGTGTGCAGGTGTGTTTTGCACTGGTCAGCCGGAACCAGCAATGCAAACAACAGATCGACCGGCTGGTTGTCGACGGCATCAAACGCAATCGGCTGCTCGAGGCTGATAAATACCCCTACCGCACGCAGTGTATCCTCTTCCAGCTTGCCGTGAGGAATGGCTATTCCGTTACCAATACCGGTACTGCCCATACGTTCGCGGGTCAGAATCGCTTCGAAAAGCGTCTGGTGCGGCAGGTTGAGCTGCTTAGCGGCCAGTTCGCTGATGATTTCCAGCGCACGTTTTTTGCTCTGGCAGTGTACGCCGCTGCGGGTGCAGTCTGGCGAAAGCACTGTGCTCAATTCCAGTGTAAGATCGTTGTTCATTATCGTTTCACTTGCGTGTTCACCAGGCCATTCACCGCCAGCGCCCTGATATGTGCGACAAACGGCGCTTGCTCAGATGACAAAACGGGGCGGATTATCCGCCCCATACTGTCGGCTCTGCGCGCCATGCGCGCGTAGCTAGCGTGAAGGTTAGTGTTTTTTCAGTTTATCTTTGTGTTTGGTCAGCTGACGGGCGAGTTTATCAATCAGCCCATCAATTGCCGCATACATATCTTCCGCTTCGGACGTGGCGTGCAGCTCGCCACCGTTCACGTGGAGTGTTGCGTCAGCCACCTGTGTGACTTTCTCAACCTTCAGGACAATATAGACCTGATTGATATGTTCAAAATAGTGTTCCAGTTTGGCAAATTTACTGTTGACGAATTCACGCAAAGGTGGCGTGATTTCAACATGTTGCCCGGTCAGGTTCAGCTGCATAGGTCTTCCTTCTCATTTCTTTCAAACCAGTTGTTTACGCTGGTTCGATGGCGGGATGGATAAAGACTCACGATATTTGGCGACGGTACGCCGTGCCACCATGATCCCCTGATCAGATAACATGGAGGTCAGTTTACTGTCGCTCAAGGGTTTGGCTGGGTTTTCCGCCGAAATTAATTTCTTCACCAGAGCCCGGATCGCGGTAGAGGAGGCTTCGCCGCCACCTTCCGTATTAACGTGGCTGGAGAAAAAGTACTTCAGTTCAAAAATGCCACGCGGGCTGTGCAGATACTTCTGCGTGGTAACACGGGAAATGGTCGATTCATGCATCTCAACGGCCTGGGCGATATCGGCCAGCACCATCGGACGCATAAATTCTTCACCCTGCTCGAAGAACGCCTGCTGCTGCTCAACGATACAGCGCGTGACTTTCAGCAGCGTGTCATTACGGCTTTCCAGACTCTTAATCAGCCAGCGCGCTTCCTGCAGATTACTGCGAATGAACTGACTGTCGCTGTCATTGCGCGTTGCGCCACCCATTGCCGCGTAGTGCTGATTAATCTTCAGACGTGGCAGGCTGTCGGCATTGAGTTCAACCGTCCAGCGGTTGCCAACCTTACGTACCAGCACGTCGGGGATAACATATTCCGGCTCGCCAGTGTTGATCGACTGACCCGGACGCGGGTCCAGTGACTGAATCAGCAGCATCGCCTCTTTCAGCACCTCTTCTTTGAGGCGCGTGACGCGCATCAGGCTGCGGAAGTCGTGATTGGCCAGCAGATCGAGATGTTCGCTGACAATCAGGCGCGCTTCAGCCAGCATCGGTGTCTCTGGTGCATACTGCGAAAGCTGAACCAGCAGACAGTCACGCAAATCGCGTGCGCCCACACCAATCGGGTCAAAACGCTGGATACGTTTCAGCACCGCCTCAACCTCATCCGCTTCAAGCTCATCGTTGCCAATGCTGTCGAGGATCTCCTCAAGCGAGACGGTGAGATATCCGGTGTCATCAATAGCATCGACGATAGACGTCGCGATTGCGCGGTCGGTATCACTGAAAGGCGTCAATTCGACCTGCCACATCAGGTAATCCTGCAGTGACTGCGTGGTTTCACCCTGATAGACAGGTAACTCATCATCCTGATAATCGGTACCCGTGCCGGAAGGGGTGCCAGCGGTGTAGATTTCATCCCAGGTGGCATCCAGCGGCAGCTCATCAGGCATCTCTTTCTGCTCAAGCGCTTCACGTGTATCCAGCGCTTCGGCTTCCGACGATTCCCGGGAGTCAATCTCATCATGCAGATCGGTCTGCTCAAGCAGTGGATTACTTTCCAGTGCAAGCTGTAACTCCTGCTGGAGTTCAAGCGTGGAGAGTTGCAGCAGACGAATCGCCTGCTGCAATTGTGGAGTCATTGCCAGCTGTTGGCTGAACCTGAGTTGTAAACCTTGCTTCATAGACAGGATGGTAGTTCCCAGGTAAACATCGGTATTAACGACACCTTATCAGAGTCTGAACTCTTCACCCAAATAAACCCGCTTAACCTGCTCATCCGCAAGAATTTCATTGGGTGTACCATGCGCAATCAGGTGGCCCTGGCTGACGATATAGGCCCGCTCACAGACCGCTAACGTTTCGCGTACGTTGTGGTCGGTAATCAAAACGCCGAGGCCGCTGTCACGCAGATGCTCAATGATCTTCTTGATGTCGATAACGGAGATAGGGTCAACCCCGGCAAAAGGTTCATCCAGCAGAATAAACTTTGGATTGGCAGCCAGCGCGCGGGCAATCTCAACACGACGTCGTTCACCACCCGACAGTGCCTGACCCATGCTGTCGCGCAGGTGCTCGATGTGAAACTCTTCCATCAGCTCACGGGCGCGATCCTGACGTTGCTCTTCGGTCAGGTCATCACGAATCTGCAGTACCGCCATCAGGTTATCGTAGACGCTGAGGCGACGGAAAATCGATGCCTCCTGCGGCAGATAGCCGATGCCACGGCGCGCACGTGCATGCAGCGGCAGGATACTGATATCTTCATCATCAATAACAATGCGGCCCGCGTCACGCGGGACAATACCTACCACCATGTAAAAGGTGGTGGTCTTACCGGCCCCGTTCGGGCCGAGCAGGCCGACAATCTCGCCGGACTTTACCTGCAGACTGACATCTTCTACCACGCGACGGCCTTTATATGCCTTCGCCAGGTTTTCTGCGATTAATGTGGCCATAGCTATCAGTTACTCTTCTTTCCGCTGTTGGACGAACCTTTATCCTGAAGTTGCGACGGCACCAGGACGGTCGTGACGCGCTTGTTCTGGCCCTGGCTGTAAGCCTGCATTTTCTGCTCTTTTACCAGGTAGGTAATACGATCACCTTTGATGTTGCTGTCCTGCTGTTCAATGAACGCATTGCCGGTCAGTTCAACGAAATCGTTAGCCAGTTCGTAGTGCAGTTTTGAGGCATGGCCCTGAACCGGCTTACCGCTGTCTTGCATCTGATAGAAAGTGGCAGGATTACCGTAGGCGTCAACGATGGTTTTCTTGCTGTCGCCGCCCGGACGGGTCACCACGACTTTGTCCGCCGTGATTTTGATAGAGCCCTGCGTCACGATGACATTGCCGGTAAAGGTCGCGACATTGCCCTGCAAATCCAGCGCCTGATTCTGCGAGTCAATATTGACGGGCTTGTCCGAGTCACCGGTCAGGGCCAGCGCCGGAACGCTGGTTGCCAGTAACATGCTGGCCAGTAAAATCTTCAGGCTATTTTTGTTCATTTTGAATTTCATAAGAGGTTTTGACCTTCTCGATTAACTCGGCGTTTTTTGTCCGTAAATTGCCGCGCATTTTCATGCCGGTGGAGTTAAAGCTGCGGCCATACAATGTCACCTGGTCATCAGAGGTAACGTCCTGAGTGACAAGATTAATCTGTGCATTATCGGTTTTGATCCGCTCAAGCTGGGAATCCTGCGTCAGCGTATTCAGCTCAACATGGCCATACAGATAAAGCATACGATCTTTGGTGAGCTTTGCTTTATCTGCGCGTAACGTCCAGGTGGGAACTTTGTTCTCATCAAAGGTGGTCATTACCGGATTGTCGAACCAGCTCAGCTCGTCATCCGAGAAATAGGTCACTTTGTCAGAGACCAGTTTATATGACAGCGCGCCCTGCGGGTTATACACCACAGTGTGAGAATCGTCACTGGTATAGGTCGGCGACTGACCATTCGTCCCGACTGGCGTGCTATCGCCATCCTGGTTGGTAAGATTCCAGCCGATCAAAACCAGTGCAATCAAGGTCAGAATCAGCGTTATCCAACGCCTGCTTTTACTCATACTGATTGCCCTTTGGCATCCTCAAATTTGTTCTGCGCCATTAAGATCAGGTCACATACTTCGCGTACTGCGCCGCGTCCACCCGCAATCCGCGTGACATACTGCGCGCGCGGCAACAGAATCGGATGTGCATCCGCTACTGCCACGCTTAATCCCACTTTCGCCATAACCGGCCAGTCGATCAGGTCGTCACCGATATAGGCGACCTGCTCATCAGAGAGAGACAGTTTATCCAGAAGTTCACGATAGGCCAAAAGCTTATCGGATTGTCCCTGATAAAGATGACGGATGCCGAGCGTTTTGCAGCGATCTTCCATCAGACGGGCATTGCGGCCGGTAATAATAGCCACTTCCACATCGGCGGTCAGTAAACAGCGTACACCGTAACCATCCCGCACGTTGAAGGCTTTCAGCTCTTCGCCATTGTTCCCCATGTAGATCACCCCGTCGGACATGACGCCATCGACGTCGCAGATCAGCAGACGAATGTTGCTGGCGCACGCCATGACGTCAGCACTGACCGGTCCATAGCAGGTGTCAATCGTGGGAATTGCCTGTTGCATTTTCTTTTCCTGTTCAGACTACGCCAGCGCGCAGCATGTCATGCATATGTACCACACCGAGCAGATGATCGTCATCGGCCACCAGAATCGAGGTAATGTTTTTGGTCTGCATCAGGTTCAGGGCTTCAACCGCCAGCATATTTGGCCGGACGCGGATGCCACCTGGCGTCATCACTTCCCCGATAGTGGCGCGCTGAAAATCGATGCCCATATCAAAGATGCGGCGCAGGTCACCATCGGTAAAGATACCTTCAATTTTCATCAAACCGTCGACAATGACCGTCAGTCCCAGATTTTTGCGGGTAATTTCCAGCAGCGCATCACGTAGTGAGGCGTCACGGGTGACGTGCGGCAGCTCATCGCCGCTGTGCATGATATCGGATACATGCAGCAGTAGTTTGCGGCCCAGCGCTCCGCCAGGATGGGAGAGGGCGAAATCTTCCGCCGTGAATCCACGCGCTTCAAGTAACGAAACCGCCAGCGCGTCGCCCATCACCAGTGTGGCTGTGGTGCTGGTGGTTGGCGCAAGGCCTAACGGGCAGGCTTCCTGGGGAACATGGACACACAGATGCACATCGGCAACCCGGCCCATCGCGCTGTCAGGCCGTCCGGTTATGCAGATCAGCGCAATATGCTGGCGTTTTAACACCGGAATCAGCGCGAGGATTTCGTTCGACTCACCGCTGTTGGAGATGGCGATCACGACATCATTTTTGCTCACCATGCCCAGGTCGCCATGGCTGGCTTCGGCCGGATGAACAAAAAACGCTGGCGTGCCGGTACTGGCAAAGGTCGCCGCCATTTTTTTGCCGATATGACCAGACTTGCCCATGCCCATCACCACCACTTTCCCCTGGCAGGCGTAGATCAGGGCGCAGGCGCGGGCGAAATCGTCATTAATATATTGATCGAGCTGTTCCAGTCCTTCACGCTCAATGCGCAGGACGTTTTTTCCCGCCTGCTGAAAATCAAAAGCTGTTGGTTGCTGATATGACATAGTGAGTCTGTCCTTGTTAGCCGTCCATGAATGCCGGCTGCATCCACAGCAGCGTCACCCAGACGAAGAAACCACAGAGTAAAATCAGGCCGGCGATGCGGCCAACGCGTCGGCGACGCAGCAGGCAGAGCAGGGCAAACAGCACGCTGACCCCCAGCATCACCCAGTAATCACGGGCAAAGGCGTGATAGTCGATACTGCCGGGGTGAATCAGCGCCGGCAGGCCCAGCACGATAGCAATATTATAAATGTTGGCGCCGATCAGGTTGCCGATCGCGATATCATCTTCACCTTTCAGTGCCCCGGCAATCACCGTCGCCAGCTCGGGCAGGCTGGTGCCCACGGCGATAAGCGTCAGGCCCATCACCAGTTCGCTGACGCCAAAGTAGTCGGCAAAGGCGGTGGCATTGTCGATCACCATCCGGGTCGACATCGGCAGGATAATCAGCGCGACGGCCAGCCAGAGGAAGGCCACCGTATTTCCGCTCTCTTCGCGGGGCAGCTCGGCCAGCTGCTCGCGCGTCAGGGTGTCGTTGTTGTCCCGTTCTGCTTTACGCGCAATGCGAATCACCACCATCAGATAAATAGCGGCGATGGCGATCAAGCCAATTCCATCCAGTCGACTAAGCTGATTGTCAAACAGCATGAATCCGCTGAGCAGGGTAACCAGCAACATCAACGGCAGTTCACGACGTATCAGATTAGAATGAACGCTGAGTGGATGCATTAGCGCAGCGGCACCGAGAATGAGTAAAATGTTGGTAATATTCGAGCCAAGCGCGGTACCAACAGCCAGATCCATCTGGCCATGCTGGGCCGCAGAAAAGGAGAGGATCATTTCTGGCAGCGAGGTGCCTATGCTGACAACGGTCATGCCAATGATCAGTGGCGGGATGCCAAATGATCGACACAATATAGAGGCGCTAAACACCAGACGATCGGCACCATATGCCAGTAAAAGCAAACCGATAATCAGCAGTGCAGAAGCTACGAACATGAAAAATCCTTGCGTAAAAACCCAGGCCGGCAATGCCTTTCCCGACCGGTTTAAGGTTCTGTTTGGCGAGACAGCCGCTGATTTTGACCGTCTGAACGGCAAAAGTAAATTTAATGACCATTTTCGCCAAATCTTAGCGGTAAGTTTCTGTAAAGCTATCGTGAATCAGGACCGAACAGGCTACCATCGTACCCCATGTTTACGCCCGATCCTTACAAGAGGTAATAATGATCCAGCAGCAAACGAATCTGGTTGAGGTTCGTGGCGTGAGTTTTTCGCGCGGAGATCGCACCATCTTCGACGACATTTCGCTGACCGTGCCAAAAGGCAAAGTGACGGCGATAATGGGACCGTCGGGAATAGGAAAAACCACTCTGCTACGCTTGATTGGGGGGCAACTTCAGCCAACTAGCGGGGAAATCTTTTTCCGTGGCGAAAACATTCCGTCATTGTCTCGCGCTAAATTGTACGAAGCGCGCAAAAAGATGAGCATGCTGTTCCAGTCTGGCGCGCTATTTACTGACTTAACGGTCTATGAAAATGTCGCCTGGCCGCTGCGCGAACATACCCGTCTTCCCGCACCTATTCTGCACAGCACGGTATTAATGAAGCTGGAAGCCGTGGGTCTGCGTGGTGCAGCTCAACTTAAACCGGCTGAGCTGTCGGGCGGAATGGCGCGTCGTGTGGCGCTGGCGCGCGCGATTGCCCTTGAACCGGAGCTGATCATGTTCGACGAACCCTTTGTCGGTCAGGATCCCATTACTATGGGCGTGCTGGTAAAATTGATCGACGAACTTAACCATGCTCTGGGCCTGACCTGTATTGTGGTCTCGCACGACGTACCGGAAGTACTGAGTATCGCGGACTATGCCTATATCGTGGCCGGACAAAAAATTATCGCACACGGCACCACACCGGAACTGCGAGAGAATAATGACCCGCGCGTCCGCCAGTTTATTGATGGCGATGCGGATGGTCCGGTTCCCTTCCGTTTTCCTGCCGGCGACTATCTCTCTGATTTAACCGGCTCAGGGAGTAACTAAACAGATGGTCTTGAAGGCGCTGGCGTCATTCGGTCGTCAGGGAATTGAAACGTGCGCCAGTTTTGGACGCGCAGGATTAATGCTGTTTCACGCGCTGGTAGGAAAACCCGCGTTTCGCAGACATTCGCCGCTACTGATTAAACAGCTCTATAGTGTTGGCGTGTTGTCGTTACTGATTATTGTGGTGTCTGGCCTGTTTATCGGCATGGTACTCGGACTTCAGGGTTATCTGGTACTCACCACATACGGTGCTGAAACCAGTCTGGGTATGCTGGTGGCGCTGTCGTTGCTGCGTGAGCTGGGGCCGGTCGTGACCGCGCTGCTGTTTGCCGGACGGGCAGGCTCGGCGCTCACGGCTGAAATCGGTCTGATGAAAGCCACTGAACAGCTCTCCAGCATGGAGATGATGGCGGTGGATCCGTTGCGTCGCGTTGTTTCGCCGCGCTTCTGGGCCGGTTTTATTAGCATGCCGCTACTCGCACTGATCTTTACTGCCGTTGGCATCGCTGGCGGTGCACTGGTTGGCGTGAGCTGGAAGGGAATCGATCCTGGTTTCTTCTGGTCAGCCATGCAGAACGCGGTCGATTTCCGCACCGACGTTGTTAACTGCATCATCAAAAGCACCGTCTTTGCCGTGACGGTTACCTGGATTGCTCTTTTTAATGGCTATGACGCGATTCCCACTTCTGAAGGGATCAGTCGCGCGACAACGCGTACCGTAGTACATGCTTCACTGGCGGTGCTCGGGTTGGATTTTGTGCTGACAGCACTGATGTTTGGGAATTGATGCAATGCAAAGCAAAAAAAGCGAAATCTGGGTTGGCATTTTTATGATTATGGCGTTGATCGCCGCATTGTTTCTCTGTCTGCGCGTCGCCGATTTAAAGTCGATGGGCACAGAGCCAACGTGGAAACTTTACGCCACGTTTGACAATATCGGCGGCCTGAAAGCCAGTTCGCCGGTCAAAATTGGCGGTGTAGTGATTGGCCGGGTAACGGACATTGAGCTTGAATCGAAAACGCTGCTGCCACGTGTCACGATGGAGATCAGCGATCAGTATGCGAATAAAATTTCAGACACCAGCTCGCTGGCGATACGCACGCAGGGACTGCTGGGTGAGCAGTTTCTGGCGCTCAACTTAGGCTTTGACGATCCTGAACTCGGTTCGGCGATGCTGAAAGATGGCGATACGCTACGCGATACCAAGTCAGCCATGGTGCTTGAAGACCTGATTGGCCAGTTCCTTTACAAGAGCGGCGATAACAAACAAAACAGTGACAACAAGGATGCGCAGGAAGGCGACAGTGCTGCGCCTGCGGCACCGGCTCAACCTTAAAGAAGAGGGTATACCATGTTTAAACGTTTACTGATGATTGCCATGCTGGTGGTTGCCGTACCGCTAACGGCGACAGCGGCCGATCAAAGCAATCCCTACAAGCTGATGAACGAAGCGGCGGAAAAGACCTTTACCCGTCTTAAAAATGAGCAGCCTAAAATCAAGCAGGATCCAAACTACCTGCGTCAGATTGTGCGTCAGGAGCTGCTGCCCTATGTACAGATCAAATATGCGGGCGCGTTAGTGTTGGGCCGCTACTATCGTGATTCGACCCCGGCGCAGCGTGAAGCCTACTTCAGCGCCTTTGGTGACTATCTGGCACAGGCTTATGGTCAGGCTCTGGCACTCTACAACGGTCAGAGCTACCAGATTCAGCCTGAGCAGCCATTGGGCGATGCTCAGATTGTCGCCATTCGGGTCTCCATTATCGATCCAAATGGTCGCCCACCGGTTCGCCTCGACTTCCAGTGGCGTAAAAACAGCCAGAGCGGTAACTGGCAGGCTTATGACATGATCGCTGAAGGCGTCAGCATGATCACCACCAAACAAAATGAGTGGAGCGATCTGTTGCGTACTAAAGGTATCGATGGTCTGACAGCGCAACTGAAATCCTCTGCGGCACAGCCCATCACGCTGGATAAACAAAAATAATGCACGAATCGTTACGCTGGGAGCGGGAAGCCAGCACGCTATTGCTGAAAGGCGAACTGGATCGCGACACGTTAATGAGCCTGTGGCAGCAACGTGAGACGCTGATTAAAGATGTCGATACCATCGATGTCGCGGCGCTGGAGCGTGTGGACTCTTCCGGACTTGCCCTGCTGGTGCACCTGCGGGAAATCGCACGGGCACAGGGTATTACCCCTCGCTTTACGGGCATCAGCGACAAACTGCATTCGCTGATTACGCTTTACAATCTGCAACAGATTATTGTTTCTGCGGATAAAAGCGCCTGATTTCCGGTTGTTATGCTAAGCCCCTGTTTTCAACAGGGGCTTTTGCGTATTTAAGAGTCAGCCGCTTTCCTCTACTATGTCAGCCTTATTATTATTAAGTGAAGTTAAGCCCAATGGAAAACAGTGAAATTCAGGCCGTGCTGATGGCAGCATTGCCTTTAGACGAAGTGCACGTGATGAGCAATGATGGCAGCCATTTTCAGGTGATCGCCGTAGGCGAACTGTTTGGCGAACTGAGCCGCGTCAAAAAGCAGCAGGCTGTCTACGCGCCGCTGATGGAATTTATTGCGGATAACCGCATTCATGCTGTCTCTATCAAAACCTATACTCCCGCTGAATGGGCGCGTGACCGTAAACTCAACGGTTTCTGATCCCCAGCGTGGTGAACTCGTCGCTGGCGAGTCCAATCTTTAGCTAGTTAATTGAGAGCCGTGTTAATGGACAAATTTCGTGTGCAAGGCCCCACCCGCTTAAGTGGTGAAGTAACCATTTCCGGGGCGAAGAACGCCGCGCTTCCTATTCTGTTTGCTGCCCTGCTGGCTGAAGAGCCGGTTGAGATCCAGAATGTGCCAAAGCTGCGCGACATTGATACCACCATGAAGCTGCTGAGCCAGCTGGGTGCGAAGGTGGAACGCAACGGTTCTGTGCATGTCGATGCCAGCGCGGTAGATGTATTCTGTGCGCCTTACGATCTGGTCAAAACCATGCGTGCCTCAATCTGGGCGCTGGGTCCACTGGTGGCACGTTTTGGTCAGGGTCAGGTTTCCCTGCCGGGTGGCTGCGCGATTGGCGCGCGCCCGGTTGACCTGCACATTACCGGTCTGGAACAGCTGGGTGCCGAGATCAAGCTGGAAGAGGGCTATGTTAAAGCGTCAGTCAATGGCCGCCTGAAGGGCGCGCTGATTGTCATGGACAAAATCAGCGTTGGCGCAACCGTGACCATCATGAGTGCTGCAACGCTGGCGACTGGTACTACCGTAATCGAGAATGCGGCGCGTGAACCGGAAATTGTCGATACAGCCAACTTCCTTAATACCCTGGGCGCTAAAATCAGTGGTGCAGGCAGCGACAAAATTACTATCGAAGGCGTAGAGCGTCTGGGTGGCGGTGTCTATACCGTCCTGCCCGATCGTATCGAAACCGGTACTTTCCTGGTGGCTGCCGCTATTTCAGGCGGTAAAGTAATGTGTCATAAAACTCAGCCCGATACGCTGGATGCAGTGCTGGCGAAGTTGCGTGATGCGGGTGCCGATATCGAAACCGGTGAAGACTGGATCAGTCTGGATATGCATGGCAAGCGACCAAAAGCGGTCAATGTGCGCACCGCACCGCATCCGGGTTTCCCGACCGATATGCAGGCGCAGTTCACTCTGTTAAATATGGTTGCGGAAGGCACAGGCGTGATTACCGAAACCATTTTTGAAAACCGTTTCATGCATATTCCGGAACTGATTCGTATGGGCGGACATGCTGAGATTGAGAGCAACACAGCGATCTGTCACGGGGTTGAAACCCTTTCAGGTGCGCAGGTGATGGCGACCGATTTGCGTGCGTCTGCCAGCCTGGTTCTGGCAGGTTGCATTGCGGAAGGAACGACGTTCGTTGATCGCATTTATCATATTGATCGTGGCTATGAGCACATCGAAGATAAGCTGAAAGCGATGGGCGCGAACATCGAGCGCGTCAGCGAAGAGTAGTTCTGCAGATGCGCTGAAATAGCCAGCCCCCGCGGGGGCTGGTTTTTTTTCGCCTGAGGATCGCCTGAGATCTCAGGCATTATCCGTCTGATCGGCAGGCGTCCGGATACGTTTTCTGCGATCCAGCAGACAGTTTGTATCGGGATCGTAATAGCGGCTGGGCCAGATCTCACTGGGATGAACCTTAATCGCGTCGGCAATCAGCCATTCGCCTTTGGGCCAGGGACGCGTCAGTGCATTAGCCAGCGTTGATGAACTCAGGCCTGCTGCGCGTGACAGCGCCGCCAGTGTCATACCACGCTTATGCAGCGCCGCGATAATGTCAGCCGGGTGCCAGTCTTCCTTTCTTTCTTGCATAACCTGTTCTCCTTTTCCTTGTCATTGCATCGTCCAGCGAGATGCTGGTTTTCCTTTTACCATTATCTGGAAATAGTCAGAATTTTATAGCAAATGTTTCCTGATAATTTCCAGTAATATTTGGATCCAGCTTCTGGTCTGTGTCGTGGCACGCAACAGGAGTGCAATAGCTAATAGGGAACAAAAAGAAGTGAGAGCAGGGTCGTAAAAACGGAGCCCGGCAGGCTCCGTGAGGGATCAGAAGTCGCGCTGAACTGACATGTGTGCCAGCGACTCCAGCGCGCTGCGCCAGGGGGATTCGGGCAGAATCCGCAAGGCTTCAATCGCTTTATCCGCTTCCTGTTCCGCGCGGCTGCGCGTCCATTCCAGCGAACCACACTGATTCATCGCCTCCAGCACCGGCTCAAGCAGATGGCGGCCATTTCCCTGCTCAATAGCTTCACGGATCATCTTCGCCTGTTCAGGCGAGCCGTGCTGCATGGCATGCAGCAGCGGCAGCGTCGGTTTGCCTTCGCTCAGGTCATCGCCGGTATTTTTACCCAGCGTCTCGCCGTCAGCACTGTAATCCAGCAAATCGTCAATTAACTGGAAAGCAGTACCCAGATAGCGCCCATAATCCTGTAGCGCCTTTTCCTCTTCAGGCGTGGCTTCAGCCAGTATCGCCGAAGCCTGTGAGGCTGCTTCAAACAGGCGCGCGGTCTTACTGTAAATCACGTGCATGTAGCTCTCTTCGGTAATGTCGGGATCGTTAACGTTCATCAGCTGCAGGACTTCGCCCTCAGCAATGACGTTTACTGCTTCTGACATCAGCGCCAGGATACGCAGCGACCCCATGCTGGTCATCATCTGGAAGGCACGAGTGTAAATAAAATCACCGACCAGCACGCTTGCCGCATTGCCAAACGCCGCGTTCGCGGTCGCTTTGCCACGACGCATATCGGATTCATCCACGACATCGTCATGCAGCAGCGTGGCGGTGTGGATAAATTCGATCAGCGCCGCATTGGTCACGTGCAGGTCGCCCTTGTAGCCCATGGCACGTGCGGATAGCACGGCAATCATGGGACGGATACGCTTGCCCCCACCACTGATGATGTAGTAGCCCAACTGGTTGATGAGCGAGACATCCGAATTCAGCTGGTCGAGGATGGTCTGGTTAACGGCAGCCATATCCTGTGCGGTTAATTCATTAATCTGTTCTAAGTTCATTCGTCTTTTCAGCTATGACTCGTTATCTCTGCCATGGTAAGTGGTTTACCCAGCCAGCGTTCAGGTAATCTGTTACTGATTGTACTTGAATTTTGTGCCTGAGAAACGGTTGCATTCAGCCTGTGTTTTTTTTCTGCAAGAGTGTGCAAAGTGCTCTTGTCTTCTTCTGGAGTTTTGCGTAGAATTCGCGCCCTATTGTGAATATTTAGCGCGCCGCCTGATGAACTAAAAGGCAAGCGCAGAAGCGGAGTTTTATATGTACGCGGTTTTCCAAAGTGGTGGTAAACAACACCGAGTAAGCGAAGGTCAGACCGTTCGCCTGGAAAAGCTGGACATCGCAACCGGTGAAACGATTGAGTTTGACCAGGTTCTGATGATTGCTAATGGCGAAGACGTGAAAATCGGCGCGCCACTGGTTTCAGGCGGAATGATCAAGGCAGAAGTTGTTGCTCACGGTCGTGGCGAAAAAATTAAGATTGTTAAGTTTCGTCGTCGTAAGCACTACCGTAAGCAAGCAGGCCATCGCCAGTGGTTCACTGATGTGAAAATCACTGGTATCACGGCGTAAGAGGAGATCTGACAAATGGCACATAAAAAGGCTGGTGGTTCGACTCGAAATGGTCGTGACTCCAATGCAAAACGTCTGGGTGTAAAACGTTTCGGTGGTGAATCTGTTCTGGCAGGTAGCATCATCGTTCGTCAGCGTGGCACCAAATTCCACGCCGGTACCAATGTAGGTTGTGGTCGTGACCACACCCTGTTTGCTACCGCAGACGGCAAAGTACAGTTCGAAGTTAAAGGTCCGAACAACCGTAAATACATCAGCATCGTTGCTGAGTAAGGTTGTCGTGACGCAGACGTCTGACGTCTGAACGCACGAATTGAAGGCCCCGCAGCTCCTGCGGGGCTTTTTACATTCTGCGGTCTGTCGCGGTAAAAGCGACGCATCACAAAAGTTTGCTGTACACTTTGTGTACGCACTGGCGAAAGCCAATCCTGATTTATCCGCCGCTGGTCAGCGCAGAAGACCCTGGCGGACCCGTCTGCAGAGTGCTGCAGACGATTGTGTGACGGAGATTTAAAAAATGAAGTTTGTTGATGAAGCGACAATTCTGGTCGTCGCCGGTGATGGCGGTAATGGTTGCGTAAGCTTCCGCCGCGAAAAATATATCCCGAGAGGCGGCCCTGACGGGGGTGATGGTGGTGACGGCGGTGACGTTTATCTGATCGCTGATGAAAACCTCAATACCCTTATCGATTATCGTTTCGAAAAATCTTTCCGCGCCGAGCGTGGGCAGAACGGCCAGAGCCGCGACTGTACCGGTAAACGTGGTAAAGATATCGAAGTTAAAGTGCCGGTCGGCACCCGGGTTATCGACCAGGGTACCGGTGAGACACTCGGCGACATGACGCGCCACGGCCAGAAACTGATGGTCGGTAAAGGCGGCTGGCATGGCCTGGGCAACACCCGTTTCAAATCGTCAGTGAACCGCAGTCCGCGCCAGAAAACCATGGGTACCCCAGGTGAAAAGCGTGACCTGCAGCTGGAGCTGATGCTGCTGGCGGACGTCGGGATGCTGGGCTTACCGAATGCCGGTAAATCGACCTTTATTCGTGCCGTCTCGGCAGCCAAACCTAAAGTAGCGGACTATCCGTTTACCACCCTGGTGCCAAGCCTGGGCGTAGTGCGTATGGACAGCGAGCAGAGCTTCGTCGTGGCCGATATTCCGGGTCTGATTGAAGGTGCAGCAGAGGGCGCAGGCCTCGGCATTCGCTTCCTGAAGCACCTTGAACGCTGCCGCGTGTTGCTTCACCTGATCGACATCGACCCTATTGATGAAAGCGATCCGGTTGAAAATGCCCGTATCATCCTCGGCGAGCTGGAAAAATATAGCGAGAAGCTGTTCAACAAACCACGCTGGCTGGTCTTCAACAAAATTGATCTAATCAGTGAAGAAGAAGCGCAGTCACGGGCTAAAGCGGTTGCTGAAGCGCTGGGCTGGGAAGATAAGTATTACCTGATCTCTGCCGCAAGCCAGACCGGCGTCAAAGAACTCTGCTGGGACGTGATGAGCTTCATCAACGCTAACCCGAAAGAAGCGGAGCTTGAAGAGAAGCAGCCGGAGAAAGTGGAATTCATGTGGGATGATTACCACAAAGAAACCATTGAAAACACGGTCGAAGTGGAAGATGAAGAGTGGGATGACGACTGGGATGATGAAGACGACGAAGGCGTTGAAATTATCTATCAGCGTTAACCGATCGCCTGCTACTGCGTGATATGCGATGCCCCCCTTTCAGTGCTGAAAGGGGGGCATCGTTCTTTCTGCCGCTAGTTCATGACCGCTACGCTCAGTCGCGCACTGCAGCACAGCTGATCCCGACCCTTCCGAATCTCAATCTGCCAGCTCTGACTGCGTTTACCCAGATGCAGTGGACGGCAAATTCCGCGCACCAGACCCGCAGAAACCGCACGATGATGGCTGGCATTCACTTCTACGCCAACCACGCTGCTGCCTTCCTCTACCGCCATATACCCGGCAATTGAACCCATCGACTCCGCCAGCACCACAGAGGCACCGCCATGCAGCAGCCCGAACGGCTGTTGCGTCCGGGCATCGACCGGCATCGTCGCTTCCAGATAATCGTCACCTATTGCGGTAAAAACGATACCCAGATGGGCCACCAGAGAGTTCTCACCCAGCGCGTTCAGCGCAGGAAGATCAATGGATCGTTTCCAGATCGCTGTCATCATCATGCTCCCAGGGTTGCGCCGCCATCGACCACAATATCCTGCAGCGTCACATGGCTGGCAAGATCCGACGCGAGAAACAGAACGGTGGCCGCAATCTCCTGCGGCTGCGCAATCTTGCCCAGCGGAATACCCAGCTTGAACTGATCCGGGAAGCCCGCAATCATCTCCTGCTCACCGGTCGGTGTGTGCCACAGACTGCGCTGCATATCGGTGTCGGTGGAGCCAGGCGAAACGATATTACAGCGCACGCCGTAAGGCGCCATCTCCAGACCCACGGTCAGACAGAGGCTGCGCAGCGCGGCTTTTGACGCACCATAAGCGGACATGCCGATACGTGGGGCATGCGCTGAATTCGATGCGACAGTAACGATGGCACCGGTGCGCTGTTCACGAAAGCGTGGCAGCGTCTGCTGGAACAGATTAAATGCACCGCCCGCATTGACGTTAAGACAGGCCTGCCAGTCGGCAAACGAGAGCTCATCGGTGGCACCAGTACGCAGAATACCGGCTGCGTTGACCAGCACATCAATGCGCGGCTGGGCGGCTAATACGCGCTGGCAGATCGTTTTGACCTGAGCCGGATCGGCCACATCCATCGTGTGGCAGGGAAACGGATAATCATCACTCTGGAACCGCAGATCAAACGCCTCTACCTGCGCGCCCGCCTGATGAAAGGCTAACGCAATATGATAGCCGATGCCCTGGCCGGCACCGGTTACCCAGACGATTTTACCGCTGAAGTCGAATGTGTGGCTCATTTCGCCGGCTCCCGCGACAGCAGCGCCCACCAGCCATCAATGCTCGGGTTTTTGGCCAGGCTGACAAAATCAATGTCACGATGTACCTGACGCCAGCGTGCCGCCAGCGCCATCACGCGTACCGAATCCAGCCCGTAGTCGATCAGGTTTTCATCATCGTCCGGCACCTCATCATCTTCCAGCAGCGGCAGGATCAACGCGCGCAAATCATCTTTGCTGAGTGGCACAGGCATCAGATCGGCGGTCATCACCACTTTTCCGCTACGGCCCGCGGTGTAGGTCAGCGCCATCATATGTTCCTCACGGCTGAAGTCAGCCAGCGCATCGGCCACCATAAACGGCTGAATATTGCGCATAAACGCATCGGTGGCGGTGGTCAGGCAGCCAATATGGGCATAGACGCCGGTGATAATCAGCTGATCGCGCCCCATCTCCTGCAGGATCGCCTCCAGCGGCGAGCGGTGAAATGCACTGTAGCGCCATTTGGTCAGGACATGATCGTCCTCATCCGGTGCCAGCGCCTCCACGATCTTCTGCTGATCGGGATGCTTATTCAGTCCGGGTCCCCACATATCGTTAAGCAGCGCACGATCTTTATCGCTCTGCGCGTTTGGCTGAGCGGTGTAAAACACCGGAATACCCTGCGCTTTGCAGTAGCGTCGCAGGCGGACAATATTGTCAACGACCTGCTCAACCAGCGGGCTATTTTCGCCCCAGAAGTTGAGAAAATAGCGCTGCATATCGTGGATCAGCAGGGCGGCACGTCCCGGCTCCAGCATCCATTTCACTTTGTTGTTGGGCAACTCGGTGGCGGCTGGCAGCAGATAAGAGGTCAGTTGTGGAATAGCCATTGAAAATCTCCGGACAGATCAGGCTTGCGCTTGTTGATCGGCAAGTTGTTGGCGCAGACGTTTCTTGTCCACCTTGCCGACCGCGGTCAGCGGCAGAGCATCTACGCAGGTAATACGGTCGGGCAGCTTAAATTCTGCGACGCCCAGTTCACGCAGGTGACGACGCAGCGCCACCGGTTTCACCGGCTGACGGGTGACAATAAAAGCACAGCTCTTTTCACCCATCAGTTCGTCGCTCATAGAGACCAGCGCTGCGTGGATCACATCCGCATGGCGCTGCAGCAGGTTTTCAATCTCTTCAGCTGCGATCTTTTCGCCGCCCCGGTTGATCTGATCTTTCTCCCGACCCTGCACAATGATGTTGCCAGCGGGGGTGATCTCAACCAGATCGCCAGAGCAGTAGAAGCCCTGGTCATCAAAGCTGGCGGCGTTATGTTCCGGGCTGTTGTAGTAGCCACGGAACGTATAAGGACCGCGCGTCATCAGGCGACCAATGGCACCCACCGGTAGCGGATGTCCCTGTTCGTCTGCAACCCATACCTCGTCATCCGGAGAAACAGGGCGTCCCTGCGTAGTGAGAATGGTCAGTTCATCGTCATCCAGCCGGGTGTAATTCACCAGACCTTCCGCCATACCAAACACCTGCTGAAGGGTACAGCCAATCTCGTTCTGGATGCGCGCGGCCAGCGTTTCGCCCAGCTTTGCGCCACCGACCTGAATACGTTGCAGTGAGGCCAGCGCGGCATTGCTGCCCCATTCCTGAATCGCCTGCAGCCAGAGACTGGCCGCGGGTGGAACCAGGCCGGTATCAGTTACCTGATGTTTTTCAATCAGCGGGAAACAGAGGGTCGCGCTGGGATCGGCCGCTAAGATCACCTGGCCGCCCGCGTAAAAGACGCCCAGCGCGCCCGGAGAACTCATCGGGAAATTATGCGCAGCGGGCAGGGCAATCAGGTAACGGGTGTCTGCGGTGACCCCGCAGATCACATCGCTTTCCCGGATGCTGTAGTAGTAATCATTGTGGGTACGTGGGATGAGTTTCGGGGTGCCGGTACTGCCGCCCGAAAGCTGGAAAAAGGCGACTTCATCGCCTGCGGTCGGGGTTGCCCTGAAGTCACCTGCGGGTTCTGCCAGCAGGGCGTCGAGACGGTTTTCCGCATGAGCATCATTACGCAGGATCACCTGCTGCAGTGAAGGCTGTTCCCGGCGAAGCTGCGTAATAAAGGCGTCATCGGCGAACAGGGGGTGGCTGCGATCGGCAATCAACAGGCGCGGCGCGATCTGACTGGCATAGGCGGCCAGTTCGGTACGCTGATGGCTGAACAGGGCGTTAACCGGGGCAACGCCGATTTTGAACAGCGCAAA
Source organism: Pantoea sp. B550 (assembly GCF_024158165.1). NCBI lineage: Bacteria > Pseudomonadati > Pseudomonadota > Gammaproteobacteria > Enterobacterales > Erwiniaceae > Pantoea > Pantoea sp. B550. Next base: position 2,417,758 of record NZ_JAMYXI010000003.1, read on the forward strand.
CAGCGTCAGGTAAAATTCCGCCACGTTGCCAAGCTGCACCAGCGCCGTATCACCGGGTTTCAGGCCACGACGCTGCAGGGCCGCTGCCAGATTGTCACTCAGTGAGGCCAGCTGTCGATAGGTAAATTGCCGGTCGCCATCAATCACCGCCACGCATTCGCTGTCGCGGTGACGCTCCAGGATGTCGGTCATCGGCAGATCCAGCCAGTACCCTTTTTCACGGTAACGAGCAGCCAGATCGTCCGGCCAGCGGCTGTAAGAAATCGTCATACAGGTTCCTTTAGTGCAATCCAAAAGCGCGAAGCATGGTGTCGAGTTTGACGCCGGTTTCGCGCCACTCGGATTCAGGTTGTGAGTCCGCCACGATGCCCGCGCCAGCAAACAGCCGGACCCGCGGACCATTCACCGTGCCGCAGCGGATGGTGACGACCCATTCGCCGTTGCCCTGATCGTCACACCAGCCGACGATGCCGCCAAACAGCTGACGCTCAAACGGTTCAAGTTGCTGAATCAGCGCCTGAGCACGCTGATGCGGAAATCCGCTGAGCGCTGGTGTCGGATGCAGCAGGCAGGCCAGTGACAGTGCATTTTCGCGGTCGTCCAGTACTTCGCCCCGAATCTGCGTAGCGAGGTGCCACAGCGTTGCGGTGGTCAGCAGGGAAGGGGTTTCCGGGACCGACAGCAGGCGACTGCGAGGCTGCAGCGTCATGCGCATCGCATCCGTCACCAGTTTATGTTCATGCCGGTCTTTGGCTGACTGCATCAGGCTGTCACCTGAGGCCTGGTCACGCTGTGGATCGTTGTTGCGCGGCGCTGAACCGGCCAGCGGACAGGAGCTGAACTGTCGGCCCTGCTTACGAATCATCAGTTCCGGGCTGGCCCCCACCAGCGCGCCGCCATCGGGCAGCGGCAGATGAAAGTGATAGCTGTCAGGGTTCTGCGCCACGATGCGCTGCATCAGGGCGGCCGTATCGACCGGTTGTTCCGCCACGATTTCCATCAGCCGCGACAGCACCACTTTATCCGGATCGCCGCGCCGCGTGGCTGCCACGGCCTGCGCAACCATGTCAGTGAAGGTGTCGTGATCCGGCAGCGCGGTACGGCGACGAACTTTTGGCAGATCGCTTTCAGCCGATGAGGCGTGGGCTTTCAGATCGTCACGCTGAAAGGTCTGATACGACTCAGGGATAAACAATGCAGCGGGCTGATCCACATCGAACGGGATCGCACCCACCAGAATGGGATGGGCTATGCCCTGTTTTCTGGCCGAGGCAAAATGATGCTGCAGTTGTTGCTGAAACTCTCCGGTCAGCTGCTCACCCTGGTTTACCGGGGCAGTGAGTGTCGTAAAACAGCCCTGAGTTGTCAGGCTTCGCCAGGGAGAAGTAAACAGGAAGCCACGGCAGAGTGCCGGAAAATCCTGCAGCAGGGGATGTTCAAATGCCAGCGATTCCACCATAATTTCACCTATAAATGATAAGATAACTAATAATGATTATCATTTGTATTATGTTGCAGTAACCTACGTCGAATAGCCGGAGGTGTCAATAAATACGCGGTGATTCAGCTGGTTTTGTTGGTTAAATCAGCACAAGTTGTCGCCCGGATTACCGGAGAGAAATAGGATGAAAACAAATGACTAAACAGGGAGTAACGTCGGCATTAGCGCTGTTTTTGCTGAGTATCACTCTGTTCAGCGTGACCGCTGTTGCACAGACCGGCTGGCCGCGCACCTTCGCGGGGGCAAAAGGTCAGGTCACCCTGGCTCAGGCACCGACTCGCATTGTCTCGACCAGTGTCACCCTGACCGGATCGCTGCTGGCGATTGATGCGCCGGTAGTTGCCAGTGGCGCAACCGCACCCGGCAGCCGGCTGGCTGATGAGCAGGGATTCTTCCGGCAGTGGGGGCGTGTGGCGAAACAGCGTGGCGTAAAGCGGCTCTATATTGGTGAACCCAATGCGGAAGCGATCGCTGCGGAAGCGCCAGACCTGATTGTGGTCAGCGCCACCGGTAATGATTCAGCGATCAAACTGGCCGATCAGCTCTCGGCGATTGCACCGGTACTGGTCGTTAACTATGACGATAAAAGCTGGCAGCAGCTGGTGACGCTGCTGGGTGAGGCGACCGGGCATGAGGCGGATGCCGCTGCCCGGATAAGCGAGTTCGACGCGCGTGAAAAGGCGCTGAAGGCAAAGCTGACCCTGCCTCCGCAGCCGGTTTCTGCAATGGTGTGGAACGGAGATGGCCGGGCTGTGAATCTCTGGACGGAGGCATCGGCACAGGGGAAGTTACTGCAGGCGCTGGGCTTCACGCTGGCAACGCCACCGGCGACGCTTCAGTCCGCTCACAGCATGGGACAGCGTAAAGATATTCTTCAGCTGTCAGGCGAAAATCTGGCGGAAGGCCTGAATGGGCAGACTTATCTGCTGTTTGCCGCCGAAGATAACACGGCTGCGCAGGTAATGAGCAATGCTTTTCTGGCGCAGACCCCAGCGGTGCGCGCTAAAGCGGTCTATGCGCTGGGGCTGGATAGCTTTCGTCTCGACTACTACAGCGCCAGTCATTTACTGACGCGGCTGGAAGCGCTGTTCGTGAAATCATGATGTTGCTTCGTCGGGGGCAGGCCGTTGATAGCGTCGCAGGCGGCCCATCAGCAGCCACATGATGAGACCCAGCACGGTGGCTGCCAGGCCAGAGAGGGCGGCTGCCTGCTGCGGCAACAGCAGTGAACCCATCGCGCCAATTATTGCTGCACCTATCGCATCGCCGGTGACATTCTGCGCTGTCCAGAGGCTGTTGATCCTGCCAAGCAGTGCATCGGGCGTCAGCGTCTGAATCATCGCGTACTGCACCAGGCTGCTGATGGCACTGAAATAACCAAAGGCCACGAGGCAGATCAGACTCAGGCTGAACCATGGCATCAGGCTGAACAGAGCCAGTGCGACGAATGCCGCGATGGCACTGACCAGAATCAGGCGGCCCGGCTGTGGCGACTGCGCCAGCCGTCCGCTGGTCAGCGCGCCTGTCGCAGCACCCAACGGCACGGCGGCGTACATCAGCCCCAGCTCCGTCAGACCGACCTGCCAGTGGGGTGCCAGCGCCGGATAGAGCACGCGCACCGCGCTGGCTAACGTTACCAGCGCGCCAGTCAGCGCGGCCATACCTACAATCGGCGTATCGAACAGAAATCGGACGCCGCTGCTTAGCGCCATTAAGGGATGTTCACGCGGCTGCGGCGGTGGCGCAAGCGGTGGCAACCGCAACAGGGTTAATACCGTCAGCAGCGTGCCGAACGCGGCCAGCCCGTAGTTCCACGCCACACCGCCCTGAGCAATCACCATACCCGCAATGGCGGGTGACAGAATCGCGCCAAAGCGTACCGTCAGCATAGTGATGGCACCCGCCTTCATCAGATTCTCACGCCCGACCAGCGCCGGGGTGGCCGCCAGCAGCGCCGTGACGCCTATCGCGCCGAAAAAGCCATCCCAGAGTCCCAGCACGAAGACGGCGATGACCGACGGTGAAGGGAGCAGGGCATTAATGCACAACGCGGCAAAACCCAGGCCACAGGTGGATCGGGCAAACAGGATCAGGCGACGGCGCTCATAGCGATCGGCCAGCACGCCGCCGGTCAGCAGGCCGATAAACATACCGGCTCCGGCCAGCGTCACCGCCAGCCCTACCTGTAGCGGCGATTGCGTCAGCTGCTGAATCTGAACCGGGACCGCCACCGCCAGCATGCCGAGCGCGACAATCGAGATAAAGCGGGCGATAAACAGGGCGCGAAAGGCGGGATGGGTTCTCAGCAGAGTGAGATCGATAAAATGGGAGGGTTTGTTCATAGCGTCGCTTTTTTGCACCCATTTTCCTCATTATTGAATCTGAGAGTCATGGTAACATACAAAAAACAGTTAATAACGATAACAAGTATCATTATCATAAACACTCGCAATTGCGGGCCATGTTGAATTCGTGAAGGTTTAAACGTTATGCGTCAACTCCGTGCAATAGCCGGTTCAGGGATGCTGCTATTGTTGCTTATTGCGCTCAGCCTGATGCTGGGTGCCAGACCTGTCCCCTTTCATGATGTCACACATGCCTTACTCTCCGACTGCAGCCGCATCGATTGCGTGATCGTGCGCGATGCCCGGCTGCCGCGAACCCTGGCGGGACTGCTGGCCGGGATCAGTTTAGGTCTGGCGGGCGCACTGATGCAGAGCCTGACGCGCAATCCACTGGCCGATCCAGGCATTCTTGGTGTGAATGCCGGAGCAGGTTTTGCGGTGGTGCTCGGCATCGCGCTCTCTGGCGCCGATTCTCCTGCGGAATGGCTGGGTTTTGCTTTTACGGGTGCACTGCTGGCGTCGCTGCTGGTGGCCCTGACGGGGGCGATCGGCGGTGGCCGCGTGAATCCGCTGCGTCTGACGCTGGCAGGCGTGGCGCTGGGTGCGGTGCTGGAGGGCTTAACATCTGGCCTGTCGCTGCTTAATCCCGATATTTACGATCATCTGCGTTTCTGGCACAGCGGCTCGCTGGATATCCGTAATTTCGCCATTCTGCGCACTGTCTTTCCGGCGGTCGTGGCCGGGAGCCTGCTGGCGCTGCTGCTGGCACGTTCGCTCAACAGCCTGAGTATGGGCGGAGATATGGCAACCGCGCTGGGCACCCGTGTGATGCGTACTCAACTGGTGGGATTGCTGGTGATTGCACTGCTGAGCGGTGCGGCGACGGCGGCAGTCGGACCCATCGCCTTTGTCGGGTTAATGACACCGCATCTGGCCCGCTGGCTGCTGGGCAACGATCATCGCTGGATGCTGCCGGGAACCCTTGTGATCACGCCCTGTCTGCTGCTGGCTGCCGATATTCTTGGACGGCTGCTGATACCGGGTGAACTACGCGTGTCAATTGTCACGGCCATTCTCGGTGCGCCGATGCTGATTGTGCTGGTGCGCCGTAAGCTGGGAAAAGGGCAGATATGACACGGATGATGATCAATGCGTTACTGCTGTTGATGGCCTGCGGGGTGCTGGCTTTTCTGGGCATCACGCGCGGCACCTTACCGATCTCAGCCAGCCAGTTATGGGCACTTTTCAACGGCGAGGCGGCGCGCAATGTTCAGCTGATTGTGCTGGAGTGGCGTCTGCCGCGCGTCATGATGGCGCTGCTGATTGGTGCGGCGCTGGGCGTCAGCGGGGCGATTTTTCAGTCGCTGTTGCGCAACCCGCTGGGCAGTCCCGATATTCTGGGTTTTAACACCGGCGCTTACAGCGGTGTGCTGGTGGCGCTGGTGCTGTTCCAGCAAAACATGGAAGGGATGACGCTGGCAGCACTGCTTGGCGGACTGCTCACTGCGGGAGTGGTCTGGCTGTTCAGCTGGCGCAACGGCGTGGAGACTTTTCGGCTGATTATTGTGGGTATCAGCGTGCGGGCACTGCTGATGGCGCTGAACAGCTGGCTAATTATCAGTGCTTCACTGGAGGCGGCACTGAGCGCCGGGCTCTGGAGCGCCGGTTCACTTAACGGTATTACCTGGGCGAAAACCACGCCGGTGATCATCGTGCTGCTGCTGGCGCTGCTGGCAACAGGCATGCTGGCCCGCCGCATGCGACTGCTGGAGATGGGTGACGACACGGCCTGCGCGCTGGGCGTTCCGGTTGAGCGCAGCCGCGTCATGCTGATGCTGACAGGCGTTATCCTCACCGCCGCCTCGACGGCGCTGGTCGGTCCGATCGCCTTTATTGCGTTGCTGGCACCGCAGATTGCGCGGCGGCTCAGTGGTGGCACCAAAGGCGCGCTGCCGCTGGCGGCCTTGTGTGGCGCGCTGCTATTAATCGCCGCGGATTACGCCGCGCAGCACTTTTTCCTGCCTTATCAGCTGCCGGTTGGCGTAATCACGGTCAGCCTGGGCGGGCTCTATCTGATTGCGCTACTGGTGCGGGAGGCACGACGCCAATGAAAGTGACAACACGTTTGCGGGGCGACGCGCTGACGCTGGGCTATGACAAAAAAATCGTGGCGGAGAATCTCTCTGTGGCGATCCCTGACGGTGAGCTGACCGTGATCATTGGTCCCAACGCCTGCGGAAAATCGACGCTGCTGCGTACCTTAAGTCGCCTGGCCTCGCCGCTGCAGGGTGAGGTGCTGCTGGATGGCAATACCATTGCTCACTACGCGACCAAAGAGGTGGCACGCCGGCTGGGGCTGCTGCCGCAAAGCTCGAATGCGCCTGCGGGTATCAGCGTCAGCGAACTGGTGGCGCGCGGGCGTTATCCGCACCAGTCGTTGTTTGGGCGCTGGCGACAGGAAGATGAGGCTGCGGTGCAGCAGGCCATGCAGGCCACCGGCGTGGCCGATTTAGCGCAGCAGCAGGTTGATACGCTCTCTGGCGGTCAGCGGCAGCGGGTGTGGATTGCGATGGTGCTGGCTCAGCAGACACCGCTATTGCTGCTGGATGAACCGACCACCTGGCTGGATATTGCCCATCAGATTGAACTGCTGGAATTAATGCAGGATCTCAATCAGCAGCATGGCCGAACGCTGGTGGTGGTGCTGCACGATCTTAATCAGGCGTGCCGCTACGCCAGCCACCTGATAGCGATGCGCGACGGGAAAATCGTTGCCGAAGGAAAACCGGCGGAGATTGTAACGCCGGAACTGATAGACGCGATCTACGGCCTGCGCTGCATCATCATTAACGATCCGGTGGCCGGTACGCCGATGATTGTACCGCTGGGCAGAGGCTGACCCGCGCCTTCTCCGGTGAAAAAAGCGCAGGTCAGGATGACTCAGGAAATCAGCGTTGCCAGACACTGCTGCAGTCGTGGGCCGATCTGCTCGAACATGCGCGGTGAGATGATCTCGACGTGCGCACAGTCCAGCGGCCAGATAGTCAGTCCGCCAACCCAGGGCGCCCAGGCGCGGCGTGCATCCTGACCGGGCAACTGGGTCTGTTGCGCCAGGAACAGCGTGGCGTGCCCACTAAAGCGGGCACTGCGCGCCGTGGCCAGCAGGCGCACCGAACTGGCATAGTTGGCTTCAATGGTGGTAAACAGTGCCTCCATTCCTTCACCGGCCTGCTCGCGCTGTGCTGCGATAAACTGCTCGCGCTCACGATTAACCTCTTCCAGCACCGCCGGATCCAGCACGTTTTCGCCGCGCCGTTCATCCCAGTTCTGCGTCTCCGGCGGCCAGGTATCCAGCAGTCCGAGGAAGGCAACGGTTTCACCTTCGGCCTCCAGCCGCGCGGCGATACCCTGCGCCAGCGTGCCGCCCAGCGAATAGCCCAGGAAATAGTAGGGCCCCTCTGGCTGCTGCTGGCGCACCGTCGCCAGATGCGCCTCACACACCGCGTCAAGGTGCTGCGCCTGATTCAGCGGGCTGGTGATATCAGGTGACTGAATGCCGAGCAGCGACCAGCGGGCATCCAGATAGCGCTGCAACACGCTGAATTGCCAGGCAAAACCTGAGGCGGGATGGAAGCAGAACAGCGTCGGGCCGGTAGTACGCCGCAGCGGCAAGACCGCCTCAAATCCGGCGCGGGCTGTCTCCGCGGGTTCACTACTAAGCAGGACGGCCAGCTTTTCTACCGTAGCTGCCACCATAATCTGGCCCACTGACACCGGCTGATTCAGCGTCCGCCGCAGCTGCGCCGCCAGCCGCATCGCCAGCAGCGAATGACCACCCAGCGCAAAAAAATCATCCTGTGCGCTGACGGACTCACGTTCCAGCAGCGTGGCGAACGCCTGCGCCAGCGTCGTTTCCAGACCCGGGTACGGTGCACGACCGGCAGCCGCTGTTCGGGTCTGTGGCAGCGGCAGCGCTTTACGATCCAGCTTGCCGTTGCTGCTGAGCGGTAATGCCGCCAGCTGAACAATCGCCACCGGCACCATATGCGCCGGTAACTGTGTCGCCAGAGTCTGGCGCATGACGTCGGCATCAATTGAGCCCTCTGCCACCACATAGCCGACCAGCTGGCGGGCATCACCCTGCTGGTCGCTGCTGCTGCCCAGTACCACTGCATGCGTCACGGCCTGCACAATGCCAGGCAGCGCAGCCATGGCGTGGTCGATCTCGTTCAGCTCGATACGCTGTCCGCGAATTTTAAGCTGATCGTCGCTGCGACCCAGATACTCCACCGCACCATCCGGCAGCCAGCGCGCCACATCACCGGTGCGGTACATCCGGGAGCCGTGACCCCACGGATCGGCGACAAACCGGCTGGCAGTGAGGTCGGGACGATCAAGATAGCCATGCGCCAGCTGCACGCCGGTCAGCCAGAGATCGCCAGCCACGCCCGGTGGCACCGGCTGCAGACGCGCATCCAGAATCCGTAAGCCGGTGTTCCAGACCGGGAAGCCAATCGGCACGCTGGCACCGTCGACGGCCGCCAGCGCCGGTCCGAAAGCCGGGTAGAAGCTGACATCCACTGCCGCTTCGGTCGGGCCATAAAGATTATGCAAGGGCACCCGGGTCAGCGTCTGCCACTGGCGCGACAGCTCAGCGGGCAGCGCTTCGCCGCTGCAGAAAACCCGGCGCAGGCTGGCGCAACGCGCTATCGCGTCACCTTCCTCCAGCGAGGCGACAAAAGCAGCCAGCATCGACGGAACAAAATGGGTGGTGGTCACGCGGTAGCGGGCAAATAGCTGCTGCAGCGCGTCCGGGTCGCGGTGGGCATCAGGCGGTGCCATCACCAGCTGTGCGCCAGCGATCAATGGCCAGAAGAACTCCCACACCGAGACATCAAAGCTGCTCGGCGTTTTCTGCAGCACCACATCATCACCGCCGAGCGGATAACGATCCTGCATCCACAGCAGCCGGTTGACGATCGCCTCATGACTGACCAGCACGCCTTTTGGCCGACCGGTCGAACCAGAGGTATAGATGAGGTAAGCGCCATCATGCGGACGCGGAGCCTGTGTCAGCACGCTATCCACCGGAGTTAACAGCACGTCGTAAAACAGCGGCGCGGCCGGTGAGAGAGCCGCCAGCCTGTCTGCCAGTTCGCGGCAGGTGATCAGCATTTTCGGCGCGGCATCTTCCAGCATCATCTTCAGCCGATCGTCCGGGTAGCCGGTATCAAGCGGCAGCCAGGTTGCGCCTGTGCTGACAATCGCCTGCAGCGCCAGTGATAAAAAGACCGAGCGCGGCAGCGCCACGGCGACGATGTCACCCCGCGTCACACCCTGCGCAATCAGCTGTTGTCCCAGCGCGGCGACCTGCTGTTGCATCTGCTGATAATTAAGCTGATGCGCCTCATCCGCCAGCGCCATAGCGTGCGGCGTACGCTGCGCCTGCAGCAGCAGCAGGCTGCTTAGCGTCTCTGCAGGCAGCATCACAGCCGTCTGATTGACCGCTGCCAGCTGTTGATGTTCTTCCGGCATCAGCATATCCAGCTCGCCACAGGCGCACGCTGGCCGGACGGCAAGCTGCTCAAGCAGCAGACCAAAGCGACTGGCATGTTGCTTCAGCGCGGTTTCACTATAGCGCTCTGCATTAGCCAGTAGTTCCAGCGTGAGGTCGCCCTGTTCGCTGAGGTAGATAGCAATCTCCAGATCGCGAACCGGGCCTGACGCCAGCTGATGAGTGATGCCTTCAATGCCTGCGAAATCGAGCTGATAGTCGAACATCTTCAGGTTAATCACCGGCCCATAGAGCGGAGCACTGTCACCAAACCGGCCCAGATCGCGCTGCACCTGCTCAGCGTCGTAACGCTGATGACGGCGCATTTTTCTGACTTCGCCCGCCAGACGCCCGGCCAGTGCCGTCAGCGGCTGTGCCGGGTCGTAATGGATTGCCATAGGCAAAACGTTGATCACCGGACCGGTGGCGCAGAGCGCGGCCGAGCCGATGCGGCGCATAAAGATGAAACCGGCGGCGAACGCATGCTGACCGGTGAGGCGCGCCAGCCATAACGCCACCAGCGCAAAGGCGGTGTCCGCAGCACTGAGGTTGTGCTGCCCGGTGTGCGTCAGCAAAGCCTGAAAAGTGTTGCGATCCACGGCAAACGTATGGCGTAGCAGGTCGGTACTGGCGCTCTGACCGGCCAGCGGCAGAGCGGACAACGAGGCGGGCGCAGGTAACTGCGCGCCTTTCTCCAGCCAGAACTGACGATCGCGCTGCCAGGTCGAAGAGTGCTGATAGCGCTGATACTCGTCGACGACCTCGCTGAACGGGACAAAGGGGCTCGGCTCCGGCGTGTCGCCGTGCTGCCAGGCGCTGTAGAGATGGGCGATGCGGCGGGTCAGGGCGGTGAAGCTGAAACCATCGACCACCAGATGATGGTAGCGCTGATACCAGTACCAGTGATCCTCGCCCAGCCGAAGCAGGCTGTGATGATAGAGCGGCGCACCGCTCAGTATCCGCAGGTCACCGGACATATCCTGCTGCATCAGCGCACGTGCTGATGCAGCAGGATCGGCGGCATCGCGCAGATCGATTATTTCAGGCTCGCGAAAATGCTGGGGGGCAGGCCACTGCAGCGGTTCACCCTCCTGCTCGCCAAAGGCCATATTCAGCGTGTCCGCTTCCTGCATGCCAGCAATTATGGCCCGTGACAGCAGCGCGCTGTTCAGCACACCGTGCAGTTCGACAAAATGCGCCACGGCGTAAGCATTGGAATAGGGCGATAGCTGGTCAGCGATCCAGATTCCGGGCTGAGCGGCCACCAGCGGCAACGTTTTTTGCTCTGTCAGCGGGTTCAGAGTGGTCTCAGACATTGCGGCTCCCACTGTCCTGCGTCATAACCGGACGGATATCGTGCCAGTTTTCATTCAGCCAGCTCAGGCAACGGGCCTGTGGTTCGGGCCCATAAACAGGCTGCCATCCTGGCGGGACCGCACAAAAGGCGGGCCATAAGCTGTACTGCTGCTGAGCATTTTTCAGTACCTGACAATCCTGCTGGGGATCGTCGAAAGGATTGCGTTGTTGCATGTTGGTCTCCTGTCCGAAGTCGTCGGGCGTATAAACGCCGATCTCCTGGGTATCCTTTTTCTTTTAATGGCACACAGACGGCGGGATATCAGCGGGTTATGACGATTGCCACATAGCGTTGAGGCCTGCCAGCAGTCCGCCGCGCCAGCACAGCGCATCGTGACCGCCTTCAATCGGGTGATAGCTGACCTGATGTCCTGCCACAGTCAGATCGCGCTGAAACTGTTCGTTTGCTGCCAGAATCAGGCGTTCGCGCCGCCCCGCCTCCAGATAAAAGCGCCGGGAGGGCGCCTGCAGCAAACCCTGCTGTAACTGCTGCGGCAGCCAGCCATTCGGGTCACCGCGCGCGGGCCACCAGAACGAACCGGAAAGACTGACGGCACCCGCAAAAGTTTCCGGCCAGTTCAGGGTGGCGTAAGCGGCAGAAAGGCCGCCAAAACTCTGTCCGGCCACCAGCGTGCTGTCGGCCCGAAACGGTGCCCACTGCTGAATTTGTGGTAACAGCTCGTGCTGAATCGCCAGCCAGAAGTCAGGGTTACAGGTCAGTTCACGCGTGCGGTGTTCGCGGTCGATGATGTCGATCATGACATAGACCGCAGGAGGCAGCTCGCCTGCCTCAGTGAGTTGCTGAAGCGGACCGGCAACCGGCATGCTGTGCGCCCAGAACTGACCATCCAGCAGCAGTGCCAGCGGACGATCGCCTGCACTGGCGTCTCCGGTGACAGCGATCCAGATCTGACGCTGGTTTCCCAGCCGTTCGCTGCGCCACAAATAGTGTTGCAGCGGAATATCGGCGGCACGGCCCTCATCAACCGCACGCCACACCTGTTGATCCGGCGCGCGTGGCAGGTGCAGCGGCGAGACCCTCATTCCGCGTCCACCTGCCCAGCTACGCAAAGGATTCAGCGGGTCGCTTTGTGCCTGCCGGAATTTCTGACTCCACCACTGGCGCAGCGCCTGCATATCAGCCTGCCCGGCAAACGTCTCTGTCTGGTTGTCAGGGATCAGGCAGTAGCTGCCGCGCCAGTCAGCGGGCAGGGTGGTTTGCCACCACCAGACATCGGTATCAGGAACAGGTGTTAAGGAGGAAGGTGAGGCTGTGTGATGATGATCGGTTACACCGGTAATGTTGATCCAGACGCGCCGGGTATCAGAGTGCAGCGGGTCACCCTGCGGATCACGCCAGAAAAAAGTGACCTGACAGGTCCCCTTTTCAGCGGGTTCAATCAGGGGAATGCCCTGTTGCTGCAGCTGCTGCCACCAGCGTTCGCTGCCGGTCTCTTCGTTTAACCACGCTATTCGCGCCATGATTCAATCACACTTGCTTAGAGTCATGCATGTTACAGATAATAGTATTGATAATTATTTGCATTTGCAATAGGGTGTTTCCGCTCGACAGGGAGCGCGCGCATTCTCTCTGCCGCATCGGATTTCAGACGGACGCAACGCGGTTCTGAAGCCGGTGTGGCGGGAAGGTTAATGCGTTGCAGGCAAGGTTATGACCTTTTTACCGGTACGCCGGCAGTGGCATGCTCGCTGGCACTCCAGGAATAGAAAAATGAAAAAGATATCCCGGCTTTCGTTAGCCATTATGATTGAACTGGGTCTCACGGCCTCTCTCATTTCTGCCGGTGCCGTGGCTGCTGAAGCCACCCGCGAACCCGCTATCGACAGCAGCACCTCCGATCCCCTCCACGACGACACCATGACGGTCACCGCCGCTGAGCAGACGCTGCAGGCCCCTGGCGTGTCAACGATTACCGCCGACGAAATCAAAAAACATCCGGCTGCGCGCGACGTCGCCGAAATCATCCGCACCATGCCCGGTGTCAATCTGACCGGTAACTCCACCAGCGGCCAGCGCGGTAATAACCGTCAGATCGATATCCGTGGTATGGGGCCGGAAAATACCCTGATCCTGATCGATGGCCTGCCGGTAACCAGCCGCAATGCGGTGCGGCTTGGCTGGCGTGGCGAGCGCGACACACGCGGCGACACTAACTGGGTACCGCCAGAGATCATTGACCGCATTGACGTCATCCGGGGTCCGGCAGCGGCCCGCTACGGCAATGGTGCGGCGGGTGGTGTGGTTAATATCATCACCAGGAAAGAGATGGATAATCAGTGGCACGGCTCGTGGAGCGCCTATTACAACGTGCCGCAACACAAGGAGGAGGGCGCGACGCGGCGTACTAACTTCAGTCTTGAAGGACCGCTGGGCGATGATGTCAGTTTCCGGCTCTATGGCGGTCTGGCAAAAACGCAGGCTGATGCTTACGATATCAATGAAGGGCACGCCGCAGACCGCACCGGCAGTTACGCGGGATCCTACCCGGCGGGCCGCGAAGGTTCAGTCAATAAAGATATTCATGGCCTGCTGCGCTGGGCGTTTGCACCAATGCAGGCGCTGGAAGTGGGGGCCGGTTACAGCCGTCAGGGCAACCTCTATGCTGGCGACACCCAGAACACCAATACCAACGCGCTTGTGAAAAGCAAATATGGTGACGAAACCAACCGGCTCTATCGGCAGAACTTTTCAGTTAAGTGGACCGGCGCCTGGGATAATGGCATCAGCACCAACACCTATGCGCAGTATGAAAACACCCGCAACTCGCGTCTGAATGAAGGGCTGGCGGGCGGCACTGAAGGGATCTTTTCCAACAGCAATTTCAACACTATCCAGCTGGATGATGTGTTGCTGCACAGCGAGATCAGCGTGCCCTTTGAGTGGCTGGTGAATCAGACTGCAACCTTTGGCACGGAATGGAATCAGCAGCGGATGAAGGATCCTTCCTCGACGACGCAGGCCGCCAGCTACGGTTCGATTCCGGGTATCGCCACCACCGGACGCTCTCCCTATTCGCAGGCGGAGATCTTCTCACTGTTTGCGGAAGACAATATTGAGCTGACTGACAGCACCATGCTGACGCCCGGCCTGCGCTTCGATCACCATTCGATTGTCGGCGATAACTGGAGCCCGTCGCTCAACCTCTCACAGGGATTAGGCGATGAGTTCACGCTGAAAATGGGCATTGCGCGCGCTTATAAAGCGCCGAGCCTCTACCAGACTAACCCGAACTATCTGCTTTACAGCAATGGCCAGGGCTGCGCGGCCAGTGCCGGTGCCTGTTATCTGATGGGTAATGATGACCTGAAAGCGGAAAACAGCATCAATAAAGAGATTGGACTGGAATGGAAGCGCGACGGCTATCAGGCGGGTCTGACCTGGTTCCGCAACGACTACCGGAACAAGATTGAGGCAGGCACGGCTCCCACCGGCACGGCGTCTAACGGCAAAACCGACATCTACAAATGGGAAAATGTGCCCAAAGCGGTGGTTGAGGGGCTCGAAGGTACGGTTAACGTCCCGTTCTCCGACAGCCTGACGTGGAACAACAACTTCACGTATATGCTGCAGAGCAAAAATAAAGAGACCGGCGATCGCCTGTCAATTATTCCGGCGTATACGCTCAATTCGACGCTGAGCTGGCAGGCGATGCAGGATCTCTCTCTCCAGACAACCCTGACCTGGTACGGTAAACAGGTGCCGAAGAAGTATGACTATAAAGGTAACGCCGTCACCGGCAGCGCGACCGATCAGGTCAGTCCCTATTCGGTTGTAGGCATGAGCGGCACCTATGACGTTAATAAATATGCCAGTGTCACCGTGGGTATCGACAACCTCTTCGACAAGCGTCATTTCCGTCAGGGCAATGCGCAGACTACCGGCAATGCCACCACCGGCGCTTACCTCTACGGCGCAGGAGCCAATACCTTTAACGAATCGGGCCGCACATTTTATATGAGCGTGAACACCCGCTTCTGATCGGTTCAGCCATAAAAAACGCAGCAGGTTGATCGCCTGCTGCGTTTTTATTTCTGCTTAATCAGTTGTTCTGATTGATATCGCGGTAGAGTCGGCTTTCAAAACGCACCAGTGGAATACGGCGGGTACGTTGATCTTCCGGCGGCACTGCATAACCGGAAAGGAACTGAACAAATGCCACTCTTGCACCGCTGGAAGTGGTAATAAAGCCCGCCAGATTATAGACGCCCTGCAGTGAACCGGTTTTCGCCGAGACCTTGCCATCCAGTCCCGCCTCATGCAGCCCGCCACGATACTGTAGCGTGCCGTCGTAACCCGCCAGGGGCAACATCGAAATATAATCCAGCGTGTTGTCATTCTTCGCAATGAACTGCAACACCTGCATCATGGTTTGCGGCGAAATCAGATCGTGGCGCGACAGACCGGAACCATCAACCTGAATGCTGTTACCCATATCGACATTGGCTTTGGCTTTCAGGATACGGCGGACAGCATCCTGCCCGGCACGGAAGGTACCGGGCACGTTGAAGTAGTGATGACCAATGGTGCGGAAGACCGTGTCGGCTATCATGTTGTCTGACTTCTTCAGCATGGTGTGCAGCAGCGTGTGCAGCGGCGCAGACTGGGTCGATGCCAGTACGGTACCTGGCTCCGTGACCTGCGTCTGGCGCACCAGATGGCCACTGTAGTCAATCTCTGACGAGCGCAGCTCTGCCTTAAGGATTTCACCTGCCCAGGCCGCGCCATCCTGCACCGCAAAGGCCAGCGGCAGCGGTTCGGCACGCTGGCGCATACAGCCTGTCAGGGTGTAACGGTTCAGCTCACCGGGAACCACATCCAGTTCGCAATATTGCGCTTCACCGCTGTTACGGCCGATGGTGCGGACCTGGCTGTACATATGCGCCGGATAATAGGAGGCGATGCGCACAAACGCATTTTCACCTGGCGTATTGGCACTGTAGAGCGACACCGAGAAGCAGTTTTTATCCACAATCGCGGCACCCGGCGGGGCGCTGAAGCACTGGGTCATATCGTTCCACGGCCAGCCCGGTGCCATGTCGTGACTGGCAAAAACCGAGGTGTCGATAACCAGGTTGCCTTTGATATGGTTAATGCCCTGCTTCTTTATTGCCGCGACCATGTTGCGCAGATCCTGACGGCTTAAAGTTGGATCACCGCCGAAACGTGCGACTAAGTCGCCGTTCAGGGTGCCATCTATAATGGCACCCCGGGTCTCAAACGTGGTCTGAAAACGGAAGTCGCCACCCAGTTCCAGTAGTGCCGCCAGCGCCGTCACCACTTTCATGGTACTGGCGGGCAGGGCCATCTGTTTGCCGTGGTAATCAATGATCGGTGTTGATGCACCCACTTTCTGAACCATCAGCGCCAGATTGGCGCCATCTGGCAGGTACTGCATGTATTCATCAACTGGCGCTGCGTGTGCCTGCAGCATAAATGCGCAGCTTAATCCGGTAACAAGTCGTGAAAATCGCATAATCTCGCGGTAACTGGCAGGTGAGGGCGTCAATACTACGTCGCTGGACGGTGCAAAGTAAACGATGACCCGCAGGGAACTCTGGGGTAAAATACGTATCAAATTGCAAAACTCTTTTCTGGCCTGGAAGCATCTCCGGGTCAGGATTCTTTTATTTGCAAAAACGGGCTAATGCGCCGCAGAGCGCTTTTTTCTGCGGTCACCGGTCAGGATGACATCGTTAAACAGGAAAGAGGGCGAGGAGCTTAAATGAATCAGATTCCGATGACGTTAAGAGGCGCTGAAAGATTGCGCGAAGAGCTGAACGAGCTGAAAACCGTGAAGCGCCCGCGCATTATCGCCTCTATCGCTGACGCACGCGAGCATGGCGATTTAAAAGAGAACGCGGAATATCACGCTGCGCGTGAAGAGCAGGGCTTTTGTGAAGGCCGTATTCAGGAGATTGAAGCCAAACTCTCCAATGCGCAGGTTATCGATGTTACGCAGATGCCTAAAACCGGCCGCGTGATCTTCGGCGCAACGGTGACCGTGCTGAACGTCGAGACCGACGAAGAAGCCACGTATCGCATCGTGGGCGATGACGAAGCAGACTTTAAGCAAAATCTGATTTCAGTCAATTCGCCAATGGCGCGTGGTCTGGTGGGTAAAGAGGCCGATGATGTGGCTATCGTAAAAACCCCGGGCGGCGACGTTGAATATGAGATTCTGAAGGTGGAATACCTTTAAGATGTTGCTACGCTTTGAAAAGCGCTGAAGCACAATGTAAAGAAAGGAAAAAGGCCGCATTGCGGCCTTTTATCTGAGGTAAGAGCATGTCACTTTCTTTGCCCACTTAGCGTGGCAGAGAAATTTTGCTCTCTTTAGAGGGGCGATACAGCACCAGCGTTTTGCCGATCACCTGTACGTTGCTGGCACCGGTCTCACGCACGATAGCCTCGACGATCAGCTGTTTCGTTTCACGATCTTCAGAGGCGATTTTTACCTTAATCAGTTCGTGATGCGACAGAGCCTGCTCGATTTCGGCCAGCACGCCTTCAGTCAGGCCATTGCCACCCAGCATAACAACTGGCTTGAGCGGATGGGCGAGGCCCTTGAGGTGCTGTTTTTGTTTGGTACTTAGATTCATCGTAGTTTTTTACTTACTCAGGGATTGAAAACGGTTCATTCTACCGCCATCTCGGGTATATCACCAAATCGACGCAACCCATTGCGTGCAGGTTTATCGCTACGATGACGATTTAACTGGAATTATTATGACGGGTAAAAAGCGTTCGGCCAGCTCCAGCCGCTGGCTTCAGGAACACTTTAGCGATAAATATGTGCTTCAGGCGCAGAAAAAAGGGTTGCGTTCGCGCGCCTGGTTTAAACTTGATGAAATACAACAGGGTGACAAGCTTTTCAAACCCGGCATGACCGTGGTAGATCTGGGTGCTGCACCTGGTGGCTGGTCGCAATATGTGGTTCAGCAAATCGGGAATAAAGGGCGCATCATTGCCTGTGATATCCTGCCAATGGATCCGATAGTCGGTGTCGATTTCCTTCAGGGCGATTTTCGTGAAGAATCGGTGATCAATGCGCTGCTTGAGCGCGTTGGCGATCAGAAAGTCCAGGTTGTCATGTCCGATATGGCGCCGAATATGAGTGGTACACCTGCCGTAGATATTCCCCGGTCGATGTATTTAGTAGAACTGGCGCTGGAGATGTGTCGGGATATCCTGGCACCTGGCGGCAGTTTTGTAGTGAAAGTGTTTCAGGGAGATGGCTTCGATGAATACCTGCGGGAAATTCGCTCCCTGTTTACGAAAGTGAAAATTCGTAAGCCGGACGCTTCACGTTCACGTTCACGTGAAGTGTACATTGTGGCGACTGGGCGCAAACTATAACCAAATTGCTGGAGACGTCCGCAGCTTTGCTGCGATTCCATGTATGCAGGATCTATAGTACCCTACGCTATCTGTTAACACCGATGTAATATGAGGTTAATCCCTTGAGTGACATGGCGAAAAACCTGATTCTCTGGTTAGTCATCGCGGTCGTGCTGATGTCAGTATTCCAGAGCTTTGGGCCCAGCGAGTCAAATGGCCGTCGGGTTGATTATTCAACCTTCCTGTCGGAAGTGAACCAGGATCAGGTCCGCGAGGCACGTATTAACGGGCGTGAAATTAACGTCATTAAAAAAGACAGCAATAAATACACGACCTACATTCCTGTCAACGATCCCAAGTTGCTTGATAACCTCTTGACCAAAAACGTCAAAGTGGTTGGCGAACCGCCGGAAGAGCCAAGCCTGCTGGCTTCCATCTTCATTTCGTGGTTCCCGATGCTGCTGCTGATCGGTGTGTGGATCTTCTTTATGCGTCAGATGCAGGGCGGCGGCGGTAAGGGCGCGATGTCCTTCGGCAAAAGCAAAGCCCGCATGTTGACGGAGGACCAGATTAAAACCACTTTCGCCGATGTAGCAGGTTGTGACGAAGCGAAAGATGAGGTGGCTGAGCTGGTGGAATATCTGCGCGAGCCGAGCCGTTTCCAGAAGCTGGGCGGTAAAATTCCAAAAGGCGTTCTGATGGTGGGCCCGCCGGGTACCGGTAAAACCCTGCTGGCAAAAGCGATTGCCGGTGAAGCCAAGGTGCCTTTCTTCACTATCTCCGGTTCTGACTTTGTGGAAATGTTTGTCGGTGTCGGTGCATCCCGTGTGCGCGACATGTTCGAACAGGCCAAGAAAGCCGCTCCGTGCATCATCTTTATCGATGAGATCGATGCTGTGGGTCGTCAGCGTGGTGCCGGTTTAGGCGGTGGTCATGATGAACGTGAGCAGACGCTGAACCAGATGCTGGTTGAGATGGATGGTTTCGAAGGTAACGAAGGTATTATCGTTATCGCCGCGACTAACCGTCCTGACGTACTGGACCCTGCGCTGCTGCGTCCAGGCCGCTTTGACCGTCAGGTTGTGGTCGGTCTGCCAGACGTACGTGGTCGTGAGCAGATCCTGAAAGTGCATATGCGTCGTGTGCCACTGGCAACCGACATTGATGCCGCAATCATTGCACGTGGTACGCCAGGCTTCTCAGGTGCCGATCTGGCCAACCTGGTGAACGAAGCTGCGCTGTTCGCCGCTCGTTCAAACAAGCGCGTGGTGTCGATGGTTGAGTTCGAGAAAGCGAAAGACAAAATTATGATGGGTGCGGAACGTCGCTCCATGGTGATGACGGAAGCGCAGAAAGAGTCAACGGCTTACCACGAAGCGGGCCACGCCATTATTGGCCGCCTGGTGCCAGAGCATGATCCGGTGCATAAAGTTACGATTATCCCGCGCGGCCGTGCGCTGGGTGTGACCTTCTTCCTGCCTGAAGGCGACGCGATTAGCGCCAGCCGTCAGAAACTGGAAAGCCAGATCTCAACGCTGTACGGTGGTCGTCTGGCAGAAGAGATCATCTACGGTGTGGAACATGTTTCTACCGGTGCGTCCAACGACATTAAAGTCGCGACTAATCTGGCACGTAACATGGTGACGCAGTGGGGCTTCTCTGAAAAACTGGGGCCGTTGCTGTATGCAGAAGAAGAGGGTGAAGTATTCCTTGGACGTTCTGTCGCGAAAGCGAAACATATGTCTGATGAAACAGCCCGCATCATTGACCAGGAAGTTAAACACCTGATCGACAGCAACTACCAGCGTGCCCGCCGCATTCTGGGTGAGAACATGGACATTCTTCACGCCATGAAAGACGCGCTGATGAAGTATGAAACCATTGATGCACCGCAGATCGACGACCTGATGGCACGCCGCGAAGTGCGTCCGCCTGCGGGCTGGGAAGATCCAGGCAGCAACTCAGACAGCAACGGTACGCCAAAAGCGCCACGTCCGGTTGATGAACCGCGTACGCCGAACCCAGGCAATACCATGTCAGAGCAGTACAACAAATAAGACGCATCATTGTCAGACAAAACCCCGGCTGGTCCGGGGTTTTTTACATCCAGATATTGATCAGCAAGGAGTTTTCACCATGAAGTTGTTTGCCCGTGATTCCCATCTCGATTTATCTTTTCCTCATGTGATGGGCATTCTGAATGTCACGCCGGACTCTTTTTCAGATGGTGGTAAACATAACGCGCTGGTCGATGCGCTGACGCATACCAATGAGATGGTCAACGCAGGCGCAACCATTATCGATGTCGGCGGTGAATCAACCCGTCCTGGCGCAGATGAAGTGAGTGTGGAGGAGGAGCTGGAGCGGGTCATTCCGGTAATCGATGCCATTGCCCAGCGTTTCGAAGTGTGGATTTCAGTAGACACCTCTAAAGCCGACGTAATCAGGGAAGCCGCACGAGTGGGTGCTCACATCATTAACGATGTCCGCTCACTCTCTGAGCCGGGTGCGCTGGAAGCCGCAGCGGCTACCGGACTTCCTGTCTGTTTAATGCATATGCAGGGCGAACCGCGCACCATGCAGCAGGCACCGGTTTACGAAAACATCTTAAGCGAAGTGGACACTTACTTCGCTCAGCAGATTGCGCGCTGCGAAGCGGCGGGAATTAAAAAAGAGCAGCTGATACTCGACCCGGGCTTCGGTTTCGGTAAAAATCTCAGCCACAATTATGAACTGCTGGCTCATCTCAGCGATTTTCACCACTTTGGTCTGCCGCTGCTGGTGGGGATGTCGCGTAAATCGATGATTGGCCAGTTGTTAAATGTTGGCCCGTCACAGCGTTTAACCGGCAGCCTGAGCTGCGCGGTGATTGCTGCCATGCAGGGCGCGCAGATTATTCGCGCGCATGATGTAAAAGAGACGGCCGAAGCGATGCGCGTGGTCGAAGCGACCCGAAGAGCAAAAGGAGCATCATGAGTAATCGTAAATATTTCGGTACAGATGGCATTCGCGGCAAAGTCGGTGAAACACCTATCACGCCTGATTTCGTCCTGAAGCTGGGCTGGGCCGCGGGTAAAGTACTGGCGCGTCACGGTTCGAAAAAGATCATTATCGGCAAAGATACCCGTATCTCGGGCTATATGCTGGAGTCTGCGCTGGAAGCAGGCCTCGCCGCCGCGGGCCTGACCGCTGCGTTTACCGGTCCGATGCCGACCCCCGCCATCGCCTATCTGACCCGTACCTTCCGCGCAGAGGCGGGCATCGTTATTTCAGCGTCGCACAATCCGTTTGACGATAACGGTATTAAATTCTTCTCGTCCGAAGGCACCAAACTGCCTGATGACGTGGAAGAAGCGATTGAACTGGAGATGGAAAAGCCGATTACCTGTGTTGAATCAGCCCAGTTAGGCCGCGCCAGCCGCATTGTTGATGCAGCGGGGCGTTACATTGAGTTCTGTAAGGGGACTTTCCCCAGTGAACTCAATCTGAATGGTCTGAAAATTGTGGTCGACTGTGCCAATGGTGCGACTTACCACATTGCGCCGAATGTCCTGCGCGAGCTGGGCGCAACCGTCATCGCAATCGGTGTCCAGCCAGACGGCATGAACATCAACAAAGAGTGCGGTGCCACCGATCTTAAACTGCTGCAGCAGCGCGTACTGGCGGAGAAGGCCGATATTGGTCTGGCCTACGACGGCGATGGCGACCGCATCATGATGATTGACCATCTGGGCGACAAAGTAGATGGCGACCAGATCCTCTACATCATTGCACGTGAAGCGCTGCGTCAGGGACAGTTACGTGGCGGTGTAGTGGGTACGCTGATGAGCAACATGGGCCTGGAATTAGCGCTGAAACAGCTCGGCATTCCGTTTACCCGTGCCAAAGTCGGTGACCGTTATGTGCTGGAGAAGATGCAGGAGAAGGGCTGGCGTCTCGGCGCGGAGAACTCCGGTCATGTGATCCTGCTGGATAAAACCACCACCGGCGACGGTATCGTTGCAAGTTTGCAAGTGCTCACTGCGATGGTGCGTAACCACATGAGCCTGCACGATCTCTGCAGTGGTATGAAGATGCTGCCGCAGGTTCTGGTCAACGTACGCTTCGCGGGCGAGCATGACCCGCTGCAAAACGACGCCGTGAAAACGGTCACCGCTGATGTTGAAAAAGCGCTGGCGGGTCGCGGACGCGTTCTGTTGCGTAAGTCAGGCACTGAGCCGCTAATTCGTGTGATGGTCGAAGGCGAAAATGAGGCGCAGGTCACCGAACTGGCTAATCGTATTGCCGATCAGGTCAAAGCGGTTTAAACCTCTTAAAGGCGGTGCTCAGAATGCTGAACCGCCTGTAAAATCACCGGGATGGCGCTTTTTTCTGCAATCAGTTTGCGTAAGAGAAATTGCACTTGCAGAGATATGCGCCTTTGGTTAGTATTCACACCCGCTTCTGATGGGTGATGACGAGACGCCCCATCAATACTGGTTGAAGCTTTAACTGTACGATTATCGTGCAAGGAACAGGTTGAATATGTACGAAGCTCTTTTAGTTGTTTTCCTTATTGTAGCTATTGCCCTCGTGGGTATGATCATGCTGCAGCAAGGCAAAGGCGCTGATATGGGAGCCTCATTCGGTGCAGGCGCATCCGGTACGGTGTTTGGTTCTTCGGGTTCAGGTAATTTCATGACCCGTACTACTGGCATCCTAGCGGCACTGTTCTTCATCATCAGCCTGGTTCTGGGTAATCTGAACAGCAATAAAGCCTCGAAAGGAAGTGAGTGGGAAAATCTTTCTGCGCCGGCGCAGTCTTCTCAACAGACTGAAAAGCCAGCTCAACCGGTTACACCGGGCAGCGATATTCCTAAGTAAGATCGTCAGCACAACGAATCGTTGTGGTCAGTGCAGTGCCGTGGTGGTGGAATTGGTAGACACGCTACCTTGAGGTGGTAGTGCCCGATTGGGCTTACGGGTTCAAGTCCCGTCCTCGGTACCAAATCGTAGTATCACTTGCATTTTATGCAGGTCTGGCGTATTATTCGCCACGTTTTCGGACGCGGGGTGGAGCAGCCTGGTAGCTCGTCGGGCTCATAACCCGAAGGTCGTCGGTTCAAATCCGGCCCCCGCAACCACTTTCCCTTTGAGTTCTTTTTCAAATATACTGTATGCATCGACGGACGCATTCACGGCTATTTTTTGAAAGAAAATTCTTTGGATGGAGTCCGGGCCGCGTTGCGGCATACAGGGTCCAGTGACTAAAAGCCCCGAATATTCGGGGTTTTTTGTTATTAGCGAATCGTAATACTGGGCTATAGGCCCTTTTTTTATGTCTTGGGGGTGGGCTTGTCCACATTAGAGCAAAAATTGACAGAGTTGGTATCGGCTCCCGTAGAAGCGCTGGGTTACGAACTGGTTGGAATTGAATTCGTTCGTAGTCGCACATCTATCCTGCGCATCTATATTGATAGTGAAGATGGCATCAATGTCGATGATTGCGCCGATGTCAGCCACCAGGTAAGTGCGGTAATGGATGTTGAAGATCCGATTACTGTACCTTACAACCTTGAAGTCTCTTCACCGGGACTCGATCGTCCTCTGTTCACCGCAGAACACTACACCCGTTTTATGGGTGAAGAAGTGAGTCTGGTGTTGCGTATGGCCGTTCAGAACCGCCGTAAATGGCAGGGAACCATCAAGTCAGTTGATGGCGAGATGATCACGGTGCACGTTGAGGGTAGCGATGAAGTGTTCGCGCTGAGTAATATTCAGAAAGCGAACCTGGTCCCCCACTTTTAAAAGTCCGGATTGAGGCTAACCAGGATGAACAAAGAGATCTTAGCTGTTGTAGAAGCCGTTTCTAACGAAAAAGCCCTGCCGCGTGAGAAAATCTTCGAAGCGCTGGAGAGCGCGCTGGCGACTGCGACCAAGAAAAAGTACGAGCAGGAAATTGAAGTACGCGTCAGCATTGATCGCCGCAGTGGCGATTTCGATACTTTCCGCCGCTGGGAAATCGTAGAAGAGGTGACACAGCCGACGCGCGAGATCACGCTGGATGCGGCCCGCTTCGAAGATGAAGCATTCAATCTGGGCGAATATGTCGAAGATCAGATTGAATCGGTCACCTTTGACCGTATCACTACCCAGACCGCTAAGCAGGTTATCGTGCAAAAAGTGCGCGAAGCTGAGCGCGCGATGGTGGTTGATCAGTTCCGTGAGCAGGAAGGCGAAATCATCACCGGTGTGGTGAAGAAAGTTAACCGCGACAACATTTCCCTCGACTTAGGCAGCAATGCCGAAGCGGTCATTCTGCGCGAAGATATGCTACCGCGTGAAAACTTCCGTCCAGGCGACCGTATTCGTGGCGTACTCTACTCTGTACGTCCGGAAGCGCGTGGCGCGCAGCTGTTTGTGACGCGTTCCAAACCGGAAATGCTGATTGAACTGTTCCGCATTGAGGTGCCAGAAATTGGCGAAGAACTGATTGAAATTAAAGCCGCTGCCCGTGATCCGGGTTCCCGCGCTAAAATTGCAGTCAAAACCAACGACAAACGTATCGATCCGGTGGGTGCCTGTGTGGGCATGCGCGGCGCGCGTGTTCAGGCGGTTTCCAGTGAACTGGGCGGCGAGCGTATCGATATCGTGCTGTGGGACGATAACCCGGCGCAGTTTGTTATTAACGCCATGGCTCCGGCCGATGTGGCATCAATCGTGGTTGATGAAGATAATCACACCATGGATATCGCCGTAGAAGCTGGCAATCTGGCTCAGGCGATCGGCCGTAACGGCCAAAACGTGCGTCTCGCTTCGCAGCTGAGTGGCTGGGAGCTGAACGTGATGACCGTCGATGATCTGCAGGCTAAGCATCAGGCTGAAGCGCATGCAGCGATCGATATGTTCACTAAACATCTCGACATCGACGAAGAGTTCGCCACCGTACTGGTGGAAGAGGGCTTCTCCTCGCTGGAAGAGCTGGCATACGTGCCAATCAACGAGCTGCTGGAAGTCGACGGCCTCGACGAAGAGACCATTGAAGCCCTGCGTGAACGAGCAAAAAATGCGTTAACCACCCTGGCACTGGCGAAAGAAGAGAGTCTTGGAAATCAGGAGCCCGCTGCGGATCTTCTGAATCTTGAAGGCCTCGATCGTGCGCTGGCGTTCCGCCTGGCGTCAAAAGGCGTTTGCACGCTGGAAGATCTCGCTGAGCAAGGTGTTGACGATCTGACGGATATTGAAGGCATGTCTGATGAACAGGCCGGCGCGCTGATTATGGCCGCACGTAATATCTGCTGGTTCGGCGATGACGCGTAATAACAGGAAGGAACAGCATGACAGATGTAACCGTAAAATCGCTGGCCGCAGAAATTCAGACTCCGGTCGATCGCCTGGTACAGCAATTTGCTGATGCGGGAATCCCTAAGTCTGAAAATGACGCGGTGACCCAGCAAGAGAAAGAAACCTTACTATCTCATCTGAACCGTGAACACGGTCAGGTCGGTTCAGCTAAGCTGACGCTGCAGCGTAAAACGCGCAGCACCTTGAATATTCCAGGCACCGGGGGTAAAAGTAAGTCGGTGCAAATCGAAGTCCGCAAAAAGCGTACCTATGTGAAGGGTGATGCAGAGGCTGAGCAAGCTCAGGCAGAAGCTGAAGCCGAGGCGCAGCGTGAAGCGGAAGAGCAGGCGCAACGCGAGGCTGAAGAAAAAGCCCGTCGCGAAGCTGAACAGAAAGCGCAACGTGAAGCCGAAGATAAAGCCAGGCGCGAAGCCGCTGATAAGGCCAAACGTGCAGCAGCGGAAAATGACAAAGTGACAAATCAACCTACCGACGAAGTGACCAGGGCTGCGCAATCAGACAAAGCCCGTCGCGAAGCTGAAGCTGCTGAACTGAAGCGTAAAGCTGAAGAAGAAGCCCGCCGTAAGCTTGAAGAGGCTGCCCGCCTCGTAGCCGAAGAAGCCCGCCGTCTGGCTGAAGAGAAATCAGCTGAATGGGAAAAACCGGAAGAAGAGGATAAAGGCGACTATCACGTCACCACTTCGACCCACGCCCGTCAGGCAGAAGACGAAAACGACCGTCAGGTTGAAGCAGGCCGTGCGCGTGCGCGTACTACTGCTAAAGCTGCGCGTCCGGCGAAAAAAGGCAACAAACATTCCGAAGCCAAAACTGACCGTGAAGAAGCGCGTGCGCAGGTTCGTGGCGGTAAAGGCGGTAAGCATCGCAAACCTAGCGCACTGCAGCAGGGCTTCAACAAGCCAGCGCAGGCCGTTAACCGCGATGTTGTGATTGGCGAAACCATCACCGTAGCCGAACTGGCGAACAAAATGGCGGTGAAAGGTTCTCTGGTCATCAAAGCGATGATGAAGATGGGCGCCATGGCGACTATCAACCAGGTCATCGATCAGGAAACTGCACAGCTCGTAGCCGAAGAAATGGGCCACAAAGTGACCCTGCGTCGTGAGAATGAGCTGGAAGAAGCGGTAATGGACGATCGTGATACCGATGCGGCACAGGAGTCTCGTGCGCCGGTTGTGACCATCATGGGCCACGTCGACCACGGTAAAACCTCTCTGCTGGACTATATCCGTTCCACTAAAATCGCCTCTGGCGAAGCGGGCGGTATTACACAGCACATTGGTGCTTACCACGTTGAAACCGACAACGGTATGGTCACCTTCCTGGATACCCCGGGCCACGCCGCGTTTACCGCGATGCGTGCACGTGGTGCACAGGCGACAGATATCGTTATCCTGGTGGTTGCCGCAGACGATGGCGTGATGCCACAGACTGTCGAAGCTATTCAGCACGCCAAAGCCGCTAAAGTGCCGGTTGTGGTTGCCGTGAACAAGTGCGATAAGCCAGAAGCGGATCCGGATCGTGTTAAAAACGAACTGACTCAGTACGGAATCATTCCGGAAGAGTGGGGCGGCGAAAACATGTTCGTAAATGTCTCTGCGAAAGCGGGTACCGGCATTGATGACCTGTTAAACGCAATCCTGCTGCAGGCAGAAGTTCTGGAACTGACGGCTATCCGTGAAGGTATGGCGAGCGGCGTGGTGATTGAATCGTTCCTCGACAAAGGTCGTGGTCCGGTTGCTACCGTGCTGGTTCGTGAAGGTACGCTTAATAAAGGCGACATCGTTCTTTGTGGTTTCGAATATGGCCGTGTTCGTGCAATGCGTGACGAACTGGGTCGCGAAGTCATGGAAGCGGGTCCTTCTATCCCGGTTGAGATTCTGGGCCTGTCCGGCGTGCCGGCTGCAGGTGATGAAGCGACTGTGGTACGTGACGAGAAGAAAGCACGTGAAGTTGCGCTCTACCGTCAGGGCAAATTCCGCGAAGTTAAACTGGCTCGCCAGCAGAAATCTAAGCTCGAAAACATGTTTGCTAACATGACCGAAGGCGAAGTGTCTGAACTGAATATCGTTCTGAAAGCCGACGTTCAGGGTTCTGTGGAAGCCATCTCTGATTCCCTGCAGAAACTCTCCACCGACGAAGTGAAGGTGAAGATTGTGGGTTCAGGCGTGGGCGGTATTACCGAAACCGATGCAACCCTGGCGGCTGCTTCTAACGCCATCCTCCTTGGCTTCAACGTTCGTGCCGATGCCTCTGCGCGTCGCGTCATTGACGCAGAAAGCTTGGATCTGCGCTACTACTCTGTCATCTATAACCTGATTGACGAAGTTAAAGCAGCGATGAGCGGCATGCTGGCACCAGAGTACAAACAGCAGATTATTGGCCTGGCTGCAGTGCGCGACGTGTTCAAATCACCGAAGTTTGGCGCGATTGCCGGTTGTATGGTGACGGAAGGTAACATCAAACGTCACAATCCAATCCGTGTCCTGCGTGACAACGTGGTGATTTACGAAGGCGAGCTGGAATCTCTGCGTCGCTTCAAAGATGACGTCAACGAAGTGCGTAACGGCATGGAGTGCGGTATCGGCGTGAAGAACTACAACGACGTTCGCGTTGGCGATATGATCGAAGTGTTTGAAATCATCGAAATTAAACGCACCATCGAGTAATAGACTGCTGATGTGTTGCAATTTGGGAGGCCTCTGGCCTCCCGAATTATTTGGGAGAAATAATGATGGCGAAAGAATTTGGTCGCCCGCAGCGCGTGTCACAAGAGCTGCAAAAAGAGATTGCGATGATCCTGCAGCGTGAGATTAAAGATCCGCGCCTTGGCATGATGGTCACCGTATCCGGCGTTGAAGTGTCACGCGATCTTGCTTACGCAAAAGTGTTCGTTACGTTCCTCAACGACAAAGATGAAGATGCGATCAAGCATGGCCTGAAAGCGCTGAAAGAAGCGTCAGGCTACATTCGCATTCTGCTCGGCAAAGCGATGCGTCTGCGTATCGTGCCTGAGCTGACGTTCTTCTACGATAACTCGTTAGTCGAAGGGATGCGCATGTCTAACCTCGTCACCAGCGTCGTTAAGAACGATGCAGAGCGCCGTGGTCCGGATGCCACCGGCGATGACGAGGAGGCGTAATGAGTCGTCCGCGTCGTCGCGGTCGCGACGTCCATGGCGTGTTGTTGCTGGATAAGCCACAAGGCGTTTCGTCGAATGATGTCCTGCAGAAAGTGAAGCGTATCTTTAACGCTAATCGCGCAGGCCATACCGGCGCGCTTGATCCACTGGCCACCGGCATGTTGCCAATCTGCCTGGGTGAAGCGACCAAGTTTTCGCAGTATCTGCTCGATTCCGACAAACGCTACCGTGTGATTGCCCGACTGGGCGAGCGCACTGACACGTCAGATGCGGATGGCAATATCGTGCAGACGCGTCCGGTCAGCTTCAGTCAGGTCGATCTGGATAGCGCCCTTGAGAGCTTCCGCGGCGATACGCTGCAGGTGCCATCGATGTTTTCGGCGCTGAAGCATCAGGGTCGTCCGCTGTATGAATATGCGCGTCAGGGCATTGTGATTGAGCGTGAACCGCGTCCCATCACGGTCTATGAGCTGCAATTTATTCGCTGGCAGGATAATGAGCTGGAGCTGGAAATTCACTGCTCCAAAGGCACCTATATCCGTACCATCATCGATGACCTGGGTGAAAAGCTGGGATGCGGTGCGCATGTCATCATGCTGCGACGTGTACAGGTTGCCCGTTATCCGTATGAACGGATGGTGACGCTGGAACAGCTCAACACGCTGCTGGCGGAAGCCACAGAAGCGGGCACCCCACTGGAAACGCAGCTCGATCCGCTGTTGTTGCCGATGGACAGCCCGGCCTCTGATTTCCCTGAAGTGAATATCCCGCCCGCCGTGGCAGATTTTTTCCGTCAGGGACAGCCGGTACAGGCCAGCAACGCGCCTGCGAAGGGGCTGGTCAGAGTATCGGAAGGCGAAGCGCGTAAGTTTATCGGTATGGCAGAAATTGCCGATGATGGCCGTCTTGCGCCACGTCGTTTAGTGGTTGAGTATCAGGATTAAGCCAGGCGTTCACTTTTCGCTGATGGGGCATTTGCGTTGCTATCAGGCGCAGAGTAGAATAGCGCGGCTTTAAAGCGGGATGCTGAATTAGAGATCGGCACCCATACATTCATTTATTACTGGAGTTTATTATGTCTCTAAGCGTAGAAGCTAAAGCAGAGATCGTTGCTAAATATGGCCGTGGTGCTAACGACAGCGGTTCAACTGAAGTTCAGGTTGCCCTGTTGACCGCGCAGATTACCCATCTGCAGGGTCACTTCTCTGAGCACAAAAAAGACCACCACAGCCGCCGCGGTCTGCTGCGCATGGTATCACAGCGTCGTAAGCTGCTGGACTACCTGAAGCGTAAAGACGTTGCACGCTACAGCAGCCTGATCGAAAGTCTCGGTCTGCGTCGCTAAGTCTGAAGAATCTGATCGTCGGGGCATTATGCGGACTTTTGCACTGTGTGCAGCTTACGATCAGATTTGTGCGAGTTTCGTGAAGAGGGGGCCTTTATGGCCCCTTTTTTCGAGCAATCGGCAGCAATCCGGGCCAAACTGATGTATTGTTGCTTAGTGTGATCTTTAGTTTGCAGAATTTCGCGCGGCTAATGAGAGGCTTTACCGCAGGGGCGGTCGAGGGTTGTCATTAGTCGCGAGGATGCAGCTGAAGATTGGTAATCAATGGCAGGCTACAGATAGCCCTGCCCCGAAGTTAAGGACTTTGATTTTGCTGAATCCGATCGTACGCAAATTCCAATATGGTCAACATACCGTCACGCTGGAAACCGGCATGATGGCTCGCCAGGCGACAGCCGCTGTGATGGTGAGCATGGACGATACTGCAGTGTTCGTCACTGTTGTAGGTCAGAAAAAATCTAAACCAGGTCAGGACTTCTTCCCACTGACCGTGAACTATCAGGAGCGTACTTACGCTGCTGGTCGTATCCCAGGCAGCTTCTTCCGTCGTGAAGGCCGTCCAAGCGAAGGCGAAACCCTGATTTCGCGTCTGATTGACCGCCCGATTCGTCCACTTTTCCCGGAAGGCTTTGTTAACGAAGTCCAGGTTATTGCCACCGTGGTGTCTGTCAACCCACAGGTTCATCCAGACATCGTTGCGATGATCGGTGCTTCTGCTGCACTGGCGCTTTCTGGTCTGCCGTTCAATGGCCCGATTGGCTCTGCACGTGTAGGTTACATCAACGATCAATATGTTCTGAACCCAACCGCAGATGAGCTGAAACAGTCTCGTCTGGATCTGGTTGTTGCCGGTACGCAGAATGCCGTTCTGATGGTTGAATCTGAAGCTGAGATCCTGTCAGAAGAGCAGATGCTGGGCGCCGTGGTCTTTGGCCATGACCAGCAGCAGATCGTTATCGAAAACATCAATGCCCTGGTTGCTGAAGCAGGCAAACCGCGCTGGGACTGGCAGCCAGAAGCGGCTAATACCCCGCTGATTTCTCGTGTTGCTGCCCTGGCAGAAGCGCGCATCAGTGATGCTTACCGCATCACTGACAAGCAGGAGCGTTACGCGCAGGTTGGCGTCATCAAAGACGAAACCATTGCTGCGCTGCTGGCTGAAGATGACACGCTGGATGGTTCAGAAATCGGCGACATCGTGCATAGCCTCGAAAAAACCGTTGTTCGTACCCGCATCCTGAATGGCGAGCCACGTATCGATGGCCGTGAAAAAGATATGATCCGCGGTCTGGACGTGCGTACTGGCGTATTGCCACGTACTCACGGTTCATCACTGTTCACCCGTGGTGAAACGCAGGCACTGGTTACGGCAACGCTGGGTACTACCCGTGATGCGCAGAACCTGGATGAGCTGATGGGCGAACGTACCGACAGCTTCCTGTTCCATTACAACTTCCCTCCGTACTCTGTCGGTGAAACCGGCATGGTCGGTTCGCCGAAGCGTCGTGAGATTGGTCACGGTCGTCTGGCGAAGCGCGGTGTGTTAGCGGTAATGCCTAAAGCGGAAGATTTCCCTTACACCGTTCGCGTCGTGTCTGAAATCACCGAATCAAACGGCTCCTCTTCAATGGCCTCTGTCTGTGGTGCCTCACTGGCGCTGATGGATGCAGGTGTGCCAATCAAAGCCGCCGTTGCCGGTATCGCGATGGGTCTGGTGAAAGAAGATGAGAAGTTTGTGGTTCTGTCTGACATCCTGGGCGACGAAGATCATCTGGGCGACATGGACTTCAAGGTAGCCGGTAGCCGTGAAGGTATCACCGCGCTGCAGATGGACATCAAAATCGAAGGCATCACGCGTGAAATCATGCAGGAAGCCCTGAACCAGGCCAAGGGTGCGCGTCTGCACATTCTGGGCGTAATGGAACAGGCTATCAGCACACCGCGTACTGAGATTTCTGAATTTGCACCGCGCATCTACACCATCAAAATCAGCTCTGACAAGATCAAAGATGTGATCGGTAAAGGCGGCTCAGTGATTCGTGCACTGACCGAAGAGACCGGCACCACGATTGAAATCGAAGATGACGGCACCGTGAAAATCGCTGCGACCGATGGTCTGAAAGCGAAAGAAGCCATTCGTCGTATTGAAGAGATCACTGCAGAAATCGAAGTGGGCCGCATTTACAGTGGTAAAGTGACCCGTATCGTTGATTTCGGTGCCTTCGTTGCCATCGGCGGCGGTAAAGAAGGTCTGGTTCACATTTCACAAATCGCTGATAAGCGCGTTGAGAAAGTGACTGACTACCTGCAGATGGGTCAGGAAGTGCCGGTTAAGGTGATGGAAGTTGATCGCCAGGGTCGCGTACGCCTGAGCATCAAAGAAGCGACAGAATCTAAGCCGCAGACTGAAGAAGCTGCAGCGGTGACCACGCCTGACGCTGAATAAGTCGTTGCTGATTTGCCCCTCTTTGCCTGGCAGAGAGGGGCGTTTGTATCATCGCGAGGGCGGGAATCCTTGTGCACAGCAGGCGGATGACAGGATGGTTATCCCAATGTTTGTATTCGGGAGTGGGAAATGAAGCCTTTTCTGCGCTGGTGTTTTGTTGCGACAGCTTTGACGCTGGCAGGATGCAGCAACTCCAATTGGCGTAAGAACGACGTTCTTGCAGTGCCTTTACAGCCCACACTGCAGCAGGAAGTGATACTGGCGCGCATGGAACAAATTCTTGCCAGTCGCGCTCTCACCGATGATGAACGCGCACAGCTGTTATATGAGCGCGGAGTGTTGTATGATAGTTTAGGTCTGCGGGCATTAGCGCGGAACGATTTTTCGCAAGCGCTGTCTATAAGACCAGATATGCCCGAAGTGTTTAACTACTTAGGCATATATTTAACGCAGGCGGGCAACTTTGATGCCGCCTATGAAGCGTTTGATTCTGTACTTGAGCTTGATCCAACTTACAACTATGCGCATTTAAACCGTGGTATCGCCCTCTATTACGGCGGTCGATACAAGTTAGCGCAAGATGATCTGCTGGCGTTTTATCAAGACGATCCTAACGATCCTTTCCGCAGTCTGTGGCTCTATCTCGTTGAACGTGAGATGGATGTCGACAAGGCAAAAGTCGCGCTTAAACAGCGTCACGACAAAGCGGTCAGAGACCAATGGGGATGGAATATTGTCGAGTTCTACCTTGGAGATATCAACGAGAAAACGTTGATGGAAAGTCTCAAGGCGGACGCAACGGATAACACCTCGCTCGCTGAACATCTCAGTGAAACCAACTTCTATTTAGGTAAGTACTACCTAAGTCTGGGGGAGAAGGACGACGCGAAAGCGTTGTTCAAACTGGCGGTGGCCAACAACGTTAACAACTTTGTTGAACACCGATACGCATTGTTGGAACTGGCGCAACTCGGCCAGGCACAAGACGATTTATCAGAATCTGACCAGCAATAGCTGACGAACTTAATTTGCCTGTAAAACCTGTTAAGTCATCATCTTAAAGGATGAAGGCTTTTCTGTTCGTCAAAACTTCTAATTTGAGCCGGTTCACACTTTTTGATGAAAATGACTGAAAGTTTTCACGACGAGTTATGTAGACTGGCCGCCGCAATCTAAGAGGCACGTGTACTACATGACTGATATTCAAACCACTTTTGCTGACCTTGGCCTGAACGCCGACATCCTTGAATCACTGAATGGCATGGGCTACGTAAAGCCATCCCCAATCCAGGCTGAGTGTATTCCTCACCTGCTGGCGGGCCGTGACGTGTTAGGCATGGCGCAGACCGGGAGTGGTAAAACTGCGGCATTTTCTCTGCCGCTGTTAAACAACATCGACCCGACTGTTAAAGCACCGCAAATCCTGGTGCTGGCACCGACCCGCGAACTGGCGGTACAGGTTGCTGAAGCAATCACCGAATTCTCTAAGCACATGCGTGGCCTGAACGTGGTTGCCCTTTACGGCGGCCAGCGTTATGACGTGCAGCTGCGCGCTCTGCGTCAGGGACCACAGGTTGTTGTGGGTACCCCTGGTCGTCTGCTTGACCACCTGAAACGCGGCACGTTAGAACTCTCTAACCTGCGCGGCCTGGTGCTGGATGAAGCTGATGAAATGCTGCGTATGGGCTTCATCGAAGACGTTGAAACCATCATGGCTCAGATTCCAGCCGGTCATCAGACTGCACTGTTCTCTGCAACCATGCCGGAAGCGATTCGTCGCATCACCAAACGCTTCATGAAAGATCCACAGGAAGTGCGTATCCAGTCAAGTATGACAACGCGTCCTGATATCAGCCAGAGCTACTGGACCGCTTACGGTCGTAAAACAGATGCACTGGTTCGCTTCCTGGAAGCAGAAGACTTTGATGCTGCCATCATCTTCGTGCGTACTAAAAACGCAACGCTGGAAGTGGCAGAAGCACTGGAGCGTAGTGGCTACAACAGCGCCGCGCTGAACGGTGATATGAACCAGGCTCTGCGTGAGCAGACGCTGGAGCGCCTGAAAGATGGTCGTCTCGACATCCTGATTGCAACCGACGTTGCGGCCCGTGGCCTGGACGTTGAGCGTATCAGCCTGGTTGTGAACTACGACATCCCGATGGATGCAGAATCTTACGTTCACCGTATCGGTCGTACCGGTCGTGCTGGTCGTGCTGGCCGTGCGCTGCTGTTCGTTGAGAACCGCGAGCGTCGTCTGCTGCGCAACATCGAACGTACGATGAAGCTGACTATCCCTGAAGTTGAACTGCCTAACGCAGAACTGCTGGGTGAGCGTCGTCTGGCCAAGTTTGCCGCTAAAGTTCAGCAGCAGCTGGAAAGCAGCGATCTGGATCAGTACCGTGCTCTGCTGACTAAAATGCAGCCGGAAGATGAACTGGATCTGGAAACGCTGGCCGCCGCACTGCTTAAGATGGCACAGGGCGAACGTCCTCTGATTCTGCCACCAGAAGCACCACGTCCTGCACGTCGTGAATACCGCGATCGTGACGAGCGTGATGGCCGTCGTGACAGCCGTGAAGCGCGTAGCGATCGTGGCCCACGTGAAAGCCGTGACAGCCGTGATGGCGATCGTCCACGTCGCGAACGTCGTGACGTTGGCGAAATGCAGCTGTACCGCATCGAAGTAGGCCGTGATGATGGTGTTGAAGTTCGTCACATCGTTGGCGCTATCGCTAACGAAGGCGACATCAGCAGCCGTTACATCGGTAACATCAAGCTGTTCGGTAACCACTCGACTATCGAGCTGCCGAAAGGCATGCCAGGCGATGTGCTGCAGCACTTCACCCGTACGCGTATTCTGAACAAACCAATGAATATGCAGCTGCTGGGTGATGCTCAGCCAAACGAAGGCCGTGGCGATCGTCGTCCAGCCGGTGCTGGCGGTGAGCGTCGCAGCGGTCCGGGCGCAGCTAACCGTGAAGGTGGCCGTCGCTTCTCTTCTGAACGCCGTGAAGGTGGTCGTGAAGGCGGTGGACGTACTTTCAACCGTGAAGGTAGCCGTGGTCCACGTCGTGAAGAAGGCGCAGCTGCCGCTCCACGTCGTCGTGATGCATAACGACTTAACGTCGTAATAAAAAGGGAAGCCGCTGGCTTCCCTTTTTTTATGCCTGTCAGGCCCCCCCGCTGATCATGACGCGCTCGCCGCTGACATAAGCGGACTCCTCAGAGGCCAGAAATAGCGCGACCTGCGCCACATCCTCCGGCAGACCAAAACGCCCCAGCGGGGTAGCCGCCAGCAGCTGTGCCTTGAGCTGCGGACTCATCCTCTTCGCAGCCAGTAATCCCTCGGTCAGGATCATCCCAGGAGCCAGCGCGTTAACCCGGATATTCCTGGCGCCCAGTTCGCGCGCCAGCCCCTGAGTCAGGGTATCCACCGCGCCTTTGGTGGCCGCCCAGAGTACGGAACCCGGCGTGCTGTTTTTACTGTTCAGGGCACTAAGATTGATAATGCTGCCGCCATGCGCGGGGAAATGACGAATCGCCTGCTGACAGACCATCAGCGTGCCGAGCAGGTTAATGTTGATCTGCTGCTGCATCTCCTCCTGCGTCAGCGCCGCAAACTCGCCGTGATGAAAGCTGCCCGCATTGTTCACCACAATGTCCGGTGCGCCGAAACACTCTGCAGTTGTGGCGAACAGCCGTTCCACATCCTGCAGATGAGAAATATCAGCCTGTACCGCCACGGCTTCACTGCCCAGCGTGACGATATCGCTGACTACGTCAGCCGCTCCCACCTCGTCCTGACGATAGTTGACCACGACGCGCGCGCCCGCTGCGGCAAATGCGATGGCAATGGCCGCGCCAATGCCTTTGGACGCGCCGGTCACCAGTGCAATTTTATTCTGCAATGCTTTCATTATGTCATTCTCCGCCGTAATGATTGCGTCGAAAGACTATGCGCGCGGCTGACGAAAAGCGGGTAGCGCAATCCTGCAAGCTTTTTGCACGATCCTGCAAAAGTGCTGCACCAGCAAAGGCATTCCGCCAGACGTCAGGTAATATCGGCACAGAGCGGAAGGGGAGAACGCAGTGACAGAGAGTAACAAGTGGCAGGCGCTGGCACAGTTAATTGCCCGTCATGCGCCGGAGGATGGTCGGCATTCCAGCGCCATCGACTGCCTGTTTTTTGGCCGGGTTTCAGCACCTACTGAGCCGATGCACTTTGCTCAATGGGCCAGTTTTGCGCTGGTGGCGCAGGGCAGCAAAGCGCTGCATATGGGTGATGAGGTGCTGCACTATGGACCAGGGGATCTGCTGCTGGTAACGCTGGATATGCCAGTGCGCGCCTGCGTCACTGTCGCCACGCCGGAAAAGCCCAATCTCGGGATAGGTATCGCCATCAATGAATCCCGGCTTATGCGCTACCTTGAACAGTTTCCGCCAGCGCTGCCGCTGGTGACCTCAGGCAATGAACGGGGTGTCACCGTGCATAAGGTTTCACCTTTGCTGGTGGATGCAGTCATCCGGCTGGTGCGTCTGCTTGACCACCCGGAAGATATTGAGGCGCTGGCTCCGCTGATTGAGCAGGAGATTTTCTACCGGCTGCTGACCGGGCCGGAGGGCTCGCGCATCCTGAATATGGCGCTGGCTGAGCGGCCGGGTAACCGGGTGGCGCAGGCTGCCCGCTGGCTGCGGGAGAATTTTCACCAGCCGCTAAAGATCGATCAGCTTGCCAGCAGTGTCGGCATGAGTATCTCTTCGCTGCATCATCACTTCAAAGCCGTAACGGCTATGACGCCGATGCAATACCAGAAACAACTGCGGCTCAATGAGGCGCGGCGTTTGATGTTGGTGGAAAAGCTGGATGCCGGTACGGCAGGCTATCGGGTGGGCTATCAGAGCGCATCACAGTTCAGTCGTGAATATCGCCGCCTGTATGGGCAATCTCCTGCCAGGGATAGTCGTCAGCTGGCGGTGAGCCCGGATACCCTGCGCCCACCGCAAAACTGATTACAGGCTGTTTGCCGCTTCCATCGCAATGGCAAAGGAGCGCAGACGAGCTTCGCTGTCAAAAATCTGGCCATTAACCATAATTTCATCTGCCTGCGTTTCACGCATCAGCGAAGCCAGGCCATGACGCACCTTGTCGGTATCGCCCACCAGCGACATGCTGAGTGCCTGCTGAACGCCATACTGCTCTGACGGCGACCAGAGATTATCCATATTCTCAACCGGGGCCGGTAACGGGCCCGGTTTGCCGCGGCGCAGGTTAATAAACTGCTGCTGCTGCGAGGTAAACAGGAAGCGCGCATCACGCTCATTATCAGCGGCCACCACGTTAATGCAGACGGTGGCATAGGGCTTGTCGAGACGCGCCGAGGGCTGGAAGTTCTCACGATACACGTGCAGTGCCTGGAAGAGCTGGTCAGGCGCGAAGTGGGAGGCAAAGGCAAACGGCAGGCCCATTTTTGCTGACAGCTGCGCGCTGTAGAGGCTGGATCCGAGTAGCCAGACCGGGATCTTCAGCCCCAGACCCGGCACTGGCTGAACCGGCAGTTGCGCATCCGGGCCAGCATCGAACCAGTTAATCAGTTCAGCCACATCTTCGGGAAAGGTGTCCGCATGCATGCTGGACTGGTGACGGCGCAGCGCCATCATGGTGCGCTGGTCAGAACCGGGCGCGCGACCTAAACCGAGATCGATACGGCCCGGATAGAGAGAGGCCAGGGTGCCAAACTGCTCGGCGATGACCAGCGGCGCATGATTAGGCAACATAATGCCACCGGAGCCCAGCTTCAGTGTCTCGGTGTTCGCCGCCAGATAGCCGATCAGCACCGACGTCGCAGCGCTGGCAATCCCTGTCATGTTGTGATGTTCAGCCAGCCAGTAGCGTTCGAAGCCCAGTTTTTCAGCCTGACGCGCCAGCGCCAGGGAATTATGGAACGCATTCCGTGCGGTCGCACCCTGTGGAATCGGCGCAAGATCCAGCACGGACAGGCGAAGAGGTTTTTTATCAGACATGACTACTCCCGTTGTATGGCGCAGGCGTAAAACCTGCACCATTTAGTATTACGCATCATTCCTTATATTAAAACTGCTAACCTCAGCAGGAATATAGCCGGTATGTGCTTTTACTCAGGATGCCAGCGTCATACCCGCCAGTTTGCGCCAGTAACCGTTACAATCGCAGCCTTTCGCGACCATAAGCGGAGCCTGACCGTTTTCATTGGCGCGGAAACGGTCGATCTCTGCCAGCGTCGACGTATCCTGCGGCGAGAGTCTCACGCAATCGACCTGGCCACGCATCCCCGCCAGATCGTTACCCAGGTTATAGCAGTAGCCGCTCATGGTCTGAATGCCATTGAGGACGAACACCTGTTGTCCCTCCTGAGAGTTGACGCGGCGACCTGTCGGATAGTTGATACAGCAGGTTTCGCAGTCATCTTTCGCGCGATTTTCCGAGCGGGCGGTGAAACAGCGCGCTGACAGCGCCAGCGGCAGATGACCGTAACCCATCACCT
The DNA here is from genome assembly GCF_024158165.1 of Pantoea sp. B550. Lineage (NCBI taxonomy): Bacteria > Pseudomonadati > Pseudomonadota > Gammaproteobacteria > Enterobacterales > Erwiniaceae > Pantoea > Pantoea sp. B550. The sequence goes on from NZ_JAMYXI010000003.1 coordinate 2,456,669, forward strand.
CCACCTCAAACTGCTTGCGGATACCCCGCGTCTCGCACTGCGCCAGCAGCTGTAGCAGCCAGTCACGCGACATCTCCACCGGCATACACCAGCGCGTCATGCCCTCTTTAACCAGCAGCTGCAGCGTGTCGGCATTATAGACATTCAGCGTGGGACCGGCGACAAAGGGCAAATGGCGCTCAGCGGCCATATTGACCGTGCCGATATCATTGGCTTCAATCAGGAACTCGCCGTTTTCTACGTAGCGCTGCAGCTCTTTCAGCTCAGAGGGTGATTGCAGCAGCGCCAGCGTGCTGAGTACAACCTGTTTGCCGCTGGATGCCACGTCACGCGCCAGCGCCATCCAGCGTGCATAGGGCGTAGCGCGGCGTTTACTGCACACCGCTTCGCCGAGATAAATAATATCCGCACTACTGCGGACAGCCTGCTGATAAAAATCGTCCAGCGTATCGGTCGGCCAGTACCAGAGCACCGGTCCAAGAGCATATTGCATCATGACTCCTTATTGCCATTCACGGTGATAAGCACCCAGCGTGGTTTGTGTGCCTTCAGAGAGATCGCCCAACGTCTGCATCCACTGTGGCGCCACGTCAAACTGCTCCGGCTGCGCCTTGCAGCGATCGATTGCCTGACGCCAGACGCGCGCCACATCAGCGACGTAGGCGGGACTGCGCTGCCGGCCTTCGATTTTCACCGAGGCGATGCCTGCCCGCAGCAGCTCTGGCAGCAGTTCCAGTGTGTTGAGACTGGTCGGTTCCTCCAGGACGTGATAACGCTGATTGTTAACCTCATAGCGTCCTTTGCAGAGCGTCGGGTAACCGGCGCTCTCATCGGGGGCGTAGCGATCAATTAGCACTTCATTCAGGCGTGATTCCATGCCCTGCGGCGTCTGCTGCCAGCGTACAAATTTCGCCGGGGAGCAGGCACCTGCGCTGTTAGGTGATTCGCCGGTCATCCAGGAGGAGAGGTAGCAGCGGCCTTCTGCCATAATGCACAGACTGCCAAAGGCGAACACCTCCAGTGGCACCGGCGTGCTGCGTGCCAGTTGTTTAACCTGATGAATCGACAAGACGCGCGGGAGTACCACCCGCTGCAGATTGAAGTGGCGATGATAAAAGCGAATCGCCTCAAGATTGGTTGCCGATGCCTGTACAGAGAGATGACGTTCAACCTGTGGATAGTGCTTCGCGGCGTACTCCAGCGTAGCGATATCAGCCAGAATCAGGGCATCTGCCCCGTTTTGCGCCGCCACATCAATCGCCCGCTGCCAGCGTCCCATGCCATCGGGATGGGCAAAGGTATTGATTGCCACATGCAGTTTGCGCTGATGCTGATGGAGATAGCGCGCCGCTTCAGCCAGCTTTTTATCAGTGAAGTTCAGGCCCGCAAAGTGACGAGCATTGGTGTCATCTTTCAGTCCCACATAGACCGCATCCGCGCCATTTTCTACGGCGGTGCGCACTGCGGGTAAGTTTCCTGCCGGGCAGAGCAGTTCCATAGGTGTTCCTCTCAACATGCGATGGGCGTCGAGTCTAGGCATCTGGTCTGGTCTGTGTGTTGATTTAAGGCAGTGAAATTTCAGTTCATCTTTCCCGGCAGCGTTTTTTCCCGCTATTGCCGCGTTTTTTATTGATCCCGGATGAGGCGCGCAGAAAAGGATATGGCAATATACGTAAAATTTTCTGAAGGGAGTGACGAAAGTGTTAGAGCGGATACATGCCCATTGTGTGAAGACCGGTCCAAAAATCTTAGGGTTACCTGTAGCGCTCACCCCATTCCCGGTCAAAAAGTTGCTGCTGCAACAACTCTTAAACTGGCAATTTCGCCATGCTTTGGCTGAAGGTGAGTTAGACTTTCTGAATGGTCGCCTGCTGGGTATCGAGATTGCCGATCTTAATCTGCAATGGATAACCACGCTGCAGGATGGCCGACTGGCGGTATTGCAACAGTCCGAAGCGGATGTCTGGTTTCGGAGCAATGCCAATGATCTGTTGCTGGTGGCAGCACGTAAAGCAGACCCCGATATGCTGTTCTTTCAACGCCGTCTGGTGATTGAAGGTGACACAGAACTGGGACTTGAGGTGAAGAACGTAATGGATGCTATTGAACCCGAGGCTATGCCCACTGCGTTACGCACGGCTATTGAGCAGATGGCGGCATTTGTCGACGCCGGCATGAAACAGGACGCGAAGGCCGCACAGCCGCGCGCAGGTGCCGCATGTTGATCCGTAGCGAAATTGGTGTTGATGCCGCAGGCATCGACGTACTGCTCAGACGCTGCTTCAGTCACTCCGCCGAGGCGGAACTGACTCAGGCGTTGCGTGAAGATGGCCTGCTGACCTTAGGCGTGGTCGCCACAGATGACGAGGGACAGGTGCTGGGTTATGCCGCATTCAGTCCGGTCAGCGTTCAGGGCGACGATCGCGGCTGGGTGGCGCTGGCACCGCTGGCCGTTGATGAGACGCTGCGCGGTCAGGGCATTGCCAGCAAGCTGATTTATGAGGGGCTGGATACACTTAATGAATTTGGCTACAGCGCGGTTGTCGTGCTGGGCGATCCGGCGCTGTTCAGCCGGTTTGGTTTTGAACCGGCTGCACGTCATGGCCTGCGCAGTCGCTGGCCGGGAACAGAGGCAACGTTCCAGGTCTACCGTCTGGCGGACAATGCCTTTGACGGCGCGGAAGGGCAGATCGACTACGCCGAACCCTTTAATCGCCAGCCGTAATACGTAGCCAGCTCTCCAGGCTGATCGGCTGACCCGCCACCAGCAGTAACTTCTGCTGATGGGTCAGTTGCTTAACCTGATACTCCAGTCTGGAGGCGCTGGCGCGATCGCCCGCCTCACAGTGAAACACCAGGTCCAGCGGGCCTTTGCCGCGCAGCGCGCGGGCGCCGCGTCCGCTCTGGTGCTGAGCAACCCGGCGCACCACATCCGTGGTGATGCCGGTGTACAGGCTCCCTTTCGCCGTCCGGACGATGTAGAGTTGCCACTGCTGACCCATCGTAAACTATTCCCAAAAAAAGGTGCCGGGCAGTGTAGCGCGCTTCACGCTCCGGTGCACCACCAGGAGTTTATCTTGTCCGATCACGCCCATCTGGTTCGCTACCTCAGAAAGCAGCATGTACTTTCTCTCTGCTGTACCGCCGACGATCAACTCTGGTGCGCTAACTGCTACTACGTCTTTGATGAGACACGCATGGCCTTCTGGATTATGACCGAACCCGCTACCCGCCACGGTGAATTAATGGTACAGAATCCGCAGGTTGCAGGTACCGTCAATGGCCAGCCCAGAACTGTGCTGCTCATTAAAGGGGTACAGTATCGTGGCCGGGTCAGACGGCTGGAGGAAGCAACAGAGCTGGTCGCCAGAGCGGCTTACCAGAAACGTTTTCCGGTCTCACGCAAAGTGTCGGCCCCGCTGTGGGAGATTGAGCTGGATGAGGTGAAGATGACGGATAATGCGCTGGGATTCGGCAAGAAAATTGCCTGGCAGCGGGAAAAATAGACACGCCCCTTTCGGCTGAAAAGGGCGCGGCGGAATTACAGCGCTTCGAGGATCCGCAGGGATTCACGGTTAAAGGCCGGTAAATCGTCCGGCGTACGGCTGGTGACCAGCTTATCGCCGTCCACCACCACTTCCTTGTCATGGAAGTCAGCACCGGCATTGATCAGGTCAATGGCAACGGCTTTAACGGTGGTCATCTTGCGACCGCGCACGCCGTTCGCGCTAATCAGCAGCTGTGGACCGTGGCAGATGGCAAAGATCGGTTTGCCGCTGGCGACAAACTCTTTGGTAAAGGCAACAAAACGATCGTCGCCGCGCAGAGCGTCAGGCGAGTGACCGCCTGGCAGCAGCAGGGCATCAAATTCCGCCGGGCTGACATCATCAATGCTGCGATCGATGGTCACTTCCGCTTCGCCTTTCTTGCCTTTAACGACATTACCGGCCTGTTTCTCAATGGTCACGACCTCAAAACCCGCGCCTTTGTAGGCTTCCGCAGGTGAGGTAAATTCTGAGTCTTCAAATTCGTCGGTAATCAAAACCGCAACTTTCTTGCTCATCTTTTTTTCCTCCTTAAAGTTGTGGAGAGCGTGGCGCGCTTTCCGGATCACGCTGTAAGCCTGGTCGCTGAGCGTGAGAACGCAAGCCTGCCCGTTAAGATCAGCTATCTTTTAAGCTGTCAGCAGTGAAATAAGGACGAATCTGAGATGAATCGCGTATTACTGACCGGTGCCACTGGCTTAGTCGGGTCGCATCTGCTGCGCTTACTGATTGAGGATCCCCGCATTGACGAAATCATCGCGCCCACCCGCCGGCCACTGCCTGCGATGCATAAAGTGGTGAATCCGGTAGAAGCCGATCTGACGGATGTGCTCGGGCCGCTGGAAAGTTCGCTGGATACGGTGTTCTGCTGCCTGGGAACGACGCGCAGGCAGGCGGGCAGCAAACAGGCATTCATCCACGTCGATTACACCCTGGTAGTGGACAGCGGATTATGCGGATTACGCCTGGGCGCGAAGCAGATGCTGGTCGTCAGCGCGCACGGTGCCAGCCGTTACTCACCGTTTTTGTACAATCGCGTCAAAGGCGAAATGGAGAATGCGTTGCGCCATCAGGGCTGGCCGCGCCTGACGCTGGTGCGACCTTCACTGCTGCTGGGGGATCGCGCGCAGAAACGTCAGGGCGAAAGCCTGGCGGGACCGCTGTTTTCGCTGCTGCCGGGCAACTGGCGGGCGGTTCACGCACGCGACGTGGCGCGCTGTCTGCATCAGCAGGCGTTCACGCCGGGTGGTGAAAGCGTCAACATCATTGAGTCGGGCGACATCCCACGTCATTCAGCGTAACTGCCAGACGATCTGATTACGGCTGCCGCGCCATTGCAGCGTGGCATCTTTCTCCTCTTCGACAAAGCGGCCATCGATCAGCACGTCGAGATAGTCCAGCACGGCGCGCTGTGCCGCATTCAGCTCCTGCATCCGGTAGCCGGTCCAGAGCCAGATGTCTTTACCGGGGCATATCTGTCGCACCCGTTTCACCAGACGGCGAATGTGCGGCACGTTATGCGGATGAAGTGGATCGCCACCGCTCAGCGACAAGCCCTGGCGCGGAATGCGTGTGTCCTGCAGATCCGCCAGTAGTTGCTCCTCCATCGCCAGCGTAAAGGGCACGCCGGAATCAATACGCCAGGTGCTCTGGTTGTAGCAGCCGCGACACTGATGTTCGCAACCAGCAACAAACAGCGTGCAGCGGGTGCCGGGGCCATTCACGATATCCACATCGTAGTAACGATGAATATGCATCATCCCAGCGGTCCTTCGGCCAGATGCTTAACGCGACGCTGCACTTCCTGCTGTTTACCGGCATTAAAGGGCCGTGCATCCGGGCTGCCAAGATAGCCACAGACCCGCCGTGTAACAGAGACGCGCGCCGGATCGTGATTGCCACAGTTCGGACAGGTAAAGCCACGGCTGGTACAGGTGAACTCGCCGTTGAAGCCGCACTCGTAGCACTCATCAATCGGCGTATTGGTACCGTAATAGGGCACGCGGTCGTAGCTGTAATCCCAGACATCTTCCAGCGCTTTGAGATTGTGCTGCACATTCGGGTATTCGCCGTAACAGATGAATCCGCCATTCGCCAGCGGCGGATAGGGCGCTTCAAAGTCGATTTTGTCGTAAGGATTCACCTTCTTCTCAACGTCGAGATGGAAGCTGTTGGTGTAGTAGCCCTTGTCTGTGACGCCCGGCACCAGACCAAACTGCGCGGCATCAAGACGGCAGAAACGGTCACACAGATTCTCACTTGGCGTGCTGTAAAGGCTGAAGCCGTAGCCTGTTTCCGCTTTCCAGCGATCGGTGGCGGCGCGCATGTACGCAATGATCTCTACGCCTTTGGCGCGCAGCGCCGCATCATCGTAAGGATGCTGATGACCGCCGCTGAGCGCATTCAGGGTTTCATGCAGGCCGATATAGCCCAGCGACAGCGACGCACGACCATTACGGAAAATAGGTCCTACCTCATCATCGGCATTCAGCCGGACGCCGCAGGCCCCTTCCATATAGAGGATGGGCGCAACGCGCGCTTTGGTCTTCTCCAGCCGTGCCACACGCGTCATCAGCGCCCGCTTAGCCAGCAGCAGGCGGGCATCGAGCAGCGTCCAGAAACGCGCTTCATCACCGCCCGCTTCCAGTGCGATGCGTGGCAGGTTCAGGCTGATCACCCCGATATTGTTGCGACCCTCATGAATCTGCTCGCCGTTCTCTTCATAAACGCCAAGGAAACTACGGCAGCCCATTGGGGTTTTGAACGAGCCGGTGACTTTCACCACCTGGTCGTAATTGAGAATGTCGGGATACATCCGCTTGCTGGCACACTCCAGCGCCAGCTGCTTGATGTCGTAATTAACATCGCCCGCCCGGCGGTTGACGCCTTCACGAATGCTGAAGACCAGTTTAGGGAACACCGCGGTTTTGCGATTCTTGCCCAGCCCCGCCAGCCGGTTACGCAGAATCGACTGCTGGATCAGCCGTGCCGCCCAGTCAGTCCCCAGACCAAAACCAAAGGTGACAAACGGCGTCTGACCGTTGGCGGTGTGCAGGGTATTCACCTCATACTCCAGCGACTGAAAGGCGTCATAGCACTCTTTATCTGTGCGCTGGCGCGCATACTGCTCTGCCTGCGGGATTTGCCACTGTTCGGCGATCGCCAGATGCCGGGTATAGCTCTGCTCAACAAACGGGGCCAGTACTTCATCAATGCGGTTAATGGTGGTGCCGCCGTAAATGTGGCTGGCGACCTGGGCGATAATCTGCGCCGTCACAGCAGTGGCGGTGGCGATCGATTTAGGTGGCTCGATCTCAGCATTGCCCATCTTAAAACCGTTGGTCAGCATGCCCTTCAGATCGATCAGCATGCAGTTGAACATCGGGAAGAAGGGTGAATAGTCGAGATCGTGATAGTGGATCTCGCCGCGCTCATGCGCCAGAACGATGTCGCGCGGCAGGATCTGCTGCTGTGCGTAGTGCTTTGCCACGATCCCGGCCAGCAGATCGCGCTGCGTCGGGATCACTTTGCTGTCTTTATTGGCATTTTCGTTCAGCAGCGCCGCGTTGGTCTGATCGACCAGACCGCGAATGGCGTGATGTAACTGGCTCTGACGATCGCGGGCGACATCGCGATCGTGGCGATACTCAATGTAGGCGCGCGCCAGTTGTGGATAAGGACCCGCCATCAGCGTCTCTTCTACCGCACACTGAATCTCGCGGATAGCCACTTCCGGACGATCGGCCAGCCGCAGGGCAACGCGCTCAGCGACCTGCGCGCACCAGGCCGCATCGTCGACATCTGCTGCCCGTGCCGCGGCCACAACAGCCTGCTCAATACGCTGCGCATCAAAGCCTGTCCGGCATCCATCGCGCTTGATTACCACCGTCGCCATTCCTCTCTCCGTTAACTACATATGGGGGTTGGGTGGATTCTATTCTCTACATGTAGTGATTGCTGTGAATTATTGCGCAAGGATTTGACCTGAAGCAAGGAAGACTCAACCCGGCAGAAAATTCCGACGAATGTAAAAAATCGGGTGATGGTTCAGGTTTCCTGCGGGATTCACTGGCGAATCGGCGTGCAGCAACTTTAATCAACGTTCTGCCCTGTCAAACCGTTGACGTTACAAGGATGCCCGCCAATGTGGTTACCCCGTACTCTGCTCCTGCTCGCTGTTTTTAGCCCGATCGTCATAGCCAATCCGCTGCCGCTAATGCCCTGGCCGCAACAGGTGGAGCAGCCCGCCAGTGGCGGTGCGCTTACCCTGACGCCGCAGTTGACGCTGCAAATCTCAGGCGATCATCTGGCGGGGGCCGAAGCACGCTGGCTGGCGCGCATCAGCGATCAGACCGGCTGGCCGCTATTGCCCGCCACGCAGCCGGTAGCTGCACCGACTATCCGCATCATGATTGCAAAGGCAGTCGATCCACTGCCGCTGCCCGACAGTGATGAGCGCTATCAGTTGCAGGTCAATGGCGATGGCGTGCGATTAACCGCACCCAACCGTTTTGGTGCGATGCGCGGCATGGAAACCCTGCTGCAGCTGATACAAAACGGTGAGCAGGGCACGACGATTCCTTACGTCACCATTCACGATCATCCGCGCTTTCCGTGGCGCGGTGTGCTGATCGACACGGCACGCCACTTTATGCCGGTAGAAACGCTTAAGCGTCAGATCGACGGCATCGCCGCCGCACGAATGAACGTCTTTCACTGGCATCTCACCGACGATCAGGGCTGGCGCTTCGCCTCCAGCCACTATCCCCAGCTGCAGCAGAAAGCCAGCGATGGCAACTATTACAGCCAGCAGCAGATGCGGGAAATCGTGAAATATGCCACCGACCGTGGGGTGCGTGTGGTGCCCGAGCTGGATATGCCAGGACATGCCTCCGCGCTGGCGGTGGCGATGCCGGAACTGATCAGCGCAGCGGGTCCCTTTCAGATGGAGCGCGGCTGGGGCGTCTTTAAACCGCTGCTTGATCCCGCTAATGAACAGGTTTATCAGGTGATCGATACGCTGGTGGGAGAGATAGCGGCGATCTTTCCCGATCCCTGGCTGCACATCGGCGGCGATGAAGTCGATCCCACGCAGTGGAAAAACTCACCCGCGATTCAGCAGTTTATGCGCGAGCACGATCTGAAAGACGCGCATGCGCTGCAGGCGTACTTCAATCAGCGGGTGGAGAAGATCCTCGAAGCCCATCAGCGTCAGATGGTGGGCTGGGATGAGATCGCTCATCCCGATCTGCCACGCAGCATTCTGATCCAGTCCTGGCAGGGCCAGGATGCGCTGAGTGCGCTGGCAAAAGAAAATTATCGCGGCATCCTCTCCACCGGTTTCTACCTCGATCAGCCCCAGCCTGCCAGCTATCACTATCGCAACGAGGTCACGCCACGCGGGCTGAACGGTCAGGACCGTCTGCGGCCCGGCGACCAGGCGCAGAGCTGGTCATTCACGATGCCACGGCTGAAAGGCAGCCCGGTGAAGGGCAGCTTTACGTTGATTCAGGGCGCGCAGGGCTGGCGCGGTTTTATCGACTTCGACGGCAAAGCCCGGCGGATGATCAGCGACATCAACTGGCTCTCGACGCAACAGGTGCAGTTCACGGTGGATAGCTGGATGGGGCCGTTCCAGCCGGTGGTCACGCTGCAACAGCAGTCTCTCAAAGGCTATGTGCGGGTAGGCAACGTACGTTATCCCGCCAGCGGTCAGCGTCTGATGCAGCCGCCTGCGGGCATCGCACCCGTGCTGCCCACGCCAGAACAGGTACAGCAAAATCTGCTGGGTGGCGAGGCGGCGCTGTGGGCTGAAAACATCAACAGCCAGATCATTGATACTAAACTGTGGCCGCGCGCCTTTGTGGTGGCCGAGCGGTTATGGTCGGCAGAAAACGTCACGAACATGGATTCGATGTATTCACGGCTGGCGGCGATGGATCGCTGGAGCACGGTGTCCGTGGGAACGCTGCAACATGCGCAGACGGAGCAGCAGATGATGCGGCTGGCCAGCGGACACGATATCGCCCCGCTGCGAGTGCTGGCCGAAGTACTGGAACCGGCGCAGTATTACACGCGTCAGCACCTGAAGTTTCAGGCGGGGCATTACAACTATCAGGAGCCATTAAACCGGCTGGCCGATGTGCTGCCCGCAGAGAGTGAGGCAGTGCGCCAGCTGGAGCAACAGGTCGCCGTATTAATCGCCAATCGTAATAATCCGGCTGCCGCCTCCGCAGTGCGCGCGCCGCTGCAGCGCTGGCAGGCCAACACGACTGCGGTGATGCCGATCGTCAACGGCAGCGCGACGCTGAAGCCGCTGGCACACAGCGTGCAGCAGGTTGAGGTGCTGAGCGCCATGGGCCTCGCGCTGGTGAATGCTTACGTCCGTAATCAGGCGTTTGGTGCCAGTGAAGTGGCGGAGATGCAGGCGACACTGGATGCCGCCGCAGAGGTGCAGGATGAAACGGTGATAGCGCTGGTCAGGCCGCTGGAGACGCTGCTGCACGCCTTTCAGTAAGTACTGTGGCCGGCTGAACCGGCCTCCGTTGCGTCAGGCCGGGCCGCTGACCGAATGACGGCGCACCAGCGTCGGGCTGAACATGTGAGTCACTTCCGGCAGCGGCAGATCGTTGGCCAGCGCCAGGGCCAGCTGAGCGGCCTGCTGCGCCATCGTGACAATCGGATAGCGGACCGTCGTAAGGCGTGGTCGCACATAGCGCGACACCAGCACATCATCGAAGCCGATCAGCGACATCTCTTCCGGCACGCGGACGCCGTTATCGCTCAGCACCGCCAGCGCGCCCGCCGCCATCGAGTCGTTGTAGCAGGCGACGGCGGTGAAATTTCTGCCGCGTCCCAGCAGTTCTGTCATCGCCTGCTCACCGCCCACTTCGTCCGGTTCGCCCCAGGTCACCAGCCGATCGCTGCACGGCAGACCGTGCTCTTTCAGCGCATCATAGTAACCCTGCAGGCGATCTTCGGCATCGGAGATGGTGTGGGTCGAGCAGATAAAGGCGATATTCTGATGGCCGAGCTGGATCAGATGACGGGTTGCCAGCCAGGCGCCGTAGCGATCGTCGAGTGCAATACAGCGCTTTTCAAAGCCTTTGATCAGGCGGTTCAGCAGCACCATACCCGGCACCTGCTTCATCAGCACTTCCAGTTCTGCGTCGGGAATTTTCTTGGCGTGCACCACCAGCGCCGCGCAGCGGTGACGCATCAGCTGTTCAATCGCCTGCCGCTCTTTTTGCTCATTATGGTAACCGTTACCAATCAGCAAAAAGTTACCGGTGTCGCCTGCCACCTCATCCACGGCTTTCACCATTGCGCCAAAAAAGGGATCGGAGACGTCACCGACAATCAGGCCGAGCGTTTCGGTCGATTGCTGCGCCAGCGCGCGTGCGTTGGCATTCGGGTGATACTGAAGCTGCTCCATCGCCTGGCCTACGGCCTGTCGGGAGCTGTCGCTGGCTTTGGGAGAATTATTGATTACACGGGAGACTGTGGCGACAGAAACGCCCGCCAGTCGCGCAACATCCTTTATGGTAGCCATGCGTTGACCTGCTTTGGGGAAAACGTTTACACATCGCATCAGTGTTACGGAAAAGGGCGGACACATCAACCCGACAGAATGCCAGCGTCGTCGCAAAAAGGGGCAAAAACGACCGCTGCTGCACATCTTCTGCTGAGACGTTGCCCCATGTTATGCTCAGTTCCCCACCTGGCTACCGTGAAAAAAACAACGATGAAAACCAAAGTGCCACATCTGGCGCACTGGGGCGCGTTTACCGCCGTCACTGAAAACGATCGTCTGATTGGCTGCGAACCTTTCTTCGCTGATGCCGATCCGTCACCGATGATCCACACCATTCCTGAGCTGGTCTACTCAGACAAACGCATTCGCCAGCCGATGGTGCGTCGCTCGTGGCTGAAGTCACGCGAAAAGAGCGACCGCACGCTGCGTGGCCGGGAAGATTTTGTCGCCGTCGACTGGGAAACCGCGCTGGACCTGGTGGCGGAAGAGAATCGCCGCGTCCGCGAACGCTATGGTGCGTCGGGCATTTTCAACGGCTCCTACGGCTGGTCATCGGCCGGTCGCGTCAATCACGCCCGCACGCTGGTGCGTCGTTTCTACTTTCAGGGCGGCGGCGGCGTCGATCAGCAGGGTAACTACAGCTGGGGCGCGGCGCAGTTCTTCCTGCCCTATGTGATCGGCACCTATATGCCGCTGACCGGGCGCGTCACCGAGTGGCCGCAGGTAGTGGAACATGCCGAAATTTTTGTCGCCTTTGGCGGGCTGGCGCTGAAAAACGCCCAGGTCGCCTCAGGTGGCGCAGGGCAGCACAGCCTGAAACCGGCGCTGATGCAGCTGGCGGCCAAAGGCACGCCGGTCATCAACATCAGCCCGATGCGCGATGACTGCCCGGAATTTGTGAACGCCGAGTGGATCCCGATTCGCCCCAATACCGACGTGGTACTGATGCTGGCGCTGGGGCATGAGATCACCCAGCACGGCGCGGTTGACGAGGCGTTTCTCGCCAGCCACTGCACCGGCTGGCCGCAGCTGCGCGCCTATCTGCTGGGCGAAACCGACGGCGTAGCGAAAACCGCTGGCTGGGCCAGCCGTATCACCGGCATCCCGGCTGATCGCATCGTGCAGCTGGCGCAGCAACTGACCGGCAAGCGCAGCTTTATTACCTGCTCCTATTCCGTGCAGCGCGCCCATCGCGGCGAGCAGCCTTACTGGATGATGATTGCGCTCTCCTCAATGCTCGGTCAGCCTGGCCTGCCGGGCGCGGGGTTCTCTTTCGGTCATGGTTCAATGAACAGCGTCGGCAATCCCCGTCAGGAGGGGCCTGCCCCGATGATGAGCACCGGTTCCAATCCGTCAGGGTTGTCGATTCCGGTGGCGCGCATCAGCGATATGCTGCTCAATCCCGGCCAGCCATATAGCTTCCAGGGCGAAACGCTGCACTATCCCGATATCCACATGGTGCACTGGGCGGGCGGCAATCCTTTCCACCATCATCAGCAGCTGAACCGGCTGGTGGAGGGCTGGCAACGGCCCGATACGGTGGTGGTGCAGGATATCGTCTGGACGCCAGCGGCGCAGATGGCGGACATCGTGCTGCCTGCGACGACCACGCTGGAGCGTAATGACATCGGCGGCTCCTCACGTGACCGCTTTGTGCTGGCCATGCATCAGGCGATTAAGCCGCAGCATCAGGCGCGCAACGACTTCGATATTTTTGCCGACTTAGCAGAGCGACTCGGCTATCGCGACACCTTTACCGAAGGGCGCAATGAGATGCAGTGGATTGCGCATCTTTATCAGCAGTGTGCGACCGCGCATCAGCGCAAAGGCATCGATTTCCCAGAGTTTGATGAATTCTGGCAGCGCGGCTTTGTGGAAATTCCGGAAGGTGGCAAGCCTTATCAGTTTATGGAGGATTTCCGTGCCGATCCGCAGGCCAATCCAATCAAAACCGCCAGCGGCAAAATCGAGCTGTTCAGTCAGACCATTGCGGACTACCAGCTGGACGACTTCGCCGGTCATCCGGAGTGGCGTGAACCACAGGAGTGGCTTGGTTCCCCAGTCAGCCGCGACTATCCGCTGCACATGATCTCCATTCAGCCTTCCGACCGGTTACACAGCCAGCTGGATGCCACCGACACGGTGCAGGACAATAAAACGGCCGGACATGAAACGCTTTACATGCATCCAGTGGATGCAGCTGCGCGCGGACTGGTGGAGGGCGATGAGATTGAGGTGAGCAACGCACGTGGTGTGATGCTGGCGGGTGTGCAGATCACCGAGGGCGTGACGCAGGGCGTGGTGATTATCGCTACCGGTGCGTGGTTTGATCCTGGCTTTGGCAGGGCGTGGCAGCCTTTTGATCGTGCCGGTAACCCCAACGTGCTGACGCTCGATATTGGTACGTCGTCGCTGACGCAGGGGCCAAACGCCATGAGTTGCCTGGTGGAAATCAAAAAACATCAGGATTGCACAATAGCGTAAGGATCTCATGGCTGGTTACATTTTGCGGGTAACTGTTGCGTTTAGGCGATGGCAGCCGATCAATCCCCTTTGCTATATTCAGGGTCCCAGAGGTATTGATGGGTGAACATCAATAGATTTTCTTGATTACACCAACCTGCGCAGATGCGCAGGTTTTTTTTGCCAAAAATCCGTTGCCAATAACGAACTGATACACAGTTTTCCTGTTATACGGCCAGCGCTTTCTTTATAACTGCTGGCACCAGCCCCTTTCTCTTTATTTTGCGCAGCGGAATGCCATGCCCCGGATTAAAAAACTACTGGGAAAAGACCAGATAAAAGCGCCATTCAACCCTTTTCGTTTTCGACTGATCTGTCTGGGTGTCACAACCTGTCTGGTGGTGCTGCTGGCGCGCGTCGCGGACCTGCAGTTCCTGAATCAGCCGATGCTGGAGCACGAAGCGGATCAGCGATCGCTGCGAACCGTCACGCTGCCCACCAGTCGCGGCACCCTGCTGGATCGTAACGGCGAAGCGCTGGCGCTCAGCGTGCCATCGCGCGATGTGATTGCCGATCCACTGCGCGTACTGGAGAGCAACCCCGATTTTACCAGTGCCAAATGGGCCTATCTTGCGGCCGCGCTCAACACCCGTCCCGAAGAGCTGGCGGCGCAGATCACCGCCAACCCGAAACGTCGTTTCCTCTATCTGGGACGTAAAGTCGAACTGGGCATCGCCAAAGACATTAAAGAGCTGAAGCTGAAAGGCATCAGTGAAGTTTATGACGACAGCCGTTTCTATCCGATGAGCGAAGCCTCTGCGCCGCTGATCGGTATCGTTGGCGCGGATAATGTCGGCCTGAACGGGCTGGAAAAAGGCTTCGATAAAGTCTTGCAGGGCGAGCCGGGCAAAGAGGTCTATCGTCAGGATGCGGCGGGCAATATCATCGCGATGATCAACTACCAGCCGCCGACGCAGCCGCCCACTGTGCAGCTCAGCATCGACAAATATGACCAGTACACGCTCTACAGCAAACTGCGCGACGGCGTACTGATCAACAAAGCGGACTCGGGTGCGGCCGTGCTGGTGAAAATCGACACCGGCGAGATTCTGGCGATGGCCTCCTATCCGTCGTTCAACCCCAACAACTATGAAGGGGCCACCCCGGCGCAGATGCGTAACTCGGCCATCAATGACAGCTACGAACCGGGATCGACCGTTAAGCCGTTAGTCGTAATGGAAGCGCTGGAGCGCCATCTGGTGCGTCCGGACTCGGTGATCGACACCACGCCTTACAGCGTTAACGGCCACCTGATCCGCGACGTCGGCCACTGGCCGCGCCTGACCATGACCGGCATTCTGCAAAAATCGAGCGACATCGGCGTCTCTCATCTGGCGCTGGCGATGCCCGCGGAGGCGCTGGTGAATACCTATCATGCGTTTGGCCTGGGCAAACCGACCGGATTAGGGCTGACCGGCGAAAGCGTCGGCTACTTCCCGCTGCACCGCGCCCGCTGGGCGGATATCGAGCGGGCTACCTTCTCCTTTGGCTATGGTCTGCGCGTCACGCCGCTGCAGATTGCCCGCGAATACGCCACGCTCGGCTCTTATGGCGTTTACCGTCCGCTGTCGATCACCCGCGTCACGCCGCCGGTCATGGGACGCCAGGTCGCCAATCCGGAAACGGTGAAAGAGGTGGTGCATATGCTGGAGAGCGACGTCCTGCCGGGCGGAACCGGACTGAAAGCTGCGGTACCGGGCTACCGTCTGGCAACCAAAACCGGTACGGCGGAAAAGATGGGTACCAGCGGCAAGTATGATGGCGGCTACGTCAACTACACCGCCGGTATTGCGCCCGCCAGTCATCCTGAAGTGGCGCTGGTGGTGATGATCAACCATCCGACGGCGGGCGATCACTTCGGTGGTTCGGTTGCTGCGCCGGTGTTCGGCAATATCATGGGGCCGGTACTGAAACACATGAACGTTGCACCGGATGCCATCTACACTAAACCCACGGCCAGCCCTTCGGATAAATCTTAGTTAAATCAGAGTGTAAGCGAGGCGTGAGGAATATTCACACCTCGTTGCACTTCCCCGAATTCGGTTGCGTTTTCCCGCTGTCTCCGCGCGGTCAATCAGTGCGAGGATAGCAGTCCCAGAGGTATTAATGGGTGTGAAAACAACACTGCTTCGGCAGTGAGACCCTGTTATTACACCGACCCACGCAGATGCGTGGGTTTTTTTTGTCTGCTTGCCTGAGCCTGCCGTTACCGCTGTAAAAACTCCCGCTAAATCAACATCGTTCTTAACGAAACCCTGACAGTTTGCCAATAGAAAGGCGCGTCGCCTTTCACTGATAATGGCCGCCGTGAAGCCTGGCGGTTTTTTGCTCGCTGCCGCTCACTGCCGCATTCCGCACGTTCCGGGATTTCTTTTTCTGCTTATCTGAAGAGTTCGACGATGACTCACCTTTCTCGCCCCGCGCGTTCCTTTGGGCTTAAATGGCTGCTTCTGTTGCTGGTGGCGGCGATTGTCGCGGGCGTTATCTGGCGTCTGCTCTCTTCGGGGCACGGGCCGGGTGACGGAATGCCGCCGGGCAGACCGGGTTTGCCTGGCATGATGGGCGGCAGTGCAACGCTGGTTCACAGCGGGGTTGCCAGCACGGCGGATGTGCCAGTATGGCTTAATGCGCTCGGCACGGTGATCCCCAACGCCAGCGTGACGGTGACCAGCCGCGTTGACGGCCAGTTGGAGCAGGTTTTCTTCACCGAAGGACAGAAGGTCAGTGCCGGTCAACTGCTGGCGCAAATCGATCCGCGCAGCTATCAGGCGACGCTGAACCAGTATCAGGCTGAACTCAGCGAGAACCAGGCGCTGCTGAAAAGTGCCGAGCTGACGCTGGCGCGCTACCGCAAACTGGCGGCGCAGGATGCGCTGGCGCGCCAGGATCTGGACACGCAGATTGCCACCGTCGGGCAGTATCGCGGCGCGGTCGCCGCCGATCAGGCGCAGATCGCCAGTGCGAAACTCAGCATTGAATATGCCCGGATCACCGCCCCGATCAGCGGGCGCGTCGGTCTGCGTCAGGTCGATCCCGGCAACATGGTGCAGAGCTCCAGCAGCACCGGTCTGGTGACCATCACGCAGATGCAGCCCGCCGCCGTGACCTTTAGCGTGCCACAAAGCGACATCCCCGCGCTGGTCAGCGTGCTGCATCAGGGGCAGAGCCTGCCCGCCACGCTGTTTGATCAGGACAACCAGCATCCGCTCGCCAGCGGCGAAGTGAAGTTCATCAGCAACCAGATCGACACCGCCACCGGCACCGTGGCGCTGAAAGCGGTGTTTGCCAACCAGGATGAGTCGCTGTTTGCTAACCAGTTTGTGAATCTGCGGCTGCAGACCCGGGTGCTGAAAGGCGCGACGGTGATCCCGGCGCAGGCGCTGCAGTTGAGCAGCGACGGCAGCTTTGTCTTTGTGATCAACAAAGATCATACCGTCACGCGTAAAGCGGTCACCACCGGCCCGGCTTTCGGCGACGATCAGCAGGCGATCCTCAGCGGCGTTGCACCGGGCGATCGGCTGGTAACGGAAGGGATCGATCGTCTGACCAGCGGCAGCAAAGTGTCGCTGGCGGATGAGACGCCCGCTGCCGGTGCTGTATCGAAATGAATCCGTCTCGCCTGTTTATTCTGCGTCCGGTCGCCACCATTCTGCTGATGGCCGGCGTGCTGATCGCCGGCATTTTTGCCTGGAAATTCCTCTCAACCTCGGCGCTGCCGCAGGTCGACTATCCGATCATTCAGGTCACCACGCTCTATCCGGGTGCCAGCCCGGATGTGATGGCGTCGTCGGTCACCTCACCACTGGAGCGCCAGTTAGGGCAGATGGCGGGACTGAGCCAGATGAGCTCCACCAGCGCCAGCGGCTCGTCGATCATTACCCTGAAGTTCAGCCTCGATCTGTCGCTGGATGTCGCCGAGCAGGAGGTGCAGGCGGCGATCAATGCGGCGAATAACCTGCTGCCCGACGATCTGCCCAACCCGCCGACCTACAAAAAGGTTAATCCGGCGGACAGCGCGGTGGTGACGCTGGCGGCCAGCTCCGGCACGCTGCCGCTGACTGAGGTGCAGGATCTGGTCAACACCCGGGTGGCGCTGAAGCTGTCGCAGATCTCCGGCGTCGGGATGGTGACCTTGGCGGGCGGCCACCAGCCGGCGATTCGGGTGCAGATGAATCCTCTGGCGCTGGCGGCGCATCACCTGACGCTGGAGGCGGTAAATACGCTGATTGGCAACAGCAACGTCAATGGCGCCAAAGGCGGCTTTGACGGTAAATATCATTCGGTGACCATCGACGCCAACGACCAGCTGCGCACCGCAACCGAGTACGGCAACCTGATCCTCAGCTATGAGAATGGCGCGGCGCTGCGCCTGAAAGATATCGCCCACATCGAACAGGGCCCGGAGAACAGCTTCCAGTCCGCATGGGCCAATAACCAGCCCGCGATTGTCATCAGCGTGCAGCGTCAGCCCGGCGCAAACGTGATTCAGGTGGTGGACAACATCAAGGCGCAGCTTCCTGCACTGCAGGCGGCGCTGCCGGACGGGGTGAAGATGACGATTCTCTCCGACCGCACCCAGACCATTCGCGCCTCAATCAGCGACGTGCAATTTGAGCTGATGCTGTCGATTGCGCTGGTGGTGATGGTAACCTTTCTGTTCCTGCGCAACGTGGCCGCCACGCTGATCCCGAGCGTGGCGGTGCCGCTGTCGCTGGTTGGCACCTTTAGCGTGATGTATCTGGCGGGCTTCAGCCTGAATAATTTGTCGCTGATGGCGCTGACCATCGCCACCGGCTTTGTCATCGATGACGCGATCGTGGTGGTCGAGAACATCTCCCGGCGGCTGGAGCAGGGCGAGTCACCGATGGAAGCCGCGCTGAAAGGCTCACAGCAGATTGGCTTCACCATCATCTCGCTGACCTTTTCGCTGATTGCGGTGCTGATCCCGCTGCTGTTTATGGGCGATGTGGTCGGGCGGCTGTTCCGGGAGTTCGCGATTACGCTGGCGGTGGCGATCCTGGTGTCGATGGGGGTGTCACTGACGCTGACCCCGATGCTGTGCGCGTATCTGCTGCGGCACATTCCACCAGAGCAGCAGTCAACCTTTGCCCGCAAGGGCGGCGCGCTGTTTGACCGGCTGGTGCGCGGCTATGACCGGCTGCTGACCATGGTGCTGAACCATCAGAAACTGACGCTGCTGGTGGCGCTGGCGACCTTCGGGCTGACGGCGCTGCTCTATCTGATGGTGCCGAAAGGCTTCTTCCCGACGCAGGATACCGGGCTGATTCAGGGCGTTACCGTTGCGTCACAGGATGTCTCGTTTAACGCCATGACCACGCGGCAGCAGGCGCTCTCCGCGCTGATCCTGAAAAACCCGGCGGTGAAGAGCGTCTCATCGACCATCGGCATCGACGGCACTAACAGCAGCCTCAACAGCGGACGGTTGCAGATCAACCTTAAGCCGTCTGGCACCCGCGATCTCAGTGCCAGCGAAGTCATCAGCCAGCTGAACCGGGCGACCGCCAGCGTGCCGGGTATCCGGCTCTATCTGCAGCCAGCACAGGATCTCACCGTCAACGATCAGGTGTCGCCGAGTCAGTATCAGTTCACCCTTGACGACGCCGACAGTGAAAATCTGGTCCGCACGTCGCCGAAACTGGTGGCGGCCTTGCAGCAGCGGCCCGAGTTTAATGGCGTGGTGAGTAACCTGCAGGATCAGGGGCGTGTCTCTTACGTGGAGCTGAACCGCGATAAAGCGGCGCGCTTCGGCATTACCGCATCGGACGTGGACACCGCGCTCTATAACGCCTTTGGTCAGCGTCTGGTCTCGACCATTTTTACCCAGTCGAATCAGTATCGGGTGGTGCTGGAAGTGGCGCCAGCTTACCAGCAGGGGCCGGCGTCGTTTGATGATGTTTATCTGCAGCCGTCCACCAGCAGCAGTTCAACGTCGTCATCCACCAGCACGACGTCATCAGCGTCAACGTCTTCGTCAACATCTTCGTCTTCATCGACGTCCACTTCAGCCTCTGACACCCGCTCTGCCAGCAGCGGCATGGTCAAACTTACCTCTATCGCCACTATCCACCAGCGCACCGGTTCGCTGATGCACATGCGGCTGAATCAGTTCCCGGCGGTGATGATCTCCTTCAACCTGAATCCAGGCTACTCGCTGGAGGATGGACAGCGGGCAATTGCCGACGTGCGGCAGCAGCTGCAGCTGCCGGAGAGCACCACGCTGCGCTATCAGGGCGAAACGTCGGCATTCCAGAGCGCCACCGGCAACACGCTGTGGCTGATTCTGGCGGCGCTGATCACCATGTATGTGGTGCTCGGCATTCTCTACGAAAGCTTTATCCATCCGGTGACCATCCTCTCTACGCTGCCGTCGGCGGCGGTGGGCGCGTTGCTGACGCTGCTGCTGGCGGGCACCGAATTCAGCCTGATTGCGCTGATTGGGGTGATACTGCTGATCGGCATCGTGAAAAAGAACGCCATCATGATGATCGACTTCGCGCTGGAGGCGGAACACCATCAGCAGCTCAGCGCGCGCGACGCAATTCATCAGGCCTGCCTGCTGCGCTTCCGCCCGATTCTGATGACGACGATGGCGGCGCTGCTGGGTGCGCTGCCACTGATGCTGGCCTCCGGCTCCGGGGCAGAGCTGCGTCAGCCGCTGGGGCTGGTGATTGTCGGCGGGCTGATTGTCAGTCAGGTGCTGACGCTCTTCTCCACGCCGGTCATTTACCTCCTGTTTGATGGGCTGGCGCAGCGCGGTAACGCCTGGGTGAAACGCCGTCAGCAGCGGGCGCGGAGCGGGCAATGAATCTGACGCGGCTGTTTATCTTTCGTCCGGTAGCGACGCTGCTGCTGACGCTGGCGATCCTGCTGCTGGGCGCGCTGGGTTACCGGCTGCTGCCGGTGGCACCGCTGCCGCAGGTCGATTTTCCGACCATCATGGTCAGCGCCAGCCTGGCAGGCGCCAGCCCGGAAACCATGGCGGCGACGGTCGCTACGCCGCTGGAACGTTCGCTGGGGCAGATTGCCGGTATTAGTGAGATGACCTCCAGCAGCTCGCAGGGCTCCAGCAGCATCATCCTGCAGTTTGAACTGGACCGCGATATCAATGGCGCGGCGCGCGACGTGCAGGCGGCGATTAACGCGGCGCGCAGCCTGCTGCCGAGCGCAATGGCCTCGCTGCCGACTTATCGCAAAGCCAACCCGTCAGATGCGCCGATTGTGATGCTGGCGCTGACCTCTGCTACCCGCACGCCCGGCGAGCTTTACGATCTGGCGGAGAGCAAAATCGAACAGGCGATGGGGCAGGTACAGGGCGTCGGCGAAGTCTCGCTGATGGGCAGTGCCTTACCGGCGGTGCGGATTGATCTGCAGCCGCTGAAGCTGACCCATTACGGCATCTCGCTGGAGACGGTGCGTGCCGCCGTCGCCAACAGCACCACCAATCTGCCTAAAGGGATCTTACAGGGCAGTGACCATTCGTGGCTGGTGGACAGCAACGGCCAGCTGGAGAAGGCGGCCAGCTACCGCGATCTGATCATCACTTATCAGCAGGGCAACGCGGTGCGGCTGCGCGACGTCGCCACGGTCTATGACTCGGTGGAAGATCGCTATCAGGCGGGATTCCTGAATGCTACGCCTGCGGTAATGATCGGCATTAAACGTCAGGCGGGCGCTAACATGCTGGAAACCATCGACGCAATAAAAGCGCAGTTGCCGCTGCTGGAAAAGAGTCTGCCCGCTGACAGCCAGCTGAAGGTGGTGGTTGACCGCTCACCGGGCGTGCGCGCCTCGCTGTATGACACCGAAGAGACGCTGCTGATCGCGGTGCTGCTGGTCATTGCGGTGGTGTTTGTTTTCCTGCGCAATCTGCAGGCGGTGATCATTCCGGCCCTGGCGCTGCCGGTGTCGCTGATCGGCACCTGCGCGGTGATGTACCTGCTGGGTTACAGCCTGGATAACCTGTCGCTGATGGCGCTGATTATCTCTACCGGCTTCGTGGTGGATGATGCGATTGTGGTGCTGGAGAACATCACCCGTCACATTGAGCGCGGACTCAGCCCGCTGCGGGCAGCGCTGCGCGGGGCGCAGGAGGTGAGCTTCACCGTGCTGTCGATGACCGTATCGCTGATCGCGGTGTTCATCCCGATTCTGCTGATGGGCAGCATTGTCGGGCGGCTGTTCCGCGAATTTGCTGTCACGCTCACCGTGTCGCTGCTGATCTCGCTGTTTGTCTCACTCAGCCTGACGCCAATGCTCTGCGCGCGCCTGCTGAAACCAAAGCCGCCTGTCAGTCAGCGGCCGCATCCGCTTTATCAGTTGATTGAAAACCAGCTGAACCGCCTGCTGGCCGCCTACGGGCGCGGGCTGGCCTGGGTGATGCGCCATCAGAAACTGACGCTGCTCAGCCTGCTGCTGACCGTGCTGCTGAATGTTTTTCTGTTCACCGTGGTGCAGAAGGGCTTTTTCCCGAATCAGGACACCGGGCTGCTGATGGGCGCGCTGCGTGCCGATCAGAACATTTCGTTTCAGGCGATGAAGCCGAAAATGCTGATGTTCACGAAGATCATTCAGGAAGACCCGGCGGTCGATAGCGTAATGTCGTCGATGGGCAGCGGGATGTTTGGCTCCCGCAACAGCGCCAACTTCTTTGTGCGACTTAAAGATTTTGACCAGCGCGATGCCACGGCTACCGAAGTCGCCAACCGGCTGACGCGTAAAACCAGCCACATCGCCGGGGCGCAGATGTTCCTGATGGCGGCGCAGGATCTGCACATTGGCGGACGCAGCGCTAACGCCACGTATCAGTACAGCCTGCAGGCAGACGATCTTGATCTGCTGCGGATCTGGACGCCGAAAGTGCAGGCGGCGCTGGCGGCGACCCCCGGGCTCAACAGCGTAGACTCCGACTCGCAGACCGGCGGGCAGGAGGTGGAGCTGACTATCGACCGCGACCGCGCGACCCGGCTGGGCGTCAATGTGAACATGCTGGATACGCTGCTGAACAATGCGTTCAGCCAGCGGCAGATCGCCACGCTCTATAACACCCTGAATCAGTATCACGTGGTGATGTCACTGCAGGACAGCGACACCGCGAATCCGGAGACGCTTCAGCAGCTCTATGTGATTAACGACAGCGGTGACCGCGTGCCGCTTTCCGCCTTTGCCCGCTTCAGCGGCGGCAATGTGCCGCTGTCGGTGGCGCATCAGGGCCAGTCCGCGACCAGTACCGTAGCATTCAACCTCAATGAGGGCGTTTCGCTGGAGCAGGCGCAGTTACTCATTAAACAGGCGATGGCGAAGCTGGGCCTGCCGTCGACCCTTCATGCCGGTTTTGCCGGTACTGCCGCCGCCTTTTCCCAGCTGACCGCCACCATGCCGTGGCTGATTCTGGCGGCGCTGGCGGCGGTCTATCTCGTGCTCGGCGTGCTCTACGAGAGCTACATCCATCCGCTGACCATTCTCTCAACGCTGCCGTCTGCGGGCGTCGGCGCGCTGTTACTGCTGCTGCTGACCAACACGCAGCTCACGGTGATCGCGCTGATTGGCATCATCCTGCTGATTGGCATCGTGAAAAAGAACGCCATCATGATGATCGATTTTGCCATCGACGCGGAGCGGCGGCAGGGTATGTCGCCGCAGCAGGCGATTACCCAGGCGTGCCTGATGCGCTTCCGGCCGATCATGATGACTACGCTGGCCGCCTTTTTCGGCGCGTTGCCGCTGGCGCTGGGCAGCGGCGGGGATGCCGATCTGCGCAGTCCGCTGGGGATCGCTATCGCGGGCGGACTGGCGCTCAGCCAGCTGCTGACACTGTTTACCACACCGGTTGTTTATCTTTGGCTCGACCGTCTGGGCCGTGCCACTCAACGTCAATGGCGTCGTCTGCGCCCTACGGAATCCTGATCCATGAAACCGCTTATTCCCTTTGTTGTGATGCTGCTGCTGGGCGGCTGTAGCGTCGGTCCCGACTATCAGCGCCCCGCGATGGCGATGCCGGTCCACTATAAAGAGGCCAGAGGCTGGCAGCAGGCGACGCCGCTTGATGCGCAAAGCAAAGGCGAATGGTGGGCGGTTTATCACGACGCCACCCTGAGCGGCCTGCTGAACCAGGTGAGCATCTCGAACCAGAACGTGGCGAATTATGCCGCGCAGTACCGGCAGGCACAGGCGCTGGCGAGTGCGTCACGCGCGGCGCTGTTTCCTTCACTGGGCTATGACGGCAGCGTGACGCGCAGCGGCAGCCATGCCACTGGCAGCAGCGTTCGCACTACCAGCAGCAGCCATCAGGCGGAGCTGAGTGCCAGCTGGGAGCCTGATCTGTGGGGCAAACTGCGACGCACGCTGGAGGAGAACCGCGCCAGCGCCTCGGCCAGCGCGGCGGAACTGGCCAATATCACCCTGAGCGCCCAGTCTGAACTGGCGCAGGATTATTTCCAGCTGCGCATCATGGATCAGAAAATCGCGCGCTATCAGCAGAGCATTGACGCTTATCAGCGCTACCTGAACGTCATTAACAGCCAGTATCAGGCGGGCACTGCGTCGCGTGCCACGCTGGCTCAGGCGCAGCTGCAGCTGGAGAGTGCCAGCGCCTCGGCGCAGGATTACCAGTGGCAGCGCGCGCAGATGGAACATGCCATTGCGCTGCTGGTCGGCAAAGCCCCCGCCGACTTCAGTCTCGCCGCCGCGCCGCTGACCGCCACGCTGCCCGCCATTCCGGCCGCCCTGCCGGGCGAGCTATTGCAGCGCCGTCCCGACATTGCGTACGCCGAACGTAACATGGCTGCGGCCAATGCTGCGGTGGGCGTGGCGGTGGCCGGTTACTATCCCGACCTGACCCTCAGCGCCAGCGGGGGCGTCAGCGCTTCCGTGCTGCATTCGCTGTTCTCGCTGCCGAATCGCGTCTGGTCGCTGGGGCCGGAGCTGAGCGGCACGCTGCTTGACGCGGGCGCGACCTCTGCCAAAGTCGATCAGGCGCGGGCAGGCTGGGATGCCAGCGTCGCAACCTATCGTCAGACGGTGCTGTCCGCGATGCAGGAAGTGGAAGATAAGCTGGTGGAGCTGAACACGCTGCAGGGCGAAATCGCCGCACAGCAGCGCGCCACCGATGCAGCACAGACCTCGGCGCGGGTGACGCGTCTGCAGTATGAGGCGGGCATGATTAACTACCTGGATGTCGCGACCACGGAGAACAGCAGCCTGAGTGCGCAGCAGAGTTTGCTGACGCTGCAGAGCACGCAGTGGGTCAGCAGCGTGGCACTGATTGCCGCGCTCGGCGGTAGCTGGCAGGCCCCCTGAAGCCGCGTCAGATTGCCGATAATTCGGTTGTCGAACCGCGTCAAATCCTGCATCGTGAGGGGCTAATTTTCACGATGCTAAGGAACCGGCATGGCTTTCAAAATTTTACGTTTGATATTTCGCCTGTTATGGCGGGTCGAACTGCGTGGCGACGTCGCCGAACTGCATAAGCAGAAGGTATTAATCACGCCGAACCATATGTCGTTTCTCGACGGCATGTTGCTGGCGCTCTTTTTACCGATTAAACCGGTATTCGCCGTCTACTCGACCATCAGCGAAAGCTGGTTTATGCGTCTGATTAAACCCTTTATCGACTTTGTGCCGCTGGATCCGACCCGGCCTATGGCGCTGAAGCAGCTGGTAAGGCTGATTGATACGGGCCGTCCGGTGGTCATCTTCCCGGAAGGACGCATTACCGTCACCGGCTCGCTGATGAAAATCTACAGCGGGGCCGGCTTTGTCGCCGCGCGCTCAGGCGCGAATGTGGTGCCAATGCGCATTGAAGGCGCAGAATACACGCCGTTTGGTCGTCTGGCTGGCGTGTTTAAACGTCGCCTGTTCCCGCGCATCACCCTGACCGTACTGCCCGCGACCCGCATTCCGATGCCGGAGGCGAAACGGGCGCGCGACCGTCGCGTGCTGGCCGGTGAGCATCTGCATCACGTGATGATGGAAGCGCGCATGGCGGTGCGTCCGCGTGAAACCCTGTTTGAGGCGTTTCTGGCGGCGCGTACCCGTTATGGCGCGTTTAAGCGCTGCATCGAAGATGTCAATTTCAAGCCTGACAGCTACACCGGACTGCTGAAAAAGTCGCTGGGCGTGGGCCGTATTCTTGAACGCTACAGCCAGCCGCGAGAAGTGGTGGGGCTGCTGCTGCCGAATACCACCGTGACAGCGGCAGCGATTTTCGGGGCCACCCTGCGCGGGCGCGTTCCGGCCATGCTCAACTACAGTGCGGGCGTTAATGGCATGCGGGCGGCACTGACCGCCGCACAGATCAAAACCGTCTTCACGTCGCGGCAGTTCCTGGAAAAAGGCAACCTGTGGCATCTGCCGCAGGGGCTGGACGATGTGCAGTGGATCTACCTGGAAGATCTGAAAGATACCGTCACCGGCAAAGACAAGCTATGGATCCTCGCGCATCTGCTGATGCCGCATCGCGCCCAGTTGCCTCAGCAGCCGGAAGACGCCGCCATGGTGCTGTTTACCTCCGGCTCTGAAGGCAACCCTAAGGGCGTGGTGCATTCGCATAAAAGCCTGCTGGCGAACGTCGAGCAGATCCGCACCATCGCCGACTTCACGCCGCGCGACCGCTTTATGTCTGCGCTGCCACTGTTTCATGCGTTTGGTCTCACCGTCGGGCTGTTCACGCCGCTGATGACCGGCGCCCAGGTGTTCCTCTATCCCAGCCCGCTGCACTATCGCATCGTGCCAGAGCTGGTCTATGACCGTAACTGCACCGTGCTGTTTGGCACCTCAACCTTCCTGGGTAACTACGCGCGCTTTGCCGCACCCTATGATTTTGCCCGCCTGCGCTATGTGGTAGCGGGTGCGGAGAAGCTGCAGGAGAACACGCGTCAGCTCTACATTGAGAAGTATGGCATTCGTATCCTTGAAGGCTACGGCGTCACCGAGTGCGCGCCGGTCGTGGCGATTAACGTGCCGATGGCGGCGAAGACGCACACCGTGGGACGCATTCTGCCGGGCATGGATTCACGACTGATGTCGGTGCCAGGCATTGAGCACGGCGGACGTCTGCAACTTCGCGGGCCGAACGTGATGAAAGGCTATCTGCGGGTCGAAAATCCTGGCGTGCTGGAAGCACCGGTCGCTGACGATGGCGAAGGCAACATGGAAGCGGGCTGGTACGACACCGGTGATATCGTCAGCTTCGATGAAGGCGGTTTTTGCCAGATTCAGGGTCGTGCCAAACGCTTTGCGAAGATTGCCGGTGAGATGGTATCACTGGAAATCGTCGAGCAGATCGCTCTGAAAGCGTCACCGGACAAACAGCACGCCGCCTCGCTGCGCCCGGATGGTCAGCGTGGTGAGGCACTGGTGCTGTTTACCACCGATGCGGAGCTGGCGCGCGACAGGCTGCAGAAAGCTGCCCGCGAGCTGGGTGCGCCAGAGCTGGCACTGCCGCGTGATATCCGTGTCATGAAGCAGTTGCCGCAGCTGGGCAGCGGTAAACCCGACTACGTTACCCTGAAAAAAATGGCGGAAGAGGAGCAGGCATGAGCCTTGATCGTAATGCGCCGCTGATGTCGCGTGGCATGATCGCCGTGATTATCGCCCAGTTCTTTTCGGCCTTCGGCGATAACGCGCTGCTGTTTGCCACGCTGGCTGTGCTGAAAAGTCAGTTCTATCCCGAGTGGAGCCAGCCGGTATTACAAATGCTGTTTGTCGCAGCCTACATTCTGCTGGCGCCGTTTGTCGGTCAGGTGGCGGACAGCATGGCGAAAGGGCGGGTGATGATGCTCGCCAACAGCCTGAAGCTGCTGGGCGCGCTGGTGATCTGCTTCGGCTTCAATCCCTTTGTCGGCTACACCCTGGTGGGCGCAGGCGCAGCGGCCTACTCGCCAGCCAAATATGGCATCCTCGGTGAGATCACCCACGGCGAGAAGCTGGTGAAAGCCAACGGGCTGATGGAGGCCTCGACCATCGCCGCCATTCTGCTTGGCTCGGTGGCGGGCGGGATGCTGGCTGACTGGCATATTCTGGCGGCGCTGGGGATCTGTGCACTGACTTACGGCATCGCCGTAGTCGCGAACCTGTTTATCCCGAAACTGCAGGCGGCACGTCCGGGGCAGAGCTGGCAGTTCGGCGTGATGACGCGCAGCTTCTTCAGTGCCGCCACGCTGCTGTGGCGTGATGCGGAAACGCGCTTCTCGCTGCTCGGCACCAGTCTGTTCTGGGGCGCAGGCGTGACGTTACGTTTTCTGCTGGTGCTCTGGGTGCCGGTGGCGCTGGGCATCAATGACAACACCACGCCAACCACGCTGAATGCCATGGTCGCGATCGGTATCGTGATTGGCGCGGCAGCGGCGGCGAAGCTGGTCACGCTGGAGACCGTGCGTCGCTGCATGCCGGCCGGTGTGCTGATTGGCGTGATGGTGGTGGTCTTCGCGCTGCAGCACTCCCTGATGAATGCTTATTTAGTGCTGATGCTGATTGGTGCGCTGGGCGGTTTCTTCGTGGTGCCGCTGAATGCGCTGCTGCAGGCGCGCGGCAAAGAGAGCGTCGGGTCAGGCAATGCGATTGCGGTTCAGAACCTGGGCGAGAACAGCGCCATGCTGATCATGCTGGGGCTCTATACGCTGGCGATTAAGGCGGGAGCACCTGCGGTGTCGACGGGCGTCGGTTTTGGCGTGCTGTTTGCGCTGGCGATTACGGTGCTGTGGCTATGGCGACCGGCTAAGCGGTAACGAATTCGCCGCCTCTCTCCGGCTTACGCGGGCAGAGGCGGCGTGAGGCTTAGCGACGGACGGCAATCGCTTCGATTTCGATCTTCACATCTTTTGGCAGACGCGCCACCTCGACACAGGAACGCGCCGGGAAGTGAGCCTCATGCTCGGTGAAAAACGCTTCATACGTCGCGTTGACCGTGGCGAAATCATTCAGGTCCTTCACGAACACCGTGGTCTTCACGATGTCACCCACCTTCAGACCCGCGGCTTCAACAATCGCCTTCACATTTTCCAGTGACTGACGTGCCTGTGCGGCAATGTCATCTACCACCTGGCCGGTCGCCGGATCCACCGGGATCTGGCCAGAGGTAATGATCATGCTGCCCAGATCGACACCCTGAACATAGGGACCGATAGCGGCAGGGGCTTTTTCAGTACTGATTTCACGAGACATCATGGCTCCTTTGATTATGTCGTCAGGCGGCGATGCCGCCGGTATTGCCCATTATAAGGTCGGGCAGGGCGATTACCAGTGACCCAGCACCACATGGCGGGCGAACTCTTTCTCGCAATATTTGCACTTCAGATACACATCGTCGGCGCGCTGCTTCACGGCAAAGCTGGAGAAGACCGGCTCGCTGCGGCTGATGCAGTTGCTGTTCGGGCAGGTCAGCACCCGTTCAACGTGATCCGGCAACGTCGGGGCGATCTTCGCCACCACTTCGTAGTCGTCGATGCGGTTAACCGTGGCGTGCGGCGCATAGACCGCCAGCTGATTTACCTGATCGTCGGTGAGAAAGGTGTTCTCAATCTTGATCAGATCTTTGCGGCCCATCTCGCCTGACGGCAGATTCAGACCGATGGTAATGCGCTGATCGGTTTCGGTCAGCCGGAACAGGGAGAGCAGTTTAAAGCCGATCTGCGCCGGAATATGGTCGATGACCGTGCCGCGCTTGATCGCTTCGACCTGCAATTTGTTGTCCTGCGTCATGGGGGGTCTCCTTACAGGGCGAGTTCGCTGTTTAAAACCAGTGCCAGCAGAGCCTGGCGCGCATAGATGCCGTTACCCGCCTGCTGGAAATACCAGGCATACGGGGTTTTATCGACATCGGTGGTGATTTCATCGATGCGCGGCAGCGGGTGCAGCACCTTCATATTGTCGCGTGCCGTACTGAGGTCGGCGGCGCGCAGAATGAACTGCGCTTTGACGTTGGCATATTCAGAGGGATCGAGCCGCTCTTTCTGCACCCGCGTCATGTAAAGGATATCAAGCTGCGGCATCACCTCTTCAAAGCTGTCATGCCGTGACCAGGCGATGTTCTTCTCATCCAGCATATCGGTGATATAGGCTGGCATCGCCAGCGCATCGGGCGCGATGAAGAAGAAGCGGTTGCCGTCAAACTTTGCCAGTGCCTGCGTCAGGGAGTGGACGGTACGGCCATATTTCAGGTCGCCGACCATCGCCACATTCAGCTGATTAAGACGGCTCTGCGTCTCCTGAATGGTGAAGAGATCGAGCAGCGTCTGGGTCGGATGCTGGTTCGCGCCGTCGCCAGCGTTGAGAATCGGGATGCCGCCGGAGAATTCGGTCGCCAGTCGCGCCGCGCCCTCCTGCGGATGACGCATCACAATCGCATCAACGTAGGTACTGATTACTGAAATAGTGTCGGCCAGGGTTTCGCCTTTCTTGCCCAGCGACGTATTACTGCCGTCGGCAAAGCCCACCGCTGACGCGCCGAGGCGATGAATGGCGGTTTCAAACGACAGGCGGGTACGGGTCGACGCCTCAAAGAAGCAGCTGGCGATCACCTTGTGCTTCAGCAGTTCCGGCTGCGGATGGGCTTTAAGCTTTGCGGCGGTGTCCAGTGCCAGTTCCAGCTCTTCACGACTGAGGTCGTTGATTGAAATAATGTGCTTGCGATATAGCGGGTTAGCCATAGCTCTCTCCTCTGCGCGGCCGGATTGCGGACAAAAAAAAGCCCCTGCTTAAGGGGCTTTTTTAAGATCGGGTCGATGACCGAAAGAAACAGCAGCGCCGCCTGCGGTCAGGCGTGATTGAGCGTCAAATTGTCCGCTGTGCTGTCGCATATTTCCTCCGGCAAATTGGGCCGCATTATACCCGTTCGCGGTGGGTCAGCAAGAGGAAAACGTTTGCGCCTCTGGAGCGGATCGGTCAGCGCTGGCCCAGCGTGGCCACCATTACCGCTTTAATCGTGTGCATCCGGTTCTCAGCCTGGTCGAACACAATGCTGTGTGGTGATTCGAACACCTCGTTGCTCACTTCCATGCCGTTGGGCAGATCGTACTGTTCCGCCATCTGCTGGCCCAGCGTGGTCTGATCGTCGTGGAAGGCGGGCAGACAGTGCAGGAATTTAACCTGCGGGTTGCCGGTCAGATCGAGCATCGCCCGGTTAACCTGATAGTCACGCAGCAGCGCAATACGCTCGGCCCACACCGCTTTGGCTTCGCCCATCGACACCCAGACATCGGTGTAGATAAAGTCAGCGCCTTTCACACCGTCGGCAATATTGTCGGTGAGGATAATTTTCCCACCGGTCTGCTGTGCGGCTTCACGGCACTGCGCCACCAGTTCGTCCTCTGGCCAGCAGCTCTTCGGTGCCACCAGACGCAGATCCAGACCGACCTGTGCGGCGGCTTCCAGCATGGTGTTACCCATGTTGTTGCGCGCATCGCCCACATAAACCAGTGTCATTTCGCTGAGTTTTTTGCCTGGCAGATGCTCCTGCATGGTCAGCAGGTCGGCCAGCAGCTGGGTTGGGTGAAACTCGGTGGTCAGACCGTTCCACACCGGCACACCGGCGTGTTCTGCCAGCGTCTCTACCAGCTCCTGACCGTAACCGCGATACTGAATGCCATCGTACATGCGGCCCAGCACCCGCGCGGTGTCGCGCATTGACTCTTTATGGCCGATCTGACTGCCACTGGGGCCAAGATAAGTCACGTTTGCACCCTGATCGTAAGCGGCAACTTCGAAAGAGCATCGGGTACGGGTCGAGTCTTTTTCGAAGATGAGCGCGATGTTTTTACCTTTCAGATACTGCACTTCGCTGGCGCTTTTTTTCGCCTGTTTCAACTCAGCGGAAAGGGAAAGCAGGTGATCGATTTCGGCGGGGGTAAAATCCAGAAGCCTGAGGAAATGGCGCTGATACAGCTGACTCATACAACACTCCGGTAATCATCAAAATGAATTAAAATTCAATCTAACCGTATGAATATGCATTTTCAAGCCTGGAGCTAAGAAACTTTTCGTTTTGTGTAGTGGCACGACAGGCAGTGTGGGAAAATAATTGATTATTGCCGAACTCAGAGAGGACATTGTCATGGCATATGAAGCATTACTGGAAGAGCAGCAGGAAGAGACGCGGCAGATTATCGAAGAGCTGCTGGAGGATGGCAGCGATCCTGATGCGCTCTATACCATCGAGCATCATCTCTCATGCAATAATTTTGATTCGCTGGAAAAAGCGGCCATTGATGCGTTCAAGCTGGGTTATGAAGTGACCGAGCCGGAAGAGCTGGAGCTGGAAGATGGCACCACCGTGATGTGCGTCGACATCATCAGCGAATCTGCGCTGAAGCCTGAACTGATCGATGTGCAGGTTGAGCAGCTGGTGAACCTGATTGGTAAGTACAACGTCGACTACGACGGCTGGGGCACCTATTTTGAAGACCCTGATGCTGAAGATGAAGACGAAGATGACGACGCCATCGAAGATGAAGATGATGATGGTATTCGCCACTAAGTAGCCGGGGCGGAGAGTTCTCCGCCTGTCACTTCTGCCACCCCTTTTCTGACATCATGAATTACGCACCCTTACTCGAACCGATCTATCAGTTTCTGCACTGCCGCACGCCACAGGCCTGGATTGATGAGGCGCGCAAGCCGGAAAACCTGACCCTGCTGTTAACCGACCATCTGGTGTGTGAGCTGAAAGCCGCCCAGACTGCGGTGTGGCTGATCCGCAAATATGTGGCCGACAAACCCAGCGGCGACGCTATTCTGGCGTGGCTGAAACCCTATGAAGATTTTATCTTCCGGGAAGATGGCGACAGCGACTTTATCAACGCCCATAAGAACCTGACGAAACGCATCATTGTGCGCAATGCGCTGCCGTGGGCGGATGAGCTGGTGGAGAAGATGGTGCTACTGATTAAAGAGGAGCTGCATCACTTCTATCAGGTCTGGGAAATTATGCAGTCGCGCGGGCTGGTCTATCAGAAGATCACCTCCAGCCGCTATGCTAAATCGCTGTTGCGCGAAGTGACCACCCATGAGCCGGAGACGCTGGTGGATAAGTTGATTTGTGGTGCTTACATTGAGGCGCGATCCTGCGAGCGTTTCGCCAGTCTGGCGCCGTATCTTGATGATGAACTGGCGAAGTTCTATATTTCGCTGCTGCGCTCAGAGGCGCGGCATTATCAGGACTATTTAACGCTGGCGGCGCAGA
The DNA here is from genome assembly GCF_024158165.1 of Pantoea sp. B550. Lineage (NCBI taxonomy): Bacteria > Pseudomonadati > Pseudomonadota > Gammaproteobacteria > Enterobacterales > Erwiniaceae > Pantoea > Pantoea sp. B550. Next base: position 2,489,466 of record NZ_JAMYXI010000003.1, read on the forward strand.
TTGCCGGTAAGGATATTGCGCCGCGGGTGCAGGCGATTGGCCGGGTCGAAGCAAAGCTGATTAGCGAGCCGGACACGGAGTTGCGTTTTCACAGCGGCGTACCTGCGTGGTAAACCCCTGAGGACGCCCTGGCCAGGGTGTCTCTTTTTCCGGATGCCTGACCGCGTTTATTTCTCTTCCGTGCAGCGTGGTCTCATATAATGTGCTGTGTAACGCTTTAATTTAAGTAACACTGACGTACAAAGATATTTTGTGCCACCTATCACATAACGGTTTTTTTACGCTGACTTTCTGAAGTTAAATAAATATAGTCCCGGAGTCAGTGCGGGATTGTTATTTTTTTAAGCAAAACCCGACTCGCTACCCTTTTTAACAGAGGGCAGCGAGTCGGGTTTTTTTATGGGTTAACGGAACCGGGTCACCCTTATTGTCATGGCGTGACGGATTTTTACTATCGCCAGGGGAAGGATTTAAAAATGAAAGAAAAATACTATTTTCATTTATTTTTTTCACTATTGCTGCTTTTTTTTGGGGGGAGTGTTAAGGCGTCTGACATTCACGCCCCCTCCGCGCAGAATAAATTATGGGGTGACGCGGCGCTCGATTTCAAACTGCGCAACCATTGGAAGTATCTCAAGGAGGACGAAGCACAGCCCACCGCGGTTCACAATGCCTGGGGCCAGGCCGCGACAGTCGATTTTCGTTCCGGTTATCAGTGGGACCTGCTTGGATTTGATACGACTTATACCCGCGCCGTACGCCTGGGGTCAAGCGACTACTTCTCCACGCGCGGTCTGCTCTATGACAGCGGTGGTAACATGGAGAAGCGGGATGCCCACGGCTTTAGCAAGTTCAGTCAGCGCTATCTTAAGCTAAAGCTCGGCAATCGCAGGCTACGGTTCGATGGAAAGGCAGGCTGGCAGGAACTGAAAAATATCGGCGTGCTGACGACCACGGATCGCCTGTCGCGCAACAACTATGCTGGCTATAGCGGAGCACTGACGTGGCAGAATGCCCGGCTGGATCTTGCTTTCGTTAACAAAACCATACGGCATGATTCAGGAAAAACGCTGGCGTTGCAAACCCAGGCCAGACAAAAAATTGACGCCATTTACACCGCTGCGCTGCGCTACAAAGATGAACGTCACGCGGTTGCCTACGCATTCGGCGAGGCTGAGCGCTATCAGCGCCGCCATGTGATTGAGGCGGGCTACACCCTCTCGCCATACTGGTCACTAGGCGCGCAAATCTATGGCAGCCAGGCGCTGGAGAAATATAGAAGGATGCCCGCCAGCAAGAGAACCTTTGATAAACAGGCGTGGCACTATGTCGGGGAAACGACCTGGAAGCATGGCGCCTGGACGCAGAGACTGGCTGCTGGCTGGACATCGGCTCCAAAGGAGAGGGCGGTGGGATATTATGCCCGGCCCCTGACTAAAAATACCCGGGGACGTTTCACGCCACTAACTTCGGCGGGCAAAGACTATATGCGCGATAGAGAGCTGGCACTGGTTTCTCTGAGTCAGTATGAAATTACAAAGGGGATCAGTACCGGAATACAGCTTAATTATGGCCAGTTCCATTATCGTAATAATCTTGTGCGAACCGGCGAGGTTTCATTAATTAATCAATTCAGTAATCAACATCCCACCTTCAAAAATCTGACGCTATTCACGCTGACCGGTTATGGCTGGTCATATAAAAACAGTAAAGAGACCCCGCATCTGAATAATCAGGGGAAAACTCAGCGTTCCCGCAGTTTGTCCGCTGAAGTGGTTGTTCAATATAAATTCAATCTTTTTTGATCCGGAGAATAAAAATGAAGATAAAATTTAAAACGCTCATGTTAATAGCTGTCATCTCCGTCAGCACTGCCGGCTCCGCCTGGGCCGCAGATGTGATGCTCTATGTTACCCGGCATGGAAAGACCATGTTTAATACGGTACATCGCGCACAGGGATGGGCCGATACGCCGCTGACGGCTTCCGGTGCAGCTGTTGCAGAGCAACTGGGAAGGGGATTGCAGCCGTTACCCTTCGTCGCGGCCTGGTCCAGCGATTCGGGACGGGCGAGAGAAACTGCGCAGCTGGTAATGAAGAACTGGAAACACCCGCCTGTGCTGAAAGAGCTGAAAGGGCTGCGCGAGGTGGGATTTGGCCTTTATGAAGGCGATCTGAATAAAAATCTGATTAACGCTGCCGCGCATCAGGCGGGCTATGCTTCTGATACCGCACTTCTGGAAGCGTTTAGCGCCGGTAAAATTCATATGGATGGGATGATCGACGCGATTCATGAGGCGGAAGCCGCAGGCACGCCATCGCTGGCAGGTATTAAATCCTCCGGCCAGGCCGAAACCTATCAGCAGGTAGCTAAGCGCATGATGAAGAGTATCACCACAATCGCGAAGCAGGCGCAGCAGCAGGGCGGAGGCAATGTGCTGGTGGTCAGCCACGGTATGGCTATCACCACTCTGCTGCAGGCGCTGGGCGATACTTCGTTACGGGAGCAGCTTAAGAATGCCAGCGTGACGCTGCTGCGCTACACCGATAACGGGCAGTTCAAAATCGAGTCCATCAACGATATGCGTTACGTGGAGCGCGGTTTATAAGGTCTTCAGCATCCGTACTTCGCAGTCGACATGGCCGGTGCAGCCCATTGCACTGTCGATGTGCTCAAAGCCCAGCGACTCATACAGTTTAATCGCCCGCGTCAGGCTGGCGGTGGTTTCCAGATAGCAGCGCCGGAAGCCGTGGTTGCGCGCATGCTCCATCGCCCGCAATGCCAGTTCGCGCGCCAGACCCAGACCGCGCACCTCTGGCAGAAAGTACATCTTTTGCAGTTCGCAGATATCGGGCGCGCTGCAGGCGAGCGGCGCAACACCGCCACCGCCGACCACCTTGCCCTGATACTCAACAATCCAGTAGGCGCTCTGTTCGGCACTGTAGAGCTCAAACAGCTGGTCGAGCTGCGGATCGGAAACGGTGTAGCCCTTGTCAGCCGTCAGGCCGAACTCGGCGGAAACATCACGGATCACCTGGGCGATATGCGGATTATCGGCGGCCGTAATTGGCCGCACCTGGAGGTCAAAATGCGGGATGGTACTGGTCGTCATCATCTCTTCCGGATTTGTACGAGGTCAATAAAAAAGCCGGGCAAGCCCGGCTTTATGAATAAGCTGTCAGCTACGACGCTTACAATGCCGCAATGACCGCCTGCTGTTCAATCAGTTTTGCTTTTGATTGTTGCAGGTCTGCCACGCGTTCACGCTCTTTCGCCACCACCGCTTCCGGGGCGCGTGACACAAAGCCTTCGTTTGCCAGCTTGGTCTCAATCTTCTCGATTTCCACATCCAGCTTAACCAGCTCTTTCGCCAGACGCTCCAGCTCGGCGGTTTTATCCACCAGATCCGCCATCGGGATCAGCAGCTCTGCGCCTTCAACCAGTTTGGTCACCGACACCGGACCTTTCTCGCCCGCAGGCAGAATGGTCAGGCTTTCCAGACGCGCCAGGCGCGACAGGAAGTTGCGGTTAGCTTCAACGCGACGCAGTGCCGCAGGCGAGCAGTCACGCAGCAGCACATCCAGCGGCTTGCTCAGTGCGATGTTCATTTCGGCACGGATATTACGCACCGCCACGATCGCCTGTTTCATCCACTCGATGTCCGCTTTCGCTTCGGCATCTTCTTTCGCCGCATCGTACTGCGGGAAAGGCTGCAGCATGATGGTGTCGTCGCTGATATTTTTCAGCCCCTTCACACGCTGCCAGATGGTTTCAGTGATAAACGGAATGATCGGATGCGCCAGACGCAGCAGCGCCTCCAGCACGTGAACCAGCGTATGACGGGTGCCACGCAGTTCAGCTTCACTGCCACTATTCATGACCGGCTTGGTCAGCTCCAGATACCAGTCGCAGAACTGGTTCCAGGTGAAGTCATACAGCAGGTTAGCCGCGATGTCGAAACGATAGCTATCCAGGGCTTCACGGTACGCTTTCACCGTGTTGTTGAACTCGGTCAGGATCCAGCGATCCGCCAGCGACAGCGTCATTTCGCCGCCATTCTGTCCGCAATCCTGCTCTTCGGTGTTCATCAGCACAAAGCGGCTGGCGTTCCACAGCTTGTTACAGAAGTTGCGATAGCCTTCCAGGCGCTTCATGTCCCAGTTAATGTCGCGTCCGGTTGAGGCCAGCGCCGCCAGGGTAAAGCGCAGTGCATCGGTGCCTGATGGCTCGATGCCGTCAGGGAACTGCTTCTCGGTACGTTTGCGAATCTTCTCAGCCAGCTGTGGCTGCATCATATTGCCGGTGCGTTTTTCCAGCAGCGCTTCCAGCGAAATGCCGTCGACCATATCCAGCGGATCAATCACGTTACCCTTGGATTTCGACATCTTCTGACCTTCTTCATCACGGATCAGACCGGTCATATAGACGGTTTTGAACGGCACCTGCGGTTTGCCGTTTTCATCTTTGATGAAGTGCATGGTCAGCATGATCATGCGGGCAATCCAGAAGAAGATGATGTCGAAGCCGCTGACCAGCACGCTGGTCGGATGGAAAGTACGCAGCGCTTCGGTGTTTTCCGGCCAGCCCAGAGTGGAGAAGGTCCACAGACCTGAGGAGAACCAGGTATCCAGCACGTCATCATCCTGACGCAGCGCCACATCGGCGGCCAGGTTATTCTCGGCGCGCACTTCGTCTTCGGTGCGGCCGACGTAGACGTTACCGTTGTCGTCATACCACGCCGGGATGCGGTGACCCCACCAGAGCTGACGGGAGATACACCAGTCCTGAATATCGCGCATCCAGGAGAAGTACATGTTTTCGTACTGCTTCGGTACAAACTGGATGTCGCCATTCTCAACGGCTTCAACCGCGACTTTCGCCAGCGGTGCGGTACGCACATACCACTGGTCGGTCAGCATCGGTTCGATAACCACGCCACCCCGGTCGCCGTAAGGCACGGTCAGATCGTGAGGTTTGATCTCTTCAAGCAGGCCGAGTTCATCGACAGCGGCAACAATCGCTTTACGCGCCGCGAAGCGTTCCATGTTCTGGAAAGCCGCCGGGATCTCATCGGAACAGGCATCGCTGGCTTCGCCGTTGGTGTCATACACCTGAGCACGGTCGCGGATATCACCGTCGAAGGTCAGGATGTTGATCATCGGAAGCTTATGACGACGGCCAACTTCATAGTCGTTGAAGTCATGCGCCGGGGTGATCTTGACGCAGCCGGTGCCTTTTTCCATGTCGGCATGTTCGTCGCCAACGATAGGGATCAGGCGGCCAACCAGCGGCAGCATCACAAATTTGCCGATCAGATCTTTGTAACGTGGATCTTCCGGGTTAACGGCGACGCCGGTATCACCCAGCAGGGTTTCCGGACGGGTGGTGGCGACCACCAGATAATCTTTGCCGTCGGCGGTTTTTGCGCCGTCAGCCAGTGGATAGCGGATATGCCACATGGAGCCTTTGCTCTCGCGGTTTTCCACTTCCAGATCGGAGATCGCAGTGCGCAGCTTAGGATCCCAGTTCACCAGGCGTTTGCCACGGTAGATCAGGTTCTCTTTGTAGAGGCGAACAAACACCTCTTTCACGGCGTTGGAAAGGCCATCGTCCATGGTGAAGCGCTCGCGCTCCCAGTCGACGGAGTTGCCCAGACGGCGCATCTGGCGGGTAATGGTGCCGCCGGACTCTGCTTTCCACTGCCAGATTTTCTCGATAAACGCATCGCGGCCATAGTCCTGGCGCGTTTTACCCTCTTCAGCCGCAATTTTGCGCTCAACCACCATCTGCGTGGCGATGCCCGCGTGGTCAGTACCGGCCTGCCACAGGGTATTTTTCCCCTGCATGCGCTGGTAACGGATCATGGTGTCCATGATGGTTTGCTGGAAGGCGTGACCCATGTGCAAGCTACCGGTGACGTTCGGCGGCGGGATCATGATGCAAAAGCTTTCCTGGCTGGTATCGCCATTCGGTTTGAAGTAGCCCTGCTTTTCCCAATGCTCGTAAAGCGGCTGCTCGATATCTTGCGGGTTATATGTCTTTTCCATTTCTGCTATGTCGTTTGCGGCTGTGGTGGCGCTGCCGTATTCAATTGGAATCCAACGCTGCGATACGCTTTGTAGCGGTCGCGCGCCAGTTGTTTGAGAGCGTCCTCGTAAGGAACGAAGTCTATCACTTCATGGAAAGCAGTAGCAAAATCTGCGAAGTGGGGCAGCAGGCTAATCAGCAGGTCGCGCGGTGAACTGCCGCGACGCTGTGGCCAGGCCAGCTCGACCGGCGCACCGTAGCGCGGGCCTTCACCCGCCAGGTTGTGCGGCACGAAGGCGTTTGCCGGTCGTTGCCACAGCGCTTCGTCAAGACGAATGGCCTGCTGTTCATCTTCGCAGGCGATCAACACCCGCTTTCCGGCCCGCCAGCGTGTTTCCGCCAGATTGCACACCAGCGCTTCAACGGCGCTCAGGCCATCGCTCGGGGCATCGGTTTCCAGCACGTAGAAGGTTGCGTTTTTCATCGGTTAGCTCATCAGAAGATCAAGGGCGGAATCAGATCCGCCCCTGCTGTCAGAAAAGAGGGCGCTTAGTCGTCGCCGTTCAATCCTGCCCGATTCAACAGAAACTGCGACAGCATCGGCACCGGACGTCCAGTAGCGCCTTTAGCCTTGCCGGAGCGCCAGGCCGTGCCGGCGATATCCAGGTGCGCCCAGTTATATTTGCGGGCAAAGCGTGCCAGGAAGCAGGCAGCGGTAATCGCGCCGCCAGGACGGCCACCGATGTTGCCCATATCGGCAAAGTTGGACTCCAGCTGCTCCTGGAACTCATCCGCCATCGGCAGACGCCAGGCGCGGTCGCCTGACTGCTCCGAGGCGCTGATCAGCTCATGCGCCAGCGGGTTGTGATTCGACAGCAAACCGCTGATGTGATGTCCCAGCGCAATCACGCAGGCTCCGGTCAGCGTTGCCACGTCAATGACGACTTCCGGGTCGAAACGTTCCACGTAGGTCAGCGCATCGCACAGCACCAGACGGCCTTCGGCGTCGGTGTTCAGTACTTCAACCGTCTGGCCAGACATGGTGGTCAGCACGTCGCCCGGACGCATCGAGCGGCCATCCGGCATGTTTTCACAGCCCGCCAGCACACCCACCACGTTCAGCGGCAGATTCAGCTCGGCCACCATCCGCATCACGCCATAGACGGCGGCCGCGCCGCACATGTCATATTTCATTTCGTCCATGCTGTCGGCAGGCTTGATAGAGATGCCGCCGGAGTCAAAGGTCAGCCCTTTACCCACCAGCACAATCGGGCGCGCTTCAGCATCCGGATTGCCTTTGTATTCAATCACCGACATCAGCGATTCGTTCTGCGAACCGGCCCCGACAGCGAGATAGGCGTTCATGCCCAGCTCTTTCATCTGCTGTTCGCCGATCACGCGTGTGGTGACATTTTTGCTGAAGGCGTCGGCCAGCTGGCGCGCCTGCGACGCCAGATAGGCAGCGTTACAGATGTTTGGCGGCATATTGCCGAGATCTTTAGCGGCTTTCATGCCTGCAGCAACCGCTAATCCATGCTGAATAGCGCGTTCGCCGCTGGTCAGTTCACGGCGGGTCGGCACGTTAAACACCAGTTTGCGCAGCGGACGACGCGGCTCTGCTTTGTTGCTTTTCAGCTGATCAAAGTTGTAGAGCGCCTCTTTTGAGGTCTCCACGGCCTGACGCACTTTCCAGTAGGTATTGCGGCCTTTGACATGCAGTTCGGTCAGGAAGCAGACCGCTTCCATGGAGCCGGTGTCGTTCAGCGTGTTGATGGTTTTCTGAATGACCTGCTTGTACTGGCGTTCATCCAGCTCACGCTCTTTACCGCAGCCAATCAGCAGAATACGCTCGGACAGGATATTTGGCACATGATGCAGCAGCAGTGTCTGGCCCACTTTTCCTTCCAGCTCGCCACGGCGCAGCAGGGCGCTGATGTAGCCGTCGCTGATTTTATCCAGCTGCTCGGCAATCGGTGACAGACGACGCGGTTCGAAAACGCCAACGACAATGCAGGCACTGCGCTGTTTTTCCGGGCTTCCGCTTTTTACACTGAACTCCATGCACTCTCCTGAATCTTAAAGACAACGGCCGCTGCTGCCGCTAGAATGTAGCGCGCTCATGACCCATTTATTCATCGTCGCAGCATGACATTCTGCCGCTGGAGGTCATAATGAATCAGGGTGACAAGATGTTGTTTTTTCACCACCCGGACGCGTTTTTCATACAAATTTAGCTACGGCGACGGCCATTGATGAAGAAAAATGGCTGATAAGCGTTGAAACTAGCGATTTTCCTGCAAAAAGACAAGTTTTCACAGGCGTACTAAGCGTGATCATCATTAGATATCTGGTTCGGGAAACGCTCAAAAGCCAGCTGGCTATCCTGTTTATCCTGCTACTCATCTTCTTTTGCCAGAAGTTAGTCAGGATCCTGGGAGCCGCGGTGGATGGCGAAGTGCCGACAAACCTCGTTCTGACCTTGTTAGGACTCGGTGTGCCTCAAATGGCACAACTTATACTGCCCTTAAGTCTGTTTCTGGCGATCCTGATGACGCTGGGGCGTCTCTACACGGAAAGTGAAATTACCGTGATGCACGCCTGCGGCCTGAGTAAGGCCGTCCTGGTGAAAGCGGCGATGGTACTGATGCTGTTTACCTCGATAGTGGCTGCGGTGAACGTCATCTGGCTGGGGCCGTGGTCATCCCGTTATCAGGATGAAGTGACGCAGAACGCCAAAGCAAACCCAGGTGCGGCAGCGATGGCTGCCGGGCAGTTCCAGACCTCCAGCGACGGCAGCGCCGTGCTGTTTGTCGAGGATGTGAAGGGCAACAACTTTGGTAACGTGTTCCTGGCGCAGTTACGGCCAAAAGGTAACGCGCGTCCTTCGGTGGTGGTGGCTGACAGCGGTCACATGGAGCAGCACAAAGATGGCTCGCAGGTGGTAACGCTGGACAAAGGCACCCGCTTTGAGGGCACCGCACTGCTGCGTGATTTCCGTATCACCGACTTCACCAACTATCAGGCCACCGTGGGATATAAAGCGGCAACGCTCGATCCTAACGATGCAGAGCAGGCCAGCATGACCGACCTGTTCGCGAATAAGACACCGGATTTTCAGGCCGAGCTGCACTGGCGTCTGACGCTGGTGTTCGCGGTGCTGGTGATGGCGCTGATGGTAGTGCCGCTCAGCGTGGTGAACCCGCGTCAGGGTCGCGTGCTGTCGATGCTGCCCGCCATGCTGCTCTATCTGATCTTCTTCCTGTTGCAGAGCTCGCTGAAGTCGAGCGGGGCGAAAGGGCGGCTTGATCCGGCGCTCTGGATGTGGGTGGTGAATATCAGCTATCTGTTGCTGGCGGTGCTCCTTAACCTGTGGGATACGGTGCCGATGCGTCGGATTCGCGCCCGCTTTACACGCGGAGGGTCGGTCTGATGTTTCGCGTACTTGACCGCTATATCGGTAAAACTATCTTCAATACCATCATGCTGACGCTGTTCATGCTGGTGTCGCTTTCCGGCATCATCAAGTTCGTCGATCAGCTGCGCAAGACCGGTCAGGGCAGCTACAACGCGCTGAGCGCCGGTTACTACACCCTGCTGAGCGTGCCGAAAGATATTGAGATTTTCTTCCCGATGGCGGCCCTGCTGGGTGCGCTGCTGGGACTGGGCGCGCTGGCGCAGCGCAGTGAGCTGGTGGTGATGCAGGCGGCGGGCTTTACCCGCATGCAGGTGGCGCTGTCCGTGATGAAAACGGCAATTCCGCTGGTGCTGCTGACCATGGCGATTGGTGAGTTTGTTGCGCCATCGGGCGAGCAGATGGCGCGTAATTACCGGGCGCAGCAGCTTTATGGCGGCGCACTGGTCTCGACGCAGAATGGTCTGTGGGCGAAAGATGGCAATAACTTCATCTATATTGAGCGCATCAAAGGCGACAATGAAATTGATGGTGTGAGCATCTATAACTTTAACGATCAGCGTCGTCTGCAGAGCGTGCGTTACGCGGCGACGGCGATCTGGGATGCGGCTAAGAAGCGCTGGATGCTGTCTCAGGTCGATGAGTCAAACCTGACCGATCCGAAGCAGATTACCGGTTCACAGAGTCTGAGTGGCGAATGGAAAACCAATCTGACGCCGGACAAGCTGGGCGTGGTAGCGCTGGATCCGGACGCGTTGTCGATTCGCGGTCTGCATAGCTACAGTAAATATCTGAAGCAGAGCGGCCAGGAAGCGGGACGTTATCAGCTGAATATGTGGAGCAAGATTTTCCAGCCGCTGTCGGTGGCGGTGATGATGCTGATGGCGCTGTCGTTTATCTTCGGTCCGCTGCGTAGCGTGTCGATGGGTGTGCGTGTGGTGACCGGTATCAGCTTTGGCTTCCTGTTCTACGTGCTGGACCAGATTTTCGGTCCACTGAGTCTGGTTTATGGCTTACCGCCGATTCTGGGGGCGATTCTGCCGAGCTTTGCGTTCTTCGCGATCAGTCTGTTTATGCTGATTAAGCGGCGCTAAGCGCAATGAATGCAGTAAAAGAAAAGGCCGCGCAAGCGGCCTTTTTTATTGGCTAACAGTGCAGGCTCAGGGATTATACGCTTTCCACAAAGACGCTATCCATGACCCGCAATGCTTTACGACAGGCGTATACGCCCATCGCTTTATGTCTGCCAGCCGGAGGAGTGACTGCAGTGGCCTGAAACGGCGTTACGCCACGCTATTTATCCAGCCTGACAGTGCGGGCAGGGCAGCGGGCAGCTGCGACAGCAGATAGAGAATCAGCCCGATGGTGCCGCCTACCAGCGTGCCGTTGATGCGGATAAACTGCAGGTCCTTGCCGATATTGAGTTCAATCTGCTGCGACATGTCGCGCGCATCCCAGCTTTTCACAGTATCGCTGATGTGACGCGTCAGGAAGCCAGCAAACTCTGGTGCAACACTGCGTGCAGCCTGTTCCAGATGCTGGTTCATGGAGTCACGCAGCGCCGGGTCGGCGGCCAGGGTTTCGCCAAGCCACAGGGCCGCACCGCGCACTTTCTCCTGCACCCGCGAATCCTCACTGCTGAGATCCGCTTTGAGCCAGTTGCGCATATCATTCCACAGCTCGCCGATGTAGCGGTTAAACGAGGCATCCTCTTTCAGCCAGCCCTTGATCTCTTCGGCGCGCTCCGCCATTTCCGGATCGTTTTGCAGTTTAACGATCAGTTTATCAACCGCCCGGTTGAAGCCGAGGCGCAGCTCATGGCCCTGATCCAGCGCCACATCATCCAGCAGGGAATCGACCGCGTTGGCCACCAGCTCGGCGCTGTGTTCGCCCAGCCATTCGGTCGGCAACATTTTGGCTTTGATCGGATGCTCGCGTTTCAGCCAGCGCACCAGCTGCATGGCGATAAACTCGCGGGTACTGGGCTTATGCAATAACTTCAGCAACTGGTCGATGGCCGCGTCCAGCAATGCCTGATGGCGGTTATTTTTGGTCAGGCTTTCCAGCACCATGGCGCTGGTCTGGCTGAGATCGACCTTGTCGATGGCACGATGCACCGCGCGGCGCATAAAGGTCTGAATCCGCGCGTCATCGGTGAGATCCAGGAAGCCGCGCATCACCTGCAGCAGATGGCGGCCAACGCGGTCGGCATTGCCCGGTGCATTCAGCCACTGTGCCAGCAGGTTTGAAGGATCGTGACGGCGAATCAGGTTCAGCAGGGAGTCGGTATCAAGAAACTTTTCCTGCACAAAGCGGCCGAGGTTTTCACCGATACGATCTTTGTTGCGCGGAATGATGGCGGTATGGCGCGAGATAAAAGGCACCGGCACGCGCCGGAACAGCGCCACCACGGCAAACCAGTCCGCCAGTGCGCCGACCATCGCGGCCTCCGCAATCGCTTTGACGCCGCTGACCCAGAAGCCAGGCGGCAGGAAAAGGGTGACAACAAAGGTGGCGACGGCGAGCAGCAGCAGCAGCAGCGCCAGGCGTTTCATCCGTTTCAGTTCGTAGTGTTTATCCATAACCTGATCTTAGCAGAGAGCGGGGTTCATCGGCGACGGCCACCCAGCAGGCTGCCCAGCACCCCACGGATGATCTGATTGGTGATCTGGCGGGTAGCGCTTTTCGCCATGGTCTGTACCACGCCGTCGTGTTTGCCGCCGCGCGGGCCGGTGTGACCAAACAGGATCTCTTTCAGACCACCGAGAATCCCATTGTCGACAGCCACAGCGTCGCCTTTGGCCGGGGGGGCACTCGCCTCATCGCTGGCGGCCTGGAAGCCTTTTTGCAGCTTTTCAAACGCCGATTCGCGATCGATTTCGGTGTCATATTTGCCATAGAGCGGCGAATGGTTGATCAGGCCGTTACGCTCATCGCCGGTGACCGGACCCATGCGCGAGCCTGGCGCAATGACCATGGCGCGCTCCACCACCGACGGACTGCCTTTGGCATCCAGAAAGGAGATCAGCGCTTCGCCAGTGCCCAGCGCCTGAATCGCTTCCACGCTGTCAAACGCCGGGTTGGCGCGCAGCGTATCGGCGGCCGTTTTCACCGCTTTCTGATCTTTGGGCGTGAAAGCGCGCAGGGCGTGCTGAACGCGGTTGCCGAGCTGGCCCAGCACCCGATCGGGAATATCCGCCGGGTTCTGGGTGACGAACCAGACGCCGACCCCTTTGGAGCGGATCAGCCGCATGACCTGTTCTATTTTCTCCAGCAGCACCGGCGGTGCATCGGTAAACAGCAGGTGCGCCTCATCAAAGAAGAACACCAGCTTTGGCTGATCGAGATCGCCCGCTTCCGGCAGATGCTCGTAAAGCTCCGACAGCAGCCACAGCAGGCTGGTGGCGTAGAGTTTTGGCATCTGGTAGAGCTTCTCTGCGGAGAGGATGTTGATGACGCCTTTGCCGTTGCTGTCGACACGCATCCAGTCAGCGATATCCAGCATCGGCTCACCAAAGAAGTGTTCCGCCCCCTGTTGCTCCAGCGTCAGTAATCCGCGCTGAATCGCGCCGACCGAGGCGCTGTTGATATTGCCGTAGTGGGTCTGGAAGTTTTTGGCGTTGTCACCAATGTACTGGGTCATGGCGCGCAGATCTTTGAAGTCCAGCAGCAGCAGGCCCTGGTCATCGGCGATGCGGAAAATAATCTGCAGCACGCCGCTCTGGACTTCATTCAGATTCAGCAGCCGCGCCAGCAGTAATGGACCGAGATCGGAAACGGTGGCGCGTACCGGATGGCCTTTCTCGCCAAAAATATCCCACAGCACCACCGGATTGCTCTGCGGCTGCCAGTCGGTGACGCCGATTTTCGCCAGCCTCTCCTGCAGCTTTTCGCTGGACTGGCCCGCCATCGCCACGCCGGTTAAATCGCCTTTGACGTCAGCCATAAAGACCGGTACGCCGCTGGCGGAGAACGATTCGGCCAGCTTCTGCAACGTAACGGTTTTCCCGGTGCCGGTCGCACCGGTAATGAGGCCGTGGCGGTTGGCCATTTGCGGCAACAGATGAAGTTCGACGTCTGGCGTACGGGCAATCAGTAGCGGGGAAGTCATGGTTTTCCACTCTCAGTCAAAGGATTATGCCTGAAGGATAGCAAGCGGAGCATAGACAGGAGGAGAACAATTCGTCAAAAACGCGGCCGCTGCCCGCAGAGCAGCGGCCTGAAACGCGGGATTACTTCTGCACCTCTTCGAAATTGAGCAGGCTGACGCCGATGCCCTGCTGCAGGTGACTGAGGTTGCTGCGCACCGCCACCTGGGTCGCGCCCTGTAAGAGTACGATAAACGGTGAATCCTGCTGGATGCGGGTTTGCAGCCCGGTATAGAGGCTACGGCGTTTAGCCGCATCGCTCTCTCCGGCGGCGGCGCGGGTCTGTGTACTCAGCGCCGGAATGGTCCAGCCGACACGCCATGCCAGGGTTTTGCCGCCACCTGGCACGTTAGAAGCAAAGGTGCTGGCATTGGTGTTAGGGTCGATGTAGTCCGCGCCCCAGTAAGTGAAGATGGCCTGGAAGTCGCGGCTGCGCATTTTGCTCCACAGCTCCGATTCCGCCACCGGCTGGATATCAAGCTGCACATCCGCTTTGGCAAAGCTCGCCTGCAGCGCCTGCGCCACGTCTATATAAGGCGGCTGGTTCACCACCGTCAGCGCGATGTGGGTGCCCGGTTTGATGCCGCCTTTCTGCAGGATTTCCTGCGCCTTTTTCAGATCGTAATGGAACGGCGTGGTGTTCAGTGCACCATCGAAGCCATCCGGCAGGAAGCTCTGATGGATGCGATACTGACCTTTCAGCAACTGGTTCGCCAGGCTGTCATAGTCAACCAGCCAGCGTGCCGCCTGCCACAGGGCCGGATTGCCCAGCGCCGGTTGCTGCGCGCTCTGAGTATTAAAGCCAACGTAATAAACCAGGCTGGACGGGAAGGCGTCAACCCGCACATTTGCCTGTGTTTTCAGCGCGGCAATCTGGTCCGGACCAAGCTGATAGGCGACATCCACGTCACCCTGCTGGAGCAGCAGTCGGCGGCTGCCGGCATCGGCTACGCCCTTGAGCAATACCCGCTTCAGATGCGGCTTCTGCGTGCTGTAAGAGTTAGCTTCCAGCACCAGCGCCTGCAGCGGGACAAACTGTTTGATGGCATAGGCGGCGCTGCCAGCCGAGTGCGTTTTCAGCCAGGCATTGCCGTAATCGTTATTGCTGACGTGTTCCCGGGCCAGTTTACTGTCAACGATGGAGGCGACCGGCGCGGTCAGCAGGCGCAGCGCCAGATCGCTGCCGATCTCAGCGGGCCAGCGCAGTTCAAGCTGGTGGTCGTTGATCACCGTGAACTGTTGATCGATATTTTCCGGCGTCCAGCCAAACTCACCCAGGATAAAAGAGGGGGCTTTGTTGAGTTTTACCGCGCGGGTTAAGGAGAAGACCACATCCTGCGCGGTCAGCGGATGACCGCTGGCGAAACGGGCCTGTGGGTTGAGGTCAAATACCAGGCTGTGCGGCGTTTTTCCGGCCTGCCAGCGTGTGGCGGCGAGTGGCGAGAGCTGCTGTGGGTTCTGATGATTCGGTTCCAGTAGCGTCTGGTAGATATTGCGCAGGCTGCTGTTACTGACGGTTTCAAAACTTTCCGCCGGATCGAAACTGATGATGCCATCGAGTGGCACGGCGACTACCAGCGTGTCCGCTGGCGTCGCGGCGTATGCCGGGTGAACCAGTGTCAGTGCAGTCAATAAAGAGAGTGAGAGTAGCGTTTTGCGCATTGAGGGTTATCCTGAGTCGTTGATCGCTCTACTCTATCGGGCGCCGGATAATCTCAAAATGCCGGTTTGTTATGAGCTTTGCACAATTACATGCTTAGTTATTCAGGCAAAAAGACAAATTAAGGTCATGTCCGTCAGTAATTATTTCAGCGTCCTTTAACAACAGGCGGAATAAAGCAGGATTTACTCAGGCGATCACACTTTGCGCACTGTCTGATTGTATGACCATCAAAGTCACTATAGTGTTAACGATGAGAATGATTCTCTTGTATGGAAGTATGATATTTTTTTATCGGTTATTCTGCGTGATGATGACAGGGCGAAAATAATATCCGTCGCTCCTGCGTTAAAACGGCTAAATACCCGATGTTTATGCGGTTTTAGACGCAATTTCCTCGCTGTAAATCTTTTACCTATCCGCAACCCTTCCGCAACACCATGATAAACTTTCACTACAACACATTTTAAATTCAATTTTTACATTCAGACATATCTATATCCCTAATATTGCCAGGTTATTAACCGATATGTTCCGTTAGTCACCGAACCATAATTCTACCTGCCTTCTCTGTTCTGCCGTTGTCTGTGCTGTGTGCGTTCATCTCTGCGGGGAGTTTCCTGCCTGCACCCGGCCTTTCAGCGTCATAACACAGTAAGCGGGTATTTAGCAGATGAGAGTCGTGCGGATATGCTTTTAGAAAAACCCACCACCAGGCGTAAATTTTTGCTCGGTTCACTGCTGGCGTTGCCATTAAGTGAACTGGTCCTGAAAGGCATGACTGCGGCACAGGCTGCAGAGATGGCCGCACCGGAGTTAGCCGATTACAAACCGATCTTTTTTAGTGCCGATGAGTGGCAGTTTATTCTGGCCGCCACCGACCGCCTGATTCCGGCGGGCGGCAAAGGCAAAGCACCGGGCGCGCTGGAAACTAACGTGCCGATCTTTATCGATCAGCAGCTGCACAGCGAAGCGTTTGGCAGCGAAATCTATATGCAGGGGCCGTTCAACACGAAAGCACCCGCCACGATGGGTTATCAGATCCCGTTCCGTCCCCAGCAGATGTATCAGACCGGTATCCGGCTGATCAATCAGTGGTCGCAGAACACGCACCAGAAAGCGTTTCATGCGCTGACGCTGGAAGAGAAAGATGCGGTGCTGACCCAGGTCAACAAAAACGAGATCGACTTTGCCGCGCTGGGCGAAGCCGATCTTAAGCCTTCCCATTTCTTCAGCCAGCTGCTTTCCGATACCAAGCATGGCTACCTGGCCGACCCGATGTACGGCGGTAATAAAGGCATGAAAGCCTGGATCGCTATCGGCTTCCCCGGCGCGCGTGCCAGCTTCACCGAATGGGTGAAACAGCACAACGTTCCTTATCCGCTCGGCCCGGTCAGCATTAAAGGTGAACGCGCATAAGCGCTTCCACATCAGGTAAACAGGATTATCATGGCACAGGTTACTAAAAAAGAAGTCGACGTCGTGGTCTGCGGCCTCGGCTGGGCAGGCTCGCTGATGAGCATCGAGCTGGCACTGGCAGGTCTGGACGTGCGCGCCCTGGAGCGCGGCGGCGATCGCGATTACGACGAGTTCGCCTACCCGAAACCGGCGGATGAATACGCCTATGCGGTGCGCAACAAAGTGTTTGCGACACCCGCCGAAGTGGCGGTCACCGTGCGCTACAACAGCAGCCAGACGGCATTGCCAACCCGTAAATGGGGCGCGTTTGCACCGGGCACCGGCGTAGGCGGTTCCGGTCTGCACTGGACGGCGGTACTGATCCGTCCGACGCCGACCGATATCAAACTTAAAACCTACGTTGACGAGGCTTATAAGCCCGGCATTCTGCAGGATGATATGCGGGTGATGGACTTCCCGTTCAGCTGGGAAGAGATCGAGCCCTATTACTATAAATTCGAACTGATTTGCGGCCAGTCGGGCAATACCGGCAACCTGCGCGGCAAAATCCTGGAAGGCGGCGACCCGTTTGAAGGCCCGCGCTCTGAACCTTACCCACTGCCCGCGCTGGATGACACGCTGAACAATGTGATGTTCAAAGAGGTGGCGACGAAACTCGGTTACCACCCGTTCCCGAATCCGTCAGCCTGTGTGTCGCGTGCGTGGAAAAACCCGTACGGCAACCAGATCGCCCCGTGTAACTACTGTGGCTACTGCAGCAAGTATCCGTGCCTGAACTACTCCAAAGCGTCGCCGCAGACGGCGGTGATGGATTCGCTGAAGCGTATGCCGAACTTCTCCTATGAAGTGAATGCGGAAGTGATCAAGGTCGTGCTGAACGATGATAAGAAAACCGCCAAAGGCGTGATCTACATCGATGCGCAGGGCAACGAGTGCTTCCAGCCCGCAAAAATCGTGGTGCTGAGCAGCTTCCAGCTCTACAACGTGCGTCTGATGCTGCTTTCCGGCATCGGCAAACCTTACAACCCGATTACCGAAGAGGGCGTGGTAGGGCGTAACTACGCGTTCCTGTCGAACGGCGGCGCAACGCTGTTCTTCAAAGATAAAAACTTCAATCCGTATGCGACGGCGGGCGCGACCGGCCAGATGTTTAACGATATCTCGCCAGGCAACTTCGACGGCCCTTCACTTGGCTTCCTGGGCGGTGCGAAGATCCACAGCTCACAGGCGACCGGCACGCCAATCAGCACCGCGCTGCCAAAAGGCACCCCGACCTGGGGCATGGGCTACAAGGAAGGTCTGGAAGAGTGGTACGGTCATTCGATGAAGATCAGCATCACCACCACCTGCCAGTCTTACCGCGACATCTATCTGGATCTCGATCCGAACTACAACGATCACCGTGGCCTGCCACTGCTGCGCATGACGTTTAACTGGAAAGAGAATGAGCTGAAGCTGCAGCAGCATCTGAAAGGCATCGTCGGCAACATCGCCAAAGAGCTGAACCCGGACAGCATGAGCATGAGCTTCCTGCCGATGGGCGCGGATTTCGATATCACCAAATATGTCTCTACCCATAACGTGGGCGGCGCGGTGATGGGCGATAACCCGAAAACCTCGGCGCTGAACAAGTATCTGCAGAGCTGGGATGTGCATAACGTCTTTGTGCCCGGCGGCAACGCCTTCCCGCAGAACTTCCAGGCGAACCCGACCGATACCATCGGTGCGATTACCCTGATGGCGGCGCAGGCGATCAAAGATCACTACCTGAAAAATCCCGGCCCACTGGTACAGGCATAAGCGCATGAATAAGCTGAAACTGAAGTCTTTTATTTTTGCCAACGCGGTGCTGCTGGCCAGCGGATTTGCGCTGCCGGTTCACGCCGAAGATGAAGCGCAACTGATTAAGCAGGGCGAGTATCTCTCCCGCCTGGGCGACTGTATGGCGTGCCACTCGCTGCCCGGCAAACCGGCCTATTCGGGTGGACTGGCGATTGAGTCGAACCTCGGCACCATCTTCTCCACCAACATTACGCCGGATAAGCAGCATGGCATCGGTAACTACAGCGAGCAGCAGTTCTCTGACGCGGTGCGCAAGGGCGTATTACCGGATGGCTCGCATCTCTATCCGGCCATGCCGTATCCTGACTACGCCAAAATCAGCGATGCCGATATGCACGCGCTCTACGTCTACTTTATGAAAGGCGTGCAGCCGAGTGCGGAACAGCCACCGGAAACCGATCTGAGCTTCCCGTTCAGTCAGCGCTGGGGCATGCGGTTCTGGAACTGGGCGTTCACGTCCGATAAGCCGTTCCAGCCGATTGGCGGCGCGTCAGCCGAGGTTAACCGCGGTGCCTATATCGTGGAGAGTCTGGGTCACTGCGGCAGCTGCCATACGCCGCGCGGTCTGGGCATGAACGAGAAAGCGCTGGATAGCGGTGATGATAAATTCCTGGCGGGCGGCAGCCTGAACAACTGGGATGTGCCGTCACTGCGTGGCCTGCCACACTGGAGCGAGCAGGAAGTCATCGACTACCTGCAGACCGGCCGTAACGATAAAGCGGCAGTAGGCGGCGAGATGACCTCGGTGGTCGAGCACAGCAGCTCACACATGACCGATGCCGATCTCAAAGCCATTGCGGCCTACCTGAAGTTCCTGGGCGGCAATCCGCCATTGCAGGCGTTCAGCGTGCAGGCGCAGCAGGCAACGGAAGCGAAACTCACCGCCGCGAAGAACCTCAGCGAAGGCGAGCGTCTCTATCTGGATAACTGCGGGGCCTGTCACTTCGTGACCGGCAAAGGCGCACCCGGGATCTTCCCAGAGCTGGATGGCGCAACCATCGTGAATGCTAAGGATCCAACCGGCTTGATCCACACCATTCTGGCCGGTGCGCAGCAGCCTTCGACCGCGAAAGCGCCGTCTAAACTGGCGATGCCAGGCTTTGCCCAGCGGCTGAATGATGATGAAGTCGCGCAACTGGCGACCTTTGTTCGTCAGGGCTGGAGCAACACCGCGCCTGCGGTGAGCAAAGATCAGGTTGCTGAAGTGCGTAAAACGCTGAAGTAATCGCGCTTTCCCCTCTGCCTGTCCGGGGAGGGGAAAACCCGGATTAATGGAAGGTGCGTACCACTTCCAGCACGCCGTTAATGATGAACTGCACGCCCATACAGACCAGTAAAAATCCCATCAGGCGCGATATCGCCTCAATACCGCTTTTACCCACCAGCTTCATGATGGCACCCGAACTGCGCAGCGAGATCCACAGAATCAGGCTCACCAGCAGGAAGGTCAGCACCGGTGCCACGCTGATTACCCAGGCGGGAAAATCGACGCCACTTCTTACCGTTGAGGCAGAAGAGATGATCATCGCAATGGTACCCGGCCCGGCCGTACTTGGCATCGCCAGCGGCACAAAGGCGATATTCACCGGCTCTTTAGCCCCATCCAGCTCATCCAGTTTCTGCTTAGCTTCAACTGAATGCCCGGCAGGTTTAGCCGGGAACAGCATCCGGAAGCCGATAAAGGCGACAATCAGGCCGCCCGCCATGCGCAGACCCGGTATAGAGATACCGAAGGTATTCAGCACCGCACTGCCCGCGTACCATGCCACCATCATGATGGCGAAGACATAGATGGAAGCCTGGCGCGCCTGGCGGTTGCGCTCCTCGAAATTCATGTCACCCGCCAGCCCTAAAAACAGCGCCACGGTGGTGAGCGGATTGGCGAGCGGCAGGATCACCACCAGCCCCAGGCTGACCGCTTTAATCAGTTCCAGCATAGCCGATCTCCCTGATTAGTGTTTCGGGCGCTCCAGCGCCTCTAACAGCTCAGGGAAGAAGTCCTGCAGGATTTCCGGCGTCATCAGTTCGGGGTACTGCATCAGATGCTCGCGGATACGTTCGTTGACGTCCGGCAGCAGACGCTGGGCCGCGGCGCTGGCGGTGATTTTGTGCTTCTTCATGGCGCGCAGCAGATCGCCTGGCAGCGCGTCTTCGTCATCGCCGTCATCGACCATCTCCAGCGCATCCAGCTCGTCGAACATCTCCATCAGCGCTTCGGTCTGCGGTGTGCGCGACTCATATTCACGCGGATGTTCATCTTCCAGAAAACGCAGCATGGCGCGCATCGGCGTGCCGTCTGGCGTGGAAGGCGGCTCAGCGGCGAACCAGCTCAGCAGCTGGTGCATGGTGACCTGATGGACGCGATAACCGCTGTCGACCAGCTCATCGGCCAGCAGCTCGGCGGTTTCGTTTTCAATCAGGCAGATGTGGGTGCGATTAGGTTCGTACTGCTCCAGCCACTGGTAGATCTCTTCAATCACGCCATCGTCATACTCGAATTTTTTGCTGAGATAGCTGCCGTCCTGTTCATGAACGCAGGCCTGAATCTGATCGGGGTCGAAGTAAAGTGCGATGTTGATGCCTTTCATGCGTGCTGTCCTGTAGAAACCAAAACAACACTATAGCGCTCAACCCCAGGTTAAGGGAATGTCAGGCATCACAGCAAAGCGGGGTTTAACGCTCCCCTCAGAGCAGAGAGGGGAGAGAGAAGGGAAGGAGATCAGGAGATAAAGTTTTTGCCCTGCTTCAGCACCACGTCACAGGCTTTGGTTTTCAGTTTCTCCCCCATCGGCGAGTTGCTCAGGCTTTGCAGATTCAACTGCTGGCCGTTCCCGGTGTTCAGCAGTCCTGCCACGCCCTGGGTGTAGTCGGTTTTCTGTTCCTGCGCGGTGGTGGTATTCAGACCGAGCTTGCTCAGCACCTGATCTTTAACCGACTGCACATTGTTTTTCACCACGTTATGTTCGACGCAGTACTGCATCACACCGGCCGCGTTGGTCATGCTGTTGGCGCTGACCGCTTTGTCGCCGCCGCCCAGCATGCTGGTAATAGCAGACAGTGACATGCCGCCATTTTGCTGGGTGGTGCCGGTGGTGCTGCCGTTGTTCTGCTGGCTGAGCTGCGATGCTGCACTGCTCAGCTGATCCTGCCAGCTTGCCGCTGATGCACTGCCTGCCACCAGAAGTGCCGCCAGTCCCCATCCCCACGCACTGCGTTGTGCCTGTTTCATCTTAACCTCAGTATCTGCTTATTCAGTTTTGCTAAGAAAGGCTGAGGAGCAGAAAGTTCCTGAACTTTCTTCATAAATAACGCTTTGGGAATCTTCTGTAATAGAGGCAATAAAATATCCGGATGAGCACGGGTGTTATTATTTCGTGAGATGACTTTCCCTGGTGCGTTAATTAGCGCTTCAGCTGAAACATTCTTTAATATTCTCACGGTGTTTATCAGGAATTGTCCTGGTTTAAATTAAAGTTACCGCTTTGCTTATAGCGTATTTTCTAAGCGATTGCGTCTGGTCTGGTAATATTTACCTGAGGAATTATTTTTATATAATCTCATGTATTTTTAGTTATTTTTATTTTTAGCGTAGCGGTGATTTAAGCCGACTTGCTGTTTTTTGATGCAGATTTCTGTGCCGTAATTAAATTGAGTTGGTGGGGGTTTTTATTATTCCGGCTTGCGAAATCAGCGAGAGTGTTCATGCTTAATCACTGTGTCAGGCAGTTGTGGTAGATATTTAATTTAACGGGAGTGATATTATGGCTGGACAGCCAGAGCACAATAATAATGCAGATGTCACGCTTAAACTCGCTGAAGAGCAAATAGCCCTGACGAAGCAAAAGATTGTGGATGGACATGTCCGCGTTACCCGTTCCACAACTGAACATGACGAGGTCATCAGTACACTGCTTACCCAGGAGAAGGTTGAGGTTGAGCATGTAGCGAAAGCGCAGCCCGTTGAAACGATGCCCGAAATCAGGGAAGAGAATGGTGTACTGATTGTCCCGGTAGTAGAGGAAGAAATCCAAATCGTCAGAAAGCTGGTGCTTAAAGAGGAAATCCACATCCGAAAAGTGCAGGAGAATGTTCCTTTTCAGGAGGTGGTGACCCGACGTGAGCAGCAGGTGAACGTTGAGAGAGATGACGATCAAATCAGCTAACAGAGAGGAACCTATCATGGCACAGGAAAAAATCGTAACACTGTTCGATTCTGCAATTCAGGCAGAGGCCGCGAAAAGAAATCTCGTGAAAGCAGGCTTTTCTGATCGGGACATCAGTCTTATCAGTGGAGAACGTTTGCAGCAGGAAGGGCAGTCTGTCCGCCATCCGAGCCTGTGGCAGCGTCTGTTTGGGCACGACGTCGATAAAGATGAGGCGGATGTGTATACCCGAGCAATGGACAAGGGCGGCGTCGTGCTGACCATCCGTACTGAGGAGGAGAAGCTGGCCCGCGCCATGACGATTCTCCATTCTCATGACTCGGTAGATGTGCCGTCACGTATGCAAAGCTCAGTCGGGAACGGCACCACCGCACCGGGCATTAACCCGACCGCAGGCAAGCAGTTTGCCGGTGAGACCAACGACCGCCCGGCTGAGCCGCGACGTACCTCGCTGACCGGTGATGAGAGCGAGGCTGATATTCTGCGTCTGGCCGAAGAGCAGGTGGAAGTGGGTAAACGTCTGGTGAGCGAAGGCTCCACCCGCGTACGACGCTATACCGTGACCGATACCGTCTCTGAAGATATCTCGCTGCATGAGCAGCATGCTGACATCTTCCGCCGCTCGGTGAATGAACCCGCGCTGGCCGGTGAAGTGGACTGGTCCGAGAAAACCGTCGAAGTCGCTGAGACGCATGAGCAGCCGGTAATCAACAAAACGACCCACGTGAAAGAAGAAGTGGTGGTGCGTACCGACGGCAGCGATCGTACCGAGACCATTAACGACACGGTGCGTCGTCAGGAAGTGGAGATCGACCATGCACGCGGTGGTCTGGAGAGCGAGCTTCCGGGTACGACAGCAGGGGTAAAACCTGCTGCAGCGGGTGCAGCGACACAGTCACCCGGCGCGCACAACCATGACCACAAAGAGAGCCTGACTGAGAAAGTGAAGGATAAAGCTGGCGAAGTGAAGGATAAGGTCGAAAACAAGCTGCATCATGACCATACGCATTGAGGCGCCTTGCCTGACAACAACAGGCGCTGATGGGTATCGCTGATACCCTATGCTGAGCATGTGATATGCAAGGAAGAGCCAACCGCGAGGTTGGCTCTTTTGCGTTTGTGGGGAGGGAGAAAAAACGGATAACGACGTCAAATTCTCTTCGATATAATCAGGCGCTATCTGTGCAGGCGGGACAGAAATAAAACCTGAGGGATTAACGTGAACTGTAAACCGATGCTTTTCGTGCTGGCGATGCTCTCCCTGTCGGCTCAGGCCGCTCAGAGCGGAAAAACGCTTGAGCACAAAGACTGGGAAGTAGTCTGTGATAACACTCGGACCTGCCGCATTGCGGGTTATGCCAAAGAAGAGGATCCCTCCGGCTCCATTCTGCTCACCCGTGCTGCTGGACCGGGAACGGAGACAGTGGGCGAAGTGACGCTCGGCGACACCGAAGATGACAGCGAACCGGCGGAAAATCTGACGCTGTGGATCAATGGTAAATCCGCTGGCGATCTGGTGGCGGCTGATGACAACTGGCGAATGTCAGCCAGTCAGACTTCTGCGGTAATCAGCGCCGTGAAAGGCAGCGGTAAAGTTGAATTTAAAGGCGGCACAAAGCCATTCCAGCTTTCCGGCGAGGGCGCGTATGCCGTGCTGCTGAAAGCGGACGACGTGCAGGGCCGTATCGGCACGGCAGGCGCGCTCACCAAAAAGGGCAATAAACCGGAAAGCAGCGTGGCTAAGGCTGTGCCCGCACCAGTTATTCAGGCGGCTAAAACCCTCGGCGGCGAACCCCGTTTGCTGACTGCAGCAGAAAGCGACGCGCTGAAAACCCGACTGCTTGCAACGGTCAATCATAACGACGATGACACCTGCGACAGCCTCTATTCACCGGCCGAAAACAGCGATCCGGAAACCGACGGACTCACGCTTACGCCACTGGATGACACACACGCCTTGCTTTCAGCACTCTGCTGGCGTGCCGCTTATAACGAAGGATATGGCTACTGGGTCATTGATAATCAGCTGAAAGGCAAGCCTGAACTGGTGACCATTTCCGGGTCCGATTACGACAAGGGCGAGATTACCAGCGTGCAGAAAGGCCGGGGTATCGGTGACTGCATGAGCCAGGAAAGCTGGGTATGGGACGGCCAGGCCTTCCGCAAAAGCTATGAGGGCGGGACCGGCATGTGCCGGTATATCCATGCAGGCGGCACGTGGGATCTTCCGACGCTGGTAACGGATGTGAAGGCTGTTTCGGGTTAGCGCTTTTGTTATGCCAGTAAAGTTGATGGCTGACGTGAATGCTTTACGGCGGGCGAGGGGGAGCAGGCAGCTTCAACAAGGAGGTTATGCTGTGTCCCGGAGAACCCAAAAGACGGTTTTTTCAGCAGTTGCACCTCTGCCAGCGGATAAGGGTTGCGGAAACAGGGGGTAACGGTATAATCCTCAACGTTTTCCGCATACCCTTCAGTGCCGAAGTGGCGAAATCGGTAGACGCAGTTGATTCAAAATCAACCGCCGCGAGGCGTGCCGGTTCGATTCCGGCCTTCGGCACCATCGGAACATCAATAGACGTCAACGGACGTCTTTTTTTGTGCCTGAAATCCAGTATCCGCAAGGCTTTGCCCCGCTTTTTAGTCAACCGACGTCAATCTAAGTTACCCCACATCAACATGCTTGTGAGTATAGAACCGAGTATATATGTTGGTTCGATAATGCTTATATACTCACGGCAGCATATGGAAGGAATACCATCATGGCCCTGACTGATACCAAGGTGCGTTCGGCAAAATCTGAAGCAAAGGAATACTCGCTAGTCGATGGCGATGGCATGTTTTTGTTGATACATCCTAACGGCTCCAAATATTGGCGCTTCCGTTTCCGCTTTGGCGGCAAGCAGCACCTCATGGCTTTTGGGGTTTACCCTGAAACGTCACTGGCTGATGCACGTCAAAAGAGGGAAGAGGCCAGGAGGCTTGTTGCTGCCGGTGTCGATCCTCGTGAGCATAAGCGTGCAGTGAAAGAAGAACAGGCTAAAGAGGCCATCACTTTTGAATCTGTTGCCAGAGATTGGCACGCCAGCAATCAAAAGTGGTCTGAGTCACATAGCGGCCGTGTTCTTAAAAGCCTGGAAGATAATCTATTCGATGCGATTGGTAAGCGGAATATCGCTGAGTTAAAAACCAGAGATTTACTTATCCCCATAAAGACCGTAGAGATGTCTGGACGTCTTGAGGTGGCGGCGCGTCTACAGCAACGAACAACTGCAATTATGCGATTTGCCGTGCAAAGCGGTTTAATTGATTACAACCCCGCACAAGAGATCGCTGGAGCAGTTGCCACAGCTAAACGACAGCATCGTGCTGCGCTAGAACTTAATCGCATTCCGGAGTTACTTCATCGCATTGATACCTACACTGGCAGGCCATTAACACGCTTAGCAGTGGAGCTGACGTTGTTGGTCTTTATTCGATCTAGTGAACTACGTTTTGCTCGCTGGTCAGAAGTCGATTTTGACACTGCAATGTGGACGATTCCGGGAGAACGTGTACCACTTGAAGGTGTTAAGCATTCACACCGAGGCTCAAAGATGCGGACTCCTCATCTTGTTCCTTTATCTCACCAAGCACTCGGTATTCTGGAAAAGATCAAAAGCTTGAGTGGAAACCGTGAGCTCATCTTCGTTGGTGATCACGACCCGCGTAAGCCGATGAGTGAGAACACGGTGAATAAAGCACTTCGAGTGATGGGCTACGATACAAAAGTTGAAGTTTGTGGTCATGGTTTTAGAACGATGGCTTGTAGTTCGTTGATTGAGTCGGGATTATGGTCGAGGGATGCGGTTGAGCGACAGATGAGTCATCAGGAACGTAACTCTGTGCGTGCGGCTTATATTCATAAGGCCGAGCATTTGGGGGAGCGTAGGTTGATGCTGCAGTGGTGGGCGGATTATCTGGATGCGAATAGAGAGAAGGGAGTTAGTCCGTTTGATTTTGCAAAGCAAGCAGTAAGATAAGCCCTTTTAAGGATTATAGCTCCTTGAAAATAAGAAACTTTAAAGCGTTATTTAGCGCTTGAGATGAATGGTTTTTCTGTAATTCGTCAAAATTACACATAAAAGGATTGACGACAACACAGCGTTGTTGTCTAATGGCCTCAGCTTCAAACGAGGTAATTTTTAAAAATTACCAATTTGAACATGAGTGGGTGAGTTCTTGCCGGAATACCCACAAATCTTAAATATGAAAGCGAGGATTGAAACATGGTAACAATTAAACAATGGGCCGAGATTGAGGCCAACTACGATGATACTTTACTTTTGGGGAATGGTGCAAGTATCGCTGTTAATAGCGATTTTGCCTATCGTAGCTTATGTCAGAAGTTGACCGAGCTCAGTTCAGATGGGCAGCTGACAGCCTTGTTCGAACTATTTGATACGCAAGATTTTGAGTTGATTCTGCACCGTCTGTGGATTGCAACTCAAGTAAATCAACAACTCGGTGTGCCTGAAAATGCAACGACAGAGGGGTATAAGTTACTTAGAAATCTGTTGATACAATGTGTGAGCCAAAATCATTCTGAGCATCATGAGCTATCGGATGTGCTAATCAAAATCCGTGCTTTTATAGGCAGATTTAAGACAGTCTTATCTCTGAATTATGATCTTATTGTTTACTGGGCATCTTTGCTAGAAGATACAACTACCGGAAAATTAAAGGATTGCTTCATCAATCGTTTGTTTAATGAACAGTTAGATTGGAGTGATTTTAGAGACTTACATTGGAAAGATCGTGAAAAAGGTTACAAGACGACAAGCTTAGTCTTCTATCCACATGGCTCTCTGATTTTGGCTCAAGACTTCAGTGGTCAAGAGTCCAAATTACATACTAATCCTCATGGTGACGGAAATTATCTTCAGCAAATATCTCAGCAATGGAATTCTGCAGCAGTTACACCAGTTTTTGTTTCTGAAGGGACAAGTAAGCAAAAACTAAGTGCGATTGCTCGTAGTCGTTATCTGGATACAGTCTACCGTGAAGTTCTACCAGAGAAAAAGGAAAGTATCGTGATTTATGGGTGGAGTATGGGGGAAAATGACACCCATATACTCGATGCACTGAAAAAAAGTCAGCCATCAAGGATTGCGATTTCAGTGTATGGCACTGATACCTCTGACTGTGATGCAATTGAAAGAATGTTAAAAGCGGTGTTTGGTCAAGGTTTACTCGTCGAGTTTTTCGACAGTGAAAGCGCCAACTGCTGGTGCCATTAAACAAGCGAAAGGGGGCACAGCCCCCGATTTTACGAGGATAAAAATGGGAAAAATCGTCTATAGCGACATTGCAAATTTTATCCCCGGAGTAAACCTGTCACGCATAGAGTCGGAAGAATCAGGAGAAGAGTATCGTTTTTATACAGCACAGCTGCATCAGATCGATGACTGGCAACCTGAAGTGATAGTTTCTGAAAAAGAACAGGTAGTTAAGAGTACGTCGTTTCTAAAAGTGACAAGAGAAAATGATGTCATTATTAACTTAGCGAACGCTAAAGCTGTTCTTGTTAAGCAGGAGCATGCGGGGCGAATATTGGGCAATAACTTTGTTAAGGTCGAGTTGGATGTTAGCAGAGTCTCTCCGTTGTTTTGGATTTGGCATTTCAATGAGAGCAAAGCTATAGCCCAACAAAAATCATTTGTTCTACAGGGGTCAACTGTACCTAAGTTAACTCTGCAAATGGTTCGTCAATTTGAACTCGATTTACCTGGACTAAAAAAGCAACAAGCGATAGGTGAGCTGTATCTTCATCTCAGGATGAAAGATTACTACGAGTACAACTTGATGAAATTAAAGCAACAATATTATTTTGCCAAACTAGAAAATTTATCAAAATAATCAACAATTAAGGTTTTTTATGTCTCCTCAGATTGAAGCGCAAAATTTAAGTGAACTGCAAGGCCGCCTGTGGAATATCGCCGATACCCTGCGCGGTAAGATGAATGCCGATGAATTCCGCGACTACTGCTTAGGCTTTATTTTCTACAAATATCTTTCTGAAAAATTCGTTGCTTACGCTAACAAAATTTTGACGGAAGATGGCATTCAGTACAATGAACTGAATGCGGAACATCCGGCTTATCAGGATATCGTTGATGCGGTAAAAGAGGACAGTGTCCAGACCTTAGGTTATTTCCTGCCGCCAACGGATTTGTTCCACTCCATGGCGGAGCGTGTGGCTAAAGACCCCAAAGGCACAGGTACCGGCTTTATTCTGGAAGACCTCGCCACTACGCTACGCAACATTGAACAGAGCACTCTGGGCACTGACTCAGCGGATGACTTCAGCAACCTGTTTGAAGATCTGGACTTAGGATCCAGCAAGCTCGGCAACACTGCGAAAGCAAAAAACGAATTGATCGGCAAAGTCGTCACTGAACTCGACAAACTGAGCTTTAGCCTGAGCGAAGCGAGTTCCGACATTTTGGGTGATGCCTACGAGTACCTGATCGGCCAGTTCGCCTCAGGCGCAGGTAAGAAAGCCGGTGAGTTCTATACCCCGCAGCCGGTCTCCACCCTGCTGGCTAAAATCGTCACCACCCACAAGCTGAAGCTCAAAAACGTGTATGACCCGACCTGTGGCTCTGGCTCTTTATTACTGCGCGTGAAACGTGAAGCCTCTTCAGTGGGGAAAATCTACGGTCAGGAGATGAACCGTACCACCTACAACCTGGCACGTATGAACATGATCCTGCACGGGGTTCACTATGCGGATTTCGAGATCATTCAGGAAGATACGCTGGAGCGCCCGCAGCATACGCATCTGAAGTTTGATGCTATCGTCGCCAACCCACCGTTCTCTGCCAAGTGGAGCGCCAGCCCGCTGTTTATGAACGATGACCGTTTTGCCCAATACGGCAAACTGGCACCGTCCAGCAAAGCAGATATGGCGTTTGTGCAGCATATGTTCCACCATCTGGAAGATGACGGCACTATGGCGGTGGTGTTGCCTCATGGGGTTCTGTTCCGTGGCGCAGCGGAAGGGCATATTCGCCAGTTTATGATTGAGAAGCTGAATTGCATTGATGCAGTGATCGGCCTGCCTGGCAATATCTTCTATGGCACCAGCATTCCGACCTGCGTACTGGTGCTGCGCAAGTGCCGCAAACACAACGACAGCATTCTGTTTATCGACGCCAGCAACGAGTTTGAGAAGGTGAAAACCCAGAATCGCCTGTTGCCGGAGCATATCGACAAGATTACCGATACTTATAATGATTGGAAAGCAGCCGAGAAATACAGTCATATCGCTAGCTTGAAAGAGATCCGTAACAACAATTACAACCTTAATATCCCACGCTATGTTGCTACTTTTGAAGCGGAAGAAGAGATTGACCTCAACGCCATGGCGCAGGAAATCCGTGATCTGGAAGGGAAAGTGGCGAAGATCGATAAGACCATTGCTGGATTCTGTAAGGAACTAGGGATTGAGGCACCGTTTGTGCTGGCTGAGGGAGATAAATGATGGTTCCGAAGCTGCGTTTTTCAGAGTTTAAAGGAAAATGGCAAAGTGATTTATTTGGCAATGTTGTGACAAATAAATCAGCAAAGTACAATCCATCAACGGAAGAGGAAGATTTACCTTGTTTGGAAATGGATAGTATTTCCCAGGAAGATGGGCGCATACTTCATATATACTCAGCAAAACAACAAGCAAGTATTAAAAATAGATTTTCATCTGGCGATGTTTTATTTGGAAAGCTAAGGCCATACCTTAGGAAATATATATTGGCGCCATTTAATGGCGTATGTTCATCCGAAGTGTGGGTGCTCCATGGGTTAAATATTAACAATAAATTTCTTTTTCATTATGTTCAAACCAATAAATTTATTGAGTGTGCTAATAAGTCCTCCGGTTCTAAAATGCCTAGAGCTGATTGGTCGGTTGTTTCATCAGAAATGATGTCATTTCCCCAGGAAAAAGAACAAGCCAAAATTGCCGATTTCCTGTCCTCTGTAGACGAAAAAATCTCTTTACTGAACAAGCAGTACGGCCTGTTTTGTCGGTACAAAAAAGGCATGATACAGAAGATTTTTAGTCAGGAAGTGCGATTTAAGGATGATAGCGGGAACGAGTTTCCTGAATGGGAGGAGGTAGAGCTAAAACAAATAGCCATCAAGGTAAATACTAAAAATAGAGATAATTCAGTAAGTACAGTTTTAACTAACTCTGCCACACAAGGTATTGTTAGTCAGGAAAGCTACTTTGAAAGAGAGATTGTTACAGAAAGCAACTTGACAGGATATTACGTCGTTAGAATCGGTGATTTCGTATATAACCCGAGAATATCTTCAACCGCTCCCGTTGGTCCTATAAAAATGAATGAATTGACCCAGGGAGTTATGTCTCCTTTGTATACGGTTTTTCGTTTTGAAAAAGGCTTGCTGAAATTTTATCAATATTTTTTAGAAAGTTCAGTTTGGCATGATTACATGAAAAGCGTAGCGAATAGTGGTGCCAGACATGACCGTATGAATATATCAGGAGCAGATTTCTTCGGTCTTCCTGTACCCCAACCTTTTGAGGAAGAACAAACCAAAATCGCCAAATTCCTCTCTACCCTTGACGAAAAAATCGCCGTCAAAAAAGCAGAACTAGACAAGTTAAAAACCTGGAAGCAAGGCCTGCTCCAGCAAATGTTCGTATAGAATTTATCCGGCCCGACCTACTCCGGGCCAGCACAATAACGAAAGGCACTACACACTGATGGCAACGCAAAGCGAATACGAGTTAGAAACGCAGCTGGTGGAACAACTGGTAGGCATGCACTACGAGCGGGTGAATGTTACCGATGAAACCAGTATGAAAGCCAATCTGCGCAAGCAGATTGAAATCCATAACCGACTGGAATCTTCCCCGCTAACTGACGGTGAATTTAACCGTATTTTTTTGCACCTGACTAAAGGTAATGAAGTTATCGATCGCGCTAAGATCCTGCGCGATCGCTACCAGTTGTTGCGCGATGACGGCACCGAGAAGTGGCTCAGATTTATCAATAAAGAGGAGTGGTGCCAGAACGAGTTTCAGGTGACGAGCCAGGTGAAGCAGTTCAACGCTGAGCAAAACACGCGTAAAACCCGCTTCGACGTCACGCTACTGATCAACGGCCTGCCGCTGGTGCAAATTGAACTTAAGCGTCGCGGCCTGGGGCTGAAAGAGGCTTTTAACCAGATCGATCGTTACCATCGGGATGCCTTCTGGGTAGGCAGCGGCCTGTTCCAGTATGTGCAGATCTTTATTATCAGCAACGGCGTGGACACCAAATACTACGCCAACAACCGCGCCAACCACTTCGAGCAGACCTTCTTCTGGACCGATGAAAAGAATAACCCCCTCAAAGCGCTGGAGAAATTCACCGACGCATTTCTGAAAGTCTGTCACATCGCCAAAATGATCACCCACTACACGGTGCTGAATGAAACCCGTAAGTGCCTGATGGTGATGCGCCCCTATCAGTTTTACGCTTGTGAGGCGATGATCCGCCATGTGAAGGAGAATCTCCACAAGCAGGGACGTCCGGAGAACGGCTATATCTGGCACACCACTGGCTCCGGTAAAACGCTGACCTCGTTCAAAGCCAGCCAGGTGATCATGGAAATGCCGGAAGTGGATCGGGTCATTTTTGTAGTCGATCGCCGGGATCTGGATTATCAGACGGCGAAAGAGTTCAATGGCTTTGCAAAAGAAAGCGTGGATACTACCAACAACACCAGTACGCTGATAAAACATCTCAAGCAAAGCAGCACCAAACTGACGCTGACCACCATTCAGAAGCTGAATAATGCCATCACCCATGAAGGGTATAAAGCGCAGCTCGCACATTTGCGAAAAGAACGCATCGTCTTTATCTTCGATGAATGCCACCGCAGCCAGTTCGGTGATACACACAAAGCGATCGTGAATTTCTTCGAGAATGCGCAACTGTTTGGTTTTACCGGGACGCCAATCTTTGCCGATAATGTCAATATCACCAATGGTGTCAAACAGACCACCGAACTGTTGTTCGATAAATGCCTGCATAAATACGTGATTGTCGACGCCATCCGGGATGAAAACGTTCTGCGCTTTGCCGTGGAATATGTCGGTACTTACAAGCGCAAAGAGAGCAGCAATGAGATCGATATTGATGTGGAAGATATCGACACTAAAGAGGTCATGGAAAGCGACATCCGGCTGGGCAAAATCACCGACTATATCCTTGCTCATCATAACGCGAAAACCCGCAATCGCGAGTTCACCGCGATGTTCTGTGTCGGGTCAGTCGATATGCTGATCACCTACTACAAACTCTTTAAAGAAAAGCAGGCCGCACTGCAGGCGGCGGATGCCAACTACAAGCCATTAAAAATTGCCACCATCTTCACTTATGCCGCCAATGAAGCGGACAAAAGTGATAAAGAGGCGGTAAACGGACTGCTGGATGAAGAGGATATTAGCCTGCCGCAGGGCGCGAAAGTTGATACCTCGAGTCGCGATCATTTGGATAGTTTTATCAAGGATTATAACGAACTGTATGGCACCAGCTACTCGGCCAATGATTCAAAGAGCTTCTACGATTACTACAAAAATATTGCTCAGCGCACCAAAGAGAAAAGCATCGACATTCTTCTGGTGGTGAATATGTTCCTCACCGGCTTCGACAGCCCGGCGTTGAACACGCTGTACGTTGATAAAAACCTGCGTTTTCACGGCCTGGTGCAGGCGTTTTCCCGCACCAACCGCATCCTCAACGAGAAGAAAAGCCACGGGAATATCGTCTGCTTCCGTAATCTGAAGAAAGCCACCGACGATGCTATTGCCTTGTTCTCGAATAAAGATGCCTCTTCTACGGTGCTGGTCAAACCCTTTGAGGAGTACTTCGGGGATTATCAGGAAGCCGTCGATCGCTTGTTAACGCTGACGCCAACGGTAGAAAGCGTGGACGATTTACCGGATGAAGAAGCGCAACTGGCATTCGTAACGGCGTTCCGCGATGTGATGCGTTTGAAAAACATCCTCGAAAGCTTTGCCGATTTTGATGATGCGGCTAAACCGCTGTCGGACCAGACGCTGGTGGATTTCACCAGTAAGTACCTCGATATTCACGACAAGGTGAAAAAACACTCCAGCAAGGAGAAAGTCTCGATTCTTGAAGACGTGGATTTTGAAGTCTCGCTAATTCATCGCGACGAAATTAACGTTGGCTACATTCTGCGTCTGCTGGCGGGTATTCAGGCGATGCCGCCAAAAGAGCAGCAGGAACAGAAGAAAAAGATCATGGATATTGTCGACAGCGACGTCACGCTGCGTAGTAAACGTGAGCTTATTAATAACTTTATTGAAAAAAGCCTGCTGCATGCCCCGCATGACGAAGATATCACTCAGGTGTTTGAAGCCTATGTCGAACAGGAAAAAGGTAAGGCGCTGGCTGCCCTGTGCAACGAAGAGCGACTTGATTCCATTAAGCTAACCGGCTTACTGGATAACTACCTCTTTACCGACGTGATGCCGCGAGAGGATGAAGTGGCAGAAACGCTAACCTGGACGCCGAAGATTCTGGAACGCAAGAACGTGCGGGCACGTGTCTATGACCGTGTGTGTAATGTGATTGAAACGTTTATCAATGGGATGCGCGGGTTTTAGTTTGAAAGGGTCAGCTGATAAATGGCCCTTAAATTCACACTTTATATCTAAAAATCAATTTGTTAAATATTTGTCTGTCAGGGGTTTCGTAGCAATTTGGCTCATGTTAACTTGATGAAACTCTGACACTTAATCACCCCGGAGTGCATTGATTACGTAATTCTGCATGAGCAGTGTCATATTGCTGAACACAGTCATAGCGATCGCTTTTACCGTCTGATGGGACTGTTATGCCCGAGTGGGGAGTTGTCAAAACGCGGTTGGATGAGATGGCTGGGGTGATATTTTCTGCTTTTAGATGTGGAGATGAGATTTTATCTTAGTTAGTAAAATCAGCGTGGTGTATGTTCATGTCCTCACCAGTTGGAAGTACACTCAATTGCTAAGTAACTAAACAGACTTTAGTTGATCTGTTTGACGCAACCGATCTAAAAAAAACATATCAGGGATGTTTATATGGCCGTTCCTACCTACGATAAATTTATTGAACCAATTCTCCGTTTTCTGGCAGGTAAACCTGAGGGCATACCTGCTCGCGATGCGCATGAAGCTGCGGCAGATGCACTTAATCTTGATGATAATCAGCGAGCAGAAGTGATAGCCAGTGGTCAGTTGGTTTATAAAAACCGGGCAGGGTGGGCACATGACCGTCTGAAGCGAGCTGGATTATCGCAAAGTTTATCCAGAGGAAAATGGTGCTTAACCCCCGACGGGGTTAAATGGGTACAGGCCCATCCCCAGCCGCTCGTCGAAGAGGAAGTGAACCACCTGGCCTTTGATTTCATGAACGTGAAGTTAAAACAGCAGCCAGATGCTGTCGATCTTGATCCAAGACCAGCGGCACCGAACCAGGAAGAGCTAGCAAAAAGCAGCCCTGACGATCGTCTAGATCAAGCGTTAAAAGAGCTGCGGGATGCTGTTGCTGATGAGTTACTGGAAAACTTGTTGCAAGTATCTCCTGCGCGCTTTGAGGTTATCGTACTGGATGTACTTCATCGTCTGGGATATGGCAGCATCGACGGCATTATTTCGCTTGATAAATTGGGGCTGGAAAAAGTTTACGTGCAGGCTAAGCGCTGGCAGAACACAGTTGGTCGCCCTGAACTTCAGGCGTTCTATGGTGCGCTGGCCGGACAAAAGGCCAAACGTGGAGTATTTATTACCACTTCCGGTTTTACTTCTCAGGCGCGGGATTTTGCCCATTCCGTTGAGGGAATGGTGCTGGTTGATGGCGAACGTTTAGTTCATTTAATGATTGAAAACGAGGTTGGCGTTTCCTCTCGTTTGGTTAAGGTGCCCAAACTGGACATGGATTACTTTGAGTAATGAATTTGGGTTATCGTTACGCCTGTCGCATCAGACGAAAATTCTCTGGGCTTGATGCGCGCGTGTTATTTGTTGGCATGCATCGTCATGAAAGAGATCCGTAGTCATGACGACAGAGTAAATATCGTAATCATTTACCAGCTTATTCGCATTTAAACGGACATCATCTTCTGGCCGAAAGAATGCCTCGTCTGTGTCAACAATGAATGCTAGATCTGTCCGTTGGGTTGTCTGCTCTACGAGGTATCCAGCGATTTCTTTCTCAGTCGTAATCTCTAGCCAGACACCTCCGGGCATTTGAACAATCCTTACCGCTACAATTTCTGGACGTATATATAAAGGATATTTTTCTGTAAGCCGTAGCGTTATATCCTCGGCCACATACTGTTCAGTGGAGTTTTGAAGGGGGGTTGCCAGCTTAATTAGTAATGCAACGGCCTTGTCGAGTGGGTAGCGGAAAAACTCGCGTGCCGCATTAACTCGAAAATCATTCAATTCATTATGTACCATAGCCTCGAGAGCTTCATGTTGTTCAGCAAACAACTCAAAAGCAACTTGAAACGGTGTTGGTACTCCAGTGGAGAAGAGCTCACGCGCACGCATGCGTGAGTCGCGTAGCGTTCGACCGATTTTAATTAATCCTGGCATGCTTGAGTTGATTAAAATGTATACATATCCAGGGGCCATAAATGCTTCTCCTTTTTATAAATTTAGTATGATACTGTCAATCAAAATCATTATCTTCAGAAGAGTCGAGTTCGTAGTAAATCGCCAATTGTTGCAGGCTTGATATCTCAAGGTTGATAACTGGCTTGCCAGCGCGGTCTTTTTTTTTCGGAGACTTCTGGGTTTAACAAAAAGACACGAAAATATCTCACATTTTCTGTTGATAATATTTCATCAATATAATGACTGAATCGTCCTTTCTCCATAAGGTTCTTATTGATATACAGACGAATTGGTTTATCGTTATGTTTATCGAAGAAATTAATGAGAAAACCACGACCATAGCGTTTCACCAAAGAGCCACCGCCGAAAATGACACCTGCGTATTGGTTTTTTAGCCCTTTCTGAATATGAGTTATGTATTTATGGAAATGAATATTCCCGTAGTTTGTGACTCTTAGTCTTAAAGCTCTGAACTCGTCGTATGTAAGAGTTCTCTTGGCTTCTTGCCAGGTGTCTACTAGGCGCTGTAACTGGTTAGTTCGTGTATAACGACTCCACTTGCGGGATTTCTCGTCAGACAAATCATCGTCTTTGACGGGGTAGTTTACCTGCGAAAGTGATGTAAGTTGTCCAGATTCTTTTTGCTGAGAATCTTTCTCATCAGTACAAGGATCGAAGCAATTGATAAAATCATTTAGCTTCTGCCTTGCCTTTCTTTCTGTGTAGTCAGCCTCTGTTTCATTAGGTTGACGGGGCTGGTTAGCTTCCTCAGAAAACTGCATCCATTCACATCCCAGATTATGGGGATGTGGAGAACGAAAATGTGCAACTTTGAACTTTTTACCGTCTTCAGCTTTGACATGGTA
Organism: Pantoea sp. B550; assembly: GCF_024158165.1. Classification (NCBI taxonomy): domain Bacteria; kingdom Pseudomonadati; phylum Pseudomonadota; class Gammaproteobacteria; order Enterobacterales; family Erwiniaceae; genus Pantoea; species Pantoea sp. B550. The sequence continues at coordinate 2,526,678 of NZ_JAMYXI010000003.1, forward strand.
ATTAACGCCACTAATGGTGACGTTGCAGTTGCGATCGCCGCAGGGGAAAGTGAACCGTTGTCTGTCGTGCGGATTTCTTGAAAAGAATTCTGTTCTTGCTTCATCAATCGATATACATCGATCTAACTCATGGCAATAAGCAAAAAGTACTTTGGTCTTTGACATACGTCCTCCATGACGCTTTTTTGTAATCACTTTATCTTTATGAATTTACTGTTTTTAAAAGTTCTGAACAGATTTTTCGTCATCTTTTCAACTAGTTCATCAGCATAATCTTCAGCTATTTCCATCCCTTTCGATTTAGCAACGATGAGCAGAGATGTGACGTCGTTTTCCCTCCCACAGTTGGCACAAACGACAACGCTATGACTTGGGGGGGCGTAATCCTCGTAAGGTAAGGCGAACTGTTCCGAGCGGCAGAATGCACAGCGCAGTCGGATCGTTTTTTTAAGATCCTCCATCATCCCATTAGACCTGGAAGAGAACCAGCAAGACCTCCGACGATAGAGCCAACCAAAGGATGTTCCAAAAAATTAGCCAAGCGGTTTTTAGCTTCCTGTTTGTCTTCATCAGAAGCGGAGGATTTCTCGATCTGCTGAAGTAATTGATTAAATACATTGTGAATGTTTTGCGTATTGGCGTTACCAACTTGTGCTGGCCCATGAACATTTAGCGTCGCGATTTGCATACTGGCTCCTAACTCGTAAGAACGATTTTTCCCATGTTTGACTGATATAGCCCTGCTCTGGCCTTCTTCTGTCAGGGATACATGTTCAAAATCTCCATAGTCCTTACGTAGAAGAGAACGGGAATGGCAGATGTTGATGATTTTGAACAAATACTCTTCCGACCAGTGAAGCCGCTCGTCAATAGCAATGCGATCGTTCTGGTCCATATCAAATCCAAATGAAACAGTTTTGATCGTCTCTCCGAGGTTCTCCATGTCATCGTTCATATATGTTAAAAGAGCATCTATATCTGACTGAATTTTCTCTGCGTCCATTTTTTACCTCATTTTTCGATAGTTAGGAAACAAGCATCGTGATATGCAGATCGCCCGCCTTGCTGATTAATGCAGCAATCTCGAAAGCCATTTGAAAATCTTTATGATTATATTTGTCTTAGAAGTCTGTTGATTTGAAGCAACTGTCTTACTCGGAATGCTTTGAGCTGGTGATACCGGCTGTGAAGCTGATGTTTTCGTCGGTGCCACATAATGCGTTGATGATTTATTAGGCACAATATGCTGAGTTTGCGCTCTTGCTGGCGATGCAGTTTGTGTAGAAGCCCGTAACTTGCTGAGGATTGCCTGGTTTACAGTCGTTGCATTAGTGCTCATAGGCTTAGGAGTTGAAATGGTGCTCTTACCCTTAATGCGCTCTAGGGCTTCTTGATTGCTGCTAGTAGAAGTTAATGTTTGTCGACTATTCTTTGGCCCAGCAAGACGCCAACGGGCATCTGTTTCTGAAAGCACGGTCATTTGGCCGATCGTCGTTACTGTAATTGAGATATGTGAATATTTGTATTTCCCGCTAACGTAAGGCGGCTCCATAAGACCGATTACACTAATCCATTTTCCGATCCATGAGGCATCGGGTTTTGAAGGCAAGGCGCTAATGCCCTCACTCCAAATTGATATTTTAAATATATTACCGCGCCAATCACCGAAATTAACGAAGATATATGGCTTGCCATTTCGGGTTTTATTGAGTTTGACGTCAATAATCTTGCCAATAACTTCAACTTTATCACCAACTCGCTTAAGGCAGGCGCTGTACTCTAGAGCTGATAATACTGTGTAGGCACCGATGTAACCGGGTTTCAGTCTGCTGCTTGGTATATCCCCATTCATACTAATAGTTGTTAGGGATACGGGAATGTTTCTGCCAGCAATGAAGTCATCCAAGGAAGGTGTTTTTTCCATTGCGGAAGCGCATACTGCGGCAAAATTCTTTACGTGGGGGGAAAGCTGTTGAATGCCTGATAGCATCCCTAAGATGGAAGATGAACTGGGGTCTACAAAGTCATTAGCTCGAAAAATGATTGCATCCAGTTCCGAATTTGATTTATCCCAAATGGAAGGATCGATTTGCAAGGTTTTAAGAGCTAGCCAGAGCGTAATGAGTGAGAAACGGTCCAGAGTGTGATTGAACGGATTTGTTGATTTACGTTGGGGATGCTGAAAATTGACGTGCCCCAGCTCTGAGCTTCCTAATGTCTTAATCTCATCAACGAACATTCCGTCATAGTCGATTAGCTGAACGGTTGCACCTCCGTCGGAAACCATCAGGTTTCCGGTCTGGAAATCACCATGTGCTATTTTTTCTTTTTCAAGGTATGCAGCAAGTGATTCAATCGATGCAGATAGTTTCGCTATTGCTTGTGTAGAACGCTTGTTGACCTCAAGGAATTCTCCAAGTGTCTCTCCCTTGGCCCATGCCATTTTGACAATAGGGTAAGATATTCCTTCGACTTTGATCCCTTGGGGCTGAAACTGGAAATCAAGAAAGTAGGGTGAGCGAAGGCTGGAAATCTTCCTGGCTATAGCCTCATAACGGCATTCTAAGGCTTTTGATTCCCTGTGAAAGCAACGAACGGCATATTTCTTAACACCTGATTTGATCGTATAGGTCAGCGCAAAGCCACCGCTGATGGCCAAGGGTAGACCCAGCCCTGTCGTGGCAACGGAGCCAGATTTCAATTCAGGATCGATTAACAGCTTACTATGTAGCTGAAACGCTTGGTTGTATTGTTCAAGAGACGGGTAAGGCATCTTTCTTTCCGCGTTAAAACGATAGTACAAGCAGCGTTGAGTCGTCGATATGCATACGTTTTGCTGCACGCTCCCTCAGGACTAACTGTGCAAGCTGTTCCTCGGTTTGCAGTGAAAGTAATTCTATAAAACCAGAATCCTCTGCCAGTGCTTGTTTCAATGCCCATTCGCCGAGCGCATCTGTCATACAGAGGAGTTTGGGTTGGGTGAGTTTTTCAAGGTAAAAAGTTTTCCCATGCCGTGTCCAGAAACTACCTCCGCCGACGAAATCGTTATGAGCGGGGAGCGTAGCAAGCAGTGTTGGCCGCTCTCTAAATTTATCTGGATTATCGAAAGGCCATGCGCGAATGAGTTTCCCGCAATCAACCAGCATAGTGATGCTATCTCCTACAGCAAGAATCTCTACCGCCTGATGCTCTTCAAATTCCTCTACACCTATTAGTGTCGCAAAACTGCCTCTTTCGAATGCAGCTTGCTTGGACCAGGACATAGACGGGAAGTCATGCGTGGCAGAATATTCCGCTACAGCAGATGCTACCCATTCAGGATTTACTTTCGGTTCTGCAATAAATTTACGAGCAAGAAGATCAGCCCATAACTTTGAGTTGAAGGACTCGCTCGCGCCATCACATAGAGCCAGCCTTCTCTCATCCTCGGAGAAGGCAAATTTATCTTCATTCGCCTCAGGGTATCCAGGATCTTTTGGAACTGTCCCTAAGAACTCCAGTTTCATTGCTGAATCAACGCAGCTGAGAAGCGCGAGTTCCGATGTCGAAGAAATCGACGAGTTCGGCAGCCTCAGCATTGAACATGAATCCACGAGATTCGATTCCGACCGTATGACCTTTTTCCTGCGCGAAACGCACCAGATGTTCCGGAAGAGGGCTGGACATACGGAAGAGCAGCTTAGCGTAGGCATCCGGTAAAGCAGCGTCAGAGGAGGGGAATCTGATTGGATCATTTCCGAGGGAACTGACATGGATGTTAAGAATAAGAACTTCACCGTCATTGGTGCTAATTTGTCGTAAATGATTAGCAATCTCTTCCGGGTCACCGTCGTTTGATTCGCCGTCAGTCACATGCAGAATAGTCGGAGGATAGCAATCCGGGTGGGCATCACACCAAGTCACCAACTCTTCGGCAGCTCTGGTCAGGGCTTCACGCATAGGCGTGCCGCCACTAGCAATAGGATTGAACCATACTGGAAACTTAATTGCTGTCTCGATGATTCCGCCAGCTCCATCATCCATCTTCCTTTTGCGATCTTCCACTCTGGCTGGATTTTGTTCGAGAGCTGAAATTGGATTGAGGACTTGTCCTCCAAGCGGACCAGAGAAGCCATTAGAAACCCCTTGACCGCCATAACCCAAAACGCCAATCTCGAAATAGTCACGCACGCCTTCCGACTTTGTACAGCGAGTGATTAGGTTCATTAACGTTCGATTAAGCGCATCGGCGACAAACTCAGCCTTGCTTCGACCGGAGGACATTTTGTCTGACATCGAGCCAGACTGATCGACGACGAAAAGAAATGCTGCAGGGTTATTGCGACTGATCTGAGCTTCGTAAGCCATATGTCTTTCTCCTTTTTGAGATTATTCCCATCGTATCAATTTGTTAGACAATTGCGAGAAATGCCCTAAGAACAGTTGAAATTTTTAGTCGAGTCTTGACTAAAATCACACTAAGCCATGCTCTTTAGAGAGGGATTAACATACCATGCTGATTATTAGGATTTTAATAGTTAGATTTTATCAAATGATCCAGCCTGCTTATTGATCGCTACAAGTAATGGCGTATATCTAGTCCGCACATTGCGGACATACCTTTTCACCATTCCAACAGATATGGCACCAACAGCATTGCCAGTTTTGTATCGTAGTTTGGCAGGATAGTTGGCGTGTCTTTATCGCTCTGACTGAGGTATGCGCAGTTTGTGGTGTTTATATTCCGCCAGTCATGCCAGCCATAGTTCGGTAAGTGGAGGCAATTGATACACTGGTGCAAGAGCAAGCAGTAAGTCGCTTTATATGCTCCAGACTGAGTGGAGTATGAATAAAACTTCTCACGCCAGTCAGTAGGTCAAGTGAAACAATTATTTTCACCCTGCAGTACTCATAGAACAGCTGACCTGCTCCCAGTTGATTAATACACCGCGATGTTAGTAATGTCTTCATCAGTCACATGAGGACATCCTCATCAAGAAGCGTTTTTCCAGCGAACAGATCATCAGTATTCTCCGCGAGGCCGAAGCCGGGGTTTCGGCACGGGAACTCTGCCGCAAGCATGCTATTTCAGACGCTACTTTCTACACCTGGCGCAAGAAGTTAGGCGGCATGGAAAGTCCCTGAGGTAAAGCGGCTTAAGTCACCTGAAGATGAGAATGCCCGCCTTAAGAAGCTTCTCGCTGAAGCCATGCTGGATAAGGAGGCGCTTCAGGTGGGGCTGGGCCGAAAGTTCTGACGACAGACCAGAAGCGGGAAGCCGCCGCTTTGGTTACCGGCGCATCTGGCAGTTATTGCGCCGGGAGGGCCTCAAAACTAAATGGTTCAGCAAGGCAGCGAAATCTCACGCCATTAAAGATAGTGAGTTATGTCGGCCTACAGAGGCAGTAGTGCAGGGGGAAGGCTGACGATCCTGGTGGTGGTGTTTACAAGAAGCGCCTGAACCAGAATCGCGATCGCGCCATTATCCTGATGAAAGGTGGGGAGCACTGGTTTTACACGTTCCTTTATGCCAAACAGGATATGGCAAATATTGATAATCGCGAGCTGGCCGGATTTCGCGAGTTAGCAAAGCACTATGCTGCCCTTAGCGATGAAAAGATCAAGGCACTGATTAAGAGTAAAGAACTGGTGGAGATTTGCCATGACTGCAAAAAGTAAATTTAAGAGTCCTGCATTTGAGGCCATCCACAGCGCGGCTTCTGGATTTTTAAGGGTCGATGCTATCCCTCAGGAAACGATGCGCAACTTTGATAGAGCGTGCCTCAACAATGTGGATGAGCTGCAACCCATCGAGATTAAGGCGTTGCGTGAGAAGCTGAACGTCAGCCAGCCCGTTTTTGCCAGCTATCTGAACACCAGTGTGTCAACGGTGCAGAAATGGGAAAGTGGGGTAAAGCGTCCAAGTGGATTATCGCTGAAACTGCTTACCGTGGTGCAGAAGCATGGACTGAAGGTGTTGGTTTGAGTTTGTTGTACTGGCTTATTTCCGGGTGAATTATTTCAGGAAAATAAGTCCCAGTATCTATCTGACAGGCTGACAACCGCGCCGCCGCGTTGCTGGAAAAAATTAAAGTCGAACGTACAGCGAGCACAGGTAAAAAAGCGTCGCGAAAAAAATCCTGAACCTTATTTTATTGCGCACCTTACTGGTGCGCTTCTTATTATTCCATGCCAGCTAAATCTTATTTTTTATATTCAAATGATTTTATAAATAGCTTATTAAAGGCTGTTTTAAACTGGACTTTCCTTCTCTTTACTGATGATATATACAGGTATTTAGCGCGGTGCGGATGTGCTGCAACACACCCGCGCCGCTAATCACAATCACTATTAAACAGGAATAGTAATCATGACTGACGCCCATTCTATTGCACAACCGTCTGAACCAGAAGTCTCGCCATCAAATAACCGTCAATTAACGGTTGGCTACGCGAGTCGCTATCCGGATTACAGCAGAATGCCCGCCATCACCATGAAAGGACAATGGCTGGAAGCTGCCGGTTTTGCCACAGGCACAGCCGTAGAAGTAAAGGTAATGGAAGGTTGTATCGTGCTCACCGCGCTACAGGAGAGCGAACTGATGCAGTCGCTGCGCCAGGTGTGCAAACTCTCGGCACGGAAACAAAAGCAGGTGCAGGAGTTTATTCAGGTTATATCAGGTAAACAGAAAGTCGTCTGATGGAAAAGCCGCTCCCGATATCATATCGGGAGCGGTTAACTATCAGGACCAGAACACTTCTACCAGCACATCTGTTGCCGGACTTTCTTCACTGTTTGCCACGTTCACCGCATTACAGCCTGACGCCTGAATGCCCGACTGCAAAGAAATACTATCCCCGACGTCAACGTTATATTCACTTCATACAAAGTGAATGCGCCAGCATACTTTTATTAACAACTCGAATATTCAGCCTCTGCCGACATTTGCCATCCACATAGTTAACGTAAGGCTGGGGAGGCTTTTATGCGTCTCAGGCTTTAAACACCTGCGTCTGATGCCACTCAATAAACCGCTCAGCAGGCCATAGCATTTTATCTTTAGGCAGATGAAGTCTTTGCCCCTCAAGCGCCCAGAAAAGCTGGTCAACAATGGGGCTACGATTGACCCCTCCTGAGATCTGAATCTTCAGGTCTTCATCAATGCCGATAGCACCTTTGTCGAATGCAGAATGGTGTACGGAGCAGAGGGCTAGTCCGTTATTGACTTCACAAGGTCCACCATATTGCTTCCAGCGTATGTGCGCAGCCTCAAGTCCTACCAGCGCACCATCCAGTCGCAGGTCATACCCGCAAATGGCGCATTGTGAGTGATAAGCCCTTAAAATCATGTCGCGAAAGCGAGGATCGCGAGCTCTCATCAGCGTGACTAAATCAAAGCCTAACAGTTCGGCCAGGTTAATCTGGAGACTCTCGGGAAAGCGCTCAGTCAGAATCTGCTGCGCCAGCTTGTCGATCAGGGCTGGATTGTTTTGCAGCGTTTGATAATTCTCCTCATCAAATCCGCCCCAAACCTGATTTTCAATCAGCTCACGCTTAGTCGGCTGGATATTTCCTTTACGAGGTCTGCAGTTCTCTGTGTTTTCCAGCGTCCAGAATCCATCTGTTCTCAACCGCCAGAAAGGCATATTGGGATAGTACTCACGCCTTTTCGGACCAAACTCAATCAGCAGCCTGGTTAACGGCTCGTCAATCTCATTTCCATAGTTAAACAGCCGCGAATGTCCTTTTCTGTATTGGGATAATACATAGAGCAGCAATAGAGGTTTATGAGGGGCGCATTGATCGCCTTTGCGCCATACCGCGACATCGGAAATGGCAGTCTGAAGTGATTGAGCTGGAGTCATAGTCAGGGCTAAGCAACGGATAATTATTGCGATCATGCTCTTAAAAAGTATGAGATTCAATGCGTGCTCACAGAACATTCTGTGAGTTGTGTCCGTTGAAGCAGATCACCACAGGCTCCATGCTAAACTGCATAAACGCTCCCCTAATATGAACCCTTGCTGATGAGGTTGTACCCGCATTGAGTTGCCTGACCGGACGCAATCTACTTAACGGGAAATGGTTGTGGCGATGCCGATCTCTGCCGCTGGTCATTGCGCTGCTGCTGACAGGATGCGCCCGCTCTGACGCGCTGTGGACGGTCACGCATGACCTCTGTATGAATAACTATCACTACCGTCGCGATCCTGCACCCTGCCAGCAAATCTATCAGCCGCAGGACAGCACACAGGGCTATAGCATCATCCAGAACCCTCGCCACAGCTTGCACTTTATTCTGGTACCGACGATGGCGATGTCCGGCATTGAGAGCATTACGCTGTCGCGCCCCGGACGTCCCGACTATTTCGGTTACGCCTGGTTAATGCGCTATCGTCTGATGGCGGCCTATGGCGCTAAAGTGCCTGAGGATCGGCTTGGCATGGCGCTGAATTCCGCTTATGGCCGCAGCCAGAATCAACTGCATATTCATCTGACCTGCCTGCGGGAAGATGTTTATCGCCAGCTTCAGGCCGAGCGCCCCTATATTCATAATGACTGGCGACCCTTGCCCGACCGTTTGCTGAATCACACCTATTATGCCCGTCGCGTTATGCAGCCGACGGCGATGGGGATCTATCCTGTCTCCTCCGTGGCGCGCCATTTCCATCTGTCCTCGCCGCAGCTGGCGGAGTCGGGTGTGGCGCTCATCCCGACGACGTTCTCGGGAGAAAAAGGGTTTATCCTGCTAACCACCCGGCGCGGCTGGGATAAGGGCAACCGGGCGTCCGTTGAGTCGCTACTGGATAAACGCTGCGCAATTCTTTCAACACCGCCAGCTGATGTTTCAAGGGCGGAGTAAGCCAACCTCATCACCCTGAATTCTGCACTGACCCCGCCACTCTGGTGTAATCCGAGGGATTACACATTGCCACAGAGAACTTCAGCATTGAAGCCTGTTCTCCGCATGAGCCTGTATCATGGAACCCATTCAAAAAGTTTGAACCTGTTCCCGTTCCGGATTTTACGCCCGGTATGCTGATTGCGTCGGCAAAAGCTGGCAGAGGGTTGTATGACTGAGCATCCGCAGAGTGCTAAATCACTATCTCCACTGGCTCCTGTCTCTTTAGCTGCCTGAGCGCCAAAAAAACCGGCTTTCGCCGGGCCAGATTTCATGCTCACGCTATCTTCACCGAAGAAGTCGTTTCGCGCGGCAACGCCGTTACCAGTTAAACAGCCGAAGCAGGAATAGAGGTCACTTCAAACCTGCCGGGCAGAATAGCCACCCGGCAGCTCACAAAGCAGCAAAATCGATCAATGCAGACAGCACTGCTTATATTTTTTGCCGCTGCCGCACGGGCAGGGATCGTTACGGCCGGGCAGTTTCTCTGCTGAAACAGGTTTTTGTGGCACGGGAATCGCTTCCGGCTGGGAGATCCAGTGGTCATGCAGCGCCAGCGCAGCAGGGCGGATTGCCTCAATGCTGGCTTCCATCTCCTCCGGCGTCATAGCGTCAATCTTTTCGAGGTTCTCTTCCACGCCGTGCAGGGCGATAGCATCCAGCGCAGGCTGCAGATCCGCTGGCAGAGCAGACCAGTCGGTCAGCGCGACACCGCGCATATAGCCGAAGCACCACTCTTCAACCACGGTAAACTCCAGACCCTCCATCTCGCGGATGCCAAACAGCGGTTCGAACTGCTCCGGGAATTCAGATAAGCGATCAGCCACATCATTCATATGCTGGAAGCACAGCGACATAAAACGCGTCATTTCACGCTCGTTGCTCCATTTTGGAATCTGCTTCTCGCCACCCCACAGCGCCACCAACCACTGGCTGGGTTCGACGGTCACAGGGCCGGAGAGAACGGCAGTCAGCAGACCATCCAGTTCGGAGACATCAATAATCGACGCTTCGCTGCCATATTTTTCCAGCATATCTTCCAGCCATTGCAGCTCTTTTTCGGACAGTGGGCCTTCTTTCATGCGGTTGCCTCCCGGGCATATTAAATTTCAGCGCGGCGTTAAGCCTCAAAACCGCAGCAGTGTACACCCTTGTGGGCTGCAACACAGCTAACCCTGTTCGGGCATTCCCTGGCAGTTAAACCGTGTTCAGCCTCTCTGTCACCTGTTATGCAACTACAGTCACGTACGTTCTGGCGCTGCCGCCGCTCAGCTACGCGTTAAATAAATGACTGACAGAAGGAAAACAGCGTTTCCTGCAGCATGGTTTTGGCTGGCTTTTTCACACGGATCGTCGCTATCGGCCAGTGGATGGACAGATTAACAATGCGACTTAATCTGCCTGCTGGCGGATGGTGTCACCTTCTCGCAGATCTCCGCGCTGTCGGGCTATATCGGCGCCTACGCCAGTTTTATCGGCTACGACAAACGTCACGGTAATGCGGTTGTGGTGCTGCAGAGCGGCTTTAACCGGAGCAACAATTCAGGCATTGCGTTGTTGGTCGATCTGGCAACTCAGGATAAAGTGGTCTGATCCGTTATCTGGCCTGTGTGCAGTAAGGCAAACAGCGCTGTTTTCCCTGCACATAGCATCAGCACAACGGAACGGAAGTGCGATAAACTTTAGCCTGACTGTCAAAATTCAACGTGGAAATCATTATGCGCAGGACTCAACGTGTACTTTTATCAATGGGATTACTGGTTGGCTCGCTGAGCCTGATCCCCGCTGTACAGGCTGCTGGCGAAGCAACGGATACCGTTCCGCCACCGCCGCAGATCCAGCCCGCTAATCCTGATGCTCAGACCGCGACGCCTGATACCGGCAGCGTTCAGCCAGATGCCGGTGCGGCGCAAAACCAGGCACCGACCAGCTCACAGTCTAATGATGGTATTACGCCCACCACGCCAAACACGCCGTCAACGGTGAATGGTGCGCGCCCTGATTATGAACTCAGCACCATCATCATCGACTACAAACAGTACAAAATCGGTGACATCGTGCCAGAGAAGTACACCGATAAAACTTTCACCATTACCGAGTGGCAAAAGCGTAATCTGCCTGCCCCGCAGGAAAATACTCACTGGGCGTATATCAACGCCAACTACATTCTGATTACCAATGACACTGGCAAAATCGTCATGGGTAAATCGGGTGATATCTTCTTCCGTGGCTAATTCCGTGGCTAATTCCGTGGATAAATAAAATCAGCCGGTCGTGATGACCGGCTTTTTTTTAGCTGAAACGTTCTGCACTAAAGCTGGCCAGCATCGGATGCTTCTCACCGCTTACGATCTCCTCCGCCAGTAATTCCCCGACAATCAGCGCCAGCGTTGCGCCCGAATGCGTGAACGCCACATAACAGCCCGGCACCTTTTGCAGTTGTCCCAGCACCGGATCGCCATCGCCCGGAATCGGCTTCAGGCCAGTCTTCCAGCTCTGAACGCTGAGCGGCTCGTCACCCCGTAACAGCTTGCTCGCTTCGTCCGCCAGCTTTGCCACGACCTGCTCATCAATATAGTAATCACCTCCGGCCAGCGGCTGGATATCCTCTTCATACCAGTCATGATCCAGCGCGTAACGGTTGCCGGGATTAGGCCGGATGGCGGCGCGGGGCGTGTTCAGCACCGCTTTCAACTCATGGCTGCCTGGTTCCGTGATGACCAGCATGGAGACCGGCGATCCGTTGGGGATCGTCACGCCGAGAGGTGCTACCACATCCGGTGTCCAGGGGCCACAGGCGACCACCACCGCATCTGCCCGCAGCTCACCCTGTTCAGTGCGGATGCCACAGGCGCGGCCCTGATCGGTGAGCACGCTGGCTTTACCGGCATGTTCTATCACTTCACCCCCGCGCGCCCGAAACTGATTCACCAGATACTCTGTGAGGTGTGGCAGGCTGACCCAGCCTTCACCAGGATTAAATATTGCCTGCGACGGCAGCGCGTCGGGATTGATGGCCGCATCCGCCTGCGCCACGTTATCCGCAGTCATGAGTTGTGAGTCGTAGCCGTGGGTTTTCTCATAAGCATGCCGCGCCTGGGTTCCGGCTGCATCGTCTTTAAACCAGCAGAGCCCGCCATCAAAACGTAGCCAGTCAAGGTCAGGATGTTGAGCAAACAGGGTGCGATAGCGATCGATACCCGCCATGCGCAGCGCATGGTAGGGCAGGGAGCGCTCACCCGCTGAGTTGAGCCACGACAGTGAACGTCCCGATGCGCCGGAGCAGAGTGCAGCTTCGGTCACCAGCGTCACCGCCGCTCCGCGTTTTGTCAACTCCAGCGCCGTCGACACACCGATGACGCCACCGCCCAGTACCACCACTTTTATTTCATTTTTTAACGCCATTATCAGGTTCCTTGCTCAGTTACAGCACTTCAGAGAGAAAACGTTGCAGTCGCGGCGACTGCGGTGCATCAAAAATGGCACCCGGCGGTCCGGCTTCAACAATCTCGCCTTCGTCCATAAACACCACCTGATCTGCCACCTTGCGTGCAAAGCCCATTTCATGGGTCACTACAACCATTGTCATGCCGCGACGGCAGAGATCCGCCATCAGCGTCAGGACACCTTTCACCAGTTCGGGATCGAGCGCGGAGGTCGCCTCGTCAAACAGCATCACCTCGGGATCCATCGCCAGCGCGCGGGCAATCGCGACGCGCTGCTGCTGACCGCCGGAGAGATCGCGTGGCCGGTGATCGGCGCGTTGCCCCAGGCCCACCTCTTCCAGTCGCTGACGCGCAATCGCCATCGCCTGCGCTTTAGGCAAGCCTTTAACCCGCCACGGGGCCAGCGCCACGTTCTCCAGCGCGCTGTGGTCGGGGAAGAGATTGAAATGCTGAAACACCATGCCAATCCGCAGCCGCAGCGCATCGGGTTTGTCGTGCAGCACCGATCGGTCAGCCAGCAGCACATCCCCGGACTGCGGTTCATGCAGCCGGTTGATGCCGCGCAGCAGCGTCGATTTACCCGAGCCGGATGGTCCGATAATGCAGGTAGTACTGCCAGGCGCGACCCGCAGCGAGACGTTACGCAGCACCTCAATCGGGCCATAGGCCAGCGTCAGATCGCGCAGCTCCAGGCTGGCGCCGTGCCAGCTCGCGCCGTTCAGGTTATTCATGGGTGCCTCCGATTCGGGGTTGCGTGACCAGTGAAACCCCGGGCGTTCTGACTTCATCCACTTCTTTTAAGCCGCTTTTCGGTGCCGTCAGGCGACGGCGGCCGGTGCGATAGCGCACATCGACATAGTTGACCATGTGTGTCAGCGGCACCGTGATGATCAGATAGAACAGCCCGGCCAGCATCAGGGGCGAGAGGTTGCCAGTGAGCACTGCCGCATCCTGACCCACGCGAAACAGCTCCCGCTGCTGGGTCATCAGGCCCAGCAGGTAGACCAGCGATGAATCTTTGATAATGGCGATGAACTGGTTAACGATGGCGGGCAGCACACGGCGGATCCCCTGCGGGATGACCACCAGCCGCATTGCCCGGCCATAACTCATCCCCAGCGCCCGGCAGGCCTCCATCTGGCCGCATTCCACGCTCTGAATACCGGCGCGGAAAATCTCGCCCATATAGGCGCTGGCGATCAGGCTGAGGGCGAAGATCCCCAGCGGATAGGGTGTAGGACCGAACAGCTGATAGCTGAATCGCGCCAGGCCCTGACCAATCAGCAGAATGGTCAGAATCGAAGGCAGACCGCGGAACAGATCGGTATAGAGCCGGGCAGGTAGTCGCAGCCAGCGTGAGGGCGAGATGCCCATCAGCGCCAGCAGAAGACCAGACAGCGTGCCGAGCAGCGTAGCTGCCAGCGAGATAATCACCGTGTTGACCAGCCCGGTGGTCAGCATCTGCGGCAGTACTTCCATCATTGATGGAAAATCAAAGAAGGTGCGGGAAAGAATCGTGAGCAGGTCCATCGCCGTCTCCATGCAGGGTGGGGGATCCCCCGGTTAACTCAGGACGCGGACGTCCGCATCTTTACTGCCCGCCAGGCAGATACTGTTTTGGCATCGGCGATCCGGGGAACCACTTCTCGTAAAGTCGTTTCCAGGTGCCATCCTGCATCGCGGCTTTGATGGCGCCGTCCAGCGCAGCCTTAAAGGCGGGTTTGCCTTTGGCGATGGCAATGCCGGCCGGTGCATCAAACGAGGGGATGTCGGCGGCAGAGACCAGCTTAAAGCGGTCGGCGTAGCTTTTTGCTGCCTCGTAGTCGAGGAAGATCGCGTCGAGCGTACCGTTGTTGAGCGCGGAAACTGCGCTGTTGTTATCCGGGAAGCGCACGAGATCGGTCTGGGTGAAGTGTTCGACGGCATAGCTCTCCTGCAGCGTACCCTGGACCACCCCGAGCCGGCGTTTTGCCAGGGTGGCGACATTCTTGACGCCGCTGTCAGAGCGGGTCAGCACGGTGAGAAATCCCGCCAGATAACCCGTCGAAAAGTCGACCGTCTTTTCCCGCGCCGGAGTGATACCGATAGCCGCCACCGCCGCGTCATACTGACCGTTAGCCACGGCCGGCATAATCGCCGAGAAGTCCTGACCAATAAAATCGACCTTATCGATCCCGATTCGGTGGGCGACATTCCGGAAGAACTCGACGTCAAAGCCGGTAAACTCACCGCTGGCATCCGTGAAGGTGTAAGGTTTTGAGTCGCCGACGCTGGCGATGCGTAGCTGACCCGGTTCGATCAGCCCATAAGGATTGTTATCGCTGGCAGCCAGCGTACAGAACGAAAGTGAACAGAGTGCGAGCGTGGTGCCGAGCAGCTTGCCCAGGGTGGTTTGCGATTTCATAGCTCATCCGTTTTTGCAGGTTTAAACATCAGAGACAGTTGAGCCAGCAATTATAATTGAGACCGGTCTCAACGCAGGTGGCACCTCAAGACGTGGGCGTTGTGAGACCGGTCTCAAGGGGTTATAATGAGTTTAAGCACAGCCTTTTTTCGGCGTCAATATTCCTGTCATCAACCTGTGATTCAAAATAATTATGACGAGTCAGAAACGACAATCGAAAGCGCCTACCGTGGCGGATGTGGCACGTGCAGCAAACGTCTCTAAAGCTCAGGCGGCCCGTGCGCTGGGCGGTTATGGGGCCGTCAGTGATGAGGTGCAGGAGCGGGTCAGCAGCGCGGCCTCAGCGCTGGGCTACCGTCCGAATGCTTTGGCCCGCAGCATGAATACCGGGCGTTCTCATACCATCGGTGTGATTGTCGGTGATATCGAAAACCCTCACTTTGGCCTTGCGCTGCGCGGCATGGCCGATGTAGCGCGCACGGCCGGTTACCATCTGCTGCTTAGCAACAGCGATGAGAAACTGCAGGCTGAGCAGGATGCAGTGCGGGTGATGCTGGAAAAGCGGGTCGACGGCATTATCGTTGCGCCATGCTGTTCGGAGCACCAGCACAACAGCCATCTGACGCAGGTACTGGAAGAGGGCAGAGCGCTGAAATTATTTGATCGCGCAGTGACTGACCTTAATGTGGAAGCGATCTGCTGCGAATTTACGGATGTCGCCGCAGAAGCGACCGCCCGATTGCTGGAGGCAGGTCATCGTCATATCGCCTATGTTACCAGCATGGCGCTGGCAACCGATTACAGAGCACCAGAGGATTTTGGCCTGACGCCGGTTGCTCAGCGCGTTAGCGGCATGATGCAGGCCTTTGCTGCCGCGGGCGTGGAGTTTGATCCAACGCTGGTGAAAGTGAACGCGCTGGATGAAACGGAGATTGCCCGTATTGTGGCTGAGCTGTGGCAGCGTCCGCAGCCGCCCACGGCGCTGGTGGCCTCTGACAGCGTGGTCGCGATGTGGCTGCTGCGGGAAGTCACGCAGCGCGGACTGCGCATCCCTGCCGATCTCTCATTTGTGATGTATGACAATTTTCCGTGGAGTGAGATTGTCACGCCGCCGCTGACGGTGGTGGCGCAACCGGTCTATGAGATGGGCCGTGAGGCGGCACGACGCCTGATTGCGGAGATACGCGGCGAGGCAGCCGGGCCAATGCCGCGCTTTGACGCCCGCCTGATGATTCGCCAGTCGATTGCTGCGCCGGCCAGCCTGATCAGCGCGGAATGATCAGGTTATCCGGGCCAGCTGAGCAGGCGACTTAGCTGGCGCGTAGCTGCGGTAATTTGCGTGTCGCTGCAGTTGCCATAGCCAATAACCAGCCCCTGCTGCACCCGTTCCTGCAGATAGAAGGTCGAGAGAGCCATGGGTGCGTATCCCGCCTGGAGCAGTTTGCGGGTGATAGCGACGTCATCCCGATGAGGATCGAGTGGCAGCACCAGATGCATACCGCTGTTACCGCCCAGCAGCGGAATCGACTGACCCGCAGCGCGCTGCAGTTCGGTTCGCAGCCATGCCTGTCGCTGACGATAGAGACGACGCATTTTACCGAGATGGCGGCGATAATCACCACTGAGAATAAAATGCGTCAGTGCCTGCTGCTCCAGACGGTTTCCGCCGCGCAGTAGCTGATGAAGCGCTGGTCGCAGTCGACTGACCAGCGGGGCGGGCAGTACCATAAAACCGATGCGCAGCGCAGGGAACAACGTCTTGCTGAAAGAACCAAGATAGATAACCGGGGCATTATCGGTCATGCCCTGCATCGCCATGACAGGCTCGCCGTGGTAATGGAAGTCGCCATCATAATCATCTTCAATAATCCAGGCCTGGTGCTGCTGCGCAGCAGCAATCAGCGCCAGACGCCGGGCCGCGCTCATTACCGCGCCGGTGGGATACTGATGGGTAGGCGTTGTATAAATCAGACGGGGCGGAGTCCGTTCCCAGTGTATCGGCTCGGGGGCAAGACCCTGCTGATCGATGGGGATCGGGACAACGTTAAGCTCCCCGGCCTGCAGAGCGGCTTTGGCACCGCGATAGCCGGGCTCTTCAATCCAGCCATGGTCGCCAGGATTGCTTAACAGGGCGACGCACAACGTTAGCGCCTGCTGCACACCTTCGGTAATCACAATCTGTCCGGCATCACAACGTACACCACGCGTGAGACGCAACTGCTGCGCCAGTACATCACGCAGTTCGGGATCGCCAAATGGATCGCCATAGCCGAGTAGCTGCGGTGGCGTGTGACTCAATATCTGATTCAGCGTCCGGCGCCATGCAGCCAGCGGGAAATGGGTCAGAGCGGGGATACCGGGACGCAGGGGCAATGCGCCGCTGTCCATTTCCCTGCTGTGGTGAAAGAGATCAATTCGTTTTGCCAGCGGCCAGCTGGCTAACGTATCGTCATCCGTCTGTACGGCAGGTAAAGCCAGCGGGCTGATGCGGCTGCCTTGCCGATCGCTCATCAGATAGCCCTCTGCC
Organism: Pantoea sp. B550; assembly: GCF_024158165.1. Classification (NCBI taxonomy): domain Bacteria; kingdom Pseudomonadati; phylum Pseudomonadota; class Gammaproteobacteria; order Enterobacterales; family Erwiniaceae; genus Pantoea; species Pantoea sp. B550. The sequence goes on from NZ_JAMYXI010000003.1 coordinate 2,543,936, forward strand.
TGTAGCTGTGTCCAGACGTTAAGCACCGTATTCCGTGAAACCTTTAGCTCAGGTGCCAGCTGACGCGTGGACGGTAACATCGTTCCGGCAGCAAGCTGACCCTGCAAAATGCCCTGTTTTATCCGCCGATAAAGTTGCTGCTGCAGTGTGGTCCCTGCTGCTGGTATCAATGGAGCCAGCAGCAAATCTGGGATCTCTGGCTTCATGACCTGCTCCGTGGATCCATCATTTTTCATGATTGTGGTACTTTTTAACCCACCATGATAGTGGCAATCTGCAGATATCATCTGTAGCCGGGAGGCGATATGTCACAACACCTGAATCAATTCGGTCAGCCGGTCGGTCAGCCTTTACCAGACTGGCAACCCCGTCCTTTGCCCCAGCATCAGGTTTTCACCGGCGAGTCGTGTCGGCTGGAGCCGTTCAGTGCAGCACGGCATGGTGATGCACTGTCTGAGGCCTGGGAGATGGCTGAGGATGGACGCGACTGGACTTACCTGCCAGCCGGTCCCTTTACCGAACGCCAGGCATGGCAGGCGTATGCCGCACAGCTTGAAGTGAGCCGCGATCCGCTGCATTTTGCTGTGATCGATCTCGCCACCGACCAGGCGGTGGGGAGCCTGTCGTTAATGCGCATCCAGCCTGAATATGGCGTGATGGAAGTCGGGCATGTCATGTTTTCGGCCCGGCTGAAGCAGACCCGCATGGCAACGGAGGCGCATTTCCTGCTGATGCGTTACGCATTTGAGACGCTGGGTTATCGTCGTTATGAATGGAAATGCGACAGCTGTAATGCCCCGTCGCGTAAGGCGGCGGCACGGCTGGGCTTCCGGTATGAAGGCGAGTTCCGTCAGGCAATCGTCTACAAAGGGCGTTCGCGTGACACCAGCTGGTTTTCGATGATCGACAGCGAATGGCCGCAGGTGAAAAAGGGCCTGAAGCGCTGGCTGGCGGAGGATAACTTTACCGCCGAGGGTCAGCAGCGCGAAAAGCTGGAGGCGCTTCGCGACAGACCCTGACCGGGCGATAACGGGATCACATTACACAATCTTTCAGGACCGCCGCCAGCAGGGTGGTGGTCATCAGGATAGACAACCGTTTGATCCAGCGCATATCGGTGGTCAGGGTCACAACGTCATTTCTCAGGCTGTCGACAGCCGAAGTTAATCGGAAATTCATTTCACTGAGAGCGACATCCAGCTTATCCACTTTGCCTTCTGACTGATTAAAACGGATGGCCAGTTTGTCTGTTTTTCTTTCAACATGGCCAAGCCGCTCGTCTATCTGATGTACTTTTGTTGTGAGCTGACCAAGCCGCTCATCTATCTGATCAACTTTGGCCGTAAGTTTGCCGAGTCGATCGTCCATCTGGTCGATTTTGGTCGTGAGGTTACCGATCCGATCGTCTGTCTGGTCGGCTTTTGTCTGAAGCTGGCCGATCCGGACGTCAATATGATTGGTTTTGGTCTGAATCTGACCGAGTTGCTTCCCGACCTGTGCGCCTGGCGGCCTCTGCTGCATATCGTTAAACACCTCCACCATCGCCTCCGCTTGCTGATCGTCGATCCCTGCCTGTTGCAGCGCTTTAAAGGCTTTATGGGTACTCATCATTGTGCTTGTCATCACGACACCTCCCTGTGTACTCCAGCGATAACCGCATCATGACAGGCACAAAGCGTATCCCTACTCAGCTGGTTGTATTTTGCGCGCCATGCCGAAAAATATCAATTAGTTCAAAAGGTAACGTGCAGCGAAGTATGGGCTGGTTCGCAACAGAGAGCCGATGACAGTATGAGGTGCCTCTGCGGATTACCGCAGAGGCGGAAGGGGAAAAAACGGCGTTATGGCTGTGGTACGATTTTAATTTCAACCATACCGATGCCCAGTTTGCGCGGATCCTGGCCGGTGATATTGCCGATGTTACTCAGCTGCGGTTCCGGTGGCGCAATCACCAGCTGATGGCTGGCGTTTGGGTTGTCGAAATGCAGAGTATGCGTCGATACCTCTTCGCCCAGCGACAGCAGTTGCTGCTGATCGCCAACCCGAACCGGGATCGCGCGGTGTGCGTTGGGGCCATATGCACGTGCGGTAATGACCAGATCAAACTTAGCCGGGAGCGCATCGACATAATCGATATGCACTTCTGGCGCGAGATTGGCGTTTGACCAGCGCCCCCAGCTCTCTGGCCGTGAGATGCCGCTGAAGCTTTTAACCGTTTCTGGCGCGCCAGGCACGTCGAGCCGGAAGCTGTCAGCGCTATAGCGAATGTTGTTATCTTCAATCCGGATCTGCGCCAGGTTCTGCTGGTAACGTGCCTCGCTGACAACGCCGTCCGGAAACTGCACTTTGCCTTTCCATTGCGGTTTGTCGACATGCGTCACGGTTGGCGTGCCGCCAAGCTGCCCCATCGCCACACAGAGATCGCCGGAGAGGGCCAGCGAAGGCTGCCAGAGTCGTGCCATTTTAAAACAGCGATCCACCCAGAGAAATTTATCGGCTGAGGCGAAATCGGCCAGCTGATAGCGCAGCGGGGCCGAATATTCCCCTTCCGGCATCGGCTCCACATGCTTATCGCTGATGCGGAACAGAATCGGCAGTTTAAAGGTGGTGCCTGAGAAGCTGAACGTATTCTTCGCCTGATCCACCGTGAAGTTGTCTATCTTCTTCGGGAAATTCCAGAGCTGAATAATGTCAGGTTTCCAGCTCGCCACCTTACTCTTCATATCGTCGAACTGGGTGGAAAGTGAAAGAGAAGAAAGGCTGCTGCGGCCCAGGCCAATCGCGTTATCGCCGCCGAGAATATCCAGCAGCGTTGCGCCATTATCCAGTGTGCTGCGCTTCGCTTCCATCAGTTCCGCCTGCGGTTTATCACCCCGGATCACCATGAATAGATTACGACGAGGTTGTTTGACCAGCCACGGATGCGCCGTATTATTCATGGCCAGATGATCGGAGCTCACCACAATCACGGTATTTTTAAACCACGGCGACGCTTTGATGCGCGCAATCAGTCGCGCCACATGTTCCTGCGAGCAGGCGACCGCACTGAAGGACTGATTCGGTTTGCCTGCAATGCTGTAGCTTCTGCGATCGCAACTGCGTGAGATAAACCCGTCCGGGTGATGCGTATCGACGGTCAGCGTAAACAGCGCAAAAGGTTTACCGGCCTGGGAGAGTTCCTGGTATTTTTCAAAGACTTCGTCCAGCACCGTATCGTCGTAATAACCCCAGTTATTGCGGTAAGCAGGATCGGCAACGCGGCTTTTCAGCTCCTGCGAACCATAAAGATTTTCAGGGTCGAAACCGTGCGATTTCAGGAAGACATCTTTACCGGCAAAACGGAGATCGGCACCCTGAATAAACCAGTTCTGGTAGCCGGAGTTTTTCAGGATGTCGCCCAGACAGACGTTTTGCGGATAGAAGCTGGAGAGCGACGCCGACGCATTGCCGTCAAACGGCGCAAACAGCGGAATGCCGCACTGTGAGGCGACCATACCTGCAATGGTGTAGTCGGTGCCGGGTAACTGTTCGGTTTCGCTGAAGTCGATACTCTGCTCTTTCTGCCGGCTCAGCTCAGGCGCCAGGCCGGGAAAGGCGATGGGGTCGAAATAGGTGCGCTCTAAGCTTTCACCATAGATGTAAACCACGTTGAGGCGCGGCTGTTCAATGCGATTACGCGGCACTTTATAAAAGTTGTCGAAGTCAGAATCGGCCATCTGGGTATGCGACACGATGAGCGTCGCAACCTGACGAAAGGCCGGGGTAGTCTGCACTGAGCCGAGTGCGCAGGCGGCCGCCAGCAGCGACCAGCCCATGTGATGCGGACGCTTACGCCGACGCAGAATCCACGACAGCAGGCAGAACAGCAGGAACAGCACAATAATCAGCCCAATCGCGGGCACCACATACTTACTGACACCCGCGCCGGTCAGGCTATTGGTCAGGGTATAGAGCACCGCATCGTTGATGCCGTCTCCGGTAAAATAGTTGCTGGCATACAGGGTGGCGTTCAGCACAACGAAAAGCACCAGCAGGATAAGAACTAGAATAAACCAGAATTTGTTACGCCCGGCTTTACAGGAATAGATTGCAATAGCGGCCAGAAACAGCACGACGGAGACCAATTCGGACAACGGTAAATCCTCTCTCTACAGGGTTGCACGAGGCTTCACGCAACCGGCCACCTTCGGGGGATGGTTTTTCGACAATCTATATTGGCTGTCATCCGGCTGCAACATATCCGGCCCGATTTGTGCGGTGTAGAGCAGATTGGTTAAGAAGAGAGGTTTTCAGGCGTGACGGTGGCTGGCGCACCGTCAGCAGAGCAGAAGTCAGGACGTTTTTCAGAGTTTGCCGGTGAGGTATTGCGCTTCGCCGTCGGCAAAACTCCAGTCACCTTTGTCGTTGGTGATAAAGCTGATCATTAAATCGTTGCCCTGCACGCCACAGTGCTCACGCAGCTCACGCGCCAGCTCCGCCATAAAATGCTGCTTCTGTTCACGGCTGCGTGGGCTGGTATAAACCCGCACCATCACCAGATTATCGCTGCGGCTGAATCCCAGGCCGGTATCCTGAAACACCATCTGATAGCGCTTGTTTTCCTGAACAATCTGATAACGATCGCGTTCAGGCACGTTAAAAGCTGTCAGCACGGCACGGTGCGCTGCATCCAGCAGTGTACGCAGCTCTGATTCTGAACGACCCTGAATAACATCGAATTGCAGTAGTGGCATAGTGAACTCCTCATCGTGATTAATGCACCTATGGTGACTTCTTTATCCGGCGGGAAAAAGCGCGTAGCCTGAAATGATTATTCAATATAACGAACAATCGCAATGAAAGAGATGAAAACGGATACGCTATGGGATCATCTTCACTGGCTGACCGTACTGGCTGAGCAGGGCAGCTTTACCCGCGCGGCAGAGCGGCTGGACGTCAGCAAAGCGGCGATGAGTCAGAAAATCAAAGAGCTGGAGCAGATAGCCGGTGTACTGCTGGTACAGCGCACCACACGCAGCGTGCGGCTGACATCGGCGGGTGAGAAGCTGGTGGAGGAGTTGCGCGAGCCTTTTGCCCGCATCGAACAGAGTTTTTTCAGCGTGCGCGATACCGCCGGGCCAGTGCGTGGTCTGGTGCGTATTACCGCGCCGGTGGCGTTTGCCCGACAGCAACTGGTGCCGATTATTGGTGAGTTTCTGCGTGACTATCCGCAGGTGCGTCTGCAGCTGGATGTGACGGATCGCATTGTGTCGCTGAGCAGTGAGGGATTTGATCTGGCAATCCGGCACAGTGACACGCTGCCGGAAACCCATGTGGCGCTGCCGCTGTGTGATACGCAGACAGTACTGGTGGCCTCACCCGCCTATCTTAACGAACAGGGTATACCGAACACGCCGCAGGATCTGGTGCAGCATAACTGTCTTTACTATCCGCGTGGTGTTGAATCACCGCGCTGGCGGTTTGCTACCGCAGCGGATGGCGAAGAGGTGCAGGTCCGGATTCAGGGCAGTTTTGCCACCAACAACAGTGAGTCGATACGCGATGCCGCTCTGCAGGGACTGGGAATCGCGATGCTGCCCGACTTCAGCGCCCGTGAAGCGCTGGCCGCGGGCTCATTGCAGCAGGTGTTATCTGAGTGGCAGCCGGTTGAAGCCTTTGCCGCCCGCCTGTGGATCGTCCGACCCTGGGCGGCGCAGGTGCCCCGCGCAGTCACCACCTTTACGCACTGGCTACGCGCGCGTTTTGACCGTTGATGGCAATGCCAGCGCAGGTGATGGGGTGTCCATCATCTCGCCAATCAGGCTGCTGCGGTTATACAAACCCAGCCGCAGATTGAAGTCGAGATGCAGTCGCTCGTTGCCGGTTAATTTGATAATCGGTGGTGGCGTCTCTGGCCGCTGCTGAAACATCACCGACTGCGCAAAGGCGGTGCTGCTGTCGGCATGCAGGCGCTGATAGTACCAGGCGCTGGCTTCCCCTTTACGCAGATAAAGATTGGCTCGCCGGTATTCGCGCATCGCGATCTGCTGCGCCAGTGACAGGAGCTGACGTGACGGATTATCTACATTTTGCACAATCAGCGGAAAATCATCCCGCTTTTTAAGCTCATGGAAATAGTTGCGGATACCGACGTTTTTAACCGGTGCCAGCTGTTTCAGCCATTCGCGAATGAAGGCATTTTGCGGCGGCGCGGCAATGAACCAGCTCTCGGTGACCGGCGCAAGCAGGTTCAGCGTTGATTGCTCGCGATAGTAGCCGATGAGATCCATTGGCCGCGTCTTGTGAACGCGGTGTACCCAGGCGAGATTCTCAAACAGCAGGGTGCTGCAGTCGATACCGATACCGCCATAGCGGTGAATCAGCTCAAGCCGGATGATTTCACTTTTATGTGCCAGCGTCAGATCGGAAGAGATAAAGCTGAGTTCGGGCAGCCACTGCGACAGGGTGCGCTGCGTAACCAGATAAACCTGGTGATCAGGATTGTCCCGCCGGATTTTACTGATATTCAGCGCCATTGACGCCGGCAGCTGATCGTTATGCCAGACCATCCAGACAATCTTTGGAATCTCAGGCAGATCTTTCTGCTGAGCGATCAATACGACATTATCTTCCTGTCCTGGATCATATTCCGGTGCCTGACAGAGGCTCTGTTGTTTCTTATTCCATAACATCTGGCTACTGAACGATATTCTTTTCCAGTTACGCCAGATTTTATGCGCTGAACGTTGGCGATGTGAAGTCATGGTACACCTGTTATTTTTATTTTCCCGCGATAGTTCAGGCTCTGGCCGTTACGCCTGAGGCGTGAGCGGACGGCATTGAATAATGGCTCATCCCGATGAATGCGGGAATTAATGAATAGTTTTCCCTGGTGGCGACGCAGTGCGGGAGCGCGCGATAGTTTCCTCACGGCTTTTTAATTGCACTGCACCTTTTTAATAAAACATTATTTACACATTAGCTATGTCTTTTTTTGACTTTAGGATAATACGGAAATCATCCGGTCATCCTATTGGAATAATAATATCGGCATGGTTAATCAGTTATTTAAATGTGTCTGAACACATAACTAAAGAATATCTGAATATTATGCTGAGCTTTTGGGTTTTCTCAGGGCCCGGACATCAGGATCAGTGAATATTGCGCTTAACGTGTAGCGTAAGCCCGGCTTAACAATTCCCGGAATCGTACAGCCTGAAGAGGATTGTCTACGCTTAAGAAGAACTTACTGAGAAAGGAGCGCGCATGCAGAGTGAATCCTATGGTTTACTGGCGGTTGATAAGCAGGGTAATCGCGTCCTGTTTCTTAATCCGGAAACCTTCGCGGTCGAGCGCGAGCTGAACGCTTTTCCACCGCGGCCGCATGAACTCCTGATGCTGGCCCCCTGGGGCAAAGCGTATGTGCCCATCTATGGTGACGGCGTTCATGGCAATAACCCGCATCCGGGTCACAAAGTGGCGATCATTGATTTGCAGCGTCGCGAGATCAGCGGCTTTATCGATCTGTCGCCGTTGCGTGCCCCACACAGTGGGCAACTGGGCCGTGATGGCAAAGTCTATCTCTGCTGTGAGCAGAGCGCCGCTGTAGCCGTGATCGATCCGCAGACCGACAAAGTGGAAAAGATCATCCCGATTCCTTCTCACAACGCGCATCGCCTGACGCTGTCACCCAGCGGCCGCAAACTGTTCACCGATAACGAAGAGGATGCGACCATCACCGTCGTGGATCTCTGTGAAGCAGAGGGACGGGTCATCGATACGATTCTGCTGCCGGGTCCGATTGCGGGCATCGCCGCCTCACCAAAACACCCTTATCTGGTCGCCAGCGCCGCGGATGCGCCGTTACTTTATGTGATCGACCGACAGAGCCACCGTATTCGCCAGCGCATTACGCTGCCAGGTCATCAGCAGCCCTGCCAGGTGGTTCGCTTCAGCGCCGATGGCGAACAGCTGGTGGCGATTGGCGATCAGGAACCACTGGTAACGCTGTTTGACGACCTGCTGAATCCGCTGGGCGATATCAGCGTGGGCAACATGCCGATGGATGGCTGCTTCACGCCAGACAGGCAACAGCTGCTGATTGCTAATCAGGATGATGGCACGCTGAGCGTGATCGATCTGGCGCAGGGTAAAGTGATTGCCACGCCGCGTGTCGGAACAGGCTGTGAGGTGCTGGGCTATTTTCCGATTGGTCAGATAAACGGACGGTGATAGATCGCGGAACTCCAGTGGCGGCTGCTGGCATGTTTTTCTGCCTGCCAGCCGCGTTTACGTAATTCGCGCGCAATCATCTTGTTCATGATGCCGTGGCCCAGCAGCAACACTGTGCCACGCTGTGAGTGTCCTATCAGCTTCTCTGCCGCCGCCGAGGCGCGGCTGCGCGCATGTTGCAGCGACTCCGCTTCACCCGCATAACCGCAGAACCACAACAGCCGCAGTAAGGCCAGCCAGCAGATCGTTGGCAGCTGAAAGGCCCCCGTCCGCAGCAGCGGTACGGCGACTTCGCTGTAGAGCGCATCAATCTCATGAGGCTGCAGGCCAAGCTGGCTCAGAGAGGATTGTGCGCGGGGCAGAGGACTGCAGACAATAATCGCGGCCTGACGGGCGATCTCAATACTGCGCGGTGGCGGCCCGTCACTGACTCCGGACTGATCGTAAGCTTCGCACCAGTCTGCAAGTGTCTGCACGCTCTGACGACCCGCGGCCTGGTGGTCAGGTTTACCGTGTCGCATCAGAATAATAGTCATAACACCTCTGTCAGGCTTTTTTTCAGGGTAACGCATTGTCTGCGCTTGCAGAGATTTTTCAGAATAAAGACGAAGTGTCATCTGCAGGTAATCAGGGTGTGCGACAACAGAACCCGATGAAAGGATTTTAGCCTCGCTTATAACGCTCAATGATTAGAGAAAATGCTAACTTACCGTGCAGAGTGATTTTTTATTGTGCGATATGGTGGAGTTAACTGGCTGAATTTGCGCTGAAAATGTGCGATGACGCAATGTGATAGTGAAGTTTTACTAACAAATTTCGTCGGGGTGCCTTGATTTATCTACGCGCGTAGATACACTAGGTCCCCAGTGATTGCTCACGGTGCGATGCATAGTAGGCTCCATTGATTGTTAAGTTACATTCGCTCAGTTTAAGCGACCGGTGAAAAATACATCGGCGAAACGGGGCGAAGAACAAGATTCCAACACCAGGGAATCCTTTAACCTTTCATCATGGTTAGTCAACTGAACGTCGCCACCGGGGGAATTCCGCTTTCATCAGGGAATCGACCCATGGACGGGCGTTTATCAATCTGCATACTCATTCAGGGATAGGGTTATGACGGCACACAATTCCGTTAAGCAGCAGGCATCACTGTCTTCCACCTCAGCCGCCGACGAGCGGTTTAACACTTCTTCAGGCCGAAAAGATTTCTGGCGCGCCACTTTCTCATGCTGGCTCGGAACGGCAATGGAGTACGCGGATTTCGCACTCTACGGCCTGGCTGCCGGTATCATCTTTGGCGACGTCTTCTTTCCGGAATCGACTCCCGCGATGGCACTGCTCTCCAGCTTTGCGACCTGGTCCGTCGGGTTTATTGCCCGGCCTATCGGCGCGCTTTTTTTCGGCTGGCTCGGCGACCGCAAAGGCCGTAAGGTGGTGATGATCTCCACCATCATTCTGATGGGCGCTTCCACCACCTTTATCGGCTTAATACCGAGCTATGCCGCGATTGGCGTCTGGGCTCCGGCCTGTCTGGTGCTGCTTCGCTTTACCCAGGGTTTCGGCGCGGGCGCAGAGTTATCGGGCGGCACGGTGATGTTGGGTGAGTATTCGCCGACAGAGCGTCGCGGACTGGTTTCTTCCGTGATCGCACTGGGCTCCAACAGCGGCACGCTACTGGCCTCACTGGTCTGGCTGCTGGTGGTGCAGATGGATCAGCAGAGCCTGCTGGAGTGGGGCTGGCGTATTCCCTTTCTCAGCAGTGCCTTGATTGCCCTGGTTGCGCTGTGGATTCGACGTCATCTGCGTGAAACGCCGGTGTTTGAGCGCAGAAAAGCGGAGATCGAAGCGGAACGTGCAGGCGTACTGGCGGCGCCGGTAGTGGATCAGCGACCGTTCTTCCAGCGTACACGTGCCTTCTGGACCATGGTTGGCCTGCGTATCGGGGAAAATGGCCCGTCCTATCTGGCGCAGGGCTTTATCGTCGGTTACGTCGCGAAGGTACTGATGGTGGATAAGTCCGTGCCGACAACGGCCGTGTTCCTTGCCTCACTGCTGGGCTTCCTGATTATTCCTTTTGCAGGCTGGCTCTCCGACCGTTTTGGTCGCCGGGTGGTGTATCGCGTCTTCTGTCTGTTACTGATGATCTACGCCTGGCCTGCCTTTACGCTGCTGGACACGCGTGAACCGATGCTGGTTATCCCGGTTATCGTGGTCGGTATGGCACTGGCGTCACTGGGTATCTTTGGTGTGCAGGCTGCATGGGGCGTGGAAATGTTCGGTGTTCATCATCGCTACACTAAAATGGCGGTGGCCAAAGAGCTTGGCTCGATTTTATCCGGCGGCACGGCACCGCTTATTGCCGCTGCTATGCTCTCTTATACCGGTCACTGGTGGCCGATTGCGGTCTACTTCTCTGCAATGGCCGCCATTGGATTCTTTACCACCTTTGTCGCTCCTGAGACGCGAGGGCGGAATCTCAATCTGCCTGAAGATGCCATCTAGATTTGCCTGAGGGTGCCATCTGCCATGGGAGAGCGATAAACAGCAGGCCGTGTAAAGCGGCCTGTTTTTTTTATGGAGGAACGTGATGTGCCTAAGTCGTTAACGGGAAAAGTGACCCGCAGTGAAGTTGCGAAAGCGGCAGGCACCTCAGTGGCAGTCGTCAGTTATGTCATTAACAACGGGCCTCGTCCGGTCGCTGAGGCGACCCGCCAGCGGGTACTGGAGGCGATTAAAGCGACCGGTTACCGGCCAAATGCGGCAGCACGCGCCCTGGCATCCGGTAATACCAAAACGTTTGGACTGGTGGTGCCCAACATCGGCAATCCCTTCGTGGCGTCAATGGCGCACGTGTTGTTGCAGGAGTCGATGAACCACGGTCACGTCATGCTGCTGGGTGATGCAGGTGACGATCGCAAACGCGAACTGGAGTTGATTCAGGGGCTGCTCAACCGGCAGGTCGATGGACTGTTTTACAACAGCGTCGATCGCCATCCATACATCGACCTGATTAAAGCAAGCGGAACGCCACTGGTGATGCTGGAGCGGGTTGAGCCTCAGCCGGGTGTGAACATGCTGCGGGTCAATGAACGTCAGGCCGCGTGGCAGGTGACGGCACATCTGTTGAGTCACGGTTATCAGCAGGTGGGGATCATCAGCGGCCCGGTCGATATGCTCAACGCGCAGGATCGTATTCAGGGCTGGCGCGATGCCATGCACGATCGTGGCCTGCCGGTTGATGAGTCGCTGATGTTTCCTGCCAGCTACACCCCACAGGGCGGTTACGAGGCGGCACAAACCATGATCGCCCGCGGCTGTGTGCCTCGTGCGTTGTTTACCAGTAATGAAGGTCAGGCGATTGGCGCGCTTCGCGCCTTTTCCGAACATCACATTCGCGTGCCGCAGGATGTGGCACTGGTCTGCTTTAACGGGACCAATCACTCGTCGTTTCATGTCCCGACATTAACCACGGTGCGTCAGCCACTGCGTGAGATGGCACGCTCTGCGATTCAGATGCTGAAAGAGGGGCAGAGCGAAGCGCAATTAAAGGAGTTTCCACACTATCTTGAAATCGGTGAATCCTGCGGCTGTCAGCCGCAAAGTCAGAGTTAATTTATAAAAATATGAAAAGAATCATTATTGATTGCGATCCCGGCAATGGTATCGCGGGTGCCAACACCGATGATGGGCTGGCAATTGCGCTGGCCTTAGCTTCACCAGCCCTGTCGCTGGAATTGATCACCACCGTAGCGGGTAACACGCCATCTGACGTGGGCGCTCGCGTTGCCAAAGATCTGATCGTCCGGCTGGGATTATCTATTCCGGTCGTACAGGGCGCGACGCAGGCGTTACAGGAAGATCCTGCGCCATGGCGCGAGATGCTGGATCATCGGGTCAATCAGCTTGCGCAGGGAAAACTCTGGCAGGATGTGCGTCAGCCAGCCGATGTTGCGGCGGATGCGCTTGATGCGGCTGACGCTATCGGCAAACTGATTTGCGACAATCCGGGCGAGATTACGCTGGTGGCAATTGGCCCGCTGACGAATGTGGCGCTGGCGATGCAGCGTTATCCCGCCATGGCAGAATCGGTGGCGGAAATTGTGATCATGGGCGGCGTCTTCTCGCTGGATGACTACATCAAAGACACCAATTTTGGTCTGGATCCCGAGGCGGCGCATCAGGTGTTGCACAGCGGTGCTACAGTGACACTGGTGCCGATGGATGTCACCACGCAGACGCTGCTGACCCAGCAGGATCTGACCCGCCTCACCGCCGTCGATCATCCGCTGACCGAATTTGTGCGCGACACGCTGCGACCGTGGATCGACTATTCAATGGAAACCCGTCAGCTGGCGGGATGCTGGATCCACGATGCGCTGGTGGTCGCCTGGTTGCTGAATCAGCGAGTCGCCTCAGGCATCGATTACCGGGTTGATATCGAACTGCGTCCCGGTGCGACGCGTGGCAAAAGCTGGCGTTATCGTCAGCCGCTTCGGCTCACTGTCGGTGTGCCTGATCACTGCGGCGCATCGGTGCATGTGCTGCATAGCGTCGATAACACGCTGCTGTTGTCGATCATTGAACAGGCATTTATGCGCCTGACATCCTGAAGTCATGGGCGATGAACTGCGCCCGCTTACTGCGCGTGATCGGCTGCCATGATAAGGCAGTGATTATCAGCGGCTGACAAAATTTGTCAGGTTGTCAGTAGCATTCGGGCGCAGGCAGAAGATGCAGGGTTTATCAACCAATACAAAGCGTTAGATCGCTTCACACACGTCGATCCAGCGGGCGTTAGTCAGTTCAGCCATCTGCTGTGGCGAGATACGGACGGCGCTGTGGATAGCGCCAGCGGCGGGCAGGACTTCATCAAAGCTGCGCAGTGAAACATCACAGTAGACGGTCAGCGGATTCTCCAGACCGAACGGACAAACGCCGCCCACTGGGTGGCCGGTCCAGTTAATCACCTCGTCGACGCTCAGCATCCGCGCTTTCGCGCCCAGCGCTGCTTTCAGCTTGCGATTATCCAGCCGGGCATCACCGCGTGTCACAATCAGCACCACGTCGTTTTTGACTTTCAGTGACAGGGTCTTGGCAATCTCTCCTGGTGTCACGCCATGGGCGCGTGCAGCCATCCCGACCGTTGCAGTGCTTTCTGCCAGTTCAATAATTTCAATTTCAGGGGCGTGTTCGGCAAAGAACTGGCGCACGGACTCCAGACTCATCTTTCTCTCCAGGCTTATCGAAGGCGTAAAAATTGCCACAAGCCTCAGTGCCTGTAAACGAGATAAACGGAGAATTCGCTGTAATTAAGTCTGTTTAGCTGCCGCTCAGTGTGCAGTTGCCGCATTGTTGGACATCAGGGATGCGATAACGCTGGCAACAGCTGCGACGGACCAGTTCGCCGTTACGCGGGATCATGGTGCGGTAAAGGGGGTTTGCGCTGCCATCCAGCAGCCGCTGGTTGAAGAACAGCGCCTGCTCCAGTTGCAGGATCAGCGCCTCATCGATCTGGCTTTTCAGCTCACCCAGGAACCACTGGAATGAGTAGCCCATGTTGTTCCAGATGAGTCGGGCGTTAATATCACCATGCTGCGTAATGCTATCGACCACCGGGATCAGATGCTGCTGAATCAGCCGATCAATGCGCTGCAGGGAATTAAGATAGCGCGCTTCTTCATCTTCCTGCACATCGATCCAGAACGTGGCCGGATGGCCATTCTCATGAAATCCGACGCGAATATGCTCAGGCGAGCAGTCCAGCGCACGTGACTCCTGCAACAACGCCATAATGAGCGGTGGCAGCAGCAGGCCAAAATACCACTGTGCCCAGAGTGACAGCACCGGTTTCGCTTCACGAAGGGCATCAGGATGATCGCGATAGAGATAATCACTATAGCGCTGGATGAGCGGACCAAAGGCCTCTGACGCCGACCAGGCGGCAAGTGTCAGCGTATCGCGCGGAGCAGACTGGTTGAACTTCGTCGATTCAAGCAGATAGCTGCGCTGTTGCTGCAGCCGCTCATGCAGACTTTCCGCCAGCGGGCGGTCATTCTGCCGGAAGATCATCGACTGAGCGCTAAAACGCTGTTCCTGAGCTGAAGCAGTTGCCATGACGACTCGCAGAAAGTGTAGATAAGAAAGCAAATGATAATCGTTATTGATTAACTCTACAAGTCGCGTAAAAAAACGTCGCTGCTGGCGGGAAAAAGGCGGGGATTGAGAGCGGTCATCAGGCCGGACAGGGCAGCACTTCGCTCGCCACCGTTCCGTTCAGTAACGACCGCATTATGCTTACTCAGGCATGTTCGCTGGACGTCTGAGGCTGCTGTCGGGGCAAATCTTCCCAGGCCAGGATGGTATTGCGACCCTGATTTTTAGCCACATATAACGCGCTGTCCGCATTGGCGACCGCCAGATCGAACTCATTATCATAAATGGGCGCGATACCCGCACTGATAGTAACGTGGGTTGAAACGGTCTCATTGAAAAGGTGAGGGATTTCTAAATCCAGCACATACTGGCGGATTCGCTCTGCCAGCTTCATGGCGATGGAACTGTTCACATTGGTCATCAGCACCAGAAACTCTTCGCCGCCGTAGCGGGTGACGACATCACGCGAACGCACTGCATCACGAATCGCGACAGAGACCCGCGCCAGCGCCTGGTCGCCCATCGCATGTCCATAGTTATCGTTGTAGGCCTTGAAGTGATCGATATCCAGCAGCAGCACGTAGTGGCTGCCGGCATGGTTTTCCAGAATATTATCGAGCCGGTTCTTCAGGCCGCGGCGGTTATAGAGTCCGGTCAGCGGATCGAGCATGCTGAGATCGCTGAATGTCTCTTTCTCTTCATAGAGCTGATGCATGAGGCGCAGGGTAAAGCTGTCGGCACGGCGGCGCATCAGATGCTGCAGGGAGAAACCGATCAGGGGCAGGATGATGGTCAGCAGGATCAGCGGCAGATGCTGTCCATTGTCGAGCAATAGTACGGTGAATACCGGCGGCGCGACGTGCAGACAAAAAGCACCCAGATAATCGCTCAGGGCGATGGCACTGATAAATAACACACTGATCAAACTGATAATAAGAAAGCCACCATCAAAATAGAACACCTGATGAAAGCGATAATTAATGTGCAAAGCCCAGAGCATGCCGAGCAGGAGTGCTACAGGATTTAACAGGGGAAGTTTTAGTCTGGGCCATATTAAATAGGTAATTAACATGATCCCGCTAAACGCAGCGACACAAATTACCGGCAGGGTCGCGTCATTTGTCTCATTGCTCATTACGGGCAGCAGATAAAATAGCGAAACGGCGATATTTAAAAAGAGAAAAAGCATCACTGAAAGCCGGTATTTACTCTGTTTCAGTTCTTCATATGATTGTAATTTCATTATAAATACTCGTGACGGCCCTGAAATACCAAAGCGCAAGCCGGCAAAAAAAAGATTCTGCCAGAGAGTGAGCAAATTATTGCTGTTGCTGTTATTAAAAGTGTTATCGGCCGCAATCTAGCATTTTCCAACTGGTCTGTCATCTTCGTTGCCGGACGTGGCAAAAACAGGCTGCAAGGGCGTCAGAACTGCTATATGATAATGGGAATGCTTATCATTTGAGGTTTGCGTCATGGGGATAGCGATTATTGCGGCCTGCGGCCTGTGGGGAGTCAGCTGGGCATTGGGTAAAAAGCTGGATAGCGCGTGGGGCGTATTGCTGCCCTGCATCGCACTGCCGCTGTTCGCCTTGTGGGAACCGAGCTTCAGTCAGTGGCGGATGGTGATGACGGTTGCACTGCTACTGACGGTCGTAATGCTGTTTAGCCCGCGTCTGCGTCACTATCTGCTGCTGCCCTCCTGTCTGGCGTTAGCAGGCGGACTGGCGGCTATCTCTGTGAATTTTCATCTGATTTAATCGGGGCGGAGCGGCTGAAAATTGTCGTACAGCATGAAGCGACCGGATGAGCGAAACCAGGCTGAAAAAATGAGGTGAGCAGGGGATAAAACGATACTGCAAGGGAAGCTGAAGTGCATTGCGGGAAAAACTGAGGATGACAACGTTGGTGCGAAGAGAGGGACTTGAACCCTCACGTCCGTTAAGACACTAACACCTGAAGCTAGCGCGTCTACCAATTCCGCCACCTTCGCATCGAGTTGTCTGTTCATATCACCGCAATGGTGCGAAGAGAGGGACTTGAACCCTCACGTCCGTTAAGACACTAACACCTGAAGCTAGCGCGTCTACCAATTCCGCCACCTTCGCGCAGTGCTCGCGATATGAAACATGTGATTTTGGTGCGAAGAGAGGGACTTGAACCCTCACGTCCGTTAGGACACTAACACCTGAAGCTAGCGCGTCTACCAATTCCGCCACCTTCGCATACCCGTAACATCCTGAGAATGTTACAACCACGGAGGCGCATTCTAGAGATTTTACTCTTTGCGTCAACAACTATTTCGTCGGGCTGAAACGATCGCTGTAAAAAGCAACGTTTTCAGCCCGGCAACGCAGTTAACGCCGGGAAAAGCGCTTAGCGCGTTTTGGCTCCGCGACCGTAAACAGCACGATAAACTTTAAAACGACCGGTCTGCGCGATAACTTCGTGACTGCCGAAGGCTTCATCCAGCGCCTGCGGGTAGGGCAGGAAGGTGTTTGCGACGATACGCAGTTCACCGCCGGTGTTCAGGTGTTTCACTGCGCCACGGATCAGCGCCTGGGCGGCGTCGAGGCTGGTCTGGGTACCTTCATGGAACGGCGGGTTCGAGATAATCATGTCGAAACGCCCCGTGACGTCAGAGAAGACGTTGCTGGCGAAGACTTCGCCCTCAATGCCATTGGCGGCCAGCGTCAATTTACTCGCTTCAATGGCAGCCGCGTGCACGTCGCACAGCCACAAACGTACTTTAGGCGAACGGGCCGGCAGAGAGGCGGCAATCACGCCTGCGCCACAGCCCATATCCAGCACTTTACCTTTGGTATGTGGAGTAAAGGTCGAGAGCAGCAGGGCACTGCCGCTGTCCAGGCCGTCACGGCTGAAGACGCCAGGCAGGGTATGAATCGTCAGACCATCCAGCTGATACTGATGACCAAAGCTGCTGGCATCAAACTCAGGCTGTTTGTCCAGACGACCATGGTAGAGACCACAGCGACGCGCGCTGTCGATTTTCTCCAGTTTCACCCACGACTCCGCCATACCTTCAGCACTGCGCACGCCGCTGCGGTTTTCACCGACCACGAACACGTCACAGCCGACCGGCAGCAGAGAGAGCAGGTTCTGCAGCTGGAACTGCACTTCCGGCTTATTCTTGGTCCAGAAGTAGACCAGCGTATCGCAGCCCTGCACATCTTCTGCCTGCGCAACCATGCCGTAACGCGCCTGCTCGCCCATACGACGGCTGAGGTTTTGCCAGTGATGATATTGCTGGGTGTGAACGCGCGACGAGGCGGTTTCCAGCTGAGCGGGCAGGTCATCCTGCAGATCGCCAGCAAATAAAACATGGCGGGCGGTAAATTCATCACTGTGGCGCAGAATGACTTCGCTGGCCGGGGTTAAAGCAGACATGTAGGGCTCCTGTAAGATCTGAGCGGGGATTATAGTGGTTTGTTGGCGCATGTTCGATGGGTTTGCTAGCATAGCGACGCATTCAGGCAGCAGAACAGGTAACACCATGACGTCCAGGCGCGACTGGCTTTTACAGCAAATGGGAATTACACAGTACCAGCTGCGCCGCCCGCGCGTGCTTCAGGGCGAAATTGCCGTCACGCTGGCACCGGACACGCAGTTAATTATTGTCGCTGACGCACCGCCCGGTCTGCATGAACCGCTGATGCGCGACGTGCTGCATGCTCTCAATCTGCAACCCGAACAGGTCATGACCGTGACGCCGGATCAGTTGCAAATGCTGCCGGAGACGCTGAACTGCGCGGGCTGGCTGCTCGGCGTAGAGAGCGAACAGACTTTCAATGGCGTAGCATTAACCAGCGCCTCTTTCAATGAACTAATCAGCAGCGGCGTCGCCAAACGCGCGCTCTGGCAACAGATGTGTAACCATGACAGCCATCTCTTTACTCACCCATGACGATCTGGCGCAGGCCTACGCCATTGAGTGTCGTAGTCACGCGTTTCCCTGGAGTGAAAAGACGTTTGCCAGCAATCAGGGCGAGCGCTTTATCAATTTACGTCTCGATGTTGACGGCAAAATGGCCGCCTTTGCGATTACGCAGGTGGTACTGGACGAAGCCTCGCTGTTTAACATCGCGGTCGATCCCGCTTTTCAGCGCCGGGGATTGGGCCGCCAGTTGCTGCAGCATCTGATCGATGAACTGATTAAACGCGACGTGCTGACGCTGTGGCTGGAAGTGCGGGCCTCGAACCAGCCCGCCATTGCGCTCTATGAGCAGCTTGGATTCAATCAGGTCAGTCGTCGCCCCAACTATTATCCCACCGCCAGCGGCCGTGAAGATGCCATTCTCATGGCCCTGACGCCGTAGTGGTGTTAAGGAGCTTTAATGATCGATAACTGGGACTGCATCCTGTTTGATGCGGACGATACCCTTTTTCATTTCGACGCCTATGCTGGTTTACAGCGCCTGTTTGCGGGTTATGACGTGCAGTTCACCGACCAGGATTACAGCGATTATCAGGCTGTCAACAAACCGCTGTGGGTCGATTATCAGAACGGCACCATCTCAGCGTTACAGCTGCAGACTCAGCGTTTTAACCACTGGAGCGAAAAGCTCAGCGTGGCGCCAGAGATCCTCAACAGCGGCTTCCTCAGCGCGATGGGCGAGATCTGCACGCCGCTGCCGGGTGCAGTCAGCCTGATGAATCAACTGCATGGCAAGGTAAAGATGGGGATCATTACCAACGGCTTTACCGCGCTGCAGCAGACGCGTCTTGAGCGCACCGGTTTCCGCGATTACTTCCCGGTGCTGGTGATCTCTGAGCAGGTCGGCGTGCCTAAACCGGCGGCAGAGATCTTTGATTATGCGCTGGAACGTATGGGCAATCCGGATCGGCAGCGGGTGCTGATGGTGGGTGATACACCAGAATCAGATATTCTGGGCGGCATGAATGCTGGCGTGAAAACATGCTGGCTCAATCATGGCACCCGGCCGCTGCCAGAACATATCAAACCAACCTGGCAGGTCAAATCGCTGGGTGAGCTGGAAGCGCTGCTGATCGGCTGATGGAAGCTGCCTCGCAAATCCGCAACTTTCCTGTAAAAAAGGCCCGCACAGCGGGCCTTTCTCGTTTTATCTTTACCGCAGCGCAGGCGCGTTACTCTTTCTTCTCGTCGTCCTCATCCCGATCCTCTTTCACCGGAGTGCTGGCGGTAAGCAGAAACGGCGACTGCTGCCAGCGGGTGCGGCGATGGCGCAGCAGGGTACGGGAGAGAATAATGCCGATCGCCAGCGCCAGCAGCATCATCAGACGCAGAATATTGGTGGTGTTATCGACCTGATGTGAGTCGGTGACCAGCACGTGGGTATCCAGCGTTACGCGCAAAAAGCCCAGCGGGCCATCGTTTCCGGCCAGCGGCTGCACAATCTGGTGGTTGAAATAGCTGCCCGCGCGCTTGCCGTCGAGCGCCAGCCGGTCGCGGACATTGATGTTTTCACCGCTGTGCGCCACCAGACTGCCGTCTCCGTCATATACGGATGCATCCAGAATACGGCTGTTCGCCGTCATCTGATTAAGGATGGCTTCGATCTGATTCCGGTTATTTTCACTGTTGTCCATCAACGGCTTAAGGCTGAACGCCACCTGGCTGGTCAGCGTATGCGCCAACTCCTCGACCTGCTCAGAACGCGCCGTCTGATGGCCGAGACTAAACCAGGAGGCGCCCTGCATCAGCACGACCAGCAGCGCCATCGAGATAAGAACAATCACGGTACGATGTAAGCGAAATTTCAGTGCGGTTTTAGCCATTAATCATCCGGGTCATATCACAACCGAAAGCCTGGAGATTATGTTGCCAGAAGCGACGCAGACAAGGTAGCCTCTTGCGTGGTTTTGTTGTCCCTACAGGAGCTCTGATGCCAAATCGTTTAACCTGGTGCGATCTTCCCGCCGATGTCTCCCTCTGGCCGGGTTTGCCCCTTTCTCTTAGCGGTGATGAAGTGATGCCGCTGGATTATCGTGCTGGCCGTACCGGCTGGCTGCTGTATGGCCGCGGTCTGGATAAGCAGCGGCTGACCGATTACCAGCACCAGCTGGGTGCGGCGATGGTGATCGTCAGCGCCTGGAACGTCGATGAGTATCAGGTGATTCGCCTGGCG
The DNA here is from genome assembly GCF_024158165.1 of Pantoea sp. B550. Taxonomy (NCBI): domain Bacteria; kingdom Pseudomonadati; phylum Pseudomonadota; class Gammaproteobacteria; order Enterobacterales; family Erwiniaceae; genus Pantoea; species Pantoea sp. B550. The sequence goes on from NZ_JAMYXI010000003.1 coordinate 2,564,431, forward strand.
GGATCGCTGACGCCGTTTGCCAGCAAGCTGGCGCACGACGCCGGGCTGGACGTGGCACCGCTGGGAAAAATCCCGCATCTCAAAACGCCAGGCCTGCTGGTGATGGATATGGACTCCACCGCGATTCAGATCGAGTGCATCGATGAGATTGCAAAACTGGCGGGCTGCGGCGAGCAGGTGGCGGAAGTCACGGAACGCGCGATGCGCGGCGAACTCGACTTCACCGCCAGCCTGCGTCAGCGCGTGGCCACGCTGCAGGGGGCGGACGCCAATATTCTGAAACAGGTGCGTGATGCCCTGCCGCTGATGCCAGGCTTAACCACCCTGACGCAGAAGCTGCAGGCGCTGGGCTGGCAGATTGCCATCGCGTCTGGCGGCTTTACCTACTACGCCGAATACCTGCGCGACAAGCTGCATCTGTCGGCGGTGGTCGCGAATGAACTTGAAATTCGCGACGGCAAACTGACCGGCAACGTGCTGGGACCGATTGTCGACGCACAATACAAAGCCGATACCCTGAAGAAGCTGGCGCAGCGTTTTGACATCGCGCCGGAACAGACGGTGGCGATCGGCGATGGGGCCAATGACCTGCTGATGATCAAAGCCTCAGCGCTGGGCATTGCGTTCCATGCTAAACCTAAGGTGAATGAGCAGACTGCGGTCACCATTCGCCATGCCGATTTAATGGGGGTGTTCTGCATCCTCACCGGCAGCCTGATCCACGAAGAGCGTTAACAGAGGTATTGATTTGGCCAAAGCGGCAAAACGCGCATTTGTCTGTAACGAATGTGGCGCAGATTACCCACGCTGGCAGGGGCAATGCAGCGCCTGTCACGCCTGGAACACCATCACCGAGGTGCGCATCGCCGCCTCTCCCGCCGCTGCGCGTAACGAGCGCCTGAGTGGTTATGCCGGCAGCGCTGGCACCAGCCGGGTGCAGAAGCTCTCTGAAATCAGCCTGGAGGCGTTACCGCGCTTCTCGACCAGCTTCAAAGAGTTTGACCGGGTACTGGGCGGCGGCGTCGTGCCGGGCAGCGCTATTCTGATTGGCGGCAGTCCGGGCGCGGGCAAATCCACGCTCCTGCTGCAGGTGATGTGCCGGTTGTCCGAAGGGATGAAAACCCTTTACGTCACCGGTGAAGAGTCACTGCAACAGGTGGCGATGCGCGCCCATCGTCTGGGATTACCCACCGAAAATGTCAATATGCTGTCGGAAACCAGCATTGAGCAGATCTGCCTGATCGCCGAGCAGGAGCAGCCGCAACTGATGGTGATCGACTCGATCCAGGTCATGCACATGGCGGAGATCCAGTCATCGCCGGGCAGCGTTGCTCAGGTGCGTGAAACCGCCGCTTACCTGACGCGCTTCGCCAAAACGCGCGGCGTGGCGATCATCATGGTCGGCCACGTCACCAAAGATGGTTCGCTGGCCGGGCCGAAAGTGCTGGAGCACTGCATCGACTGTTCAGTGCTGCTGGATGGCGATGCTGATTCCCGCTTCCGCACGCTGCGCAGCCATAAAAACCGCTTCGGCGCGGTGAATGAGCTGGGTGTGTTTGCCATGACCGAGCAGGGCATGCGTGAAGTCAGCAACCCGTCAGCTATTTTCCTGTCGCGCGGCGAAGAGATCACCTCGGGCAGTTCGGTGATGGTGCTGTGGGAGGGAACGCGACCGCTGCTGGTGGAGATTCAGGCGCTGGTCGATCATTCGATGATGGGCAATCCACGCCGCGTGGCAGTGGGTCTGGAGCAGAACCGCCTGGCGATTCTGCTGGCAGTATTGCACCGTCACGGCGGATTGCAGATGGCCGATCAGGATGTGTTCGTTAACGTCGTGGGCGGCGTCAAAGTCACCGAAACCAGTGCAGACCTGGCGCTGATGCTGTCGATGGTGTCGAGCCTGCGCGATCGTCCGCTTCCGCAGGATCTGGTGATCTTCGGCGAAGTAGGACTGGCCGGTGAGATCCGTCCGGTGCCCAGCGGGCAGGAGCGCATCGCTGAAGCGGCGAAGCATGGCTTCAAACGCGCCATTGTGCCGGCAGGGAATGCACCGAAAAAACCGATTGCCGGGATGCAGGTTTTCAGCGCGAAGAAGCTGGCCGATGCGCTGGCGATTCTGGACGATCTGTAACGCGCCTGCGGCCGCCAGCGAAAAGCCGCTGGCTGGCCGCTCCCACCTTAACCGCATTGATGCAGGAGGCACGACATGTCGTCGTTTGATTATCTGAAAACGGCCATTCGCCAGCAGGGCCATACGCTGCAACAGGTCGCTGATGCCAGCGGCATGACCAAAGGCTATCTGAGCCAGTTACTCAATGCCAAAATCAAAAGCCCCAGCGCGCAAAAGCTGGAGGCGCTGCACCGCTTTCTGGGACTGGAGTTTCCGCGCCGCGATAAAACGGTGGGCGTGGTGTTTGGTAAGTTCTATCCGCTGCATACCGGCCATATCTATCTGATTCAGCGCGCCTGTAGTCAGGTGGATGAGCTGCATATCATTATGGGTTATGACGAGCCGCGCGACCGCGAGCTGTTTGAGAACAGCGCGATGTCACAGCAGCCGACAGTCAGCGATCGCCTGCGCTGGCTGCTGCAGACCTTTAAGTATCAGAAAAATATTCGTATTCACGCCTTTGATGAAGAGGGGATCGAACCCTATCCGCACGGCTGGGATGTGTGGAGTAAAGGCGTCAGCGCGTTTCTCAGCGAGCACGGCATTGCGCCGGACTGCATCTACACCAGCGAAGCGCCCGATGCGGAGATGTACCAGCAGCACCTGGGCATTCAGACCGTGCTGGTCGATCCCAACCGATCCTTTATGAGCATCAGCGGCGCGCAGATTCGTCAGGATCCGTTCCGCTTCTGGGACTACATCCCGACTGAAGTGAAACCGTTCTTTGTGCGTACCGTGGCGATCCTCGGCGGAGAGTCGAGCGGTAAATCGACGCTGGTGAATAAACTCGCCAACATCTTCAACACTACCAGTGCCTGGGAATATGGCCGCGACTATGTCTTTTCCCATCTGGGCGGTGACGAAATGGCGCTGCAATATTCCGATTACGACAAGATCGCGCTGGGACAGGCGCAGTACATCGATTTCGCCGTCAAATACGCGAATAAAGTGGCGTTTATCGACACCGACTTTGTGACCACGCAGGCGTTTTGTCTCAAATATGAAGGGCGTGAACATCCCTTTGTGCAGGCGCTGATCGATGAGTATCGTTTTGATCTGGTGATCCTGCTGGAGAACAACGTGCCCTGGGTCGCGGATGGCTTGCGCAGCCTGGGCAGTTCAGTGGATCGGCGGGAGTTTCAGTCGATGCTGGTCACGATGCTGCGGGAAAATAACATCGAATTCCTGCACGTGAAGGAAGATGATTATGACGCCCGTTTCCTGCGCTGTATTGAGCTGGTGAAAGCGATGCTGGGCGAGAAAAACGCCCAGCCGTAACGCATGCATTGGCCCGGTCTGCCGCACGGCAGCCGGGTCAGGGCATTAATAGACCATCACCACTTTGCCGCGCATGTGGCCTTCCAGCACGCGCTGGTGGGCGGCGGTTAAAGTCTCAACGCTTAAGCCATGCAGCGTTTCGCTCAGCGTGGTCTGCAGCTTACCTTCATCCAGCAACGCCGATACCGCATCCAGAATCTCGCCCTGACGCGCCATATCCGGTGTATTGAACATGCTGCGGGTATACATCAGCTCGAAGTGCAGTGCCGCACTCTTCAGCTTCAGCTGGTCCATCGACAGGGGATGTTCGTTTTCCACGATGGTGCAGATATGACCCTGCGGAGCGATCAGCTTCGCCATGGTTTCCCAGTGACCGTCGGTGTCATTCAGGCAGAAGATATAATCGACCTGCTTAATGCCCTGTTTCTCCAGCTCACCGATCATATCTTTGTAGTTGATCACCAGATCGGCTCCGCGATCGCGGCACCACTGGGCGGAATCTTCACGCGAGGCTGTCGCAATGATCTTCACCTTGCTGCGCAGTTTCGCCAGCGGGATCGCCAGCGATCCGACACCGCCCGCGCCGCCGACGATCAGCAGCGTCTGATCTTCCGTTGCGGTCTCCAGGTTCAGTCGCTCAAACAGGCCTTCCCAGGCGGTCAGGGCCGTTAGCGGGATCGCCGCCGACTGCGCCCAGTCCAGGCTCTCTGGCTTGTGACCGGTGATGCGTGAGTCAACCAGCTGTTCGGTGCTGTTACTGCCAGGGCGGGTCAGATCGCCCGCATAGAAGACTTCATCGCCAGGCTTAAAGTTGCTGACTGAGCTGCCCACTTCCAGCACAACGCCACTGGCATCCCAGCCGAGAATGCGTGGCTGCTGTAAGCCGTTCTTCTTCGCCCCTTTGTGCACCTTGGTATCGACCGGGTTGACCGACGCGGCTTTGACTTCGACCCGCAGGTCATACTCACCTAGCGTAGGGGTTTCAGGAAAAATTTCGGTAAAGTTTTCCGGATTTTCGGGATTAACTGCGATAGCGCGAATAGACATAAAGATTCTCCTTGGTCAGTGTCTTAAGTGTAGAACCTGATTTTAGCGGTGATAAGATGGACAATCTCTCATAGAGTGTTCGTCTGAGGTGAACAATGGCATTTCGTCAGTGGCAGGATATGGCGCTGTTTGCGCTGGTGGCGGAATGCGGCAGCTTTACCGGCGCGGCAGAACGCGCGGGTCTGCCCAAATCGAGCGTCAGTCAGCGCATCAGTCAGCTGGAACAGCGGCTGGGGATCCGGCTGCTGAATCGCACCACCCGCCAGCTCAACCTGACCTTTGCCGGTGAGCGCTATCTGCTGCATTGCCAGGAGATGATGCAGGCCAGTGAGCGCGCCGATCAGGCGATTGCCAGCCTGCGGGAAAACCCCAGCGGGCGCCTGCGCATTACCAGCCCGGCAGGCATTGGTGCCACGCTGCTGGCGCGCTGTAATGCAGAGTTTTTACGTCTTTATCCTGATGTGACGCTGGATGTCTCGATCTCCGATGAGATGCGCGATCTGGTACAGGAGGGCTTTGATGTGGCGCTGCGCACCGGTCAGCCGCAGGAGTCCTCGCTGATTGGCCGCCGGATAGGCAACTGCCCGCGACTGCTGGTGGCTTCTCAGCACTATCTTAATCAGCATCCACCGCTGCTTCACCCACAGCAGCTCTCGGCCCACCGCTGTATTGCGCATCGCGCCTGGAATGAATGGGTGTTGCAGCGCGATGACGAGTTCTATCGCTGGCTGCTGCCGCCAGGCCATCTCACCGACAATTTACTCTATGCGCGCGAATCGGCGCTGGGCGATGCGGGTATTACGCTGCTGCCGCGCTTTCTGACCGACGGGGCGATGGCGGATCCCCGACTGGTGCCGGTACTGCCGGAATGGGAAATCGAGGGGAATGAGCTGTGGCTGGTCTATCCGGGCCGTAAACTGAATTCACCTGCGCTGGCGCGCTTTATTGAGTTCGCGCTGCAGTCACCGGTGTTCAGGGAGTTTTATCGCTGAACTTAAAATAAAAGTTATAACCGTAACCTGTAACTTTGACACCCGTAGCAGAAAATTACATTGCATTAATTACGATGGCATTTCCCGTTCTTCTCAAAGGAAGAGAAATGTTATGAAAGCTCAAAATTTAAAAAGTGCATGTATTAAAACTTTATCAAAAAGTGAACTTTATGATCAAAGAGAGTTTAATGGTGTAGCAGCTCTTAAAAATATTTTAGGTAATGAAAATAAAGATATTGAAGCAGATTTTGTACTCAGGGGCAGTGATGTCAGCTGTAGTGCATCACTGACTTGGTATGGTGCCAGAAAGTCACATGAAAGCCGGTCTGAATTTCGGCTTTATTATGAAGGCAATCCGGTAATGGAGCTCGCAGTGCCTGGTGATAATATTGTCATTGGTTATGATAAAAAAAGTAAATTAACCTGCATTTTATTTAAAACACATGATGATGAGCATCAAGGGCATGTTGAAGAATGGATGCCGCTTTAAAAAAATAAAAAAGGGAAGCATCCGCTTCCCTTTTTAGTATTAATCAGACTGCGATTACTTCGTCATACGTTTGTACTTGATGCGCTTCGGCTCCAGCGCGTCGGCGCCGAGGGTACGCTTCTTGTACTCTTCATATTCGGTAAAGTTACCTTCGAAGAATTCGATGTTGCCCTCATCCTGATAATCCAGAATGTGCGTGGCGATACGGTCCAGGAACCAGCGGTCATGCGAGATCACCATCGCACAGCCCGGGAACTCCAGCAGGGCGTTTTCCAGCGCGCGCAGGGTTTCAATGTCCAGGTCGTTGGTTGGCTCATCGAGCAGCAGCATGTTGCCGCCAACCTGCAGCAGCTTCGCGAGGTGCAGACGACCACGCTCACCACCCGACAGTTCGCCCACGCGTTTGCCCTGATCGACGCCTTTAAAGTTAAAGCGGCCGACATAGGCGCGGCTTGGCATCTCGGTGTTACCGATACGCATGATGTCCTGACCACCGGAAACTTCTTCCCACACGGTTTTGGAATTGTCCATGCTGTCGCGGAACTGATCGACGGAGGCCAGCTTAACGGTCTCACCCAGCACGATGCTGCCGGAATCAGGCTGTTCCTGACCGGACATCATACGGAACAGGGTGGATTTACCCGCGCCGTTCGGACCGATAATCCCGACAATCGCGCCTTTTGGCACAGAGAACGAGAGATCGTCAATCAGCACACGGTCGCCATAGGACTTACGCAGATTGCTGACTTCCAGCACTTTGTCACCCAGACGGGCACCTGGCGGAATGAACAGTTCGTTGGTTTCGTTACGCTTCTGGTAGTCGGTGTTATTCAGCTCTTCAAAGCGTGCCAGACGGGCTTTGCCTTTAGACTGCTGGCCTTTTGGTCCTTTACGAACCCACTCCAGCTCTTTCTCAATCGACTTACGACGAGCCGCTTCAGAAGAGGCTTCCTGCGCCAGACGCGCATCTTTCTGCTCCAGCCAGGAGGAGTAGTTGCCTTCCCACGGAATACCTTCACCGCGGTCAAGTTCCAGAATCCAGCCTGCCACGTTATCCAGGAAGTAACGGTCATGCGTGATCGCCACGACGGTGCCTTCGAAGTCATGCAGGAAACGCTCCAGCCAGGCGACAGATTCGGCGTCCAGGTGGTTCGTTGGTTCGTCCAGCAGCAGCATGTCTGGTTTTTCCAGCAGCAGGCGGCACAGGGCGACGCGGCGACGTTCACCACCGGAAAGGGTGGCGATTTTCGCGTCCCAGTCTGGCAGGCGCAGCGCATCGGCAGCACGTTCCAGCTGGGTATTCAGGTTGTGACCATCGTGTGCCTGGATGATCTCTTCCAGACGGCCCTGCTCGGCGGCCAGCTTGTCGAAGTCTGCACCCTCTTCGGCATAGAGCGCATAGACTTCGTCGAGACGTTTCAGTGCGCCAACCACTTCTGACAGTGCTTCTTCAACCGACTCACGCACGGTGTGTTCAAGGTTAAGCTGCGGCTCCTGCGGCAGGTAGCCAATCTTGATGCCTGGCTGCGGACGCGCTTCCCCTTCGATATCTTTATCGATGCCGGCCATGATGCGCAGCAGGGTAGATTTACCCGCACCGTTCAGGCCGAGTACGCCGATTTTTGCGCCAGGGAAGAAGCTGAGCGAGATGTTTTTCAGGATATGACGCTTCGGCGGAACTACTTTGCCGACGCGATGCATGCTATAGACGAATTGAGCCACGTTGGTTTGAGCCTCTGGGTCTGTTGGTCGTTGGAATGATGTCGAAGTTTAGCCTTTTTCACCGTTTAATCCCAGCCAGGGGGCGGCGAATATTCGCCGGGCAGAAGGGATGCCGGACGACGTGCGGGATAACTGACTGATTTCCGCGCTCAATTGCTGACGATAGTACCGGGGCAGGCCTCAGGGCAGGCGCAGTGGTATCGCCTGCTGTGCCAGCCAGTTCTGCAATGCCTGGTCGGGCGCGCTGTCACTCACCAGCAGATCAAAGCGCTGTAGCCCGGCGATGCGGGCGGGCAGCACTTTGCCATATTTACTGCTGTCCGCCACCAGCACCGACTTTTGGGCACGCAGCATGGCGTGATGTTTCATCATCAGCTCATTGGTATTGTAGCAGGTCGCCCCCTGATCTTTGTCGATGCCCGCCGCAGAGATAAAGGCCAGCGTCGGACAGAGATCGTCCAGGAGGGTATGCACGCCAATCGGCGTAAACAGCGCATTGTCGGCATGAAATTCACCGCCGCTCAGAATCACACTACAGGCCGGTTTCTCTTTCAGGGTCAGAAAGGTGTTCATGGCGCAGCAGATGGCAGTAAATGACAGCGTGTCAGGAATGGCATCAACGATATAGGGCAGGGTAGTGCCGCAGTCAAAGAAGACCGTATCGTTTTCGCTGATCAGGCTGGCTGCCGTCTGCGCCAGCCGCTGCTTTCTGGCGGCATTCTGCCCATGCTGATCGCTGACAAAATAGTGGCCGGCATGACTTTTCGGGTCGCTGACGATATAGCCGCCCAGCAGGACCACGCTGGAGCCTGGCTCGGTTAAATCACGGCGAACCGTCATCTCTGAGACGCCTAACAAGTGGGCCGCATCTTTCAGATGCAGTTTGTCGGTGCGTTTAAGCGCCTGGGTCAGCTTGTGAATGCGTTCGTCGCGCCGGGTTTCCATGGTCATCTCTCTGTTACCTATCCTGTAGTGCGGAGCAGGAACGCCGGAATCGACGCTATATCGCGACAAACCTCACAGATTTGAATGAGTTGCGTCTCATCCGCCAGGCTGGCAGTCAATCTTACCCGCAATCTGTAAGAGCCGCAAACCTCCGCCGTGCGGTGATCCCGGCCCATCATCACTGGCGGTAACATCTCTCAGCCGTCATGGCCCCTGATGTTATCTTGTTATAATAGTAACACTTTAAATCCCCCTTTATGCCGTTTACCGCCGGTATCTGCCACTTCAGGATGTGGTTTTTGTCACATATTTAACCTTTAAGAAAGGTTATTGTTAATTTAATAACATTTTAAGTGTGAAAAACATCCGGGAGTTCTGTCATGACAATTGCGGTTATCGGCTCAAACATGGTCGATCTGATTACCTATACCAACAGCCTGCCGAAAGCGGGCGAAACCCTTGAAGCGCCCGACTTTGCCATTGGCTGCGGCGGTAAAGGCGCTAACCAGGCGGTCGCGGCCGCGAAAATGGGTGGCAACGTAATGATGGTCAGCAAGGTCGGCGACGATCTCTTTGCTCCCAACACCGTTGCTAATCTGCAGCAGCAGGGCGTGGACACGCGCTTTGTCACTACTGCAACAGGCGTCTCCAGCGGCGTGGCACCGATTTTTGTCGATGACCAGTCGCAGAACCGCATTCTGATCATCAAAGGGGCCAACCAGCAGCTGAAACCGGCCGATATCGACGACGCGGCAGAGGCGCTGAAAGCCTGTGAGCTGATCATCCTGCAACTGGAGATCCCGCTGGAAACGGTCTATTACGCCATCGATTTTGCCCGCCAGCATCAGATCAGCGTGATCCTGAATCCGGCGCCGGCCGTCGCCACGCTGGATATTCACTACGCCTGCAAATGCGACTTCTTTATGCCGAACGAAACCGAGCTGGAGATCCTCACCGGCCTGCCGGTCAACACTGATGAAGAGGTGATCCTGGCCGGGCAGTCGCTGCTGAAGCATGGCCTTAAAAATCTGATTATCACGTTGGGCAGCCGGGGCTCGGTCTGGATGAGCGGCGACGAGATCCATCGCGTGGCCGCCACGCCGGTTCAGGCGGTGGATACCAGCGGTGCGGGCGATGCCTTTATCGGCTGTTTCGCGTATCTGCTGGTGAAAACCGGCGATGTGGTCGCCGCTATGACCCAGGCCTCTGCTTATGCCGCCTGCAGCGTCACCGGGCGCGGCACCCAGCGCGCTTATCCCGACGCCGAGTGTTTCCAACGTTTTCTCAACCGTAACTGAGGTTCTGCTATGCAACAGAAAATTGTTCAGCAATCTGATGGCTATCTGAATAAAACGCCGCTGTTCCAGTTCATTCTGCTGTCGTGCCTCTTTCCGCTCTGGGGTTGTGCAGCGAGTCTTAACGATATCCTGATCACCCAGTTTAAAAGCGTGTTCGCCCTGAGCGATTTTGCCAGTGCGCTGGTGCAGAGCGCCTTTTATGGCGGCTATTTTCTGATTGCGATCCCCGCCTCGCTGGTGATCCGTAAAACCAGTTACAAGATGGCAATCATGATCGGCCTGGCACTCTATATCGCTGGCTGTATCGCCTTTTATCCCGCTTCGCACATGGCGACCTACACCATGTTCCTGGCGGCGATCTTTGCTATCGCCATCGGCCTGAGCTTCCTGGAAACTGCGGCCAATACCTACAGTTCGATGATTGGTCATCGTGACCATGCGACGCTGCGCCTCAACGTCAGCCAGACCTTCTATCCGATTGGTGCGCTGATGGGGATCGTGCTGGGTAAATATCTGGTGTTCCAGGAGGGCGACAGCCTGGAGAGTCAGATGGCGACGATGACGGCAGAGCAGGCGCATGCCTTCCGTCTGACGATGCTGGAGCACACGCTGGAGCCTTACAAATATCTGGTGATGGTGCTGGTAGTCGTAATGCTGCTGTTTATGTTCACCCGCTATCCGCGCTGCAAACCTGAGAGTAATGAGAGATCGCGCCCCTCGCTGGGCGAGACCTTCCGCTATCTGGCCGCTAATCGTCACTTTAAACGCGGCATTGTGACCCAGTTCCTCTATGTTGGCATGCAGGTCGCGGTCTGGTCGTTTACCATTCGTCTGGCGCTGACGCTGGGGGCGACCAACGAACGTCACGCCTCTAACTTTATGATCTACAGCTTCGTCTGCTTTTTTATCGGTAAGTTCGTGGCGAACTTCCTGATGACCCGCTTCCGTGCCGAGAAAGTGCTGATCGCCTATTCGGTGCTGGGCGTGCTGACGCTGGCCTATGTGATGCTGGTGCCGAACTTTACCGCCGTCTACGCCGCTGTGTTTGTCAGCGTGCTGTTTGGTCCCTGCTGGGCGACGATCTACGCGGGAACGCTGGCGACGGTCGATAACAAATACACCGAAGTCGCAGGCGCGTTTATCGTGATGGCGATTGTCGGTGCGGCCTTTGTCCCGGCGCTGCAGGGCCTGGTTTCGGACTCACTGGGTTCGATGCAGCGGGCATTTGGCGTCTCGCTGCTCTGTTTCGCCTGGGTCGGATTCTACTTCTATGGCGAACTGCGCCATAAAAAACAGCTGGTTGCGACCGGTCGTCTGGCGGAGGAGTCACCATGAAAACCCGTTTACCTTTAGCCAGTGAACAGTTTCACACCACACCCTGGGTGCTGTTAGAGAGCGATGACTTCCGGGTTGAGCTGTTTCGCTATCCGGCGGGCATTGAGGCGGTGCGCATTCATAACCGGCGCGGCAGCGTGACCGTGCTGCCATTTCTCGGACAGATGGTCTGGGACGTGCAGTTCGACGAGCACAATCTGACCATGAGCCACAGTTTTAAACAGCCGCTGCCCGCCAAGTCGATCATCGACACTTACGGCTGTTTTGCCTTTCATTCGGGACTGCTGGCCAACGGCTGTCCCGCACCAGAGGACGATCATCCGCTGCACGGTGAGATGGCCTGCGCCCGCATGGACAGCGCCTGGCTGGTGCTGGAGGATCAGACGCTGTCGCTGGAAGGGGAGTGTGAATATGTTAAAGGCTTCGGCCATCACTACCTTGCGGCACCTGCCGTCCGCCTTCAGGCCGATCGGCCCCGTCTGACGATAGCGATGACGGTGACCAATCTGGCGGGCGCGGCGATGCCGCTGCAGTATATGTGTCACCTCAACAGCGCGTGGATCGACCAGGGACGCTTCCGGCAGTCGATCCCCGATCGGGCATTCCAGCTGCGTCGCTCGATCCCCGCACACCTTAAACCCACACCTGCCTGGCGCGAGTACACGGATCACTTATCGCGCGATCCACAGGCGTTACAACAGCTCGATCAGCCGCAACTCTGCGAGCCGGAGATCGTCTTCTTCGCGGACGATCTGCCGCAGTATGGCGATGACGTGCAGTTTGAGCTGCATTCGCCGCAGGGCTATGCGCTGATGACGCGCTTCTCTACCGCGCAGTTTCCGCACGCGACCCGCTGGCTGCTGCATAACCACGATCAGCAGGTGGCGGCCTACATTCTGCCCGCCACCTGTCGTCCAGAGGGCTTTCTGGCCGCGCAGCAGGCCGGTACGCTGATCACCCTGGCCAGCGGCGAAGAGCGGCACTTCTCCGTCGAGACCGGCCTGCTCTGAGCCGGATTTAAATCGCCACCAGGCCGCGCACACCCTCAGCTTCCATGGTGTCGCCGCGGCCACGCTGCACGAACTCCCCGCGCGACATCACCAGATAACTGTCCGCCAGCTCCGCTGCGAAGTCATAAAACTGCTCCACCAGCAGGATCGCCATATCGCCCCGCTGCGCCAGCTGGCGGATTACCGCGCCGATCTCTTTGATCACCGAAGGCTGGATCCCTTCGGTCGGCTCGTCGAGGATCAGCAGCTGTGGCCGGCAGGCCAGCGCCCGGCCGATCGCCAGTTGCTGCTGCTGACCGCCTGAGAGATCGCCGCCCCGGCGTGACTTCATCGCCAGCAGCACCGGAAAAAGTTGGTAGATCTCCTCCGGTACTTCACGTGCCTGGGCAGCCGGAAAGCGTGACAGGCCCATCAGCAGGTTCTCTTCCACCGTCAGACGCGGAAAGATTTCCCGACCCTGCGGCACATAGGCGATGCCCGCCTGCACCCGCTGGTGCGGCTTGCGGCCATTCATGCGCTGCTGCTGCCAGTGAATCTCGCCTGACTTCGCCGGAATCAGCCCCATCAGGCATTTCAGCAGCGTGGTTTTCCCCACGCCGTTGCGCCCCAGCAGACAGGTAATTTCGCCAATCTTAACCTCAAATGACAGGCCGCGCAGAATATGACTGCCGCCATAATATTGATTCAGTTCAGTAACCTGTAACATTTCAGCGCCCCAGATAAACGTCGATAACCTGCTCGTTGGACTGCACGTCGCGCAGCGAACCCTCGGCCAGCACCTGTCCCTGATGCAGCACGGTGACATGGTCGGCGATAGTCTCGACAAAGCCCATGTCATGCTCCACCACCATCAGCGAATGCTTGCCCGCCAGGCTGCGGAACAGCTCGGCGGTGTAGGCCGTTTCGGCATCGGTCATACCCGCGGCCGGTTCATCCAGCAGCAGCAGATGCGGCTCCTGCACCAGCAGCATGCCGATCTCCAGAAACTGCTTCTGGCCGTGTGACAGCAGGCCCGCGCGACGCTGGCGTTCGCCGCCCAGCCGCAGCAGTTTCAGCACCTCATCAATGCGGTCACGCTGTTCGCCGCTGAGGCGGGCGCGCAGGCTGGCCCAGACCGATTTGTCGTCTTTGAGCGCGATCTCCAGATTCTCGAACACGGTTAACGCCTCAAACACCGTGGGTTTCTGGAACTTACGGCCGATACCGGCGCGGGCGATCTCCACCGGTGAAAGGCGGGTCAGATCGCTATCCTGGTCGTAGATCACCCGGCCAGCGTCAGGACGCGTTTTGCCGGTAATCACATCCATCAGCGTGGTTTTGCCCGCACCGTTAGGGCCGATCACGCAGCGCAGTTCACCGACGCCGATCTGCAGCGACAGATCGGTCAGCGCCCGGAAACCGTCAAACGACACGCTGATTTTCTCCAGTTGCAGCACCGGATCGCGCTGCGCCCGATGGCGATCCGCCAGTTGAGTCTGGGTAAACAGGACATCACTCATTTTTTCCTCCGACGCAGCAGGCCAATCACGCCGTGCGGCAGAAACAGCGTGACCAGGATAAACATCAGTCCCAGGAAGAAGAGCCAGTATTCAGGGAAGGCGACGGTGAAGAAGCTGCGCGCGCCGTTCACAATCGCCGCGCCCAGCAGTGGGCCTATCAGCGTGCCGCGTCCGCCCAGCGCCACCCAGATTGCCGCTTCTATCGAGTTGGCCGGTGACATCTCACCCGGATTGATAATGCCGACCTGCGGCACATAGAGCGCCCCGGCCAGGCCGCACAGCACGGCGGAGAGCGTCCAGACAAACAGCTTGAAGCCGCGCGGGTCGTAACCACAGAACATCAGACGGTTTTCGGCATCGCGTACTGCGGTCAGCACCCGGCCAAACTTGCTGCTCGCCAGGGCAAAGCCGATCCCCAGGCTCAGCAGCAGCAGCAACACGGTGGCGATAAACAGCCCGATGCGGGTGCCGGTCGCCGTCACCGAAAAGCCGAGCAGGGTGGTAAAGCCGGTAAAGCCGTTGTTGCCGCCAAAACCGGTTTCGTTGCGGAAGAACAGCAGCATTCCGGCGTAGGTCAGCGCCTGGGTCATGATGGAGAAGTAGACGCCTTTGATCTTCGAGCGAAAGGCGAAGAAGCCAAACACCAGCGCCAGCAGGCCCGGCACCAGCATGCTCAGACAGAGCGCCCAGACGAAATAGTCGGTGCCGGTCCAGAACCAGGGAAGTTCACGCCAGGAGAGAAAGGACATGAAGGCGGGCAAACCCTCACCGGCAGCCTGGCGCATCAGGTACATGCCCATGGCATATCCGCCCAGGGCAAAGAACAGGCCGTGACCCAGCGACAACAGTCCGGCGTAGCCCCACACCAGATCCAGCGCCACCGCGATCACCGCATAGCAGAGGATTTTGCCGACCAGCGTCAGGGTATAGGTGGAGATCGCCAGCGGATGCGTGGCGGGCAGCAGCGCCAGAAATGGCATCACCAGTAATGCCAGAGTGATCGCCACGCCGATGCCGATCGTCAGGCGCGGCGCGGTGCGCGCCACGCGAAGCGTGATGGGTTGCGTCATCAGTCAGTCACCCTTCCTTTAACCGCAAACAGCCCCTGCGGGCGTTTCTGAATAAACAGCACGATAATCACCAGAATCAGGATCTTGCCCAGCACCGCGCCAATCTGCGGCTCCAGCACTTTGTTCAAAATCCCCAGGCTGAACGCGGCAACCACGGTGCCCGCTAACTGGCCGACGCCACCCAGCACCACCACCAGGAACGAGTCGATGATGTAGCCCTGACCCAGCTCCGGCCCGACGTTTCCGAGCTGTGACAGCGCCACGCCGCCCAGCCCGGCAATGCCCGAACCGAGGCCAAATGCCAGCATATCGACGCGGCCGGTCGGCACGCCGCAGCACTCCGCCATGGCGCGGTTCTGGGTCACGGCGCGCACGTTCATGCCAAGGCGGGTCCGGTTCAGCAGCAGCCAGGTCAGCGCCAGTACAAACACCACAAACAGGATTACCGCGATGCGGTTCCACGGCAGCACCAGATTAGGCAGCAGCTGTAAGCCGCCGGAGAGCCACGACGGGTTCGCCACCTCCAGGTTCTGCGCCCCGAACAGCACCCGCACCAGCTGGATCAGCATCAGGCTGATCCCCCAGGTAGCAAGCAGCGTCTCCAGCGGACGGCCATAGAGATGGCGAATGATGGTGCGCTCCAGTGCCATACCGATAGCGGCAGTGACCATAAAGGCGACCGGCAGCGCCAGCAGCGGATACCAGGCTAAATAGTCCGGTGCAAACTGCTGGAACAGGCTCTGAACCCACCAGGTGGCGTACGCGCCGAGCATCAGCATTTCACCGTGCGCCATGTTGATCACCCCCAGCAGGCCATAGGTGATCGCCAGGCCCAGCGCAGCCAGCAGCAGGATGGACCCCAGTGACAGGCCGCTAAACGCCTGCCCCAGCAGATCGCCCCACATCAGCCGTTTCTGAATCTGTTGCAGGCTTTCCGCCGCGGCTGCCCGCACCATGGCGTCCGGCTCATTCGCGGGCTGAGTCAGGCGTTGCAGACTGGCCTGCGTGTTAGGATCGCTGGATTCGCCCAGCAGTTTTACCGCCCGCAGGCGCACCATCGGCTCGTCATCCGCCAGTTGCAGGTTCGCCAGCGCCAGCGCTAATGCGGCATGCACCCGGCTGTCCTGTTCGGCGGCCAGGCGCTGTTCCAGCAGCGGCAACTGGTCAGCGGCACCCCCATTCTGCAACTGCTGCGCTGCGCGCAGGCGCAGTGCCGCATCGCTGCTCACCAGCTGGTGGGCGGCCAGCGCATTGTTAACCAGCACGCGCAGGCGATTGTTCATAAACAGCTTTTTCAGGTTTCCTGTGGGCTGCGCCACCGCATCCAGCGGCTGCAGCGTGGATCCCTGCTGGCTGAACGGCTGTTTATTCTGGTCGATGACCACCGTTTCGGCATGCAGCGCTTCCAGCAGCGGCAAGCGATGACTGTCCGGTGCGGTGGCCCACTGTTGCAGCAGCGTGGCCTGCTGGCTGCGGCTGGCGGCGGCAAAATCAGCCGCCGGTCCGGCACTCGCAAACAGCGGGAGCAGCAGCAGCAGGCTGAAAAAGCAGCGACATAGATTCATAAAAGGAGCCTCGTTTGGGAAGGTCAGCACGGCAGCCTGTTGAGTGCTGCCGTGCTGCCGCGTCACAGCGGGTGACGCTTTCTCATCAGCAACGCGCGCTTACTGCGCGGTCTTCACCGGGTGATCGGGCTTCTTGTCGTTACCGGCAATGTACGGGCTCCACGGCTGTGCCCGCACCGGCTTATCGGTCTGCCACACCACGCTGAACTGACCGTTCTCTTCTACTTCGCCAATCATGACCGGCTTATGCAGATGATGGTTGGTCTGATCCATGGTCAGGGTAAAGCCATCCGGCGCGTTGAAGGTCTGACCGGCCATCGCCGCGCGTACTTTGTCCACATCCGTCGTGCCCGCTTTTTCCACCGCCTGCGCCCACATATGGATGCCAACATAAGTTGCTTCCATCGGGTCGTTGGTGACGACGGTAGCCGCATTCGGCAGGTTGTGTGCTTTGGCGTAGGCGCGGTAATCGGCGACGAACTTCGCGTTGGTCGGATTATCGATCGACTCGAAATAGTTCCAGGCCGCTAACTGACCCACCAGCGGTTTGGTGTCGATGCCGCGCAGCTCCTCTTCGCCCACCGAAAAGGCGACCACTGGAATGTCAGTAGCTTTGATGCCCTGGTTCGCCAGCTCTTTGTAGAACGGTACGTTGGAGTCGCCGTTGATGGTCGAGACCACCGCCGTTTTACCGCCTGCCGCGAACTTTTTGATGTTGGACACGATGGTCTGGTAGTCGCTGTAACCAAACGGCGTGTAGACCTCTTCGATATCTTTGTCGGCCACGCCTTTGCTGTGCAGGAAGGCGCGCAGGATTTTGTTGGTGGTGCGCGGATAGACGTAGTCGGTACCCAGCAGGAAAAAGCGTTTCGCGCTGCCGCCATCTTCGCTCATCAGGTACTCCACCGCCGGAATCGCCTGCTGGTTAGGCGCCGCGCCGGTGTAGAAGACGTTGGGTGACATCTCTTCCCCTTCATACTGCACCGGATAGAACAGCAGGCCGTTCAGCTCTTCAAACACCGGCAGTACCGATTTGCGTGACACTGAAGTCCAGCAGCCAAACACCACTGCCGCTTTATCCTGAGTCAGCAGCTGCCGCGCTTTCTCGGCAAATAACGGCCAGTTAGAGGCGGGATCGACCACCACCGGTTCCAGCTTTTTCCCCAGCACGCCGCCTTTTGCGTTGATCTCATCAATGGTCATCAGCGCCACATCTTTCAGTGGCGTTTCAGAAATCGCCATGGTGCCAGAGAGCGAATGCATGATACCCACTTTGATGGTGTCAGCCGCCTGCGCACTCCAGGCGAACCCCATGCTGATAACGGTGGCGGAGAGGGCGAAAGCCTTGATCAACGAACGTCTTTTCATCATTTAAACCCCTGGGTGGTTGTTATGTTATTCGGTAAGCTGGAGCCGGGCCTGCTGGAGGCGGTGCAGGGTGATCTTCCTGACCTCCGCCTTACTGACGGCGATGTGATCGGTCAGGATGCGTTGTGCCTCGATGGTCTGCTGCTGAAAGATCGCCTGTAAAATCTGCGCATGTTCCTGATAAGTGGCATAGACGCGGTCATCACGGGTGAAGTCGAGCCGACGGATAATGCGGATCTTCTCCGTGAGTTCGGCGTGAATGCGCGCCATCTCCGGGTTACCCGCTGCCGCGACCAGCGTCATGTGAAACGCCTCGTCATGCTGCGACACCACCAGGCCCTCGGTGAGCGCCTCTGCCTCACACCAGAACTGATTCAGTTCGCTTAACAGCGCGCCAGACTGCGGCGCAGGCAGGGCGCAGAGGCGTTTTACCGCCTCGCACTCCAGCACCGTGCGCAGGTCATACAGCGATTCGAACCAGGCGAAATCGAAATTTTTAATCTGCCAGCCGCTGCGGAACCACACTTCGACAAAGCCTTCGCGCTCCAGCCGGAACAGCGCCTGGCGCACCGGCGTGCGGCTGACCGCCATCCGTCCGGCGATTTCGCTTTCGCTGAAACGATCGCCCGGCATCAGGCGAAAGGCGAAAATATCGGCCTTCAGCGCCTGATAGACCCGTTCGGCCAGCGCTTCCGGGCGCGCTTTAGGGGATTGAGGTTGGGTTGTCATCGGCGCTCCTTATTCCAGCCACAGCAGGGTGTCGCCAGGACTGACCGGACGGCCCGCCTGACAGGCAATCCGCGTTACCCGACCGGCCTGCGGGGCGACAATCGCCAGCTCCATCTTCATCGCCTCGACGATAATCAGCGTCTGCCCGGCGCTGACTGCGTCGCCCGGCTGCACCAGCACTTTCCAGATGTTGCCATTGAGGTCCGCCTGCACCGGCAGCCCGTTCTCCTCCTCTTCGATGACGCTGGCAGGCGTGTCATCCGCCTGCGTTGCGTTCTGCTCTTCCTGCGCCCAGAGCTGCACTTCCTGTTCAAAGGCGGTGGCCTGGCGCTGGCGGAACGCGGCAATCTCAGCGGCGTGGTCGGCGAGGAACTGCTGGTGGGCGGCAAAATCAAACTGCGTCTCTTCAATACGCAGGCTGGCACGACCTTCCCGGAAATCTTCGCGCAGCTGGTTCAGTTCGGTTTCACTTACCGGATAGAAGCGTACCTGATCGAAGAAGCGCAGCAGCCACGGCGCATCGGGCGCGAACTGCGGGTTTTTCAGGAAGGTGTTCCAGATAGGCAGCGTGCGGCCCACCAGCTGATAGCCGCCGGGCGAATCCATGCCGTAGATACACATATACATGCCGCCAATCCCGACGGTGCCTTCGGCGGTGAAGGTGCGCGCCGGACTGTATTTGGAACTCAGCAGGCGATGGCGCGGATCGATCGGCACGGCACAGGGTGCGCCAAGATAGACGTCGCCCAGCCCCAGCACCAGATAGCTGGCGTCGAACAGGGTGTCGCGTACCTCATCGCGGCTGCTTAAACCGTTAATGCGCTGGATAAAATCGACGTTGTTGGGCAGCCAGGGCGCGCTGGCACGCACCGTCTCCTGATAGCGGCTGACCGCACCCAGCGTGGCGCTGTCTTCAAATGCCATCGGCATCCACACCACGCGGGAGGGCACTTTCAGCGTGCTGACGTCGCCCAGCGTCGCTTCCAGCGCCAGCAGCAGTGACATCAGCCGGGACTGGCTAATGATGCGGCTGTCGTAGCGCACCTGCAGCGAACGCACGCCAGGCGACAGCTCCCCGACACCCGTCTCCGCCTGCGCCGTTAGCGCATTCATCAGCAGATGGACGCGCAGGCGCAGCGCCAGGTCCAGCACGTTGTCACCATACTCAATCAGCACATATTTATCGCCCGCCTGGCGATAGACCACTTTTGGCGTGCTGTTGGTAGCCTCAATGGCGGCCAGAATCGTGGCGGAGCCGTGAGCGGTTTCGGCCAGCGACGGCACGGCAAAGGTTGGGGGTTGTTCCGGTCGCAGGGTGTCGACCAGGTGCATCTGTGCTTTTTCCCGCGCCAGCGCATCGTCTGCCGTAATGGGATGGAAGCGGATGGTGTCGCCAGGTTTGACCTGACCCACTTTCCACAGCTCGGCTTTGGCGATAGTTACCGGACAGACAAAGCCGCCCAGGCTCGGGCCATCGTGCGTCAGGATCACCGGGAAGTCGCCGGTGAAATTGACCGCGCCGATGGCATATTCACAGTCGTGAACGTTGGAGGGGTGCAGGCCCGCTTCGCCGCCGTTGGCGCGGGTCCAGGTCGGTTTCGGGCCAACCAGCCGCACGCCGAGGCGGTTGGAGTTGTAGTGCACCTGCCAGTCGCTGGCAAAGAACTCGTCGATGGCAGCCTGGGTGAAGAAGTCTGGTGCGCCGTGCGGGCCGTAGAGCACGCCGATGCGCCATTCACTGCCGTAGTGCGGAATCAGTGCGGTATCGAGCGGCTGCGGATCGCTGACTGGCGCAGGCGTGGTGCAGGCTGCCCGTTCAGGCTGTGAGATCGCCAGCATATCGGCCACGCGCAGGGTACGTCCGGCGTGACCGCCAAACTGTCCCAGTGAAAAGGTGCTGCGGCTGCCCAGATATTCCGGCACGTCGAAGCCGTTACGCACCGCCAGATAGCTGCGGCAGCCGGTCCGCGCGCGTCCCAGCGCCAGAGTCTGTCCCGCTTTCACGGCCAGCGGCTGCCAGGTGCTGACCGGTTCTCCATCAAGCCGGGCGTTGCAGTCCGCGCCGGTCAGCGCCAGAATGGCATCGCAGTGGAAACGCAGCGTCGGTCCCTGCAGAGTAAATTCCAGGCCTGCGGCTGATTCATGGTTACCGACGATGCGGTTCGCCAACCGGAACGCGAGGTCATCCATCGGGCCGGAAGGCGGCACACCAATATCCCAGTAGCCGAGGCGACCAGGGTAGTCCTGAACCGAACTGAAGGTGCCGGGCTGCAGCACTTCCACTACGGAGGAGGCAGGGACGACGCTGTCGAGGTAGCGCGTCCAGACGTTGCCACTGCGAAAAGCGTCGCTGGTGGTGATCTGGCGCAGATAGTCGAGGTTGGTGGCGATGCCATGCAGCTGCGTGGCATCCAGCGCCTGGTGTAGTTTTTCCAGCGCCGCATCGCGGGTGCTGGCATGCACAATCAGCTTGGCGATCATTGGATCGTAGAAGCTGGAGACCTCGCTACCGGTTTCGATGCCGCTGTCGACCCGCACGCCGTCTGGGAAGGTTACGCTGGTGAGCAGGCCGGGGCTGGGCTGAAAGTTCTTCAGCGGATCTTCCGCGTAGAGCCGCACCTCAATGGCCGCGCCCTTTGGAGGCCGCTGCAGACGTGCCCAGTCCACCGCATCGCCCGCCGCCACCTGCAACATGCATTCGATCAGATCGAGTCCGGTGACGCATTCTGTGACCGGATGTTCCACCTGCAGACGGGTGTTCACTTCCAGAAAGTAAAAGGTCTGCTGGTCGACGTCGTAGATATACTCCACGGTACCTGCGCTGCGGTAGTTAACCCGCTCGCCGAGCCGAACCGCCGAGGCGAGCAGGGCGTCACGCGTCGCCTGCGATAAACCGGGTGCCGGCGTCTCTTCCACCACCTTCTGATTGCGGCGCTGCAGTGAGCAGTCGCGTTCGCCCAGTGCCACCACGGTGCCGGTGCCATCACCAAAAATCTGCACTTCAACGTGGCGGGCGCGATCGATACAGCGCTCCAGAAAAACGCCGGCATCACTGAAGAACTGTTCGCCCAGACGGCGCACGCTCTCCCAGGCGCTGGCGAGCGCATCGGCATCGGCGCAGCGCGTCAGGCCAATGCCGCCGCCGCCCGCCGTGCTTTTCAGCATCACCGGATAGCCTATTTCATCGGCGGCCTGTAACGCCGCCTCCAGCGAGGCGAGCAGCGGTGTACCTGGTGTCATCGGGACACCCGCGCTGGCTGCCAGCTCACGGGCGCGGTGCTTCAGGCCGAACTCACCAATCTGCTGCGCGGTAGGGCCGACAAAGGCGATGCCCGCCGCGTCGCAGGCGTCAGCAAACGGCTGGCTTTCAGAAAGAAAACCGTAGCCTGGCCAGATCGCCTGCGCGCCGCTCTGCTGCGCCGCCGCCAGGATTTTGTCGATACGAAGATAGCTGTCGCTGGCTTTGTCGCCGCCCAGCGCGATAGCGATATCGGCCTGCTTAACGTGCTGCGCGTTGCGGTCAGCGTCGGAGTAGACTGCGACGCTTGTCACCCCGAGGCGCTTCAGAGTGCGGATGGCGCGGCAGGCAATTTCGCCGCGGTTGGCAATCAGTACGGTGGTGAACATGCTCAGTGACTCCCCTGTGATGCCAGCCAGTTGCGCCAGCCGCCTGTTTCAGTAATCTCCAGCGCGGTCTTCAGCGCCGAGCCTTCGCAGATAAAGCCTTTCACCACCCGGCCATCAGCCAGCGTCAGGCTGCCGATACCCAGCGGGGCGGGGATCTCCGCCACAAACTCGCCAAAACGCGCGACCGGGATATCCCACAGTTCAACGGTGATCGCAGCGCCCTGTTCGTCACGCATCAGGCCGGGCTTTTTGATCGCGCCCTCCAGCAGGGCGAAGAGGCGATAGTGTGGCGCGGTCTGCGTCTCTTCGACCCAGACGGCCTTGCGTTCAGTGAGCTGGAAATTAAGTGGCATGCCGGTCAGATGCGCGCCCACGACCGCCAGCCGGACGTGGTCGGGTGAAGCGGGCAGCGAAGTGCGCCGGGTCGGAAAGGGCTGGCCGGTCGCGCCCAGCGGCAGCGCGAGCTGCTGCTGCCAGCGAAGACCAAATTCCGCCAGCGCCCGATCGTGCCAGGCTGGCGCAATCAGTGTGATGCCAGCCGGGAGATCGTCGTTGCGGAACGGGCCGGGCAGCGCCAGCGCTGAGAGGTCGGCAAGATTGGTGAAGTTGGTATAGGTGCCGAAATGTGAGTTGTAGAGAATCGGCTCCTGCTTCATCTCCTCCAGGGTGTGGATGGTGGGCGAGGTCGGCACGACCAGCGCATCAAACTGTGCCAGCGTCTGGTGTATCTGGCGCGTCAGCTCCGCCCGCAGATACTCCGCCTTATAAGCATCGACCGCGCTGTATTTCAGGCCGCTGGCGACGATCTCATGCACCACCGGGTCCATCTCCGCCGGATGATCGAGCATCCCGCCCACCGCCGCCGTGCGTTCGGCGACCCAGGCGCCGTAATAGAGCTGTTCAGCCAGCTTGCTGAACGGGGTGAAGTCGATAGGGTGCAGCGTTGCGCCGCCCGTCTGTAATGCCTCCAGCGCCTGATCCCAGGCTGCTTCGGCCGCAGCATCATCAAAAAATTCCGGGTTCAAAGGTACAGCAAAATGGGGATGAACCGGCAGGCTGGCCGGGGCGGTGCGCGGATTCACACGCGAATAGGCGTCACCGGCATCATAACCTCCCATGACGCTGGCGACGCTAAACGCATCTTCTGCCGTCAGCGCAAACACCGAAAGGGTGTCGTTGAGGCGACAGGCGGGCACCACGCCGCGCGCAGAGAACCAGCCTTTGGTCGGCTTGAGGCCGACTATATTGTTAAAGCCTGCCGGCACACGGCCCGAACCGGCGGTATCGGTGCCCAGCGAAAAAGCGACCAGCCCGCGCGCCAGCACGGATGCCGAGCCGGAGCTGGAGCCGCCACTGACATAATCAGCATCAAAGGTGTTACTGACCGCACCATAAGGCGAGCGGATTCCCACCAGACCGGTCGCGAACTGATCGAGGTTGGTTTTGCCGATGACGACGGCGCCAGCGGCTCTCAGCCGGGCGACGGCGACCGCGTCTTCGCTGGCGGTATAGGTAAAGGCAGGGCAGGCAGCGCTGGTGGGCCAGCCCGCCACATCAATATTGTCTTTGACCGCAAAGGGCACACCAAACAGCGGCAGCGAGCCGGGATCGCGCTGATAGTCCGCCAGCAGTGGCGCAATCTGTGCCGCTAACTGATCCGGGGTCGCGAGATAGATCCAGGCATTATCACGGGTATCCATCGCTGCCAGGTGTGCGCTCAGCAGTGAGGTTATCTGTTGCGGAGCCTGCTGATAGCGCTGCTGCCAGGCGGCAAGTGTCAGGCCGAGGGTTGAAGTCATAGGAAGAATTCCAGCTGGTATACAAGATGGGATTCAACAGAGCAAAGGGTGTGCCACTTTTTTAAGACGATGATTCAACAGTTTAATGCATTCAGTGATAAGATTTTCTGATGATAATTTGCACAATGACGGCGCGCACGCTGAGCGATGACGGTGCGTTTAATGTCCGTATGCGTAAATTTTGCGAAGAACATGGCAAGAGTCCGGTGGCCCGGTTAGCATGAAAGACTGTCTGGCAACTCGCCGGCGCCCAGCAACAGAGGAGATTTACGTGGTGAAGTGGCGTAACTGGATGATAGGGATCTGCCTGGTCGGTTCGGCCAGCAGCGCATGGGCCGATTCGCTGGATCAACAACGGCAACGTTATCAACAAATTAAACAGGCCTGGGACAGTAATCAGATGGCGACCGTGGATCAGCTGTTGCCGACGCTCCAGGATTATCCGCTCTACCCTTATCTGCAATATCGCCTGCTGGCACAGGATCTCGATCAGGAAACCGCCCTGGCCGTGCAGAACTTTATTCGCCAGTATCCGACGCTGCCACCCGCACGCTCGCTCAGTACCCGCTTTATCAATGTGCTGGCCTGGCGTCAGGACTGGCAGGGCGTGCTGAACTTCAGTCCGACCGAACCCAAGCCGGTGCAGGCACGATGTAACTGGTATTACGCCAAGTGGGCCACCGGTCAGCAGCAGGCCGCGTTTGATGGCGCAAAGCAGATCTGGCTGCGTGGCACAGCCCTGCCCGCCGACTGCGATAAGCTCTTCTCGGTATGGCAGGCTTCCGGTCAGGTTTCGCCTATTACCATCCTGGAACGTATCCGGCTGGCGATGAAAGCGGGCAACGACAGCCTGGTGAGTTATCTGGCGAAAACGTTACCTGCTGACTATCAGACCATGTCTGACGCGATACAGTCCCTGCAGCAGGATCCGTTAACGGTCAGCACGTTTGCCAGCGCCGTTGGGCCAACCGACTTCACCCGTCAGGCCACGATTTACGCCTTTACGCGCGTGGCGCGGCAGGACATGGAAAATGCCCGCAGCCTGATTCCGATACTGGTCCGGGCGCAGAAGATGGGGCCGGAAGATGAGCAGGCGCTGAAAGAGATTGTGGTCTGGCGCATGATGGGCAGCGATCTCACTTCTGAGCAGGCGCGCTGGCGCGATGCGGTGGTGATGAACAGTGAGTCAACCGCGCTGGTGGAACGCCGGGTGCGCCTGGCGCTTTCTCAGCATGACAGACGCGGTCTGAACACCTGGATCGCCCGTCTGCCGCTGGAGGCCAAAGAGAAAGATGAGTGGCAGTACTGGCAGGCTGACCTGCTATTTGAGAAAGATCGTAAAGAGGAAGCGGAAGAGATTCTGCGCAAGCTGATGCAGGCGCGTGGCTTCTATCCGATGGTGGCCGCCCAGCGGCTTGGCGTTGACTACCCGTTGCAGGTGGATGAAGCGCCGAAGCCTGACAGTGCCACTGTGCAGGGACCGGAGCTGGCCCGCGTGCGCGAACTGATGTACTGGGGGCTGGATAATCTGGCACGCAGCGAGTGGAGCAATCTGATTGCCAGCCGCACCCACACGCAGCAGCAGATGCTGGCGCGTTACGCCAATGAGCAGGACTGGTGGGATCTCAGCGTGCAGGCGACCATCACCGCAAAAATGTGGGACAGCCTGAAAGAGCGCTTCCCGCTGGCGTGGCAGAGCGTCTATGAGCGTAACACCGAGGTCAAACAGATCCCGCCGAGCTATGCGATGGCGATTTCGCGTCAGGAAAGCGCCTGGAACCCAAAAGCGCATTCGCCGGTCGGGGCGAGTGGTCTTATGCAGATTATGCCTGCCACCGCGGCGCACACCGTGAAGATGTATAACATTCCTGGCTACAGCAATATCAGCCAGCTGCTGGATCCGGAAACCAATATCCAGATCGGCACGCAGTATCTGGAATATGTCTATCAACAGTTTAACCAGAACCGGATCTTCGCCTCCGCCGCCTATAATGCCGGGCCGGGCCGGGTGCGAAGCTGGCAGAAAACCAGTGCAGGCAATCTCGACGCCGTCGCGTTTATTGAGACCATTCCGTTCTCTGAAACGCGCGGCTACGTGAAGAATGTGCTGGCGTATGACGCCTACTATCGTCACTTCATGGGCAAGCCTGACAAGATCCTGTCAGATGCTGAGTGGAATCGCCGTTACTAGCTGTGCTAAGCTTCCGTACTCTTTAGCGAGTACGGAAGCCTCTTCATGACCCATTCTGATTCCCCCTCTACCGATGCGCATTCGCCAGAAGATAGCTGGCAACGCTTTGTCGTGCTGATGCAGCAGGCCTTTGCCGATGGTCATGCATTGCCCCTGATGCAACTGATGATGACGCCTGATGAGCGGGAAGCATTCGGCACCCGACTGCGGATTATCGAAGAGTTGATGAACGGCGAAATGAGCCAGCGCGAGCTGAAAAATGAGCTCGGCGTCGGCATCGCAACCATTACCCGTGGCTCTAACAGCCTGAAAGAGGCGCCCCCAGAGCTGAAACGCTGGCTGGAAGCGCATCTGGGACGCACCTGATCACTGCTGGTAAAGCGGATGGACGAACGGGCAGAGTGCCAGAATCAGTGCCTGATGATAGACACTGGAGCGACTGAGCAGGCCGTTCGTGAACGCCCCGATAGCACCACCCTGGTGTTTGATATTGTCGATGCCGGTTAACCGCGCCATCTCGTCGCCCAGCTCACGGCCTTCACGCAGGCCTGCCAGCACGACTGGCGGCAGGGTAAAACTGGCCGAGCGCGATTCGCCGCGCTGCTTCTGGTTTTCCACGACCATCCAGGCAAATGCGGTGTCATCTTCGATGCCTGCCTCAATCGCTACCCAGAACGCCGCTTCAGGCCGGACCTGTCGGGCATTCATGACGCGCTGACGTGCGCCTGTTCGCGTTTCCAGATGGGTTAACGGTTGTGCTGCTACGCCGCTATCGACCTCGACCCCTTCAATATGGCAGGATCCCTCGCCGAAAACGTCGCTGAAAGCCTGAGCAATCGCGTGAATCTTCGCTGGGTTGGTTGTGGCTGCGACAACATGGTACATAATTGATTGAACCCTCAGGTGATTAAGAGCCTGGCCCATCAGGCGATTTTATGGGCTGGTCTGAACCTGGGCAGTGCCACGATCCTCGCGTACTCCGTGTACGCCGGATTATTACGCACGCTCCGTGTCCAGACTGTCTGCAACAATGACGCCTGATGGGACAGGCTCTGAGACGATTTTTGTCGCAGTATAACGGAAACTAACATGCTACAGGTCTATCTTGTTCGTCACGGTGAAACGGTATGGAATGCGGAACGCCGCATTCAGGGGCAATCCGACAGTCCGCTGACGGAAAAAGGTGAGCAACAGGCTTATCAGGTGGGTGAGCGCGTCAAACATCTGGGCATCACGCACGTGATTGCCAGCGATCTGGGACGTACGCGCCGCACCGCGGAGATTATTGCGGACGCCTGCGGATGCGCAGTGACGCTGGATCCGCGGCTGCGTGAGTTGAATATGGGCGTACTGGAGAAGCGTCCGCTGGATGGTTTAACGGCGGAGGAAGAGCAGTGGCGCGCCACGCTGGTCAACGGCACCGAAGGCGGTCGCATTCCAGAAGGCGAGTCGATGACGGAGATGGCGACGCGCATGCACGCCGCGCTGAATGCCTGTCGCGAACTGCCTGTCGGAAGCCGTCCGCTGCTGGTCAGTCACGGTATGGCACTGGGATCGCTGGTCAGTACGATTCTCGGTCTGCCCGCGTATGCGGAACGTCGCCTGCGTCTGCGTAACTGCTCAATCTCACGTGTCGATTATCAGCAGAGTGCCTGGCTGGCAGAAGGGTGGATTGTGGAGACGGCGGGGGATATTTCCCATCTTGACGCGCCTGCGCTCGACGAGCTGCAACGCTGATGTCGTGAAAGCTGCCGTCCACAGACGGCAGCCCTGATCTTAGCTGGCGACAGTCTGACGGCGAATCGGAATCAGATATTCGCACCGAATCTCGGTCGGTGGCTCGCTAAGCTTTTTACCGCCATGAGTATAAAAGCGTTCGATGTCCTGTCCCTGACGACGGGTCAGTCCCAGCGTTGGCATGCAGGTGCCATAAAGCAGCAGGATAAATTCCTGCAGATTGACGCGCGGGCCGTTGTAGGTGAACTGCACGTAATCGCCCGCTTCCAGAATAACACTCTGGCCGGAGTGCAGGTTGACCGCGCTGTCAGCAGGCACCGCCGTGGTGTAGAGAATCTCCTGCTCATCATCTTTGTCCTGGCTGGCACGCACCTGATGCAGGCCATACAGCACCGGCGGAACCGTGTCCGTTTCCAGCAGGAACTGCTTCCAGAAGTGAATCCGCATCTCGTCGCGATAGCTGGAGATCTGCTCCAGAATACAGGTGTAGTTCTGGGTTTGTCCCACCAGTACCGTTTCCGGCAGGGTAACGAAAGCCGGTTCCGGCTGCGTCTCATCGTCCAGGCGAATCGGGGGACGAATACCGAATGAGTTCCAGTCGGAAGAGCGACGATACCAGGCCGGAGTCTGAGCAAACTGCTTTTTGAATGCGCGAGTAAAAGTTTGCTGTGAATCAAAACGATACTGCAGGGCGATGTCCAGAATCGGGCGACTGGTCAGCCGCAGCGCGACAGCAGCTTTCGACAGACGACGCGCACGGATATAGGCACCTATTGCGTGACCGGTTACGTCCTTGAACATCCTTTGTAAATGCCATTTAGAGTAACCGGCTTTCTGGGCAACATTGTCCAGTGAAAGGGGTTGATCCAGATGGCTCTCCAGCCAGACAAGCAAATCGCGAATGATACCGGCTTGGTCCATAAAACATCCTCATACTCTGGTGGTGCAGCTAAACGCATTCGAAGAATATTAGCACTCATTGCTCAAAAGACGTGGGCCGTTTTCCGGGGAAGGTTGTGCTAAATCAGTACGGGCTTAAACCCGTTTTAGTTTGGTCATTAATTCGTTTGACAGTACATTACATTCTCATCTATTCCATTTGCAATGGTAACTCCATGACAATAACGCGTCTTATGATCGCTGTGCTGACCACGCTGACCTTTTCCAGCCCGCTGCTTGCCGAACAGATTGGCTCTGTTGATACGGTATTCAAGATATTCGGGCCTGACCACAAAATCATTGTTGAAGCATTCGATGACCCGGACGTTAAAAATGTAACCTGTTATATCAGCCGGGCGAAGACCGGCGGTATTAAAGGCGGACTGGGACTGGCAGAAGATACCTCTGATGCCGCGATTTCCTGTCAGCAGGTCGGTCCGGTCGAACTGAGTGATAAAATTGCGCAGGGCAAAGCGGAGGGAGAAGTGGTCTTCCGCCAGCGTACCTCTCTAATCTTCAAGAAGCTGCAGGTTGTACGCTTCTTCGACAAAAAGCGCAATGCTCTGGTCTATCTGACCTACTCCGATAAAGTGGTCGACGGTTCACCGAAAAATGCGCTCAGCGCCGTGCCGATTATGCCGTGGCACTGATTAACCTGCTGTATTGAGCGCAAAAAAAACGCCCGCAGGGGCGTTTATTGTTTATCGCATCTGACAGCTGCTTAATCCTGCAGATCACCACAGAAGCGATAACCTTCACCATGGATGGTGGCGATGATCTCAGGCGTGTCCGGCGTAGATTCGAAATGCTTGCGGATACGACGGATGGTGACATCAACGGTGCGATCGTGCGGCTTAAGGTCGCGGCCGGTCATTTTTTTCAGCAAATCGGCACGGGTCTGAATTTTGCCTGGATTTTCGCAGAAGTGCAGCATGGCGCGGAACTCACTGCGTGGCAATTTGTAGTGCTCGCCGTTCGGGTTGATCAGTGAGCGGCTGTTGATATCCAGCTCCCAACCGTTGAATTTGTAACTCTCTACCTGACGGCGCTCTTCGCCTGGCATCGCCAGGTTCATAGTGCGCGACAGCAGGTTGCGGGCACGAATAGTCAGCTCACGTGGATTAAACGGTTTGGTGATGTAGTCGTCAGCGCCAATTTCCAGACCAAGAATTTTATCGACTTCGTTGTCACGGCCGGTCAGGAACATTAGAGCGACATTGGCCTGCTCACGCAGTTCACGGGCCAGTAGCAGGCCGTTTTTACCGGGCAGGTTGATGTCCATAATGACCAGGTTAACGTCATTGTCAGTCAGCACCTGATGCATTTCAGCGCCATCAGTCGCCTCGTACACCACATAACCTTCCGCCTCAAAAATGCTCTTGAGGGTATTACGCGTGACCAGTTCGTCTTCAACGATAAGAATGTGCGGGGTCTGCATGTTTAGCTACCTAAAATTTGCCAACAAATTGAAAACAGGGCGTACAGCGGTATGGCGTTCTCCATCATCGAGAGCGGCGGGCCGCGCTGAACCGTTGTACGAAATCATATTTTGATAAGCCATCTATCAACGTCAACAACAGTATTAGCTCAGCCAGTCAGGATGAAAATTGCATGCCCCGGGCGTTAATGATAATGGCGCATATCCTAACTGTATTAACAGCAACCTAACAGCACCAACTACAACCGATAAGCATAAAAACAACGCTTCGTTGACTTATATCAAATGCAATTGTAGCACGTTAACACTTTTGTGAAAAACTTCTCGCAGAATGCCTGTTTAGCTCACAAAAAGCATCATTTACGTTACATTTATCACGCCTGTGACCCAAAATGAAACCAGCGGGTAATCACATTCTATCTCTTTGAAGTTAAATAAATTAATAATGATTTCTTTAATAAGGCGGGTTTCGGGGATAAAAATATTCAGGGCATCACTTTTCACTGGTTTTAACATTGTTAACACCCGATTTTCTTGTCGCCTTCTGACGACTGGATCATTAACAGTCATGTTAATATGGCGTTATGTAAATGGACCAATGGAATAAATATGCTTTTTCCCCTGATTCTCGTCTCGCCCGCGCGGCCAGAAAATATCGGCGCTGCGGCGCGTGCCATGAAAACTATGGGGTTCAGCCAGCTGCGCATCGTTGCCAGCGACGCCTGGCAGGATCCGGCAGCGCGCCGGGTAGCCCATGGCGCAGGTGAGATCCTCGATAATGTTCAGGCCTTTACTACGCTTGCCGAGGCTTTAGCGGATATCGATTTTTCGGTCGCGACGACGGCGCGCAGCCGGGCAAAGTTCCGTTACTATGCCACACCCGAGCAGGTTGAAACGCAACTGCTGGAAAAGCGTCAGTGGGTCAACAGCATGGCGCTGGTGTTTGGCCGCGAAGATAGCGGGCTGACCAACGAGGAGCTGGAGCAGGTCGATCTGCTGACCGGCATCCCGATGGCAAATGATTATCCTTCACTGAATCTCGGTCAGGCAGTGATGGTTTACTGCTATCAGCTGTCGAAGCTGAATCAGGTTGAAGCGCCGGTCGCGTCCGCTGCCGACGGGCAGCAGCTGCAGGCGCTGCGTCAGCGTTTCCATCAGCTGCTGGCGCAACTCGATGTCAGTGATGATGAGAAGCTGTCAGACTGGATCGATCAGCGAGTGGGTTTGCTGGAACAGCGTGACAGCGCGATGCTGCATCGTCTGCTGCACGATATTGAAAAAAAACTCACAGATAAATCCTCGGCAAAAAGCTGATTTTACAGCAACAGATCGCAGGGAATTTCTGCATCGCAAACGATCGAACAGCGTTTTGCGATTTGACCGGAGGCTGTGCGCAGTGGTGGAAAACTGTCCGCCGGACAAATCGGGTTGACTTAATGTGCGCTTTGCTTTACTTCTGGAAGCAAGACGGACAGACAAAAACAGACAGAAAATAAATCTAAATGCGTAAAATCAGCCTGAACACCACAATTATTACCACCACCATTACCTCAGGTAACGGTGCGGGCTGACGCATACAGGAAAAACAGAAAACAAGCCCGCACCTAAACAGTGCGGGCTTTTTTTTCGGCTTAAATTCAGGAGAGTTAATATTATGCGAGTGCTGAAATTCGGCGGGACCTCGGTAGCGAATGCGGAGCGTTTCCTTCGCGTCGCTGACATTCTGGAAAGCAATGCGCAACAAGGACAGGTTGCAACCGTGCTCTCTGCACCTGCGAAGATCACTAACCATCTGGTGGCGATGATTGAAAAAACCATCAGTGGTCAGGACGCTTTACCGAATATCAGCGACGCCGAACGCATCTTCAGCGAGCTGCTGCAGGGGCTCGCTGACGCGCAGCCGGGCTTTGAGTTCGATCGACTGAAAACCCGCGTTGATCTGGAGTTTGCTCAGCTAAAACAGGTAATGCACGGCATCAGCCTGCTGGGCCAGTGCCCGGACAGCGTCAACGCAGCGATTATCTGTCGTGGTGAAAAACTCTCGATTGCGATCATGGAAGCGCTGCTGCAGGCGCGCGGTCATGAGGTGAGCGTGATTGATCCGGTCGAGAAATTGCTGGCGGTCGGCCACTACCTCGAATCGACAGTCGACATCCCTGAATCAACCCGCCGTATTGAAGCGAGTCAAATCCCGCCGCAGAACATGATCCTGATGGCTGGCTTTACCGCCGGTAACGAGCGCGGCGAGCTGGTGGTGCTGGGCCGTAATGGCTCTGATTATTCAGCTGCCGTGCTGGCCGCCTGTCTGCGTGCCGACTGCTGCGAAATCTGGACCGATGTGGATGGCGTCTATACCTGCGATCCGCGTCAGGTGCCGGATGCACGCCTACTGAAGTCAATGTCGTATCAGGAGGCGATGGAGCTCTCCTATTTCGGCGCCAAAGTGCTGCATCCCCGCACTATCGCGCCTATCGCCCAGTTCCAGATCCCTTGCCTGATCAAAAACACCGCTAATCCGCAGGCGCCCGGCACCCTGATTGGTGCTGAAGGCGAACAGGATGAGAGCCCGGTAAAAGGCATCACCAATCTGAATAATATGGCGATGGTCAACGTCTCCGGCCCCGGCATGAAAGGGATGGTTGGAATGGCGGCCAGAGTCTTTGCGGCGATGTCGCGCACCGGTATCTCTGTGGTGCTGATCACTCAATCCTCTTCCGAATACAGCATCAGTTTCTGCGTGCCGCAGAGCGAGCTGGCGCGGGCGCGTCATGTGCTGGAAGAAGAGTTCTACCTGGAGCTGAAAGATGGCCTGCTGGATCCGCTGGATATCATTGAAAACCTGGCGGTGATCTCGGTGGTGGGCGATGGCATGCGCACGCTGCGTGGCATCTCAGCGAAATTCTTCTCGGCGCTGGCACGCGCCAATATCAATATCGTGGCGATTGCACAGGGCTCCTCTGAGCGCTCCATCTCGGTGGTGGTAAATAATGACGAAGTAATCACTGGCGTGCGTGTGGTGCATCAGATGCTGTTCGCCACCGATCAGGTGATCGAAGTGTTTGTGGTCGGTGTCGGCGGTGTCGGCGGTGCGCTGCTGGATCAGTTACATCGCCAGCAGGCGTGGCTGAAGCAGAAGCACATCGATCTGCGGGTCTGCGGCATTGCGAACTCGCATGCGCTGTTAACAAATGTCCACGGCATCGATTTAAGCAACTGGCAGGCGGCACTCGCCGAAGCGAAAGAGCCGTTCAATCTCGGACGCCTGACGCGTCTGGTGAAAGAGTATCACCTGCTTAATCCGGTCATTGTGGATTGTACCTCCAGCCAGGCCGTTGCCGATCAGTACGCGGATTTCCTCAGCGAAGGCTTCCATGTGGTAACGCCGAACAAAAAGGCGAATACCTCCTCCTGGAATTACTATCAGCAGATGCGCGCCGCCGCCGCCAACTCACGACGTAAATTCCTTTATGATACCAACGTCGGTGCCGGACTGCCGGTGATTGAGAACCTGCAGAACCTGATGAACGCGGGTGATGAACTGCTGCGCTTCTCGGGTATTCTTTCCGGATCGCTGTCGTTCATCTTCGGCAAGCTGGACGAAGGGATCTCGCTGTCGCAAGCCACTAACATGGCGCGTGAGATGGGCTTTACCGAACCCGATCCGCGAGACGATCTCGCTGGCACCGATGTGGCGCGTAAGCTGCTGATCCTGGCGCGTGAAGCGGGTCATCAGCTTGAGCTGAGTGATATTGAGATCGAGCCGCTGCTGCCCGCCAGCCTTGTCGAAATTCAGGATGTGGAGCAGTTTATGCAGCGTCTGCCTGAGCTGGATAACGCCTTTGCTGACCGCGTTGCACAGGCGCAGAGTGAGGGCAAAGTGCTGCGCTACGTGGGCGTGATTGAAGAGGGCGGCGTCTGCAAAGTGAAGATCGACGCCGTTGACGGCAACGATCCGCTCTATAAAGTGAAAAACGGTGAGAACGCGCTGGCGTTTTACAGCCGCTACTATCAGCCGATTCCGCTGGTGCTGCGCGGATACGGTGCAGGAAATGATGTTACAGCGGCCGGTGTCTTTGCCGACCTGCTGCGTACGCTGTCATGGAAGTTGGGAGTTTAATCATGGTAAAAATTTACGCACCGGCCTCGATTGGTAACGTCAGCGTCGGCTTCGATGTGCTGGGCGCGGCGGTTTCGCCGGTAGATGGCTCCCTGCTGGGTGACTGCGTCTCCGTGGAAGCGGCAGAGCAGTTTTCACTGACCAACGCCGGACGTTTTGTCAGTAAGCTGCCCGCCGATCCCAAAGAGAACATCGTTTATCAGTGCTGGCAGCGTTTCTGCGAGGCGATTGGCAAAGCGATCCCGGTGGCGATGACGCTGGAGAAGAATATGCCCATTGGCTCCGGGCTGGGTTCCAGCGCCTGCTCGGTGGTGGCCGGTTTAATGGCGATGAACGAGTTTTGCGGCAAGCCTCTCAGCGACAGCACGCTACTGACGCTGATGGGTGAGCTGGAAGGGCGAATCTCCGGCAGCGTACATTATGATAATGTCGCTCCCTGCTTCCTCGGCGGCATTCAACTGATGCTTCAGGAGAATGACATCATCAGCCAGGCGGTGCCAGGCTTTGACGACTGGCTGTGGGTAATGGCCTACCCGGGCATTAAAGTGTCGACCGCAGAAGCACGCGCCATTTTACCGGCGCAGTACCGTAAAGAAGACTGCATTAAGCATGGCCGCCTGCTGGCCGGCTTCATTCACGCCTGCCATACGCGTCAGCCGCAGCTGGCAGCTAAACTTATGCAGGATGTGATTGCCGAACCTTATCGGACCCGGCTGCTGCCAGGTTTCGCCGAGGCGCGGCAGGCCGCGAAAGAGATTGGCGCACTGGCGTGCGGCATCTCCGGCTCTGGTCCGACACTTTTCGCCGTTTGCAATCAGATGGAAACGGCACAGCGGATGGCTGACTGGCTGAGCCAGCACTATCTGCAGAATGATGAAGGCTTCGTCCATATCTGCCGTCTCGACACGGCTGGCGCACGACAATTGGGATAACGCATGAAACTCTACAATCTTAAGGATCACAACGAGCAGGTCAGCTTCGCCCAGGCGGTGAAACAGGGTCTGGGTTCGCAGCAGGGTCTGTTCTTTCCGCTGGAACTGCCGGAGTTTGAACTGACCGACATCGACGCGATGCTGGAGATGGATTTTGTCAGCCGCAGCAGCAAAATTCTCTCGGCTTTCATTGGTGACGAGATTCCGGCCCATCAGCTGCATGAGCGTGTTAAAGCCGCTTTTGCTTTTCCGGCCCCGGTGAAACAGGTCAGCGAAGATATCGCCTGTCTGGAGCTGTTCCACGGTCCGACGCTGGCGTTTAAAGATTTCGGCGGCCGTTTCATGGCGCAGATGCTGTCGTATGTTTCAGGCTCAGATGAGCAGATCACCATTCTGACCGCCACCTCCGGTGATACCGGCGCGGCCGTGGCGCACGCGTTCTACGGCATGAAGAACGTGCGCGTGGTGATCCTCTATCCGCAGGGCAAAATCAGTCCGTTGCAGGAGAAACTCTTCTGTACCCTGGGCGGTAACATCGAAACCATCGCTATCGACGGCGATTTTGATGCCTGCCAGTCGCTGGTCAAACAGGCGTTTGATGATGAAGAGCTGAAAAAGACGATTGGTCTGAACTCGGCAAACTCTATCAACATCAGCCGCCTGCTCGCGCAGATCTGCTACTACTTTGAAGCAGTCGCGCAGCTGCCGCAGGAAAAACGTAATCAGCTGGTGGTATCCGTGCCGAGCGGCAACTTTGGTGATTTGACCGCCGGTCTGCTGGCGAAATCGCTGGGCCTGCCGATCAAACGCTTTATCGCCGCCACCAACGCCAATGACACGGTGCCGCGCTTCCTTGGCAACGGCGAATGGCAGCCTAACCTGACGGTCTCTACGCTGTCGAATGCGATGGATGTCAGCCAGCCGAACAACTGGCCGCGTGTGGAAGAGCTGTTCCGCCGTAAAACCTGGCGCTTAACCGATCTCGCCTGTGGTGCGGTCTCTGATGAGACCACGCGCGCCGCCATGCGTGAACTGGCTCAGATTGGCTATGTTTCCGAGCCGCATGCTGCCATCGCCTGGCGTCTGCTGCGCGATCAGCTGCAGGAAGGGGAATATGGTGTGTTCCTCGGTACCGCGCACCCTGCGAAATTCCGCGAAAGTGTGGAAGCGATTCTTGAACAGACTCTGACGCTGCCGCCAGAGTTAGCGGAGCGCGCTGATCTGCCGCTCCTGTCGCACGAGATGACGGCGGACTTCGCCTCACTGCGGGCCTTCCTGCTGAAGTAGTGCTGTAAATGGCTTCCCGGCGGCGGGAAGCCTATTCGCGGAGAGACATTACGCGCGGGGTATTACTGCTCCGCGCGCTTAAAGACCAGCTCGCTCTCCCTGCTGCTGGCTGCATCAAAACGATAGCCATCCAGATCAAACGCTTTAAGCTGCTCCGGCTTTGTCAGGCGCTGCTGAATCACATAGCGGCTCATTAATCCACGCGCCTTTTTGGCATAGAAGCTAATCACTTTATAACTGCCGTTCTTCTCATCGAGGAACACCGGCTTAATCATTTGTGCTTTCAGCTTCTTCGGCTTAACTGCTCTGAAATATTCGTCCGAGGCGAGGTTAATCAGTACCTCATCACCCTGTTCCGCCAGCGCGGCATTCAGCCGTTCAGTGATAACATCGCCCCAGAATGTGTAGAGATCTTTGCCCGCCGGATTGGCCAGACGAATGCCCATCTCCAGTCGGTAAGGCTGCATGAGATCGAGCGGACGCAGCACGCCATAGAGGCCTGACAGCATACGCAGATGCTGCTGAGCAAAATTGAAATCCTCATCACTGAAGGTTTCGGCCTGCAGGCCCGTGTAGACATCACCTTTGAACGCCAGGATGGCCTGACGGGCATTCTGCGGGGAAAAATCGGGGTGCCAGCTGTTAAATCGTTCGGCATTGAGGTGTGCCAGTTTGTCGCTGATGCCCATTAACGAGGCGATGCTGGCGGGTGACAGCTCGCGCGCAATCTCAATCAGCTGTTGTGACTTTTCTAACAGCGCAGGCTGGGTGAAACGCGTGGTCGCCAGCGGGCTTTCATAATCGAGCGTCTTGGCAGGAGAGATCACCATCAACATTGTTGCTTCCTCGGTTAATGCCTGGTTTAACAGGGCATTGGCTGCTTATCAGGCTTTGCAGTGTACCAAAAAAGCCGCAAAGAATGACGAATCACACCTATTTGTTCGCGCTATCGTAAACGGCATTCCCTGACCTTGCGCGACCGTTGGCGCGTGATATTATCCCAACAGCCTTTTTTCACACTGACAGTTAACTAAGAGAAAAGAACATGACGGACAAACTTACCTCCCTGCGTCAGCTCACCACCGTCGTCGCCGACACCGGTGATATTGCAGCCATGAAGCTGTATCAGCCGCAGGACGCTACCACCAACCCTTCTCTGATTCTTAACGCCGCACAAATTCCTGAATACCGTAAACTGATCGATGAAGCGATCGGCTGGGCGCGTGAGCAGAGCAGCAACAAAGAAGAGCAACTGCAGCTGGTTTCTGACAAGCTGGCCGTAAACATTGGTCTGGAAATCCTGAAGCTGATCCCAGGCCGTATCTCGACTGAAGTCGATGCGCGTCTCTCTTACGACACGGAAGGCAGCATCGCTAAAGCCCGCAGCCTGATCAAACTCTACAATGATGCCGGTATCAGCAATGACCGCATCCTGATCAAACTGGCCTCTACCTGGCAGGGCATCCGTGCTGCAGAGCAGCTGGAAAAAGAGGGTATCAACTGTAACCTGACCCTGCTGTTCTCCTTTGCTCAGGCGCGTGCCTGTGCTGAAGCGGGCGTGTTCCTGATCTCTCCGTTTGTTGGCCGCATCCTCGACTGGTACAAAGCCAACACCGACAAGAAAGAGTATGCCGCGCACGAAGATCCAGGCGTGGTTTCAGTCTCTGAAATCTACAACTACTACAAGCAGCATGGCTATGAAACCGTGGTGATGGGCGCGAGCTTCCGTAACGTTGGCGAAATCATCGAGCTGGCCGGCTGTGACCGTCTGACCATTTCGCCTGCGCTGCTGAAAGAGCTGGCAGAGAGCGAAGGCACCCTGGAGCGTAAACTGAGCTACAGCGGCGAAGTGAAAGCGCGTCCGGCCCGCATGACCGAGTCTGAGTTCCTGTGGCAGCACAACCAGGATCCCATGGCGGTAGCTAAGCTGGCAGAAGGTATCCGCAACTTTGCCGTTGATCAGGGCAAACTTGAGAAAATGCTGGCAGAACTGCTGTAATCTGCTGACCGTGGCGGCGCAGGCTGCCACGGTTTTCTCTTTTCCGACCCTTTCACTTTATATTATCCTTTCTGCTATTCCCCTTTTACTCCACCGCACCGCGGTAAATCACAGCGAAGCTCATCATGAATACATTACGCATTGGCCTGATCTCGGTCTCCGATCGCGCCGCGAACGGCATCTATCAGGATCAGGGGATTCCCGCACTGGAGAGCTGGCTTGGCAGCGCAATCAGCAGTCCGTTTGAGATTGAGTCCCGACTGGTACCGGACGAGCAGCCGATGATTGAGCACGCCATTTGCGAACTGGTCGATGAACGTTTTTGCCATCTGGTGTTAACCACTGGCGGCACCGGTCCGGCCCGACGCGATGTCACGCCCGACGCCACCTTAGCCGTTGCCGATCGGGAAATGCCTGGCTTTGGTGAGCAGATGCGTCAGATAAGCCTGCAGTTTGTGCCGACCGCGATTCTGTCGCGTCAGGTCGGGGTGATCCGCAAACAGTCGCTTATCCTCAATCTGCCGGGTCAGCCGAAGTCGATCAAAGAGACGCTGGAAGGGCTGAAGGATGAGCAGGGCAACGTAAAAGTGCACGGCATCTTTGCTTCTGTACCTTATTGTTTACAGCTTCTGGAAGGGCCTTACGTCGAGACGCATTCTGAGGTAGTAGCAGCATTTCGCCCTAAAAACGCGATACGTGAGATAAATAACTAAATATTGCGCATTTCAGGCATAAGCTATAGCCCTGCTGGTGTGGCAAAAGATTGACGATATAGTAAGAGTATCTTTACAACCTTGTCTCTTTTGCCTCTGGACTATTATGAATCCGACTTACACGCAGCGTCTGACCGGTAAGGATTACAAAACTCTGGCGCTGGCCGCGCTGGGCGGCGCGCTGGAATTTTACGACTTCATCATCTTTGTCTTCTTCGCCACCGTAATTGGCGAACTCTTTTTCCCTTCAGATATTCCGGAATGGCTGCGTCAGCTGCAGACGTTTGCCATTTTTGCCGCAGGCTATCTGGCACGCCCGCTGGGCGGCATCGTGATGGCGCATTTTGGCGACAAGCTCGGACGCAAAAAGATGTTCAGCCTGAGTATTCTGCTGATGGCGCTGCCAACCCTGATGATGGGCGCTCTGCCTACCTGGCAGACGATTGGCATTGCTGCGCCACTGCTGATGCTGTTGATGCGGATGCTGCAGGGCGCAGCGATTGGCGGCGAAGTGCCGGGTGCGTGGGTGTTTGTCGCTGAGCACGTGCCTTACAAACGTATCGGCATCGCCTGTGGCACGCTGACGGCCGGGCTGACCATCGGCATTTTACTGGGGTCGCTGGTGGCGACGCTGATTAATACCTCGATGTCGCAGCAGGCGATTCATGACGGCGGCTGGCGTATTCCGTTCTTCCTCGGTGGCGTGTTTGGTCTTATCGCAATGTACCTGCGGCGCTGGCTGCATGAGACGCCGGTCTTTGTTGAGATGCAGAAGCGTAAAGCGCTGGCTGAAACCCTGCCGCTGAAGACCGTGCTGGCGGAGCATAAAAAGTCGGTTGTGATTTCCATGCTGCTGACCTGGCTGCTCTCCGCCTGCATCGTGGTCGTGATCCTGATGTCGCCGGTCTGGCTGCAGAAGCAGCTGGGCATCGCGCCCGCGCTGACCCTGCAGGCCAACAGTATCGCCACCGTGATGCTCTGCATCGGCTGCATTATTGCCGGACTCGCTGTCGATCGCGTTGGTGCCAGTCGTACCTTATGTGTCGGCAGCCTGCTGCTGGCAATCTGTAGCTGGCAGTTCTATCACCTGACCGCTCTCTATCCGCAGCAGCTGTTCCTGCTCTATGGCGTGGCGGGCCTGAGCGTCGGTATTGTCGGCGTCGTGCCCTTTGTGATGGTGCGCGCCTTCCCGGCAGAGGTGCGTTTTACCGGCCTCTCGTTTTCCTACAACCTCTCCTACGCGATCTTCGGCGGGCTGACACCCATCTTTGTGTCGCTGCTGATGAACGTCTCAGTGATGGCACCCTGCTGGTATGTGATGGCGCTGGCGCTGGTGGGATTGTTGACGGGGATCTGGCTGCGGCGTGATGTCAGCCACGAGCCTGGCCTGCAGCAGGGAATAAACTCTTTGTAATGCGGGGACGCGGAGACAGGCTCCGCGTCTTTTTCAGGCGTAAAGGCAGGCTTAAAGCGATTTCGCGCCAATCGGCAGAAGAGTGCGGCCAAAGGTGTCGTTCAGCACTTCACCCATTGCCAGATAGCAGGCGCTGGCACCACAAAGTATGCCGACCCAGCCCGCAGACACCTCCAGCGAAGGCAGGTGCATAAGGTGAGCCACGGCCAGCAGCAGAAACAGCAGCGTGAGCGAGCCAAAGACAAACTGCAGCATCCGCGCACCTTTCAGCGTGCTGATAAACATAAACAGCGTGAAGATGCCCCACAGTGCCAGCCAGGCACCCAGGAAGCGTTCATCAGGCGCTTTCGCCAGACCCATCTGCGGTAACAGCAGAATCGCCACAAAGCTTAACCAGAACATGCCGTAAGAGGTAAAGGCTGTCAGCCCAAAAGTGTTGTTCTTTTTAAATTCCAGCAGACCGGCCAGCACCTGCGCGATTCCGCCATAAAAAATCCCCATCGCTAAAATTGCCACGTCCATGTCAAACAGACCCGTGTTGTGCAGGTTCAGCAAAATGGTTGTCATGCCAAATCCCATTAAGCCCAGCGGGGCAGGATTAGCCAGCGTTGAATTTGCCATAGTTCCTCGGCAGTCAGTTGATCGTTAATGAAATAAAAGGACTTCAGCCTGCTCACAGAAAGGAGTAAGGCGACGCATCATATTCAGTGGGTTAACCGTGTTCTTTGATCCCGGCAGGGCCAGAGGTAGAAAAATTTTTTTGGTTTAGCCCTTGATGCGCATCGAAGCGGCCCCATTTACTTGTCATCGAGCGTTGTGAACGTTGGAAAAAAAGCATGTGCTGGCAGGTTGAATGCAAACAACCCGCCCACATAACAGGTTCAC
The DNA here is from genome assembly GCF_024158165.1 of Pantoea sp. B550. NCBI lineage: Bacteria > Pseudomonadati > Pseudomonadota > Gammaproteobacteria > Enterobacterales > Erwiniaceae > Pantoea > Pantoea sp. B550. Next base: position 2,606,027 of record NZ_JAMYXI010000003.1, read on the forward strand.
AACCCAAATTGGCAACGAATTTAAGTGGGAGATGTTTAGATGGGTAAGATTATTGGTATTGACCTGGGTACAACCAACTCTTGTGTTGCGATCATGGATGGCACTAAAGCACGCGTGCTGGAAAATGCCGAGGGCGATCGCACCACGCCTTCAATTATTGCGTATACACAGGATGGCGAAATTCTGGTCGGTCAACCGGCTAAACGTCAGGCAGTGACTAACCCGCAGAATACCCTGTTCGCAATCAAGCGTCTGATTGGTCGTCGTTTCCAGGACGAAGAAGTGCAGCGTGATATTAAAATCATGCCGTACAAAATCACCGGCGCTGACAACGGCGACGCCTGGCTGGAAGTGAAAGGCCAAAGAATGGCACCACCGCAGATCTCTGCTGAAGTGCTGAAGAAAATGAAAAAGACCGCCGAAGATTACCTCGGTGAGCCAGTGACCGAAGCGGTCATTACCGTACCGGCTTACTTCAACGATGCGCAGCGTCAGGCGACCAAAGATGCCGGCCGTATCGCGGGTCTGGAAGTCAAACGTATCATTAACGAACCGACAGCTGCTGCACTGGCATACGGTCTGGACAAAGGCCAGGGCAACCGCACCATCGCGGTTTATGACCTGGGTGGCGGTACCTTCGATATCTCAATCATCGAGATCGACGAAGTTGACGGCGAAAAAACCTTTGAAGTTCTGGCGACCAACGGTGACACCCACCTGGGTGGTGAAGACTTTGACAGCCGCCTGATTAACTATCTGGTTGCTGAATTCAAGAAAGACCAGGGCATCGATCTGCACAACGATCCACTGGCAATGCAGCGTCTGAAAGAAGCGGCAGAGAAAGCGAAAATCGAACTTTCTTCTGCACAGCAGACCGATGTTAACCTGCCATACATCACGGCAGATGCGACCGGTCCTAAGCACCTGAACATCAAAGTGACCCGCTCTAAACTGGAGTCACTGGTTGAAGATCTGGTTGCACGCTCAATCGCGCCACTGAAAGTTGCGCTGCAGGATGCGGGCCTGTCTGTATCAGACATCAACGACGTTATCCTGGTGGGTGGTCAGACCCGTATGCCACTGGTTCAGGCGAAAGTGACCGAATTCTTCGGTAAAGAGCCGCGTAAAGACGTGAACCCGGACGAAGCCGTTGCCGTTGGTGCTGCGGTTCAGGGTGGTGTACTGGGTGGCGACGTGAAAGACGTGCTGCTGCTGGACGTTACCCCGCTGTCACTGGGTATCGAAACCATGGGTGGCGTGATGACTTCGCTGATCAGCAAGAACACCACCATCCCAACCAAGCACAGCCAGGTCTTCTCGACGGCTGAAGATAACCAGTCAGCCGTGACCATTCATGTGCTGCAGGGTGAGCGTAAGCGCGCCAATGACAACAAGTCACTGGGCCAGTTCAACCTCGACGGTATTCAGAATGCGCCACGCGGTATGCCGCAGATCGAAGTGACCTTTGACATCGATGCGGATGGTATCCTGCACGTGTCGGCGAAGGATAAGAACAGCGGTAAAGAGCAGAAGATCACCATCAAAGCCTCTTCAGGTCTGAGCGATGAAGAGATCCAGAAAATGGTGCGTGATGCAGAAGCGAACGCTGAATCTGACCGTAAGTTCGAAGAGCTGGTCCAGACGCGTAACCAGGGTGACCAGATTGCCCACAGCACACGTAAGCAGCTGGATGAAGCAGGCGACAAACTGTCAGCTGATGACAAAGCGCCAATTGAAGCCGCACTGGCCGCGCTGGAAACTACGCTGAAAGGCGAAGACAAAGCGGAAATCGACGCCAAAATGCAGGCGCTGATGGAAGTGTCCGGCAAACTGATGGAAGCAGCACAGCAGTCTCAGGCGGGTGCAGCGGATGCCGGTGACGCGTCAGCGAAGAAAGATGATGACGTTGTCGATGCTGAATTCGAAGAAGTGAAAGACAACAAGAAATAATTGCCCCTGACCGGGCGCGACGGTTGGCCTGACAGCCGTTGAAACCAGCACGGGCGTAGGAGATCTCTCCACGCCCGTGCGATCATGTTAAGGGCTAAAAAAACATGGCGAAGAGTGATTACTACGAGATTTTAGGCGTCGCCAAATCCGCGGACGAGCGTGAAATCAAAAAGGCTTACAAACGCCTGGCAATGAAATTTCACCCGGACCGCAATCCCGGTGACAAAGAGGCCGAAGCTAAATTCAAAGAGGTCAAGGAAGCGTACGAAATCCTGACCGATGCGCAGAAGCGTGCGGCCTACGATCAGTATGGTCATGCAGCCTTTGAACAGGGCGGTATGGGTGGCGGTGGATTCGGCGGCGGCGGCTTTGGTGGCGGCGGTGCAGACTTCAGCGATATCTTTGGCGACGTATTCGGTGACATCTTTGGTGGTGGACGCCGTCAGCGCGCCTCACGTGGCGCCGATTTACGCTACAACATGGAGCTGTCGCTGGAAGAAGCGGTACGCGGCGTGACCAAAGAGATCCGCATTCCAACCCTGGAAGAGTGTGATGTCTGCCACGGCAGCGGCGCGAAAGCGGGAACGCAGCCACAAACCTGTTCAACCTGTCATGGTGCAGGCCAGGTGCAGATGCGCCAGGGCTTCTTCACTGTCCAGCAGGCCTGTCCGACCTGTCATGGTCGCGGCTCGGTGATTAAAGATCCGTGCAACGCCTGTCATGGCCATGGCCGCGTTGAGAAGTCGAAGACGCTGTCAGTGAAAATCCCTGCTGGGGTTGACACCGGCGATCGTATTCGTCTGAGTGGCGAAGGCGAAGCGGGCGAGCAGGGCGCACCAGCCGGCGATCTCTACGTTCAGGTATCGGTGAAGAAACACCCGATCTTCGAGCGTGAAGAGAACAATCTCTACTGCGAAGTGCCAATCAACTTTGCGATGGCGGCGCTGGGCGGCGAGATTGAAGTGCCGACACTGGATGGTCGCGTGAAGCTGAAAGTGCCGTCAGAAACGCAGACCGGCAAGCTGTTCCGCATGCGCGGACGTGGCGTCAAATCGGTACGTGGCGGCGCGGTCGGCGACCTGTTATGTCGCGTCGTGGTGGAAACACCGGTCAGCCTGAATGAGAAACAGAAAGCGCTGTTGCGTGAACTGGAAGAGAGTTTTGGCGGCCCGAGCGGCGAGCATAACAGCCCGCGCTCAAAGAGCTTCTTCGACGGCGTGAAAAAATTCTTTGATGACTTAACCCGTTAAGTTCATCCACGCTGAAAGCCAGCGCCTGCCGCTGGCTTTTTTTTACCTGCGATCAACGCTTCGTTATTTCCGAACAATCCCCGCTAAATAAACTGTTTTTTTCGAGCTGTTATTACCGTTACTCTTAGGGACTTTGATTGATCTCTGGATTAAGGACAACGCGTGTGAATATCAGATTAAAAAAAATAGTTGAAAGCGACGCTACCGGCGGTGTGGTGCTGATTATTGCGGCTGCGCTGGCGATGGTACTGGCCAATAGCGGAGCGACGCAGCAGGGCTATCGCGATTTGCTGGCCATTCCGGTGGAGTTTCGCTTTGGCAGTCTCGATATCAGCAAAGACCTGCTGCTGTGGATTAACGATGCGCTGATGGCGCTGTTCTTCCTGATGGTAGGACTTGAGGTCAAACGCGAACTGGTGATGGGCGCGCTGGCTAAACGTGAACAGGCGCTGTTCCCGCTGATTGCGGCGCTGGGTGGCATGATCGCCCCGGCGATCATTTTTCTGCTGTTTAACGGTGCCGATGCCGCCACCCGCAGCGGCTGGGCGATCCCGACCGCCACCGATATCGCCTTTGCGCTGGGCATCCTGGCGCTGCTGGGAAGCCGCGTGCCGCCTGCTCTAAAAATCTTCCTGATGGCGCTGGCGATCATCGACGATCTCGGGGCAATCGTGATTATCGCGCTGTTTTACACGCATCACCTTTCGATGGCCTCGCTGGGCGTTGCCGCCGCTGCCATTGCCGTGCTGGCGCTGATGAACCTGCTCAACGTGCGCAACACCGGTCTCTATCTGCTGGTGGGGCTGGTGCTATGGGTGGCGGTGCTGAAGTCGGGTGTTCATGCGACGCTGGCGGGTGTCGTGGTCGGCTTCCTGATTCCGCTGGCGAAGAAAGAGGGACACTCTCCGGCGATTCATCTTGAGCATGCGCTGCATCCCTGGGTGCGCTGGGTGATCCTGCCCCTGTTTGCCTTTGCTAATGCGGGTGTGTCGCTGACGGGTGTCTCGTTCGGTAGCCTCTTCTCGCTGCTGCCGCTGGGCATCATGTCCGGTCTGCTGATCGGTAAGCCACTGGGCATTACGCTGTTCTGCTGGCTGGCAGATAAAACCGGCATAGCCAGACTGCCGGAAAATACTCACATCAAAGATATTGCGGCGGTGGGGGTGCTGTGCGGTATTGGCTTCACCATGTCGATATTTATCGCCTCGCTGGCCTACGGCGACATCAGTGCTGAACTGATGACGCTGGCGAAGCTGGGGATTCTGTCAGGCTCGATTCTGTCGGCGGTGCTGGGCTATGTGATCCTTGGCTGGCGTCTTAAGCAGCGTGCGGCGTAGGGCATCCTATGGCGCATATTAATTACAATCATCTCTACTACTTCTGGCACGCCTGCCGTGCGGGATCGATTACGGCGGCAGCAGAGGCACTCTCCCTGACGCCACAGACCATTACCGGGCAGATTAAGGCACTGGAGGAGCGCCTGCAGGGCAAGCTGTTCCGGCGTCAGGGACGGGGTCTGGTACCGACGGAACTGGGACAGTTGGTGTTCCGCTACGCTGACCGCATGTTTATGCTGGGTCAGGAGATGCTGGATATCGTTAACTACCGCAAAGAGTCTCATCTGCTGCTGGATGTTGGCGTGGCAGATGCGCTCTCTAAGCAACTGGTCAGTAAGGTACTGGAGACCGCAGTGGTTGCAGAAGAGAAGATTCACCTGCGCTGTTTTGAGTCGACTCACGAAATGCTGCTGGAACAGCTCAGTCAGCATAAGCTGGATATGATTATCTCTGACTGCTCCATCGATCCCACCCAGCAGGAAGGGCTGTTTTCGGTGAAGCTGGGGGAGTGCCCGATCAGTTTCTGGTCCGCGCAGCCGATCACCGATCTCTCTTTTCCGGCTTGTCTTGAGACGCGCCCCCTGCTGATTCCGGGTCGCCGCTCGATGCTGGGGCGCAAAATCCTCAACTGGATCACAACCCAGGGGCTGCAGGTGGAGATTCTCGGTGAGTTTGATGATGCAGCTCTGATGAACGCATTTGGTGCGCGTCAGAAGGCGGTTTTTGTAGCAGCAGCGCTGGACAGGGATCAGCAGGAGGGGAGTTATGAAGTCGGCCGGCTCGATGCGGTGTCAGAGGAGTACCATATACTCTTCGCCGAGCGGATGATTCAGCATCCGGCGGTGCAGCGTCTCTGTCACGCTGACTTCAGCGGACTCTTTCCCCGTCAGAGTACAGACGAAAAAAAACCGGCGTAAGCCGGCTTTTTTAACAAAGCGATAAACAACGGGCGATTAAGCCAGTTTGTTGATCTGTGCAGTCAGGTTTGATTTATAACGTGCAGCTTTGTTTTTGTGGATCAGACCTTTAGCGGCCTGACGATCCACGAGTGGTTGCATTTCATTGAATGCGTTCTGCGCAGCAGCTTTGTCGCCTGAAGCGATCGCCGCGTATACTTTCTTAACGAAGGTACGCATCATTGAGCGGCGGCTAGCGTTATGCTTGCGGCGTTTCTCAGATGTTACGGCGCGTTTCTTAGCTGATTTGATATTAGCCAAGGTCCAACTCCCAAATGTGTTCTATAGAGACAAATCAAAGGCCGAGGACTATGCCCTTCTAACCTGATTTTGTCAATGGATTTGTGCAAATAAGCGTCGCTCTATGAGCAGCACTCGGTTACGTATTTGATGGCGCAAGATTCTACCAGCTTCCCCTCGCTGAATACAGTATTTCGCGACAAAATTCTTAACATGCGCATCTGCAACAGGAAATGCAGCACCTAAAGCATGAAAGGCGTGCTGACGGGTTAACCTGAGTCGCTTTCAAGGGTATAATCCGCCGATTTCCACCGGTTTGGGCCAGCCATGAAGTTTATCCGCGGTATTCATAATCTTAACGAGCAGCATCGCGGCTGCGTTCTGACCATTGGTAATTTCGATGGTGTGCACCGCGGGCATCAGGCGCTGATGTCCCGGCTGTGTGAAGAGGGGCGTAAGCGTAATCTGCCGGTCGTGGTCATGGTGTTTGAGCCACAGCCGCTGGAGCTGTTTGCCGGTGATAAAGCCCCGGCACGCCTGACGCGCCTGCGTGAAAAACTGCGCTATATGGCTGAAGCCGGCGTCGATAAAGTGCTGTGTGTGCGGTTCGACCGTCGCTTCGCAGCCCTGTCCGCCCAGCGTTTTATCAGTGACCTGCTGGTGGACAAGCTGGACGTAAAGTACCTCGCAGTAGGCGATGATTTCCGCTTCGGCGCTGGTCGCCAGGGGGATTTCCTGTTATTACAGAAAGCCGGTGCGGAGTATGGTTTTGAGGTCGTGAGCACCGAAACCTTTTGTGACGGCGGGAAGCGAATCAGCAGCACCGCCGTGCGTCAGGCGCTGGCCGCAGATGATTTAGCGCTGGCGCAGTCGCTGTTAGGTCATCCATTCACCATTTCCGGCCGCGTCGTGCACGGTGATGCACTGGGACGCACGCTGGGTTTCCCCACTGCGAACCTTCCTTTACGCCGCAGCGTCTCACCGGTGAAAGGGGTCTATGCGGTGGAGGTACAGGGTCTGACGCCTGAGCCACTGCCGGGTGTTGCCAATATCGGCACTCGCCCGACCGTAAAAGGTTTACGCCAGCAGCTTGAAGTTCACCTGCTCGACATCAATATGGATCTCTATGGTCGTCACATTGATGTGGTGCTGAAACAGAAAATACGAAACGAGCAGCGCTTTGCCTCACTGGAGGCGTTGAAAGAACAAATTGCGAACGATGTGGTAACGGCCCGGCAGTTCTTTGGGCTGCTTTAACCTGAGCGAAAAACGGAATCGAGAATCTGATGAGTGACTATAAATCTACCCTGAATTTGCCGGAAACGGGATTCCCGATGCGTGGCGATCTGGCCAAACGCGAACCGGGAATGTTGCAACGCTGGTATGCCGACAACCTGTACGGCATCATCCGCGAAGCCAAAAAAGGGAAAAAAACCTTTATCCTGCATGATGGCCCTCCGTATGCGAACGGCAGCATTCATATTGGTCACTCTGTTAACAAGATTCTGAAAGACATTATCGTTAAGTCGAAAGGCATGGCGGGTTATGACTCGCCATATGTGCCGGGCTGGGACTGTCACGGTCTGCCAATCGAACACAAAGTTGAGCAGATGATCGGCAAGCCAGGCGAGAAAGTCACCGCCGCTGAATTCCGTGCCGCGTGCCGCAAGTATGCTGCTGAACAGGTTGAAGGCCAGAAGGCCGACTTTATCCGTCTGGGCGTGCTGGGCGACTGGGATCGTCCTTACCTGACCATGGATTTCGGCACCGAAGCCAACATCATCCGTGCGCTGGGTAAAATCATCGGCAACGGCCACCTGCATAAAGGCGCGAAGCCAGTGCACTGGTGCCTGGATTGCCGTTCAGCCTTAGCAGAAGCGGAAGTGGAGTATTACGACAAAACGTCACCGTCAATTGATGTGATGTTCAACGCCATCGATGCCGACGCGGTGCGTCAGGCATTTGGCGTAGCACAGGTCAATGGCCCAATCTCACTGGTGATCTGGACAACGACGCCGTGGACATTACCAGCTAACCGCGCCATCTCTCTGCATCCTGAATTTGAGTACCAGTTGATCCAGATCGAGGGCCGTGCCCTGATCCTGGCGAAAGAGCTGGTTGAGAGCGTCATGAAGCGCGCCGGTGTCAGCGAATGGCAGGTACTGGGCGAATGTCAGGGCGCTGCGCTGGAGCTGCAGAAATTCCAGCATCCGTTCCTGGCGCTGGCGTCGCTGGTGGTGCTGGGCGATCACGTGACGCTGGACGCGGGTACTGGTGCAGTTCACACCGCTCCAGGCCACGGTCCGGATGACTATGTCATCGGTCAGAAATATGGCATCGAAACGGCGAATCCGGTCGGACCGGATGGCACTTATCTGCCAGGCACATATCCGACGCTGGATGGGATTAACGTTTTTAAAGCCAACGACATGATCGTTGAGCTGCTGAAAGAGAAGGGCGCGCTGCTGCACGTTGAGAAACTGCTGCACAGCTACCCGCACTGCTGGCGCCATAAAACGCCGATCATCTTCCGCGCCACGCCGCAATGGTTCATCAGCATGGATCAGAAAGGACTGCGTGCGCAGTCGCTGAAAGAGATCAAAGGCGTACAGTGGATCCCGGACTGGGGCCAGGCGCGTATCGAATCGATGGTAGCGAACCGTCCTGACTGGTGTATCTCCCGTCAGCGTACGTGGGGCGTCCCAATGGCGCTGTTCGTTCATAAAGAGAGCGAAGAGCTGCACCCGGACACGCTGGCGCTGATGGAGAAAGTGGCGCAGCGCGTTGAGCAGGATGGGATTCAGGCCTGGTGGGATCTCGACCCGCGCGAACTGATGGGCGACGATGCCGATCATTACGTTAAAGTGCCGGATACGCTGGATGTCTGGTTTGACTCCGGTTCTACCAGCTACTCCGTGGTGGATGCGCGTCCTGAATTTGGCGGACATGCGCCTGATCTCTATCTGGAAGGCTCCGATCAGCATCGCGGCTGGTTTATGTCCTCGCTGATGATCTCCACGGCGATGAAGGGCAAAGCGCCTTATCGTCAGGTACTGACGCACGGTTTCACCGTGGATGGTCAGGGCCGCAAGATGTCGAAGTCGATCGGCAACACCGTTGCACCGCAGGATGTGATGAACAAACTGGGCGCCGATATTCTGCGTCTGTGGGTGGCCTCAACCGACTACTCGGGTGAAATGGCGGTCTCCGATGAGATCCTCAAGCGCTCTGCCGATGCCTATCGTCGTATCCGTAACACCGCGCGTTTCCTGCTGGCTAACCTCAGCGGCTTCAACCCGGCCACCGATCTGGTGAAACCGGAAGAGATGGTGGTGGTGGATCGCTGGGCAGTGGGTCGCGCACAGGCGGCACAGGCCGATATCGTTGCCTCTTACGAGAACTACGATTTCCACGAAGTGATCCAGCGTCTGATGCAGTTCTGCTCAATTGAGATGGGCAGCTTCTATCTCGACATCATCAAGGATCGTCAGTACACCGCGAAAGGCGATGGCCTGGCGCGTCGCAGCTGTCAGACCGCGCTGTGGCATATCGTCGAAGCGCTGGTACGCTGGATGGCACCGATCATGTCCTTTACAGCGGATGAGATCTGGGGCTACCTGCCAGGCGAACGTGCACAGTATGTCTTCACCGAAGAGTGGTATCAGGGTCTGTTTGGCCTGGCAGAAGATGAAGCGCTGAATGACGCCTACTGGGCTGAGCTGCTGAAAGTGCGTGGCGAAGTGAACAAGGTGATCGAGCAGGCGCGTGCGGATAAACGTATCGGTGGCGCACTGGAAGCGACGGTGACGCTCTATGCCGATCCGGAACTGGCTGCTAAGCTGCAGGCGCTGGGCAATGAGCTGCGTTTTGTGCTGCTGACCTCTGGCGCACAGGTAGCGGATTACGCACTGGCGAATGACGAAGCGCAGCAGAGTGAGCTGCTGAAAGGTCTGAAAATCGCGCTGCACAAGGCGGAAGGCGAGAAATGTCAGCGCTGCTGGCATTACACTACCGACGTCGGACAGAATCCTGAGCATGCTGAGGTCTGTGGTCGTTGTTACACTAACGTAGCCGGTGACGGCGAACAGCGTGAATTTGCCTGATGCGTAAACCTATTTTATCAACCGGATTGCGCTGGCTGTGGCTGGTGCTGGTGGTGATTGTTGTCGACTTCGCCAGTAAGCAGTGGGTGATGAACAACATGATGCTGCATGAAACCCAGCCGCTGATGCCTTATCTGAATCTGTTCTACGCGCACAACTACGGCGCGGCGTTCAGTTTCCTGGCGGACAAAGGCGGCTGGCAGCGCTGGTTCTTTGCCGGTATTGCGCTGGCTATCGTGATCTCGCTGGTGGTGATGATGTACCGCAATCACGCCAGCCAGAAGATGGCTAACATCGCCTATGCTCTGATCATCGGCGGCGCGATAGGCAATTTGTTCGATCGCTCATACCATGGCTTTGTGGTCGATTTTATCGATTTCTATGTCGGTAACTGGCACTTCGCTACATTTAATATCGCTGACTGCGGCATCTGTATCGGTGCGGCATTGGTGGTGCTGGAGGGCTTTTTCAGCCCGAACGGCAAACAGGCTAAACAGAAAGGGTAAGTGATGACTGAGTGCGTACAGCGCGAAAGCGCGGTGTTGGTGCATTTTACGCTGAAGCTGGAAGATGGCTCGACGGCGGAATCGACCCGTGCAAACGGCAAGCCCGCGCTGTTCCGTCTCGGTGATGGCAGCCTCTCTGCAGCACTTGAGCAGGCACTGCTGGGGCTGAAAGCGGGTGAAACTAAACAGTTTACCCTGGAACCGGACGACGCCTTTGGCGGCGTCAGCCCTGACCTGATCCAGTATTTCTCGCGTCGGGACTTTATCGATGCGGGTGAGCCGGAAGTGGGAGCCATCATGCTGTTCAGCGGCATGGGCGGCAGTGAAATGCCTGGCGTGATCCGTGAAATCTCCGGTGACTCTATCACTGTGGATTTCAACCATCCGCTGGCAGGTCGTCGTATTCAGTTTGATGTAGAGGTGCTGGAAATCGATCCCGCACTGGAGGCCAACGATGCAAATCCTGTTAGCTAATCCGCGCGGCTTCTGCGCTGGCGTTGATCGTGCCATCAGTATTGTTGAGCGCGCGCTGGAGATGTATGGCGCGCCCATCTACGTCCGTCACGAAGTGGTGCATAACCGTTATGTGGTAAACAGCCTGCGTGAGCGCGGTGCCATCTTCATTGAAGAGATCAGTGAAGTGCCGGATAACGCGATTCTGATCTTCTCCGCGCACGGTGTTTCTCAGGCAGTGCGTGCCGAAGCTAAAGCGCGCAATCTGACTATGCTGTTCGACGCCACCTGTCCGCTGGTGACCAAGGTGCATATGGAAGTGGCACGCGCCAGCCGTAAAGGCGTTGAGGCAATACTGATTGGTCATGCGGGGCATCCGGAAGTCGAAGGCACCATGGGGCAGTACAACAACCCTAATGGCGGCATGTATCTGGTGGAGTCACCGGAAGATGTCTTCAGACTGACCGTCAAAGACGAAAACAATCTGAGCTTCATGACGCAGACCACGCTGTCGGTGGATGACACCTCTGACATCATTGATGCTTTGCGCCAGCGCTTCCCGGCGATTATCGGGCCGCGTAAAGATGATATCTGCTACGCCACCACCAACCGTCAGGAAGCCGTTCGTACGCTGGCGAAAGATGCGGAAGTGGTGCTGGTGGTAGGGTCGAAGAACTCCTCGAACTCCAACCGCCTGGCCGAACTGGCACAGCGTGCCGGTAAGCTGGCGAAGCTGATCGACTCTGCGGATGATATTCAGGAAGAGTGGGTAAAAGGCGTAGCCTGTATTGGTGTAACCGCGGGTGCCTCAGCCCCCGATATTCTGGTGCAGCAGGTGATCCAGCGACTGCGTGAGCTGGGTGGCGAAGCGGCGATTGAGCTGATTGGTCGTGAAGAGAATATCGTCTTCGAAGTGCCAAAAGAGCTACGTGTCGACGTACGCAACGTGCAGTAGCGTTCTGATTTACCTGCTAAAAAGGCCGACTCTGTTCGGCCTTTTTTGTTTTTTTGGTCAGACAGAAAAGACTGTTGTTTGCGGGCGTAATTGCTTTTACTGATAATCACAGGCGGCTGGCATAAAATTCTTATTATCACGGATTAATAGTGGCGTGACTGTTAACTCGTCGTTAACCTGATGACGCTTTGTATGCATAGATTTGCTTTAGGAATGAATAAATATGAACACTATCCGGATTGCTATTGTGGGCGCGCCGGGCCGAATGGGCCGTAATCTGATTCAGGCGACACAGCAGGCAGAGGGCGTAGAACTGGGTGCAGCACTGGTACGCCCGGGTTCATCGCTGACGGGCAGCGACGCTGGTGAATTAGCAGGCATCGGGAAGAATGGCATCCTCATCGCAGACGATTTACGCGCGGTGATTAACGACTTTGATGTGTTGATCGACTTCACCCGGCCGGAAGGCACGCTGGAGTATATGGCGATCTGCCGTGAGCAGGGTAAAGCGATGGTCATTGGCACCACCGGTTTTGATGAGGCAGGCAAAGCGGCCATTCGTGCGGCGGCGGAAGATATCGCCATCGTGTTCGCCGCTAACTTCAGTGTGGGGGTTAACCTGGTGCTGAAGCTGCTGGAGAAGGCCGCTAAAGTGATGGGCGAGTATGCGGACATTGAGATCGTTGAAGCGCACCACCGTCATAAAGTGGATGCGCCGTCTGGCACCGCGCTGGCGATGGGGGAGGCAATAGCCGACGCGATGCAGTGGAAACTGGATGAGCATGCAGTCTATACACGTGAAGGCCATACGGGTGAACGCCAGCCACAGACCATCGGTTTTGCGACGGTGCGCGCAGGTGACATCGTCGGTGAGCATACGGCGATGTTTGCAGATATTGGCGAGCGGGTAGAGATTACCCACAAGGCTTCGAGCCGTATGACCTTTGCAAATGGCGCAGTTAAGTCGGCTTTATGGTTGAAAGATAAGAAATCAGGGCTTTACGATATGCGCGATGTGCTGAATTTGTCGATGTTGTAAGTGTTGTGAACCATCGTGATGTGGTTATTTCAATCGTTAATAACTTGATTGAAAAGGGGCAATGATTTCATTGCCCTTAATTTTATCTAAAAACCAGGGTTAGGGTGTAATATTCTGCTCTGACGCTTATTTTTATCCATTTACGTCCTTTTATTACCCGGCTGGATGCTATTTTTGACCATTTGGTCAAAAATAAAGAGGCGGTTGCGCTAATTTAGTTTTTAGGCTGCCTGGCAAACGATTATTTAGCCGAGTTTTCCCCTCTTTTTGCCGCTCATGCCCGTTTTTTTCCTCATAAGGCAGATAAGTATGAAAAAATTCCACTGCAGGGTAGACAATGACCAGGGCGATCATTAGAATGCGCGCAATTTGCCAAAAATCGACAATTCAGGCGGTTTTTGCATTGATTCAGGCGGCTATTTTGAATTAATATGCAGATATATTGACTGTTTATTCCCTGGAGGATGTTTTGATCAAGTCAGCAATCCTGGTTCTGGAAGACGGAACCCAATTCCACGGTCGGGCCATAGGGGCAACAGGATCGGCAGTGGGAGAAGTCGTTTTCAACACTTCAATGACCGGTTATCAAGAAATCCTCACTGATCCTTCCTATTCCCGCCAAATCGTCACTCTCACTTATCCCCATATCGGTAATGTCGGTGCTAATGCCGCCGACGAAGAATCCAGCCAGATTCATGCGCAGGGCCTGGTTATTCGTGACCTGCCGCTGATTGCCAGCAACTTCCGTAGCGAAGAGGGCTTATCTGCTTACCTGCAGCGCAACAACATCGTGGCGATTGCCGATATTGATACCCGCAAGCTGACGCGCCTGCTGCGTGAGAAAGGGGCGCAGAACGGCTGCATTATTGCTGGCGACAATCCGGATGCTGCGCTGGCGCTGCAAAAAGCCCAGGCGTTTCCGGGACTGAAAGGAATGGATCTGGCGAAAGAGGTCTGCACTACGGAGACTTACAGCTGGCAGCAGGGCAGCTGGACGCTGGACGCGGGTCTGCCAGAGCAGGCTACTGCGGAGTCGCTGCCTTATCATGTAGTGGCTTACGATTACGGCGCTAAGCGCAACATCCTGCGCATGCTAGTCGATCGCGGCTGTCGTCTGACCGTGGTTCCGGCACAGACACCTGCCGAAGAGGTTCTGAAGCTAAGTCCTGACGGCATTTTCCTCTCCAACGGTCCCGGTGACCCGGAGCCGTGCGACTACGCGATCAGCGCGATTCAGTCCTTCCTGAAGACAGAGATTCCGGTGTTCGGTATCTGCCTGGGGCATCAGCTGCTGGCGCTGGCCAGCGGGGCTAAGACCGTGAAGATGAAGCTCGGCCACCACGGCGGCAACCATCCGGTGAAAGATCTCGAAAAAAACCGCGTGATGATTACCGCGCAGAACCACGGTTTTGCGGTCGATGAGAACAATCTGCCTGCGAACCTGCGTGTCACCCACATTTCGTTGTTCGATAAAACGGTGCAGGGCATTCATCGCACTGATAAGCCTGCATTCAGCTTCCAGGGACACCCGGAAGCCAGCCCGGGTCCGGGTGATGCCGCACCGCTGTTTGACCACTTTATTGAATTGATTGACGCATTCCGTCTGCAAGCGAAGTAATCAGGAGCTAATACATGCCAAAACGTACAGACCTAAAATCCATCCTGATTCTTGGTGCCGGTCCGATTGTGATCGGCCAGGCCTGCGAATTTGACTATTCCGGTGCGCAGGCGTGTAAAGCGCTGCGTGAAGAGGGTTACCGCGTCATTCTGGTAAACTCGAACCCGGCGACGATCATGACCGACCCGGAAATGGCCGATGCGACCTACATTGAGCCGATTCACTGGGAAGTGGTGCGCAAAATCATCGAAAAAGAGCGCCCGGATGCGGTATTGCCAACGATGGGCGGACAGACAGCGCTGAACTGTGCGCTGGAGCTGGAGCGTCATGGCGTGCTGGAAGAGTTTGGCGTCACGATGATTGGCGCGACGGCTGATGCGATCGACAAAGCGGAAGATCGTCGTCGCTTCGACGTGGCGATGAAAAGCATCGGTCTGGATACCGCGCGCTCCGGCATTGCGCACACCATGGAAGAAGCGCTGGCCGTGGCAGAAGATGTTGGCTTCCCGTGCATTATCCGTCCCTCATTTACTATGGGCGGAACCGGTGGCGGCATCGCCTACAACCGCGAAGAGTTTGAAGAGATTTGCGAACGTGGTCTCGACCTCTCACCAACCAATGAGCTGCTGATTGATGAGTCGCTGATTGGCTGGAAAGAGTATGAGATGGAAGTAGTGCGCGATAAAAACGACAACTGCATCATCGTCTGCTCAATTGAAAACTTCGATGCGATGGGGATCCACACCGGTGACTCCATCACGGTGGCGCCTGCCCAGACGCTGACCGACAAAGAGTATCAGATCATGCGTAACGCCTCGCTGGCGGTACTGCGTGAAATCGGTGTTGAGACCGGTGGCTCCAACGTGCAGTTCTCAGTTAACCCGAAAGATGGTCGCCTGATTGTCATCGAGATGAACCCACGCGTGTCGCGCTCTTCGGCGCTGGCGTCAAAAGCGACTGGCTTCCCGATTGCTAAAGTGGCGGCCAAACTGGCAGTCGGCTACACCCTCGACGAGCTGATGAACGATATCACTGGCGGTTTAACACCAGCCTCGTTTGAACCGTCAATCGACTACGTCGTCACCAAGATCCCGCGTTTCAACTTTGAGAAATTTGCCGGTGCCAACGATCGCCTGACCACGCAGATGAAATCGGTGGGTGAAGTGATGGCGATTGGCCGTACTTTCCAGGAGTCCATGCAGAAAGCGCTGCGCGGCCTGGAAGTCGGCGCTAACGGTTTTGACCCGAAAGTGCACCTTGATGACCCGGAAGCGTTAACCCGCATCCGCCGCGAGCTGAAAGATGCCGGTTCAGACCGCATCTGGTACATCGCTGATGCATTCCGTGCCGGTATGTCAGTAGATGGCGTGTTCAATCTGACCAACATTGACCGCTGGTTCCTGGTGCAGATTGAAGAGCTGGTACGGCTGGAAGATCAGGTGGCAAGCGAAGGGGTGAATAGCCTGGATGCCACGTTCCTGCGTACTCTGAAGCGTAAAGGCTTTGCCGATGCGCGGCTGGCGACGCTGGCAGGTGTGGCTGAGAGCGAAATCCGCAAGCTGCGTCAGCAGTTTAACCTGCATCCGGTTTATAAGCGGGTGGATACCTGTGCCGCCGAGTTCGCGACGAATACGGCCTATATGTACTCCACCTATGAGGAGGAGTGCGAAGCCAACCCGAGTCCGGATCGTGAAAAAATCATGATTCTGGGTGGTGGGCCAAACCGTATCGGTCAGGGTATCGAATTCGACTACTGCTGCGTTCATGCCGCTCTGGCGCTGCGTGAAGATGGTTACCAGACCATTATGGTGAACTGTAACCCGGAAACGGTCTCGACCGATTACGACACCTCTGACCGCCTCTACTTTGAGCCGGTCACGCTGGAAGATGTGCTGGAGATTGTGCGCATCGAGCAGCCAAAAGGCGTCATCGTACAGTATGGCGGTCAGACTCCGCTGAAACTGGCGCGTGCGCTGGAAGCCGCAGGCGTACCGGTTATCGGCACCAGCCCGGATTCTATTGACCGTGCGGAAGACCGTGAACGTTTCCAGCAGGCGGTTGATCGCCTGAAACTGAAGCAACCAGCTAACGCCACGGTAGCGACGCTGGAGCAGGCAGTCGAGAAAGCGGCTGGCCTGGGTTATCCGCTGGTGGTGCGTCCTTCTTATGTACTGGGTGGCCGTGCCATGGAGATCGTCTACGACGAGATCGACCTCAGACGCTACTTCCAGACGGCAGTCTCGGTTTCCAATGATGCGCCGGTACTGCTGGATCGCTTCCTGGATGATGCTGTCGAAGTGGATGTGGATGCGATTTGCGACGGTGAGCGGGTACTGATTGGCGGCATTATGGAACACATTGAGCAGGCTGGTGTTCACTCCGGTGACTCCGCCTGTTCACTGCCGGCCTACACGCTGAATCAGGAGATTCAGAATGTGATGCGCCAGCAGGTTGAGAAACTGGCGTTTGAGCTGAACGTTCGTGGCCTGATGAACGTTCAGTTCGCGGTGAAAGACAACGAAGTCTATCTGATCGAAGTGAACCCACGTGCGGCGCGTACCGTTCCGTTCGTCTCTAAAGCGACCGGTGTACCGCTGGCGAAAGTGGCTGCGCGCGTGATGGCAGGTAAAACACTGGCAGAGCAGGGCGTGACGGAAGAGGTGATCCCGCCTTACTACTCGGTCAAAGAAGTGGTGCTGCCGTTCAACAAGTTCCAGGGCGTTGACCCGATTCTGGGTCCAGAAATGCGCTCAACTGGTGAAGTCATGGGTGTGGGCCGCACGTTCGCTGAGGCGTTCTCCAAAGCGATGCTGGGTGCCCAGAGCAATATGAAGAAGTCAGGCCGTGCGCTGCTGTCTGTGCGTGAAGGCGACAAGAAACGTATCGTCGACCTGGCCGCGAAGCTGCAGAAGTTTGGTTTCGAACTGGATGCGACTCACGGCACCGCGGTGGTGCTGGGCGAAGCGGGCATCAACCCGCGCCTGGTCAACAAGGTGCATGAAGGACGTCCGCACATTCAGGACCGCCTGAAGAATGGCGAGTATAGCTACATCGTCAATACAACGGCGGGTCGTCAGGCGATTGAAGATTCGAAGCTGATTCGCCGCAGCGCACTGCAGTATAAAGTGCATTACGACACCACGCTGAACGGCGGCTTCGCCACCGCGATGGCGCTGAATGCAGACCCGACGGAACAGGTTATCTCCGTTCA
The DNA here is from genome assembly GCF_024158165.1 of Pantoea sp. B550. NCBI lineage: Bacteria > Pseudomonadati > Pseudomonadota > Gammaproteobacteria > Enterobacterales > Erwiniaceae > Pantoea > Pantoea sp. B550. The sequence continues at coordinate 2,623,645 of NZ_JAMYXI010000003.1, forward strand.
GGAAATGCATGCCCAGATAAAGGCGATGTAAGGTAATGTAATGTGAAAAACGGCTCCTTCGGGAGCCGTTTTTTTTGCCACTTCTCTGGCGATAATCCGAAATTGAGGTCCAGGAAGAGTCTGGAGTTTGCGTTAAAGTAACTGATTTGGCTTAATTTTTTAGCTATAGGTGCGAATAACGCCGGTTCGCACAAATTTATAAGATAAACACTTCCTGTGCGGATTTTTCGCCAGTACTATGCCTGCCGCTCATCACTGGAGCGTATCAGGACATAAATAAAAAATGAAAATGCGTACTTTTTCTCTGAGTGCAGTGGCTGCACTGATGGCTATTCTTCCTTTTGCCAGCCAGGCGGAAATTACCCTGTTGAAACAGGATCCGCAGGCGGGCGATCCACTTAGCCGCCTTACGCTGAATGTTGGCGGCAGCATCCGTGCTCAGGTCAATCATCAGACCGGCGTGGATGACAAATCCTACAAGCGCGACGGTTTCGATGGTGGCACCCGTTTCCGTTTTGGCGCTGACTATTACCTGTTTGATGACGTGAGCTGGATCAGCTACTACGAGCTGGGTGTTAACGTACCGGCGGTGTTCAGCTGGGATCGTCACTATGCCGATGGTGCCAATAACACCACGCGTCGCCAGCTCTACACCGGTCTGAAAAGCAAAACCTGGGGTCAGCTTACCTTTGGTCAGCAGAACAGCGTCTATTATGACACCGTGGGCGCCAAAACGGATATCTGGGATTACGACATGATCGGCCAGGCACCGGGCAACGGAATCAACGGCGACTACGATGGATCTTACCGTTCACGTAAGCAGCTGAAGTACAAAAACAGCTTCGGCGACGCGGATATCTACGCTTCTTATCTGTTCGAAGATAACGAGTATCTGCCAGGCAACGGCCTGCGCTATAAGCGCAAAGGCGGCGGCTCACTGGGCGTGGATTACCACATCACTGAGGATCTGAGCTGGGGCACGGCGTGGAACTACACTCGCGCGGCGATGCGTAATCCGAACAACGGCGACAGCCGCGATTACGACCAGAACATCTACGGCACCGCACTGAGCTGGACACCAGGCAACTGGACGCTGTCAGCCGGTGGCGGCTGGTATCAGAACTTCATGACCACCAAACGCAAAGATGTGCATGACTACTTTGCTGGCGATGCGTGGGGCATTGAATATTTCGCCGGTTACAAGATCCCGGTGGCGCAGTACGGTCTGAAAGCCATCCAGCCTTATGTCATGGGTGACCGCATCGAGTATGCGACTGGCCGTGATTACCAGCGCATCGACAACGGTCTGGGTGTGACGCTGTTCCTCGACTACGGTTTCCGTGTTGATTACGAACATGTCTTTACCTCCAGCACCGATAACCTGGGTGATATGAATCTGGTGCGTCTGCGCTACGACTTCTGATAACCCTGACGGCTCCTGCGGGAGCCGTTTTCTTTTGCGCACGCTTTTTGTGCCAGCCTGAGGCCAGTCGCTGGCGCGCTGCGGCAAACTGACGCGATTACGCGGTGAAAAACGCTGCACAGGCCGCGAAAAACGGCATCATGAAAAGCTTTACGCAAATAGACCTTTCCCCCTATCGACGAAAGTTTCACCTTTACGTATCATGGCGCCAATTTTTTTCAGTGAGTGGTTAACATGATTAGTCTTATCGCGGCATTAGCAGCAGATCGCATTATTGGAATGGAGAACGCCATGCCGTGGGACCTGCCTGCAGATCTGGCGTGGTTCAAGTGCAATACGCTGAAGAAACCGGTGATTATGGGGCGATTGACCTTTGAATCCATTGGCCGTCCGTTACCTGGACGACTGAACATTGTTGTCAGCAGTAAGCCAGGCACCACAGAAGGCGTGACCTGGGTTACGTCGCTGGATGAGGCGTTACAGGCAGCCGGAGACGCTGAGGAGATCATGGTGATTGGCGGTGGCCGCGTCTATGAGCAGATGCTGAAGCGTGCCGATCGTCTTTATCTGACGCACATTGATGCGGAAGTAGAAGGTGATACGCAGTTCCCGGATTACGAGCCGGACGAATGGCAGTCCACTTTCAGCGAATTCCACGACGCTGATGAGCAGAACTCTCACAGCTACTGTTTTGAGATCCTCGACCGTCGCCGTTAATCCTCTTTCCGCCTGGCTGTAACCTGGCTGTCATCTCTGTTCATTAGCATTGCTTCTTTTCTGGGATCGTCATAAAGGAAGCAATCAATAATGAAAACCGAACTCTCCGCATTAAGCACTGACCGCCTTCGTGATCCACATCGTCGTAAATTTCTTGCCGGTTCCGGCGCGATAGGGCTGACCGGCTTTCTCAGCGGCAGCCTCACGCTTTCAGGAAACGTACTGGCGCAGACAAAGCCTGCCGGCAGCCCACTGCTGGGCTTTCAGGCGATTGCCGCATCTACGGCCGATGAGGTTGTGGTCGCACCGGGCTATCGTGCTGACGTGCTGATCTCCTGGGGTGATCCGCTGGTGAATGGCGCGGTCGCGTTTGACCCGCACGGCAACAATAGCGCAGAAGATCAGGAAAAGCAGTTCGGTGACAACAACGATGGGATGAGCTTCTTCGCGATTAATGACCAGCGTGGCGTGATGGCGATTAACAATGAATACGTGAACGAGCCGACGCTATTTGCCCACGGCGGCAGTAAAGCGACCAGCCTGGAAGATGTCAAAAAGTCGCAGGCGGCGCACGGTATCTCCATCGTTGAAGTCAAACGGGGTGAGGACAATCGCTGGCAGGTGGTACGTCCTTCTGACTATAACCGCCGCATTACCGCCAATACCCCGATGCGCTTCTCCGGTCCGGCCGCAGGGGATAAAGCGCTGCAGACTGCGGCCGATCCGCAGGGAATGAATGTCCTGGGCACCTTTGGTAACTGCGCCAACGGCAAAACGCCGTGGGGCACCTATCTCACCTGTGAAGAGAACTACGATACCTACTTTGGTACCCATCAGGCCGACTTTACCCCGACCCCACAGCAGAAGCGCTATACCCTGAATGCCGCCGAGCCGGAGCGCAACTGGTCTGACTTTGATCCCCGCTTCGATATCGCTAAGAATCCCAACGAATTCAACCGTCACGGCTGGATCGTCGAAATCGATCCTTTCGATCCTCACTCCGTGCCGGTAAAGCGGACCGCGCTGGGCCGCTTTAAGCACGAGAATGCCGCCGTGACGGTCGCGAAAACCGGCCAGCTGGTGGTTTATATGGGCGACGACGAGCGCGGCGAATATATCTATAAATATGTCTCCGACGACAAGGTCATCCCGGATGATGCTAAAGCCAATCACGGACTGCTGGATAAGGGCACGCTCTATGTGGCGCAGTTCAACGGTGATGCGCAGGGCACACCGCTGAAAGGCACCGGGCGCTGGCTGGCGCTGAAGTGGGGCGAAAATGGACTCACCGCTGAAAAGGGATTCAATAGCCAGGCAGATGTTTTGATCAATGCGCGTGCGGCGGCCGATGTCGTTAACGCCACGCGGATGGACCGGCCCGAGTGGATTGCCGTTAACCCACACGATGGTCGTGCCTACTGCACGCTGACCAACAACAACAAGCGCGGGAATGAAGGCATGCCGGTCAATGCAGCGAATCCGCGGCCAAAAAATATTTACGGTCAGATTATCCGCTGGGATGAGAAGGGCGATGCCACTGCACAGACCTTTGAGTGGGATATCTATGCCTTGTGTGGCAACCCGATAGCACATCCTGAAGGGGTTTATCGCGGCACACCTAACATCACGGCGGAGAACACCTTCAACAGCCCGGATGGCCTGGGATTTGATGCGCAGGGGCGCTTGTGGATCCTGACCGACGGCAAGTACAGTAACAAAGAGGATTATCAGGGGCAGGGGAATAATCAGATGCTGGTGGGAGATCCTGACAGTGGAGAGATCCGCCGGTTTATGGTCGGCCCCAAATCGTGCGAGCTTACCGGTATTACCTTCACGCCCGACTACAAAACGCTGTTCGTGAATGTGCAGCATCCCGGTGAAGAGGGTGACTCACACTTTCCCAATAACAGCCCGCGTCCACGTTCGTCGGTGATCATGATCACCCGCGAAGATGGCGGCATTATCGGTGCATAAAACAGGATGCTGGCCTGACTGACCAGCATCGCCGTTATAACGCAGGCGGTGCGAGACTGTCGCTGGAGGCCAGCGCTTGTTCGCGATTGGAAGGCTGCACGACATAACGCTGATCTTCCCAGTGCAGCAGGGTCAGCGTTCCGCCCCAGCAGCAGCCGGTATCCAGACCGATAATGCCGTCTGGTGTCCCTTTGCCTTCCAGTGATGCCCAGTGACCAAACACGATGGTGTAGTCACGTGCAACCGGCCCCTCGATGTTAAACCAGGGTTTCAGCGGCGGAAGGGCGGATTCAGGGGCATCTTTGCAGATCATGTCCAGCTGACCGTTGGGGAAGCAGTAACGCATGCGCGTCAGGGCGTTGGTGCTAAAGCGCAGACGCGCCAGGCCGGTCAAATCCTCACTCCAGTTGTTCGGCATATCGCCATACATGGCATCCAGGAACAGCGGATAACTGTCGCTGGCGAGAACCGCTTCCACTTCACGCGCACACTTTTTCGCGGTTTCGATATCCCACTGCGGTGTGATACCGGCGTGGCCCATCACCAGTTTTTTCTCTTCATCCACCTGTAATAGCGGCTGACGACGTAGCCAGTTGATCAGCTCATCTGCATCGTCCGCTTCGAGCAGGGGGGTCAGGCGATCTTTAGGCTTGTTACGGCTGATCCCGGCGTAAACCGCCAGCAGATGCAAATCGTGATTGCCCAGCACCAGACGTACCGCGTCACCCAGCGATTTCACGTAGCGCAGGACGTCAAGGGAGCCTGGACCGCGTGCCACCAGGTCGCCGGTCAGCCACAGCGTATCCTGCTCAGGATTGAAATCGACCTGTTGCAGCAACGCACGTAATTCATCGTAGCAACCGTGAACATCGCCAATCAGGTATGTGCTCATAACGTTTTATCCATCAGGAAGGTGCCCGATTTAACGGGCAAAAAGCGTGTAAATCAATGAATGTGGGTCTGAATGGCGAGGCGGAACACCGGGATCTCGACGTGGAAGGTTTCACCCTGTTCGTCGACCATCACGTAATGTCCCTGCATGGTGCCCATCGGCGTTTCGATCACCGCACCGCTGGTGTACTGAAATTCATTACCAGGCGCAATACATGGCTGTTCACCGACCACGCCTTCGCCCTGAACCTCCGTTTCGCGGCCGTTACCATTGGTAATCAGCCAGTAACGTCCCAGCAGTTGCACAGCGGAACGGCCCAGATTGCGTATCGTAATGGTATAGGCGAAGACGTAGCGATCGTCATCCGGTGAGGATTGTGAGGCGACGTACTGGCTTTGCACATGGACGGAGACGCGGGCCGTTTCACTCATGACTTACTCCTGCGATTTTCCCTGATGATTGGCCAGCCAGTTCGCCAGCTGACAATATTGCGCGACGGAGACGTTCTCGGCACGCAGGGTTGGATCTATGGATAACTCTTCCAGCGCACCGGCAGCCACCATGTGGCTCAGGCTGTTGCGCAGCGTTTTACGTCGCTGGCCGAACGCTTCAGTGGTAATGCGGCTCAGAATACGCACATCGCTGACCGGATATGGTGGCTCGGCATACGGCACCAGACGCACCACGGCAGAGTCTACTTTCGGTGGCGGTGTAAAAGAGTGCGGAGGCACTTCCAGCACCGGAATGACCTGGCAGTAATATTGCGCCATCACCGTCAGACGACCGTAGGTCTTACTACCCGGACCGGCGACCAGACGATTGACCACTTCTTTCTGCAGCATGAAGTGCATATCTTTGATCGAACCAGTATAGCTGAAAAGGTGGAACATCAGCGGGGTCGAAATATTGTACGGCAGGTTACCAAATACCCGCAGCGGCTGGCCTCTCTCCTGCGCCAGCGCGGCGAAGTCGAAGGTCATGGCATCCTGCTGGAAGATAGTCAGTTTAGGGCCAAGGAACGGATGCGTTTCCAGACGCGCAGCGAGGTCGCGGTCCAGCTCTATCACCGTTAATTTATCGAGGCGTTCGCCGACCGGTTCGGTCAGGGCACCCAGGCCCGGACCGATCTCTACCAGCGCTTCATCGCGCTGTGGATGGATGGCGGAGACAATGCTGTCGATAATGTACTGATCGTTCAGGAAGTTCTGCCCGAAACGTTTACGGGCATAGTGCCCCTGATGGACGCGATTATTCATTACTGCTCTTGATCATAGTGATGGCGAGGTTAAGCGCCGTGATGAAGCTGCCCGGTTCAGCCTGACCCAGACCAGCGAGTTCAAGCGCAGTGCCATGGTCAACTGAAGTCCGGATAAAGGGCAGGCCCAGGGTGATATTCACCGCCCGGCCAAACCCCTGGAATTTGAGTACCGGCAGGCCCTGGTCGTGATACATCGCCAGCACCGCATCGGCATATTGCAGATATTTAGGCTGAAAAAGGGTATCCGCAGGCAGCGGGCCGGTCAGGTTAATGCCCTGCTGACGCAGTTCATTGAGTGCCGGCGTGATGGTCTCGATCTCTTCCCGACCCATGTGGCCGCTTTCGCCCGCATGAGGATTAAGACCACAGACGTAAATATGCGGCTCGGCAATGGCAAACTTCTGCTGCAGATCACGATGCAGAATCGTAATCACTTCATGCAGACAGTCGCGGGTTACCGCAGCGGGGACATCTTTCAGCGGCAGATGGGTAGTTGCCAGTGCGACGCGCAGCTCTTCTGTCGCCAGCATCATCACGACACGATGGCCGCCCGCGCGATCGGCGAAGAATTCGGTATGGCCGGTAAAGGCGATGCCGGCATCATTGATGACGCCTTTGTGCACCGGGCCGGTAATCAGGGCAGTGAACTCACCATCGAGACAACCGTCACAGGCGCGCGCCAGGGTGGCCAGCACATAGTCGCTGTTGGCGACGCAAAGCTCGCCGGGCGTGACCGGCGCTGCCGTTTCGATGGGCAGGATAGTCAGCGTACCCGCCTGCTGCGGCAATGCTGCCATGCCAGGCTGATAGGGACGCAGGGTCAGCGGCAAACCGAGTTGTGCCGCACGCTGCTGCAACAGGGCAGGTGAGGCGCAGACTACCAGTTCAACCGGCCACGACTGCTGGGCCAGCTGAACAGTAAGATCGGGACCAATCCCGGCAGGTTCGCCGGGGGTGATCACTACACGGGCATTACTGCGCATTGCCATCCAGAATCTTCACGTAGGCACTGGCGCGTTGTTCCTGCATCCAGGTCTGTGCTTCTTCTGCGAACTTACGGTTAAACAGCATACGGTAAGCACGCTCTTTCTGGGCTGCATCGGTTTTATCCACCTGACGGGTATCCAGCAACTGAATCAGATGCCAGCCGAAAGAGGAGTGAACTGGCTGACTCGTCTGACCTTTTTTCAGGCGCAGCAGTGCGTCACGAAACGCCGGATCAAAGACTTCCGGAGAGGTCCAGCCGAGATCGCCGCCCTGGTTCGCCGAACCCGGGTCATCAGAGTACTGTTTGGCCGCCGCGGCGAAAGTGGTTTTGCCACTGCGGATGTCAGCCGCGATCTGTTCCAGCTGCGCGCGTGCCTGTTCATCTGTGAGAATCGGCGATGGCTTCAGCAGAATGTGACGCGAATGCACTTCGGTGACAGAGACATTTTTGCTCTCGCCACGCAGGTCATTCACTTTCAGGATATGGAAGCCGACACCTGAGCGAACGGGTCCGACGATATCGCCTTTTTTCGCGGTCGCCAGCGCCTGCGCAAACAGGGTTGGTAACTCTTCGATTTTGCCCCAGCCCATGTTGCCGCCTTTCAGCGCCTGAGAGTCAGCAGAGTAGGTTACGGCCATCTTGCCGAAGTCCGCGCCATTTTTCAGTTCGCCAACCAGCTGTTTCGCCAGTGTTTCCTGCTCATCAACCTGCTGCTGCGTCGGGTTTTCCGGCAGCGGCAGCAGAATATGGCTGACGTTCAGTTCTGTCCCCTGACTGTTCTGAGAACCGATCTGGTTAGCCAGCGTATCGACTTCCTGCGGCAGAATGGTGACGCGACGACGCACTTCGTTATTGCGCACTTCAGCAATGGTCATCTCTTTACGGATCTGAGAACGATAAACGCTGTAATTCATGCCGTCATAAGCCAGACGACTGCGCAACTGATCAAGGCTCATCCTGTTCTGCGCAGCGATGTTCTGAATCGCCTGGTCCAGTTGCTCGTCGCTGATCTGGATCCCCGCTTTTTCACCCATCTGCAGAATGATGTTGTCCATGATCTGACGTTCCAGAATCTGATGGCGCAACGTTTTATCATCCGGCAACTGCTGACCTGCCTGCTGGGCCTGAGATTTAACCGTGCCCATCATGCCGTCCACGTCACTCTCAAGAACCACGCCGTTATTGACCACGGCTGCAACTTTATCAACGACTTGTGGTGCTGCGAACGCGGTGTTAGCACTGATTGCCACACCAAGAATCAGCATTCTCCAGTTCTTCATACTTTATCCATTGTTGGTTCCGCACTGCGGGATTGCCTGTCAAACATCACAACATCAGAAAGCGGGCTGGTAAGGGATAATGCCCTGACGCAGCATATCGTTGGTGCCTAAGCCATAGTTAGAACTCAGACCACGCAGCTCAATGTTGAATGAGATTTGGTTGTCATATTTACTGTCGTTGTTTTCCCAGCCGTTAATTTTGCGTTCGTAACCGACCCGGATCGCGTAACAGCATGAACTGTATTGCAGTCCAACCAGCTGCGACGCCGGACGCGTGTTGCGGGTATCGTAGTAGTAAGCGCCTACCACGGACCATGCATCCGCAATCGGCCAGCTGGCCGTAGTGCCCACCTGTGAAATCCCGTTTTTAAAGATAGGATTTGTCACCAGCGCACTGTTGTTCAGCGCCGTTGCCACATATTCCGGGCTGCTGTAACGGTAGCTTAGTTGCACCATACGGTCGGCATCACGACGGTATTCCAGTACGGTATTGCCCTGGGAGACGTTGTCGAGTTTGGTGTCATATTGCAGCCCACCTCTGACGCCCCAGCGATCGCTGATTTTCCAGTATGTATCACCAGCCCAAATCAGGCTGCCGGTATCATCTTCTTTACTGGTTTGATTCACACCAGTACGAGAAGGGGTAAACGAGTAGATTTGACCCACAGAAACGTTAAAACGTTCAACCAGATCGGTATCATAAATACGCGAGGTGACACCGGTAGCCACTTCATTGGCTGACGCGATGCGATCCAGCCCGCTATAAGTACGGTCGCGGAACAGACCGGTGTAGTCGGTTTGCAGCAATGTTGAGTCGTAGGGATAGATATTGCTTTGATTGCGGTACGGGATATAGAGGTACTGTACGCGCGGTTCCAGCGTCTGGGTATAGCCCGCAGCCGAGTTCATATCGCGGTCAAACACCAGCCGTCCATCCACTTTAAACTGCGGCAGGGTACGGTTGACCGACTCATCCAGCTCGCCGCTCTGATCACCCCTGAGGCCATTGGCCGCATTATTATAGTAATCAACGTCAGTCTGCTGATAGTGGGTCGCCAGGAACTTCGCTTCGGTATCCAGACTGGCCCAGCCGTTTGACAGCGGCAGGTTCAGCGTCGGCTCAATGTGCAAACGGGTTGCTTCAGGGTAGTGATCGCTGACGTTGGTAAATTTCACCGCCTGAGCATAGATCCGGCCATCAAACGGGCCAATATCGTTCTGATAGAGATTAACGTCCAGTTGCGGCATCGCGCGGTAAACGTTATCGCTGCTGCTATTGCCGAATACCTGGAAATCTTTAGTGGAGAGCGTCGCGTCCCAGTTAGTGTCGGCATAGCCTATGCTGAATTTCTGCGTGGCGTAGTTATCAGTCGAGCTGTAGTACTTCGAGTCGAGATCGTTGAAGTAATATTTGTCGCTGACCTTAGTGTAGTCCGCGTTGAAACGCCAGTGCTGGTCATAAACACCCGCATGACGCCAGTAGAACAGCCAGCGATCGGAGCTGTCATCGTCGGCGATGCCGCGCAGCGCTTTGTCGTTGTCATACTGTTTATCGGAGCCGAGGTAGTCAAATTCCATCAGACCGGCACCCAGCGTGGTCAGATAACGGAATTCATTTTCAAACTTCATGCCGCGCTTACTGATGTAGTGCGGCGTGATGGTCGCATCGGCCTGCGGCGCGATGTTCCAGTAATAGGGCAGAATGAACTCGAAGCCATTATTGCTGCCATATTTTGCGTTCGGGATCAGGAAACCGGACCGGCGACGATCGCCAATCGGTAACTGCAGATAGGGGCTGTAGAACACCGGAACGGAACCGAGCTTAAAGCGGGCGTTCCAGATCTCCGCCACTTCCTCTTCGCGATCCTGGATCACTTCTGAACCCACTACGCTCCAGCTGTTGGAGCCAGGCAGACAGGACGTAAATGTACCGTTTTCCAGGATGGTATAGCGGTTATCGCCGCGCAGCTTCATCTGGTCTGCAGTCCCGCGTCCCTGACGATCCACCATCTGGTATTGGCCATTCCAGACGTTGGTATCTTTGCTGTTGAGGTTTGACCAGGCTTTCGGACCTTTCAGGATGACCTGATTGTCATCGTAGTGCACATTACCCAGGGCATCGACGGTACGCACTGGCGCGGTCTGGCCTTCCTGCTGACGCTGATGAAGCTGAACTTCATCCGCCTGCATACGGCTGTTGCCCTGCTCAATGTTTACATTGCCGGTGAAGACCGCATCATCGGGATAGTTCCCTTTCGCGGCATCAGAGTGAATGGTGACAGGCAGCTGGTTCGTATTACCGTTCACCAGCGGGCGGTTATAACTCGGCACGCCTAACATACACTGCGACATCAAATCGTCGGCAAAGGCTTGCTGGCTAATGGCTGCGCCGATCAGTGTGGCCAGCAGGGTAGGTATATGTTTTTTCATACGCGGTATCGAGAATTCCATGAAAACTGGCATCATGCCGACAATCGGGTCAGAGACTAACTTACTGCCCGGCGTTGTGCCAGTGTTAATCCTGGTCTGTCAGCGTTGCCGTTAGGCGCTGAGATAAATGACAGGTATGATAATGCAATTTTCAGCCGCAAGCATGGCGAATTGAGGAGTTTATGCGCTACTGGGGAAAAGTTATGGGTCTGGCGGTGGGATTACTTTCCGGCGCAGGCTTTTGGGGTATTGTGATTGGCTTGATCATTGGCCATATGATTGACAAAGTACGCGGTGCGCAAGGCAAGGCTTACTTCTCAAATAATCAGACCCGACAGACGCTGTTTTTCAGCACCACCTTTCAGGTGATGGGCCATCTGACCAAGTCAAAAGGGCGCGTCACGGAAGCGGATATTCAGATTGCTTCGCTGCTAATGGAACGGATGCAGCTGCATGGTGACTCCCGCAGTGCAGCCCAGCGCGCGTTCCGCGAAGGCAAGCAGGCGGATTACCCGTTACGCAGTAAATTGCGTGAACTGCGCAGCGCCTGTTTTGGCCGGTTCGATCTGATCCGGATGTTCCTGGAGATCCAGATTCAGGCCGCCTTTGCCGACGGCTCACTGCATCCCAACGAGCGTCAGGTGCTCTATGTGATTGCTGAAGAGCTGGGCATTTCGCGTGTCCAGTTCGATCAGTTTCTGCGCATGATGGAGGGTGGCCAGCAGTTTGGCGGTGGTCAGCGCAGTTCGGGCGGTTTCCAGCAGGCGCAACGCGGCCCAACGCTGGAAGATGCCTGTAGCGTGCTGGGCGTGAAGAGCAGCGATGACGCCACCACGATTAAACGCGCGTACCGTAAACTCATGAGCGAGCATCATCCTGACAAGCTGGTGGCGAAAGGGCTGCCGCCAGAGATGATGGAGATGGCGAAGCAGAAAGCGCAGGAAATTCAGGCAGCGTACGATCTGATTCGCAAAGAGAAAGGCTTTAAGTAATCACTATGTCTCGTGGCCTCTTCTGCAACAGAGGAGGCCACGGTGACAGGCAGTAGATTTCAAAAATCGGCGGGCTGGCGAAACGTCATGGCATTACCAAATGCCGGATGGGTAATGGTCAGTGACTCTGCATGCAGCAGCAAACGGGCTGCCATCGCTTTAGCCTCCGGATGCGCATAGAAGTTATCCCCCAGAATCGGATGGCCCAGCGCCAGCATATGCACCCGCAGCTGGTGTGAACGGCCGGTAATCGGCTTCAGCAACAGGCGCGCACAGTTATCCGCACGATATTCCAGCACCTGATACTCCGTCTGCGCGGCTTTGCCGGTCTCGAAGCAAACCATCTGCTTTGGACGATTTGGCCAGTCACAAATCAGCGGCAGATCAACCAGTCCTTCTTCCTTCGCCGGATGCCCCCAGATGCAGGCCACGTAGGTTTTGGAAGGCTCGCGCTCACGGAACTGGCGCTTCAGCTCGCGTTCAGCCGCTTTGGTCAGCGCCACCACCATTACGCCGCTGGTCGCCATATCGAGCCGGTGAACGGATTCTGCTTGCGGGAAATCACGCTGTATCCGCGTCATCACGCTATCTTTGTGCTCATCCAGACGACCGGGTACCGAGAGCAGACCGCTGGGTTTGTTCACGACCATGATGTGTGCATCCTGATAAAGGATGTGCAGCCAGGGTTCACGCGGTGGGTTGTAAGGTTCCATGGGGCTTTCCAAAAATAAGGGGCCAGTGGCCCCTGAGCTTACTGGTGCGTCACCACAATCAGGCGCAGCGCGTCGAGACGCCAGTTAGCCTGATCGAGACTTTCCAGCACCTGTTCGCGATTGCTTTCCAGTGCCTCGACTTCATCGTCGCGGATGTTCGGGTTGACGGCTTTCAGCGCGTTAAGACGCGAAAGCTCGGCACCCAGCTTCTCGTTCGCTTCAGCACGTGCCGCATCGATCACCGCGCGCGCTTCGCTGACCACACTCTCTTCGGCCTGCGTCAGAATCGCATGCACATCCTGCTGCACCGCATTCACCAGTTTACTGGCGGTATGACGGTTAACGGCATTCAGCTGACGGTTAAAGCTTTCGAACTCCACTTTTCCCGCCAGGTTGGTGCCTTTGGTATCCATCAGCAGACGGATTGGCGTCGGTGGCAGGAAACGGGTCAGTTGCAGATGCTTCGGTGCCTGCGCTTCAACGACATAGATCAGCTCAACCAGCAGGGTCCCCACCGGCAGCGCCTTGTTCTTAAGCAGTGACAGTGCGCTGCTGCCGGTATCACCTGACAGGATCAGATCCAGTCCGTTACGAATCAGCGGGTGTTCCCAGGTAATAAACTGGGTATCCTCGCGCGACAGCGCCTGATCGCGGTTAAAGGTGATGGTGCAGCCATCTTCCGGCAAACCAGGGAAATCAGGCACCAGCATGTGGTCGGAAGGGGTCAGCACAATCAGATTATCGCTGCGATCTTCCTGATTGATGCCGACGATATCAAAGAGGTTGAGCGCGAAGTTCACCAGGCCGGTGTCGTTATCCTGCTCGCTGATGGCATTGGCCAGCAACTGCGCCGATTCACCCCCGTTAGAGTTCAGCTCCAGCAGGCGATCACGACCCTGTTCCAGCTGCGATTTCAGCGTGTCGTGCTGTTTACGGCAGTCAGTTATAAACGCATCGAAGCCTTCATTGTTTTCCGGCGCGGCCAGATAGCCGATCAGCTGTGAATGAACGCTGTCATAGATGGTGCGGCCGGTCGGGCAGGTGTGTTCAAACGCGTCCAGCCCTTCGTGGTACCAGCGCAGCAGCACCGCCTGTGCGGTCTGCTCCAGCCACGGTACCAGAACCTGAATGTCGTGCGCCTGACCGATACGATCCAGACGACCGATACGCTGTTCCAGCAGGTCCGGGTTAAACGGCAGGTCGAACATCACCAGACGGCTGGCAAACTGGAAGTTGCGGCCCTCTGAACCGATCTCAGAGCAAAGCAGCACCTGAGCGCCGTTCTCTTCTGAGGCAAACCAGGCCGCGGCGCGGTCGCGCTCAATGATCGACAGCCCCTCGTGGAACACCGCGGCGCGGATACCTTCGCGCTCGCGCAGTACCTGCTCCAGCTGCAGCGCGGTGGCCGCTTTGGCACAGATCACCAGCACCTTCTCTTTACGGTTAGTGGTGAGATAGCCCATCAGCCATTCCACGCGCGGATCGAAGTTCCACCAGGTGCCGCTGTCACCTTCAAATTCCTGATAAATCTGTTCCGGGTAGAGCAGGTCACGCGCCCGCTCTTCTGCGCTTTTGCGCGCGCCCATGATGCCGGAAACTTTAATCGCCGTCTGATACTGCGCTGGCAGCGGCAGGCGGATCTGATGCAGTTCGCGTTTCGGGAAGCCTTTAACCCCATTACGGGTGTTTCGGAACAGTACGCGACTGGTGCCGTGGCGGTCCATCAGCATGGAGATCAGCTCCTGACGCGCTTCCAGCTTGCCGTCACGATCGCTGTTGGCGACCTGTAGCAGCGGCTCAATGTCCTGCTCGCCGACCAGATCGTTGATTCGGTTCATCTCCTCCTGGGAGATTGCCTTGTCTGCCAGCAGTGCTGTGACAGCATCGGCAATCGGGCGGAAATGCTGCTGCTCTTCAACAAAGGCGGCAAAGTCATGGAAACGGTCCGGGTCGAGCAGGCGCAGACGGGCGAAGTGGCTCTCCATACCCAGCTGTTCTGGTGTTGCAGTCAGCAGCAGAACGCCAGCAGTTTTCTCCGCCAGCTTTTCGATAACCTGATATTCGCGGCTTGGCTCGCCTTCTGACCAGGCCAGATGGTGCGCTTCATCCACCACCAGCAGATCCCATTCGGCATCGGCCAGCATCTCAAGGCGCTGTTTGTTACGGCGCACAAAGTCCAGCGAGCAGATAATCAGCTGCTCCGTTTCAAACGGGTTGTCACTGTCGTGCTGCGCTTCGGTATAGCGATCGTCATCAAACAGCGCAAAGCGCAGGTTGAAGCGGCGCAGCATTTCGACCAGCCACTGGTGCTGTAAGGTTTCAGGCACCACGATCAGGACACGCTCAGCACGACCCGCCAGCAGCTGCTGCTGGATGATCATCCCGGCTTCAATGGTTTTACCCAGGCCAACTTCATCGGCCAGCAGCACGCGCGGCGCATGGCGGCGACCCACATCATGGGCGATATGCAACTGGTGAGGGATCAGGTTGGTGCGCATACCGCGTAAGCCGCTGATAGGCAGACGATATTGCTCGCTCTGGTATTTACGGGCGCGGAAGCGGAGGGCGAAACGATCCATCCGGTCAAGCTGGCCGGCAAACAGACGATCCTGCGGCTTACTGAACACCAGCTTGCTGTCGAGCATGACTTCGCGCAGCATCACGTCGCTTTCTTCGGTGTCCAGCCGGGTACCGATATAGGTCATCAGGTCATTTTCGTTGCGTACTTCATCGACGCGCATCTGCCAGCCTTCGTGACTGGTGATGGTATCACCCGGATTAAAGATGACGCGGGTAACCGGCGAATCGTTGCGGGCGTAGAGGCGGTTTTCCCCCGTGGCCGGAAACAGCAGGGTGATCATGCGGGTATCGATCGCCACCACGGTGCCCAGTCCCAGTTCACTTTCCGTATCACTAATCCAGCGCTGACCTAATGTAAAAACCATATTTTTTTGCTCAAATTTTAACGTTTTTAGAGGTGTTCCCAAAGCTCAGGCAATAGCGCTACCGCCAGACAAACGAGATCTGGAGCGGGAGTAAGAGCGGTGAGTTTCAGGAAGGGCGCTATGGTACTGGATGGCAGGGCGTTCGTCACCTGTCAAAAAAGCCCCAGTTGCCCTGTAATCAGTGTAGCAAAATCCCCTTCAACAAAGGGCAGAATCCCCTCTGCGATCGGCTGAAGTTGCTTCGTCACGTAGTGGTCATAGTCCAGTGGCGTGCGGCGCGCTTCCAGTGGTTCCGGGCCTGCCGTCGCCATAACGTAACGAATACGGCCTCCCTTCTGGTACTGCAATGGCCGGTTTAATTTACGATTCTGCTCATCGGCCAGCCGGGCGGCACGCACATGCGGGGGCACGTTTCGTTCATATTCATTCAGCGGCCGCCGCAGACGCTTTTTGTAGATCAGCTGATCGTCGAGTTCACCGGCCAGCAACTGCGCTACGGTCGTGCGGATGTAGTCCTGCCACGGCTCACGGTGAAAAATGCGATGGTAGAGCTGCTGCTGAAACTGTTTGGCCAGCGGCGTCCAGTCGGTTCGTACCGATTCCAGCCCCTTGAAGACCATGCGCTCACCGGCAGCGTCACGAATCAGTCCGGCGTAGCGTTTCTTGCTGCCCTGTTCCGCGCCGCGAATGGTTGGCATCAGGAAGCGGCAGAAGTGGCTTTCATACTCCAGTTCCAGTGCGCTGGTCAGCCCCTGGGTTTGCTGCAGGTGGGCTCGCCACCAGGCATTCACTTTCTGCACCAGCTGCTGACCAATCGCGGCGGCCTGCTCTTCGCTGTGGGCGGACTTCAGCCAGACAAACGTGGAGTCGGTGTCGCCATAGATAACGTCGTAGCCTTCCGCCTCAATCAGTGCGCGGGTCTGCTGCATGATGGCGTGACCGCGCAGGGTAATTGAGGAGGCGAGACGCGGATCAAAGAAGCGGCAGGCGCTGGTGCCCAGCACGCCGTAAAAGGCATTCATAATGATCTTCAGCGCCTGAGACAGCGGCTGGTTGTTCTGCTTTTTCGCCGCTTCACGACCCAGCCAGATCTGCTCAACAATCGCGGGCAGACAGTGGGTATGCCGTGAGAAACGCGCTTCGCGGAAACCTTCGACTGAATCGGCATCATCAGGATGGGCCAGCCCCTCTACCAGACCCACCGGGTCGATCAGGAAGGTGCGGATAATCGACGGATAGAGGCTTTTGTAATCCAGCACCAGCACCGAGTCATACAGGCCGGGGCGCGAATCCATCACATAGCCGCCCGGACTCGCTTCCGGGGCGACATCACCCATGTTCGGGGCGACAAATCCGGCGCGATGCATCCGCGGAATATAAAGATGACCAAAGGCCGCCACCGAACCGCCGTGGCGATCGACCGCAAGGCCATTCACCGCCGCGCGTTCCAGCAGAAACGGCATAATCGCGGTTTTGTGAAAAATGCGCGTCACCAGCTCGCAGTCTTTCAGGTTATAGCGTGCCAGCGCCGGTTTATCGTTGGCAAAGCGCCAGTTGATCTCCTCCATTCGCTGCCAGGGATTATCAATCGCTTTCCCTTCACCCAGCAGCTGTTGCGACACCGACTCCAGGCTGAACGACGGGAAATCCCAGAACGCCGATTTCAGTGCGTCGATGCCATCGATAATTAACCGACCGCTGGCCTGAGCGAAAAAAACGCCGGGCTTGAAGCCATGTTCACGCCACTCCAGCGCGGCCTGCTGGCGGCCAAGACGCAACGGAATACCATAGCGATCGGCATGCTTTTGCAGCACCCGCAGGTCAAACTGCACCACGTTCCAGCCAATCAACACGTCCGGGTCATGCTCTGCAAACCACTGGTTCAGTGCTTCAAGCAGTTGCGGGCGGCTGTCGAGATAGATCAGCTCAAAATCCAGCATGCTGGCATCACCGTTTGGCGGGCCGAGCATAAAGACCTGGCGCTGACCGCACCCCTCCAGCCCGATGCAGTAAAGCTCGCCGTGCTGCGTGGTTTCAATGTCCAGCGAGACCCATTTCAGCGGCGGGCGATAGTCGGGATGAGGTTTGAGCCGCGCATTAATCATGCTGTCGCCGTGCTGCTCGCCGTCAAACCAGACCGGGGCGGTAATAAAACGCTCCATCAGGTAGCGCTCCGGCGGACGGATATCCGCCTCATAGACCGGAATGCCCTGTTCACGGAGCCGTTTTTCGATGCGCTGTAGCTGACGATTCTGCGGGCAATAGAGACCAAAAACCGGACGGCGGCGGAAATCTTTCAGCGCTAGCGACTGAATCCGAAACTGACGTTCATCTTTAAGTAATTCGCTGACCTGCGCCTGAAATTCTTCAGGAATAAACGCGACAGACTCCTGCACCGGCAGCACCACGCGCTGCGCGCCGGCATCGGTGGCAAGCCAGAGGATAATTTCGCTGCCATGCGGGCTGTCGCGCCAGTGGCGGGTGAGCAGAAAACCTGCGCGGGGCATATTCAGATGGTCTCCGGACTCAGCAATTCAGGGGTGAGAAAACCGCTTAAGTATACCATGGATATTTATACAGTTCCCGTTACTGAGTTTTGTCAACATTGTCCTACAATTCTTGCCTTGACGCTGTGTGGCTGGCTCTGGACAATCCAGCCTTCTGCTTTTACTAAGGATGATTATGGAAGCCTGGATTCAACAACTGATTACGCAGTCTCTGGAGTGGGCGCTGTTTGCCGTTGCGCTGGTGACATTTCTGGAGTCGCTGGCGCTGGTCGGGCTGTTGCTGCCAGGTACGGTAATGATGGCCAGTCTGGGCGCGCTGGTCGGCAGTGGCGAACTTGGCCTTTACCCTGCCTGGGCTGCGGGCTTTGCCGGCTGTCTGATTGGTGATTGGGTCTCTTACGGCATCGGCTGGAAATTCCAGGGGCCGCTGCATCGCTGGAAGTATCTGCAAAAATATAAAGGCCTGCTGGATAAAACCGAGCACGCCCTGCATCAGCACAGCATGTTTACGATTCTGGTCGGTCGATTTGTAGGCCCTACGCGTCCGCTGATCCCGCTGGCGGCCGGTATGCTGGAGCTGCCGGTGCGTAAATTTCTGCCGCCAAACATTATTGGCTGCATTCTCTGGCCGCCGCTCTATCTGCTGCCCGGTATTCTGGCGGGGGTAGCGATCGATGTGCCCAAAGCCGCGCAGGGGAGCAGCTTTAAATGGCTGTTACTCGGCGCAGCACTGCTGATCTGGCTGGGTGGCTGGTTATGCTGGCGCTGGTGGCGCAGCGGCAAGAGCCGCGACTGGGCCACGGCCTGGCTGCCGCCTGAGCGTTTGCGCTGGGCAGGACCGCTGGGTCTGGTGGTCGCCGTCTCGGCGTTCGTCGGCATTCAGTTCCATCCGATGATGCCGGTTTTCCGGCATCTGCTGTGGCAGGTTTTCTTCGCCTGATGCTTAACGATGCGGGATACCGAGTACCTCGGCCTCCCGCGTCTCGCCCGACAGCAGCTGTCGGGTTTCGCCATCCCAGTACACCCGTCCATCCACAATCACCACGCTGCGCGGCGCAATCTGCTGGGCATCTTCCAGACTGTGCGACACCATCAGCAGCGTGATGCTGCGCGCTTCACACACCGAACGTACCAGTTGCAGCATCTCTCCGCGCAGCGCCGGGTCCAGCGCAGAAAAAGGCTCATCCAGCAGTAATACCGGACGATCACGCAACAGGCAGCGTGCCAGCGCCACGCGCTGTCGCTGTCCGCCCGACAGTTCGCCCGGCAGACGGGTAAGCAGATCGCCTAATCCCACCTGATCGGCCAGCGCAGCCAATTGCTGACGCTGCTCAGTGCTGAGTTTTAATCCCGGATGCAGCCCCAGCGCCATATTCTGCTGCACGCTGAGGTGCGGAAACAGGTTGTTCTCCTGAAACAGCATCGACACGGGCCGTCTGGCCGGCACGCTGTGGGTGTGCTCCTGGCCGTCAATCATCAGGGTGCCCTGTTTCACCGGCAGGAAACCGGCAATCAGGCTCAGCAGCGTGCTTTTACCGGCCCCGCTGGGGCCGAGGATCGCGATGCGCTCGCCGCGAGTGGCGTTGAGACTAAAGCGCATCGGCAGATGCTGATAAAGGTACGTGAGGTTATTCAGTGTCAGCATGGCGGTCTGGTAATTTTTCCATCAGGGTGAACAGCAACAAACAGAGCAGCAGCAGCAGCAGGGCAGTGACCGCGCCATCTGCGCCGCGATAGGCGCCGATCTGCTGATAAAGGTAGAACGGCAGCGTGCGGAAGTCGGCGCTGCCAAACAGCGCCACCACGCCAAAATCACCAATCGACAGCACGCAGGCAAAGGCCAGTGCCTGAGCCAGCGGACGCTTCAGCGCCCGCAGCTCAATCAGCCGCAGCCGGTTCCAGCCGTGGATATCCAGAGAATCGCAGAGTCTGCCATAGCGCTCTGCGACATCCCGCATCGGGTTTTCCAGCACTTTCAGCGCATAGGGAATGGCGATCAGCGCATTGGTAAAGATCACCAGCCCGTCGGCCGACTCGGGCAGGCCGATGGTGGCGTTGAACAACAGGAAAAAGCCGGTGGCGAGCACGATGCCTGGCATCGCCAGAATCAGCATGCCGCTGGTGTCGATAAGGGTTGCCGCCGCCGGGCGCTGACGCAGGCGCAGCTCGCGGCTGCTCCACAGCAGCATCATGGTCAGCACCACACAGAGCAGACCGGCGCCGGTGGCGATGCGCAATGAAGTCAACGTGGCCTGCCACAGTGCAGGCTGTGCCAGCGCGCCTCGCACTCCGCCGTGCAGACCATCGACGATGACCGCCGCCAGTGGAGGCAGCAGCAGGATCAGCGCCAGCAGGATCAGCAGCGCATCAACCAGCTGCGCCCAGCGCGAATCCTGCGGATCGCGCCAGCCGTTCAACTGACTGGTTCCGGCGGGAATCGCCTTGCTGAAGCGCTGGCTGAGCAGCACCAGCGTTACGCAGCAGCCAAGCTGGATCAGCGCCAGCAGTGCAGCGCGTCCGGGATCGTAGTCATAACTCAGCGCCTGGAATATCGCCAGCTCAATGGTCGTCGCCTGCGGGCCGCCGCCCAGCGAGAGCACGGTAGCAAAGCTGGCGAAACAGAGCATGAAGATCAGCGCGCCGGTCGGCAGCAGCTGACGCCGCAGCCATGGCCACTCCAGCAGACGAAAATGGTGCCAGCCGCGCAGGTCGAGCTGTGCCGCCAGCTGACGCTGTTCCGCCGGAATGCTCTCGAGCGCCTGCAGCATCAGGCGGGTCGCCAGCGGCAGGTTAAAGAAGACGTGCGCCAGCAAAATGCCCGATAAACCGTAGGGAGAGAAGTGGTAATCGATCCCTGCCAGCTGGCACAGCTGCGCCAGCCAGCCATTGCTACCGTAGACGGTTAGCAGCCCAAATACCGCCACCAGTACTGGCAGCACCAGCGTCATGGCGCACAAGCGCAGCAGCAGCTGGCGGCCTGGGAAACGACGTCGATAGAGCGCCCGCGCCAGCGGCACCGCAGGCAGCAGCGACAGCAGGGCGGAGAGCAGCGCCTGAGCAAACGAGAATGCGATAACGTGATGCAGATAGTCATCCTGCAGCACGCCGTGTAAGTCCGTGTCCGGCGCGGCGCGCCAGAGTGCACCGAAGGCCAGAAACGCCACAAGTGTCAGTAATGCTGTGGCGAGGGAACCGGGAATCAGCCAGCGCGGCATCAGCGGCTGACGGCGCGTTGCCACTGGCTAATCCAGCCCGAGCGCTGGCTGGCAACCTCTTCCGGCGAGAACTGCAGGGCGGTGGAAGGCACGTCGAGCGCCGCGAAACCGGCAGGCAGCGGCGTGTCGATCACCGGGTACATCCAGTTGCCGGTGGGTATGGTGCGCTGGAAGTCAGGCGAGACCATAAACTTCATGAACTGCTGCGCCAGCGCTGGCTGTTTGCTGCTGGCTAACTGCGCGGCAACTTCAACCTGCAGATAGTGGCCCTCTGCAAACGGCGCGGCGGCATAGTTCTCTTTCTTCTCTTCGATGATGTGGTAAGCCGGAGAGGTGGTGTAGCTCAGCACCAGATCACCTTCGCCCTTGAGGAACAGGCCATAGGCTTCACTCCAGCCTTTGGTGACCGTCACTGTCTTCTGTGCCAGCTTTTGCCATGCCTGCGGTGCCTGATCGCCATAGACTTTCTGCATCCACAGCAATAGACCTAATCCGGGCGTGCTGGTGCGGGGATCTTCGTAGATCACGCGCCACTTCTCCGGGCTGTCGACCAGCTCTTTCAGGCTTTTTGGCGGATTCTTCAGCCGGGTTTTGTCATAGACAAACGCGAAGTAGCCATAATCAAACGGCACGAAGGTGGTGTTGTGCCAGCCATCGGGCAGTTTCAATGTCGAGGTGTCGACCTGACTTTCGGCAAACAGGCCGGTTTTCTGCGCCGACTGCACCAGATTGTTATCCAGCCCCAGCACCACATCCGCTTTACTGTTTTTGCCTTCCATGCGCACGCGGTTCAGCAGCGAGACGCCATCTTCCAGCGTGACGAATTTCAGCTCGCAATTGCACTGGGCTTCAAAGGCTTTTTTAACCGCCGGGCCAGGGCCCCAGTCGGCGGAGAAGGCGTCGTAGGTGTAGACCGTGAGAACCGGCTTGGCCGCCAGAACGGGGGCGGAGAGTAACAGCAGCACCGGCAGAACTTTGTTTAACACTTTGCGCTCCTTCAGGAGAATAGGGGATGAGTCGCAAAGGATCTGAGCACAGAGGCCTCTCAAATCCCTACGTCGGTATTAACCGAATCAGGTTCGACGGGTCTCTCTCAGCTGCTTGCTTGTGGCAGGCCGCACCCCGTTGAGAACGTCACATTCTAGTCATTTCAGCGCCAGGGCGAAAGCGTCACAGCGCCGGTGGCGCGAACCAGGCCGATTTAAAATCAAACCAGCCCAGGGTATTCATCCGCACACCGCGCATGCTGCGCTGGCCTTCCAGCAGCAGCCAGTGGTGAAACAGCGGATGCAGACCGGCTTCTTCGACCAGCTGTTTGCTCCATTCGGCCAGCGGCAGCGTTTTTTCGCGCCAGCGGGCCGCATCGCCGTGCCAGTCGATCGGCAGACAGTGATGCAGTAGCGGAATCTCATAAAGCTGCGCGAACAGCGAATAATTCAGCGGCAGGGTGAAGTTCACGCTGCCCAGCCAGATATCACTTTCCGCGTCGCCCTGATACCAGCTTTCGTAGCTAATCTCACGGGTCTCCAGCGTGACGCCATGCGCTGCCAGCAGCGGACGCAGCGCATTAGCGATGCCTTCATGCTCCACGTGCTGGCTGTACCAGGTCAGCGTCAGGTGCGTTAAGCCAGGCGGTTTTTCCACTGGCGTCAGGTCACGCCGGTGATGCCAGCGCGGCAGCAGGCCATACGCCGGAAACCAGTAACGCTGATAACCGACACCGGCATGATTGAGCAGGGCGATGGGGTTAAAGAGGTAACTGACCCAGCGGCGGACCGCCTCGTTGCGACCCTGCTCTGAACGCTGATCGAACAGCAGATAGTAGCAGCCCTCTTCAAGGCGGCTCTCCTCCTGAATCTCATCAATGCTGTCACCCTGCAGACGGACACCGGCATAGACCAGTTCATCGCTGATGTCGGGCAGTACCCAGATAGAGACATCATCAATCAGGGCGCGAAAACCGAAGTAGTCATCAAACGCTTCGATTTTCAGCTGGCTCTCCTGATTGCGTATCACCCGGTAAGGACCTGTGCCAACCGGCTGGCGGGCAAAATCACGCAGCGTCGGCCATTCGCGCGGCAGGATCATCGCACTGACGCTGCCCAGCAGCCAGGGCAAACCCTCGTCGGGCTGGCTTAAACGAATGTCCAGCGTCCAGGGGGCAGGTAAGTCAATCTGCTCTATATGGGAAAAGAGGGGATGGGTGCGCTGACGCTCCAGCGTGGCGAGCACATCCTCCATCTCCAGTTCTCTGCCGTGATGGAAGCGAATCGCCGGACGCACAAAGAAGCGCCAGTGAAGCGGAGAGGTCTGCTGCCAGTGGTGTGCAATATCAGGTTCAATTTCCCCGTTTTCCTCATTTATGCGCGTCAGGCCGTTGAAAATCTGTCGGGCAATATGCGTTTCCGAGCGCCGCAGCGCCGAACCGGGCAGCAGGTTAAGCAGCGGACGATAGTAGAGCACCCGCAGGATATGCTTGCCCTGCCGGAAACTGCGCCCCAGGTGTGCCCCAATCATCTGCCGCACCTGATTCTTATCGCCCACTAACTGGACCAGTTGATCGATGCGATCCTGTTCCAGCAAATCCTCGGCACGCTGCTGTTGTAAAGCCAGTCCGGTATAGCAGAAGGAGAGCTGTGAACGCTTGCCGCGTCCGGCTTCCGCCTGCCAGATCAGCCAGCCCGCGGCCTGCATCCGGTTGAGCAGATTGCGCATATGGCGGCGCGAGCAGTGCAGCAGGTCAGCCAGTTCGCTGAGGGTAATCTCCTGCGTTTGCCCCTGGCAGCTCTGCCACAGGCGAATGAACTGCTGCTTCAGACGTGATGAGGACATAAAAGGGGAACTCCCGGTGAAAAGCGCTCTGTTTTTTCTGCCCCATTTTAAGAGCAAACTTTGCGCTATGGGAAGAGCGGGAGGCATTCAGCACTGAATGGCGTTCGACCCTCACTTCGCTGTTCAGTGGAGTGCTTTTCTGAGTAGGGTGCATTTACACCGCCAGCAGATGATCTCTGCTGGCTTTTTTCATGTTGCGCGGTATCGTCTACCCTTCTTTTCCCCTCTGTTTGTTCTGAAAGGGATTTCGCTATGAAATCGCTGTTAACGCGGCAGCGCCGCATCAATCCGGTTTACCTCGCTTTTATGGTCGCCTCGTTCATGCTGGGCATCGCAGGCGCACTACAGGCACCAACACTTAGCCTGTTTCTGACGCGCGAGGTACAGGCGCGGCCCTTCTGGGTCGGGCTGTTTTTCACCATCAATGCGGTGGCCGGTATCGTGGTGAGTATGCTGGTGGCTAAGCGCTCAGACAGTGTTGGCGATCGTCGGCATATTATTCTTTTTTGTTGCCTGATGGCGCTGGTGAATGCGCTGCTGTTTGCCTTTACCCGCCATTATCTGACCCTGCTGACGCTGGGTGTGCTGCTGTCGGCGCTGGCCAGCGTCTCTATGCCTCAGCTGTTTGCGCTGGCGCGGGAGTATGCCGATCAGTCGGCGCGTGAAGCGGTGATGTTCAGTTCGGTGATGCGTGCCCAGCTGTCGCTGGCATGGGTAATCGGGCCACCGTTGTCGTTCGCGCTGGCGCTGAACTACGGTTTTGTGACGCTGTTTATGGTGGCTGCCGCGCTGTTTCTGATCTGTATCCTGCTGGTCTGGTTTACGCTGCCGTCTGTGCCACGCACGCAGCCGCTGATGCAAAGCGGCGGGCTGCCGATAAGCGGCTGGCGCGATCGGGATGTGCGGTTGCTGTTCATCGCTTCCGTTGTGATGTGGACCTGCAACACGATGTATATCATCGATATGCCGCTCTATATCAGCACAACGCTGGGACTGCCGGAGAAGCTGGCCGGTCTGCTGATGGGGACGGCGGCCGGGCTGGAGATTCCGGTGATGCTGCTGGCGGGACATTACGCGCGTCGCATCGGTAAGCGCAGGTTAATGCTGATTGCGGTGGCGGCTGGCGTCCTGTTTTATCTGGGGCTGGTGCTGTTCAACTCCCGCACCTCGCTGATGGTGTTGCAGCTGTTCAACGCGGTGTTTGTCGGAATTATTGCGGGTATCGGGATGCTGTGGTTCCAGGATCTGATGCCCGGGCGGCCCGGTGCGGCGACAACAATGTTTACTAACTCGATCTCGACCGGCATGATTCTGGCAGGGGTGATTCAGGGAACGCTGAGTGAGCGGCTGGGGCATGAGGCGGTTTACTGGCTGGCATTCGGGCTGGCGATTGTGGCGCTGGTGATGTCGGCGCGGGTGCGCGACGTATAAAAGAGAAAGGCGACAGGATGTCACTCCTGGATTTCTGACAAACTCCGATTCGAGGGAGTCTGACCGCAACAACACGCTTTACACGAAGGCAACACGGGCAGAGGAGGAAAGCGTCCCGCGCCATGGACGGCGCGGGACGAGCGGCCAGGGAAGGTTTAAGCGACTTTCCGATCTGACCGTGTTGCCTTCGCAGGCTCGATCTCATAGCGGGCCAGAACCGAGATTGCCTGCAACCTCAGGCGACGGGATGTCGCCCTGTTTTAACTCAATCAGCGCAGGAAAGCGGGCTGATTCTGCTCGTACTGAGAAATCGAGGCTTCGTGCTGCAGCGTCAGGCCGATGCTGTCGAGGCCGTTAATCATGCAGTGGCGGCGGAAGCTGTCGAGCTCAAACGGATAGACTTTATCACCTGCGGTGACCGTCTGCGCTTCCAGATCAACCGTGAAGCTGATGCCCGGCTGGGCCGCAACCAGTCTGAACAGCTCATCCACTTCCTCTTCGCTTAATTTCACCGGCAGCAGCTGGTTGTTAAAGCTGTTGCCGTAAAAGATATCGGCGAAGCTCGGCGCAATCACCACGTGAAAACCGAAATCGGTCAGCGCCCAGGGGGCATGCTCACGTGATGAGCCGCAGCCAAAGTTCTCGCGTGCCAGCAGGATACTGGTGCCTTTGAACGCCGGCTTGTTCAGCACAAAGCCGGGCGTTGGCACGGTGCCCGCGTCATCTTCAAAGCGCCAGTCGTGGAACAGGTGCTGACCGAAACCGGTACGGGTCACCTTCTGTAAAAACTGCTTGGGAATGATGGCGTCCGTATCGACGTTCGCGGCGTCCAGCGGCGCAACAATGCCGGTGTGCTGAGTAAATTTATTCGCCATGACTTAAGCTCCTGTCGTCAGTTCACGGATGTCGGCAAAGTGGCCGGTCACGGCAGCCGCCGCGGCCATCGCCGGGCTGACCAGATGGGTACGTCCACCACGGCCCTGGCGACCTTCAAAGTTACGGTTGCTGGTAGATGCGCAACGCTCGCCCGGATTCAAACGGTCATTGTTCATCGCCAGGCACATTGAGCAGCCAGGCAGACGCCATTCAAAGCCCGCTTCCAGGAAGATTTTATCCAGACCTTCCGCTTCAGCCTGCGCTTTTACCGGGCCGGAACCTGGCACCACCATGGCGACCACGCCAGGCGCGACTTTGCGGCCTTTAGCGATGGCGGCGGCGGCACGCAGATCTTCAATACGCGAGTTGGTGCAGGAGCCGATAAAGACTTTATCAATCGCGACATCGGTCAGTCTGATGCCCGGCTGCAGGTTCATGTAGGCCAGCGCTTTTTCCGCGGAGGCACGCTCAACCGGATCGGCGAATGAGGCCGGGTTCGGGATCAGCTGATCAACGGCAATCACCTGACCCGGGTTAGTGCCCCAGGTGACCTGCGGTGCGATCTCTTCAGCATGCAGCGTCACTACCGCATCATACTTCGCGCCTTCATCAGATTTCAGGGTGCGCCAGTATTCAACGGCCTGCTCCCATTTCTCACCCTGGGGTGAGAACTGACGACCTTTCAGGTAGTTGAAGGTAGTGTCATCCGGTGCCACCAGGCCCGCTTTCGCGCCCATCTCAATCGCCATATTGCACAGGGTCATACGACCTTCCATGCTCAGCGCCTGAATAGCCGGGCCGCAGAATTCAACCACATAGCCGGTGCCGCCTGCGCTGCCGGTTTTGCCGATGATCGCCAACACGATATCTTTTGCTGTAATGCCGGTTGACGCCTGGCCCAGCACTTCAATCTTCATGGTTTTCGCGCGACCCTGTTTCAGGGTCTGAGTGGCAAACACATGCTCCACTTCAGAGGTGCCGATACCAAAGGCCAGCGAGCCGAACGCGCCGTGCGTCGCGGTGTGCGAGTCGCCGCAGACAATCGTCATGCCCGGCAGCGTCATGCCCTGCTCAGGGCCGATAACGTGGACGATGCCCTGGAATGGGTGATTCAGGTCATACAGCTGTACGCCAAATTCTTCGCAGTTCTTCATCAGCTCCTGCATCTGAATACGCGCCATCTCGCCCGACGCATTGATATCTTTGGTCTGCGTCGAAACGTTGTGATCCATGGTGGCGAAGGTTTTACCTGGCTGACGGACTTTGCGTCCGTGCGCACGCAGACCATCAAAGGCCTGTGGCGAGGTCACTTCATGAATCAGGTGACGATCGATGTAGAGTAACGGCGTTTCGTTCGGCGCTTCGTGGACGACATGTGCATCAAATAACTTCTGGTATAAGGTTTTCATTTTTTTATTTTTCCTCGGCGATAAAGCGGGCAATGATGCTGCCCATCTCATCTGTGCTGACTGCAGGGCCATCACCGGCTAAATCTTTGGTGCGGTAACCCTGTTCCAGCGCACGGCTGATGGCGCGTTCGATGCTGTCGGCAGCGGCATCGGCATTCAGGCTGTAACGCAGCAGCAGCGACAGCGACAGGATCTGAGCGACCGGGTTGGCAATATTCTGACCGGCGATGTCCGGGGCTGAACCACCCGCGGGTTCAAACAGGCCAAAGCCCGCTTCATTCAGGCTGGCGGACGGCAGCATACCCATTGAGCCGGTGATCATGGCGCACTCATCAGACAGAATGTCACCGAACAGGTTAGAGCAGAGCAGCACGTCAAACTGCGACGGGTCTTTGATCAGCTGCATAGTCGCGTTGTCGATATAGATGTGGCTCAGCTGCACGTCCGGGTACTCTTTTGCTACTTCGTTGACGATTTCACGCCACATGACTGAGGTCTGCAGCACGTTAGCTTTGTCAACCGAGGTAACTTTGTTACGACGTTTGCGCGCCGATTCAAACGCGATACGGGCGATGCGTTCAATTTCGAAACGGTGGTAGACCTCGGTATCAAAAGCACGCTCTTCCGGGCCGCTGCCTTCGCGTCCTTTAGGCTGACCAAAATAGATACCGCCGGTCAGTTCACGCACGCACAGAATGTCAAAGCCTTTGGCGGCAATGTCGGCGCGCAGTGGGCAGAAGGCTTCCAGTCCGCTGTAGAGCGCTGCCGGACGCAGGTTACTGAACAGCTTAAAATGCTTGCGCAGCGGCAGCAGCGCACCGCGTTCCGGCTGTGATGCCGGGGGTAAATGCTCCCACTTCGGACCGCCAACGGAGCCAAACAGGATCGCGTCGGCCTGCTCGCAGCCTGCAACAGTTGCGGGCGGCAGGGGTTCGCCGTGCTGATCGATAGCAATGCCGCCGACCGCATATTCCTGGGTGGTAATCTGCATATCAAAGCGCTGACGAATGGCATCCAGCACTTTCATTGCCTGGGCCATCACTTCCGGGCCGATACCGTCGCCGGGTAAAACTGCGATATGAGAAGAGGTGGACATGGTTATACGGTTTCCTTCTGATCTTTAAATTTGCGCTGCAATTCTTGTTCAACCTGACGGGCACGCCAGATATTGTTCAGAGCGTTGACCATCGCTTTCGCAGAGGACTCGACGATATCGGTCGCCAGACCAATACCGTGGAATTTACGGCCGTTGTAGCTCACAACGATATCCACCTGTCCCAGCGCGTTTTCGCCGTGGCCTTTCGCGGTCAGCTTGTAGTTAACCAGCTCAGCGTCAAACTGCGTGATGCGGTTAATCGCCTGATAGACCGCGTCAACCGGACCGTTACCGGTAGCGGCATCCGATTTAGCGACATCACCGCAGCCCAGATTTACAGAGGCGGTAGCAGTCATGCTGGAACCGGTCTGGACGTTAAATTCGTGCAGCTGGAAATGCTCCGGCTCTTCATTCTGTTTGTTGATGAAGGCCAGCGCTTCCAGGTCGTAATCAAAGACCTGACCTTTTTTGTCGGCCAGCTTCAGGAAGGCGTCATACAGCGTATCCAGATTGTAATCCTGCTCGGCATAGCCCATCTCTTCCATACGATGTTTAACCGCCGCACGGCCTGAACGTGAGGTCAGGTTCAGCTGGATTTTGTGTAAGCCAATTGACTCTGGCGTCAGGATTTCATAGTTCTCGCGATTCTTCAGTACGCCATCCTGATGAATACCGGAGGAGTGGGCGAAGGCGTTGGAGCCGACCACCGCTTTGTTAGCCGGAATCGGCATGTTGCAGATCTGGCTGACCATCTGGCTGGTGCGATAGATTTCCTGATGATTGATAGTGGTGTGAACATTCATGATCTGCTGACGGGTTTTAATCGCCATGATCACCTCTTCCAGCGCACAGTTACCGGCACGTTCACCCAGGCCATTCATCGTGCCTTCAACCTGACGCGCGCCTGCCTGAACGGCAGCCAGTGCGTTACCGGTGGCCATCCCCAGGTCGTCGTGGGTGTGGACAGAGATAATCGCTTTGTCGATATTGGGAACGCGATTCATCAGCTCACTGATGATATGTGCGTACTCGCCTGGCAGGGTGTAGCCAACGGTATCCGGGATGTTGATGGTGGTCGCACCGGCGTTAATCGTCGCTTCAACCATCCGGCACAGGTCATCAATTGGCGTACGGCCGCCATCTTCACAGGAGAACTCAACGTCACTGGTGTAGTTACGTGCACGCTTCACCATATGCACCGCACGCTCAATCACTTCCGGCAGCGTACTGCGCAGTTTTGTAGCGATGTGCATGGGTGACGTCGCGATAAAGGTATGGATACGGAAGGCTTCGGCAACGCGCAGTGATTCGTACGCCGCGTCGATGTCTTTCTCCACACAACGCGCCAGCCCGCAGACCCGGCTATTTTTGATGGTGCGGGCAATGGTCTGTACTGATTCAAAGTCGCCTGGTGAAGAGACCGGGAAACCCACTTCCATCACATCCACGCCCATACGCTCCAGCGCTAAGGCAATCTGCAATTTTTCTTTCACACTCAGGCTGGCCTGTAATGCCTGCTCACCATCGCGCAGAGTGGTATCGAAAATAATGACTTGCTGGCTCATCGTATTCATCCTTTTGCTTTTTCGGGCCTGGCAACGAGCATAAAAAAACCCGCGACAGGCGCGGGTTTTTAACTTTCAGCAGGTTTGAATCAGTGTTTGATTCCGCCCACAAGTCTACCGCGCAAGCTGAGTGCGTTTAGTAGTAGACCGAGAAGGCGAACAGAACGAAACATGGATTCAAACCTTATAAAATGTTGTGCTGTACATATTGGTACTGGAATCGCTCAGGGATGTCAACCTTCAATGCAGGGGTATTATCCGGGACGATGAAGAAAGATATTCTGTTATTTAACGGTCCGGCAGCGTAATGAACAGCGCGTCAGTTGCGGCGGAAGCGAACATTGTCAGAATGCACTCTTTTACGGGCTGGTTGATGATTTATTTAATTGAAAGTAAAAGGTTTTATTGGTCTTTTGTCCAGCGGCGTCACAGGATTTATCACCTGCCGGTTAGCATAATCGAATGCGCTTGCGTGATTTACTGGTTAATTACGCCAGAAAAGAAAAGTGTCAGGCGATTGTGGGCTATTGCAGGCGGTAATAAGTTTTCGTTATTTCTTATATCACGCTGAAAATAATTTCTTACTTAGCATTTTCGTCTGCGGTTCTGCGACGTAATTAGTTTAATCCGCGCAGCCAATTCTTATCAGGCAGAGCCTTTACGTCCCGGCCTTTTAATTTACGCGGGTTTGTGGTTTGCCTGCCCGGTTAACTGCGGTTATGGTAATTGACCTACTCTCATAACAATGAACTCAACAGATTTCTCTGTAACAGGACAGCGGCACATGTTTTCGCTGTCGTGCATAAACATAAGATTTTGATTGGCAAAGCAGGCACCAGGGCAACGTGTTACGCACCAACGGGCGTAGTAACCGGGCCGGGTCCTCAAGCCTGGAGGCAGAAGATGGAGATGTTGTCAGGAGCCGAAATGGTCGTCCGTTCGTTAATCGATCAGGGCGTTAAGCAGGTATTCGGTTATCCGGGTGGCGCAGTCCTGGATATCTATGATGCGCTGCAAACCGTCGGGGGTATCGATCATATTCTGGTGCGCCATGAGCAGGGCGCAGTGCATATGGCTGACGGCCTGGCACGCGCCACTGGCGAAGTCGGCGTGGTGCTGGTCACCTCAGGACCGGGTGCAACCAATGCGATTACCGGTATCGCTACCGCCTATATGGACTCGATTCCGCTGGTGATTCTGTCGGGTCAGGTTCCTTCGTCGCTGATTGGCTATGACGCCTTTCAGGAGTGCGACATGGTCGGCATCTCTCGTCCGGTGGTGAAGCACAGCTTCCTGGTAAAAAGCACCGAAGAGATCCCAACCGTGCTGAAAAAGGCGTTCTGGCTGGCCTCCAGCGGACGTCCGGGACCGGTGGTGATCGACCTGCCAAAAGATATTCTGAACCCGGCCAATAAACTGCCTTATCACTGGCCAGAGTCAGTGAGCATGCGCTCTTATAACCCGACTATTCAGGGTCACAAAGGGCAGATTAAGCGTGCGCTGACGACGCTGCTGGCTGCGAAAAAGCCGGTGATCTACGCGGGTGGCGGTGCCATTACCGCAGGCTGCGAAGCGGAACTGTTACAGCTGGCTGAGAGCCTGAATATTCCGGTAACGACCTCGCTGATGGGCCTGGGCGCGTTTCCGGGTACCCATCGTCAGTGCGTTGGTATGCTGGGTATGCACGGTACCTATGAAGCCAACATGACGATGCACAATACCGACCTGATTTTTGGTATTGGTGTTCGCTTCGATGACCGCACCACCAACAATCTGGCGAAATATTGTCCCAACGCCACGGTGATGCATATCGATATCGACCCGACCTCTATCTCCAAGACGGTATCGGCGGATGTCCCGATTGTGGGTGATGCAAAACAGGTGCTGCAGCAGATGCTGGAGTTGCTGGCGCAAAGCGACACTCTATCGCGCGCTGAGAGCCTGCACGAGTGGTGGCAGGCAATTGAGGGCTGGCGCAGTCGTCACTGTCTGGCGTTTGATCGCACCAGCGACAAAATCAAGCCGCAGGCCGTGATTGAAACTATCAGCCGTCTGACCAAAGGCGATGCGTACGTCACGTCGGATGTAGGACAGCATCAGATGTTTGCGGCGCTCTATTATCCTTTCGACAAACCGCGCCGCTGGATCAACTCTGGCGGTCTCGGCACCATGGGCTTCGGTCTGCCCGCAGCACTTGGCGTGAAGATGGCGCTGCCAGAAGAGACCGTCATCTGTGTAACAGGCGATGGCAGTATCCAGATGAACATTCAGGAGCTCTCTACCGCGCTGCAGTACGATCTGCCGGTGCTGGTGCTGAACCTGAATAACCGGGTGCTGGGCATGGTGAAGCAGTGGCAGGATATGATCTATTCCGGTCGTCACTCCCAGTCTTATATGGAATCGCTGCCTGACTTCGTGCGTCTGGCGGAAGCTTATGGACATGTCGGCATCGCGATTGAGCACCCGGCTGAGCTGGAAGAGAAGCTGACGCTGGCGCTGGAAACGCTGGCGAAAGGACGTCTGGTGTTTGTGGATGTCACCGTTGACGGTAGCGAGCACGTTTACCCGATGCAGATTCGCGGTGGCAGCATGGATGAGATGTGGTTAAGCAAAACGGAGAGGACATAATTATGCGTCGCATTTTATCAGTTCTGCTGGAGAACGAATCCGGCGCATTATCCCGTGTCGTCGGTCTGTTTTCGCAGCGCGGCTATAACATTGAAAGCCTGACCGTGGCACCGACCGACGATCCGACACTGTCGCGGATGACCATTCAGACAGTGGGCGATCAGAAGGTGCTGGAGCAGATTGAAAAGCAGCTGCACAAGCTGGTGGATGTGTTGCGTGTCACCGAGCTGGGGCAGGGCGCCTATGTTGAGCGCGAAATCATGCTGGTGAAGATTCAGGCCAGCGGTTATGGCCGTGAAGAGGTGAAGCGTAACGCCGAGATCTTCCGCGGTCAGATTATCGACGTGACGCCGACGCTGTACACGGTTCAGCTGGCAGGCACCAGTGACAAACTGGACGCCTTCCTGAATAGCGTTCGCGAGGTTGCCGAAATTGTTGAAGTGGCACGCTCCGGTATCGTGGGCGTTTCACGTGGCGATCGCATCATGCGTTAATCACGCTGCGTCACCATCGATCCTTACCTAACCCGGCGAAATGCCGGGTTTTTTTATTTTTTATGCGCCAGGCGGGTTACATTCAGAAAAGCGGTTGCTCCGCGCACTTTTCTGCTGTTAGATGATAGTCATAAGTTATCCATAGCTTAACTGCGGCTATTTTTGCCGTTAAAGCGGATTTGATGGTGGGGTTATCGTGAAACTGGATGAAATTGCGCGTCTGGCAGGCGTATCGCGCACCACGGCCAGTTATGTGATCAATGGCAAGGCGCGGCAGTATCGTGTCAGCGACAAAACCGTTGAGAAAGTCATGGCGGTGGTACGTGAGCATAATTATCACCCTAATGCGGTGGCTGCCGGGCTGCGCGCCGGGCGAACGCGCTCTATTGGGTTAGTCATTCCCGATCTGGAAAATACCAGCTATACCCGTATTGCGAACTATCTGGAGCGACAGGCGCGTCAGCGCGGCTATCAGTTGCTGATTGCCTGTTCTGAAGATCAGCCTGATAACGAAATGCGCTGCATTGAACATCTGTTACAGCGGCAGGTCGATGCGATAATCGTCTCTACCTCGTTACCGCCAGAGCATCCCTTTTATCAGCGGTGGATCAACGATCCCCTGCCGATTATCGCGTTAGACCGCGCGCTGGATCGTGAACATTTCACCAGCGTAGTGGGTGCCGATCAGGATGATGCACAGACGCTGGCCGCTGAATTGCGTCAGCTTGAGGTTAAAAATGTGCTGTTCCTTGGCGCGTTACCTGAGCTCTCAGTGAGTTTTCTGCGGGAGATGGGGTTCCGCGATGCCTGGAAAGACGATCCCCGCCCGATTGACTATATCTACTGCAACAGCTTCGAACGTACAGCCGCTGCGGCGCTGTTTGAAAAATACCTGGAAGATCACCCGATGCCGGAGGCGCTGTTTACCACCTCATTTGGTCTGCTGCAGGGTGTCATGGATGTGACGCTGAAACGTGACGGAAGACTGCCGACCGAGCTGGCCATTGCCACGTTTGGCGACCACGAATTACTGGACTTTCTTGAGTGTCCGGTCCTGGCGGTAGGGCAGCGTCATCGTGACGTAGCAGAGCGCGTACTGGAATTAGTTTTAGCCTCTTTAGATGAACCCAGAAAACCGAAACCGGGTTTAACCCGCATTCGTCGTAATTTATACCGTCGCGGACAATTAAGCAGAAAAGTTAAATGAGTAACGGGCAGTATTACGCTGCCCGCCCATTTTATTTCCGTAATGTACTGATTAAATAAACAGGTCGACGTAAAAAAGCGTAAATTCTGCTCATCAAATCTAACAAAGTCGAAAGGCTTATTTTTATTATCTGCTTACAACTTCAACAAACTTCCTGCCCCGTCTGGCCTGAAGCTGCTGTGCTTCCTTTCGGAAATCCCCTAAAATGCCGCCGCTGTCTCAGAAACTACGATAAATATTCAGCGCTTCACATTGTTTCATTTTTAGTCATTTTTGCCCGGATCCTTATTTTTATTCAGGTATTCATTGGCTTAATTTTTATATTCCTTTTTTATTCGTTTATATCGTCGCCAGAAATTAATTTTGCGCTCTGTAAAGAGTGTTATTCAACTACCGCTCCGGCTTGACAAGGATTTCATGGGATCCTTAAACTCGTTTCGTGGTAAAAAGTGGGATAAAGTGGCGTAAATGGGTGACCAGGAGGAGAGACTGGCATGTTCCGCGGAGCAACGTTAGTCAATCTCGACAGCAAAGGGCGGCTCGCCGTACCCACGCGATATCGCGATTTGCTGATTGGGGAGTCTCAGGGGCAGATGGTCTGTACCATCGACCTCCACCAGCCATGCCTGTTGCTTTATACCCTGCCCGAATGGGAAATCATTGAAAAAAAGCTGGCACGCCTTTCCAGTATGAATCCACTTGAGCGTCGCGTGCAGCGTTTGCTGCTGGGACATGCCAGTGAATGTCAGATGGACAATGCAGGCCGCCTGCTGCTGGCAAATACGCTTCGGCAGCATGCAAAATTAACCAAAGAAGTGATGCTGGTTGGACAGTTCAACAAGTTTGAGCTGTGGGATGAACAGACCTGGTATCAACAAGTCAGGGACGATATTGACGCAGAACAGTCGGCTCAGGAGCCTTTATCTGAGCGGTTGCAGGACTTGTCGCTATAGCTATGCAGGAAAATTTTAAACATACCACCGTACTGTTGGATGAGGCGGTTAACGGCCTCAATATCAGGGAAGACGGTATTTACATCGACGGTACTTTTGGCCGTGGTGGTCACTCACGCCTGATTCTTTCGCAACTGGGAGAGAAGGGAAGGCTGATCGCTATCGATCGCGATCCGCAAGCTATCGCCGCTGCTGCGGAGATCACCGACCCGCGTTTTTCAATTATTCATGGCCCTTTTTCCGCACTGGCAGAGTATGCCGCTGAACGGGATTTAGTCGGAAAAATTGACGGCATTTTACTCGATCTGGGGGTTTCATCACCGCAGCTGGATGATGCCGAACGCGGCTTCTCCTTTATGCGTGACGGACCGCTAGATATGCGCATGGATCCTTCGCGCGGTCACTCCGCCGCAGAATGGTTGCTGCACGCGGAAGAAGCGGATATCGCTTTCGTCCTGAAGACCTACGGTGAAGAACGATTCTCTAAACGTATTGCCCGGGCCATTGTCGAGCGCAATCGTGAACAGCCGATGACTCGCACCCGTGAGCTGGCTGAAGTCATCTCTGTCGCCATGCCCGTGAAAGATAAGTTTAAGCATCCGGCTACACGCAGCTTCCAGGCAATTCGTATCTGGATTAACAGCGAACTGGAAGAGATCGATATTGCGCTGAAAGGGGCGGTTGAGGTGCTGGCACCACAAGGTCGCCTCTCTGTCATCAGCTTCCATTCACTGGAAGATCGACTGGTGAAGCGCTTCATGCGCGATCAGAGTCGCGGGCCACAGGTGCCTGCCGGGATACCGATGACTGAACAGCAGCTGCGAGCCCTGGGCGGGCGTGAACTGAAGCTGCTTGGCAAGATGTCGCCAGGTGACGCTGAAGTCTCTGAGAATCCACGTGCGCGCAGTTCGGTATTACGTATCGCGGAGAAAACCGACGCATGATCGGCAATGAGCGCCACAGTCTGCCCGCCGTCATCGGCGGGGATTTGCTGCGAAAAGGCAAGATTCCGGTGCTGTTGCTGATCGCTGTGGTGGTGTCTGCCGTGCTGGTGGTCACCACCACCCATAAAACACGCCTGCTTACCGCGCAGCGCGAACAGCTGGTGCTGGAGCGTGATGCGCTGGATATTGAGTGGCGCAACCTGATTCTGGAAGAGAATGCGCTGGGCGACCATAGCCGGGTTGAACGCATCGCCACCGAGAAGCTGCAGCTGCAGCACGTTGATCCTTCACAAGAAAATATCGTGGTGCAGAAATAAGGATTTCAGATAGCGAATGAGCGGCACAGGCAGAACGCTGAAGTTAAAGAAACCGGAAGATAAAGCCAGCTTTGTAAGCTGGCGTTTTGCGTTGCTGTGCGGCTGTATTTTACTGGCGCTGGGCGGTTTGCTGTCGCGTGTGGCCTGGCTGCAGGTGATCAATCCGGGCAAGCTGGTGAAAGAGGGCGATCTGCGCTCGCTGCGTGTTCAGGCTGTGCCGACTTCACGCGGGATGATCAGCGATCGCGCTGGCCGCCCATTGGCAGTCAGTGTACCGGTTAATGCCATCTGGGCTGATCCAAAAGAGCTGCATGCCGGTGGTGGCGTAACGCTGGACAGCCGCTGGAAAGCGCTGTCTGATGCGCTCTCTATTCCGCTTGATCAACTGGCGGCCCGCGTCAATGCCAATCCTAAAGGCCGCTTTGTCTATCTGGCGCGCCAGGTCAATCCGGCCATCGGTGAATACGTCAAAAAACTCAAACTTCCCGGTATTCATCTGCGCGAAGAGTCGCGTCGTTACTACCCTGCCGGGCAGGTGACCTCCCATCTGATTGGCTTTACCAATATCGACGGCCAGGGCATTGAAGGCATTGAAAAGAGCTTTGATAAATGGCTGACCGGTGCGCCGGGCGAGCGGACGGTACGCAAAGACCGTTATGGTCGCGTTATTGAAGATATCTCGTCAGTGGACAGCCGCGCCGCCCATAACCTGACTCTGAGTATTGATGAGCGCTTACAGGCGCTGGTCTACCGGGAACTGAATAATGCGGTGGCCTTTAACAAAGCGGAATCGGGCACCGCGGTGCTGGTGGATGTGAATACCGGTGAAGTGCTGGCGATGGCCAACAGTCCGGCTTACAACCCAAATAATCTCACCAACACGCCTAAAGATCTGATGCGTAACCGCGCAATTACCGACATCTTCGAGCCGGGTTCTACCGTGAAGCCGATGGTGGTGATGACCGCGCTGCAGCGCGGCGTGGTCAGAGAGAATAGCGTCCTGAATACCGTGCCG
This sequence comes from Pantoea sp. B550, assembly GCF_024158165.1. Taxonomy (NCBI): domain Bacteria; kingdom Pseudomonadati; phylum Pseudomonadota; class Gammaproteobacteria; order Enterobacterales; family Erwiniaceae; genus Pantoea; species Pantoea sp. B550. Next base: position 2,661,746 of record NZ_JAMYXI010000003.1, read on the forward strand.
TACCGGGTCAATGGTCATGAGATCAAAGATGTGGCGCGCTACAACGAATTGACCCTGACAGGGGTTTTACAGAAGTCGAGTAACGTCGGTGTTTCACGTCTGGCGTTAGCGATGCCTTCCTCAGCGCTGGTAGAAACTTACGCGCGCTTTGGACTGGGCAAACCGACCAATTTGGGGCTGGTCGGGGAAAGCAGTGGCTTATACCCTAAAAAACAACGGTGGTCTGACATAGAGAGGGCCACCTTCTCTTTCGGCTACGGGCTAATGGTAACGCCGTTACAGTTAGCGCGAGTCTACGCAACGATTGGCAGCTATGGCATTAATCGCCCGCTGTCGATTACCAAAGTGGATCCGCCCGTCGCGGGACAACGCGTTTTCGATGAGTCACTGGTGAAAACCGTGATGCACATGATGGAAAGCGTGGCGCTGCCCGGTGGCGGTGGCGTTAAAGCGGCAATCAAGGGTTATCGCATTGCGATAAAAACCGGTACGGCGAAAAAAGTCGGGCCGGATGGACGCTACGTCAATAAATATATTGCTTATACCGCAGGCGTGGCGCCTGCCAGTCATCCCCGATTCGCGCTGGTGGTGGTGATCAACGATCCCCAGGCCGGCAAGTATTACGGCGGTGCGGTTTCTGCACCGGTGTTTGGTGCCATCATGGGCGGCGTACTGCGCACCATGAACATCGAGCCGGACGCATTACCGACGACCAATGACAGGAATGAGTTGGTGACTAACAGAAGTGAGGAATCAAGTGACAGATCGTAACCTGCGCGACTTACTCGGCCCCTGGGTGCCAGGTGCGCCGGCGCGCCCACTGCGCGACATGACCCTGGATAGCCGCATGGCGGCGTCTGGCGATCTGTTTGTCGCGGTTGCAGGCCATCAGGTCGATGGACGCCGTTTCATTCCGCAGGCGATTGCGCAGGGCGTCGCCGCCGTAGTGGCTGAAGCTGAGGATGAAGCGACCGACGGCGAAATCCGTGAGATGCACGGCGTACCGGTTATCTATCTGGCGCAGTTGAATCAGCGCCTTTCAGCCTTAGCAGGCCGCTTTTACCAGCAGCCGGGCGAGAAGCAGACGCTGATTGGCGTCACCGGCACCAACGGTAAAACCACGACTACCCAACTGCTGGCGCAGTGGGCGACGCTGCTGGGTGAGACCAGTGCGGTGATGGGCACCGTCGGCAACGGGCTGGTGGGGCACTTAGTCGCCGCAGAAAATACGACCGGTTCAGCAGTGGACGTTCAGCATACGCTGCACGAACTCGCTGAAAAAGGAGCGACCCTGACCGCGATGGAAGTCTCGTCACACGGTCTGGTGCAGCATCGCGTTGCAGCACTGCCGTTTGCCGCTGCGGTCTTCACCAACCTCAGTCGCGATCACCTCGATTACCACGGTGACATGCCGGGCTATGAGTCGGCCAAATGGCTGCTGTTTTCTGAGCATCAGGTTGGACAGGCGATTCTTAACGCTGATGATGAAGTTGGTCGTCGCTGGCTGGCGCGCTTACCTGATGCGGTTGCCGTCACCATGGAGGATAACCTTCAGCCGGGCTGCCATGGCCGCTGGCTGAAAGCCGATGCGGTGGAGTATCACGACAACGGTGCGCATATCCGTTTCAGCTCAAGCTGGGGCAACGGTGAAATCGACAGCCCGCTGATGGGTGCGTTCAACGTCAGTAATCTGCTGCTGGCACTGGCGACCCTGCTGTCACTGGATTATCCACTGGCGACGCTGGTCAGTGTTGCACCACGGTTACAGCCGGTTAACGGGCGTATGGAAGTCTTCAGCGCTGCAGGAAAACCGACGGTCGTAGTGGATTATGCCCACACGCCGGATGCGCTGGAAAAAGCGCTGGAAGCGGCACGTCTGCACTGCAAAGGAAAACTCTGGTGCCTGTTTGGCTGCGGCGGGGACCGTGACAAAGGCAAACGCCCGTTAATGGGTGCGATTGCTGAGCAATATGCGGATGTGGTGGTGATCACCGACGACAATCCGCGTAGCGAAGATCCGCAGGCGATAGTAAAAGACATTCTGACTGGTTTGCTCGAACCGGGCCGCGCCCGCGTGGTATCGGGTCGTGCGCAAGCGGTCACTAACGCCATTATGCAGGCACAGCCTGACGATATCGTGCTGGTGGCGGGTAAAGGCCATGAAGATTATCAGATCATCGGCAACCGTCGTCTCGACTACTCCGATCGTGCCACAGTAGCGGCACTGCTTGGAGGCGCAGCATGATTCCGGTTTCATTAAAGACCCTGGCGGAAATTACCGGCGGCACGCTGCACGGCAGCGATTTAACCCTGAATGATGTGACCACCGATACCCGCAAAGTGACGGCGGGCAGCCTGTTTGTCGCGCTGGTGGGCGAACGCTTTGATGCCCATGACTTCGCCGTAGATGCCATTGCTAGTGGCGCACAGGCGCTGCTGGTCAGTAAGCATTTACCTGTCGCCGTGCCTCAGGTGGTGGTTGAGGATACCCGGGTTGCCTTTGGCCGACTGGGTGCCTGGGTTCGTCAGCAGTCGACCGCCCGCGTAGTCGCGCTGACCGGCTCTTCCGGCAAAACCTCGGTTAAAGAGATGACCGCAGCGATTCTGCGTCAGTGTGGCGAGACGCTCTACACCTCGGGCAATCTCAACAACGATTATGGCGTACCGATGACGCTGCTCCGCCTGACCGCAGAACATCAGTACGCGGTTATCGAGCTGGGTGCTAATCATCAGGGCGAAATCGCCTACACCACTGACCTGGTTAAACCGGAAAGTGCACTGGTGAATAATCTGGCCGCGGCACACCTGGAGGGCTTTGGCTCACTGGCCGGTGTCGCTAAAGCGAAAGGTGAGATCTTTCAGGGTCTGCCGGCTCACGGCATTGCAATTCTCAACGAGGAGAGCAACGACTGGCCAAACTGGCAGACCACGCTGCAGGACAAAACCGTGTGGCGCTTCTCGCCGCAGGCGGCTGAGTGTGATTTCTCCGCCCGGGATATCCGCATTGCGCAGGATGGCACCCATTTTGTGATGAACACACCGCGTGGCACAGCTGAGATCGTATTACCGTTGCCGGGTCGTCATAACATCGCTAACGCTCTGGCGGCGGCGGCACTGGCTCTGTCGGTAGATGCGCCGCTTAGCGCCGTTCAGCAGGGACTGAAAAACCTGCAGTCGGTGCCAGGTCGCCTGTTCCCGGTACGTCTCTCTGCGCATCAACTGCTGCTGGATGACAGCTACAACGCTAACGTCGGATCGATGACCGCCGCCGTCCAGGTCCTGTCAGAGATGCCTGGTTACCAGGTGCTGGTCGCGGGTGATATGGCGGAACTGGGTGAAGAGACTGAAAAATGCCACCGCGAAATTGGCGAAGCGGCACGCGAAGCAGGCCTTGACCGCGTACTGACCTGTGGAAAATTCAGCCAATTCATCAGTGAAAGCAGTGGCGTTGGTGAACATTTCAGCGATAAGACGGCGCTGACTGAACGTTTACGAGAATTGTTGTCCCAACACTCAGAAATTACCGTCCTGATAAAAGGTTCACGTAGTGCCGCCATGGAGCAGGTAGTACAGAGCTTAAAGGAGAAAGGAACATGTTAGTTTGGCTGGCCGAGCATCTGGTCGCTTTTTATTCGGGCTTTAACGTCTTTTCCTATCTGACGTTTCGCGCCATTGTCAGCCTGCTGACCGCACTATTTATCTCACTCTGGATGGGGCCGCGCCTGATCGCCTGGCTGCAGAAATTACAGATTGGCCAGGTCGTCCGTAACGATGGCCCGGAATCGCACTTCAGTAAGCGCGGGACGCCTACCATGGGCGGCATCATGATTCTGACCTCCATCACCATTTCTGTGCTGATGTGGGCCTATCCGTCGAACCCCTATGTCTGGTGCGTGCTGTTCGTGCTGGTCGGCTTTGGCATCATCGGCTTTGTCGATGACTACCGTAAAGTGGTGCGCAAAGACACCAAAGGCCTGATCGCCCGCTGGAAATATTTCTGGATGTCGGTGATTTCGCTGGGTGTGGCGTTCGGACTCTATGCGGCGGGCAAAGATACCCCCGCGACTCAACTGGTCGTGCCGTTTTTCAAAGACATCATGCCGCAGCTTGGCCTTTTTTATGTGCTGCTTGCCTACTTTGTGATCGTCGGAACGGGTAACGCGGTCAATCTGACCGATGGCCTGGATGGGCTGGCGATTATGCCAACCGTCTTTGTCGCTGCGGGCTTCGCGCTGGTTGCCTGGGCAACCGGTAATGTGAAGTTTGCTGAATACCTTCATATTCCCTATCTGCGTCACGCCGGTGAGCTGGTGATTGTCTGTACCGCTATCGTCGGGGCAGGGCTGGGCTTCCTGTGGTTCAACACCTATCCGGCTCAGGTCTTTATGGGCGACGTCGGCTCGCTGGCTTTAGGCGGCGCGCTGGGCACTATCGCGGTGTTACTGCGTCAGGAATTTTTACTGGTGATCATGGGCGGCGTATTTGTGGTTGAAACGCTGTCGGTGATCCTGCAGGTGGGATCGTTCAAGTTGCGCGGCCAGCGTATTTTCCGCATGGCGCCGATCCATCACCACTATGAACTTAAGGGCTGGCCGGAACCGCGCGTTATCGTGCGCTTCTGGATTATTTCGCTAATGCTGGTGCTGATTGGCCTGGCCACGCTGAAGGTGCGTTAATCATGGCTGACTATCGGGGTAGAAAAGTCGTCATCATCGGACTGGGCCTTACCGGGCTCTCCTGTGTTGATTTCTTTTTAGCGCAGGGCGTCACGCCTCGCGTGATGGATACCCGTGTCTCGCCGCCGGGACTGGATAAATTACCCGGGCAGGTTGAACGCCATCTGGGCGGCATTAATGGTGACTGGTTACTGGCGGCCGATCTGATTGTTGCCAGCCCAGGCGTCGCGCTGGCGCATCCGATTCTCAGCGAAGCGGTTGAAGCCGGAATTGAAATCGTCGGTGACATTGAGCTGTTCTGCCGCGAGGCGCAGGCACCCATCGTGGCAATTACCGGTTCCAACGGCAAAAGCACCGTGACCACGCTGGTGGGTGAGATGGCGAAAGCCGCAGGCTGGCAGGCCGGCGTCGGCGGCAATATTGGTCTGCCCGCGCTGAGTCTGCTGCAATCACCGGCCCAACTCTATGTACTGGAACTTTCCAGCTTCCAGCTTGAGACTACGCACAGCCTGAAAGCGGCTGCGGCAACCGTGCTTAACGTTACCGAAGATCATATGGATCGCTATCCGCTGGGTATGCAGCAGTATCGTGCTGCCAAGCTGCGGGTCTATGAGAATGCGCAGATCTGCATCGTTAACGCCGATGATGCGCTGACGATGCCAGTACGTGGTGCGGATAAGCGCTGCGTCAGTTTTGGTGTCGATTTCGGCGACTACCACCTCAACAAGCAGCAGGGCAGTATCTGGCTGCGGGTAAAAGGCGAGAAAGTCCTGAACACCGCTGAAATGAAGATGGTGGGACAGCACAACTACACCAACGCGCTGGCGGCGCTGGCGCTGGCTGATGCGGTGGGGCTGCCACGCGCCTCCAGCCTCGCGGCTTTAACGCACTTTAACGGTCTGGCGCATCGCTTCCAGCTGGTCCATGAACACCAGGGTGTGCGCTGGATTAATGACTCCAAAGCGACCAACGTCGGCAGCACCGAAGCGGCGCTGAATGGTCTGCAGGTAGAGGGAACGCTATGGCTGCTGATGGGCGGTGATGGTAAGTCAGCCGACTTTACGCCGCTGATCCCCTGGCTGCAGGGCGACAATGTGCGTATCTACTGTTTTGGCCGCGACGGCGATGCGCTGGCAGCGCTGCGTCCTGAGATCGCCGTACGCACGGAGACGATGCGTCAGGCGATGGAGCAGATCGCGCCGCAGGTCAAAGCAGGCGATATGGTTCTGCTGTCGCCGGCCTGCGCCAGCCTTGACCAGTTCCGTAACTTTGAGCAGCGCGGTGAGCAGTTCGCGCAACTGGCGAAGGAGCTGAGCTGATGCGTATTCCTGGCGCCGGACTGGCGGGTTACTTCTCAGGACGCCTGAAAGACTGGGTGATGGGCGCTCGCGAAAGTGATGACTCATCGCTGGTGCTTTATGACCGCACACTGTTATGGCTGACGCTGGGCCTGGCGGTAATTGGTTTTGTGATGGTGACGTCGGCGTCAATGCCGGTAGGTCAGCGTCTGAATGACGATCTTTTCTACTTCGCCAAACGTGATGCGTTTTACATCGTGCTGGCTTTAGGTATGGCGCTGGTCACGCTGCGGGTGCCGATGGATTTCTGGCAGCGCTACAGCAACGTGATGCTGATGGTCACGGTGGCGATGCTGCTGATTGTTCTGGTCGTCGGCAGCTCGGTTAACGGTGCCTCGCGCTGGATCGCGCTCGGGCCGCTGCGTATCCAGCCTGCGGAGCTGTCGAAGCTCTCCCTGTTCTGCTATCTCGCCAGCTACCTGGTGCGCAAAGTGGAAGAGGTGCGAAACAACTTCTGGGGCTTCTGTAAGCCGATGGGCGTGATGGTCGTGCTGGCTGTGTTACTGCTGGCGCAGCCGGACCTGGGTACGGTGGTGGTGCTGTTTGTCACTACGCTGGCGATGCTGTTCCTGGCCGGTGCCAAACTGTGGCAGTTCATGGCGATTATCGGCTCCGGTATTTTTGCGGTAATCCTGCTGATTATTGCCGAACCTTATCGTATGCGTCGTGTGACCTCGTTCTGGAACCCGTGGGAAGATCCGTTTGGTAGCGGCTACCAGCTGACGCAGTCTCTGATGGCATTTGGTCGCGGGGAATTCTGGGGGCAGGGGCTCGGTAACTCGGTGCAAAAGCTGGAATATCTGCCGGAAGCGCATACCGACTTTATTTTCGCCATCATCGGGGAAGAACTCGGCTATGTCGGTGTGGTAATGGCACTTTTAATGGTATTCTTCGTCGCTTTTCGTGCGATGTCGATTGGCCGTCGTGCTCTGGAACTGGATCAGCGTTTTTCCGGGTTTTTAGCCTGTTCAATCGGTGTCTGGTTCAGCTTCCAGGCGCTGGTTAACGTCGGGGCTGCCGCCGGTATGTTACCGACCAAAGGCCTGACCTTACCGCTGATCAGTTACGGTGGTTCGAGTCTGATCATTATGTCGACCGCCATCGTCTTTTTATTACGCATAGATTATGAAACGCGCCTGGCGAAAGCGCAGGCGTTTACCCGAGGTGGTCGATGAGCGGTAAGCGATTGATGGTGATGGCAGGCGGAACCGGTGGACATGTCTTTCCCGGTCTGGCTGTCGCCCATCATCTGATGGAACAGGGCTGGCAGGTTCGCTGGTTAGGCACCGCCGACCGTATGGAAGCCGATCTGGTGCCAAAACATGGCATCGACATCGACTTCATCCGCATCAGCGGGTTACGCGGGAAAGGCATGAAAGCGCTGCTGCTGGCACCGCTGCGCATCTTCAATGCATGGCGTCAGGCGCGTCGCATCATGAAAGCCTGGCAGCCGGATGTGGTGCTGGGCATGGGCGGCTACGTTTCTGGTCCTGGCGGCTTAGCGGCGTGGAGCTGTGGTATTCCTGTGGTGCTGCATGAGCAGAATGGGATCGCCGGGCTGACCAACAAATGGCTGGCGAAAATCGCCACCAAAGTTTTGCAGGCGTTTCCGGGCGCGTTTCCCGCCGCCGATGTGGTGGGAAATCCGGTTCGTACTGATGTTCTGGCTCTGCCTTTGCCCGCGCAACGTCTGGCGGATCGTCATGGCCCGATTCGGGTACTGGTGATTGGCGGCAGTCAGGGTGCGCGGATTCTGAACCAGACGCTACCGCAGGTTGCGGCGCTGGTGGGTGATGAGATCACCCTGTGGCATCAGACGGGTAAAGGGGCACAGCCCGAAACAGAGAAAGCGTATCAGCAGGTCGGACAGACGCAGCATAAGGTCACTGAGTTTATAGATGACATGGCTGCCGCCTACGCCTGGGCTGATGTGGTGGTATGTCGCTCCGGCGCATTAACCGTGAGCGAAGTCGCTGCCGCCGGATTACCGGCGATTTTCGTGCCGTTTCAGCACAAAGATCGCCAGCAGTACTGGAACGCGCTGCCGCTGGAGAAAGCGGGCGCCGCCAGAATTTTTGAGCAGCCGCAGTTTACTGCGGAGGCTGTAGCGGATCTGCTACGCCACTGGGATCGCGTAACACTGCTGACGATGGCTGAGCAGGCCCGTCAGGTGGCGATTCCCGATGCGACTGAACGAGTCGCTCAGGAAGTGGCTCGCGCCGCAAAGTAATCATTCCGGTCAGCGTGTCTGACCTGTACCCCGAGTGGGTACAAACTGAAATAGCAGGTAACTGAGAGCGATGAATACACAACAATTGGCAAAACTGCGTTCTATCGTGCCTGAGATGCGTCGCGTCCGGCACATCCACTTTGTCGGCATCGGTGGTGCTGGCATGGGCGGTATTGCCGAAGTGTTAGCAAATGAAGGCTACCATATCAGCGGTTCAGATCTGGCCCCTAACCCGGTGACACAGAACCTGATTGCGCTGGGGGCCACCATTTATTTTAACCATCGCCCCGAAAATGTGACCGATGCCAGCGTCGTAGTCGTCTCCAGCGCCGTATCGCAGGATAATCCGGAACTGGTGGCAGCACGTGAGCAGCGTATCCCGGTGATCCGTCGCGCGGAGATGCTGGCTGAACTGATGCGTTTCCGTCACGGCATCGCCGTTGCGGGTACGCATGGCAAAACGACCACCACGGCGATGGTGTCGAGTATTTATGCGGAAGCGGGTCTTGATCCAACCTTCGTTAACGGCGGTCTGGTTAAAGCAGCGGGTACTCATGCGCGTCTGGGTCACAGCCGCTATCTGATTGCCGAAGCAGATGAGAGCGATGCGTCATTCCTGCATCTGCAGCCGATGGTGGCGATTGTGACCAACATCGAAGCTGACCATATGGACACCTATCAGGGCGATTTTGAGAACCTGAAGCAGACGTTTATTAACTTCCTGCATAACCTGCCGTTTTACGGTCGTGCGGTGATGTGTGTGGACGATGCGGTCATCCGTGATCTGATACCGCGTGTGGGACGTCATATCACCACGTACGGTTTCAGTGACGATGCTGACCTGCGCATTGAAAATTATGAGCAGAGTGGCGCGCAGGGGCATTTCACTCTGATCCGTCAGGACAAGGCGCCGCTGCAGATTACGCTGAACGCGCCGGGTCGCCATAACGCCCTGAACGCGGCGGCAGCGGTCGCCGTCGCCACTGAAGAGGGCATTGAAGACAATGCCATACTGGCTGCGCTGGAGAGCTTCCAGGGTACGGGGCGTCGCTTTGATCTGCTGGGTGAATTCCCGACAGAGCCGGTCAATGGACAGCCGGGCAGCGCGATGCTGGTAGATGATTACGGTCATCATCCCACCGAAGTGGACGCGACGATTAAAGCCGCGCGCGCAGGCTGGCCGGATAAAAAACTGGTGATGGTGTTTCAGCCGCACCGTTACAGCCGCACCCGCGATCTGTTTGATGATTTCGCCAACGTGCTGTCGCATGTCGATGTGTTGCTGATGCTGGATGTGTACTCCGCCGGTGAAACCGCGATTCCGGGTGCCGACAGCCGTTCGCTGTGCCGTGCCATTCGTAACCGGGGCAAGGTTGATCCGATTCTGGTGCCGGAACATGACGCGCTGCCGGAGATGCTGGCACCGCTGCTGTCAGGCAATGACCTGATTCTGGTACAGGGCGCCGGTAACGTCGGCAAGGTTGCCCGCAAGCTGGCGGAGACTAAGCTTCAGCCGGAACGTAAAGCGGAGGATCGTCATGGCGGATAAAGTTGCCGTATTAATGGGCGGCACCTCAGCAGAGCGTGAGGTTTCGCTGAACTCGGGTCAGGCCGTCGTCGCCGGACTGCGTGAAATGGGCATCGATGCGCATGGCATTGATACCCGCGATGTGTCGGTGCTGACGCTGAAAGAGCAGGGCTTTACCAAAGCCTTTATCGCGCTGCATGGCCGGGGCGGAGAAGATGGCACGATGCAGGCGGTACTGGAGTTTCTGCAACTGCCTTACACCGGCAGCGACGTAATGGCATCGGCTGTGACCATGGATAAGCTGCGCACCAAACTGCTGTGGCAGGGTCGCGGATTGCCGTCAGGAAAATTTGTCTGGCTGACGCGGCAGCAGTTCGATGCCGGGCTGGATGCCGAGAGCAACGCGGCGATTACAGCGCTGGGTCTGCCACTGTTTGTTAAGCCAGCCTGTGAAGGCTCCAGCGTGGGTATCAGCCGGGTTAACGAGCTGAGCGCGCTGTCTGCCGCACTGGAAATGGCGTTTAAGTACGACAATGACGTACTGGTCGAGGCGTTTCTCAGCGGCGCGGAGTATACCGTCGCGATTGTGGGCGATCATATTCTGCCCTCAATTGAAATAAAGAGCGCCAGTGAGTTCTATGACTATGAAGCTAAATACATTTCTGACGATACTCAGTACGTCTGTCCGGCCGGGTTAAGCGCTGAACGTGAAGCTGAATTACAGCAGCTGGTGCTGGCGGCCTGGCGTGCACTGGGCTGTCGTGGCTGGGGACGGGTTGATGTGATGACGGATGGGGCAGGGAATTTCCAGCTACTGGAAGCCAATACCTCGCCGGGCATGACCAGTCACAGTCTGGTTCCTATGGCAGCGAAACAGGCGGGCATGAGTTTCCCGCAGCTGGTTGCCCATATTCTGGAGCTGGCCGACTGATATGTCACAGGCGGCGATGAGAGTTCGAAACCGTGAACCGCAGGAGCGTATTCGCACCGGGCGCAGTAACGGAGCCCGACTGTTCGGCATTGTTTTTCTGCTGATCGTTATCGGGATTATGGTTGCTGGCGGGCTGGTAGTGTTGAAGTGGATGAACGATGCGTCCCGGCTGCCGCTTTCAAAGCTGGTGGTAACAGGACAGACGCACTACACGACTCACGACGATATCCGTCAGGCGATTCTATCGCTGGGTCCGCCTGGCACGTTTATGTCTCAGGATGTGGATATCCTGCAGCAGCAGATTGAGCGACTGCCGTGGATTAAGCAGGTCAGCGTACGTAAGCAGTGGCCAGACGAACTGAAAATCCATCTGGTGGAGTATACGCCAGTGGCGCGCTGGAACGATTTGCATATGGTGGATGCTGAAGGTGTCTCCTTCAGCGTACCCGCCAGTCATGCCGGCAAAGAGACAATGCCGATGTTGTATGGGCCTGAAGGGAGTGAGAAAGAGGTCCTGGCGGGCTATCACAGCATGGATGATGTGCTGAAAGCCCGGAAGTTTACTCTGAAGGTGGCGTCGATGACGGCCCGTCGTTCATGGCAGCTGGTTACCAGTGATGATGTACGCATCGAACTGGGGCGCAGCGACACTATGAAACGACTGAATCGCTTTATTGAGCTCTACCCGGTGCTGCAACAGCAAGGTCAGAACGAGAGCAAACGTATCAGCTACGTGGATTTGCGATACGACTCTGGCGCTTCTGTTGGCTGGACACCGGTCGTGATGGAGCCACAGGACAGTAATCAGCAACAGAACCAGGCACAGGCTAAACAACAATGATCAAGGCAACGGACAGAAAACTGGTAGTTGGACTCGAAATCGGCACTGCAAAGGTTGCCGCCCTGGTTGGGGAAGTTCTGCCCGATGGTATGGTCAACATTATTGGGGTGGGCAGTTGCCCTTCCCGCGGTATGGATAAAGGTGGCGTAAACGACCTTGAGTCGGTGGTGAAATGCGTTCAGCGCGCCATCGATCAGGCTGAGCTGATGGCAGATTGCCAGATCTCCTCCGTCTACCTTGCTTTATCGGGCAAACATATCAGTTGTCAGAACGAAATCGGGATGGTTCCGATTTCGGAAGAGGAAGTGACTCAGGATGATGTAGAGAACGTTGTACATACTGCCAAATCGGTAAGAGTACGTGACGAGCACCGCATCCTGCACGTGATTCCTCAGGAATACGCAATTGATTATCAGGAAGGGATTAAGAATCCGGTCGGACTGTCCGGCGTGCGCATGCAGGCAAAAGTGCACCTGATCACCTGCCACAACGATATGGCGAAGAACATCGTTAAAGCCGTTGAGCGTTGCGGACTGAAAGTGGATCAGCTGATTTTTGCCGGCCTCGCCTCCAGTTTTGCGGTTCTGACTGAAGACGAACGTGAGCTGGGCGTCTGTGTTGTCGATATTGGTGGCGGTACAATGGACATAGCCGTATATACCGGCGGCGCTTTACGGCACACTAAGGTGATTCCGTATGCAGGCAACGTTGTCACCAGCGATATCGCGTATGCGTTTGGTACACCACCAACGGATGCTGAGGCGATTAAAGTGCGCCATGGTTGCGCGCTGGGCTCGATTGTCGGCAAAGATGAGAACGTTGAAGTGCCGAGCGTAGGCGGACGTCCACCGCGCAGCCTGCAACGTCAGACGCTGGCGGAGGTGATTGAGCCGCGTTATACCGAACTTTTGAATCTGGTCAATGACGAGATTCTGCAGTTACAGGAACAACTGCGTCAGCAGGGCGTGAAACATCATCTGGCCGCAGGCATTGTCCTGACCGGTGGTGCAGCGCAAATCGAAGGACTGGCGGCCTGTGCGCAACGCGTATTCCATACGCAGGTGCGTATCGGACAGCCGCTGAATATTACCGGCCTGACTGACTATGCGCAGGAATCGTACTACTCCACCGCCGTGGGACTGTTGCATTACGGCAAAGAGTCGCACATGAACGGTGATGCAGAGACCGAAAAACGGGTTTCAGTAGGTAACTGGTTCAAGCGTATTAACAGTTGGTTAAAAAAAGAGTTTTAATTTTTGTGAAAGGGGATCATGCTGTTTTCTTTAGTGATCTCCAGGCGACAGGCACATAACGGAGAGAAATCATGTTTGAACCTATGGAATTAACCAACGACGCGGTGATTAAAGTCATCGGCGTCGGTGGCGGCGGCGGTAACGCCGTAGAGCACATGGTACGCGAACGTATCGAAGGTGTGGAATTCTTTGCTGTGAATACCGACGCGCAAGCGCTGCGTAAAACAGCTGTCGGCCAGACCATCCAGATCGGTAATAACATTACCAAAGGTCTGGGTGCGGGTGCGAACCCGGAAGTGGGCCGTAACTCTGCAGAAGAAGATCGCGAAGCACTGCGGGCTGCGCTGGAAGGGGCAGACATGGTCTTCATCGCAGCAGGCATGGGCGGCGGTACCGGTACCGGTGCAGCGCCTGTGGTCGCTGAAGTGGCCAAGGATCTCGGTATCCTGACGGTGGCGGTTGTCACCAAGCCATTCAACTTCGAAGGCAAGAAACGCATGGCGTTTGCCGAGCAGGGGATCGCTGAACTCTCCAAGCATGTCGATTCACTGATCACCATTCCAAACGACAAGCTGCTGAAAGTGCTGGGTCGTGGCATTTCCCTGCTGGATGCGTTTGGCGCGGCCAATGACGTGCTGAAAGGCGCAGTACAGGGTATCGCCGAACTGATCACCCGTCCGGGCCTGATGAACGTCGACTTTGCTGACGTGCGTACAGTGATGTCCGAAATGGGCTATGCAATGATGGGTTCAGGCGTGGCGTGCGGTGAAGATCGTGCGGAAGAAGCGGCTGAAATGGCGATCTCCAGCCCGCTGCTGGAAGATATCGACCTGTCAGGTGCCCGTGGCGTGCTGGTCAACATTACTGCGGGCTTCGACCTGCGTCTGGATGAGTTCGAAACCGTGGGTAACACTATCCGCGCCTTCGCTTCTGACAACGCGACCGTGGTAATCGGTACGTCGCTGGATCCGGAAATGAACGATGAACTGCGCGTTACCGTGGTGGCAACCGGTATCGGTATGGACAAGCGTCCGGAAATCACCCTGGTGACGAACAAGCCAGCCAGTCAGCCTGTGATGGATCATCGCTATCAGCAGCACGGTATGTCACCGCTGCCGCAGGAGCAGAAGCCTGCTGCCAAAGTCGTTAACGACCAGGCTGCGCAGTCGAATAAAGAGCCAGACTATCTTGATATTCCGGCCTTTTTACGTAAGCAGGCCGACTAGGATTAACCCTATAATTGGGATTCTCCGCTCTTTGTGCTAAAGTGTCTGTCCGCTGGTAAAGTATACTGGCGGTCGGAAAGGTGATACTGCGAGATAATGCGATGATCAAACAAAGGACATTAAAACGTATTGTTCAGGCGACTGGTGTCGGTTTACATACCGGCAAAAAAGTCACACTGACATTACGCCCTGCGTCGGCTAATACCGGGGTCATCTATCGTCGCACCGACTTGAATCCACCGGTAGATTTTCCGGCTGATGCAAAATACGTGCGCGACACCATGCTGAGTACCTGCCTGGTGAACGATGAAGGCGTGCGTATTTCAACGGTTGAACACCTTAATGCCGCCCTGGCGGGTCTGGGTATTGACAACATTATTGTTGAAGTCGATGCGCCAGAAATCCCGATCATGGATGGCAGCGCAGCACCGTTTATCTATCTGCTGATGGATGCGGGCATCGAGCAGCTCAACAGCGCGAAGAAATTTGTGCGTGTTAAGCAGACCGTGCGTGTGGAAGAGGGTGACAAATGGGCTGAGATCAAACCGTATAACGGTTTCTCACTCGATTTCACCATCGACTTCAAACACCCGGCTATCGATTCCAGCTCACAGCGCTATGCGATGAACTTCTCTGCTGACGCCTTTGTTCGTCAAATCAGCCGGGCGCGTACATTTGGCTTTATGCGTGAAATCGAATATCTGCAGTCTAAAGGCCTGTGCCTGGGCGGTAGCTTAGATTGTGCGATAGGTCTGGATGATTTCCGCGTACTGAATGAAGAAGGTCTGCGTTTTGAAGACGAGTTTGTCCGTCACAAAATGCTGGACGCGATTGGCGACTTGTTTATGTGTGGTCACAACATCATTGGCGCATTCACTGCGTTCAAATCGGGCCACGCGCTGAACAACAAGCTGCTGCAAGCAGTTCTGGCTAAGCAGGAAGCCTGGGAATGGGCAACCTTCGAAGACGAAGCTGAACTGCCGCTGGCATTCAAAGCACCGAATCTGGTTCTGGCTTAACTACCCCAGAACGTGAAACGGCTGGTTATGCTGACACCCTCTCCGGTCAGCGGCACCAGCCGTTTTTATATTGCCTTCCATAACACACCTGATAACGGCGACCTCGCCCGCAAAGCGTTGTCTGTTCTGCTGAATTGCTGAACAATCACACGCGTTTTCTCTCGCCGCCTCTTTAATCCCAGGTGTGGATGCCCCACATTAATGTTACTATCTGTGGCGCTTTTACAGGCCGAAATCCGTTGCGGCTCGCGGCGGGTACCAGAAAACAAGAGCGCAACAGAGCATGCGCGATGGAAAGGTTGTGATCGGGATTCTTCTGCGCTGGCGACAATTAGGTAGACGCTACTTCTGGCCCCATCTCCTGTTAGGGATGGTAGCGGCCAGCTTTGGCCTGCCAGCCTGTGCGCAAAGCTCCGAACTCAACGCCTCGTCTGAATCGCCGGCCAGCAGTCTCTTTCTGGGCAATGCTACCCGCTTTGATCATTTAATCCGGCTTCAGGAAGCGTCCCGGCGACCGAGCTTCAGCGTGGATTACTGGCATCAGCACGCCATCCGCACCGTTATCCGTCACCTCTCTTTCACGCTGGCACCTCAGGTGCAGGCGGAGCAACAGCAATTACCGCTGGCGGCACAAAAGCTGGCGCTGATTGACTCACTGCATAATTTACTGACATCACATTCTGCGCTGCACACTGCACCGCAGCAGATATCTGCCCCCCCTCTTTTCATGGCCGCTACCCGCTCATGGGTAGAATGGCATGCCAGTGTGCATGGCATTCGCGCCGGACCCGCCCGATTGTTCTGCTAATATTTTTGGTTTTATTCACTCTGTTTAGATTTCGCAGTCCGGAATGCGCCGGCTGAATTGAGAATATATTTACTATGTTAAGCAAAATATTGACCAAGGTTTTTGGTAGCAGTAACGATCGTACGCTGCGCCGTATGCGCAAAGTGGTGGACGTCATCAATAAGATGGAGCCCGATTTTGAGAAGCTCTCTGACGATGAACTGAAAGCGAAAACCGACGAGTTCCGCGAGCGCCTGAAAAAAGGTGAATCGCTGGAAAGCCTGATCCCTGAAGCGTTCGCGACCGTGCGTGAAGCGAGTAAACGTGTGTTCGGTATGCGTCACTTCGACGTGCAGCTGATCGGCGGCATGGTGCTGAACGACCGCTGCATCGCTGAGATGCGTACCGGTGAAGGTAAAACCCTGACCGCAACGCTGCCAGCCTATCTGAATGCGCTCTCTGGCAAAGGCGTTCATGTGGTGACCGTCAACGACTATCTGGCACAGCGTGATGCGGAAAACAACCGTCCACTGTTTGAGTTCCTGGGGTTAAGCATCGGTATCAACATGTCGGGCCTGCCAGCGGTGGCGAAGCGTGAAGCTTACGCTGCTGATATTACCTACGGCACCAACAACGAATATGGCTTTGATTACCTGCGCGACAACATGGCTTTCAGCCCGGAAGAGCGCGTGCAGCGTAAACTGCACTATGCGCTGGTGGATGAGGTCGACTCCATCCTGATCGATGAAGCGCGTACGCCGCTGATTATCTCCGGTCCGGCAGAAGACAGTTCTGAGCTTTATACCAAAGTGAACAAAATCATCCCTCATCTGGTACGCCAGGATAAAGAAGATACCGAAACCCATCAGGGTGAAGGCGACTTCTGGGTTGATGAGAAAGCGCGTCAGGCTCATATGTCTGAGCGTGGTCTGGTGAAAGTGGAGGAGCTGCTGGTCAGCCAGGGCATCATGGAAGCAGGCGAGTCTCTCTACTCACCGACCAACATCATGCTGATGCACCACGTCACTGCGGCGCTGCGTGCGCACGCACTCTTTACCCGCGATGTTGATTACATCGTGAAAGATGGCGAAGTGGTGATTGTTGATGAGCACACCGGCCGTACCATGCAGGGCCGTCGCTGGTCCGATGGTCTGCATCAGGCGATTGAAGCGAAAGAAGGCGTTGAGATTCAGAACGAGAACCAGACGCTGGCCTCTATCACCTTCCAGAACTACTTCCGTATTTACGAGAAGCTGGCCGGTATGACCGGTACTGCCGATACTGAAGCGTTTGAATTCAGCTCTATTTACAAGCTCGACACCATTGTGGTGCCGACTAACCGTCCGATGGTGCGTAAAGATCTGGCCGACCTGGTCTACATGACCGAGAAAGAGAAGATCGATGCCATTATCGAAGATATCCGTGAGCGTACTGCCAACGGTCAGCCAGTGCTGGTGGGAACCATCTCGATTGAAAAATCAGAAGTGGTTTCTAACGAACTGACCCGTGCCGGTATCAAACATAACGTCCTGAACGCCAAATTCCACGCCCGCGAAGCGGATATCGTGGCGCAGGCCGGTCAGCCGGGTGCGGTCACTATTGCCACCAACATGGCCGGACGTGGTACGGATATTATGCTGGGCGGTAGCTGGCATGCCGAGGTGGCTGAACTGGAAGAGCCAACTGAAGCGCAAATCGAAGAGATCAAAGCGGCATGGCAGATTCGTCATGATGCGGTGCTGGCGTCAGGTGGTTTGCACATTGTCGGTACTGAGCGTCACGAATCACGTCGTATCGATAATCAGCTGCGCGGTCGTGCCGGCCGTCAGGGTGATGCCGGTTCTTCGCGTTTCTACCTGTCGATGGAAGATGCGCTGATGCGTATTTTCGCCTCAGACCGCGTCTCCAACATGATGCGTAAACTGGGCATGAAGCCAGGCGAAGCGATTGAGCATCCATGGGTCACCAAAGCGATTGCCAATGCACAGCGCAAAGTTGAAAGCCGTAACTTCGATATTCGTAAGCAACTGCTGGAATATGATGATGTGGCGAATGACCAGCGTCGCGCGATCTACAGTCAGCGTAATGAGCTGCTGGATGTGTCTGATGTTAGCGAAACCATTAACAGCATTCGTCACGATGTTTACAAAGTGACGATTGATACCTACATTCCGCCACAGTCGCTGGAAGAAATGTGGGACGTGCCAGGCCTGGAAGAGCGTCTGCGTGCTGACTTCGATCTGAACCTGCCGATTGCAGAGTGGCTGGATAAAGAGCCTGACCTGCACGAAGAAGTGCTGCGTGAGCGCATCATGACCCACGCCACGGAAAGCTACGCTGAGAAAGAGCAGATCGTTGGCGCAGAGATGATGCGCAACTTCGAAAAAGGCGTGATGCTGCAGACGCTGGATTCATTGTGGAAAGAGCATCTGGCTGCGATGGACTACCTGCGTCAGGGTATTCATCTGCGCGGCTATGCGCAGAAAGATCCTAAGCAGGAGTACAAGCGTGAATCCTTCGCCATGTTTGCTGCGATGCTTGAATCACTGAAATATGAAGTGATCAGTACGCTGAGCAAAGTGCAGGTGCGTATGCCAGAAGAAGTTGAAGCGATGGAGCAACAGCGTCGTGAGGAAGCTGAACGTCTGGCGCAGCAACAGCAGCTAAGCCATGTAGAAGAAGATCTGCTGGCAGCCGAGCCTGTGGCGGAGCAGAGTGGTGAACGCAAAGTCGGCCGCAACGACCCCTGCCCATGTGGTTCCGGCAAAAAGTACAAACAGTGCCATGGCCGTATTGCCTGAGACTGAATGCTGATGAAAAAGGAGCCAATGGCTCCTTTTTTTATGCGCTCTGCTAACGTAATCTCTGTGCCAGCGCTGAGCTAAAGCGGTTAACTTCCGCTCCGGCATGCTCTAGAATCAGCCTTCATTCACCTATGACGACCGGATAGTTTCCATGAAGCACCTGCAGGTTGCAGTTGGCATCATTCGCAATGCCAATAAACAGATTTTCCTTGCCCAGCGCGCGGCAAGCTCTTACATGGCGAACAAGTGGGAGTTTCCTGGCGGTAAGATTGAAGCGGGCGAAAGCGCCGAACAGGGACTGATCAGGGAGCTACACGAAGAGACCGGGATTGACGTCACTGAGGCGCGCCCGATTGGTCATGCAGACCACAGCTATGACGATCTGCGCGTAACGCTGCATTTCTTTCTGGTTGAAGGGTGGAACGGCGAGCCGTGGGGCAAAGAGGGTCAGCCACAGCGTTGGGTTGATCAGCATGCGCTGGTGGCGGAGGAGTTTCCACCCGCGAATCACCAGCTGATTGCGCGACTGGTCGCGGGCGAACTCTGACTGAATGGGGCAGTGCGCCCCATCTTATCAACGATCTTCTTCACTCCAGTTGTCACTGTCGTTCATGTCGTTGCTGCTGGGAATGCGTTTTTCTTCTGCGGCCCATTCCCCTAAATCGATGAGCTGGCAGCGCTTACTGCAAAAAGGGCGCCACGGGCTGAGCTCATCCCAGATCACATCTTTGCCGCACTGCGGACAGGAAACGGTCATCACTTCTTGCTGCATTTTTACCTCTAACAACAGGCCAGTTGAAAATTAAGGCGGGCCGGAACTTCACCACGCTCACTATCAAGCGGCATAAAACGAATGGCGTAGCGGCTTTTATGTCCGGACACCTGTGGATAGAGCGCATCCTCCAGCGACAACTGCAGTCGCAGCAGATCGGCGCCTTCGGCATTATCCTGATAAAAACCATTAAGGCTGGTCTGCACATGAAACGCGCCAGACTGGCGGATCAGATCCAGTATCATCGCCAGCGCATGATGCAGTGGCTCCAGCGTCAACATCCAGGCTTCGACCTGCGCATCGCGTGCTTCCTGCGGCAGATGGAGCCAGATGTGCAGGCCCGGCAAATCAAAGCTGCAGCATCCACCGGGGATGCTCAGACGCTGCCGCACCAGGGCAATCAGACGATCCTCGCGGAGTTGCTGGCCCATACGTGGGGCATTCATCAACTGCGTTGACTGAATTTTGATCTTATCGCGCAGGGCATCCACCAGCGTCATATCGACGCCGGGCACGTCAGCCCACGCCCGTAATTTTTGCTGCTGGCGCTCAAGCTCTTTCAACAGTTCTGTCCGCATATCGCCGCGCTCAAAAATATCGAGCAGCTCGCTAATCAGGCGAAAAAAGGTCAGCGCATTAACGGTTTTATCCAGTGGTGTCGTTTCATCTAACTGATTAATCAAAAACTCAACCCGTAACCAGGTTCGCATTTTTTCATTCAGTGGGTGTTCAAACAGAACGGGTGTGCTCATGGTATTAATCCTGTTTCGTTGCCGCCAGCCTGAGATAGCGCTGATGGAGTTCGGCAACCTGTGGCAAGGCGTCGTCGGGCTTGCCACTGTTATCAATAATGTCATCGGCACAGGCGAGGCGCTGCTGGCGCGTGGCCTGTGCGGCAAGAATACGTTTCGCCTGTTCGACGGAAAGATGGTCACGTTGCTGGGTACGCGCTAACTGCGTTGCCTCATCAACATCGACTACCAGCACCCGATCAGCCTGGTGCTGTAACTGATTTTCCACCAGTAATGGCACCACCCAGAGCACATAAGGTGAGGTGGCCTGGGCGATCAGTTCTCGTGTCCGGGCGTTAATCAGCGGATGGAGCAGCGCGTTTAACCAGCTTTTCTCTTCCGGCTGCTGAAAAATAATGTCGCGAAGCTGTTTACGATCAAGCATTCCCTGATCCGTCACGATTGACGCGCCATAGCGTGCCTGAAGAGCCTGCAAAGCGGGCGTGCCAGGTTCAACAACTTCTCGGGCGATCAGGTCAGCGTCAATAATTTCCACACCAGACGCGGCGAATGCCTGGGCAATCGTACTCTTTCCACTGCCGATTCCCCCTGTAAGCGCGACGATATAGGGCATGTTTCTCACTTGACTTCATATTCCGACATAGGTTCAGGGTAATGATCTGGCTAAAAAAGGCAAAAATGCGCGGCAGATCACACCGATAAAGCACAACTAAATTTAACGGATTGTAGCGTAAATAAAGTGTAATTCGCAGTCTTGTCGCGCAGCGAGAGGCGCGTATCATAACGTCACTGGAGCTGTGCTTACTTCGTGAACGACGATTCATTGCCACTTACCAGGACACTGTTTATGCGTATTGAAGAAGATTTGAAACTGGGCTTTAAAGATGTCTTGATCCGCCCCAAACGTTCAACGCTGCAAAGTCGCTCACAGGTTGAGCTTGAGCGCAGCTTTACCTTCAGACATTCAGGTCTCAGCTGGAGCGGCGTACCGATCATCGCCGCCAACATGGATACCGTCGGCACATTTTCAATGGCTGAGGCGCTGGCCAGCTTCAATATCCTCACTGCCGTCCATAAGCATTACAGCGCAGACGACTGGCGGGCGTTTATTCAGCGCGTCCCCGCGACGGTATTGAAACATGTGATGGTTTCAACCGGCACGTCAGAAGCCGACCTCACTAAACTGGTCGCGATTATGGCGCTGTCTGACGATCTGCAGTTTATCTGCATTGACGTGGCCAACGGCTACTCACAGCATTTTGTCGATTTCCTGCAGCGTGCACGTGAAACCTTCCCGACTAAAACTATCTGTGCCGGAAACGTGGTCACAGGCGAAATGGTAGAGGAGCTCATCCTCTCCGGCGCGGATATCGTCAAAGTCGGTATTGGCCCGGGTTCGGTCTGTACAACCCGGGTGAAAACCGGCGTGGGCTATCCGCAGCTTTCTGCAGTCATTGAGTGTGCCGATGCGGCGCATGGCTTAAGCGGACAGATTGTCAGTGATGGCGGTTGTTCCGTGCCGGGTGATATTGCCAAAGCCTTTGGCGGCGGCGCTGACTTTGTGATGCTGGGTGGCATGCTGGCAGCACATGATGAGTGTGAAGGGCAGGTCGTCGAAGAGAATGGCGAAAGCTTTATGCTCTTTTACGGCATGAGTTCCGAATCAGCGATGAAGCGTCACGTTGGTGGTGTCGCCCAGTACCGTGCCGCCGAAGGTAAAACGGTGAAACTGCCATTGCGGGGGCCGGTCGCTGACACCGCGCGCGATATTCTGGGTGGACTGCGTTCTGCCTGTACTTACGTCGGAGCGGAGCGCCTGAAAGAGCTGACCAAGCGCACGACCTTTATCCGCGTTAACGAGCAGGAGAACCGGGTCTTCAACCGATAGGCATCCGGGGCGCAGCCCGCGCCCCTTAATGCATTACATCCCCCAGCCCGAACACCGGCAGATACATTGCAATCACCAGCGTGCCGACAATGCCGCCAATCACCACCATCATTATCGGTTCCAGCGACGCCGCCAGTGTGTCAGCGCGCTCTCGTGTTTCTGCCTCATGCCATTCCGCCAGCCGGGCCAGCATCAAATCCAGTGCGCCCGCCTCTTCCCCAACCCGAACCAGCTGACCACATAAGGGCGTGAACAGCGGATGCTGCATCAGCGCCTGATGCAGAGGACTCCCCTGGGCAATATGCTGCTGCAGTCCGGCCATCGCTTCCCGCCAGAGTAATGAGGAGAGCGTGACTTCAACAGCAGCCAGTCCCTGTAACAGCGTTAACCCGGCTCGCTGTGTCAGATTCAGAATGGTGTAGATCTGCGTCAGCTGCGTGCCACGCCATAACCCGGAAAGCAGCGGGATGCGCAGGAAAATCGCCTGCTCACGGCGTTGCCAGCCCACAGAGCGTCGTCGTAACTGATGCCAGGCCACCAGCATCAGCGATACGCCGATGGCTAACACCGCTCCCCACTCCTGAAGTGCGGCAGATAACTGCATGACCGTGGCTGTAAAAGCGGGCAGAGGCGCGTCAAAAGAGTCATACACCGCAACGAACTCTGGCAGCACGAACAGCAACATGCCGCAGGTGACAGCGATTGCCACCAGCAGAATGAAGAGCGGATAGCGTAACGCCTTTGCCAACTGATGCCATAACTGCTGCTGGCGGATCTGCTGCTGAGCCAACTCACTGCAGCAAACATCCAGCTGCCCCGTCAGTTCGCCCACTTCCATCAGCGCCGGGTAGAGCGGCGGAAAAATCTGCGGCCATTCACGCAAAGCCTGTGAAAAAGGGGCACCGCTGAGTACCCGATGATGAAGGGCGAGCATCAGAGCCCGCCAGCCTGCATGAGGATGCCCCTCAGCCAGTAAAGCCAGACTTTCTGCCAGTGGCAGGCCCGCTTTGAGCAGGGTAGCCAGCTGACGAATCAGATCGGTTTTGTGCTGCCACGTCCAGTCCCTCTGACGCCAGATTTTTTCCCGCTTCCAGCTCACCGGCAGAAGATCGCGCTGCTCCAGGATGAGTAGCAGGTTGTCAGTGTCGACAGCCAGTAGCTGACCACTGAGTAACTGGCCCTTGCTGTCGACCGCCTGCCAGCTGAATAAAGCTGCGTTAGCCATCGTCCAGCCCAATCACCCGTTGCATCTCTTCCAGCGAGGTATCGCCCCGGCTTACCGCTTCCAGGCCGGAAACCAGTAAAGTGCGCAATCCTTGCTGTTTCGCCAGATTGAGGAGATTCTCCAGCGGCATCTCGGCTGCAATCGCATTCTGCAGCCTGGCATTGATCGGCAGAAGTTCAAACAGCGCCAGCCGACCAAAATAACCGGAAAAGCAGTGGTCGCAGCCGGACGCCCGCCAGGTTTGCAGGGTGCCGGGCCAGAGTTCCGCAGGATAGTGCGCCACCGCCTCAGCGGGTTGACGGCAATGGGGGCAGAGGCGCCGCACCAGACGCTGCGCAACAATCAGTTTCAGCGCCGACCCCAGCAGATAACCGGGAATCCCCATCTGTCGCAGCCGGGTCAGCGTCTCGGCGGTGGAGTTAGTGTGCAGCGTTGACAGTACCAGATGCCCGGTCTGCGCCGCTTTCACCGCAATCTCCGCTGTTTCGGCATCGCGGATCTCGCCCACCATGATCACATCCGGATCCTGTCTCAGCAGCGCCCGCAGCACACGGTTAAAATCAAGACCGTTTTTAGTGTGGATCTGTGTCTGGTGAATGCCGGGCAGCGGAATCTCAATCGGATCTTCAACGCTGCACAGATTTTTTTCTGGTTTATTCAGGGCACTGAGTCCGCTATAAAGCGTAAACGTCTTGCCGCTGCCGGTGGGGCCGGTGACCAGGATCAGTCCCTGCGGCTGGGCCAGTGCGGCACAGAACCGACGCAACTGGGCAGCCGGTAAGCCGAGCTTATCCAGAGACAGCGCCGCGCTTTCACTCTGCAGCAGCCGGACCACCGCTTTCTCGCCACCATAGATGGGTAAGGTCGCCAGGCGAAAAGAGGCGGGTTTACCGGCAATCTCCATGCTGAACTGACCATCCTGCGGTAACCGGCGTTCGGCGATATCCAGCCCGCCAAGGATCTTCAGTCGTGCCAGCAACGCCGCAGGCTGAGTGAAAGGCAGTGAAGAGAGCGGATGCAGTACGCCATCAATACGCAGTCGCACACGCAGACCCTCGCGGCAGGGTTCGATATGCACATCGGAGGCCCGTCGCTCCAGTGCCTGACGCAGGATGAGCTGTGTCGCTTCTATTGCTGACTCGGTGGGTGTCTCTTCGCGCGCCACCAGCCCTTTATCAGCGTGCTGGAGCTGGTCAAGCCGGGCCTGCGGCCAGCATTCGATCTCAATCTGACACTGGCTGGCAAAATTGAGCGCTTCAGCCAGTCCGGGCGGCACGCTCTCCGCAACGGCAACGCGCAGCAGACTGGCATCATGGTGCAGAACCAGAGCGCGATAGCGCTGGCATAATGCCATAATCGTCTCATCAGGCTTGCTCATCGCTGGCTCCTTTATCCGCAAAGCGGAATTGTTCCCGGCAATTGTCCCGCAGGCTGGTGTTACTGCTGGTGCAGCTGCGTTGCCAGCTGATGCCGCCCTCTATGCTGTCCCAGATTGGCAACATTTCAACACTCAGGCCATTCAGACTCTCCTGGCCAGTCAGCGTAATCACCCCGTTGGTTACGCTCAGTGCCGAGACATAGCGCGATCCTCTGGCGGCAGGAATACCCGCTTCTCCGGCCTGGCACTGCGTCGGGCCGCCGCGCTCCATGGCGCAAAGCTCTACGGCGGTTTTAAAGGGCACCATGGTTTGCAGCATGTCGGTAAGGGCAGCACGCTGCAGATAATTTTGATAAGCGGGCAGGCCGATGGCACTTAAGATTGCCACAATACCCACCACAATCATCAGTTCAACCAGCGTAAATCCACGTTGATAATTCATCACATCGTCTCCGTATTAAGAAGGCGACAGGGTAAAAATCGGGGACGGTGAAAGACAGTCAGAGATCGGCGAACTGGAAAGCATGATGTGAAGAGATTTCAGACTTACAGCGCAGTCGAAACTGCGCCGGAAGCGGGATCGCAAAATCGCTGTATTGAGTGACGGCGAGGCAGGCTATTTTTGTTTAAAGCGCATCGAGAGATCCAGCGCCCGCACATGCTTGGTCAGCGCACCGACCGAGACGTAGTCCACGCCGGTCAGGGCGATCTGTGGCAGGGTGGTTTCGGTGACGTTGCCGGAGACCTCCAGCAGCGTCCGCCCCTGGTTGAGTTCGACGGCTTCACGCATCGCTTCCAGGCTGAAGTTATCCAGCATCACGATATCGGCTTCCGCTTCCAGCGCCTGACATAACTCCTCCAGCGATTCCACCTCAACTTCAACCGGCACATCGGGCTGCAGCCATTGCGCTCTTTCCACTGCCTGCTGAATCGAGCCGCTGGCAATAATATGGTTCTCTTTGATGAGATAAGCGTCAGAGAGACCCAGGCGATGATTGCTGCCTCCGCCGCACAGTACCGCATATTTCAGCGCAGTCCGCAGTCCGGGCAGGGTTTTACGCGTGTCCAGCAGTTGCGTCTGGCTTCCCGCCAGCAGCGCGACATAGCGGCTGACTTCGGTGGCAACGCCTGAGAGCGTCTGCACAAAATTAAGCGCCGTTCGCTCGGCGGTCAGCAGCAGCCGGGCAGGCCCCTCGATTTCAAACAGCAACTGGTCAGCCTCGATCTGATCACCATCTTCAACATGCCAGATCAGGGTCGCGTGCGAGCCGAGCTGAATGAAGACCTCTTCAACCCAGCGTTTACCACAAAAAACACCGGCTTCACGGGTGATGACCTGCGCATGGGCCTGGGTTTCAGCAGGTAACAGCTGCGCAGTAATGTCGCGTTCAGCGTCGATTTCACCACCGAGATCCTCTTTTAACGCCAGCGCAACCGCATCCGGAATGTCACTTTCACTACGTTTAATCAGTGCGTGACGGCGATTGTCGGGATCATAACCACGGGATGACATAGGCATTTTACTCCAGAAACAGAAAGGACAGAGGCGGTCACAATAGCCTGAACCGGCATCAGGTTCCAGCAACGGATGGTATTTTGTTTAGTATCCTTAACAATGGGCAATTTAATGTCACCGGACCGACACACTAAGAGGCAAGAATCCTTTATTATTCATGCTATTCTCAGCCTGGTGATATAAGGAAAAGCGGTATGAAAATCAAACAGGGCTGGCTGACCGGTGTGCGTCACGTGCCGTCAACACACTGCAATGAACGCCCTGACAATGAGGTGCCTTCACTGCTGGTGATCCACAATATCAGCCTGCCACCCGGTGAATTTGGCGGACCCTGGATCGACAGACTGTTTACCGGCACATTACCGCCTGATGCCCATCCCTATTTTGCGGATATCGCCGCGCTGAAAGTGGCAGCACACTGCCTGATTCGTCGTGACGGGGAGATCGTGCAGTATGTCCCTTTTGACAAACGCGCCTGGCATGCAGGCATTTCGCAGTTCGAAGGACGTGAGAACTGCAACGACTTCTCCATCGGTATTGAGCTGGAAGGAACTGACAGCGAGCCGTATAGCGAGGCGCAATATCGGGCCTTGCAGCAGGTCACGCAGTTACTGCTGCAACACTATCCGGTAACGCCTGCACGTATCACGGGGCACAGCGATATCGCGCCGGTACGCAAAACCGATCCCGGGCCTGCTTTTGACTGGGACTACTACAAACAGCTGTTAACGCAGCAAAAATCCTGATTTTTGCGGAGTCAGTATGACGTTGTTTACCTTGTTGTTGGTTTTAGGCTGGGAGCGCCTGTTTAAACTGGGCGAGCACTGGCAGCTCGAACACCGGCTGGAGCCGATTTTTCGCCATCGTCGCCATTACTCCATGATGCGTACTTTGCTGATGACCCTACTGGCAATGGCGCTGACCGCACTGGTGGTCTGGAGTCTGAAAGGATTGCTGTTTGGCGTGCTGCAGTTGCTGTTCTGGATTGTTGCCGGACTGCTCTGTATCGGTGCCGGCTCAGTGCGTCAGCACTACCATAACTATCTGAAGGCGGCCAGCCATGACGACGACGCGGCACATCAAGCGATGGCGGCTGAGCTGACGCTGATCCATGGTGTGCCGGTGGAGTGCAGCGAGCGTGAGTTTCTGCGCGAGCTGCAGAATGCGCTGATCTGGATAAACTTCCGTTTCTATCTCGCCCCGATGTTCTGGCTGGTGGTGGGTGGCCCGTGGGGGCCGGTGCTGCTGGTGGGTTACGCGTTTCTGCGCGCCTGGCAAGGCTGGCTGGCAAAATTCGGCACACCAATGGCGCGAGCGCAATCAGGCGTGGATGCGATTCTGCATTTGCTCGACTGGATCCCGGTGCGGCTGGCGGGTGTCGCTTACGCGCTGCTGGGCCATGGCGAAAAAGCGCTGCCCGCCTGGTTTGCCTCGCTGACCGATCGTCACCGTTCTCAGTATCACGTGCTGACGACGCTGGCGCAGTTCTCACTGTCGCGCGATCCGCACACCGATAAAGTTGAAACGCCACGGGTGGCCGTGGCGTTAGCGAAACGGACTTCGCTGGTGCTGGTTGTTGCCGTCGCGTTGCTGACGATTTACGGCACGCTGGTGTAATCAGCAGGTGGCACGCCGAAATCAGGCGTGCCATCTTCCCGCCAGCTGAAATATTTCAGTCGGGTATGGCGGTTCGGATCCCATAACGGATCGCCTTCAATTTCAGTGTAGTTACGCGCGTGGTACACCAGTACGTCGCGTCCTGCCTCATCCTGGGTAAAACTGTTGTGGCCCGGCCCGTACTGGTGGTTGTCCCAGCTGGTCACAAATACCGGACGCGCTGATTTCTGCCAGGCTGCGACATCAAGCGGGTTGGCATTCGCGGCAATCGACAGTATCCCCAGACAGTAATTTTCATCGGTGGCGCTGGCGGAATAGGTCACAAATAGCCGATCGCCGTGACGGATAACCGCCGGTCCTTCATTAACGCTGAACCCTGCACACTCCCACTCATATTCCGGCCGGCTCAGCATTACGGGCGTACCTTTTAGCGTCCAGGGATTCAGCAGCTCATCCAGGTAGAGGTTAGAGTTGCCGGGAATCAGGGGATCTTTCTGCGCCCAGAGATACCAGTTTTTGCCCTGATGCACGAAGTGGGTTGCATCCAGTGAGAAGCTGTCCAGGTGGGTGAAGACCCTGCGGCAGGGCTGCCATTCGCCCTGCAACGGATCTGCCGCCTCACACACCAGCGCATACATCCGGTGCTGAAACAGTCCCTCTTTGATTTCGCGTGTGGGTGCTGCTGCGAAATAGATGACCCACTGTCCGTTAATGTAGTGCAGCTCAGGTGCCCAGATTAACTCGCTAAAGGGGCCGCTCTCGGGCTTGCGCCAGACGACCACCGGCTCGGCGCTGCGCAGGCCGGCCAGCGTCGTGGCGCGACGGATCTCCAGCCGGTCATACTCAGGCACCGATGCCACAAAGTAATAGTACTGTTCATGACGCAAAATAAAGGGGTCGGCACGCTGCTCGATAAAAGGATTCGACAAGATTGCGGTCATTTAACATCTCCGGTTGGCGTGACAACACCGTCGCGCAGGCGAACAGTGTGTAACTCATGGAAGTTTTCGCGGCGCAGCGCGAGATCCTGCTGGATGGTAATCATCATTTTGCGGTCGACCTTCATCAGTCGTACCACACCTGCGGTAATCAGATAGCCGACGCCAGGAATAATGGTGAAGAGCAGCATGATGCCGTTAATCGCCTCAGGTGACTGCTGCTTAGCGCCCGCATTGTAGCCATAGATCGACAGCAGAAAGCCGACCATCGCACCGGCCACTGCCAGCCCTACCTTAAGGAAAAAGAGGTTGCCGGAAAAGCTGATACCGGTAATGCGTTTGCCGGTTTTCCATTCGCCGTAGTCATCCACATCGGCCATCAGTGACCAGTGCAGCGGAGAGGGGATTTGATGCAGAATGTTCAGCACAAAATAGGCGACCACCACCATCACGGTAGCGTGGGGATCGATCCAGTAGAAGGCGCTGGAAAAAAGGGCCAGTGCGATATTGGTCCAGAAGAAGACTTTGAGTTTGCACCAGCGATCGGTGAGCAGTTTTGCCAGCGTGCTGCCGACCATCATGCCAATGACTCCCAGGCTGATAAACAGCGTGGCAAAGTGCGTTGACTGGCCCATGACCCAGGTCACGTAATACATGGTGGCCGCCATGCGGATGAAGCCAGGGCAGACGTTACAGAAGGTGAGCAGCAGAATGCGCACCCATTGGTCATTTTTCCAGACATCACGCAGATCTTTCTTCAGATCATCATTACTCGGCACGGCCGGGCGGATACGTTCACGTACCGTGGCAAAGCAGAACAGAAACATTGCCAGGCCAATGGTTGCCAGTACCGCCATCGCCATCTGGTAGCCGCGCGCTTTGTCTTCGCCACCGAACCACTCTGCCATCGGCAGCAGGGACAGAGAGAGTATCAGCGTGGCGATGCCGACCATGACAAAGCGATAAGACTGACAGGAGACACGCTCACCGGGGTCGTTGGTAATCACGCCGCCCAGAGAACAGTAAGGAATGTTAATCGCTGTGTAAGTTAGCGACATCAGGAAATAGGTGACGAAGGCCCAGATCACCTTGTTGTGGTAAGTCCAGTCTGGCGTGGTGAACATCAGTACGCTGAAGACCACATAGGGCACGGAAACCCACAGCAGCCAGGGACGAAAACGGCCCCAGCGACTCTGGGTGCGATCGGCGATGGCACCCATAATCGGATCGGTGACTGCATCGAGCACCCTGACCGAGAGCAACAGAGTTCCCACCAGCGCCGGAGCCAGCCCGAAAACATCGGTATAGAAGTAGTTCAGGAACAACATGATGGCACCGCCAATCATGTTGCATCCGGCATCGCCCATGCCATAACCCAGCTTTTCTTTAAATGAGAGTGCTGCGGGCTTCATTTTGCTTCTCCTGCAAACCGTGAAGCCAGTGATTATTAGGGTCGAAGCCGTCTGTGACGCAGCAGCAATTGGTTACAAAGATGGACAAAACAGGCGGGCGCAAAAAAATGTGAACTGGTACGCACCAGCGAGCCAGTTCACATTAGTTTATAGAGGGTATTTTTAACGAAAGGGTGTTTACGCAGCGCTTTTGTTCTGGCCTTCAACCAGTCCGCCAACGAAGCTGCCGAGCCAGCCACCAATATTGCCAAAGAGAGTGCTGGCAACAGAACCTACTAAACCGGAAATAAATGGCACCGGGATCAGGGAGCCGAGTATGTTACCGATTAATGAACCGGCCTGCTTACCCACGGTGGTAGTAATATCCTGAATCATGCCACAGCCACTTACGGCCAAAATTTCTGATGGTGCGAGTTCCCGCATAATAATTTTTTCCTTAATCAGGTTAGAAGCAGGAAAAAATTACCATCTCAAGCCAGTAATAAAAATAGTAATAGAGCTAAAGTGGCCGGTGCGCCTGACAGCGCGCACCGGATGAGCAAAAAGATCAGGCTTTCTGCGTCTGGTTCTTAATAAAGTAACCAATACCCAGAATGACCAGCCAGACCGGGATAAGCCAGACAGAGATCGCCATGCCCGGCGTGGTCACCATCAGCACCAGAATCGCCGCCAGGAAGACCAGGCAAATCCAGTTACCCGCCGGATAGAGCAGCGCTTTGAAGCGGGTGGTGACGCCCTGCTGATCTTTCTTACGACGGAACTTGAGGTGCGCCAGGCTGATCATTGCCCAGTTGATGACCAGCGCGGAGACGACCAGCGACATCAGCAGGCCAAACGCTTCGCCCGGCATCAGGTAGTTGATCAGCACGCACAGTGCAGTGGCAACAGCCGAGACCAGAATCGTTAACACCGGCACACCGCGACGATCGACTTTCAGCAGCGCTTTCGGCGCATTGCCCTGCTGTGCCAGACCAAACAGCATACGGCTGTTGCAGTAAACGCAGCTGTTATAGACCGACAGGGCCGCCGTCAGGATCACCACGTTCAGCGCATTCGCCACCATGGCATCGCCCAGCTCGTGGAAGATAAAGACAAACGGGCTGACTTCTGACGTGACACGACTCCACGGCATCAGAGACAGCAGCACTGCCAACGAACCAATGTAGAAAATCAGGATACGCCACAGCACCTGGTTAGTTGCTTTTGGAATGCTCACTTCCGGGTTATCAGCCTCTGCTGCGGTGATACCTACCAGCTCCAGTCCGCCGAACGAGAACATGATAATTGCCATGACCGCGACGAGACCGCCGATGCCATGCGGGAAAAAGCCGCCCTGTTCCCACAGGTTGCGCACGGTCGCCTGCGGACCCGCGTGACCGCCGAACAGCAGCCAGCCACCGAACAGAATCATGCCGATGACCGCAACCACTTTAATGATGGCGAACCAGAACTCCATCTCACCGAACACTTTCACGTTGGTCAGGTTGATGGCGTTGATCATCACGAAGAAGATGGCGGCTGAGGCCCAGGTAGGAAAGTCTGGCCACCAGAACTGGATATATTTACCAACGGCAGTAAGTTCTGCCATGGCAACCAGTACGTAAAGGACCCAGTAGTTCCAGCCTGAGGCGAACCCGGCAAAGTTGCCCCAGTATTTATACGCGAAGTGGCTGAAGCTGCCGGCGACCGGCTCTTCCACCACCATTTCACCCAGCTGACGCATGATTAAAAAGGCAATAAAACCGGCAATCGCATAGCCCAGAATAACGGCCGGTCCGGCGGATTCAATGACCGATGCGCTGCCCAGAAACAGCCCGGTTCCCACTGCACCACCCAGCGCGATGAGCTGAATATGGCGGTTCTTAAGACCACGTTTCAGCGCTTCGCCTTGCTGTTGTTCCATACAAACCTCGTGATGTTTTTATTCTTCGTTCGCAGCGCAGTCCGCTGTAATGAAGTAGTTACAATAACGTATTGATTATTTTACGGTATCCGGCGTGCTGAATGCTGCCATCTGCTACCCTGGCGACAAGAATAGTGATAAGCGGATCGCTTTGCACCTGCTTTCGCCTTTCGTGCTGAGAGTTGACTGAAAAAACGCCGTCCTGGTCACGTCTGCCCACAGCAACTTCTGCCATGAAATGCCGTTAATGACGAATAGGTTTCACTTATGCCTGCCGCTGCGCTAACGCGCTAAGCGGGTGTAAGGTTTGGTAAAAGTGAAATTATTTAACATTTGTGGCAACGCGAATTTTTCATTTTTTTAACCGCAAGTTAGCGCCAGCACAGGCTTTGGGGGCAGGTGAATGTCGCAGACACCATATAGACACAAGGTGAATACTTTGTTACTTTACCGGCACCTCTTTGCAATTGGTATTACCAATTTACTCCGGACGATTGGCTTAATAAGAAGGGACGATGGCTTACAGTAAGATTCGCCAACCTAAGCTCTCCGACGCTATCGAGCAACAGCTCGAATCGCTGATTATGGAAGGGACCCTGCGTCCGGGAGAGAAGCTGCTGCCTGAGCGCGAACTCGCTAAACAATTCGATGTCTCACGTCCGTCCCTCCGCGAAGCGATCCAGCGCTTAGAAGCCAAAGGATTATTGCTGCGCCGACAGGGTGGCGGAACATTTGTACAGGAGCATCTCTGGCAAAGCATGAGCGATCCCCTCGTTGAGCTTCTCGCCGACCATCCGGAATCACAGTTTGATCTGCTGGAAACGCGCCATGCCTTAGAGGGCATCGCGGCTTATTACGCGGCACTGCGCGGCACAGAGGAAGACCTGCTGCGCATTCGCGACTGCCATGTGAATATCCAGCAGGCGCAGGATAGCGGCGACTTAGACGCCGAAGCGGACGCAGTGATGCAGTATCAGATCGCTGTCACAGAAGCGGCCCATAATGTTGTGCTTTTACATTTGCTACGCTCAATGGGCCCTATGCTGGAACAAAACGTCCGTCAGAATTTCGAATTGCTCTACTCGCGCCGGGAAATGCTGGCAAAAGTGAGCGGTCACCGCGCCAGAATCTTTGAGGCGATTGTGGCCCGTGAGCCAGAAAAAGCGCGCGAGGCTTCACACCGTCACCTGGCGTTCATAGAGGAAATCTTGCTGGACAGAAGTCGGGAGCAGAGCCGTCGGGAACGCTCCCTGCGTCGTTTACAGCAACGTAAGGAATAACGTGCGACAAAGATCGTACTGACATCAGACGAGCCTGCCGGCATCTGCTTTAACAGGCTCCCGATTATTCAACGTATTAGACACAGATAAGGAACACACCCATGTCAGAACGTTTACACAATGACGTGGATCCGATTGAAACTCGTGACTGGCTACAGGCGATCGAATCGGTCATCCGTGAAGAAGGTGTTGAACGTGCACAGTATCTGATTGATCAGGTACTGGGTGCAGCCCGCAAAGGCGGCGTAAAAGTGGCTGCAGGTTCGTCTGCAATCAGCAACTATATCAACTCTATTGCCGTTGAAGATGAACCCGATTATCCGGGCAACACCTCTCTTGAACGTCGTATCCGTTCCGCAATCCGCTGGAACGCCATCATGTCGGTGCTGCGCGCGTCGAAGAAAGATCTGGAACTCGGTGGCCACATGTCCTCCTTCCAGTCTTCTGCGACGATTTATGAAGTGTGCTTCAACCACTTCTTCCGCGCGCGCAGTGAGAAGGATGGCGGCGATCTGGTCTATTTCCAGGGCCACATCTCTCCGGGTATCTATGCCCGTGCGTTCCTTGAAGGTCGCCTGACCGAAGATCAGATGAATAACTTCCGTCAGGAAGTTGATGGCAAAGGCCTCTCTTCTTATCCGCACCCGAAATTAATGCCGGAGTTCTGGCAGTTCCCGACCGTATCAATGGGTCTGGGTCCATTGTCAGCGATCTATCAGGCGAAGTTCCTGAAGTATCTGGAACACCGTGGCCTGAAAGACACCTCTGCCCAGACCGTTTACGCCTTCCTGGGTGACGGTGAGATGGATGAGCCGGAATCAAAAGGTGCGATCACCATCGCCACCCGTGAAAAACTGGATAATCTGGTCTTCATCATCAACTGCAACCTGCAGCGTCTGGATGGCCCGGTAACCGGTAATGGTAAGATCATCAACGAGCTGGAAGGCATCTTTGCCGGTGCTGGCTGGGAAGTGATCAAGGTCATCTGGGGCGGTCGCTGGGACGAGCTGCTGCGCAAAGATACCAGCGGTAAGCTGATTCAGCTGATGAACGAAACCGTTGACGGTGACTACCAGACCTTCAAATCCCGTGATGGTGCCTACGTGCGTGAGCACTTCTTTGGCAAGTATCCGGAAACCGCGGCGCTGGTTAAAGATATGTCCGATGATGAAATCTGGGCATTGAACCGTGGCGGCCACGATCCGAAGAAAATCTATGCGGCACTGAAAAAAGCGCAGGATACCAAAGGCAAGCCAGTACTGATCCTGGCGCATACCATCAAAGGTTATGGTATGGGCGACACCGCGGAAGGCAAAAACATTGCCCACCAGGTGAAGAAGATGAACATGGATGGCGTACGCTATATCCGTGATCGCTTTAACGTGCCGGTTGCTGACGATAAAATCGAAGAACTGCCGTACGTCACCTTTGAGAAAGGCTCAGAAGAGCATACTTATCTGCACGGTCAGCGTGAGAAGTTAGGCGGTTACCTGCCAACGCGTCAGCCGAAGTTCACTGAAAAGCTGGAAATGCCAGCACTCGAAGAGTTCAGTGCGCTGCTGGATGAGCAGAACAAAGAGATCTCGACCACTATCGCCTTTGTGCGTGCCCTGAACGTGATGCTGAAGAACAAGTCGATCAAAGATCGTCTGGTTCCGATCCTCGCCGATGAAGCGCGTACCTTTGGTATGGAAGGTCTGTTCCGTCAGATCGGTATCTACAGCCCGAACGGTCAGCAGTATACCCCGCAGGACCGCGAGCAGGTTGCCTACTACAAAGAAGACGAGAAAGGCCAGATTCTGCAGGAAGGGATCAACGAGCTGGGCGCAGGTTCATCCTGGCTGGCTGCGGCGACCTCATACAGCACCAACAACCTGCCGATGATCCCGTTCTACATCTATTACTCGATGTTCGGCTTCCAGCGTATTGGCGATCTGATGTGGCTGGCGGGCGACCAGCAGGCGCGCGGCTTCCTGGTCGGCGGTACCTCAGGCCGTACGACGCTGAACGGCGAAGGTCTGCAGCATGAAGATGGTCACAGCCATATTCAGTCTCTGACTATCCCGAACTGTATCTCTTACGATCCATCTTACGCTTATGAAGTCGCAGTCATCATGCATGACGGTCTGGTGCGTATGTATGGCGAAGCGCAGGAGAACGTTTACTACTACATCACCACGCTGAATGAAAACTACCATATGCCAGCAATGCCGCAGGGCGTTGAAGAAGGTATCCGTAAGGGTATCTATAAGCTGGAAACGGTAGAAGGCAGCAAAGGTAAAGTGCAGCTGCTGGGCTCAGGTTCTATCCTGCGTCACGTTCGTGAAGCTGCGCAGATCCTGGCGAAAGATTACGGTATCGGCTCTGATGTCTACAGCGTGACCTCGTTCACCGAGCTGGCGCGTGATGGCCAGGATTGTGAGCGCTGGAACATGCTGCATCCGACTGAAGAAGCGCGCGTACCTTACATCGCTCAGGTGATGAACGACGCACCCGCTGTTGCTTCAACCGACTACATGAAACTGTTCGCTGAGCAGGTTCGTAGCTATGTCCCGGCCAGCGATTATCGCGTACTGGGTACCGATGGCTTTGGTCGCTCTGACAGCCGTGAGAATCTGCGTCATCACTTCGAAGTGGATGCATCTTATGTGGTGGTTGCCGCGCTGGGTGAGCTGGCTAAACGCGGCGAGATCGAGAAGAAAGTGGTGGCCGATGCGATCACCAAATTCAATATCGATGCCGATAAAGTTAACCCGCGTCTGGCTTAAGAGGTAATAGAGTAATGGCTATCGAAATTAAGGTACCGGATATCGGGTCTGACGAAGTTGAAGTCACCGAGATTCTGGTGAAAGTTGGCGACAAGGTGGAAGCCGAGCAGTCGCTGATCACCGTGGAAGGCGACAAAGCCTCAATGGAAGTGCCGTCGCCACAGGCTGGCGTAGTGAAAGAGATTAAGATCTCTACCGGTGACAAAGTTGAGACCGGCTCACTGATCATGGTGTTTGATGCTGAAGGCGCTGCGGAAGCAGCACCAGCACCGGCCGCAGAGAAAAAAGCGGACGCGGCGCCTGCGCCAGCCGCTGCTGCGGCGACGGCCAGCAAAGAAGTGGCTGTGCCGGATATCGGCGGTGATGAAGTCGAAGTCACTGAGATTCTGGTGAAGGTTGGCGACAAAGTTGAAGCCGAGCAGTCACTGATTGTGGTGGAAGGTGATAAAGCCTCAATGGAAGTTCCGGCTCCGTTCGCGGGTGTGGTCAAAGAGATCACCATTGCGACCGGCGACAAAGTCAGCACCGGTTCAGCCATCATGGTCTTTGAAGCAGAAGGCGCAGCACCGGCCTCTGATGCGAAGCCAGAAGTGAAAGAAGAAGCAGCATCGGCACCCGCTGCTGCTGCAGGCGCAAAAGAGGTCAACGTTCCGGATATCGGCGGTGATGAAGTCGAAGTTACCGAGATCCTGGTCAAAGTTGGCGACAAAGTTGAGGCTGAGCAGTCACTGATCGTGGTTGAAGGCGACAAAGCCTCAATGGAAGTCCCTGCGCCGTTTGCAGGTACTGTCAAAGAGCTGAAAGTCGCCACGGGCGATAAAGTCAGCACCGGCTCACTGATCATGGTGTTCGAAGTCGAAGGTGCTGCTCCGGCCGCCCCTGCGGCCGCGAAACAGGACGCCGCTCCGGCGCCTGCTGCGAAATCTGAGGCTAAGCCAGCCGCCGCGGCGCCAGCAGCCAAAGCCAACAGCAAAGGTGAGTTCGCAGAGAACGACGCTTACGTTCACGCGACCCCGGTGATCCGTCGCCTGGCGCGCGAGTTCGGTGTTAACCTGGCGAAAGTCAAAGGCACCGGCCGTAAAGGTCGCATTCTGAAAGAAGACGTGCAGACTTACGTGAAAGAGGCCGTGAAACGCGCTGAAGCAGCGCCTGCTGCGGCAAGCGGCGGTGGTCTGCCGGGCATGCTGCCATGGCCGAAAGTTGATTTCAGTAAGTTTGGCGAAATCGAAGAAGTCGAACTGGGTCGTATCCAGAAAATTTCTGGCGCGAACCTGAGCCGTAACTGGGTGATGATCCCGCACGTTACGCATTTCGACAAAACCGATATCACCGATCTGGAAGCGTTCCGTAAGCAGCAGAATGCTGAAGCAGAGAAGCGTAAGCTGGATGTGAAATACACGCCTGTCGTGTTCATCATGAAAGCGGTCGCGGCGGCGCTTGAGCAGATGCCACGCTTCAACAGCTCGCTGTCTGAAGATGCGCAGAAACTGACGCTGAAGAAATATATCAACATCGGTGTGGCGGTTGATACGCCAAACGGCCTGGTTGTTCCGGTCTTCAAAGACGTGAACAAGAAAGGCATCACCGAGCTGTCGCGTGAACTGATGGCGATTTCGAAGAAAGCGCGTGACGGTAAGCTGACAGCGGGCGACATGCAGGGCGGATGTTTCACCATCTCCAGCCTGGGCGGCCTGGGTACCACACACTTCGCGCCGATCGTTAACGCGCCGGAAGTGGCTATCCTGGGTGTCTCTAAATCGGCGATGGAGCCGGTGTGGAATGGTAAAGAGTTTACGCCGCGTCTGATGATGCCGATTTCTCTCTCCTTCGACCACCGCGTGATCGACGGTGCTGATGGTGCGCGATTCATCACCATTATCGGCAATATGTTGTCTGACATTCGTCGTTTAGTTATGTAAATGTGAAGAAGGCCGGCGGATGCCGGCCTTCCTTTAACGATTCGTCGCGCCGCTGTTGGCAGTTTGTTAACAATTCTGTAAACTCTTGCGGTGAAAGTCCCGGTGGAATAAGGGCATTATAAGAACGTCTGACCCGCCGGATATCAATTAAGAGGTCATGATGAGTACAGAGATTAAAACCCAGGTCGTGGTACTTGGGGCAGGTCCTGCAGGTTACTCTGCAGCCTTCCGTTGTGCGGATTTAGGTCTGGAAACCGTACTGGTAGAGCGTTACAGCACCCTCGGTGGTGTTTGTCTGAACGTCGGTTGTATCCCATCTAAAGCGCTGCTGCACGTTGCTAAAGTGATTGAAGAGGCAAAAGCCCTTGAAGAGCACGGCATTGTGTTTGGCCAGCCATCTACTGATATCAACAAGATTCGCAGCTGGAAAGAGAAGGTTATCAACCAGTTGACTGGCGGCCTGTCAGGTATGGCAAAAGGTCGTAAAGTCACCGTGGTGAATGGCCTGGGCAAATTCACCGGTGCTAACACCCTGGTGGTTGAAGGAGAAGGCGGCGCGACCACCATCAACTTCGATAATGCTATCATCGCTGCGGGTTCACGCCCAATCGAACTGCCATTCATTCCACATGAAGATCCACGCGTCTGGGACTCTACCGATGCGCTGGAACTGAAAGAAGTGCCAAAGCGTCTGCTGGTTATGGGCGGCGGCATCATCGGTCTGGAAATGGCGACGGTCTATCACGCGCTGGGTTCAGAAATCGATGTGGTTGAGATGTTCGACCAGGTTATCCCGGCTGCGGATAAAGACGTAGTGAAAGTCTTTACCAAAAAAATCAGCAAGAAATTTAACCTGATGCTGGAAACCAAAGTGACCGCCGTTGAAGCAAAAGACGATGGCATTTACGTTTCCATGGAAGGTAAAAAGGCACCAGGCGAAGCGCAGCGTTATGATGCCGTGCTGGTGGCGATCGGTCGTGTGCCGAACGGTAAAGGTCTGGATGCCGGTAAAGCGGGCGTGGAAGTGGACGATCGCGGCTTCATCCGCGTCGACAAGCAGATGCGCACTAACGTGCCACACATCTATGCTATCGGCGACATCGTCGGTCAGCCAATGCTGGCGCATAAAGGCGTGCATGAAGGCCACGTTGCGGCAGAAGTGATCTCTGGTCTGAAGCACTACTTCGATCCGAAAGTGATCCCTTCGATTGCCTATACTGAGCCAGAAGTTGCCTGGGTCGGTCTGACCGAGAAAGAAGCGAAAGAGAAGGGCATCAGCTACGAGACCTCCACCTTCCCGTGGGCTGCCTCTGGCCGTGCTATCGCTTCAGATTGTGCAGACGGCATGACCAAGCTGATTTTCGACAAAGAGACGCACCGTGTTATCGGTGGTGCGATTGTTGGTACTAACGGCGGCGAGCTGTTAGGCGAAATAGGTCTGGCCATTGAGATGGGTTGTGATGCGGAAGATATCGCGCTGACCATCCACGCTCACCCGACCCTGCATGAATCAGTGGGTCTGGCCGCAGAAATCTTCGAAGGTAGCATCACCGATCTGCCTAACGCCAAAGCGAAGAAAAAGTAAGTTTCTGCTGCTGCAAAGAGAAAGCTCCCGTTATGGGGGCTTTTTTTTCGCTGTCATTTTGATCATAAGTGTCAGTAGATTCTGCCATTCATTCCTCTGACAGACACGTTAGGCCGAGGGAAAATCGCCCGGAATCGCACTTCAATATTACTGATATTCAGCTTTTGTGCTGCCGGACTAGCAATGACAGTAAGCCGTTAACCCCTAACCGTGAAGCGGTGTGTCAAAAAGCCCGGGCAGGGGAAAGGTGGGACATCAGAACGGCTAGATAGATTTAAGAGAAGGCATGTTACCTGCCAGGAATGTGCGGATGGCATTGTCGATGACTTCACGCGTCAGCTCTGACTCTGCGACGATAATTTGCAGACCAATACCATTGCGATAGCCATGCTGGATGCGATAACCAGGGGTGATTACGGGTGGAGTGTCGCGGAGAATATCTGCCACGCGCTTATTAATGTAATCATGATATGTCATCCCGCCGAACTGGGGATAAGCAACGCGGGTGCGCTTTACCTGCTTATAGCTGACAATCTTTCCTTTCGCGTCATAGCTGGACACTGTCTCTGAACGGAATTCATCCTCCAGTTGGGTCTGGTCAAGCATTGCAGTGGCCTCATTGAGTACCCGGTTTTCGATGATATCCATGCGAGCGACATCAGCAGTAACGATCTCAGCGTTCCAATAGATGGTGGGATCTTGATCATCCAGGAAAAGTACATCACTCCAGGTCCAGACCCAGCCCGCCGCAATAGCCTCTGCGTTTTCAGAATCACAATCATCGTAATGTAGCCCACCGCAGCGCTCACGCTCGCGATGGATAAGATTTTTGATGTGCTGAACACGCGTGCGACGGTGGCGGCGGGAAAGTGAGGTGAAAGGCTTGAATTTGCGGGTCATGGGTTACTCTGCGCAATTTATGCTGGGAGGAATCCAGCCCCGCAGTTTAGCGAAAGGAAATGATGAGAGCTAGCGAAATAGCGGGGTTATAAGGAGCGAGCGGCCAGAAAGAGCTGCTGTACGCGTGCCCTTCGATTTACGTTCAGCGACGCACTTCCCACGCCGCCACCCGTTCAACAAACATCTGCGCCAGTTCAGCAATAGCGCTGTTGCCGGGCAGCCTCTCTTCATTGATGTACATCACCAGCGTACTACTGCGCCGGCGACCCTGGAGCAGCGGCAGGGGACGGAGTTCACCGCTCTCTAAGAGCCCCGCGATATTCTGTTCCGGCAGCCAGCCATAGCCTAGCTGGTGCTGGACCGCTTCAATCGCTGCCGACAGGGTAGTGAATGACCAGTTTTCTGCCTGATCGCCACTCACCTCTGACTGCTGCTGTTGCTGGCGATCCAGAATGGTAATACAGGGCCAGCGCGCCAGTGTGGCAGCATTAAGCGGGGCAGGTTCACTGTGCAGCGGGTGATGGCGATGCGCCACGGCAACGAAATCGACGCTCATCAGGCTTTCGCCAGCCAATGGTTCAGCGCCATATTGCGCCACCAGCCAGAGATCGGCCTGTTGTTCCGCCAGCCTGTCTGGCGTTTCGCTGCGGACAATTTCGCTGAACCAGATGCGCACATGTGGATAGCGTTGCTGAAATATACTGAGCACGTCGAACAGCAGAGGTTTAGGAAAAGTAGCATCTACCATTAAATCAATGCGCGAACGTTCACCCCGTCTCAGGGCACTGGCCTTAGCTTCGAGCGCGCTAAATCCTTCCAGCAGTGGACGTACCTGCGCAAGTAACTGATGTCCTTCAGCACTCAGAACGGCACGGCGTCCCACCTGCTCCAGCAGTTCCATGTCCAGCCGTTGTTGAAGCAGACCCAGCTGATAGCTTAATGAGGACTGGCTACGATTATTTTTCTCCGCTGCCAGCGCAAAACTCCCTTCCTTTACGACGGCGTCGAGCAGATACCA
Organism: Pantoea sp. B550; assembly: GCF_024158165.1. Lineage (NCBI taxonomy): Bacteria > Pseudomonadati > Pseudomonadota > Gammaproteobacteria > Enterobacterales > Erwiniaceae > Pantoea > Pantoea sp. B550. The sequence continues at coordinate 2,703,270 of NZ_JAMYXI010000003.1, forward strand.
TTGTTCCAGCGTTGTTTTGTACATGACAACCCATCTAAAAATTGAATTATTTAGTGCTAAAAATAGCGTTATTCATCGCTTTTGTAACGCGCAATAATCACCTCAAGGAAAACAAATGAGGAATTCATTATGAGCACTTTTGATAAACATGACCTGTCTGGCATCGTTGGCAAACATCTGGTTTACACCTATGACAATGGCTGGAATTACGAGCTTTACATTAAAAATGCCAGCACCATCGACTATCGCATTCACAGTGGCATGGTCGGCAATCGCTGGGTTAAAAACCAGCATGTTTATGTGGTTCGCCTGGCACAGGATGTCTATAAAGTTTCCTGGACTGAACCCACCGGCACTGATGTCAGCCTGGCCGTCAATCTGGCGGATAAAATTTTCCACGGCACCATCTTTTTCCCACGCTGGGTCATGAACAATCCGGAAAAAACCGTCTGCTTCCAGAATGATCATCTGGAAGAGATGGCGAAATTCCGCGAAGCGGGCCCGGCTTATCCAACCGAAGTGATTGATGAGTTCGCGACGCTGACCGTAATCCGCGATGTCGGTGAAAACAACGAAAGCGTCATTGACTGTCCGCCTGATCAGCTGCCCGCCAATTTTCCGGAAAACCTGAAAAATTAAGAGTGAACAGAAGAGGTCATCATGACCTCTTCTGCTTAGTTGTTTCTGACGTGCAGCTTCTGATGTGTAACGTATGAGGACGAAAAATGGATTTATCGACGAAGGTTTTTATCAGCAGCGATCAGCACGACGGCTTCGGTGTCAGTTCCACCATTATGGGTGAGAAAGAGGCGATGTTAGTCGACGCCCAGTTCACGCTGGCGAATGCGCATCGTTTAGTCGCTGAGATTATCGAAACCGGTCTCGACCTGAAACGCATCTTTATTACCCATCTGCATCCCGATCATTTTCTGGGTCTTGAAGTGATTAAGTCGGTTTTTCCGGCTGCTGAAATTCTCTCTTACAGGCAGGTCGCCGAAGATGTTAATGACGCCTTTGATTTCAAAATTGATTACTGGGGTAAGCAGGTTTTAAAAGAGAACGGTGCCCGCACTAAGTTTGCGATCACCGAACTGGAAGAGGATACGATCTGGCTGGAAGGGCAGGAGATTAAAATCCTGAGCGATCTCAGTGGCGATTGCATCCGGGTGACACCGCTCTGGATCCCCTCGACGAAAACATTGATCGCCTCCGATGTGGTCTTCGCGGATGCACATGTCTGGATTGCCGATATGCGCACGCCGGAGCGCATGGCGAAATGGATGGGCAGTCTGGATAAACTCGAAGCGCTGGCGCCGAAAGTCCTGATCCCTGGCCATTCGCGAACGACGCCATCGCTTAGCCCCTCAGCAATAGGCTTTACCCGCACCTATATCAACGATTTCATTAAGACGCTGCACAAGGTCAAAAACAGCGAAGAGCTGGTGCAGGAGATGGAGTGAATCTATCCCAACCTGCCGGTGAAAATCTGTCTCGACTACAGTGCGCGGATTCTGAAAGATCACTACGTCTGGCCGGGTGACTGGCCGGTATCACTGCGGGAAATGAAAACCACGTTGTAATCCTCTGACGCGAGAAGAGCACCAGGCTGATTTGCAGCCTGGTGTTGATCTGCTCCCGAACCCTCCTCTACTGTACACCAGACGCCTGCTGTTTCTATTCCTGCCAGTTATCTATTTCACTGAATCATTTCGTTAAAACCGCGGCAAAGCTGACGTCCTCGCGCTGTCATTTGAGCGGAATGCGGTACGCTGCTGAGAGAGCCAATCAGCTGACTTAGCTGGCTGATGCGGGATAATAAGCGGGTAAAATGGGCGCAGTGGATTATGTTGTATTTTTGTAAACAGATTAACAAACAGACGAAATCCTGCTATTCTGCCCTCCGCGAAACCGGGCACCTCAACCTGGACGAGAAAGGGAAGTGTGTTCTCCATAAGTGAGCAAGGTGGTCGGAAAGCCCTACATAATGAGAGCGAGGATAACGTCGTGCTAGAAGAATACCGTAAGCACGTTGCCGAGCGTGCTGCCCAGGGAATTGTACCTAAGCCTTTAGAGGCTTCCCAGATGGCCGCGCTGGTTGAACTGCTGAAAAATCCACCTGCGGGTGAAGAAGAATTTCTGACCGATTTATTGGTCAACCGCGTCCCACCTGGCGTCGATGAAGCGGCGTATGTCAAAGCCGGTTTCCTGGCGGCTGTCGCCAAAGGCGAAGCAACCTCTCCTCTGATATCTCCTGAAAAAGCGGTTGAACTGCTTGGCACCATGCAGGGCGGTTACAATATTCATCCGCTGATTGAGGCGCTGGACGATAGCAAACTGGCTCCGATTGCCGCGAAAGCCCTTTCACACACGCTGCTGATGTTCGACAACTTCTATGATGTCGAAGAGAAAGCGAAAGCGGGTAATGAATACGCGAAGCAGGTGATGCAATCCTGGGCAGATGCGGAATGGTATCTGTCACGGCCTGAACTGGCAGAGAAGATCACGGTTACAGTGTTTAAGGTCACTGGCGAAACCAACACCGACGATCTCTCTCCGGCCCAGGATGCCTGGTCACGTCCAGACATTCCTCTGCACGCCCTGGCGATGCTGAAAAATGCCCGTGAAGGCATTGAGCCTGATGAAGCGGGCAATATCGGCCCGATCAAACAGCTCGAAGCTCTGAAGACCAAAGGCTTCCCGCTGGCCTATGTCGGTGATGTTGTCGGAACCGGTTCTTCACGTAAATCCGCCACCAACTCGGTGCTGTGGTTTATGGGCGACGACATCCCGAACGTGCCAAATAAAAAAGGCGGCGGCGTGGTGCTGGGCAGCAAAATTGCACCCATCTTCTTCAACACCATGGAAGATGCGGGCGCACTGCCCATTGAAGTGGACGTAAACAACCTGAACATGGGCGATGTGATCGACATCTATCCATTCAAAGGCGAAGTCCGCAACCACGAAACCAATGAGCTGCTGGCCAGCTTCGAGCTCAAAACCGAAGTAGTGATTGACGAAGTGCGCGCCGGTGGCCGTATTCCGCTGATCATCGGTCGCGGTCTGACCACCAAAGCGCGCGAGTCGCTGGGTCTGCCGCACAGCACCGTATTCCGTCAGGCGAAAGATGTCGCGGAGAGTACCCGTGGGTTCTCGCTGGCGCAGAAAATGGTTGGCCGCGCCTGTGGCGTAACCGGCGTTCGTCCGGGTGCCTATTGCGAACCTAAAATGACCTCGGTTGGCTCGCAGGATACCACCGGCCCGATGACCCGTGACGAGCTGAAAGATCTGGCTTGCCTGGGCTTCTCGACCGATCTGGTGATGCAGTCCTTCTGTCACACCGCCGCCTATCCGAAGCCTGTGGATGTGAGCACGCACCATACACTGCCAGACTTCATCATGAACCGTGGCGGTGTGTCACTGCGTCCGGGTGACGGCATTATCCACAGCTGGCTGAACCGTATGCTGCTGCCGGATACCGTGGGTACCGGTGGTGACTCCCATACCCGTTTCCCTATCGGCATCTCTTTCCCGGCGGGTTCAGGCCTGGTGGCGTTTGCGGCAGCGACGGGCGTTATGCCGCTCGACATGCCGGAATCAGTGCTGGTGCGCTTCAAAGGTAAGATGGAGCCAGGCATTACCCTGCGCGATCTGGTTCACGCCATTCCGCTGTATGCCATCAAACAGGGTCTGCTGACCGTTGAGAAGAAAGGTAAGAAGAACATCTTCTCTGGCCGCATCCTTGAGATTGAAGGTCTGCCGGATCTGAAAGTCGAGCAGGCGTTTGAGCTGTCCGATGCGTCAGCCGAGCGTTCCGCTGCGGGCTGTACTATCAAGCTGGATAAAGCGCCGATTATCGAATACCTGAACTCCAACATCGTGCTGCTGAAGTGGATGATCGCAGAAGGCTACGGCGATCGTCGTACGCTTGAGCGTCGCGTTGAAAGCATGGAGAAATGGCTGGCCGATCCTCAGTTGCTGGAGCCGGACGCGGATGCTGAATATGCTGCCGTGATCGAAATCGATCTGGCTGAAATCAAAGAGCCGATCCTCTGTGCGCCAAACGATCCGGACGATGCCCGTCTGCTCTCTGACGTTCAGGGCGAGAAGATCGACGAAGTGTTCATCGGTTCGTGCATGACCAACATTGGTCACTTCCGTGCTGCCGGTAAACTGTTGGATAGCCACAAAGGCCAGCTGCCAACCCGTCTGTGGGTGGCTCCGCCAACCAAGATGGATGCGGCACAGCTGACCGAAGAGGGCTACTACAGCGTATTCGGCAAAAGCGGTGCGCGTATCGAGATCCCGGGCTGTTCACTCTGCATGGGTAACCAGGCACGTGTGGCTGATGGTTCGACGGTGGTGTCCACTTCGACCCGTAACTTCCCGAACCGTCTGGGTACCGGTGCTAATGTCTACCTGGCGTCAGCGGAGCTGGCTGCGGTCGCGTCTCTGCTTGGTAAACTGCCAACGCCGGATGAGTATCAGCAATTTATGGCGCAGGTCGATAAAACGGCCAGCGACACGTATCGCTATCTCAACTTCGACCAGCTGACGCAGTACACCGACAAAGCTGATGGCGTGATTTTCCAGACCGCGGTCTGATTCTTCACCTGTCAGTTATGACTAAGGGGCGATGATTCGCCCCTTTTTTACGTCTGTACATGGGGTAGAGAGACGATCAAAAGCTGGCTTTCGGCAGGCAGCCTGTAATAATGCGCGACGTGTCACACTGTGCCGCGAGAGCAGCACGAACACTTACCAGGTGACGCGATGACGTTAAGAGGAACGGGCGATGGAATATGAATTTTTACGCGATGTGACCGGACAGATTAAGGTTCGTATGTCGATGGATCATGAAGCGGTCGGCCACTGGTTCAACGAAGAGGTGAAAAACGATCCAGGATTGCTGGATGAAGTGGAAGCCGCAATCGAAGACGTCAAAGGCAGCGTGCGTCAGTGGCAGCGCATCGGCAGCGAGTACACCATCCTGCTGGATGAGGAAGAGGTGATGATTCGCGCTAATCTGCTGGCACTGGAAGATGACGGCATGGAAGAGGGGATGAATTACTACGACGAAGAGAGCCTCTCCTTCTGCGGTATTGAAGATTTTCAGCTGGTGATTGCCGCTTATCGCCAGTTTGTGAACCAGTATGGTAAACCCGTACGGTAATTTTTACGCTAATACAGGCCGGGCCACCTGAGCTGCCCGGCCTGCTAATTAATTCAGCGACGCACCACCGCACATCACCAGCTGCTGACCGGTGATCGCCGCTGCCGCCGGCGAAAGCAGGAAGCCGACCAGCCCGGCCACTTCCTGCGGCTGAATATAACGCCCGATTGGCGGCAAGCGCGGTGGTGAACTGGCCCGGCCCGGCTGTTGCAGCATCGGCGTTTCGGTGGCGCCTGGCGCTACAATATTGGCCGTAATGCCGAGCGGTGCCAGCTCTGCCGCCCAGCTGCGCACCATGCCGATCATCGCCGATTTGGTGGCCACATACTGACTGCGGCCCGACGCACCGCCTGACGTGCGGCTGCCCAGCAGCACGATTCTGCCACCCGCGCTCATCCGGGGCGCAAAATGATTGGCCAGCTGTTCTGCAGCGGCAACATGCAGTTGCCACAGGCGTGTGCTGGCGTTCAGATCCAGCTCCCCGAGCGGCGCGGCCTGCATCATTCCCGCTGCATGGATCACCGCCTGCGGCACCGGCAGTTTGTCCAGTAAAGCCTGCAATGCTGCGCTGTCGCTGATGTCGACCTGATGGCTCTGCCAGCCCGCGTCTGCCCGATTTATCGCCGAGCGGCTCAGGCCGGTAACCTGCCAGCCCTCATCAAGCAGGCGGTCCACAATCGCCTGACCGATGCCGGAGCTGGCTCCGGTCACCAGCGCCATCTTTTCAATCACGCATCACCCCCCGCACCCAGGATTCGTCGACCCTCACATACTTGATCGCCTGGCGATACCAGGTGTAGGCGATATGCAGTTCGCCGTTTACGCCCTGTTTGATGCTGGGGTAAGAGAACTCACGGTTTAACTTTTGCTGAGAGTTATTGGTCATGCAGTAGCCATCGCCTTCGTCCAGATTGCGCTGTAGCGGCCAGCTTTTGCCGCCATCCGTTGAGATAGCCAGCGTCATGGGCGCACGTGGCGCGCCCCAGAAGGCGGTCCGCCCGCTGTGCACCACCGGCTCGGCGGCAACCGCAACGTCACTGTCCTCTTCATCATCTTCAATTTCGTCATACAGCGACAACCGGCGCTCGCTGGCACCTTCGGCGCTCATGGCATTGAACACCAGCGCCAGATGACCGTTGCGCAGCGTTGTGACCTGAATGGACGAGTTATTGTTGGGCAGCGACAGCGGCTCAGGCGCACTCCAGCTTTCACCCTGATCAAACGAGCGGCTCTGGTAGATATGGTCGGCCCAGCGACTGCGGTAGAGAGCCAGCAGCGAACCATCATCCAGCAGGGTGACGTTCATATGAACGCAGCCGGTGCTGTCAGGCACGCTGACGTCGCGCCAGCTCTGGCCTTTATCTTCCGAGATTTTTACCGCGCTGACGTCATAACTGCCGACCCACTTTTCGCCGGGCTGCGTCAGGCAGTAGAACACCGGCAGCAACCAGTTGCCGTTGGGCAACACCACAATCGGCTGGCGGATAAAGGTGCCGGGCTTATCCAGCAGCGTTTTGATCTCGCCCCAGTGCTTGCCGAAATCGTGAGACTGGCGATAGCGCACAATCGCGGTGTCCTGATTGCCCGATTTCTGTGCCGTCCACAGCAGCCACAGTATCTGGTCCGGATCGAGAAACAGCACCGGGTTCTGTTCTGAACGACCCGGATCGTCAGACAGCTTCTGCGCGTCACTCCAGCGATCGCTGCCTTTTGTCAGCCGGGAACACCAGACCGAGATATCGGCAATCCCTTCCTGCGTGCCACCAAACCAGACGCAAAGCAGATCGCCATCGGGCAGCGGCAGCAGGTTAGCCGCGTGGTTTTGCGGGCAGGAGGAGGGCAGCATCGCAATCTGCTGGGCGCTATCCTGCGGGTGCGGCGCAACCAGGCCGGTGCGTTCTGCGGTGACGGTTTCCTGAGTCATATTAGGCTCCACTATTTTGTGCATTGTGTTGCGGTTGAGGCTGAGACTGGCGTGACGGGATACAGCGGTCAATTACCATAATGATGGCCGGTGTAATCAGCGCCACATACATATTGTCGATACCGAAGGGGTTACCCATCAGGAACCAGACGGATGTGACCACGCAGGCACCAATCAGACCGGCGTTGGCACCGCGCGTGCTCTTAAACCATGGCAGATAGAACGCCATAATCGCTACCACGGTGATCGACAGGCGAATTGCGCGGGTAAAGAAGGAGAGCTTCAGCACTTCAGGGAAGAACAGGACAAACAGCAGCGGGAAGAAGCCGATGCCAATCGAAATCCAGCGCGTCATTTTGAATTCGCGCTCTGGCGTCGGGTTACGCCAGGGCACGTAAAAGTCTTTTACGACCAGCGAGGCGATGGCCAGCGCAACGGTGCCGACGCTGACGAAAATCGAGGCCACCAGCGAGGTGGTGACAATGCCTGCCAGCCACGGTGACATATCCTGCAGAAACACGGGCAGCGCATAGAGGCTCTTGATATCGGGGTGCGCAAACTTCGCCGCCACACCAATCAGCGCCATCGCCAGACCGATTGGCAGGCAGAAAATGAAGGCAACCCAGGTAGCGCGTTTCGCTGACTTCACATCTTTGGTGGATGAGATCGCCTGGATCACAAACTGCGTACAGAAGATCGAACCCACGGTCCCGATCAGCCAGGCCACAATGGTGCTGGCCCCGACGTGGCCATCCCACGTCCAGTAGAACGCCGGCATTTTCTCGATCATCGGAGCGACGCCGCCGGTCATCTTCAGTGCCACATAGAGGATGATCAGAATCCCCATATACTTGATGGCGCTGTGCAGCAGCGTAACCCACGCAACGCCTTTCATGCCGCCAAATGCAAAGTAGAAAGTACTTACCACTGCGGTAATAAAGGCCGCCTGCGTCAGGTCGATCTTCAGCACGGTTGAGATCGCCGCCGCACCGCTGATGTAGTTCCCGACGTTCACCAGCAGCAGCGCATAGATCATGATCAGCGAGATAATGTTCCTGGTCGAACGGCCATATTTCTCGGCGATAGCACCAGAGATCGTGATCTTCCCGGTGTTATAAATGCGTTTGACCAGAATCAGGCCAAACAGCGGAAAACCTATCGCGGCACCGATGACCGACCAGGAAGCGGCGAAGCCATCCTCAAAGGCTGCCTGCGCCGTGCCGATGGTCGATTTTGCCCCGATATACTCTGACATCAGCATGATGCCGACGATAAAGGCCGGCATGGCGCGGGAGCCTTCCATAAAGTCGCCGCTGGTTTTACTGCGTAAGCGCCATGTCAGCCAGGTGGTGAACAGGATATAGGCGACCACCATGCCGACGATCAGTAAGGTGCTCTCAGTTGAGAATGCTTTCATCGTAACCTCGATTGTTCTGGCAGATGGCGACCATCAGGTTCGTTCTCATCTGACCGATAGGGTGCAAAGGCGATGGACGTTATTGCAGGTAGTGGTTCACAATTTGACGGATCTGCTGCTGTTCGTCGGCGCTGAACTGCACCGCATAGCGGCTTTCACCCACTTCAAAGCCCTGCAGGCTGACCGCTTTTTTCACGGCGGCCGGTGAGAAACCGATGCTGTACAGCGCGGTGCGCAGGCCGGTAACGTTCTCCTGTGCCTGATGCGAACCGGCAATGTCACCGGCACTGAAGCGCGCCCAGATGGCGTTAATTGCTTCCGGTGCCACGTTTGCCAGCCCGGAAATGGAGGCGGAGCAGCCATCAACGAATCCCTGATGAATCAGCGAGTCAGGGCCGTTTAGCACATCAAAGCCCTCACAGTCGGCGGTAGCCTGCAGAAAGCCGCTCAGACTTTCATAGCTGCCTGCGGAGTCTTTAATGCCGATGATGTTCGGGTGCGCGGCCAGCGTACGAACGGTCTCTGGCTGCAGGGTATTGCCGGTTCGCGCCGGAATGTTGTAGAGGAACAGCGGCACCGTCAGCGCGTCAGCCACGCGCTGATAGTGGTCGATCAGCTCCTGCTGCTTCAGCGGCACAAACCATGGCGTGATCGCCGAGACGGCATCCACGCCAAGGCGGGCGATCTGTTTGCCGAGCCGGATCGTTTCACGGGTCGAAATCTCGCCGATATGCGCCACGACGGCCGCACGGCCATTGACTTCATCGACGCAGGTGGTGGTAACGGCAATCTTCTCCTGCTCGTTCAGCACAAAGAACTCGCCGTTGGTGCCGCCACAGAAGATGCCGTTTCCGGCGTTGATCTGGCGTCTGACCTGCTCACGCTGCCTTACCGGGTCAAAGGCACCTTCACGGTCAAAGGTGGTGACGATGGCGGTCAGTACGCCGTTGATTTTCTTATTCATGACAATCCTCATTACGCCTGGCAGGAAGGGAACAGCGTCAGGTAGACGGCGCGCACATCATCGGCGGTGACCGCCATCGGCACGTTTTTCATGAGGCGCTGCACGTCGAGTGCCGCTTCCACTAAATAAGGCAGGTGATCCGGGCCGATGCCCAGCGCTTCCAGGCTGGCAGGCAACTGCAGCCGCGCAACCAGCGCGGTGAAGTAGTCGACCAGCGCGTGTGATTTCTCTTCATCGCTTAAACGGACGTCAGCGTCGGGCAGCAGGTCATAGGCCTGAGCGAATTTGCTCACTGCGGCCGGACGGACAAAGCGCATGCAGGGGGCCAGCAGAATGGCGTTGGCAACGCCGTGTGGCAGGTGATATTTGCCGCCAAGCGGATAGGACATCGCATGCACCAGATGCGTCCCGGCATGGGCAATTGATGCGCCGCCATAATAAGAGGCCCAGAGCATCTCCAGCCGTGCCTGCAGATTCTCCGGCTCGCGCAGCGTGGTTTCGAGATTCGCGAACAGCTTCTTCATCCCAATCAGCGCATAGTTGTCGCTGACCGGATTGGCAACGTTGGCGGTGAAGCACTCAATCAGGTGACACAGGGCATCAATGCCGGTAGACGAGGCGATGTGCGGCGGCATGCTGGTGGTGAGTTCCGGCACCAGCGCCACCACATCGGGCAGCATGACCGGTGAAATAATGCCGACTTTGGTCTCTTTCTCCGGGATCGCCAGAATCGCATTCGGGGTCGCTTCAGAGCCGGTGCCAGCAGTGGTCGGGATGAGCATTGAACGGGTGCGACGCTGCGGTTTTTCGCCTGCCAGCAGGGCGTCCAGCGACGGTGCGCCGTTGATGCACAGCACCGAGAGCAGCTTCGCCACATCCAGTACGCTGCCACCGCCGATGCCAATCACCATGTCGGCCTGGCGCTGCGAGAGCGTTTCTATAATCGCGGCCACATCATGCTGGCTCGGTTCAGGTGGAACGCTGTTGACCACGCTGATACGCGGGATCTGATCCCGGAGTTGCCCCATCAGCGCCTGTACCGCCGGAATCGCCTCAATGTTCCGGTCAGTGACCACGACTGCCGTCGCTATCCCATCCAGCAGATAGCGCATGTCGTTTAACGCCTGATAACCGCTGATCACCGTGCTGTTAATGTTCATTTCATACCCTTATTTCTGTCATGTCTGAGCAGATGATTAATTTTGCTCAGCGCAATGCGATGTCAGTCACTCTCTGTGGCTAATTTTATAAGGCATATCGATTTCGATTAATTTGAACTTGCTCACATATAATCAATCATGATTGAATATAATCAAATGCAGCGGCAATAGCCTGACAGGAGTGAGGATGGGCTCATCAGTATGGAAAACCCCGGTGCTGGTTATCGCCGATGACTTTACCGGTGCCAACGATGCAGGTAGTGGACTGGCACAGGCCGGTGCCCGTGTACATGTGCTGTTCGGCTCCGCAGCAACGTTACCCGACGAGGCGGCGGATGTACTGGTTATCAGCACCGACAGCCGGGCTGTCAGTGCCACTCAGGCTGCAGAGCGCGTTACGCAGGTGGTGCAGCATTACGCGGCACAGCTTCAGCAGGGCTGGCTGTTTAAAAAGATAGACTCCACGCTGCGCGGCAATATCGGGGCTGAAACGGTGGCGGCACTGCGCGCCAGCGGCAAAAGGCTGGCGCTGGTGGCACCGGCCGTACCGCGTCTGGGCCGCACCACACGTGAGGGCAGCGTGTGGGTCAATCAGCGGTTACTGACAGACACCGAATTTGCCAGCGATCCTAAAACCCCGATCCGCAGCGCCCGCGTCATTCATCAGATGCAGATCGACGGCATGGAGATCGATCTCGCGACGCTGCATAGCGATCGGCTTGATGCTGTGTTAGCCGAAGCAGATGGCGTCGTGGTAGTGGATGCCGAAACGGAGGCCGACCTGGCGCGACTGATAACCGCTGCGTCGCGGCTGAGTGAGACGCCCCTGCTGGTCGGGGCCGCCGGATTAAGCGATGCGCTGGGCGCTGCGCTCTCCGTTCGCCCGTCGCAACCTGTGCTGGCGGTGGTGGGATCGATGAGTCGTCAGGCAGAGCAGCAGATCGCCGCGCTGCGTACTCAGCGCGCCGTTGAGGTCGTCGATGTCGATATCCGTCAGCTGTTTCAGCAGTCCGCCTGGCCTGAGCGGGATCGCTGGATCGAACAGGCGGCCACCGCACTGCGTGCCGGTCGCCATACGGTGATCCGCACCTGCCAGCATGCATCCCAGCGGCACGAGATCGAGGATCTTTGCCAGCAGCACCGCGTGACGCGCCAGCAGCTGGGTGAGGCGATCTGTCAGCTGCTAGGCGAAATCACCCTGAGTCTGTGCCGGGCACGGCTGCCGCATGCGCTCTATCTGTCAGGCGGCGACGTGGCGATTGCCGTCGCGCAGGCGCTGGGGGCCAGCGGCTTTAAAATTCAGGGTCTGGTGGCGGGCTGTGTGCCGCACGGGGTCCTGCTTAACAGTGAATTTACTCTGCCGGTGATGACCAAAGCGGGTGGCTTTGGTGATGAAAATACCCTGGTAGCAGCCATTAGTTTTATTGAGGAGAAGTCGAGTGAGTAAAATTATTGCGATCACCATGGGCGATCCGGCGGGCATCAGCCCGGAAATCATCATCAAAGCGCTCTCTGAAGGTGAGCTGAATGGCATCCCTGCCGTGGTGATTGGCTGTGCCAGTACGCTGCGCCGCATTATGGCGATGAACATCACCCCACAGGCCGAGCTGCGGGTGCTGGATCGGGTAGCCGATGCGCGCTTTGCGCCCGGCATTATCAATGTGATCGATGAGCCGCTGGCCGCTCCCGACGCGCTGAAACCTGGCGTGGTACAGAAAGAGGCGGGGGATCTGGCGTGGCGCTGCGTGAAGCGTGCCACCGAACTGGCACTGGCCGGTGACGTGCATGCGATTGCTACCGCGCCGCTGAATAAAGAGGCGATGCACGCGGCGGGCCACCTCTACCCGGGTCACACCGAACTGCTGGCGCATCTTACCGACACCAAAGATTACGCTATGGTGCTCTATACCGATAAGCTCAAGGTGATTCATGTCACGACCCATATTGCGCTGCGTAAGTTCCTCGATACGCTCAACCAGACACGCATCAAAACGGTGATTGGTATGGCGGACACCTTCCTGCGTCGTGTCGGTTACAGCGCACCACGCATCGCCGTCGCGGGTGTCAATCCGCACGCCGGTGAGAACGGGCTGTTTGGCGATGAGGAGATCACCATCGTTGCTCCCGCGATTGAAGCGATGAAAGCGGAGGGGATTGATGTCTCCGGGCCTTGCCCGCCGGACACGGTATTCCTGCAGTGCCAGGATGGACGCTATGACATGGTGGTGGCGATGTACCACGATCAGGGACACATCCCGCTTAAACTGCTGGGCTTCTATGATGGCGTGAACATTACCGCAGGCCTGCCGTTTATCCGCACCTCTGCTGACCACGGCACGGCATTTGATATCGCCTGGACAGGTAAAGCGAAGTCTGACAGCATGGCGATCTCGATTAAACTCGCGATGCAGCTCGCATAGGGAAATATGAAGGGACAGAGCCGTCTTGACCAGATTATGGATTACCTGAAAAGCCATAATCTGGTGACTGTTGAGCAACTGGTCAGTGCGATTTCCGCCTCACCCGCCACGATTCGACGTGATTTAATTAAGCTGGATAAAGAGGGCGTGATCAGCCGCAGTCATGGCGGCGTCACCCTGAATCGTTTTATTCCTGCCCAGCCGACCACGCTGGAGAAAATGCAGCGGAATTTGGCCGAGAAGCAGGCGATCGCGGAGTGCGCCGCCAGCTTTGTCCGGGCGGGGGATGCGGTGGTACTGGATGCCGGTACGACTATGCTGGAGCTGGCGCGACAGCTCACGCATCTGCCGCTGCGGGTGATTACCGCCGACCTGCACATTGCGCTGTTTCTGTCTGAGTTTAAGCAGATCGAAGTAACGATCATTGGCGGGCGGATTGATGACTCCAGTCAGTCCTGCGTGGGCGAACATGGACGGCGGTTGCTGCGCAGCATCAATCCGGATATCGCCTTTGTCAGCTGTAACTCATGGAGCCTTGAGCGCGGCATTACCACGCCGACTGAAGAGAAAGCGGGGCTGAAACACGATCTGCTGGCCAATGCGGCGCGCCGGGTCCTGCTGGCGGACAGCAGTAAATATGGCTCCTGGTCGCTGTTCTGCGCCTCACCGGTTGATGACCTGACCGATGTGGTGACCGACAGCCGGTTAGATCAGGAGGTGTGCCGCACGCTGCGCGAGCGTGGCATTACGCTGGCGCTGACTTCCACCTGAACTGAACGCGCCATGCTTCTCTGACCTTATCCTGAAGCAGGGCGCGAGCAGCACCGCGCGTTTATCTTCTGCAATTGCCGCTAACGCGCGTAGGCGTCATGCTCTTCGCGCGTCATTGCCGGCGCGTCTACCGTAACCCGTTCAAAACTCAGATTCCTTACGCCCGCTATTTTGCCAAACTCCTGCGCCTGCAGTGTGATGTCGCTGAAACTCAGCCGTTCAATCGGATTTTCCGGCGTGCCTTCAATAAAAAAGGCGCGGGAAAACGCCGCAGGCTCAGTCAGGCTGCTGCTGATATGACTGATACTGATATTCTCAACCCGCGTCAGGCCAGCATCACCTGTGACGCCCGATGCCAGCTTACGCCAGTGTGGCGGCTGTTCGGTGTCGGCGGGCTGCTCACTGTAGCTATACTGCGGGAACCAGTTCAGCTGCAGCATAAACGGATAACAGACATCCTCCATCTTCAGATGGCGAACCACGATGTTTTTGATCCAGCCGCCGCGATTACGGGCTGACTTGATGCGAAAGCCGACACCCGTGCCGGAGAAACGGTTGTGTTCGATGATGACATTTTCGATACCGCCAGAGGTTTCGCTGCCCAGGGTAATGCCCGAGCCTTTCAGCAGAGTGCAGTCGCGAATAATGATATCGCGTGCGGTTCTGCCGAGCTGCTGTGCTTCCGCGCCGCGACCCGATTTCACGCAGATATTGTCGTCATTGCAGGAGACCGTACAGCCTTCAACGCGAACCAACTGGCTGGAATCAATATCAATGCCGTCGGTGCTGGGTCCGGTAGCGTTCATCACACGTAGCCGCTGCAAATTAACCTGTTTCGAATAACAGACGTGCAGGTTCCAGAAGCCGGAATCCTGTGAGGTAAAGTCCTCCAGCGTCACGTATTCACTCTGATAAACCACCACGTTACGTGGACGTTTGCAGTCGTAATCCACCACCCAGCGCAGGCCGCGACGGGTATAGTCCGCCAGCATCCCGCTGTTTTCGTCTTCGCCCCAGAATTTATGCCACCAGACGGCACCGTGTCCGTCGAGCGTGCCATTGCCGCAGACAGTGACGTCGCGGCAATGATTGATGTTAAGCATCGCCGCGGGCCAGACCATATCAATCCCCGCCACGCGCGTAGCGATATCTGGGTAATCCTCCAGCCGCTCGCTGCCGAGCAGCACGGCATCTTTCGCCAGCTCCAGCGTCATCTCACTTTTCAGAAACAGCGCGCCCGTCAGAAAGCGGCCTGCCGGGATCAGCACCGTGTCGCCTGCTGATGCGCTATCAATCGCGCGCTGTATCGCCTGAGTGGAAAGTGAGGTGGCGTCCGGGACGGCAGCGAAATCAATAATGTTAATTCTTGCCATTTTTTTGCCTGTAGTCGATGAAGAAATAAGCGTTCAGCGCTGAAAGTAGCACGCTCTGACAGGCAAATTATTGCTGACGATCAGGGAATGCCGGCGGTTACCGTGATGAGAAGTCGGAGGGATAAGCGGGAAGAGACGCGCAGGTTATGGGGTGTCACGCTGCGCGTCTGATAATCAGAGGGTCTTCAGGCCCACTGAGGGGATATTTCTGCCGTAGTAGATCTCACGCATCTCTTTCCACAGCAGGTCAGTAATACGCTTGTGCTCCTGCGGGCTGAGATCTTCCGGGCGGGTGTTAAACAGATAGTGTTTCAGGTCAAACTCTTTCAGCAACATCTTGGTGTGGAAGATGTTCTCCTGATAGACATTCACATCCACCATGTCATACATCGCTTTCATATCGTCGGACATGAAGTTCTGAATCGAATTGATCTCGTGATCGATAAAGTGCTTCATCCCTTTCACGTCACGGGTAAAACCGCGCACCCGGTAATCGACGGTAACAATGTCTGACTCCAGCTGGTGGATCAGGTAGTTCAGCGCCTTGAGCGGTGAGATCACGCCGCAGGTTGAGACTTCAATGTCCGCGCGGAAGGTGCAGAGCCCGCCTTCAGGATGGCTTTCCGGATAGGTGTGCACGCAGATATGGCTTTTATCCAGATGCGCCACCACCGAATTGGGCAGCGGGCCAGGATGCTCGGAGTTATCGATATCTTTGGGATCGATCGGCTCTTCGCTGACCAGAATCGTGACGCTGGCTCCCTGCGGTTCATAATCCTGGCGTGCAATATTAAGCACGTTAGCCCCGATAATGGAGCAGGTTTCGGTCAGGATTTCCGTCAGACGGTTGGCGTTATATTGTTCATCAATGTAGGCGATATAACCATCGCGTTCAGCTTCAGTATTCGCATAGCAGATATCGTAAATACAAAAACTCAGGCTTTTCGTCAGGTTGTTGAAGCCATGTAGTTTTAGCTTTTGCAATTTTGTTCACCCCCTTAAAAATGCACTGTCAGCACGCGGCCGATAGCGCATTTAACAGATATTGCGGCAGGGCAAAGCTGCCGGTATGGATCGCTGGTGTGTAGTAACGACACGCCAGGCCAGCGGCCTCGAAACGCACCTGCAGGGTGGCGGTATCGAGCTGGCGCAGCGCCGGATTATCGCTCGCCCAGGCAAAGGTCATGATGCCGCCGTAATAGGTCGGAATCGCCGCCTGATAGAAACTGACATCCGAAAAGTAATGGCCCAGCTTGCGATGGCTGTTTACGGCCTCATCCTGCTGCAGGAAGCAGACGCCATTCTGCGCCACGAAGATGCCATTTTCATTAAGGGCCGCTTTACAGCCGGCATAAAATTCGGAGGTAAACAGGCTCTCGCCCGGACCAATCGGATCGGTGCAGTCGGAGATGATGACATCGAACTTTTCCTGCGTATGATTAACGAAGTTAACCCCGTCATCGATCACCAGCATAAAGCGCGGATCGTCATAGGCACCTGCGCTGTGGTTCGGCAGATACTGGCGACAAAAGGTCACCACGCCTGCATCGATTTCCACCATGGTAATCTTTTCGATTTCCGGATGACGTGACACTTCGCGCAGCATTGCGCCGTCACCGCCGCCGATGATCAGGACGCTCTTCGCCGCGCCGTGCGCCAGCAGCGGAACGTGGGTCATCATTTCATGGTAGATAAATTCGTCGCGTTCGGTGGTCTGCACCACGCCGTCCAGCGCCATTACGCGGCCCATCGCGGCATTTTCGAAAATGATTAAATCCTGATGCGCAGTTTTTTCACGGTACAGCTCTTTATCTACCGTGAAATACTGGCCAAAACCGGCATGAAGGGTTTCATACCACGTTTCATTGTGGGCCATGGTGCTCTCCTCTGATGACATCGCCATGAAGATGGGCGGCACATGATAGCTAACACTGACCGTGGTTGCACGGTCAATGTCCGGCAGCAGAGGGCAGAGTAATTACCTGACGTAGGCCAGCAGGCTCAGTGAATCACGGGCCAGTGACTTGCACTTTTTGTCATTGGTGATGGCGATGCCGCTGAGATCGCGATAGCTGTCTTCACCCAGCGCTTTCATGTTGTAGTTGCTGTAGTTACTTAAATCCCAGCGGTTCTGCTGAGCAAAAAAGACCAGCGCTTTGCGAATCTGTGCGTCCGGTAAATCCTGATAGCCACAATCATTTTTCAGATAGACGAAAACCGCCGTGAGATCGGCCAGATCTTCCGCTTCGGATTCGCTTAGGGCAAAACTGGTGGAGGAGAAGCCAAGGAGTCCCGTCAGCAGCAGGATCTTGATGCTTTGCTTCATAGTCGTTCTCTTCAATGGATATTGCTCATGACGTTAGCACAGTTATTCTCAGGTTTTCGATTAATTTGGCGCTGTGAGCCGCTGCACCGCCTTTTTTCATCAGATTCTCACGGCTAACACTTGACCTTCCCATAAGGTCAGGGTTTAGGCTGTACGCTCTGATGTCACAAGGATGATCACCATGCAACGTCGTCACTTCCTGAAACTTACCGCCGCACTGAGTGCAGCCGGAGCCTTGCCGCTCTGGAGCCGTTCGCTGATGGCAGCCACCCGTCCGCTGCTGCCGATTCCATCACTGCTGGAAGCGGATGCCAGGGGCAGCTACAGCCTTACCGCGATGCAGGGCACCTCGCAGTGGAATGGCAAAGCCGTGCCGACCTGGGGCTATAACGGCAGCCTGCTGGGACCGGTGCTGAAGTTGCAGAGTGGCAAACCGGTGACGGTGAACATCCATAATCGACTCAGCGAAGCGACTACCCTGCACTGGCACGGGCTGGAAATCCCCGGCGCGGTAGATGGCGGTCCGCAGGCCGTGATTGCGCCTGGTGCTTCGCGTCAGGTCTCTTTTACCCCTGACCAGCCCGCCGCAACCTGCTGGTATCATCCGCATCTGCATGGCAAAACCGGGCATCAGGTCGCACACGGACTCGCGGGACTGATTTTGCTGGAAGATAAGGAGAGCGGCACACTGCGCCTGCCTGTGCAGTGGGGCGTGGATGATGTGCCACTGATTTTCCAGGATAAGCAGCTGAGTAAAGATGGCGGCCGGATCGATTATCAGCTCGACGTAATGCGCGCAGCCGTGGGCTGGTTTGGCGACATGATGCTGACCAACGGCGTGCAGTATCCGCAGCATGCGGTGCCGCGCGGCTGGCTGCGTCTGCGTCTGCTGAACGGCTGTAATGCCCGTTCGCTGCACGTTGCCGCCAGTGATAAACGTCCTCTTTATGTGATCGCCAGCGACGGTGGCCTGCTGGCTGAACCGGTGAAGCTCGGCGCACTGCCGATGCTGCCGGGCGAGCGTTTTGAGGTGATGATCGATACTTCTGACGGTAAAGCGTTTGATCTGGTTACGCTGCCGACCGAACAGATGGGCATGACGCTGCCGCCGTTTGACCAGCCGCTGCCGCTGGTACAGATCCTGCCGCTGCGGGTGATGGCCAGCGCCACGCTGCCGGATAAGCTGGCGACGCTGCCTGCGCTTCCCGCCACCGACGGACTGACGACACGCTGGCTGCAGCTGATGATGGACCCGCAGCTGGACCAGCAGGGGATGCAGGCGCTGATGCAGCGCTACGGCGAGAAAGCGATGGGCAAGGGCGGTCATCATTCGATGCCGGAGAAAACGGCTGCCGGGCCGATGCCGCCGATGGAAAACATGGAAGGGATGGATCACAGCATGCACGGCATGGCGAAGCCCGCCAGTTACGATTTCCGCAATGGCAATAAGATCAACGGCCAGGCTTTTGATATGACAAAGCCGTCATTTGCGGTGAAGCTGGGTGATTATGAGAAGTGGACGATTTCAGGAGAAGGCGACGCCATGCTGCATCCCTTCCATATTCACGGCACCCAGTTCCGCATTCTCTCCGAGAACGGCAAACCGCCCGCCCCGCATCGGCAGGGCTGGAAAGATATGGTGAATGTCGACGGCTGGCGCAGTGAAGTGCTGGTGCGCTTCAACTATGTCGCTGCCGCCGAACACGCTTACATGGCCCACTGTCATCTGCTGGAGCATGAAGATACTGGCATGATGCTGGGCTTTACCGTGAGCTGATTACGCCTGATCCAGCGCCAGTCTGATGTCTTCAATCAGGTCACCGGCGTTCTCGATGCCAATCGACAGCCGCACCGTGGCGTCAGTGATACCAATACGCTGACGCACCGCCTGCGGCACGCCGGAGTGGGTGGTGCTGCCAGGATGGCTGGCCAGCGACTCGGTTCCGCCCAGGCTCACCGCCTGTTTGAACAGCGACAGCGCATTGAGAAAACGGAACGCAGCGGGCTGATCGCCGACGATATCGAACGAGAAGGTCGAACCCGCGCCGCTGCACTGCTCGCGATAGGTTTTCCCTTCGGCGCTCTCCGCATCCAGATAGGGCAGCCAGTGCAGCTTCGCCACTTTCGGGTGATCGCGCAGAAAGGCCGCGACCGCTTCTGCATTGTGAAAGGCTTTCTCCATCCGCAGCGACAGCGTTTCCAGCGAGCGGCTGAGCATCCAGCTTGAGTGCGGGTCCAGCTGCGTACCAATGGCGCTGCGCAGGGCGCGCACTTTCGCCATCAGCGCTTTACTGCCCATCGCGGCACCCGCAATCAGGTCAGAGTGACCGCCAACATATTTGGTCAGTGAGTAGAGTGACAGATCCGCGCCCAGCGTCAGCGGCTGCTGGAACAGCGGGCCGAGCAGGGTGTTATCACAGGCGATAATCGGTCGTGAACCCTGTTGCTGGTCAATTTCATCGGCAATGCGCGCCATCAGGCGGATATTGACCAGGCTGTTAGTCGGATTTGCGGGTGTTTCAATCAGGATGACCGCCACCCGGCCCTGGGCCATCGCCTGCTGAGCGGCTTCGCGCACCCTGACTTCATCATTCCCGTCGCTGAAACCAACTGCTTTAATATCCAGATTGTGCAGTGTTTTGCTGAGCAGCGTTTCGGTGCCGCCATACAGGGGCTGGGAGTGCAGGATCACCTCGCCCGGGCGGGCAAACGTCAGCAGGGCCGTGGAGATAGCGGCCATCCCGGAAGAGAAGAGTGAACAGCTCTCTGCCTGCTCATAGACCGCCAGCCGGTCTTCAACAATTTCGCTGTTCGGATGGTTAAAGCGCGAATAGACCAGCCCGCCCGATTTGCCTTCCGGCGGCTCACGACGACCAGAGACGTAATCAAAGAAATCCCGTCCCTCTTCGGCGCTGTCAAAGACAAAGGTCGATGTCAGAAACACCGGCGGCTTTACCGCACCTTCAGAGAGGCGGGGATCATAGCCATAGTTCAGCATCTGGGTTTCGGGGTGCAGCGGCCTGTCGCCGATATGCGTCTTTTTGCTTGATGATGAAGTCATTGTGATCTCCGGCCAGCGGCGCGAGTAGGGTAACGATCTGTTGGATAAAGGCTACCACGCAGCGAATCATGCTGGTAAATGCCAGAATGTTCTAAGGTAATGCGCCTTTCAGTGACTTAAAGGCCACAGGTAATAATTTTTGCGACGTAATCGTTTGCATACAGGGTCGCACAGTCGTCGCTGCGGCGTCTGTGATAGACTTCGGGGCTTTTCTGACGTAACCGGGCTGAACGCAATGAAACACACTGTTGAAGTGATGATCCCTGAACAGGCAATCGCCACGCGCATCGCTGAACTGGGGAAAGAGATTAACGAGCACTACCGCGACAGCGGCAGCGATATGGTGCTGGTGGGGCTGCTGCGCGGCTCATTCATGTTCATGGCTGATCTCTGTCGCGCCATTGATGTGCCGCATGAAGTCGACTTTATGACGGCGTCCAGTTACGGCAGCGGCATGTCCAGCACGCGTGATGTGAAAATCCTGAAAGATCTGGATGAAGACATTCGTGGCAAGGATGTGCTGATCGTCGAAGATATCATCGACTCCGGTAACACCCTGAGCAAAGTGCGTGAGATTCTGCAGCTGCGTCAGCCAAAATCACTGGCGATCTGTACCCTGCTGGATAAGCCTGAGCGCCGTGAAGTTGAAGTCAATGTCGAGTATGTCGGCTTTGCGATTCCGGATGAGTTTGTGGTGGGCTTTGGTATCGACTACGCTCAGCACTATCGCCATCTGCCTTACATCGGCAAAGTGGTGCCGCTGGAATCCTGATACTGCTCTGACCGCACATTCTTCCAAGGCCTGCACCGGTTGCCTGGTGTAGGCTATGTCGCGCTTTACGCCGCGATCGGCTCAGGCCTCGCCGTTCATCTGCAGATTAGCAATGCCGTGACGATAGCGCTGTTCAAGGATCTCCCGGCTGTTTGCCGTGACATCCAGGTTACGCAGGCAGCCATCCTGAATGCCGTAAACCCAGCCGTGCAGGGAGACATCCTTGCCACGTTTCCAGGCAGATTGCAGAACGGTCGAGTGCCCCAGGTTATAGACCTGTTCAATAACGTTGATTTCGCACAGTTTGTCCAGGCGCTTATCCGGCGGGAGTTCCCCCAGCAACACGCTATGCTTGTACCAGAGGTCGCGGATGTGCAGCAGCCAGTTGTCGATTAATCCCAGCTCCGGGTTATCCATCGCCGCCTGCACGCCGCCGCAGCCGTAGTGGCCGCATACGATAACGTGTTCCACTTCCAGCACTTCGATAGCGTACTGCACCACGGACAGACAGTTCAGATCGGTGTGGATTACCAGATTGGCGACGTTGCGGTGAACAAAGAGTTCGCCTGGCTCCAGTCCGGTCAGACGTTCGGCAGGGACACGGCTGTCAGAACAGCCAATCCACAGGAAGCGCGGTTTTTGTGCCTGGGCGAGCCGCTCAAAAAAACTGGGATCTTCTTCAACCAGCAGTTTTGACCATTCGCGGTTGTTTCTGATCAGGGTATTGATGTCTGTCATGGCGTTGAGCGACCGGTTACTGCGCAAAGTGCGCGCGCGTACTATATGCCAGGGCCTGATAAATTTAAACGGCATTGCAATGCCATCAAAACAGGGTATGGATGCAGAATGACTTATGCACTGGAACTTTCCCGGCTGACTAAGACCTATCCCGGCGGCGTGCAGGCGCTGAAGGGCATTGATCTTAACGTTGAAGCGGGTGACTTTTATGCGTTGCTGGGGCCAAACGGTGCCGGTAAATCGACCACCATCGGGATTATCAGTTCGCTGGTAAACAAATCCGAAGGCAGCGTGCGGGTGTTTGGCTACGATCTGGAAAAAGATGTGGTGAATGCCAAGCGCCAGCTCGGGCTGGTGCCGCAGGAGTTTAACTTCAACCCGTTTGAGACGGTGATGCAGATCGTCGTGAATCAGGCGGGTTACTACGGCGTTGAGCGTCGTGAAGCCAATGAGCGTGCGGAAAAGTATCTGAAGCAGCTCGACCTGTGGAGCAAACGCACTGAGCGTGCGCGCATGCTCTCCGGCGGGATGAAGCGCCGCCTGATGATCGCCCGTGCACTGATGCACGAGCCAAAACTGTTGATTCTGGATGAGCCAACGGCTGGCGTGGATATCGAACTGCGTCGCTCAATGTGGGTGTTCCTGAAAGATCTCAATGCCAAAGGCACTACCATCATTCTCACTACCCACTATCTGGAAGAAGCCGAGATGCTGTGCCGCAACATCGGCATCATCCAGAGCGGTGAGCTGGTGGAAAACACCTCGATGAAAGAACTGCTGTCCAAGCTCAAATCAGAAACCTTTATCCTGGATCTGGCGCCGCGCAGTCCGCTGCCCAGGCTGGAGGGGTTCCAGTACCGGCTGACCGATACTTCAACGCTGGAAGTGGAAGTGCTGCGTGAGCAGGGCCTTAACAGCGTGTTCAGTCAGTTAAGTGCGCAGGGTGTGCAGGTGCTGAGTATGCGCAATAAAGCCAACCGTCTTGAAGAGCTGTTCGTTGGCCTGACGACGCAGGGAAAAACAGGAGCAAAAGCATGACACATTTGTACTGGGTGGCGCTGAAAAGCATCTGGGCCAAAGAAGTTAACCGTTTCGCCCGTATCTGGATCCAGACGCTGGTGCCGCCGGTCATCACCATGACGCTCTATTTCATCATCTTTGGCAACCTGATCGGGTCGCGCATTGGTGAGATGCACGGCTTCAGCTATATGCAGTTTATTGTGCCGGGATTGATCATGATGGCGGTGATCACCAATGCCTACGCCAATGTGGCATCGTCCTTCTTCAGTGCCAAGTTCCAGCGCAACATTGAAGAACTGCTCGTTGCACCCGTGCCGACCCACATTATCATTGCCGGCTATGTGGGCGGCGGTGTGGCGCGTGGCGTCTGCGTCGGCATTCTGGTGACGGCTATTTCGCTGTTCTTTGTGCCGTTCCACGTGCACTCCTGGTCGATGGTGGCGATTACGCTGCTGCTGACCGCGATTCTGTTTTCACTGGCCGGTTTGCTCAACGCCGTCTTTGCGCGCACCTTTGACGACATCAGCCTGATCCCGACCTTTGTGCTGACGCCACTGACCTATCTGGGCGGCGTATTCTATTCGCTGAGTCTGCTGCCGCCAATCTGGCAGGCTATCTCTAAACTGAATCCAATCGTTTATATGATTAGCGGATTCCGTTATGGCTTCCTGGGCATTAATGATGTGCCGCTGGTGTTTACGCTCTCGGTACTGGTGGCCTTTATTCTGGTATTCTACTGGCTGGTCTATGCGCTGATTCAGCGCGGACGCGGACTGCGCACCTGACAATACGTTGAATAGTAAGGGCCACGCTGCGATAAGGGCGTGGCTTTTTTTTGGTGAGTGAAAAACAACCCGAACGACGGTTCTCCCTGACCTCGAAATCATCCTGAAACCTGCCTGCGATGAAAAAGTCATCGAAGCCGATGACAACCAAAGCGGTTTAATTGCAGAAGCAGAAATAAAAAGGGCCGCCCATTTCAATGGCGGCCCTTTTTTGTCAGCTGATGGATTACTCAGGCGATTTGTACCGGCAATGCTTTCGCCAGACGCTTCATCTGGTTGTCACCTTCAAAATAGGCGACCTTAGGCTGCCATTGACGCGCGACGGCATCCTCAACCTGCACATACGAGCAGATAATTAAAATATCGCCTTCGCAGGCGCAGCGGGCAGCAGCACCGTTGACCGAAATAATTTTCGAGCCACGCTCAGCCGCGATAGCGTAGGTAGAGAAGCGCTGACCGTTAGTGACGTTATAAATATCGATCGCTTCATATTGCAGAATGCCGGAAGCATCCAGGAAATCCTGATCGATAGCGCAGGAGCCTTCGTAATTGAGGTCCGCCTGCGTCACTTTTACGCGGTGCAATTTGCCTTGCAGAACTGTGCGAATCATAGCCAGAAACCTTATCAGAGAAATAAAATAACCTGCAGCGGGCGTACTTACAGCGTCAGGTCAACAGTTTGATTATCAATCAGTCGGGCTTTACCCAGCCAGGCGGCCATCAGCACCACCGCACGCTGGCTGTCCACCGTCAGCGGCTGCAACGTGTCCGCATCACAGATTGCCAGGCCATCAGGACGCAATCCCTGTGCCAGCAGTGTCTCGCTGGCTGCCTCAATAATCTCTTCAATGTGACGCTCGCCGTTCTCAAGTTGCTGAGCCATCTGATGCATCACCTGGCTCAGCACCGGTGCCAGCTTACGCTCATCGTCTGTCAGGTAGCCGTTGCGCGAACTCAGCGCCAGGCCATCTTTGGCCCGCACTGTTGGCACGCCAACAATCTCAATGTCGAAGCCCATATCAGCTACCATCTTACGAATGATAGCCAGCTGCTGAAAATCCTTTTCACCGAAACAGGCAATATCGGGCTGCACCAGATTAAACAGTTTGCTGACGATGGTCGCCACGCCGCGAAAATGGCCTGGACGCGTCGCGCCTTCCAGCAGGGAAGAGAGCACCGGCACCTCAACAAAGGTCTGATTCTGCGCGCCCTGCGGATAGACTTCAGCCGGTGACGGGGCAAAAACCACGTCAACCTGGTGACGGTTCAGCTTTTCACAATCTTCCTGCAGGGTGCGCGGGTAGCGGGCTAAATCATCGGCGCGATCGAACTGCATCGGATTGACGAATATCGAGACAATGACGATGTCCCCGCGCGACCGGGCTTCATCCACCAGCGTCAGATGGCCTTCATGCAGGTTGCCCATGGTCGGCACCAGCGCAATGCGTTTACCCTGCTGACGCCAGCGACGGACTTCCTTGCGCAGCATCAGCAGCGTTTCAATAATCAACACGGTGACTCTCCTGAATTACTGGAAACTGTGCTCTGCCGCCGGATAGGTTCCGGCCTCGACGTCGGCGATATAGTGGCGAATCGCCGCGCGAACATCGCCGGTCTCCGCCAGGAAATTTTTGGCAAATTTGGGAATGTGGCCGCCGGTCACGCCCAGCGCGTCATGCATCACCAGAATCTGACCATCGGTGACGTTACCGGCACCGATGCCGATCACCGGGATAGTGAGCGCCTCGGTGATCCGCTGGGCCAGCGACACCGGCACGCACTCCAGCACCATCAGCTGTGCGCCTGCCGCTTCCAGCGCCAGCGCATCGGCCAGCAGCTGATCGGCACCGGCTTCATCACGGCCCTGCACTTTATAGCCGCCAAAGATATTGACCGATTGCGGGGTCAGGCCAAGATGACCGCACACCGGCACGGCGCGTTCGGTCAGCATCTGTACGGTCTCAGCCAGCCAGCTGCCGCCTTCCAGTTTCACCATATTGGCACCGGCACGCATCAGCTGTGCGGCACTCTCAAAGGTCTGCTGTGGCGTGGCATAACTCATAAAGGGCAGATCGGCGAGCAGCAGGGCCTGTGGCGCACCACGGCGCACGGCAGCGGTATGATAGGCGATATCGCTGACCGTGACCGGCAGGGTGGAGTCGTGCCCCTGTACCGTCATCCCTAAGGAATCACCAACCAGCAGCACCTGAATGCCTTCATCGGCAAACAGGCGGGCAAAACTGAAATCGTAGGCGGTCAGCGTCGCGAATTTTTTACCGCTGGCTTTCGCCTGACGCAGATGTGAAATCGTGGTGGGTTTCATGGCGCTCTCAACTCAGGAATTCTGATGGGCGCAGTTTACTGGATAGCGTGAAAGAGCGGAATCAGAGATGTACGTTTGTCTGATCAGCCATGCCACAGCGTGATGTTGCGACTGTCCAGGGTGGCCAGAACGGTGCTGAGTGTGCGGCCATCGGGCAGGCGGGCATCGGGCGCAATCGCCAGCAGTGGCACCAGCATAAAGGCGCGATTCAGCAGGTCGTAGTGCGGCACAATCAGCCGCTCAGTGTTGATTGCTGCGTCGCCAAACAGCATCAGATCGATATCCAGCGTGCGCGGCCCCCAGCGTTCCGCCTTACGCACCCGCCCATGATCCCGCTCAATCTGCTGGGTATGGTCAAGCAGGGTTTCTGCGCTGAGATGGGTCTCCAGCGCCACGGCGGCATTGAGAAAATCGGGCTGATCGGGCGGGCCATAAGGCGGTGTACGGTAGAACGGCGAGGTCGCGATACGTTGCGTCTGCGGCAATGCATCCAGTGCCGTCAGCGCTGCATCAACCTGATGCAGCGGGTCGGCCAGATTACTGCCTAATGCGAGGTAAACTCGTGTCATGACACGTTTTGATTGTCACGACGTGGTGCGGAAGAGCGGCGGCGCGGACGGCGTGATTTATTGCGCGGCACCGGATCGTCACCCAGATTATTCAGCATGTTTTTCTGATGCGGCGGTGCAGCCACCTGGAATTCCCCCCACCACTGGCTCAGACGCAGCAGTTCCGGGTTATTTTCCACTTCTGCACGCAACGCCAGCAGATCGTAAGCAGCGCGGAATTTCGGATGCTCCATCAGCTTCCAGGCGCGTTTACCGTGACGGCGTGACATGCGCAACTGCAGCAGCCAGATATCGCGGATCAGCGAGGTAATACGTTTTGGAATTGCCAGCGCACGGCAGGCTTCGTCCAGCGTATCGTTCATCGCCATCGCAAAGGCTTCGAAGTAGGTCAGGCCACTCTCCTGCGCAATGCGTTCGGCCGCTTCAAGCTGCGGATACCAGAACATCGCAGCAAACAGGAACGCCGGATTCACGCGCATATCATTATGAATGCGGTTGTCGGTGTTTTTCAGCACCTGTGCCAGCATCCGCTCCATGTGGCTGTCACTGTTTTCCGTGAAGTTGCGCGCCAGCGTCGGGAAGAGCGGCTGGAACAGCTGATATTCACACAGCTTGAGATAAGTACTGTAGCCATAACCTGCCTGCAATAGCTTCAGCGACTCTTCAAACAGACGCGCGGGCGGAATATCACGCAGCAGCGAGGCCAGACGTGGAATCGGCTCGGCGGTTTCCGGCGCAATGCTCATATTGAGCTTGGCGGCAAAGCGTGCGACGCGCAGCATGCGAACCGGATCTTCGCGGTAGCGGGTTTCCGGATCGCCAATCAGGCGAATGATGCCCTGTTCGAGATCGCTGATGCCACCAACGTAGTCACGTACGCTGAAATCAGCCACGCTGTAGTAGAGGCTGTTGATGGTGAGATCGCGGCGCTGGGCATCATCTTCAATAGAGCCGAAGATATTATCGCGCAGCAGCATACCGCTCTGGGCGCGCTGCGAACTGTTACGATCTTCTGCGATCTCTTCAACCTGATGATGGCCACGGAAGGTAGCGACTTCGATCACTTCCGGGCCAAACATCACGTGAGCCAGACGGAAACGCCGACCCACCAGGCGACAGTTGCGGAACAGCTTACGCATCTGCTCAGGCGTGGCGTTGGTGGTCACATCGAAATCTTTAGGTTTTTGCCCCAGTAGCAAATCGCGCACGCCACCGCCTACCAGATAGGCTTCATAACCGGCTTTATTCAGGCGATAGAGCACTTTGAGGGCATTTTCGCTGATGTCTTTACGTGAGATGTTGTGGCTTTCACGAGGGATAATGGCCATCAGACGTTCTGGTTCAACCTCTGCAGGGGCTTCCTCTTCATCACGCTTCAGGACTTTTCGGCAAAAATTAGCTACTCGGGTAAAAATGGGACACCTCGACAGTGGCAATTAGGGTGTAGGTAAAATCAGCGGCTAATCATAGCCTGTTGAGAACCGTTTGAGAATGCTGTTGTCTATGCATCCGGTTTCAGGGCGTTCTGTTGCGGCATCAAAGCGATATTCCACTGTGCTACCGCATCAGACAGCAGTTTGTCCTGCGTTAAGTCCTGCCAGCCACCTGAAACAGGCTGCCCGAGGAAGCGTAATGCCGCTACCAGCAGGGGTCTGGCATCGCCATCAGGCAGGGAAGGAGCATGATTCTGCTTCGATAACTTATTGCCATCGTGATTAAGCGCCAGAGGCAGGTGCAGCCAGGCCGGCACCGGCCAGCCAAACTGCTGATAAAGTGCAATCTGCCGTACCGTCGGCTCAATCAAATCTGCGCCGCGCACCACTTCGGTAATGCCCTGAAAATGATCGTCGACGACCACCGCCAGGTTGTAGGCAAACAAACCATCACGACGGTGAATAATAAAGTCTTCCTGTGCCAGACGTCTGTCCGCCTCTACGCACCCGCGTAATCGGTCTTCAAACGCAAAGACCGGCGCATGCTGGCGTAAACGCAGCGCGGCATTCTCTGGTCCGCGTTGCCGTTCACGGCAGTAACCATCATAGAAACCGCCAATCTCCTGAATGCGACGTCGGGGACAGGTGCAGAAATAGCTCTGACGATGCTGCTGCAGCCAGGCGAGCGCGTCACGGTAGGCCTCATGACGTTGCGACTGCCACAGCACTTCGCCATCCCACGTCAAACCATAGTGTTCCAGCTGATGCAGGATGCGGCTGGCGGCACCCGGCACTTCCCGCGGCGGATCGATATCTTCAATTCTCACCCGCCAGATGCCGTTTTGCGCGCGCGCGCTCAGGTAACTGCCCAGGGCAGCAATCAGCGAGCCAAAATGAAGTTCACCAGAGGGAGAAGGGGCGAAGCGACCAATGCAGGAGGATGACATAGGATTCAGAAGTGACCACGCAGTGGACAAAAAAGTCATTGTTCCACTGCGCGGTAACAGGATGGACGCGGCATCAGCCGGCCATTTGTTTCTCACGAATTTCTGCTAACGTCTTACAGTCGATGCAGAGATCGGCAGTAGGACGTGCTTCGAGACGGCGGATACCAATCTCAACGCCACAGGAATCGCAATAGCCGAAGTCGTCATCTTCAACTTTCTTCAGCGTCTTCTCGATCTTTTTAATCAGTTTACGTTCGCGATCGCGGTTACGCAGCTCCAGGCTGAACTCCTCTTCCTGCGCGGCACGGTCAACCGGGTCCGGGAAGTTAGCAGCTTCATCCTGCATATGCGATACGGTACGATCGACTTCGTCCCGCAATTGATTACGCCAGGCTTCCAGAATCTTGCGAAAATGGGTCAGCTGCGCGTCGTTCATATACTCTTCGCCAGGCTTAACCTGATAAGGCTCAACGCCAGCGATAGCGAGAATACTCAGGGACGATGTTTTACGGTTTTGACCTTCTTGCATGTTGCTTCTCCTGGATAACACGCACTATACCCTCTGACTGACGTCCCGCAGGGGCGTTGCTGCCGGCCTGCATCTGACGTCTGCGGGGTACATCGATCCCCCATTGGGGAAAAAAACAGGCCGCTATAAATAACAGAAGCAGTCAGGGTTGGCAATTCTTCATGAACACACCTTGACAAGCCTGTGAGGAACAGCGTAATCAGCCCTTAGCTCAGAACATTCTTACCACATAAAATTGCAAAAGATATTACAAGGTTACGTTGATCGGCGATTTAAGAAACATTCCCTCCGCCGATAAGTCTGCCTGATACGCTAAAACCTCTACACCTTCCCGTTGCGCCTGAGCCAGTTGTTCTGCATACGCCGCATCAATGTGGCGTGCCGGGGAAACGTCCTCAATCCCCGAGTGCAAAACGGCAAACAACAAAACGGCCCGATGACCCTCTGCCGCCACTGTCGCCAGCTCGCGCAGGTGTTTCTGTCCTCGAATCGTCACCGCATCCGGAAAATAGCCTTTACCTTCATGTAAAAGGGTTACGGATTTCACCTCAATATAGCAGTTGCGCCGTGCCTCTGCTTTGAGCAGGAAATCAATTCTGCTTTTTTCACTGCCATATTTTACTTCTGCCTGTCGATGCGAATAACCAGCCAGCGATGGCAACCGATCCTGGTCCAGCGCTTCAGCCACCAGCTGATTCGCGCGCAGGGTATTCACGCAGATCCAGTGGCCCTGCTGCGTTTCGGTCAGCTCCCAGCTGTGGGGATATTTGCGCGTCAGGCTGTCGGACGTGGAATACCAGACCCGATCGCCCGGCGTGGCGCAGCCGGTCATGGCACCGGTGTTGGCGCAATGAATCGTCAGCACCTCGCCCTCAGGCGTCTCGACATCGGCCAGGAAACGTTTGTAACGGGCGATCAGGCGGGCGGATTTAAGGGGCGGAGAGAAGTGCATGCGGATCCTGAGACGTTAACGGCCAGCTGGCCAGAGCGCGATAGCGGGTACGACCTCTGGCATAGTCAGAGGCGAACAGTGAAAAGGTGGAGACGCGAAAACGCCAGTGAAAACCGCGTGGCGGTAATGCAACCGGCTGGGTGGCCTGGCGTAACAGCGTGATGTGCGGATGAAACGGCTGTGGGCTTTGATAACAGCCATGCCGGGCGGCCTGGGCCCGCAGCAGGCTGGCGAGCTGTAACAGATCGCGTGGCGCGCGCTGGCAGCCGAGCCAGACCACGCCGGGGCGCGGCCAGTGCCCGGCATCATCCAGGTCGAGATCGAAACCGGGCTGGACGATACGGGAGGCCAGCGTCTGCAGGCGTTGTGAGGTTTCCGGTGCGACCTCACCCAGAAACGCCAGCGTCAGGTGCAGGTTTGCTGCGACCACTGGCTGGCCGACCTCTGCAGGAAAGGTGTGCGCCCGCCAGCGCACCAGCTGTTGCTGCATTTCGTCAGGCAGGCTGATGGCAAAAAATAAGCGTTGTGTCGCCATGGCGCTCTCCGGCAAATATCACGTGCTACAATGCGCGCCATCTTAGCACAGGCAGAAGCGGAGTTTGCTGTGAGCGATTTACCGGTCAGCGCGGTGCTGCCTGACATCCTGGCGGCGCTGCGTGACGCCTCTCAAATCCTGCTGGCCGCCCCTACCGGCGCGGGCAAATCGACCTGGCTGCCGCTGCAGTTGTTGCAGCAGGCGGCGTTGCCGGGACGCATCATTATGCTGGAGCCACGCCGGCTGGCGGCACGTAATGTGGCGCAGCGCCTGGCAGAACAGCTCGGCGAACAGCCGGGAGCCACAGTGGGATTCCGGATGCGTGGCGAAAGCTGCGTCGGGCCAGAAACCCGGCTGGAAGTGGTCACCGAAGGGATGCTCACGCGCATGCTTCAGCACGATCCGATGCTGGAGGGCGTGTCGCTGGTGATCCTCGATGAATTTCACGAGCGCAGCCTGCAGGCCGACCTGGCGCTGGCGCTGCTGCTCGATGTGCAGCAGGGGCTACGCGACGATCTTAAAATCATGCTGATGTCGGCCACGCTGGATAATGCCCGGCTGGCGGCGCTGCTGCCGGATGCGCCACTGATTATTTCAGAAGGGCGCAGCTATCCGGTTGAACGGCGTTACGCGTCGCTGAATCAGAACGTACGCTTTGAAGAGGCGGTCGCGCGTGAAGTCGCCCAGCTGCTGCGCGACGAAGACGGCTCCCTGCTGCTGTTTCTGCCGGGCGTGGCGGAAATTGAACGCGTGAAACGCGAGCTGGAATCACGCATTAGTGACGATGTGGATCTGACACCGCTCTATGGCGCACTGCCGCTGGCGGCGCAGCGACGGGCGATCCTGCCCGCCGCCGCCGGACGTCGCAAAGTGGTACTCGCCACCAATATCGCCGAGACCAGCCTGACCATTGAAGGGATTCGTCTGGTAGTCGACAGTGCGCTGGAACGCAGCGCCCTGTTTGACGCCCGCAGCGGCGTAACGCGTCTGCAGACGCAGCGCATCAGCCAGGCATCAATGATCCAGCGCGCAGGTCGCGCCGGGCGACTGATGCCGGGGATCTGTCTGCATCTTCTGCCGCAGGAGCAGGCGTCTCGTGCGGCGGCGCAGAGCGAACCGGAAATGGTTAACAGTGACCTTTCGTCGCTGTGGCTGGACCTGTTGCAGTGGGGCTGTACCGGGCCGCAACAGCTGCAGTGGCTGGATCAGCCGCCCGCCAGAAATCTGATGGCAGCGCAACAACAGCTGACCTGTCTGGGTGCACTGGACAGCAACGGCCTGCTTAACACGCTGGGACGGCGTATGGCAAAGCTGGGTTGCGATCCGCGGCTTGCTGCTATGCTCTGTGCCGCAGGCGATGAGCCGGATGCGGTCGCCAGCGCCGCACTGCTGGTGGCGATTCTGGAAGATCCTCCGCGCAGCGGCAGTGCCGATCTGCGTGATGCGCTGCATCGGCCACAGGCCCAATGGCAGCGGCGGGCGCAGCAGTGGCAGCAGCGGCTTAAAATTCGGGGCGGACGGGTCGATGAAGATCGCTTCGCTGGCCTGCTGGCGGTAGGGTTTGGCGATCGGCTGGCGCGGCGTCGCGACCAGAGCGGTCGCTATCAGCTGGCTAACGGGCTGGGGGCCAGACTCGATGAGCAGGATGGCCTGACGCGCAACGAATGGCTGATTACACCCGCCCTGTTGCAGGGCAGTGCGACGCCGGATGCCCGGATGTTGCTGGCACTGCCGGTCGATATTGAAATGCTATGCCAGCATCAGCCAGCGCTGATTGAGCGTCGGACCGAAGTGGAGTGGGATGAAGAGAAGGGCACGCTGCGTGCGTTCAGACGTGAGCAGATTGGCGCCCTGATCCTGAAGACCCAGCCGATGGCGCGCCCGGAGCCGGACGTGCTTCACGCGGCTATGCTGCGCTGGATCGCCGAAAAAGGTCTGTCGGTATTGGGCTGGACGCCGGATGCCGGGCAGTTGCGCCTACGCATTCAGTGTGCGGCGCAGTGGCTGCCGGAAGAGAGCTGGCCCGCCATGGATGACGAAAGCCTGCTTGAGAGCCTGCCGCAGTGGCTGTTGCCGCAGATGTCAGCAGTGCGCGATCTGCGCAGCCTGCAGGCGGTGAACCTGACCACGGCGCTCTTACATTTACTCACATGGTCACAACGTCAGCGGCTGGATACTGTGCTGCCAACTCATTACACTGTGCCGACCGGAAGCCGGCTGCCAATCCGCTACGATGCGGATAAGCCGCCCGCGCTGGCAGTCAGGATTCAGGAGATGTTTGGCGAAGCGCAGAATCCCACCGTGGCGGAAGGACGCATCCCGCTGGTGCTCGAGCTGTTATCGCCCGCCCAGCGTCCGTTGCAGATCACCCGCGATCTGGCGGCGTTCTGGCGCGGTGCCTGGCCGGAGGTCAGGAAAGAGATGAAGGGACGCTATCCGAAACACCTCTGGCCAGAGGATCCGGCCACCGCCTTGCCAACAAGGCGAACCAAAAAAATGTCCCCGCAGGGTTGAGTCCGCTGGATCGAATTCAGAGGGTTCTGCCATGCGGCACGCGAGAAAGCAGTTAGAGTAGCGGCGCTGCCGTAAGCACTGCCTGGAGAAGAAAAGTAATGTCTGGGAACGATCGCGAACCAATAGGGCGCAAAGGTAAACCGTTGCCGCCGCGCAGCAGTGCGGGCCGGGGACGACGCAGGGATATCGAACAGGATATCGATCAGGACGATTTTAATGATGACGAGGAGGAAGCGCCGGTGCCACGTAAAGGTAAAGGTGGAAAACCGCCGCGCGGCAAACGCCGTTGGCTGGGATGGTTAATTAAACTGTTCCTGGTGTTTGTGGTGGTAATGGTCGCATGGGGCATCTACCTCGACTCGGAAATTCGCAGCCGGATTGACGGTAAGGTGTGGCAACTGCCTGCCACCGTCTATGGCCGCATGGTCAGCCTGGAACCGGGCATGGCCTACAACAAAAGTGAAATGGTGGCGCTGCTGGAAGGGACTCAGTATCGCGAAGTCTCCCGTATCACCCGCCCTGGCGAGTTTTCGGTGAAGGGCAACACCATTGATCTGCTGCGTCGCCCGTTTGATTTCCCCGACAGTAAAGAGGGGCAAATCCACGCGCGCATGAGCTTTACCAAAGATGAGCTGAGCGAGATTAAAAACCTCGAAACCGGCCGTGATTTTGGCTTTTTCCGCCTCGATCCGCGTCTGATCACCATGCTGCAGTCACCCAATGGTGAACAGCGACTCTTCGTGCCGCGCACCGGTTTCCCTGATTTGCTGGTCGATACGCTGATCGCCACTGAAGATCGCCATTTCTATGAGCATGATGGCATCAGTCCGTACTCCATTGGTCGCGCCTTCCTGGCGAACATCACGGCCGGGAAAGCGGTGCAGGGTGGCAGTACGCTGACGCAGCAGCTGGTTAAGAACCTGTTCCTGACCAATGAGCGTTCGCTGTGGCGTAAAGCGCGTGAAGCCTATATGGCGGTGATCATGGATGCGCGCTACAGCAAAGATCGCATCCTGGAGCTCTACCTGAATGAGGTCTATCTCGGTCAGGCGGGCAGCGATCAGATTCGCGGCTTCCCGCTGGCGAGCCTCTACTACTTTGGCCGTCCGGTTGATGAGCTGAGTCTGGATCAGCAGGCGATGCTGGTTGGCATGGTGAAAGGGGCGTCGCTCTATAACCCGTGGCGTAACCCGAAACTGGCGCTGGAACGCCGCAACCTGGTGCTGCGCCTGTTGCAGCAGCAGAAAGTGATCGACCAGGAGCTGTACGACATGCTGTCGGCGCGTCCATTGGGCGTGCAGCCGAAGGGCGGTGTGATCACGCCACAGCCTGCCTTTATGCAGATGGTGCGTAACGAGCTTCAGGCGAAACTGGGCGACAAGATTAAAGATCTCTCCGGCGTGAAGATCTTTACCACGCTGGATCCGGTCTCGCAGGATGCGGCCGAAAAAGCGGTGGTTGACGGCATTCCGACGCTGAAAAAACAGCGTGGTCTGAAGGATCTGGAAACCGCAATGGTGGTGGTTGACCGCTTCAGCGGCGAAGTCCGTGCTATGGTCGGCGGTGCCGATCCGCAGTATGCCGGTTATAACCGTGCGTTGCAGGCGCGTCGCTCTATTGGTTCCCTGGCGAAACCGGCGACCTACCTCACCGCGCTGAGCCAGCCAAACAGCTATCGCCTGAACAGCTGGATCGCCGATGAGCCGATTGCGCTGAAGCAGCCAAATGGCACCATCTGGAAACCGATGAACGACGACCGTCGCTTCAGCGGCAAAGTGATGCTGGTGGACGCGCTGACCAACTCCATGAACGTGCCGACGGTTAACCTCGGTATGACGCTGGGGCTGGATGCGGTAGTCGATACCTGGAACAAGCTGGGCGTGCCGAAAGAGCAGCTGCATCCGGTTCCGGCGATGCTGCTGGGTGCTTTAAACCTGACGCCGGTTGAAGTGGCACAGGCGTTCCAGTCGATCGCCAGCGGCGGCAATCGCGCGTCGCTGTCAGCGGTGCGTTCGGTGATTGCAGAAGATGGCAGCGTGCTCTATCAGAGCTATCCGCAGGCGCAGCGTGTGGAACCGGCGCAGGCCGCTTATCTGACGCTCTACACCATGCAACAGGTCGCTGACCACGGTACTGCCCGTGCACTGGGCGCGCGTTTCCCGAATGCGCATCTGGCGGGCAAAACCGGTACTACCAACGATCTGGTGGACAGCTGGTTTGCCGGTATTGATGGCAAAGAAGTGGCGATCACCTGGGTAGGACGTGATAACAACCAGCCGACCAAACTCTACGGTGCCAGCGGTGCGATGCAGCTCTATCGTCGCTACCTCGACAATCAGGCACCCATGCCGCTGCAGCTGACGCCGCCGGAAGATGTATCACTGATGAATGTGGATTCGGCCGGTAACTTTGTCTGTGGCACGGGCAGCAGCACCTGGCGTTCTCTGCCGGTGTGGGCGCTGGATCCGAATGCGCTGTGTCAGCAACAGCAGCAGCAGGTTCAGCAGCAGCAACAGCTGTTTGACCAGCAACAGCAGCAACAGCCGCAACAGCAACCGGCCCAGCAACCGCAGGAGCAGGAGCAGAAAGACAGCGACGGCGTAGCAGGTTGGATAAAAGATATGTTTGGCAAATAAATCAGTCAGACAGGTTAAAAAGGGCGCTTCGGCGCCCTTTTTTTGTTTTTGATCAATACGGGTAAATGGCTCTGCAAACGGCGTCACTGCTGGGATTTCTGCTTGCAGTCGTCGCTGAAGTTCGCATATTATCTAATCCGTTATAATAATCATTATCGTTTCGATTCGCTCGCCTGAGCCTATTTTAAGAGACACCTTTTTATGAATGCGCGAACGACTTTTGCAGACAACACCAAAAAAACATTTTCCCGGCCGCTTCTGGGCGTCATGATTTCACTGAGCCTGAGCTCCTCGCTTTATGCTGCGCAGACGGAGACCATGGTGGTCTCGGCGGATGGCGGCAGCGGCGTCGAGGCGGAAAGCGCCTGGGGGCCGGCACCGACCGTGGCGGCGAAACGCAGCGCCACGGGCACCAAAACTGACACACCGATTGAAAAAAATCCGCAGTCTGTTTCCGTGGTTACCCGCGAAGAGATGGAGATGCGCAACGTGACCAGCGTGAAAGGGGCGTTTAACTATACGCCTGGCGTGCTGACCGGTAACCGTGGCAGCTCAGATGTGATTGATGCGTTATCCATTCGCGGCTTCAGCGAAACCAATACCAATCAGTATCTGGATGGCCTGAAGCTGCAGGGAGATAATTACTCTGAGTTTGCCATCGACCCCTATTTCCTGGAGCGCGCCGAACTGCTGCGCGGTCCGGTGTCGGTGCTCTATGGCAAAAGCAATCCGGGCGGTGTGGTCTCGCTGGTGAGCAAGCGTCCAACCCAGGAAACGCTGCGCGAAGTACAGTTCCAGATGGGCAACGACAACCTTTTTTCGACCGGCTTTGATTTTGGCGGCGCGCTGGATGATAACGGCGTCTACAGCTATCGCCTGACCGGTCAGGCGCGCAGTCAGGATGCGCAGCAGTCGATGAACAAAGAGAAGCGCTACACTATCGCTCCGTCATTCAGCTGGCGTCCCGACGATCGCACCCGCATTGATCTGCTGACCTATTTCCAGAACGAGCCAGAAACTGGTTATTACGGCTGGCTGCCGCGTCAGGGCACTGTGGTGCCGATCACCCGTGCCGATGGCAGCCAGTACAAACTGCCGACCGACTTCGACGAAGGCGAGCAGAGCAATAAGATTTCACGCACTACCAAAATGGTGGGCTATAACGCCGAGCACAGCCTTAACGACACCTGGACGCTGCGCCAGAACCTGCGTTACGCCGACCTGCGCACCGATTACCGCAGTATCTATGGCAATGGTTTCCTGCCGGAGACTCAGCAAATCACGCGCGGTTCGGCAGTTTCAGAAGAGACGCTCAACCAGTTGGCGGTCGATACCCAGGCGCAGGCGAAATTCGCCACCGGCCAGGTTGATCATACGCTGCTGTTGGGCGTGGACTTCCAGCGTACCCGCAATGATATCGACGCACAGTTTGGCACTGCTTCCAGCCTGAATGCAGTTAATCCGCAATATGGCGATAACGGCGTAACGCCATTTGCCGATCCTTATCAGCATCTGAATAAGCAGCGTCAGACCGGCCTCTATGCACAGGATCAGATGGAATGGAACCGCTGGGTGCTGACACTGGGTGGCCGCTACGACTACGCCATGACCTCGGTTTACGATCGGGTGGCGAATAGCGTTGATCGCCAGAACGATCAGGCCTTTACCTGGCGTGGGGGTCTGAACTATGTGTTTGATAACGGAATCGCGCCTTACTTCAGCTACAGTGAAGCCTTTATTCCGAATGCGGGTTCAACCTATGAGGGTCAGGCATTTGATCCGTCACGCGCTAAGCAGTATGAAGCGGGCGTGAAATATGTACCGAAAGATCGTCCGGTGGTGCTCACCGCAGCGCTTTACCAGCTGACCAAAACCAAAAATCTGACTGCCGATTCCGATCCAGACAGAGCTTTTTTCAGCGTTCAGAGCGGTGAAATCCGGTCACGGGGCGTAGAGCTGGAAGCTAAAGCGGCGCTCAATGCCAACGTTAACCTGACGGCCTCCTACACCTACACCGATGCGGAATATACTGAAGACACGTCGCTTAAAGGCAAAACGCCGGTGCAGGTGCCGAAACATATGGCCTCACTGTGGAGCGACTACACCTTCCACGAGACAGCTTTGTCAGGGGTGACGATCGGCGCTGGGGTCCGTTACGTGGGTGAAAGCCAGGGGCTGTATGCTGAAACCCCAACTAATACCTCTGCTGGACTCTCGAACCAGAACTTTAAGGTAGCCGGTTACACCACGGTGGATGCGGCGCTGAAGTATGATCTGGGTCGTTTCGGTCTGCCAGGCTCGACAGTGGGTGTTAACGTTAACAATCTGTTCAACCGCGAGTATGTCGCCAGCTGCTACCGTGAATACGCCTGCTACTGGGGTGCGGAACGCCAGATTGTCGGCACCGCGACCTTCAGATTCTGATTTAACCGGGCGCTTAGGCGCCCGTTCACAGGGATAACCATGCCGCATCCGCACGCAGAAGAGGCAACCTTCAGGCTGGAGAATGCCAGTTTCGAAGTGCCCGGCCGCACTCTCCTCCAGCCCCTGTCGCTGACTTTTCCACCGGGTAAAATGACCGCGCTGATTGGCCACAATGGCTCGGGCAAATCGACGCTGTTGAAAATGCTGGGTCGCCATCATGCGGCCAGCAGTGGAGAGGTTTTGCTGAATCAGCAGCCCGTCGGGCGCTGGAACAGTAAAGCCTTTGCCCGCGAGGTGGCCTATCTGCCGCAGCAGTTACCGGCCGCCGAAGGGATGACGGTGCGTGAGCTGGTAGCGATTGGCCGCTATCCCTGGCACGGGGCGCTGGGGCGCTTTGTTCAGGAGGATCGCGATAGGGTAGAGGATGCGATTGCGCAGGTCGGGCTAAAGCCCTTTGCCGGTCGGCTGGTGGACAGTCTGTCAGGCGGTGAGCGTCAGCGCGCCTGGCTGGCGATGATGGTGGCGCAGAACAGCCGCTGTCTGCTGCTGGATGAACCGACCTCGGCGCTGGATATTGCCCATCAGGTGGAGGTGCTGGCGCTGATAAAAGACCTGAGCCAGCAGCGCGGCCTGACCGTGATTGCGGTGCTGCACGATATCAACATGGCGGCACGCTACTGCGATCATCTGGTGGCGCTGCGTCAGGGTGCGATGATTGCCGGAGGTGACGCCGGAGCAATTATGCAGCCTGAGGTACTGGGTGCAATTTATGGCATTCCAATGGGCATTTTACCGCACCCGCAGGGCGGCGCGCCGGTCAGTTTTGTCTGTTAAGGAAAGGATGATGCCCGATCTTTATCGCCGCCGACTGTTGCTGGCGCTGGCGGCCTCGCCACTGTTCTGTGCGCTTCCTCTGCGTGCTGCCACGCCGGATCCGGGTCGGATTATTGCACTGGAGTGGTTACCCACCGAACTGCTGATTGCGTTGGGCGTTACGCCCTGGGGCGTGGCCGATCTGCACAACTACAACATCTGGGTAGGTGAGCCGAAGCTGCCTGCGGACGTGATCGACGTCGGCCTGCGCACCGAACCCAATCTTGAGCTGATGGCGCAAATGCAGCCGTCGCTGATCCTCTGCTCTAATGGCTACGGCCCGCCCAAAGAGAAACTGACGCGCATCGCACCCATCATGGGCTTTGATCTTCACAGCGGCGACGGAAAACCCTTCACCGCCGCGCGCGCATCGTTGCGTCAGCTGGCAGCGCGCCTGGGATTAAGCGAGCGGGCGGAGCAGCATCTGCGCGAGGTCGATGATCAGCTGGCGGCGGCGCGTGAGCGGCTGGCACCCTATGCCGGACGCACGCTTCTGCTGATGTCGCTGCTCGACAGTCGTCACGCCATTACCTTCGGTAAAAACAGTCTGTTCCTGGAAGTGATGACCCTGCTGGGCCTGAAAAATGGCTGGCAGGGCGAAACCAATTTCTGGGGCAGCGCAGTGATCGGCATCGAACAGCTGGCGCAGGCCGGGGAGGTAGATGTTATCTGTTTCGATCATGACAATGACGTGGAGATGCAGCAGCTGATGCGCAGTCCGCTGTGGCAGGCCATGCCGTTTCTCCGCACTGGACGCTTTCAGCGCGTCCCGGCGGTCTGGTATTACGGTGCAACGCTCTCGGCGCTGCACTTTGTTCGCGTGCTGGAACGCGCGCTGGAGACGCACTGATGCGCCATGCTCTGTTTCCCGCAGGCCTCCTCAGCCTGCTGTTTCTGCTCTCACTCAGCCTGACGCTGGTTAATCTGCACCAGGCACTGCCACAGGCTGAATGGTGGCAGGCATTCTGGTCACCAGCCGTCGATAGTCTGCCGCAGATGGTGTTTCACTACAGCCTGCTGCCGCGCACGGCGCTGGCGCTGCTGGTGGGTGCCGGACTGGGTCTTGCCGGTCTGCTGTTTCAGCAGATCCTGCGCAACCCACTGGCGGAGCCGACCACGCTGGGTGTCTCTTCCGGCGCGCAGCTGGGGATTACCGTGGCAACGCTGTGGCATCTGCCCGGCGGGGCCATGACCCAGCAGTTTGCCGCGCTTAGCGGTGCGCTGCTGGTGGGCGCGCTGGTGTTTGGTGTGGCCTGGGGCAAACGTCTGTCGCCGGTGACGCTGATTCTGGCCGGGCTGGTGCTGAGCCTGTACAGCGGCGCGGTGAATCAAATCTTCGCTATCTTCAATCACGATCAGCTGCAGAACATGTTTCTGTGGAGCACCGGCGCGCTGAATCAGATGAGCTGGGAAAACGTACAGCAACTCTGGCCGCGTCTGCTGCTGGCGTTTGTGCTGACACTGGCGCTGCTGCGTCCGCTGACGCTGATGGGGCTGGATGATGGTGTCGCGAAAAACCTGGGTCTGGCGCTCTCTGTGGCGCGTATTGGTGGCCTTGGACTGGCGATTCTGCTCAGCGCACAGCTGGTGAATATCGCCGGTATCATCGGCTTTATCGGGCTGTTTGCGCCGCTGCTGGCAAAGCTGCTGGGTGGACGACGACTCCTCAGCAGGATGCTGCTGGCACCGTTTACCGGCGCGCTGCTGCTGTGGCTGGCGGACAGTTGCGTCTTATGGCTCAGCACGCACTGGCGCGATATTCCGACCGGCACAGCCACGGCCCTGCTTGGCGTACCGATTCTGCTGTGGCTGCTGCCGCGACTGCGCACCGGTTCAGTGCCGCCCGCGCTGAATCAGGGTGACCATGTGCCCGCCGAGCGACAGAACCTGCTGCGCTGGGCGCTGATCGGTCTCGCTGTTCTGGCGCTGCTGGGGTGGGGAGCTCTCGCGTTTGGACGTGATGCGCAGGGTTGGATCTGGTCAGCGGGCGAGATGCTGCAATCACTGCTGCCGTGGCGCGCGCCGCGCGTGCTGGCGGCGCTGGTAACCGGTCTGATGCTGGGCGTGGCGGGGAGTCTGATTCAGCGGCTGACCGGCAATCCCATGGCCAGCCCGGAAGTGCTGGGCATCAGTTCCGGAGCTGCCTGCGGCATAGTGGTCATGATGTTCTTTGTGCCAGGCGATGCGATGGCCTGGCTGCTGCCCGCCGGTGCTGTGGGTGCCGCACTGACGCTGCTGGTGATTATAACGGTAGCCAGCCGTGGCGGCTTCTCGCCGGAGCGGATGCTGCTGGCGGGTATGGCGCTTAACAGCGCCTTTGTCACCCTGCTGATGCTGCTGCTGGCCAGCGGCGATCCGCGTATGGGCGGGCTGCTGAGCTGGATCTCCGGCTCGACCTATAACATCAGCGGCAGTCAGGCGATTCTGAGTGCCCTCTGTGCGCTGGTGCTGGTCTCACTGGCCCCGCTGGCCAGTCGCTGGCTGACGCTGCTGCCGCTGGGAAGTGCGACTGCACGCTCGGCGGGCATGGCGTTGACGCCCGCGCGGCTGAGTCTGCTGCTGCTGGCCGCCGCGCTGACCGCCAGCGCGACGCTGACTATCGGTCCGCTGAGTTTTGTCGGACTGATGGCACCGCATATGGCGCGGATGCTGGGGTTCCGGCGGGCCTTGCCGCAACTGCTGCTGTCGGGATTGCTGGGCGGGGGATTGATGATACTGGCTGACTGGTGCGGGCGAATGCTGGCATTCCCGGATCAAATCCCAGCCGGGCTGATGGCGACCTTTTTAGGTGCGCCTTACTTTATCTGGCTGCTGCGGCGTTCAGGTTAAAAAAAGACCAGCGCAAACCGGTCTGAGATTACTAACAAAGTCTGGCCCGATTGGCTGTGAGACTGAGCCTGCGAAGGGAACACGGTCAGATCGTAAAGACGCAAAAGCCGTCATCCCTGACACGCTCGGCCCGCGCGATTACGCACCTCATCCCTGAGGTGCGCCCGTAAACCGGCCAACGCGTTGCGTTGTTCAAAAACGCCTGGCGTTTTTGTCCCAGGCGCGGGACGCTTTCCTCCTCTGCCCGTGTTCCCTGCGCGTTGAGTTTTATGTTGCTGTGAGATCCTGGACCGGGTGCTGCTGCCGGTCTTTGCCTCTAACGCTGCCGCAATTACAGCTTCGCGAAACAACGACGCGCGGCGTCGACAGTGCGCTGAATATCCTCTTCGCTGTGCGCCAGCGACATAAAGCCTGCCTCATAAGCTGATGGCGCAAAGTAAACACCTTCCTCCAGCATCAGATGGAAGAAGGTTTTAAAGCGCTCTACATCGCAGCGGGTCACATCGGCATAACAGGTCACGCTATCAGCCTCGGTGAAGAACAGGCCGAACATCCCGCCCACATGATTAATCACCAGCGGGATATTTTGCTGTTGGGCTGCTTCGCGCAGACCCTCAGCCAGCTGGCGGGTCAGGGCATCCAGTTTGTCGTGCGTGCCAGGCTGCGCGATCTGTGTCAGGCAGGCAAAACCGGCGGCCATGGCAATGGGGTTACCGGAAAGCGTACCCGCCTGATAAACCGGACCGGTCGGGGCCAGCGCAGCCATCACGTCGCGACGGCCACCAAATGCGCCAACCGGCATCCCGC
This sequence comes from Pantoea sp. B550, assembly GCF_024158165.1. Classification (NCBI taxonomy): domain Bacteria; kingdom Pseudomonadati; phylum Pseudomonadota; class Gammaproteobacteria; order Enterobacterales; family Erwiniaceae; genus Pantoea; species Pantoea sp. B550. The sequence continues at coordinate 2,746,542 of NZ_JAMYXI010000003.1, forward strand.
CACCGATAATCTTTCCGAGACAGGTCAGGTCAGGACGCACATTGTAGTGAGCCTGCGCGCCGCCCAGCGCCACGCGGAAACCGGTCATCACTTCATCAATAATCAGCAGTGCGCCGAACTCATCGCAGAGCGCACGCAGGCCTGGCAGGAACGCCGGCTGCGGCGGAATGCAGTTCATGTTGCCGGCGACCGGCTCAACGATGATGGCCGCGATGGCGTCAGGATATTGCTCAAAGGCGCTGCGCACCGAGTCGAGGTCGTTAAAGGTGCAGGTCAGGGTGTGTTTAGCGAAATCAGCCGGTACGCCCGGCGAGTTTGGCTGACCCAGCGTTAAGGCACCGGAACCCGCTTTCACCAGCAGATGATCGGCGTGACCGTGATAGCAGCCTTCAAACTTGATAATTTTATCGCGGCCCGTAAAGCCACGCGCCAGACGAATCGCGCTCATGGTTGCTTCGGTGCCGGAGTTGACCATCCGCACCATCTCCATAGACGTCACCAGCTCACACACCAGTTGCGCCATGGTCACTTCCATTTCGGTCGGTGCGCCAAAGCTCAGGCCGCGCTGGGCCGCTTCGATCACGGCATTACGGATCGCCGCGTTGTTATGACCCAGCACCATCGGACCCCATGAGCCAACATAGTCGATATAGACTTTTCCATCGGCGTCATAGAGATACGCGCCATCAGCATGTTCAATAAACAGCGGAACGCCGCCCACGCCGGTAAATGCGCGTACTGGCGAGTTTACCCCGCCCGGGATCAGGCGTTGTGCCTCGGCAAACAGTTGTTCGGACTTACTCATTTTCGGCTCCAGCGGTTCATAAAAATATTGCACCATTCTACGGAAGAGGGGCAGCAGACGAAAGGCGGATTCACCCGCGGCGCCCTTAACAGAGGTGAAAGCGGCACAGAGTGCGAAGGGCAGAGCTTGATTGCGCTGAGGTGCTGGCTGATAATAGCGTTATTAAGGTCGTTTTCTGACCTGGGCGTTTACCGGAGTAAAACATGAGTGATGAAGTAGTAGCACTGCCGTTGCAGTTTACCGACGCCGCAGCCACCAAGGTGAAGAACCTGATTGCCGACGAAGAGAACCCGGCGCTGAAACTTCGCGTCTATATCACCGGTGGCGGTTGCAGTGGTTTCCAGTACGGCTTCACCTTTGATGATCAACTGAATGATGGCGACATGACGATCGAAAAGCAGGGCGTCTCGCTGGTGGTTGACCCGATGAGCCTGCAATATCTGGTGGGCGGTTCGGTGGATTACACCGAAGGTCTGGAAGGCTCACGCTTTATCGTGACCAATCCAAATGCCAAAACCACCTGTGGCTGTGGCTCTTCCTTTAGTATCTGATGATGAAGGCCGTCATCGCGACGGCCTCGTTTACCACTCGATTGTGACCAGCCGGTTACTCTGTTTCACACTTCCCTGCGACTGAATCTGACTATGGGTTACGCGTGGCTGCGCGCTTGCCTGTCTGCCGCAGTTGATCTGTGGCGCGGGCTGACCGTTAGCCGTGTTGATTTCACAGCGTGAATAGATGACAAGTCTGGCGCCAATAGAGCCATTTATCGATCCTGCAAAGGCAGAACCGGCGATCGACAGCCCTATGGCCAGCAGCAGTGCTCTGGTCATATAAGGTTCCTGGTGTTTTAAAAAAGCGCCGGGGCGCTAAAAGGACGGCGAGCATACGTGGCGCGTTCGTCTCTGGTATTGATCAACGGCAAAAATCGCAGTGACTTTAATTAATTCGCCGATTTATTCATCGGGATGCAGAGCCGCACAGAGTTGCTGCGCGGCCAGCAGCAGTCGCGGGCCTGGCCGGCTAAGCCAGTCCTCGTTGATGGCAATCACCGGTACATCCAGCTGCGGTCGCCAGAACACACGGATGTTTTCCGCCTGCTGCGCACTGCCACCCGTCACAACGGCCTGAGGATGGCGCATCAGTACCTGCTCACGGCTGACCTGTGGCCAGCTGACACGACTGTCGGCAAAAATATTCCTGCCACCGCATAATGTAATTATCTCATTCTGCAGCGTGGCTCTGGCGGCGGTAAAGAGTGGCTGCTGTCCAAACTGCAAAAAGAGCGGAACCGCAGTCAGGTGAGTATAGCGCTGACGCAATGCGGCTTCCTGCTGCCGTAACGCCTGGGCAGCTCTGCTTGCCTGTTCCGGGCTGGGGCTCCAGCGGCCCAGATCGGCCAGCGCTGTGAACATGTCATCCAGCGTCTGCGGATCAATCCATTTAACCGGTACGCCGAGCTGCTGCAACTGGTCAATCTGTCGCTGCGGATTACCGCCTCGCCAGGCTAAGACCAGATCCGGTTTGAGCTGCAGAATGCGTTCGGCCTTGATGCCCTGCCAGTTGGCAACCTGTTCAATCTCTTTCGCCTGTGGCGGATAGTCAGACCATGCACTGACCGCAATCGGCGTAATCCCGGCAGCAAAGGCGAGTTCGGTAAGGTGGGGAGCGAGGGTGATAACACGGGGCGGGGAGGCAAGCAGGCTGCCGCTCAACAGCAGCAGCCAGCAGAAAAGCAGCGTTTTAGCCACGCGCCAGATGCGCCAGCAGGTTCTCCACCAACAGCGAAGATTGCTTTGCCGCTACGCTTAAGAACTCATCAAAGCTGAGGTGAGATTCCTTATCGGCCACGTCGGAAATCGCACGGACCACCACAAACGGTACCTGGAACTGATGACAGACGTGACCGATAGCGGTTGCTTCCATCTCAACGGCAATCGCCTGCGGGAACAGGTTGCGAATGCGTGCCAGCGGTTCGGCACCATTGATAAAGGCATCACCGCTCACCACCAGACCGCGTACGGCATTCAGGTCCAGTTGCTTAATGCAGGCTTCCGCCGCAGCAATCAGCTTGCTGTCTGCCACAAATGCGGCCGGACAACCCGCCATCTGACCCGGCTCGTAACCAAATGCGGTGACATCCGCATCGTGATAACGCACTTCGTCTGACACCACGATATCGCCGACGCTGAGCGACGGCGATAAACCGCCCGCCGAACCGGTGTTGATCACCACATCGGGTTTGCAGAGCTGCAGCAGCAGCGTGGTGCCCAGCGCCGCAGAGGTTTTACCAATGCCCGATTTCAGCAGTGCCACCTCAACGCCCTGCAGGGTGCCGGTATAGATTTCACAACCCGCCAGCGACAGCGTTTGACGGTTTTCAATTTTGTCGCGCAGCAGTGTGACTTCCTGCTCCATCGCGCCAATAATGCCTGCTTTCATAGTGAGTTCCGCTAATGTAAAGAATCAAAATTTAGGGCATAGTCTACCATGGCATTCAGGGGATTAATTCACGAAAAAGTCAGGGGTAATTCATGTCGGCGATCAATTTCAGGAAGAAGATCAGCTTCTCGCGCCCTTATACCAGTCGAAAAGATCCGGAAGGCGAATATTATATTACCCGCCATTTTGAGAGCGACCGTGGACGGATTATCAACTCCGCCGCCATCCGGCGACTGCAACAGAAAACGCAGGTTTTTCCGCTGGAGCGCAATGCCGCTGTCCGTTCCCGACTGACACACTCGCTGGAGGTGCAGCAGACCGGACGCTACATCACCAAAGAGATCCTGCAAACCCTGAAGATGCAGGGCGGGCTGGCGCAGTATGGTCTGGATGAGCTTGAAGGCGCATTTGAAAGCCTGATCGAAATGGCGTGTCTGCTGCATGACGTGGGCAATCCGCCGTTTGGTCATTTTGGCGAGGCAGCTATTAACGACTGGTTTGAAGAGAACCTCGCTGCCGAGCTGGTCGATCCGCTGGTGGCGGGCGTTGAAGGGGATGCGCAGCGCAAAGCCTTTGATGAGCTGAACGCCATGATACGCCAGGATCTCTGCCATTTTGAGGGCAACGCGCAGGCTATCCGTATGGTGCATACGCTGCTGCAACTCAATCTCAGTTATTCTCAGGTCGCCTGTATCCTCAAATATACTGCTCCTGCCTGGTGGCAGGGTGAAAAGCCCGCCGAATTTAGCGTGTTAATGAAGAAACCCGGTTTTTATCTCTCTGAGCAGGATTATATTGCCGACCTGCGTGCTGCCACCAATATGGAAGAACACCACCGATTTCCGCTCACCTATATAATGGAAGCCGCAGATGATATCTCCTATTGTATTGCCGATTTGGACGACGCTGTAGAAAAAGATATTTTTAATGTTGAGAGTTTGTTTGAATTTCTCAGTAAAGCCTGGGGGCCGGTGAAAAATAATGACGCCTTTAGCCGGACTATTGGCGAAGCCTGGCGGGAAGCCTGCAGTAAAAAACGCCGCAGCCGCAGCGATCAATTTTTTATGTCATTACGCGTAAATGTTCAGAGCGTGCTGGTCAGTTACGCGGTGAAACGTTTTGTTGATAATCTGCCTGCAATATTCGAGGGAAGTTTTAACCATGCACTGCTGGAAGATGAGGGTGAAGAAGGGCGTTTACTGCAACTGTTTAAGACCGTTGCGCGCCAGCAGGTGTTTAATCACTCCGAAGTTGAGCAGCTGGAACTGCAGGGTTACCGCGTGATTAAAGGGCTGCTGGAGATCTATCAGCCGCTGATGCGCCTTAATTATGAAGCCTTTACCACGCTGATGAATGAAGACTTCCTGCGCCAGCACCCGATTGAAACGCGGCTTTTCCATAAGCTCTCCGGGAAACACCGTAAAGCCTATTTGCACAAGATGCGTAATCTGGTTGTGGAGCATAAATATCAGCGGCTGTTGTGGGAGCGTTATTATCGCTTCCGGCTTATTCAGGATTATATTAGCGGTATGACCGATCTCTATGCCTGGGATGAGTACCGGCGGCTGATGGCAGTAGAATAAGCCGCCGATTGTAAAGAGCGCGAATAAATTTTTACCTTTGGCTTAAACTTTTAAAGGAACTTCGCGCTAAAACATTTATCTCACCTTTCGACCACAGCAATGGTCTGAACAGTAATCTTATTGAGAAACGAAAAATGAAAAAAAAGACTTTAGTGTTAAGTGCGCTGGCATTGAGCCTGAGCATGGCGCTCGCCCCTGTTACTGTTTCTGCTGCGCAAACGGCCTCTTCCGAAAGCCAGCAACTGCCAAGCCTGGCTCCCATGCTGGAAAAAGTGATGCCGTCTGTGGTCAGTATCAGCGTTGAGGGCACTACCACAGTAAAAACGCCACGCATGCCACAGCAGTTTCAGCAATTTTTTGGCGACAATTCGCCGTTCTGTCAGGACGGTTCACCGTTCCAGGGTTCACCCCTGTGCCAGAACGGTGACGGTGCAGGCGGTAACGGTAGCGGACTTGCCCCTGATACCCAGCAGGAAAAATTCCGTGCGCTGGGATCGGGCGTGATCATCAATGCCGAAAAAGGCTATGTGGTGACCAATAACCACGTCGTAAATAATGCCACCAAAATTCAGGTGCAGCTCAGCGACGGCCGTCGCTATGATGCAAAAGTCATCGGTAAAGATCCCAGCTCTGACATTGCACTGGTTCAGCTACAGGAAGCCAAAAATCTGACCGCCGTGAAAATTGCTGACTCCGACAATCTGCGCGTCGGTGACTACACCGTGGCAATCGGTAACCCGTATGGACTGGGTGAAACCGTGACCTCCGGTATCGTTTCGGCACTGGGACGCAGCGGCCTGAATGTAGAAAATTACGAAAACTTTATCCAGACGGATGCGGCGATTAACCGGGGCAACTCCGGTGGTGCGCTGGTTAACCTCAACGGTGAACTGATTGGGATTAACACCGCTATTCTGGCACCGGATGGCGGCAATATCGGTATCGGCTTTGCAATTCCGAGCAACATGGTGAAAAACCTGACGGCGCAGATGGTTGAGTTTGGACAGGTGAAACGCGGCGAGCTGGGTGTGCAGGGCACGGAACTGAACTCCGAACTGGCAAAAGCGATGAAAGTCGACGCACAGCGTGGTGCGTTTGTCAGCCAGGTACTGCCAGACTCTGCAGCTGCGAAAGCGGGCATCAAAGCGGGTGACGTGATTGTCTCCATGAATGGCAAACCGCTGAGCAGCTTTGCTTCACTGCGTGCAGAAGTCGGTTCACTGCCGGTTGGCACCACCCTGAAACTGGGCCTGCTGCGTGACGGCAAACCGGTCGATGTTTCTGTTCAGTTGCAGCAGAGCAGCCAGGCGAAAGTGCAGTCCGCCACCATCTACAACGGCATTGAAGGGGCTGACCTCAGCAATGTTGAAACCGGCGATAAAGGCGTTCGCGTTGATAATGTGAAAGCCGGCAGTGCCGCAGCGCGTATCGGCCTGAAGAAGGGTGATGTGATTCAGGGCGTTAACCAGCAGCCGGTAACCAACCTCGGCGAGCTGCGCAAAGTTCTCGATACCAAACCAGCTGTTCTGGCACTGAATGTGAAGCGCGGCGACAGCAGTATCTACCTGCTGATGCAGTAACGGAACGACCACTGATGAAGAGGCGGACCAGGGTCCGCCTTTTTTATGCCCGGCATTTGCCCTGGCAGAGTGTGATGCTCACCGCAAATTCGGCAAATGACCGCCTGGCTCTGTGCAAATGCACAATGTTCTGCCTGCTTTCCATGCGTATTCTGTTTCTCCCCCTCTTTTTCAGGAGTAATGGATGGCTACCTATCACCTTGATGCCCGGCTGGCACAGGATATCGTGGCGCGCACCATGAAAATTATTGACAGCAATGTCAATGTGATGGATGCGCGGGGCCGCATTATCGGCAGCGGTGACCGGGAACGCATTGGGGAGTTGCACGAAGGTGCGCTACTGGTGCTTTCGCAGGGCCGCGTAGTCGACATCGATGAAGCCGTGGCTAAACACCTTCATGGCGTACGGCCCGGCATTAACCTGCCGCTGCGCATTGATGGTGACATCGTCGGGGTGATTGGCCTGACCGGCGAGCCGCTGGCATTGCGGCATTATGGCGAGCTGGTCTGCATGACCGCAGAGATGATGCTGGAGCAGGCACGGCTTCTGCATATGCTGGCACAGGACAGCCGTCTGCGTGAAGAGCTGGTGCTGAATCTCATCCGCAGCGATACCCTGTCGCCACAGCTGACCGAATGGGCTCAGCGGCTTGGCATCGATCTCAATCAACCGCGTGTGGTGGCCGTTCTGGAGGTGGATAGCGGTCAGCTTGGCGTCGACAGCGCGATGTCAGAGCTACAGCAGTTGCAAACGCTGCTGACCACACCGGAGCGCGATAATCTGATCGCTATTGTGTCACTGACCGAAATGGTGGTGCTGAAACCGGCCCTGAATGGGCATGGACGTTACGATCAGGATGATCATCGCCGCCGCGTCGAGCAGCTGCTGCAGCGGATGAAAGAGAGTGGTCATCTTCGGATGCGTATCGCGCTGGGTAACTTCTTTACCGGGCCGGGCAGCATTGCACGTTCTTATCGGACGGCGCGCACCACCATGATGGTGGGCAAGCAGCGTATGCCTGAAGTACGCAGCTATTTTTATCAGGATCTGGTGCTGCCGGTGCTGCTCGACAGCCTGCGCGGCGGCTGGCAGGCCAATGAGCTGGCCCGGCCGCTGGCGAAGCTCAAGAGCATGGATAACAACGGTTTGCTGCGCCGCACGTTAATCGCCTGGTTCACCCATAACGTCCAGCCGAGCGCTACCGCACGTGCGCTGTTCATTCATCGTAATACGCTGGAGTACCGCCTGAACCGGATTTCTGAGCTGACCGGACTGAATCTGGGTCATTTTGACGACAGGCTACTGCTCTATGTGGCTTTGCAACTGGATGAGCAGGGGTAGGGAGAAGATTTGCGGCATAAAAAAGGCCAGCAAAGCTGGCCTCTCTTGTCAGACAGGACATTAACGGCTGTTACGGGTTAATTTTTCGAGGTCCGATTCAATTTCTGAGATCTTGTGGGCGACCACGCTTTCCAGATGACGCAGGTCATCCAGAATTTTGCGTTTCAGATCCACTTCAACCTGATCGCGCTGGCAAATCTGGTCCAGTTCATCGATGACATAACGCAGATTCGGGCTGATTTCCTGAACTTCTTTGTAGCCCTGAGTCGCGTGATCGGCAACGACAGTTTTGCGCTGGCGCGGATATTTGAATTTAACGCTCTTCGCGAAAAACTCGCCTTTATCTTTACGGAAGTAGATCTTCAGAATGTCGTTATTGGCTTCCTGACGCAGGCTGTAGCGGTCAATGTCGTCCGGGTTACTGATACCTAAGCTTTTCAGATTGTCATACATAGCGTTGTTTCCATCAAAAGTGAGAAGCGCGCAGACTTGTTCATGACGTCCGTCAACTGTAGACATAAATAAGCGGGATGAACATTGCGCGACAGGATTTAACTGGCGCGGATTATGACCTGGATAAAAACTAAACGCACCAGTTAATTCGCGGCGCGAATCATGTTATTGGGTAATGAGTGTAAAGAAAAGATGACGGGCTGGTTTCCAGCCCGTCAGTTCAATCAGTCGATGGTGCGCAGCAGTTCGTTGATACCGGTTTTTCCCAGCGTTTTCGCATCCACTTTCTTCACGATCACAGCACAGTAGAGGCTGTAGCTGCCATCTTTGGACGGCAGGTTACCTGAAACTACGACGGAACCAGCAGGCACACGACCATAATGTACTTTGCCTGTTTCGCGGTCATAAATTTTAGTACTCTGACCGATGTAAACGCCCATTGAGATCACTGAGCCTTCTTCAACAATCACGCCTTCAACGATTTCAGAGCGTGCGCCAATGAAGCAGTTGTCTTCGATAATGGTCGGGTTGGCCTGCAGCGGTTCCAGCACGCCACCGATACCCACGCCGCCAGAAAGGTGAACGTTTTTACCAATTTGTGCACAGGAGCCAACAGTCGCCCAGGTGTCTACCATGGTGCCTTCATCCACGAAGGCGCCAATGTTGACGTAAGAAGGCATCAGCACCGTGTTGCGGGCGATATAGGCACCCTGACGCACTGCCGCAGGCGGCACGACGCGGAAGCCTGCGGCTTTGAAACGCGTTTCATCCCAGCCGGCAAACTTCATCGGCACTTTGTCGTAAAAGCGGGTTTCTGCACCTTCCATTACCTGATTGTCATTGATGCGGAAAGAGAGCAGCACTGCTTTCTTCAGCCACTGATGCGTTACCCACTCGCCGTCGATCTTCTCAGCAACGCGCAGCTCACCGCTGTCCAGCAGAGAGATCACCTGGTTGATGGCATCACGGGTTTCGCTGTCAACGCTGGCAGGTGTGATGTCAGCGCGACGTTCGAAGGCGGATTCAATAACGCTCTGTAACTGTTGCATATTTTTTTCCTGATCTGTCATGTGCGATGCCGGGCAATAACCCGACACAAGTAAAGAGATTAATGTTTACAAATCGAGTCTGGTCACACTTTATCGTTTGGATTAAGGGCCTCTGTCAACCGTTGTTGCAACGCTTTACGCATTTCTTCATCCAGCGCCTGACGTTCACTGTTGGCCAGAATAAACAAATCTTCGACCCGCTCGCCGATGGTGCTGATGCGTGCGCCGTGCAGCGACACACCGAGATCGGCAAAGACTTCACCGACTCGCGCCAGCAGACCAGGCTGATCCAGCGCCACCAGCTCCAGGTAGCTGCGACGATCGGTATGCGTCGGCAGGAAATTGACCTCTGTATCCACGCTGAAATGCCGGAGTTTGGCTGATGGACGGCGGGTACGCGGCGGCACCCAGTCAGACTGGGTGATCGCCTGCTCCAGCGCCTGAATGATCATCGGATGGCGATCCGGCGACAGTGGGCTGCCATCCGGTTCCAGCACAATAAAGGTGTCCATGGCCATGCCGTCGCGGCTGGTAAAGATCTGCGCGTCGTGGACGCTGAGGTTGCGGCGGTCGAGTTCTCCAGCTACGGCGGCAAACAGGTGCGGACGATCGGGGCTCCAGATGAAAATTTCGGTTCCGCCGCGCGTGGCCTGCGGGCTGACCAGCACCATCGGTTTCTTCAGATCGTGAACCAGTAAGTGGCGGGCATGCCATGCAATCTGATTAGGCGTGTGGCGCAGGAAATAATCTGCGCGGCAGCGATTCCAGATCTGGTGCAGGCGCTCTTCATCGATATTGTCCATCCGTAGCAGCGCCAGTGCCTGCAGACGATGGTGACGCACCCGCTCACGCAGGTCCGGACTGTTTTCCATGCCGCGTCGCAACTGCTTCTCGGTGGCGAAAAACAGCTCGCGCAGCAGGCTCTGCTTCCAGCTGTTCCACAGGCTTTCGTTGGTGGCGCAGATATCGGCGACGGTCAGGCAAACCAGATAGCGCAGCCGGTTCTCATTCTGCATCACCTCAGCGAACTGCTGGATCACCGTCGGGTCCTGAATATCGCGCCGTTGCGCCGTCACCGACATCAGCAGATGATGGCGAACCAGCCAGGCCACCAGCTGTGTTTCACGCGAGTTCAGGCCATGCATTTCAGCGAAATCGAGCGCATCCTGTGCGCCGAGAATAGAGTGATCGCCGCCGCGCCCTTTGGCAATGTCGTGCAGCAGTGCTGCCATCAGCAACAGCTCCTGCTGCGGCAGACGCGGCCATAACTCTACGCACAGCGGATGCTGCGGACGCGTGGTTTCATTGGCAAAGCTTTCCAGCTTCTGCAGCACGCGGATAGTGTGCTCATCCACGGTGTAGGCGTGGAACAGATCGAACTGCATCTGCCCGACGATATGGCCCCACAGCGGCGTGTAAGCCCATAACACACTGTGACGGTGCATCGGCACCAGCGCCCGGCTGACCGCGCCGGGATGGCGCAGAATCGACATAAAGGTGCGTCGCGCTTCCGGAATCTGACACAGCGGTTGTTTAAGATGACGACGCGCATGGCGCAGATGACGCAGGGTAGTGGAGTAGATCCCTTTGATGCTGTCGTTACGCACCATGACATAGAACATGCGCAGAATTGCCTGCGGTTCGCGGGTGAACAGCGTTTCGTCACGCAGGTCGATCAAATCGCCACGCAGCTGGAAATCGTCATCGACAGGCCTCGGTTTTTCGCTGGTAGAGAGCGCCAGAATCGCCTCATCAAACAGCTGCAGCAGCATCTGATTCAGTTCGCCGATGCGCCGCGTGACGCGATAGAAATCTTTCATCATCCGCTCGACCGGCTCATTGCCTTCACCCTGGTAATTCAGGCGCTGCGCCACGCTGAGCTGGCGATCAAACAGCAGGCGGTTATCATAGCGTGGCAGGGAGAGGTGCAGGGCAAAGCGGATGCGCCAGAGAAATTCCTGGCATTCGTTGAGTTCGCTGCGCTCCGCGTCGGTGAGGAAACCAAAGCCAACCATCTCATCCAGCGTTGTGGCACCAAAATGGCGTCGGGCGACCCACTGCAGCGTATGGATATCGCGCAGACCACCCGGACTACTCTTGATGTCCGGCTCTAGGTTATAGCTGGTACCGTGGTAACGCGTGTGGCGTTCCTGCTGTTCTTCAATTTTGGCGGCAAAGAAGGTGGATGAGGGCCAGAAGCCGTCACTGAAGATGTTTTTCTGCAGCTCCAGAAACAGCGCCACGTCTCCGGTCAGCATCCGCGACTCAATCAGGTTAGTGGCAACGGTAAGGTCTGACAGTCCTTCCAGCAGACACTCTTCCAGCGTGCGGACGCTATGGCCTACTTCCAGCTTGAGGTCCCACATCAGCGTCAGCAGATCGCTGGTGCGCTGTGCGGCCTGTTCGTCCAGCGGCTGTCGACTAAGGATTAGCACATCAATATCAGAGAGCGGATGCAGTTCGGCACGGCCATAGCCGCCCACGGCGACCAGCGCGATAGAGGGCATCGCATCAAAGCCAAAGAAGCGCCACAGGCGACGTAGTAGCCGGTCAATAAACAGGGTACGCGCATCAATCAGCGGCTCAACGGCTTCACCGGTATCAAATGCGGCAGCCAGATGCTGCTGAAACTGCTCCAGCCGCGGCTTCAGAATGTCGCGGGTCAGCTGGTCGTCACCCCATTCGGCCGGCGAATCGACCAGACCGTTTTTTACCTCTTCTGACAGACTCACACTCATGCAGCTCTTCTCTTTTTTAGCCAAAAAAAAGCCGGCTCATCGCCGGCTTGATCTGTGTGAGGAAAATTACCCTTCAGCAACGAGCACGGCAGGGATCGTGTCATCTTTACGCAGGGTTAAAATCTCACAGCCGTTTTCCGTCACCACAATAGTATGCTCATACTGTGCGGACAAGCTGCGATCTTTGGTTTTTACCGTCCAGCCATCTTTCATTGTGCGGATGCGGTAATCACCGGCATTGACCATCGGTTCTACCGTAAAGGTCATGCCCGCCTGCAGTACCACGCCGCTATCATCGGCATCGTAATGCAGCACCTGCGGCTCTTCGTGGAAGCCTTTGCCGATGCCATGACCGCAATATTCACGCACGACAGAGAAGTCGTTCGCTTCCACATACTTCTGGATAGCCCGGCCCAGCTCGCGCAGACGAATGCCAGGCTTAATCAGACGCAGGGAAAGATAGAGGCTCTCCTGCGTGACGCGGCACAGGCGTTCACCCTGAATGGTCGGCTTGCCGACGATAAACATCTTTGAGGTGTCGCCGTGGTACTCATCTTTAATCACGGTGACATCAATATTGACGATATCGCCATCTTTTAACGGGCGATCATCGCTGGGAATGCCGTGGCACACCACTTCGTTAACGGAGATGCAGACCGACTTTGGAAAGCCGTGATAGCCGAGGCAGGCAGAGATTGCCTGTTGCTTTTGGGTAATATGCTCGTGGCAGATGCGGTCCAGCTCACCGGTGGTCACACCCGGTTTCACGTAAGGTTCGATCATCTCCAGCACTTCAGCGGCCATTCGGCCCGCGACGCGCATTTTTTCGATTTCTTCAGGGGTTTTAATTGAAATTGCCATTAAATTAATCCGCAGTTGTCGAAGTTTTCGACAATAATAAGTTCTGTGCTGCCATGTTAGCAGCCAGCAAATGGGCTGCCAAATAGAGAACGCGCTGGCCTCTGTCAGCGATCATTTATTGGCGTCACTGGGCTGGTTGTGGTATAAAGCGCGCCGACGATTCTCTGTATGGCCGTTTCGGTCAGCAGGAAACGCATAACTCTCATTATGTGTACTAAAACACACATGTATCGACACATACGCCGGGGTGCCTTGAAAGAGGTCGGTCGTATGGGATACATGGAGGCCCAACCCCAATCAAACTTTAGAGGTTTTATCATGGCAACTGTTTCCATGCGCGACATGCTCCAGGCTGGTGTTCACTTCGGTCACCAGACCCGTTACTGGAACCCAAAAATGAAGCCATTCATCTTTGGTGCTCGTAACAAGGTTCACATCATCAACCTGGAAAAAACGGTTCCTATGTTCAACGAAGCTCTGGCTGAACTGAACAAGATCGCTTCCCGTAAAGGTAAGATCCTGATCGTAGGTACTAAGCGCGCTGCTGCTGAAGCGGTAAAAGAGTCTGCACTGAGCTGCGACCAGTTCTTCGTAAACCACCGCTGGTTAGGTGGCATGCTGACTAACTGGAAAACCGTGCGTCAGTCAATCAAACGTCTGAAAGATCTGGAGACTCAGTCTCAGGATGGTACTTTCGACAAACTGACCAAAAAAGAAGCGCTGATGCGTGCGCGTGAGCTGGCCAAGCTGGAAAACAGCCTGGGCGGTATCAAAGACATGGGCGGTCTGCCAGACGCGCTGTTTGTTGTTGATGCTGACCACGAACATATCGCAATCAAAGAAGCAAACAACCTGGGTATCCCGGTATTTGCTATCGTTGATACCAACTCAGATCCAGATGGCGTTGATTTCGTTATCCCAGGTAACGACGATGCGATCCGTGCTGTAAACCTGTACCTGACTGCCGTTGCGACCACCGTTCGCGAAGGCCGCTCTCAGGACCTGGCTGAGCAAGCTGAAGAAGCGTCTTTAGAAAACGCTTAATTAAGGTTTGCTCTGCATAAGAGCCCTTAGCATTCAGATGTGATCTGTAAGGGGCCTATAGTGGCCCCTTTATTTATCTCAGTCTGTTACGCCCCCAACCGGACGGCGGGACAGAGTAAATTTTCCGCAAATAAGTGTCTGCAGGTACCTATGTACACAGGCACGAACCGAGGATTCTGGAATGGCTGACATTACCGCTGCATTGGTAAAAGAACTGCGCGAGCGTACTGGCGCTGGCATGATGGATTGCAAAAAAGCGCTGACTGAAGCGAACGGCGACATTGAGCTGGCGATTGAGAACATGCGTAAGTCTGGCGCAATCAAAGCAGCGAAAAAAGCAGGCAACGTTGCTGCTGATGGCGTAATCAAAACCAAAATCGTTGGCGACTATGGCGTGATTCTGGAAGTGAACTGCCAGACTGACTTCGTAGCAAAAGATGGCGGTTTCCAGGCGTTCGCAGACAAAGTTCTGGATGCGGCTGCCGCTGATCGCGTCACTGACGTTGAAGTCCTGAAAGCGCAGTTCGAAGAAGAGCGCGTTGCACTGGTTGCGAAAATCGGTGAGAACATCAACATCCGTCGCGTTGCAATCCTGGAAGGCGCAGAGCTGGGCAGCTACCTGCACGGCGCGCGTATCGGCGTTCTGGTTTCAGCGAAAGGCGCTAACGAAGATCTGATCAAACAGATCGCGATGCACGTTGCAGCGAGCAAGCCTGAATTCGTTAAGCCAGAAGACGTTTCTGCTGACGTGGTTGATAAAGAGTACCAGGTTCAGCTGGACATCGCGATGCAGTCTGGCAAGCCAAAAGAGATCGCAGAGAAGATGGTTGAAGGCCGCATGAAGAAATTCACCGGTGAAGTCTCTCTGACGGGGCAGGCTTTCGTTATCGACCCAAGCAAAACCGTTGGCCAGGCTCTGAAAGAGCAGGGCGCTGACGTCATCAACTTCATCCGCTTCGAAGTGGGCGAAGGCATCGAGAAAGTTGAGTCTGACTTCGCTGCAGAAGTTGCAGCAATGTCCAAACAGTCTTAATGCTCTGAAAGAACCGCCAGATGGCGGTTCTTTTTTGTCTGTGAATCGCAACAGACACGTTTTCAGTTTCATCCCAATAGCATTTTCTTTGCGGTAAGCGGATGATCGATCAGAATTTACTTCTCCTTTACACCCAATCTTCCAGGAAGAACTGACCATGGCGACCAACGCAAAACCTGTTTATCAACGTATCCTGCTTAAACTCAGCGGCGAAGCTCTGCAAGGCGCTGAAGGTTTTGGTATCGACGCGAGTGTGCTTGACCGCATGGCACAAGAGGTAAAAGAGCTGGTTGAGCTGGGCATCCAGGTTGGCGTGGTAATTGGCGGAGGGAACCTGTTCCGCGGCGCGAGCCTGCAGCAGGCAGGGATGAACCGTGTCGTAGGTGACCACATGGGTATGCTGGCGACCGTGATGAACGGCCTGGCGATGCGTGATGCACTGCACCGCGCCTATGTGAATGCACGCCTGATGTCAGCGATTCCACTGAATGGCGTCTGTGACAACTACAGCTGGGCAGAAGCGATCAGCCTGCTGCGTAACAACCGCGTAGTCATCTTCTCCGCCGGTACCGGCAACCCATTCTTTACCACCGACTCTGCGGCGTGTCTGCGCGGCATTGAGATTGAAGCGGACGTGGTACTGAAGGCGACCAAAGTTGACGGCGTCTACTCTGCCGATCCGGTGAAAAGCCCGGATGCGACACTGTATGATCAACTGACCTATGCCGAAGTCCTGGATAAAGAGCTGAAAGTGATGGATCTGGCGGCCTTTACCCTGGCGCGTGACCACAAATTACCTATCCGTGTTTTCAACATGAATAAACCTGGCGCACTGCGTCGCGTAGTGATGGGTGAAAAAGAAGGTACCCTGATTACGCATTAATACCCGAGGCGAGATAAAATAAGGTATATTCTGTCAGCGCGATGAGAATGCATCGCGCACCAGTCAGGATTATCGATGATTATCGATCCCGCTTCCGGTTATGCCGGAACTGGCCAGGTCAAACCGAATCCAAGGGTTTCAACGTGATTAACGACATCAAAAAAGATGCTGACACGCGCATGGAAAAATGCGTTGAAGCATTCAAAACGACCATCAGCAAAGTGCGCACCGGTCGTGCGTCACCTACGCTGCTCGACGGCATCGTCGTCGAATATTACGGCACGCCGACGCCACTGCGTCAGCTGGCTTCTGTCACTGTGGAAGATTCACGCACGCTGAAAATCAACGTGTTTGATCGTTCACTGAGTCCGGCAGTCGAAAAAGCGATCATGAAGTCTGATCTCGGTCTGAACCCAAGTTCAGCCGGTACTGACATCCGTGTTCCGCTGCCAGCGCTGACAGAAGAGCGTCGTAAAGATCTGATTAAAATCGTGCGCGGCGAAGCCGAGCAGGGCCGTGTGTCGGTACGTAACGTCCGTCGCGATGCCAACGATAAAATCAAAGCGCTGCTGAAAGATAAAGAAATCAGTGAAGACGACGAACGTCGTGCGCAGGACGAAGTGCAAAAAATGACCGATGCGTACATCAAGAAAGTTGATGCTGCACTGTCAGAAAAAGAGACGGAGTTGATGGATTTCTGATTCCATCACTGCCGGACAAAACGCCGTACAGAGAGGTATTCATATGAATGCGACATCTGGCGGCGTTTTACATTGTGCCTGCGGGCACGCTGACTTCACACGGATAGCCTCATGAAGCGATTAACTCTGCTGGGATCCACCGGCTCGATCGGCACCAGTACGCTGGCGGTGGTTCGCGCCAACCCAGAGCTTTATCAGATTACGGCGCTGGTTGCCGGCCATAACGTGGCGCTGATGGCCGAACAGTGTGCGGCCTTTACGCCACGCTACGCCTGCATGGCAGACGAGGCTTCTGCCGCTGCGCTACGTGAGCGACTGAGAGCAATCAGGGTCAATACTGAAGTGCTCTCCGGCGTTCAGGCAGCCTGTGAGCTGGCTGCGCTGGATGAGGTGGATCAGGTGATGGCGGCCATTGTCGGTGCATCAGGTTTACTGCCAACGCTGGCCGCCATTCGCGCCGGTAAAACGGTGCTGCTGGCCAACAAAGAATCGCTTGTCACCTGCGGCCGTTTGTTTATGGAGGCGGTGCGTCATCATAACGCGCAGTTACTACCGGTCGACAGCGAGCATAACGCCATTTTTCAGAGTTTACCGGCTACCATCCAGCATCAGTTAGGTTACGCTGACCTGCGGGATAATGGCATTGAGTCAATTATCCTTACGGGATCGGGTGGTCCTTTTCGTGACACAGATTTAGCAGATCTCAGCGCCATGTCGCCAGATCAGGCCTGTGCACATCCGAACTGGTCGATGGGGAGAAAAATCTCCGTCGATTCGGCCACCATGATGAATAAAGGTCTTGAGTACATTGAAGCCCGTTGGTTGTTTAATGCCAGCGCAGCGCAGATGGAAGTAATCCTTCACCCACAGTCGGTGATTCACTCCATGGTGCGATACTGCGATGGCAGCGTGCTGGCTCAGTTAGGTTCTCCCGATATGCGTACGCCCATTGCCCATAGCATGGCGTGGCCTTCGCGCATCAAAGCAGGCGTGACGCCGCTGGATTTTACCCGCATGTCGGCGCTGAGCTTTGCAGAACCTGATTTTAGTCGCTATCCCTGCCTGAAGCTGGCCATTGATGCCTGTGAGGCAGGGCAGGCGGCGACCACCACGCTGAATGCAGCCAACGAGGTTGCCGTCGCGGCTTTCCTGAATCACCAGATCCGCTTCACCGACATCGCGGCGCTTAATAGCGCGGTGATGGCGGCACAAGTGTGTCCGGAGCCGGATTCGGTGGACGCTGTCCTTGAAATTGATCGCTCCTCGCGCGCGCTGGCGGCAGAAATGTTGCCGCGCTTCACGTCGTGAAGCCGATCGTTATGAGGCCATTTGTTCGCTTCAGGTGAAAATGGTATAGTCGCTGGCTCGCGTTTCACGGTCTGTCACCGAATTCGGTGTGGCCCGGCACCAAAAGCGTGTCGGGATTTGAACCGGGCGCAATGTATTCAGAAACCACAGCATTTCTGATGAAAGGAATTGGTTAAGCGTTATGTCGTCTAACAATCACAACAACACTGATGACCAGCAGGGAAACGGTCCGCGCCATGTCGCTATCATCATGGATGGCAACGGTCGCTGGGCCAAAAATCAGGGAAAATTGCGCATTTCAGGCCACAAAGCGGGCGTTAAATCGGTGCGCCGTGCCGTCAGCTTTGCGGTCAGCAACAATCTTGAAGCCCTGACGCTTTACGCCTTCAGCAGTGAAAACTGGAGCCGTCCGGCACAGGAAGTCACCGCGTTAATGGAACTGTTTGTCTGGGCGCTCGACAGCGAAGTTAAAAGCCTGCACAAACACAATGTTCGCTTACGCGTCATTGGCGATACCAGCCGTTTCAGCCCGCGTATTCAGGAACGTATTCGCCGTTCTGAGACGCTGACCGCAAATAATAGTGGCCTGACGCTCAACATTGCTGCCAACTATGGCGGCCGTTGGGATATTATCGAAGGCGTGAAAAAACTGGCTGAGCAGGTGCAGGAAGGATTACTGCGTCCTGACCAGATTACCGAAGAGAGCCTGACGTCGCAGCTCTGTATGCAGGAGCTGGCGCCAGTGGATTTAGTGATAAGGACCGGGGGAGAGCATCGGATTAGCAACTTCCTGCTGTGGCAAATTGCCTATGCTGAATTCTATTTTACCGATGTGCTCTGGCCGGATTTCGATGAACACGTTTTTGAAGGTGCACTGAATGCATTCTCTCTGCGGGAGCGTCGTTTTGGCGGCGCTGCACCAGGCGGCGCCTGAGCAATCTGGGGGTAACCTTTGCTGAAGTCTCGTCTGATTACCGCGTTGATATTAATTCCGCTGGTAATCGCTGCACTGTTCTGGTTACCACCTGTGGGCTTTGCTCTCACTACCATCGTTATCTGTATGCTGGCCGCCTGGGAATGGGGTCAGTTTGCAGGCATGGCATCACGGCAACAGCGCGTCTGGCTGGCTGTACTTTGTGGTCTGCTGCTTGCGCTGATGCAGTTTACGCTGCCACCTTATCAACATACGGTGCATCTGCCACAGATCGCGACATCGCTTTGGGCGTCGCTGGTGTGGTGGGGCGCTGCACTGCTGCTGGTGCTCTCCTATCCCGCTTCTGCGGCCTTCTGGCGCCATTCGCGTCCCCTTCGCTTACTGTTTGGCGTATTAACGCTGGTCCCGTTTTTCTGGGGCATGGTGGCGCTGCGCCAGTATCACTATGACACCGACCACTTCGCCGGTGCCTGGTGGCTGCTGTTTGTGTTGCTGCTGGTGTGGGGAGCGGATTCAGGTGCCTATATGTTTGGCAAGATGTTCGGCAAGCACAAGCTGGCGCCAAAGGTCTCACCAGGCAAAACCTGGGAAGGCTTCCTGGGCGGTCTGGTCACCTCGGCGCTGATTGCAGTGCTGTTTGCGACGCTGGCGCCACTGACGGTTTCCACCGGTACGCTGGTGATTTGCGCGATTATCGCGACGCTGGCCTCCGTGCTGGGCGACCTCACTGAGAGCATGTTTAAACGTGAAGCGGGCATCAAAGACAGTGGTAATCTGATTCCTGGTCACGGCGGCATTCTTGATCGTATTGATAGTCTGACTGCGGCGGTGCCGGTGTTTGCCTGTTTATTGCTGCTGGTGTTCCGCACCCTTTAAGGACAGGCAAAGATGTTGAGCATAATCTGGAGTTTCTTCGCCTTTATCGTTGCGCTGGGCGTGTTGATTACCGTTCATGAGTTTGGCCATTTCTGGGTCGCTCGTCGCTGTGGCGTCAAAGTTGAGCGCTTTTCCATTGGGTTTGGTAAGTCGCTCTGGCAGCGCCGTGACCGCCACGGCACGGAATTTGTCATCGCGCTGATTCCCCTTGGTGGCTACGTTAAAATGCTCGACGAACGTGTCGAAAGCGTACCAGCCGAGCTGCGTCATCAGGCTTTTAATAATAAAGCTGTCTGGCAACGCGCCTCCATCATCGCGGCAGGTCCTGTCGCTAACTTCCTCTTTGCCATCTTTGCTTACTGGGTTGTGTTTATTCACGGCGTGCCGGGTGTGCGCCCGGTGATCGGTGAAATTTTAAACGGTTCGGTGGCTGCGGAAGCGCAAATTGCGCCCGGCATGGAACTTAAGGCCGTTGACGGTATCGAAACGCCTGACTGGGATGCTGTGCGTATGGCGCTGGTGGGTAAAATCGGCGACAGCAGCACCACGTTAACGGTGGCACGATTTGGCGAGGATGCGACTCAGCAGAAGCAGCTGGATTTGCGTAACTGGCAGTTTGAGCCTGATAAGCAGGATCCGGTCGTCGCATTAGGCATTCAGCCTCGCGGTCCGCAAATTGAGACCACACTGGCAGAAGTACAGGCGAATTCGCCAGCCAGTGAAGCCGGTTTGCAAGCAGGCGACAGGATCGTTAAAGTCGATGGTCAGCCATTATCGCAGTGGCAGACATTTGTGACCCAGGTCCGGGACAATCCCGGCAAAAGCATGACGCTTGAGGTGGATCGCGGCGGTGAGTCAATTGCGCTGACGATGACGCCAGAAGCGAAAGCTGGCACGACAGCGGGCTTTGCGGGTGTGATTCCGCGCATTGTTCCGCTGCCCGAAGAGTACAAGACGGTAAGGCAGTATGGCGCGTTTGCGGCTATCGGTGAGGCCAGTGTAAAAACCTGGCAGCTGATGAAGCTCACCGTTTCCATGCTGGGCAAGTTAATAACCGGTGATGTGAAGCTGAACAATCTGAGCGGGCCAATCTCGATTGCGCAGGGTGCAGGGTTGTCAGCAGAATATGGGTTGATTTATTACCTGATGTTCCTGGCGTTGATTAGCGTCAACCTGGGCATTATCAACCTGTTCCCTTTGCCGGTTTTAGATGGTGGGCACCTGCTGTTCCTGGCGATCGAAAAGATCAAAGGTGGACCGGTGTCCGAGCGAGTTCAGGACTTTAGTTATCGCATCGGCTCAATTTTGCTGGTGCTGTTAATGGGGCTTGCACTTTTCAATGATTTCTCACGTTTGTAACCGCTGGAACGCGAACATTCGAGGGATGTGTTAGGAAAACGCATAACAACGATGGCGATGAAAAAGTTGCTCATAGCGTCGCTGCTGTTTAGCAGCGCCACCGTTTACGGTGCAGACGATTTCGTGGTGAAGGATATTCATTTCGAAGGGCTGCAGCGAGTCGCCGTCGGCGCGGCTCTGCTGAGCATGCCAGTACGGGTTGGCGATACGGTGAATGACGATGATGTCAGAAATACCATTCGCTCGCTGTTCGCTACTGGCAACTTTGAGGATGTTCAGGTCCTGCGAGACGGTACAACGCTGATTGTCCAGGTCAAAGAACGTCCTACCATTGCCAGCATTACCTTCACCGGTAACAAAGCGGTGAAAGAGGATCAGCTCAAACAAAATCTGGAAGCTTCAGGCGTCCGTGTCGGCGAAGCGCTGGACCGTACTACTATCTCTTCTATCGAGAAGGGACTTGAAGACTTCTATTACAGCGTCGGTAAATATACCGCTAACGTGAAAGCCGTGGTCACGCCACTGCCGCGTAACCGCGTTGATCTGAAGCTGGTCTTTACGGAAGGTGTCTCTGCGAAAATTCAGCAGATCAACATCGTCGGTAATAAAGCCTTCAGCTCAGATGAACTGATCTCCCGCTTCCAGCTGCGCGATGAAGTGCCATGGTGGAACGTGGTGGGCGATCGTAAATACCAGAAGCAGAAACTGGCGGGCGACCTCGAAACCCTGCGCAGCTTCTATCTGGATCGCGGTTATGCACGTTTCAACATCGATTCGACCCAGGTCAGCCTGACGCCAGATAAAAAAGGCATCTACATCACGGTGAATATCACCGAGGGCGATCAGTACAAAATCGCTGGTGTAATCGTCAATGGCAGCATGGCGGGCCATTCAGCAGAAATTGAACATCTGACCAAAATTCCGGCAGGCGAGCTTTATAACGGTGCCAAAGTCACGAAAATGGAAGATGACATCAAGAAACTGCTGGGCCGCTATGGCTATGCCTATCCGCGCGTAGCCACACAGCCTGAAATCAATGACACCGATAAAACCGTCAAACTGCATATCAATGTGGATGCGGGCAATCGTTACTACGTGCGTAACGTCCGTTTCGAAGGCAATGACACGTCAAAAGACTCGGTGTTACGTCGCGAAATGCGTCAGATGGAAGGTGCATGGCTGGGCAGCGATCTGGTTGAACAGGGTAAAGAGCGTCTGAACCGTACCGGTTACTTTGAAACCGTTGATGTGGATACGCAGCGTGTACCAGGTGCGCCGGACCAGGTTGATGTGGTCTACAAGGTTAAAGAGCGCAACACCGGCACCTTCAACTTCGGCGTCGGTTATGGCACTGAAAGTGGTGTGAGCTTCCAGGTCGGGGTAACGCAGGATAACTGGCTGGGCACCGGTAATACCGTGGGCATCAGCGGGACCAAAAATGATTATCAGACCTATGCTGAATTCTCGCTTACTGACCCTTACTTCACCGTTGATGGTGTGAGTCTGGGTGGTCGTCTGTTCTACAACGACTTCAAAGCGGACAATGCGGACCTTTCTGACTATACCAACAAAAGTTATGGTCTGGATGGCACGCTTGGCTTCCCGGTTAACGAAAACAACACCTTGCGTGTCGGTCTTGGCTATGTCCACAACGACCTGTCAAACATGCAGCCGCAGGTTGCGATGTGGCGTTATCTGGATTCAGTCGACAAGCCGCAACAGCTTAATGATAAAGGCGAATTCTCAGCCGATGACTTCACCTTTAACTACGGCTGGACTTACAACACGCTGGACCGCGGCTTCTTCCCGACATCCGGTAACCGTACCAACCTGAATGGTAAGGTAACGATTCCAGGCTCAGATAACAGCTTCTATAAGGCCACGCTGGACACTCAGCAGTATGTGCCGATTAACCAGGATCGTACCTGGGTGCTGCTGGGCCGTGGTCGTGTCGGTTATGGCGATGGACTCGACGGCAAAGAGATGCCGTTCTATGAGAACTTCTACGCCGGTGGTTCGAGCACCGTGCGTGGCTTCCAGTCCAACACCATTGGACCGAAAGCGGCTTACTACAATAACAACTCGTCGAACTGCCGAATTGCCGATCCGAATGGCGTCTGTAAGTCTGACGATGCGGTGGGCGGTAACGCCATGGCGATTGCCAGTCTTGAGCTGATTACGCCAACGCCGTTCCTGAGCGAAAAGTATGCTAACTCGGTGCGTACCTCGGTGTTTGTCGATGCCGGTACCGCGTGGGATACCCATTGGGAAAATACGGATCAAACGCGCGCAGCGGACATTCCCGACTACAGCGATCCTAACAATATCCGCGTATCAAGCGGTGTGGCGCTGCAGTGGATGTCACCGCTCGGTCCGCTGGTGTTCTCGTACGCCCAGCCGATTAAGAAAGTCGATGGAGACAAGTCAGAGCAGTTCCAGTTTAACATTGGTAAAACCTGGTAATGTTCTGAGCATGGATGCATAGCTGAAGTCTTGCTGCCGGGCAGCACCTGTTGCTGTTCCGGAGCAAACACTGTGTCGCTGACACAAACGTTGATGGTAAGGAGTTTATAGTGAAAAAGTTGTTGTGTGCCGCAGGTCTGGGTCTTGCTTTAGCGGTCTCCGCTGGTGTTCAGGCTGCCGACAAAATTGCAGTGGTAAACGTGTCCAGCATTTTCCAACAGTTACCGCAACGTGCGACTGTTGCTAAACAGCTGGAAAACGAGTTCAAAGGCCGTGCAACTGAGTTGCAGAGCCAGGAGCGCGATCTGCAGACCAAAATGCAGCGTCTGCAGCGTGACGGTTCTACCATGAAGGCCAGCGAACGCAGCCGTATGGAAAAAGATGTCATGTCTCAGCGTGAAGCCTTCTCTTCAAAAGCGCAGGCTTTTGAGCAGGATAATCGCCGTCGTCAGATGGAAGAGCGTAACAAGCTGCTGAGCCGTATTCAGGATGCCGTTAAGAAAGTCGCTGACAGCGATGGTTATGACGTCGTGATCGACGCTAACGCGGTGGCTTATGCATCAAACGCAAAAGACATCACTGCTGACGTGCTGAAACAGGTTAAATAATTCATGTCATCTATTCGACTGGCTGATTTAGCCCAGCAGTTGGATGCAGAATTGCACGGAGATGGCGATATCGTCATCTCCGGCATTGCTTCTATGCAATCCGCCACAACTGGCCAAATCACTTTTCTTGCAAACAGCCGTTACCGCGAGCAACTCGCCCTGATAAAGGCCTCAGCCGTGGTGCTGACGGAAGCGGATCTGGAGTGGTGCAAAACCGCAGCCCTGGTAGTCAAAAACCCCTACCTGACCTATGCGCGTATGGCACAGATACTCGATACCACCCCACAGCCAGCGCAGAATATCGCCCCAAGCGCGGTAATCGATCCCTCAGCCCGACTTGGCAATAACGTTGCCATTGGTGCCAATGCGGTGATCGAAGCGGACGTTGAGCTGGGTGATAACGTGGTCATTGGTGCGGGATGCTTTGTTGGCAAAAAAACCCGTATCGGCAGCGGAACCCGCCTCTGGGCCAACGTCTCGGTTTATCACGAGATCGAAATCGGCCAGGATTGTCTGATTCAGTCAGGTACCGTCATCGGTTCTGATGGTTTTGGCTACGCCAATGATCGCGGTAACTGGGTGAAAATCCCGCAGTTAGGCGCGGTAATTATCGGTGATCGCGTCGAAATAGGTGCCTGCACTACCATCGATCGCGGTGCGCTTGATAACACTCTGATCGGCAATGGTGTTATCATAGACAACCAGTGCCAGATCGCTCACAACGTAGTTATTGGCGACAATACTGCGGTTGCAGGCGGTGTGATCATGGCGGGTAGTCTGAAGATTGGACGTTACTGTATGATTGGCGGTGCCAGCGTCATTAACGGCCATATGGAAATCTGTGACAAAGTAACGGTGACCGGTATGGGTATGGTCATGCGTCCTATCACAGAGCCTGGTGTCTATTCGTCAGGCATTCCGCTGCAACCCAACAAAACCTGGCGCAAAACTGCAGCGCTGGTGATGAACATCGATGATATGAGCAAACGCTTAAAAGCCATCGAGCGCAAGGTCGGCAAAGACGACTAACCGCCATCCCAAAACTGACCGGCTTTCATAATAAAAATGTTAAGCAGGGAAGCCCGGCGCCACAGAACCTATTTGCGGCCTGCGGAAGATCATTTTGATCTGTGCAGGCCGTGTTATTGACGTCATCAGATTTTTAGGACAGGAAGAGTATTTTGACTACTGAAACTCATACTCTGAAAATTGAAGAGATTTTAGAGCTGCTGCCGCACCGCTATCCGTTTCTATTGGTAGACCGCGTGCTGGAATTTGAAGAGCACAAATACCTGCGTGCAGTGAAGAACGTTTCTGTTAATGAACCGTTTTTCCAGGGGCACTTCCCTGGTAAACCGATTTTTCCTGGCGTTCTGATACTGGAAGCGATGGCGCAGGCCACCGGTATTCTGGCGTTTAAAAGCGTAGGTAAACTGGAACCAGGTGAACTCTATTACTTTGCCGGTATCGACAGTGCCCGTTTCAAGCGCCCTGTGGTACCAGGCGATCAGATGATCATGGAAGTCACTTTCGAGAAAACCCGCCGTGGTCTGACCCGCTTTAAAGGCGTGGCGACTGTCGATGGTAAAATCGTTTGTGAAGCGACCATGATGTGTGCCCGTAGCCGGGAGGCATAATTCGTGATTGATCCAACCGCCACTATCCATCCCAGTTCAGTCATCGAAGAGGGCGCTGTTATTGGCGCCCGCGTTCACATTGGCCCTTTTTGCTTTATTGGCGCGAATGTGGAGATCGATGAAGGAACGGTACTGAAGTCACACGTTGTGGTTAATGGCCACACGCGCATCGGTAAAGATAATCAGATCTATCAGTTCGCCTCGATTGGTGAAGTGAATCAGGATCTGAAATATGCCGGTGAGCCAACGCGGGTTGAGATCGGCGATCGCAACCGCATTCGTGAAAGCGTGACGATTCATCGCGGCACCACGCAGGGGGGCCATGTCACCACCGTGGGCAGCGATAATCTGCTGATGGTAAATGTCCATATTGCGCATGACTGCGTGATTGGCAACCGCTGTATCTTCGCTAACAACGCCACCCTGGGTGGTCACGTGACGGTCGATGATTTCGCCATTATTGGCGGCATGACAGCGGTACATCAGTGGTGCATCATCGGTGCTCACGTGATGGTAGGTGGCTGTTCCGGCGTGGCGCAGGATGTGCCGCCTTACGTTATTGCGCAGGGCAACCACGCGACGCCGTTCGGAATCAATATTGAAGGTCTTAAGCGCCGTGGCTTCAGCAAAGAGTCGTTGCACGCCATTCGCAACGCCTACAAGCTGCTCTACCGCAGCGGCAGAACGCTGGAAGAAGTGAAGCCGGAGATTGAAGCCATCGCGCAGCAGCACAGCGAAGTGCAGCCTTTCTACGACTTCTTCACCCGTTCAACCCGTGGATTAATTCGTTAATCCATGTCAGCGCGTCCTTTAACGATTGCCCTGGTCGCCGGAGAAACCTCCGGCGATATTCTTGGTGCGGGTCTCATTCGTGCCCTGAAAGCCCGTCATCCTGATGCACGCTTTGTCGGCGTGGCGGGCCCACTGATGCAGGCTGAAGGGTGCGAAGCCTGGTATGAGATGGAAGAGCTGGCGGTGATGGGCATTGTCGAGGTGCTGGGTCGCCTGCGACGTCTGCTGACAATCCGCCGCGATCTCACCCGGCGCTTTACCGGACTCAGACCCGATGTCTTTGTCGGCATTGATGCGCCCGATTTCAATATCACGCTGGAAGGCAATCTCAAACGCACGGGCATTCGCACGATCCACTATGTCAGCCCTTCGGTGTGGGCATGGCGGCAAAAGCGCGTGTTTAAGATTGGTCGTAATACCGATCTGGTACTGGCCTTCCTGCCGTTTGAAAAAGCTTTCTACGATCGCTATAACGTTCCCTGTCGCTTTATCGGCCACACCATGGCGGATGCCATGCCGCTGCAACCCGACAAACTGGCTGCGCGCCGTCATCTCGGTATTGCCGATGATGCACTGTGTCTGGCCCTGCTGCCCGGCAGCCGTGGTGCGGAAGTGGAAATGCTCAGCGCTGATTTCCTGAAAACAGCTCAACTGTTGCGTCGTCACTATCCGGCGCTGGAAATCGTGGTGCCGCTGGTTAATGCCCGTCGTCGCGAACAGTTTGAGAAAATCAAAGCCGACGTCGCTCCCGAACTGCCGATGCATCTGCTGGATGGTCAGGGACGTGAAGCGATGATTGCGAGTGATGCCGCACTCCTGGCGTCAGGTACTGCCGCACTGGAGTGCATGCTGGCAAAATGCCCTATGGTCGTCGGTTATCGAATGAAGCCGGCCACGTTCTGGCTGGCGAAACGGCTGGTAAAAACGCCTTACGTCTCGCTGCCAAATTTGCTGGCCGGGCGTGAGCTGGTCAAAGAGTTACTGCAGGATGAGTGTCAGCCAGAAGCCCTGGCCGCGGCATTAGATCCGCTGCTGCATGCCGGGCCTGAGCGCGAAACCCTGCTGCAGACGTTCCATGAATTACATCAACAGATCCGCTGGCACGCCGATGAGCAGGCAGCGGATGCGGTACTGGAGCTGGTGAATGCCTGATTTTATCTATCCTGTCGCCAGGCTGATTGCCGGTGTGGACGAAGTGGGGCGCGGTCCGCTGGTCGGCGCGGTCGTCACTGCTGCAGTCATCCTCGACCCGGCTAATCCGATTACCGGCCTGGCTGATTCCAAAAAACTGTCGGAAAAGCGCCGCCTGTCGTTGTATGACGAAATCAAAGAGAAGGCGCTGGCATGGAGTCTGGGACGTGCAGAACCTGAAGAGATCGACCAGCTCAACATCCTGCATGCCACCATGCTGGCGATGCAGCGCGCGGTCGCTGGCCTGAGTATCCAGCCCGACTATGTACTGATTGATGGTAATCGTTGCCCGGCGCTGCCCATGCCTTCACAGGCTGTCGTCAAAGGGGATAGCCTGGTGGCCGAAATCAGTGCAGCCTCCATCATCGCCAAAGTATCGCGCGATCGCGAGATGGCCGAGCTGGATCTGCTTTTCCCGCAGTATGGCTTTGCGCAGCACAAAGGTTATCCGACGGCGCTGCATATGGAAAAACTGACGCAGTATGGCGCCACGCCGCACCACCGTCGCAGTTTTGCGCCTGTACGCAACGCGCTGCTCGACGCTGAAGTACTGGCTGCCCGCCAGACCCTTACGCTTTAATAGCCTGACGCTGTTTTAACCGGAAACTGATATGGCTGAACCCCGTTTTATACATCTGCGTGTCCACAGTGACTATTCGATGGTTGATGGCCTGGCGAAAACCGGGCCATTGATCAAGAAGGCAGCTGCCCTTGGCATGCCTGCTATCGCAATTACCGACTTCACTAACCTTTGTGGTCTGGTGAAATTTTACGGTGGCGCACACAGCGCAGGGATAAAGCCGGTCATTGGTGCCGATTTCAACGTTGCCAGCGAGTTGATGGGGGATGAGCTGACCCAACTTACCGTGCTGGCTTCAAGTAATACCGGCTATCAGAATCTGACGCTGCTGATCTCCCGCGCCTATCAGCGTGGTTATGGCGTAGATGGACCGATCATCGATCGCGACTGGCTGATTGAGTTGCAGGAAGGGTTAATCCTGCTGTCGGGCGGACGGCGTGGCGATGTGGGCCGCAGCCTGCTGCGTGGCAATAACGCCCTGGTGTCGCAGTGTCTGTCGTTTTACCAGCAGCATTTCCCCGATCGCTACTATCTGGAGCTGATCCGCACCGGTCGTCAGGACGAAGAGAGCTATCTGCATGCCGCCGTTGAGCTGGCCATTGCCGAGGGCATCCCGGTCGTCGCCACCAATGAAGTCTGCTTTATCAACGCAGAAGATTTCGACGCGCACGAAATTCGCGTTGCGATTCACGACGGCTATACGCTGGATGATCCCAAGCGTCCGCGCAACTACAGTCCTCAGCAATATATGCGCAGCGAAGAAGAGATGTGCGAGCTGTTCTCGGACATCCCGGAAGCGCTGGAAAACAGCGTAGAGATTGCTAAGCGTTGTAACGTCACGGTCCGGCTCGGCGAGTACTTCCTGCCGCAGTTCCCGACCGGCGACATGACCACTGAAGATTATCTGGTGGTGAAATCCCGTGAGGGACTGGAAGAGCGTCTGGTGTTCCTGTTCCCGGACGAGGCTGAGCGCGCGGAAAAACGCCCGGAATATGATGAGCGTCTGGAAATTGAACTCAACGTTATCAACCAGATGGGATTCCCGGGCTACTTCCTGATCGTAATGGAGTTCATCCAGTGGTCCAAGGATAACGGTGTGCCGGTCGGACCGGGGCGTGGTTCGGGTGCGGGTTCGCTGGTGGCCTATGCGTTGAAAATCACCGATATCGATCCGCTGGAATTTGACCTGCTGTTCGAACGCTTCCTGAACCCTGAACGTGTCTCAATGCCCGACTTCGACGTCGACTTCTGCATGGAGAAGCGCGATCAGGTGATCGAACATGTCGCCGATATGTACGGACGTGAAGCGGTTTCACAGATCATTACCTTCGGCACCATGGCAGCGAAAGCGGTTATCCGCGATGTGGGCCGCGTGCTGGGTCATCCTTACGGCTTCGTTGACCGTATTTCAAAACTGATCCCGCCCGATCCCGGCATGACGCTGGAAAAAGCGTTTATTGCTGAACCACAACTTCCTGCGATGTATGACGCAGATGAAGAGGTGAAAGCGCTCATCGACATGGCGCGCAAGCTGGAAGGGGTGACGCGTAACGCCGGTAAGCATGCGGGTGGCGTGGTCATTGCGCCAACGAAGATCACCGATTTTGCGCCGCTCTATTGCGATGAGCACGGCCAGTTCCCGGTCACCCAGTTCGATAAAAATGATGTGGAATATGCCGGACTGGTGAAGTTCGACTTCCTGGGGCTGCGTACGCTGACCATCATCGACTGGGCGCTGAAGATGATCAATCCGCGCCGGGAAAAAGAGGGACTGGAGCCGATCGATATCGCCGCGATCCCACTGGATGATAAGAAAAGCTTCGATATGCTGCAGCGCTCGGAAACCACCGCAGTGTTCCAGCTTGAATCGCGCGGCATGAAAGATCTGATTAAGCGTCTTAAGCCCGACTGCTTCGAAGATATGATCGCACTGGTGGCGCTGTTCCGTCCTGGTCCTCTGCAGTCCGGCATGGTAGACAACTTCATTGACCGTAAGCATGGCCGGGAAGCGATCTCCTATCCCGACATCCAGTGGCAGCATGAAAGCCTGAAGCCAGTACTGGAGCCAACGTACGGCATCATCCTCTATCAGGAACAGGTGATGCAGATCGCCCAGGTCCTGTCCGGTTACACACTGGGCGGTGCAGATATGCTGCGTCGCGCCATGGGTAAAAAGAAACCTGAGGAGATGGCCAAACAGCGTTCAGTCTTCCGCGACGGTGCCGAAAGCATGGGCATCGACGGCGAACTGTCGATGAAGATCTTCGATCTGGTGGAAAAATTTGCAGGGTATGGCTTTAACAAGTCACACTCTGCGGCCTACGCACTGGTCTCCTATCAGACGCTGTGGCTGAAAGCGCACTATCCGGCTGAGTTTATGGCGGCGGTTATGACCGCCGATATGGATAACACCGAGAAAGTAGTCGGCCTGGTCGATGAGTGCTGGCGGATGGGGTTGAAAGTCCTGCCGCCCGATATTAACTCCGGTCTCTATCCGTTCCATGTTAACGAAGCGGGCGAGATCGTGTACGGCATAGGCGCGATCAAAGGCGTGGGCGAAGGTCCGATCGAAGCGATCATCGACGCCCGTAACGAAGGCGGCTATTTCCGCGAGCTGTTTGATCTCTGCGCCCGTACCGATACCAAAAAGATCAACCGTCGGGTGATGGAGAAACTGATTATGTCCGGGGCCTTTGATCGCCTCGGACCGCATCGCGCGGCGCTGATGAGTGCACTCAGCGACGCGCTGAAAGCGGCCGATCAACACGCGAAAGCGGAAGCGATTGGTCAGGCAGATATGTTTGGCGTACTGGCAGAAGAGCCGGAGCAGGTTGAGAAATCGTACGCCAGCGTCACACCCTGGCCTGAGCAGGTGCAGCTGGATGGTGAACGGGAAACGCTGGGCTTGTACCTGACCGGCCACCCGATTAATCAGTATCTGAAAGAAATTGAGCGTTACGTTGGCGGGGTGCGGCTGAAAGATATGCATCCTACCGATCGGGGTAAAATTACCGTGGCGGCCGGTCTGGTGATCGCCGCGCGGGTAATGGTGACCAAACGCGGCAACCGAATTGGTATCTGTACTCTGGACGATCGCTCCGGTCGTCTTGAGGTGATGTTATTTACCGATGCGTTAGATAAATACCAGCAGTTGCTGGAGAAAGACCGAATCCTGATCGTCAGCGGACAGGTCAGCTTTGATGACTTCAGTGGTGGGCTTAAAATGACCGCGCGTGAAGTCATGGACATCGACGAAGCTCGCGAAAAATACGCGCGCGGACTTGCTATCTCGCTGACGGACAGGCAAATTGATGACCAGCTATTAAACCGACTCCGTCAGTCCCTGGAACCCCATCGATCAGGGACTATTCCGGTGCATCTCTACTATCAGAGAGCCGACGCGCGAGCGAAGCTGCGCTTTGGTGCAGCGTGGCGAATTTCGCCCAGCGATCGTTTACTTAACGATCTGCGCTCGTTGATTGGATCGGAGCAGGTGGAACTGGAGTTTGACTAGAACAGGAACATTATGAGTCTTAATTACCTGGATTTTGAACAGCCAATTGCAGAACTGGAAGCGAAGATTGATTCGCTGACCTCGATTGGTCGTCAGGATGATAAACACGTTAATCTGGATGAAGAAGTTCAGCGTCTGCGTGAGAAAAGCGTTGAGCTGACCCGTAAAATCTTCGCCGATTTGGGCGCATGGCAAATTGCCCAACTGGCACGCCATCCTTTACGTCCTTACACCTTTGACTACGTTCGCAACGCCTTCGACGATTTCGATGAGCTGGCGGGCGACCGTGCTTATGCGGACGACAAAGCGATTGTCGGCGGGATTGCGCGTCTTGATGGACGTCCGGTGATGATCATCGGGCACCAGAAAGGCCGTGAAACCAAAGAGAAGATTCGCCGTAACTTCGGCATGCCCGCACCGGAAGGCTACCGCAAAGCGCTGCGCCTGATGGAGATGGCTGAACGTTTCAAAATGCCAATCATCACCTTCATCGACACACCGGGTGCTTATCCGGGCGTGGGCGCGGAAGAGCGTGGGCAGTCTGAAGCGATTGCCCGCAACCTGCGTGAAATGTCTGGTCTGAAAGTACCCGTGATCTGTACGGTCATCGGTGAAGGCGGTTCAGGTGGCGCGCTGGCAATTGGCGTGGGCGATAAAGTGAATATGCTGCAGTACAGCACTTATTCAGTGATCTCGCCGGAAGGCTGTGCTTCCATTCTGTGGAAAAGCGCTGACAAAGCACCGCTTGCCGCCGAAGCGATGGGCATTACTGCGCACCGTCTGAAAGAGCTGAAGCTGATTGACTCCGTCATCCCTGAACCGCTGGGTGGCGCGCATCGTCGTCCGGTGGATATGGCGCAGTCACTCAAGCAGCAGCTGCTGGCTGACCTGGCCGACCTCGATGGATTAACCACCGAGGAGCTGCTGGATCGTCGTTATCAGCGTCTGATGAGCTATGGCTACGCCTGATTTTAGCCCATCAATAAAAGCGGACTTCGGTCCGCTTTTTTTATGCCGCCAGTTCAGCCCCCGCACGCGGTCTGACGCCTTTCAGCCTCATCTGATCGTCCCCTTGCTACACCTTCCCTGAGTTAGCGGTTATGCTTGTCCGGTTCCACAACAATCAGGGAGAGGGGCATTGAATATTCTGGCGATCATGGGCGCGCACGGCGTGTTTTATAAAGATGAACCGTTACGCGAACTCGACGCGGCGTTAAATCTGCAAGGCTTCCAGCTGCTTTACCCGAAAAACAGTGATGATCTGCTGAAGCTGATTGAACACAATCCGCGTATCAGCGGCGTCATCTTCGACTGGGATGCACACAACAGTCCTGAACTGTGTGGTGAGATTAATCAGCTCAACGAATACCTGCCGCTGTACGCCTTTATTAATACCCACTCACAGATGGACATCAGCATCAATGAGATGCGCATGCCGCTGCACTTTTTTGAATATGCGCTGAATGCCGCCGACGATATCGCGCTGCATATCCGGCAGTATACCGATGACTATCTCGACCACATTACGCCGCCGCTGACCAAAGCATTGTTCACCTATGTGAAAGAGGGCAAGTACACCTTCTGCACACCGGGCCATATGGCGGGCACCGCATTTCAGAAGAGCCCGGTAGGCTGCCTGTTCTACGATTTCTTCGGGGCCAATACGCTGAAGTCGGACATCTCCATTTCAGTGACCGAGCTGGGTTCGCTGCTGGATCACACCGGCCCGCACCTTGAAGCGGAAGAGTACATCGCACGCACGTTTGGCGCCGAGCAGAGTTATATGGTGACCAATGGCACCTCAACGTCGAACAAAATTGTCGGCATGTATGCGGCCCCGGCGGGCAGCACCGTATTGATCGATCGCAACTGCCACAAGTCTCTGACTCATCTGCTGATGATGAGCGATCTGGTCCCGATCTGGCTGAAGCCGACCCGCAATGCGCTGGGGATTCTCGGCGGTATCCCGAAGCACGAGTTCACCCGTGAGAGCATTACGCAGAAGGTCGCGACCACCGATCGCGCTACCTGGCCGGTGCATGCGGTGATCACCAACTCCACTTACGATGGGCTGCTCTACAATACCCAGTTCATTAAAGAGACGCTGGATGTGCCGTCAATTCATTTCGATTCAGCCTGGGTGCCTTACACCAATTTCCATCCGATTTATGCCGGTAAAAGCGGCATGAGTGGCGATCGTATTCCGGGCAAGGTGATATACGAGACGCAATCGACCCACAAACTGCTGGCGGCGTTCTCGCAGGCCTCCATGATTCACATTAAAGGCGACTACGACGAACAGACGTTTAACGAAGCCTACATGATGCACACCACCACCTCGCCCAATTACGCTATTGTCTCCTCAATTGAAACTGCCGCCGCCATGCTGCGCGGTAACCCCGGTAAGCGGTTAATCAATCGCTCGGTGGAACGCGCGCTGCACTTCCGTCGGGAAATCCAGCGCCTGCGCGAAGAGTCTGACAGCTGGTTCTTCGATATCTGGCAGCCGGAACAGATTGATGAAGCGCAATGCTGGGCGATCCAGCCCGGCGACGAAGAGTGGCACGGATTTACGCAGGCCGATCGTGACCACATGTACCTCGATCCGATCAAGGTCACCATTCTGACGCCAGGTATGAGCGAGCTGGGTGAGATGGCGGAAGAGGGGATCCCGGCCGCGCTGGTAGCGAAGTTTCTCGATGAGCGCGGCATTGTAGTGGAGAAGACCGGCCCCTATAACCTGCTGTTCCTGTTCAGTATCGGCATCGACAAAACCAAAGCGATGAGCGTGCTGCGCGGTCTGACCCAGTTTAAACGCGCCTACGATCTCAATCTGCGGGTGAAAAATATGCTGCCGGATCTCTACGCTGAAGATCCCGACTTTTATCGAAATATGCGTATCCAGACGCTGGCGCAGGGGATCCATCAGCTGATCCGCCATCACGATCTGCCGCGTCTGATGCTGCAGGCATTTGATGTGCTGCCCGAAATGAAGATGACGCCGCATCAGGCGTTTCAGCAGCAGGTGAAGGGCAATATCGAAACGGTGGATCTCAGTGAACTGGTCGGGCGGGTGTCGGCCAACATGATTCTGCCTTATCCGCCAGGCGTTCCACTGGTGATGCCGGGCGAGATGATTACGGAGAAGAGCCGTGCTGTGCTCGACTTCCTGCTAATGCTGTGCAGCATTGGCCGTCATTATCCGGGCTTCGAAACCGATATTCACGGTGCCAGCCTGATGGAAGAGGGCGAGTACCGCGTTCGCGTGCTAAAAAACGATCCCGCGTAAACCCTTAAACCACTCACAGCGGCAGGCGGTCTGCGGGCAGCCTGCCTGAATCAGGACATTCACTATGTTGCAGTTAACCGCTATTCACCACATCGCCATCATCGCGTCCGACTATCAGCGCAGCAAAGCGTTCTATTGTGACGTGCTGGGCTTTCGCCTGATGGGCGAAGTTTACCGCGAGGCGCGCGACTCCTGGAAAGGCGACCTGGCCTTACAGGATCGCTATACCATTGAGCTGTTCTCTTTCCCTGAGCCGCCGGTGCGGGTCAGTCATCCCGAAGCATGTGGCCTGCGCCACCTGGCCTTTACCGTGCCGGATGTGGTCGCTGCTGTCGCCACGCTGGCCGATAAAGGTGTTATCTGCGAGCCGATTCGCATTGATGAACTGACCGGTAAACAGTGTACGTTCTTTACGGATCCGGATGGTTTGCCGCTGGAGCTTTATCAGGCGTAAAATAGCGCGTTCAGCGGGCGACATTCAGTGGCCCGATTTTTCGGATGCCGCTATGTCTTTGCCCGCTTTTGACGCCCTGTTGCAACCTGATGCCGCGCTGGTAGTCGCATTCAGCGGCGGACTCGATTCAACGGTGCTGCTGCATCAGCTTCGCGGCTGGCAGCAGCAGCATCCTCAGTCGCGCCTGCGGGCGTTGCATGTGCATCACGGTCTTAGCCCGAATGCCGATGCATGGGCCGCCCATTGCCAGACGATATGCGAACAGTTGCAGCTGACATGTGACGTGCTGCGCGTGACGGTGGATGACAGGGAAACCGGGATTGAAGCAGCCGCCCGCACCGCCCGTTATCAGGCGCTGAGCGCCGCGCTCAAGCCGGGCGAGATATTACTTACCGCGCAGCACCTCGACGATCAGTGTGAAACCTTTCTGCTGGCGCTGAAGCGCGGCAGTGGTCCTGCCGGGCTGGCTGCGATGCCATCATCGCGCATGCTGGGTTCCCATCAGCTGGTGCGTCCGCTGCTGAATCAGTCGCGAAAGTCGCTGGAAGCTTACGCCGACGTACATCAGCTGGTGTGGATAGATGATGAAAGCAATCAGGATCTTCGCTACGATCGTAACTTCTTACGCCAGCGGCTGCTGCCTGAGCTTTATCAGCGCTGGCCCCATTTTGCCGAGGCAACGGCCCGAAGTGCGGCATTGTGCAGTGAACAGGAGCAGTTGCTGGATGAACTGCTCGCCGGGCAACTGGCCGAGCTGATCCAGCCTGACGGCAGCCTCTACTTTCCACCTTTAATGAACATGAGCGCGCTGCGCGCTAACGCGTTATTGCGCCGCTGGATCGCCGGACAGGGTGGGGCGATGCCATCCCGTGATGCGCTGAAGCGTATTTGCGATGAAGTGATGGTAAGCCGGGAAGATGCACAGCCCCGGCTACGCTTAGGTCAGGCTGAATTGCGTCGGTACCGTCAGCAACTCTACTGGCTGCCGTTATTCCCGTCACTGCGAGACATTGAGCTGGCATGGCCCGATATTCGCCAGCCGCTGGATTTACCACAGAATCTCGGCACGCTGCGAGCCAGCCAGTCACAAAGCCTGTTACGCTATCCTCAGCCGGATGAGCAGATCAGCGTGCGGTTCCATGCGCAGGGTCACGTTCATGTGGTGGGTCGCAATGGCGGAAGAGAAATGAAAAAGCTGTGGCAGGAGTTACAGATACCGCCGTGGCAGCGAGAACGGCTGCCGTTAATTTTTTACAACCAGGCGCTGGTCTGTCTACCGAATCTCTTTGTCACCCATGCTGGCGCGGCCAGTGATCAGCAGGGCTGGCAGATAGTCTGGGACATGACACCTGCGCAGGAGAGCAATAACAATGAAGCAATGGCTTATCGCCTGTTTAGTGGCCGCCGTGTTACCGGCATGGGCGGCGGGTGATGCGCACCGCGGCGCAGAAAAAGCGGCCAGTTGCATGGCGTGTCATGGCGCAGCGGGCAAAGCGGCGGTGCCGCTCTACCCAAACCTGGCCGGACAACACGCCCCTTATCTGGAGCATGCGCTGCAGGCCTACAAAAAGGGTGAGCGCAGCGGGGGTCAGGCTGAGGTCATGAAGGCGTTTGTGGCGGGATTAAGCGATAGCGATATGGCGGATCTGGCGGCGTACTACAGTTCGTTACAGCCCTGATGTTTAAACGGGCGGGAAGGTCCCGCCCGGAATGCGTGGATTACTCTGCGCTGACCACGACCGTACCCAGTTCGGGATGGGTAAAGCTGGCGATATGATCGAGACGTAATTCGCGATGCTCACCGGAAAGATCGATAGCCAGATATTCCACATTCTTGCGTGAAAAGATCTCTTTAGCCTTTGCCTTGAGCTGCTCGCCATCTTTCATTTCCAGCGACAGCATCCAGTGGTTCTGGCAGGCGAGCTCCAGATTATCGTAATCATCGCAATTGATAGGTTGGTACGCTTCATTTATCAACATAGTCGCTCACCAATAAGTTAGCAGCGGCGTAAGCCGCCTGTTCCCTGACAGAAGAGTTTAGCTCAGTATTTGCGGCAATATCATTAAGTGCCTTTAATGCGCAGCCAATCGCATCCGGTATGTAACCTAAATCCCCGCTGCCGATTTCGGCATATTTCCGGCGAACTAACTCACAATAATTTTGCACGTGGCCCTCCTCAGCAGAGCGTAAATACTCTGGTTAACTGGCGACTATATCATAGCCATTTGGAGGAAATCAGCCTGTGTAAAGCAGGATCAGTGCGCGAATCACTGCTAAAGTGACAGATTCCGCTGTCTCAGGCGGACTGAATCAGAGCACAAAAGGTTAAATTGATGAACAGGTTATCGGAGGTCAACGTGATTAAGGTATGGGGAGAGCGCTAATGATTATGCTATCCCGTTCGGTTGAGATTCCGGAGAGTGAGATCGAGCTGACGGCGATTCGTGCCCAGGGTGCAGGCGGACAACATGTCAACAAAGCCAGCACCGCCATTCATCTGCGTTTCGATATTGCGGCCTCTTCACTGCCTGCGTTTTATAAAGAGCGACTGCTCACCGCCAGCCATCATCTGATTACCGGTGATGGCGTCGTGGTGATTAAGGCGCAGGAGTATCGTAGTCAGGAGATGAATCGTGAAGCGGCGCTGCAACGTCTGGTCAATCTGATCCAGGAGCTGAGCACCGTCGAAAAAGCCCGGCGCGCCACGCGCCCGACCCGCGCCTCGAAAGAACGTCGTCTGGAAGGAAAAGCGCGACGCAGTTCGACTAAATCGATGCGGGGCAAGGTGCAATAAAAAACGCCCCGCAGGCGGGGCGTTTGAGAACTTATAACTTCAGGGGCGAGCCTTGAAGAGATTCCGAGCTTTCTCAGGGAACCGGGTCAGACCGGAAAGTCGCTAAAGCCATCCATGGCCGCTTTCCTCTTCTGACCCGGTTCCTTTCACGTTGAACTCATCAGTTGCGGCCAGATTCAGCCCGCTTTGACTAACGCTAAGAACTTACTTATTCAGAGCCTTCAGCAGGAAATCAACGATTTCATCCTGCTTAATCATCTGCTTCTCACCGGCACGACGTGATTTATATTCAATCTCCTGATTGTCGAGATTGCGGTCGCCGATGACGATGGTGTGCGGCACACCGATCAGTTCCATATCTGCGAACATCACGCCCGGACGCTCTTTACGGTCATCCAGAATAACCTCAACGCCCCTGGCTCGCAGGGTGGCATACAGCTCTTCCGCCAGCTCTTTAACGCGGAACGATTTCTGCATATTCATCGGCAGAATTGCCACTTCGAACGGTGCCAGTGCGGCTGGCCAGATGATGCCGCGATCGTCATGGTTCTGCTCAATGGCTGCGGCAACCACGCGAGTGATGCCGATGCCATAGCAGCCCATGCTCATCACCTGATTACGGCCATCTTCACCCTGAACGGAGGCTTTCAGCGCGTCAGAATACTTGGTGCCGAGCTGGAAGATGTGACCCACTTCGATGCCGCGTTTGATCTGCAGCGTACCTTTGCCATCCGGGCTTAAATCGCCTTCGACCACGTTACGGATATCTGCAACGCTGGCCAGCGGCAGATCGCGCTCCCAGTTAATGCCGAAGTAGTGTTTACCATCGACGTTGGCACCGGCGCTGAAGTCGCTCATCTTCGCCACGGTACGGTCAGCAATGATCGGCATCTGCAGACCAACCGGGCCGATTGAACCCGGTCCGGCACCCACTGCGGCGCGAATCTCTTCTTCGGTCGCGAACACCAGCGGTGACGCAACGATCTCTGACTTCTCCGCTTTGATCTCATTAAGCTGATGATCGCCGCGTACCAGCAGGGCAACCAGCGCGTGGCCGCTCTCTTCGGCAGCTTTAACAATCAGCGTTTTCACTGTTTTTTCAACAGGCACACTGAATTGCTCAACCAGCTCCACGATGGTTTTTGCGTCTGGCGTCTCAACCAGCTGCATCTCCTGCGATGGCGCGGCACGTTCACCCGCGGGGGCAACGGCTTCGGCCAGCTCAATGTTGGCGGCGTAATCAGAATCGGTAGAGAAGATCACATCATCTTCACCGCTCTGCGCCAGTACCTGGAACTCATGTGATGCGCTGCCGCCGATAGAGCCAGTGTCGGCCTGCACGGCACGGAAATCCAGGCCCATACGGCTGAAAATCTGGCTATAAGCGCGGTACATCGCGTCATAGGTTTCCTGCAGCGATTCCTGCGACGTATGGAATGAGTAAGCATCTTTCATGATGAACTCGCGTGAACGCATCACGCCAAAGCGCGGACGGACTTCATCACGGAATTTGGTCTGAATCTGATAGAGGTTGAGTGGCAGTTGCTTATAAGAGCTCAGCTCATTGCGGATCAGGTCAGTGACCACCTCTTCATGCGTCGGACCCAGCACGAACGGACGTTCGTGGCGATCGGCAATACGTAACAGTTCCGGGCCATACTCCTCCCAGCGACCGCTCTCCTGCCACAGGTCGGCGGGCTGCACAACCGGCATTAAAATCTCAACCGCGCCCGCGTTGTTCATCTCTTCACGCACGATGTTTTCGACTTTCTTCAGCACGCGAACCCCGGTCGGTAACCAGGTGTACAAGCCAGAAGCCAGTTTGCGGATCATACCGGCGCGCAGCATCAGCTGGTGGCTGATCACTTCAGCGTCGGAAGGCGTCTCTTTCTGAGTAGAGAGCAGATATTGAGTAGTACGCATTGATTACGGTTCCAGTTGATCGGAAAGTCACAGACAGAATTTTGCTGGCGGCTAGTGTACCAGTGAGATCACCGGCTCAAAAGCGGGTTTTAACGCGGGTCGATCGCGATTACTTCAGTACCGGCATCATCAATGCGCCAGCGTACATTAAAATCCATCAGCCAGGCCGCATATTCCCGCGCCTGCGTTTCGCTCTGTCGGTAAGCGGGACGAGGATCCTGTGCCAGCACTTCGCTGATAAAACGTGCCAGATTGGGGTAGCGCGACTGCTGCTGAAGCTGCTGCTGGGCCAAAGCGGAGAAGCGAACCGGCATATCAGCGGCAGGTGCCGCCTGAGCAAAACCTGCCTGTGCATGAGGCAGCGCTTCGGCAAAGGGCAGATAAGGTTTGATATCGACCACCGGCGTGCCATCGACCAGATCCAGACTGCCAAGCTGCAGGATCACCTGCTGTTTTTCAATCCTGATACCTTTTAGCTCAACCAGCGACATGCCAATGGGATTGGGACGGAACGTTGAACGTGTCGCAAATACACCCATGCGCGCATTGCCGCCCAGTCGGGGAGGGCGAACCGTAGGACGCCAGCCGCCGGCCATCGTCTGATGGAAGACAAACAGCAACCAGAGATGGCTGAACGCTTCCAGCCCACGCACCGCTTCCGGCTGATTGTAAGGTGGCTGCAGGTGCAGTTCGCCGCCGCCATCCTGCACCAGCCCTGGCTGGCGCGGCACGGCAAACTTCTCCTTCCACGGTGAGCGGATTACCCCAATTTGCGCAAAGGCGAATTCACTCATTGATTGCTGACTTTCAGCGCTGAACCCTGGCAGACGGCCTGACGATAGCAGCCCGGCGTGCCGGTGACGATTTCACACTGATGCAGCAGCACCGCATTGGCTTTCATCTGTGATGCTTTAATCTGCAGACGTTTTCGTGCTGTGGCGATGTTGGCCGGGGAGTTCTGATTACTGATCTGGCAATCTTCAGCGGAGACTTCACCCAGATCGCGGAACGGTTTACTGACCAGATCGGCGGCATCGGTATAGAGCTTAACCGGCGCCGGTCGTACCACAGGTTTGCGGGTCGGTTGGCTGGATTGCTGCGGCCGGGACGGTGCGCTGCTTATCGGGTGATACTCATGAACACACCCTGTCAGCATCAATGCTAACAAGCAGAGCGGTAAAAAACGCATGGCAACATCCTCAGGTTTCAAAAAGTGGCGTTATTGAAACAAGGACAAGAATAAATAACAAGTCGGGCAGGGCACCCAATAACAGAAAGGGCGGCATAGCGCCGCCCTTAAAGAGATGAACAGCTGAATTACCAGCCTTTAACCGCGCCGCCATTAAAGACTTTGTTAGCTTCTGCGTAAACTTCGTCAGACTGGTAAGCCTTGACGAATTTCTTCACGTTTTCCGCATCTTTATTATCTTCGCGCGCGACAATCAGGTTCACGTAAGGTGAGTCTTTATCTTCGACGAAAATGCCATCTTTGGCTGGTGTCAGGCCAATCTGGCTGGCGTAAGTGGTGTTGATAACCGCGAGCGCGATCTGCTGATCGTCCAGTGAGCGTGGCAGCTGCGGCGCTTCCAGCTCAACAATTTTCAGATGCTTAGGATTCTCAGTGATATCCAGCGAGGTTGGCAGCAAGCCCACGCCATCTTTCAGTTTAATCAGCCCCACTTTCTGCAGCAGCAGCAGTGTACGGCCCAGGTTCGTCGGGTCATTCGGAATGGCAACCTGCGCGCCATCCTGCAGCTCATCCAGTGACTTGATCTTCTTCGAATAGCCTGCAATCGGGTAGACGAAGGAGTTACCTACGGAAACCAGCTTGTAACCACGATCTTTGATCTGCTGATCCAGATACGGTTTGTGCTGGAAAGCATTGACGTCGATATCGCCTTTGCTCAGCGCTTCATTCGGCAGCACGTAGTCGTTAAATGTGACCAGCTCAACATCCAGACCATACTTATCTTTAGCCACTTTCTGTGCGGCTTCAGCAACCTGCTGCTCAGCACCAACAATGACGCCCACTTTGATGTGGTTAGCGTCTTTCTCTTTTTGATCGCATCCTGCCAGCGCAATCGCGCCAATCAGTGCACCCACAGCGGCAATTTTTTTGAATCTGAAAGACATATCCTTTCCTTCTTAATAATGTGAGATTGCTGGCTTACTTATGGGACACTGCACGCACGATGCGGTCGCCACAGAATTGAATGAGATACACCAAAACCACTAACAACACCAATACCGTATTCATCACCGTGGCGTTGTATCCGATATAACCATACTGATAACCGATCTGACCCAGACCACCGGCACCCACTGCGCCACCCATGGCGGAGTAACCGACCAGCGTAATCAGGGTAATGGTTGCCGCATTCACCAGGCCTGGCATCGCTTCCGGCAACAGGACCTTACGGATGATCTGCATTGGCGTTGCGCCCATGGCACGCGAGGCTTCGATCAGGCCGGTAGGCAGTTCCAGCAAGGCGTTTTCAACCATACGCGCAATAAACGGTGCAGCGCCGACGGTCAGCGGAACGATAGCTGCCTGCAGTCCAATGGAGGTGCCGACGATAACGCGGGTAAAAGGAATCATCCAGACCAGTAAGATAATGAAAGGTATGGAGCGGAAGATATTCACCAGCGCGGAGAGCACGCGGTACAGCCCCTGATTCTGCAGAATCTGGCCCGGACGGGTGACATAAAGTAAAACGCCGACCGGCAGGCCTAGTACAAAACCGAAAAAGCCAGAGACGAAGGTCATCATCAGCGTTTCCCATACGCCTCGTCCCAGCAACCACATC
The DNA here is from genome assembly GCF_024158165.1 of Pantoea sp. B550. NCBI lineage: Bacteria > Pseudomonadati > Pseudomonadota > Gammaproteobacteria > Enterobacterales > Erwiniaceae > Pantoea > Pantoea sp. B550. The sequence continues at coordinate 2,789,586 of NZ_JAMYXI010000003.1, forward strand.
ATCGCTTCAGACATAACCTAACACCTCTACTTTCACATGATTCTCTTTCAGCCAGGCTATCGCCTCGCGCGTATCGCTCTCTGCGCCATGCATTTCGGCCAGCATAATGCCGAACTTCACACCACCGGCGTAATCCATCTGGGCACTGATAATGTTGTTATTCACGTTGTAACGGCGGGCCGCTTCGGAAAGCAGTGGCGCATCAACCGATTTACCGGTGAATTCCAGCCGCAGCAGCGGCACGGTGCCTTCAGTGGCAGTGGCTGAAAGACGCTGCTGGTAATCATCCGGGATATCCAGATGCAGGGTAGACTGAATAAACTGCTGCGCCAGAGGCGTCTTAGGGTGTGAGAACACCTCACTGACGCTGTCTTTCTCGATTAACTCACCGTGACTGATGACCGCAACCTGATCGCAGATGCGTTTCACCACATCCATCTCATGAGTGATCAGGAGAATCGTCAGCCCAAGGCGGCGGTTGATATCTTTCAGCAACTCCAGAATAGAGCGGGTTGTAGCGGGATCCAGTGCGCTGGTGGCTTCATCACACAGCAGAACCTTGGGATTACTGGCCAGCGCACGGGCAATCGCGACACGCTGCTTCTGACCGCCTGAGAGATTTGCAGGCCAGGCATCATGCTTATCAGACAATCCCACCAGTTCCAGCAGCTCAGTGACACGAGCGTTGATCTGGGCGCGGGAGAGATTACCGAGTTCCAGTGGCAGAGAAACGTTGCCCGCAACGGTGCGTGAGTTCATCAGGTTAAAGTGCTGGAATATCATGCCAATCTGGCGGCGCGCCTGGGTTAACTGACGTTCATTAAGTGCAGTCAGATCGGCTCCGTCAACCAGTACGCGACCCGAAGTAGGCCGCTCCAGCAGATTCACGCAACGAATCAATGTACTTTTACCGGCACCGGAAGCGCCAATAACGCCATAAATCTGTCCGGCAGGCACGTGCAGACTGACATCCGTTAATGCCGGAATAGTCCGCGAGCCCTGCTGAAACACTTTAGTAATATTTTCTAGTTTAATCATTATGTTATTAATTATCGTGTTGCGTTGTCCGTGGTGTGGGAAGCCTCGTCACTTTTAGTCGCTATAAAAGCTGGATGGATGTTAAGGCATCCAGACGTCTAAATCAATGGAAGTGATTCAATCTGACATTCTCCCTTTTATAGCAATCATGCGATACTGATCGGCAATTTTTACAGCAGGAGTTTCTACGTGGCGAATAAAGTCCCCGCTATTTTTCTTGATCGTGATGGCACCCTTAATGTCGATAGTGGCTATGTCCATGAGATTGATGACTTCCAGTTTATTGACGGCACAATTGAAGCGCTGCAAAAACTGAAGGCAATGGGATATGCACTGGTGGTCGTGACCAATCAATCTGGCATAGCGCGCGGTATGTTTACCGAAGATACCTTTATGCGTCTGACAGAGTGGATGGACTGGTCGCTGGCCGATCGCGACGTCGATCTTGATGGCATTTATTTCTGTCCTCACCATCCTGAAGCAAACGTAGAAGAATTCCGTCAGGAATGTGATTGCCGTAAGCCACAGCCAGGCATGCTGCTGACTGCACAGGAAGAGCTGCATATTGATATGGCTGCTTCTTATATGGTGGGTGACAAGCTGGAAGATATGCTGGCAGGAAAGGCTGCGGGCGTTGGCACCAAAGTGCTGGTGCGTAGTGGTAAACCCGTCACGGCCGAAGGCGAAGCTGCAGCAGACTGGGTGATTAATAGCCTGGCAGAGCTGCCAGCACGCATTAAACAGGGCTAAAACGGCGCTTTTGTGCAAATTTCAGACGAACAGCAAAAAAGTCTCAATTTGCACTTGCGCTATCTGAGCCGTTCCCTATAATGCGCCTCCACTGACACGGCAAACCGGCAACGGGATGACGGGTTAAGAGGCACAGGAGACTGCGCCGCCGGAGAAAAACTTCTGAAATAGAGGTTGACTCTGCAGGAGGAAAGCGTAATATACGCCACCTCGCGACAGGACGCTAACGCACTGTTCGCACTGCTCTTTAACAATTTATCAGACAATCTGTGTGGGCACTCGCAGGATTGATATCAGCGTCTTTGGACGCACAAAAATATCAAAGCCTCACGAGTGAACACATAATGAAATTCATTATGACGTTTTACAGATGAGCACCGCTTAACTTGTTTAAGCAAATCAAACTTAAATTGAAGAGTTTGATCATGGCTCAGATTGAACGCTGGCGGCAGGCCTAACACATGCAAGTCGGACGGTAGCACAGAGAGCTTGCTCTCGGGTGACGAGTGGCGGACGGGTGAGTAATGTCTGGGGATCTGCCCGATAGAGGGGGATAACCACTGGAAACGGTGGCTAATACCGCATAACGTCGCAAGACCAAAGAGGGGGACCTTCGGGCCTCTCACTATCGGATGAACCCAGATGGGATTAGCTAGTAGGCGGGGTAATGGCCCACCTAGGCGACGATCCCTAGCTGGTCTGAGAGGATGACCAGCCACACTGGAACTGAGACACGGTCCAGACTCCTACGGGAGGCAGCAGTGGGGAATATTGCACAATGGGCGCAAGCCTGATGCAGCCATGCCGCGTGTATGAAGAAGGCCTTCGGGTTGTAAAGTACTTTCAGCGGGGAGGAAGGCGGTGCGGTTAATAACCGCGCCGATTGACGTTACCCGCAGAAGAAGCACCGGCTAACTCCGTGCCAGCAGCCGCGGTAATACGGAGGGTGCAAGCGTTAATCGGAATTACTGGGCGTAAAGCGCACGCAGGCGGTCTGTTAAGTCAGATGTGAAATCCCCGGGCTTAACCTGGGAACTGCATTTGAAACTGGCAGGCTTGAGTCTTGTAGAGGGGGGTAGAATTCCAGGTGTAGCGGTGAAATGCGTAGAGATCTGGAGGAATACCGGTGGCGAAGGCGGCCCCCTGGACAAAGACTGACGCTCAGGTGCGAAAGCGTGGGGAGCAAACAGGATTAGATACCCTGGTAGTCCACGCCGTAAACGATGTCGACTTGGAGGTTGTTCCCTTGAGGAGTGGCTTCCGGAGCTAACGCGTTAAGTCGACCGCCTGGGGAGTACGGCCGCAAGGTTAAAACTCAAATGAATTGACGGGGGCCCGCACAAGCGGTGGAGCATGTGGTTTAATTCGATGCAACGCGAAGAACCTTACCTACTCTTGACATCCACGGAATTCGGCAGAGATGCCTTAGTGCCTTCGGGAACCGTGAGACAGGTGCTGCATGGCTGTCGTCAGCTCGTGTTGTGAAATGTTGGGTTAAGTCCCGCAACGAGCGCAACCCTTATCCTTTGTTGCCAGCGATTCGGTCGGGAACTCAAAGGAGACTGCCGGTGATAAACCGGAGGAAGGTGGGGATGACGTCAAGTCATCATGGCCCTTACGAGTAGGGCTACACACGTGCTACAATGGCGCATACAAAGAGAAGCGACCTCGCGAGAGCAAGCGGACCTCACAAAGTGCGTCGTAGTCCGGATCGGAGTCTGCAACTCGACTCCGTGAAGTCGGAATCGCTAGTAATCGTGGATCAGAATGCCACGGTGAATACGTTCCCGGGCCTTGTACACACCGCCCGTCACACCATGGGAGTGGGTTGCAAAAGAAGTAGGTAGCTTAACCTTCGGGAGGGCGCTTACCACTTTGTGATTCATGACTGGGGTGAAGTCGTAACAAGGTAACCGTAGGGGAACCTGCGGTTGGATCACCTCCTTACCTGAAGATACCTTCCCGCGCAGTGTCCACACAGATTGTCTGATAAAAAGTAACGAGCAGAAAAAACCTCTACAGGCTTGTAGCTCAGGTGGTTAGAGCGCACCCCTGATAAGGGTGAGGTCGGTGGTTCAAGTCCACTCAGGCCTACCAAATTCGCACTCACGCTGCGTTATGTTCCCGGCTCGCATAGTTCACTATGCTGCGCGGAAACATGCCCTGCCTGAGCACGAATTGCATTTCTTACGAAGTGTACTCGGTTGAGTGGTAGTAGCGGTCTCTGCAGTAACTGTATGGGGCTATAGCTCAGCTGGGAGAGCGCCTGCCTTGCACGCAGGAGGTCAGCGGTTCGATCCCGCTTAGCTCCACCATACCGTTTATCTGTTTTTTCTGAATACTTCAGAGCGTACCGGCAACGGTGTGCTGCGAAGTATTATGCTCTTTAACAATCCGGAACAAGCTGAAAATTGAAACGACGTGTCGCTTTCATTCTCCGTAATAAGAATGAAAAATGCGGCACGTTCGAGTCTCTCAAATGCTTGCAGTCTGCAGCGTTGCAAAACGCCTGTGGGTTGTGAGGTTAAGCGACTAAGCGTACACGGTGGATGCCCAGGCAGTCAGAGGCGATGAAGGACGTGCTAATCTGCGTAAAGCGACGGTAAGGTGATATGAACCGCTACAGCCGTCGATGTCCGAATGGGGAAACCCGGTGCACTCTGTGCATCATTGCAGCATGAATACATAGTGCTGCAAGGCGAACCGGGGGAACTGAAACATCTAAGTACCCCGAGGAAAAGAAATCAACCGAGATTCCCCCAGTAGCGGCGAGCGAACGGGGAGCAGCCCAGAGCCTGAATCAGCATGTGTGTTAGTGGAAGCGTCTGGAAAGTCGCAGGGTACAGGGTGATACTCCCGTACACAAAAGCACACGCGCTGTGAGCTCGATGAGTAAGGCGGGACACGTGGTATCCTGTCTGAATATGGGGGGACCATCCTCCAAGGCTAAATACTCCTGACTGACCGATAGTGAACCAGTACCGTGAGGGAAAGGCGAAAAGAACCCCGGCGAGGGGAGTGAAACAGAACCTGAAACCGTGTACGTACAAGCAGTGGGAGCCCTCTTTACGGGGGTGACTGCGTACCTTTTGTATAATGGGTCAGCGACTTATATTCTGTAGCAAGGTTAACCGTATAGGGGAGCCGCAGGGAAACCGAGTCTTAACTGGGCGTTAAGTTGCAGGGTATAGACCCGAAACCCGGTGATCTAGCCATGGGCAGGTTGAAGGTTGGGTAACACTAACTGGAGGACCGAACCGACTAATGTTGAAAAATTAGCGGATGACCTGTGGCTGGGGGTGAAAGGCCAATCAAACCGGGAGATAGCTGGTTCTCCCCGAAAGCTATTTAGGTAGCGCCTCGTGAACTCATCTCCGGGGGTAGAGCACTGTTTCGGCTAGGGGGCCATCCCGGCTTACCAACCCGATGCAAACTGCGAATACCGGAGAATGTTATCACGGGAGACACACGGCGGGTGCTAACGTCCGTCGTGAAGAGGGAAACAACCCAGACCGCCAGCTAAGGTCCCAAAGTCATGGTTAAGTGGGAAACGATGTGGGAAGGCACAGACAGCCAGGATGTTGGCTTAGAAGCAGCCATCATTTAAAGAAAGCGTAATAGCTCACTGGTCGAGTCGGCCTGCGCGGAAGATGTAACGGGGCTAAACCATGCACCGAAGCTGCGGCAGCGACACTATGTGTTGTTGGGTAGGGGAGCGTTCTGTAAGCCGTCGAAGGTGTGCTGTGAGGCATGCTGGAGGTATCAGAAGTGCGAATGCTGACATAAGTAACGATAAAGCGGGTGAAAAGCCCGCTCGCCGGAAGACCAAGGGTTCCTGTTCAACGTTAATCGGAGCAGGGTGAGTCGACCCCTAAGGCGAGGCCGAAAGGCGTAGTCGATGGGAAACAGGTTAATATTCCTGTACTCGGTGTTACTGCGAAGGGGGGACGGAGAAGGCTATATCAGCCGGGCGACGGTTGTCCCGGTTTAAGCGTGTAGGCGGAGGGTCCAGGTAAATCCGGTCCCTTATTAACGCTGAGGCGTGACGACGAGGCACTACGGTGCTGAAGTGATAAATGCCCAGCTTCCAGGAAAAGCCTCTAAGCATCAGGTAACACAGAATCGTACCCCAAACCGACACAGGTGGTCAGGTAGAGAATACCAAGGCGCTTGAGAGAACTCGGGTGAAGGAACTAGGCAAAATGGTGCCGTAACTTCGGGAGAAGGCACGCTGGCGCGTAGGTGGAGGGATTTACTCCCCGAGCCGAAGCCAGTCGAAGATACCAGCTGGCTGCAACTGTTTATTAAAAACACAGCACTGTGCAAACACGAAAGTGGACGTATACGGTGTGACGCCTGCCCGGTGCCGGAAGGTTAATTGATGGGGTTATCCGCAAGGAGAAGCTCTTGATCGAAGCCCCGGTAAACGGCGGCCGTAACTATAACGGTCCTAAGGTAGCGAAATTCCTTGTCGGGTAAGTTCCGACCTGCACGAATGGCGTAATGATGGCCAGGCTGTCTCCACCCGAGACTCAGTGAAATTGAACTCGCTGTGAAGATGCAGTGTACCCGCGGCAAGACGGAAAGACCCCGTGAACCTTTACTACAGCTTGACACTGAACATTGAGCCTTGATGTGTAGGATAGGTGGGAGGCTTTGAAGCGCGGACGCCAGTCTGCGTGGAGCCAACCTTGAAATACCACCCTTTAATGTTTGATGTTCTAACGTAGGCCCGTTATCCGGGCTGCGGACAGTGTCTGGTGGGTAGTTTGACTGGGGCGGTCTCCTCCTAAAGAGTAACGGAGGAGCACGAAGGTCAGCTAATCACGGTCGGACATCGTGAGGTTAGTGCAATGGCATAAGCTGGCTTGACTGCGAGAGTGACGGCTCGAGCAGGTGCGAAAGCAGGTCATAGTGATCCGGTGGTTCTGAATGGAAGGGCCATCGCTCAACGGATAAAAGGTACTCCGGGGATAACAGGCTGATACCGCCCAAGAGTTCATATCGACGGCGGTGTTTGGCACCTCGATGTCGGCTCATCACATCCTGGGGCTGAAGTAGGTCCCAAGGGTACGGCTGTTCGCCGTTTAAAGTGGTACGCGAGCTGGGTTTAGAACGTCGTGAGACAGTTCGGTCCCTATCTGCCGTGGGCGCTGGAGAATTGAGGGGGGTTGCTCCTAGTACGAGAGGACCGGAGTGAACGCACCACTGGTGTTCGGGTTGTCATGCCAATGGCACTGCCCGGTAGCTAAGTGCGGAAAAGATAAGTGCTGAAAGCATCTAAGCACGAAACTTGCCCCGAGATGAGTTCTCCCTGACTCCTTGAGGGTCCTGAAGGGACGTTGAAGACTACGACGTTGATAGGCCGGGTGTGTAAGCGCAGCGATGCGTTGAGCTAACCGGTACTAATGACCCGTGAGGCTTAACCTTACAACGCCAGAGGCGTTTTTGAGAGACACAATTTTCAGCCTGTACCGGATATTCTGCGCGGCCTTACGGGCGGCGCGGAGACAGAATTTGCCTGGCGGCTTTAGCGCGGTGGTCCCACCTGACCCCATGCCGAACTCAGAAGTGAAACGCCGTAGCGCCGATGGTAGTGTGGGGCCTCCCCATGCGAGAGTAGGGAACTGCCAGGCATCAAATTTGTTCCTTTTCCTCTGACAGGGAAAATAACGGGAACAGGCGGTTATCAGCCGGTTGCTGATAAGCGTGAAAGAATCGGTGGAGCGGTAGTTCAGTTGGTTAGAATACCTGCCTGTCACGCAGGGGGTCGCGGGTTCGAGCCCCGTCCGTTCCGCCACTTAATTGGAAAGCCCTGACTTAACGGTCAGGGCTTTTTCCATTGCAGCAAATTCATCGCGGAAAAAGTATCCGCGCTGATTATCTTCGATCTCCAGGATCATACTGTAGCAACAGACCCCGATAAGGCCTGCTCTTATAGATGTCACGTGCGCCACGGCTGCGCAGCTGTCCACTCACTGAGAAAATCGATAAAAGCCCGCACACGCTGGCTTACTCCGATATCGCTGTAGTAGACCGCATTGAAGGGCATCTCGACCGGCAGACGCTGATCGGCCAGCACTTCCACCAGTGATCCCTCCGCGACCTCACGATCAATCATATAGTCTGACAGGCAGGCAATCCCATTGCCGGTAAGACAGAGCTGCTTAATTGTCTCTCCGCTATTCGAAGAGATAGCCCAGTCGATGTCATAAAGTTCGCCGCTTTCACGTGCAATGGGCCAGCGATTGAGCCTCGGGGACTCTTCGAAGCCAAGGCAATGATGGTTATCCAGATCGGTCACCTTTTGTGGGACACCGTGCTCATGGAGATAGGCAGGGGAGGCGACAACTTTGCGAAAACTATTGAACAGTAATCTGGCGCGTAGTGTTGAGTCCGTGAGATTGCCAGCACGAATCGCAATATCCACTTTCCGTTCAATCAGATTGATAAAACTCTCAGATGAGATTAACGAAAGCGTCACCCCGGGATAGCGCTGGCGAAAGGGCTTAACCATCGGCATCAGCAAATGCAGAATAACCGGTGTCGCGGCATCAACGCGCAGTAACCCTTTGGGCTCCTGTAAGCTTTCTATCAAATCGCTTTCTGCGGTCGTCATCTCCTGCAAAAAATGCTGAACATGGCGGAAATAGCGTTCACCTTCCTGCGTAAGTGCCAGCTGTCGCGTGGTACGGGTTAGCAGAGCAATGCCCAGCTTGTTTTCCAGTTTTTTTATGGTTCTGCTGACGGCAGAATTAGCCATCTGCAACTGCTCAGCAGCGCGGCTGAAACTTCCACTCTCTACTACACTGACAAACACTTTGAGTTCGTCAGAAGATGCCTTCATTCTTCCTCCCTGGCATGTCGCAGATATTTAGCTATTTTATGGACGATTATACTGGCATAACTCCAGTACAGGCGTCCTCAATGATGACACCGTTGATGTGGCCAGGTTCTGCCTCGTTTAGCTTAGCGAGCTTAAAGTAACGCCTTATTCTGGAAAAGCGTGATGAATTCTGACATTCACCTGCATCCATTGAAACATCGGTCTAGAATCCCTATAACAGACAGGTGTTAACTGTATTTTTGAATTATCAGCCAGGCGGGAAAGTGCGTAAAAAAACTTATGCAATGCGATATGTAGCAGGACAACCAGTGGAGCAGATTTTTCCACCTGGCGCGATGCTCCATCTCGGCCAGGCACTGCCACCCGGCGCACCGTTGCCCGCGCATCCAAACCTTAAAGTTCTGGTATGGAATATCTTCAAGCAGCAGCGTGCAGACTGGATGTCAGTGCTGGAAGGATTTGGTAAGGATGCCCATCTGGTGTTACTGCAGGAAGCGCAGACCACACCTGAACTGGTGCAGTTTGCCACCAGTAATTATCTGGCTGCCGATCAGGTGCCTGCCTTTGTGCTGCCTCAGCATCCCTCTGGCGTAATGACCCTCGCTTCTGCCCATCCGGTCTATTGTTGCCCCTTACGCGAACGTGAGCCTCTGCTGAGGCTGTCAAAATCGGCGCTGGTTACGGCTTATCCTCTGCCTGCGGGAGAAATGCTGATGGTGGTTAACATCCATGCGGTTAACTTCAGCCTGGGTGTCGACGTCTACAGTAAACAGCTGGGGCCTATCGGCGAGCAGATCATGCATCATCAGGGACCGGTCATCATGGCCGGGGATTTCAATGCCTGGAGCCGTCAGCGCATCAATGCGCTCTACCGGTTTGCACAGCGGATGAAGCTGGAAGAGGTGATGTTTACGGCCGATCATCGCCGCAAAGCGTTTGGTCGCCCGCTGGATTTCGTCTTCTATCGCGATCTCAGAGTGAGTGAGGCATCCGTACTGGTGACGCGCGCTTCCGATCATAACCCGTTACTGGTGGAGTTTAGCTCAGGAAGCTAATCCGGTGCATTGAATGTGCCTGCAGAAGAAGAAGCGGGCAGGGTAATGAGTAAATCGTGGCAGATGGATGAAAGAAAAAGGCTGACAATTGTCAGCCTTTTCAACGTATCAGGTATCAGGTGTAGCGTTATTATTCACAAACAGCGTTAAGTTATCGCCGGGCTGAATATCTTTCGCACTGTCCAGCACACTGTTCCAGCGCATCACGTCCTTGATATTGACGCCGTGATGACGGGCAATACTGTCAAGAGAATCACCCTTACGAACACGATAGGTGATGCTGTTGCCGTTATCAGCCAGTCGGGTGCCGTTCGAACCGATGGTCAGCGTCTGACCCGGTCGGATATCAGCACCGCGCAGGTTGTTTTCCTGCTTCAGTGTCGAGACGCTAACGCCAAGTTTAGCGGCGATACCCGAAAGCGTATCACCCCGTCGCACTTTGTACCCGCCACTCGCGCTGGCTTTCGCAAGCTGCACAGGCTGTACCGCTGCGATGTCACCGGAGGCCAGTGAGTTACGCAATTTCGCGACGTTCGACTTCGGCACCATAATGTAGTGCGGGCCGTTAGGCGCTGTTGCACCGCCTTTGTAGCCGGTATTGAAGCTCTTCAGTTTCGTGAGCGACATACCCGCCATTTCGGCAGCCTGCGTCAGCTGTATCTGCTGACCCACTTCCACTCGTGCCAGAGCACGACTTTCATTCGGTGTCGGCAGTTTGATACCGTAACGCTTGTTATTTTTGAGCAGTTCACTCAAGGCTAACATTTTAGGCACATACACGGTGGTTTCGCGTGGCAGCGATAAATGCCAGAAGTCAGTCGGCTTACCGCGCGCCTTATTCTGCTTAATCGCTTTGAGCACCCGTCCTTCACCACTGTTGTAAGCAGCAATGGTCAGTAACCAGTCACCGTCAAACATGGTATTAAGACGCTGCATCATATCCAGCGCAACTTTCGTGGATGCGACTACATCACGTCGCCCATCGTAATACTGGTTTTGTTTCAAACCATAGTTTCGACCCGTAGCTGCAACAATCTGCCAGATACCAGCGGCATTGGCGGATGAGGTTGCGCGAGGGTCAAAAGCGCTCTCCACTATGGGTAGCAGTACCAGTTCCATCGGCATTTTACGTTTCTGTATCTGCTCGACTATCCAGTACATGTACGGCTCTGCCCGTAATGTTACATCGTGGAGATAGCTCTTATTTTTTAAAAATTTACTTTTTTGTTCGCGGATTGCCGGGTTTTCCGGAATCCCCATCTTCAACTCGTCACTAATGAAACTCCAGAGATCTGCGTCTGCTGCGAGGCCAGTTCCATCTTCCTGCCATCGCGGCGACAAAAACTCGTCTCCGTACTTTCCATTTTCACCTTGACCAGCTGAAGACAGACTCTGTGCATGCTGTTCGGGGATATTGGCATCGTTCCTGGACGCCTGACATCCTACCAGCAAGACTGAGGCGAGTAAGATCGCTTTAGCCTTCATGTGTGTGTCAATAGTTCGCTTAAAAGACGAGCAACTATACGTGACGACTTTTCACAACACAACCCGAAAAATCAAAAAGCGTCTTTCTTCTCGCGTAGAACGGCAAATGTCCGCCATACTGGTTCATCAGTAATGTTAACGTTTAATGCCCTTTGTAAATCAATATCTTGCGTACGAAGAAATAAATTTATTGACCGTTCGTGCGCCAGTTTTGTTGGCAAAGTAATGCCATTTTCGGCGCGTAAGTCCTTAATTTTCTGGTATTCGGCCGTTATTTGCGGGTCATGGGGCAGAATAGCCGCAGCAAACTTCAGATTGGATAAAGTATATTCATGCGCACAGCAGACTAAAGTCTCACCTGGTAGCTGGTTAAGCTTTTGAAAGGAATCATACATCTGCTCTGGAGTGCCTTCAAAAAGGCGTCCGCACCCGCCTGAAAAGAGAGTGTCGCCACAGAAAAGATAAGGCGAGCTGTAATATGAGATATGTCCTAAAGTGTGACCAGGAGTATGGATCACTCTGAAGGTCAGGCCCAGTACGGTGACTTTATCGCCTTCGCTGACTATCGTCCTGGCCCCTTTCGCTTCGGTTTCCCGAGGGCCGTAGACCTCAAGGTCAGGGAAGTGCTCACATAATGTTTTCACGCCGCCCGTATGGTCGTTATGGTGGTGAGTCAACAGAATGGCGACTGGCTGCCAGCCGTTTGACGCCATTTTTTCTAACACTGGCTGAGCTTCGCCGGGATCAACGATCAGGCATTTACCCTCATCATCATTCAGCGTCCAGATGTAGTTGTCCTGCAACGCAGGAATACTGGTAAGATTCATCATCACCTCTCGCAGGTCGTAGGAAAAGGAAGAGCGTAAAGCATGAAGCCCGCTAAATCACGCCAGGTTCTGAACGCACCGCTGTCCTGGCGTAACATGCCGTGGGGAGATTACTTCCGCGACGCGCTAACGCAGCAGCTTCAGCCTTATCTCGGAAAGCTTTATGGCTTTCATATGCTTAAGCTTGGCAACCTCAGCGCAGAAATCAACACCGAAAACTGTGCTATTTCACATCAGGTCAATGTGGGCAGCGAAGGCGAGCTATTACAGGTGCGGGCTGACCCGATGCAATTGCCGTTTGAGTCGAAATCGATTGATGCCTGTCTGCTTGCCCATACGCTTGCCTGGAGTCAGGATCCTCACCGGGTGTTACGCGAAGTAGACAGGGTATTAATCGACGATGGCTGGATGATCATCAGCGGCTTCAATCCTTTCAGCCTGCTCGGCGTCAGTAAAATGGTACCGGGATTAACTCGTAAAGCCCCCTGGAGCGGGCGGATGTTCAGCCAGATGCGATTGCTCGACTGGCTGGGACTACTGAATTATGAGGTGGTCTACCGCACCCGATTTCAGGTGCTGCCATGGCATCAGCAGGGCGGGAAACTGATCAGCGCCCACTTACCGGCGCTGGGGTGTCTGAATATTGTGGTGGCGCGCAAGCGAACCTTCCCGCTGCTGCCGACCCGGGCAAAGAAGAGCCTGAGTACCAGCAAGATTCGTCAGACGGTCAATGCCACACGTCAGTTCCGGAAAGCAGAGGATCAGGACTCGGCTTTATAGCCGATATCCTCAAAAGCAGGATTTTCCGCCGCGCTGCGGGCCAGCACATCGCAGCGCTCGTTTTCCGGGTGTCCGGCATGGCCTTTAACCCACTCCCACTGAATCTTATGGGTACTGAGGGCTAAGTCGAGACGCTGCCAGAGATCGACATTCTTCACCGGCTTTTTATCGGCGGTTTTCCAGCCACGCTTTTTCCAGTTATGGATCCAGCTGGTGATCCCCTGACGCACATACTGACTGTCGGTGCTGAGCACCACATCGCACGGCTGGGTCAGCGCCTCGAGCGAGACAATCGCCGCCATCAGCTCCATCCGGTTGTTAGTGGTAAGGCGATAGCCCGCGCTGAAGGTTTTCTCATGCTGACCGTAACGTAAAATCGCCCCGTAACCGCCGGGACCGGGATTTCCAAGACAGGATCCATCGGTGAATATCTCTACCTGTTTGCGCATCTCTGGTAGACTTCCTCTTAAAAAACGCCAAGTCTGACATAAAACGGGTCTTATGAGCACTGCAAATAACCGCCAGATCGTTCTCGATACTGAAACCACCGGCATGAACATGATCGGGGTACATTATGAGGGGCACCGCATCATTGAGATTGGTGCGGTAGAGGTGATTAACCGTCGCCTGACCGGTAACAATTTCCATATGTATCTCAAGCCCGATCGGCTGGTCGATCCCGAAGCTTTTGGCGTCCACGGCATTGCCGATGAGTTTCTGGCCGACAAGCCCGCCTTCAGCGAAATCGCCGATGAGTTTCTCGACTACATTCGCGGTGCCGAATTAGTCATCCATAACGCGCCGTTTGATATCGGCTTTATGGATTACGAATTTTCAAAGCTGAATCGCGGCATTGAGAAAACCGAAACCTTCTGCAAAATTACCGACAGCCTGGCACTGGCGCGTCGAATGTTTCCCGGCAAGCGTAACAGCCTTGATGCGCTCTGCTCACGTTACGAAATAGACAACACCAAACGAACCCTGCACGGCGCACTGCTCGATGCCGAGATTCTGGCAGAAGTGTTCCTGACCATGACCGGCGGGCAGACCTCTCTCTCCTTTTTATCGGAGAGTGAAAGCGCCCGACAGGCTCAGGGAGAGAGCATCCAGCGCATCGTGCGTCCCGCTTCTGCACTGCGTGTGGTCACGGCCAGCGAAGAAGAGGTGGTTGCTCATGAATCCCGTCTGGATCTGGTGATGAAAAAAGGCGGCAGCTGTTTGTGGCGCGGCTGAATTGCGTGATTTTGTTGAGAAAATCAGCGGCAAGCTGAAAAAAACAGCAAACGATTTGTTCGGTCGGAAAAAGCATTGACGCCGTAACAGGCTGCCATTACTATGCGCCTCGTTCCCGACGGGGAACAAAGCGCGGAGCGGTAGTTCAGTTGGTTAGAATACCTGCCTGTCACGCAGGGGGTCGCGGGTTCGAGCCCCGTCCGTTCCGCCAATCTCTTTAAAAAAGCCGATTCAGAAATGAATCGGCTTTTTGCTGTCTGCTATTCAGCCGCGGCTTGCTTCTTCTGCGCCATTCCCTCGCTATGCCAGCGGGTCACATCCTCCGCCTCGCGATCTTCACGGGCGATAAAGCGATAGCAGCCTGCCGCCAGACCGGCACCAATAAACCAGCTGAAGTTCGCTACCTGATGCAGGGAAGGGATAAAGCTAATCACCAGGCAAATTGCCACCGACGGCAGCAGCGCGCCAATCGCTTTAGGGTTAAAGCCACCGCGATACCAGTAACGGCCTGCAGGTGTGTCGTTAAACAGATCGTCGACCGAAATACGTCCACGTTTAATCAGATAGAAATCGGTCAGCAGAATCCCGAACAGCGGCCCGATAAACGATCCCAGCACATCCAGCGTGTAGTGAATCAGCTCAGGCGACTGGAACAGGTTCCATGGTGTTAACAGCACCGAGCCAACGGCAGCGATCATGCCACCAGTACGAAAGCTGATTTTCTGCGGTGAACAGTTGGAGAAGTCAAAAGCGGGTGAAACGAAATTCGCCACGATATTGATGCCGATGGTGGCAGTAATCATGGTCAGCAGACCGATCGCAACGGCCAGATCGTTGCCAACCATGCTCACGGTTTCGATGGGATCGGTAATCATTTTGCCAAACAGCGACTGCGTGCCTGACACAATCACCACCGTCACCACAGAGAACAGCAGGAAGTTAAACGGCAGGCCCCAGCGGTTGCCGCGGCGAATCTCTGACATGTTCTTGCCGTAGCGTGAAAAGTCACCGAAGTTCAGCAGCGGCCCGGAGAAGTAGGAGACCACCAACGCCGTGGCCGTAATCATCTGCCACGTTTGCTCGCCCGCGGTCAGCGATTTGCTTGCCAGGGTAAAGGAGATCCCGTCAAAGCCGGTCTTGTATACAATCCAGCCCGCCAGCGCGACCATCACCACATAAACCGCTGGTCCAGCGACATCGATAAACCGTTTAATGGCGTTCATGCCGTGCCAGAACACCATCGCCTGCAGTAACCACATCACCCCGAAACAGCACCAGCCCAGCAGCGACAGGCCCAGCCAGTGCGGCACGGTCATCGACGTCAGAGAAGGCACGAACTTCAGCAGCACCAGCATCAGGGCGTTCGCCGCCAGATAAGTCTGGATGCCATACCAGGCGAAGGCGATTAGCCCGCGAATGACTGCTGGAATATTGGCACCAAACACGCCAAACGCCTGACGGCAAATCACCGCATAAGGCACGCCCGCCATCTGGCTCGGTTTCGCCACCAGATTCGCACAGATCTGCACGATGCAGATCCCGGCGAGCAGGCAAAGCAACACCTGCCAGCTGGCTAGTCCCAGCGTGAAGAAACTGGCGGCCACCACATAGCCGCCCATACTGTGCACATCGGACATCCAGAAAGAGAAAATGTTGTACCACGACCAGTTCTGATCGCGTGTCGGTGCCAGGTCGTCGTTACAGAGCCGTGGGCTGTAACGGGCACTGGCTTCAGAGGCCGTGCTGGCCACCGTTGATTGATTTGGCATGAAACCTGCTCCTGTACCTGAAAGTGGAATGAATAATCTGGTAGGACGGTATTGCAGGATTCAGGCCAGATCTCTTTTCTTGTATACAATATTTAATTTTCACGTATACGATATGTAGCACACAGCGAGTGACCGGAGCAGGTAATGACGAGTAAAACAGGCCAGCGAGACGCCACCAGGCTGCAGGATAAGGATGAAGGGATCTATCAGGCGTTAATGAACGCCATTGTTGAACATCAGCTACCGCCGGGCAGCAAATTGCCGGAAGAGGCCCTTTCCGGGGTCTTTGGTGTAAGCCGCACCGGCATCCGTAAAGTGCTGCAACGCCTCGCGGCGGTGCAGATGGTGACGCTGACGCCCAAACGTGGTGCGCAGGTGGCGACACCCGGTGTTGAAGAGGCGCGGGACATCTTCTCAACCCGCAGTTTAATGGAATGTGCTAATCTGCCCGCGGTACTGGCGCATCTGCAGCCTGCCCATCTGGTGGCACTGGAGCAGCTCATCGAGCAGGAGAACCAGGCGCTTACCGATCAGAATGGTCCGGCAGCGATCCGGCTCTCTGCGGCATTTCATATCCAGCTGCAGGCGATCTCCGGCAATCAGGTGCTTACCGGCATGGTGACCAGCCTGACTCAGCGCTCCTCGCTGGTGATCGCCGCCTATGGCGCGCCCTGGCAGCGCGGCTGCCGCTGTGACGATCACGACAATCTGCTGAAGTTACTGCGCGCGCGCGCGCAGAAACCGCTGACGCAGGCGCTACAACATCACTTTGAGCATATCGTCTCCAGCCTGCACTTTGAGCGCAGCGGGGAAACCCTGCCCGATTTCTCCCGACTGTTTGCCGCAAACTCTGGAGCTGCCTCATGAGTCTGATTCAGGTGATTAACCCCAACACCAGCCTGGCGATGACCGAAACCATCGGCCAGGCCGCCCGTGCCGTCGCCGCGCCGGGTACCGAAATTCTGGCGGTTTCGCCGTCGCAGGGTGTGCCCTCCATTGAAGGCCACTTCGATGAGGCGATCGCCGCCATCGGTGTGCTGGAGCAGATCCGGCTCGGCAGGGAACAGGGCGTCAGCGGTCACGTCATCGCCTGCTTTGGCGATCCGGGTCTACTGGCAGCACGTGAGCTGGCCAGCGGACCGGTGATTGGTATTGCGGAAGCGGCGATGCACACCGCCACGCTGCTGGCGACGCGTTTCTCTATTGTCACCACGCTGCCGCGCACCCTGGTGATTGCGCGTCATCTGCTGCAGCAGTATGGCTTTACCCATCACTGTGCCGCGCTGCATGCCATCGATCTGCCAGTACTGGCACTGGAGGATGGCAGCGGCCTGGCGCAGGAAAAAGTGCGGCAGCGCTGCATTCAGGCGAAGCGGGAAGATGGCAGCGGGGCGATTGTGCTGGGCTGTGGCGGAATGGCGACGCTGGCTGCTTCGCTGACCCAGGAACTGGGCCTGCCAGTGATCGATGGTGTCAGTGCAGCAGTAAAAATGGTCGAATCGCTGGTGGCGCTTGGCTTTGGCACCAGCAAACATGGCGATCTGGCCTGGCCTTTGCAGAAACCTCTCTCAGGTGCGTTTCAGCATCTAAACTAACGGAACTTTCCCGAATCCCGAAAGGAAGCCAGTGATGACTGACGCTGCAGAGAAGAAAGAGTACAGCTTTAACAAAAACTATCCGCGCGATTTAATCGGTTATGGCGCTAATCCGCCACACGCCGCCTGGCCCAACAACAGCCGTGTGGCGGTGCAGTTTGTTCTGAACTACGAAGAAGGCGCTGAAAACAGCGTGCTGCATGGCGATGCCGGCTCGGAGCAGTTTCTCTCCGATATCATCGGTGCAGCGAGCTATACCGATCGGCACATGTCGATGGAGTCGCTGTATGAGTACGGCTCCCGCGCCGGATTCTGGCGCATCCACAATGAATTTCAGAAACGCGGTCTGCCATTAACCGTGTTTGGCGTGGCGATGGCGCTGGCACGTCATCCGGAAGTCGTTGAGGCGATTAAACAGGCGGATTACGATGTGGTCAGCCACGGCTGGCGCTGGATCCACTATCAGGGTATGGATGCAAAAACTGAACGTCAGCATATGCAGCAGGCGGTCGATGTGCTGGTGGATCTGTTTGGTAAAGCGCCGACCGGCTGGTACACCGGCCGCGACAGCCCGAACACCCGTCGGCTGGTAGTGGAGCAGGGCGGTTTCAGCTACGACAGCGACTACTACGGCGACGATCTGCCGTTCTGGACCCAGGTCACCTGTCAGGATGGCACGGTGAAACCGCACCTGATTATCCCGTATACCCTGGAGTGCAACGACATGCGCTTTGCCTCGCCGCAGGGGTTTAACACCGCCGAACAGTTCTTTACCTATCTGCGTGATACGTTCGATGTGCTGTATGAAGAGGGTGAAACCGCGCCGAAGATGATGTCGATCGGCATGCATTGTCGCCTGCTGGGCCGTCCTGGCAAATTCCGCGCGCTGCAGAACTTCCTTGATCACATCCAGCAGCATGACGATGTCTGGATCTGTACCCGCCAGCAGATCGCCGACCACTGGATCACCACGCACCCGGCACCGTAAGCCGGTTCCGGCGCTTGCCCCTGTTGAGCGGGCGAAGCGCCGGACAGTGTCAGCTCATAAGACTGACCTGCGCCGCCACGATGCACCAGCCGTGGGGCATTCGCACCCAGGTCTGCTGCTGACGGCCAATTTTATCGCTACCGGTGCGGGTAAATTCAGTGCTGCAGACCGCATAATTCTCACCAAAAGTGGTAATCACGGTGTTGCGCAGCGTCCGGTTCAGCCCGGCTGACGGACGCGCGGCACGGAAGGCCCGAATCTCATCAATGCCATACAGGTTCTCACCCGCGCCAAGGCGCACGGTTCGCGGGTCGTGCCAGAACAGGGCATCCAGTTCGGCCACATCATTGCTGACCAGCGCCTGCTCGTAGCGATAAAACTGCGCTGTCACCTCGGTGAGCACCTGCGGTAAATTAATCTCTCTGTTCATCAGGCTCCTGCCATATTGATTTGCGGCATCGTGATGCCGCGTTGTTCCAGTGTCCAGGCGGCACGTAACACCGCCTCTTCGTTAAACGGACGGGCGATAAGCTGTAATCCAATCGGCAGACCACTTCGGGTCGCCAGCGGCACGGTACAGACCGGTAATCCCAGGAAGGAGATCGGCTGCGTCAGCATCCCCATGCTCGCCTTAGCGGGCAGCGATTCACCCTGAATCGTCAGGGTCTGCTGACCGATAGTGATCGCGCTGCAGGGCGTCGCCGGCGCGATCAGCACATCGAAGCGATCAAACAGCGGTAACACCTGCTGCTGGAAATGACGACGGAAGCGCTGCGCCTGCACGTACCAGGCACCTGGCATCATGGCACCCGCCAGCAGACGCTCACGGGAGTTTGGTTCAAACTGCTCCGGTATCTGACGCAGGGCAGGGAGATAGTGATTGCCACCTTCTGCGGCGGTCATGATAAACGCCGCCGAGCGGGCCACCTCTGCGTCCGGCATCAGCACCTCTTCCTGGGCTTCAAGCGCTGCCGCAACCACCGCGACGGCAGCGCGGGCATCCTCATCGCACCAGCGGGCAAAAAAGCCACCCAGCACGCCGCAGCGTAATCCTTCGCTGCCCAGTGACAGCCCCGGCAGCGTCGCGGCCACCGGACGATCGGCCTGAAACGTATCGGTGTGGTCTGCGCCCTGTAACAGATCATATACCAGCGCCAGGTCTTCAACCCGCCGCGCCAGCGGCCCGATGTGATCGAGGCTGGCAACAAACGGATGACTGCCGCTGCGAGATAACCGGCCAAAGGTCGGCTTAAGACCAAAAATACCGCACAGCGACGCGGGCACCCGAATCGAACCGTTGGTGTCGGTGCCGAGCGAAAAGTGGACCAGCCCGGCGGCTACCGCGGCGGCCGAACCGCCTGACGAACCGCCCGCCACGCGGCTGAGATCGCGCGGATTGTGGGTCGCACCATAATGGCTGTTTTCGGTGGTAAAACCATACGCGTAGGCATCCATGTTCAGCATGCCCGACAGCAGCGCGCCAGCATGCCGCAGTTTTCCGACGGCAAACGCATCGGCCTGTGCCGCAGGGCGATCGCGGAACAGGCTGGCACCGGCCAGCGTGCTGTGACCCGCCACATCAAACAGGTTTTTCACCGCATACGGGATGCCCGCCAGCGGGGGCAGCTTTTCGCCACGCTGCCGCTGCGCATCAATGGCGCTGGCCTCTTTTAACATGCGCGGCCCGGTGACCTCCGTCCAGGCATTCAGCGCCGGATTATGCTGCTCAACTGCCTGCAGCGTGCGCTTTGCCACTTCCAGTGCGCTGATCTCACCCTGCTGGATAGCCTGTTGCAGCGTCTGAATTGAAACGTCACCTAATCTCATGCCTGGTATACTCCTGCCACTTCCAGTCGTTCATCCAGCGGAAACGCCATCAGCGGCGCAGCCATCACCGCGATACGCGACAGCTGGATCAGCAGTTCAGCGCGACGCGCGTCATCCAGTTCCAGTTGCAGGATCTGCTCCATATGGCCGATGTAGCTGGCCCACTCGTGTTGATTCATGATTCGCTCCTGTTAAAAACCGGCGGCGCTGCCGTTACTGCGCGGATCGCTTGCGCCCTCGAACATGCCGTTGCTGTGGCGCACAATCGCGCCCGCATGGCCCACGGATTCGCTGAAATCCGGCAGCATTTCCACCTCATGGCCCCACAGACGCAGCATCAATACCGTTTCATCGTCAAAGCGGCCTTCCAGTTTCAGCGAGTCTGACGATTGCCCCCAGGTACGGCCCAGCAGCCAGCGCGGCGCACTGACCGCCTGTTGCAGCGGCAGGCCCTGAATCACATGGCGGGTGAAAATCGCCGCCTGGGTCTGCGGCTGTCCATCGCCGCCCATCGCGCCATACACCATTGTCCGGCCATCTTTCAGCCGTGCGGCGGCGGGATTCAGGGTATGAAACGGCTGCTTGCCGGGCGCAAGGGCCAGCAGATGCTCAGGGTCGAGGCTGAACGCCGCGCCCCGGTTCTGCCAGGTAACGCCCGTGCCGGGCAGCACCACACCACTGCCAAACTCGTGATAGATGCTCTGAATAAAAGAGACAGCCAGACCGCTGCTGTCCATTACGCCCATCCAGACCGTATCGCCCGGTCCGCGTCCGCTGCCCCAGGCGGCGGCCTCGCCATCGGCGATCTGGCTGGCGAGCGTGGCGAGGTGATCGCTTTCCAGCAGCGCCTGCAAATCTTCGGTGACGTGACGCGGATCGGTGATGTGTTTGTCGCGCAGGGCAAAGGCTTTTTTGGTGGCTTCAACGATGCGGTGCACCGTCTGTGCGTCGTCAGCCTCGGCCATCTCCAGGCGATCGGTGATGCCGAGGATCGCCAGCGACACGACGCCCTGGGTCGGCGGAGCGATATTCCAGATGTCGCCTTCGCTGTGGGCGAGATGCAGCGGAGTCGTGCGACGGGCGCGATGCTGCTGCAGATCGGACAGCGTCACCGGCATGCCCAGCGTCGCCATCTCGTCGGCCATATGGTGAGCCAGCGGACCGCGATAAAAGCTGTCGAGTCCCTCTTCGGTGAGCTGGCTCAGGGTATTCGCCAGCGCGGGCTGGGTAAAACGGCTGCCCGGCTGCGGCACATCGCCGTCGGGCATAAAATGGGCACTAAAGCCGGGCTGATGCTGCAACTCACTGCGGAAGTTCGTGGTCGCGGCGGTCTGTGAGGCGCTCACCGGAATGCCGTCGGCGGCGTAGCGAATCGCATCCCGCAGCAGACGGGCCAGCGGCAGTGGCGGGGTGCCCATCTCCGCAGAGAGCGTCAGGGCCTCCTGCCAGCCGCTGACCGTACCGGCCACCGTCAGCGCCGCTTTCGGCCCACGATGGGGGATCTTCGGGTGATCGGCGTAAAAATCGCGGTGAGCCAGCGAACCGGCGGCACCGCTGGCGTCGATAGCGACAGGGCCGCCGCCGGGCGGCAGAATCAGCCAGAAGCCATCGCCGCCCAGTCCGTTCATGTGCGGATAGACCACAGCGATAGTCGCGGCAGCGGCTACCATCGCTTCAATGGCATTACCGCCATCACGCAGCACCGCGAGCGCACTTTCACTCGCCAGATGGTGTGGCGTTACCGCCATCCCCTGCGGGGCCATATTGCTTTGAATCATCTTTTTCTCGTTCTTTGGGTGACAGAACCCATAACAAAGCAAGAGCTGTTCCAGTTTTCATGCTCCGCTGACGATGCACCGGTTAACCTGGCGTAAATTGTGCTAGCTTCTGCTGAAACAAAAGTTACAGGACGCCTTATGAAACAGCTTGATGAACGACTCAGAAGTCACTATGCCCAGCTCTCTCCGCAGGAGCAGCGTATTGCCGACTTCGTGTTTGACCACTTCGATGATCTGATTAGCTACAACAGCGCCGAGCTGGCGCGGCTCAGTGGCGTGTCGAAAGCCACAGTCAGTCGACTGTTTAAGCGTCTGGGCTATGAGAAGTACAAGGATATGCGTGATGAGCTTCGCATCCTGCGCCAGAGCGGCATGCCGCTGACCGATAACCGGGATGCGGTGCAGGGCAATACGCTGCTGGCACGTCATTACAAGCAGGAGATGGCTAATCTGACGCAGTGGGTAAACAGCCTGGATGCCCGGCACTTTAACGAGGTGATTCAGCAGCTGGCGCAGGCTAAACGTCTCTTTATCATCGGCATGCGCAACGCCTATCCGGTAGCGCTGCATCTGCGACAGCAGCTGGTACAGGCGCGTTCGCAGGTGCATATTCTGCCGCAGCCGGGCCAGACGCTGGCTGAGGAGCTGGTGGATATCACGCCGGACGATATGGTCATTGTGATGGCGTTTCGTCGTCGTCCGCGCATCATTCGCCCACTGATGCAGCAGCTGCAGACGGCTGGCATCCCGCTGCTGGCGCTGTGTGAGCCACAGGCGCAGACGGTAATTGCGCTGGCACGCTGGCAGCTCTGTACGCCGCTCGACAGCGTTTCCGCCTTCGACAGTTACAGTGCCGCCATGAGCCTGGTTAACCTGATCGCCAATGCGCTGCTGCATGAAATGCTGGCACAGGGACGCCAGCGGATTCATCAG
The DNA here is from genome assembly GCF_024158165.1 of Pantoea sp. B550. Taxonomy (NCBI): domain Bacteria; kingdom Pseudomonadati; phylum Pseudomonadota; class Gammaproteobacteria; order Enterobacterales; family Erwiniaceae; genus Pantoea; species Pantoea sp. B550. The sequence goes on from NZ_JAMYXI010000003.1 coordinate 2,812,491, forward strand.
ATCGCCGACCTTTACCAGCAGTTTGACGAGCTGGAGCACCGTTAACAGGCACCGTTTTGGTGCTTTGCCCCATTTCAGAACACCTCTTCCGCGGCGTGATTGCCCCGATTACGCCCTATTTCCGTAGAACTCTCTGTCGCTTAACCCTTTTTCTGTTGCCGCCCGGGTTGGCACATTAGTTGCAGATTGCTTGTCAAAGAATCTTTTGTTTCACGTTAATCTCACCGGGGTGCATAATGAAAAAAGTTTTGATGGCGGTTGCGACAGCGGCATTACTGATGGCACAAACGGGCAGTGCGCTGGCCGATCAATTGCAGGATATCCAGAAGCGCGGCGTCATCCGCGTCGCCGTGCCGCAGGATTTCCCGCCGTTTGGCTCGGTCGGCACTGACCTGCAGCCGCAGGGATATGACATCGACACGGCGAAATATCTGGCAAAGCAGATGAAACTTAAGTTGCAGCTGGTGCCGGTCAGCAGTGCCAACCGCGTGCCTTATCTGCAAACCGACAAGGTCGATCTGGTTATCTCCAGCATGGGTAAAAACCCCGAGCGTGAAAAGGTGATCGACTTTACCCGCGCCTATGCGCCGTTCTTTCTGGGCGTCTTCGGTCCGAAAGGCGATGAAATTAAAGCGGCGTCGGCTCTGAGCGGCAAGTCGATTGGCGTCACGCGCGGTGCGGTAGAGGACATGGTGCTCAGCGAAGTGGCCCCGAAAGATGCGCAGGTGAAACGCTATGAAGACAACAACACCACCTTGTCTGCGTATCTCTCCGGTCAGGTGCAGTATGTTGCGACCGGCAACCTGGTCGTCGCCGCCATTGCGCGCCAGAATCCGGCCAAAGCGCCCGTCGCGCAGTTTATGCTGAAAGATTCACCCTGCTTTATCGGCCTGAAGAAAGATGAGCCTGCGCTGAAAGCGAAAGTGAATGAACTGATTGAGCAGGGCATTAAAGATGGCACGCTGAATAAACTCTCTGAAGAATGGCTGAAAGCACCGCTGCCTGCGAACCTCGGCGCCTGAGGACGGATTCATGATCGGGCAACTTAACTTTCCCGCCCTGTGGCCCTACTGGCCGGAGCTGCTCTCCGGTCTGTGGGTCACCATCCAGCTGACGGTGCTGGCGACCACCGGTGGCGTGGCGCTGGGCATTGCGGGCGCCGCGCTGCGCAGCGGCAAACCGAGCTGGATGAGCCGTCTGTGGGGCATCTATGTCGAGCTGATCCGCAATACGCCGTTTGTGGTGCAACTGTTCTTTATTGTTTTTGGTCTGCCTGCGCTGGGGCTGAAACTCACTGCGGGTGAGGCGGCGCTGCTGGCGATGCTGATCAATCTTGGCGCCTACAGCACCGAGATCATCCGCGCCGGGATCCAGGTGACGCCCAAAGGGCAGTGGGAAGCGGGACGGGTGCTGGGATTAACCCGCAGCCAGACCTTTCTGCGGGTCGTGCTGCCGCCTGCGCTGCAGCGCATTTATCCGGCGCTGGTGAGTCAGTGCATCATCGTCATGCTGGGCTCGTCGGTGGTGTCGCAGGTCTCCTATGAGGAGCTGACCTTCGCAGCCAACCTGATTCAGTCGCGCACCTTCTTAAGTTTTGAGGTCTATCTGGTGACCACGCTGATCTACCTGGCGTTGTCGATTGCGATGCGCCATCTGCTGCTGGCGATTGGCCGTAAATGGTTTGGAGTGCAGGCATCATGATGACGACCTTTACCGACTGGGACATCCTGCGCAATCTGCTGCTGGCGGCGCGCTGGACTCTGTTGCTGTCGCTGGTGGCCTTTGTCGGCGGCACGCTGGTGACGCTGCCGCTGCTGTTTCTGCGACTGCTGCAGCGTAAGTGGCTGACACGCGCGGTACGCGGTTACACCGCGCTGTTTCAGGGCACGCCGCTATTGATGCAGTTGTTCCTGGCGTTTTTTGGCGTCGGCCTGTTTGGTATTGATGTCGCGCCCTGGACCGCCGCCTCGCTGGCGCTGACCTTTTACACCAGCGCCTTTCTGGTCGACATCTGGTACGGCAGCATCCGCGCCCTGCCGAAAGGGCAGTGGGAAGCGTCGCGCTGCCTCGGCCTGACCTTCGGTCAGACGCTATGGCGGGTGGTGGCACCGCAGGCGATCCGCATCGGTATCGCCCCGACCGTAGGATTCGCGGTCCAGGTGATTAAGGGCACCGCGCTGGCATCAATTATCGGCTTCATCGAGCTGACTAAAGCCGGCACCATTCTGAACAACGTGACCTATCAGCCTTTTAAAGTCTTTGGGCTGGTGGCGCTGGGCTACTTCCTGATGTGTTATCCGCTGTCTCGCTACAGCCAGTATCTGGAGAAAAAATTCAATGCCGCTCATCACCATTAATCAGGTGCAAAAATATTACGGCGACAACCATGTGTTGAAAGGCGTGGATCTGGATATCGACATGGGCGAAGTGATCTCGATCATCGGTCGCAGCGGATCGGGTAAAAGCACGCTGCTGCGCTGCATGAACGGTCTGGAAGGCTATCAGGAGGGCAGCATCAAGCTCGGCGGGATGACGATCACCGACCGCGATTCGCAGGCGCGTGAAATCAGCCGCTCGGTCGGGATGGTGTTTCAGAGCTTCAACCTGTTCCCGCACATGACGGCGCTGGAGAACGTCATGCTGGCGCCACGCCGTGTGCTGAAGAAAAGCGAGGCCGAGTGCCGGGCGCTGGCTGCGCAGATGCTGGAGAAGGTCGGGCTGGGCGAACGCCTTAACTACTATCCTGCCAGCCTCTCCGGCGGTCAGCAGCAGCGCGTGGCGATTGCCCGTGCGCTGGCGATGACGCCGAAAGTTTTACTCTGTGATGAGATCACCTCCGCGCTCGATCCCGAACTGGTGGGCGAAGTGCTCAAAGTTCTTGAGCAGCTGGCGGCAGAGGGAATGACGCTGATCCTCGTCACTCATGAAATGAACTTCGCCCGCGACGTGGGCGATCGTGTGGTCTTTATGCATCAGGGGCGCGTCTGGGAGCAGGGCGACAGTAAAACGCTGTTCGCCCAGCCGCAGACGCCGGAACTTAAGCAGTTTATCTCTTCGGTTCGCCTCTGATTCTGAAAAAGGAAAGGAAGATGGATATCAATCACTACCCGCAACTCAATCCGCCACAGCGTCTGCTGATGGGACCTGGGCCGATCAACGCGGATCCCCGCGTGCTGCGCGCCATGTCGAGTCAGCTGCTGGGGCAGTACGATCCCGCGATGACCCACTACATGAATGAAGTGATGGCGCTCTATCGCGGCGTGTTTCGCACAGAGAACCGCTGGACGCTGCTGATTGACGGCACCTCCCGCGCCGGTATCGAAGCCATTCTGCTGTCATCGATCCGGCCTGGCGACAAAGTGCTGGTGCCGGTGTTTGGCCGCTTCGGTCATCTGCTGTGCGAAATTGCCCGCCGCTGTCGTGCGGAAGTCCACACCATTGAAGTGCCGTGGGGTGAAGTCTTTACCCCGGACCAGATCGAAGATGCGATTAAAAAAGTGCGACCGCGCCTGCTGCTGACCGTGCAGGGTGACACCTCGACCACCATGCTGCAGCCGCTGGCGCAGTTAGGCGCAATCTGCAAACAGTATGGCGTGCTGTTCTACACCGATGCTACCGCGTCGCTGGCGGGTAACGCGCTGGAAACGGACGCCTGGGGACTGGATGCCGTCTCGGCGGGGATGCAGAAATGCCTGGGCGGCCCATCGGGTACCTCGCCGATCACCCTGAGCGCAGAGATGGAAGCCGTGATCCGCAAACGCAAATGCGTAGAGCAGGGGATCCGTACCGAAGCGCATCAGGATGGCGAAGAGGAGATGATCTACTCCAACTATTTTGATCTCGGCATGATCATGGATTACTGGGGCCCGGAGCGGCTCAACCATCATACCGAAGCCACCAGTGCGCTGTTTGGCGCGCGCGAGTGCGCCCGTCTGATCCTGCAGGAGGGTCTGGATAACGGCATCGCCCGTCACAAACTGCACGGTGAAGCGATGCTGAAAGGCATTCAGGGGATGGGGCTGGAGACCTTCGGCGACCTGAAAAACAAAATGAACAACGTGCTGGGCGTGATGATCCCGTCTGGCGTGAATGGCGATCAGGTGCGCAAACTGATGCTGGAAGATTTCGGCATTGAGATTGGCACCTCGTTTGGCCCGCTGCATGGCAAGGTGTGGCGCATCGGCACCATGGGCTACAACGCGCGCAAAGACTGCGTGATGCAGACGCTGTCCGCGCTGGAAACGGTGCTGACCTATGTCGGCTATCGCACGCCACAGGGTGCCGCCGCGCAGGCCGCCTGGGATCACTACGGGAGCCACGCATGATGATGAGCGCCAGCGAAGCCCAGGCCGCTGCACAGCGCGTTATGGCGCGCTGCGATGCGCTGGCGGCGATCAGCGAAACGGCTGAGGGGCTGACCCGCGTCTACCTCTCCCCAGAACATTTGCGCGCCAACGCCTGCGTCGGTGAGTGGATGCAGGCGGCGGGGATGCAGGTGTGGCAGGATGCGGTCGGCAATATCTGCGGGCGCTACGAGGCGGCAGAAGCGGGTGCGCCTGCGCTGCTGCTTGGCTCGCATCTCGACACGGTGCGCAACGCCGGTCGCTACGACGGGATGCTGGGCGTACTCAGTGCCATTGAAACCGTGCAGTGGCTTAACGAACATCAGTGCCGCCTGCCGCTGGCGATTGAGGTGATTGGTTTCGGCGACGAAGAGGGCACCCGTTTTGGCATTACGCTGCTCGGCAGTCGTGGCATTACTGGCAGCTGGCCGCAAAGCTGGGTGACCCATCCTGACGGCAACGGCATCACCGTAGCGCAGGCGATGGCCGATGTCGGGCTCGATAGCGACAGAATCGCCTCTGCGGCACGGCGGGTTGAGGATATCGTCGGGTATCTTGAGCTGCACATCGAGCAGGGCCCCTGCCTGGAGCAGGAGGATCTGGCGCTGGGCGTGGTTACGGCGATCAACGGTGCGCGCCGGCTCAACTGCCGTTTTACCGGAGAAGCGGGCCATGCGGGCACCGTGCCGATGACCCATCGCAAAGATGCGCTGGCCGCCGCTGCCGAGTGGATGGTGTTTATCGAGCAGACGACGCGTGAGCAGGACCCGCAGCTGGTCGCCACCGTCGGCACGATTAACTGCGCGCCGGGGGCGGTCAATGTCATTCCGGGTGAGATATCACTGTCGCTGGACGTGCGTGGTCCGCTGGATAATCCGCTGGAGACGCTACTCTCCAGCCTGTTAACCCAGGCCGAGGCGATTGCGCTTCGCCGTGGACTTCGCTTCGAGTCGAACGAATATTATCGCATCGGTGCCACCGCCTGTGACTCTGCGCTGCAACAGGCGCTGAGCCATGCGGTTGAAACGGTGCAGGGTCGCAGCCTGTCGCTGCCGAGCGGCGCCGGGCACGACGCTATCGCCATCGCTGAACGCTGGCCGGTCGGCATGTTATTTGTGCGTAACCATCGCGGCATCAGCCATCATCCGGCGGAGTCGGTGGCGGTGGAAGATGTGGCACCTGCGCTGCAGGCTTATTTACAGGCGGTCTCGCTGATTGCCGGACGGAGCTGAACATGGAATTAGCCGCATTTAATCAGCTTTCCGCTGACGAAGCGCAGGCGGCCATCCGGCACTGTGTGGCGCTCCCGCACTGGCAACAGGCGCTGGTGGCGGCCCGGCCTTTTGCCACCACCGATGCATTACTGGCAACTGCCGATGCGCTGGCGCGTCAGTGGCAGCAGCCTGAACTGGAGGCCGCACTGTCGGCACATCCGCGCATCGGTGAACGCGCAAACGGTGCAGATAAAGAAGCCGCGTTGTCGCGCGGCGAGCAGTCTGCAATGCAGCAGGCCGATCACGCTCTGCAACAGGCGATGCAGCAGGGCAATCAGGCATATGAAGCGCGTTTTGGCCGGGTGTTCCTGATACGCGCCAGAGGGCGCAGCGGCGAGCAGATGCTGGCAGAGTTGCAGCGCCGGTTGCAGAATAGTGAGGTTACCGAGCAGCAGGAGGCGCTGGACCAGCTGCGTGAAATTACTCTGTTACGCCTTAAGGAGACGATGCAATGAGTACCGTAACGACCCATATTCTTGACACGGCGCTGGGCAAACCGGCCAGCGGCGTGGCGATTTCACTGGAGCAGAACAGCCCGGAAGGGTGGTTTCCGATTTCTCAGGGTGAAACGGACAGCGACGGACGTCTGAAAGATCTGACGCCTGAGCCGCTTACGCCGGGTCATTACCGTTTAACGGCGGAAATTGGCGACTATTTTGCCGTCGCCGGTCGGGATGCGCTCTACGTCAGCGCGCAGATCGATTTTGTCATTGCCGAGGCGGGCAGCCACTTTCACCTGCCGTTTCTGATTTCGCCCTGGTCGTGGTCAACTTATCGCGGCAGTTAAAGGCTGATGGCCGCGCCTGCGATTTACAGCGAAAAACGATCCGCATCCTGCCAGGCCGGAAAACGCTCGCGGTAAGCATTAAGTGCGTCCAGCGACAGCTCAGCATCCAGTCGGGCGCGCTGATGCGGCTCGGCTGCGCTAAGGATCTCGCCCTGCGGCGAAATAATCTGGCTGTCGCCACTATAGTGATGCTGATTGCCGTCACTGCCGACGCGGTTACAGCCTGCCACATACGCCTGATTTTCAATCGCCCGCGCTAACAGCAGCGCCTGCCAGTGCAGCGCGCGTGGCGCAGGCCAGTTGGCGACATAGAGCGCCAGATCGTAATCGTTGCGGTTGCGCGAGAAGACCGGGAAGCGCAGGTCGTAACAGATTTGCGGCAGGATGCGCCAGCCGCGCCACTCAAAGACCTGACGCTGCTCACCAGGCAGATAGTGATGATGCTCGTCCGCCATGCGGAACAGGTGACGCTTGTCATACTGATGCAGCGTGCCGTCCGGCTCGACCAGCAGGAAACGATTTACCGCGCCGTTTTCGGTCTGGATTGCCGCGCTGCCGCCGATCAGCGCATCGGTGCGACGGGCATGCTGATGCAGCCATTCAACCACCTGCGCCTCTGGCAGGGAGCTCTTTGCCGCCTCCATCGCAAAGCCGGTAGTAAACATCTCTGGCAGCAGAATCAGATCGCGTCCGGTGAATCCGGCCAGCTGCGCGTCAAAATGGCGCAGGTTGGCCTCGCCATCCATCCAGCTCAGCGTCTCCTGCAAAACGGTAATTTTTAAAGCTGACATAAGCGCTCCGCGGCGGCATCTAATGTCGCCGGCTGTTTGGCAAAACAGAGGCGGATCAGTTTATAGGGGAAAGCATCGGCGCAGAACACCGACAGGGGAATCGCGGCGACGCCCACTTCGCGCGTCAGCCACTGGCAGAAACTGACATCATCCAGATCGGAGATGGCGCTGTAATCGACCAGCAAAAAGTAGGTGCCTTCGCAGGGCAGCACCTTAAAGCGGCTGTTGCTCAGTGCCGTCGCCAGTCGATCGCGGCGATCGCGATAGAACGCCGGCAGCTCAAGATAGTGTTCCGGATGCTCACGCAGCATATCGGCGATCGCCAGCTGCGCCGGGGTATTCACCGAGAAGGTCAGGTACTGATGCACCTTGCGCAGTTCGGCGCTGATTGCCGCAGGGGCAATGCAGTAACCCACTTTCCAGCCGGTCATGTGGAACGTCTTACCAAACGACGATACCGCAATGGCGCGCTGCCGCAGTTCAGGATGGGCCAGCACGCTGGCGTGGCCCGTCTCATCGAAGCAGATGTGCTCATACACTTCGTCGCTCAGCACATAGATTGGGTGCTGAGCAATTGCCTGCCACAGCGCGGCGAAATCCTGCTGCTGCCAGACGGTGGCCGAAGGATTGTGCGGCGTATTCAGGATCACCAGCCGGGTTTTGTCACTCAGTAGCGCAGCAAACGCCTGCCAGTCCACCCGAAAAGCGGGCGGTTGCAGCGTAATGCGTTTCATCACGCCGCCCGACAGCTCCACCGCAGGGGCATAGCTGTCGTAGCTGGGATCAAAGCAGATCACCTCATCGCCTGGCCGCACCAGCGCGGTAATCGTCGCATAAAGCGCTTCTGTTGCGCCCGCCGTCACCGTGATTTCCGCCTCAACATCCGGACGATAGTCATAAAGTCGCGCGGTTTTCTCTGCAATCGCCTCACGCAACGGCAGCGCACCGGTCATCGGCGCATACTGATTCGCGCCCTGGCTGACGTGATACGCCAGTCGCTGCTGCAGATAGTCCGGGCCGCTGAAATCGGGAAAGCCCTGTGAGAGATTGATGGCGTTGTGCTGCTGCGCCAGCGCACTCATCTGGCTGAAAATCGTGGTGCCGAGCAGAGGGAGTTTACTCTCGGGGATCAGGTTGTGCTGCGTCATGGTGTCAGGCCTTAAGCGCGAAGATTGATGCGGTGTCACCCGGTGTTTGTGCCACTATAAACAGGATGGTAGTATTTGGCAATCAAGACGCTTAGACGGCTAAATGCGTCATGCTCCACACCTCAGCTTCGTTAGCTTCGTTTGCTTACCCCGGTCACTGACAAGTGTCAGCTCACGGGGATGCGCGCACTTGCTGCCTCGCTGAGATGCGGATCATTTCGCATTTACATGCGCCATGTTACACACGGTCCATTTAGCATTTACATGCGTCATGAGCTGCGCGTCGGCGGCGTTGGCTACCCGTACTTATCCGGAATTATATTTCACCGCAAGGAACCTTTATGTCGCAGAGTCTTCCGTTAGATCAACTGGTCGCCGCCTGTCACTGGATTGGGGCGAAAGGCTGGGCACCGGCCACCGGCGGGAATATGTCCGTGCGCCGTGATGAACATGTCTGCCTGCTGAGTGAATCGGGCAAAGATAAAGGCACGCTGACGCGGGATGACTTTATCGAGGTCGATATCGCCACCAGCCAGTCGCTCTCTGGCCGTAAGCCGTCGGCAGAAACCGGGCTGCACACGATGATCTATCGCCTCTTTCCGGAGGCGGGCGCGGTGCTGCACACCCACACGGTCAATTCGACCGTACTGTCGCGGGTAGAGCAGGGTGCGGCGCTGCTGCTGCATGGCTATGAGATGCAAAAATCGTTAAGCGGCCAGCACACCCACCTGGATACCCTGGCGATTCCCGTTTTTGACAACAGCCAGGACATTACGGCGCTGGCGTCAGAAATTGAAGATTACGCTGCCCGCTTTCCGCTGCGTTATGGCTTTCTGCTGCGCGGCCACGGCTTAACCTGCTGGGGCCAGGATGTCAGCGAAGCCCGCCGTCATCTGGAAGGTCTGGAATTTTTATTCGAATGTGAACGTCAACGTCGCCTGCTGGAGAAAGCATGATTCGCGCCATTGTTACTGATATCGAAGGCACCACCAGCGATATCCGCTTTGTACATAACATCCTGTTTCCCTATGCCCGCCAGCACCTGCCGGACTTCGTGCGTAACAATGCGCACCAGCCCGAGGTGGCAGCGGCGCTGCAGTCGGTGCGTGAAGAGGCCGATCAGCCGCAGGCTGATCTGAACGGGGTGACGGACATTCTGCTGAGCTTTATGGACCAGGATCGCAAATCCACCGGCCTGAAAGCGCTGCAGGGGATGATCTGGCGTGACGGCTACGTGAACGGCAGTTTTACCGGTCATCTCTATCCCGATGTCCTGCCTGCGCTGCGCCACTGGAAGGCGCAGGGCATTGAACTTTATGTATATTCCTCCGGCTCGGTTGCGGCGCAGAAATTGTTATTTGGCTACAGCGACGAAGGTGATATTACTGGCCTGTTCAGCGGCTATTTTGATACGCGCGTGGGTGCCAAACGCGAAGTCGCGGCTTATCGCGCCATCGCCGCTGAAATTGGTCGGCCAGCGGCACAGCTGCTGTTTCTCTCCGATATTCATCAGGAGCTGGATGCCGCCGCAGAGGCGGGCTGGCAGACAATGCAATTACTGCGTGGCGAAGCGGACGACGAGAGCCGCCATCGTCAGGTGACTGATTTTACCCAGATTAACCCGGAGTCGATTTAGGATGAGCGCACTGACTATTTTTACCGACCGCGAAGCCAGCCAGCCGGTGTGGCACAGCACTGACGCGGAAGCGATTCGTGACCGCCTGAATGCTAAAGGTGTCCGTTTTGAGCGCTGGGAAGCCGATCGCGATTTGGGTGAGAACCCGGATGCCGAAACGGTGATCAACGCCTATCAGCATGCGATTGATCGGCTGGTGGCGGAGAAAGGCTATCAGAGCTGGGACGTGATCAGCATGCATGCCGACAATCCGCAGAAAACCGTGCTGCGCGAGAAGTTTCTCAATGAGCATACGCACGGTGAAGATGAGGTGCGTTTCTTTGTCGAGGGGGCCGGGCTGTTCTGCCTGCATCTGGATGGTGAGATCCTGCAGATCCTGTGCGAGAAAAATGATCTGATCTCGGTGCCCGCGGGCACGCCGCACTGGTTTGATATGGGATCGTCACCGCACTTCACGGCTATCCGTATTTTCGATAATCAGGAAGGCTGGGTAGCGAACTTTACCGGCGATAAGATTGCGGATGCCTATCCGCGTCTGGCGTAATCAGCCCGTCGTTTTCGCAAGGCGTTTGCCGCTCACGGTAAACGCCTTGCAGACCGTTACTGCGGCTGGAAGATGCCGTTCTGTACCTGGTCAGGCGTGACCACGCCGGTATCCAGCACCCAGCCGCTGATCAGGGCGGCGGGCGTAACATCAAACGCCGGATTGTAAACCTTTGCCGCTTCCGGTGCCCACTGCACGCTGCCAAAACTGCCGGCTACGCCCGTCACTTCGCTGGCGGCGCGCTGCTCAATGGGAATCGCTGCGCCATCAGGACAGCTGCGATCCAGCGTAGTGTGTGGGGCCGCTACGTAAAACGGAATCTGATGATAATGCGCCAGCACCGCCAGGCTGTAGGTGCCGATTTTATTCGCCACATCGCCGTTGGTGGCAATGCGGTCAGCGCCGACCCACACCGCATCCACTTCTCCACGGGCCATCAGGCTGGCGGCCATGGAATCGGTGATTAGCGTGTAAGGAACCGCCAGTTCGCCCAGCTCCCAGGCGGTTAACCGGCCGCCCTGTAACAGCGGGCGGGTTTCATCCACCCAGACATTCTTAATCAGCCCCTGCTGATGGGCGCGGGCAATCACGCCCAGCGCCGTACCGACGCCAGCGGTGGCCAGCCCGCCGGTATTGCAGTGGGTCAGCAACTGGCTATGGGGTTTCACCAGCGTGCAGCCCGCGTCAGCGATGGCATCACACAGCAGCTTATCCTCCTGCACCAGCCGCCAGGCTTCTTCAGCCAGCGCGGGGGTAAAGTCTGGCTGTGCCAAGGCCACTTTCATCCGATCCAGGTTGTTCATCAGATTGACCGCAGTAGGGCGGGCGGCACGCAGGGTCTCCAGTGCCTGCGCCAGTTCAGCGCGCGTCAGTCCCTGTTCTGCCAGCAGCGCCAGCAGCAGCGAGGCGGAGAGGCCGATCAGCGGCGCACCGCGCACCCGCAGCGCGTGGATATGTTCAATCAGCTGAGGCACGCTGTGCGCGGGCAGCCAGTTCTTCTGCTGCGGCAGCGCCTGCTGATCCAGAATCCAGAGCTGATTGTCACGAATCTGTAAACTGGTGGTTTGAAGTCTCTGCATTGTGGGTGAAATCCATGTTGCGTTAATGATGCGTATTGTGCCAACATGCTGAACGGATGTATAGACGTCTGAACGGCTTATTATCCCTGAGTGACCCCCTTCGAATGATAAGGAACAGGCAATGTCGCAATACCGTACCTTTACTGCTGCTGATGCTGTGGAATATGCCCGACAATTTGGCGGCGTGGACAATCCTGCCGCGCTGAGCAGCGCAGAAGAGATTGGTGATGGCAACCTTAACCTGGTGTTTAAAATTTATGACGATCAGGGCAACAGTCGGGTGGTGGTCAAGCAGGCGCTGCCCTATGTGCGCTGCGTAGGGGAGTCCTGGCCACTGACGCTGGATCGGGCGCGGCTGGAAGCGCAGACCCTGGTCGAACACTACAAATATTGTCCGCAGCATACGGTGAAGATCACCCATTATGATGCGGAGCTGGCAGTGATGGTGATGGAAGATCTCTCCAGCCATCGCATCTGGCGCGGCGAGCTGGTGAAAGGCGCGTATTACCCGCAAGCGGCGCAGCAGTTAGGCGACTATCTGGCGCAGACCCTGTTCCATACTTCCGACTTCATCCTGCATCCGCATCAAAAAAAGGCGGAAGTGGCGCGTTTCATTAATCCGGAAATGTGTGAAATCACCGAAGATCTTTTCTTTAACGATCCTTACACCAACCATGAGCGCAACAGCTATCCCGCTGCGCTTGAGCCCCTGGTCGCCAGCCTGCGTGATGACGATGCGTTGCGCATTGCGGTGGGCGGCCTTAAACATCGCTTCTTTGCCCATGCTGAAGCGCTGCTGCATGGCGATATTCACAGCGGCTCGATTTTCGTTGCGGACGGCAGCCTGAAAGCGATTGATGCAGAATTTGGCTATTTTGGCCCTATCGGTTTTGATGTCGGCACCGCCATCGGCAACCTGCTGATTAACTACTGCGGCCTGCCGGGTCTGCTGCCTCCGCGTGAGGCCGCCGATGCACGCGAGCAGCGTCTCAGCGATGTTCACACCCTCTGGACGACCTTTGCGTCAGGCTTCCTGGCGCTGGCGGCAGAGAAGACCCGCGATGAGGCGCTGGCTTATCCAGGCTATTCGCAAGCATTTCTGCGTAAAGTGTGGGCCGATACCATCGGTTACTGCGGCACCGAACTGATTCGCCGCACGGTGGGGATGTCTCACGTGGCGGATATGAAGCTGATTGCCGATCCGGCAATGCGTACCGACTGCATCCGCAATGCGATTAACCTGGGACGTACGCTGATTCTGGCAGCCGATCACGTCGAAGATGTGGATGCGCTGATTGCCCGCATCCGTCAGGCGGGATAAAAAAAGCCGACATGATGTCGGCTTTCAGGTAAATCAAAGGCTGGCTGTAAGAGTGTGACCGCGCCGGTAACAGGGTCAGATCGGAAAGTCGCTAAAGCCATCCCTGGCTCGCTCGGCCCGCGCAATTACGCACCTCATCCCTGAGGTGCGCCCGTAAACGGGCCAACGCTTTGCGTTGTTCAAAAACGCTCCCGGCGTTTTTGTCCGTGGCACGGGACGCTTTCCTCTTCTGACCCTGCTCCCTGCGCCTTAAGCTAATCGATTGTGGTCAGATTCACCTGGATTTGTCATTGTCAGCTCTTTTTGGCCGACGAGGCGTCGACCTCTGAAAACAGTGCTGACTCCCATCGCTTTAAGTTCAGTACCCGATGCTGATATCACATCGGCCCTGAATCTTATGCCGCCTCACTTGCCCGTGACGCAGGCTGAGGGGCTTTCTCTGGCACCGGTACGGCCAGTGCCTCCGGCTCAAACTCATCGACGTTAATCGAACGCAGACGACTGGCTTCAGCACGCTTCAACACGTCAGCCTCTTTAGCATCAATCCAGCCCTGCTCCAGCGCACGCTTCGCCAGCGCGTCCAGCCGGGTAAAGGAGAGGTGCTGTTTCGTCTGTTTACACAGCCTGTCATGGATCACTTCTGCCGCCATCACATCCTGCAGCGCCTGTTCCAGCTGACCGGCAGGGTTGTGCTCACTCGGCGTCAGATACATGCCACGGCCCAGACGGCTGCGGGTAGCCGACGGCTGTTGCAGCATTTTCGCCAGCTGATGATCCAGGCGATCAGATGGCGCAGGGCAGTGATGACCGCCAGCAAAAATGGTCATCCGCAATGCACCCGCCACCAGACGGTTCGGGAAGTTACGCAGCAAATCGTCGATAGCCACTTCCGCCTGATGCAGCGCATCCTGCACGCCCCAGTGAACCAGCGGCAGATCGGCTTCGTTGCGGCCTTCATCGTCATAGCGTTTCAGCGTCGCAGAGGCAAGATAGAGCTGGCTCAGCACATCGCCCAGACGCGCCGAAATACGCTCGCGGCGTTTCAGGCTGCCGCCCAGTACCGCCATCGACACATCAGAGAGCAACGCCAGATTGGCACTGATGCGGTTCAGGTGCTGGTAATAACGGCGGGTGCCATCCCGGGTCGGACTGGCGCTGGTGCGCCCGGCGGTTAAGCCCAGCCACAGGCTGCGCATAGTGCTGCTGCCCACGTGCCCGATATGGCTGAACAGCGCCCCGTCAAACGCATTAACATCGTTGCTGGCTGCGGCCGCCATCTCCTGCAGCACATAAGGATGGCAGCGAATCGCGCCCTGTCCGAAGATAATCATGCTGCGGGTCAGAATGTTAGCGCCTTCCACCGTGATAGCGATCGGTGCGCCCTGATAGGCACGGGCCAGGAAGTTGCTGTTGCCGAGCATGATGCCTTTACCGCCCGCAATATCCATGGCGTCGATAATGGCGCGCTGACCGCGATGGGTGCAGTGATATTTCACAATCGCCGACAGCACTGCCGGTTTTTCACCCTGCATAATCCCGGCGGTAATCAGCGTGGCCGCCGCATCCATCACGTAAGCGTTACCGGCGATGCGCGCCAGCGGCTCTTCAATCCCTTCCATCTTACCGATTGAAACCCGGAACTGACGGCGGATATGGGCATAGGCACCTGTCGCCAGCGCCACACTTTTCAGGCTGCCGGTTGAGTTCGATGGCAGCGTAATACCGCGGCCTACTGACAGACATTCCACCAGCATCCGCCAGCCCTGGCCGGCCATTTCCGGCCCGCCGATAATATAGTCAATCGGTACAAAGATATTGTTGCCGCGCGTCGGCCCGTTCTGGAACGGTACGTTAAGCGGGAAGTGGCGATGGCCAATTTCCACGCCGGGGGTATTCGTTGGAATCAGCGCACAGGTAATGCCAGGATTCTCATTGTCGCTGAGCAGATGCTCCGGGTCGGAAAGCTTGAATGCCAGGCCCAGCACGGTGGCGATTGGCGCCAGCGTAATGTAGCGCTTGTTCCAGGTCAGGCGCATGCCCAGCACCTGCTGACCCTTCCATTCGCCCATGCAGACGACGCCGGTATCGGGGATCGCACCGGCATCTGAACCCGCTTCCGGGCTGGTCAGCGCAAAGCAGGGGATCTCATCGCCGCGTGCCAGCCGCGGTAAATAGTGATTTTTCTGATCTTCGGTGCCGTAGTGCTGCAGCAGTTCGCCCGGACCCAGTGAGTTAGGCACGCCCACGGTAATCGCCAGAATCCCGGAAACGCCTGACAGTTTTTGCAACACGCAGGCCTGTGCATAGGCGGAGAAATCGAGTCCGCCATACTCTTTCTTAATGATCATCGCGAAGAAGCGGTGCTCTTTCAGATAAGCCCAGAGTTCCGGCGGCATATCGGCCAGCTCATGGGTAATCTGGAAATCGTTAGCCATGCGGCACGCTTCTTCAACCGGGCCATCGAGGAAAGCCTGCTCTTCGGCAGTCAGGCGCGGCTGTGGATAGTTGTGCAGCTTCTGCCAGTCCGGTTTGCCCTGGAACAGATCGCCTTCCCACCAGGTGGTGCCCGCATCAATCGCTTCTTTCTCGGTGCGTGACATCGGCGGCATCACCTTCTGGAAGCGCTGAAAGATCGGCTTTGAAAACAGGCTGCGGCGCAGTGACGGCAGGTTAAATGGCAGCAGGATGATCGCCAGCGGCAACAGCAGCCACGGCGTCCAGAGATGAGCAACAGCCATCGCCGCAGTCCACAGCAACAGGATGGCGCTGCTGAGCCGCAACGACAGGCGGTGATAGAACAGGGCGCCAATCAGCGCCACAGTGGCAAGTATCGAAACAACCATCATAATGAACCGCTCCAAGTAGTAAGAGGTCTGACCTGTTATGTAGAGAGGTTTAGAGTAGTTGAAGGGATTTATCAATTTGTTTACATCGCAATTACAACCTGCCTCACAAAAACCGTTTTTAGCCCATTTTTGCATCAACTGTGGCAATGATCATCGCCGCCACTATCTGGCCGGACATGGCATGACGCTTTGCGCTGACCGGCCATTCCGTTAAACTTGCTGCGATTAACCTCTCCTAAAAAAGGACATCCCTATGTACCAGGACATCATCCGCTCTGAGCTTAATGAAGCTGCGGATACGCTGACTAAATTCCTCAGCGATGACGCCAATATTCATGCGATTCAACGTGCTGCGGTGCTGCTGGCTGACAGTTTCAAGGCGGGCGGCAAGGTGCTTTCCTGCGGTAACGGCGGTTCACATTGTGATGCGATGCATTTCGCCGAAGAGCTGACCGGTCGCTACCGTGAAAATCGTCCTGGCTATCCGGCGATTGCTATCTCTGATGTCAGCCATCTCTCCTGCGTCAGTAATGACTTTGGTTATGACTATGTCTTTTCGCGCTATGTGGAAGCGGTAGGACGACCAGGCGATGTGTTGCTGGGCCTCTCAACCTCCGGCAACTCTGCCAATATTATTAAAGCGATTGAAGCTGCGCGTGCGCAGGGGATGAAAGTGATCACCCTGACCGGTAAAGATGGCGGTAAGATGGCAGGCAGTGCCGATATTGAAATCCGCGTGCCGCACTTTGGTTATGCCGATCGCATCCAGGAGATCCACATTAAAGTGATCCACATCCTGATGCTGCTGATCGAAAAAGAGATGGTGAAATAACTGCGCTGGCCTCCTGCCTGACGGGAGGCCGCAAAATCAGAGGTGGTGGCTATGTGCGAATTGCTCGGGATGAGCGCCAATGTTCCCACGGATATCTGTTTCAGCTTTACCGGACTGGTTCAGCGGGGCGGTGGAACCGGGCCTCACAAAGATGGCTGGGGCATTACCTTTTACGAAGATAAAGGTTGTCGTACGTTTAAAGATCCGCTGCCGAGCTTTAACTCGCCGATTGCGCGTCTGGTGCAGGAGTATCCGATCAAATCACATTCGGTGGTGGCGCACATCCGCCAGGCGAATCGTGGTCAGGTGTCGCTGGAAAACACCCACCCGTTTACCCGCGAGCTGTGGGGCCGAAACTGGACCTACGCGCACAACGGTCAGCTTAAAGGCTATCGTCAACTGGAGACCGGTACATTCCGGCCCGTGGGCGAAACGGACAGTGAGAAGGCGTTCTGCTGGATCCTGCATCAGCTGGCGACACGCTATCCACGCACGCCGGGCAACTGGCCTGCGGTGTTTCGTTTTATCGGAGAGCTGGCCGGTTCGTTACGGCAGAAGGGCGTGTTTAACATGCTGCTGTCAGACGGCCGTTATCTGATGGCCTTTTGCTCCACCAATCTCTACTGGATCACCCGCCGCGCACCCTTTGGCCGGGCGCAGTTACTGGATCAGGATGTGGAGGTCGATTTTCAGCAGCACACCACGCCGCATGACGTGGTGACGGTGATTGCTACGCAGCCACTGACGGCCAATGAAACCTGGCAACGGATTGCGCCAGGTGAATGGGCGTTATTCTGCCTTGGAGAGCGCCAGGAATGAACGTGAAGCGGCTTCGGGACTGGCTAACACCGGTGCCGGGCTGTTGTTCATCACATATTTCCCGCTGGCGACATTGACCATCGGCGGCTGGTGATATTTCGCAAAGTACGCATAGCCCGGCTGCAACTGTTGCCAGAAACTGGCATCGCTGGAGTAGCGGTGACGCTGCATGTTGCTGTCGGTCATGCGGAACGGATAGATGCTGATGCTGACATCCTGCTGGCCGTTACGCAGCGCCGCGTTCACATAAGTAAAAATCTCATCCATATAGGCGTTGGTCATGGCATAGCAGCCAATCGACTTACAGTCGCCATGAATCATCAGGTAGTTGCCGCTATAGCCCTGATTACGATCGTACTGATTCGGAAAGCCAATATTAATCGCGCGATAAAACCGGCTGTCCGGCTTCAGCTGATTCAGCTTCACGTTGTAAAAACCTTCCGGGCTTTTGAAATCGCCTTCACGACGTTTCGGGCCGAGGCCGCCAGAAAAGTTACAGATGCGATAGGTATCCAGCAGGCGGAATTCATTACCGATTTTGCCGTAGAGTTCGAGCGTGCGTTCTTCCTTGAAAATCTGGATATAGACCGGGGTACCGAGTAACTGCTTCTTTAATTCTTTGCTGACCGGTGCCGCTGAGACGGGTTCGGGTGTCATTGCCATGCTGAGGGCTGGCAGTAAAATCATCGCAAACAGGAGTGCGATTTTGCCCATGCTGTGTATACCTTGAGGTGAAGAGAACATGACGCAAAATGTGCGTCTTTGTTTGCATTATCGGAACTGTCCGCTACCGCAGCGCAACATTAAACATTGTCTGTTTTTTTAGCAAGACGCCGACAGCCAGATTCGCGATTTACTGAAAGATATTCGGCCACAAATTTGTAAACTTTAATTGTGGGCGCGACAAATATTGCAGTTACCCCTGCCAACTGTATACTTATCCAGTGCCGGAGGGGGTATGCGTAAAATCATTCATGTCGATATGGACTGCTTCTATGCCGCGGTGGAGATGCGTGATAATCCCCAGCTGCGCGATATCCCGATCGCTATTGGTGGCAGCCGCGAACGCCGCGGCGTGATCAGCACCGCTAACTATCCGGCCCGCAAATTTGGCGTGCGCAGTGCCATGCCAACCGGCATGGCACTTAAGTTATGTCCGCATCTGCGTCTGCTGCCAGGCCGTTTCGACGCCTATAAAGAAGCCTCCGCACAAATTCGCGATATCTTTACCCGCTACACGCCGCTGATCGAACCGCTCTCCCTCGATGAAGCCTATCTGGATGTCACCGACAGTCCGCACTGTCACGGCTCCGCCACGCTAATGGCGCAGGCGATCCGCGCCACCATCTACCGTGAAACCGGGCTTACCGCGTCAGCGGGTATCGCGCCGATTAAGTTTCTGGCAAAGATCGCCTCGGATCTGAATAAGCCGGACGGACAGTATGTGATTACCCCGCCAGAGATGGCCGGTTTTCTGCTGACCCTGCCGCTGGCGAAAATTCCAGGCGTCGGCAAGGTCTCGGCCAAAAAGCTGGAGGAGATGGGGCTGGTCACCTGTGGCGACGTGCAGAAGGCAGATTTAGCGCTGCTGCTGAAGCGCTTTGGAAAGTTTGGCCGGGTGCTGTGGGAGCGCAGTAACGGCATTGATGACCGCGAAGTTATCGTCGAGCGCGAGCGTAAATCGCTGGGGGTTGAACGAACGCTGGCGGAAGATATCAGCGACTGGGATGCCTGCCTGGAAATTATCGATTTTCTCTACGCCGAACTGGAACGCCGGCTGACGCAGATACGACCTGACAAACAGGTGGCGCGGCAGGGCGTGAAACTGAAATTCAGCGATTTCCAGCAGACGACCCAGGAGCATATCTGGCCGGTACTGAATAAAGAGGACATGATTGCCATCGCCCGGAAAACCTGGGATGAGCGTCGTGCCGGGCGTGGCGTGCGGCTGGTGGGACTGCATGTCACCATGGTGGATCCCCAGCTGGAGCGTCAGCTGCTGCTGGGTCTGTAACGATCAGCCTCACCGCCCGATGAGGCTGACCTCCGATTACTTCTTATATTTCGCCGCCAGAGTCGCAAACCACGGGGCAACGAAATCCTCATTGCTGCCCCAGCCCGGAATAATCCTGTTCAGCGATGCAACGTTCACCGCGCCAGGCTGACTGTTGAGCTGCTGCTGAGAGATTGACGCGGCTTTAAACTGGTAAGTCGCTGGTGTCTCTTCACCGGCAATCTTCTTCGCGACCAGACGCATATTCACCGCGCCGATGGTTTTAGGATCGACCGCCACCGTCTGCACCCACGGGCTGTTTTTCTCGCGCATCAGCTGCAAATCCTGGTTCGAGACATCGATGCTGTAGAGCTTGATCTCAGTACGGCCATTCTCCTGTAGCGCTTTGTAAGCGCCCTGGCTGAAGGCATCCCACGCACCCCAGATCGCGTCGATTTTGCCTTTCGGGTATTTCGCCAGAATCGCACCAATCTTGTTGGCGGTGTCGCCCTGAACGTCAGTTGAAACCGCACCAATCGACTCAAGCTGATGAATGCCCGGATTCTCTTTCAGCAGTTTTTCATACACCACCTGACGGCGTTCCATCGGCGGGAAACCGGCAACCCATAGCTTGACGATGTTCGCCTTGCCGTTGAAATCATGGATGAGCTGGCCCAGCGACAACTGCGCCAGTGAAGCATCATCCTGCGCCGTGACGGTGACGCCCGGAATCGGATTATCCACCGGGGTATCAAACACGGATAGTTTGATACCGGCATCGGCAATACGCTTCACCAGTCCGCTGGCGTAAGGCGCTTTACCGTGCGACAGCACGATGCCGTCATATTTCTGGCTGATCGCCTGATTTACGAAATCCTGGAAGCGCGCATCGTCGCCGTTGCTGAGAAAGGTGCTGACTTTAAAGCCCAGCTGGCGACCCTGCTGAATGGCACCGGCAACAAACTGGGTGGTGTTGTCATCGGAGCCGAGATTGCGGATCACCGCAATGCGAATCGGGCCATCATGGCTGGCGATTGCCGCAGGCACCGGGGTGACGGTGTCTGCGAAGGCGGCGCTGGCGTTCAGCAGGCTCAGGGCCAGTAGCGAGAGTGTTATTTTTTGCATTGTTATCAACTCCGGTAAACGCGCCTCAGCGGCGCTGGATATAGGTGATCGCCAGTGCTAACGCCAGCACCAGCCCTTTAATAATGTCCATGGCGTAATAGGGCACAGAGAGCATGACCAGGCCGTTCTGCAGCACGCCGAGGATGACCGCGCCAACCAGCGTGCCCAGCGCGTTGGGCTTGCCGGAGCCGGCCAGCGAGAAGCCAATCCACGCCGCCGCGACCGCATCCATCAGGTAGCCGCTTCCGGCGTTGACCTGCGATGAACCGATACGCGAGGCGAGCAGGATGCCGCCCAGACCGGCCAGCAGAGAGGCAATCACATAAGCCAGCACCCGGTAGCGGGTGGTGCGGATGCCGGAGAGGCGCGCCGCTTCCGGATTACCGCCCAGCGCATACATCCGGCGACCATGTTTAGTCAGCGACAGCGCCAGCTGTGCGGCGACGGTCACCACCAGCATAATGATGACGATGGTCGGCACCTGGCCGAGCAGGCCAAACGTCGCTGGAATGGTGCCTTCTGCCATATCACCGCTCGGCAGCACCATATTCTCGGTGATCGACCCGCCAAAGCTGTAGGTCATTGCCACACCCTGAATCACAAACAGGGTTGCCAGCGTCGCCAGCATGTCGGGAATGCGCAGGATCACAATCAGGAAGGCGTTAAACAGCCCGACCAGGGTGCAGAGCGCCAGGGTGAGCAGGATGGCGGTGGTCGTGCCGAAGCCGTACCAGACAAACAGCGAAATCACTAAGGCATTGGCGAGCGAGGCGGTCGAGCCGACCGACAGATCAAAGCCGCCAACCGTCAGGGAGATGGACACGCCGATCGCAATCACCGTAACAATCGCAATCGAGCGCAGAATGTTGATGATGTTGTTGGGTTCAAGGAAGCTGTCGGAGGCCAGGCCAAAGGCAGCGATCAGGAGCACCACCGTAAGCAACATGCCCCATTTATAGAGAAAGTCGAACAACTGGTGACGCCACGGCGAGGGGGTCAGGTTCAGGCGGGTTTCTTTACTGCTCACGCAGGGGTTCCTCCGGTGGAATAGAGCAAAAGCGTCTCTTCGGTCACGTCGCGTGCAGCCAGCTCGGCCACAATGCGTCCATCCCAGAGCACGCAAATCCGGTCGCATAAGCCGACCAGTTCAGAAAATTCCCCCGACGCGTAGATAATGCCTTTCCCTTCGCGCGCCAGGTTATCGATCAGGGTGAACAGCTCGGTTTTGGCTTTGATATCCACGCCTTTGGTCGGCTCATCAAAAATCAGCACATCAGCGTTGTTGCGCAGCCATTTGCCAATGGCCACTTTCTGCTGGTTGCCGCCGGAGAGACGCCGCAGTGTCTGTGCCGGGCCAGTGGTGCGTACCTGCAACTGCTGGATAACCTGCTCAGCCCAGCGCCACGCCTGACGATGCCCGAACAGGCTCCAGCGCGAAAAGCTGTCGTCCGCGCTGACGCTGAGGTTCATCGCGACCGACTCATCAATAAAGATCCCCTCTTTGCGCCGTTCTTCCGGCACCAGCGCCATGCGGCGACTGACGGAGTCGTACGGCGAGCGGGGCTGCCACGGCTGACCATGCAGTTCCCCGCGACTGACGCGGCTTTTGCTGGCACCAAACAGGGCTTTGCAGAGTTCGGTTTTGCCCGCACCGGCCAGACCGGCGATGCCCAGAATTTCGCCTTTGTGCAGCCTTAGCGAGATATCCTGCAGCAGCTGTTCATCGTGAAGGCCTTCTACCGCCAGCAGCAGTGGTTGTGCCTGTTGTGCACGGCGGGCCGGGAAGATATCGGTGAGCTGATGGCCCAGCATCTTCTCCACGATCTGTTCGCCGCTCAGCGCCGCCATCGGGCCGGTTTCAATCAGGCGGCCATCACGCAGCACCGTCAGCTGGTCGCAGATGGCTTTTAGTTCATGGATGCGGTGAGAGATAAACACTACGCCGATCCCACTGGCCTGCAGACGACGCACCACGGCAAACAGCCGCTCGCTTTCGTGCTGATCCAGCGGGGCGGTGGGTTCATCCAGAATCAGGAAGCGGCAGTGGTGCGACAGCGCCCGCGCCAGCAGAATTTGCTGTTTTTCCGCCAGGGTGCAGCGCTCCACCAGTCGGTTGACGTCCAGTGCCACGTCGAGCTGCGTCAGCAAGGCCTGAGCCTGACGGCGGATCTCGCCCCAGCGATAGCGGTGGCCTGGTTCTGCCAGCCGATCCAGCAGAATGTTTTCCGCCACGCTGAGCTGCGGCACCAGGGCGACATCCACTTCCTGCTGAACCAGATGGATACCCAGCTGTTTTGCATCACGCGGCGTGCGGATGGAGACCGGCTCACCATCCAGCAGGATCTCGCCGCTGTAGTGGCTATGCGAGCCGGACAGGATCGCCATCAGCGTTGACTTCCCCGCGCCGTTCGCGCCGGTCAGCGCATGGACTGAATGGCCGTCACTGCGGAAATCCACCGACGATAGCGCGGCAAACCCGCCAAAAGCGATGGAGATGTTACGCATCTCAAGGCGGTTTAACCCTGGCATGTCATTACTCTCCTGAAGAAACACTGGCCGCATTTTTTCCTGAACCTTCAGGCGCGGCAACAGCCGAAAGCGCATAAGCTAGCACGAAATCTTATTAGCCATCCAGACATCCGGACATAATGGCGGCTGTGACCAGCGAACCGCGGGAACATGGCGGAATTGCGGGGTAAAGCGCGGAAAAGGCAGCGGATTATGCTGGGCGTGAATGACAGGCATAAAAAAACCAGGCCGGAGCCTGGTTGACTTTTTTTGTGACAGAATTACTTTTCTGGCACCACATTCAGCAGGGTGGTCAGCAGTTTCCAGTAAAGACCAACGCTTTCGATGTGAACCTGCTCATCCGGCGAGTGCGGCCCGGTGATGGTCGGCCCAATCGAGACCATATCCATATCCGGATAAGGCTTTTTGAACAGACCACACTCCAGACCGGCGTGAATCACCTGAATGTTCGGGGTCTTATCAAACAGCGCGATATAGGTCTGACGGGTCAGCGCCATGATGGCGGAGTCCGCATCCGGCTGCCAGCCTGGGTAGCCGCCTTTCGCTTTGGTCTGCGCGCCAGCCAGCTGGCCCAGCGAGGTCAGCATCTGCACCACATAATCGCGGCCGGTGTCGATCAGCGAACGGATCAGGCAGTTGATCTCTGCGTGATCGTTTTCCATCGTCACCACACCGATATTCAGTGAGGTTTCGACCACGCCTTTCGCCACGTCTGAATTGCGGATCACGCCGTTTGGCGTGCTGTTCAGCAGGTTCAGGAAGCGATCGCGGCTGTCAGTGCTCAGGGCATCACCCTGATGCGCCAGCGGCTCGGTGACCAGAGCGATGTTTGGCTCTTTAATGCCGTGCTCGTTTTTGATGGCGCTAAGGAAGTGCGCCGCCGCGGATTTCAGCGCATCCGCTTTGTGGCTCTCGACCGCCACGGTGGCAAAGGCTTCACGCGGAATTGCGTTGCGCAGCGTACCGCCGCTGAACGCCAGCAGACGCAGATCCAGATCAGCCGCGTGTGCCGCCAGGAAGCGCGCCAGAAGTTTGTTGGCGTTGCCGAGGCCCATATGAATATCAGCGCCGGAGTGACCGCCACGCAGTCCTTTCAGCGTCAGCTTCAGGGTCTGGAACTCAGCAGGCACGGTTTCACGGGTCAGCGGCAGGGTAGAGACGAAGTCGATACCGCCTGCACAACCCATGTAGATCTCACCTTCTTCTTCGGAGTCGGTGTTGATCAGGATTTCAGCCTGCAGCCAGTTGGGTTGCAGACCGAAAGCGCCATCCATGCCGGTCTCTTCGGTCATGGTCAGCAGCACTTCCAGCGGGCCATGCGTCAGGCTGTTGTCAGCCAGTACCGCCAGCGCAGAAGCCATACCGATGCCGTTGTCCGCGCCCAGCGTGGTGCCGCGCGCTTTTACCCACTCGCCGTCAATCCAGGGCTGAATCGGATCTTTGGTGAAGTCATGAACGGTGTCGTTATTTTTCTGCGGCACCATGTCCAGATGCGCCTGCAGCGCAACCGGAGTACGGTTTTCCATACCTGCGGTGGCGGGCTTACGAATCAGGATGTTGCCGACCTGATCGCGCTCACACCAGAAGCCCTGCTCTTTAGCCCAGCCGGTGATGTAGTTCGCCAGCGCTTCTTCGTGAAAAGAGGGATGGGGAATCGAGCAGATCTTAGCGAAAATATCCCACAGTGGCTGTGGAGAGAGTTGAGACAATTCAGACACGACAGGTCTCCTGTGTCAGTGTACCGGCGAGGCCGGACATCGCGAGTTTCCAGTGAAAAATCGCCGTCAGAGAATCTGACGAGCCAGGCCTGAGAATATCACTGTTTTTTACCGGGTGCGCTCTCAGACGCGCTAAAAAGCCGCAACCAGCGCGCGGGTGCTGGTTTTTAGTGCGTCAACTCCTTATAATCTCGCGCAACCTTTTCCCCGTTGCACATTTTTACGCCACTTCGGTTGGCTGGGATTTCTATTCTATGAGCGAAAAATACGTCGTTACCTGGGACATGCTTCAGATTCATGCCCGTAAACTGGCCCAGCGCCTGCTGCCTGTTGAGCAGTGGACAGGCATTATCGCGGTGAGCCGCGGCGGTCTGGTACCGGCTTCGCTGCTGGCACGTGAACTGGGTATCCGCTACGTTGATACCGTCTGCATCTCCAGCTATGACCACGATCATCAGCGCGAAATGAAAGTGCTGAAGCGCGCAGAAGGCGACGGTGAAGGCTTTATCGTGATCGATGACCTGGTAGACACAGGCGGCACCGCTCAGGCGATCCGCGAGATGTACCCGAAAGCGCGTTTCTGCACCATTTTCGCGAAACCGGCTGGTCGCTCACTGGTTGATGATTATATCGTCGATATTCCGCAGGATACCTGGATTGAGCAGCCGTGGGATATGGGTGTGGTCTACATCCCGCCGATTGTAAAAAACTGATTGATACACATCAGACAACGCCCGGTTTTCCGGGCGTTGTGCTTTCTGAGCCTCGCACCCCGAATTGGCGTACAGTACACTTAGCCATCGCCGTTTTGTTGCAGGAGAAGTGAGTATGTCGAGCAAAAATCTCAGCGAGGAGCTATTCAAGCCGCGCTTTAAGCATCCTGAAACCTCTTCCCTGGTTCGCCGCCAGCATCACGCTACCCCGGATGTCCACTCAGCCCTGGACGGTGATAGCCAGCGTGGCTGGTATCGCATGCTGAATAAGCTGATGTGGACATGGCGCGGCCTGACGCCGCAGGAGATCAGTGAAGTGCTGGCGCGTATCGCCATCAGCAACGTTGAACATACTGATGAGACGCTGCTCGACACGGTGATTGGTTTCCGCGGCGGCAACTGGCATTTTGAATGGTGCAGACAGGCAGGCATCTGGCAGCAGAAGGCGCTGGAGGCGACCGAAGACAGTGAGGCGGGCGACTACTGGCTGCACGCGGCGCACCTTTATAGCGTTGCCGCTTATCCCTATATAAAAGGCGATGAGCTGGCTGACCAGGCACAGACGCTGGCCAACCGCGCCTATGAAGAGGCCACTCAGCGGTTGCCAGGCGAACTGAAGTCCCTGACGTTTGCCATCACGGGCGGCAGCCCGGTCAGCGGCTTTCTGCACATACCGCCGGATGTTGAAGCGCCTTATCCCACCGTGCTGTTCTGCGGCGCGCTCGACTCGTTACAGAGCGATCATTACCGTCTGTTCCATGACTATCTCGCCCCGCGCGGCATTGCGATGCTGACCATTGATGTGCCGTCGGTGGGTAACTCGGTGAAATGGACGCTGAATCAGGACACCAGTTTTCTGCATCAGCAGGTGCTGCGCGATCTGAAAAATGTGCCCTGGGTTGACCACACCCGCGTGGCGGCGTTTGGCTATCGCTTTGGCGCGAACGTGGCGGTGCGGCTGGCCTATCTGGAATCGCAGCGGCTGCGCGGCGTCGCCTGTCTTGGCCCGATTGTGCATGCGCTGCTGACGCAGACGGCGTTGCAGGATGAGATCCCGGATATGTACATGGATATGCTGGCCAGCCGGTTAGGCATGGCGACCGCTTCCGACAGCGCGCTGCGCACCGAACTCAATCGCTATTCGCTTAAAACTCAGGGATTGCTGGGCCGCCGGACGCCGACGCCGATGCTGTCGGGCTACTGGCAGAACGATCTCTTCAGCCCGGAAGAGGAGAGCAAGCTGATCGCTAACTCGTCGTCTGACGGCAAAGCGTTGCTGATTCCGGTGAAGCCGATGATGGCCAGCTTCGATAAAGCGCTGAATGAGATTTGCGACTGGCTGGAGAAGCGTTTAAAAAGGTAACTGGCAAAATTTACAGTATTTGCTACAACTAGTAGCGGAATTCTTCCGGGCTGCCCTATAAAGGCTTATGACGTAATCAGGCCGCCCGGAAATCAGGGCTGTATAGCGGTCAAAACCTATGGAGAATCAGCATGACGTTACCAAGTGGTCATCCCCGCAGTCGCCTGCTTAAGCGTTTTACCGAGCTTGGGCCTTATATTCGCGATGGGAAATGTGACGAAACCCGGTTCTTCTTCGACTGTCTGGCTGCCTGCGTCAATGTGAAACCGGCACCGGAACTTCGTGAGTTCTGGGGCTGGTGGATGGAGCTGGAAGCGCAGGCTGACCACTTTACCTATGTCTACCATATCGGTCTGTTCGATAAAGAGGGTGACTGGTCGGTGGCAACCATCAAGGGCAAAGAGAACACGGCGCGCGTGGAAGAGACCTTACGGAATTTCCATACCCGCCTGAAGGCGATGCTGAAGGAGTTAGATCTGGACCTTATCCCGGCCAGTGATTTCGATGAGAAACCGGTGAAGCTGAGCGCCTGATAGGGTGTTTAGCGATAAAAGGGTGAGTTAAAACGCTCGCCCACAAACTGCTGACAACTCTCAATCAGGGTGAATCTGGCAGCAACGAATAAGCTCAACGCGCAGGTAATCGGGTCAGAAAAGGAAAGCGTCCCGCGGCAGGGACAAAAACGCCGGGAGCGTTTTTGAACAACGCAGAGCGTTGGCCCGGCAACGGGCGCACCTCAGGGATGAGGTGCGTAATCGCGCGGGACGAGCGGCCATGGATTGGCGTAATCGCCTTTCCGTTCTGACCCGATTACCTGAGCGGGCTCGATCTCACAGCAAACCGGGCCAGATGGTTGAAATAACAAAAGGGCGAGTTGAAAAACTCGCCCTTTTCGATGCTCACAAATTCTGTCGCTCATGCTATGCGGCATGAGCCTGACATCAGAACTGGTAAGTCACACCCATCGCCACAATGTCGTCGTTGTTGATCGACAGCGCGTTGTCATCATCCAGCTGGTTGATTTTGTAATCCACGAAGGCGGACATGTTTTTGTTGAAGTAGTAGGTTGCACCCACATCGATATATTTCACCAGATCCGCATCGCCGATACCGTTTTCGATATCCTTGCCTTTAGTCTGCACATAACCAATAGAAGGACGCAGGCCGAAATCAAACTGATACTGCGCCACCAGTTCGATATTCTGCGCTTTGTTGGCTGCGCCCGCGACGGCAGCGCCGGTATTACGGTTGGTGCCGCTGATTGGCGTCATGTTGCGGGTATCGGTGTAAATCGCCGCCAGGTAAACGCTGTTGGCATCATACTTCACGCCTGCGCCCCAGGAATCTGCACGGTCACCGCCGCCATAGGCGCGCGCCTGCTGCTGGTTGGTGCGATCAGATGAGGTGATGGCACCCATCAGGCTCACGCCGCTATCACCCAGCGCGTAGCCCAGTGAAGCACCATAGCCGTCGCCGTTCTGGCGGTTAATATCGGTGCGGCTGTTGGCGCTGGTGGCGTCGTTCTTGCCCTGATACTGCAGTGCAAATTTCAGGCCATCGACCAGACCAAAGAAGTTGTTATTGCGGTAAGTCGCGACGCCGGTGGCGCGCTGGGTCATAAAGTTATCAGAGCGTGCCGTGCCATCACCACCGAATTCCGGGAACACGTCTGTCCAGGCTTCAACGTCATACAGCACGCCATAGTTACGGCCATAATCCACCGAACCATACTGCGAGAATTTCAGGCCAGCAAAACCAAGGCGGGTTTTGTTGCCGTTATTGGCGTCGCTGCCTTCAGAGTTATTAACGTTGTACTGATATTCCCACTGACCGTAACCGGTCATCAGGTCATTAATCTGCGTCTGGCCTTTAAAGCCGATACGGGTATAAGACTTGTCACCGTCTGTGCTGGCATTATCGCTGATGTAGTGCTCAGCTTTAACTTTGCCATATAAATCCAGTTTATTGCCGTCTTTGTTATAGATTTCGGCAGCGTGCGCGGCAGAAGCCAGCGTCAGCGTGGAGACGATCATGGCCAGTGTGCTTTTCTTCATTTGCTATCAATCCCAATGTGAACGCCGTAAAAAAATGAAAGTTTTTGTAAAACACCGACTTTTTACCCGTCCGTGATGAACTTTTTATGACACTTTTCCGGATTTCTTGTTAATGCTGAACTTTTGGTCTACTGCCTTGTCCGCGTAAATTCGTGCTTTTCCCCCGCTGGCTGTTGGCTTCCGTATCGACTCCTGTTAAAACGTCCTTTCGTAAAAATTTTTCACTACGGCAGGAAATATGAGTGGCAGTCAGACCTTAGTGGTCAAGTTGGGTACCAGCGTTCTTACCGGCGGCTCTCGCCGGTTAAATCGGGCGCACATGGTGGAACTGGTTCGTCAGTGCGCGCAGCAGCACGCAGCCGGCCACCGCATTGTGATTGTTACGTCTGGCGCAATGGCCGCAGGACGCGAACATCTGGGCTACCCCGAACTGCCACCGACCATCGCCTCAAAGCAGCTGCTGGCTGCGGTGGGGCAGAGCCGTCTGATTCAGCTGTGGGAACAGTTATTCTCTATCTACGGCATCCATATTGGTCAGATGCTGCTGACCCGTGCTGACATGGAAGATCGCGAACGTTTCCTTAATGCCCGCGACACGCTGCGCGCGTTGCTGGATAACCACATTGTGCCGGTGATTAACGAGAACGATGCGGTTGCGACTGCCGAAATCAAAGTGGGCGACAACGACAATCTTTCGGCGCTGGCAGCGATGCTTGGCGGTGCCGACAAGCTGCTGCTGCTGACCGATCAGCAGGGACTGTTTACTGCCGATCCGCGTAACAATCCAGAAGCTGAGCTGATCAGCGATGTCCATGTGATTGATGATGCGTTACGCGCGCTCGCGGGTGACAGCGTGTCCGGCCTGGGCACCGGCGGCATGTCGACCAAGCTTCAGGCGGCGGATGTTGCCTGCCGGGCAGGAATAGACGTGATTATCGCCTCGGGCAGTCGCAGCGGTGTGATCAGTGATGTGATTGACGGCAAGCCGGTTGGAACGCGCTTTCATGCGCAGCAATCGCCGCTGGAGAACCGTAAACGCTGGATCTTCGGTGCGCCACCGGCAGGCGAACTCACCGTCGATGACGGTGCGCTGGCTGCCATCATTGAACGCGGCAGTTCGTTGCTGCCCAAGGGCATTCGCGCTATTCAGGGGAATTTCTCGCGCGGTGAAGTGATCCGCATCCGCAGCCTGCAGGGCCGGGATATTGCTCACGGTGTTTCTCGCTACAACAGCGACGCGATGCGCATGATTGCCGGTCATCACAGCCAGCAGATCAGCGAAATTCTGGGATACGAATATGGCCCGGTGGCCGTTCACCGCGACGACATGATCGTCAGTTAAGGAGCGGACAATGCTAGAAGAGATGGGAAAAGCGGCGCGTGCCGCAGCTTACACCGTGGCCGATTTGTCGACGGCTGAGAAGAATCAGGTTCTGATGACCATTGCCGATCGCCTTGAGGCGGAAAGCGCAGACATTCTGGCAGCCAATGAGCTGGATTTAGCTGATGCGCGTCAGAACGGCATGAGCGCCGCATTGTTAGATCGGCTGACACTCAACCCGCAACGCCTCAGCAGCATCGCCAGCGATGTGCGCCAGGTCTGTCAGTTGGCCGATCCGGTGGGACAGTTAATCGACGGCGGTCAGCTCGACAGCGGTCTGCGCATTGAACGCCGTCGCGTGCCGCTGGGGGTGGTGGCCGTGATCTACGAGGCGCGTCCCAATGTTACGGTGGACGTCGCCAGCCTGTGCCTGAAAACCGGTAACGCCGCCATACTGCGCGGTGGCAAAGAGACCTGGCGCACCAATGCGGCCACCGTCCGGGTCATTCAGAACGCGCTGCAGCAGCACGGTTTACCGGAGGCTATCGTACAGGCGATTGAAAATCCGGATCGCGAGCTGGTGAATCAGCTGCTGAAGCTGGATCGCTACGTCGATATGCTCATCCCGCGTGGCGGAGCCGGGCTGCACAAGCTGTGCCGGGAAAACTCCACTATTCCGGTGATTACCGGCGGCATCGGCGTCTGTCACATCTACATTGATGAGACGATGGAGATTGAACCGGCTCTTGATTTGATCGTTAACGCCAAAAAACAGCGTCCCAGCGCCTGTAATTCGCTGGAAACGCTGCTGGTGAATCAGGCGATGGCCGAACGCTTCCTGCCCGCCTTCAGCGCGCGTATGGCGCAGGAAGGGATTGCGCTGCATGCGGACAGTAACGTGCTGGCGCAGCTGCAGCAGGGTCCGGCGGCTGTCAGACAGGTCAATCCACAGCAGTACAATGATGAGTGGCTGTCGCTGGATCTTAACGTCAAATTAGTGGCGGATATGGATGAGGCGATCGATCACATCCGCACGCACGGCACGCAGCACTCGGATGCTATCCTGACCCGCGACACCCGCAACGCCGCGCGCTTTGTCCGTCAGGTCGACTCTTCCGCGGTCTATGTTAACGCCAGCACCCGCTTTACCGATGGTGGGCAGTTTGGCCTGGGTGCGGAAGTGGCGGTCAGTACCCAGAAACTGCATGCACGCGGGCCAATGGGATTAGAGGCGCTGACCACCTATAAATGGATTGCCTGGGGCGACGACACACTCAGGTCATAACGACGATAATTTTTAACAAAACGGGAGTCTTTCAGAGACTCCCGTTTTTTTTAGCCCGCTTTTTCGATCCAGTGAAAGGTAGAGTTTTCTCCCTGTCTGATTAAATTTCATTCCGATCCCGCCACCGTCGCCCGTTAAGCTGGCTGAATTTTACGCAATTTCTTACGGAACATTCCTGAAAGCCGGGGCTGTATGCGGCCTGAGGCAATATTTTTTGTTCAGATGCAGACCGAAGCGGATAATGATAATTAGAAATGCTTGATAAAGCGGTTAGGTAGTAAACGAGCGGTAATATAAAATGAACTGGTAGCAATAATGAAAATAACATCCAGTATCTCTTCTATGGCTGATTATTAACTAATGGTTAAAAAAGAAAGTACAAGACAAGCTTTCACCACCAGGCTGATAGCGGCCTGTGAGAGTGCCGGCATTGCCGGACATGGACGAAACAAACAGGTTGCCAGAGCCCTGCAGCAGCAAGGCTGCAAGATTTCAACGCCGGGAGTGTGGAAGTGGTTTAACGCGCAGTCAGTGCCTGATGGCGGCAATTTACTGGCGCTCAGCCAGTTGCTGGGAGTCAGGGTAGAGTGGCTGCAATACGGTATGGATCAACCCGCTGACCCGGTAACGCTGAGCACGTTCACCGGCCATAAGAATGTTTTTCGGGTTGATAGCCTCGATATCGGGCAGCGAAGTGCTGCGGGACTGCCCGCGCGTGATGAGTTTGTGGAGACCATCCAGGCGATCGAATATGGTCTGGATGAGGCGCGGGTGCTGTTCAATGGGCGTCCGGCGGAGAACATCCGGTTAATTGCCATCAATAGCGACTCTATGGCTGACACCTTTGCACCGCGCGATCAGCTGTTTGTGGATATCAGCGTGCGGATGTTCGACGGTGATGGCATCTACATTTTTACCCTTGATGAGCAACTCTATCTCAAGCGCCTGCAGCTGCAGCATAAGAAAATTGC
This sequence comes from Pantoea sp. B550, assembly GCF_024158165.1. Classification (NCBI taxonomy): domain Bacteria; kingdom Pseudomonadati; phylum Pseudomonadota; class Gammaproteobacteria; order Enterobacterales; family Erwiniaceae; genus Pantoea; species Pantoea sp. B550. Next base: position 2,844,983 of record NZ_JAMYXI010000003.1, read on the forward strand.
TGTGATTTCAGACAATAAACGCTATGAAACCTGGTATCTCAATCATGATGACGTCACCAGCCTGAAGGTCCTGGCAAAAGTGATCATGAGTCAGGCGCGTCACTATCAAATTCTCGGCTAAGGCCGCTTTTGCTGCCTTTCTCAGACGGGCTGCAAAAAAATAATCGACATAAATTCATAAATTTAACCAGCGGTAAATAAAAAATTAACCAACAGTGTTTGATAAAGCATAAGAACCTGTTAATAATTTGGATATGGATGAACGAACCAGTTCTTTCACGGATGAGCCGCTCTTAAACAATTGAGGCGCTGCACAAGCGCGAATCATACCACCCAAAAGTCAGTGAACTTTGGGATGGGGTGGATGCGCAAAATGCAGCGTCGTCAGATGCCGTTTATTTCCCCCTCGCTTACTTTCCACCTGGCTGCTAACGCAGCCGGGCGGCGAGCGTGCGAGCGCGATACACGTCATTCGGGCCCGTTCGGATCACCGAAAGCTCGCGCCTGCCACCCCATCGCCAAAGACTCATTCACAGGAGGAGTTATGGCGATAATTCACTATGGCAAAAGCGTTTTTGTGGGCAACGCACGTACTCGTCGCCATCGGCGGCGCCAACCTCTCAGCAGCCTGACTCAGAGCATCGACCAGGCCCTTAACTTTCCAACTGAACCCCCTGTCCTGAGACGTGCAGAGCAAATCTGCCAGCGTCAGGTCGCCCCGCGTGTTGATCGCGCAATCACCGCACCCCGCGTCACCAGTCAGGAAACACCCAGTTTCGACAATTGCTGTCTTCCCCACGTTCATCTCTACGTCGTGAGCTGAAGCGCGAAGACAGCATGCTTTTCCGTTCCGGCTAACTCTTCGTTATCTCCAGCTCTCACTGGACGCAATGTGCTGAATTACTGTTCAGTTTTGCTGCAGGGTCAGTAAGGCCTCTTGCTGCGCCTGAACGGGTAATGATCAGCAGGCGTTATGTATTTCTTTTCACAATGGTGAATTGCTTTAACCCGTCATTAAGGAGTCGTTATGAGCCAGATAATTGCAGTGCTGAATTTTGAAGAGGGGTATGTCGACACGCCTTACCTCGACACGCTGGGCTTTCCCACGGTGGCAGGCGGTATCCGCATCGGACCTAAGGGGGCATCACTGAGTAATTACACTTTCCGCGTGCCGCGGCGCGTCGGGGACGTCTGGAAGCAGTGCATTCTTGAAAACAAAGTTCAGGAGATGCAGGGCAGGGATCTGCTGCGTAATGCGCTGGCGAAGTGTAATGACGCCCGAACGGATGTGTTGCTGAGCATGACGTATCAACTGGGCGTCGAAGGCGTTATGCAGTTTAAAAACATGCTTACCGCCATCGCGGCTGAACAGTTCAATGAAGCGGCTGACGCGATGATGAACAGCCTCTGGGCCCGCCAGACACCGGGCCGCGCCCGACGTCATGCGGAGATGATGCGCAGCGGAACCTATGCGGTTTACAGGGGGCTGCTATGAGATGGCTTATGTTTCTCGTTGCCGTGCTGGCGGCGATCGTCATCCTGCTGCTCTTACAGCGCTTCACTACCCTGCAGTTTGTCTCTCATGCCCGGCTCCTCTTCAAAACCTGGTCCGTCTGGCTCGCGTCACTGGGTTCGATGCTCAGCGCCTGGGCGCAGTCGTTTCCTTCTGCTGCCGTTGATGCCTGGAGCGTACTGCCGGAGGACGTGAAAACGATTCTGCCGCACGACTACCTGGGGCTGGTGGGCGCATTTATGGTGGCGATGGGGGTGATTGCACAGTTTGTTCGTCAGAAAAACCTGCTCAACGCGAAGGAGCAGGCTGAAGGAGCGAAACCATGACTCTGATTACCACCTTACTGGGCGGCAGCTGGCACTGGCTTGCTGCACTGGCAGGCGTTATTGCTGCACTGGGCGCCACTTATTTCGGCGGCAGGAAAATCGGCAAAGTGCAGCAAAAAGCGCGATCTGACGTCGATAACGCACAACAGGAGGCGTCCCGCGTCAGCGCGGTGGCGCAGCAACAACAACATAACCGCGAGGAGGCTAACCGTGTGGCGACCGATAACCACAGTCTTGATGACGCTGCTGCTCGCGACAAGCTGCAGCAGTCGAAATACCACAAACCCTGAGCCGGTGGCGATCACCGACTCTGCCTGCGTACTTTTTTCCCCTCTTTATACCTACGGCGATGACGCGCAAAAAATGGACGTCAGGACAGTGCGCGCCATCAATACCCACAACGATATGTGGGACACCCTTTGCGGCCATCCGGCTGCGGCTAAGTAGTGCGCTGACAATCAGCGCGATATCACATTGATCCTGAGGAGGATTCTATGATCGAAGTTAACTCTTTTGCTGAACTGCGTACCACGGTCCCGCCAAAATCAGGTGAAGTCGCGAGCCTGAAACGCTATTACGACAAAGACTCCAGCTTCCGTGGCGGTGCTGACTTTGTCGGTTTTCTCTCCACTACTACGCTGAAAGATGATGGCGGTACGGTGGCAGTGGGTAATGGTTTCTACTGGAAGCGCACCATCAACGACCCTACTGAAGTGAATGTTCTGCACTTTGGCGCGAGAGGGGATGGCGTGACCGATGACACTGAAGCCTTTAAGCGGATGCTGGCATGGACGCAGTCCTATAACGCCTATGCGAAAGCGATGCCGGTGCGTTTTCCGGGGGGCCGCTTCCTGATTTCACCCATTGATATCAGCGATACAGAGTTGCCGTTTTTTGGTCTGGCAGGTGATGATATCGAACTCGGATCGTCACCGCGCACCACCATTGTCTCTGATAAAAGCGCGAGTGCGGTGTTTAAGGTTAATGCACGCAAAATCGTCATCAAAGGTATCTGCTGGCACGGACAAGCTAATGCCGGGACTGTCGACACCACTCAAAAAGTCACCGTTACGCCTGAACAGTGCAGCAACGTGCAGCCGTTCTTCGAAAATACGATTGTCGGCGGCCAGATCGTCAATATCTTCTGCTTCAAGGCGCAAAGTACCGGTGGAACCGTCTTTAAGCTGCAGGATACGCTCGACAGTAAGTTCGATCAGATTTACAGCTCCTCGACCTATTCACGGGTGTTTGATATCGGCTGGTCAAACACACCGAAGGGGAACTGGGACCACTCAACCGCCATTGAGCTGTGTAATGCCAACTTCCAGTCGGGCTATGGCGACGCCACACTCTACATGCCGCGCGTCACGCAGGGTATCATGCGAAACGTCTGGATTGAGCACACGACCAACCCGGGAGACCTGTCGGATGGTGGGTGGACCATTGATACGCTCAACATTGAGGATTGTGCCGCACCATTCAATCTTAACAATGCCCGCGTGGTGATGCGTCAGATTAACCTGCAGGCGGGGGCGAAAATTACCAATGATCTGGCTGGAAGTAAGTGGTTATCGACCTTTGAATATGGCTATCGTCGGGATGAGAACTTCGGCACGTTCATGACGGGTTCGCTGCGTGCCGGCTATTACAGCGGCTATAAAGTGGTGAACAACACCGATACCGATAACTGGTATCGGCTGGGGCAGCTCTTTTTCCCGGCGCCTAACCAGCAATGGGTGATGGAGTTGATCGGGAAAGCGGATGCCACTACGCCGTCCGGCACCGCCGCTTCACCCGTAAATATGCCTGCTACCGGTAAAACGCTGATCAACCTGCAGCGGCTGGAAACGGTCTGGGCGGATGCTTACCACATGGGGCAGCCTTCCGTGCTGGACATCCGTTATAGCCGGGTAGGAACCACCTATGCAGCGGTATGGGTCAAGCTGAAAGCCAGCAGTGGCGAGACCATGTTCAACCTGAAGACGACCGGTCCGACCCGCTTCGATACCGGCTCCTGCTCGTTGTTCCAGTCCGATATGTCGGTGGTGACGGACATTACCAAAGTTGGCACTCTGAAACCCGCTGCACGCTTCGGCATGCACAATGGACTGGCGGGCATCGGTGCCAATGAAAAAGGGGTCGTTACGCTCGCTACTGCGGCGGGTACACCGACCAATAAAACCGCGCCAACCGGTTTTGTGCTGATCAATATCAACGGCGTTGACCGCAAGGTTCCTTACTACGATTGATGTTCGGCATGTTTTGGGCGAGGCTCCGGCCTCGCCCTTTTTTTGATTTGCCTCTCTGAAGCTTCAATGGCAAGTGTTCCCCACCTGACAAACAGTGGCAAAGCCGATAATGTCCTGTTTAACACAGGCAAAACTCAGCGGGTAAGAGGGGCGCGCGATGAATAAAGGTTTACTGGTAGCAGTATTAGCTGGCATGCCAATGTTAGTAAATGCTGCAAATCAGACTTATCTTTCTGATTTCATAATGAATAAACAGACCAGCCAGGTGTATCACCAGCTTATCGCCGGACATGATTTCCCTGCCTGGGTTAAGCAGGGCGGAACCAGTACACCGGCCAGTACAGTTACCCTCCAGGGTGAAACCTGGCAGCTACTCTCCGGCTGTAAGCCACACAACTGTCCGGCACAATCTATTGCTCTCCTTTACTCTCCGGAGAAAGGGGAGATTCATGGTGTTTACTCTGACTACGATCAGAAAAGAGATCGTCAGACGCTGACCTGGCTTAATCTCACTCCAGCAGATGAGGCAAAGATGCGAAACGTGCTGTTCAGGCGGCTGGAGGGTGACGTAGCAGAGTGATCTTTACTTTCAGGCCGCAGTGTGGGGCAGAGCAGGCTGTAACATAGCAACGTCGCTGTGCGGCTTTCGGGCAACGCTATTTGAGTTTAATTTTAATTACGGCTTGCGTCGCCTGGTGAAGTGTGGCCTAATGAATTGTCGGTTTGATTAACAGACACTATCAAAGTAAGTAACCAAAGCAGTTCTCATCTCTAAGTTTGTCGCGAGACATCCCTTCTTTTTGAGTCTTCTCTTACGTTCTGATTAAAATCTGTTCTCAGGCCATTATGCCGGAAGGCTCGATATATTAAGGATTTAAGCATGTCTAACAAAATTCGCGGTACCGTTAAATGGTTTAACGCAGAGAAAGGCTTCGGTTTCATCTCTCCTGCAGACGGCAGCAAAGATGTATTCGTACATTTCTCTGCAATCCAGGGCACCGATTTCCGTTCATTAGACGAAGGTCAGCAAGTTGAATTCACAGTAGAAAATGGCGCCAAAGGCCCAGCTGCTGCGAACGTTGTTGGTCTCTAAGGACTGAAAATTACTTTTAAATGTCCTCACTGTAATGGCTCACAGTTTCGTACATCACATTTTGATGTTACAAGAGCCAACCCGCATGGAGCGAAATGCATTTTCTGCAAATCTGTCGTTGTTCAGGTGAACGCGGCGAGGATTGCAATTCAGAGCCAGCTTCGCGCTCTCTGATAAAGGCTAGTGAGCTTTATAGCGTTGTTGCATTTACAGTAATAAAAGGCTGCCTCTGGCAGCCTTTTTGTTTCTGCTGTTTCCATCCGCAATCCCTAATCCTTTCTTCTATAACCCCCGGAATACCTTAGCTTCCCTGCGCAACTTTTTGGTCAACCATCTGTAACCTGTTCGTTTACTGTCACCGATCTGAAAAGGCCCGCCGGAGCAGGCCATTAAAGGGAATCAGCGAAGCACGGGTTGCAGTGCGAGCTTGCCGGTATTAAACACGCTCATTGCCTGTGCCATACGCTCAGCCTGATCCTGCAGTGCCTGTGAAGCGGCTGACGCTTCCTGAACCAGCGCGGCGTTCTGCTGCGTTACCGCTTCCATCTGGGTAATCGCCTGATTGATCTCATTGATACCGCTGCTTTGCTCGCTGCTGGCAATGGTGATTTCGCTCATGATATTCGCCACGCTCTGCACGCTGTTCACCACCTCACCGATGGTCGAACCCGCATGGGTTACCAGTTTGCTGCCTTCATCGACTTTAGCGACCGAATCTTCAATCAGGACCTTAATCTCTTTGGCCGCGGAGGCTGAGCGCTGTGCCAGATTACGCACTTCACTCGCAACCACCGCAAAGCCGCGACCCTGTTCACCCGCACGCGCAGCTTCAACGGCGGCATTCAGTGACAGAATATTGGTCTGGAAGGCGATGGAGTCGATGACGCTGATGATATCGACAATTTTGCGTGAGGAGAGCGCGATCGCTTCCATCTTCTCGATCACTTTCTCCATGACCACGCCACCTTCACGCGCTACGCTGGACGTCGTCGATACCAGGTGATTAGCTTCACGCGCATTGTCGGCATTGTGTTTCACGGTCGACGTCATCTGCTCCATGGCAGAGGCGGTCTCTTCCAGCGAACTGGCCTGTTGCTCAGTGCGGGTTGAGAGGTCAAGGTTACCGCTGGAGATCTGATTAGAGGCGACCGCGATAGTGTCGGAGCCGGTGCGTACTTCAGTCACAATCGACAGCAGGTTATCGTTCATGCGCTGCAGCGCCTGCATCAGGACGCCGGTTTCATCACGCGAGGTTACCTGCATCTGAGTACTCAGATCGCCCGCGGCAACACGTTCAGCAACGTCAACCGCTGCAACCAGTGGACGGACAATAGAGCGGGTCAGGAAGTAGCCCAGCATAATCGCGGCCAGAATGGCCAGCGCGGAGAAAATCAGCGTGATGGTGATGGCTGACTGTCCATTTTCCACAATACCCTGGCCTTCACTGCGCAGCTGGGAATCCTGTGAGTTGGCAAAATTCACCGCATCCTGAAGAAACTTATTCTGTGTAGCGGTCATCGATTTCAGGACATAGGTGCTGGCAGCATCAAAATCGCCTGCTTTAATCAGGATGATCAACTCAGCTTTAACCTTCTCAAACGCCTGAGAAGAGGCCAGCAGACCGGCGATCTTTTTCTTACCTACGGGCGTGACCTGGATATCCTCAATCTTTTTCATCGCGATGTTAGTGCGTTGCGTCGCTTCATCAAGCTGACCATAACGCTTCACATTCATTTCCGGGCGTGTTGTGTCGATCACCATGCCGCGCAGGTATTTGATCTGATCGTTGACGCCATCGCGCACATCAAATGCCAGTCGTACTTTTACATAGCGATCGTCAACGATCGATGAGATCGCGGTATTAATACTGTTAATTCTGGTAATGGATGTTACGCCAATCACTATCAGTAAGGTCACAATAATACCGAAGGCTGCTGCGAGCCGCATTCCCACCTTCATATTCTTGATACTGAACATGTTCTCTTCCCCGTTTTATTATTAATCAATTTGTTAGCAACGCTCAGGTTCTCTGCTGTTGTGCGCAGTGCCTTGCTGATGTCTGTGGTCACAGCCGCAGGCAAAAAGGTGATCTCGCGCATACAGTTATCGGAATACGAACATGTACCTTTAATAATTTTTAAGTAATAACGGTGCGTGAATAAATAGTCACTGAAAAGCTTCATAAAAGGTTAACAAATAAACAAAGGGGGAAACGCAGGCAAAAAAAGGGCCGTCAGCAGGAGTGCTGACGGCCCGATCCAGACAAGCATGACCGGATTCAGAAAACTAAGAAGTAGAGGCCTGTCCAGAATGCGACACTTAACGTGACGGCGGTAATCCAGGCCAGCTGGCGTAAACGGCCACGCAGCGCTTTCTGAGGAGCAGGGGTAGCAGGTGCCGGTGTAACAGGTAAAGTTTCAATGTGCATAGTCGGTTCCTGGTCAGGCCAGCTATTTTGCTGGCTAAAAAGTAAAAACATACCGGGCATTCTTTGCGGCCCGGATTTGTTTAGCGGGCAGTGTCGAGAACGTTGAAAATCACGTCTGACAGCTCATTCAGTTCAAACTTCGCCACATAACCGTCGGCACCCACTTTGCGCACATGATCTTCGTTGGCGCTGCCAGAGAGTGAGGAGTGAATGACGACCGGCAGAACCTTGAGAATCGGGTCCCGCTTGATGTTGCGGGTCAGCGTAAAGCCATCCATCTCTGGCATCTCCAGATCGGTCAGGACCAGCGCAATTTTGTCGTGAATCGACTCGCCTGCAGCCTGTGCTTCCTGGCTCATCAGCTTAATTTTTTCCCAGGCTTCCAGTCCGGTGTTAAACATCAGCGCCGGAATGCCCATGCTCTTCAGGCCCTGTTCCAGCAGCTGACGCGCCACTTTGGAATCTTCTGCCACAATGGCGACCGCACCAGGGCGATAGTTGAAGGCACGCGGTCTGGCCGCTTCCGGTTCAACGCCGCGCACTGAAGGGATGATGTCATACAGAATCTGCTCAACGTCCAGCACCATCGCCAGCTCGTTGCTCTGCTTGTCGCTGTCCAGGCAGGCGATGCTGGTAATATTGCGGCCACCGATACCGGCTTCGGCGGTATGCACCTGGCTCCAGTCGAGGCGCACGATGTTCTCTACTGACTCCACGGCAAACGCCTGGGTGTTACGGGCATACTCGGTCACCAGCAGCAGGTTAAGACCGGTTTCAGGTACACAGCCCGCTACCGCTGGCAGGTCGATCACCGGAATGAACTGACCACGAATACTCGCCATACCCAGCAACGGCGAACGCATGCCCGCGGCTTTAGTGATAGTCGGCATCGGTACAATTTCACGCAGCTTGAAGACGTTAATGCCAAACAGTTCAGACTTGCCTTTCAGCTGATCGGAACCTAAGCGAAACAGCAGCAGCTCAAACTTGTTCGATAACGCGAGGTTCGCTCTTTCATCGATCTCTTTTTGAAAATTATCCATGGTTGCCTCTGCATTAACGCAGCTGGTGAAATAGGGTGTGAACAGGTTATCGGCAGCAAACGGAAAAAGGTGAGAAGAGAAGGGTGAAATAAAACGGATGCCAATTATTGTGCCAGGCTTAACCCTGAAGGTTCAACATGGACACCTTTCCAATAAAGGAGTGTGAAATGAAAAAAGTGATTTTAGCGTCGTTGCTGGTGATGATGAGCGCGGGCGTTTCAGCTGAAGAGGGCGGATACAAAGCTGGTGATACGCCGCCGCCGCAACACAAGCAGGATGCCGGCTATAAAGGTTCGGAAGATACCGGTCAGACCCACATCGATCAGATCCGCGATTTCCGTCAGGGCGGGTATGTGACGCTGGAAGGTTACATTTTGAAGAAAGAGCAGGGCGAGCGGTATCAGTTCCGTGACAACACCGGCACGTTACCCATTATCGCCCCAAAGAAAACCTTTGATGGTAAAACCTACACCGCTGAAGACAAAGTGCGCGTCAGTGGTAAGGTACAGGGCAAAGGGGATAAAACCACGCTGCATGTGTCCCGCATCGAAGAGCCATAACAAAAAGGGCGAGGTCATAACCTCGCCCTTTTTTCTTAGTCTTTCAGCAGAATCGCCCGACAGGTTTTACCTTTGATTTTGCCCTGCTTAAGTTTCACCAGTGCCGCTTTAGCCTGATTTGCCTCAATCGCTACGTAGGCATGGGTCGGGGTCAGAACAATTTTCCCGATCTGCTCAGCGCGATAACCTGCTTCACCGGTCAGTGCACCCAGAATATCTCCCGGACGTATCTTGGCTTTACGGCCACCATCAATGCATAGCGTCATCATGGCGGCAGGCAGTGGCTTGCTGCTGCCCTTTTTTAGCGTGCTGGCCGAGACCCACGGCAGCTTCTGCTGCAGAAAATCTTCCAGCGCGTGCGCGCGCGCCATTTCATCAGCCGCGACCAGGCTGACGGCAACGCCATGTTCGCCTGCCCGCGCCGTACGACCGATGCGGTGGAGATGGACTTCAGGATCCCATGCGAGCTGATAGTTGACTACCATCGCCAGCGATTTGATGTCGAGTCCGCGCGCAGCGACATCGGTAGCGACCAGCACGCGACCGCTGCCGTTCGCGAAGCGGATCAGCACACGTTCGCGATCGCGCTGCTCAAGATCACCATGCAGTGGCAGAGCACTGATATCACGCGCGTTAAGCGCCGCGGCGACATCGTCACATTCACGTTTAGTGTTGCAGAAGACCACGCAGGATGAAGGCTGACGATCGCCGAGCAGTGCGATGAGCAGACCCAGTTTTTCATTGTGACTGGCTTCAAAGAACTGCTGGTCGATTGACGGGAGTTCACTGACATCTTCAGTGACGACGCTCAGCGCATCACGCTGGAAGCGGGTGCTGATGGCTGTGATGCCGTCGGGCCAGGTGGCGGAGAAGAGCAGCGTCTGGCGCGAGGCAGGCGTCGCTTCAATGATGGTTTCCATATCATTGAGGAAACCCATCTCCAGCATCCGATCCGCCTCATCCAGTACCAGCGTGTTGAGCTGGTCGAGCTTGAGGTTCTCACGATTGATGTGGTCGAGGATACGACCCGGCGTGCCAACCACGATATGCGGTGGATGCACCAGTGAATCACGCTGTGCGCTCATCGGCTGTCCGCCACACAAGGTGAGGACTTTGATGTTGCGGGTGAAGCGCGCCAGCTGGCGCAGGACATTGCCTACCTGATCCGCCAGTTCACGGGTCGGACAGAGGATCAGTGCCTGCGTCTGAAAGCGGGTGCTGTCGATATGGTGCAGTAAACCAATACCAAAGGCAGCCGTTTTACCGCTGCCGGTTTTCGCCTGCGCGCGCACGTCGCGTCCCTGCAGAATGGCGGGCAGCGTAGCGGCCTGCACGGGCGTCATGCTGGTGTAGCCCATCTCGCGCAGGTTATCGAGCTGGCTATCGGGAAGCGAATTGAGGGTAGAAAAAGCGGTCACGGGCGCGGCCTCTGAGGCTGAAAGTGTAAGGCATTATTGCGGGGCAAGTCTGGCAGAAAGCACGCCTGACAGCAACGGGAACCTCGATGGTTAGCAGTATGCAACTATATCTGCCGGTACGCTTAGGAATAAGCTGAAGTTTACTGAAAAAAGGTGGTTTATTTTTATAGATTAATGCCGGCTTAACGAAGGTGTTCCGGATTGACGATCGGTTAATACCAATGATTATTTTATAAGTGACCGTTTTTAAAAAAATATTTCATTGTTAATCAGACAAATCCTTAACTATGACTCCAGTAATAGAATTAATCATTAAAAAATATCACCACTAGTGCCGATAAAAATCCTGATCTAATTGCTTTATATTTATCGCGCCATATTCCTGGTACAACGACCGGTAGAGGGTATTTGCATTGAGTAATAGCATCCAGGGACCACATGAAAATGTGCTTAAAATAGTAGGCCGCGCCGTACTGACACTGCATGTTCATGGAGAGAGTTTATCTGCGGATAAAATCGCATCCATGATCGGCTGTTATGCGGAAGATGAGCCCTGTGATCAGGAAGATCGTCGCTTATACGCGCTGGCAATGGAACTAATGTCGAATAATCAATGGGCCAAAAGCGCGTAACCCGCACTCCGCTCAGGTAAATGCAGAGCCTCCCTTGTGGAGGCTCTGTTGTTTTTGGGGGAGTGGGTTTGCGTTGTGGGGCGGGTACTGGCTCCCGGCGCTTTAGGTAAGGTGATCGTCTGTAACCGGGCCGGAGCCGGCTCGATCTCTCCGCATTTGCTGAGAAGGCTCAGCGCGGGCGATTACGCACCTCATCCCTGAGGTGCGCCCGTAGCCGGGCCAACGCGTTGCGTTGTTCAAAAACGCTCCCGGCGTTTTTGTCCGCAGCCCTGCTGTTTCAGGTCGATGCCAGCGCAAATACCGGTTTACCGCGCGAGAAGGTCGCGACTACCGGTGACATGCGTGCCACGGCTTCGGCAGAACAGCTCGCTGCTACCAGCATCATGCTCGCTTCATCGCCCGGCGCAGGCCACTGACGTTCGCCCTGAGCAGAGAGCGGCAGCCGATCGTCTGTGGCGATGGCCAGCGCCCGCGACAGCGAGAACTCATCTGAACCGCGATAGAGCTGTGCATAGAGATTCGCTTTTTCCAGCATGCTGCCGGTGCCAAACGGAGACCAGTGATCGATCACGCTGTCGGTGCCGGTCATCACTTTAATTCCCGCCGCCTGCAACTGTGGAACTGGCATAGTGAGCTTGCCAATCGGCAACGTGGAAGCGACGCTGAACTGCTGCTCTGCCAGCCCTTCAATCATTTTATCCAGCGCACTGCCGGTGAGCGTCGCCAGCGCAAAACCGTGGCTCAGCGTCACTTTGCCTTTCAGCGCCGGAGTCTTCGCGACGGTGTCAACCATATACTGAATCGCCGCCACGCCAGCCGGTGAGGTTTCATGCAGATGAATATCCACGCCGCGCTGATAGTCGAGCGCAATCTGAAACATGGCATCCAGCGACTTCTCCATCGCGCCATCCACGTTGGTAGGATCCAGTCCGCCGACATACTCAACGCCGTGCTGCATCGCCTCACGCATCAAGCCATCGACCTGCGAGTGCAGCAGACCGTGCTGCGGGAAGGCAACGATCTCGCACGCAAAGGCGGGATGACGGGCTAATGCCGCCTGCAGATGTTCCAGACTTTTCAGACCACTGACCGGGTCGATATTGCAATGGCTACGCGCACGGGTGGTGCCTTTGGCATGCAGCAGGGCGATCAATCCTTCGGCGCGGGCCTGCGAGTGCGGCAGCAGCTGCGGAATCAGTACCTGCTCGCGCGCAATCATATCCATGATGGTTTTGCCCTGACGTGGACGTGGAGCCTGCCACGGACCGCCGTAGAAGGTTTTATCAAGATGGATATGCATGTCCTGCGTAGCGGGCAGCAGCAGCGCCTCCTGCGCATCCCACGAGGGCAGCGTGCTGTTACCCTGGCCCGCAGAGGTCAGCTGGTCAATTTTGCCGTCGCGCACGCTGATGTCATAAAGACCGGTCCGGGTCGCGACGACGTCGTCATCTTCGCGGATAAAGCCCTCTTCCAGTCGCACATTGCGCAGCAGATAGTGATCCTGCCGGGGCAGAGTGGCGGCCTGGTCGGGATTGATGGCGGACAACGATGGGGGAATGGCGGCACTGACCTGACCGAGACCGGCGGCCAGCAAGCCGCCTGCAGCGGTCCAGCGAACGCTTTGCCCCAGGAAATCACGGCGACTCGCCGAAGAGGAAATAGGCATCAGAGGCTCCTGCAAAGAGAACAAGGCTTTAATCTGACAAACGACGCTTCACTCTGCTGCGTTATTTTCCACTGATGGCTATTCGCTATCTCACTGCCAGCGCAGCTTGCCAAACGCCGCCAGTGACGCTGCCAGTTCACGTTGCAGCGGATCATGCGGATGACGGCAGAACAACGCCAGTTCAAAGGTATCAATCACCGGCAGACCCTGTTCAGGACCTAATACCCGATGTGCCGGCAGGCGGCAGCTGGCAGGCAGTAACGTCAGACCCAGCCCCTGTGCACTGGCGGCGGCCAGCGCGACCAGGCTGGCGCTGCTGTAACCTATGCGCCAGCTTCGACCCAGCGCATCAAGCGTCTGACAGACCTCATCGCGATAGAGCCCCAACTGGGGAAACAGCACCAGCGGCACCGGCGTCTGCTCAAAGCAGGGCCATTCTGCGCTGTCGAGCCACAACAGCGGTTCAGGACGCGATGCCAGTGGCCTCTCGCCGTACGGCTGTTTAATCAGCATGATGTCGAGCTCTTCACGCTGCCAGGCGCGACGCAGCTCCACCTGCATGCCGCTCATCACGTCCAGCCGCAGCTGCGGATGGTCGCGACTGAAGTGCGCCAGCAGACCGGCCGTGGGCGCGGCGAAATCTTCCGGCACGCCAAGGCGCAGCACGCCATCGCGCCACTGGTCACTCAGCACATCGTGCGCTTCCCCGTTCAGGGCAATAATTCGCCGGGCGTAGCCTAAAAGTTTTTCGCCCTCCTCGGTGATCTGCACCTGATGCGAGGAGCGGACCAGCAGCTCTTTGCCGACCATCTCCTCCAGCCGCCGCACCTGCTGGCTGACGGTGGACTGCGACAGGTGCACCCGGTCGGCGGCGCGGGTAAAGCTGGCGGTTTCGCACACCGCGACAAAGCTGAGCAGCTGTTGCGGAGTAAACATCGGCTGACGATTCATTTTTCCACTACCTGGCAGAGTAATATTTCATTTCCAGATAGTAACGACTGCTGCCAGGCTGGCAACTTTTAATAGCGTAGATTTTATATGAAGAGAGAGAACAACCTGCTGCTGGCGGCGCTGGTGCTGGCCGGGCTCAATATGCGACCGCTGATGACCTCGGTCAGTCCGTTACTCGGCGAGCTGCGGCAGAGCATCGGTCTGTCGCCGCTGGCGGCATCGCTCTTGCCTGCGGTGCCGATGATGATGATGGGTGCCATTGCGTTAGTCAGCGCCCCGCTGATGCAGCGCTTTACGGTGCGTAAACTGCTGCTGGGTGGCCTGTTGCTGCTGTTGCTGGCGCTGGTGAGTCGGCTGTTTGTGGCTGACGGAGGCGGGCTGGTGCTGAGTACTGTGCCGGGAGGAGCGGGCATTGGCATCGTGCAGATGGCGATGCCGGGATTGATCCGTCAGCGATTTGGCGGCCGCAGTGCCGGCGTGACCGGACTGTGGGCAGCGGCGCTGATGGGCGGCGGTGGGATTGGCGCGGCGATCTCGCCGTGGCTGAATGGGCAGCTTGGCTGGCAGGGCGCACTGAGCAGCTGGGCGCTGCCGGTGGTGCTGGCCATCCTGCTCTGGCTGTTTATCACCACCCCACGTGCAGCCCGGACGGAGTCCGCCGCTCTGCCTTCGCTGTGGCGGAAAACCCGCGCCTGGACGCTGGCGTTGAGCTTCGGTCTGGTGAACGGCGGATATGCCATCTGTGTCGCCTGGCTGCCCGATTTTTATCATCAACTCGGCTGGAGCGCGCAGGCGGGCGGTTCACTGCTTGGCATGATGATCGGCTGTCAGGTCACGGGTGCGCTGCTGTTGCCCTTGCTGGCGCGGGGCCGCGATCGCCGTCCGCTGCTGCTGCTGACACTATTGATGCAGTTCAGCGGCATGCTCGGTTTCCTGTTTGCGCCACAACTGGCACCGTGGCTTTGGGCAGGGATGGCGGGCTTCGGGCTGGGCGGGGCATTTCCGCTGACGCTGGTGCTGGCGCTGGATCATCTGGAGCAGCCGCAGGCTGGCGCGCGGCTGGTGGCTTTTATGCAGGGCGTCGGCTTTATTATCGCGGGCAGCATGCCGTTTATCGCCGGTCAGCTGCATGCGCTCACCGGAAATTTCACCAGCGTCTGGATTCTGCAGGCGACGATCACGCTGCTGCTGATTGCGCTTAATCTGCGTTTTCATCCGCACAGCTATCAGCGCGCCTTTCGGGATACCAATCCCTGATTTTGGTCCGACCAATCCCGGCAATATTTTTCTCTGGTTCACACTCCGGGAAAATTCGCGCATCTTTTGTTGCCACAGGTTAACAATGCGTTAACTATCTGTTGCCATAAGCCCCGACACAGCGGTTTGGTCTGACCAATCCGGGGCAGATGGCACCAGCGCTGCGGCTGCGTGCCACGTCACCTTTTCCTCTGGAGATACTGGCATGCAGATCTGGCAACAAAACTACGATCCGCTGGGTAATATCTGGCTTTCAAGCCTGATCGCACTGATCCCGATTCTCTTTTTCTTCTTTGCGCTGATTAAGCTGAAGATGAAAGGCTACCTGGCGGCCACCACCACCGTGGTGCTGGCGCTGCTGGTGGCGCTGTTTCTCTATCAGATGCCGGTTGCACAGGCGCTGGCCGCCGTGGTGTATGGCTTTCTCTATGGCTTGTGGCCGATTGCCTGGATTATTGTCGCCGCGGTGTTCGTCTACAAGATCTCAGTCAAAACCGGCCAGTTCGACATTATCCGTGCCTCTATCCTGTCGATTACGCCCGATCAGCGTCTGCAGATGCTGATTGTCGGCTTCTCGTTCGGGGCGTTTCTGGAGGGGGCTGCGGGCTTTGGTGCGCCGGTGGCGATTACCGCCGCGCTGCTGGTGGGACTCGGCTTTAATCCGCTCTACGCCGCCGGGCTCTGCCTGATTGTGAATACCGCGCCGGTGGCCTTTGGCGCGATGGGAATCCCGATTATTGTGGCGGGGCAGGTAACCGGGCTCGACAGTTTTGCCATCGGCCAGATGGCCGGACGCCAGCTGCCGCTGCTCACCCTGATTGTGCTGTTCTGGATTATGGCGATCATGGATGGCTGGCGCGGCGTGAAAGAGACCTGGCCGGCGGTGGTCGTGGCAGGTGGCTCGTTTGCCCTTGCCCAGTTCCTCAGCTCCAACTTCCTGGGTCCGGAGCTGCCCGATATTATCTCGTCGCTCGCCTCGCTGATTTCGCTGACGCTTTTCCTGAGGGTCTGGAAGCCGGTGCGCATCTTCCGCTTTGCCGATGCAGAGGCGAAACAGGGTGCTCCGTTGCTGCCACCGCAGAAGTATCGGCTGGGGCAGGTGATCCGCGCCTGGATGCCATTCCTGTTTCTCACCGCTACCGTCACGCTCTGGAGTATCCCACCGTTTAAAGCGCTTTTCGCCAAAGGCGGTGCGCTCTATGAGTGGGTGCTGGCTATGCCGGTGCCGATGCTGCATGAACTGGTGGCGCGGATGCCGCCGGTGGTCAGCAGTGCGACCCCTTATCCGGCGATCTATAAGCTGGATCTGGTCTCTGCGACCGGCACCGCGATTTTAATTGCGGCGATTATGGCGATGCTGTTCCTGCGTATGAAGCCAAAGGCGGCGCTGCAGACCTTTGGAGAAACGCTGAAAGAGCTGGCGCTGCCGATCTATTCCATCGGGATGGTACTGGCCTTTGCGTTTATCTCCAACTACTCCGGCCTCTCTGCCACGCTTGCCCTAGCGCTGGCGCATACCGGTCACGCATTTACCTTCTTCTCGCCGTTTCTGGGCTGGCTGGGCGTCTTCCTGACAGGATCAGATACCTCATCAAATGCGCTTTTCGCCGCGTTACAGGCCACCACCGCCCAACAGATCGGCGTTTCCGATATTCTGCTGGTGGCGGCCAACACCACCGGTGGCGTGACGGGTAAGATGATCTCGCCGCAGTCGATCGCTATCGCCTGTGCAGCGGTCGGGCTGGTGGGGAAAGAGTCCGACCTGTTCCGGTTTACGGTTAAACACAGCCTGATTTTCACCTGTATGGTGGGTGTGATTACCACGCTTCAGGCCTATGTCTTCCCCTGGATGATCCCATGAGCAACACTGCCGATCCGCTGGTGACACGCCTGCGGACCTATATCACCGAACATCAGCTTGAGCCGGGCATGCGTCTGCCCGCCGAGCGCCAGCTCTCTGCTGAACTCGGCGTCTCGCGATCTTCGCTGCGTGAAGCGATACAGCAGCTAATCAGCAGCGGCATGCTGATTAGCCGGCGCGGCGGCGGCACCTGGATTCGTCAGCAGCTGGCACCCTGGTCGGAACAGCGCATCGTCGAACCGATTCGGCAGCTGCTGCGCGACGATCCCGACTACCGCTACGACATTCTGGAAGCGCGCCATGCCATTGAGGCCAGCACCGCCTGGCATGCGGCATTGCGGGCTACTGACGCCGACAAAGAGAAGCTGCAGTACGCCTTTGACGCCACCCTGAAGCTGAAAGAGAGTGACGATCCCGACCTCGCTGCCCAGGCAGATGTGCGCTTCCATCTGGCGATTGCCGAGGCGTCGCACAATGTAGTGCTGCTGCAGACCATGCGCGGCTTTTTCGAGCTGCTGCAGTCGTCGGTGATGCAGAGTCGTCAGCGCATGTATACCCAGCCAGATATTTTCGCCCGCCTGACGGAACAGCATCAGGCGCTGCTGGATGCGATCCTCGCGGGCGACGCCGACGCGGCCCGTCAGGCGGCGATGCAGCATCTGGGCTTTGTCCACACCACCCTGAAAAGCCTCCATGAAGATGAAGCGCGCCAGGCGCGCATCACCCGCTTACCGGATAACGACACACGCAACCCAAAGGAATCTGACTGATGATTATCTCAGCTGCCAGTGACTATCGCGCCGCCGCGCAACGTATCCTGCCGCCATTCCTGTTTCACTATCTTGATGGCGGTGCTTACGCCGAGCACACCCTGCGTCGCAACGTGGAGGACCTTTCTGACGTGGCGCTGCGCCAGCGCATTCTGAAGAACATGTCGGAACTGAGCCTCGAAACGAAATTATTTAATGAAACCCTGTCGATGCCGGTTGCGCTGGCACCGGTCGGCCTGTGTGGCATGTATGCCCGTCGCGGCGAAGTGCAGGCGGCGCGCGCGGCCGCCCTGAAAGGCATTCCGTTTACCCTGTCGACGGTCTCGGTCTGCCCGATTGAAGAGGTAGCTCCGCAGATCGACCGTCCGATGTGGTTCCAGCTTTATGTGCTGCGTGACCGCGGCTTTATGCGCAATGCGCTGGAGCGGGCCAAAGCCGCCGGTTGCTCAACGCTGGTGTTTACCGTGGATATGCCGACGCCGGGTGCGCGCTATCGCGATGCGCACTCCGGGATGAGCGGCAATCACGCGGCGCTGCGTCGTTACTGGCAGGCGGTCACCCATCCACAGTGGGCGCTGGATGTGGGTCTGCAGGGCCGTCCGCACGATCTGGGAAACATCTCCGCCTATCTCGGCAAGCCGACCGGGCTGGAAGATTATATTGGCTGGCTGGCGAACAACTTTGATCCTTCCATCAGTTGGAAAGATCTGGAGTGGATCCGCGAGTTCTGGGACGGGCCGATGGTGATCAAGGGCATTCTCGATCCGGAAGATGCACGGGATGCGGTGCGTTTTGGCGCTGATGGCATCGTGGTCTCGAATCACGGTGGACGCCAGCTGGATGGCGTACTCTCCTCAGCCCGTGCGCTGCCAGCGATTGCCGATGCGGTCAAAGGTGACATCACTATTCTGGCGGACAGCGGCATTCGTAACGGACTGGATGTAGTACGGATGATTGCGCTGGGCGCAGACAGCGTGCTGCTGGGACGGGCGTTTATCTATGCGCTGGCGACTCACGGACAGCGTGGCGTGGAAAACCTGCTGAACCTGATTGAGAAAGAGATGCGCGTGGCCATGACGCTGACCGGCGCAAAATCGATAAGTGAAATTACCCGCGATTCGCTGGTGCAGGCGGAGGCGCTGCTGACACCAACAAGCACCGTGTCACGTCCTCGCGCCGTGAGTTAGCCTGCGAAAATGAATGTGTTGTCTATACTTAGCTTCTTTACCCACAGGAGGAATGACATGACTATTCATAAGAAAGGTTCGGCGCACTGGGAAGGCAATATCAAAGGCAAAGGCACCGTTAGCACCGAGAGCGGCGTGCTGAGCCAGCAGCCTTATGGCTTTAATACCCGTTTTGAAGGCGGCAAAGGCACCAACCCGGAAGAGCTGATTGGTGCAGCGCATGCGGCCTGTTTCTCTATGGCACTGTCGCTGATGCTGGGCAATGCAGGTCATACGCCGGAAAGCATTGATACCACGGCTGACGTGTCACTGGATAAAAAAGGCGACGGCTTTGCCATCACTAAAGTGGCGCTGACCAGCACGATTTCTCTGCCTGGCATTGATGAGTCGGCCTTCGACGAAATCATCAACAAAGCCAAAGCGGGCTGCCCGGTTTCTCAGGTACTGAACGCGGAAATTACGCTGGATTACACCCTGAACAATTGATGCCGGCAACGGGTCGCCTTTTGGTGGCCCCGACGTTATGCTATGCCTCCCGGTCCTGTTGCTGACCGGAACAGATGCGCCTTCTGGCGCATCTTCGCTTTCTGACAGAGGGGAAACCGAGGTGACAAGATACCGGGCGGCCAAAAAGTACTGGAAGATGGTGTTGGTTCTGCTGTGCATTTGCGGCGCGCTGCTGCTGATCCGCTGGGCTGCGATGATCTGGGCCTGAGCCGATGAAGTGGATGAGTCGCCACTCGCTGGGCATCTTAGTGATGGTAATTATCGTACTGGAAGCGGTTCATTTTCTGCTCACAGCCTCATGGCTGCCGTGGCGATAATCGCCCTCAGACAAAAGCATCCTCGCGCCGTTTAGTCCGCACATCGCTGCGCGCAATACGATAAGCCTTACGCGGATCACCCACCAAAAACTCAAAGGTTGGCGTGTAGTAAAATGGCAACCAGCCGCCATAGCTGCTCTCCCACTCCCATCGGACGGGGCAGGGCCACAGAATGCCATCATACAAAAGATAGTAAACCCAGCGTCCACCAGGACGACGGGGGCGTGATGTTTTCATGGGATTCACTACGGTAAAGGTTAACAACAGCTTATATTTTGTACGTTAAAGCGCCAGCTTGCAATGTTGCAGCCCTGCTTTATTGAATCTGGTCCTGAATCAGCGATGGACCTCACCACAAAGCAGTACCACATTCGGTCTGACTTTATGAATACGGTTTGCCATCGTTTCACAGTCCACCTTCGTCGGATAGATGCGCTCCGAGACCGGCAGCGCTTCGCAGGCATCGTAGCCACACGCGCTCACTAACAACACAAATCCTATCAACATAGATCCTCTCCTTTACACGGTCTGGTGGTCCGGACTGTGGTGCTTTTTATCCCTTTTTAACATCCAGTATAGACAAACGTGACGGGGCGGCATTGTCAGTGTGAGCTATGACGCTGCCAGGCAGCGGCCTGCGGCAGGATGAGGGCTGGGTAAGACGAGGACGCTGGCAGGGAGTCAGCCAGCAAAATACCAGGCGGGCAGCAGCGCAATCAGGTTATTCAGGGTGTGCAGGAAGATGGGCAGCGCCAGACTGTTACTCCGCAGCCGCGCATAGCAGAGCAGCAGCGAAAACAGCGTCAGAGCGATAAGGGTCTGCCAGTGCACATACTGTGTATGCATCACCGCAAACAGCAGTGAGGTCAGCAGCATGCAGGCGAAACGGCTGCGCGGCGCCCACAGCAGAAAACCCTGTAACAGGAAACCGCGGAACAGCACCTCTTCAAACACCGGCGCCAGCAGTACGGCGGTCAGCAGCAGGATCAACAGCGAATTGCGTCCCTGCTGGGCCTGCATCACCAGCCAGCCTTCCGGCTGCATGAACTGCATCTGTGCTGCCATCAACAAAAACAGCGCGCCGGTAAACAGCAGGGTTTGCAGCGTGTAAAGCTCACCCAGCGGCAAATCAGTACGACGCTGGCAGTAAAAGCGATAAAGCGGGTAGATAACAGCAAATTCAAACAGGCAGAGTACGGGCACCAGCAGGCCGTCATTACGCAGCACGCTGTAATTAGGGAACAGCGTGATCAGCATGGTAACCAGGTAATAGACCACAAAGCTGCCGACGTAGAACAGCGTCAGGGTCACTCTGTCGGAATTGGTGTTCATAGGCGACTCAGCCAGCGAAGGTAAGCGCATAGTAGCAATGCACCCGATCGCTGTCGAGTGAGCCTGTTACACATTATTTAAGCGCAAAATGTTACCCGCAGACTAAACACCGGAGCGCCCGGGCCGATAACTGATGAAACTAATCTGGCCAGCAACGCATGTTGTATTGCAGGCCTGTGATCTTAATCCCTGGCTGTGTAGTGAGCACTCTTAATGACTTTTAACCCTCCGGCGCCGCCGTCGCCACCATTCAGACATGCCGCTGAAGATCGCACTGTCCGCTTTACGCGGCGCAGCCTGCGTACGCTTTCGCTGCTGCTGTCTGGTGTGCTGGTGCTCTCGATGCTGATGGTACTGATGATTGCACAGCGTCAGAACAGCGCATCGGTTGAGCATGACCGCATGCTGATGCAGCAGACGTGGCAAAATCGTCAGGAGGCGATGGTCACCGATATCCGGGATTATGCCTTCTGGGGAGAAGCCTGGCGCAATCTCCATGTCAGGGTGAACAAAGTCTGGGCGTTTGACGAAGAGAACTTCGGACCGGGTCTTTACGAAGAGTATCACTATGAAGGCGTGTTCGTGGTCGACAGCAAAGGTCACACCACCTACAGCGTGATTAATGGGCAGATGGCGGATACGCCACTGGAAGCCTGGCTGGGTCATGAGACACGGACGCTAATTGCGGCAGCGCGTCAGCTCAATAATAAAGCGATGACCCGCAATGCGCTGATCAACCATCTGCCCGCGATTGTGGTGGCCGCACCTATCAGCAGCGGTAAACTGCCGAACGTGCCGCCCATGGCCGGGCCTGCATCAATCATGGTGTTCGTGAATCTGTTTACACCCGCCAAATTACAGGCGCTGGGCGCGACGCTGGATATACGCGAACTGCGTCTGCCCGCCAGTGAAGAGGATGCCCTGCATGAACCGCGAATGGTACTACCGTTGCCAGGCGGCGAGCCGATTGTGCTGCGCTGGACGTCAAAAATGCCGGGCATGGGCCTGATCGGGTTGCTGCTGCCACTGCTGCTGCTGACGGCGATCATCATCGGCATCATTACTCATCGCGTCAGCCGCCATGCGCTCTCCAATGCGATTCTCTCTGACCGCCGCTTTGCCATGCTGGCAATCAGTCAGCAGGAGCTTGCCAACAGTGAAGCGCGGTTTCGCGATCTCGCTGAGGCGGCGTCAGACTGGATCTGGGAAACGGATGAAGAGGGTCGCCTGATCTATCTGTCCGCGCGCTTTCATACCCTTACCGGCCACGACATCACACACTGGCTGGGACGTCACATCGATCACCTGCTGACCCATCCCAGCCATTCACTGGTC
Organism: Pantoea sp. B550; assembly: GCF_024158165.1. Classification (NCBI taxonomy): domain Bacteria; kingdom Pseudomonadati; phylum Pseudomonadota; class Gammaproteobacteria; order Enterobacterales; family Erwiniaceae; genus Pantoea; species Pantoea sp. B550. The sequence continues at coordinate 2,867,428 of NZ_JAMYXI010000003.1, forward strand.
GCCTGGCTGCTGCGGCAGGAGGCGGAAGAGCAACAGATGCCGCTGCGCTGTCAGTTTATGTCCGCACAGGGTCACCGCCGCATCGGTCAACTGGTGGCGAAAACCATCTGGCATGATGCGCGACGTATCGGATTTCGCGGCACGGTATCGGACATCACCCAGGGCATGGAAGCAGAGGCACGCATTCAGTTTCTGTCGCGTCACGACGTTTTAACCGGTCTGTCGAACCGCGTGCAGCTGCTGGAGTTTCTGACGCTGCACCTTGCGCTGCCTGATGGCGCTGCGCCGCTGACGCTGATTACCCTCGATCTCGATCAGTTCCGGCCAATTAATGAAACCTGGGGTCATGCGGCGGGCGATGAGGTACTGAGCCAGATAGCGCAGCGTCTGAAGCACTGTATCGGCCCGCAGGAGCTGGTGGCGCGGCTGAGCGGTGATGAATTTGTACTGGTGTTGCGGGAAACGAACCGTGAGCGGATCGATCAGCGTTGTGCTCAGCTGGTGCACGAGGTTCAGCAGCCAGTCAGCACCGGTCAGCATGTCCACTATCTCACCATCAGCATGGGCATTGCCTGTGCGCCACAGGATGCCAGCCATCCGGAAGCGCTGTTGCAGATGGCAGATATCGCACTGAATGAAGCACGCGATGCGGGACGTAATCAGTGGGTCTGGTACGCCAATGAAATGGCGAGCCAGCGCGAAGATAAGCGTGAAATGGCGCGGCGCATTGAGAAAGCACTGACTAATAATGAATTCCGTCTGCACTATCAGCCCCGTTATCAGCTGCTGACCGGTCAGCTGGCCGGCGCTGAAGCGCTGATTCGCTGGCAGATTGCCCCGGATCAGTGGATTACGCCAGACCACTTTATTCCGCTGGCGGAAGAGAGCGGTCTGATCGCCACTATCAGCGACTGGGTTCTGATGCGTGCCTGCCAGGATGCGCTGGGCTGGGGTGGCGATCGCTATGTGTCAGTCAATATTTCGCCGATGGAGTTTCGCACCAGCGATCTGGTGCAACGGGTGGCAGATGCGCTGGCGAAAAGTGGTCTGCCAGCGACAAGGCTGGAGCTGGAGATCACGGAGAATGTCACCTTTGAACATCCACAGCATGCGCTGGAGGTAATGCAGGGCTTACGGTCGCTGGGGGTAAGGTTAACCGTCGACGATTTTGGCACCGGCTATGCCGCGCTGGGCTATCTGAAGACCTTCCCGTTTAACGGTCTGAAGATTGATCGCTCCTGGATGAAAGATTTCCCGGAGTCGCAGCAGGCGCAATCGGTGGTGGCGGGCATTATTGCGCTGGCACGCGCCTTCGCCCTGACGATCACGGCGGAGGGAATTGAGACAGAAGCGCAGCTGAACCAGCTAAAACAGCTCTCGTGCGAAGAGGGGCAAGGCTACTTCCTCGGTCGGCCGATGCCGCTGGCTGCGTTCAGTACGCTTCTGGAAAGAACAACGCAGAATCAGGCTGAGCCGGTTTAACGGACTTTAACCGCCACGGCGGTCATCAGCATTGCGCAGACAACAAAAATAATCAGTTCCATCATGACCTCCACAGGGGTAAGAATAGTCTTAAGATAGTGTAGCGGCTCACTGTGGTTTTTTTAGGCAGTGAGTGCGATTAATCTTAAAAAGAGAGTCTGTGGGACACCCGGATCCGCGCTCACTGTAACAACTTTACCTTTTCCGGCTTCTGGTCAGCAGGCACGCTTTGCTACTCTTGGGGCAGATTTTACACGTCCAACAGGAGAACAAACGTGAAATTTTATGGAAAAGGGCTGCTGGTAGTGGGTCTGTTTGCATTAACCGCCTGTCAGTCTGCCAGTAAACCTGACACCGCCAGTGTGCCGCAGGATCCTGAAGCCGACCGCTGCGGTGCCTCTCAGTTTCAGAACTATGTCGGCAAACCGTTAACCGTGCTTCAGGGTCAACACTTTGAACAGCAGGTGCGTCCAATCCCCTATAATTCTGCGGTCACCATGGATTTCAACCTTAACCGGCTTAACTTCCTGGCCGACAAAAATGGCAATATCAGCTCAGTTTATTGTGGCTGACGGCCGGTCTGTCATAGGCTTGTCATAACGGCAGGCGAGGATAGCAGCGCGTTTAAGAAACTTCCTCGTCACACAATAAATAGTGCTCGTCTTGTTTATTCCCGCCCCGGCGGGAATTTTTTTAGCGGCTTCGGGCCGGAACAGGAGCGGAGAAGATGAAATGCATAGGGGCACTGCTGCCCACGTTGTTACTCAGCAGCACACTGGCACAGGCGTCCAGTGAAGAGGCCTGGCAGAAGAGCCGCCAGATCATGACACAGGCGTGTATTAATGCCAGCCATCTGAGTAAAGTAAAGGTGCTGGGCGAGCCGATTGAGTATGACGACAACACAGGTTACAGCGCACTGTTGCTGGAGGGGCGCTATCCCCAGCAGCATATGAAAAACAGGCGTGGACGCGAGCTCTGCCTGTTTCAGCTCAGCAGCGGACGGGCCAGCGTCAGCGAAGCAGATAAACTGCGCTGGGTGAAGTAAACCGACGCTTTACACCTCCGGATGCGTGTCGATGAGCTGTGCCAGCAGGGTGCGATACCGCTGCAACTGCGCCTCATCGCCTTCGACTTCCAGTTTGTCGATCACCCGCGCAATCAGTGCCTTACTGGTCGCGGGTTCTCCCGCCTCCATAATTTCACGCAGAATAACCGCCAGCAGATCGGACTCTGGCGGTATTCGCCAGTTCGGGCTGTTGAAATAGTCACTGATAGCGCGGCTGGCACTGCTTGTTTGCACTCTCATTTCCTACCTCCGCTGAAACGCTACCCCGACCCTTACGCAGGTGTAAGGGCATCTATGCACGTCATAAGCTGAACTGCCTCAGCGTAGCCGGATGGTCTGGACCGTTTTTTAGCGGAGGACGTCGCGCCAGGCAGAATGATCGTCACATCGCCACAACTGGCGATTTTTTAAACATAGAAGCGGCGTGAATCGTTGTCAGTAACAGAATGACATATTTTTCCATATTGATGAGGCATGGTTGAGGAAGAGGGTGCCAGGGCAGGCCATCGGCCACGGGATTCACGCTGTAAACCGCTGGTCAGAGAAAATTTTCGCGGGTAATTGCGCTGAATCAAGAGGAATCCTGTCTTTTGCCGTTTGTGCCATGTTATGTCGGTCATGTTAAGAATCGTCGCGTTAAACTAAGCACTCCCTCTCTTTGAATCATCTGCCCATGCCACGCACTATTGAACCCTGGAAGATAAACCTGATCTCAGTCTGGTTTGGCTGTTTTTTTACTGGCCTGGCCATCAGCCAGATTATCCCGTTTCTGCCGCTCTACCTTGAGCAGCTTGGCGTCACCGGAGGCGAGTCCCTGAGTCTCTGGTCGGGGCTCACCTTCAGTATCACCTTCGTGGTTTCGGCGGCGGTCGCCCCGCTGTGGGGCAGTCTGGCCGATCGCAAAGGGCGTAAACTGATGCTGTTGCGCGCGGCGTTTGGTATGGGCGTGGTGATCCTGCTACAGGCTTTTGTCACCGAAGCCTGGCAGTTACTGCTGCTGCGCGCCCTGATGGGGCTGACCTCTGGCTATATCCCCAACGCGATGGCGCTGGTGGCGGCTCAGGTGCCGCGTGAACGTAGCGGCTGGGCGCTGAGCTGTGTCTCCACCGGGCAGATTGGCGGTGTGATTCTGGGGCCGATGCTGGGTGGGCTGCTGGCTGACTGGGTCGGTTTGCGCACGGTATTTATCGTCACCGCGGCGCTGCTGATGGTCAGCTTTATGGTGACGCTGTTCATGATTAAAGAGACCGGTTACACCCCGGTGAGTAAAAAAGAGAAACTCAGCGGACGCGAGGTTTTTCGTTCGCTGGACAACCCAAAGCTGATGCTCTGCCTGTTTTTCACCACCATGGTCATCCAGATGTGCAACGGATCGGTGAACCCTATCCTGACGCTCTTTGTGCGGGAACTGGCACCCACCGCTGAGAATATCGCTTTTCTTAGCGGGGTCATTGCCGCGCTGCCTGGCGTCTCTGCACTGCTGGCCGCGCCTCGTCTGGGGCGACTCGGCGATCGCATCGGCACGCAGCGTATTCTGCTCGCAACGATGGTTATCTCGCTGCTGCTGTTTATCGCCATGTCTTTTGTCACCAGTGCCACGCAGCTGGGCATCTTACGTTTTCTGCTGGGCTTCGCCGATGGCGCGATGATGCCTGCGGTACAGACGCTGCTGGTGCGTCATTCGCGCGACACTATCACCGGCCGGATCTTCGGTTATAACCAGTCGTTTATGTATCTTGGCAATGTTGCTGGCCCATTACTGGGCGCAGCGGTATCGGCGGTGGCAGGTTTCCGCTGGGTCTTTTGTGCCACCGCCGTTGTAGTGCTGATTAATGTCCTGTTCCTGAAACGCTTTTACCGGCGTCCGAAGACTGTGCTGCCCGCGTCGGCTGACAAATCGTCAGCTCAGCCTGCCAGCGTTGCTGAGTCAGCAAAAACTCAGGACTGACGCTGGGGCTCCAGGAGTCATCGCCGCCGACGCCCATATGGAAGGCATCCAGGTGCAGCCAGCAGCCCGCTTCCGGACGCAGAAGGTGGCGGTGGGAGGCTTCACGCAACTGCTCCAGACTGAAGCGGCTCAGCGAGAAAGCAAAATCGCCGCTGACCTGCCAGCTGCCGCTGTCGAGCTGGCGGGTGCCGCCACGCAGACCATTCTCGCTGGGGAAAACGTAGGGCGTTGAAAGCTGATCCAGCGGCAGTTGCCAGCGTGAGAACTGCGCGGCCAGCTGGCGATCGGGATAGTTTTCATGCGGTCCCAGGCCGAGCCAGCTTACCTGCTGCGGGATTTGCGCCAGCGCGCAGCGCAATCCGATGCGTGCAGGCGGTGGTAAACCGCGAGACTGCACAACGGAAAGCTGTAACTGCAACTCACCCTGCGCATTGATCAGATAACGCTTACGGCTGATAAAGGCGAGCTGGTCATTAGCGATCCAGCTATGCAGCGTCTCAATCTGTATCGCCTGCGGCAACGCATTCGCGGCTATCGACACCAGCGGGCTGCTCATCTGGTCATAACCTGCCGCTTTCCAGCGCTCAACCCACGCATTGGGATCCACCCGCTCTGCTTCGCTGGTGCCGATATCGTTGTCCAGCGGCGCGCGAATAAAGCAGTCCTGAAGCGGGGAGAGCAGCGTCGGTGCCTCATTCACAAACCACTGCGTCAGTTCACCGCTGTGGCGTGAAAAATGCCAGCGCTGTTGCTGGTGAGTGACGACAATCTCACTGGCGTCATCATAGAGGACAGGTACTTCAGCTGTTTCCGGCAGCGGGGGCAGCACCAGCAGCGAAGGCAGCGCCCACTGATGCCAGGCGACACACCAGTCCGCAGCACTCCAGCGGGTCGGGTGAATCTGATGAACCGCAACGTTAAGCCAGCATTCGCCCTGTAACGCGGGCGGTGACGGCAGCGTGATCCGCTGCTGGCCCTGCGGGCCGATATCCAGTGAGACTTCACCTTCCGTCACCACCTGGCCCTCCTGCTCAATGCGCCAGCGCAGCACTTCATTGTCACTGTGACGGAATAAGTAGTCGCTGCTGACCGTCAAGCTCAGCGGGTCGCCGGGATCGGGCGTGAACTGCCAGAACTGCTGGGCGCGCTGCGCCTCATACAGCGCCGGATGCGGCGTGCGATCGGCAAACACCAGCCCGTTCATACAGAACTGGCGATCGTTGGGCTTATCGCCAAAATCGCCGCCGTAAGCCTGCCATGGCTGGCCCTGATCGTCATAACGGGTCAGGCTCTGATCAACCCAGTCCCAGACGAAGCCGCCCTGCAGACGCGGAAACTGACGGAATGCCTCCCAGTATTTCGCGAAACCGCCAAAGCTGTTGCCCATCGCATGCGCGTACTCACACAGGATCAGCGGACGGGTTTCGCCCGGCAGACCGATCCACTTTTTCAGCGACCACTTCGGCACCGCCGTGAACGGCTGATCTTCATCGACCCTGGCATACATAGGGCAGATGATATCGGTCGCGGCGGTGTCCGCACCGCCGCCTTCATACTGTACCGGACGGGTAGGATCGCTGCTTTTCACCCAGCGGTAGAGCGCATCATGCGTGGTGCCATGTCCAGACTCATTACCCAGCGACCAGATAATAATGCTGCAGTGATTACGATCGCGCTGCACCATACGCGTCACGCGTTCGCTATAGGCAGCGAACCAGCGGGGATCGTCGGAGAGCCGGTTCATTGGTTGCATGCCGTGAGTTTCGATATTCGCTTCATCCACTACATAAAGCCCATACTGGTCGCACAGCCGATACCAGAGCGGATGATTGGGATAGTGCGAACAGCGCACCGCATTGAAATTGTGCTGCTTCATGAGCTCAATGTCGCGGCGCATCGTCGCCTCATCCACCACCTGACCGCGCTCCGGATGGTGTTCGTGGCGGTTGGTGCCACGGATTAGCAGCGGTTTGCCGTTGAGACAGAGCTGGCCGTTGTCGATGGTGACCTGACGGAAGCCGACATCATAGGCTTCCACCTCGACCAGCTGCTGATCCCCATCCAGCAGCGCCAGCGTGGCGCGATAGAGATGGGGCATTTCGGCGCTCCACAGTACAGGCCGTTCCACCGGCAGACTGAGCAGGGCGCGTTCAGGATAGTGGCCCCGCTCGTCAATAATGGCGCTACCCAGCGGCTGTTGACACTGCGCAACCGGCTGTTCACCCTGCCACAGCGTCAGGCGCAGCTGATAGTGCGTGGTGACCTCTGGCGGCAGGGCGACGCGGACCTGGGCGCGCAGCGCGGCACGGGTAAACTCCGGGCTGAGCCGGGTTTCCAGCTGCACGTCGGCCAGATGCACCTGCGGCTTATGCAGTAACGTGACATCGCGGAAAATGCCGCTCATCCGCCACATATCCTGGTCTTCCAGATAGCTGCCGTCGCTCCAGCGCAGCACCATCACCGCCAGCCGGTTTTTGCCTGGTCGCAGATAAGGCGTCAGGTCGAATTCGGCGGGCAGGCGGCTGTCCTGAGAGTAGCCAATCCAGCTTCCGTTGCACCACAGATGAAAGGCTGAATTGACACCGTCAAAGATGATGCGTGTCTGCCCGGAAGTGAGCCAGGCAGCGTCCGTGCTGAATGTGAGCGAGTAACATCCGGTCGGGTTCTCTTTGGGCACAAGCGGAGGATTAACCGGAATCGGATACTGCACGTTAGTGTAAATGGGCGCATCAAAACCGTGCATCTGCCAGTTTGCCGGGACCGGAATCGTGCTGGCATCCGGCAGATCCTGCAGTAACCAGCTGGCCGGGACCGCCTCAGGCTGTACAAAGTAACTGAAACCCCACTCCCCATTCAGGCTCTTTAGTGACGCGGAGGGCGTGTCATCTCGCGCTGCCGCTTCATCCCGCCAGCTGGCAAAAGGCGGGTGCGCATCCAGCCGATGCAGCGAGGTTATGACCGGGTTTTCCCAGTCGCGCCGGGATAGGATGTCACTGAAAGCAGCCTGTGAGAGAGTCATGATTATATCCTGTAAATGTGATGCGCTCACAATGCGGAATATTGTTCAGGCTGTAAAGCGTTCGCCATCCCGATTTGCACAAATAGTTTGCCCCGAAAGCGGGCCGCACTGTTGAGAATGTGGCGGCTTACTGACTGTAAAACGTTAAGTCTGGTCAGCAAAGATGAATAGCAGCCGGAAGCGGAGGAATCTCACTTGTCGCCATGCGGGTGCCTTCATACACTCAGCCCGATTTCATCACCCTGAGGTAAATATGGTACGAATCGTTAAGCTGGCTGCCGTTGTGGCATTAGTGACTGCATTAAGTGGATGTCTTTTCCCGCCTCCTGGTGGCGGCGGTGGGGGGGGCTGGGGCGGACATGGCGGCGGGCCGGGCCGCGGATTTGTCGATCCCCGTTAAGCCCTGCCTGATGAATGCTGGCAAATGACGATGTGCGCCTGCTGCGCAGTTACATCGAAAAGCTGTTGCGGCATCCCCGCCAGTAACGCCGTTAGTCCCAGACGGGAATGGGATCTTCACGTCACTTTGACCTGAAACATTTTCCGCTTTGCTTATTCGCTGCCAGAATAACAGGTGACAATCCATTGTGGAGATAACAAGATGAAAGTCAGTTTAATGGCGATGATGATGGCGGGCCTGCTGGTCAGTGGTATGGCGGGTGCGGCGGAAAAAACGCCGCAGCAGGAGAAAATGACGATGTGTAACCAGCACGCCAAATCTCAGGATCTCAAAGGGGAAGCACGTAAAACCTTTATGAGTGAATGCCTGAAAAAGGACAGCAAACTGTCGCACATGACGCCGCAGCAGATGAAAATGAAAAGCTGTAACGGCGAAGCTGGCGATAAAAAGCTGGCAGGCGACGCGCGTAAAACCTTTATGAGCCAGTGCCTGAAAAAAAGCTAATCATCCCTCACGGCCACGCAGGTGGCCGCTTCTCCCTGCCGATTCCTTGTCGCCTGAAGACGATTAAATTATCTTTCACAACAGCAGGTTAACCTTCTGACAAACATTCGGCGTCAGGCTTCCTGGTTCCTTTGCCACACTTACTGTTTGTGAGGATTTGCGCAGGCCTCGTTTTACCGCGCAGCATCAGTCCAGAAACAGCGAAAGGAGCCATGCCGTGAACTATCAATTTACCACCGACCTGAACGATCTGCCTCAGCGACAGCCGGTTAAAAAAACGCTGGGTGAGGTAGAGGTCTTACTGATTCGCGACGGGGACAACGTACGCGCGTATCAGGCGAAATGTCCACACGCGGGCGCGCCGCTGGAGCAGGGCGCCATCTGCGGCGACCGGCTGGTCTGCCCGTGGCACAAAGCCGCGTTTGATCTTGCCGACGGCAAAATGTGTGAACCGCTGGCGCTAGCCGATCTCAAACAGTATCCGCTGCGCATCGAACAGGGGCGGGTGCTGGTGAATCCTAAAGCGATGTCACCCGCTGCCCCCATTGGCAGCGGGGCAACCGCGCCGGTCTATGTGGTGCTGGGTGGTGGCGCGGCGGGCAGCGCAGCGCTGTGGCGTCTGCGTCATGACGGCTTCAAAGGCCGCCTGATTCTGGTTGAGCGGGAGGCGGACGCACCTTACGACCGCACCGCGCTGACCAAATTTGTGCCGTCGGGCAAAATGGACATCAGCGAGGTGCCACAGCTGCTGAAAGCGGATGTGATGGATCACGTTGAACGAGTGCAGGCAACCGTGAGCCGCCTCGATGCGCAGCAGCAACGGCTGATCTTCGACGATGGCAAAACGCTTGCCTTCGACAAACTGCTGATCGCCAGCGGCGCGAAGCCTGTCCGTCCCGATTTGCCGGGCAGCGATCTTGACGGGGTCTATCTGCTGCGCAGCAAAGCGCAGACCGATGAGCTGCTTCAGGCGGTGGATGCGACCCATAAAATCGTGATTATCGGTAACAGTTTTATCGGCACCGAGCTGGCGTCGGCACTGCGTAACCGTGACATCGACGTTACAGTGATTGCCCGTCAGGCGCTGCCCTTTGCAAAACGGTTTGGCGATCAGATTGGCCGCTATTTCTACCAGTTGCACGAGCAAAACGGCATGAAATGGGTGCAGGGTGAGATCGCATCACTGCAGGGCGACCAGCAGGTGAGTGGCGTGCAGCTTAAGGGCGGACGGCAGCTGGACGCGAATGTTGTGCTGTTTGCTACCGGCGTTAAACCGGCTACCGACTTTATCCACGATCTGCCGCTGGCAGAGGATGGCAGTCTGCAGGCAGACGAGCATTTACGGGTCGCTGACAATATCTGGGTGGCGGGTGATATCGCCACGTATCCGTCGGCACAGGGGCCGCTGCGCATTGAGCACTATCGCGTCGCGCATCAGCAGGGACAGACTGCCGCATGGAATATGCTGGATCAGAACGTCACCTTTGATCGTGTGCCGTTTTTCTGGACGACGCAGTATGGCACCCGTTATGAGTATGTTGGCCACGCAGCAGAATGGGATAATTTCGAGCTGATCGGCTCGCTGGAGGACAAAAAGTTTATGGCGTTTTATGGTCAGCAGGGGCAACTGGCCGCGATCTGCTCATGCGGTATGTACACGCTGACCGCTGAGCTGGTGGAGCGGATGCAGCAACCGATGACGCTTGCCGACGCGGTAGCGCTCTGTCAGGCGCACATCAGTTAAGCTGCGCGCAGGGCGAGCCGCGAGCTGGTCCGCCCTGCGCAATGCCTGAACGCTTAGCTGCGGCTCAGTTTTTCGGACTTCGCCATGCACTGCTGCATTGCTTCAATCACTGCCGACCGCATCCCTTTCTCTTCCAGCACCTTCACGGCTTCAATGGTGGTGCCGCCAGGTGAGCAGACCATATCTTTAAGTTCAGCCGGATGTTTACCGCTGGTCAGCACCATCTCCGCCGCTCCTTTTACCGCCTGTGCAGCAAACTGATAGGCCTGGGCGCGCGGCATGCCGCCCAGTACGGCCGCATCCGCCATCGCTTCGATAAACATAAAGACGTAGGCCGGCGCAGAACCGCTGACGCCGACCACGGAGTGAATCAGATATTCATCCACCACGGCCGCTTTGCCGAAGCTCTCAAAAATCGCAACGACCTCGTCGATCTCCGCCTGCTCAACCAGCACGTTGGGCGTGACCGAGGTCATGCCTTCGCTGACCAGCGAAGGCGTATTCGGCATCGCCCGGATGATTTTACGATCGTAGCCCAGCACCGATGAAAGCGAATCCAGCGTCACGCCCGCCGCAATCGACACCACCAGCGCCTCTTTTTTCAGGCTGCCGGCCAGCTCTTTTAATACTTTCAGGATCACATTGGGTTTTACCGCGCCGAACAGGATGTCCACTTCACGTGCCAGCGCATCCGCGCTCTCAGCCGCGTTGATGCCATACTGTTCTGCCATCGCCTGGTTGGTCTCTGCTTTGCGATCGTAAACGAAGATATCAGACGGGGCGATTTTACCGCTATTGACCAGTCCGCCGATAATGGCTTTCGCCATGTTTCCCCCGCCGATAAACCCGATTTTTTTTGCCAGCATCGCCATCTCCTTAGGACATTATTCGGTTTTCTCAGTGGGCTAGCTTACTTCAGCCAGCCCGAATAACAAGTCAGCCGGGTGCGGGCTGGAAAGCGTGCCGCAAATAAAATTTGCCATTCAGGGAGAACCCGGCAAGATCTCAGGCTTCTCTGACTGTAAGGAATCATGATGTTTATCTGGGTCGATGCCGATGCCTGTCCGAATGTGATCAAAGAGGTGCTCTACCGTGCGGCGGATCGCACCGCCACCACGGTCACTTTTGTGGCAAACCAGTTTCTGCGTGTGCCGCCATCGCCTTATCTGCGCACCCTGCAGGTGCCAGCCGGATTTGATGTGGCGGACAATGAGATTGTCAGACGTTGTCAGCCCGGCGATCTGGTGATCACCGCCGATATTCCGCTGGCGGCTGAGGTGATTGAGAAAGGGGCGGCAGCGTTGAATCCGCGCGGCGAGCGCTACTCACCGGCCACGATACGTGAACGCCTGACGATGCGGGATTTTATGGATACTCTGCGTTCAAGCGGCGTGCAGACCGGCGGCCCCGCGACGATGAGTCCGCGTGACCGCCAGCAGTTTGCCAATGAGCTGGACAGCTGGCTCACTCAGCAGAAACGCTCTACTTAAACGAAGCTATCGTCGTCGTCGAAATCGCCGCCGCCAAAATCGTTCAGATCGCTGTTGTCAGCATAATTACTGTCCCAGCCCGCGTTCTGGTCCAGGAAGGCGTTATCATTACCGCCGTTAAAGGCATCGGCGTTGTCATCGCCACCGTTGAAGGTGTTGAGATTATCATTCACCTCCGGCAATGGCGGCTCATTGATGATGTTCACAATCTCTTCCGGCTGTGAATGGTGGAACATGCTGGTCAGCATGTCGGCCATCACGACCCCCCCAGCCACGCCCACCGCTGTTTGCAGTGCGCCGCCAAGGAAACCGGTGCCGCGTGGCGCGGGTGCCTGGGCAGGAGCATATTGCTGCTGTGCCGGTTGCTGCGGTGCACTGTTCCACGGCGACGATTGTTGCTGCTGCTGAACGGGCTGCTGCTGGCGCGAACCGCTGCCAAACAGTCCCGACAGAAAGCCGCCGCTGCTCTGTGCGGGTTGCTGTTGCTGTTGCAACTGTGCAACCTGGCTTTCCAGCGCTGACACTTTCTCATTAAGTTTTTTCAGTGCCGCTTCCTGAATCAGGATCGCCTGCGCCATGTAGTAAGGCGCGCCCGGCTGCGCCTGAAGATGCTGATTAATCAGTTGTTCGGCTGCGGCATCGCGTGCCACGGTCTGGCTTTCAGCCTGTTTCAGACGGCTGAACAGCCCTTCGATCAGTTGTTGTTCTTCGCGTTGCATGATGACTCTCCTGTGGCAATGTTTATCAGTATATGTGGGCGCCAGTGAGAAAAGTAAAATCGCGGCGGTAAGCAAATATTGCCAGCGCATTCCGGACGCTACTTTACGCGTTGTTTTATCGTCCTGTTAGCGCCCTGATGCACAAAACGTGCATGCTTTTCCTGTTGAAAATACGAATGTTATCGCTGTTCAGGTAACGAAAATGCGTAAATCATGCCTGACAGGTGGAGGCCATAATAATTTCCAGTTATCATGCGTCGCATTATTAAGCTCACCATGCAGCCGCATCGCGCGGTCAGGCGGAGGAATGGCCCTGATGTCACTACCCATCTTTTTGATTGGCGCTCGCGGTTGCGGCAAAACCACGGTCGGCGAAGCGTTGTCGCAGGCGCTGGGCTACGCCTTTAGAGATACCGATCACTATCTGCAACTCAGCACGCAGCGCAGCGTGGCCGAGATTGTTGCGGCAGAAGGCTGGGAAGGTTTTCGCGCCCGTGAAACGGAATCGCTTAAAGCGGTAACAGCACCCGGGACCGTGATTGCTACCGGTGGTGGTATGATTCTGGCTGAAGAGAACTGCCGCTTCATGCAGGAGCAGGGCCGGGTGATCTGGCTCAGCGCGTCGCCCGAAGTGCTGGCAGAACGACTGGAAAGCGAACCTGAAGCGGCTCAGCGTCCAACGCTGACCGGACGTCCGATTGCCGATGAGATGAGTGATGTGCTGCGTGAACGTGCGCATCTCTACCAGGCGGCGGCCCATCATCAGGTCAACGCCATGCAATCGCCGGCGTGCGTGGTGGAAGAGATTCTGCTGTCACTTTCCCTGGCGCGCGCCAGCTAACCCTCCGATTTTTCCCGCTTTGATCCCGCTTCGGATGGCATTGTCTATACTTACTCTATGACAGGCAGCGGCCTGTCCTGTGGAATGTTATTCAGACAAGAGGGACACAGTATGCCGACCAGACCACCGTACCCACGTGAAGCGAAAGTTGTGCCCGTTGAAAAGGGCACTGAAGGTAATAAAGTCACTTCTTACGAATTGCGTGCTGATCATCCCAAACCGAATTCATTAATCAGCGAGCACGAGACGGAAGAAGAAGCGCATGATGCTAAAGCGCGCTACGAAGACGTCGAAAAAGAGTAACACGTCACGGCTGGCAGGGACGCCAGCCTGCTGATCAGCTTTAATCTGCCCGTAAGTTGCCTGATCTTTTCCCTCTATGTTTGACTCCCCAAATCCCCATAGCCGAATCAAAACAGTGCTGCCCGGACCACCTGCTTAACGCGCTCTCCCATCGGAAGAGATCACAAACGACCATCATTTCGCGTGACAGATCAGCGGGTTCCCTTCTACACTTCCAGACACACAACATGTGCTCTGGAGAACTATTATGCTCAACGTAAGTGAGTATTTTGACGGAAAAGTTAAATCTATCGGTTTTGACAGTGCGAGCACCGGTCGTGCCAGCGTGGGCGTGATGTCTGAAGGTGAATACACATTTGGAACCGGCCAGCCGGAAGAGATGACCGTCGTCAGCGGCTCGCTTAAGGTGTTGCTGCCGGGTGAGACTGAGTGGAAATGGTTTGAAGCGGGTTCGGTGTTTAACGTGCCGGGTCACAGTGAATTTCATCTGCAGGTCGGCGAGCCAAGTTCCTATCTCTGCCGCTACCTGAAAGACAAAGATTAAAAAAAGGGCCGCTAAGCGGCCCTTTTTTTGGGCAAACCATGTCTGTCCGGGTGATTCTGATTAACGCTGGGCTTCGCCACCTAAGGCTTCCACCAGATTGCTGGTCAGTGCGGCCAGTTCGCTGGTCATCAGAATAAAGTCAGCATCAAAGCGCTGAGCAAAATCTTCGCGGTCGATATCGTCGTTCTGGTCGCGCAGCGTGTCGCTGAACTTCAGACGTTTCACCGAACCGTCATCCGCCAGCACGAACTGAATGCGCTCCTGCCAGTCGAGTGCCAGTTTGGTCACCAGCTTGCCCGCTTCGATGTGGTTGGCGATCTCATCGCATACCAGATCCTGTTTCTTGCAGCGAATGACGCCGCCATCTTCCAGCAGCGCTTTCAGCTCCGCTTCATCCATCAGCGCAAAACCGGCAGGCAGATCGCCCGAACGAACCCACTCGGTCAGGGTCAGCTCAATCGGGTTTTCCAGCGTCAGCGGCACCACCGGCAGTGAACCCAGGCTTTTGCGCAGCAGCGCCAGGGTATCTTCCGCTTTTTTTGCGCTGGCACAGTCCACCATAATCAGATTGTTGACCGTGTCGATCCACAGATAAGTCTGGCTGAAACGGCTGAAGGCGCGCGGCAGCAGGCTGTGCAGCACTTCATCTTTCAGCGAATCTTTTTCGGTCTTTTTGAGCTTGCGGCTCTGCTCAGATTCCAGCTTGTCGATTTTCGCTTCCAGCGCCTGTTTCACGACCGGCGACGGCAGGATTTTCTCCTCTTTGCGGGCGCAAATCACAATCTGGCCTTTGTTCTCATGGGTCAGCGCGTCGCTGCGGTTACCCATCGGCGGGACCCAGCCGGTCTTGCTCATATCCTGACTGCCACACGGTGAAAACGTGAAGGCGTCGAGCTGTTTTTCCATCTCATCTGCGGACAACGGAATGTCACGATTCAGACGATAAACCATCATATTTTTAAACCACAACATCGGGATTCCTTACCGTGGCGCGATCGGGCGCACAAGTCTGCGAGAGTCAGCGCGCATGATAGCGAAACATCGGAGTGGTTTCATTGCCTTTAAGGCAGCCGCCTTCTACTGTATCTCTCACCTGAACGAATAACGAGGAGGTAACCTTGCGCATAGGCATAGATCTGGGTGGCACCAAGACAGAAGTGATTGCATTGTCGGATAAGGGACAGGAGCTGTTCCGCCATCGGGTGAATACCCCGCGTGATGACTATCAGGCAACGGTGCAGGCGATTGTCGATCTGGTCACACTGGCGGAGCAGAAAACCGGCGAGACCGGCACGGTCGGGCTGGGTATTCCTGGCTCGCTTTCGCCCTTCAGTAAGCGGGTGAAAAATGCCAACTCTACCTGGCTCAACGGCCAGCCGCTGGACAAAGATCTGGCTCAGGCGCTGAACCGGGAAGTGCGTATTGCCAACGACGCCAACTGTCTGGCCGTGTCGGAAGCGGTCGATGGTGCGGGTGCCGGACAGTCGCTGGTGTTTGCCGTGATCATCGGCACCGGGTCGGGCGCGGGTGTAGCGATCAATGGGGAGTCGCGCATCGGTGGCAACGGCAATGCCGGCGAGTGGGGCCACAATCCGCTGCCGTGGATGGATGAAGATGAGCTGCGCTACCGCCAGGAAGTGCCCTGTTATTGCGGGCAGCAGGGCTGCATCGAGACCTTTGTTTCTGGCACCGGTTTTGGTATCGACTATCAGCGGCTGAGTGGCGTGCATCGCAAAGGTGCTGAGATCGTGTCGCTGCTGACGCAGCAGGATCCGATCGCCGAACGGGCGATGAGCCGTTATGAGCTGCGGCTGGCCAAATCGCTGGCGCAGGTGGTGAATCTGATCGATCCCGACGTGATCGTGCTGGGTGGCGGGATGAGCAATGTGGATCGTCTCTATCAGACCGTACCGGTGCTGATGAAGAAATGGGTGTTTGGCGGGGAGTGTGAAACGCCGGTGCTGAAGGCGCAGCATGGCGACTCCAGCGGCGTTCGCGGTGCGGCGTGGCTCTGGCCGCTTAACGGCTGAGTGTCCCGCACATCCGCTGACGTTCAGCGCCTGGGTTTCTGGCGCTGAACTTAAGCCCCGGCGCGGCATCCTGCCGCGCCGCGGTTATTCGCCCACCAGCATCGTGTCCTGCGGAGCCCGGTCGCGCTGCGCTTTGGTGGCGAGGAAGTAGAGATAGCCGACCAGCATAATGGCGAAAAACAGTGCGCCAATCACCGGATTAAACCACAGCATCGCCAGCAGGCAGATGACTGACAGCAGCAGAGCGATGCCCGGTACAATCGGATAGCCCGGCGCGCGGAAACTGCGCACCATCTCCGGCGCGCTGCGGCGTAGTTTAAACAGGCTCAGCATGCTCATGATGTACATCACAATCGCGCCAAACACCGCCATGGTGATCATCGCCGCCGTCAGCGTCATTCCCTGCAGATTAATCACGCCATCGCTGTAAATCGCCGCGATGCCCAGCACGCCGCCGAGAATAATGGCGCGATGTGGGGTCTGGAAACGCGACAGTTTTGCCAGCGAAGGCGGCAGATAGCCCGCGCGGGCCAGGGCAAAAAACTGCCGTGAATAGCCGAGGATGATGCCGTGGAAGCTGGCAATCAGGCCAAACAGCCCAATCCACACCAGCATATGCATCCAGGTAGAGTGTTCGCCAACGATCATTTTCATCGCCTGTGGCAGCGGATCGTTAATGTCGGCCAGTTTACGCCAGTCACCTGCGCCGCCCGCCATCAGCATTACGCCAATTGCCAGCACTACCAGCGTCAGGATCCCGCTGATCCAGGCACGGGGAATGGTCCGGGTAGGATCTTTCGCCTCTTCGGCCGCCATCGCGGCACCTTCAATGGCAAGGAAAAACCAGATAGCGAAGGGAATAGCGGCGAAAATGCCGGAGAAGGCGGGCAGTCCGAAGCTGTCACTTCCCGCCCAGCCGTGTGCGGCAAAGTTTGCCAGGCTGAAGCCAGGTGAGACCACGCCCATAAATACCAGCAGCTCAATGACCGCCAGTACAGTGACAACCAGTTCGAACATCGCCGCCAGTTTTACACCGAGAATATTCAGCGTCATAAACAGCAGGTACGCGCCGACCGCCGCGGTTTTCGGATTGAGTTCGGGATACTGCACATTCAGATAAGCCCCGATCGCCATGGCAATCGCCGGAGGCGCAAAGACAAATTCAATCAGCGTCGCCAGACCAGCAATCAGCCCGCCGGTTTCGCCAAAGGCGCGACGGCTATAGGCAAAGGGTCCGCCTGCATGAGGGATCGCGGTGGTCAGCTCGGTGAAGCTAAAAATAAAGCAGGTGTAGAGCGTGGCGATCAGCGCGGTAGTAACCAGAAATCCCAGCGTGCCCGCCACGGCCCAGCCGTAACTCCAGCCAAAATATTCGCCTGAGATCACCAGGCCAACCGCAATCCCCCACAGATGCAGGGTGCCCAGAGTGGGCTTGAGTCTGTTTGTCATTCTGCTATCCCCGTCGTTGTTGGTCTCACGCGGCCTTACACCGCCATAACTACTAAAGTAAGGGGATAATGCCGTTGCATTACTCACCACGACTTGACGCGGGCGCAGTGACTTCTGTCCTCCACGGTCAACTCACAGGCAACAACCGGGCCGGATGCACGCTGCGGTCAACTTTGTCTCTTCTGAGGTCAAGCAACTCACCTTCTGGCAACACATGCTGAGATAACGCAAGTGAAAAGGAGCCGGATGATGAGCGCAAAACAATATGACAACCTGACTGATTCCCAACTCACCCTGATGGCGCAGCAGGCGCTGGCCTGTTATCCCGCTGCGCTGCAGGGGCAGCTCAGCCTGCTGTGCCGCTCAGAGAACGCCACGTTCCTGGTTAAAGCGGCAGGCCGGCGTTATGCGCTGCGGCTGCATCGCGGCGATTACCATCAGAAAGCGGATATCCTTAGCGAACTGCTGTGGCTCGACGCGCTGCGCGAAACCGGCATTATGGTGCCGGAAGCGGTGCCGGACAACGCGGGCGAAACGGTGTTGACGCTGCGGCTGCCGGATGGCAGTGAGCGCTACGTGGTGCTGTTTCACTGGATCGAGGGGGAGATGCCGACCACCGACGTTGATCCCCGCGCCTTTCAGCAGCTGGGACAGATTACCGCGCGGCTGCATCAGCACAGTAAGCAGTGGCAGCCACCCGCGGGTTTCCAGCGCATCATCTGGGATCACCACACCATGACCAGCGCTGAGAGTCACTGGGGACGCTGGCAGGATGCGCCCACTCTGCCTTCCGCCGATCACGGCGTCGTCGAACAGACGATCGCGCAGGTCGGCGCGGCGATGGCGCAGTTTGGTAAGGGATCGGATCGCTATGGTCTGATCCACGCCGATCTGCGGCTGACCAATCTGCTGCTGCACAAGGGCGAAACGCGGGTGATCGACTTCGATGACTGCGGACTTGGCTGGTATCTGCACGATCTGGCGGCGGCGATCAGTTTTGTTGAGCATCATCCGCGCGCACCAGAGTGGATCGATCACTGGATACGCGGTTATGAGCAGGTGGCGCATATCAGCGATGCCGAGATGGCCATGCTGCCCGCGCTGCTGATCCAGCGTCGTATCCAGCTCACCGCCTGGATAGGATCGCATGCTGAAACCGAAATGGCGCGCAGTCTCGGCCCGGAGTGGGCCAGTCACTCGGTCCGCCTCTGCCGCGATTATCTGGCGGGTAAACCGCTGCCGGTCGGCGTCTGATGCACCAGCGGCGGGCGTAGCTGCGCCGCCGCAGTGCCGGATGCCGTGTCCGCGCGCAGTCTGGACCACCCGCAGGCGGTGCGGCGGGGCCTGGGAACCTGGTATGGAATTTGCTCTGATCTCAGGAACGGGTGATCCACCTGACTTCTGACTGAGGCGACCATGAATCCGACACTGATCAAGCCTGATGCATTTGCGGCCTGCTCTGCAGCGGCGGGGGCAGGCAATCACGGCGTGCTGGCTGCGGCGGCGACCGGTTTAAGCGAGTTTATTCATTCTCAGGGCGGCGATGTTGATCGCATTTTTGGCATCAGCGGCATCGATCCGGAGCGCCTGGCCAGCCCGACGCTGAGCCTGGGGCTGGTTAACTATTGTCGGGTACTGGAAGAGGCGGCGCGTCACTCCGGTTTTGATAACTTCGGTTTGCACTACGGCAGGCAGTTTAAACCGCAGTCATTAGGTCTGATCGGCTACATTGGCTTGTGCTCCGATACGCTGGAACAGGCGCTGCACAATGTGGTTAACGCATTTCCCTGGCATCAGCACGACACCTTAACCCGGCTGGTGGATAAGGGAGAGTGCTGGCGGCTCGACTATCAGGTACGGCACGGCGCGATCCTGTCGCGCCGTCAGGATGCCGAGCTGACGCTGGGAATGTTTATGAATCTGATCCGCCACGTCGCTGGCAGACACTGGGCACCACGTGAAGTCCATTTCGAACACCCCCGTCCCGGCCAGTGGCACGATCACTGCAAAGTATTTGATGCGCCGGTCTGGTTCGATCAGCCGTTTAATTCGCTGGTGATCCCGAAACGCGATCTGCTGCGCGCGATGCCGGAGAGCGATCCGATCCTGTTGATGGTGATGCAGGATGCGATCCGGCGGCTGAACCGTGGGACGTCTCAACAGAGCATGATTGAGCAGGCGCGTTCGCAGGTTAATTTATCGCTGATGCAGGGCGAGCCGGTACTGGAAGAGGTGGCGGATAAACTCGGGCTGTCGAGCTGGTCACTGCAGCGACGGCTGCGCGAAGAGGGCAGCAGCTTTACTGCGCTGGTGGATCAGGTGCGCTGCGAGATGGCGACGCACTATCTGCAGCAGAAGCAGCTGCCGATCTCGGAGATGGCGTTGCTGCTGGGCTACTCGGAAGTCAGCGCGTTCTCACGCGCATTTCGCCGCTGGTTTGGCATCAGTCCGCGCCAGTGGCGTCAGGAAGGTCTGGCCAGCTAACCACGCGGCGCAAAACCAAACCACGCCGGTTGTCCAGGCTCCGGTGGCGGTGGCAGATCGCGCGTTTGTGCCACCAGCTGCCAGGCACGCAGGCAGAGCGCCTCATCCCCCTGAGTCTGCGTCACCGCATAATGTCTGCTATGTTGCTGCCACTCCATCCGTACCAGACATTGCTGACCCGTATAACGTACCGCATCAGTAAACTGCCGATTCAGTACCGGCTGCATTTGATTAGTCCAGTGACAGGATTTACTGTCCGGATCCTTCGCAGGCTCACACAGGTTTGCCACGCTATCACGTTGCTTTGACAAAGGTTGCTGACAGGCACTGAGCGAAAAAGCAATAATCACACCCGGCAACATTCTCACTATTGTATTAATTAAATTCATTAAATTAGCCACTTTTTTCTAAAGATCTTCCGGTCTGCTGCCGACAGTCTACAGACCGGCATGCTGAATGCTATGGCATTCCTCCGACTGTCGGCAGAACCAGAATTTACCGCCCCTGTGCGGATGATGTCTCTTTTCACTTCATGGATTAGAAATGCAGAAAAAATATGCCTTTGCGGCACTCTCCTTGTTAACCACCTCGCTGATCAGCGGCTGTGCCACCGAATCTTCCCGTGCAATTCAGGCGCCGCAGGTTCGCGCAGCCAGCCAGCCGGTTTATCAGGGCGTGCGCAGCCCGATTGCGGTAGGTCAGTTTGATAACCGTTCCTCGTACATGAACGGCATCTTCTCTGATGGCGTCGATCGGCTGGGTAATCAATCGAAAACCATTCTGATTACCCATCTGCAGCAGACCAATCGCTTCAGCGTGCTGGATCGCAGCAACCTGAAAGAGTTGCAGCAGGAGTCAGACTTCAAACGCAGCCAGCAGAATATTAAAGGCGCGAACTTCATCATCACCGGTGATATCACCGAGTTTGGCCGCAAAGAAGTAGGCGATCAGCAGCTGTGGGGCATTCTGGGCCGCGGCAAAACTCAGATCGCCTATGCCAAAGTGAATCTCAACGTGGTGGATGTCGCCACCTCTGAAGTGGTTTACAGCACCCAGGGTGCGGGCGAGTACCAGCTTTCGGCACGCGAAGTGATCGGCTTTGGCGGCACCAGCAGCTATGACTCGACGCTGAACGGTAAAGTGATGGATCTGGCGATTCGCGAAGCGGTTGATCATTTAGTGGATGGAATCAACAACGGCGCATGGCGCCCGGCTAAATAAGGAAGCAGTAAATGAAAATGATGACACTGAGCAGCCTGCTGATGGCAGCAGCGCTGTTGGCCGGCTGTGCGCCAAAAGCGCCGAAAACGATCTACTACTGGGGCGACTATCAGGAACAGATTTATAGCTACTATCAGCAAAGCGGCGATCCGCTGAAGCAGATCGATGCGCTGAATCTGGATGTGGAAAAAGCCCGTGCTGCGGGTCAGCCAGTGCCGCCAGGCCTGCATGCGCAGCTCGGCCTGCTCTACGCTAAAACCGGTGATACCAATAAAGCGTTTGGTCAGTTCGCCACCGAGAAGCAGCTGTTTCCCGAATCGGCACCTTACATGGATTTTCTGATGAGTAAAAAACAAGGAGGGGTACAGTGAAAAAATGGATTGCTCTGAGCGGCGCGCTGATCGTGCTGTTACTGACTGGCTGTGCGCAGCCGAAAAAACCGTATGACTACACGGCGTTTCATGCCAGCAAGCCTGCCTCGATTCTGGTGCTGCCTGCCGCTAACACCTCGCCGGATATCAACGCTGCGCACAGCCTGAACTCGCTGGTGACGCGTCCGCTGGCCGAGGCCGGTTACTACGTCTTCCCGGTAGCGGTGGTTGAAGAGACCTTTCAGCAGAACGGCCTGTCCAGCGCCAGCGACGCCCAGGCGGTCAGCGCGAAGCGTCTGAATGAGATTTTCCACGCCGACAGCGCGCTCTATATCTCGATCAGCGACTATGGCAGCAGCTATCGTGTCATTGACAGCGTGACCACGGTGACCGCCAAAGCACGGCTGGTGGATTTACGCAGCGGCAAAGAGATCTGGCAGGGTTCCGCCACCGCTACCGACAATGATCAGGGCAACAATAACAATAACGGCGTGATCGGTATTCTGGTCAGCGCGGCGATCAAGCAGATCTCCGACAACGTCGGTGACAAAGCCCATACCGTGGCCGGACTGACCAGCAATCGTCTGCTGGCACAGAACGAGCAGGGCGGATTACTCACCGGCCCTCGCTACAAGGTCGTCAGCGCCCGCTGATCAGACTCAGACGGGCGCTCTGGCGCCCGTTATCCCTGCGGCAGCTCCAGCTGGCTGTAACCCAGGCCATTCATTTTGCGCACTTTAATCTGCACCGGGATGCGTTCTTTCATCGCTTCCACGTGGCTGATCACCCCAATGGTTTTGCCGCTGGCGTTCAGCGCGTCCAGGGCATCCAGCGCGGTGTCGAGCGTCTGCGCATCCAGCGTGCCGAACCCCTCATCCAGAAACAGCGATTCGATGCGCGTTTTGTGGCTGACCAGATCCGATAACGCCAGTGCCAGCGCCAGACTGACCAGGAAGCTCTCGCCACCTGATAACGTGCGGGTATCGCGCGCCGCATCGGCCTGCCAGGTATCGACGACATCCAGCTCCAGCAGATCCTGCGCCCGGCGCTGCAGCAGATAACGGCCATGTAGCCGATCAAGCTGGCGATTAGCGAGCGCGACCAGATGATCCAGCGTTAACCCTTGCGCGAAGCGCCTGAACTTGTCGCCGCTGGCGGAGCCGATCAGATCGTTGAGCAGGCTCCACTGCGCCAGTATCACACTATCCTGTTCAATCTGCGTCATCAGGCTCTGCTGTCGGGCGCGGAGACTGGCGTCGCTGTACAGCTGCTGCTGAATCTGACCCTGCTGGCTGGCGTTGTCGCGCAGGGCCAGCCGCAACTGCTCCAGCTGCTGCGCCAGCGCTTCCGCAGATTCCGGCATCGCGTCGGGCTTCGCCTGCTGATGCGCGCTGAGCCGCTGATGCAGATCCGCCAGTCGCGCCTGCTGCTGCTGGCATTGCTGATCGAGCTGCTGCAGCTGCTGGCGCAGTTGCAGTGCAGTCTGCTCATCCAGCAGCGCCTCGCGCAGGCTGGCTTCATCGGCAAATCCGGCGCTCTCCAGTGCCTGCTGCAGTGCGCTTTCCGCCTCTGCCAGTTTGCCGCTGAGGGTCTGACGCTGATTTTCCAGCCCCGACAGCTCACCCTGCAGGCGACTGACCTCGGCGTGCGCCTGTTGCAGGGCGGTGAGCTGCTGTGCCAGCTGTTCATCAGCGTGCTGAACGCGGGTCTGCATCTGCTGACGGGCGAGGGTAACCTCGCGATCGCCGAACAGCGCCAGACGGGCACGGCGCATCTCGCTGAGCTGCGTCTGGCTCTGCTGCTGCTGCTGCTGACGGGTCGTGAGCTGCTGCTGTTCCTGTTCAGCCTGCTGCTGCAGGGCAGTGAGCTGAGTTTCCCCTTTTAACAGCTGCGGCTGCAGGTTAGCGAGCAACTGCTCACTTTCCTGCCAGCGCTGCCAGCGCCGCTGTTGCTCCGCCAGCCACGCATCGCGATGGGCGGCATCGGGCAGGGCAAGACTATGTGCAGTGAACTGCTGCTCCAGACGGCTCTGCAACTGCGCCCAGGCCTGCTGTTCCTGCTGCTGACGCTGTTGCAGCGCATCCAGCGCCTGTTGCAGGCTGGTCAGCGACTGCTGCGCCAGCTGTCCGGCCTGCTGGTGCTGCTGCCAGGCCTGCAATTGCTGAAGATGGTGATCTTTCGCAGCCTGACGCGCCTGTTCAGCGGCCTCCTGAGCCTGTCGCTGCTGCTCAAGCTGACTTTCACGGTCGCTTTGTTGCTGCTGCCACGTGGCTAAGGACTCGCGATCGGCAAGCGGGAAGGTAAGTGCCAGCTCACCGCTCAGCGCCTGCCATTGCTGCTCAAGCTGATCAAGCTGTTGCTGCATCCCGGCGATTTCCTCGCGCAGAGTCTGCTGCTGCACCGTTGATTGCTTCAGCTGTTCGTTTTTTGCCGTGCCCGCTTCGCGCAGTGCCTCGGTTTGTTGTTGCAGCGCAGCCCTGCGCTGCTGGTTAGCACTTACTTCCAGTGTACTGTAGGCCTCGACCGCAGGATGGGTGCAGGAGCCGCACAGCGGACAGGGCTGATCGGCGGTGAGCCGGGCGCGGTAATCGCTGAGGTCGACAATCTGCTGCTCCAGCGCGCAGATTTTTTCGACGTCATCCAGCTGCTGCTTTTCGCGTTTCCACGTCTCGCGCAGGGTCTGAAGTTCCGCTTCACTCTGCTGATGCGCTTTTACCAGCGCGCTCAGCTTTTGCTGGTGCTGGTCCAGCTGCTGGTGCAGCGGCTGCCACTGCGTTGAGAGCAGCAGCAGTTGCTGACGCGCCGGAC
This sequence comes from Pantoea sp. B550, assembly GCF_024158165.1. NCBI lineage: Bacteria > Pseudomonadati > Pseudomonadota > Gammaproteobacteria > Enterobacterales > Erwiniaceae > Pantoea > Pantoea sp. B550. The sequence continues at coordinate 2,891,851 of NZ_JAMYXI010000003.1, forward strand.
GACTGTTCTGCAACTGGCTTAATGCCTGGCGCAGTGCAGCCGGTGGATGCTGTTCATGAAGCGAAGTGAGTACCTGCTCCGCCTGCAACAGCGCCTGGCGGGCCTGTTGCTCCGCCTGCTGGCGCGGCAGTGCCTGTTGTGCCTGCTGCTGCTGTTTCGCCTGTTGCGCATCAATCTGTTGCTGCTGCTGCTCGCGCTGTTGTGTCAGTTCCGCCAGCGTCGCCTCACGCTGTGCCAGCAAAGCAAAATTCTCCTGCCATACCGGCAGCGAAGCGCCCCAGTGCGCCAGATCGGCAAGCTGCTCGCGTAACTGATGCTGTTCTGTAATCGCCTGCTGCCAGCCCGCGACCTGCTGCATCTGCTGCGTCAGGCTGGCCTGGGTCTGATCGGCATGCTGCTGCAGACGACTGTTCTCCTGCTGCTGCTCCGCAAGGTGCTGCTGCAGCGTACTCATCCGCTGATCCAGCGGCAGCACCTGTTCCGTCAGCAGGTTTTCCTGCTGCTGCTGTTCCTGCTGCGCCTGCTGGCGGGCCGTCTGAGCGGCTGCGTAGTGCTGCTGATGCTGCTGCTGCTGGTTCTGCGCCAGCGCCGTCGCTGACGTGAGCTGCTGATAGCGGCTCTCAGCCTGCTGCTGTTCGCTGCGCAACGCGTCGCGCTGCTGCAGTTTTATCCGCAGCTTTTCAGCCGGTTCGCTGCGAGCCAGCCGCTGGCGATCCGTCTCTGCCGCCTGTGCGACGGCCTGAGCCTGCTGCAGCGCGGCTTCAGCCTGCGCACTGTCCTGCAGTAACTGCTGTGCCTGCTGCTGCCATTGCTGCTGTTGCTGCGCCAGTTGATAGTGTGCACTGAGCTGCTGTTCCGCGTCAGTCAGAGCGGTGAGCTGCTGTTGCAGGGCGTCACGGGCGTCGCTATCCAGCAGGGCCATCGCCCCCGCCTGGCTGCGCAGCAGATCCAGCTGAGTTTTCGCCTCTTTGTGGCGCTCGTAGATGGCAGCGGAAATCAGGCCGTAAATTTCGGTGCCGGTTAGCTCCTCCAGCAGTTCGGCGCGTTCACTGGCTTTAGCATTGAGGAAGGCGGCAAACTGGCCCTGTGACAGCATCATCGAGCGGGTAAAGCGTTCGAAATCAAGACCTGAGAGGGTTTCGATCAGCTTCAGCTTGTCACCGACTTTATCGGCAACAATGAGGTTGTCGTCACAGCGCGCCAGCTCAACGCGCGGTGCCTGCAGTTTGCCGTCGGCGGTGCCGCGTGCGCGGTTCTGGCTCCAGAAGGCGCGCCAGGCTTCACCTTTGATCTCAAACTCGACCTCAGCCAGACATTCTGCGCAGTCGCGGGTCATCAGCGCATTCTGGCTCTGGGAAATCGCCCCCAGGCGCGGCGTCTGGTGATAGAGCGCCAGGCAGATCGCGTCCAGCAGGGTGGTTTTACCGGCCCCGGTGGCCCCGGTTATGGCAAACAGGCCGTTGCTGGCAAAGGGTTCGGCGCGGAAGTCGATGAACCATTCACCGCGCAGGGCGTTGAGGTTTTTAAACCGTAGCGTAAGAATCTTCATCGGGTCTCTTCCATAGCCGCCAGTGTCTGGCGAAACAGCGTGGTCATCTCGTCAATTTGCGCCGGTTGCAGCGCCTCATCCAGCGCCAGGCGGCGCGCGAAGACCTCTTCCACCTTCAGCTCACTCAGCGTTTCGTTGTCGAGCCGCGCCAGGCTCTGCTGACGCTGTTCACGACTGCGGCGTAACAGCAATACCTCGACCGGCAGCGTAGCGGTCAGTGTTTCGACCTGGCGCTGCAGATCGCTGAGGTACTCCTGGGTGGTAACCTCGATGTCGAGCCAGGTCGGTTTTTCCTGCTCTGTCGTACTAAAGGCGTTTAGCTGCTCCGCAATCTGCGCCAGCGAACCTTTCAGCACCTGCATCGGCTGCGTCTGTGGCACCACCAGCGGCGTAACTGACTGCAGGCCACTGACCGCCAGTTCCAGCAGGAAGACGCTCTTTTCACTCCCCAGCTCATCAAAGCTCAGCGGAATCGGCGAGCCGCTATAGCGGATATGCTCGCTGCCGGCCACGCGCTGGGCGCGATGAATATGGCCGAGCGCAATATAGTCAACAGCCGGAAACGCGCTGGCCGGAAACGCGTCCAGCGTGCCGATGTAGATGTCGCGCACCGAATCGCTCTGGCTGACGCCGACAGTGGTGAGGTGACCGGTAGCAATGATTGGCAGCGCATAGCCCAGCGCCTGGGCAGCGGCGAAACGCTGCTGATAGTGGTGGGCAATCGCCTCCAGCAGCGAGGTCTGTTTGTCGCGGCCCGACTGACCCGCCCGGCTGCGCAGGATATCGCGCGGGCGCAGATAGGGAATGGCGCACAGCAGCGCACCCGGCTCGCCCTGGCGGGTGTTGAGCAGTAGCACATCATCCTGCTCCTGCGGTGTAGCGATCACCCGGGTATTGAGACAGGCCAGCAGCTCGCGTGACTCGTTCAGCGTTGCCACGGAATCGTGGTTACCCGCCAGCACAATCAGCTGACAGCCGGTGGGCTGCAGCGCCACCACAAAACGGTTAAACATCTCGCGGGCGTAGCTGGGCGGCGTGCCGGTATCAAACAGGTCGCCTGCAATAATCAGCGCATCCACCTGATGCTGTTCAATCTGGATCAACAGCCAGTCGAGAAACGCCTGATGTTCGGCTGCCCGACTTTTGTTGTAAAAGAACTGCCCCAGATGCCAGTCCGCAGTATGAATAATGCGCATGATGAGTCCCTGCCGTTGTGATTCGCCGGGCGATTATACTGGCTCTGCGGCCAAAGCAAAAAAATGTCGCTGCGCTGTCATAAATGATTACCAGTGAGGTTACAGGCAGGTTATGTTTTTCATAAAAGTGTCACAAATCTGACGCATAATGGCGCCGCGAATCTCAGTGACAGCCGTCATAATCAGCAGGAGTAATAATGGCTAAGCGCATTTTGGTTGTGGAGGATGAAGCCCCCATCCGTGAAATGTTGTGTTTTGTTCTGGAGCAGAACGACTATCAGCCAATCGAGGCGGAAGATTATGACAGCGCCGTTGGCAAGCTGATTGAACCCTGGCCCGATCTGATTTTGCTGGACTGGATGTTACCCGGTGGCAGCGGTATTCAGTTTATTAAGCATCTGAAGCGCGAGGCGATGACCCGCGATATCCCGGTGATGATGCTGACCGCGCGTGGCGAAGAGGAAGATCGGGTACGTGGCCTGGAAGTGGGCGCCGATGATTACATTACCAAGCCGTTCTCACCCAAAGAGCTGATGGCGCGGATCAAAGCGGTGATGCGCCGCATTTCGCCGATGGCGGTGGAAGAGGTGATTGAGATGCAGGGGCTGAGTCTGGATCCCTCCTCACATCGCGTGATGTCCGAAACCACGCCGCTGGAGATGGGCCCCACCGAATATAAGCTGCTGCACTTCTTTATGACTCACCCGGAACGCGTCTACAGCCGCGAACAGCTGCTGAACCACGTCTGGGGCACCAATGTGTATGTGGAGGATCGCACTGTCGATGTTCACATTCGCCGTTTACGTAAAGCGCTGGAAGTCTCCGGCCACGATCGCATGGTACAAACCGTCCGTGGAACAGGGTATCGTTTCTCTGCCCGCTACTGAACGGAGCCTTTACCGTGCTGGAACGCCTCTCCTGGAAGAGATTACTGACAGAACTGCTGCTGGCCAGTCTGCCTGCTGCGCTGCTGGGCCTGCTGTTTGGCAGCCTGCCCTGGTGGCTGCTGGTGAGCGTGCTGGTGGTGCTGTTGTGGCATTTCCACAATCTGATGCGGCTGTCGCACTGGCTGTGGCTCGACCGCACCATGACGCCACCGACCGGGCGTGCCAGCTGGGAACCGCTGTTTTATGGGCTTTACCAGATGCAACTGCGCAACCGGCGGCGGCGGCGTGAACTGGGCAATCTCATTAAACGCTTCCGCAGCGGGGCCGAATCGCTGCCGGATGCGGTGATCCTGACCACGGAAGAGGGCACTATTTTCTGGTGTAACGGCCTGGCGCAACAGCACCTGGGGCTGCGCTGGCCGGAAGATAATGGCCAGAATATCCTCAATCTGCTGCGTTACCCGGAGTTCTCCCGCTATCTTCGCCAGCGCGATTTTGACAAGCCGCTGACGCTGGTGCTGAACAACAAACTTCATATGGAATTCCGCGTCATGCCCTACAGCGAGGGGCAATGGCTGCTGGTAGCCCGTGATGTGACGCAGATGCATCAGCTGGAAGGGGCGCGCCGTAACTTCTTTGCCAACGTCAGCCATGAGTTACGGACGCCGCTCACCGTGCTACAGGGCTATCTGGAGATGATGAACGACTCGGTGATGAGCGAGCCTTCGCGCAGCAAAGCGCTGCACACCATGTCGGAGCAGACGCGCCGCATGGACAGCCTGGTGAAACAGCTGCTGACGCTGTCGCGTATTGAAGCCGCCCCCGCGATCGATCTCAAAGAGAAGGTCGATGTGCCGGTGATGCTGAAACTGCTGCAGCATGAGGCGGCGACACTGAGTGGCGGTCGGCACGATATCCATTTTCATACCGATCCCCATCTGAAAGTGTTCGGCAACGACGAACAGCTGCGCAGCGCGATCTCCAACCTGGTTTACAACGCGGTCAATCACACCCCGGAGGGCACGCGGATCGATATCAGCTGGCTGCGTGGCAAGCAGGGCGCAACCTTCCGGGTATGCGACAACGGGCCAGGTATCGCCTCAGAACATATTCCGCGTCTGACCGAGCGCTTCTACCGGGTTGATAAAGCGCGTTCACGCGCCACCGGCGGCAGCGGGCTGGGGCTGGCGATTGTGAAACATGCGCTGAGCCACCACAACGCGCGGCTCGATATCACCAGCGTGCCGCATAAAGAGACCTGTTTTACTTTTACGCTGCCCGCGAGGTTGATTGTCAGCAGCGTGATGCAGGAGAATGCCGTTCATTAATCGCTGCCGGATCTCTCTGATGCGCCTCCTTCTTTTGTTAATCGTCTCTCTGCTGCCGGGCATGGCGCTGGCCCAGCCCGGCGCGCTCTCCGGCAATCTCAGCAGCGTCGGATCCGACACGCTTGGCTATCTGATGACCCTGTGGGGCGAAGATTTCAGCCGCCAGGCACCGGGCGTTAATGTGCAGGTTCAGGCCTCTGGTTCGTCTACCGCGCCGACCGCGCTGGCAGCGGGTGCCGCTCAGCTCGGGCCGATGAGCCGACCGATGCAGGCCGACGAACGCCAGGCCTTTGAGGCGCGCTACGGCTATCCGCCGCTGGCGGTGCCGGTGGCGATGGATGCGCTGGTGGTGGTGGTGAATCAGCGCAATCCGCTGCAGCAGATTGAACCGCGTCAGCTCGATGCTATTTTCTCCATTACCCGCCTGTGTGGCGCGCACGGTGTGCCGCTGCGCTGGGGCGATCTCGGTTTAACCGGCGACCAGTGGCGCAAACGGCCGATTCAGCGTTATGGCCGCAACTCCGCCTCCGGCACGTGGGGTTTCTTCAAGCAGCAGGTGCTGTGCAAAGGCGATTTCCGCAGCGACGTGGCAGAGTTTCCCGGCTCGGCCGCCGTGGTGCAGGCGGTGGCCGGTAATTCGCGCAGCATCGGTTACGCCAGTTTCGGCTTTCATCTCAGCGGTGTAAAAATGCTGGCGGTGATGAACGATCAGGGGCAGGCGATTGTTCCGGATGCCGATGCTATCCGCAGTGGCCGCTATCCCTGGGCGCGTCCGCTCTATCTCTACGTCAACAAAGCGCCCGGCAAACCGTTGCCACCGCTGGTCGCCGCCTTTTTGCAGCAGGTACTTTCTCCTCAAGGCCAGCGGCGGGTCAGCGAAGCAGGCTACCTGCCGCTCTCTGACAGCCAGATGGCACAGGCACGCGCAGCGCTGCAATAATTTCCAACCTGAATTTTTTTCATCATCGCTGAATTTTCTTCAGTTGCAGACAGAGGTTACTCATGTCACTCTGCATTCAGACATATAGCCATCCAGATGGCTATTCATATCAGAATGTAATTATTTCCTGCCGCAATCATTTGCAGGAGAGACAGGAGTGATCATGCAAAGAGAAACCGCCCCGTTCCGCGCCGACACCGTTGGCAGCTTCCTGCGTCCTGCTGCGATTAAGCAGGCGCGCGAACAGTTTTCAGCGGGCGAGATTGATACCGCAGCCCTGCGTCAGGTTGAAGATGCGGCAATCCGCGATGTAGTCGCGAAACAGCGCGAAAATGGCCTGAAAGTGGTGACAGACGGCGAGTTCCGTCGTGGCTGGTGGCATTTCGACTTCTTCTATGGCCTTGACGGCGTCGAGAGCTATGAAGCGGAGCAGGGCATCCAGTTTAATGGCGTTCAGACTAAAGCGCATGGCGTGAAAGTGGTGAGCAAACTCGGTTTCCCGGCGGATCACCCGATGCTCGGCCATTTTCGCTTCCTGCAGAGTATTGCCGGTGATGCGGTGCCGAAGATGACCATTCCCAGCCCCAGCGTGCTGCACTTCCGCGGTGGACGCAAAGTGATTGATTCGGAAGTCTATCCCGATCTGGCGGACTACTTCGACGATCTGGCGCAGACTTACAAACAGGCGATCAAGGCCTTTTATGACGCGGGCTGTCGCTATCTGCAACTGGATGACACCGTCTGGGCGTATCTCTGTTCCGAAGATCAGAAGCGCGATATCCGCGCACGTGGCGACGATCCGGACCAGCTGGCCCAGACGTATGCTCAGGTGTTGAATAAAGCGCTGGCGGATAAACCTGCCGATCTGACCGTGGGTCTGCATGTCTGTCGCGGTAATTTCCGCTCAACCTGGATTTCTGAAGGCGGCTATGGACCCGTGGCAGAAATCCTGTTCGGCAGCGTCAATGTGGATGCGTTCTTCCTGGAGTATGACAATGCCCGTTCTGGCGGCTTTGAGCCACTGCGTTACGTCAGGCCGGGCCATCAGCAGGTCGTTCTGGGCCTGATCACCACCAAAGTAGGTGAGCTGGAAGATCCGGCGCAGGTGAAAGCCCGACTGGAAGAGGCGACGCAGTATGTCAGCCTGGACCAGATCTGCCTCAGCCCGCAGTGCGGCTTTGCTTCTACCGAAGAGGGCAATAGCCTGAGCGAAGCGGAGCAATGGCAGAAGATTCGTTTAGTGGTCGATATCGCTAATCAGGTCTGGTAATGCTGTAACGTTGTGCAGACAGGCGCGTAAAACGCGCCTTTTGTGTATCTTCTGGCCCATTTATGCGGGGTTTTCTCACGCTCTGTCTGTTATTTAAGCACATCATCTTGTGTGCCTACGGCAAAATTTAACGCTATCCACTGCCTTTTGAAAAAATGGCGGCATAACCTTCTGGTTTTCCGATCCCGTATTGCCTTTCACCGCTATAAACGTTTTACTTAGCGCCGTTGTCGATCCATCCCTCTGTGAACAGAATAAAAGCAGCTTAAATCACCTGCGCTTTACCCTGCGATGAGCATAATGCGCTGACATTGTCAGCCAGGTCGCGGTTTGCACGCAGCGAGGGGACAACACTAACCCAACTTCCACCGCAACATCAGTGACAGGCCGTATGACACATCGTTTAACTTCGAAGGACATTCTCGCGCTGGGCTTTATGACATTTGCCCTGTTTGTTGGCGCGGGTAACATCATTTTTCCGCCAATGGTCGGCATTCAGTCTGGCGAACACGTCTGGACAGCCGCGATTGGTTTTCTGATTACCGCAGTCGGTCTGCCCGTGATGACCGTGATCGCGCTGGCCCGCGTCGGCGGCGGCGTGGATGCGCTCAGCAGCCCGATAGGCAAGGTCGCTGGTATCGTGCTGGCCACCGTGTGCTATCTGGCTGTCGGGCCGCTGTTTGCTACCCCGCGCACGGCAACGGTCTCGTTTGAGATGGGCATTGCACCGCTGACCGGCGATGGCGCGCTGCCGCTGTTCATCTATAGCCTGATCTACTTCGCGCTGGTGATTGGCGTGTCGCTCTATCCGGGCAAGCTGCTCGACACGGTAGGGCACTTCCTTGCGCCACTAAAAATTATCGCGCTGACCGTGCTGGGCGTAGCTGCACTGGTCTGGCCTGCAGGCGGGACCATTCCGGCGACGGCTGATTATCAGCGTGCGGCGTTCTCCAGCGGTTTTGTTAATGGCTATCTGACCATGGATACGCTGGGCGCGCTGGTGTTTGGCATCGTGATTGTTAATGCCGCCCGTTCACGTGGTGTTGATAATGCCGCGCTGCTGACCCGCTATACCGTGCTGGCAGGATTGATTGCCGGTCTGGGCCTGACGCTGGTCTACCTCTGCCTGTTTAAACTGGGCGCGGGCAGCGGGGCGCTGGTGGATCAAAATGCCAATGGTGCAGCGATTCTGCACGCGTATGTTCAGCATACCTTTGGCAACATGGGCAGCTTCTTCCTGGCCGCGCTGATCTTCGTCGCTTGTATGGTGACCGCTGTCGGCCTGACCTGTGCCTGTGCGGAATTTTTTGCGCAATACCTGCCGTTGTCGTATAAAACGCTGGTGTTTATTCTGGGTCTGTTCTCGATGGTGGTGTCGAATCTCGGCCTGAGCCACCTGATTCAGATCTCCATCCCGGTACTGACGGCGATCTATCCGCCCTGTATCGTGCTGGTGGTGCTGAGTTTCACCCTCAACTGGTGGAATAAGAGCAGCCGGATTATCGCGCCAGCGATGCTGGTAAGCCTGCTGTTTGGCATTGTTGATGCGATTAAAACTACCGGGTTTAAAGATTTGCTGCCGGCATTCAGTCAGCATCTGCCGCTGGCCGATCAGGGTCTCGCCTGGTTGCCACCGTCGCTGGTAATGCTGCTGATTGCCGCTGTTGTGGATCGGGTGAAAGGACCGGAACAGGTGACGGTTCACTCGTAACAGAGCGCACTGATTCTTCTTTAACCACGGGCTTGCCCGTGGTTTTTTCATTTCACAGGTACAGGTTGTTATGCAAGAAACCAATAAGCTCAAACGCGGACTGAGCACGCGCCACATCCGTTTTATGGCGCTGGGATCGGCGATTGGCACCGGGCTGTTTTACGGTTCCGCCGACGCGATAAAAATGGCCGGACCGAGCGTGCTGCTCGCCTATATCATCGGCGGGGCAGTAGCCTACATCATCATGCGCGCGCTGGGTGAGATGTCCGTTAACAATCCTCAGGCCAGCTCTTTCTCCCGCTACGCGCAGGACTATCTTGGGCCGATGGCGGGCTACATCACCGGCTGGACCTACTGTTTTGAAATCCTGATTGTGGCGATTGCAGACGTTACCGCATTCGGCATCTATATGGGCGTCTGGTTCCCTGAGGTGCCGCACTGGATTTGGGTGCTGAGCGTGGTGCTGATCATCGGTGCCGTCAATCTGATGAGCGTGAAGGTGTTTGGCGAAGTGGAGTTCTGGTTCTCCTTCTTCAAAGTCGCCACCATCATTGTGATGATTCTGGCTGGTTTCGGCATGATTATCTGGGGGATTGGCAACGGCGGTCAGCCGACCGGTATCCATAACCTGTGGACCAACGGCGGCTTCTTCGCCCACGGCGTCGTCGGCATGCTGCTGTCGCTACAGATGGTGATGTTCGCCTATGGCGGCATCGAAATCATCGGTATCACTGCGGGTGAAGCGAAAGATCCGGAGAAGTCGATTCCGCGCGCGATTAACTCGGTGCCGTGGCGCATTCTGGTGTTCTACGTTGGCACGCTGTTTGTGATTATGTCGATCTATCCGTGGAATCAGGTAGGAACCTCGGGCAGCCCGTTTGTGCTGACCTTCCAGCATCTGGGGATCGCGGCAGCCGCCTCTATCCTCAATTTCGTCGTGCTGACCGCGTCGCTCTCGGCGATTAACAGCGATGTGTTTGGCGTGGGTCGCATGCTGCACGGGATGGCGCAGCAGGGTCATGCGCCGAAAGTCTTTATGAAGGTCTCGTCGCGGGGCATTCCGTGGGTGACGGTGGTGGTGATGATGTTCGCCATGCTGATTGCGGTTTATCTCAACTACCTGATGCCGGAAAAAGTTTTCCTGGTGATCGCTTCGCTGGCGACCTTTGCAACGGTGTGGGTCTGGATCATGATTCTGCTGTCGCAGATCGCCTTCCGTCGCAAAATTGGCAAAGAGGCGGCGAGTAAGCTGCAGTTTGCGCTGCCAGGTGGCAGCTGGACGGCTGGCGTTGGCGTTGCGTTCCTCTGCTTTATTATCGGTCTGATTGGTTATTTCCCCGATACCCGCATTTCACTCTATGTTGGCATGGTGTGGATTGTGGTGCTGCTGCTGGGCTATAAACTGGTGCGTAAACCACGCTAATCTCCAGTTCTGCTCTCCCTGTTTTTGGGGGAGCAGAACCCGCAATATTCCTCTTTTATTTTCTCACATCGCTGCTTATTTGCGTGATCTGTGCCACAACGCTGAATTCTTTTATTACGCGTTGAACCACTGTCATCCAAATAAGACGCTGCGCCGGTTTATTACGGCGAATGTATCCCGAAAAGATTATTCAAACGGGCAGTGAATATCGCTGAAGGTTACAGGCGGGAAAAATTGTTGATGGGGCTTCATGCGCAGGAATGTGCAGCTATACGGGCAGTGGTGCGCTAAAAAAGCAGAGAGGCGGAAATAAAAAACGGCGAAACCAGTCGCCGAAATACGCAAGAATTACAGGAAAATAGATAATAAAGGGATGATTGACAGGACTATCGTAAATCAAAATGTGTGGCGCTGATAGTCAGATGAATTAAATAAGAAAAGGTCTGAGTGGTGTTAATTAACAGCGGTTAACATTATTAAGGTCGCATTGCGGCTGCGGCCTTAATTTGATTAGCGACAGACTCAGGGCAATATAACCGAAACCGGCAGCACAGCGCTGTTATCCAGGTTTTTCCGGAGCTGAGTCAGTGTGGATTGATAAGGGCAGAGCAGGCCGACATCGGTAACTCTGCAGTCAGGCTGATGCCATTCCTGTTGTAATAACGGATATTTATCATCAATGAGTTGCAACTGGCGGATGCCATCCAGACTCTGCGCCTGAAAATAGATCCGTAAAAAACGCTCGCCGCTGCGGGTGTCGTGCCAGCGCTCCAGCACCAGACTGCTGCCCGGCGGAATGTTACCGCGCGAGTAACCGGGTAACTGCCAGTTAAAGTCCATCAGGGTGCGCACCATCGCAATATTGGTGTCATGCGCGACAAGAATCAGCCAGCGGCTCGGCGAGCTATTGGCAGCGATCGCCTCCAGCATCGTGTTGAGCAGTATCGAGCCACGGCGCTGTGCCAGGTAGAGTACATCGTTGCTGAGATCGTAGTTTGCGGTCAGCAGCGGCAGCAGGGAGGTGATTTGCGCGGCCGAGGTGATATGCCCCCAGGCGAGCTGATCAAACGGCAGATTTTCGCTGTAGCCCAGTCGCAGCGTCTCCACCATGCTCGCCATGACGCTCAGCCCGTAAACGTAACTATTTCCGTTGCGGGTTTGCCGGAACGTCCAGGGCGCATCAAACAGGGGACAAGCCGTTACGGGGGGACAGACGGCGGTTTTCAGCTGCTGAATCGCCGGTTGCAGTTGCTGTTGCAGATGTGCCAGATCGCCCGCTTTCTGCTGTTTAGCAGTCAGTTCCTGCGCGGGGTCGGTCCGGGTGACCGTCAGCTTTTCATTCTGAAACAGGGGATCAACATCGCCCGCGACGTGATGCACGGTTACGCCGCAGCCGGGAAAGGCGCCGTCCGTCAGCGCCGCAGCCGTGGCACGGGTGCGCTGCAGCGGGCTGGCGCGCACGTAGACCTGAGCCGCATCCGGGCAGCCCGTGCCCAGCAGGCCGAGCTGGCGATAGTGCTCGCCTTCCCAGCGTCCTTTATTCACCACGGCACTGTAGCCGTGACCCGTCAGCTCGCCATCGGCAGTGGTCCACTGTGTCCAGGGTTGCTGGCTGGCGGCTTCAATCTCTTTTCGATTGCCTGGCGTGGGTGGACGTACGCCGTGACGGCTCAGTTCAACCACTTTCTCCAGCTGGTAATCCGCCGCCTGTGTCGCCGGGCTTAACAGCCAGAGAGAACCGAGGATCAGCGCACAGCGGCACAGGGTTGGCAGCGTCATTTACTCTTCCAGTGCGCCGTTGCCGGTCAGCGCTTTAATTTTTGGATACAGAGCCGCATTGGCCAGCAACACAGGGTTACCGTTTTTCAGGCCTTCATTACGCAGATAATCATTGGTGACACCGCCTGCTTCGCGCATAAGAACGATGCCCGGCAGACTATCCCACGGATGCATATGCGCTTCGTAGTAACCAATCAGCCGACCGGCTGCCGCCCAGGCGCTGGTCAGCGCACCCGAACCGATGCGAATAAACATACCACCCTGTTCAATTAAGCCGCTGATCAGGCGTGAGACGCTTTCGCCCGGCGTCCGGCTGGAGTTGCTGATGCCAAGTAAACCCTCATTGAGATGCGCTGCGTCATGAACCTGCAGGCGACTTTCATTCAGCCATGCCCCCTGGCCTGCCCGTGCGTGGAACAGCTCCTGATGATTAGGATCGCAGACGACGCCGATCACCGGCTGGCCCTCGCAGACCACCGCCAGCGAAACGCACCAGTTAGGCAAACCGTTGACGAAACAGGCGGTGCCATCGATCGGATCGACAACCCAGATAAACGGCGCACCCTCAACCTCGCCGCCGCTCTCTTCGCCATAGACGCTATCCTCAGGAAAACGTTCAGCGATTAAGGTCTTAATTAATGCCTCAACGTTACGATCAGCCTCGCTGACCACGTCCTGCAAATCCCTTTTGTGTTCCACGACCAGAGTCTGACGCTGCTGATACCATGATAAGGCCCGGCTGCCCGCTGCACGGGCGATGTCGCAGGCGTAACGGTAACGCGCGTCTATTTCAGAATGCGAAGCGGCTGACATCTTTTCCTCTTATGATTTTTTTGCCATAACGAACGGAAGGCGCGCCTGAACAGGCGGTCTGGCTGTGATGTTTACTTCAGTATTGTTAAGAAAGGCTTCATTAAGCCGCAGATAAGCAGCAATGGCAAGATAGTGCTGGGCCGGGTGGCCGGCTTTTTTCATCTGGCAAAAGCGCGTGTCCGTCAGCCCGGCAGCAGAGGATCGGGTTTTACAGGGTTCTGCTGGTCGCCAGCGCCATTAAACGCGGATAAAAAACAAAAAACAGCGCTTCCAGCTGATCATAATGTTGGATGAAATCGTGGTAGGAGTCGCGCAGTGCCGACAGGCGGGGACGGCGGCTGGCCATGCCGTGCAGCACCCGCTCCAGCCGGGCAGGCTGGGCATAATGCTCGAACCAGCGCTCGCGCCACATCACTGCGTTGAGTTCCTGAAACTCTACGGGCGTGTCGGCCAGCTGCGGCAGGATTTCGCGCTCGGCGGTGGCAGAAAACTGCACCAGCGTCTGGTCGGGCGTAAATTGCTGCCAGTGACGGGCCAGAAAATGGTCCCAGATGACGTCCAGCGTAATCGGGGCCACACGATAGGTTTCCGCACGGAACAGCTGACGGGCGCTGCGTACTTCCGGCAGTGCATCGGTCATCACATCCAGACGACGATGCATCAGAATGCCGTCTGCGACAGGCGCGGACCAGTTCTGGTGCGGGTTGCCACGCACAAAGTCGGCCATTAGATTGCCGAGTAAGGAGCTGTCGGCCAGCTTAGCCAGATGGAGATGAGCAAGAAAGTTCATGCCGCATTATAGGCAGAACTGCCTTTGCGCAGCCAGTTGTTCAGAATTGGTCGGTTTTCCGCTAAACTGTGCCGCCTGTTTTTGCCTGAGAAAGAACATGTCAATGCGTGTCGCCGATTTTGCTTTTGAATTGCCCGAATCCCTGATTGCTCACTATCCCCAGGCGCAGCGCAGCGGCTGTCGTCTGCTGTCGCTCGACGGTCCCAGCGGTGCGCTGTCGCACGGTGTTTTCACCGACGTGCTGGATAAGCTGAATCCGGGCGATCTGCTGGTGTTCAACAACACCCGTGTGATTCCGGCGCGCGTGTTTGGCCGTAAAGCCAGCGGCGGCAAAATCGAGATGCTGGTGGAGCGGATGCTCGACGACAAGCGCGTGCTGGCACATGTGCGCGCCTCAAAAGCGCCAAAACCGGGGGCAGAGCTGCTGCTGGGCGAAGATGAGAGTGTGAAAGCGACCATGGTGGCACGCCACGATGCGCTGTTTGAGATTGCGTTTGATGATGAGCGCGCAGTGCTCGACATCCTCAACAGCGTTGGCCACATGCCACTGCCGCCGTATATCGACCGTCCGGATGAAGAGGCGGATCGCGAGCTTTATCAGACGGTTTACAGCGCCCGTCCGGGTGCCGTGGCGGCGCCGACCGCCGGTCTGCACTTCGATGAACCGCTGCTGCAGGCGCTTAAAGAGAAGGGCATTGAGATGGCCTTTGTGACGCTACACGTCGGGGCGGGCACCTTCCAGCCGGTGCGTGTCGAGACCATCGAAGAGCATCACATGCACGCGGAGTATGCCGAAGTGCCGCAGGAGGTTGTCGACGCAGTACTGGCCTGCAAAGCGCGTGGCAATAAGGTGGTCGCTGTCGGCACCACCTCCGTTCGTTCGCTGGAGAGCGCCGCCAAAGCGAGTCAGGATGCCCTGATTGCGCCGTTCTTCGACGATACCCAGATTTTCATCTATCCGGGCTATGAGTATCAGGTGATCGATGCACTGATCACCAACTTCCACCTGCCCGAATCGACTCTGATTATGCTGGTCTCGGCGTTTGCCGGTTATCAGCACACCATGGCCGCGTACCGCGCAGCCGTGGCTGAGCAATATCGTTTCTTCAGTTATGGCGACGCGATGTTTATCAGCAAAAATCCGCAGGCGCCGCTGGAAAAAGTGGGCGACTGATTTATTAACCGATAGCCGGAATCGCCTGTCGTGCGAATGAAGGTTATCTGCATCGGACTGTTTCTCCGATGGAGGCTTTGTGAAATTTGAACTTGATACCACAGACGGGCGCGCACGCCGTGGCCGTCTGATTTTTGATCGCGGTGTGGTGGAAACCCCTGCGTTTATGCCTGTTGGCACCTATGGCACTGTTAAAGGCATGACGCCGGAAGAAGTGCAGGAGACCGGCGCGCAGATCATTCTGGGCAATACCTTCCACCTCTGGCTGCGTCCCGGCCAGGAGATCATGAAACTGCATGGCGATCTGCATGACTTTATGCAGTGGAAAGGGCCGATCCTGACCGACTCCGGCGGCTTCCAGGTCTTCAGCCTGGGCGACATCCGTAAAATTACCGAAGCGGGCGTGCATTTCCGTAACCCGATCAACGGCGACCCGATCTTCCTCGATCCGGAAAAATCGATGGAGATTCAGTATGACCTCGGTTCCGACATCGTGATGATTTTCGATGAATGTACGCCCTATCCGGCGGACTGGGACTACGCCAAACGCTCCATGGAGATGTCGCTGCGCTGGGCGCGACGCAGCCGTGACCGTTTCGACAGCCTGGGAAATAAAAATGCCTTATTTGGCATTATTCAGGGCTCGGTTTACGAAGATTTACGAGATGTCTCGGTGAAAGGTCTGGTAGAGATTGGCTTTGATGGGTACGCTGTGGGCGGCCTGGCGGTGGGTGAGCCTAAGCAGGACATGCACCGTATTCTTGAGCACGTCTGTCCGCAGCTTCCGCAGGATAAACCGCGTTATCTGATGGGTGTCGGCAAGCCAGAAGATCTGGTTGAAGGCGTCCGTCGCGGCGTCGATATGTTTGACTGCGTGATGCCAACCCGTAATGCGCGAAATGGTCACCTGTTTGTAACCGAAGGTGTAGTGAAGATTCGCAACGCCCGCTACAAAGATGACACTGCGCCGCTGGATGCGGAGTGTGATTGTTACACCTGTCGCAATTATAGCCGTGCCTACTTGTATCATCTCGACCGTTGTAACGAAATACTGGGCGCGCGTCTGAATACTATTCACAATTTGCGCTACTACCAGCGTCTGATGGCTGGTTTACGCCAGGCCATCGAAGAGGGTAAATTAGAGCGCTTTGTAACTGAGTTTTACCAACGGACGGGCAAAGAAGTTCCGCCATTAACGTCTGATAATTCATCAATGAGGGAAATTTAATGAGCTTATTCATTTCTGACGCCGTGGCCGCAGCAGGCGCTCCGTCTCAGGGAAGTCCGTATTCTCTGGTGATCATGCTGGTGGTGTTTGGTCTGATTTTCTATTTCATGATCCTGCGTCCGCAGCAGAAACGTGCGAAAGAGCACAAGAAGCTGATGGATTCCATCTCTAAGGGTGATGAAGTGCTGACCAGCGGTGGCCTGGTAGGCCGCGTAACGAAAGTCTCTGACACGGGCTACGTAGCTATTGCGCTGAATGACACCAATGAAGTCGTCATTAAACGTGATTTCGTCGCCGCCGTGCTGCCGAAGGGCACTATCAAGGCGCTGTAATTCTTTCTTCCCTAAGGGAACTGCCGTGTTAAATCGTTATCCTTTGTGGAAGTACGTAATGCTGGTCGTCGTGATTCTCGTCGGCCTGCTCTATGCGCTTCCCAACCTGTATGGTGAGGATCCGGCCGTTCAAATCACTGGTGCGCGCGGAAGCGCCGCCAGTGAGCAGACGTTGGATCAAATTCAGTCCGTATTGAAACAAGACAATATCCAGAGCAAATCTGTTGCGCTGGAAAATGGTGCGATTACCGCGCGCTTCAATAATACGGATGTGCAGTTACGCGCCCGTGAAGCGATCATGAAAGCGCTGGGTGAAAACTACGTTGTCGCGCTGAACCTTGCGCCCGCCACGCCGCGCTGGCTGACGATGCTGTCAGCAGAGCCGATGAAACTCGGTCTCGATTTGCGTGGTGGTGTGCACTTCCTGATGGAAGTGGACATGGACACCGCGCTCAGTAAGCTGCAGGAGCAGAATGCTGACACGCTGCGTAGCGACCTGCGCACTAAAAATATCCCCTACACCAACGTCAATAAAATCGCGAACTACGGCGTGGAAATTCGTTTCCGTGACGCTGCCAGTCGTGATGCGGCGATCTCCTGGCTGAGTTCCCGTCATCAGGATCTGGTGATCAACAGCAGCGGCAGTGATGCGCTGCGTGCCACCATGAGCGATGCCCGTCTCAGCGAAGCGCGTGAATATGCGGTTCAGCAGAACATTACGATTCTGCGTAACCGTGTAAACCAGCTGGGCGTAGCTGAACCACTGGTTCAGCGTCAGGGTTCCGATCGTATTGTGGTTGAGCTACCGGGTATTCAGGATACGGCGCGCGCCAAAGAGATTCTGGGTGCCACCGCGACGCTGGAATTCCGTCTGGTTAACACCAGCGTGGATCCTACTGCGGCGGCCAGTGGGCGTGTACCGGGTGACTCTGAAGTGAAAGATATGCGCGATGGCCAGCCGGTCGTGCTCTACAAGCGGGTAATTCTGACCGGTGACCATATCACCGACTCAACCTCCAGCATGGATGAGTACAACCAGCCACAGGTGAACATTTCACTGGATGGCGCAGGCGGTAACATCATGTCCAACTTCACTAAGGACAACATCGGCAAGCCGATGGCGACCCTGTTTGTGGAGTACAAGGACAGCGGTAAAAAAGATGCCAACGGTCGTTCAGTTCTGGTGAAACAGGAAGAGGTGATTAACGTCGCTAATATCCAGTCTCGCCTGGGGAACAGCTTCCGTATCACCGGTATCAATAACCCGAACGAAGCGCGTCAGCTGTCGCTGCTGCTGCGTGCCGGTGCGTTGATTGCGCCCATCCAGATTGTGGAAGAGCGTACTATCGGGCCGACCATGGGTCAGCAGAACATTACTCAGGGTCTGGAAGCCTGCCTGTGGGGTCTGCTCGCCTCGATCCTCTTTATGGTGGTGTTCTATAAAAAGTTTGGTCTGATTGCGACGAGTGCGCTGCTGGTTAACCTGGTGCTGATTGTCGGCATCATGTCCCTGCTGCCTGGCGCGACCCTGACCATGCCCGGTATTGCCGGTATCGTGTTAACGCTGGCGGTAGCAGTTGATGCCAACGTACTGATTAACGAACGTATTAAAGAAGAGTTGCGAAACGGGCGCTCGATTCAGCAGGCAATTCATGAAGGCTACAAAGGCGCCTTCTCCAGTATTGTCGATGCGAACGTGACCACCCTGATCAAAGTTATCATTCTTTACGCGGTCGGCACCGGTTCGATCAAAGGCTTTGCGATTACCACCGCAATTGGTATCGCGACCTCAATGTTCACCGCGATTATCGGTACCCGTGCCATTGTTAACCTGGTTTACGGTGGCAAACGCATCAACAAGCTGTCTATCTGAGGAGTGCGTTGTGGCACAGGAATATAACATTGAGCAGTTAAACCACGGGCGTAAAGTCGTCGACTTTATGCGCTGGGATAAGCTGGCCTTCATCATTTCGGGACTGCTGATTGTGGCCGCGATTGCGATCGTGGGCGTGCGTGGTTTTAACTGGGGCCTTGATTTCACCGGGGGTACGGTGATTGAGATCGCGCTGGAGAAACCCGCCGATCTGGACACGCTGCGTAGCGAACTTGTGAAAGCGGGCTTTGACGAGCCGCTGGTGCAGAACTTTGGCAGCAGCCGTGACGTCATGGTGCGTATGGCACCGGTTACCGGCCCGGCAGGTACCGAGTTAGGCAATAAAGTGGTGTCGGTGATCAACCAGACTACGCAGCAAAACGCCACCGTTAAGCGCATTGAGTTCGTGGGGCCGAGTGTGGGCAGCGACCTGGCGCAGGCGGGTGCGATGGCCCTGCTATCGGCGCTGATTGCGATTCTGATCTATATCGGTTTCCGCTTTGAGTGGCGTCTGGCACTGGGCACCGTGCTGGCGCTGGCGCATGACGTGATTATCACCTGCGGCCTGCTGGCGCTGTTCCGCATTGAAATCGACCTGACGATTGTTGCCTCGCTGATGTCGGTAATTGGCTACTCGCTTAACGATAAAATCGTGGTCTCTGACCGTATTCGCGAAAACTTCCGCAAGATCCGTCGCGGCAGTTCTTACGATATTACGAACGTATCACTGACCCAGACGTTAAGCCGTACCCTGATTACCTCACTGACGACGCTGGCGATGATCCTCATCCTCTTCATATTTGGTGGTGCGCTGCTGAAAGGCTTCTCACTGACCATGCTGATTGGTGTGACGATTGGTACGATCTCATCCATTTATGTCTCTTCGGCGCTGGCGCTGAAGCTGGGCATGAAGCGTGAACATATGATGGTGCAGAAAGTCGAGAAAGAGGGCGCCGATCAGCCTTCTATCCTGCCTTAATCGCGCGTCAGTAATAAAAACGGGCAGCCTTTTGGCTGCCCGTTTTTTTTGCACCACGGTTAAGGGTTAGCAGGTGCCGCAGGGGAGGTCTGGGACGGGGTGGCAGCGGACACGTTATGCACGCGGACATAACCCAGTTGCTCCGGGGTCAGGCCACTGAGACGCAACGGGATCGTCGCCGAATGCTGCGGCAGCAGCGAGGCAGGCACCGCGACCGTCTGAGTCAGACTGTCACTGCTCAGCGGTTTACCGGTCGCCGGGTCGAGTTCACCCCAGATCACCGTCGCATGCAGGGCGGGCAAAGGCCGATCGTCCATTGAGCGTACGGTCAGGGTTGCCCGCGAGCCGCTGGCTTCTGCAGTGACAGGGGAGAGCGTCAGTCTCAGCGTGCCGAGCTGAGTCTGCAACGCCACTGGCGTGTTCGCCTGTGGCACCAGCCAGGCACCTTGCTGCAACTGGCTGTTAAGCTGCCCCTGAATCTCCAGCGCGCTGGCCTGTGTGGTCAGATGCTGCATCTGCTGATTGAGCTGACTCACTTCCTGGTGCAGCTCTCTGACCTGCGGGTTACCTGCACTGCTACTGCAGCCGCTCAGCGCCACCAGTGAGAACGCCACCGGAACCCAAACCATCCTGCTCATAAGTGATCCTTGTCCGTTATTTTGGAATACGTAAAACCTGGCCAGGATAGATCTTATCAGGATGGGTGAGCATTGGCTTATTCGCTTCGAAAATCTTGTTATATTCGTTAGCGTTGCCATAAACCTGTTTAGAAATAGCGCTCAGCGTGTCGCCTTTTTTTACGGTATAAAGCTCTGACTCGGCCGCGCTGTCTGTCACGGTGACCTTGTCTTCCACTTTCGTGATGCCTGCCACATTACCTGCCGCGATCAGAATCTTCTCTTTCAGTTCCTGAGAAAGGCCATCGCCGGTCACGGTGACGGTATCACCATTAACTTTTACGTCCACCTTGTCGCTGTCTGGCAAGCCGAGCTTGTTGATGTGATCCTGTAGCTTTTTATTCTGGTCCTCACCGCCATGTACGGCGTCCCAGAGTTTTTCACCGGCTTCTTTCACAAAGTTAAACAGACCCATACAACCTCCAATGTGTTAGTGGAAAATTTTAATTGCCGCTCTTAAAGCGTAGTCCCTTTTGCCGCAGACGAAATTTAGCATCGTTTATCCTGCGATGAGAAGCCCACGAAAGACACGGAAGAGATTTTGTTGATTCACAGTTCGCGCTACACTGTGTGGCCCATCACTCTCGCGTCAGGAAACGTCATGCATTGCCCATTCTGCTCCGCTGTCGACACCAAAGTGATTGATTCTCGTCTGGTTAGTGAAGGCTCCTCGGTGCGACGCCGTCGCCAGTGTCTGATGTGTCATGAACGCTTCACCACCTTTGAGGTGGCGGAACTGGTGATGCCCCGCGTGGTGAAAAGCAATGATGTACGCGAGCCTTTCAATGAAGACAAAATGGCCAGCGGGATGATGAAAGCGCTTGAGAAGCGTCCGGTCAGCGCTGACGCGGTGGAAAGCGCCGTAAACCATATTAAAACGCAGCTGCGCGCCACTGGCGAACGTGAGATCCCCAGTAAGCTGATTGGCAATCTGGTGATGGATGAGCTTAAGAAGCTCGATAAAGTCGCCTATATTCGCTTCGCCTCGGTTTACCGCAGCTTTGAAGATATTCGCGATTTTGGCGAAGAGATCGCCCGGTTACAGGATTAAAGTATGGACGAACGCTACATGGCGCGTGCGCTGGAACTGGCGCGACGCGGCCGTTTTACGACCATGCCGAACCCGAATGTCGGCTGTGTGATTGTGCGCGATGGCGAAGTCGTGGGTGAGGGCTGGCATCAGCGTGCCGGTGAACCCCATGCTGAGGTCTACGCGCTGCGCATGGCTGGCGAGAAAGCGCGTGGCGCAACTGCCTATGTCACGCTGGAGCCGTGCAGCCATCATGGCCGCACGCCGCCCTGCTGTGATGCGCTGATCGCCGCAGGTGTAACCCGTGTCGTCGCCGCTATGCAGGACCCGAATCCGCAGGTCGCGGGACGCGGACTGCACCGTCTGCATCAGGCGGGCATTGACGTCAGCCATGGTCTGATGATGCAGGAAGCAGAAGCACTGAATCGCGGCTTCCTCAAGCGCATGCGCACCGGCTTTCCCTGGGTTCAGCTTAAGCTGGGCGCATCGCTGGATGGCCGCACGGCCATGGCCAGTGGCGAAAGTCAGTGGATCACCTCTGAGGCTGCACGCCGTGATGTGCAGCGTCTGCGGGCGCAAAGCGCCGCCATTCTCAGCAGCAGCGCCACGGTGCTGGCGGACGATCCCTCTCTGACAGTGCGCTGGTCTGAACTCAATACCGACAGCCAGGCTCTGGTTGATGAACAGCAACTGCGTCAGCCGGTACGTGTGATTATCGACAGCCAGAATCGCGTGACGCCGCAGCATCGGCTCATCTCCCAGCCGGGCGAAACCTGGCTGATGCGTCATCAGCCGGATCAGCAGCACTGGCCCGCCAGCGTGACGCAAATCGCCGTTCCGCTGCGCGAACAGCACCTGGATCGGGTGGCGATGATGATGCTGCTGGGACAGCGACAGATTAACAGCGTCTGGGTTGAAGCGGGTGCCACGCTGGCTGGTGCCCTGTTACAGGCCGGGCTGGTGGATGAACTGATCGTTTATCTGGCACCTAAGCTATTAGGCCATGAAGGACGCGGCTTGTGTCAGCTGCCGGGGCTCAGCCAGCTGGCTGACGCGCCTGCGTTCCGTTTCAGCGATGTCCGGCAGGTCGGTGACGATTTACGTCTGACCCTGACACCGCAATAGCATGCCCGGAAAAGCGAGAGCACGCCGCCTAAGAGTATGATAGAATCCGCCCCCCTGCGCGGGGCCAACCAAACCCCTGAAAGGATAAGTATGAAAGTTATCGAAGCTGCTGTTGCAACGCCTGAGGCCAATGTTGCCATCGTCATCGCGCGTTTTAACAACTTCATTAATGACAGCCTGCTGGATGGCGCAGTTGATGCCCTGAAACGTATCGGCCAGGTCAAAGATGACAATATCACCGTAGTCTGGGTGCCGGGTGCCTACGAACTGCCGCTGGCAGCCCGTGCCCTGGCAAACACCGGCAAATATGATGCGATTATCGCACTCGGCACCGTTATTCGTGGTGGCACTGCGCACTTCGAATATGTGGCGGGTGAAGCCAGCTCCGGTATCGCCAGCGTTGCCATGAACAGCGACATTCCTGTCGCGTTCGGCGTGCTGACCACTGAAAGCATCGAGCAGGCCATTGAGCGTGCCGGCACCAAAGCGGGTAATAAAGGTGCTGAAGCGGCGCTGACTGCGCTCGAAATGATTAACGTATTGAAAGCCATTAAAGCCTGATTTTTGTAAGGGGAATTTTGTGAAACCTGCTGCTCGTCGTCGCGCCCGTGAGTGCGCTGTTCAGGCGCTTTACTCCTGGCAGTTGTCGAATAACGACATTGCCGATGTGGAATACCAGTTTCTGGCGGAACAGGACGTCAAAGACGTCGACATTACCTACTTCCGCGAACTGCTGTCCGGTGTGGCGACCAACAGTGCGTATCTGGATGGATTGATGAAGCCTTATCTGTCGCGTCAGCTCGAAGAGCTGGGCCAGGTAGAAAAAGCTATCCTGCGCATCTCGCTGTATGAGCTGAGCAAACGTGATGATGTGCCCTATAAAGTGGCCATCAACGAAGGCATTGAGCTGGCGAAAGTCTTCGGTGCCGAAGACAGTCATAAATTTGTCAACGGCGTGCTGGATAAAGCCGGTCCACAAATTCGACCCCATCGGAAATAAACAAAAAGGCCGGCTTGCCGGCCTTTTTTCATGAAGAGTTAAGCGGAACGCAATTATGTCTTGTGGTGAATTTGAACTCATCGCACGCTACTTCAACCGCAGAACACGCAGCCGCCGTGATGTCGAACTCGGCATCGGTGACGATTGTGCGTTACTTAGCGTGCCGGAAAAACAGACGCTGGCGATCAGCACCGATACCCTGGTCGCGGGTGTGCACTTCTTACGGGATATCCATCCTGCCGATCTGGGCTACAAAGCGCTGGCTGTGAATCTTAGCGACCTTGCTGCCATGGGTGCCGATCCCGCGTGGCTGACGCTGGCCTTAACGCTGCCGCAGGTCGATGAGAGCTGGCTCTCCGCCTTTAGCGAAAGCCTGTTTGAACTGCTGGAATATTACGACATGCAGCTGGTGGGTGGCGACACGACCCGTGGCCCGCTGAGCCTGACGCTGGCGATTCACGGTCTGGTGCCGCAGGGCCGCGCCCTGAAACGCTCCGGTGCGAAGCCGGGCGACTGGATCTACGTGACCGGCACGCTGGGTGACAGCGCGGCGGGTCTGGCGCTGTTGCAGCATCACTGTCGCATCAGCGATCCGGCGGTGCATGAAGCGTTGATTAAACGGCATCTGCGCCCAATGCCACGCATTCTGCAGGGCCAGGCACTGCGTTCGCTGGCCTCTTCAGCCGTGGACCTTTCCGATGGCCTGATTTCCGATCTCGGCCACGTGCTGAAAGCCAGCGGCTGTGGTGCAAGGCTTAACCTGGATGCGTTGCCGCTGTCGGCGGCGCTGCGTGACCATTTCGACCCTGAGCAGGTATTGCGCTGGGCGCTGAGTGGCGGAGAAGATTACGAACTCTGCTTCACCGTGCCGGAAGTGAATCGCGGTGCGCTTGATGTGGCGCTGGGGCATCTGGGCGTGCCTTATACCTGCATCGGACAGATAGCACCGGAATCAGAAGGCTTAACGCTGCTGGATAATGGCAAGCCCGCCACGTTCCATCATAAAGGGTTTGATCACTTTGATACTAAATAACGACGTGGCGAAGAGCCGCCTGCGGATGAGCAATCCCTGGCATCTGCTGGCCACCGGTTTCGGCAGCGGATTAAGCCCGGTCGTGCCTGGTACCATGGGATCGCTGGCGGCCATTCCATTCTGGTGGCTGATGACCTTTCTGCCGCAGGATCTCTATTCGCTGGTTGTGCTGGTTGGTATCTGCGTCGGTGTCTATCTCTGCCATCGCACCGCCAAAGATATGGGCGTACACGATCACGGCAGTATTGTCTGGGATGAGTTCATCGGCATGTGGATTACGCTGATGGCGATTCCGGTTAACAACTGGCAATGGGTACTGGGCGGCTTTGTCGTGTTCCGTATTCTTGATATGTGGAAACCCTGGCCGATTCGCTGGTTTGACCGCAATGTACATGGCGGCATGGGCATTATGGTGGATGACATTATTGCTGGCGTGATTTCTGCGGCGATGCTCTATGGCTTTGGGGTCTGGCTGGCGGGTTAAACGTCGATGCTAAACGCATGATAAGAGGTGACGCCCGGGCAGGGCGTCACATTCTGGTTTTATTCAAATCCCACCGCCTGATGCGGCTGATAGACCTCTTCCAGCAGGGTAATCTCTTCGTCACTCAGCGTGACATCCACTGCCTTCACCAGATCCTCAAACTGCTCTGCGCGCGATGCACCAATAATCGGTGCCGTAACGGCAGGCTTGCTCAGAAGCCAGGCCAGCGCCACCTGCGCCCGCGTCACGCCTTTGCTTTCCGCTACCTGTGCCAGCCGCTCTGCAATCACGGCATCATTCGCTTCGGTATTGTCATAGAGCTTCGCCATCACCTGGTCGGAGGCGGAACGCGCGGTGTTTTCCCCCCACGGGCGGGTCAGCTTACCGCGCGCCAGCGGACTCCAGGGCAGCACGGCGATCTGTTCTTTCAGGCAGAGCGGATGCATTTCACGCTCCTCTTCGCGCTGAATCAGGTTGTACTGATCCTGCATGCTGACAAAGCGATGCCAGCCCTGTTCCGACTGCATCTGCAACGCCTGAGCAAACTGGCTGGCGTGCATTGACGAGGCACCGATATAACGGGCTTTGCCAGACTGCACTACCTCATGCAGCGCTTCCAGCGTCTCTTCCAGCGGCGTGTCATAATCCCAGCGGTGAATCTGCAGCAGGTCCACATACTCCATGCCAAGACGCTGCAGGCTGTCATCAATCGATTGCAGAATATTTTTGCGCGAGAGTCCCTGTGAGAGATTGGTCAGCGGAAAATAGACTTTGGTGGCGACCACGATCTCTTCACGGTGGGCGAAATCTTTCAGCGCCCGGCCCAGGATCTCTTCACTGCTGCCATCGGAGTAGCTGTTGGCGGTATCAAAGAAGTTGATGCCCGCGTTCAGCGCCTGCTGGATCAGCGGACGGCTGCTTGCTTCAGGCAGCGTCCAGGCATGATTACCGCGCGTTGGCTCGCCATAGGTCATACAGCCAAGACAGAGACGCGACACCTGCAGATCGGTAGTACCCAGTTGAATCGTTTTCATGGTGGAGGCTCCTGCGAAAGTGCAAAGGTTACAGCATAGCAGGATGTTGCGCTCCCCAGGGGGGGAGCGCAGAGAGGAGAAGTTACTGCGCCAGCCAGCGGGCGATCTGTTGCTGAATGCCTTCGGCGTCCAGCAGATAGTCATGACGCACTTCATCCTGCGTGCCCTGCGGGATGAACTCATCGGGCAGGCCAATGTTCAGTACCGGAACGGCCAGCCGTTTCGCCATCACAAACTCATTTACGCCGCTGCCCGCACCGCCTTTGATTGCGCCTTCTTCCAGCGTAATCAGCGAGTCGTGGGTTTTAGCGAGCTCGGCGATCAGCGCCTCATCCAGCGGCTTCACAAAGCGCATATCAACCAAAGTTGCATTCAGCACTTCCGCCGTGGCGGCTGCTTCTGGCAGCAGAGTACCGAAGTTCAGAATCGCCAGCTTTTCACCCTGACGTTTCACGACTGCTTTACCCAGCGGCAGACTCTGCAGCGGAGCCAGCGGCGTGCCGATACCGGTGCCGCGCGGATAACGCACTGCACTTGGGCCAGCCTGATGGTGATAGCCGGTGTAAAGCATCTGTCGACACTCATTCTCATCGCTCGGCGTCATGATCACCATATCCGGCACGCAGCGGAGATAGGCGAGATCAAACGCGCCCTGGTGAGTCTGACCATCCGCGCCAACAATACCACCGCGATCGATAGCAAACAGGACCGGCAATTTCTGGATAGCGACGTCGTGGATCAGCTGATCGTAGGCGCGTTGCAGGAAGGTCGAGTAGATGGCCACAATGGGTTTATAGCCGCCAATCGCCATACCGGCCGCGAAAGTCACCGCATGCTGCTCGGCGATCGCCACGTCAAAATATTGCTTCGGGAATTCACGTGAGAAGGCCACCATGCCGGAGCCTTCACGCATCGCTGGCGTAATCGCCATCAGCTTCGGATCGTCGGCGGCCATTTCACACAGCCAGTTGCCGAAGATTTTAGAGTAGCTCGGCAGACCTTCTGCGCTTTTCGGCAGTTCGCCAATCGCCGGGTCAAATTTAGGAACGGCGTGCCAGGCAATCGGATCTTCCTCTGCCGGGGCGTAGCCTTTACCTTTCTTCGTCATGATATGCAGGAACTGCGGCCCTTTCAGGCTGCGCATGTTGCTCAGCGTATTGACCAGCGTCAGCACATCGTGACCATCAACCGGGCCGATGTAGTTAAAGCCCAGCTCTTCAAAGAGCGTGCCCGGCACGACCATGCCTTTGAGATGCTCTTCGGTGCGTTTGACCAGCTCTTTGATTGGCGGCAGATTTGTCAGCACCCGTTTACTGCCTTCGCGCAGTCGTGCGTATGTTTTACCCGACAGGATCTGCGCCAGGCGATTATTCAGCGCGCCGACGTTTTCGGAGATCGACATCTCGTTGTCATTGAGGATGACCAGCATGTCCGGCTTAATATCACCAGCATGGTTCATCGCTTCAAACGCCATGCCTGCGGTAATCGCACCATCGCCAATAATACAGGCGGTACGACGGCCCTGACCTTCACGTTCTGCCGCAGCGGCCATGCCCAGACCGGCACTGATTGAGGTCGACGAGTGACCGACGCTCAGGACGTCATATTCACTTTCACCGCGCCACGGAAACGGGTGTACGCCGTTTTTCTGACGGATAGTGCCGATGCGATCGCGGCGACCCGTCAGAATTTTATGCGGATAAGCCTGATGACCTACATCCCAGACCAGATGGTCAAACGGGGTGTTATAGACATAATGCAGCGCGACCGTCAGTTCAACCACGCCCAGACCCGATGCAAAATGGCCGCTGGAGCGGCTCACACTGTCTAACAGATACTGACGCAGTTCATCACACAGCGCAGGCAACTTCTCTTTCGGCAGGGCGCGTAGCGCCTGAACGGTGTCTGCCAGCGCCAGTGTCGGGTATTTAGCAATATCAAAACTCATCAGAGACTCATTATGGAAGTTATTTGTCGCGTTCAATTATGAAGCTCGCCAGCGCCTGCAGTGCTGTGGTGTTATAGGAGTGCGCAGCGAGCAATTCTAAAGCATCAAGAGCTTCCTGATACAAATCCCGCGCCTTGGCACGAGCATTTTCAAGGCCTAACAGTGAAGGATAGGTGCTTTTCCCCAGATCCTGATCGGCACCCTGGCGTTTTCCGATCACCGCTGTGTCACCGATCACATCCAGAATGTCGTCCTGCACCTGAAATGCGAGACCAATCGCCTCTGCATAGCGGTCGAGCAGCGGCAGCGCTTCGCGGCCCGCATCGCCTGCCGTTAATGCGCCTAAGCGCACCGCTGAGCGGATCAGCGCGCCAGTTTTATGGCGATGGATCTGTTCCAGCTGATCAAGATCGACGGATTTGCCTTCTGCCGCTAAATCCAGTGCCTGCCCGCCACACATCCCGGCTACGCCGCTGGCTTTTGCCAGTTCGGAGAGCATCAGCAGACGGTATTCGGCGCTGACACCGGGCATTGCTTCATCGGCCAGAATGGAGAAAGCCAGCGTCTGCAGGGCGTCACCCGCCAGAATCGCAGTGTCTTCGCCATATTTAATGTGACAGGTTGGCTGCCCGCGACGCAATGCATCATCGTCCATCGCAGGGAGATCGTCATGAATCAGAGAGTACGCATGAATGCATTCAACTGCGGCGGCAGGGGCATCCAGACTCGCCGGATTGGCGTGGAGCATTTCGCCGGTCGCGTAGACCAGAAAAGGACGCAGACGTTTACCGCCTAATAATGCCCCATAATGCATGGCATTCACCAGAGGAGAACTCTGAAAAGGAAGTGGCTCTATAAAACGCGTCAGCGCGGCGTTGACCTGCTGCTGATAGGCGTCGAGTAAGCGGGCAAAATCCATTAGTCGTTTTCCGGCATGAAAGCAGTGAGGTCGGCATCTTTATCATCGTTCAGCAGAATGCGGACCCGCTGTTCAGCCTGCTGCAGCGTCTGCTGGCCATTCCGCGCCAGCTGCACGCCGCGTTCAAATTCGTTCAGGGCTTCTTCCAGCGGCAGTTCACCACTTTCCAGACGGCTGACAATCTGCTCCAGCTGCTGCAATGACGTTTCAAAGCTGGCTGGCTGTTCGGCTTTTTTCGGCATATTTCGTGTCGACTCACGGTTGGGACATTATCTCGCAATCGGTCATGGTAGCTGAGACCCTATGATTAGCAAAATAATCAATGCGGCGGCTGATGAAGAAGCAGTCACCTGACAAAGGTGATATACTCCCGCGCCTCGGATGCGGTTGCGCCTTGCAGCCCGCAATTTTGTGATTTTACCAGCTAAGTGCCGCCTGTTTTAGCACTTATTTGCCCAACGAAGCTGTATCGCCATGAAGTTTATCATCAAGTTATTTCCTGAAATCACCATCAAGAGTCCGTCGGTGCGTTTGCGCTTTATCAAGATTCTTGCCAGCAATATCCGCAACGTCCTGAAAACCGTCAGCGACGACATCGCCGTTGTGCGCTTCTGGGATCACATTGAAGTGCGGTCAAAAAATGCGGCGCTGGCTGACATTATTCCCGATGAGCTTTCCCGCATTCCCGGTATCCATCACGTTTTAGCGGTTGAAGATCGTGAGTACACCGATATACATCACATCTTTGAGCAGACGTTAACGCAGTATCGCGACAGTCTTGAAGGCAAGAGCTTCTGCGTACGTGTGAAACGTCGCGGTAAGCATAGCTTCAGTTCACAGGATGTAGAGCGCTATGTGGGCGGCGGCCTGAATCAGCATATTGAAAGCGCCCGCGTGCAACTTAAAAACCCTGACGTGACGGTGAACCTTGAAGTTGAAGAGAATCGCCTGACACTGGTGACTGCACGTTACGAAGGTCTGGGTGGTTTCCCAATCGGCACGCAGGAAGATGTGCTGTCGCTGATTTCCGGCGGTTTCGATTCCGGCGTATCCAGTTATATGCTGCTGCGTCGTGGCAGTCGCGTGCATTACTGCTTCTTTAACCTTGGCGGTGCCGCGCATGAGATTGGCGTGCGTCAGGTTGCGCACTATCTGTGGAATCGTTTTGGTCGTTCACACCGCGTGCGCTTCGTGGCGATCAATTTTGAGCCGGTCGTCGGTGAGATCCTCGAAAAAGTGGATGACGGCCAGATGGGCGTGGTGCTGAAGCGCATGATGGTGCGCGCTGCTTCGACGATTGCTGAACGCTACGGCGTGCAGGCGCTGGTCACGGGTGAAGCGGTGGGGCAGGTGTCGAGCCAGACGCTGACCAACCTGCGACTGATTGATAACGCATCCGATACGCTGATTCTGCGTCCGCTGATTTCTCATGACAAAGAGCACATCATCAGAGTTGCCCGGGAGATCGGCACCGAAGATTTCGCCAGCACGATGCCGGAATATTGTGGTGTGATCTCAAAAAGCCCAACGGTGAAGGCGGTGAAGGCGAAGATTGAAGCGGAAGAGCAGAATTTCGACTTTGCGATTCTGGATCGGGTGGTGGAAGAAGCGACCAATGTCGATATCCGTACTATTGCTGAGCAGACAGAAGAGGAGGTGGTTGAAGTTGAGACCGTCGCGCTTCTGAGTGACAACGACGTCGTGCTGGATATCCGCTCTATTGATGAGCAGGAAGAGAAGCCACTGACGCTGAACGCTACAGAAGTGAAATCACTCCCATTCTATAAACTCAGCACGCAGTTTGGCGATCTCGATCAGAACCGGACCTGGCTGCTTTACTGCGATCGCGGTGTGATGAGCCGTCTGCAGGCGCTTTATCTGCATGAGCAGGGTTTTAAGAACGTTAAAGTTTACCGCCCGTAGTCACCATGTTGAGCCAGTCAGTGCCTGTTCAGGTCTGACTGGCTTTCTCGTTTTAAGCCTTTCTATCTAAGACTGAGTCTTTACGCCTGATAGTCATAAATGCCGGGAGCCAGCACCAGCTGTGCAGCTACCTCACGCGCCATCTCTTTTCCCACCAGCAGATCGATTAACTTCAGCGCAAAATCCATTGCCGTACCTGGCCCCTGGCTGGTCAGCAGATTGACGCGCGGATCCCAGACGACACGCCGCTCCATCCACTTTTCCTCCGGAATTGTCTCTTTCAGACCAGGAAAGCCAGTCATATTGCCGACCGGAAAGAGATCGTGAGGGATCAAAACCGTGCCTGCGGCTGCGCATATTGCCGCGACAATCTTCTCATTGAGGTGAAACTGACGTACCGTTTCGACTAACAGCGGACTGTCACGGAAGGTCTCAGCCCCTTTGAGGCCACCGGGCAGCACAATGGCGGCGAAATCATTGTCGGCGACTTCAACCAGCGTGACATCAGTCAGCAGACGAACACCGCGCGAGCAGACAATCTCACGGCTGCCATCGCTTTCGACGCTGGCGGTAACAACCTTCAGCCCGGCCCGAACCAGCAGGTCGATGGTGGTGACAGCTTCTGTTTCTTCACTGCCATGTGCCAGGCAAACCAGCACCGATGCGTTCGCGGTCATAATGGGACTCCTTGCGTTTTACAATGTCATACAGACGGGTATTCTCCGTGAGCACCAGGCCGTGCGTCCGGGCGCGGCGTAGCAGAAAGCCGCTGATATAGTCGATTTCGGTGAGCCGCTGGGCGCGAACGTCCTGCAGCATGGAAGAGGTGTTGGCCGCAGTGCTTTCGATCACGTCGAAGATGATGTCCTGCAAACTGTCACTGGCCACGTTCTGGCCTTCACGCTCCATGACCCAGCTGATCTCTTCGCACAGCTGCGCGATCTGCTCCGGATACGCGCGCAATGCCCCGTTCTGGCACTCATACTCCACGCTGAGCGGGTTAATGACACAGTTGACGGCCAGTTTGCGCCAGCAGGCCGCCCGGATATTGTCATGCCAGGCAACGTCGGGCAGGGCAGGGTGCAGTATATCGGCGAGATCACTGTAAGCGGCACTTTTGCGGTTACCGGGACCAATGTGGGTGATGCCACTGGCGATGTGCTTGATGACGGTGCCATCACGCATCGCCGCATGCGTGGTGACGCCACGCAGGAGTGGCTGAGTCAGCCCTTTCAGTTCCTCCAGCGTGCCCATACCGTTGTGCAGCAGCAGCACCGGGCAGTTTTCTGGCAGCACACTTTCCAGATTCTTCACGGCGGGTGAGACCTGTGGCGCTTTGAGTGTGACCAGCAGCAGCTGACTTTCCGCCAGAAACAGCGGATCGTTGGCGATAAATGTGCGATTCGAAATGTTGCCCTGTGGATCAATCACATTGGCTGAGCAGTAAGGCTGCGGCACGCGCAGCCATCCCTGTACTTCATGTCCCTGGCGGGCAAGCGCTGTCAGCCAGACCTGACCCAATGCACCGCAACCTAACACGGTAATTTTCATGCTGCCTCCCGCTGGCGGGCTAGCCATCTGTTATTTACTGTCACACCTACATTATAGCGTTGTGTGCAGCCTGATTTTATTTAGCACCTTAAGACGCGTATTATGCATGTCACTTTAGCGTCAGGAGAAGAAGAGATGCCATCTTTCGATATCGTTTCAGAAGTCGATCTGCAGGAAATTCGCAATGCGGTGGAGAATGCCAACCGTGAAGTGTCTACCCGCTTCGATTTCCGCAACGTGAGCGCCGAGTTTGAGCTCAACGAAAAGAATGAAACCATCAAAATCACCAGCGAGTCCGATTTTCAGGTTAAGCAACTGGTCGATATTTTGCGAGAGAAGTTGCTGAAGCGTGGGATTGAAGGCGGTGCTTTAGAGGTGCCGGAAGAGATTGAGCACAGCGGCAAGAGCTGGGCGGTCGATGCCAAACTGAAGAAAGGCATTGAAAGCGACGTGGCGAAGAAGCTGGTGAAGCTGATCAAAGACAGCAAGCTGAAGGTGCAGACCCAGATTCAGGGTGAAGCGTTGCGTGTGACCGGTAAAGCGCGTGACGATTTGCAGGGTGCGATGGCGATCGTGCGCGGCAGCAATCTGGGCCAGCCGTTCCAGTTTAAGAACTTCCGCGATTAAGTGGGGGAGGCTGTTTTTTTGGCCTGAATGCAGTGATAAAAAACCCGGCTCAGGCCGGGTTTTTTGTTATCTACCGCGTGCGCGTGCGCGCTTCTAACTATCTGAATTTGCAAAACTTAGTCTGAGATATTTATGTGCTCGCACCTTGCTTATATCGCTTTGTGAGATGGATGTCGTCTGGAACATCGCGTTCAGGCTCAGGAAGCCTGTGCCTTTCGCAAAGACGCAAAAGCGCCATCCATGGCTGGCTCAGCGCGGGCCATCCCTGGCCCGCGATGCTTTGCTACAGGCACAGGCTCCCATCGCTTTAAGCTGATTAGTGGTCTGTAAGAAGGATTGTGCTGGGTGATATTTACTCAGAAATTTAAATGCGGCTGAACCTGGCAGCAACGCAAAAGCTAAGGGGCGCAGGGGACACGGTCAGAGGAGGAAAGCGTCCCGCGCCAGGACGGCGCGGGCCGAGCATGCCACGGATGGCGGCTTTTGCGTCTTTCCGATCTGAACGTGTTCCCTGAGCCAGCTCGATCCTGAAGCGAAACGAGCTGACGTTATCACTAAACTTTTTAAAGCTAGCAACTCCCCAGCAGCGCTTCCAGCTCAGGCCGGCTGGTGACCTTACTATCAATTTTGATATACGCGCTTTTCTCTTCCGGCACGATAAACACGGAATTAACGCCTTTCTGAGCCTTCAGACGCTGCTCCAGATTCGGCACAGCCAGTGCAGCATCACTCAGCACGATGCGCAGGCTGCTGACATAAGGCGGCTCCTGCATCGTCATGCTGACAAACAGCCAGGCTGCGGCCACCATCGCGCCCACCAGGAACACGGTCTGTGCATCGAAATGACCAAACACCCAGCCACCCATGCTGCCGCCAACGGCCACACCCAGGAACTGGCTGGTAGAATAAATCCCCATCGCCGTACCTTTGTATCCTGCAGGCGACTCTTTACTGATCAGCGAAGGCAGAATCGCTTCCATCAGGTTGAAGGCGAAGAAGAAGAGCTGAACACCCACCACCAGCGTCCAGAAGTGGCCTTCTGCACCCCAGAGCACGATCTCCGCAATCACAATCATTCCGACACAGCCGACAAAGACACGCTTCATGCGGCGCTTCACTTCGGCATAAATGATGAAGGGGACTACGCCAGCAAAAGCAATCAGCATGGTGGAGAGATAGACTTTCCAGTGTTCGGGTGCCGGGAAACCGGCCTGTTCAAACTGCCCTGGCAACGCAACAAAGCTCGACATCAGCAGGACGTGCAGGCAGAAAATACCAATATTGAGTTTCACCAGACGCGGGTTAGCCATCACTTTGCGGAAGCTGCCTTTCACCATGCCCGATTCACGGTTCAGGACATGATTGGAGGCAGATGGCACTACCAGCAGGGTAATCACGATGCCCAGTGACGCCAGGATCGCAATCATCCAGAACAGCGCATGCAGACCCAATGCATGAGTCACAACCGGGCCGACCACCATCGCAATCGCGAAGGTCACGCCAAAACTGATGCCGATAAACGCCATCGCTTTGGTGCGGTTCTGCTCACGGGTTAAGTCGGATAACAGCGCCATCACCGCAGCCGCAATCGCGCCCGAGCCCTGTAATGCACGGCCCAGAATAATGCCCCAGATGGAGTCGGTGCAGGCTGCGATAACGCTGCCCAGAACAAACAACAGCAGTCCGCCAACGATCAACGGCTTGCGGCCGATGCGATCAGAGAGCAGACCAAAAGGAATCTGAAATATTGCCTGGGCAAGGCCATAGATGCCAATCGCCAGACCAATTAAGGTTTCACTCGCGCCCTGTAATGCCATGCCATAAGTGGTCAGTACCGGCAGGACCATAAACATTCCAAGCATTCGCAGGGAAAAGACCGTACCGAGGCCCCATGTGGCGCGCAGCTCCACCGGAGTCATTTTATTATCGTTCATTCCAACCTCTGTTAATGTGCTGCTTTTATTCTAGGGGGCGGGGCAGGGCGGGTAAAACAATAGTTTTTAAGCAGTGGTAACAAAAAGAAAGGGCGCGAAAATCGCGCCCTTTTCATGCTGTATTGGTGCCGGTTACCAGACGTAGGTCAGCAGGTCCTTCGAAGCCGGAGCCATCGAATCTACTGACATCATCACGCTCAGTGCGGTGATGGTCACGATAGAGAAGACAAACAGCTTACGCGCCCAGACACGGTCATCTGCGGTTTTATAACCCGATAATGCCATGCCCAGCCACCAGACGCTGACCGCAGCGGCCACCACCAGATATTTGTAGCCTGCGTAACCGCCCAGCGTCAGCATCAGCGTGGCAATCATAAACGCCAGGATATAGAGCGTAATATGATTCTTCGCGACGGAAATGCCTTTCACCACCGGCAGAACCGGGATGTTCGCTGCCTGGTAATCTTTAAAGCGGAAGATAGCAATCGCGTACGAATGCGGCATCTGCCACAGGCTAAAGATCGCCAGCAGGATCAACGCGCCAGCATCAAACTGGTTAGAGACCGCGCAGTAGCCGATAACTGGCGGCGCAGCACCTGACAGACTGCCAATCAGCGTTCCGTAAACGGAATTACGCTTCATGTACAGGCTGTAGATGCCCACGTACACCACGAAGCCCATCACCGCCAGCCACATGGCCAGCGGATTAGCACCGAAGTAGAGCAACGCAAAGCCAGCAATACCCAGCACAGTGGCATAAACCAGGCTTACTTTCGCGGAGATAAGGCCTTTTACCAGCACCCGATTCCTGGTTCTCTCCATCTTGATGTCGATGTCGCGGTCAATCACGTTGTTGAAAACACAACCCGATGCAACCACCAGTGACACGCCCACCAGGGTGATGAGAAACAGGGCGTAATCCGTGTTGCCTTTGGAGGCCAACAGGAATCCGCCGATCACAGAAATTAAATTCCCGAAAATAATTCCTGGTTTTGTAACTTGCAGGTATTGCTTAAACATTACGCGTGACTCTTTAGTGAGGCATCATGTTGTAGTTGAGGTTCCACATGATCCACAGTGAGCCTACTACGACAATCAGGATGATGATGGCCGAGAAAACAATAGCTACCATGTTCCAGCCACCCTCAGATTTGCTGTCTAAGTGCAGGAAGTACACCAGGTGAACCAGCACCTGAATGACCGCACACACCAGAACAACACCGAGGATAGTACCGTGAGATGCACTGCCATCCATTACCATCCAGAACGGGATCGCCGTCAGAATGATAGAGAGGATGAAGCCGATCATGTAGGACTTCACGCTACCGTGTGAAGCGCCATGTTCGTTAACAGAATGACTCATTACATGGCTCCCATCAGGTAAACAACGGTGAAGACGCAAATCCAGACCACGTCCAGGAAGTGCCAGAACAGGCTCAGACACATGATACGGGTACGGTTAGTCGCGTTCAGGCCACGTTTGGAAATCTGGAACATCAGGACCAGCATCCAGATCAGACCGGAGGTCACGTGCAGACCGTGGGTACCGACCAGCGTAAAGAAGCCAGACAGGAAGCCACTGCGATCCGGACCAAAGCCTTCAGCAATCAGGTGATGGAATTCATAGATTTCCATCCCGATGAAGCCCAGACCGAACAGGAAGGTCAGCGCCAGCCAGCCGATAACGGCACCTTTTTGCTCCTTGTTCATGGAGATAACAGCCATGCCGTAAGTGATCGAACTCAACAGCAGCAGGGCGGTTTCTACCAGAACAAACGGCAGCTCAAAGATATCTTTACCTGCCGGGCCACCGGCAGTGTTGTTGACCATGACGGCATAGGTCGCAAACAGGGTTGCGAAGATAATGCAGTCACTCATCAGGTAGATCCAGAAGCCAAAGACTTTATTGGCTCCTGCATCGTGATGCCCATGCTCCGCATGGGCGTCGTGGTGATGTTTAATCAGAGTTTCAGTTGACATTATTTCAGACCTGCTTTGCTGATTTCGTCAAAGTGCTGGTTCTCAATCTTCTGAACTTCGGCAACCGGAACGTAGTAATCCACGTCTTCGTCGAAGCTCTTCACGATCCAGGTAACGATCATGCCGAGGAATGAAAGACCCGCCATCCACCAGATATGCCAGATCAGCGCAAAGCCCATCACAGTAGCGAATGCACAGATGACGATTGCCGCACCACTGTTTTTCGGCATATGAATCTCTTCATACGATGCCGGCTGCTTATACGCTTCGCCTTTCTCTTTCATTTCCCAGAACGCATCACGCTCGTGGACATGTGGGATCACAGCAAAGTTATAGAACGGTGGTGGTGAAGAGGTTGCCCACTCCAGCGTACGACCGCCCCACGGGTCACCTGTCACATCACGGTTCTGGTCGCGGTCACGTACCGAGACGTAGAACATGGTCAGCTGACACAGGATACCCAGCGCAATCAGACCCGCACCAACCGCAGCAACCACCAGCAGAGGATGGAACTGTGGATCGATATCCTGGCTCAGACGACGGGTCATACCCATGAAGCCCAGTGCGTACAGCGGCATAAAGGCAACGAAGAAGCCAATGATCCAGAACCAGAATGCGCGCTTACCCCAGGTTTCGTTCAGGGTGAAGCCGAATGCTTTCGGGAACCAGTAGGTCACGCCCGCCATACAACCGAAGACTACACCGCCGATGATTACGTTGTGGAAGTGTGCAATCAGGAACAGGCTGTTGTGCAGAATGAAGTCAGCGCCCGGAACGGCCAGCAGTACGCCGGTCATACCCCCTACAGAGAAGGTTACCAGGAAGCCAACGGTCCACAGCATGGCAGAGTGCATCTGAATGCGGCCCTGATACATGGTGAACAGCCAGTTAAAGATTTTAACCCCGGTCGGAATCGCGATGATCATCGTCATAATACCGAAGAAGGCGTTAACGTTGGCACCCGCACCCATGGTGAAGAAGTGGTGCAACCAGACGATGAACGACAGCACGGTAATGGCGATGGTCGCCCACACCAGTGAGGTATAACCAAACAGACGTTTTTTGGAGAAGGTCGCGGTAATTTCTGCGAACACACCAAACACCGGCAGTACCAGGATATACACTTCCGGATGGCCCCAGACCCAGATCAGGTTGACATACATCATCATGTTGCCGCCCATTTCATTGGTGAAGAAATGGAAGCCGAGATAACGATCAAGGGTCAACAGCGCCAGGGTCACGGTCAGAACCGGGAACGCAGCGATGATCAGGACGTTGGTGCACAGCGCAGTCCAGGTAAATACCGGCATTTTGAACAGGCTCATGCCCGGTGCGCGCATCTTCAGAATGGTCACAAAGAAGTTAATACCGGTCAAGGTCGTACCAATACCTGAAAGCTGAAGGCTCCAGATCCAGTAATCGACCCCGACGCCGGGACTATACTCCGCGCCGGAAAGCGGCGGATAAGCCAGCCAGCCGGTCTGTGCGAACTCGCCCACACCCAGAGACAGGTTAACCAGGATCACACCGACCGCGGTAAACCAGAAACTCAGGTTGTTCAGGAAGGGGAACGCAACGTCACGTGCACCAATCTGCAACGGAACGGCGATGTTCATCAGGCCAACCACGAAAGGCATCGCCACGAAGAAGATCATAATCACGCCGTGCGCGGTAAAGATCTGGTCGTAGTGGTGCGGTGGCAGGATGCCCGCTTCACCGGCCGAAGCCATCACCTGCTGGGTACGCATCATAATGGCATCAGCGAAACCACGAATCAGCATGACGAACGCCATGATGATATACATGATACCCAGACGTTTGTGGTCAACTGACGTCAGCCATTCAGACCACAGGTATTTCCACTTACCAAAATAGGTAAGCGCAGCGACCAGCGCAGCACCACCTATCAGGATAGCGGCAACCGTAACCATGATAATCGGCTCATGGTACGGCACTGCATCAAGTGTTAATTTTCCTAACATCGTATTATTCCTCGGCTCCCGCGGAAGCGGCGTGACTCATGTCCATACCTTCATGCTGTGGCATGTCCATTTTCCCGTGGCTCATCTTGAACTTGTCGATGACTTGCATGAACAGTTTCGGATCAGCTGAAGAGAAATATTCCACCGGATGATTTTCGCTTGGCACAGCCACTTTCTCGAAATCTTCCATGGTGGTCAGCGTGTTAGGGGCTGCTTTAACTTTAGCCACCCACTGCTGGAATTCCGCATCGTCTTTGGTTGCAATGGCTTTAAACTTCATGCCAGAGAAACCACGACCACTAAAGTTCGCAGAGATACCGTCGAACGTGCCTGGCTCATTCGCAATCAGATGCAGTTTGGTCTGCATACCCGCCATCGCATAAATCTGGCTGCCGAGTGTTGGAATGAAGAAAGAGTTCATGACGGAGTTAGAGGTGATTTTGAAGTTCACCGGAGTATTTGCCGGGAAGGCAATCTGGTTCACAGTCGCAATACCCTGTTCCGGGTAAATGAACAACCATTTCCAGTCCAGTGCAACCACATCGATCTCAACCGGTTTCACATCAGATTGCAGCGGTTTGCTGGGCTCCAGTGCGTGGGTTGATTTCCAGGTCAGTACGCTGAGGAAGAGAATGATCAGGATCGGAATGGTCCAGACCACGGCTTCCACTTTGTTAGAGTGTGACCAGTTAGGGCTGTACTTCGCATTCGTGTTGGACGCCCGATACTTCCAGGCAAACACCACGGCCATCAGGACTGCGGGAATCACGACGATCAACATCAGGCCAAAGGCAGTCAGTATCAGCGAACGTTGCTCCAGTGCAATCTGTCCTTTGGGATTTAACAATGCACTATCGCAGCCACTCATTAATAAAGTGCCTGCAATTAATGACAAAATCCCCAAACTTTTATTGTATTTACTGAGTCTCATTTAACGACCTCAATGACAAAGGGCTCTATTGTCGTTTAAGTGTGCGCGCATTTTACGGGAAGGTTTATGCAGTGTAAACCAGCTTAAGGATGTGTCAGATACGTGTTGACACCTTTTGCTAAGGGTGTCACAGATGTTGCGCCAGGTGACAAATAATTAACGCAGACAAGCAGTTGGCATCAATATAACAAAAACCAATGGAAGTAACCGTAAAAAAATCAGGGAAAGGAATAACCCTTACTTTTAACTCCCAAATATTTAACAAGTCTGCATCATTTGCGCGATGAAATTTAACTAAAGTAATTGCTAACCGGTTTTTAGTATTTCCGCTACGCCTCCTCAGGATCTATTCTTATTTTTTAAAAATAACACGCGATGATAAATGACGGCGACTTATCCGGATGTCAAAAAATAAGCCGCACCCCGTTAACCTATCGATTTCACTTAAGCATCTGACGCGGGCAACACCGGCGTTCTCTTCAGTGCCCGATAGTCCAGCAAGACCCCGGCAAACACCGCCAGCAGGGAGAGGCTCATGCCCAGCTCAAACAGGCGGGTCAGCAGCGGTGCCAGCGCAGTCAGCCCCAGTGCATTCAGTGCCAGCACGACCAGCCAGAGAGCCAGCACGCCGCAGCCAGCTGCAAACAGACGATTAGTCCAGCGATAGCCATGAGGATAGTAGCTACGTGTGAGGAAATTGCCACTCTGCTCGACCTGATTCAATGTTTGCCGGCAAAAAGCCAGCAGCACCAGGCCTGGCAGACCCGCCATCACCGTGAAAGCATAGAATGTCGGCCAGCCCCAGAGTTCCACCAGCCAGCCCGCCGCCGGGCCGACATAGACCCGGCCGACTGCGGAGAGCGCCGATAACAGGGCAAACTGGGTGGCTGAGAACGACTTATTGCACAGCGTCATTAACAATGCGACAAAGGCCGCGGTGCCCATGCCGCCGCAGAGGTTTTCGACAAAGACTGCACTGGCCATGCTCCACAACTGTTTGTCGGTCACTGCCAGCAGCCAGTAACCAAAGTTCGAGACAGCCTGCAGCAGACCGAAAATCATTAGCGCCCGGAACAGGCTCAGACGCTGCATCAGTACGCCGCCATAAAGCGCGCCGATAATGGTCGCCAGCAGACCCAGCGTCTTATTGACCAGGCCGACGTCACCGGCATTGAACCCGACGCCGCGGATCAGAAAGGTAGTCGTCAGTGAGGCGGCAAAGGCATCGCCCAGCTTGTAGAGAATAATCAGCGTAATGAGTAGCCAGGCGTTGTTGCGCTGAAAGAAATCCTTGAGCGGATCGACAACTGCCTGTCGCAGTGAATGCGGGGTGGAAGTCCGTGTGTCCGGCTCGCTCGCCATCAGTGTGGCGATAATGCCCGGCACCATCATCAGCGCCATCAACCAGTAGGTCGCCTGCCAGCCCAGATAACGGTCAGCCAGCCACAAGGCCAGCCCGCCTGAAATCAGCATCGCCAGCCGATAGCCCAGTACGGTAATGGCTGCGCCGCTGCCGCGCTCTTCAGGTGGCAGAATATCCGTTTTCCAGGCGTCAAAAACGATGTCCTGGGAGGCGGAGCAGAAAGCGATCAGCACTGCCAGCGCCGCCATCAGGGTCAGATCGCGTTCTGGCTGCAGAAATCCCATCGCGACAATCCCGCCTGCCAGCGCCAGCTGACTCAGCAGTAACCAGCCGCGACGCCGGCCCAGAAACGGCGGCGTATAGCGGTCCATCATCGGCGACCAGAGAAATTTAAAGACATAGGCCTGGCCGACCAGTGAAAAGAAGCCGATGGTTTTCAGATCAACATTTTCCACCGTCATCCACGCCTGCAACGTGCCCGAAGTCAGTGCCAGAGGCAGTCCGGAAGCAAAACCAAGTAGCAGTAGTACGGCGGCATTTTTCTGGCTGAAGAGGCGAAGATAGTGGTTCATGCGGATCCTGCAGATAACAAAAAGCCCTGCACGAGGCAGGGCAGAGGTGAGACGATATTAACGGGCGTTCTGCTTGATGAAGTCGTTAACGCTGGTGTCCTGTGCCATATCCGCAATCACATCGCTCATGGTGGCGTTCACCGCGTCAGTAATCTTCTGGTTATTGGCGTTGAATGCGCCTTCTACGCTGTAAGTCTGGCGGTAGTTTTTAACCTGCTTGTTGCCATTTTTCGCGGTCGCAATAATAGAGATGTCCGCTTTGGTAGTGATGCTGTAGCGCACATTGCCCTGCGTCACGTCAGCGTAGAGATTGTTAACCACAATTTGCAGATCGACCGCGCCATCAGGACCAATCATATAACCACGTGCGGTCATCTGCTTCTCCAGCACTTCCTGCAGCAGGAAACGGAGATCGCGCGAAGGCGTCAGGGTCACTAACTGACCATCACGGTTAACTTTTGCCAGCGCCTGATCTTTACGCTGGTCGGCACCGTTGATGCT
This sequence comes from Pantoea sp. B550, assembly GCF_024158165.1. NCBI lineage: Bacteria > Pseudomonadati > Pseudomonadota > Gammaproteobacteria > Enterobacterales > Erwiniaceae > Pantoea > Pantoea sp. B550. Next base: position 2,933,737 of record NZ_JAMYXI010000003.1, read on the forward strand.
CACGGTCACGCCCATCAGGCCGGGATCCTGCTGCGGCAGCTGAATTTTAGGCTGGATAGTGAGGGTATTATTGCTGGTTGCACAGCCGGCTAAAATGAACGCAGCCAACAGTGGGAATAACAGTTTTTTCAACATACTTTTTCTCGTTGGTGTCAGGGGGTTGGTTTGCAAAAACTGCGGCCATCATAGCATTGCCCGGCAGTGAAAAAAGCCCTGTTGCGGGTGAAATTGTCTCTGAAACCGTTTTAAGCCCCTTCTCTGACAGGCAGGTTTGCTGATGGTTTCGACTGCGTTATGATGCACACCAGAAGCGGGCTGACATAAAATGCAATATTTAGCGTCCGCCGGCGGGTAAGCGCACTAAAAGCGACTAAGATTGAATGAGATGGGGCACCGCGCTCGCCATTGAGGAGTAATAGCCATGATCCGCGAACAAATAGAAGAAAAGCTGCGTGTGGCGTTTCAGCCAGCTCATCTGGAAGTGCATGACGAAAGTTACCGGCACAACGTGCCTGCCGGATCGGAAAGTCACTTCAAAGTGGTGATTGTCAGCGACTGCTTTGCAGGCCAGCGCTTCCTGGCGCGTCATCGTCTGATTTATAGCGAACTGGCGGCTGAATTAGCGGGCAGTGTCCATGCCTTAGCCCTGCATACTTACACCCTGAAAGAGTGGGAAGGGTTGCAGGATACCGTTCTGGCTTCGCCTAACTGTCGTGGTGCCGGAAGTCTCGCCTGATCTCCCTCCTCTGAAACGGCCTGCTGGCCGTTTTTTCTGTGATTTAGCGAAAAACGCGATCCCTGGCTCAAAAAAGCAGCAAACCTGCTGAAAAGTGGTGAGTTAGCGTCCTCGACTCATTCCAGTGATGCCGCTATAATGCTGCGTCTATTTTTCCGGAATGTCTTCGGGACGCTTCTGGTAACAGGGATCAGGTTCTCTTCACGGAAGCCGTCCCGGTTGTTGGATACGGCGCATTTCACTATGTGTGGTGTCTGAAGTTGACCGAGCACGTGATTTTTTGAGGTAACAAGATGCAAGTTTCTGTAGAGACCACTCAGGGCCTGGGCCGTCGCATTACGATTACTGTTGCAGCTGACAGCATCGAAAGCGCAGTAAAAAAAGAACTGGTTGACGTTGCCAGGAAAGTTCGCATCGATGGTTTCCGTAAAGGCAAAGTGCCGATGAACATCGTGGCGCAGCGTTACGGCGCTTCTGTCCGTCAGGACGTGCTGGGCGAGCTGATGACGCGCAACTTTGTTGACGCCATCATCAAAGAAAAAATTAATCCGGCTGGCGCACCAAACTATGTGCCGGGCGAATACAAAGAAGGCCAGGATTTCACCTACGCGGTTGAATTCGAAGTCTATCCGGAAGTTGAGCTGAAAGGCCTGGAAAACATCGAAGTCGAAAAACCTGTCGTTGAAGTAACTGATGCTGATGTTGATGCCATGCTGGATACTCTGCGCAAGCAGCAGGCCAACTGGATCGAAAGCGACGCAGCTGCAGGCCCGGAAGATCGTGCAACTATCGATTTCAACGGTTCTGTTGACGGTGAAGAGTTCGAAGGCGGCAAAGCCACTGATTTCGTTCTGGCCATGGGCCAGGGCCGCATGATCCCAGGCTTTGAAGAAGGCGTTGTGGGTCACAAAGCGGGCGAAACGTTCACTATCGACGTGAAATTCCCGGACGACTACCACGCAGAAACCCTGAAAGGGAAAGATGCGAAGTTCGAGATCGTGCTGAAGAAAGTTGAAACGCGTGAGCTGCCAGAGCTGACTGAAGAGTTCATCAAACGTTTCGGCGTTGAAGATGGTTCAGTAGCCGGTCTGCGCACTGAAGTGCGTAAGAACATGGATCGCGAGCTGAAAGGCGCTATCCGTAACCGCATCAAAACTCAGGCGATCGACGGCCTGGTTGAAGCGAACGAAATCGACGTGCCAGCTGCGCTGGTTGACAGCGAAATCGATGTTCTGCGTCGTCAGGCTGCACAGCGTTTCGGTGGCAACGAACAGCAGGCGCTGGAACTGCCACGCGAACTGTTTGAAGAGCAGGCTAAACGCCGTGTTGTTGTCGGTCTGCTGCTGGGCGAAGTGATTCGTACCCACGAGCTGAAAGCTGACGAAGCGCGCGTGAACACCATGATCGAAGAGATGGCTTCTGCGTATGAAGATCCGAAAGAAGTCATCGAGTTCTACAGCAAGAATAACGAGCTGATGAACAATATGCGCAACGTCGCGCTGGAAGAGCAAGCGGTTGAAGCGGTCCTGGCGAAAGCTAAAGTGACCGAGAAAGAGACCAACTTCCAGGATCTGATGAATCAGACCGCTCAGGCCTGATCACGCAGTTAACCGTCTGTGCTAAGCCCGTGACTGAAAAGTCGCGGGCTTTTTTGTATTTTGCGTACAGAACGCGACGCTTCGCCGCTATTTGCTTAATTAATCGGCAAATTATTCACGCATCGCTTTTTCCGGGTTAGCGAACAGGGAAAAGATTGTTATGCTTGAAACATGCGTGCAGCATCCCCAGATAGTGGGAGTATGCAGAAATGAGAGTGAGGCTGGCTGATTAACCGTCCTGAAGGTGTCGGAAAAGGTGCGACGTGGAGTTTCCCGAGCGTCTTACGTAGAATCGGTACAGAATGTTGCCAATGAAATTTATCCAGGAGACGGTAATGTCATACAGTGGCGATCGTGAATATACTGCACCGCACAATGCGCTGGTGCCAATGGTGGTTGAACAAACTTCGCGTGGTGAGCGTTCTTACGACATCTACTCCCGTCTGCTGAAAGAGCGCGTCATTTTTCTGACCGGTCAGGTTGAAGACCACATGGCTAATCTGATCGTGGCGCAGATGCTGTTTCTGGAAGCTGAGAACCCGGAAAAAGATATCTATCTCTACATCAACTCGCCAGGCGGTGTGATCACGGCCGGTATGTCGATTTACGACACCATGAAATTTATCAAACCGGATGTCAGCACCATCTGTATGGGACAGGCCTGTTCAATGGGGGCGTTTCTGCTGACAGCGGGCACTAAAGGGAAGCGTTTCTGTCTGCCAAACTCGCGCGTGATGATCCACCAGCCGCTGGGCGGCTATCAGGGCCAGGCGTCAGACATTGAAATCCATGCGCGTGAAATCCTTAAAGTTAAACAGCGCATGAATGAGCTGATGGCTGAGCATACCGGTAAAACGCTGGAAGAAATTGAGCGTGATACCGAGCGTGATCGTTTCCTCTCTGCAAATGAAGCGGTAGAGTATGGATTAGTCGATTCAATTCTGACGCATCGCCAATAAGACCCCGACTTACCGTTGTCACTGGTCTATAGTTAACAGGACAACGGTACTATTTATGGGTTGAATGAATTTCGGCCGTCCCTGTACGGCCTGAGCCGTACGCGGGTATGGCCTGAGAACAAGAAGAGGTTAACTGATGACAGATAAGCGCAAAGACGGTTCAGGAAAGTTGCTGTACTGCTCTTTTTGCGGCAAAAGCCAGCATGAAGTGCGTAAGCTGATTGCCGGGCCGTCAGTGTATATCTGCGATGAGTGTGTTGACCTGTGCAACGACATCATTCGCGAAGAGATTAAAGAAGTTGCCCCGCATCGTGAACGCAGTGCGTTGCCAACCCCACATGAAATTCGCCATCACCTCGATGATTATGTTATCGGTCAGGAAAGAGCGAAGAAAGTGCTGGCGGTTGCGGTTTACAACCACTACAAGCGTTTGCGTAACGGTGATACCAGCAATGGCATCGAATTGGGCAAAAGTAACATTCTGCTGATTGGCCCGACCGGTAGTGGTAAAACGCTGCTGGCAGAAACGCTGGCGCGCCTGCTGGATGTGCCATTCACTATGGCTGACGCCACCACGCTGACTGAAGCCGGTTACGTGGGTGAAGACGTTGAAAACATCATCCAGAAACTGCTGCAGAAATGTGATTACGACGTACAGAAAGCACAGCGCGGCATCGTTTATATCGATGAAATCGATAAAATCTCACGCAAGTCTGATAACCCGTCGATTACCCGTGACGTGTCAGGCGAAGGTGTACAGCAGGCTCTGCTTAAACTGATTGAAGGCACCGTGGCTGCCGTTCCGCCGCAGGGTGGACGTAAGCATCCGCAACAGGAATTCTTGCAGGTTGATACCTCGAAAATTCTGTTTATCTGCGGTGGCGCATTCGCCGGCCTGGACAAAGTGATCTCCCAGCGCGTGGAAACCGGATCTGGTATTGGTTTTGGTGCCACCGTGAAAGGGAAGTCACAGAAAGCCAGCGAAGGTGAACTGCTTTCACAGTGTGAACCTGAAGATTTGATCAAGTTTGGTCTGATCCCTGAGTTCATCGGTCGTCTGCCTGTGGTCGCGACCCTGAGCGAGCTGAGTGAAGAAGCGCTGATTCAGATTCTGCGTGAGCCGAAAAACGCTCTGACCAAACAGTACCAGGCGCTGTTTAACCTGGAAGGGGTTGAACTGGAGTTCCGTGACGAGGCATTAACCGCTATCGCGAAGAAAGCGATGTCACGTAAAACCGGTGCTCGTGGTCTGCGTTCTATTGTTGAAGGTGCGCTGCTGGAAACCATGTATGACCTGCCTTCCATGGATGACGTGGAAAAAGTAGTGATTGATGAATCAGTTATTGAAGGTCAGTCTGAGCCCATGTTGATCTACGGCAAGCATGAAGCGCAGGCATCTGGCGAATAATTAAACAGATCGTCCATGTTGTTCAATTAAAAAAGGGGAAAATGTTTCCCCTTTTGCTTTTCTCGCCTCTGTGACGTTGAATGTCGGACAATCATCCCCATATACTCAGATACCTGTGGGTTTAACTGCATACCTGCCTGATGCGGTTCCCATCACCTGGCGGACATTAAACAAAGAGAGAGCTCTATGAATCCTGAGCGTTCTGAACGCATTGAAATCCCCGTGTTGCCGCTGCGCGACGTGGTGGTTTATCCGCACATGGTAATTCCGTTGTTTGTTGGCCGGGAAAAATCAATTCGGTGCCTTGAAGCCGCAATGGATCATGATAAAAAAATCATGCTGGTCGCACAGAAAGAGGCTTCAACGGATGAACCTGGCATTAACGATCTCTTTTCAGTAGGGACCGTTGCATCAGTATTGCAAATGCTGAAACTGCCGGATGGCACTGTCAAAGTCCTGGTAGAAGGTTTACAGCGCGCCCATATTACGACGCTGGCCGACAACGGTGACCATTTTGTTGCACAAGCTGAATATCTGGTTTCGCCAGAGATTGAAGAGCGCGAGCAGGAAGTGCTGGTGCGTACGGCGATCAATCAGTTTGAAGGCTACATCAAACTCAATAAAAAAATCCCACCCGAGGTTTTAACCTCACTGAATAACATTGACGATGCGGCCCGCCTTGCTGACACCGTTGCAGCGCATATGCCACTGAAACTGGCAGACAAACAGTCTGTGCTGGAGATGTCCGACGTTAATGAGCGTCTGGAATATCTGATGGCGATGATGGAATCTGAAATCGATCTGCTGCAGGTTGAGAAGCGCATTCGCAACCGTGTTAAGAAGCAGATGGAGAAGAGCCAGCGCGAGTACTATCTGAATGAGCAGATGAAGGCGATTCAGAAAGAGCTCGGTGAGATGGACGACGCGCCTGACGAGTACGAAGCGTTAAAACGCAAAATCGACGCGGCAAAAATGCCGGAAGAAGCGCGTGAAAAAGCAGAAGCTGAGCTACAGAAGCTGAAAATGATGTCCCCGATGTCCGCTGAAGCGACCGTGGTTCGCGGCTACATCGACTGGATGGTGCAGGTTCCGTGGAACGCGCGCAGCAAAGTGAAGAAAGATCTGCGTAAAGCGCAGGAGACGCTGGACACTGACCATTACGGCCTGGAGCGCGTGAAGGATCGTATTCTTGAGTATCTTGCGGTTCAGAGTCGTGTCAGCAAAATCAAAGGGCCGATTCTGTGCCTGGTCGGACCGCCAGGGGTAGGTAAAACGTCCCTCGGTCAGTCGATCGCCAAAGCGACCGGACGTAAATATGTGCGTATGGCGCTGGGTGGCGTGCGTGATGAAGCGGAAATCCGTGGTCACCGTCGTACTTACATCGGCTCTATGCCGGGTAAACTCATCCAGAAAATGGCGAAAGTCGGGGTTAAAAACCCGCTGTTCCTGCTGGATGAGATAGACAAAATGTCTTCGGACATGCGCGGCGATCCTGCTTCAGCGCTGCTGGAAGTGCTTGATCCTGAGCAGAACATTGCGTTCAACGACCACTATCTGGAAGTCGACTATGACCTCTCTGATGTCATGTTCGTGGCAACGTCGAACTCAATGAACATCCCGGCACCGCTGCTGGACCGTATGGAAGTGATTCGTCTGTCGGGTTATACCGAAGATGAGAAACTGAACATCGCTAAGCAGCATCTGCTGACCAAGCAGATTGAGCGCAACGCGCTGAAAGCCAGTGAAATTACGGTTGAAGACAGCGCGATTGTCGGCATTATCCGTTACTACACCCGTGAAGCTGGCGTGCGTAGTCTTGAGCGTGAGCTGTCGAAATTGTGCCGTAAAGCGGTGAAATCACTGCTGATGGACAAGACGAAAAAGCACATCACCATCAACGGTGAAAACCTCAAGGACTTCCTGGGCGTACAGCGCTTCGACTACGGCCGTGCTGACAGTGAAAACCGTGTGGGTCAGGTCACTGGCCTGGCGTGGACGGAAGTGGGCGGCGATCTGCTGACCATCGAAACTGCGTGTGTACCGGGTAAAGGCAAGCTGACTTACACCGGCTCCCTGGGTGAAGTGATGCAGGAGTCGATTCAGGCTGCGCTGACCGTGGTGCGTGCCCGTGCCGAGAAACTGGGCATTAATGGTGACTTCTACGAAAAACGTGATATTCACGTTCACGTGCCAGAAGGCGCCACACCGAAAGATGGCCCGAGTGCCGGTATCGCAATGTGTACCGCGCTGGTCTCTTGTCTGACCGGTAACCCGGTGCGTGCGGATGTCGCTATGACCGGTGAAATCACCCTGCGTGGTCAGGTTCTGCCGATTGGCGGTCTGAAAGAGAAACTGCTGGCAGCACACCGTGGTGGCATTAAAACCGTGCTGATCCCGGACGACAACAAGCGTGATCTGGAAGAGATTCCACAGAACGTGATTGCCGATCTGGAGATCCATCCGGTGAAACGCATTGAAGAGGTGCTGAATCTGGCACTGGAAAATGCGCCTTACGGCATGCAGGTCGCAACAGCAAAATAGTGATTAACGGCATAAACCGTTAAAAAGCGGAGCTGGCAAGGCAATTGGCGCTTGCCAGCTTTTTTTTGTGCCGCTAATTTAGGTGGCTGTCGATGCGACGTTCTCAGAGAAATTCCGTTGTTTCGGCTCCACAGGCTTGATATAACTTGCTGCGCGTTCGTACCCGGCCGGAAGCCCGGTACGATGTGAAATAATAAAAGAGGGGATGAAGAGAGTGAATAAGTCACAATTGATCGACAAAATTGCTGCCGATGCTGATATTTCTAAAGCTGCAGCAGGACGTGTTTTAGATGCATTTATGGGCTCAGTTTCAGATGCGCTGAAAGAGGGTGATGAAGTGGCTCTGGTGGGTTTCGGCACATTCTCTGTGCGTGACCGCGCTGCACGTACCGGCCGCAATCCGCAAACCGGTAAAGAAATCACCATCCCGGCTGGTAAAGTACCGGGTTTCCGTGCTGGTAAAGCATTGAAAGACGCTGTCAATTAATAACAACGAATAGATTCATTGACGCATTTTCTTCAGTGGATTAGAGGACGATTAACCCGTTCTCATGTAACATACGGGCACATCAATGAGATGTGCCTTTTTTGTTTTAACCGGTGAGAATCGGGTCGTAAGATGGACCTGGACCGTATTGAGACTGCCAGCCAAGCCAGCAGTTACGTGAGTCGCCAGCCAGTGGCGAGTTGCGACCGAGCTTTACATTCACACTACAGCGGAGCGTTGCCATACCATGATGGACAATTTACGCGCGGCGTCGAACCATGTCGTGCTCAAGATTATTCTGGGACTGATTATCGTCTCTTTTGTGCTGACAGGCGTTGGCAACTATCTGATTGGCGGCAATAACGACTATGCGGCCAAAGTTAACGGTCAGGAGATTAGCCGGGGACAGCTGGAGCAGGCTTTCAACAGTGAACGCAGTCGTCAGCAGCAGATGCTGGGTGACCAGTTCTCGCAGCTGGCCAGCAACGATGGCTTCATGCAGCAGATGCGTCAGCAGGCACTGTCTCAGTTAATCGACCAGGCACTGCTCGACAGCTACATCAAAGATCTCCACCTCAGCATCAGTGACGATCAGGTTAAGCAGGCTATCTTCAATCAGCAGGCTTTCCAGACCAACGGCAAATTCGATAATGCTAAATATCTGGCGCTGATCGGCAACATGGGTTTCAGTGCCGACCAGTATGCTGAAGCGCTGCGTAAGCAACTCTCCAATCAGCAGCTGATCAATGCCGTGGCCAACACAGACTTCACGCTGAAAGGCGAAGCCAGCAAACTGGTGGATCTGGTTTCACAGCAACGTGATATTCGTCAGGCGACGCTGGACGTCAATGCCCTGATGGCGAAACAAACCGTCACCGACGACGAAATCAGTCAGTATTATCAGCAGCATAAAACCAGCTTTATGGCACCGGAGCAGTTCCGTGTCAGCTACATCCTGATGGATGCTGCCAGCATGCAGCAGGATGCCAGCGAAGCGGATATTCAGGCCTGGTACGACCAGCATAAAGCGGACTATTCGCAGCCACAGCGTACGCGCTACAGCGTCATTCAGACCAAAACTGAAGCCGATGCCAATGCGGTACTGGCTCAGCTGAAGGGGGGCGCTAACTTCGCGGATGTGGCGAAAGCCAAATCCATCGACCCAATCTCTGCGCGTAAGGGCGGTGATATGGGCTGGCTGGAACCGTCAACGACCCCTGATGAGCTGAAAAATGCCGGTCTGACGGAGAAAGGCCAGATGTCAGGCGTGATTAAATCTTCAGTGGGCTTCCTGGTGGTTCGTCTCGACGATATTCAGCCAGAGCAGGTTAAGCCACTGGATGACGTTCGCAGCGCTGTTGCCGCGAAAGTGAAGCAGGAGAAGGGCGTTGATGCCTTCTACAAACTGCAGCAGAAAGTCAGTGAAGCGGCCAGCAATGACAATGAGTCACTGGCGGGTGCCGAGCAGACTTCGGGTCTGAAAGCGAAAGAGACCGGCTGGTTCAGTCAGGACACGCTGCCAGACGCGCTTAACTTTGATGCTGTGAAGCAGGCAATCTTTAACGGCGGTCTGGTGGGTCAGAACGGTGCACCGGGCAACAACTCCGACATTATTACCGTCGACGGCGATCGTGCCTTTGTGCTGCGTATCAGCGAGCACAAACCGGAAGCGGTAAAACCGCTGGAGCAGGTTAAGGCGCAGATTACGGATACGCTTAAGCATGACAAAGCGACACAGCAGGCGAAAGCACAGGCCGATAAACTGCTGACCGATCTCAAAGCGGGCAAGCTGGAAGCACTGACAGCAGCAGGCCTGACACTGAGCGCCAGCAAAACCGTTGACCGGAATGCGCAGGATCCGGTGGCACAGGCCGCCTTTAATCTGCCTCAGCCTGCTGACAATAAGCCTTCATGGGGTGTCAGCGAAGATATGCAGGGTAATGTGGTGCTGGTGGCGGTAGATAAAGTTAAAACCGGCAGCATGCCACAGGCGCAGATTGACGAAATGGTTAAGGGCGTCACGCAGAACAATGCGCAGCTGACGTTTGAAGCCTTACTGCAAAACCTCCGTAAAGAGGCGAAAATCAAGTACGGCGCTGCCGCACAAATGCAGTAAGCCTCGCAAAAGCTACGCAACGACTGTAACAATCAAAGGCCGCATTCGCGGCCTTTTCCATTTCTGAAATCCCGCTTTTGAGCCTTGTGCGGTGTAGTGCCACTCTGTCACTGCTGTTTACACACAAGGAGAAACACAGCATGGCTAAACATAAACTTGTTGCCTTTTATCTCTCACTCGCACTGGGCGGTACACTCTGTCACGGCAGCGTCTCTGCGGCACCTGAACCTGCCAGTCCGGCTGTGTCGCAGAACGCACATCCTGCACCGAAGCCGGAGACAGCCGCGCAGCTGCAGCCAAAGCAGGAACAGGTCAGCATCAATGAAGCGACAGCGGAACAGCTCTCTGCTGCTATGAATGGTGTGGGGCTGAAGAAAGCGCAGGCGATTGTGAACTATCGCGAACAGTACGGACCCTTTAGCGCGATTCAGCAACTCAGTGAAGTACCGGGTATCGGTAACACGCTGATAGAGCGAAATGCGTCCCGGCTGAAATTGTGAGGCAGTACACATCTGTGATGCTTAACCCACGCTAATCAGGTGACTCTGCTAAAGTGAACAGGTCCAACCAGTTAACTTACAGTAGCAGGAGAGCATGATCATGCAGACCACCATAAAAGTGCGTGGCTATCATCTGGATGTCTATCAGCACGTCAACAATGCGCGCTATCTTGAGTTTCTTGAGGAGGCGCGCTGGCAATGGCTGGAAGAGGTTGAAGCGTTCCACTGGTTGCTGGAACAGAAACTGGCTTTTGTGGTGGTCAATATCAACATTAACTACCGTCGCCCGGCCGTGCTGGGCGACGTACTGGCTATCGACAGTGAGATTACGCAGTTAAATGGCAAAAGCGGCATTATTGCCCAGCGGGTGTTGCTGGCAGGTCAGGAGACCGTGGTGGCGGATGCCGCACTCACGTTTGTCTGTATTGATTTGCGGACCCAAAAGGCGGTTGCGCTGGAAGGGGAGTTACGTGAGCGGCTGATGCGTCTGATGGCATGAGCTGATAAAAAGCGGCAAACCTGACTGCTTTGCCGCCATGTCATACCGTCTTAGTTAAGGCCGCTTTTAGCTTTCATGGCAGACATTACGCCCGCCCGATCGCTGAGATAACCCTGCAGGCCATTGGCCCGTAAATGACAGGCAGCACACTCACCACATCCGTCGCCTTTTACGCCGTTATAGCAGGTCAGCGTCTGCTCGCGTACCAGCGAAAGTTGCTGCCAGTAATCTGCCAGCGCCCAGGTTTCCGCTTTATTGAGCCACATCAGCGGCGTCTCAAAACGCACCTCGCGAGCCATGCCAAGCGACACCGCATGGTTCAGCGCTTTGACAAACTCATCGCGGCAGTCGGGATAGCCGGAAAAATCGGTTTCGCAGACGCCGGTGATGACCGCTTCCGCTTCGACCTGATACGCGTAAACTGAGGCCAGCGTCAGAAAGAGAATATTGCGTCCTGGTACAAACGTACTGGGTAATCCACTGGCCTCAGGATTATAAGCCGGCACCGGAATGTTATCCCGCGTCAGGCTGCTGACAGCGAGTTCGTTCAGCATGGTCACGTCCAGCACTTTATGTGCGCGCGCACCCAGTGTCATCGCCAGATCGCGGGCGACATCGATCTCTTCCCGGTGGCGTTGTCCATAGTCGAAAGTGACACAGTGAACTTCATCATAAAGCTGTACAGCCTGAATCAGGCAGGTAGTGGAGTCTTGTCCACCGCTGAAAACTACAACCGCGCGTTTCATGGTGTTTCCCTGATAATTAATTTTGCGCTTATGGTAATGCCTCAGTCCGCTGCTGAACAGCTGCAAGGCGGATCAATGGGCGGTGGAATCCATGCGCGGCTGAAATCAAACCAGCCCAGCGTGTTCAGTTCAATCCCTTCTACGGCAGGGGGCGCATAAATCTGGTAGCGATAATTGAACAGAGGCAGCAGGATGCCGTCCCTCATCAGTTGATGATAAAGCTGCTGTAGCGCACGGGTACGGCTGTCGCTATCTGCTATCTGCTGGATAGCCAGCAGTTGCGCCTGGACTTCTTCGCCATGCGGTGCAGACCACAGCCGACGCCATAGCGGGTCAATCTGTAACCAGCTCGCCAGTGTGAAGATCGGCGCATCGCCAATCAGCCGATCGCCCATCACGATATCCGCCTCATCAGGCGGGTCGATATGATGCCAGCTTTTCACCGGGTGAAAAACGACGTTCAGAGTACAACCGTGCTGTTTTAACAGGGCGACCAGTGCCTGTGACATCTGATGCAGCTCAACCGGCAGCTGATAATGCAGTGTCAGGGTGGTGGGCAAGGGGACCGGAACATTATCAATCAGCGGCACTTCCCAGCCAGGTAACAGCTCTTTGCTGGGGGTAATTAATCCCTCATCCAGTGGTAATCGGCTGACGATGCCGCTTTGCTGAATCAGCTGGAAAAGCGTGCGCGCCTGATCAGGGGTAAATCCGGCTCGCGGCCGGCAGACCAGATAACAGAAGCCGAGACTGATGCTACTGCTGACCGGCTTCAATGTCCTGAGTTCTGCGGCATCCCCTATCGCAATCTGCACCGGATGACGACAGCTGCTGCCGAGAGCGGGATCAAACAGCTGAGGAGTAATCCAGTACTCCACCGCCTGCAGCAGAGGACGCTGCAGATGCCAGCGCGCATGGCTTTCAATCCTCACCAGCTCAGCGCTGAAATGCCTCAGTTTCCACGGCCCGCTGCCTGTCTTCATATCAGCGGGATGGGGCAGCAGACACAAAAGATGGGCAAGTCGGTGAGGCAACCAGAAATCAGGTCGTCGCAGGGTAAACCGCAGCGCCAGCGGGTGAGGCGCATCCACGCTGACCACATCGGCAAGCAATATCCTGACACGCGTATCCCGCAACAGCTGGCGGAACTGCGTCACCAGTTGTGCGGCCTGCACCGGCTCGTCGTTATGCCACATCAGCTGAGGCCGTAACCAGAATAACCAGCTACATGACGCCTCATCGTGCTGCCAGTGATGCGCCAGGTCGCCGACCGGCGCATCCTGCTCAAAACGGGTCAGACCGGAATAGATCTGACGAACCAGGTGCTGTTCAGCCCGTCCGGTAATCTGGCGCGGCTCGGTGCTCTCCATCGGACGATAGTAGGGGATACGCAGAACCGGCGTGTCGTTCTGCCATTGTCCACCCATTAACGGCCGCAGCATATTGATCAGCCTTTCCGGCGGCAGATCCAGCAGCTGTAAGGCATCCGCCGCATCTCCGGCATCAAGCTGTTTTTGCAACAACTGCTGCCGTAACTGTTCAGGCGTGCGCAGAAACACTAACTGACCCTGTTTGCCACGGCCCGGCTCGCCGTGCCAGCTAAGCCAGCCAGCGTGCTGCCACTGTGACAGTAACGTGCGCAGATGACGCTCGCTGCAGATGCAGTGGCGCGCCATCTCTGCCACGCAGGTCTGCTGAGGGATGCCCTTGCTCTGCTGCCACAGGCGCTGAAACTGATTAAGGCGGTTAAGCTGGCGCATCGTAAACCCGGAACAGTTTTTTAAAAGTATTCACTATTAGTTCCGCGATTAACAGGCAATAGTAAGCTCATCTTTTCAGCATGAGGGTAACCATAATGCGTTTAGCCGCATTCGATATGGATGGCACATTATTGCTGCCGGATCATCAGCTGGGTCAGCAGACGCTGGATAGCCTGCAGGCGTTGCATCTGCGTGGCGTAAATCTGGCGCTGGCGACGGGCCGCCATCTGCTGGAGATGCAGATTCTGAGGGAGAAATTAACGCTGCCTGCGTGGCTGATTACCGGGAACGGCACTCGTGTACACGACAGGCAGGGCAATCTGATCTTTGCGCGTGATCTGCCCTCTGCGGTAGCCGAAGAGGTCATCCATCGCCACTGGGAAACATCCGCGTCGATCCACATTTTCAACGATCAGGGGTGGTTTACCGATCGCCCCCAGCCTGAGCTGCTGGTGGCCCATCAGATGAGCGGGTTTAGCTATCAGCTGTGCGATTTGAAAAGGCTTCCCGCGCATCAGGTAACAAAAATCTGCTTTATCGATCAGCATCAGCATCTGTGCCAGCTGAAAACGGAACTGGGTGCGGCGCTGGGTGAGCAGGCGAATATCTGCTTCTCCGCGGTGGACTGTCTGGAAGTGTTGCCCGCCAGTTGCAACAAAGGCAGCGCGCTGGCGCTGTTGTGCGACCATCTGTCACTGACGCTGGCGGAGTGCATGGCGTTCGGGGATGCAATGAATGACAGAGAAATGCTGTCGCAGGTTGGGCGGGGCTTCATCATGGGCAATGCGATGGCGCAACTGAAAGCTGCGCTACCGCATCTGCCGGTATTAGGGCATTGCGAGACACAGGCGGTGTCTCACTATTTAAATCACTGGCTGGCAACACCCGACCTCGCGTATTCCCCCGAATGCTGAGGATTGCCGTGAACCGGACTGGATGTCCGGTTTTTTATTCGAGTTCGCACTGCCACGGCGTGATATCGCCAATATGTTTTGCCACCCATTCCGGCTGATAGTAGCTATCGGGATAACGTTCGCCACTGTCGCACAGCAGTGTCACCAGGGATCCCTGCTGATTTGCTGCCCGTAAGCGTTTCGCCACCTGCATCATGCCCCAGAAATTGGTGCCCGTAGAGGCGCCCGGTTTGCGTCCCAGGATCTTTTCCAGCTTCAGCATGGCGGCCAACGTCGCACCATCCGGTACTTTGATCATTTCATCAATCACGTCAGGCATAAATGACGGCTCTACGCGCGGACGGCCAATTCCCTCGATCATGCTGCCGCGCGTGCTGGTCAGCGTTGCATCACGCTGTTGCCAGTAATCGAAAAACACGGAATGCTGGGGATCCACCACCAGCAGTTTCGTTTCCAGGCCCTGATAACGAATATAGCGGCCCAGCGTCGCCGAGGTGCCGCCAGTGCCCGCGCTCATAATCACCGTATGCGGAATCGGATAGGGTTCATGCTGCATCTGACGGAAAATGCTCTCAGCAATATTGTTATTACCGCGCCAGTCAGTAGCGCGTTCAGCGTAGGTAAACTGATCCATAAAATGGCCATTCAGCTCACGTGCCAGCCGTTCAGATTCTGCGTAAAGCTGGCAGGGATCCTCGACAAAATGGCACTGTCCACCATAAAAGGTGATCTGCTCAATTTTACGTTTCGCCGTGCTGGCGGGCATCACCGCAATAAAGGGCAGACCAAGCAGCCTTGCGAAGTACGCCTCTGAAACGGCCGTGCTGCCTGACGAGGCTTCGATAATCGGCGTATTCTCTTTAATCCAGCCGTTGGAGAGACCGTAGAGAAACAGGGATCGTGCCAGCCGATGTTTAAGACTGCCACTGGGATGGGTGCTCTCATCTTTCAGATAGAACCAGATGCCGGGAAAATCCGCCAGATCGAAACGGATCAAATGGGTTTCAGCCGATCGTTGAAAATCAGCGTTAATTTCGTTGATAGCGTGGCGAATCCAGCAGGTCTGCATTTCAGGCATCCGGTAAAGAAGTGATGCGGCCATTTTATGGCACGTGCAGGAAAAAGAGATTGCAAAAATACCGCTAAAATCGCGGTAATGGAGAAAATGATTCTCCGGGAGTCCCATATGCTAGATAAAACTGACCTTAAACTGCTCTCACTGCTGCAGCAGGATTGCACGCTGTCGCTGCAGGCGCTGGCGGATGCCGTCAACCTCACCACCACACCCTGCTGGAAGCGCCTGAAAAAGCTGGAAGATGATGGCATTATTCGCGCCCGGGTGGCACTGCTGGATGGGGATAAAATCGGACTGTCACTGACGGCGTTTATGTTTGTGAAAACCCAGCAGCATAGCCGCGACTGGTATCAGGCCTTTGTCTCGGTGGTAAGCAGCATGCCCGAGGTGATGGCCTTTTACCGGATGGCAGGCGAGTATGATTACCTGCTGCGCATTCAGGTGGCCGACATGAAGAGCTATGATGCTTTCTACAAGCGATTAGTGAACGGTGTGCCCGGCCTGATTGATGTGACATCCAGCTTCGCCATGGAAGAGATTAAATACACCACGGCTTTACCTGTCGCCCCCTGAGGGCCTGAGATTGAGAGCAGCGTTGTGCGATTATTCAGTCAATTAAGTTGGTATTTTCTGCGGGAGTGGCGGCGCTATCTGGGCGCGGTTATCCTGCTGATTGTTATTGCTATTCTGCAGTTGCTGCCGCCGCATGTGGTCGGTGTCATTGTTGATGGTGTCACACGTGACAACATGAGTACCAGTCGCATCATGATGTGGATTGGCATCATGCTGGCAACCGCAGTGGTGGTCTATCTGCTGCGCTACGTCTGGCGCGTACTGCTGTTTGGTGCCTCCTACCAGCTGGCGGTTGAGCTGCGCGAAGATTTTTATCGCCAGCTGAGTCGGCAGCAACCGGCATTTTATCTGCGTCACCGCACAGGTGACCTGATTGCGCGCGCCACTAACGATGTGGATCGGGTAGTGTTTGCAGCCGGGGAAGGGGTGCTGACGCTGGTCGACTCGCTGGTGATGGGCTGCGTGGTGCTGCTGGTGATGAGTACGCAAATCAGCTGGCAGCTGACGCTGCTGGCGCTGGTGCCGATGCCCATTATGGCGATCGTCATCCATCGCTACGGTAATCAGCTGCATCATCGCTTTAAACTGGCCCAGGCGGCCTTCTCCAGCCTTAACGACCAGACGCAGGAGAGCCTGACCAGCATCCGGATGATTAAATCCTTCGGTCTTGAACAGCATCAGTCGCAGCAATTCTCCGACATCGCCCGCGATACCGGTGAAAAGAACCTGCGCGTGGCGCGGGTCGATGCCCGTTTCGATCCCACTATCTACATCGCTATTGGTTTCTCAAACCTGCTGGCGATTGGCGGCGGAAGCTGGCTGGTGTGGCATGACCAGATGACGCTGGGGCAGCTTACCAGCTTTGTGATGTATCTCGGCCTGATGATCTGGCCGATGCTGGCGCTGGCGTGGATGTTCAATATCGTCGAACGCGGCAGCGCCGCCTGGAGCCGCATCGGTGCATTACTGGCGGAAGCGCCAGCGGTGGAAGATGGTGATAAGTCACTGCCACCTGACCCAGGCACGCTGCAGGTCGCGATTCGCGCCTTTCACTATCCGGCCAGCGCGGCTCCGGTGTTAAGTGATGTCAGCTTCCAGCTGAAGCCCGGCGAAATGCTGGGACTGTGTGGGCCAACCGGCAGCGGAAAAAGTACCTTACTGAGCCTGATCCAGCGCCATTTTGATATTCAGCAGGGCGACATCCGTTATCACCAGATCCCGCTGCCGCAGTTACGGCTGGACAGCTGGCGCAGTCGTCTCGCCGTGGTCAGCCAGACACCATTCCTGTTTTCGGACAGCGTAGCGAACAATATTGCGCTGGGGAAACCGGGCGCAACCCAGCAGGAGATTGAACAGGCCGCCACCCTGGCCTGCGTGCATGACGATATCCTGCGGCTGCCGCAGGGTTATGAAACCGAAGTCGGGGAGCGAGGTGTGATGCTGTCCGGTGGACAGAAGCAGCGTCTTTCGATTGCCCGGGCACTGCTGCTGAACGCAGAAATCCTGATTCTGGACGACGCACTCTCTGCGGTGGATGGTCGTACCGAGCACGAAATCCTGCATAACCTGCGCATCTGGGGGCAGGGAAAAACACTGATTATCAGCGCGCATCGCCTGTCAGCGCTGACGGAAGCCAGTGAAATTCTGGTGTTACAACAGGGCAGCGTGGCACAGCGTGGCAATCATGACGCGCTGACCGCCAGCGCTGGCTGGTATCGTGACATGTATCGTTACCAGCAACTGGAAGCGGCGCTGGATGATGATGAAAATGAGAAAGGAGTGCCGCATGGCTAAGTCTGCCCGCTTGTGGCCAACCCTGAAGCGCCTGCTGAGTTACGGTAAGCCCTGGCGTAAATCCCTGTCGCTGGCGGTAGGCATGCTGTGGATCGCTGCCGCGGCGGAAGTAACCGGTCCGGTGCTGGTCAGCTACTTTATTGATAACCTGGTGGCGAAGCATCAGATGCCCTGGGGACTGGTGGCCGGTCTGGTCATCAGCTTTGTCCTGCTTCAGCTACTGGCCGCCGGGCTGCACTACTGGCAGGCGCTGCTGTTTAATCGCGCTGCGATTGGTGTGGTGCAGCGGTTACGCAGTGACGTGATGAATGCTGCGCTTTGTCAGCCGCTGAGCGCCTTTGATACTCAGCCGGTCGGGCAGATTATTTCGCGCGTGACGAATGACACCGAAGTGATCCGCGATCTTTATGTCACAGTGGTTTCAACCGTACTGCGTAGCGCTGCGCTGGTCGGCGCCATGATGGTGGCCATGTTCAGTCTTGACTGGCGCATGGCGCTGGTAGCAATGATGATCTTCCCGCTGGTACTGATAGTGATGTTCATCTATCAGCGTTACAGCACGCCGATTGCCCGACGGGTTCGCAGCTATCTGGCTGACATCAACAACGGCTTCAATGAAGTGATCAGCGGCATGAGTGTGATTCAGCAGTTTCGTCAGCAGGCACGATTTGGTGAGCGCATGGGCGAAGCGAGCCGCTCTCACTATCTGGCGCGAATGGAGACGCTGCGCCTCGATGGCTTTCTGCTGCGTCCGCTGTTGAGCCTGTTTTCAGCGATGGTCTTGTGCGGGCTGCTGATTCTGTTCAGTTTCTCTGTGCCTGGTGTGTTTGAAGTGGGGGTGCTCTATGCCTTTATTACTTACCTGGGCCGTCTGAATGAGCCACTGATTGAGCTGACCACCCAGCAGTCGATGCTGCAGCAGGCGGTGGTTTCCGGTGAGCGTATTTTCGAGCTGATGGATGCCGCCCAGCAGCAGTATGGGGCCGATCAGCAGCCACTGGCTTCAGGTCGTATTGCCCTGAACAATCTCAGTTTTGCCTACCGTGAAAATCGTGATGTGCTGAGTGATATCAATCTTGAAGTCGCACCGCGTGAGTTTGTGGCGCTGGTGGGCCATACCGGCAGTGGCAAAAGTACCCTGGCTAATCTGTTAATGGGTTATTACCCGGTGACGCGTGGCGAAATCCGTATTGATGATCGCCCGATTGGCGGCTTGAGCCACGCCGTGCTGCGACGCGGTATCGCGATGGTGCAGCAGGATCCGGTGGTGCTGGCCGATACGCTGCTGGCCAATGTGCGGCTGGGCCGCGACATCAGCGAAGAGGCTGTCTGGACAGTGCTGGAACAGGTGCAACTGGCACCGCTGGCGCATGCCCTGCCGGAGGGGATTCACACCCGACTGGGCGAGCAGGGCAATAACCTGTCGGTCGGGCAGAAACAGCTGCTGGCGCTGGCCCGGGTACTGGTTGATCTGCCGCAGATTCTGATCCTCGACGAGGCAACCGCTAACATCGACTCCGGCACCGAGCAGGCGATTCAGCAGACGCTTGCGACACTAAGGCAACACAGCACGCTGGTGGTGATCGCTCACCGCCTCTCAACGATTATCGATGCGGATAATATTCTGGTGCTGCATCGTGGTCGTGTGGTTGAGCAGGGCACCCATCAGCAACTGCTGGCGCTGCAGGGACGCTACTGGCAGATGTATCAGCTGCAGCAGGCAGGGGAAGATCTGGCGTCGGGCGTACCTGTAACATCTGAAAGCTGACTTGCACCTTTTTTGCGCAGCTTTATCGGAATAATCTGTATAAATGCACTCCTTTGACGCCTGGAGCACCAAAGGAGTGCAGTCTCAGCCTGCGATCCCTGTCACACACCCATTCTCATTCATATCTTCCCTGAAGCATCCCTTGCTCTGTCTCGCCTGACTCACTGATTAAGGGCACTTTTACACTCTGGCACAGGCTTTGCTTATATCCCTGCGTGTCCGTAAACGTTACCTATTTACTCGCTGGAGGGGATCCAATGAAGCTGGTTACCGTCGTAATTAAGCCATTCAAACTGGAGGATGTACGTGAAGCTTTATCCTCTATCGGCATTCAGGGACTGACCGTCTCCGAAGTGAAAGGTTTTGGTCGTCAGAAAGGCCATGCAGAGCTCTATCGTGGCGCAGAGTACAGCGTGAACTTCCTGCCAAAGGTCAAAATTGATATCGCCATTGCCGACGATCAGTTAGACGAAGTGGTGGATGTCATCAGTAAAGCGGCTTACACCGGCAAAATTGGCGACGGTAAAATTTTCGTGGCTGAACTGCAGCGCGTCATCCGTATTCGTACCGGCGAAACCGACGAAGCCGCTCTGTAATTAAGACTCAGTACTGTGATGGGATGGAATAAAAATGAATAAAATTTTCACTAAGCTGGGCCTCACCAGTCTGGCACTGTTACCCTCACTCGCAATGGCTGCGCCTGCCGTTGCGGACAAGGCTGATAACGCATTTATGATGATTTGCACCGCGCTGGTGCTCTTTATGTCAATTCCAGGTATTGCGCTGTTTTACGGCGGTCTGATTCGTGGCAAAAACGTTCTGTCGATGCTGACGCAGGTTGCTGTCACCTTCTCGCTGGTGTGCGTGCTGTGGGTGGTCTACGGCTACTCCCTGGCATTCAGTGAAGGTAACGCTTTTTTCGGCGGCTTTGGCTGGGCCATGCTGAAAAACATTCAGCTTACCGCCGTTATGGGCAGTTTCTATCAGTATATCCATGTAGCATTCCAGGCCTCGTTTGCCTGTATTACCGTGGGCCTGATTGTTGGTGCCATTGCAGAGCGTATCCGTTTCTCTGCCGTATTGATCTTCGTCGGTGTCTGGCTGACGCTTTCATATTTACCTATTGCACACATGGTCTGGGCGGGCGGTTTCCTGGCACAGGATGGCGCACTGGATTTCGCTGGCGGTACCGTGGTGCATATTAACGCCGCTATAGCGGGTCTGGTTGGTGCATATCTGGTGGGCAAACGTGCGGGATTTGGTAAAGAGGCATTCAAACCCCACAACCTGCCGATGGTCTTTACCGGCACCGCTATTCTGTACGTTGGCTGGTTTGGCTTTAATGCCGGTTCAGCTTCAGCAGCGAACGAAATCGCCGCGCTGGCTTTCCTTAACACCGTGGTTGCAACAGCAGGTGCGGTACTGGCATGGACCTTTGGTGAGTGGGCGGTACGGGGTAAGCCTTCACTGCTGGGTGCCTGCTCAGGCTTTATTGCCGGTCTGGTCGCGATTACCCCAGCCTGTGGCTATGTCGGTGTGGGCGGTGCGTTAATCATCGGCCTGGTCGGCGGACTGGCGGGACTGTGGGGCGTCACCACTCTCAAAAAATGGCTGCGCGTTGATGATCCGTGCGATGTGTTCGGCGTGCATGGCGTGTGCGGTATCGTGGGCTGTATCCTGACGGGCGTGTTTGCTTCCTCTTCACTGGGCGGCGTCGGTTATGCTCAGGGTGTAACCATGGGCCATCAGGTCTGGGTGCAGCTCTTCAGTGTGGGTCTGACGATTGTCTGGTCGGGCGTTGTTGCCTTCATTGGCTTCAAGCTGGCCGATCTGATTGTCGGACTGCGCGTACCGGAAGAGCATGAACGTGAAGGTCTGGATGTAAACAGCCACGGCGAGAATGCTTACAACCAGTAATGGACAGGCACTGAAATGAATAATCGGGGGCGAGCAATCGCCCCTTTTTTATTTCTCTTTATTCGCTGCGCTGGCGCATTACCCCTTCCTGAACTGTTGAGGCTACCAGCACACCCTGCTGATTGTAGAACTCGCCGCGGACAAAACCGCGTGCCCCGGAAGCTGAGGTACTGACCACGCTGTAGAGCAGCCATTCAGTGAAGTCGAACGGGCGGTGGAACCACATAGAGTGGTCGATCGTGGCGACCTGCATATCCGGCTCTAAAAAGCCTTTACCGTGCGGCTGCAGCGCAACCGGCAGGAAGTTGAGGTCGGACGCATAGCCGAGCAGGTACTGATGGATACGCAGGTCATCGGGCAGGGGGCCGGTGGCACGGATCCAGACCTGACGCTCCGGTTTATCCACATGTCCACGAAGCGGGTTATGGATCTGTACCGGGCGAATCTCCAGCGGACGTTCAGCAATGAATTTCTCGCGTAACTTTTCTGGCAGCAGATGCGCCATTTTCTGCGCCATCGCCTGTTCGGTTAACAGGTTCTCCGGCCCCGGCACCTGTGGCATCGGATTCTGATGTTCAAATCCGCTTTCAGGTGACTGAAAAGAGGCCGTCATATAAAAAATGGGCTGGCCATTCTGAATGGCGCTGACCCTGCGTGCGCTGAAACTTTTGCCATCACGCAGCGTTTCAACATCATAGATAATCGCTTTCTGGCTATCGCCGGGCCGCAAAAAATAGCTGTGAAATGAGTGAATAATGCGATCTTCCGCGACGGTTTGCTTTGCAGCATACAGCGCCTGACCCACCACCTGACCGCCAAACACCTGGCGCAGTCCCAGATCTTCGCTCTGGCCGCGATATAAACCCTCCTCCAGTTTTTCCAGATTCAATAAATTCAGCAGATTTTGCAGTGCCTGACTCATGGCGCATTCCTCAATATAGTGACCCGCTCAGTGTGAAAGATCGGACCAGTTGACGTCAATCAGACTTTCCGCTTTGCCTGTGCCAGGCAAAATTTCATTTTTGTGCCAATATTAAGCCCATACGGCGAGTGAAGCGCTGTAAGCAGGATTCGCTGCCGACAATCATTTTGATCAAATGGAGACGACATCAATGAAACTCAGGCATGTGTTCAGTGGGGTAGTTATTGCGGTTGCTGTTGCGGGATGTGCCGACAAGAGTAAACCAGTTCCAACGCCAACGCTGGGTTCTGCAGTGGCAGGACAAACGGCCGCGATTGCGCAGCCAAACGTAAGTGGTTCAGTCTTTATCCGCCAGCGCATTGCGCTGCCGCCGGATGCGGTATTAACCGTGACGCTTTCTGATGCCTCCGTATCCGATGCTCCATCAAAAGTGCTGTCGCAGCGCGTGGTGCGTACTGAAGGTAAACAGGCACCGTTCCAGTTTGTATTACCGTTTAACCCTGCCGACATTCAGCCCAATGCACGCATTCTGTTAAGCGCAGCCATCTCAATCGACGGCAAGCTGGCCTTTGTCACTGAAGGCGTGAAGCCGGTCATCAACCAGGGTGGCACCAAAGCTGAACTGCTGCTGGTACCGGTACCGTCAGTAGCGATGCCAACCCAGCCGGGCGCCGCGACAACTGTTCCGTCGACTTCACCCACTCAGGTGACGCCATCTGCTGCTGTTCCGGCACCAACACGTATTTAATTCTCTGCCGGGGCGACCTTGTCGCCCCTTCATCCTGCCTGAAATTGCCAGCGACAGGTCGAAAGATCGAGTTGCCCGTCATCACTGACCTCTATGCCTTCCGCTTCCAGCGCATCCCGCTGCCGCATCAGACGGTCGCCCTGTAGTGAAATTGTGCCATGGCGATTAACAACGCGATGCCAGGGTAGAGTAGTGCCTTCTGGTAACCGGCTCAGCACGCCGCCCACCTGACGTGCCGCGCGCGGGGAGCCCGCCAGTCGCGCAACGTCGCCATAAGTCGCGACGTGGCCATAGGGTATTGCGGCAACAATTTGCCAGATGCGTTGCTGGAAAGAGTCAGGCTGATCCATGTGCTTATTTATTCTGCTTTTTTCATCAGGAATTGGGTTTTAACTTTAGCATGAGGAGGATGAGGAAACAGTGTCAGCACGGCGATTGTTCAAGAAAACAACGGTTGTCCCGACTACGCTTGCAATTGCCATCTCCTTCCCAGATAATGCCCCCGCTCTCGTAAAGAGGGCTTGTCAATGGGGGCCCTGTTGGTTCTCCCGCAATGCTAGCTTGTGAACTCGGTCAGATCCGGAAGGAAGCAGCCGCAGCAGGTGACGCGTGTGCCGGGATGTAGCTGGCAGGGCCCCCACCATTTTCCCCCTCTGAATATCTCTTCTCCCGAAACTGCAGACAGGCAAAACCCGCCTGGGCCGATCCTTTGCCGGCAGGCAGGAATATCCGGTACTAAAGAAGAGATTAAACGCAGCAACAATCCGTCAGATTAACGGACAAATTTCCATACTGAACCTGGGACTTTATCGTAGAGCTTGTTCATCGTCAGTTCCGCCAGGCGATGGTCGGCTGCGGAGTAAAATACCGCTAATTCAT
The DNA here is from genome assembly GCF_024158165.1 of Pantoea sp. B550. Classification (NCBI taxonomy): domain Bacteria; kingdom Pseudomonadati; phylum Pseudomonadota; class Gammaproteobacteria; order Enterobacterales; family Erwiniaceae; genus Pantoea; species Pantoea sp. B550. The sequence goes on from NZ_JAMYXI010000003.1 coordinate 2,957,677, forward strand.
CCTCGGGTAATTCATACTTATTTTTTTCAATGACCCTTTCCAGGGTATCCAGAGAGCGGCAACGCCGCAGTCGCATCAAATAATCGGTTTTAGTCAGGGTTTTGTTCATAAATAAACCGTTCTCATGTCTGTACTATAATGAATGGCTTGGCTGGTGCAGAAAAGCGCACTCTTCAGTGAACAGATTAAATAAGCGTTTCGCTGAACGTTGCCACCGTTGAAGATCCGGACTGTTGATACCATAGTTGCTGAATAGCATAAAAGTATCATCAAGATATTCATCGATTTGCGAAATCAGCGCTTCATCTTCGACGTGCTTAATTTTGTAATTCATAGTGAAAGAGGCAATGTGTTCAATCAAATCGTTAAGCTGCAGATTGCTTTCAGAAGTGGGGTCATTCACCCAGCCGTGATGGCTGTCGGTTAATGTTGCCATGCTGTCGTCAAACAGGCTCTCACACAGATATTTAAGCTGGGCAATATCATGCCGTTTCGGTGAGTATTCGTCCATCTTTTTCCCCTCCATAGCTAGCTCAGTTGCCGCAGGGCAGCGATAGTGGATAACGCAGCCAGGAAGCGATTATTCGGGCAGTTATTAAACGGGATACCTTAAAGATAGTGTAAAACCATTAGTTCTGCTCACCTCCATTACTAAATATTACAATTCATCGCCAGGGGAGGGCTGCTGATTGTCGACCACATCAAACTCAAGTGCTCCGGGCTTAATGTGAAAGTTTACCTGCTCAGATTGCGTCACGGTTTCATTTAGATCCAGACAGGGATTAAATAAATTCCAGTCAAAATCGTAAAGTAATTTAAAACTATTCATATCCAGGTATTCAACAGAAACAATTTTTAAACTGCCTGGAACTAACTGCGCATTCTGTGAGTACCAGCGTAAATCACCTACCAGCAAATCTGTTATTTTGAGAATATTCCGCTGAACAATCTCTGCTATTTTTTCGCAGTCTGCTTCGCCCAGGGCAATATCACATTCAATACGTGACAGCATATCTGATCCACTAATAACCGTTAATAAACCTATCATTGGTTTTCTGCAACTGGTTTGCAAGCCAGCAGAGCACAAAACTGTCAGCATCTGCGCTTCAGCAGGCGGCAGTGCCTGCCAGCATCCTGCCGTAAGTCCTGTTGGTGTTTATCTTTTGATACACAATCACGCGTTTCCCTGACGGGAATATCCGGTATCTTATTTGTTATGTTATAACATATTGGTGAAGCGATGCGTCAGAGTGGATTACTTATGTCATTGGGTGGGAGGCTGAGTGTAGCCGTGCTATTCATCGCGCTGCTTGCCGTGGCCATAAAATGGGGGATCACATGATCCGGTTCAACACGCTTCGTGCTGGCTATCAGGGACAGAGCGTCACCCCGTTGGTTACCGGGCAGATTGCAGCTGGCTCGATGACAGCCTTAGTCGGTGCTAACGGCAGTGGCAAATCAACCCTGCTGAAAACTATTGCGGGTTTATTGCCACCGATAACCGGACGTTGTGAATTGCAGGTTTCGCGTCGGGATATCGGCTGGATGCCGCAGCGAACAGAACTTGAAACCCGTTTTCCCCTGACAGTATTTGAACTGGTCTCAATAGGCTGCTGGCCGCGCTGCGGCTGGTTCGGCGGTATTAACCGGGTACTACGCCGTGAAATCTGGCAGTCGCTGGAGGCCGTTCAGATGCATGATTATGCAGATGTGCAGCCTGCGACTTTATCAGGCGGACAACTTCAGCGCGTTTTGTTTGCACGACTGATGTTGCAGCGCAGCCAGCTCTGGCTGCTGGATGAGCCTTTTAACGGCATTGACAGCCAGACCGTGACATTACTGATGTCGATTCTTGAGCAGCAACAGCAGGCCGGCACAACCCTGCTGGTGGTGCTGCACGATCGTCCGCTGGTGGCGCGCTACTTCAGTAACGTCATGTCGATGGATGACAGTGAGATCAGCTGCACCAGTCAGCCTGCTATCCCTTTGCGGAGTTGTGCGCCGTGACCCTGATGCAGCCTTTTATTGAGTTTGGTTTTATGCGGCGCGCGCTGGTGGCCTGTTTTGCACTGGCGGTCAGCGCTACGCCACTCGGCGTGTTCCTTTCGCTGCGCCGGATGAGCCTGATTGGTGATGCCTTATCGCATGCAGTGCTGCCCGGTGCCGCTATTGGTTATCTGATCTCCGGCCTGTCGCTGGTTGCGATGGGTATCGGCGGCCTGATCGCCGGTTTAGCCGTGGCGCTGCTTTCTGGCGCGGTCAGTCGCTATACGCCCCTGAAAGAGGATGCCAGTTTTGCCGGGTTCTATCTTGGATCCCTGGCGCTGGGCGTCACGCTGGTCTCATTACGCGGCTCAAGCGTGGATCTGCTGCACGTTCTGTTTGGCTCGCTGCTGGCGGTGGATAACGGCGCGCTGCTGCTGGTCGGCGGCATCGCCGCCTTTACGCTGATTCTGCTGGCGATCATCTATCGTCCGCTGGTCATCGACGCATTTGACGGTGACTTTCTGCGGGCGCAGGGGAAATGGAGCGCGCCGCTGGTGCATAGTCTGTTTTTAATGCTGGTGGTGCTGAATCTGGTCGCGGGCTTTCAGGTGCTGGGCACGCTGATGTCGGTGGGACTGATGATGCTACCCGCCGCCAGCGCCCGTTTCTGGAGCCGTCATCTTGCCGCCATGCTGGTGATTGCCATTTTCATGGCAATGATTTCAGCGCTGGCGGGACTGATGCTCTCCTGGCACTTTTCATTGCCGGCCGGCCCCGCTGTGGTGCTGAGCGCCGCCATGCTGTTTTTTCTCTCCATTCTTGCAGGGCCATGCGGCGGGATTTTTCGTCGCCATTAATCTAAAGGGGTATCTATGAAGAAATTACCGGTTAGCCTGGCGCTCGCAGCGCTGTTTGCCACGCCTTTTGCGATGGCAAAAACGGTGGATGTGGTGGCCAGCTTTACCGTGCTGGCAGACATCGTTAAGCAGGTCGGCGGCGACCATGTCAACGTGAAAAGCCTGGTGGGGCCGAATGGCGATCCTCATACATTTGAACCCACGCCGCAGGACAGTCAGGCACTTGCAAAGGCCGATCTGGTCTTTGTCAGTGGACTGGGACTGGAAGGGTGGATGGATCGGCTGGTCAGCGCCTCCGGATATCGCGGCCAGTCCGTTGTGGCCTCGGCGGGTGTCACCACCCGCAGCATGGAGGAGGAGGGCAAAACCGTTACCGATCCTCACGCCTGGAACAGCATGCAGAACGGCGTGATCTATGCCACTAACGTAATGAATGCGCTGGTCAAAGCCGATCCTGAAGATGCCACCGCCATTCGTCAGCGTGGTCAGAATTACATTCAGCAGCTGGAGGCGCTGGATAGCTGGGCAAAAACGGCCTTTGATGCTGTGCCTGTCGATAAGCGAAAAGTGCTGACCAGTCATGATGCGTTTGGTTACTTTGGACAGCGCTATGGCGTGACGTTTCTTGCGCCGGTAGGGTTCTCTACTGAAGCGGAAGCAAGTGCCAGTGACGTGGGTAGTTTAATCACCCAACTAAAGCAGCAGCATATCAACCGCTATTTTATAGAGAACCAGACTGATCCGCGCCTGGTAAAACAGATTGCCAGCGCCACGGGAGCCGAGCCGGGTGGTGAGCTCTATCCGGAAGCGTTGTCCACAGCCTCTGGCCCGGCAGCCACTTATGAGGCGGCCTTTAGACATAACGTGAATGCGATGCTGAAGAGCATGCGCTAAGTATAAAAAAGGCCGGGCAAGCCCGGCCAGTCATCACGACACACATACTAGCGTTTTTTCTTTCTTCCCTGTACGGCTTTAAAGCGTGGATTCGTTTTACAGATCACGTAAATCCGCCCCTTGCGGCGCACTACCCTGCAATCCCGATGGCGATTTTTTGCTGAGCGCAGCGAACTCAATACCTGCATGAATCTTTTCCTTATTTACGGCCAAGAAAGCGCCCGAAACGCTGATTAAAGCGCGCGGTGCTGCCTTCTTTGGCGAAATCTTTCTGTTTGCCGGTATAGAAAACGTGTGAGGCCGACGACACATCCAGTGTGACGTAGGGCAGCGTTTCACCTTCAAACTCTACGGTGCGATCGGTTTTGATGGTCGAACCGATTTTGAAATAAACGTCAGCTGATGTGTCATGGAAGACCACGTGACGATAGTGAGGATGGATATTCGCTTTCAAAATACTCTCCTATGTAATGTTATAATATAACATTATTATGCGCCGCACTGTTCAGGATTGCAACTGCCAGGACGTCAGCTCGCGTGAAGTGTCAGGAAGGGAGAAGGGCTGAATCGCAGGCATAAAAAAAGGCCGCTTGCGCGGCCTCAGATGATTTACAGCTTAGTGAGTCTGGTCAGCCTCAACCGGATGACTTCTGGATGATTCGTCTTTTTTCTTGCCAAAGCGGCGGCGTACCACCACAAAGAACACAGGAACGAAGAAGATCGCCAGTATGGTCGCGGTGACCATGCCCCCGATAACGCCAGTACCTACGGCGTTTTGTGAACCGGAGCCAGCACCCGTACTGATCGCCAGCGGCAGTACCCCGAGAATAAACGCCAGCGACGTCATCAGGATAGGACGCAGACGCATACGACAGGCTTCCAGTGCTGCTTCAATCAGCCCTTTACCCTCTTTATCCATCAAATCCTTGGCAAATTCGACGATAAGGATGGCGTTCTTGGTCGAGAGGCCGATGGTTGTCAATAACCCCACCACGAAGTAGACGTCATTACTCAGGCCACGCAGCGTGGTAAAGATCAGCGCACCTATGACCCCAAGTGGAACAACCAGCATGACCGAGAAGGGAATCGACCAGCTCTCGTACAGTGCGGCAAGACACAGGAAGACCACAATTAGCGAGATGGCATAGAGCGCAGGAGCCTGGTTGCCTGACAGACGTTCCTGATAGGACATACCGGTCCAGTCATAGCCGATGCCCGCAGGCAGCTTCGCCGCCAGCTCTTCCATCAGGTCCATTGCTGCACCGGAGCTTTTGCCTGGTGCGGCCTGTCCCAGAATTTCCATCGCAGGCAGACCGTTGTAACGTTCGAGACGCGGTGAACCATATTGCCACTTCGCTGACGAGAAGGCAGAGAAGGGCACCATAGTTCCACTGCTGTTACGCACGTACCATTTACCAATGTCGTCCGGCAGCATACGGGAATCCGCATTACCCATGACGTAAACTTTCTTCACACGACCGCGGTCGATAAAGTCGTTTACGTAAGAGCCGCCCCAGGAGGCTGCCAGCGTGGTATTGATATCACTCAGTGATACGCCCAGCGCCTGCGCTTTTTCCTGATCGATAGTCAGTTTGTACTGCGGTGTATCTTCCATCCCGTTAGGGCGAACACCCACCAGCGTATCAGGATGCTGCGCAATCATACCGAACAGCTGATTACGTGCTTCTGTCAGCTTATCGTGGCCGAGGTTGTTCTGATCAATCAGCTCAAAGTCAAAGCCGGTCGCATTACCCAGTTCGATAATTGCTGGCAGGTTGAAAGGAATGACCATCGCATCTTTGATCGCCCCCAGCGCCTGCATGGCACGGCCAGCAATCGCCGGAACTTTCATGTCGCTACCGGCACGCTCATCCCACGGCTTAAGACTGACAAAGGCGATACCGGTGTTCTGTCCACGACCAGCAAAGCCGAAGCCGTTAACGGTGAACACCGATTTAACCGTATCTTTCTCTTGCGTCAGGAAGTAATCCGACACCTGATCCAGCACTTTCTGGGTACGTTCCTGAGTAGCACCCGCTGGCAGCTGTGCCTGAGCGAGCAGCAGACCCTGATCCTCTTCCGGTAAGAATGAAGAGGGCAGTCGCATAAACAGAAACGCCATACCGACCACGATCAGCAGGTAGATCACCATATAGCGACCCGTACTGCGGATCATGTGGCCGACGCTGTCGACATAGTGGTGGGTGCTTTTGTCGAACATGCGGTTGAACCAGCCAAAGAAACCGGTGGTTTTACCGTGCTCGCCTTTTTTAACCGGCTTCAGCATGGTGGCACAGAGTGCCGGCGTCAGAATAAAGGCGACCAGCACCGACAACGCCATCGCTGAAACGATAGTGATTGAGAACTGACGATAAATAACGCCGGTCGAACCACCAAAGAACGCCATCGGAATAAATACGGCGGCAAGCACCAGCGCGATACCGACCAGCGCGCCCTGAATCTGCTCCATAGAACGCTTGGTCGCTTCTTTTGGCGGCAATCCTTCTTCCGCCATGACGCGCTCGACGTTCTCGACCACCACGATGGCGTCATCCACCAGCAAGCCGATGGCCAGCACCATCCCGAACATCGTCAGGGTATTTATCGAATAACCAAACGCGCTGATAACGGCAAACGTACCCAGCAATACCACGGGCACGGCGATGGTAGGAATCAACGTGGCACGGAAGTTTTGCAGGAACAGGTACATGACCAGGAACACCAGCACAATCGCTTCGATCAGCGTTTTCACTACTTCGAAAATCGAGATCTTAACGAATGGGGTGGTGTCATACGGATAGACTACTTTTAACCCGGCCGGGAACGTTGGCTGCAATTTGGCCAGTTCGGCTTTCACCGCATTGGCGGTATCCAGCGCATTCGCACCTGTGGCCAGCTTGATACCGATACCGGACGCAGGCTTGCCGTTATAACGGGCAATGATCTCGTAGTTTTCTGCGCCGAGTTCAATTCTGGCCACATCACGCAGACGAACCTGAGAACCATCCTCGTTCACTTTGAGCAGAATTTTACCGAACTCATCCGTTGAGGTCAGACGGGTTTGCGCAATGATTGAGGCGTTAAGCTGCTGGCCCGGAACCGGAGGCGTACCACCTAACTGACCGGCAGCGACCTGGGTGTTCTGAGTGTTCAGCGCGCTGATCACATCGACCGGTGTCAGGTTGTAGTTGTTCAGCTTGTGCGGATCCATCCAGATACGCATCGCGTACTGCGCACCAAATACCTGGGTATCACCCACGCCTTTAGTACGGCTGATGGGATCTTTGATGGACGACGAAATGAAATCAGAAATATCATTCTGCGTCATATTGTCATCGTCGCTGATGAAGCCCGCAACCATCAGGAAGCTGCTGGAGGATTTTTTAACCTGAATCCCCTGTTGCTGCACTTCCTGCGGCAGCAGCGGCGTCGCCAGCTGCAGTTTGTTCTGCACCTGAACCTGCGCGATGTCCGCATCTGTTCCTGACTCAAAAGAGATAGTCAGGGTCAGCGTACCGGATGAGTCGCTGCTCGAGGACATATACATCAGTCCATCGATACCGTTCATGTTTTGCTCAATGACCTGCGTCACCGAGTCCTGCAGCGTTTTTGCATCCGCACCAGGGTAGGTCGCCTGAATCTCAATTGCCGGCGGCGCAACATTGGGATATTGCTCGATCGGAAGTTTGAGAATCGATAGCGCACCGACCAGCATGATGATGATGGCGAGCACCCACGCAAAGATGGGGCGATCGATAAAGAACTTAGCCATGAATCAACGGCTCCTGTTATGACGATGACTTGTCAGACTGCGGTTTTGAATCGGGTGCCGCTTTCGCATCGTCTGAGACTTCTTGTGGAGTAACCTGTGCGCCTGGCTTGGCACGCTGCAGTCCGGTGCTGATCACACGTTCGCCTGCTTTAACGCCGTCGGTCACTAACCACTTGTCGCCAATCGCCTGAGAGGTGGTGACCTGACGTGATTCGACTTTGTTATCTGCACCTACGACCATCACGGTTGCCTGACCCGTTGGCGTGCGGGTAACTGCCTGTTGGGGCACCAGCATTGCATTCGGGTTGATCCCCTCATCCAGACGCGCACGAACAAACATGCCCGGTAACAGCGTGTGGTTCGGGTTCGGGACAATGGCGCGTAGGGTGATGGAACCGGTGGTTTCATCAACGGTCACGTCAGAGAACTCCAGCGTACCGGTCTGTGCATAGCTGCTGCCGTTCTGCATCAGCAGCGTCACGTTGGCTTTGCCATCGTTCTGCTTCAGCTGACCCGACTCGAGTTCTGAACGTAAGCGCATGAAATCTTCGCTCGACTGGGTCACGTCGACATACATTGGATCAAGCTGCTGCACGGTAGCGAGCGCGTTGGTTTGTGCGCTTTGTACCAATGCACCTTCGGTAACAGAGGATTTACCGATGCGGCCACTGATAGGCGAGGTCACTTTGGTGTAAGCCAGGTTAATACGGGCCGTTTCAACATTGGCTTTTGCCACCTGCACGGCAGCATCGTTTTGCGCGGCAGTAGCAACGGCGGTGTCATAATCCTGCTGACTGATATATTTGGTGCCGAGCAGCGGTTTATAGCGCTTGACGGTCAGCTGAGCGATGCGAGCATTCGCCTGAGCCTGTGTCAAATCGCCTTTAGCGCTGTCGTAAGCAGCCTGATAAGTCGCCGGATCGATCTGATAAAGAGACTGACCTGCTTTGACATCGCTGCCTTCAACAAAATTACGCTTCAGAATGATACCGGAAACCTGCGGACGGACTTCAGCCACACGATATGCTGAGGTGCGGCCAGGGAGTTCAGTCGAAATTTTCAGGGGTTCAGTTTTAAGTGTCACAACACCCACTGCTGGCGGTTGCTGGGCGGCTTGTTCGGATTTATTGTTGTCACATCCTGTTAACAAAAAGCTGCCTGATAGCATCAGGACGGCCGCCAGAGGCGATAATCCTCTGATTTTATTCATAAATAAACCTCTAGTGTCCGATATCAATTGGTCAATGGATCACAAACTGAAAAACCCATTGCTGTGTCAAGTCGCAGGTCATGCTATGGTACATACATTCACAAATGTATGTAAACTTACCTGTTTGTAAAAAAAGCCCCTTATGGCACGAAAAACCAAAGCGCAAGCACTTGAAACGCGACATCAAATTCTTGATGCCGCCATTGTTCTGTTTTCGCAGCAGGGCGTCTCAGCCACTTCTCTTGCAGAGATTGCCACCGCGGCCAGTGTCACGCGTGGGGCTATCTACTGGCACTTCAAAAATAAAGCCGATGTGTTACATGAAATATGGCTTCGTTGTGATGCTGGTCTGGACGATGTGGAACTTGAGTATCAGACAAAATACCCTGGCGATCCACTCTCTGTGTTGCGCGCAATGCTGGTCTATATCTTTGATGCAACAGCAAAGGATCCACAGCGCCGCGCTTTGATGGAGATCATTTTCCATAAATGTGAATTTGTGGGCGAAATGTCGGCGCTGAAAAATATTCAACAAAGCCTGCTGCTGGAGTGCTATGACAAAATAGAAGATGTTCTGCGTCAGTGTATTGAAGCCGGACAACTTCCGGGTAGTCTCAGTACGCGACAGGCCGCACTTATCCTGCGTGGTTACGTTAATGGCATGATGGAAAGCTGGCTTTTTGCGCCTGAAAGTTTTGATTTAGCCGCTGACGCGCCAACGCTGGTCAATGCCTTTATTGATATGCTGCGTCTTAGCCCGACGCTGACTGCTCAGCGCTAAGCAGGCTGCCCATCGCGCTTGTTCTCGAAATCGCGCTGCACGATGGCCAGCGCTGAAAGCACCGTTTCCACCGGTAACTGATGCTCTTCCAGAAGCTGGATCAAATCCACTGCCAGTTTGACGTCGTCAGGGGCATTTTCCAGTGACATTTTTTCTCCTAAATACGTAAGCGGGCCGCGACCAGCAGCATCAGCACTGCGCCGAGGATCGCCATGCCCAGCGCGCCAGCATGCAACGTTGCCAGCGAGCCCAGTTCAAAATAGGTGGCGATATAGCCGCCAATCAGTGCGCCGATCATCGACAGCGTCAGGGTTGCCATCAGACCGCCGGGTCGTCCCGGCATCAGCAGACGCTTCAGCAATCCCAGTAGCAGCCCGCATAGCAGCCAGCTTAGTAAGCCCATTTTTCGTCTCCGCGCCGAATTACACCCAGTATAGAAGCGCTTTTATCTCGTTGCGCTTTATTCGCCGTCTTCACTGCCGCGCAATGACGAGGCCCACTCAACCGAGCGAATCGCCTGTCGACAGCGTGCCAGTCGTCCCTCTAACGTTTCCAGATCCTGCTTAAGCTGATGCTGTACCGCCAGGGTTTCAGCGAGTGCCAGCCGCTGCTCACGCTGATCGATCATCGCCAGTAAACGCCGTTCAAATTCACGGTACTCCTGATATCTGGTCGCGCGTGGGTTCTTTATTGGCTGTTCGCGTCGGGTACGCAGCTGTTGGGTACTCGCCTCGCGTTGCAGGGCGGCAATCTGATCGACCAGGCGTTCAGCCAGCCAGGCACTGCGGGCCAGGTCATGGCTGACATCGCATAATCGGGCGAAGTTCTGTTCCACCTCCTGCAGATAATCCGCCAGTCGCGTGCCTTTGGTCTGGAATAGCTGCGTATCAAAACGTGGCAGACGGCAAACGCCATCGGGATGGCGGGCTATCTCCTGACGCAGGGCGATAAGGAGCTGGTGCAGGCGCTGTTGTACACCGATCGCACTCATCGTGTGGCCCTGAGTTGTGCTAACTTACGCTGATGAGGAAAGAGCTGGGCGAGATTCATGCAACGCATTCTGTTATTAACCCTCGGCTGGCTGGCGATTGTGCTGGGGACGCTGGGCATTGTATTACCATTATTACCCACCACGCCATTCATGCTGCTGGCGGCCTGGTGTTTTGCCCGTTCATCGCCGCGTTTCCATCACTGGCTGCTGTGGACATCGCCTTTTGGCCGCTATCTGCGTCACTGGCAACAGCATCGCGCCATGCCACCGGGTGCCAAAGTGCGCGCGATCTTCCTGATAGTCGCGACCTTTAGTCTCTCACTTTTTCTGGTGCATCAGCTCTGGGTTCGCATCGTGCTCCTGATCATGCTGGCGGCGCTGCTGCTGTTTATGTGGCGTATTCCGGTGGTGGCAGAAACAGCGGACGCACCGCCGCCGCCGCGATAAAGTTGCATTTAGCCGGTCATTTGCTTAGATTTGGGCGTCTTCGTGCGTGGCTTCCCTTTGTGAATTGACTTCCGCTGAGCCTTTTATCAGGTATTAGCGCTTTTGAAGCTGCGCGAAACAGAATTTTTTACCAGGCGTATCATTATGACCGACACTGCGCAGCAGCTTGAATTCATTAAAAACAGCATTAAAAGTATCCCCGATTATCCTAAGCCAGGCATCCTGTTCCGCGATGTCACCAGCCTGCTGGAAGATCCGAAAGCCTATGCTGCGTCGATTGCGCTGCTGGTTGAGCGTTACCGTAATAAAGGCATCACCAAAGTGGTAGGCACGGAAGCGCGCGGTTTTCTGTTTGGTGCACCCGTGGCATTAGGTCTGGGTGTCGGTTTTGTTCCGGTTCGTAAACCTGGCAAACTGCCGCGTGAGGTTTACAGCGAATCCTATGAGCTGGAATACGGCACCGATAAGCTGGAATTGCACAAAGATGCCATCCAGCCAGGCGATCTGGTGCTGGTGGTTGACGATCTGCTGGCGACCGGCGGGACTATTGAAGCGACGGTTAAACTGATTCGCCGTGCTGGCGGTGAAGTGAAAGACGCAGCCTTCATTATTAACCTGTTCGATCTGACTGGTGAATCGCGTCTCAATGCCCTGGGCGTTGAAAGCTATAGCCTGGTCAAATTCCCCGGCCACTAAGCCACGCTTTTGGCCTCGCCACCCGGCGAGGCCGTCACGCCTCCGGCGTCAAGATAACGAGTGCCAGCCAAAAGCGTAGCTGATAGACTACTGCAATCTTATACAGGGGTTGCAGAGCGTCTGCGCTCATCTTTCCATCCAACTTCGTCGAATCCACATGAGCTATCAGGTACTTGCGCGAAAATGGCGTCCCCAGGCTTTTGCTGATGTTGTCGGTCAGGAACATGTTCTGACGGCGCTGGCGAATGGATTGTCTCTGGGACGCATCCATCATGCTTATCTCTTCTCCGGCACCCGCGGCGTAGGGAAAACCACTATTGCGCGTCTGCTGGCCAAAGGCCTTAACTGCGAAACCGGTATCACCGCCACGCCCTGTGGTCAGTGCGATAATTGCCGTGAAATCGAGCAGGGCCGCTTTGTCGATCTGATTGAGATTGACGCCGCATCACGCACCAAAGTTGAAGACACCCGCGATCTGCTCGACAACGTGCAGTACGCGCCGGCGCGTGGCCGTTTCAAAGTCTATCTGATCGATGAAGTGCACATGCTGTCGCGTCACAGCTTTAATGCGCTGTTAAAGACGCTGGAAGAGCCACCTTCACACGTTAAATTTCTGCTGGCGACCACCGATCCGCAGAAACTGCCGGTGACCATTCTCTCGCGCTGCCTGCAGTTCCACCTCAAAGCGCTGGATGTTGATCAAATCCGTCAGCAGCTTGAGCATGTGCTGAAGCAGGAACAGATTGAGAGCGAAACCCGGGCACTGCAGCTGCTGGCGCGCGCCGCCGATGGCAGTATGCGCGATGCGCTGAGCCTCACCGACCAGGCGATTGCCATGGGGCAGGGCGCGGTGACCAGCAGCACGGTCAGCGTTATGCTCGGCACGCTGGATGATGAACAGCCGCTGGGGCTGCTTGAAGCGCTGGTTGACGGTAACGGTCAGCAGGTAATGAACCTGCTGAGCCAGGCCGCGTCACGCGGGGTGGAGTGGGAGGCGCTGCTGGTCGAGATGCTGCGCCTGCTGCACCAGATTGCGATGGTGCAACTGCTGCCGGCCTCGCTTAATGACGACGACGAAAGCAATGCGATCCGGCTGCGTGAACTGGCCCGCGTCGTACCACCCGCCGATTTGCAGCTCTATTATCAGACACTGCTGATGGGCCGCAAGGATCTGCCGATTGCGCCCGATCGCCGCATGGGCGTTGAGATGACGCTGCTGCGCGCCCTGGCGTTTCATCCCAAAGCGGCAGTGGCTGAACCGATTGCGCGTCCCGTGTTAACGGAACAGATGGCATCTGTTGCTCCTGCGCCGACGTCACCGACACCATCCGGTCCTTCGCCTGTAGCACGACACACGACAGCACAGCCAGCCACACCGTCACCTGCTCAGACAAGGTCGCCCGTAGCTCAGCAGCCGATGCCTGCGTCGCAACAGCAGGTTGCCGCTCAGCCACAGATGGCCGCGCCCGATCCGGCTCTGCAGCCTGCGCCGCCACCGGATGCGGCACCTGACACTGCACTCTCCAGCTCCACCAGCCAGCTCCTGCAGGCGCGCACGCAGTTGCTGCGTCAGGGAGCGTACAAGCCAAAAAAGAGTGAGCCGGCGGCGCCAGGTGCGCGGCCGGCCAACTCCGCGCTGGAGCGGCTGGCCTCGGTCACCGAGCGCAGTCAGCAGCGTATCCGCGATCGTGAGCCTGCCGTCCCGGTAAAAGAGGAAGCATACCGCTGGAAAGCGGTTAATCAGCCGGTTGAAGTAGCGGAGCCGGTGGCGACGCCTAAGGCCTTGCGTTCCGCGCTGGAGCATGAGAAAACCCCTGAGCTGGCGGCGCGTCTGGCGGAAGAAGCCCAGCAGCGCGATTCCTGGGCCGCAGAGATTGCAACCCTGCCGTTGCCGAAGCTGGTGCAGCAGCTGGCATTAAATGCCTGGAAAGAGACAACCGAAAATGGCGTCTGCCTGCACCTGCGCAGCAGCCAGCGTCACCTTAATTCACCGTCGGCGCAGCAGGTCTTAAGCGATGCGCTTAGCCAGAGTGCAGGGCAGAAAGTTGAACTCTCTGTCGTTGAAGACGATAATTCATCGGTGTTGACGCCACTGGAGTGGCGTCAGGCCATTTACGAAGAGAAACTGGCGCAGGCGCGTCAGTCGATCACCTGTGATACCCACATCCAGACGCTGCAACGATTTTTTGATGCCGATCTGGATGAGGAGAGTATCCGACCTGTTTAGACACGCTGCTGCTATCGTAACGATAGCGTTGTAGCCTTAGCTGAGAGAGAAAACTATGTTTGGTGGTAAAGGCGGATTGGGCAACCTGATGAAACAGGCCCAGCAGATGCAGGACAAAATGGCCAAGGTTCAGGAAGAGATCGCCGCGATTGAAGTGACCGGTGAATCGGGTGCTGGCCTGGTAAAAGTCACCATTAACGGCGCGCACAACTGCCGTCGCGTGGAAGTCGATCCCAGCCTGCTGGAAGATGACAAAGATATGCTGGAAGATTTGATTGCCGCCGCGTTCAACGATGCGGCACGTCGCATTGATGAAACCCAGAAAGAGAAGATGGCGTCTGTTTCCTCAGGCATGCAGCTGCCACCAGGCTTTAAGATGCCGTTCTGATGCAAACCAGTCCACTGCTTGAATCATTGATGGAGTCGCTGCGCTGTCTGCCTGGCGTTGGGCCGAAGTCGGCACAGCGCATGGCTTTTCAGCTGCTGCAGCGCGATCGCAGCGGTGGCATGCGGCTGGCGCAGGCGCTGACCCGCGCGATGTCGGAGATCGGACACTGTGCCGACTGCCGGACATTTACCGAGCAGGAAATTTGCACCATCTGCGCCAATCCACGGCGTCAGCAGAATGGTCAAATCTGCGTGGTGGAAAGCCCGGCAGATATCCACGCCATTGAGCAAACCGGCCAGTTTGGCGGTCGCTATTTTGTGCTGATGGGGCATCTCTCGCCGCTCGACGGCATCGGTCCGGCGGATATCGGCCTGGACCGTCTGGAGCAGCGGCTGGAGAATGAAACGCTGCAGGAAGTGATTCTCGCCACCAACCCGACGGTAGAAGGCGAGGCAACCGCAAACTACATCGCGGAGCTCTGTGGTCAGTATGGCGTTGACGCCAGCCGTATCGCGCACGGTGTGCCGGTAGGCGGAGAGCTGGAGATGGTGGATGGCACCACGCTGTCCCACTCGCTGGCAGGCCGCCAGAAGTTTAAATTTTAATCACTTGCCGGTGTTGTGACAGACACCGGCTTGAAATTCCTTCTGTCATCCCCACATCAACCTCAACGTTTGTTCAACCTGTTTTGTTGAGGTAGCAATGACCATGAAAGGACAAGAGACCCGTGGCTTTCAGTCGGAAGTAAAACAACTTCTGCACCTGATGATCCATTCTCTCTATTCAAACAAAGAGATTTTCCTGCGTGAGCTGATCTCCAACGCCTCGGATGCGGCAGACAAACTGCGCTTCCGCGCCCTGTCAGATTCCAGCCTCTATGAAGGTGATGGCGAGCTGCGTGTCCGTCTCTCTGTTGATAAGGACAACCGTACCCTCACGCTCAGTGATAACGGCATCGGTATGCGTCGCGATGAGGTCATTGAGAACCTCGGGACTATTGCCAAATCAGGCACCAAATCTTTCCTGGAATCCCTGGGCTCCGATCAGGCGAAAGACAGCCAGCTGATCGGTCAGTTCGGTGTCGGTTTCTACTCTGCCTTTATCGTGGCGGATAAAGTCACGGTGCGTACCCGTGCCGCGGGCGCATCAGCCGATGAAGGCGTGTTCTGGGAATCCGCGGGCGAGGGCGAATATACCCTGGCTGAGATCGAGAAAGCCGATCGCGGTACTGAGATCACCCTGCATCTGCGCGAAGGCGAGGATGAGTTCCTGGACGCATGGCGCGTGCGCAGCATCATCAGCAAATATTCCGATCACATCGCGCTGCCGGTTGAGATTGAGAGCAAAGACGAAGAGGGCGAAGGAACGCACTGGGAGAAGATCAACAAAGCCCAGGCGCTGTGGACCCGCAACAAGTCTGAGATCAGCGACGACGAGTACAACGAGTTCTACAAGCATATCGCCCATGACTATAGCGACCCTGTCGCCTGGAGCCACAATCGGGTGGAAGGTAAGCAGGAATATACCAGCCTGCTCTACATCCCGGCGCGTGCGCCATTCGATATGTGGAACCGCGATCAGAAACATGGCTTGAAACTCTACGTGCAGCGCGTCTTTATCATGGATGACGCTGAGCAGTTTATGCCGAACTATCTGCGCTTTGTGCGTGGTCTGATTGACTCCAACGATCTGCCGCTGAACGTCTCCCGTGAGATCCTGCAGGACAGCCGCGTGACCCAGAGCCTGCGCGCTGCGCTGACGAAGCGGACCCTGCAGATGCTGGAAAAACTGGCGAAAGAGGACAACGAGAAATATCAGACCTTCTGGAATGAGTTCGGTCTGGTGCTGAAAGAAGGTCCGGCAGAAGATCACGCCAACCAGGAAACGATCGCTAAGCTGCTGCGCTTCGCCACCACCCAGAGCGAAGGTTCAGCACAGACCATTTCGCTGGAAGACTACGTCAGCCGCATGGTGGAAGGTCAGGAGAAGATATATTACATCACTGCTGACAGCTATGCCGCTGCGAAGAGCAGCCCGCATCTGGAGCTGTTCCGCAAGAAAGGCATTGAGGTGCTGCTGCTCTCCGATCGCATCGACGAATGGATGATGAGCTACCTCACTGAGTTTGACGGTAAAACCTTCCAGTCGGTCAGCAAAGCGGATGAGTCGCTGAGCAAGCTGGCTGATGAAGAGACCGAAGAGCAGAAAGAGGCGGAAAAAGCGCTGGAGCCGTTTGTTGAGCGTGTGAAAAATCTGCTGGGCGAACGCGTGAAAGAGGTGCGTCTGACGCATCGTCTGACTGACACGCCAGCGATTGTGACTACCGATGCCAATGAGATGACCACGCAGATGGCGAAGCTGTTTGCGGCGGCCGGGCAGGACGTGCCGGAAGTGAAGTACCTGTTTGAAATCAACCCGGATCACCCGCTGGTGAAACGTGTTGCCGATACGCAGGATGAAGCACGCTTCGGTGAGTGGATTGAGCTGCTGCTGGATCAGGCGTTGCTGGCCGAGCGCGGCACGCTGGACGATCCTAACCAGTTTATCCGTCGCATGAACCAGTTGCTGACGGCATAATGCTTACAGGCCGGTGGTTTTCACCGGCCTCAGACGGCTGATAAAGTCAAAGCAGGGGCTGGACTGCTGTCAGATCGAGCCAGCGCAGAAAACACGGTCAGATCGAAAAGACGCAAAAGCCGTCATCCATGACCCACTCGGCCCGCGCGATTACGCACCTCATCCCGGAGGTGCGCCCGTTACCGCGCCAACGCTCTGCGTTGTTCAAAAACGCCTGGCGTTTTTGTCCATGGCGCGGGACGCTTTCCTCTTCTGACCGTGTTCCCTGCGAACCGGATTCATTCGATGCGGCCAGAGGCCAGGCGCACTCATAAAAATCAAGCCGGTGATCATCACCGGCTTTTTTTAGGGTTGTGCGGCATCCCGCAGCCAGTCACGAAACAGACTAATCTCCGTATCATGACGCCGGCTCTGCTTCGTCATCATCCAGGTTGCCCGCTCGACGGGGACAAAGCCAAGCGGCGCAAGCAACGTACCATCCTCCAGCTCTTTGCGTACCAGCAGATGCGGTGCCATCAACACGCCAAGGCCGCTTCGTGCAGCCTGAATAGCCAGCGTCAGCGACTCAAAATGCTTACCGCGATTAAAATGGCCACTGTACCCCGTTTTTGCCGCCCACTCTGACCATGCGTGTAGTCGGGTATCCGCGTGCAGCAAGGGCAGGGTAGCCAGATCTTCGCCGACCCGCAGCTGAGAAGCAAAATGCGGTGCGCAGAGCGGTCCGGTCTCATCTTCGCTGACCAGCGTCGCGTCTAAATCAGCTTCAGGTGGCTCACTATGACTGAGGATCAGCACATCCACGTGTTCACTGCGCAGTTCCGAAACCTGCGTCAGCGGCTGGAAGTGAACCTCAATCTCCGGATAGCGTTGATAAAAGCTGGCGATACGGGGAATCAGCCATTGTGACAAAAAGCTGGGCGCACAGGAGATCCGAATCTGCTGAAGCAGACCGGTACGAATGTTCTCACAGCTGCTGCGTAACTCACTGAATGCCTGCTGACAGCTCAGCAACAGGCGGTCGCCATGTGAGGTCAGTTTCACCCGGCCATTACTGCGGACAAAAAGTGGTTTGCCCATCCAGCTCTCCAGCTGACGAATCTGGTGGCTAATGGCGCTGTGCGTAACATGCAGATGGTCGGCCGCCACACTAAAGCTGCTGTGTAAGGCTGCCTGGTGAAAATAGTGCAGCGCTCTTAGTGGCGGCAGTCCGTTCATCCTCATCTCCTGTGCAAAAAACTAACAGAGATTGTCAATTTATATCATTTTAAAGTCCAGACGCATTGACCTACTCTGAATGGCAAATTCTGGCGGGTTGACTCAGCCTGATATCTGTGGTTTTTCACCGATATTCCGCCTCGCTTCTCCTGCGCTTACGCCGCATCATCACTAAAGCGAGACATACATGGCACACAGCCTTTTATCCTCTGAAACGTCAGCAGAGGCGCGCCATCGGTTACGCCTGGCGCTCTCCCGTTTTTACAGGCTGGAGCAGTTCGATCTCTTCTTTGCGCCTTCACTGCATCTGACGCAGGTGCTGCTTTCTCAGCTGTTTCTGCGGCAGGAGCAGGCACGCAATCAGAGCCGTTATGCGTCTCACTTTCCGGTCACCGAACTCAACATGCTGCCCGCGGTGCCGCTGATAGCGGGCAGCATTATGCTGGTGCCGCATGTCGAAGTGCCCAATGGCCGCGTCCGTTCATTGCGGGAATGCCAGAATCAGGGCGTGACAGAGGCGAGCGAGAGTTTCGCCAGCGTGCTGCATCAGAAGCTGATCGATGAAGCCAATCTGTTTGTTACCCGGCTGGATCGCCACGCCGGGATCTGCAGCGATCTGGTGCTGGTAGCATTGCGGACCCACGACTTCAGTACGCTGGTGCGCAGCGAACTGCGGCTGTTTGAACAGGGGCTGAGCCTGAACGGCACGCACGAGGCACTACGCTGCTTCGCCGATCCCGAGTGGCGACCCTACAACGCCGCCACCGTTGATGCGCTTTCCCTGTCAGGACCACTGCCGCTGAGTTCCTGCCATCAGCCCGGTTTGCCGTTTGCCAGTTTTAATGTTCCGGCCTCGCTGATCGCTGCGCTGTCAGATGCGGAAGATGTGGTGAAGTGGCCCCAGCAGGCACGGCTGCAGCTGAATGCTAACGTGCGCGGCAGTGGCAAAAAAAGCGTGAATATGACACATCATCTGAGCCGGCGACTGCAATTCCTGCTCAGCACAGGCGGTAAATCTGAAAAAGCGGCAGGCCAGCCAGCCGGGCCGGGTTCAGGGCCATAAAGAGAGTAAAGTCATCCTGAGCGATCCTCGCCCTTCCTTGTGATGAGCGGGTCATAATGGTATGTTCTTCCGCTTCTAAGATAGATCAATGCGATTCGCAAGGGGATTTACGCAATGCGTATTATTCTGCTCGGAGCTCCGGGCGCAGGTAAGGGGACTCAGGCCCAATTCATCATGGAGAAGTACGGCATTCCGCAAATCTCCACTGGCGACATGTTGCGTGCAGCAGTAAAAGCAGGCAGCGAGCTGGGTAACCAGGCGAAAGCCATCATGGATGCTGGCAAACTGGTAACCGATGAGCTGGTGATTGCGCTGGTTAAAGAGCGTATCACTCAGGAAGACTGCAAAAACGGTTTCCTGCTGGACGGTTTCCCGCGCACCATCCCTCAGGCAGATGCAATGAAAGAAGCCGGGATCACTGTTGATCACGTGCTGGAGTTCGCCGTACCGGACGAGCTGATTGTTGAACGTATCGTAGGCCGTCGCGTTCACGCGCCATCTGGCCGTGTTTATCACGTCACCTTTAATCCACCGAAAGTGGAAGGTAAAGATGATGTGACAGGCGAGGAGCTGACCACGCGTAAAGACGATCAGGAAGAGACCGTGCGTAAGCGCCTGGTGGAATACCATCAGATGACCGCCCCGCTGATTGCTTACTACAGCAAAGAAGCGGAAGCGGGCAACACCGCCTATCACAAAATCGACGGCACCCGTAAAGTGACCGAAGTGAGTGCCGAGCTGGCTAAGATCCTCGGCTAAGCTCAATGGGGCCGGTATCACTGGCCCCTTTTGCAGTAATTGCTTTTACCTCCCACTAATTCCGCTACAATTTCCCTGTTTTCACGCATCCCCGTTGTCATCAAGGAACTCAAATGAGGCAAGATAAGCCCGGCGTGTTATTGGTTAATTTAGGTACGCCAGACGCTCCAACCACACCTGCAGTTAAACGCTATCTGAAGCAGTTTTTAAGCGATCCGCGCGTGGTCGATGCACCGCGCTGGCTCTGGTGGCCGGTTCTCAATGCTGTCATTCTGCCGTTTCGCTCACCGCGCGTGTCGAAGCTCTACGCATCGGTCTGGATGGAAGGCGGTTCTCCGTTGCTGGTCTACAGCATGCGTCAGCGCGATGCCCTGGCGGCACGGGTTGATATGCCCGTCGAACTGGGTATGAGCTATGGCAATCCGAGCCTGAAAAGCGCAGTCGATAAGCTGATGGCGCAGGGCGTCACCCGCCTGATTGTGCTGCCACTCTATCCGCAATTCTCCTGCTCCACCGTAGCCGCGGTATGGGATGGCCTGACCGCCGTCTTCAAAGGGTATCGTTCGCTGCCCGATGTGCAGTTTATCCGTGACTACGCCGAACATCCGGCCTATATCGCCGCGCTGAAAGCGACGGTAGAGCGCTCGTTTGAGCGGCACGGTCAGCCCGATCTGCTGGTGTTGTCGTTCCACGGCATTCCGCAACGTTTTGCTAACGAAGGCGATGACTACCCGCAGCGCTGTGCGGATACCACCGCCGCACTGGTCAAAGCGCTGGGTCTGCGTGAGGATCAGTACATGATGACCTTCCAGTCGCGTTTTGGTCGTGAGCCCTGGCTGATGCCCTACACCGACAAAACCATGGAAGGCCTGCCTGCCAAAGGGATCAAACATGTTCAGGTCATGAGTCCGGGCTTCTCGTCTGACTGCCTGGAAACGCTTGAGGAGATCAGTGGTGAAAACTGCGAAATCTTTATGCATGCCGGCGGTGAAAAGTTTGAGTATATCCCTGCGCTGAACGCCGATGAGGCGCATATCGACATGATGGTGCAACTGGTCGACGCACGCCGTTAAAGCGAAGGCGGAGAGTGTGATATCATTCTCCGCCTGTTTTTCCAGACGGCATTCCCGATGAAATTTCCCGGCAAACGTAAATCCAAACACTACTTTCCCGTCAGCGCACGCGATCCCCTGTTACAGCCCGCTCAACACGATGTTGATGCAGGCAGTTGGGTAGTGGGTATCGACCAGACGCTGGTGGATATCGAAGCCAAAGTCGATGACGACTTTCTCGCCCGTTACGGTCTGAGTGCCGGGCACTCGCTGGTAATCGATAATGCTGTCGCGGAAGCGTTGTACAACGAGCTGATGCGCGATGCGCTAATCACTCATCAGTTTGCCGGAGGCACCATCGGTAACACGCTGCACAACTTCTCGGTGCTGGCCGATGACCGCTCCGTGCTGCTCGGCGTGATGTGCAACAATATCCAGATTGGCGGCTACGCCTATCGCTATCTCTGTAACACCTCAAGCCGGGTCGATCTTAACTATCTGCAGGGTGTTGATGGCGCTATTGGCCGCTGCTTTACGCTGATTGGCGAACATGGCGAGCGAACCTTCGCGATCAGCCCCGGCCAGATGAACCAGCTGCATCCGGAGAAGGTGCCAGAAGAGGTGATCGCCGGAGCCTCTGCGCTGGTGCTGACCTCCTATCTGGTGCGCTGTGCCGAAGGTGAACCGATGCCGCAGGCAACGTTACAGGCGATTGAATATGCCAAACGCCACAATGTGCCGGTGGTGCTGACGCTGGGTACCAAACATGTGATTGGCGATAATCCTCAGTTCTGGCGGGACTTCCTGCGCGAGCACGTCAGCATCGTGGCGATGAACGAGGAGGAAGCGCTGGCGCTGACCGGCGAAGCCGATCCGCTGCTTGCTTCCAATATGGCGCTGGACTGGGTGGATCTGGTGCTCTGCACCGCTGGCCCGATTGGGCTCTATATGGCGGGCTACACCGAAGACGAGTTCAAACGCAAAACCAACCATCCGCTGCTGCCTGGCGCGATTGCGGAATTCAACCAGTATGAGTTCAGCCGCGTGATGCGCCAGCAGGATTGCCAGCAGCCGCTGCGTATCTTCTCGCACATCGCGCCTTATATGGGCGGACCTGAAAAGATCATGAACACCAACGGCGCCGGAGATGGTGCGCTGGCGGCGTTGCTGCATGACATCACCGCCAACAACTATCACAGCCTGAATGTGCCGAACTCCAGTAAACATGCGCGTCCGTATCTGACCTATTCGTCACTGGCGCAGGTGTGTAAGTATGCCAATCGCGTCAGCTATCAGGTGCTGAATCAGCATTCGCCGCGTTTAACCCGCGGCCTGCCGGAGCGTGAAGACAGTCTGGAAGAGTCTTACTGGGATCGGTAAAGCGGGTTGCCACAGGACGGCAGACAGTTTGCAAACTTAAATGAGGGTGAATCTGGCAGCAATGGATTAACTCAACGCGCAGGGAACAGGGTCAGAAGAGGAGAGCGTCCCGCGCCATGGACAAAAACGCCAGGCGTTTTTGAACAACGCAGAGCGCTGGCCCGGTAACGGGCGCACCTCAGGGATGAGGTGCGTAATCGCGCGGGCCAGGCGTGTCATGGATGTCGGCTTTTGCATCTTTCCGATCTGACCCTGTTCCCTGTGCCGTTTCGATATCACAGCTATACGGGCCAGACTGAATCAGCGCACGACATCGCAGGGCTTTAAATCTTCGCCCTGCTTCATCTCATCCTGCAGGATTTGCAGCATACTGCTGGCAATCTCACGCTCACCCATCACGACGCGGGTGGCACCACGCTCCATGATGTACTCCACCTCGTCGTCATAGTGGGCACGGGCGATAATCTCGATATTCTGATGCTTTTCACGCGCCGCCGTCACCACTTCACCCGCTTCATAGCCATTCGGGATGGTCAGTAACAGCCAGCGGGCGCAGTCGAGTCGTGCCAGTTCCATGGTATCCGCGCGGGCAGCATTACCGAGCACCGCCTTGATGCCCTGTTCGCGCAGCGCTTCGACCCGGGTACGGGAGTTTTCAACCACCACCAGCGGAACATTAGCCTCAAGAAGCTTCTGACCAATCAGGCTGCCAACCCGGCCATAGCCCACAATCACGGCGTGATTACAGAAATCCACCGGGATCTGCTTCTCTTCTTCAATGGCTTCTTCCAGCGTCTGCTCTTCCATCGTCTCTGTTTTTGCCAGAAAACGCTCCAGCAGGGTAAACAGAATCGGGTTAAGCATAATCGACAGGATGGCGGCGGCCAGCACCAGGTTGCGGCCCTCATCACTCAGCAGGCCCAGCGAGATACCCAGACCGGCCAGAATAAAGGCGAACTCACCAATCTGTGCCAGGCTGACCGAAATGGTCAGTGCCGTACGACGCGAATGGCCGAGCAGCGTTACCAGCAGCCACGCGGCGACCGACTTACCCACCACGATAATCACCAGCGCGCCCAGCACTGCCAGCGGCTGCGTCACCAGAATCGACGGGTCGAACAGCATGCCGACCGAAACAAAGAACAGCACGGCAAACGCATCACGCAACGGCAGAGTATCCCGTGCGGCACGATGGCTCAGTTCCGACTCATTCAGCACCATACCGGCGAAGAAAGCACCTAATGCAAACGAAACATCAAAGAATTCAACGGCCCCAAAAGCGATGCCCAATGCCAGCGCTAACACCGCCAGCGTAAACAATTCGCGTGAGCCGGTGGCGGCGCTGCGGGCGAGGATCCAGGGCACGGCACGGCGTCCCACCACCATCATCAGCACCATAAAGGCAGCCACCTTACCGATGGTCCACAGCAGATCCCAGGCCAGCAGTCCGGCGCTGGCGTTGCCCTGTTCCATCATGCCCGCAATGGCGGGCAGCAGTACCAGCGTAAGCACCATCACCAGATCTTCAACAATCAGCCAGCCAATGGCTATCTGTCCGCGCTGGCTATCAATCAGCTGTCGTTCCTCTAACGCACGCAGTAACACCACGGTACTGGCGGTAGAGAGGCAGAGACCAAACACCAGGCCGGTCAACCACGACCATCCCAGCGTCCATGACAATCCCATTCCCAGTAACGTCGCGACTGCGATTTGCGCGATGGCACCGGGAATGGCGATCGACTTTACCGACATGAGATCTTTCATTGAGAAGTGGAGGCCGACACCAAACATCAGCAGGATAACGCCGAGTTCTGCCAGTTCAGGGGCCAGATTGGTATCTGCGACAAAGCCGGGCGTAAAAGGACCCGCCAGCACGCCTGCCATCAGGTAACCGACGAGGGGCGAAATACGCAGGCGGTTTGCCAGCATCCCAAGGAGAAATGCCAGAACCAGTGCTCCGACAATGGTAGTGATCAACGGTGTGGTGTGATGCATGCCTGTCTCCTTGTATACAAATGTATCCGCTTGTAACAAATGAGTTTAAAACAAAATCACTTCTTTCGCTGAGCAATTTGCGGGAATACCTTAAAAAACCATGAAAAAAAGTCAAAACCACAATCGAAAGGGTGTTTTTGTCCATTATCCATAATATTGGCTGATTTGACGCTTTAAACAGGGCCGGATAAATAAAAATTCGCATCAGTAAATAACGTCGGTCTGGCACGAATAAGGGAGAAATGTGCATGCAGAGGGGGTAAAGCCTGCCAGCGGCACTTTTGCAGCAGTAAACAATCGGTTAACAACACGCTTTATGGCCTCTTTCTGCTCAGTCGGGAGAAACCGGACCCGGGCTGGAACGAGAGCCCGCTGTTGTATAGGTGTCACTCCGGAGCCACTTTCTTACTCTGCAAACACGGAGCAGAAATAAAAAGCGTAAGCTCATGCATGCACGCAGATGTGCATTGGCCTTGAGTTCGCCGGGGGAATATGCGACACAGTGGGGCAAAGCGGCAGATAATCGGGCCAGAAAGTAAATTAAGGAGAATCACCGTGTTGTTATCAAAATGGACAGGAGCAGGTGTGGCGCTACTGGTGGCCCTTATGCCGCTGTTTTCACAGGCCGCTGAGGCCGATCACACCTATCGTTTCAGCCTGCTGCACACCAACGATGAGCATGGCCACTTCTGGTTTAATGCGCAGGGCGAATATGGTCTGGCGGCGCAGAAAACGTTGATGGATACCCTGCGCTACGATGTCCAGGCCAGAGGCGGCGGCGCACTGATTCTCTCTGCCGGTGATATCAATACCGGCGTGCCGGAGTCCGACGAGCTGGATGCTGAACCCGATTTTCGTGCGATGAACCTGATTGGCTATGACGCGATGGCGCTGGGCAATCATGAGTTCGACAAGCCGATTGCGGTTCTGCGCAAGCAGGAGAAGTGGGCGCGATTCCCGCTGCTGGCCGCCAACGTTTATCAGAAAGGCACCGATCAGCGCCTGTTTAAACCCTGGGCGGTATTTAACCGTCTCGGGCTGAAAATCGCAGTCGTCGGGTTAATTACCCCGGATACCGCAAAACTGGCCAATCCGGCTGGGCTGACAGATACCGAGTTCCGCGATCCTATTGCAGAAACGGTGAAGGCGGTTGCTGAACTGCGTGCCGCGGAGAAGCCGGACGTGATTGTTGCGCTGACCCACCTTGGCCACTATGACGACGGTAAGCACGGCAGCAACGGCATCGATGACGTCACTCTGGCCCGCAGCCTGCCTGCCGGCACAATCGATCTGATCGTGGGTGGGCATTCCCATGATGCGGTCTGCATGGAAAAAGAGAACGTCAGCGTCAAAAATTATCAGCCCGGCCAGCCCTGCAAACCCGATCAGCAGAATGGCATCTGGATTATGCAGGCCGATAAGTGGGGCAAATATGTCGGACGTGGCGACTTCACCTTCCGTAATGGAGAAGTGTCGCTGGAGGCTTATCAGCTGGTGCCGGTCAACCTCAAACATCAGGTGAAGAATGCCGATGGCAGTGAAACCTGGCTCACCTGGCAGGAAGAGATCCCGAAAAATACCGCAATGATGAAGCTGCTGATGCCGTTTCAGAAGCGGGCAGAGGCGAAGCTGACCCTGAATGTCGGCAGCGTTGACGGCGACTTCAGCGGTGAAAAAGAGCAGGTTCGGTTTGAGCAGACAAATCTCGGCCAGCTGATTCTGCGCGCTCAGATGGCGCATACTAAAGCCGATTTTGCGGTGATGAGCGGCGGCGGTATTCGCACCTCGCTGAAATCGGGCAAGCTGAGCTGGCGTGACCTGCTACAGGTCCAGCCGTTCAGCAACCAGGTGGTCTCGGTCAGCCTGACTGGCGCAGAGGTCAAAAAATATCTGGATGTGGTCGCCAATATTCAGCCTGACTCAGGTGGCTATGCCCAGTTTGCCGGTATCAGCCTGACCGCCGATGGTAAGCATGTCAGTAACGTCCGTATTAACGGCAAACCGATTGAAGATACGCAGCATTATCGCATGGCGACAAACAGCTTTAATGCGGCGGGCGGCGACGGCTATCCGCGTCTGGATAATCATGCCGGGTACGTCAACAGCGGAGCAGTGGATGCGCAGGTGCTGCGCGACTTCATCAAGGCGCATTCACCGGTTAAAGCCAGTGACTATGAGCCGAAAGGGCAGATCGTGCATCTTACCGATGAGCAGATTCGGGCGCGGGATGAGGCAGCAGAGAAAGCGCGGAAGCGTAACTATCCCAAAATGATTCTGGCGTGGATCTGGCCGTGGGGGAACGAAACAGCCGCCACGCATTGAACTGACCGGGAGGCGCTTGCGCCTCCCGTTTTTCTTATGCCCGGCAGGGGTGACGTCTGATCCAGCGCTCGCGCAGTTTGTCCCATCCCCAGTTGTAAGCCATGGTGAAGGGCAGGAAGAAGAGGAAAAAGGCCACTTCAACCAGGAAAGCTTCCCACAGGGTGATATCCAGCATCAGGGCGGCGATCGGCAGACCAATCAGGATAAATCCGCCTTCAAAGCCCAGCGCATGTAACACACGCACGCCCGGACCGCGTTTCTGGCCTGGCGCATAAATCCGATCAAACCCGCTGTTGTAAATCATATTCCATAGCATCGCGGCCGTAGAGAGCATAATCGCCAGCGATCCCATCTGAAACAGCGGTTTATTCATTGCCCATGCCGCCAGCGGCGAAACGGTCAGAATCGCCAGTGTTTCAAAGCAGACAGCATGAAGAATACGTTCTTTAAGTGAGCGGGTACGCATTTTTTGTTCTCCTTCAATAATACGGCGCATTTTCACATGTCAGAATGCTAAGATAAAATGAACACCTATCGAAAAAAGCGATGGAAAAAATGCGATACTCCCCGGAATCCCTTGAGGCTTTTATGCAGACCGTGGCGAGTGGCTCCTTTTCGGCGGCTGCGCGTGCGCTGGGTAAAAGTCAGTCCACCATCAGCGCAGCGGTGGCTAATTTAGAAGACGATCTCGGCTTTGCGCTGTTTGATCGAACGGGCCGTCAGCCGATCCTCTCCGAGCAGGGACGTCGCGTTGTTCCTCAGGTTCAGCAGATTCTGTCGGCCAGCGAGCGGCTGGATGCGCTGGCGATACGTCTGTCGCAGGGCGTTGAACCCCGGCTCAGTTTTGCCATGTCCGATTTCTGGCAAACCGATCATCATGAACATCTGCTCAGGCAATTTGATGCGCGTTATCCGGAGATTGAACTGGAAGTCATGATTGCTGAAGATGGTGATGTCCTTGATCTGCTGCAGGCCGGGCGGGTACATCTGGGCGTCGTGCGGGCGCAGCCCAATCTGCCGGTAGATATCGCAGTGGCGCGGCTGCAGGTTGAAGCGCAGATGGCGGTCTTTTTACATCGCGATCACCCGCTGGCACAGCCTGATACCCTGAGCGAAAGCGAACTGGAAGGCGTGCGACATCTGCGGCTTAACACCTGGGTTGAGGCGCATGAACCCGCGCCCATGGGTCGCATCTGGTCAGCGCCCACCTATTTACTGCTGCTGGAGATGGCGGAGCAGGGATTTGGCTGGACGATTCTGCCACGCTGGCTGGTGAAACAGTTTGGGCATGGCGTGCTGAAAGAGTTGTCGATGTCGGGCTGGCCACAGCACATCGCCGTTGAAGTTGTCTGGTCACGACGAACGCCGCCCGGTCCGGCGGGGCGCTGGATGATCGATCAGCTGTGCGCCCAGCCGCGTGTTTAGTCGTGGCGGGCGATATCCGCAAACGGTGCGTCCAGCAGGCGTGAAAGATCCTGAGGTGCCAGTTCAATATCCAGGCCTCGTTTGCCGCCAGAGATAAACATGGCGTCAAACGCGCTGGCTGAGTCATCGATTACCGTGGGCAGCCGTTTTTTCTGTCCAAGCGGACTGATACCGCCCACCAGATAGCCGGTCACACGCTGTGCCAGCTGCGGATCGGCCATATCGGCTTTCTTCGCGCCCAGCGCTTTTGCCACCTTTTTCAGGTCGAGCTGCGTCGATACCGGCGTAATCGCTACCGCCAGCTGTTTCGCTTCACCATTCAGCGCCACCAGCAGCGTTTTATAGACCTGGCGCGCATCAAGATTAAGCCTGCGGACCGCTTCGTCACCAAAATGCGTTTCGTTACTGTCATGTTCATAAGGATGCAGCGTAAAGCTGACCTTTTGTTTTTCAAGTAATTTTACGGCGGGTGTCATACGTATTCCTTACTAAGAAAAATCTTATTACGCAGAATCATGGAAAAAGGTGGCGAAATTTTGTTCTTTGCGTAAAATTGGCCGCGCGCCAGCAATCTGATTGCTGAGCGATAACCAAAATCATAAACAAATTCCTCTTTGACGGGCCGATAAACTTATCGGCTCTCTTTTTTTCAGGGCTTCTTCAGCATCTCAGGCAGATTATCTTCGCCGTAAAGATGCAAAGCACCCACGGCCACCACATAGTTTCCCGCCGCTAACCCCTGCAGCCTGTCACACCACTGCGCATTACGCTGACCGATCAACGTATCATTCAGCGCCTGACTGAACGTCGCGGGCAGAGTGATTTCAGGCTGGCGTGGCGGTGTATCAAGCCACCAGCTCACCATCATCTGCAGCAGTCGTGCATTAGTGTGCCAGTGCAGCAGCGTATCCTGTAACAGCGCCATGCCATCATCCGGTAGCGCGGTTAGCAGGGCGATCTGCGCATCGGCACCTTCCAGTTCAATCACGGGTTTGTTCAGGCCTTTCGCTGCCTGCAACAGCTGATAATCAATGCCGTAGTCAGGCCGTAATCCCAGCCTCTGTGCCTGTTGCGCCTGTAACGTCAGCGCCACCTGCCAGGCGGGCAGGTTATCCAGCAGGCTAAGCGTGAGACTCATCTCCTGACACAGTGCGGTAAGCGTTTGCATCGCGCTGCTCTCCAGTCGCTCTGAGAGCGCAGGACGATCGCCTCGGTGATCGAAGGGTGAGCCACCCTGCGTAATATCCGCTTCCACAATCAGCGCATCAGCCTGCTGCAACTGATGCAGCAGGCGAGCGGGCAACGGCTGCATATCGCGCGTTCCCATATGAATACTGCCCACCAGATGCAGTTGACGATTGCCAAGCCGGACATCTATCGCAGGCCAGCGGTAACTGGCGGGAAAAAGTTGGCTGATAAAGCCGCGCAGTGAGCGCCAGATGTTGCCTGTCATTCCCGGTCCTTTGCGATTCAAAACCCCATGCTAGCGACTTCAGAGCGTTAAAAACAGCGCTGAAACGGCGATTACTGGCGCGGTGGCCGGTAACGCAGCAGGCGGTTAGCATTGCTGACCACGGTAATGGAGGAGAGCGCCATCGCCGCACCTGCAACAATCGGGCTGAGCAGGGTGCCGGTCAGCGGATAGAGCACGCCCGCGGCTACCGGAATACCGATACTGTTATAGATAAATGCGCCAAACAGGTTCTGCCGGATATTGCGCAGCGTCGCGGAAGAGAGCGCTAACGCATCTGCCACGCTGTTGAGATCGGCGCGCATCAGCGTAATTCCCGCAGTTTCTACCGCCACATCGCTGCCGCCACCCATCGCAATGCCCACATCGGCCTGCGCCAGTGCAGGCGCGTCATTGATGCCATCACCGACCATCGCGACGCGACGACCCTGCTGCTGTAGCTGTTCAATGGCCGCCGCTTTGCCTTCAGGCAATACGCCTGCAATCACTTCATCAATGCCGGTTTCGGCAGCGATGGCGCGTGCGGTATCTTCATGGTCGCCGGTCAGCATAATCAGGCGATAACCCTGCTGATGCAGTCGCTTAAGGGCTGCACTGCTTTCAGGACGTAGCTGATCGCGCAGCGCGATCAGCCCGGAGAGCTGACCCTGTTCAGCCAGCAACACCGGGGTGGCACCCTGTTGCGTCAGGCGCATAATCGCTGCTTCTGCCGCCCGGCAATCGACGCCGTTATCCTGCAACAGTGCAGCGTTACCCAGCAGCAGCGCTCTGCCATCCAGACTACCGCTGACCCCTCTGCCGCGTATTGTACGAAATTGCGCTAACGACGCTGGCTGAGTCAGTTTCGCTTCGGCGACAATCGCTTTCGCCAGCGGATGACCCGAGGCGAACTCCAGCGCAGCCGCGGTCGCTAATACCGATTCACGGCTGGCGTTCCCCCAGACCAGCACCTCACTGACCTGCGGCTTTCCGGCCGTCAGGGTGCCGGTTTTATCAAACACCAGGGTGTCGATCTGGCTGGCGCGCTGCAGCGCATCGGCGTCGCGGACCAGCACCCCCAGCTCGGCGGCACGGCCAACACCGGCAATAATCGACATCGGCGTCGCCAGTCCCAGTGCACAGGGGCAGGCGATAATCAGGACGGTTGTCGCAATCACCAGCATGTAGGCAATCTGCGGCTGCGGGCCGAACAGATACCACACCGCGCCGCTGAGCAGCGCAATCAATACCACCACCGGGACAAAAACGGCGGAGATGCGATCCGCCAGACGGCCCACATCGGGTTTGCTGCTCTGCGCCTGACGTACCAGCCGGATAATGCGCGACAGGGTGGTGTGATTCCCGGTTGCCCGGGCGATAAATTCTACTGAGCCGTCCTGCACCAGGGTTCCGGCAAAGATCGCCACACCCGGATTTTTGCTTTGCGGCACCGCTTCGCCGGTGAGCATCGCTTCATCAAACCAGGCTTCACCCGTGATGATTTCGCCATCGACCGGCACCCGATCGCCGGTGACCAGGCGCAGCGTCATGCCGGGCTGGACGTCACTGACCGGGATCAGTCGGTCGCCCTGTTGATCGACCAGCCGCGCCTGGGCCGGTGTCAGATCAAGCAGTCGCTCCAGTGCCTTAGACGATCGCTGACGCGCCCGCTGCTCCAGTGCATGGCCCAGATTGATCAGGCCCAGAATCATCACGCTGGCTTCGAAATAAAGATGGCGCGCCTGCGGCGGGAAAAAGTCGGGCCACAACACCACGCTAAAGGAATAAATCCAGGCCGCGCCGGTGCCGAGTGCTACCAGCGTATCCATGGTAGCGCTGCCATTACATAAACTGCGCCAGGCGCTGCGATAAAAGTGGCTGCCGGTCACGACCATGATCAGCAGGGTCACGAGGCCCAGCGTCAGCCAGATGCCGTGGTTATGGTCGGTGAGCATCATGTTGTCGCCAACCATGCCCCAGATCATCAGCGGTACGCCAAAGGCTAAGGCGACAGCCGCCTGCCAGCTGAAACGCCGCATCGCGCTGCGGGCGCTGTGCTGCTGCTTTTCACGTCGCTCCTGCTCGTCATCCACCACCTGCGCGCCATAACCCGCGGCATCAACGGCAGCCACCAGCTGCTCAGGGTCAGCATCACCCAGCACCAGCGCACTGCGCTCGCCGAGATTGACCCGCGCCTGGCTGACGCCTGCGACCTGCTGCAGCGCTTTTTCCACCCGGCTCACGCAGCTGGCGCAGGTCATGCCTTCAATCAGCAGCATATGGGTGGGTAATGTTTTTTCTGCCGGATGAGAAGCGGTCTCCGTTGTCAGCGCCTCCGGCGGCGGCTCCGATGCTGTCAACGGTTCAGACTTTGGGGACGCGTCCGCCGTTTTCAGCGTCGCGTGATAGCCCGCCTGCTCAACAGTGGCGATCAGTGCAGCCGCATCCGCGTGACCGGAAACCTGCGCTTCCTGTTGGGTAACCTCGGCCTGGTCAACATCGTCGCGCTGCTCAAGTGCCTCTTTGACGCGTTTGACACAGTGGCCGCAGGACAAGCCGTCCAGTGCCAGAGAAATAGTGTGTGACATAATCAACTCCTCTTGTGATCCCATTTGACCAACTGGTCAGTTTCGATTCATGCTTAAGCATAAACCTTCCATCAAGGGGAAGGTCAAGGGGACGAAAATGAACATCAGCGATGTGGCGAAAAAGACCGGGCTGACCAGCAAGGCGATTCGTTTCTACGAAGAGAAAGGGGTGGTGACGCCGCCGTTGCGCAGTGAAAATGGTTACCGCCATTACGACGGTCACCATCTGGATGAACTGAACCTGTTACGTCAGGCGCGACAGGTAGGCTTTACGCTGGATGAGTGCCGCGAGCTGGTGGCGCTGTTTAACAATCCGTCGCGACACAGTGCCGATGTAAAAGCCCGCACTCTGCAGAAAGCCGATGAAATTGCAGCGCACATTGAAGAGCTGCATGCCATGCGCGCTCGTCTGCTGGCGCTGGCGGACGCCTGCCCGGGCGATGAGAGCGCAGAGTGCCCGATTATCAATAATCTGGCCGGGTGCTGCATTCAGCGTGGCTGAATTCGCAGCGTAATCCCCTCAATGCCGACCACGACGACCGGTGTGCCGGCAGGCAGATCCTGTTCTGCCTCAACCCGCCAGCTGCTATCCCCGATGCGTATGTGACCGGTGCGGTTATGCAGCGCGGTATCCAGCGTCAGCTGCAACCCGATCATCTGGCTACCGCGCTGGTTCAGGGCATTGGGCGTCTGATGCGTTTCACGGTGGCGCATCCAGCGATACCACAGAAAGACGCAAATCAGTGTCAGCACGGCAAATAGTGACCCCTGTGTCGTCCAGCTCACTGGCACCAGCCACTCAAAGATGCCGACAATAACTGCCGCCAGTCCGCTCCACAGCAGATAACCGCTGGTGCCCAGCATCTCAGCCGCCAGCAGTAATCCACCCAGCGTCAGCCAGAACCAGTGCGGATGCGCGATGATTTCCATCAGCATCAGCGTGTCGACTCGGTACGCGATTCCTTCAGCAGTTCACCGATGCCCGCGATCGACCCCAGCAGACTGCTCGCTTCCAGCGGCATCATCACGACTTTGCTGTTAGTGCCTTCACCGATTTTTTGCAGCGCATCGGTGTATTTCTGCGCCACGAAGTAGTTGATAGCCTGAATATCACCCGCCGCGATCGCTTCCGAGACCATTTTAGTGGCGTTAGCTTCCGCTTCAGCCTGACGTTCACGGGCTTCTGCCTGCAGAAACGCCGAGGTACGTTCACCTTCCGCTTTGAGGATCTGCGACTGCTTCTCCCCTTCAGCGCGCAGGATAGCCGCCTGTCGTACCCCTTCGGCCGTCAGAATATCGGCGCGCTTGGTTCGCTCTGCTTTCATCTGTGCATTCATCGCGCCGATAAGCTCCTGCGGCGGACGCACGTCGCGAATCTCGATACGGGTGATCTTAACGCCCCACGGGTTGGTCGCTTCATCCACGATATGCAGCAGACGGGTATTAATGCTGTCACGCTGTGACAGCATTTCGTCCAGCTCCATGCTGCCCAGCACGGTGCGCATATTGGTCATAGTGAGGTTCAGAATCGCCTGCTCAAGATTGCTGACTTCATAGGCGGCACGCGCCGGATCAACGACCTGAATAAAACAGACCGCATCGATGGTGACGTTGGCGTTATCTTTGGAGATGATCTCCTGCGAGGGAATATCCAGTACCTGTTCCATCATGTTGATCTTGCGACCGACGCGATCCATGAACGGCACGACCAGACTTAATCCTGGCTGTAGCGTGCGGGTATAACGGCCAAAGCGCTCAACCGTCCATTGAAAACCTTGTGGCACGATCTTGACGGTTGCCCAGACCGCTACCAGCGCCAGAATAATCAGGGCAGGAATGACAGTTATCATACAACCTCCGCATTGTCAGATTAACGGGCCGAGTCGCTTCGGCCCGTGGTGCTGATGTTAGTACAGCAGGGAATAGAGCTGGCGACGATAACGCGCAGCCAGTGCATCGCCGGTTCCCAGCGCCGCCAGAATCTCCTGCAGCATTTTACGCGCCTGGCCATCTGCGGCATTGAGATCGGATTTCAGAAAGCTGAACAGCAGTTCCAGTGCTTCTTCATTGCGACCCACCTGATGCAGTTGTAACGAGAGTTTAGCAGCCAGCCCGGCGTTAGTCGGGTCCGCTTCAAGCTCGGATTGCAGCTGCTGAATCTCCGGCGTATCCGCAGCCTGTTTCAGCAGATCGATCTGCGCCATCAGGCTCTGATAACGGGTATCCTGATCCTGCAAAGGTACGACTTTTAGCACTGCTTCTGCTTCATCGCTGCGGTTCAGGGTAATCAGTACTTCTGCCAGCAGGAAACCGATCTCACTGGACTGGTTGCTCAGCTGCCACGCATCTTTTAACAGCGGCAGCGCCTCCAGCGGTTTATCTTCCTGCATCAGCACCATCGCCTGCTGCGCTTTCAGCTCTTCTTCACGCGGCAGGACTTTTTCCAGCAGGGCGCGGATCGCCTCTTCCGGCTGCGGTCCCTGGAAACCGTCAACCGGCTGACCATCCTGGAACAGGTAGACGGTCGGGATTGAACGCAGACCAAACTGCGACGCGACTCTTTGCTCTTTGTCGCAATCGAGTTTTGCGAGAATAAACTGACCCGCGTACTCCTGCGCCAGACGCTCCAGCACAGGTGTCAGCTCCTGACAGTGCTGACTGCGCTCAGACCAGAAGTAGAACAGCACCGGCAGCTGCATCGACTGCTCAAGGGTCTGCTGCAGGTTAGATTCGTTGATGTCGATGATAGAAGCGTGTGGTGACATGGATAAGTCTCTTTGCAAAAAGTGTTCTAAGAATATGGGGCCAACTGGCCCGGCTTCAAGCGCTATTGCGCATGGCTGATTAATGGCTGCGCAAAATGCGATCCAGCATCCAGCCTGGCAGTAACCGTTTCAGCAGGCTCATGACGTGTGCGATCAGCGTCACCGGATAGCGCAAACGTGGATGTTTACTCTCGAGTGCGTGACGAAGCTTAGGCAGAATGGCTTCCGCTGGCAGGGTAAAGCGTGCCGCGATGCCCGGGTTACGCACCGGGTTATGCTGTTCCCCCTGCGTCACATTGTCGGTAAAGCGAGTCTCAATCGGGCCAGGTTCAATCAGGCTGACCCGGATGCCGCTATTGCGCACTTCGAGCCGCAGCGCATCGCTCCAGGCTTCCAGTGCATATTTGCTGGCGGCATAGGCACCCCGGCCAGGCGTGGAGATCAGTCCCAGTACCGAGCTGGTATTCACAATGCGGCCATCGCCGCTGGCCTGCAGCGCCGGCAACAGTCGCAGCGTCAGCTGATGGACGCCAAAAAAGTTGCTGGAAAACTGCTGCTCCAGCTGCTGACGGGTGAGGGTTCGCAACGGGCCATACAGACCAAATCCGGCGTTGTTGAATAGCGCGGCCAGACGGTTATCGCAGAGCGCGAGCACCGTGTCCGCTGCCCGATCGACACTCTGCGGATCGTCGAGATCGAGCTGCAGGCCCGTATAACCCAGCGTGTTCATGCGGGCGACATCGTCGGCTTTTCGGCAGGCGGCGATCACCTTATAACCGCGCGCCAGCAGATCGTGCGCGGCGACCAGGCCAATACCGCTGGAACAACCTGTAATCAGAATGGTTTTTTGCATTTCTTTACCCTTTTTGCGCATCCAGGCGCGCTACGGCTGCTTAACTAAGGGAGCCAGTTCTTTTGCCATTAATCCGGCGATAAATGGCTGTGCATCAGGATTGGGATGTATGCCATCCTGCTGCATCCACTCGGGTTTCAGATAGACCTGCTCCATGAAAAAGGGCACCAGAGGAATATCATGCTGCTGCGCGAGTCCAGGGTAGATGCCGCTGAACGCCTCGGTGTAGCGGCGGCCATAGTTGGCGGGCAGACGGATCTGCATCAGCAGCGGCTTTGCATCGGCAGCTTTGACATCGTCGATGACTTTACTCAGATTCTGCGCGATAGCGTCAGGCGGAAAACCGCGCAGACCATCGTTACCGCCCAGTTCGATTAACACCCATTGCGGCTGATGCTGTTTTAATAGTGCAGGCAGGCGCGCCAGTCCCTGTGCGGCAGTGTCGCCGCTGATGCTGGCGTTGACTACTTTTGGTTTCTGCTGCCACTGCTTATCAAGCAGGCTGGGCCAGGCAGCGGTGGCAGACATGCGATAGCCTGCGCTCAGGCTGTCGCCCAGCACCATCAGGGTATCTGCAGCAGCAAGACGCGACACCATCAGAAGAATCAATAACAGGAAGGGATAATGCCAGCGGAAAACATTGTTGAAGTTCATCATCTTACTAAGTCCGTCGGTCAGGGAGAGCATCAGTTAACCATCCTTACCGGAGTTGAGTTGGTTGTCAAACCAGCCGAGACCATTGCGCTGATTGGCGAGTCCGGCTCCGGCAAGTCAACCCTGCTGGGAATTCTGGCCGGGCTGGACGATGGCAGCAGCGGCGAAGTTCATCTGCTGGGGCAGCCGCTGCACCAGATGAACGAAGAACAGCGTGCGGCTCTGCGTGCCCGTCAGGTCGGCTTTGTGTTTCAGTCATTTATGCTGGTGCCGACATTGAATGCACAGGAGAACGTCCAGCTGCCATCACTCCTGCGCGGTGACAGCGACCGCCAGAGTCGCGAACAGGCACGGGAACTTTTGACGCTGCTCGGGCTGGGTGAACGTCTGCATCATCTGCCCGCTCAGCTGTCAGGCGGCGAACAGCAGCGTGTCGCGCTGGCTCGCGCCTTCAGTGGTCGTCCGGGTCTGCTGTTTGCCGATGAGCCGACCGGCAACCTTGACCGCAAAACCGGTGATCGCATCGCCGATTTGCTCTTTTCCCTTAATCGCGACTTCGCCACCACGCTGATTCTGGTGACGCATGACGAGCAACTGGCGGCGCGCTGCGATCGTCGCCTGCGGCTGCGCGACGGAAAATTGTGGGAGGAGCAATGATCTGGCGCTGGTTCTGGCGCGAGTGGCGTTCGCCCTCGCTGCTGATTGTCTGGCTGGCCCTGACGCTGGCGGTGGCCTGCGTGCTGGCGCTGGGGTCGATCAGCGATCGCATGGAAAAAGGGCTGAATCAGCAGAGCCGTGATTTTATGGCTGGTGACCGCACGCTGCGTAGCACCGATGCTGCGCCCGAAGCCTGGCTGGAAAAGGCGCGGGAAACCGGCCTGACGGTCAGTCGTCAGCTCACCTTCATGACCATGACCTTTGCCGACCAATCACCGCAGCTCGCCTCGGTAAAAGCAGTGGATGACCGCTACCCGATGTTTGGCACGCTGCAGACGCAGCCGCCGGGACTGAGGCCGCAGGCGGGTACTGCGCTGGCGGCACCGCGCCTGATGGCGCTGCTGAATCTGAAAGTGGGCGATACGCTGGAAGTCGGCGATACCCAGCTGCACATCAGCGGGGAGATAATCCAGGAGCCGGATGGTGGCTTTAACCCGTTTGAGATGGCACCGCGTCTGCTGATCAATCTGGCGGATGCTGGCAAAACCGGTGCGATTCAGCCAGGCAGCCGTATTACGTGGCGCTATAAATTCTCCGGTAATTCCGAACAGCTGGCCCGCTATGACCGCTGGATTGAACCGCAGCTGAAGGCGGACCAGCGCTGGATCAGCGTGGAGAACTCGGAAGATGCGCTGGGCCGTTCGATGCAGCGCGCGCAGCAGTTCCTGCTGCTCTCGGCCTTACTGACGCTGATGCTGGCGATTGCGGCCGTGGCGGTTGCCATGAGTCACTATTGCCGCAGCCGTTACGATCTGGTGGCGGTGCTGAAAACCCTGGGCGCGACGCAGGGTGCGTTGCAGCGGTTGATCATCGGCCAGTGGCTGGCGGTGCTGCTGCTGGCGGCGATTGCCGGAGGCGTTGTGGGGCAGGGCGTGGAAGCGATCCTGATGGCCATGCTGAAACCCGTGTTGCCCGCCAGCTTACCGGCGGCCAGCGTCTGGCCGTGCATCTGGGCGGTGGGATCGCTGTTTGTCATTTCGCTGCTGGTGGGTTTGCGTCCCTATCGTCTGCTGCTGGCAACGCAGCCGCTGCGAGTGCTGCGGCGCGATGCAGTGGCAAATCTCTGGCCGCTGAAAATCTATATCCCGGTGATGATCGCGGTGGTCGTCACGCTGTTAGCGTTGCTGGTCGGGGGCAGTAAAATGCTCTGGGCGCTGCTGGCAGGTGTGGTGGTGCTGGCGGGATTACTGGCGTTACTCGGCTGGGGAACTCTGTTGCTGCTGCGTCGGCTGGTGGTGCGCAATCTGGCGCTGCGACTGGCGATCAACCGGCTGCTGCGCCAGCCCGGCATGACGCTGAGCCAGCTCGCGGCCTTTTCGCTGTCGTTTATGCTGCTGGCGCTGTTGCTGGTGATGCGCGGCGATCTACTGGATCGCTGGCAGCAGCAGTTACCGGCAGACAGCCCGAATTTCTTCCTGCTCAATATGACGGCGGATCAGGTGCCGCAGGTGCGCGATTTCCTGCAAGCGCACCAGATCAAACCCGAAACCTTCTATCCGATTGCGCGGGTGCGGCTTAGCGAACTCAACGGCAAACCGGCCGATCCGAAACGGGATAATGCCCTGAATCGCGAACTCAACCTGACAGAGCTGGCCGAGCGCCCGGATCACAATCCGCTGGTCGCTGGCAACTGGCCGCCGAAGGCCGGTGAAGTGTCGATGGAGGTAGAACTGGCGGATCGTCTGGGGCTGAAGCTCGGTGATACGCTGACGTTCGACGGCGATACGCAGACCTTCAGCGCCCATATTACCAGTCTGCGTAAAGTGGACTGGGAAAGCCTGAAGCCGAATTTCTTCTTTATCTTTCCGCCAGGTGCGCTCGACAGTCAGCCCCAGACCTGGCTCACCAGCTTCCGCATGGAGGCGAATCCTGTACTGCTGGCGCAGCTGAACCGGGCTTTCCCGGCGCTGAGTCTGCTGGATATCGGCAGCATTATGCGGCAGATCGGTCAGGTGCTGACGCAGGTCAGCCGGGCGCTGGAGATCATGGTGGTGCTGGTCACGACCTGCGGTGTGTTGCTGCTGCTGGCGCAGATTCAGGTCGGGATGCACCAGCGTCGGCAGGAGCTGGTGGTCTATCGCACGCTGGGTGCCGGTAAACGCCTGCTACGCACGACGCTGTGGTGTGAGTTTGCGCTGCTCGGCGTGGTTTCCGGCGTGGCGGCCGCGATGGGGGCAGAAGCGGCGCTGTGGGGATTACAGACGAAGATTTTCGACTTCCCATGGCAGCCTGACTGGACACTGTGGCTGGCATTGCCGTTGTGTGGCGCGCTGCTGCTGTCGCTGTGCGGCGGCTGGCTGGGGATACGGTTACTGAAAGGAAAGGCGCTGTTCAGGAAGTTTGATGCGGCGTAAAGCAGGGCTGGAATAAGGCGGCACCAGGCCGCCTTTGACCTTTATTCAGACTGCACCCGTAACCTGCAGGCGGATTACGGGAAACTACAGCTTTTCAACGGCCCAGGCGATACCGCTGGCGTACTCTTCCGGTAGCTGAGGCACCAGCGCATTTAGCGCGGCGCTGAGCCGCTCTGCATCGCTGTCGTTCAGATTGAGGTGGCCCACCTTACGACCCGGACGCACCTCTTTGTCATACCAGTGCAGATGCACCAGCGGCTGTTGCAGCCAGCTGAGATTCACGGCAGTGCCGATCAGATTCACCATGACCGACGGCGCAAACACCACCGGCTGCGGTAATGCCAGGCCAAGAATGGCGCGCAGATGCAGCTCAAATTGGCTGATAGACGCGCCGTTCTGCGTCCAGTGACCACTGTTATGCACACGCGGTGCCAGCTCATTGATCAGCAACCCGGCTGGCGTCACAAAACACTCCATCGCCATCACGCCAACGTAATTCAGCGCCTGCATGATCGCGCTCAGCATCGTTTCGGCCTGCTGCTGCTGTGCCGGATCCGCCTGCGGAAACGCCACGCTGGTGCGCAGAATGCCGTCCTGATGCAGGTTATGCGTCAGTGGATAGAACACGACCTTGCCATCGTGACCGCGCGCGCCGACCAGTGACACTTCACCGGAAAAGTTGATGCCCTGCTCAACGATACACTCGCCATAACACGCATCCGGCAGCTGGTCAGTTTCATCAGCACGCAGACGCCACTGACCCCGTCCGTCATAACCACCCGTGCGGCTTTTCACAATTGCCAGCTCGCCCAGTGAATCAAACACCGCTGGCCATTCGCTTTTGTCCGCCAGCAACTGCCACGGCGCGGTAGCGAGCCCCAGTTGATCCAGTAGCTGTTTCTGCGTCAGGCGATCGGCCAGACGTGGGAAAATATCACGGTTAACAAAAGCCGGATGGCTCGCCAGTTCACGCGTCAGCGCGGTCTCCGGCCAGCGTTCGATTTCGGCGGTAATCACGCTATCGGCGATCGGCAGGGCGGCAGGATCGGCATCCAGGCCTACCGGATAGACCGCAATGCCCAGCGGTTCACCCGCCTGACGCAGCATACGACCTAACTGGCCGTTGCCCAGTACGCAAACCGGCTTCATGCATCCACCCGCGGATCGGGATGGTTCAGCACCTCATCGGTCTGAGTCTGACGCCAGGTATTCAGGCGTGACGCCAGCGCGCTGTCATGCAGTGCCAGAATCTGCGCAGCCAGCAGGGCGGCATTAGCTGCACCCGCTTTACCAATTGCCAGCGTACCGACCGGAATACCGCGCGGCATCTGCACAATCGAATAGAGGCTATCGACGCCGCTCAGGGCCGCACTCTGCACCGGCACACCCAGCACCGGCACCAGGGTTTTTGCTGCCAGCATTCCCGGCAGATGCGCCGCGCCACCTGCGCCAGCAATAATCACCTGATAACCGTTGCCGGCTGCCGTTTCGGCGAAGCTGAACAGTTTATCCGGGGTGCGGTGCGCAGAGACCACTTCAACATCAAAAGGGACGTCCAGGCTGGAGAGGATTTCAGCGGCGAACTGCATGGTGGCCCAGTCACTTCTGGAACCCATAACAATGGCGATGCGGGCCGGGGCGTTGGATGACATGGGGTCAACTCCTGTGAATGAACAAACAGACCTGGCCGGGCGGACAGGTTTTGAAGGGCACCGAGAATAGCATGAGACGCACGCAAGGAAAACGGTTGCGTCAGGCTAAGGTTGGGGAGTTAACCGCAGATTAAAAGTCGAAATGGATAAGCTGAATGCCGCTGGCGTCGAGCTGGATCATGGAACCCCGGCTGTGCCAGGCACCCAGCACTGCGCGTTGTGCTGTTTCACCTTTTAAGTTCAGCGTATGAATCGCCGGGCGATGCGTATGGCCATGGATCAGCAAAGGCACCTGCTGGCGCAGCATTGCGGCGGCCACAGCATCCTGATTCACATCCATAATGGTCTGGGATTTATGCTGGTTGGCCTGTTTACTGTCGGCGCGCATCCGGGCGGCGATGCGTTTACGTATCCACAACGGCAGCGCCAGGAAGAGCCGCTGAATCCAGGGATTGTGTACGTTGGCCCGAAAACGCAGGTAACCCGCATCGTCGGTACAGAGCGTATCGCCGTGCATGATCAGCAACCGATGGCCGTAGAGCGTCAGCACCTGCTCTTCCGGCAGCAGCGTCATGCCGCAGGCCTGCGCGAAGCGTCGGCCAATCAGGAAGTCGCGATTGCCATGAATAAAGTAGACGGGAACCGGCAGGGCGCGCAGGGCGCGGGCAATCTGCTGATGCAGCGGATTGGGGTCATCGTCGCCAATCCAGGCTTCAAACAGATCGCCGAGAATATAGAGCGCGTCGCAGTGGGGCGCTTCGCGCTGTAAAAAATGCAGAAAACCGGCGGTGATCGCCGGTTCTTCCTGACACAGATGGAGATCTGCGATAAACAGCGTGCGGGACATTACTCGCTGACGGTCACTTTCTGGATAACGACGTCATCTTTTGGCACATCCTGATGCATGCCGCTGCGGCCGGTAGAAACGGCTTTGATCTTCTCGACCACGTCCATACCTTCAACCACTTCAGCGAATACGCAGTAGCCCCAGCCCTGAACGCTTTCGTCACGGAAGTTCAGGAAGTCATTGTCAGCCACGTTAATGAAGAACTGTGCGGTCGCAGAGTGCGGCGCAGAGGTACGTGCCATTGCCAGCGTACCTTTAGTGTTTTTCAGGCCGTTGTTCGCTTCGTTCTGGATTTCATCTTTGGTCGCTTTCTGCTTCATGCCCGGCTCGAAGCCGCCGCCCTGAATCATAAAGCCGTTGATGACACGGTGGAAAATGGTGTTGTCGTAAAAACCTTCACGGCAGTAATCCAGGAAGTTCTGTACGGTTGCCGGCGCTTTATCATCGAAAGTTTTGATTACGATATCGCCATGGTTCGTCTGGAAAGTTACCATTTTTGTTGTCCTGTAAAGGTTGTGATCAGTTGCCGGGATCGCGCTGTTAACTGGCGTACCCCTTTTAGTCGACCGTTCTTATATCATAATTTCCAATGACGCGTCAGCAGCACGGCGCAGTTGGCTTGCTTTGCGTCGCGCGAGCGATAAAAATACGGCACAATGTCTGGATACTTAAAAAAGCCAACCACACGCGAAAACGGAACCGTTCAATGCTTAAGATTTATAACACCCTGAGTCGACAGAAAGAGGAATTCAAACCCATTCATGCCGGTAACATCGGGATGTATGTTTGCGGCATCACGGTGTATGACCTCTGTCACATTGGTCATGGGCGGACGTTCGTGGCGTTTGACGTGGTGGCGCGCTACCTGCGTTACCTCGGTTATCAGCTTAACTATGTACGTAACATCACCGACATTGATGACAAAATCATCAAACGCGCCAATGAGAATGGCGAGAGCATCGAAACGCTGACCAACCGTATGATCGGCGAGATGCACAACGACTTCGCCGCGCTGGGCATTCTGCCACCTGATGAGGAACCGCGCGCCACCCGTCACATCGCTGAAATCATCGAGCTGGTGGAAACATTGATCGCTCGCGGTCATGCCTATGTGGCAGATAACGGCGACGTGATGTTTGATGTACTGAGCGACACCGATTATGGCGCGCTGTCGCGTCAGGATCTGGAGCAGCTGCAGGCGGGCGCACGCGTTGAAGTCGCTGATGTGAAGCGCAATCCGATGGACTTCGTGCTGTGGAAGATGTCTAAAGCGGATGAGCCCGCCTGGTCATCACCGTGGGGCAACGGCCGTCCTGGCTGGCACATTGAGTGCTCGGCGATGAACTGCAAACAGCTGGGCACCCATTTCGATATCCACGGCGGCGGTTCCGACCTGATGTTCCCGCACCATGAAAACGAAATCGCCCAGTCGAGCTGCGCTCATGACGGTCCTTACGTTAACTACTGGATGCACTCCGGCATGGTGATGGTTGACCGCGAGAAGATGTCGAAATCGCTCGGCAACTTCTTCACCGTACGAGACGTGCTGCAACATTATGATGCGGAGACGGTGCGTTACTTCCTGATGTCCGGTCACTATCGCAGCCAGCTTAACTACGGCGAAGATAACCTGAATCAGGCGCGCGCGGCGCTGGAACGCCTTTATACCGCGCTGCGTCACACCGACAGCAGCGTTAAAGCGCACGGCGGCGAAGCGTTTGAAGCGCGTTTCCGCAGCGCTATGGATGATGATTTCAATACCCCGGAAGCCTACTCGGTGCTGTTTGATATGGCGCGTGAAGTGAACCGTCTGAAAAGCGAAGACGGCGCGTCAGCGCATGGTCTGGCGTCGAAGCTGCGCGAGATGGCTAACGTGCTGGGTATTCTGCAGCAGGATCCTGAGCTGTTCCTGCAAAGCGGCGCGCAGGTTAATGATGAAGAGGTTGCCGAGATTGAGCATTGGGTGAAGGCCCGTGCCGATGCGCGTGCTGCGAAAGCCTGGGCAGAAGCGGATATCGCGCGCGACAAGCTTAACGCGCTGGGGGTCATCGTCGAGGATGGGCCACAGGGCTCCAGCTGGCGTCGAAAATAAACCGGAGAGGGCGAGCAATCGCCCTTTTTTATTATGGCGATTGAACAGATTCAGATCCGCGGTTTCCGCTCAATACGTAACCTGACGCTGTCACTGCAACAGCTGAATGTGGTGAGCGGTCCCAACGGCTGCGGTAAATCCAACCTCTACAAAGCGGTGCGGCTGCTGCACGAGGCGGCCAGCGGTCGTCTCGCGCTGGCACTGGCTGACGAAGGCGGCATTCAGAAAGCGATGTGGGCAGGCGGATTGCGCCGGGGCGATCGCCGACACGATCCGAAGCGGCTGGAGCTGGCCGTGGTGATGGATGATATGGATTACCAGCTGGAGATTGGCTTTCCCGAGCCGCTGTCGACCAGCCTGTTCAATCTTGATCCGCTGGTGAAGCAGGAGCGGCTCTGGCTCA
Source organism: Pantoea sp. B550 (assembly GCF_024158165.1). Taxonomy (NCBI): domain Bacteria; kingdom Pseudomonadati; phylum Pseudomonadota; class Gammaproteobacteria; order Enterobacterales; family Erwiniaceae; genus Pantoea; species Pantoea sp. B550. Next base: position 3,002,089 of record NZ_JAMYXI010000003.1, read on the forward strand.
GCGGCCAGCGTCGTCGTCCTTCTGCCTGCCTCATGCAGCGTGAAAATCAGACCGCCTTTCTGCATAACGTTGAGGGCGATCGCGTCGCCTGGGCGGCGGTGCTGCATCCGGAAGAGTCGCTGTTTGGTCAGCTTAGCGAACCCCATCGCTACCCGGAGCTTTCCCAGCTGCGCGAACGGCTGCTGCAGTGGCGCTTCTACCATGAGTTCGCCGTCTGGCCTGGCTCACCGATTCGTGCGCCGCAGATTGGCGTGTGTGCGCCAGTGCTGAGCCATAATGGCAGTAATCTGGCCGCGGCCTGGGCAACCATCGTGGAGCGCGGTCATTCAGAGCTGTTGTTTGAGGTGATGGCGCAGGCGTTTCCTGACAGCCAGTTTGACGTCGAAGTGCAGAACGGCCGCTTTCAGATGCTGATGTCCCGCCATGGCATTCTGCGTTCGCTGGAGAGTGCAGAGTTTTCAGATGGCACGCTGCGTTTTCTGTGTCTGGTTGTGGCGCTGCTCAGCCCGCGCCCGCCCGCCTTTATGGCGCTGAATGAGCCGGAAAACAGTCTGCATGAAGATCTGTTGCCTGCGCTGGCGCGCTTAATCGCCGAAGCCAGTCAGTACAGTCAGCTCTGGATCACCAGCCATTCAGCCCGGCTTGCAACGCTGATTGCGCGGCATACGGCGGTGAATCATATTGCACTGGAACAGCGGGAAGGAGAGACGCGTGTGGCGGGGGAAGCACTGCTGTGACAGCGTCCCCGCAGGGACGCCTGAAAATTACTCGACGACAGTGATGCGAAAACCAGCAAATTCCACAGTCTGACCGGCAACGATCTTGCAGCGCTTACGGGTCTCTACCGCGCCATTGACCTTCACTTCACCCTCGGCAATCACGACTTTCGCCTGTGCGCCGCTCTGAACCCAGCCTTCCAGCTTCAGCAGGTCACACAGATCGACGTGCGGGAATTTACCCAGTGAAAAACTTGCCATTTAAACGTCCTCTTTATCGTGAAACTCTTCGCACGCCTGCAGCGTGTTTTGAATCAGTGTTGCGACTGTCATCGGTCCGACACCGCCCGGTACCGGGGTAATGTAGGATGCGCGCTCTGATGCGCTGTCAAAATCAACGTCGCCCACCACTTTGCCGCTGTCCAGACGGTTAATGCCCACGTCGATGACGATGGCACCCGGTTTAATCCAGTCGCCCGGAATAAAGCCTGGCTTGCCCACCGCAACGACAAGCAGATCGGCATGCTCAACGTGATGGCGCAGATCTTTGGTAAAGCGATGGGTCACGGTGGTGGTGCAGCCCGCAAGCAGCAGCTCCATGCTCATCGGACGACCAACAATGTTAGACGCACCGACCACCACAGCATTCAGGCCATAGGTGTCGATGTTGTAGCGCTCCAGCAGCGTCACGATACCGCGCGGGGTGCAGGGACGCAGGGTTGGCGCACGCTGGCACAGGCGGCCAACGTTATAAGGGTGGAAGCCATCAACATCCTTATCTGGCGTGATGCGCTCCAGCACTTTCACATTATCGATGCCCGCTGGCAGCGGCAGCTGCACCAGGATGCCATCGATTTCAGCGTCCTGATTGAGCTTATCGATCAGCTCCAGAAGCTCAGCTTCGCGGGTGGTGGCAGGCAGATCGTAAGAGCGGGAGTGGAAACCGACCTCTTCACAGGCGCGGCGTTTGCTGGCCACATAGATCTGCGATGCCGGGTTTTCACCCACCAGAACCACGGCCAGACCTGGCGCACGTTTTCCGGCGGCCAGACGCTGCTTTACTTTTTCCGCAACCTCAACGCGCACCTGCTGCGCAATCGTTTTACCGTCAATAATTTTTGCTGCCATCAGAGAGGAAATCCACTGTGTTGTATTGAATCGGGGAAGGGGGCTATTTTGTCAGAAGCGTGGGCTGCTGTCAGTCACAGTTTCAGCCGCGTATGCGCTTTCCGGCTTTTTCGGCGCGACGAGTACCTGCCTCCATGCGTATGATATCTGCAGGACAATCCGGGGACGATGTAATGATTTGGATAATGCTTGCTACGCTGGCGGTGGTGTTTGTCGCTGGATTTCAGCTGCTCACCGCTGGCTCACGCCATGCCGCTCAGCGGCTCAGCAAACGGCTGCAGCTGCCACCGGTACAGGTGGAATCAATGATCTCTATGATGGGGAAAGAGGCGGCGAAAGAGTTTACCGACTATCTCAGCAAGGATAATGAAACGCATCTGCATAACGGCGCAGCGGTATTGCTGATCTGGCAGGTGTTGATTGTTGATGGCAGCGAGGAGAACAGCCAGCGCTGGCATGCGATTCTCAGTCGTGCCGGTTTTCCACCGCTTATCAGCCGCCAGCAGTTGCTGCTCGCGCTGGGCTTTCTGCGCCAGCTGGAGCCGGACAGCCAGGTGCTGCATGCACTTCGTGAGCAATACAATGCGCGTTTCACCTCACAAGGGATTGAGCTGGAAGGAGAATTTACCGGCACCAGTAAACTTGTGTCGCTCAGCGAATGGCGCAGGCGCCATTGACGTCAATTGGTCATTACCGCAGCACTTCGCTACGGAGAAACGGCAAAAACGTTGACGTACCCGCTTCCCGACGTATAATCCGTGCCATCTCCATGCGCCCTTAGCTCAGTTGGATAGAGCACCGGCCTTCTAAGCCGTAGGTCACAGGTTCGAATCCTGTAGGGCGTACCAAATAAAATCAACGAGTTATCACCTCCCTCCGACTACCAGATTTTCCACATGGGACAGATTTGGGACACGACTGCCAAAAATCGCATCAATTTGCCGTGCATGCTCCGTTAAATGGTTAGGTGCAGGGTGCGCATACCGCTGGACCATTTCGATACTTTCCCAGCCTCCCATTTCCTGCAGCGCAGAAAACGGAACTCCAGACTGAATTAGCCAGCTTGCTCCGTGTTGAGGGTACGCAAATTATCGACAAATCACAGATGGGATGTGAAAACCATAACTGATAGCTAGCGACCTTCGGGTGGCTTTTTTCTAAGGGGCAAGGAAATGAAAAAGTCTATTCTGGCATGTTTTATATCTGTTTTCATTTTGACAGGATGTGGTCCAAAGGAGCTTTCTCCTGAAGAGAAACAAAAAGTAGAGCAACTCAAGGTAGAATTATCACAAACAGAAAGTGAGATTTCGTCCGCGAATGCCACCAATCAGAACTACTCTGGTGGGCTGATCAAGACTTTAATCAGCGCCAGAGTTGAGATTCTCAAAACAAACCAGGCGCTAATTAAGCAGCGAATTGATGCTATTGAGTCAGGCGCAAAAATAACAATGGATGTACACGTAATAAAACCGGATGAGGCGGCGGCTGATTCAGTTAAGAGCGAAATAGATGCGTTAAATGCTCAGATTTCTCAGGCTAAAGCAGAAGCGAACCAATATAGCGGTGGCTTGGTTCTTGCGATGAAACTGGCAGCAATCGCAACTCAGGAGCAAACCATGGCGATGCTTCAACAGCGCTATTTGTCAGCCAGGTATGGACTTGCTAACGCTATGCCATCTGATTTGAAGCAGGGCAACGTTGCGGAAGCAAAGCCAATCGAGAAAGCAGTTCAGGCTAACAATAATCAGCCATTACTTCCGCCGGGAGATGGGCCATTTGGCCTGGAGTCAGGTTTAACCAAAAAGAATATCGAAGATATGACCGGTGAAGAGCTTAAGCCTTATGAGGGCGTGACAAATCTCTACACTGTAAAATTTCCACCGAAAAAGAACACTGAATTTGAGGGTTATGGTCTACTTATATCTCCAAAGTCTGGCCTATGCCAAATCAGAGCGTTAGGTAAAAACATTGATACAGACAGTTATGGACTTGCGCTCCAATCAAAATACAAAGAACTCTTCGATTCTCTCTCTTCAATCTATGGCAAACCTAAAAGCACCGATTTTTTACTTTCAGGCTCAATCTGGAAAGAACCTCAAGACTGGATGATGGCGCTGAACAAAAAGGAACGTTTCCTCTCAGCTCAATGGGAAGAATCGTCTGCAACACCTCTTAAAAACAGGCTCACATCTGTCTCAATGGAGGTAAGAGCCAATGACTCCAGTAAGGGATATGTTTATCTTCAGTATGACTTCAACAACATAGATGCTTGCAACGCAGAAATTGAAGAAGCTAAGAAAAGCTCGTTATAAACCTTTTTCTCAATATTGCTATATAAACGCTTATAAAATTTTTTAACTACACCTCGCTTCGGCGAGGTTTTTTATGAGCAAAATATTCGATCAAAACGATCAAATCATCATTTCATAAATCGGCATACAAATAGAGATTATTTCAGAATGTCGCTTCGTTATCGTTGGTTAGCTTTGCGATATAGCCAGACACCGATAAAGGCCAGCAGAGCAGAAAGCACCGCCTTAAGTGCAATCACTGTGAATTCGAAACTATCCATAGCGCCTTCACCATCACCGCTAATGTGGCCTTCTACCAGGGATCTGATGATGCTTTCAGGTATGAGAAACCAGGTTGCGGAGAAGATTATAATAAATATCAGTATTTTCATCGCACTACACACTTTGTGAAATCAGGAACATCAATGCGGCCGTATGCTGGTAATCCTTCTTTCATAAAGCCACGTCCCATTCTTACGGCTCCTTGATAGCTGCCCTGATATGCCTTCCGACTAACGAGTCTATTGGTTATCCCTTCTGTACAGCGCCCACTCCTCGATGCGCTCTCCGCCTGGCAGAGTACAGTAACCTGATTCACCATCCGGGCCCTTCACTATGTCCAGCTTGCCGCCCATCTTTTCACAATACACAGAGGCTGGGTTAGCCATGCCCACAACGTGTTGTCTGTCATTATGGGGTACACAGGCTGTGAGTAATAAAATGGTCGCTGCGATTGTAATTGTTTTCATTTTTAACCTTATCTGAAGAGATTGATGAGGGTTAATCGTTATATCCACGCTGCTTCATCTCGCGCTAGTTTTTCTGTTTAATTAAACGGCTATTGTGACCCTGTGTAGCCATTGAAATCAGATCATAACCTGGGCTTAATCCCGCCAGTTAGTGTGGATTTATACATACATCGTGTTCATTAGGTGCATCACCACTTTCCCTTACCTTTGGGATCGCATCTCATCTGGGTACAGCCAGAGCTGCGTTGGCCACATAAACCGGCTACAGGCGCTGCTTCAGCAGCTGCATTGCTGGCCGCTTATTCGTCAGCTGTAACCGGCGCATTGATAGAGCACTTAAGGAGGGGCAGCCATCGCGGGATTAACGGGTTACACCACACCAATGACAGCAGCGCAGACAATATCATCGGGCGGTACCGGTGCCGCCCATGTAAAGAGGGGGGTTAGCCTGGCTCAGGTACACTGTGCTATATTTTGCTCGTATCGCAACGGCATTCAGGATGAATCAGATGAACGAATTTGAGCAAAAACTCTTTAATAATGGCTTCTCTGCTAAAGAGATCGGTAAACTCAAAAGTATTATAAAAAAAGACGAGTCAAAAAAAGATACACTTCAAAGCCTCGTGATTGATCTAAGTAAACGCTTCTGGGGCGGAGTTATTGCTCTTATTATTTTGATGCTTATTGGACTGGATGGCATTTTCAATGCAGATGCTTCAAATGCCATTCCATATATCGTTGTTCTGACGTTTGCATTCCTTGTGGTCTATTTTGTTACGCCTATGAGACTGGCATGGAAATCCTACAAGTTTGTCAGAAAAACCAGAAGTTAGTTTTGAGAGGGGCTATTTTGCATTTGATAAAGGTTGATACTTATTCCAGTCCCCTTATAGGCTGCTCCAGCGCCTTTAAAAGCAAGTGCTGGTTTACTCATAACCTGTACTTTGCGGTAATAGTCAGTTGGCAGATATTTGTATAGCCTCCAGGCCTCTGGCTTCAACGTCAGCTTGAAAATGCCATAGTATGAAGTGGTCAAATCAACTACCTGATAGGCTAGCAATCCCAGTCGCTTATCAAAGCCAAAGAAATCTGCCACATCCTCATATTTATCTCTTATTGGGTTAGATGGATGAGCCACACCGCTAAGTCTACCTATGCTCTCAATCCCTGATCCCACTCCATTCATCACCAGGGTGGAACCCGCTACAACACCTAAAATATTACCCGTGGTGAGAGAACCCACAATCAGACCGACCCCAGCCACGATTTGTAAGCCACTCAACACCACGCCGATGCCATTGATTACATACCCAATGACCTTTTCATGGTCATGGTAAAACTGCACCGAAGACGATACGACAGCTTCACCAGTTCTGAGCATTCTGTCCTGAATCTTAAGATACTGGCTTTCCTGCTTCAGATTCTGGATACACTCCTGACACTGATCATCCGAAGTCGAATTGCGAATCGTATGGAGCTGTAGTCGAGCGAAATCACGCACTTCATCCTGAAATTTTACTCTTAAAAGAGCATCTTTAAGATGAAATTGTGAAAGTGAGATTGCTACATTAACTAACTGATTAGCTTCAATATTTGCAATCGTCAGAAAGTAGTTTGAGAGTCTTCTGGTGTCCCAATAGTTGTCCATAACAATACCTTTATATAAGCGTCTTTCTCACCAGACATGGTTAATCAGATCCTAAAATAGCTGGAGTTTTTAGAGATTACAAATTGAAGATTTTAAGGAGTGGTGACAGTTTTAGTAAGGGGTGCCTCAGAAGCATGCAACAAATTCAAATAAAAAATTTCTTATATAACAATAGGCTTTCTAACAGGAGTAAATCCTTTAGGGTACCCAATTCTACCTTTTGTTTAGCATCCACATACTCTTTGTTTTTATACTGCCGTCATAATACCTTAATGGTTTGCTTTCTTTCGTACGCACGTATTCAATAGCAGTACTTTGACTATGCGGTAGTTTGGATATGGTACCAATTTATGGCTTTGTCTGGAGGCTCGTAAAGTCAAAACCTGTTATCGACAGTTCTGATGTTTGCATTCGCCGATTAATTGCTCGCGCTGTAGGTTTTCAGCTAGTTGAAAAAAGGTTAATCCAAGGTTAGATAAACACTGATGGCGAAGCAGATCATATAAAAAGGTTGGTCAGGATGGTATCTTCGTACGCATAGAAACATACTTCAGGAGGAATCTGATGAACGAATTTGAGCAAAAGCTTTTTCAAAGTGGTTTCTCAGCTAAAGATCTGCGAAAACTAAAAGATACGCTTACCAGAGATGAGAACAAATTATACACCCCGCAGTCTCTCGTCCAGGAACTCAGTAAGCGTTTTTGGGCTGGAATTATTTGCATGGCGACTTTAATTTCTTTTTTCATTTATGGAGTAGCAAAAGGACATCAGCAAAGCCTGATATCATATGCAATCGTCCTGATGGTAGGAGCAGTTGTAGTATATTTAGTGATACCGATGAATCTTGCATGGAAATCATATAAATTCACCAGAGCATGTAAGCGCTAATTTTTATACACTGCTAATTGCCTGATTCCTGTTTTAGGCACGCATTTATAGTTGTACGATCCTTACAGGAAATTAGTGGGTACATCGATAATCTGTATTTTGCGATAGTAACCATCTAATAATTCTCCTGAAATCATTCCAATCTATAGATTATCTGTCCTCTCATTATAAAAGGCGATTAAAACAGGGGAGCGCTACGTTGGCGGGGCAAAAGATCCTTTAAATATAGAAACACGGATAATCATTGCCAGCAATACTAATCTGCCGCTCCCCAAACAGAAGCGGCATCCTTTCACCTCAACACCGCTAACCCGCAGTCACACCCGACAATGCCAGCACCTGCTTCTGTTTCTTTGCAGGCAGCTTATTCAGCTGCGCTAAAGCATTAACCAGTTGCTCATCGACAGGCTCGGGTGGCTTCACGGTCAGCACGATACGGCCCTCTGTAACGCTCACCTCAACTTCGGTTCCGGTGGTGAATCCGGCTGCTGCCAGCCACTGGCCTTTCATAATGATCGACGGAATACGGATATAGTCTGGATACCGGCTGGCGTAACTCACCGTTAATTTACGCCGGGTAACGGAAGGGGCTTCTGGATTTAAGCCAACTGCATTACACTCTGACTCAGTCATAATCTCTATTCTCGCTAAATAGTGGTTGTGATTAGCGATGCAGGGGTGCTCCAACACCTCTGTATCGCGCTAAATACCTGTACATATAATCAACTAATACGAATAAAGTCCAGCTGAAAATCGATGTAAATCAGCGAGTTTATTCACAATTTAAACGCTATTATTTGCGGCGCAGATCGCAAAATAAAGTAATTAACTGCTGCACTTTCATGTGAAGTAAAATTGATAAAGGATTCGAATTTCCTGGGGTTGAAATATCGCCTTTCATCTGACTGTAATTATTTATAAAACGCTATAGTTCCTGAATTCAGGTAACTGATTATTCCACCTGTACTCATCTCTCAAGCCTTTAAACCTGCCAGCCAGCATCCTGAGTAAACAAACTGCCACATCACGACCAGACTCAGAAAACCATCACATCTTTTTTTCCTCCCGCCGCAGTGCCATGATAACCGCCTCATAACTATCTTCTCCGGCCAGCCCGCCACAGAGCACATAAACAGGGAGCACTTCATCATGGAAAGTAAAAATCTTGTTGATATTGCTGAGGCCTTTCCTCAGTTAGCCATCGATCTGAAATACGCTACCGCCGACAACCTTACCGGACAGCCAATCTACCGCGATGCGCGCTGTCTGCTGCACGTTGATGCGGCAAGAGCGCTGGCGAAAAGCATCGGGATTGCAAACGTGGCGGGCTATTCACTGCTGATCCTCGATGCGTACCGACCACCTGCCGCGCAGGCAATCCTGTGGCAGGCCTGCCCGAATCAGGACTATGTCGCACCGCTGACGCGCGGATCAAACCACAGCCGCGGCACCGCAGTAGACGTGACGCTTATCGACGAGCGTGGCGAAATCGTTGATATGGGTACCGGCTTCGATGAGATGAGTGAGCACTCCCATCCTTATCACCCTGCGGTGCCCGTTCAGGCACAGCGTAACCGTCTGATGCTTAATGCCATCATGCTGGGTGGTGGCTTCACCGGCATTGCGACCGAATGGTGGCATTTTGAATTGCCCGGATCAGAAAGCTATCTGCTGATCGACGGCGTATTTGGCTGTTATTCCTTACTGCAACCAGAAAATATCAGCCTCTGAGAAAACAGAACAATTTGAGTATATTCAGGGGAAATGCAGAAAGCGTTGTTTCTTCATCAAATGCAGAAGGGCAGAGCGATAAAATGAGCGGGTTCGGGCAGGGTGATAAGAAAAAATAGCTTAACGCAAAGAAAATAAATAAGCCGTGGCAGATGCCACGGCTAATGTTTTATGCAGACTGCCACTCACTTTCAACATCCGCTTTGGCTTTAGAAAGGATGACTTTATTATCATCAACCTCTTTCACCCAGCTGAATGGAATAATGTGGTGTTTGCCGCCCGCTTCAGGATCGCTTTTCGCCAGCTTAATTTTGTCGTCGCCTTCGAAGTGGTCGACAATCCCGACATGTTCGCCATTCACATCAACAACCTGCGCGTGATCTAAAATTTCTGATTTATCTACCATGGTGGCTTAATCCTTATATTTAATGAGTTCAGTTGCCCTCAGACAAAACAAGTCTGGTTGTTAAATGCGATTTGCGCCAGGCTATTAACAAAATGAAATAGTTGAGTGAGCTGGACCTGGTCGCTGTTATTTATTTCCGGCAGAAGAATAAAAGGTATATAAGCGAAACCGCTAACGGAACCGGCGTGTCTGCAGCCACGGGTCTGCTGACCTCACTGCCTGCCACATCGGCATCATCAGATTTGCCGCAATCGTCTGCCGCCCGTTCACCAATCAACGCTATGATAATCAGGTCAATCGCCACGCCGCAGATCGGCCAGAACGCGGGCGGTTTAACTTACCCAAAGGAGTGCCTATGACAGCAGTCAGTTCCATTACCGCTGAAGGTAGCGTCTGGATTAATCAGCCGCCGGTACACAGTCTGGATTGCGATACGCTGAGGTTTGAAACCGCGCTGAACAGCGATTTCTGGCAGCGTACCTGGTACGGCTTCGAACGGCACAGCGGCCACGCTTTTGGCTTCTGGGTGGAAAACGACTTTACCGTTCAGGTGCAGGTGAGGGCGGATTTCAGTCAGCTCTACGATCAGGCTGGTCTGTTTATTCAGGATAGCGAAACGCACTGGGTTAAGGCGGGCATTGAGTTTAACGATGATCAGCCTGCCATTGGCAGCGTAGTCACGCGTGAGTTTTCCGACTGGTCTACCGGTGTATTTCCCGGTGATGCGCGTCAGTTCTGGCTGCGCGCCACGCTGGAAAAGGCGGCATTACGAATCCAGTACTCCACCGACGGCCTGACCTGGCCACTGTTGCGGCTCTGCCCGTGGCCGGGTCAGACGCGGCGTTTTGTCGGCGTGATGGGCTGTTCGCCTGAACGCGAGGGACTGGCGATCCGTTTCAGCGATTTCACGCTGGGTCCGCCGCTCGGTAAAGCACTGCACGACCTCTCCTGACCGCATTGCATATCATCGCGGAATCCGCTTAATTGTCAGGTCCGAATTTACGGTGACGCGTCGTCCGAACCGAACGACGCCTTTACAGGGAAAGCTATGCGTTGCGCCACCTTATTGACCCGGCTGCTGGTCATCTTCTGCTGTGCCGGATGGGCAGAGCAGGCCGCAGCCGATACCGTCTGGCTGACTAATGGCGATCGACTGACTGGCACGATCCGCTACCTCAGCGACGGCAAGCTGGCGATAGAGACACACTACGCAGGCACCGTCACCCTGGCGTGGAATGCGGTCAGTACGCTTGCCAGCGACAATCCGGTCAATGTCGAAAACAAAAAGACCGGCGAACACTATCAGGTGCGGCTCTCTTCGTCCGATCCCGGTTATGTCTGGGTGGAACGCAATGAGCAGGAGCAGCAGGTCTCCGTCAGGCGCATCGATGAGTTTATGAAAGCCAAAGTGCGCAGCGATCAGCTCGCCTGGACCGGCAATATCGATGCCGGTGTGAAGGTCAAAAAAGCTTCGACGAAAACTGACGACTACAGCTTTGCGCTCAACACCAAACTGAACAAGGGAAAATGGCGGCACGACATCGGCGCGACCTATAACCGTGAGCAGGAAAATGCGAGCGTTAACACAGATAACTACAGCCTGCGCTACGCCTTCGACTATCTGGTCAGTGAGCAGTTCTTCTGGCAGACCCGCGCGACCTACAAGCGCGACTGGGTGGAGAACCTCTCACGCCAGGCGCTGCTCGGCACCGGCCCCGGTTATCAGCTTTGGGACACCGAACTCAGCGCGTTCTCACTCTCCGTGCTCGGCGGGGCCTTTGAGTATGGCTACAGCGACGATCGCGAAGAGCGGCACTTTGGCGGCTCGCTGCGCTGGAACTATCAGCGCTATCTGCTGGGTAAGTCGGTCACGCTTTACAGCAATGGCGATGTCGGCCATTCGCTGGATGATGACGGCGTATTTATGCTGGATGCCGAAGTCGGGCTGCGCTACAGCCTGACGTCGTGGTCAACCCTGCACCTTGGCTATCATCGCAATCTGGTCAGCGGCATTCCCGATACCCTGAACGAAGGCATTTTCTCCACCGGATTAGGCCTGAAGTGGTAACCCGCTGATAGTGGAGTCGCAGCAAATCCTTACTGTTTTTATCCGGTTACAGGCCCGGCTTTAGCTAAGCTGCATGTACTGTCATAACGGGAATGCAGAAGATGATCGTAAGCAGCAGGGTGTATCGTCCGGGAAGTGCGGGCGAAGAGGTCGACGTCGAAGATATCAGTGAAGTGATCAAAGAACCGGAAGCGTTTATCTGGCTCGGGCTGTGGCAGCCAGATGCTGAATTTATGGCGAAAATTAAAGAGGAGTTCGGCCTGCACGAACTGGCCGTTGAAGATGCGCTTAATGCCCACCAGCGCCCTAAAATTGAACATTATGGTGACTCACTCTTTATCGTGGTCAAGACGGTATGTGCGAAGGATGACAGCTGCGAACTGGGCGAAACCCATTTCTTTGTCGGAAAAAAATTCCTGATCAGCATCCGTCACGGCGCATCTGAAAGCTATACCCCGGTGCGGCAGCGGGCGTGTGAAAATCCGGCGCTGCTGAAGTTTGGCCCAGCGTGGCCGCTCTACTGCCTGCTTGATTTCATTGTCGATCGTTATGCCGCGCTCTCCACCTCGCTGAATGAGCGGGTCGGGCAGATGGAGAACGAACTCTTCACCAGCGAATTTGACCGTAAGTCGGTCCAGTCGGTCTACACCATGCGGCGTCATCTGCTGTCACTACGCAATGCAGCGCTGCCGGTGGAAGAGATCTGTAACCAGCTTATCCACCTGCATGAAGATCTGATCCCGCGTCCGCTGCGCGCCTATATCCGCGACGTGCAGGATCACGCCCGTCATGTGGTGACCGACGCGGAAGATATGCGCGAGATGCTGACCAGCGCCATGCAGGTCAACCTGGCGCTGGTGACGGTGCAGCAGAATGAGGTGGTCAAAAAGCTGGCGGGCTGGGGCGCGATCCTGGTGATTCCGACCGTGGTGTTCAGCATGTATGGCATGAACTTCGAACATATGCCAGAGCTGAAGTCGCTGTATGGCTATCCGCTGGCGGTTGGGCTGACGCTGCTGGCCTGTGGCGGGTTGTGGGCTAAACTGCGACGCTCTGGCTGGCTGTGATTGTCGTCTGGCAGGGGCGGATGCCGGGGCGCCTCATCCAATCCTGATACGGCGTCATCTCGCATGCTTAATGCAGCTGCCCGTGTGTGTACCTGATGCGCGCAAAGACGACGATCATTAATTCTGACGACGTGCTGGAAGCGTCACAATCCTGGCGCGATTTGAACGGATGAAACAGGCTGCGATGACATTAAAACGTTCAACGTTCTGTTATTCCGAAGACAGAAGCGCCGGGGATTGATTACAGCGTCTGAGTTGAATGGATTATGTCAGACCAGTGCCTCCGGTAACAGAAGCGCGGGCGTCATTTACCGACATTTGCCTGTCAGGCAAGGCTCCAGACGCCGCAACGATGCTAACCGGTTGACGCTGCGCTTGTTCTGCCGCTTCCCTTGTAATCCTGTGAATTTGGTTCAGACTCAGCACTCTATTCATGTTTTATCATCAGAGCTGGCCTGACTCCCAATCAGCGTTATGCTTTCACAGTCAGGATCAAAGTGAATGAATTTACGAGTTTTACCTTCTATCCGGTTACCGGCTGGCATATTGGTCCCCTGAAATCACATCGGGCACTGGTACTGAAATTCGGTTATATCGACCCCGACGCCCCGCGAGAACAGGGCCCGCAGGAGACGTTGTTTCTGGGGCTGACCCTTGAAATGGCGAAGAAGCTGGCCACCAGTCTTTCTGAGCATATCGACTACGCTGAAAAAAACGGCATCGGACACTAGTTTCTTATTACTCACGCTGGTTACAACGCCTGCTGGCGGGCTGGTATATCGCGCTGTCGCCTGGGGCATAAACCTGTAGCGCACGGGCGATTAGACGGAAATGTGCCGGTGTCTGGCCGATAATCTCGCCGTCTGCATTGATGTAATGAGGACGGCGCGTTTCAATGGTCAGTTCCGTGGTGCTGAACGCCCGCACATCGCGCCAGCGGCCATGCGTGCCGCGCCGAAGAAAGGGCAGCAGCGCAATCAATTGCCAGCTGTGCTGCAACTCCAGGCTGTAGACATCCAGTAGCCCATCGTCGGGTGCTGCGCACTGTTCCACCGTCATGCCACCCCCGTAGAAGCGCCCGTTGCCTACCGATACCTGAACCGTTTTGATCGGTATCCGCTGACCCTGATGCACCAGCGTGGCGCTGAACGGACGGCTCTGCCGCAGCAGCCGCAACGCTGCCAGGGCATACCCGCCCACACCCCAGCGTTTTTTCGATTCCGCCGTAAGGTTACGCGCCAGCTCTGCCGAAAAGCCGATGCTGCAGACGTTGAGAAACAGGTGCTGATTCACTTCCCCCAGATCTACGGCGCGCCACTGCCCGTCTGCGATAATTTTCACCGCCTGTTCAAGGCTGGCGGGAATGCCCAGCGTACGGGCAAAATCGTTGGCGGTGCCCAGCGGTAAAATGCCCAGTGGCAGGCCAGTCTGCATCAGTCCCGGCGCGGCCGCGTTAAGCGTACCGTCGCCACCGCCGACGATCACGGCATCGACGCGACCGGCATACGCCGCGATGAGCTGGCTGTAGGTGCGGGTCTCATCCTCGTCCGGTTGTAGCAGGGTGAAACCAGCCTGAACCAGCAGCGTCTGCGCCCGACTGGCCTCAATGCGTCCTTTTCGTGAGCGCTGATTAATCAGCAGCAGAGCCGTTCTCTGAGGGTTAGACATACTTTTACGTCATCCTGATGTCAAAATGGGGAATGAGACGGCAAGTACAGCATCGGCCTGACCCGTGAACAACCCTGTTTGCGCGACTTTACGTACCCGCTCCGTGCCATAAGCGGCGATAAAGATCGTCTACACTGCTTAGGGTCAGTTCCATATTGAGGAGTTGCAATGACCGAACACGAATTCAGAAATTTGTTAGCCGAACAGGGTTTTGATGAGCCACTGCTGATTGAGCGTGCCGCATCAGCCCAGCTTGATAATCACGTCCATCCTTTTGAAGCGCTGGCCCTGATTCTCAGTGGTGACATCACCATCAGTACCGAGCAGGGCGACACGACCTATCATCCCGGCGAGACGTTTCACCTGCAGCCGAATGAACTGCATCGCGAAGCGTTCGGACCACAGGGCGTCAGCTATCTGGCGGGGCGTAAATATGAGTAACTGGCAATCAGTATGAACGTGTCTGACGATCTGTTTACCCGACTGGCACGTTCGCCGTTTCGTCAGCGCTTTCGACTGGGACGCGCTGAGTACGATTATGCGAGCAGCAAAGGCGAGCCGGTTTTGCGACAGCACGCCGCAGAGTTTGTTGCACAGCGGCTGGCGCCTGCTCAGCCGGAAAATGATGGCAAACAGACGCCGATGCGCGGCCATCCGGTGTTTATCGCCCAGCACGCCACCGCGACCTGCTGTCGTGGCTGTCTGAACAAGTGGCACAACATCGGGCAGCATCAGCCGCTGAGCGCTGAGCAGCAGGATTATGTCGTGACGGTATTACTGGCGTGGATCACCCATCAGATGCAGCAGCCAGCACCGCCCGCCCGCGTGAGCCGGAATAAGCCGAAACCGGACGACGATCCGCAGCTGGCGCTCTGGTAATGGATAAAAAAGCTACAGTCAGCGGCTTTTTCTGGTGAAAACTGGCCCTTTTTCATTCCTGGTTTATTCTTAAATCTTTCCTGGAAAGACTATGCCAGGATTAAAACCTACACGGCAACGATGAATACAGAGGGAATTATGAAGAAATCAATTATTGCACTGTCTGCTATTTTGCTGGCCTCGCCAGTATTTGCTGCTACCACCACAGATAACACCGTTGCGGAAGCGCATAAAGGCGCTGATACTGCGAAAGAAAAACTGCATCAGACACAGAACGAAGGCAAAGAGCTGAAGCTGAAGTCTGAGCATGCCGCTGAAGGCAAAAGCCACACTACCGGTAGCAAGATCACCGAAGGTGCTCAGCAAGGCTGGCACAAAACCAAAGAAGGCACTGAAAAAGGCTGGGATAAAACCAAGCAGGGTGCTGAAGATCTGAAAAACAAAGCGACCAACTAAGACGCTGGTTTTCAGGTTAAAAAAGAACCCACCGGAAGGTGGGTTTTTTTATGGCTGATCCAGGTTACGCTTTGTTGTCCGCTGCCTTTCTTTTTGCGGCTTCTCTTTCCGCCGCGGCTAACGCTGACACTTTGATTTCCGCTTCAGCGGCCGCATCGGCTGCAGCAGAAGCGGCTTCCGCTGCGGCTTCTGCCGCTGTCTCTGACTGTTTCTTGCCTTCTTCGATCACTTCTTCGTCAATGACTTCAATATTTTCGCGGTTATCGCGGCCGGAGAGCAGATTCCAGCAGGCGATAAACAGAGCAGCAATGACCGGACCGATCACGAAACCGTTAATGCCGTATATTTCCATGCCGCCCAGCGTGGCGATCAGGATCATATAGTCAGGCATCTTAGTGTCTTTACCGACCAGCAACGGACGAAGGATGTTATCCACCAGACCGACAATCACCACGAAGAAACCAACCAGGAACAGCCCTTTCCACAGTGCGCCGGTGGCGAAGAAGAAGATTGCCGCAGGCACCCAGATGATAGCGGAACCGACCGCCGGAATCAGGGAGAGGAACGCCATCAGCGCGCCCCACAGCAGGCTGCCATCGATGCCGGTAAACCAGAACGCCAGCCCGCCGAGAATACCCTGCACGATACCGACCACCACAGTGCCTTTCACCGTCGCGCGCGCCACGGCAGCAAACTTTACCATCAGGTGATGCTTCACGTAGGTGGAAAGCGGCAGCGCTTCCAGAATCAGATGCACCAGATAGGAGCCATCTTTCAGCAGGAAGAACAGCAGATAGAGCATGATGCCAAAGCCGACGGTGAAGCTGAACGTCCCTTTACCGATGATAAAGGCACTGCCCGCCACATACTGACCGCCCTTAAGCGCAAACGAGGAGAGCTTCTGCTGAATCTGTGCGGCGTTATCCAGATTATTTTCAGCCAGGAAATGCCTTGCCCAGCGCGGCAGATGCTGCAGCAGATCGGCGAACACGGCCGGGAACTGCGACGAATTGGTCTGCAGCTTGTGATAGACCGCGTTGGTTTCAACCACCAGCGAGGAGGCAATAATCGCCAGTGGCGTGAAGACAATCAGGCAGATGCAGAACAGGGTAATTAACGCGGCCACGCCGTTGCGGTCACCCAGTCGGTTGCGCAACCAGGTTTTCAGCGGATGGAAAATCACCGCCAGAATCGCCGCCCATAAAATTGGCGAGAAATAGGGCGAAAGCACCTCGAAAAACGCGAAGGTGGCGATAGCCAGAATTAAAATGAAAAACCCGATGTTCAATCCTTTAAAACGCATGGAGAAACCTCATCTGGAACAAACTCTGATAAACCCGACGCGCAAATTTGCTGTGTCCGGCTTCGCTTGCGCGGCTGCCTTGTCACAAATTAACGCTCAGGCTTTGCTCGTTAAATACTGCTGATGGCAGCATCATGCTGGCTAACTCTCTGAAAGGTCTGGCAGAAGTGATGAACGGGCAATGTGCGTTCGCTGCGTGACTTCCGGTCGGTAGCGGGCTGCCTCTGACTGCAGCGCGCTGAATCCTACATTAGCGTAGCGGTTTCGACCATTATTGGTAGCTCAGAGACTCATGATCTCTGTGTATGTTGCCGATAACCCTGTTAATCGGGCAAAAAACAGGCAATGAAAAATGTGTAAACAGAAAGTCTTAATGGGACTACTGGTGCTGGTGTTAACCGGCTGCGCAACCAAACACTATCCACAAGCGGCTGCGGTGACGCCGCAAGAGACAGCGACGCTGAACTGCAACGTCCTGGATCAGGAGCTGAGTAAAGCGTACAGCGTGCAGAGTGATATTGAGCAGACCGGCCAGTTTAATGCTCTGACCGTGCTGGGCTTTGTCGGGGATTTCGGACTGGGCAATGGCATTGCAAAATACAATGCCACCCGGAAAGTGGAAAAGCGGGTCACTGCGTTGCAGTCGCTGAAAGCCGCAAAGTGCAGCCAGCGTCTTTCATAACGGTCGGCGTCAGATCAGCCAAGCGTCCCTGCGCTGACATGTTGCAACTGGACATTTTCGGCCGCGCGTTTACCGGCCAGGAAGGCGTGATCCGAGTTGTAATATTCCCACTCGCTGTAACGACCCGACAGATGGATATCCTGGGTCAGCAGCCACTGGCGGATCAGCGCCACGTTATCGCTGCGCGCATGGTCATAGACCACGTAGGCGTAAGGCATATCAACCTCAGATGCGCAGAGCAGCGGATCGTCCGCGGTGATCATGCCGACCCGGATGCAATCCTGACGGCAGCGCTCAATCAGCGCATCGCCCTGAAGCGGCAGCGGATTAGCCGCGTTGTAAGTGATTTCACAGGTTAAGCCGAAGCCGCCCGGCGGATTGCAGTGCGGACTGGCATTACCCTGCACAAAAATGCGATGAAACAGCGTATCGCCAGGATAGTAAATCCAGTGTTTTTCAGTCAGGTCAGCCCGGCCAATGCCCAGATTCACACAGCGCACCGACACAAACTGCAGCTGCTGCGCCGCCAGCCGGACGCTCTCCGGCACTTCATCACCCATCAGCTTAATCAGCTCCGGCAGCGGCATGGTGCTGATCAACTGCTCATACCGGTAGTGGCGACCATCCGCCAGCAGGGCGACATGCGCCTGCGGGTAAATGCGGGTCAGGGTGGTGTCCGTTTCCAGCGTACATTTCAGGTGCGGTAAAAAGCCCGACATCAGTGCCTGGAAGCCACCGCGCAGCGGATAGCCGAAACGGGCATTTGGGCCGACCGGTTTCGCCAGCGGTTGCAGCGCACCATCAATGATCTGTGACAGATCGGGCAGCGGCACGCGTCCGCCCAGCCACGACGTTTCCATGTCGGTCAGCGGCACTTTCCACAGTTTCTGGTTATAGGGCAGGGCGAAGTGACGCGCGATGCCTTTACCCCAGGTGCGCATAATGAAATGCTGGAAATCCTCTTTGCCCTCCACGGCAGCGAGACTGCTACCCTCATCGGGGATCGCGCCATCTGCACAGCAATCCCGCCGCGCCCGCGCCCGATCCAGTGGCACGGCAGCCGCCGCGGTTTCGCCGTAACGCGCTTCGATAGCGCCCAGCACGCACTCTTTTACCACCCCGACCGGCAAGCCGTGCAGCGCTGACTGGAAGGGATAACGGGTATAAACACCGTCACTGTAAACCCAGGCTTCGCGCGCCTGCCAGTGCAGATTGTCGCCCAGCAGCAGCTCATAGAGCTGCAACACGTAGGGATCCTGCGAGAACATGATGTGACCGGCATAGTCGAAGGTGAACCCCTGATCGTCAATCGATCGGCACCAGCCGCCGGGCGTGCTATTTTTCTCCAGCAGCACCGCGCCTTCGCCATAGTGATACCCGGCGCTCAGACCCGTCGGTCCGGCGCCAATAATCAGGCAGGGCACCGCATCGCTCTCCAGCATCGCTGGTGTGAGTGGCATGACATCAGCCTGCGCGCGGGCCTGACTGGCAGACTTCAGTGCGGGCTGACGCTGCGTCAGCGCCTGCTGGATCAGGCCATGTATCTGCTCTGCGGTGCGATCCCAGGAAGTAACATCCACTTTGGCCTGCATCCGTCCCGCCAGCGCCAGCCGTTCTGCGGCACCGATCGCCATTGCCTGTTCACAGGCGGCAATAAATTCCGCGTGCGTCTCTGCTACCGCCACTTCCTCAGCGTAGTGGCGCGCCACATCGACAATGGCAGTACTGACAATCGGCAGCTGCGCCGCCATATACTCCAGCACCTTGGTCGGGGAGATGTAGCGGGTCGAAGCATTAATGGCAAATGGCATCAGACAGACATCCCAGCCCGCCAGAAACTGTGGCAGAGCCTGATAGGGCTGCTGACCGAGCCAGTGAATATTGTCGCGCTGCGGCAGGCTGGCAGGATCAATTTTCACCACCGGTCCGACCATAATGATCTGCCATTCGGGATGGCTGTCTGCCAGCGCGGCTATCAGCGGCAGGTCGATACGCTCATCCAGCACGCCGTAATAACCCAGACGCTGCGACGGAATGGCATCCTGTAACGGATGACGATTCGTGCGATCGCGCGCCTGTTCAAAATGAATGGCATCAACACTGCTGGGGAAGCAGTAAACCTGAGCGTGTTTGTCACGCTTCGCTTCATAGAGGCTGGAGCCGCCGGTAAAGACCAGATCGGCGCGGGTCATCAGCGCAGATTCGCGCTGCTGCAGCTGGCGTGGCGCATTCTGAAAGGCCGAAAGCTCATCCATACAGTCGTAAATCACCAGTGCCGGATCAAACGGCGTCAGCAGCGGCAGTGCCATTGGCGTATAGAACCAAATCAGCGGCTGTTCGTCCTCCTCCAGCAGCGGCGTCAGCAGCAGCAGCAGTGGGGCGATCTGGCTGTCGTGAAAGCCGGGCGCGTCGCTGTCGGTGTGCGGCTGAATCACCGTGATGTTGGCGGCAGGCGTACTCTGATGCAGACCTGGTGGCCCCGCCTGCCAGACCGGCTCCTCGACAAACAGCACGCGATAGTGCTGTGCCAGTCGTGTCAGTAGCTGCTGCGGACGCTGAAAAACAAAACCCCAGCGTAAATGGCTGAAAACGATAAGAACAGGTGGTTTCATGGTGTGCTCCTGGCTGGGATGTAAGGG
This sequence comes from Pantoea sp. B550, assembly GCF_024158165.1. Taxonomy (NCBI): domain Bacteria; kingdom Pseudomonadati; phylum Pseudomonadota; class Gammaproteobacteria; order Enterobacterales; family Erwiniaceae; genus Pantoea; species Pantoea sp. B550. The sequence continues at coordinate 3,022,408 of NZ_JAMYXI010000003.1, forward strand.
GAACTGGATGTGCTGCAAAAAGCGCTGCGCCTGGCGCAAGGCGTCAGCATAGGGCTGCTGTAACTGGCGGGCGTAAGGATCGGTGCCGAGTAGGTCAAGATCCCACAGGCCGCTGCGGGTCCAGAAGGTGGTCTCTTCCCACAAGGGACGATCAAGAATCGGATAGAGGCAGATGCCGAGCAGGTCCGCGCCCGCCAGCTGCGCCTGTGCAACCTGTGTGGCGATCTCACGGATCCAGGCGCCGCGTCCGCTGCCGACATGGCTGGTTTCCGCCAGCAGCAGCGGCCGCTGATAGCGCTGCCAGACCTGCAGCAGTAGCTGATGCAGCGGCTGGCGTCGGCGGTCGCCCAGATGCCAGTAAAGTCGCCGGTTTGAACCCTGTTCCCACTGGTTGTCGTGGTAGTAATTCACGCCAATCAGATCGAGATAGCGGGGTGCGCCGCCCAACTCCGGATTGCGGCGACCACTGAGCATGTCCCATGCCTGATACTGGGTATCACACATTTCACGCGCCAGACGGTCGCTGTCGGAATCGGCGGGATCGGGCGCGATATGGATCAGCGGATCGCAGTGCAGCACACGGGCGCGCGGATCGGCCTGCCAGATCGCATCACAGCCAGCCAGGGTAGCGCGCACCAGTTGCTGCTTGACGGCATCGGCCCGGGCCGGCTCCGGGATCGCCTCACAGGCGAACAGCCCGACCGAGATGCCCCAGCTGACAAAGGAGATCTCATTCATCGGGGAGTAGATCGGTGCCTGCTGATACCAGGGCGCCAGGAAGCGGGCCAGTGCGCCACAGAAGGCAGCGAAACGGGGGACAAAGTCGTGATCAAACAGGCTGACACCCGCGGGCCAGCCGTAGTGGCAGATTGTCCAGCTCAGCTGAATACCCTGCTGCTCTGCTGCCTGAATCCGTGCTGCGACCGTGGAGAAATCATAGCGGCCGTCGCGTTCACATAGCCGCCAGCCGACGCTTTCGCGCACCGTGCGAATGGCAAAGGGCCCCAGCGCGGCATAATCCTCTGCCGCGCGCGCCTGATGCTGGTTCAGATCGTTCATCGACAGCGCAACACCAGCCGGATTAATATGATCAGCACCTTCGTAGCCGGCCTGCCAGAAACTGGAAAAGGGCGTCATGGCATCTCCCGAAAAAAAAGCAACACGCTTCCCGCTGACGAGCCGTCGCGAAACGGGTCAGGGCGTTACAGGTATGCAAAGCAGACTGGCGATCCTTGCCATAAGTCACAGACGCTAAATTGCAGGCAACAGAGCCTGTGACGGTTTGGATGCGTGAGATAGCAGAACTAAACGTGCGGCGCTATCGGCAGGAAAAAGAGTGGCTTCTCTGAATGTTAACGAATTTTGCGGAAGCCTTACTGGAAAGTATAGGCAGGGAGGGGTTATTCGCAACTTATTGAAGTGAAAAGAAAAAAGCGCAGCGGCAAAAGTCATCCATTCAGAAACAGGAATTTTTAACTTTTGTTTATGCTGTCGGATTGATAAGCGAGGCGTGAAGAGAGTCAGCACTATTTTCAGCTTTGTTAACCTTTTCCTCAACATGCAGAGCAGACAGACTTACCTGTTTTAGCGTTACTGCTTCGCTTGCCTTTTAACGGACTGGCGACAAGATTTACTTATTGCTGGCCTGAATCTGCGGGCTATTAACGGGCGGCTGGTTAAGCGGCGCGCCGCTTAAAACAGGATGTTTAACCGACTATGTTCTCATTCGACTGGCACCGTTTCTTACTTAACGACCAACCGGCCACCTTTTTGTTTGAGGTGGTGGCGCGGGTCCTGATCGCTTATCTGGTGGTTTTTACGTTTCTGAAAGTCTCAGGACGACGCGGCGTGCGTCAGCTGTCGCTGTTCGAACTGGTGGTGATCCTGACGCTGGGTTCCGCGTCCGGTGACGTCACTTTTTATGATGATGTGCCGGTGCTGCCGGTCATTATGGTGTTTGTGGTCCTGCTGACGCTCTACCGCTTCACCACCTGGCTGACGTCACACAGCCCACGCTTTTCGCGGCTGATTCAGGGCGACGTCATTACCCTGATTAAAGACGGATTGTATGTGCTGGAGAGCCTGGATCGGCTGAATATTTCTGAAGATGAGTTCTTTATGGAGTTGCGGCAGAGCGGTGTGGAACATCTGGGGCAGATCAGGCTGGCGCTGGTGGAGGTCGATGGTCAGCTCAGCCTCTATTTCTACGATGACGATGAGATGCGCGCCGGGTTAAGCGTACTGCCCCCAGAGCACCGGCAGGATTACAGCACTGTACCGATCAGCACGCTCTATGCCTGCACCCATTGCGGCCAGACGCAGATCATTAAGGCTGAGCAGCAGGCAGTCTGCCCGCGCTGTCAGCGACAGCGCTGGTCTGCAGCACTGACCGTGCGTCGGCTGCATTAATCGCCCGTATCCGCTCCGCGCTCAGAACTTGTCGCGTTTGCATCCGCCGGGTTAACGTCGGCGAAGCAGGCGCTGAGCGGGCGCTTTTGCTGTCCCCCGGCAGCGAAATTATCCGCACTCAGCCAGGCACTCAGGGCGCGCTGAACATCCGGCCATTCACGGTCAATAATTGATAGCCAGTCGGTATCGCGATTACGCTGTTTACGCGTCATCACCTGACGAAAACGGCCCTCAAAGCGGAACCCCAGCCGTTCTGCTGCGCGTCGTGATGCCATATTGGTCGAATCACAGCGCCATGCTACCCGCCGATAGCCGCGCGAGAAAGCCTGTTGCAGCAGCAGATAAATCGCCTCGCTGCCGATGACACTGCGCTGCATCAGCGGCGACCAGGTGACGTGACCGATTTCAAGCGTGCCATGTCCCGGCTCAATGCTGGCGAAGCAGACCACCCCACAGGGCTGCCGATTTGGCGAGCAGACCGTGAAGGGCACCAGGGCCTTATCCGCCACTTTATCTGCAATCCATTGCTGCATCTGCGGCAGGGAGGCGGGCCGCTCCGCGCTCAGCCAGGTCCAGTCGCGATCATCCGGTGCCAGCATAAATGCCTGCAATAGCGGTTCTGCATGATCGATGCTCAGCGGCAGGAGAAGGCAGTACTGACCCGTGAGTGGCATACAGGGGGGCCTTGTGACCGGTTGCCAGTCGGGCAGGGCCTCACCGACCGGCTGATCAAACTGATTGATGTTCAACAACATTCTCCTCAAAGAATACGGACGGTATTCCGGAAAACGTATGATGCCGGGCTGACTGGCTATCCTGAACCGCGGTTAAACCCGTCGCAGCTTGTTCCCGCTTAACACATAACTTTGCCTGTTACTGACAGAAAATGAAAACCCTTCGGGCAGCATAGCGACACCGTTACTAAAGAGGTGTGCGTATGAAAATGAGGGCGGCCAGTGCATTACTGTTTTTACTGTTGTCATTTGGTGCATTTTCACAACAGGTGATCAGCGAAAGTCATCCTCATTCACGCAGTGCGCGACTGCTGGAACAGGGGAGTCAGGTGGATACGGCGGACTCGCCGGATGAACATCTGCTGGAGAGGCGGGAGTGGCGAAGCAGCCTGCAACGCAAGCCGTTCTGAGACGAGAGCCCCGGCGTAAAACAGCCGGGGAGCCAGGGGTTAAGCGTTACAGACCCGTTGTGAAATTATATTGTGGCCTGTGTCGCTGCCATGCCTGGCACCAGAATCACCTTGCGGCACTCCTCTTCGCGTTTGGCAAAAATATCGTAGCCGCGTGCGGCATCTTCCAGCGGCAGATGATGGGTTACAATCTCTTCCGGCGTCAGATGCCCCTGCTCAATCAGCTTCAGCAGATCCGGCAGATAAGCATGCACATGCGTCTGTCCCATTTTAAAGGTCAGCCCTTTGTCGAAGGCATCACCAAACAGGAAGCCATGAATGAATCCGGCGTAGACGCCTGGTATGCTGACGATACCGCCACGCCGCACCGCAGCAATACACTGACGCAACGCTTTACCACTGCTGCCTTCCAGCTTGAGATTGGTGAGCACGGTTTCAGTCAGGCTCCCTTTCGCCTCGAACCCGACGGCATCGATCACGGCATCCACACCGCGATTGCCGGTGCTGTGCTCGATAATCCAGCCAGCCGGGTCATCGATCTCATCGAAGTTAATCGGGATGACGCCGTAGCGATCGCGGGCAAAGTTTAAGCGGTAGTTGTTGTGGTCAATCATGTAGATCTGCTCGGCGCCCTGCTGCCGGGCGCAGGCGGCACTGAGCAGGCCAACCGGTCCGGCACCGAAAATCGCCAGGCTGGAGCCGGGTTTAACTTCGGCATTTTTGACCGCCTGCCACGCGGTGGGCAGAATGTCCGACAGGAACAGCACTTTCTCATCTGACAGTACCGACGGCACTTTAAACGGGCCGGTATTGGCTTTCGGCACCCTGACATACTCCGCCTGTCCGCCGGGCACACCGCCATAGAGCTTGCTGAAACCAAACAGCGCCGCGGGCGGCGTGATGTTCTTGCGGTTCAGAATAGCGCCCCGTCCGCTGTTTGTATTTTCACAGGCGGCATACTGGCTCATCAGGCAGAAAAAGCAGTCGCCACAGGCGATCACAAACGGAATGACTACCCGATCGCCTTTGGCGACGGCAGTCACTGCGCTGCCCGCCTCAACCACTTCGCCCATAAACTCATGACCAAAAATATCGCCATGCCCGGTGCCGGGAATTTTGCCGCGGTATAAGTGCAGGTCTGAACCGCAAATGGCGGTGGCGGTCACGCCCAGGATAATGTCATCGGCCGCTTCCAGACCCGGGTCGGGCACATTATCCACGCTGACTTTATGGGGGCCATGATACGTTAATGCTTTCATCTGTTGATCTCCTACTGACGAGGAAAGGGCAGCCAGACCAGAAGGTATGGCTACCTGCGAGGAAGACTCAGGGAATCTGAAATCGAAACCTGCCTGAAGTGTAGTAATCCTTTGAAGAGTAAGCAGAGCGGTGCTGAAGGCGGGGCGCTTTCAGACCGGCGGGCTGGGGGACGGCATCTGAGCTGTGGCGGTGTTGACGGGCAACGCATCCGGTTGCCAGCCGGTAAGATCAGCCAGTGCGCGCCGGTAAGCGGTATCGATTTGCGCCGGAACCTGTTCAATGTAGTGAAACGCGTGCTCACGTGTTTCGCCGGTAAGATTCTGCAGGTAATGTCGCGCGTCATCCAGTGTGGGGGTCAGGCCTTCGACACGCGCCATGCGGGCAGGCAGATCGGTCCAGATCAGACCTTCAATGCCTTTGGCCTGCGCCCACGTTGCCAGCGGTCCGGCTGAGCTTTCTGTCACCGTCATCATGCCGACGCCATCAACGCGGCTGTCCGGTATCCCTTCCCGAATGCGCAACGCGCGGCAGGCGCTCTCCAGAGAAGCGGTGTTCAGCCAGGCCCAGAACACCGGCACCGGGCGGGCGTTGAGACAGATCGCCGTTGATAGTTCCCCGCCGTCAGCGATGCGCACAAACTCAATTGGTACGGCAGGTCCATCATGATGCCACTGACTGGCCACCGGCAGTGCGCCAGGTTTCCAGATTAACGATCCCCATCCCAGACAGGCAATTTTCATTCTTTTCTCCTGTGTACCTGTCGGCATAATCGCGACAGCGTCAGTTAAAGCGTAGTCCGTTACGCTTAATCGTTACAGGGATCACCTTTTCAGGGGCAGTAAAACGGGCGCAAAAATGGCATGATCGCCGCGCAGTCACTTTGCACAACCTGACGGTTTTTTCAGCAATCCATGCGTGTTTATCTTCGCGGCTTGAACTTTTATCGTCAGGTAGTGTAAAAAGTGGCGCACGCAATCGATTACCTATGCGCGGGTGGATCACTTTTACGCTTCACCGATCCGTCTGCAGCTGAGGCTGAGCGGGGCATACGTTTATCTGCCTGACGGCTCAGGTTACTGGCGGCTTTTAACACGGACTATCTGATGAAAACCACGCAAACTGGCACGCTGGGCGCGCTTGAGAGTGACGTCGATACGGGATGGCGTAAAACCGACACGATGTGGATGCTGGGTTTATACGGCACCGCAATTGGAGCCGGTGTGCTGTTCCTGCCCATCAATGCCGGTGTCGGCGGGCTGATCCCACTGATCATTATGGCGGTGCTGGCCTTTCCGCTGACCTTCTTCGCGCACCGCGCCCTGACACGCTTTGTCCTTTCCGGCAAAAATCCGGCGGGTGATATTACCGAAGTGGTCGAAGAGCATTTCGGCGTCGGCGCGGGCAAGCTGATTACACTGCTCTATTTCTTCGCCATCTACCCGATTCTGCTGATGTACAGCGTAGCGATTACAAACACGGTTGAGAGCCTGATGGTGAACCAACTCGGTCTGGTGCCGCCGCCACGTGTGCTGCTGTCGCTGCTGCTGATTGTCGGCCTGATGACCATTGTGCGCTTCGGCGAGAAGATGATCGTTAAAGCGATGAGCGTGCTGGTCTATCCCTTTGTGGCGGTGCTGATGCTGATGGCCTGCTATCTTATCCCGCACTGGCATGGCGCTGCACTCTCTACCCTGAACGTTCAGCCTGCGGGCAGCAGCCTTTGGATGACGCTGTGGCTGGCGATACCGGTTATGGTCTTTTCGTTTAACCACTCACCGATCATCTCCTCCTTTGCACTGGCAAAGCGCGAAGAGTATGGCGACGCGGCTGAGAAAAAATGCTCGCGCATTCTGGCCTGCTCACACCTGATGATGGTGGTAACGGTGATGTTCTTTGTATTCAGCTGCGTGCTGAGCCTGTCGCCTGATGATCTGCACGCCGCCAAGGCGCAAAACATTACCATTCTCTCCTATCTGGCGAACCATTTTCAGGTGCCGATGATTGCCTGGCTCGGGCCGCTGATTGCCATTGTGGCGATCACCAAATCGTTCCTCGGCCACTATCTGGGAGCGCGTGAAGGGTTTAACGGTATGGTCAATAAGGCGCTGCGCAGTCGCGGTAAAACCATCGCGCCCGCCAGACTGAATCGCCTGACGTCACTCTTTATGTTGCTCACCACCTGGCTGGTGGCAACACTGGACCCGAATATTCTCGGCATGATTGAGACGCTGGGCGGGCCGGTGATTGCGATGATCCTGTTCCTGATGCCGATGTATGCGATTCAGAAAGTCCCGGCAATGCGCAGGTACAGTGGTAAAATCAGTAACCTGTTTGTGGTGCTGACAGGTTTGATTGCTATCTCCGCGATTTTCTATTCGCTGGTGAAGTAACCGATCACTCAACAGGCGCTTCTCAGCGGTATTGAGAGGCGTCTGCTGTTCGGCCCGCTACCCGTCATTTTCTCCCTGTATCGCCTTCCTGTTTTAGCCTGCCGCCACACAGCAAACCCTCTCCGTCAGACGCATCTCGTCAGCAATATTTACATTTGTTACTTTTTCACATGGTAGAGTTAACGCGAATAATTATTATTCCTTTAAAGGACAGGAGAAAAATGAAAATCGGGATTGTTGCTGCCACCACGCTGTTACTGTCAACCGCCTGCGCGGCGACCACCTATCCGGTCACGGTGACCGACATGGATGGTCAGAAAATTACGCTGCAAAAGGAGCCGCAGCATGTGATTTTGCAGGATGGACGCGACGTGATGGCGCTGGCCTTACTGGATCGACAGAACCCGTTTCGACGGGTGGTCGCCTGGAATAACCTGCCGAAAAAGCAGGATACCCAGACCTGGGACCTGCTGAAGCAGCGCTGGCCGCAGGCGGCATCGATTGTGGATATGGGCTTTAACGATCAGGGGCAGGTCAATCTGGAGAGCGTGCTGGCGAAGCAACCCGATCTGATGATTGCGCAGCTGCGCGCTAAACCGGCACTGGCGCAGTCGGGCGTGCTCGCGACCCTGAAAAATCTGCATATTCCGGTGCTGTTTCTGGATGATGAGCTTCATCCTAAAGAGAACACCCTGAAGAGCGTGAAAGTGTTGGGTACCGTTCTGAATCGCGAAACCGAAGCGAAAGCCTACGCTGATTTTTATCAGCAGCGCTGGCAGATGATTCAGCAAAAGATTGCCCAGGTGCCGCACAAGCCGACGGTATTTATTGAACCGATTGCCGGTAACAGCGATAACTGCTGCTTTACCCATGGTCATAACGGCTGGGGCGCGCTGGTGGAAGCGGTCGGCGGGAAAAATATTGGCTCAGCGCTGCTGCCCGGCAGCTCAGGTTTTGTGTCGCTGGAGAAGATTATTGCCATGAAGCCGGACGTGTACATCATGACCGGCTCGAAGCGTCCGAACAGTAACGTGCTGCCGTTTGGTTACGGTGCCAGTCAGACCGACGTGACCGCCACTTTTAATCGCCTGCAGAGTCGCACCGGCCTGGAGCAGATCGAACCGGTGAAACAGAAACGGGTCTATGGCGTTTATCATCATTTCTATAATCACCCATACAACATCATCGGTATGGAAATTCTGGCAAAAGATCTCTATCCGGAACTGTTCCGCGATCTGGATCCGACGGCCGATTTCCACCACATCGTAAAACAATTCACGGGATTGCCGGATGCGCCAGTGATCCTCAGCACGCCATAACCGGGTAAAGCATCGGGGTGCGTTTCAGCACCCTGACGTTGAACAGGTTTTAACGGGGCAGCCTGAGGCGCGATGCTCAGGCTGCGCGGTTGAAATCTGAATTGCGTCAGGAAAGTTGTAAGGATATGACCCGTGTTAAGAAAGCGCTAAGCAAGCGTAATAGTGTGTAAGTTACCGGATTTTAAGACTTTTACAGATGTCCCCCGCCAGGATTATTGCCATGATGCCGGGCAACGGTGCCTGAACAGCCGTTATTTCCGGAGGCAGTATCATGAAAAAAACAACACTCACGCTTATCGCTTCACTTTTAACCTGCAGCACGCTCTTCTCTCAGGTTTCACTGGCAGACGATCATGATGACGGACACCGCATGCCTGTGCCGCATCAGAACAGTGATAAACGTCCTGAAAATCGCGGTCCTGACCAGAAGCGAGACCGCGGCAACAATCGCCATGATGATAAAAAGCCTCACGACATGGGCAATAACCGGCATGATGATGATAATAACCATCGTGGCAGAGAATCCCGCAATGACCGTGACCATTTCGCCTGGCAGGGCCACGATTTCCGTCGCGGCCATCCTGTCCCGCAGGAATTTCGCGGCGACCGTTACCGTGTAGCCGACTGGCATGAACGCGGTCTGCGTGAACCGCCGCGTGGTTATCACTGGGCAAACATCGACGGCAACTATGTGCTGATTGCTGCTGCGACCGGAGTGATTACCGCGCTGGTGCTGAACAGCGCTCTGAATTAATCCCCCGGGGATGGCTGCGGCCATCCCTGTTTCTTTCCGTTTTGCTGCGCCAGCGGCTATCCTGAGACTCCACGCTGAAATTTCCTGTGTAAGGAGTCATGATGACGACGGTTAAGATGGTTGCGGTAGATATGGATGGCACGTTTCTGGACGATAACAAGCAGTACAACCGATCCCGCTTTCTCGCCTGCTATCAGCAACTCACCGCCCGCGACATCAAATTTGTGGTGGCCAGCGGCAATCAGTATTACCAGCTCAAATCCTTTTTCCCGGCGATCGCCAGCGATATCGCGTTTGTGGCGGAAAATGGTGCATGGATTATTGACCGTGATGAGGAGCTGTTTTGCGGTGCCTTTGAACGCTGCGATGTTGAAGCGGTAATCGGCACCCTGCAAAACGGCAACTATCCCGGCCTGCGTTACCTGCTGTGTGGTCGTAACAGCGCGTATTACTTCGACGGCATGGAAGAGAGCTGGCTGAAGAAGATGCGCCATTACTGTCACCGGCTGAAGCCGATTCATCATCTGGATGAGGTGCAGGATGACCGGCTGTTTAAGTTCGCGCTGAATCTCTCTGACGACTACATCGAGCCATTGATGGCGGATATTGAGCGACTGCACCAGGGACGCGTGGCCGCGACGTCAAGCGGTCATGGATCGGTGGATCTGATCGTGCCGGGAAATCACAAAGCGCACGGTCTGGATCTGCTGGCAAAACGCTGGGGGATCACGCATGACCAGGTGCTGGCCTTTGGCGATGGCGGTAACGATCTGGAGATGCTGAAACAGTCCGGCTTCAGTTTTGCCATGGACAATGCGCCGCAGCGGGTGAAGCAGGCGGCACGTTATGCCGCGCCGTCTAATAATGAGCAGGGCGTGTTGCAGATCATTGAGCAGATGCTGGCAGGCGAGGGGCCTTTTGCCGCCCTGAGCCGCTGAGACTGAAGGCGCCAGAATAGCGCTGAGCTGCTGCATGACCTGCCAGCCTGGCAGGTCGAAAGGCCAGCGCGCCCCTGGATCACGCCGTGATTTGCCAGGCCTGCGCAATCATTGTCCGCATCTGTTCGCGGCTGTAATTCACCAGCGAATTTTTGCTGTTGGCACGCGCCAGAATCCACTCCACCTCAGTGCGGCTCAGCGACGGGCCATCCTGCCAGAATGGCGTGATAGCCTGCTGCTGCAGCCACTGTTTCAGAAACTGTGCCGGTGAATCTGTGGATTCGCTGAAGAGCTGCGGGTGCAGTTCCGCCATCAGCGTATGCTGCAGCGGTTGCTGGCTGTCAGACAGCAGATCCAGGAACGGAAACAGCAGGCGTCCGCACACTTCACCGTGATGGTACGGTTTAATCGCGCCCACTTCCCCGGCAATACCGTGGATCACCCCCAGACCCGCGCTGCTGAGAGTGACGCCCCCCAGCCACGATGCCATCATCATTGCTTCACGTGCCGCATCACCCGCCGCATCCTCGCGATTGAGTGCAGGCCACGCCTGAACAAACTGACGCAGACCGGTCAGCGCCAGCTGGCGGGTGAACAAGTTGCCTTTGCCGGAGAGATACGCTTCAAACAGGTGGGTAAAAGCATCGATGCCGCAGGTCGCCAGCACGTGATCAGGCGCGCCTTTCAGCAAATCCGGGTCAAGAATCGCTACCTCCGGCACAAAGACCGGATGACGCAGTGACGCTTTGATCTGAATATCCTGCTGGTCGGTTACTACCGCATTTTGCGTGACTTCGCTGCCGGTCCCGGCAGTCGTCGGGACCGCAATCAGCGGCAGCGTGATAGGCTGAACTGCGGTATCACCCACCTTCTCCAGATAGCGAGCGGTGGGCAGCGGGTGTTGGATCATGGCGCTAAAGGCTTTCGCCGCATCCAGCACGCTGCCTCCGCCAATCGCTAATACCCGATCAACATGACCACGCCAGCGGGCAACCCAGCCATCGATCTCAGCGGGCGAAGCTTCATGGCTGACAATTTCGTAGCCGAGGATGTGATCGTTGAGTTCAGCTTTTATCCGGGCATAGGCCGCCCCCTGGAGGAAAGATTGTCCGCAAAACAGCAGGGTAGGTTGTGGCCGGGCGGCCAGCAGCGGCACCAGTTTATCCAGACTGCCGCGGCCAAAGAGGGTTCGTTGATTACTGTACAGCTCACTCAGGTTCTCACTCACCAGCGCATCCTTTTTACATTTCGCTAAAATCTGAGTGTAACGAAAAGCGCGGCGCCAGCATGGGCAAACTTTCTGATAACACGCTGGCAAAAAGTTGATCATCTTCGCAAAACAGAAATTCACCGTCGGCAGGGTGGTGCTTTCCTGCGGATGTTACCCTTAACATGTTATCGGTAACAGCGTTTGTCGGGATGTGTAAGCATCTTACAGCGCACTGTTTTGTAGCCCTCAGGGGATCATGATAATAAACCGACACTGAATACCCTTCAGTGTGCAAGGTGGAGAAAACCTATGCCATTACTCTATGTGGCGATCGGCGTCGCGTTACTGCTGCTGCTGATGATTCGCTTTAAGCTTAATGGATTTATCGCGCTGATCCTGGTGGCGCTGGCGGTCGGTGTGATGCAGGGCATGCCGGTTAATAAAGTCATTACCTCAATCAAGGCGGGCGTGGGTGGCACGCTTGGCAGCCTCGCGCTGATCATGGGCTTTGGTGCCATGCTCGGTAAGTTGCTGGCCGATTGCGGCGGCGCGCAGCGTATTGCCACCACTCTGATTGAAAAATTCGGCACTAAGCATATTCAGTGGGCGCTGGTGCTGACCGGTTTTATCGTCGGCTTCGCGCTGTTCTACGAAGTTGGCTTTGTCCTGATGCTGCCGCTGGTGTTCAGCGTGGCGGCGTCTGCGCGTGTACCGCTTCTCTATGTCGGGGTACCGATGGCGGCGGCTCTTTCAGTGACGCACGGTTTTCTTCCGCCACACCCCGGCCCGACGGCTATTGCCACGCTGTTTAATGCTGACATGGGTAAAACGCTGCTGTTCGGTACGCTGCTGGGTATCCCTACGGTGATTCTGGCAGGTCCGGTTTATGCCCGTTTCCTGAAGAATATCGACAAACCGATTCCGCAGGGGCTTTACAACCCGAAAACCTTTACCGAAGCGGAAATGCCCAGCTTTGGCGTTAGCGTCTGGACGGCCTTGGTTCCGGTGGTGCTGATGGCGCTGCGTGCCGTGGCGGAGATGCTGTTGCCTAAAGGGCACGTACTGCTGCCCTATGCGGAGTTCTTTGGTGACCCGGTAATGGCAACGCTGATTGCGGTGCTGATTGCGATCTTCACCTTTGGTCTGAATCGCGGTCGTACGATGGAACAGGTGATGGACACCCTGACCGACTCGATTAAAATCATTGCCATGATGCTGCTGATCATTGGCGGTGGCGGTGCTTTCAAACAGGTGCTGGTGGACAGCGGCGTGGATAAATATATCGCCAGCATGATGCACTCTACCCAGCTCTCACCCATCTTTATGGCCTGGTCGATTGCTGCCGTGCTGCGTATTGCCCTGGGGTCTGCCACGGTAGCGGCGATTACCGCTGGTGGCATCGTGGCACCGTTGATTGTCACAAGTGGTGCCAGCCCGGAACTGATGGTGATCGCTGTGGGGTCCGGCAGCGTGATCTTCTCACACGTTAATGACCCTGGCTTCTGGCTGTTCAAAGAGTATTTCAACCTGACGATTGGCGAAACCATTCGCTCCTGGTCGGCACTGGAGACCATTATTTCGGTCTGTGGTCTGGTAGGTTGCCTGCTGCTCTCCTGGGCGATTTAACCTCTGGCCGCTGGCAGGCCTGCCAGCGGCACTCCGCTTTTGCTTCTCTCCAGCCCGTTTGCTTGTTTATCGCGGACGGCATCGTTGGCCATTTATTCACAGCCCATAACCACGACGATAAAAAGGGCCGCAAAGCGCGGCCCACAGGTCTGCAACCGTGTAAATCTGGCCCCTTAATGAGGCGGTTCAAATCCGGCTTTGACCATCTGTTCCCGCAGCGCACGCGCAATTTCACGGTTGCCGCCGGTGACCGGATAGATAACGTTGTTTACCACATCATCAAGATAGTGCTCGTCAAACTCCTGCATAGAGAGCTGCGTGCCGCCTTCATCGTTGATGGCGAAAGAACCTTTGATGTGGTTACCGCTGTTTTTTGCCTTGAGGCTGTAGCGGCCCATGCTGGTATTAATCGTGCTCATAAGATCTCCTCGCGACTCATTTTCAATCTCATCACTACTAAGGCATGCCTTACCGCCTGAATTTTAGCCAGGAGTAGTCTGTAAAACGAAGAAAGAGGGCCGGTAAAAAGTGGTGTTGCGATCGTTATCTCAGAACATAAATAAAAGCGAAATCTGCTGAACTTATGAGCAGTTGAACCCTGAGTGAAGCAGCATGACATATTTTTCTGTCTATACTGCTTACAGGAAAAATGTTTAATCAGTGAGGGGAAAAGGAAATGAAAATTATTCTGTGGATTATCGCGATCATATTCGTCGTGGGCTTGCTGACCCTGACAGGGGTGTTCAAACTGATTTTCTGATGTCATATTTTTTTAAAGCTTCAGCGACAGCGGGCACCTAATCAGGTGCCCGCGCTGTTTTCTGGCTGGCCAGCAGATAGTGCGTAATGGGATCTATCGGCGTATTGGGCAGCAGATCCTGCGACCCCAGCGGCTTTTTACAGCTTGCGCAGCAGGCACCATGAAAGTTGCGATCACCTTCTCTGTAATCAGTAAATATGAACCTGGCGCTTCCACACTGGGTACAGCGTATTTTCATCACCATCTTAGGTTTATCCTCCATTTCACTGAGCATTCACCCATGCCCGTCCCTGACATCTTAAGAAAAATTTATCTATTGCAGCGCAATATTATTCCAGCCTGCAGTGAGGAAAGTAGTGGCTTATCAGGTTAATTGTTTGTTGCCAAATGCGAATTTATTCTCTAAAAGGCAGTTCATTGATCCTGCTCAATGTTTATGGTTTTTTGTCTGACTTATCCGCGAATAGCCTGCTCTGACTGGGCTGAACAGCGCTCAGAATTAAATTTTCCCGAAAAAACCGGCTTCGGGGTGCGGAAAAAATGCGCTGTTGTGATCATTAAAAGGTCAGAATTACAGCGGTGCCCGGTAACGCCTGAAAAAACATGCGTGTTTCAGGTTTTTTACATGCCTGATAAAAGTGGAAAATAGTGCTGTTTTGCCAGCTAAAGTGTCAGGAAAAGCAGGTGCAACTCTTAATGAGATTTTTCTTTTTAACGTGAATGGCATATCTGTATGAAATAAAAAAGATATGCCTTTCCAGCGGGTTAGCGTGTGGGAACAGCCTCATCCGCGTTACCCGTTCAGGCGGGTTTCACAAGTTGAAAAGCAGGAAAGTGTGATGGATGCACAGAAAGTCGATATTTATCACTTTTTCATCAAATCATGCTGGACAAATCCCTCCACAATTGCTGTACTAGACAGCGACACAGTTTAGTGTCCATTTTTCATGTAAAGGTAATATAGATGTCTAAGATCAAAGGTAACGTTAAGTGGTTTAATGAATCTAAAGGATTCGGTTTCATTACTCCTGAAGATGGCAGCAAAGATGTATTCGTACATTTCTCTGCAATCCAGAGCAACGGCTTCAAAACTCTGGCTGAAGGTCAGCGCGTAGAGTTTGAAATCACCGACGGTGCTAAAGGCCCATCTGCTGCTAACGTTATCAGTCTGTAAGTTAACAGTCAGAATTCTAAAAACCCGCCTTATGGCGGGTTTTTTTATGCCTGTCATCTGCACTTCATCCTCTTCATCGTACCCTCTGTATCGTCCCTGAGGCCGCACAAACTGCGCGGCGGCTCACAATAAATCCTCGTAACATATTCATAACAACCCGGCATACAGCTTTTTAGCGTGTGACGCTATATAACTGAGCGACAGAATCTGGTGAGTGAGGAGGCAGGATGAAGATACGTCAGGCGGAGTTAAAAGACAGTTTTGCGTTGAGTGCCCTGTTAAGCGAGTTAGGCTACGGCGGTACCGAAAGCTTTATTGAACAGCGCCTGGCACAGTTATGCAGCGATCCCAGTGAAGTATTGCTGGTGGCTGAACATGGCAGCCAGGTGCTGGGTTTTCTTTCCCTCCATTTTATCCCTCAGCTTGCCCTGGCCGGCGATTTCGCCCGCATCAGCTATTTCTGCATTGCAGAAGGTGAGCGCAGTAAAGGCGTCGGCCAGCAGCTGCTTCAGCACGCTGAAACGCTGGCTGCGCGTCATGGCTGCGACCGTATGGAAGTTCATTGCCATCAGTCACGTCTTAAGGCGAATCAGTTCTACGCTCGCGAAGGCTATACTGAGTCACCCTGTTATCTCATCAAAGATCTGCAAGTGGGTTAACTTCCCGACCAGAGTGACGACCCGCACGTCGGCGATATTTTTCCACAGTGCCTTCCTGAGGCTGGCGACAGAAATGATGACTGATCGCTGCATCCTGTGCCTGTCAGCACTTTCTGCTTTCACGGTGGCAACCGGACAGCAGAAACGGTTGCCGTGAGGGTTCGCTCTCTGGCGGACAGCAGGCCTCTGCAAACCGGTGGCACGCTGTCGAAGGTAAAGCCATACACAGGCCGCCAGCACTATTAAGCTGGGGGGGCGAGCATACATGAATAAGGACGATACGTTGCCGTGGCTGGCTAAGGATTTGCGGTGCATGACGCAGGAATGTCTGCTTTGCTGGCAGCACAATGGTTTTAGCGCCAATGAGAAGATGATGGCTCACGCCGAATACGGGCACTATCAGCAGGGGCTGATCCACCGATAACTGACGCCGGGAGTAATATTGCCGGCGCTGCAGGAGAAGAACAATGATGAAAGTGGCGTTAGGGCAATTTGCAGTGAGCCGTGAATGGCAGGAGAACGCTGATACCTGTCTGGACTTAATGCAGCGGGCGGCAGAAGGCGGCGCCGATTTGCTGGTGCTGCCGGAAGCGGTGCTGGCGCGCGATAATGCCGATCCCGATTTAGTGGTGAAGGCGGCGCAGCCACTGGATGGCCCTTTCCTCAGCCAGTTGCTGGCCGCCAGTGAACACAATGCGCTGACTACCATAATGAGCGTTCATGTTCCCACCGGGCAGCATAAAGCGCTCAACGTGCTGGTGGCTATTCGTAAGGGTAAAATCATCGCCGCCTATGAAAAGCTGCATCTGTACGATGCCTTTGCGATGCAGGAGTCACAGCGGGTCGATCCGGGCCACATCATTCCGCCGCTGATTGACGTCGCGGGAATGACAGTCGGATTGATGACCTGCTATGACCTGCGCTTCCCGGAACTGGCGCGTCGGCTGGCGCTGGATGGTGCGCAAGTGCTGGTGCTCCCTGCTGCATGGGTAAAA
Organism: Pantoea sp. B550; assembly: GCF_024158165.1. Classification (NCBI taxonomy): domain Bacteria; kingdom Pseudomonadati; phylum Pseudomonadota; class Gammaproteobacteria; order Enterobacterales; family Erwiniaceae; genus Pantoea; species Pantoea sp. B550. The sequence goes on from NZ_JAMYXI010000003.1 coordinate 3,039,046, forward strand.
GGTCCGCTTAAAGAGATGCACTGGGAGCTGTTGACCCGTGCCCGTGCGCTGGAGAACACCTGTTATATGGTGGCGGTAGCTGAGTGTGGTCCACGCAATATTGGTAATAGTCTGGTCGTCGATCCACTGGGCGTGGCGGTGGCAAATGCGGCTGAGTCTCCGGCACTGCTGTTTGCCGATCTTGATCCTGAGCGTATTGCCTATGCCCGCCGGGTATTACCGGTTCTTGAAAACCGGCGTTTTGAACGGCCTGAGCTGAAGTGATTGCCTGAACCGGGAAACACCACATATTCGCTACAGCAAAGATCTTACTCTGTTACAGATTCCAGTTGTCGTCACAGGCAAACTGCGCGTAAATAACAGTCACCGTGATTCAATAAAGTCGAAAGGTTAAATATGGAAGGTATCAGTATTGCCAAGCTGCTGATTATCGGTGCGCTTATCGTACTGCTTTTTGGTACCAACAAGTTGCGCTCACTGGGCGGCGATCTGGGCTCTGCAATCAAAGGCTTCAAAAAAGCCATGAAAGATGAAGATACCAGCGCAACCCGAACGACGGCAGAAGACGTGCCAGCAGAACGCGTCGTTCATAAAGATTAATCGGTTATTTGCTGCAAATAACTGTTACTTTTTATTTCAGGCACACCTAAAAAAACCAGGCTGTTTCCAGTCTGGTTTTTTGTTTTCACTCTTCTGACCGCAAAGGCTACTTATTTCACTTCTTCGCCTTTAGCCTGCATATCCGCATGATAGGAGGAGCGGACAAACGGACCGCACGCGGCATGGGTAAAGCCCATCGCCATCGCTTCTGCTTTCATCTCATCGAATTCGGCCGGGCTGACGTAGCGCTGAACCGGCAGGTGATGGCGGCTCGGCTGCAGATACTGTCCCAGCGTCAGCATGGTGACGCCGTGGCGACGCAGATCGCGCATTACCTCAACGATTTCGGCATTGGTTTCACCCAGGCCCACCATCAGACCCGATTTGGTCGGAACATCAGGATGAGCTTCTTTAAAACGCTCCAGCAGCTTCAGTGACCACTCGTAGTTCGCGCCTGGACGCACCTGACGGTAGACGCGCGGTACGTTTTCCAGGTTGTGGTTAAACACATCTGGTGGCGTCGCGGTGAGAATCTCCAGCGCACGATCCATACGGCCACGGAAGTCCGGCACCAGCGTTTCAATTTTAATGGTAGGATTTTTTTCACGAATCGCGCTGATGCAGTCGGCAAAGTGCTGAGCGCCGCCATCACGCAAATCATCGCGGTCCACCGAGGTGATCACCACGTAGCGCAGGCCCATATCGGCAATCGTCTGTGCCAGTTTTGCGGGTTCGTTGGCATCAGGCGCATTAGGACGGCCATGAGCCACATCGCAGAACGGACAACGACGGGTGCAGATTGCGCCAAGAATCATAAAGGTGGCGGTGCCGTGGTTAAAGCATTCGGCCAGGTTAGGGCAGGACGCCTCTTCACAGACCGAGTGCAGGCCGTTTTTGCGCATCGCGGCTTTGATGCCCTGAATACGACTGGAGTCGGCTGGCAGCTTGATTTTCATCCATTCCGGCTTACGCAACATCTCCTGCCGTTCAACAGCCACGGTTTTTACCGGGATCAGCGCCATTTTGTCTGCGTCACGATATTTGACGCCGCGTTCCATCTGAATTGGTTTACTCATAAATCAGCAGGTTCCGGTCGGATTGCGATTTGAAAGCGTTCCCACTCAAACCGGGAAGGGGGCTTTCAACTTTATTTGAAAAAAGTGCAAAAATTATATCATCACATCGCCTGCGAAGCAGCCATAGTCAGCGCGGATACGTTACATATTTGTAAATTCGCATTCTGCGTTAAGGCTTAACAGGGAGTTCGCCTGCGATCCATTCAACATTTTCATAACCTGCCAGCCGCGCAAACGCACTGACCAGTGGGGAACGCACCTGCTCTGTGGTCACGTCGGGCTGAAAATGTTTCAACTGGGTCATGCTCATCCCGGCATAACCACAGGGGTTGATGCGCAGAAAAGGAGATAAATCCATGGCAACATTCAGCGCCAGGCCGTGAAACGAGCAGCCTTTGCGAATGCGTAATCCCAGCGAGCAGATCTTCTCTTCACCGACATAGACGCCGGGTGCATCTGCGCGGGCGCGGGCGCTGACGCCGAACTCTGCCAGAGTGGCGATCACCGTCTCTTCCAGAATAGTCACCAGCTGGCGCACGCCGAGCTTACGGCGTTTTACATCAATCAGGACATACATGACCTGTTGTCCCGGCCCGTGATAGGTGACCTGACCGCCACGATCGCTCTGCACCACAGGAATATCGCCTGGCATCAGAAGATGTTCTGCTTTTCCCGCCTGACCCTGAGTAAAGACCGGAGGATGTTCGACCAGCCAGATTTCATCACGACTCTGGTCGTCGCGCTGGTCAGTATACTGGTGCATGGCGTCGGAGACAGGTTGCCAGTCACGCAGACCGGACTGACGGACAAAGAGGGTTTCAACTGACAAAGCGATAGCCCGCTAAAGGAAAAACGCTGAGGATAACGTCGGCAAACCGTCAGGCAGAGGCGCCTTGCCGACCCGTAAATTACAGTACCATCCGCACAATTTCGATCTGGCCCAGCTCTTCGTACAGGCGTTCGACCTGCTCGATGTGAGTGGCGTTGATAGTGATGTTTACGGAGTGATAGTTGCCTTTGCTGCTCGGCTTAACTTCAGGGCTGTAATCGCCGGGCGCATGACGTTGCACCACTTCAACCACTTGATCAACCAGCTCCGGTTGCGCCAGACCCATTACTTTGTAGGTAAACGGGGTAGGAAATTCGAGCAGCTCATTCAGTTTGGTTTTCATATTAACTCCGGTGCATAAAAAACAGGCTCCCGCCTGAGCGGGAGCATCATAATATCTGGTAATGGGGACGAAAGGGTGATTTTTCAATCACCCTTTACGCTTAACCAAACCAGTGATGGAACATCAGTTTGATGTAATCCACGATACGGCCAAAGAAACCACCCTCTGAGATTTCGTTCAGCACCACCAGTGGACGCTGTTCGATAGTCTTGCCATCCAGCTGGAAGTTGATGCTGCCGACAACCTGGTTTTTCTTCAGTGGGGCATGCAGTTCCGTGTTGGTCAGCACATAGCTGGCTTTCAGATCTTTCATACGGCCACGTGGAATGGTCAGGTAAGCATCTTTTTCCACGCCCAGCTGCACACGGTCATTATCACCGAACCAGACCGGCTCAGAGGCGAACTCTTTACCCGCTTTCAGTGGCGCAACGGTTTCAAAGAAACGGAAGCCCCAGGTGAGCAGTTTTTTGCTCTCGGTTTCACGGCCTTTAAAGGTATGACCGCCCATGACGGCAGAAATCAGGCGCATCTGGCCTTCAGTCGCGGACGCCACCAGGTTGTAACCGGCAGAGTTAGTGTGGCCGGTTTTAATACCGTCCACATTCAGGTTGGTATCCCACAGCAGACCGTTACGGTTCATCTGACGGATGTTGTTGAAGGTGAACTCTTTCTCTTTATAGACAGCGTACTCTTCCGGCACGTCGCGGATCAGCGCCTGACCGATCAACGCCATGTCGCGCGCGGAGCTGTACTGACCTTCAGCGTCCAGGCCATGCACTGTCCCGAAATGGGTATTCTGCAGGCCAATCGCTTTGACGTAGTTGTTCATCAGATTAACGAACGCATCCTGGCTGCCGGCGACATAGTCAGCCATCGCAACACAGGCGTCATTACCCGACTGCAGTACAATTCCACGAGTCAGCTGAGAGACCGGTACGCGGTCGCCTGGCTTCAGGAACATCAGGGAGGAACCTTTGAACACCGGGTTGCCGGTCGCCCAGGCATCCGGACCCACAGTGACCATATCGTCCTGATGAATTTTGCCCGCTTTCACGGCCTGACCAATGACATAGCTGGTCATCATCTTGGTCAGACTGGCAGGATCGCGGCGTGCATCGGCGTTTTTCTCTGCCAGCACTTTACCCGAGTTGTAGTCGATAAGGACATACGCTTCGGCATCAATGTCCGGCACGCCCGGAATCATGGTCTTGAGATTGACGTCATCAGCAATAGCAGCATGGCTGAGAGAGAAAGCGATCAGTGATCCCACTGTCAGGCGTTTCAGCAAACGAGATGATTTCAGCGTGTTCATGTGTAGGACTACAACATCCGTGAGTTTGAGGTTAAAAATGTCACTCATCATACCCAATGCCAGTGAGTCTGGCACCGGGCGTGATGATTGGGTTGTTAGCAGACGTAACGTGTCGCTGTCCGAGAAACCGATCAGCGACGCGTATTAGTAATAAATGAGGCTGTCTGGCCTTCACTGCTCAGGCGCTGTTGCAGCGCAGCCGCTTCGGCACGGGAGCTGTAACCGCCGAGCTGAACGCGATAAACGTTGTTGCCCGCGTCTTCGACCTTGCCGGGCACACCATAACGCTGGCTCAGGCTTTTCATCATCTGCTGAGCACGCGCCGGGTCATTCAGTGCACCAACCTGCACGACATAGCCGGCTGCGGCACCACTGCTGGCTGCCGGCGCGGCGCTGGCGGCGACCGGAGTAGCGCTGCTGGCGACCGGTGCAGTGACGGGCACCGTGGTGGATGGTTCATTACCTTCCAGCACGCCGTTCGCTAATGGCTGAGGTGCGCCAAGAAAGCCGCTGCTCTGTACCGGCGCGCCCATGTTGTCACCGCCCTGCAGCGTGCTGTTACTGATGGCTTCTACGTTTTGGGCAGGGGGTTCAGCGTTTGCGGCGCTGCCGCCATTCATCACCGCGCCCCCACTCAGGTCCGGACGGGCAGGCAGTGAGTAGCTCTGTTTGGCTACCACAGTTCCGATGGTGCCTGGGCCAGAGAGCGTACCGTCGGGAGCCACCTTGATATAGTCGACCCGCACCCGTGAATTATTGGAAATGTTCAGTCGGTCACCGGCTGCCCGCGACAGGTCGATAATGCGTCCTGGCGTGTAAGGGCCGCGATCGTTAACGCGCACCACAATCTGACGACCGTTCGCGATATTGGTTACGCGCACATAGCTCGGGAGCGGCAGAGTAGGGTGGGCGGCCGTCAGCGCATCGGGATCGTAGGCTTCGCCGGTAGCGGTGCGGTTGCCCTGCGCCTCTTCGCCGTACCAGGTGGCCAGGCCGACTTCGCTGTAGTTCGACGGATCTTTGATGATGCGATAGTTTTTGCCGTTAACGCTGTAATCCTGGCTGGTGCCCGGATTGATCGGCTCATAACGAGGCTCAACGCCTGGAATCTCTACTACCGGCCCATTGTAAGCCGGTTGCGGCGGCGCCGTATTTTGGGGTTCGGGCGTGGTACAGGCCGCCAGAACCAGTGATGCCAGTGCAACGCCAAGCCATTCCTTACGCATCTGCAGCCTCTTAGACACTTTTAGATAACATTTTTCGGTGAGTGTGGATCGACATCACAATGCCGAATCCCGCCATAAGCACGATAAGCGCGGAGCCGCCATAACTGACCAGCGGCAGCGGCACGCCAACTACCGGTAAGATACCACTAACCATGCCAATGTTAACGAAAACATAAACGAATAAAATCAGCATTAAACCGCCCGCCATGACGCGGCCAAAGGTGGTCTGCGCGCGGGCTGCTACCACCAGTCCCCGCATGATCAGCAGAAGATAGAGGGCCAGCAGCAGCAGTACGCCGACCAGCCCTAACTCTTCGGCCAGAACCGCGAAGATAAAGTCAGTATGACGTTCCGGCAAAAACTCCAGCTGAGACTGGGTGCCCTGCAGCCAGCCCTTGCCGCGCAGTCCGCCCGACCCGATGGCGATTTTCGACTGGATAATGTGATAACCCGCGCCCAGCGGATCCGTTTCCGGGTCGAGCAGCATCATGACGCGGTCACGCTGATAGTCGTGCATCAGGAAGAACCACAGAATCGGGATAAACGCGGCGACCAACAGTACCGCCACGCTAATCAGTTTCCAGCTCATCCCTGAGAGGAACAGCACAAACAGGCCTGAGGCGGCAATCAGAATCGAGGTGCCGAGATCGGGCTGTGCGGCCACCAGCAGGGTAGGCAGGAAGATCAGAATCAGTGCAATACCGGTATTTTTCAGCGTCGGCGGACAGACATCGCGATTAATAAAGCGCGCCACCATCAGTGGCACCGCGATTTTGGCAATCTCAGAAGGCTGAAAGCGAACAAAGCCAAGATCGAGCCAGCGCTGTGCGCCTTTACTGATCTGACCAAAAGCATCCACCGCCACCAGCAGAATGACGCAGACAATATAGAGATAGGGTGCCCAGCCTTCATAAACGCGCGGCGGCACCTGCGCCAGCACAATCATGATGACCAGACCCATCGCGATCTGACCGAGTTTACGCTCCATCATGCCGGGATCCTGTCCGCTGGCACTCCAGATCACCACGGCGCTGTAAGTCAGCAGCGCGAGAATGATCAGCATAAACATCGGATCGATGTGGATGCGCATCCAGATCGATCGTTTCTGCGGACTATCTTGCATCGACATGTTTATTCACCTTCATAACCGGGCGGCACAGGGGCGGCGTCCGGCAGAACTGTATTGTTATCACCCAACATAATGTGATCCAGAATCTGGCGCATCACGGTGCCGACAGCCGGACCGGCGCCACCGTTCTCCAGAATGATGGTCACAGCCACCCGAGGTTTGTCATAAGGGGCAAACGCGGTCATTAATTTATGGTCGCGTAATCGTTCAGCAATTCTATGGGCGTTATAGGTTTCGTTCTCTTTCAGGCCAAAAACCTGTGCCGTACCGGATTTGGCGGCGATTTTATAAGGGGCATCAGCAAAGCTTTTGTGCGCGGTGCCGTTGGGGCGATTCGCCACGCCGTACATGCCATCTTTGGCGATTTCCCAGTAGCCGGAATGGATATCACCAATCGGGGCCCCAGGCGGCTGGCGATAGGGCACCAGAGTTCGGCCTTCGCGGGTGGCGCGCAGCATGTGTGGCACCTTGACGACGCCATCGTTGATCAGAATCATCATCGCTTTGTTCATCTGAAGCGGGGTCGCCGTCCAGTAACCCTGGCCGATTCCCACCGGAATGGTGTCACCCTGATACCACGGCTTTTTAAAGCGCTTCTGCTTCCACTCGCGGGTCGGCATGTTACCGGCGCTCTCCTGCGGTAAGTCAATGCCGGTACGGCTGCCGTAACCAAATTTATTCATCCATTCTGACAGGCGGTCAATACCCATGTCGTAGGCGACCTGATAGAAGAAGGTATCGGCAGACTCCTCCAGCGCTTTGGTAACGTTAAGACGACCATGACCCCACTTTTTCCAGTCGCGGAAGCGCTTCTCTGAACCGGGAAGCTGCCACCAGCCAGGATCAAACAGGCTGGTATTACGGTTAATCACGCCAGCACTCAGCGCAGAAACTGCTACATAGGGTTTAACCGTCGAGGCCGGTGGATAAGCCGCCTGAATTGCACGGTTATAGAGAGGGCGATTTTCATCTTCCAGCAGGCCGCGATAATCCTTGCTGGAAATACCGTCGACAAATAAGTTTGCATCGTAACTGGGTGTGGAGACCATGGCGAGAATTTCGCCGGTGCGCGGATCGCTGACGACAACAGCGGCGCGACTGCCCGCCAGCAGGGTCTCGACATACTGCTGCAGTTTGAGATCGATAGTCAGATAGATATCACGGCCTGCCTGAGGTGACTCCTCATGCAGCTGGCGAATGACACGGCCACGGTTGTTGACCTCAACCTCTTCAAAGCCCGTTTTGCCATGCAGCAGACTTTCGTAATACGCTTCGATGCCCAGCTTGCCGATATCGTGCGTCGCGGCGTAGTTAGGCCATATGCCTTCTTTGTCGAGGCGTGCAACGTCACGATCGTTAATTTTTGAGACGTAACCGACCACATGCGTTAGCGTGGCACCGTAGGGGTAGTAGCGGCGCTGATAACCTTTAACTTCCACGCCGGGAAAGCGGTACTGATTGACCGCAAAGCGTGCCACCTGAACTTCATTCAGACCGGTTTTAACCGGAATGGAGGTAAAGCGACGCGAGCGTTTTCGCTCTTTCTGGAAGTTTTCCAGGTCTTCGTCCGTCAGCTCAAGCACCGGGCGTAAGTTTTCCAGCGTCTGCTGCAGGTTATCGACTTTCTCCGGCACCAGTTCTGCCTGATAGATGGTGCGGTTCAGTGCGAGCGGCGTGCCGGTGCGATCGTAAATAATGCCGCGGCTGGGTGCGACAGGCACCAGTTTAATGCGGTTCTGATTGGAGCGGGTGCTGTAATCATCGAAGCGAAGAATCTGCAGGTGGTATAGGTTAACCACCAGGATTGAAGAGAGCAGTAAGATACCGACGAAGGCGATGAACGCCCGACGGACAAAGAGTTTCTGTTCGGCGCTGTAATCGCGAAAGGCGTTGCTTTGTAATTTCATCCGCTACTTGTCATGTCTGATGTGGGCTGATCGGTCATTCACGATGATAAGGATGATTAGTCGTTATACTCCAGGCCCGATACAGACTTTCGGCCACCAGCACGCGCACCAGCGGATGAGGCAACGTCAATGCTGACAGTGACCAGCTCTGCTCTGCCGCCGCTTTACAGGCGGGGGCCAGGCCTTCAGGCCCGCCGATCAGCAGGCTGACATCGCGACCATCCAGCTTCCAGCGTTCAAGCTGCTGCGCCAGCTGCGGGGTTTCCCACGGTTGACCCGGAATATCCAGCGTGACGATGCGATTGCCTTTGCCGACCGCCGCTAACATCGCTTCACCCTCTTTTTCAAGGATGCGTTTGATATCAGCATTTTTGCCGCGTTTACCTGCGGTCACTTCGGTCAGCTCAAACGGCATATCTTTCGGGAAGCGGCGCAAATACTCCATGAAACCGGTCTGCACCCAGTCGGGCATTTTTGTGCCGACGGCAACAAGTTGCAGTTTCACCGATTAGCTCCAGAGTTTTTCCAGCTCATACAGCTGGCGACTCTCTTCCTGCATCACATGCACGATGACATCACCCAGATCAACCACAACCCAGTCTGCCGCGCTTTTACCTTCAATGCCTAATGGCATCAGGCCTGCTAAACGGGACTCCTGCTCAACGTGTTCTGCGATCGACGTCACATGACGCGTGGAGGTGCCGGTGCAGATGATCATGAAATCGGTGATGCTGGATTTGCCCTGAACGTCGATGGTGACAATGTCCTGGCCTTTGAGATCATCAATCTTATCAATAACGAACTCTTGGAGTGCTTTACCTTGCAAAAGGTTCCCCTTGGAATCTGGTGGTATCGGGCCGGCTGTAAGCCCGGAGAGTGCAGCCAAAAATTTAAGCGGCGCAGTATAGCATGCCCGGATCAGTCGCGATATAAGCCTTCGCGGTCGATATAGTCGATCACCGCCGCAGGCAACAGGTCGTCGCAGGGCTGGTTCTGATGGCGACGGCGGCGAATTTCGGTCGCCGAAATGTCATAGAGTGGGGTTTCCGCCAGCCAGATATGGCCTGCGGGCTGCTGATGCAGCTGCCGGATATCCTGAGCGAGATGCTGATTAAGCCAGTGCTGCATCTCCGGCGAGTCGAACCGGGTCGCATAGCCGGGACGCTGGCATACCAGCAGATGGCAGAGTGACAACAGATCCTGCCAGCGATGCCATTTCGATAAGCTCAGCAGGGAATCCTGACCGATGATAAAAGCCAGCGGCTGCGCTGCACCGCGTTCGGCGCGCCAGGCTTCCAGGGTGGTTACGGTCCAGGAGGGCGTGTCGCGTTCCAGCTCCCGGGTATCAATCTCAAACAGCGGTAAGTCACGGATAGCACAGCGCAGCATAGCAACCCGCTGGGTCGCGCTGGCTTCCGGTTGTGGACGATGCGGTGGCACATTGTTGGGCAGCAGCGTCACACGCTGTAAGCTGGTCTGTTGAGCCAGTGCTTCGACCGGGCGCAGATGGCCAAAATGAATCGGATCGAAGGTGCCACCAAACAGCGCGTGTAACTCAGACATGGGCAAAACTCGTCGGAAAAGCACGACTGCTGAGCAGCAGCGTCAGGGTCTGTAACTGCGGCCATACCGGCTGCCCATAATCCTGCTTCAGGGTGATCTCAATCTGACTGAGCAGATGAATCGCGCGTTGAAGACGCGTGGCGTCCAGGCGTTGCAGTGCGTCAGTGAACAGCGCGCGGCGGTTCTGCCAGATACGCTGTTGATCCATCAGCGTACGCAACGGCTGCTGCGCCTGATGGCGATGCAGATGCAGCAGCGTCAGCAGATCGCGCTGTAGCGTACGCAGCAGAATCACGACTTCGCTCTCTTCTTTCTCCAGCTGATGCAGGATGTGCAGCGCGCGACGGCTCTTACCCGCCAGCAGAGCATCGACCCAGTGGAACGGTGTGAAGTGAGCCGCATCGCTGACCGCCTCTTCAACCCGGGGCAGGGTCAGCTTGCCGTCAGGCCACTGCAGCGAGAGACGCTCCAGCGCCTGGGCCAGCGCCAGCAGATTGCCTTCATAGCAGTAACACAACAGCTGCACGGCCGCGTCATCGACCGAGAGTTTCAGCGCCTGAGCCCGATTCGCGACCCAGCGTGGCAGTTGTGCCTGTTCGGGCGTCTGGCAGGGCACGAAAACTGCGGAGGCGGACAGGGCTTTAAACCATGCACTGTTTTCCTGCGCGCGGGTCAGCTTTGGCATCCGGCAGATCAGCAGAATATCGGCATGCAGCAGCTGCGACAGCTTAACCAACTGCTCGGCCATTGCGGCATTGGGGCCATTCTCGGGGAATTGCAGCGTCATCGTCTGACGCTGGGCAAACAGACTCAGTGACTGGCAACTGACAAACAGGCTCTCCCAGTCGGTCTGGGCGTCCAGCGTAAAACTAAAATGTTCTTCAAATTGCTGCGCGGTTGCGGCGGCACGGATGGCATCCGCACTCTCCTGCAACAGCAGCGGTTCGTTTCCGGCTAACAGATAACAGGCGCGCAGCCCCTCACGGAGCTGCGCGCTGAGTTGCTCAGGATAAATCCTGATCATTGCAGGCTGGTAGCAGAGGAAGAGGGTGCTTCCTGTGAACCCTGACCCGGAACCGGAATCACTGACGCCGGTAAGGTCTCTTTATTGTTGATCTGTGCAGCATGCACGGTCAGCAGCTTACGTACCAGCTGTTCGGCAGCACGCTGACGCATCTCCTGCGTAATCAGATCCTGCTCGGCATCTTTTGCCAGCGCAGCATTCGGGTTATCGAAGAATGAACGATAAACCGTGGTGCTGATTGGGTAGATTCCTTTGCCCGGCAACAGGACCTGCGCCGTCAGCGTCATGACCAGCTGATACTCAGCAGAGGTGCCGCTGATAAAGACCGATGCGGTGTTACGTCCCGACACTTCAGGACCCAGACGCAGCGTCGGAATATCGGTGCGCTTCTGTTTAGTGTCTTCAACAATAGTGACATCGTTGATACGCAGTTGCTGGCGCACAGTACGCGCCAGCGGTCCATAAGGATCGCCGGTTGAAACAATCAGGGTTTTCAGTTCGCTGGGCACCTGTGTGGTGCCGCGCGGATGAAAACCGCAGCCAGCGGTGATAACCACCGCCAGCATGACAAACAGCCTGATAATCGGATGTCGCACAGTTCCTCCTGAACTTAACCTACGACCAGGTTAAGCAGTTTGCCCGGTACATAAATGACTTTACGGATAGTCACGCCGTCCAGATACTTCGCCACCAGATGCTCCTGAGCCGCGCGTGCCTGAACCTGTTCCTGCGTGGCCTCGGCGGGTACGGTAATTTTGCCACGCACTTTACCGTTCACCTGCACCACGACCAGCAGTGAATCTTCAACCATAGCGGCTTCATCAGCCACCGGCCAGCTCGCTTCATCGATGGTGCCTTCGCCACCCAGCGTCTGCCACAGAACATAGCAGGCGTGCGGGGTAAACGGATAGAGAAGACGGACGATAGCCAGCAGTGCTTCCTGCATCAGAGCGCGATCCTGCTCGCTTTCCTGCGGGGCACGCGCCAATTTGTTCATCAGCTCCATAATCGCTGCAATGGCGGTGTTAAAAGTCTGACGACGGCCAATATCATCCGCCACTTTGGCGATGGTTTTGTGCAGGTCACGACGCAGCGATTTCTGCTCGTCATTCAGGCTATCCACATCCAGCGCCACGGTCGCACCCTGTGAGGTGTGCTCGTAGACCAGCTTCCAGACACGCTTCAGGAAGCGGTTCGCTCCTTCAACGCCCGATTCCTGCCACTCCAGCGTCATATCGGCCGGTGAAGCAAACATCATGAACAGACGCACGGTATCCGCGCCGTAACGCTCAACCATCAGCTGTGGGTCGATGCCATTGTTTTTCGACTTCGACATTTTACTCATGCCCGCGTAAATCACCTCGCGGCCCTGCGTATCGGTGGCTTTTACAATGCGGCCTTTCTCATCACGCTCAACCTCAACGTCAACCGGTGAAACCCAGTTACGCTCGCCGTTGTTACCGAGATAGTAGAAGGCATCAGCCAGCACCATGCCCTGGCACAGCAGACGTTTGGCTGGTTCATTCGAGTTGACCAGGCCCGCGTCACGCAGCAGCTTGTGGAAGAAGCGGAAATACATCAGGTGCATGATGGCGTGTTCAATACCCCCCACATACTGATCGACCGGCAGCCAGTAGTTTGCGGCGGCCGGATCCAGCATGCCTTCCTTGTAGCTGGCGCAGGTATAGCGCGCGTAGTACCAGGAGGACTCCATGAAGGTGTCAAAGGTGTCGGTTTCACGCAGAGCAGGCTGGCCATTTACGGTGGTCTTCGCCCACTCCGGATCCGCTTTGATCGGGCTGGTAATGCCATCCATTACCACATCTTCCGGCAGGATCACCGGCAGCTGGTCTTCAGGTGTCGGCATTACGGTGCCATCTTCCAGCGTGACCATTGGGATCGGTGCACCCCAGTAACGCTGACGGGAAACACCCCAGTCGCGCAGACGGTAGTTCACTTTACGAACGCCCACGCCTTTTGCCGCCAGAGAATCTGCAATGGCGGTAAACCCTGCGGCGTGATCCAGACCGTTGAACTCACCTGAATTAAACAGCGCGCCTTTGTCGGTCATTGCCGCAGCGCTGACGTCAGGAATAGAGCCATCCAGGTTGAGTACTACCGGCTTGATCGCCAGATCGTATTTAGTGGCAAATTCCCAGTCGCGCTGGTCGTGCGCCGGGACCGCCATGACGGCACCGGTGCCATATTCCATCAGCACGAAGTTAGCGACCCAGACCGGGAGAAGCTCGCCGGTCAGCGGATGAATAACAGACAGGCCGGTCGCCATGCCTTTCTTCTCCATGGTCGCCATATCGGCTTCGGCCACTTTGGTATTGCGGCATTCAGCGATAAAGTCAGCCAGTGCCGGGTTATTCACCGACGCCTGGGTTGCCAGCGGATGACCCGCCGCAACGGCAACATAGGTTGCGCCGATAAAGGTATCCGGGCGGGTGGTATAGACGGTAACTTTCTCTTCGCTGCCAGCAACGTCGAAAGTGATTTCGACGCCTTCAGAACGGCCAATCCAGTTACGCTGCATGGTTTTGACCTGCTCAGGCCACTCTTCCAGCGTATCCAGATCGTTCAGCAGCTCTTCCGCATAATCGGTGATTTTGATAAACCACTGAGGGATCTCTTTGCGCTCAACTTTGGTGTCACAGCGCCAGCAGCAGCCATCGATCACCTGCTCGTTCGCCAGCACCGTCTGATCGTTCGGACACCAGTTGACGGCAGAGGTCTTTTTATAGACCAGACCTTTTTCATACAGTTTGGTGAAGAACCACTGTTCCCAGCGATAGTACTCTGGCTGGCAGGTCGCCAGTTCACGACTCCAGTCATAGCCAAAGCCCAGCAATTTAAGCTGGTTTTTCATGTAGGCGATGTTGTCGTATGTCCAGGGGGCCGGTGCGGTGTTATTTTTAACCGCAGCGCCTTCCGCAGGCAGGCCGAAAGCATCCCAGCCAATCGGCTGTAGTACGTTTTTGCCGAGCATACGCTGATAACGCGCGATTACGTCGCCGATGGTGTAGTTACGAACGTGGCCCATATGCAGGCGGCCAGAAGGATAGGGCAACATGGAGAGGCAATAGTATTTCTCTTTACCTTCCTGCTCAGTCACTTTAAACGTTTCGTTTTCATCCCAGTGTTGCTGCACACGGGATTCAATCTCTTCCGGGCGGTATTGCTCTTGCATGGCTGCCTGTGGTCCTTTATGAATAACATTTTTCGGGCTCTACGATCCGCATAGCATACCCATAAGGCCGCGTATCAACAACACTTCCCACTTTTGCTGGCACGATTTCTGCTGAAAGCGACAGCCTCTTCACCCTTTTGTAATTCACTGTACAGACGACACGGCAAAAGTCGCATTGCGACTAAACTTAATTCAGCGAGGGTCTGCATAAAGGAGAATAAAATGAATAAAGTAGCTCAGGAATATCGCGAGTCGTTAGCCGTACTGACCGAACGTCTCCGTCAGGGCGATCGGAACCTTGATGAGCTGATTGCCGGGCGACGCAGCCAGTTACGGGTTCGCGATGATATGACGGAAGAAGAGATTGATCAGGCGCTTAGCTCAGTGCGCCGTGATTTAGGCGAATTTGCACGCAGTTATACCGATGTGGAGGAGCCGCTGGCGGATTCACTGTTTATGCGCATTATTCGCGAGAGCGTCTGGAAAGAGCTGGCGGATATCACCGATAAAAGTCAGCTGGAGTGGCGCGAAGTTTTTCAGGATCTGCATCATCACGGTGTATATCAGAGCGGCGAAGTGGTGGGGCTGGGCAATCTGGTATGTGAGAAGTGTCAGTTTACCCGGGCGATCTATACGCCGGAAACCCTGTCGCGCTGTCCGGAATGCGGCAATGACCAGTTTCAGCGTCAGCCTTTTGAACCCTGATAATAAAATCTGTGCGGGCCACTCTGCGTGACCCGCACAGGTTGTTTAGTGCAGAATTTTAGCGAGGAAATCTTTCGCGCGGTCAGACTGTGGATTATTAAAGAAGTCATCTTTGTTGGTGTCTTCGATAATTTTCCCTTCATCCATGAAGATTACACGATTGGCGACTTTACGGGCGAAGCCCATCTCGTGTGTCACCACCATCATCGTCATCCCCTCCTGTGCCAGTTCAACCATCACATCCAGCACTTCGTTGATCATCTCCGGATCCAGCGCGGACGTTGGTTCATCAAACAGCATCGCGATGGGGTCCATGCAGAGCGCACGCGCAATGGCTACACGCTGCTGCTGCCCGCCAGAGAGCTGGCCAGGGAACTTGTCGGCATGGGCTGAGAGACCCACACGCTTCAGCAGCTTCAGTCCTTTATCGCGGGCTGCTGCCTTGTCACGCTTCAGCACTTTCACCTGCGCCAGCACCAGATTGTTGATAATGCTCAGATGCGGGAACAGCTCGAAGTGCTGGAACACCATACCGACCTGACTGCGAAGCTGCGCAAGGTTGGTTTTTTTGTTGTTCACCTCGGTGCCGTTGACCGCAATCACACCCTGCTGAACCGGCTCGAGTCCGTTCACCGTTTTGATCAGCGTTGATTTACCGGAGCCGGACGGCCCGCAGACCACCACTACCTCACCGGTTTTGACCTCGGTTGAGCAGTCGGTCAGCACCTGAAAGTGACCATACCACTTAGAAACATTTTTCAGGCTAATCATTTAAACCGTCCTTTTTCTTTTCAGATAGCTGACCAACAGCGATGCGCTCAGGCTGATAACGAAGTAGACCAGACCTGCAAACAGAACCATTTCAACCTGGGTGCCGTCGCGCTCACCAATGGTGGACGCGGTACGGAAGAAGTCCGCCAGGCTTAAGACATAGACCAGCGAGGTATCCTGGAACAGTACGATACCCTGCGTCAGTAACAGCGGAACCATGGCGCGGAACGCCTGCGGCAGGATGATCAGGCGCATTGCCTGCCACTGTGTCATACCCAGCGCCAGCGCGGCATTGCCCTGTCCACGCGAAATACTGATGATGCCGGCACGAATGATTTCGGAGTAGTAGGCCGCTTCAAACAGCGAAAAGGCAACCATGGCGGAAATCAGCCGGATATCGGTTTTCGGCGACAGGCCCAGGACCTGCTGCAGGAAACTCGGCACCACCAGATAGAACCACAGCAGCACCATGACCAGCGGCACCGAACGGAACAGGTTGACGTAGATTTTGGCGAACCAGCTGACGGGCTTAAAGCTCGACAGACGCATCACCGCCAGCAGGGTTCCCCACAAAATACCGAAAACCACGGCAGTAATGGTGATCTTGAAGGTAATCACTAAGCCGTTAAGCAGGTAGGGCAGGCTGGGTGTAATCGAACTCCAGTCAAAGTCGTACATTACTTGCCTCCCGCATTGCCTGGCAGCCGGACTTTGCGCTCGACCAGACTCATCAACAGCATAATCACCAGGTTAATCGCGACATAGGCCAGCGTAATGGCGGTAAAGGATTCATAGGCGTGAGCAGAATAGTCGAGCAGTTTGCCCGCCTGCGCCGCCATATCGACCAGACCGATGGTGGAGGCGATAGCGGAGTTCTTTACCAGGTTCAGCATTTCCGAGGTCATCGGCGGAACAATCACACGATACGCATTCGGCAGCAGGACATAGCGATAGGTCTGCGGCAGGGTTAATCCCATCGCCAGACCGGCATTTTTCTGTCCTGTCGGCAGTGACTGAATGGCTGCGCGCACCTGCTCGCAGACGCGGGCGGCGGTAAAAAGGCCAAGACAGATCATTGAAGAGAGGAAGAACTGAATGTTGGGGTCCAGCTCAGACTTAAACCACATGCCGAGCTTTTCGCCCACCAGTTCGGGCGCCACCAGATACCAGAAGAAGAACTGGACGATCAGCGGGATGTTACGAAACAGTTCCACATAGCAGGTGCCAATGGTCGACAGCAGGCGATTAGGCACGGTGCGCAGAATGCCGAAAAATGAACCCACGCAGAAGGCGATAATCCAGGCGCAGCAGGAGACGGCTATCGTCACCTGAAAACCGGACCACAGCCAGCCGAGGTAGGTTGTGTTACCGAACGGGGCCTGTTCGAGGAAAATGCCCCAGTTCCAATCGATACCCATAACGAGCTCCGGAAAAAAAGGGTAGCTAAGCTACCCTGAAGATTGATGAACGGCGTTTTATTTCCTGACTCAGGGGAACGACCCGTGTCAGTCTGTCTGTCCATGCCGCGGTTTCAGCAATCGAGAGGGCAGCCAGGCTGCCCTTGTTATACCCGCCGTCTTTCAGGCTGCATTTTTGTTGGCCAGGTTCACTCATCCAAATGACTTACCTGAGTAAGCTCACCGGGATGCATTCTCTTGCCGTCTCAATGCAATCTGAGATCCATTGGGTATTTTTTTGTTAATTCAGTGCTTTGTCATTTGGCGTTTTGAACAGGGCTTTCATGTCATCAGAGAGTTCAAAGTTCATGTTCAGATTCTTTGGCGGAATCGGCTGTTTAAACCAGGTATCGAACCATTTTTCTGCCTGGCCAGAGGTCTGGGCTTTAGCAATAGTTTCATCGACCAGCGCTTTAAACTGTGGATCATCTTTACGCAGCATGCAGCCATAGGCCTCTTTTGACTGCGGCGTACCTAAGATTTCCCAGTTATCTGGCTTTTTAGCTTTGGCGCGTTCGCCAGCCAGCAGAGCATCATCCATCATGAAAGCCACGGCACGACCGGTTTCCAGCGTACGGAAAGAGTCACCGTGATCTTTGGCGCTGATGATGCGCATATCCAGTTTCTGTTCGTCGTTGAGTTTATGAAGCAGCACTTCAGAGGTGGTTCCTGAAGTCACCACCACCGTTTTGCCTTTCAGATCAGCGAAATCTTTGATCGGGCCATCTTTCTTAACCAGCAGACGGGTGCCGATGACAAAAATGGTGTCAGAGAACGCGGCCTGTTTCTGGCGCTCAAGGTTGTTGGTGGTAGAGCCACACTCATAATCGTAGGTGCCGTTTTGCAGCAGCGGAATACGGTTTTGTGAGGTGATCGGGATCATTTTGACCTGCAAATCCGGCTTGTTCAGCTTCGCTTTGATGGCTTCCACGATGGCGTTTGAGTAAGCCTGTGAATAGCCGACGACTTTTTGCTGGTTGTCATAGTAAGAAAAGGGAACTGATGATTCGCGATGCCCGACCACAATGACGCCGTTGTCATTGATCTTCTTCAGGGTGCCGCTGAGATCTTCCGCCTGGGCCGCTCCCGCCGCTGCGCTGATCAGCAGAAGAGATAATGCCACTTTGCGTAGTTGCATGTTCCAACTCCTTCGTATGAAAAAGGCCCAGGCTGATACCTGTGCTGATTATGATGTTGTGTCTGTTTTTTGCTGCGTTTCTGCTCATTCTGCGGGCTAAATGGGCGCAGAAGAGTCACTAACATAGCGGATTGTTAACGCAATGAAACAAAAAAGTTTCTTTTTTGCGAGGCAATCCGCACCAAAAAAAGGCAAATATCTTGCTCTGCGCATTAACGGTGCAGCAGAGGCGACTGTTTTGGTGCAAACGGCCAGGCATCAGCGCCTGTAATCCGCCTGTCGGCGAAAAACAGTGAAACATTCTGCAATCATCGTGCCAGAAAGCGGTGCATGGTGAGAAAGGCAGCAGAGTATGTGGTCAGGGGAGTGAGATATACCGGAGAGCGAGCAAAGAAAAAAGGCGAAGCCTGCGCTTCGCCTTGAAGGATCGGATAGGTTACCGGCGTCGACGCAGCAGAGCTATCATTGCCGCCAGTAGCGTCAGTGACCAGACTGGCCAGATGCCCGCCCGCGCATACGGGGTTTCCCCCTGTGTCGGCGTGACTTTGCTGGTCAGCACGTCGCGGGTAAACTGCGGCAGCATCGCCTCCACATCACCACTGGCATTTACTACTGCCGTCACGCCGTTGTTGGTGCTGCGCAACAGCGGACGTCCCAGCTCCAGCGCCCGCATTCTCGCCATCTGGAAGTGCTGCCACGGTCCGATAGAGTGACCAAACCAGGCATCGTTCGAAACGGTCAGCAGGAAACTGGTGTCGGGATGGAAGTTAGCCCGCACCTGCTCACCGAGCACGATCTCATAACAGATGGCGCTGGTCAGGTTATAGCCTGCGACGCTGAGTTGCGGCTGGAGATAGTTGCCACGGCTGAAAGCCGACATCGGCAGATCAAAGAACGGGGCCAGCGGACGCAGCAGGTCGGCCAGCGGCACAAATTCGCCAAACGGCACCAGATGATTCTTCTGGTAACGATTGCCGCTGAAGTAGTTATAAGGCGTTTTGCCGCCCAGCACGATCACGGTGTTGTAGTCGTGATAACGATTCTGCTCCAGTCGGGAGTCCACGATACCGGTGACCAGTGAGCTGCCACGTTCACGCAGTTCATCATCCAGCGAACGCAGGAACGGCTGCTGATTACTTTCCAGATCGGTAATTGCCGATTCTGGCCAGATAATGATTGGCGCCTTACCCATCAGCGGCTGGCTCAGACCGTTATAGATGCGCAGAGTAGTGAGCAGTTGCTGAGGATCCCACTTCATCGACTGCGGGATGTTTCCCTGAACCAGCGCCACTTCTACGGCACGCTCTGGCATTGGCTGAACCCACTGGATGTAGCGCAGTGGCCACGGCAGGGCCAGCAGCAGCAACGCCGCCACCAGACTTCTGACGTTGCGCTGCTGCAGAGCATAAGCCAGCAGGCCAGCAATGACCATCAGCAGGAAGGTCAGGGTCTCGACACCCGCCAGCGGAGCCAGCCCTTTTAACGGTCCGTCAATCTGGCTGTAACCAAACTGCAGCCACGGGAAGCCAGTCAGCACCCAGCCGCGCAGGAACTCGGTCATCTGCCACAATGCCGGTGCCGCCAGCGCCAGGCGCCATAGCGTCGTGCATGGCCAGAGTCGATTGAGTACACCGGCAAACAGCGCCGGGTAAACCGCCAGATACGCCGCCAGCAGCGCCACGATAAAGACATTGACCGGACCAGGCATGCCGCCAAAGGTGGCAACACTGACATAGACCCAGTTAATACCGCTGCCGAACAGACCTACTCCCCACACAAAGCCGATCGCAGTGGCCTGCGGGCTTGAGCGGTTCAGGGTCAGCAACTGTAAGCCGCACAGCGAGAGCAGAGCGGCAGGCCAGAAATCGTAAGGAGAGAAGGCGAGGGTACCCAGTGCACCCGTTATTAAAGCCAGCAGCAGGCGAACCCGCTGGCGCGGGTAGAGTGAGGCTAAAGCCATAGACTTATTCGTCTTCCAGTTGGGGTTGTGGCGAATTTTCCGGGATAGTCACGTGAACCTGGATGATGCGGCGGCTGTCCGCCATCGCCACCTTGAACTGGTAACCTTCAATCTCAATGCTTTCACCACGTGCGGGGAGATGGCCGAAGCCCTGCATGACCAGACCACCAATGGTATCGACTTCATCATCACTGAACTGCGTGCCAAACACCTCATTGAAATCTTCAATGGCGGTCAGTGCGCGCACCGTGAAGGTGTGGCGATTGAGCTGACGGATATCACGATCTTCTTCATCATCATACTCATCTTCAATCTCACCTACGATCAGCTCAAGAATATCTTCGATTGTGACCAGACCGGAGACACCACCAAACTCATCAATAACAATCGCCATGTGATAACGCTGGGAACGGAACTCTTTCAGCATCCGGTCGACACGCTTACTTTCAGGCACCACCACCGCAGGACGCAGCACTTTCTCGATACTGAACGGCTCTGATTCACTGCTCATAAACGGCAGCAGGTCTTTCGCCATCAGAATCCCTTCCACATGATCTTTGTCTTCGCTGATCACCGGGAAGCGGGAGTGCGCGGAGTCGATAATGACATCCAGACACTCTTCGAGGCTCTGATTACGTTTCAGGGTGATCATTTGCGAGCGCGGGATCATGATGTCACGCACGCGCTGCTCCGCAATATCCAGAACCCCTTCAAGCATGTCGCGGGTGTCCTGGTCAATCAGCTCTTTATTATTCGAGTCGCGGATCAGCTCCAGTAGCTCATCACGGTTTTTAGGTTCACCGTGAAAGAGTTGGTTGATTAACAGGGAGAAAAATCCCTTTTTACTACTGGGTGCATCGCTGTTTTGAGAATGGTCGTCGCTCATGGCGGTTTTTAAAGATCTCTCTGGTGAGGAATAGGTGCTGTCAGCAAACCGTGCTGACAGCCGGATAGCCTGAATTCAGGATTCAGGCGTCTTCTTTCTCCGAAATGTACGGATCAGGATACCCAAGAGCAAGCATTATCTCGGTCTCCAGTCCTTCCATCTCGTCAGCTTCGTCGTCTTCAATATGGTCGTAACCCAGCAGGTGGAGCGTACCGTGTACCACCATGTGTGCCCAGTGGGCTTCAACGCTTTTTCCCTGTTCTGCGGCTTCCTGCTCAACCACCTGACGGCAGATGATCAGATCGCCCAGCAGTGGCAGCTCAATGCCCGGCGGCGCTTCAAACGGGAAGGACAGGACATTCGTCGGCTTATCTTTGCCACGATAAGTCAGATTAAGCTCATGACTTTCCGCTTCGTCAACCAGACGTACTGTGACTTCGCTTTCGGGCTGGAAAGGGGTAACAGCCGCTGAGAGCCAGCGGTGAAACTGGCTTTCATCAGGCAAATCAGCGGTGTTATCACAGGCGACCTGCAGGTCGAGAATCACCTGGCTCATTTGCTCTCCTGCGTGGCATTCTGTGCCGCCAGCGCTTCACGTTTACGCTCTTCAGCCTGCTGGTCACGGCGGGTCTGATCGGCGGCTTCCCAGGCTTCATAAGCGGTGACAATGCGGGCAACGACCGGATGGCGCACCACATCTTCGCTGTGGAAGAAGTTAAAGCTGATTTCTTCCACGTCTGCCAGCACCTCAATGGCATGGCGCAGGCCCGACTTGACGTGACGCGGCAGGTCAATCTGGGTAACGTCACCGGTAATCACCGCTTTGGAGTTGAAGCCAATGCGCGTCAGGAACATCTTCATCTGCTCGATGGTGGTGTTCTGACTCTCATCAAGAATGATAAACGCATCGTTCAGCGTTCGACCGCGCATATAGGCCAGTGGGGCAACCTCAATAACGTTGCGCTCCATCAGCTTTTCAACGCGCTCGAAGCCGAGCATTTCAAACAGCGCATCGTAGAGCGGACGCAGATAAGGGTCGACTTTCTGACTCAGGTCGCC
The DNA here is from genome assembly GCF_024158165.1 of Pantoea sp. B550. Classification (NCBI taxonomy): domain Bacteria; kingdom Pseudomonadati; phylum Pseudomonadota; class Gammaproteobacteria; order Enterobacterales; family Erwiniaceae; genus Pantoea; species Pantoea sp. B550. The sequence goes on from NZ_JAMYXI010000003.1 coordinate 3,061,224, forward strand.
TGGCAGGAAGCCGAGCTTTTCACCCGCTTCGACGGCAGGGCGGGTCAGCATGATGCGGCGAATCTCCTGACGCTCCAATGCATCCACGGCCGCAGCCACCGCCAGATAGGTTTTACCGGTACCGGCCGGGCCGACACCAAAGGTAATGTCGTGGTCGAGCACATTCGCGATGTACTGCGCCTGGTTTGGCGTACGCGGTTTGATGACACCACGCTTGGTCTTGATATTGACCGCTTTACCGTATTCCGGCACGCTTTCGGCGGTTTGCTCCAGTACCCGGCTCTCTTTGATCGCCAGGTGAATCTGGTCTGGCTCGATATCCGGGATCTCGCCACGCATTGGCGCGGTATCGACATACAGGGTCTTCAGAATATCTGCGGCGGCATTGACGCAAAGTGGGCGTCCTGACAGCTTAAAGACGTTGTCGCGACGATTGATCTCAATGCCCAGACGACGCTCAAGCTGTTTTACATTATCGTCGAAAGGCCCACACAGGCTCATCAGACGACGGTTATCAGCCGGTTCAAGGGCGATTTCACGAGTTTCGATATTCAAACGAATCCTTTGGGTCACTCAGGGCCAGTTATGGGATGTGTCTGACGCACCGTCGGGCTTAACCGGATGCACCATAACGAAATTATTTATGCCGTAACGCCTGGGCGCAAGCTTAAGGAGAGATATTTGGGCGACACTTTCAGAAACCAAGTGTCGTGGCGTGAAATTGGCGGCAACGCAATGCGCGCTGCCGCACAATATAGCAGGTATCACGGCTGGAACAGACCCACGCCGATGTCGTTTTCTTTGCGGGTACGGGCAATCACGGATGCCGGGCTTTGCGCCATACGCAGGCCCATCTCTTCTTCAGTACGCACCAGCCTGCCGCGCAGCGAGTTGGTGTAGACATCAACAATTTCAACATCCACAAAGCGGCCAATCATCTCAGGCGTGCCTTCAAAATTGACTACGCGGTTATTTTCGGTGCGGCCAGAGACTTCCATGACGTTCTTGCGGGAGATGCCTTCCACCAGTATACGCTGCACGGTGCCGAGCATGCGGCGACTGATCGCCTGCGCCTGCTGGTTAATGCGGTCCTGCAGGATCCACAGACGCTGCTTTTTCTCCTCTTCACTGACATCATCCGGCAGGTCAGCAGCGGGCGTGCCGGGACGGGCAGAGTAGACAAAGCTGAAGCTGACGTCGAAATTGATGTCTGCGATGAGCTTCATGGTCTGCTCGAAATCCTGCTGGGTTTCACCCGGGAAGCCGATGATGAAGTCAGAGCTGATCTCAATATCCGGGCGCGCCGCGCGCAGCTTGCGGATAATCGCCTTATACTCCAGTGCGGTATGCGCGCGCTTCATCAGCGTCAGAATACGGTCTGCACCACTCTGAACCGGCAGATGCAGGAAACTCACCAGCTCCGGGGTATCGCGATAGACATCAATGATGTCATCAGTGAACTCAATCGGGTGGCTGGTGGTGAATCGAATGCGGTCGATGCCGTCGATAGCGGCGACCAGGCGCAGCAGCTCAGCAAAGGTACAGATCTCACCATCAAAGGTGGCACCACGATAAGCGTTGACGTTCTGACCCAACAGGTTAACTTCACGCACGCCCTGCGCCGCCAGCTGGGCGATCTCCAGCAGAATATCATCGCTGGGACGGCTCACTTCCTCACCACGGGTGTAAGGCACCACGCAGAAAGTACAATATTTGTTGCAGCCTTCCATAATGGAGACAAAGGCTGTCGGACCTTCTGCACGCGGTTCCGGCAGACGGTCAAATTTCTCAATTTCCGGAAAGCTGATGTCGACTACCGGGCTTTTGGTGCCGCGCACGGTGTTGATCATCTCCGGCAGGCGGTGCAGTGTCTGCGGACCAAACACAATATCCACGCAGGGAGCACGCTGACGAATATGATCGCCTTCCTGCGACGCCACACAGCCACCCACGCCGATAATCACATCCGGGTTGCGCTCTTTGAGTTTTCTCCAGCGTCCCAGCAGATGAAACACCTTCTCCTGCGCTTTCTCACGAATGGAGCAGGTGTTAAGCAGCAGAATATCTGCCTCTTCAGGGACCTCGGTCAGCGTATAGCCGTGCGTACTATTCAGCAGATCAGACATCTTGGATGAATCATACTCATTCATCTGACATCCCCAGGTTTTGATATGCAGTTTTTTTGTCATCGCGCTAGCCATTGATTCAGTGCAGTGAAGTGAGGGGCGCGTATTGTAATGCTTTGATGCTGTGGTGACCAGCCTGAGGGCTTTTCTGCCAGCCATCGGGTTTTCCGGTACACTTTGCTCTATTCAGACCCGCAATGCGCAGGCTGGCAGGAATAAGAGAGGGAGTTAAGCAATGCAGGATAATCAGTTTGATGTCGTGATTGTCGGCGGTGGCATGGTCGGTGCTGCGTTGGCCTGTGGACTGACACAGCACCATTTTCGCGTGGCGGTGATTGAGCGTGCCGAACCCGCGCCGTTTGATGCCGACAGCGATCCCGATCTGCGAATTTCAGCAATCGGATCTTCCTCGGTGGCGTTGCTGAAGCAGCTCAATGTCTGGCCGCGGGTCGAAGCGATGCGCAGTGCGCCCTATCGCAGGCTGGAAACCTGGGAGTGGCAGACCGCGCAGGTGAGTTTTGATGCTGCCTCGCTGGGCTTGCCTGAACTGGGCTTTATGGTCGAGAACAGCGTGCTTCAGCGGGCATTATGGGAGGAGATGCAGTCGCTGGGCGTGACCTGCTATTGCCCGGCCACGCTGGAAAACCTGCAGCCAGAAAATGGCGGCTGGCGCGTCGACCTTAACGACGGCATGGCCTTGCATACCCGGCTGGTGATTGGTGCAGATGGCGCAAACTCGCAGGTGCGGCAGATGGCCGGAATCGGGATTCATGGCTGGAGCTATGCGCAGTCCTGCCTGCTGATAAGCGTGACCTGCGAACATCCGGCAGGGGATGCGACCTGGCAGCACTTTACACCTCAGGGACCACGAGCCTTTTTACCGCTGTATGGCAACCGGGCCTCGCTGGTCTGGTATGACGCGCCCGCAAGAGTGCGTCAGCTTCAGGCGATGCCGATTGCCCAGCTGGAAAAAGAGATTGCCAGCCACTTCCCGGCGCGGTTGGGACGGTTTAAAGCCCATGCGGCGGGTGGCTTCCCGCTGGTGCGACGTCATGCTTCACGTTATGTCCTGCCTGGGCTGGCGCTGGTCGGTGATGCGGCGCATACCATTAATCCGCTGGCCGGGCAGGGCGTGAATCTGGGGTATCGCGATAGTGATGCGTTGATAGATGTACTGGTGAGCGCACGCGGTGCTGCGGAGGACTGGGCCTCAGAGCGGGTATTACAGCGCTATCACCGGCAGCGTCGCAAAGACAATCTGCTGATGCAGGGCGGGATGGATCTCTTTTATTTTGCCTTCAGCAATCAGCTGGCACCGCTGCGGTTTGCGCGAAATCTTGGACTGATTGCTGCCGAACATTCTGGCGTACTGAAGCGGCAGGTATTGCGTTACGCGCTGGGGCTATAGCCGCTTACGTGTTCAGGCTCGCCGCAGGGCGGGCCTGTAATCAGGATGGTGGAGAAGGGATAAAAACAACAAAGCCCGCAAAAGCGGGCCTGGTTGTGCAATTTGGCTGGGGTGCAGGGATTCGAACCCCGGAATGCTGGTATCAGAAACCAGTGCCTTACCGCTTGGCGACACCCCAATAATGGGCTTTTCAAATTGTCTTTGTATGGCTGGGGTGCAGGGATTCGAACCCCGGAATGCTGGTATCAGAAACCAGTGCCTTACCGCTTGGCGACACCCCAATTATATGGTGGCTACGACGGGAATCGAACCTGTGACCCCAGCATTATGAGTGCTGTGCTCTAACCAGCTGAGCTACGTAGCCAAATTGTACTGCATTTCAATGATGGCTGGGATACCTGGATTCGAACCAGGGAATGCCGGTATCAAAAACCGGTGCCTTACCGCTTGGCGATATCCCATTCGTCCGTTCTCAGCATACAAGAATCATCGAAATTGGCTGGGATACCTGGATTCGAACCAGGGAATGCCGGTATCAAAAACCGGTGCCTTACCGCTTGGCGATATCCCATCCACGCTGCCGAATAATGAAATGGTGCGGGAGGCGAGACTTGAACTCGCACACCTTGCGGCGCCAGAACCTAAATCTGGTGCGTCTACCAATTTCGCCACTCCCGCAAAAAAAGATGGTGGCTACGACGGGAATCGAACCTGTGACCCCAGCATTATGAGTGCTGTGCTCTAACCAGCTGAGCTACGTAGCCATCTTTTTTTCGCGTTACCTTCATCGGCGTTGCGGGGCGCATTATGCGGAGTTGACCAGACAGCGTCAACAAGTTTTTTACCGTTTTTTGCCAGATAATCGCTGTTTGACTGGCTTATAACCAGCCTGGCGGTTTATTCGGCAATTTTTCAGTGAATACAACGCTCATCGTAAAAAAATGGGCCATAACAGGCCCATTCCGGTGGCTTTCTGTCAGGTTATTTATAGGCTGACTGATGCACACCCACGGCACGTCCGGAAGGATCGTCCATGTTTTTAAACGCTTCATCCCACTCAATCGCTTTGGCGGAAGAACAGGCAACGGATGGACCGCCAGGCACACACTCTGCCGCACTCGCTAACGGGAACAGCTCTTCGAAGATCTCACGATAGAGATAAGCTTCTTTCGAACCCGGCGTGTTGAACGGGAAGCGGAAATGGGCGGTTGCCAGCTGCTGGTCGCTGATTTGCTTCGCGGCCACTTCCTTGAGTGAGTCGATCCAGCTGTAACCCACACCATCAGAGAACTGCTCTTTCTGACGCCACGCTACGCTCTCTGGCAGGTAAGAGGAGAAACATTCACGCAGAATGTGTTTCTCCATTTTACCGTTGCTGCCACACATTTTGTCGGCAGGGTTGATACGCATTGCCACATCCAGGAATTTTTTATCCAGGAAGGGTACGCGGGCTTCAACGCCCCAGGCGGACATCGCTTTGTTGGCACGAGCGCAGTCGAACATATGCAGCGCCTGCAGTTTACGCACGTTTTCTTCGTGGAACTCTTTGGCGTTTGGCGCTTTATGGAAGTAGAGATAGCCGCCAAAGACTTCGTCTGCACCTTCGCCTGACAGCACCATCTTAATGCCCATTGCTTTGATTTTACGCGACATTAAGTACATCGGCGTAGAGGCGCGAATGGTAGTGACGTCATAGGTTTCAATGTGATAAATCACATCGCGAATCGCATCCAGACCTTCCTGCACGGTGAAATGAATTTCGTGGTGCACGGTGCCCAGATGTTCAGCGACAGATTTTGCTGCTTTTAAATCAGGTGAACCTTCCAGCCCGACCGCAAAGGAGTGTAGCTGCGGCCACCACGCATCACTTTTATCCTGATCTTCAACCCGTTTCGCCGCAAAACGCTTGGTCACGGCTGAAATGATGGAGGAGTCCAGACCGCCTGACAGCAGCACGCCATAAGGGACGTCTGACATCAGGTGGCTTTTCACGGACTCTTCAAGCGCATGTTTCAGGCCTGCCGCATCAGTGGTGTTGTGTTCAACGTTTTTGTATTCCATCCAGTCACGCTGCCAGTAACGACGGATTTCGCCATCGGTGCTGGAGAGATAGCTTCCCGGCGGGAACTCTTTGATCGAACGACACGCCGGTACCAGCGCTTTCATTTCTGACGCAACAAACAGGTTGCCGTGTTCATCGTTACCCATATAAAGCGGGATGATGCCGATATGGTCGCGGCCAATCAGATACGATTTCTTAACGCTGTCATAGAGGATAAAGGCGAACATGCCTTCCAGCTCATCAAGGAAATCGACACCTTTCTCCTGATAGAGCGCCAGAATCACTTCACAGTCAGAACCGGTCTGAAATTCATAGCGTTCGCTGAGCTCAGCGCGCAGCGCCTGATGGTTGTAAATTTCGCCGTTAACGGCCAGTACGTGGGTGTGATCGGCGTTGTACAGGGGCTGTGCGCCGTTGTTAACGTCAACAATTGAGAGGCGTTCATGCGCCAGAATAGCCTTGTCATCTGCATAGACGCCTGACCAGTCCGGGCCGCGATGACGCATTAGGCGCGAACATTCCAGCGCTTTCTTGCGCAGCTCAACAGGATCGGTTTTCAGATCCAGCACACCAAAAATTGAACACATAACTGACTCCTGATCTCACCCTACGGCGATGTTATCTTTTGCGTTTGTCCGGCAGCCTGACGCTGCGTGATAGATAAGAAAATGCGCTATTTGGTGCATTCAATGCAAGAGGAATCGTGATTTACTGATAAAAATATTGCTCACATGGCAATAAAATTAAATAAACGATATTTTTAACGTTGTTTTGTTGTTGGATCGGCAATGAAATGGTGTTTGTGAGTAAAAAATAGACAGTGAAAGTAGGCGGGAATATGCAAAAAAAGGGGGGACGCATCACAGATTAACCGGATGCGTCATAAGAAAAATGAATCAGAACAGATCAATATCGGCAACAGAAGGGTAGATCCAGTCCGGACGGAACGGCATGGCATCGATATCACTCAGCGTCGAGACGCCTGACAGCACCAGTACTGTCTCCAGACCTGCCTGGAAACCGGCGAGAATATCGGTTCGCAGGTTATCACCCACAATGACCGTCTCTTCCGAGTGGGCCTGCATTTTATTCAGCGCGGCACGCATGATGTAAGGGCTAGGTTTACCCACCACAAACGGGCTACGACCTGAGATCTTCTCAATACCGGCGCAGAGCGCGCCACAGGCGGGTATAAAGCCGCGCGCGTGCGTATCGGGGTTGGTGGCGATAAAGCGCGCGCCGTTAGCGACGAAGAAGGCCGCTTTGTGCATCATGTCCCAGTTGAACGAACGCGTTTCCCCGACAATGACAAAATCGGGATTCACATCCGTAATGGTAAAGCCCGCTTTATAGAGCTCATGAATCAGCGCGCCTTCACCAATGACATAGGCCTTTTTACCCTCCTGACGACGCAGGAAGTCGGCGGTAGCCATGGCAGAGGTATAGAAAACGGATTCAGGAACCTCAACACCAGCCGAAGCAAAGCGGTTAGCCAGATCCTGCTCGGTCTGCGAGGGATAGTTTGTCAGCACCACCAGCGGCATCTCTTTGGCCAGAATACGCTGTAAAAATTCCTGTGCGCCAGGAACGGCCGTGTTGTCGTGCATCAGCACGCCATCGATATCACAAATTACGCTTTTAATGGTCATAGTCAGATCCGATGTGGCCCGCCACAACAGCGGGTAAGCTTAGTCTTCCAGAAGATGTTGCAGCAGAATGCCGTTAAGCATGGCACGTTTAGCCAGCGCAAACGCACCAATCGCAGAACGGTGATCCAGGGTAGAACGCACCACCGGCAGATTTTTACGAAAGGCCTCTAATGCCTGGGTGTTGATGCAGCCTTCAATCGCGGGCAGCAGCACTTTTTCTGCTTCCGTAATCTCGCCCGCCAGCACCACTTTTTGTGGATTAAACAGGTTAATCGCAATGGCAATCGCTTTGCCCAGATACCGGCCTACCTGTTCGACCACTTCGCAGGCCAGCGCATCACCCTGATTGGCCGCTTTGCAGATGTGGGACATCTGGCACGCCTCCAGCGTCAGTACACTGGGGTAGCCCTGATTCAGCAGATGCCGCACACGATTCTCAATGGCGCCGTTAGCGGCAATGGTTTCAAGGCAGCCAAAGTTACCGCAGTGACAGCGCTCGCCAAGCGGGTCAACCTGGATATGGCCGATTTCGCCGACGTTGCCGTTGCTGCCGAGGAAAATATGGCCGTTAGCAATAATGCCGGCACCCGTGCCGCGGTGTAAGCGCACCAGGATTGAGTCAGCACAGTCGCGGCTTGCACCGAAATAGTGCTCGGCCAGCGCCAGACTGCGAATATCGTGCCCCACAAAGCTGGTGACGTTGAACCGTTTTTTCAGACTGGCGACCAGCGGCCAGTGGCTGACAGAGATGTGCGGCATATAACGAATCACGCCGTTAATCGGGTCAACCAGGCCCGGCAGGATGACGGAAATCGCAATCAGCTCGCGTATTTTACGCTGGTGCTGCTCGATGAAACCGCTGATGGCGTTAAACAGCGCATGTTCCAGCGTCTCCTGAGTGCGTTCAGGCAGCGCATAATCCTCCTGCGCCAGCGATTTACCGCTAAGGTCGAACAGGGTCAGGGTGGCATCGTTGCGGCCGAGGCGAACCCCGATGGTATGGAAGTGGCGGGTTTCAGTGATAATCGAGATAGCGCGGCGACCACCGGTAGACGCCTGCTGGTCTACCTCTTTGATCAGGCCGCGCTCAATCAACTGGCGGGTAATTTTGGTGACGCTGGCGGGGGCGAGCTGGCTGAGTTCGGCAATCTGAATGCGCGATATCGGCCCCTGTTGATCAATCAGCCGGTAAACCGCTGCGCTATTAAGTTGCTTAACAAGATCGACATTTCCTATTTGTGACTGGCCGCCAGTGGTCATTCAGTGCTTACTCGCTCAGGACGTCGTCTCCGTTGACTAACGTCTTAATGATTTTAAAGTCGCGCGTAAACACAGTCAGGTTCGCGATTTTTCCTGCTTCGATCGAGCCCAACTGTCTTTCCACGCCCATCGCCCGTGCCGGGTAGAGTGATGCCATGCGTAACGCTTCGTCCAGTGCGATACCGACATGCTCGACGCTGTTTTGTACCGCTTCAATCATCGTCAGGGCCGAACCACTGAGTGTGCCGTTTTCGTCAACACAGAGGCCGTCACGATAATAGATTGTTTTTCCAGCAAAAATAAACTCGCTGATGTCAGCGCCAGCCGGTGCTGTGGCATCCGTTACCAGCACCAGTTTGTCGCCTTTGATGCGTTTTGCATTGCGCACGTTAGCGTAATGTACATGTAAACCATCCGCAATAATGCCGCAGTATACATCAGGCGAATCAAACAGCGCACCGATAAGCCCGGGTTCACGTCCGGCAAACGCCGGCATAGCATTGTAGAGGTGGGTCGCGAAACTCACGCCCGCAGCAAAGCCCGCTTTCGCCTCTTCATAGGTCGCATTCGAGTGACCTGCTGAGACAATGATTCCGGCATCGGTCAACTGACGAATCACGTCGCTGCCTGCGTTTTCCGGTGCCAGGGTGACTTTGGTAATGACGTCTGCGTTGTCGCAAAGATACTGCACCATCGCCGCATCCGGCAGGCGAATCAGTGCCGGATCGTGTGTGCCTTTTTTCGCTTTGCTCAGCCACGGGCCTTCCAGATGCAGACCCAGCGCCTGATGCTGATGTTTCTGCAGGTAAGCGCGCATGGTTTCAATCGCCCGCTTCATCAGCGCGTCGCTGCTGGTGATAAGCGTCGGTAAAAAGCTGGTGCAGCCAGACTTTTCATTGGCGCGCTGCATCGTTTCCAGCGTCTCAATGCTGAGCGCATCCAGGCTGTCATTGAACTGCACGCCACCGCAGCCATTAAGCTGGAGATCGATAAAGCCCGGCGCAATAATCGCACCCGCCATATCCCGCTGCTCAATATCAGCCGCGAGCGATTCACGCGGGCAGACGCGCGCAATGTGCCCGTCTGCCACCACGACGGCGTGATTATCCAGAATCTCATGGCCGCTGTAGATCCGGCCGTTTACTAATGCGTACATCTCTCTTCTCCCGTCCTGGCCTGCTGTCACTCAGCGTAACAGCAGGGCAAGGCACTATTCTGTTACACGCCTTTCATATTTTCCGCTTCCATTTCGCGGAAATATTTCACGGTTTTCACTTTCAGTTCCATGGTGGCTGGCTCATCACAGACCACAACCGATTTCGCATGCAGCTGCAGACAGCTGATGGTCCACATATGATTCACGTTACCTTCAACTGCTGCCTGCAGTGCCTGCGCTTTGACATGACCGGTAACCAGAATCATGACTTCTTCGGCATCCAGCAGCGTGCCGACGCCGACCGTCAGCGCATATTTAGGTACCTGATCCACGTCCCCGTTAAAGAAGCGCGAGTTCGCCACGCGGGTGTCATGGGTCAGGGTTTTAATACGGGTACGCGAAGCCAGTGACGAAGCCGGTTCGTTAAAGGCGATATGACCGTCGTTGCCAACGCCGCCCATAAACAGGTGAATTTTACCCAGTGCGCGAATTTTCTCTTCGTACTGACGACATTCTGCGTCAATATCAGGCGCATTACCATTCAGCAGGTTGATATTTTCCGGTTGAATATCAACGTGATCGAAGAAGTTGCGATACATAAAGCTGTGATAGCTTTCAGGATGCTCTTTTGGCAGACCGACATATTCATCCATATTGAAAGTCACGACATGTTTAAAACTGACCTGGCCCGCTTTGTGCATATCAATCAGGTGCTTGTACGCCTCCAGTGGCGTGCCGCCGGTTGGCAGACCCAGAACAAAAGGCCTGTCCGCCGTCGGGTTAAACGCATTGATGCGGTTAACAATATGTCGGGCGGCCCATTTACCTACCTGGGTTGGCGTCGCTAATGGAATCAGTCTCATGTTTCACCTCAATTAAAAATGGAAAGGGGATCGCTAAACCGCTGCGTTAGTCATCAGCCAGAGCAGATGATCTATTCTCGCCACGGGCGGAGCACAATTCAATATTTCGGATCATAAAATAAGTTTGTGGTGATAGCCAGATGTTGCCGTGTGACACGATGTTTTTTAGTGATAAAAATCACATTTACCAGGGTTTTAATTTGCGAGGCGAATTAATTTATCATTACACTTCGCTGCGTGATATGAAGTGTATTAACGATCTTTGCAGCTGACATAACAACATTAAGCAGCGCAAAGCGACAAGTCAGGCTCATAGGGGGAAGGGGATATGTTAGGTTACTTACAAAAGGTGGGGCGCGCACTGATGGTGCCGGTAGCAACCCTGCCAGCAGCAGCGATATTAATGGGGGTCGGTTACTGGATTGATCCAGACAGTTGGGGGGCAGGTAATGCGCTGGCGGCATTACTGATCAAGTCGGGTGCGGCAATCATTGAGCACATGTCGGTGCTGTTTGCGATCGGTATTGCCTACGGCATGTCAAAAGATAAAGATGGTGCCGCAGCGCTGACTGGCTATGTCGGCTTTCTGGTGGTCACCACGCTCTGCTCACCCGCTGCAGTGTCGATGATTCAGAAAATTCCTTTGGATCAGGTGCCAGCAGCCTTTGGCAAAATTGAAAACCAGTTTGTCGGCATCCTTGTCGGTATTCTGTCGGCAGAGGTCTATAACCGCTTCAGCCACGTTGAACTGCCTAAGGCACTCTCTTTCTTCAGCGGACGCCGGCTGGTGCCGATTCTCGTGTCGTTCCTGATGATCTTTGTCGCTTTTATCCTGATGTATATCTGGCCCGTGGTGTTTAATGGTCTGGTTAACTTTGGTGAACATATCCAGAAGCTCGGCTCTGCCGGTGCCGGTATCTACGCCTTCTTTAACCGCCTGCTGATTCCGGTCGGTCTGCATCACGCCCTGAACTCCGTGTTCTGGTTTGATGTTGCGGGCATTAATGACATTCCTAAATTCCTGGGCGGTGCACAGTCACTGGCTGATGGGTCGGCAACCGTGGGCATTACCGGTCGTTATCAGGCAGGCTTCTTCCCGATTATGATGTTTGGTCTGCCGGGTGCTGCGTTGGCCATCTATCACTGTGCGCGTCCAGAGAACCGTGTCAAAGTCGGTAGTATCATGCTGGCTGCCGCGTTTGCTGCCTTCTTTACCGGTATCACCGAACCGCTGGAATTCTCCTTCATGTTCGTGGCGCCAGTACTCTATCTGATTCACGCCGTCCTGACCGGCATCTCGGTCTTTATCGCTGCCAGCATGCACTGGATTGCCGGATTTGGTTTCAGCGCCGGGCTGGTGGATATGGTGCTGTCGACCCGTAACCCGCTGGCAACACACTGGTACATGCTGATTCCGCAGGGGCTGGTCTTCTTCGTTATCTACTACGTGGTATTCCGCTTCACCATCAAAAAATTCAACCTGATGACGCCGGGCCGCGAGCTGGCAGTTGCGGGTGATGAAAGTGATGGTTATGACGTCAACGTGGATAAAACTGACAATGGCGAAACGGCCACTGAATCGCTGGCGCGTCGTTATATTGGTGCCGTGGGCGGCTCAGCCAACTTAACCAGCATCGATGCCTGCATTACCCGCCTGCGTCTTAACGTGAATGATTCGGCGCAGGTTAATGAAGGCGTTGCTAAGCATCTGGGCGCATCCGGGGTGATCCGCCTTAATAAGCAGAGCGTGCAGATCATCGTGGGTACCCAAGCCGAAAGCATTGCCTCGGCGATGAAAAAAGTCCTGACCAAGGGGCCGGTCGCGGCCGCGGCTACCAGCAGTGCGCCAGTGGAGCCTGACATTAAACCGCAGGCCGTGCTGAACAGTGAGAAGCGTGTTATTGCGACATTGCTGGCACCGGTATCGGGCGAAGTGGTCGCGCTGGATGATGTGCCGGATGAAGCCTTTGCCAGCAAAGCAGTTGGCGATGGTCTGGCGATCAAACCCAGCGACAAATGGGTCGTGGCACCGATTGACGGTACGCTGGTGAAAATCTTCAACACCAATCACGCCTTCTGTCTGGAAACGGAGAATGGTGTAGAGATAGTGGTGCACATGGGACTGGATACCGTGGCGCTGGAAGGTAAAGGCTTTACCCGTCTGGCTGAAGAGGGGGCCACGGTGGTCGCCGGTCAGCCTGTGCTGGAAATGGACCTTGAATTCCTCAATGCCAATGCCCGCTCAATGGTGAGTCCGGTCGTGGTCAGCAACAGCGATGATTTTGCCGGTCTGACATTACTGGCCCGCGGTCAGGTGGTGGCAGGTGAAACTCCGCTGTATGAAGTGAAAGGCTAATCCCCGCAACATAACCCCACAGGCAGGAAGCGATTCCTGCCTTTTTTGTTTTAAAGGCTTAACAAACGGTTGTTTCCCTCAGACGCTTTGTGGATCATACTCCGTTACTTCGTGGTACAAATCACCCGTTATTCGTATTGAGGATTTTTGAGATGAGTGAGGCTGAAGCCCGCCCAACTAACTTTATTCGTCAGATCATTGACGAAGATTTGGCGAGCGGTAAGCACAGCAGCGTGCATACCCGTTTCCCGCCAGAGCCCAATGGTTATCTGCATATTGGTCATGCGAAATCGATCTGTCTGAATTTTGGCATCGCCCAGGATTATCAGGGGCAATGCAACCTGCGTTTCGACGATACCAATCCGGTTAAAGAGGATATGGAATTTGTTGAATCCATCAAGCGTGACGTCCAGTGGCTGGGTTTTGAGTGGAGCGGTGAGGTCTGTTACTCATCAAACTATTTTGATCAGCTTTATGACTATGCTATCGAGCTGATTTCTAAAGGTCTCGCCTACGTTGATGAGCTGAGTCCGGATCAGATTCGCGAATATCGCGGCACCCTGAAAGAGCCGGGCAAAAACAGCCCTTATCGCGATCGCAGCGTGGAAGAGAACCTGGCGCTGTTTGAGAAGATGCGAAACGGTGAGTTTGCCGAAGGCACTGCCTGTCTGCGCGCGAAAATCGACATGGCCTCTAATTTTATCGTGATGCGTGATCCAGTGCTTTACCGCATCAAGTTCGCGGAACACCACCAGACCGGCAACAAGTGGTGCATCTACCCGATGTATGACTTTACCCACTGCATCTCCGATGCGCTGGAAGGCATTACGCACTCGCTGTGTACGCTGGAGTTCCAGGATAACCGCCGTCTCTATGACTGGGTGCTGGATAACATCACCATTCCGGTTCATCCGCGCCAGTATGAGTTCTCGCGCCTGAATCTGGAGTATGCGGTAATGTCGAAACGCAAACTCACTCAGCTGGTGACCGAGAAGCACGTTGAAGGCTGGGACGATCCGCGCATGCTGACCGTTTCAGGTCTGCGTCGTCGTGGTTACACCGCCGCCTCTATCCGCGAGTTCTGCCGTCGTATCGGCGTGACCAAGCAGGATAACATCGTGGAGATGGCCTCGCTGGAGTCCTGTATCCGTGATGACCTGAATGAGAATGCGCCACGTGCTATGGCTGTGCTGGATCCGTTGAAAGTGGTGATCGAAAACCTGCCAGCTGGCCATAACGAAATCATCACCATGCCAAATCATCCGGGTAAACCGGAGATGGGTACGCGTGAAGTGCCGTTCAGCCGCGAGATCTGGATTGACCGTGCCGATTTCCGCGAAGAGGCGAACAAGCAATATAAGCGCCTGGTGCTGGGCAAAGAAGTCCGCCTGCGCAATGCCTATGTGATTCGTGCTGAGCGCGTCGCTAAAGATGAAGCGGGCAACATCACCTGCATCTACTGCACCAGCGACGTAGACACGCTGAGCAAAGATCCTGCCGATGGCCGTAAGGTCAAAGGGGTCATTCACTGGGTGTCTGCGGATCACGCGCAGCCAGCAGAGTTCCGCCTGTATGATCGTCTGTTCAGTGTGCCAAATCCGGGCGCGGCAGAGGACTTCCTGGCGGTGATCAACCCTGAGTCACTGGCGATCAAACAGGGCTTTGTGGAACCGAGCCTGCGCGATGTGGAACCAACCACTCCGTTCCAGTTTGAACGTGAAGGTTATTTCTGCGCCGACAGCGTTTACTCTACGCCATCGCAACTGGTGTTTAACCGCACCGTCGGTCTTCGTGATACCTGGGCGAAAACTGGCGAATAAATTTTTTTTGAGGCTGACCTCATAAAATGACAAAAGGGCGATTTATCGCCCTTTTTTGTTGCCCTGATTTTACTCATTGCCGACATTTATTCTGATCTAACCGCAACCGATTAAATGCGGCATTGTGAGAGAAATCTGAGTTTAAAAAAATTAATCAATTTCCAGATGTGAATTATCCGCTTTCAGGTAGGCTATGCGCTCTCAGAGGTTGCAAAGCGGGTTACAGAAGGAAAAAAAATGACAGTTCTCGCCCAGGAAGCCAGAAACAGTGTGGTCGTTTTACATCAGCTCATTGAACGTATTTTTAACCAGCCTGCCGGATCTGACGACAGTTTTGAGCTGCTGATGTCCTATTTTCATCCTGAATTCCGCATGGTCACCCCAAAGGGCAGAGAGTGCAATCTGAACGAGGTCGAGGCGCTTTTCCGGCAGTTGCAGGGACAGCGCGAAGGGATGCGCATTGTCACCTGCGAACACGTCATCCTCTCTCATCATGAAAAAGAGATCACCGTACAGTATCGCGAAATGCAGATGATGAATGGCAATAATCAGAGCCGTATCTCGCTGGCGATACTGGACTGCAGCAGCTCTATTCCACGCTGGCGCTATCTGCAGGAGACGCTGGTCGCCTGATACAACAGCCGAAGACAGACGAAAAAAAACCGGTGAATTCACCGGTTTTTTTATTTCAGGTCGCGTTACTGGTCGTGCAGGGTTTCGTCTTCCCGGCAATCACCCAGCGTACAGTGTCCATAGAGATAGAGGCTGTGGTTGGTCAGCTTGATGCCATGACGGGTGGCGATTTCACGCTGACGCGTTTCGATCGACTCATCGCTGAACTCAATAACCTTGCCGCAATCCAGACAGATCAGATGATCGTGGTGATGCTGCTGCGTCAGTTCAAAGACAGATTTACCGCCTTCAAAGTTGTGACGGGTCACGATACCGGCGTCATCAAACTGGTTCAGAACACGGTAAACGGTAGCCAGGCCAATCTCTTCGCCGATGTCGATCAGGCGTTTGTACAAATCTTCCGCACTGACGTGATGGCACTCAGGTTCCTGAAGCACTTCCAGAATTTTCAGTCTGGGCAGCGTCACTTTCAGGCCAGCCTTCTTTAATGCGGTGTTATTGTCAGTCATGCGGATTTTGTCCTGTCACTATATTCACTTTTGTGGCTTATCGCCTTGAATGTCGATCTGCGCTCATTCTCATTTGCGTCTCATTATAGAACTGAAGCGATGAAATGAAAACCAGAGGGCGTGCCTGAATCATCACGGGCTGTGGGGGATAGGTCACCGGGCCGGGGAGGATTCTGGCAGATGTCTGTTGGTACATCGCTTAGTCTTACCGCCTGAAAAAATAAGCGGAAGATCGATGCGGGTATTCTACAGATTAAACGGAGAAAGTTAAAAAAATGTGGCTATTATTTCTATAGGAATTTCCATTGCCTCAATGTGAGCTGGCGCTCACATTGAGGCGGGCAGGATCAGGCTTCAAGGATATCTTTCAGCTGCAGTTCATCAGAAATCTGCTTAACCCACTGCTCTACGCGCTGGTTGGTCAGTTCAGGCTGACGATCTTCATCGATGGCCAGACCCAGGAAGTGGGTATCATCGGCCAGCCCTTTTGAGGCTTCGAAGTGATAGCCTTCTGTTGGCCAGTGGCCCACTATTACGGCACCGTGCGGCTCAATGATGTCACGGATCGTGCCCATCGCATCACAGAAGTACTCCGCGTAATCTTCCTGATCGCCGCAGCCAAACAGCGCAACCAGCTTGCCGTTGAAATCGATCTCTTCCAGCGTCGGGAAAAAATCATCCCAGTCGCACTGCGCTTCACCATAGTACCAGGTCGGAATGCCCAGCAGCAGGATATCAAACGCTTCCAGATCTTCTTTTGTGCTTTTCGCGATGTCATGCACTTCTGCAACGTCTGTACCCAGCTGTTTCTGGATCATTTTTGCAATGTTTTCGGTATTGCCGGTATCGCTGCCAAAGAAGATGCCTACGAGTGCCATGAGTAAAATAACCTCTTAAATCCTGATAATGAGATGTGTGCCGCGGCACATTTCAGCGAATAATAGCAGACGAGAGAAAACCGGTGAACGGTTAAAGCCCCGACATTTGCTCCTGCGTGCGTTTTGCCCGCATTAATCCAGTTGGAGCTGTGCCAGCAGCATCTGTTCAATCAGTTCGCTGCGGCTGAGATTGCGCTGTTCTGCCAGCGTGTTGAGCGCATCGACGGCTTCACTGTTCATTTTCAGTTCGACACGACGAAGTCCGCGTCCTTTGTCACGTTTGAGTTGATTGCGCTTGTTAATGCGCAGCTGTTCATCACGCGAAAGCGGGCTGGTTTTGGGTCGACCAGGGCGGCGCTCATCAGCAAAGAGATCGAGCGTCGTGCGGTCAGTCTGTTCTTTTGCCATGGCTTAGTAAAACTGAATGGGGGCGGGCGCCAGTCACTCACCGCGCAGATTATAAATTATTGGCCATTGCCGCAGCAAAACGGACGCGCGGCAAAATTTTAGCGCGCCATCATACTTCACGCTTACTCCGGACGCCAATCCTAAACCTTTGCCGCCATCTATTTGCTTTTAAAGCGCAAAAAAGCGACGGACACTGCGCAAAACGGCATCGGGTTTCTCTGCATGAACCCAGTGTCCCGCGCCTCCAATGACATGGGCCTGCGCGGCAGGGAACTGCTGCAGTAGCGCATCGCGGTAGCGGTTGTCCAGATAGCTGGAGTCGCCGCCGCGAATAAACAGCGCCGGATGATCCCAGGCCGGAACCGGCTGCCAGCCCGAGATCGTGGTGTAGTTATCCCACAGCACCGGGACGTTAAAGCGCCACTCGCCCGCCTGAAATGACTTCAGCAGGAACTGAATCACCCCTTCTTCATTGATAAGCGTACGCATAATCTTCGCCGCCTCACTGCGTGACGAGACGCCTGCGTCGGTTACAGCTCGAATGCCGGCAAAGATCTCGTCATGGCGGCGGGTCTGGTAGTCGACCGGGGCGATATCGATCATCACCAGCCGCTCAATGCGGTCCGGCACCAGCGCGCTCATGGTCATGGCGATCTTGCCGCCCATTGAGTGACCGATCACCGCGACGCGTTCAATGCCGTGCGCATCCAGCGTATCGACCATGTCCTGCGCCATTACAGCGTAGTTCATCTCGTCAGATCGTGGAGAGAGTCCGTGGTTACGGACATCAACCTGCAGCAGAGGACCGGCATCTTTCAGTCCGCGCGCCAGCACGCCAAGGTTATCCAGACTGCCAAAAAGGCCATGGATAAGCAGGACAGGTAAGGAATCAGCAGGGGATTGTTCAGTTTGCAGACGGGCGTTCAAAATCATAGCAAAGTTCTTAAGTTTGAGACCTGTGCTTAGGTTATCATGGTTTCACCTTTTCAGGCGCGCCGGTTCCGGCGGCATTAGGACATATTCTGACTTTTGCCCGTAAACCGTTTGATTGCTAACAACCCGCCTGAATTTAACTTTATAATCCTGATGTTAGAACCCGCACATCCTTTGAATTGCCTGACTATACTCAGAGCTTTTCAGGAAACAGGTGGTTCTGTCATGAGAAAGAACCGTACGGAATAAGATGAAAACGATCGAAGTTGACGAAGAGCTCTACCGTTATATTGCCAGCCACACGCAACACATTGGTGAAAGCGCATCCGACATTCTGCGTCGTATGCTGAAGTTCACTGCCGGTCAGACTGCACCCGCTTCGCCTGCTCAGCCAGCCTCAAAAGAGGCAGCGAAAGAGTCTCAGCCTGCGTCTGTCGGTTCGCGCCCGCAGGATCGTGTCCGCGCGGTGCGAGAGCTGCTGCTTTCCGATGAATATGCGGAGCAGAAGCGGGCGGTGAATCGCTTTATGCTTATCTTGTCAACGCTCTATCGTCTTGATACTGCAGCTTTTGCTGAAGCTACTGCATCTTTGCAGGGCCGCACCCGCGTCTACTTTGCCGGTGATGAGCATACGCTGTTACAGAATGGCACCCATACTAAGCCGAAGCATGTGCCCGGCACGCCGTACTGGGTGATCACCAACACCAATACCGGTCGTAAATGCAGCATGGTCGAACACATCATGCTCTCGATGCAGTTCCCTGCGGAACTGACCGAGAAAGTTTGCGGCACCATCTAAAACTTAAGCGTCAGGGAGCAGCGCCAATGGCCAATCACCCACGTGCCGGGCAAACCGCCCAGCAGAGCGATTTGATTAACGTTGCACAATTAACGTCACAATATTATGTCCTGCAGCCCGATGTGGCGAACCCGGAACACGCGGTGAAATTTGGCACCTCTGGCCATCGTGGCAGTGCAGGGCGTCAGAGCTTCAACGAGATGCACATTCTGGCTATCGCTCAGGCGATTGCTGAAGAGCGTAAAAAGAACGGTATCACCGGGCCTTGCTACGTTGGTAAAGACACCCATGCGCTATCAGAGCCGGCGATCCTGTCGGTGCTGGAAGTGCTGGCGGCGAACGGCGTTGATGTGATTGTGCAGCAGGACAATGGCTATACGCCGACCCCTGCAATCTCGAACGCGATTCTTGAGCACAACAAAGCGGGTGGACCGCTGGCTGACGGTATCGTCATCACACCATCGCACAACCCACCGGAAGATGGCGGCATCAAGTACAACCCACCTAACGGTGGACCGGCTGATACCAACGTCACCAAAGTGGTGGAAGATCGCGCCAATCAGCTGATCAAAGATGGGCTGAAAGAGGTGAAACGTCTGCCGCTGGAACAGGCGATGGCGAGTGGCCACGTGGTCGAGAAAGATCTCATCCAGCCTTACGTTGAAGGTCTGGCAGAGATTATCGACTTCCCGGCGATCCAGAAAGCGGGTCTGAAGCTGGGTGTTGATCCCCTGGGTGGTTCCGGTATTGCTTACTGGCAGCGTATTGCTGAGCATTATAAGCTGGATCTGACGCTGGTGAACGACGCAGTCGATCAGACCTTCCGCTTTATGCATCTGGATAAAGATGGTGTTGTGCGCATGGACTGCTCGTCTGAAAGCGCAATGGCAGGTCTGCTGGCCTACCGTGACAAGTTTGATCTGGCGTTCGGCAACGATCCCGATTATGACCGTCACGGCATTGTGACCCCGGCGGGTCTGATGAATCCAAACCACTATCTGGCGGTCGCGATCAACTATCTGTTCCAGCATCGTCCACAATGGGGCCAGGATGTTGCCGTGGGTAAAACCCTGGTGTCCAGCGCCATGATTGACCGTGTCGTCAACGACATTGGCCGCAAGCTGGTGGAAGTGCCGGTTGGCTTCAAATGGTTTGTTGATGGTCTGTATGACGGCAGCTTTGGTTTCGGCGGCGAAGAGAGCGCGGGTGCTTCATTCCTGCGTTTCGACGGCACGCCATGGTCAACGGACAAAGATGGCATCATCATGTGTCTGCTGGCGGCTGAAATTACCGCCGTGACCGGTAAAAACCCGCAGCAGCACTATGATGAGCTGGCCGCGCGCTTCGGCGCACCAAGCTACAACCGTCTGCAGGCATCCGCCACTTCGGCGCAGAAAGCTGCGCTGTCGAAGCTGTCACCAGAGATGGTGAGCGCAGATACGCTGGCGGGTGATCCCATCACCGCGCGCCTGACGGCAGCACCAGGTAACGGTGCTTCAATCGGCGGTCTGAAAGTGATGACGGAGAATGGCTGGTTTGCGGCCCGTCCATCAGGCACCGAAGACGCTTATAAAATCTACTGTGAAAGCTTCCTGGGCGCAGAACATCGCGCGCAGATTGAGAAAGAAGCCGTAGAGATTGTTAGTGAAGTGCTGAAAAACGCCTGATTAGTCGGCGCATCGCGCGCCTCAGAGCTGCTGACAAACTCACATCAGGGTAAATCTGACCGCAACGGATTTATTTAACGCGCAGGGAGCAGGGTCAGAAGAGGAAAGCGTCACACGCCATGGACAAAAACGCCGGGAGCGTTTTTGAATAACGCAAAGCGTTAGCCCGGCAACGGTCGCACCTCACGGATGAGGTGCGTAATCGCGTGGGCCGAGCTGGTCATGGATTAGCTTTAGCGTCTTTCCGATCTGACCCTGTTTCCTGAGCAAGCTCGGTCTCACAGCGAACCGGGCCAGAATTTGTTGACAGTCTCAGGCGCCTCTGGCGCCTTTTTTTATGGCATAAAGCGATAGCCGATCCCGGTTTCGGTCAGCAGATGCGCCGGTTGGGTTGGATTCGCTTCCAGCTTCTGGCGCAGATGACCCATATAGATGCGCAGATAATGGCTGTGCTCAACCGCATTGGGTCCCCAGACCTGGCTCAGCAGCTGCCGCTGCGTCAGCACCTTGCCGGCATTATTCAGTAGAATACTCAACAGACGAAACTCAATCGGGGTGAGGTGAATCTCACTGCCGCCGCGCTGTACCCGCCGTGCGGCAAAATCGACACTCACGTCGGCAAAGTGAATCCTGGCATCAGGCTGCTGGCCACTGTGCCGGCGCAGCGCCACCCGCACGCGCGCCAGCAGTTCGCCCACGCCGAACGGTTTGGTCAGATAGTCATCGGCCCCTGCATCCAGTGCGGCGATCTTATCCTGCTCATCACTGCGCGCCGACAGTACAATCACCGGGATAGCGCTCCACTGGCGCAGGTCGCGAATAAAATCGGTGCCATCTCCATCAGGCAGGCCAAGATCGAGGATCACAAGGTCTGGCTTGCGGGTCGCCGCTTCAATTAGTCCGCGCTGCAGCGTATCGGCATCAAACACCTTCAGATCTTCATTTTCCAGCGCCAGCCGGACAAAGCGGCGGATCTCTTTTTCATCTTCAACGATCAAAACCGTGGTCACGCAATACCTGCCTTGAGTGAGGGCCGAAGCGCTACTTTATCAATATTTTATGCTGCCGTCCGCGCACTTCATCTTTCGGATATTCAAACCCTCCTGTAACCTGGCGGTAACTTATCTGTAACTAAATTACAGGTTAATTCTTAAACAGCAAAAATAGCGACAATTAAGTGGTCAGATGAGTAGTAAAATTACACTATCTGGCGTAAAGTTGAACACAGATCACATTCGCACACTTTAACTTACCGGGAGGAGAAACCATGTATCAGGCTTATCCACGTTATAAAATACTCGCACGCCGTACGCTGGTGGTTCTTCTCGGCGTTCTGGCTCTGCCTGTCATGTTGTTCCGACAGGATCGGGCGCGTTTCTACAGCTATCTGCATCGCGTCTGGTGTAAGACCAGTGCAAAGCCGGTCTGGCTGGCGCAGTCTGAAGCCGGTGGTGGCGCATTCTGGTAATGCGTCCTGCCACAGAACAGGCCTGGTCATCTGACCGGGCTTTTTTTTGCGTTTTTTCTGAGAATAAGCGGTCCGGAATCGCGTTTTACCCCTTTATTCCTGGCCATTTTGCGCTACACTTAAACCTCTACAAGATTTTAGAGGTTGTACAAGTATGAGCAAAAAAATCCCCGTTGGAATCAGTGCATGCCTGCTCGGCGATAGCGTGAGGTTTGATGGTGGCCATAAGCGTCTTACTTTTGCGACTGAGGATCTTACGCCATTTGTCCGCTTTGAGCCGATCTGTCCTGAAATGGCGATTGGACTGCCTACGCCGCGTCCGGCATTGCGTCTGGTAAAGCAGGGCGATGATGAGTTGCATCTTTGCTTCAGCAAAGACGGCGGCGAAGAAGTCACTGCTCAGATGCGTAACTGGTCTGCCGAGCGGGTCAAATCGCTGCATCATCTCTCCGGTTATATCCTGTGCGCCAAATCGCCCAGCTGTGGGATGGAGCGCGTGCGGGTCTACGAGCCTGACAACAACAAC
Organism: Pantoea sp. B550; assembly: GCF_024158165.1. Classification (NCBI taxonomy): domain Bacteria; kingdom Pseudomonadati; phylum Pseudomonadota; class Gammaproteobacteria; order Enterobacterales; family Erwiniaceae; genus Pantoea; species Pantoea sp. B550. The sequence continues at coordinate 3,083,745 of NZ_JAMYXI010000003.1, forward strand.
AACCGAAAAGTGGGCACCGGTATTTTTGCGGAGTTCCTGCAGCGTGAAATGCCCTGGCTGCCGCTGGAAGAAGATGGACGCCTGCACGATCCCGCCCTGCGTGAAAACTTTATTGGTCGTATCTGCGCACTGCACGAATTTAATCAGATGTGGGAAAACGGCCTGACCCGTCAGGGACTGATCGGCTTCCACAGTCGTTACAAACTGATGATGCTGGCGCACTCGCAGGAGAAATATCGCGAACTGGGGCCCTTTGTCGCCTCGATGAGCGAGTGGGACTCGCTGGATGCCTTTGCCTTTGAGTACCGTAATCGCATGATGGAACTGATGTCACGTCCCGCCTCACGTCGCAATCACACCAATGTGCTGATGCATGTGCAGGGCTACTTCCGCACGCATCTGAGTTCACCGCAGCGCCAGGAGCTGGCAACGCTGATTGACCGCTATCGTCAGGGCACACAGCCGCTACTGGTACCGATTACCATTCTTAAGCACTACATGGCCGAGTTCCCACATCCGTGGCTGGCACAGCAGCGCTATTTCGATCCCTATCCCGAAGCCTTGCGCTTACGCTACGGACAGTAATTCAGGAGGCGTATGACCACCCATCTGGTCTGGCTGCGTAATGATTTACGCATCAATGATAACCTGGCGCTCCACGCTGCCTGCAGCGACAGCAAAGCGAAAGTGATGGCGCTCTTCCTCGCTACGCCAGAACAGTGGCAGCAGCATGATATGTCCCCCAGGCAGGCGGCGTTTATTCACGCCAGTCTGTTGCAGGTGCAAAGTGCGCTGGCTGAGCGGGGCATTGAGTTGCACTATCAGGCGTGTCACGCCTTCAGCGACAGTATTGATGTGCTGGCAGAATTCTGTGAGAAGCATCAGGTCGATCAGCTCTTCTACAACTATCAGTATGAGGTTAACGAGCGTCAACGCGATGCAGAGGCGGAAAAGCGTCTTGACGATGCGGGCGTGATTTGTCAGGGCTTTGATGACAGCCTGCTGCTGCCACCAGGCAGTGTACAGAGTGGCGATCGCACGATGTATAAGGTCTTTACTCCCTTCAGCAAAGCCTTTGTCCGCCGTTTGCAGCAGAGTCTGCCGGAGTGCGTGCCTGCACCTAAGCCGCGCGACGGTGCGCCGCTGAAAACCGCCCCAATCCCTGCGTTTGACTATCTGACCGAAGCCTTTGATGAGGACCTGTTTCCCGCAGGCGAAGCGGCCGCCCTGAAGCGGTTGCGTCATTTCGCCACTCAACCCGTTATCGATTATCCCGCGAAGCGCGATCTTCCGGCGCTGGACGCCACCAGCCGTCTGTCGGTCTATCTGTCAACCGGCGTGCTGTCGCCACGTCAGTGCCTGCATCGCGTGCTGCATGAACATCCCGATGCGCTGGACAACAGTCGCGCATTTACCTGGCTGAACGAGCTGATCTGGCGTGAGTTCTACCGTCATCTGCTGGTGGCTTACCCGGCACTGTGTCGTCACAAGCCCTTTATCGACTGGACGCGTCACGTTGAATGGCAGCGTGACGACGCGCATTTCGAAGCCTGGAAAGCGGGAAAAACCGGCTATCCGATCGTCGATGCTGCAATGCGTCAGATGAAGGCGCTGGGCTGGATGCACAACCGTTTACGTATGATCACCGCCAGTTTCCTGGTCAAAGATCTGCTGATCGACTGGCGCGAAGGCGAACGCTATTTCATGCAGCAGCTGATTGATGGTGACCTGGCCGCCAACAATGGTGGCTGGCAGTGGGCGGCTTCCACTGGTACAGACTCAGCACCTTATTTCCGCATTTTTAACCCGACCACGCAGGGTGAGCGCTTTGATGAGCAGGGTGAGTTTATCCGTCACTATCTGCCGGAGCTGGCGGACGTCCCTGACAGCCATATTCACCAGCCTCATCTCTGGGCGGAAAAGAACAACAGGAAACTCGATTATCCGGCACCAATCGTGGATCATAAGGCAGCCCGTAAAAAGACATTAGACGCCTTTGAGCGCGCCAAAAGCGCCGCCTGAGGCCTCGAAGGAGCCTGAATGAATCATTACGAATTAGAGACATTGATCAATAAGCACCTCGATAGCCATAGCTTCAGTGATTATGCCCCCAACGGTTTGCAGGTTGAGGGACGTAACGAAGTCAGAACGATTATTACCGGTGTGACGGCCTGTCAGGCCCTGCTGGATGAGGCAGTCACACGTCAGGCCGATGCAATAATCGTCCATCATGGCTACTTCTGGAAAAGTGAACCGGCCGCGATTAAAGGCATGAAGCGCCGCCGTCTGCGGACGCTGCTGGCTAACGATATAAATCTCTATGGCTGGCACCTGCCGCTTGATGCGCATTCAGAACTGGGCAACAACGCCCAGCTGGCCAGACTGCTGGATATTGACGTACGTGGCGAAATCATGCCGCTGGTGTTCTGGGGTGAGCTGGCTGAGCCGATCTCGGGTGAACAGCTGGCCCGCCGAATCGGCGATAAGCTGGGGCGTGAACCGCTGTATTGTGGTGATAACGCACCCGCGCTGATTCGTCGTATCGCCTGGTGCAGCGGTGGCGGACAGGGCTTTATCGACCAGGCTGCCGCTGCGGGCGTTGATGCCTACATCACAGGTGAAGTCTCTGAACAGACCATTCATAGTGCACGCGAGCAGGGGGTGCATTTCTTTGCCGCAGGCCATCACGCCACCGAGCGTGGCGGCGTAAAAGCGCTGGGTGAGTGGCTGGCACAACACCACAATCTTGACGTGACCTTCATCGATATACCTAATCCTGCCTGATTGTTTCTTCTGTCCTGCGCGCCTGCGCAGGACCTAAATCTGTTGACACATCCCTGCCACTTTCGCATAACTATTTGCTTTAAGTAGATAAGCCATCGGCTGATCGGGGCATCCGGTCAGGTCGGCCAGGCACGATCTCAATCAGGCAGGAGGTAGCTGTTGCAACGAGCACGGTGTTATTTATTGGGTGAACGCGCTGTCGTGCTGGAGCTGGAGCCGCCGGTCTCACTGGAGAGTCAGCAACGTATCTGGGGACTGAACCAGCGACTGCAGTCGTTTGCGGACGTGCTGGAGGTCATTCCCGGCATGAACAACATCACCCTGATCCTGCGTGATCCCCAGCAGAGTGCACTGGATGCGATAGAGCGGCTTCAGCGCTGGTGGGAAGAGAGTGAAGCGCAGTTGCCGGAGTCACGTCTGGTAGAGATCCCGGTGATTTACGGCGGCGAACATGGCCCCGATCTGACTGTGGTGGCGGAACATGCCGCGCTGACGCCCGGTCAGGTAGTTGAGCTGCACAGCAGCAGCGAGTATGTGGTGTTTTTTGTCGGTTTTCAGCCCGGTTTTCCCTATCTGGGCGGCCTGGATCCGCGCCTTCACATACCGCGTCGTGCGGAACCGAGAGTTGCGGTACCCGCCGGATCGGTTGGCATCGGCGGCAGCCAGACGGGCGTCTATCCGCTCGCTTCGCCCGGCGGCTGGCAACTGATCGGCCAGACGCGCACCGCGCTGTTTAATCCCCTGCAGCAGCCGCCCACACTGCTCCGTCCCGGTGACAGGGTTCGCTTTGTGCCGCAACAGGAGGGCATATGTTAAACATTCTGCGAGCCGGGCTGGCCGCCACCATCCAGGATGCAGGCCGCTACGGCTGGCGTCAGTATGGCATCAGCCCCGGCGGCGTGCTGGATCATCCCGCGATGTTCACCGCTAACGTGCTGGTGGGCAATGCGCCTGATAGCGCGGTGCTGGAGCTGGTGCTCGGCCAGTTTAAAGCGGAGTTTACCCGCGACGGCTGGTTCGCGCTGACTGGCGCAGGCTGCCATGCGGAGCTGGATGGTCAGCCGGTCTGGACGGGCTGGCGTACCCCGGTGAAACGCGGGCAGGTCCTGTCGCTGGCGATGCCGCAGCGCGGCATGCGCAGCTATCTGGCAGTGCAGGGCGGTTTTGACATCCCTGAGGTGCTCGGCTCAGCCAGCACCGATCTGAAAGCAAAATTTGGCGGATTTCAGGGGCGTACCTTACGGGATGGCGATCAGATCCCGCTGGGTAAACCGACGCGTCAGTTCGATCGCAAAGTCGGGGTGCGGCAACTGCTGTGGGGCAACCGCATCCGCGCACTGCCTGGCCCGGAGTATCACGAGTTCAGTCCCGACGCGCAGCAGGCGTTCTGGCGTACCGCATGGAAACTCAGCCCGCAAAGTAACCGGATGGGATACCGGCTTGAGGGACGTGAGCTTAAACGTGAAAGTCCGCGTGAGCTGCTGTCACATGGTGTGATGCCGGGTGTGATTCAGGTGCCGCCGAATGGACAGCCTATCGTGCTGATGGCGGATGCCCAGACCACCGGCGGCTATCCGCGTATCGCCTCCGTCATCGAAGCCGATCTCTACCATCTGGCGCAAATCCGCCTCGGTGAGCCGATTCACTTTATTCACTGCACGCTGCCGGAAGCGATGCTGGCACGCCAGCATCAGCAACGCGCGCTGGACCAGATGAAATGGGGACTCCATGAAAATTGATTTAAACGCCGACCTGGGCGAAGGCTGTGCCAGCGATCAGGCGTTGCTGGAGCTGGTGAGTTCCGCCAACATCGCCTGTGGCTTTCACGCAGGGGATGCGCAGACCATGCTGCAGTCGGTGCGCTGGGCGCACGCATGCGGCGTCGCTATCGGCGCGCATCCTGCTTTCCCCGATCGGGAGAACTTTGGCCGCAGTGCCATGCAACTGCCACCTGAAACGGTCTATGCCCAGATGATCTACCAGATTGGCGCGCTGAAAAGCCTGGCAGAGAGCGAAGGTGCGCGGCTGGTTCACGTTAAGCCGCACGGCATGCTCTATAACCAGGCCGCGGCTGATCCGGTGCTGGCAGACGCCATTGCCCGCGCCATCCGTGCTGTCGACAGTCAGCTGATTGTGGTGGGACTGGCGAACAGCGAATCGATACGTGCCGCGTCGCACTACGACTTACGCACGCGGGAAGAGGTCTTTGCCGATCGTGGCTATCTCAGCAGCGGTGCGCTGGTGCCGCGCAGCGAGCCCGGCGCACTGATTGACGATGAGCAGCAGGCTATCGATCAGACGCTGACGATGGTGCAGCAGGGCAAAGTGAAAAGTATCACAGGAGAATGGGTGGCAGTGAATGCGCAGACCGTCTGCTTACATGGCGACGGCGCACACGCCCTGCAGTTTGCCCAGCGGTTGCGTGATGCGTTTGCCAAACAGCAGATCCGTGTCACCAGCGCCTGAAAACAACACTTAGCCCGGCTTATGTCGGGTTTTTTAACTCTGGGGGAAATCCATGGAAAGTGCAGTGAATCTCTGGCCTTTACTGGGCATTGCCGCGATCGTTGTCGGCTTCGTATTACGTTTTAACCCGGTGCTGGTGGTAATTGTCGCCGGATTTGTGACCGGTCTGGCGGCGATGATGCCGCTGGCTGACATTCTGGAAAAGCTTGGCGCGGGGTTTCTTAACACCCGTAACCTGCCGCTGATTCTGCTGCTGCCACTGGCGGTCATTGGGCTGCTGGAGCGTCACGGGCTGAAGGAGCGGGCACAGGCGTGGATTGCTCAGATCAAAACCGCCACCGCCGGACGTCTGCTGATTGTCTACCTGTTTGTGCGTGAAATCACGGCGGCACTGGGGTTAACCAGTCTCGGCGGACATCCGCAGATGGTGCGTCCATTGCTCGCACCGATGGCAGAAGGCGCCACTGAAAACCGCTACGGCGAAATCACACCTGAGCTGCGGCACAAGCTGCGTGCCATGTCAGCAGCCACCGACAACGTCGGCCTGTTCTTTGGTGAGGATATCTTCGTGGCGTTTGGTGCGATTATTTTTATGCACAACTTCATGCAGGAGTCGGCCGGGATTCAGACCGAACCGCTGCACATTGCGTTATGGGGCATTCCGACCGCTGTAGCCGCGTTCCTGATCCACTCGGCACGTCTGGTGCGACTCGATCGTCAGCTGGCGCGTGAGCTGCAACAGCTCAACAGCCAGGCGCTGAAAGCCAAAGGAGGTCAGTAATGTTCCAGCAACAATATCTGATGTGGCTGGCAGGCATTATCTTGCTGGTAGTAGCCATCCTCTCCTGGCGTGACAGCGCTAATCCGCGTCGCTTTACCACCGGACTGTTCTGGGCCTTGTATGGCCTGGTATTCCTGGTGGGTGACTGGACGACGCAGCTGATGAGCAGCCTGATGGGCTCGGACGCGGCGGGCACCCGAATGCTGCACATCACTATCGGTGTCATTGTGGTGATAATGGCGCTGATTGCCGGTCTGGGTGGGGTCCGGCTGGGGCGCTATCATCAGCGCAGCGATGAAGAGAAGCAGGCCAGTGCGCTGCGTCTGCGCAACAAACTGTTTCTGCCTGCGCTGGCCATTCCGGTCGTGACCGTGGTCGGCGTGCTGGCGTTTAATCATATTCCCGGTCTGCAGGATGTGGTGTTCGGTCCCGGGAATCACGCCACGCTGGTGACATTGTTTTCAATGATGGTCGGCTGTGTCATTGGCTGGCTGGTGGCGTTGAAACTGACCCATGAAAAACCGGTGCAGTCGATGCAGGAGACCCGTCGCCTGCTGGATTCGATTGGCTGGGCCTTTATCCTGCCGCAGATCCTCGCCACCCTGGGACTGCTGTTTACCAGTGCGGGCGTGGGCAGTGCCATTTCGCATCTGACCGAAACCTGGCTGGCGGTGGATAATCGCTTTATCGCGGTAACGGTCTATGCCGTCGGAATGGCGCTGTTAACCATGATCATGGGTAACGCGTTTGCGGCGTTTCCGATTATCACCGCAGGCGTTGGCATCCCGATTCTGGTGCTGCAGCACGGCGGAAATCCGGCAGTGATGGCGGCGATTGGTATGTTTTCCGGCTACTGCGGTACGCTGATGACGCCGATGGCGGCCAACTTCAATATTGTCCCGGCGGCGCTGCTGGAGCTGCCCGATCGTAACGCGGTGATCAAAGCTCAGATTCCAACCGGTGTGCTACTGTTAATCGTTAACATTTTCCTGCTCTATTTCCTGATGTTCCTGTGAGGCTGCATGAAAACTGTCCTGATGACCGCCTTTGAACCCTTTGGCGGTGAAACGATTAATCCCTCCTGGGAAGCGGTGCGCGCACTGGAAGGCAAACAGATTGGCGGGGCGATGATAGTGATCCGTCAGCTGCCGGTGGTGTTCAGTGAGGTACTCCACGTGCTGAACCAGGCGCTGGAAGAGGTCAAACCGGATGCGGTGCTGTCGGTCGGGCAAGCGGGCGGCCGCAGCGACATTACCGTTGAACGTATCGGTATCAATGTCGATGACGCCCGCATCCCGGACAACGCTGGTCATCAGCCGGTGGATGAACCGATTGTGGCTGGCGGCCCGGCAGCCTATTTTTCCCGTCTGCCAATCAAAGCGATTGTTGCCGCGGTGCGTAAAGCGGGCATTCCCGCATCGGTTTCGCAGACGGCGGGCACCTTCACTTGTAACCGGGTGATGTATGGCCTGCTGCACTGGCTGGAGCAGCAGAAGAGTCCGGCGCGCGGTGGCTTTATTCATATTCCTTATCTGCCTGAACAGGCGGCGCTCCATCCTGGTGCGCCAAGCATGGCGGTCGCGACCATTATTCAGGCGCTGGAGATTGCGGTAAACGTCACGCTGGAGACCGGCGACGATATCAAACAGGCTGGCGGCGCCACCCATTAAGAGGAAGAACGATGCCTGAAGGACCGGAAATTCGCCGCGTGGCGGATAAGCTTGAAACTGCCATCGTGGGTCAGCCGTTAACCGAAGCGTGGTTTGCATTTCCTCAGCTTAAAACTTACGAACCCTCGCTGATTGGTGAGCAGGTGCAGGCGATTGAGACGCGGGGAAAAGCGCTGCTGACACATTTCAGCAATGGCCTGACGCTTTACAGTCATAACCAGCTTTATGGTGTCTGGCGCATCGTGAAACCCGATACTGAACTGAATACCACACGCCAGTTGCGGGTGCGGCTGGCGACGGCGAGCAAAGCAATTCTGCTTTATAGTGCCTCCGATATTGAACTGCTCAACGCAGATACGCTGGCGGCGCATCCGTTTCTGACCCGCATCGGACCGGATGTGCTGAACAGCCAGCTTAGCGTGGAAGAAGTGAAAGAGCGGCTGCTGTCACCCCGTTTCCGGCGGCGGCAGTTCAGTGGTCTGCTGCTGGATCAGGCTTTTCTGGCCGGGCTGGGAAACTACCTGCGCGCCGAGATTCTCTGGCTGGCGCAGCTGCTGCCCAATCATCGGGCGCAGGATCTCACTGAAGATCAGCTGACTGCTTTCAGCGAGGCGCTGCTGTCGGTGCCGCGTCATGCCTATCGGATGCGTGGAACCATGAAGAAATATCATGAGGAAGCAGCGTTTCAGTTTGAGGTTTTTCATCGTCAGGGCAAAAAATGCCGGCGCTGTGGCACAGTGATTGAGAAGGGCACGCTTTCATCACGGCCTTTTTACTGGTGTCCGGGTTGCCAGAGATAGAGGCGGCCGCATTGGGGAACAAAACAGGAAAAGGTTCTTACTGCAAACAGCTGACAAACCCGAATCCGGGAGAGTCCAGCCGCTACGAAGAAGTCTGACGCGCAGGGAATACGGTCAGAGGAGGAAAGCGTCCCGCCGCCCGGATAAAAACGTCGGGAGCGTTTTTGAACAACGCAATGCGTTGGCCCGGCTACGGGCGCACCTCAGGGATGAGGTGCGTAATCGCGCGGGCCGAGCGTGTCATGGATGACGGCTTTTGCGTCTTTCCAATCTGACCATGTTCTCTACGCAGGCGCGGTATCACAGCCAACCGCCCCGGCTTTAAAGCAACATCAGGCGGAGATCCCTCTCCGCTATCCACTGAGCCTTACTTTTTCAGCTGTGAGCTGAATTCGCGCTCGGTATAACCGGTGTAGAGCTGACGTGGACGGGCAATCTTCATGCCTTCGTCGTGCATCTCTTTCCAGTGGGCAATCCAGCCAACCGTACGGGCCATCGCGAAGATCACCGTAAACATGGACGAAGGAATACCCATCGCTTTCAGAATGATACCGGAGTAGAAATCCACGTTTGGATAAAGTTTACGCTCGATGAAGTACGGGTCGTTCAGCGCAATGTGTTCCAGCTCCATCGCCACTTCCAGCAGATCATCCTTCATACCCAGTTCATTCAGAACCTCATGGCAGGTATCGCGCATCACGGTCGCGCGTGGATCGTAATTTTTGTAAACGCGGTGACCAAAGCCCATCAGACGGAATGAATCATTCTTGTCTTTAGCGCGTTTAACAAATTCCGGGATGTGCTCAACGGTGCTGATCTCTTCCAGCATACGCAGAGTCGCTTCGTTGGCACCGCCGTGCGCCGGTCCCCACAGGGAGGCGATCCCGGCGGCGATACAGGCAAACGGATTCGCGCCGCTTGAACCGGCGGTACGTACGGTAGAGGTTGAAGCGTTCTGCTCATGGTCAGCATGCAGAATCAGGATACGGTCCATAGCGCGTTCCAGCACCGGATTCACTTTGTACTCTTCGCACGGCGTAGCAAACATCATATGCAGGAAGTTACCGGCGTAAGAGAGGTCATTGCGTGGATAGACAAACGGCTGGCCGATTGAATATTTGTAACACATCGCTGCCATGGTCGGCATCTTAGAGAGCAGACGGAATGCCGCGATTTCGCGGTGGCGCTCAATGTTTACATCCAGTGAATCGTGGTAAAACGCAGCCAGTGCGCCGGTCACGCCGCACATTACCGCCATAGGATGCGAGTCACGACGGAAGCCGTGGAACAGACGGGTAATCTGCTCATGAATCATGGTGTGGCGGGTAACCGTGGTTCGGAACTCATCAAACTGTTTCTGGTCCGGCGCTTCGCCATTCAGCAGGATGTAGCAGACTTCCAGGTAGTTAGAGTGGGTCGCCAGCTGAGAAATCGGGAAACCACGGTGCAGCAGGATACCTTCATCACCATCGATAAAAGTGATAGCAGATTCACAGGACGCTGTAGACGTAAAACCGGGATCGAAGGTGAACAGGCCACTTGAACCCAGAGCGCGGACATCAACCACATCCTGACCCAGCGTGCCTTTAAGCACGTCCAGTTCAATAGATGTTCCATCTTGCAGGGTTAGCGTTACTTTTTTATCTGTCATTTTCGTCTCCATAGCGCCTTATGTAGGTAAGGATCTTTAGACACCTGAAACGCGTTCATGTTGCGGTTGGCAAAACTACACAGTATCACTCTGCGGGTATAAAGCGGGTGCAGGGTACAGAGTGAGCGACGCGTTCCCAGCGGGAACCGGTGAGCCATGGACATGCTGCATATCGCGGTTGTTAAAGATCCGGTCAGGATATAACTTCTTGGTAACCAATAACCTGATGCTTTTTAATGCTCATTATCGCAATGTTACATAACTTGCGCTTAGGGGAAAGTGTATCCCCATAACTTTTGTGCATCATAGGAATTTACAGGCTTAGTTTGTAACTGAATTGTTGAACTATTGTCAAATCAGATAATTAAAATTGTATCAATTGTGAAAATCGTGAGTAGGATCACTGTTCCACCTAAAATATACCAAAGAGTTTGTAGGGGAATTGTAATCAGAATGTGATCCTCCTATACTCCTGGCAGGTCTCCGGAACACCCTGACACCAGGAGCCACCCAGCGTTTACTACCGCGTCAATTAACACTGGATGTTGCTTGTTTGGTGACGGTTAAGTCTGCCACACGTTGTGATTAGACTCCGCCTCAGGTCCGGAGGAAGCAAAATAAAAAAGAGCTGTGTGGGCAAAACCGTGAAAAAACAAAGACCTGTCAACTTGGATCTCTCGACGATCCGGTTTCCCGTTACTGCAATATCGTCCATTCTTCACCGCGTCTCCGGCGTAATCACTCTGGTTGCCATTGGCATCCTGCTGTGGCTGCTCGGTCTCTCTCTCTCTTCTCCTGAAGGTTTCCAGCACGCTGCATCCATCATGGATGGCTTCTTCGCGAAGTTCATCATGTGGGGCATCTTAACCGCGCTGGCCTATCACGCGGTGAGCGGGATTCGTCATATGTTGATGGATTTTGGTTATCTGGCTGAAACGCTGCAGGTTGGTAAGCGTTCGGCTCATATGACTTTTGTGATCACTGTCGTGCTGGCAATTCTGGCGGGAGTCCTCGTATGGTAAGCAATGCATCCGCATTGGGTCGCAACGGCATTCAGGACTGGCTGCTGCTGCGGGCAACTGCAATTCTCATTACGCTCTACATCGTCTACATCCTCGGTTTTGTTGTGATGACAGACACGCTGACTTATGACCTGTGGCGTGGCTTCTTCGCTTCCGCATTCACTAAAGTGTTCACGCTGCTGACGCTGTTCTCCATTCTGATTCATGGCTGGATCGGCATGTGGCAGGTGTTAACAGACTACGTCAAATCACTGCCAACGCGCTTGTTGTTGCAGTTTGTGATTGTCGTGGCGCTGCTGTGGTATGCGATTTATGGATTTGTTGTGGTGTGGGGTGTGTAAATGAGTTTGCCAATCAGAGAGTTTGATGCCGTGGTGATCGGCGCAGGTGGCGCAGGTATGCGGGCCGCACTGCAAATCTCCCAGGCCGGTCAGAGCTGTGCCCTGTTATCTAAAGTTTTCCCGACCCGTTCCCACACTGTATCTGCGCAGGGCGGTATTACCGTTGCGCTGGGTAATACCCATGAAGATAACTGGGAATGGCATATGTACGACACCGTCAAAGGTTCCGACTACATCGGTGACCAGGACGCGATTGAATATATGTGTAAAACCGGCCCGGAAGCAATTCTGGAACTGGAACACATGGGCCTGCCGTTCTCGCGTTTGGAAGATGGTCGTGTCTATCAGCGTCCGTTTGGTGGTCAGTCAAAGAACTTCGGCGGCGAGCAGGCGGCACGTACCGCTGCAGCAGCTGACCGTACCGGCCACGCCCTGTTGCATACTCTTTACCAGCAGAACCTGAAAAACAAAACCACCATCTTCTCTGAGTGGTATGCACTGGATCTGGTGAAAAACGCCGAGGGCGCAGTGGTGGGTTGTACCGCTATCTGCATCGAAACCGGCGAAACCGTCTATTTCAAAGCAAAAGCGACCATTCTGGCCACCGGCGGCGCGGGCCGTATCTATCAGTCCACCACCAATGCACACATCAACACCGGCGACGGCGTGGGTATGGCACTGCGTGCGGGCGTGCCGGTGCAGGATATGGAGATGTGGCAGTTCCACCCAACCGGTATTGCTGGTGCGGGCGTGCTGGTCACCGAGGGCTGCCGTGGTGAAGGCGGTTATCTGCTGAACAAACATGGCGAACGCTTCATGGAGCGTTATGCGCCAAACGCTAAAGATCTGGCGGGCCGCGACGTGGTTGCGCGCTCAATGATGATTGAAATCCGTGAAGGTCGCGGCTGTGACGGTCCGTGGGGCCCGCACATCAAACTGAAACTCGATCACCTGGGTAAAGAGGTGCTTGAGTCACGTCTGCCTGGCATCCTCGAGCTGTCACGCACCTTTGCTCACGCCGATCCAGTCAAAGAACCTATCCCGGTCATTCCGACCTGCCACTACATGATGGGCGGTATTCCGACTAAAGTGACCGGTCAGGCACTGCGTGTGAATGAGCAGGGTGAAGATGTGGTAATTCCTGGCCTGTTCGCTGTCGGCGAAATTGCCTGCGTATCGGTACACGGTGCCAACCGTCTGGGCGGTAACTCACTGCTCGACCTGGTGGTCTTTGGCCGCGCAGCGGGTCTGCATCTGCTGGAGAGTATTCAGGAGCAGGGCGAACTGCGTGACGCTACGGAAGATGAGATTGCCGTTGCGATGGCGCGCTTCAACCGCTGGGAAAACAATACCACGGGTGAAGACCCGGTTGAGATTCGTAAAGCGCTGCAACGCTGCATGCAGAATAATTTCTCTGTATTCCGCGAAGGCGACGCGATGGCGCAGGGTCTGGAAGAGCTGAAAGAGATTCGCCAGCGTCTGAAATCAGCGCGTCTGGATGACCGCTCACCGGATTTCAACACCCAGCGTATTGAGTGTCTGGAACTGGATAACCTGATGGAAACGGCCTTTGCCACGGCGGTCGCGGCTAACTACCGCACCGAGAGCCGCGGTGCGCACAGTCGCTTCGACTTCCCGGATCGTGATGATGAAAACTGGCTGTGCCACAGTCTTTATGTCCCGGAAACCGAAAGCATGACGCGCCGTGAGGTGAACATGCAGCCGAAACTGCGCGCGGCGTTCCCGCCGAAAGTGCGTACCTACTAATTTCGGAGACGATCATGAGACTCGAGTTTTCAATTTATCGCTACAATCCGGACGTCGATGACAAGCCGCGCATGCAGGATTACACCCTGGAGTCGGAAGATGGTCGCGACATGATGCTGCTGGACGCGCTGATTCGCCTGAAAGAGAAAGATCCGACGCTGGCGTTTCGTCGCTCCTGTCGTGAAGGCGTCTGCGGCTCGGATGGCCTCAACATGAACGGTAAAAACGGACTGGCCTGCATTACGCCGGTCTCGGCACTGGGCAACGGCAAACAGAAAATCGTTATCCGTCCATTGCCAGGTTTACCGGTTGTGCGTGACCTGGTCGTAGACATGAGCCAGTTTTATGCTCAGTATGAGAAAATTAAGCCTTTCCTGTTGAATAATGGGGAAAATCCGCCAGCACGTGAACATCTGCAGATGCCGGAAGAACGTGAACACCTGGATGGCCTGTACGAGTGTATTCTCTGTGCCTGCTGCTCAACCTCATGCCCATCATTCTGGTGGAACCCTGAGAAGTTCATCGGTCCTGCCGGCCTGCTGGCGGCATACCGTTTCCTGATTGACAGCCGCGACACCGAAACGGATGCGCGTCTCGACAATCTGAATGATGCTTTCAGCGTATTCCGCTGTCACAGTATCATGAACTGTGTGAGCGTGTGTCCGAAAGGACTGAACCCGACGCGCGCCATCGGCCATATCAAGTCGATGCTGCTGCAGCGCGGCGCATAAGCAGTCTTCGCCGGGAACCTCAGGTTCCCGGTGTTTTACGGAAGCCTCTGTAAGCGCGGTGATGACCACGTTTACAAAGGTTCCCTTACGGGCCACGCGCGCTGCGCAGAGTGCTCGTATCGCTGAACTCACTACGGCAAACCGCGAAAGCGGCAACAAATGAAACCTCAAAAAAGCATAGCAATGCTTAAGGGATCACAATGCAGAACAGCGCGATGAAGCCCTGGCTGGACTCTTCCTGGCTGGCCGGCGCGAATCAGTCTTACATAGAGCAGCTCTATGAGGATTTCCTGACCGATCCTGACTCTGTCGATGCAGTGTGGCGCTCGATGTTCCAACAGTTACCGGGCACCGGAATGAAACCTGAGCAGTTTCACTCCACCACACGTGAGTACTTCCGTCGCCTGGCGAAAGACGCATCTCGTTACACCTCATCTGTCTCCGATCCGGAAACCAACTCCAAGCAAGTAAAAGTGCTGCAGCTGATCAACGCGTTTCGTTTTCGCGGTCACCAGCATGCGAATCTCGATCCGCTTGGCCTGTGGAAACAGGATCGGGTGGCCGATCTTGATCCGGCTTTTCATGACCTGACCGAGGCCGATTTTCAGGAAAGCTTTAACGTCGGCTCTTTTGCCATCGGTAAAGAGACCATGAAGCTGGCCGATCTCTTCGACGCGCTGACGCAGACGTACTGTGGCTCAATCGGTGCGGAATATATGCACATTAACAACACGGATGAGAAACGCTGGATCCAGCAGCGTCTTGAGTCTGTAGCGGGCCGTGCAGCGTTCAGCAACGAAGAGAAAAAAGGTTTCCTGAAAGAGCTGACCGCGGCAGAAGGGCTGGAAAAATATCTCGGGGCGAAATTCCCGGGTGCCAAACGCTTCTCGCTGGAAGGCGGCGATGCGCTGGTGCCCATGCTGCGCGAAATGATCCGTCACGCCGGTAAGAGCGGTACCCGTGAAGTCGTGCTGGGTATGGCGCACCGTGGTCGTCTCAACGTGCTGATCAACGTGCTGGGTAAAAAGCCACAGGATCTGTTCGACGAGTTCGCCGGTAAGCATAAAGAGCATCTGGGCACCGGTGACGTGAAGTACCACATGGGCTTCTCTTCTGATGTGGAAACCGAAGGTGGTCTGGTTCACCTGGCGCTAGCGTTTAACCCGTCACACCTGGAGATCGTCAGCCCGGTCGTCATGGGTTCTGTGCGTGCCCGTCTGGACCGTCTGGACGAGCCTGCCAGCAATAAAGTCTTACCGATCACCATTCATGGTGACGCGGCGGTGATTGGCCAGGGTGTGGTTCAGGAAACCCTGAACATGTCACAGGCACGCGGTTATGAAGTGGGCGGTACCGTTCGCATCGTCATCAACAACCAGGTTGGCTTCACCACCTCCAATCCGAAAGATGCGCGTTCGACCCCTTACTGCACCGACATCGGCAAAATGGTGCTGGCACCGATTTTCCACGTGAACGCAGATGATCCGGAAGCGGTCGCCTTTGTGACCCGTCTGGCGCTCGACTATCGCAATACCTTTAAGCGTGATGTGTTTATCGATCTGGTCTGCTATCGCCGTCATGGTCACAACGAGGCGGATGAGCCAAGTGCGACCCAGCCGCTGATGTATCAGAAAATCAAAAAACACCCGACGCCGCGTAAAATCTACGCCGACCGTCTGGAAGGTGAAGCCGTCGCCACGCAGGAAGATGCGACCGAAATGGTCAATCTTTATCGTGATGCGCTGGATGCGGGCGAGTGTGTGGTGCCGGAATGGCGTCCGATGAGCCTGCACTCCTTTACCTGGTCACCTTACCTGAATCATGAGTGGGATGAACCTTACCCGGCTCAGGTCGACATGAAACGTCTGAAGGAACTGGCGCTGCGTATCAGCCAGGTGCCTGAAGAGGTGGAAGTGCAGTCGCGTGTTGCCAAGATTTATAACGACCGTCGCCTGATGGCTGAAGGCGAGAAAGCCTTTGACTGGGGCGGCGCGGAAAACCTGGCCTATGCCACGCTGGTTGATGAAGGCATTCCGGTGCGTCTGTCGGGTGAAGATACCGGTCGCGGAACCTTCTTCCATCGTCACGCGGTAGTCCATAACCAGGCGAACGGCTCAACCTATACCCCTCTGCATCATGTGCACAGCGGCCAGGGCCAGTTCAAAGTCTGGGACTCCGTGCTGTCAGAAGAGGCGGTGCTGGCCTTTGAATATGGTTACGCCACCGCAGAGCCGCGCATCCTGACCATCTGGGAAGCGCAGTTTGGTGACTTCGCCAACGGCGCACAGGTGGTTATCGACCAGTTCATCAGCTCCGGTGAGCAGAAATGGGGCCGGATGTGTGGTCTGGTGATGCTGCTGCCGCACGGCTATGAAGGTCAGGGGCCAGAGCACTCCTCTGCGCGCCTGGAACGTTATCTGCAACTCTGTGCTGAGCAGAACATGCAGGTCTGCGTGCCGTCTACCCCTGCGCAGGTTTACCATATGCTGCGTCGTCAGGCGCTGCGCGGTATGCGCCGTCCGCTGATTGTGATGTCGCCGAAATCACTGCTGCGTCATCCGCTGGCCATCTCCACGCTGGATGAACTGGCTAACGGCAGCTTCCAGCCGGCGATTGGCGAAGTCGATGATCTGGATCCGCAGGGCGTGAAACGCGTCGTGCTGTGCTCCGGTAAAGTCTATTACGACCTGCTGGAGCAGCGTCGTAAAAATGAGCAGACCGATGTGGCTATCGTGCGCATCGAGCAGCTCTATCCGTTCCCGCATCACGCGGTACAGGAAGCATTAAAAGCGTATGCTCACGTGCAGGATTTTGTCTGGTGTCAGGAAGAGCCACTGAATCAGGGCGCCTGGTATTGCAGCCAGCATCATTTCCGTGAAGTTGTGCCGTTTGGTGCCACTTTACGTTATGCAGGCCGCCCGGCATCTGCCTCACCGGCCGTGGGTTACATGTCCGTACACCAACAACAGCAGCAAGACCTGGTTAATGACGCGCTGAACGTTAATTAATTAAAAGGAAAGATAATGAGTAGCGTAGATATTCTCGTTCCCGACCTGCCTGAATCGGTTGCCGATGCCTCTGTGGCAACCTGGCATAAAAAACCAGGCGATGCAGTCACTCGCGATGAAGTGCTGGTCGAAATCGAAACTGACAAAGTTGTACTGGAAGTGCCAGCCTCTGCTGACGGTATCCTGGAAGCGGTTCTGGAAGAAGAGGGCGCCACCGTCACTTCCCGCCAGATCCTGGGTCGTCTGAAAGAGGGCAACAGCGCCGGTAAAGAGAGCAGCGCGAAGTCTGAAAGCAAAGAGTCTACCCCGGCTCAGCGTCAGACTGCGTCACTGGAAGAAGAGAGCAACGATGCGCTCAGCCCGGCTATCCGCCGTCTGATTGCAGAGCACAATCTTGATGCCTCGCAGATCAAAGGCAGCGGTGTGGGTGGTCGTCTGACCCGTGACGATGTTGAAAAACATCTGGCCAACAAACCGCAGGCTGCCAAAGCCGCCGCACCAGCGGCAGAAACTGCAGCCGTGCAGCAACCCGTGGCGAATCGCAGCGAAAAACGCGTGCCGATGACCCGTCTGCGTAAGCGCGTTGCCGAGCGTCTGCTGGAAGCGAAAAACAGCACGGCGATGCTGACGACCTTCAATGAAATTAACATGAAGCCCATCATGGATCTGCGTAAGCAGTATGGTGAGGCCTTCGAGAAGCGTCACGGTGTACGTCTGGGCTTTATGTCCTTCTACATCAAAGCGGTTGTTGAAGCACTGAAACGCTATCCGGAAGTGAATGCCTCCATCGATGGCGAAGATGTGGTTTACCACAACTACTTCGACGTCAGCATCGCGGTCTCTACGCCACGCGGTCTGGTGACCCCCGTTCTGCGTGACGTTGATGCGCTGAGCATGGCGGACATTGAGAAGAAAATCAAAGAGCTGGCAGTGAAAGGCCGTGACGGCAAGCTGACAGTTGACGATCTGACCGGCGGTAACTTCACCATTACCAACGGCGGCGTCTTTGGTTCCCTGATGTCCACCCCAATCATCAACCCACCGCAGAGCGCCATCCTGGGCATGCACGCTATCAAAGATCGCCCTATGGCGGTCAATGGTCAGGTCGTGGTGCTGCCAATGATGTACCTGGCGCTCTCTTATGACCACCGTCTGATCGATGGCCGTGAATCAGTGGGTTATCTGGTTGCAGTGAAAGAGATGCTGGAAGATCCGGCGCGTCTGCTGCTGGATGTCTGATTTTCACCGGGCGCGCCTCGCGCGCCCAACCTCAATACTCTTTTCAGACCTGAATGGATAGAACATCATGAACTTACACGAATACCAGGCGAAACAACTGTTTGCACGGTATGGCATGCCGGCACCAACGGGTTACGCCTGTACTACACCACGTGAAGCGGAAGAAGCAGCCTCTAAAATTGGCGCAGGCCCGTGGGTAGTTAAATGTCAGGTTCATGCCGGTGGCCGCGGTAAAGCGGGCGGTGTGAAAGTGGTTAACAGCAAAGAAGAGATTCGCGCATTTGCTGAAAACTGGCTGGGCAAACGTCTGGTGACCTATCAGACAGACTCAAACGGCCAGCCGGTAAACCAGATTCTGGTTGAAGCGGCAACCGACATCGATCAGGAGCTCTACCTGGGCGCGGTGGTCGATCGCGCAACGCGTCGCGTGATTTTCATGGCCTCTACCGAAGGCGGCGTGGAAATCGAAAAAGTGGCGGAAGAGACCCCGCACCTGATCCACAAAATGGCGCTGGATCCCCTGACCGGCCCGCAGCCTTATCAGGGCCGTGAGCTGGCGTTCAAACTTGGCCTGACCGGCAAGCTGGTAGGACAGTTCACCAAGATCTTCATGGGTCTGGCGACCCTGTTCCTGGAGCGCGATCTGGCGATGGTTGAGATCAACCCGCTGGTCATCACTAAACAGGGCGATCTGATCTGCCTGGATGGCAAACTGGGTGCCGATGGCAATGCCCTGTTCCGTCAGCCAGAGCTGCGCGAAATGCGCGATCCAAGCCAGGAAGATCCACGTGAAGCGCATGCGACACAGTGGGAACTGAACTATGTTGCGCTGGAAGGCAACATCGGTTGTATGGTTAACGGCGCAGGTCTGGCGATGGGCACCATGGACATCGTTAAGCACCATGGCGGTCAGCCAGCCAACTTCCTTGATGTCGGCGGTGGCGCAACGAAAGAGCGCGTGACCGAAGCCTTCAAAATCATCCTGTCTGACGATGCGGTTAAAGCCGTCTTCGTTAACATCTTCGGCGGTATCGTACGCTGTGATCTGATTGCCGATGGCATCATTGGCGCAGTCGCTGAAGTGGGTGTGAACGTGCCAGTGGTGGTACGTCTGGAAGGTAACAACGCCGAGCTGGGCGCACAGAAACTGGCGGACAGCGGTCTGAACATCATTGCAGCAACCAGCCTGACAGACGCCGCACAGCGTGTTGTTGCTGCCGCGGAGGGTAAATAATGTCCATTCTGATCGACAAAAACACCAAAGTCATTTGCCAGGGTTTCACCGGTGGCCAGGGGACTTTCCATTCTGAGCAGGCGCTGGCATACGGCACCCAGCTGGTTGGCGGCGTAACGCCAGGCAAAGGCGGCACGACTCACCTTGGCCTGCCGGTGTTCAACACCGTACGCGAAGCGGTAGAAGCGACCGGCGCAACCGCCACCGTGATCTACGTTCCGGCGCCTTTCTGTAAAGATGGCATCCTGGAAGCGATTGAAGCAGGTATCAAACTGATCATCACCATCACCGAAGGTATCCCGACCCTGGATATGCTGACTGTGAAAGTGAAGCTGGATGAAGCGGGCGTGCGGATGATCGGTCCAAACTGCCCGGGCGTGATCACCCCAGGCGAATGTAAGATCGGCATCATGCCGGGCCACATTCATCAGCCGGGCCGCGTCGGTATCGTTTCCCGTTCAGGCACCCTGACCTATGAAGCGGTTAAGCAGACCACTGACATCGGCTACGGCCAGTCAACCTGCGTCGGCATCGGTGGTGACCCGATCCCTGGCTCTAACTTCATCGACATCCTGAAAATGTTCCAGGACGATCCACAGACTGAAGCGATCGTGATGATTGGTGAAATCGGTGGTAGCGCAGAAGAAGAAGCCGCCGCCTTCATCAAAGAGCACGTGACCAAGCCGGTTGTGGGCTACATTGCTGGCGTAACCGCGCCGAAAGGCAAGCGCATGGGCCATGCTGGCGCCATCATTGCCGGTGGTAAAGGTACAGCAGATGAGAAATTTGCTGCGCTGGAAGCCGCAGGTGTGAAGACCGTTCGCAGCCTGGCTGACATCGGTGACGCGGTTAAAGCCGTATTACCGGCAAATTAAGTCGGCGTCATCTGAGACTAAGCCACCTCCGGGTGGCTTTTTTTATGCCGGTAACGCACAGTCTTAACTCAGACAATTAAAAAGAAGAGGGCAGAGTCAGATAACCATTCAGGTATTGGTTGCGTTAAAAAAAAGTATCAAAGGTAAACTATTTTTTCCCCGCCTTATTTCATTAATGACATCTCATTAACAAGAAACCCACCTGACTTTATCTGGAAACTTATTGCGTTAATCCAGATCAATTAATCACGATTTAAATCCAACTATATCGCTGGCAAAGCGCAACGCTAAGAGCGTAAATTGCGCTGCATCAATCCAGCCTTTTACACAAATTTTCAAACGTCTGCTCAATCCGGGATGACACCCGCTTTTCTCCTGTTAAAGCACGCGTTAATGAAAGCGCGGATTGACAATTTTCAGAGCTGCTTCATTCGCTACTCGCCTGTTCGGGCAGCTCACAGATCTGTTCTGCTGGTAATAAAAAAACTGGAATCAATAAACAGCCGTTCCTGACTCTGATTACGTTCGTTCTGATCGCGCGCGTGACAGAGACAAAGCGAGGAGCAAGGAGTCCTTATGTTAGATATCGTCGAACTGTCGCGGTTACAGTTTGCCTTAACAGCGATGTACCATTTTCTGTTCGTCCCTTTAACGCTGGGTATGGCGTTTTTGCTGGCGATCATGGAGACGGTTTATGTCCTGAGCGGCAAACAAATTTATAAAGATATGACGAAGTTCTGGGGCAAGTTATTTGGTATTAACTTTGCGCTGGGTGTCGCCACAGGCCTGACCATGGAATTTCAGTTCGGGACAAACTGGTCATATTACTCTCACTACGTCGGCGATATCTTCGGCGCGCCGCTCGCCATTGAGGGTCTGATGGCGTTCTTCCTGGAATCGACCTTTGTCGGCCTGTTCTTTTTTGGCTGGGATCGGCTGGGTAAAGTGCAGCACATGGCGGTGACCTGGCTGGTGGCGCTGGGCTCGAATATGTCTGCGCTGTGGATTCTGGTTGCCAACGGCTGGATGCAGAATCCCATCGCCTCGGAATTCAACTTCGAAACTATGCGCATGGAAATGGTCAGCTTCTCTGAGCTGGTACTGAACCCGGTGGCGCAGGTTAAATTTGTTCACACCGTTGCGGCCGGTTACACCACCGGCGCGATGTTCATTCTGGGTATCAGCGCGTGGTACATGCTGAAAGGGCGTGACATTGCTTTTGCTAAACGCTCGTTCGCTATCGCGGCCAGCTTTGGTATGGCGGCGGTGCTCTCCGTGATTCTGCTGGGCGATGAGTCAGGCTACGAAATGGGCGACGTGCAGAAAACCAAGCTGGCCGCTATCGAAGCGGAGTGGGAAACCCAGCCAGCCCCGGCGTCATTTACGCTGTTTGGCCTGCCCGATCAGGCAACGCAGGAGAACCGGTATGCCGTGCAGATCCCGTGGCTGCTGGGCCTTATCGCGACCCGGTCCATCGATAAGCCGGTCACCGGTCTGAAAGATCTGATGGCTCAGCATGAAGTGCGTATCCGTAATGGCATGAAAGCCTACACCCTGCTGAATGAACTGCGCAGCGGCAGTCAGGATCCCGCAGTACGTGACGCGTTCAACAGCCACAAGCAGGATCTCGGTTATGGTCTGCTGCTGAAGCGCTATACCGACAACGTAGCGGATGCGACCGAAGCACAGATCAAACAGGCCACGCAGGACTCTATCCCACGTGTGGCGCCGCTCTACTTCGCCTTCCGCATCATGGTGCTGTGTGGCGTACTGCTGCTGGGTATCATCGCGCTCTCCTTCTGGAGCGTAATACGCAATCGCGTCGGCAAAAACCGCTGGTTACTGAAAGCGGCGCTGTTTGGTATTCCCTTACCCTGGATTGCTGTCGAATCAGGCTGGTTCGTGGCGGAGTATGGTCGTCAGCCCTGGGCTATCGGTGAAATCCTGCCGACAGCAGTGGCCAACTCCTCGCTGACTGTTGGCGATCTGCTGTTCTCGATGATCCTGATCTGCGGACTCTACACGCTGTTTCTGGTGGCAGAGATGTACCTGATGTTCAAATTCGCCCGCCTTGGGCCGAGCAGCCTGAAAACCGGGCGTTATCATCATGAGCAGATCACGGCAACCACTCAGCCGGTTCAGGGATAAGGAGAGCGACCATGTTTGATTATGAAGTTCTGCGCTTTGTCTGGTGGCTGCTGATCGGCGTGCTGCTGATTGGCTTTGCTGTCGCAGATGGTTTTGATATGGGCGTCGGGATGCTGACGCGCATGCTGGGCCGCACTGATACTGAACGTCGCATCATGATTAACAGTATCGCTCCGCACTGGGACGGTAACCAGGTCTGGCTGATCACCGCGGGTGGCGCGCTATTTGCTGCCTGGCCGATGGTTTACGCGGCAGCCTTCTCCGGCTTCTATGTGGCGATGATTCTGGTGCTCGCGTCGCTGTTCTTCCGTCCGGTCGGTTTCGATTACCGCTCGAAGATTGAAGATAACCGCTGGCGCGGTGCCTGGGACTGGGGCATTTTTATTGGCAGCTTCGTGCCGCCGCTGGTGATTGGCGTGGCCTTTGGCAACCTGTTACAGGGCGTGCCATTCCATGCCGATGCGTATCTGCGCCTGTTCTATACCGGCAACTTCTTCCAGCTGCTGAATCCGTTTGGCCTGCTGGCGGGTGTGGTCAGTGTGGCGATGATTCTGGCGCAGGGCGCAACCTACCTGCAGATGCGCACTACTGGCGAACTGCATCTGCGTTCGCGTACCGCTGCACAACTTGCCGCGCTGGTGATGATGGTCTGCTTCATCCTGGCGGGTGTCTGGGTGAAATACGGTATCGATGGTTATGTGGTGACCAGCACAGTGGATCACTTCGCCGCCTCGAATCCACTGGGAAAAACTGTCGTACGCGAAGCGGGTGCCTGGATGGTCAACTTCCAGAACCATCCTGTACTGTGGCTGTTCCCGCTGCTCGGTTCAGTGCTGCCGCTGCTTACCGTACTCTGCTCGCGGGTTGAGAAGGGCGCCTGGGCGTTCCTGTTCTCCTCACTGACCCTGGCCTGCGTCATCATGACCGCCGGCATTGCGATGTTTCCGTTCATTATGCCATCCAGCACCGTGCCGGGAACCAGCCTGACAATGTGGGACGCAACGTCCAGTCTGCTGACGCTGCAAACCATGACCGTGGCCGCCGCTATCTTTGTCCCAATCATTCTGATTTACACCACCTGGTGCTACTGGAAGATGTTTGGCCGTATTACCAAAGAGCAGATTGAAAGCAACAGTCACTCACTCTATTAATAAAGGAGATGTCGCATGTGGTATTTTGCCTGGATTCTCGGCACGTTGCTGGCCTGTGCCTTTGGTATCGTGACCGCTCTGGCGATTGAACACGTTGAAGCGCAGGATGAGACTCACTGATGCGCACGCCAATTCGGATGCTCTATGATCTGATGGATAAGGGCCCGTTACGGGCCCTTTCACTGCTGCTGGCGCTGCTGACGGCGGGCGGCGTGATGTGGGATCCGACCCGTTTTGCTAATCAGGCGGGCCAGCTTCCTGCTCTGCAGGGGCTGGTGCTGATCTGGGCGGTCTGCTGCGGCGTAATTCACGGTGTGGGTTTCCGGCCACGGAAAACCCGATGGCAGGCGCTGTTTACGCCGTTACCGGCTCTGCTGGTGTTATTGATTGCGCTTTACCGTTTTTACCTTTAATCCCCGCCTCACCCGCGCTGTCAGTGAATATTTGTCAGCGCCGGGTCAATAAATCTCTCTGAAATCGTTCCGTTTGTTACGGAGCGATAATTATTTTCGCCTGGCTCTGGCGACCCATTCCCAACCCCAATTCTCTTGCGTATAGTAGCAACGTTTAAAACGAGGCCGGGATGTAGAGTGAGTACAACGCTGTTTCGCTGGCCGGTTCGGGTCTACTACGAAGATACTGATGCCGGTGGTGTGGTTTATCACGCCAGCTATATCGCTTTTTATGAACGAGCACGTACCGAAATGTTGCGACAGCACCATTTCAATCAGCAGACGCTGTTAGAACAGCAGATCGCTTTTGTGGTACGGCGCATATCGGTGGACTATCTGGCGGCGGCGCGTCTTGATGACCTTCTGGAGATCCAGAGTGAGGTCACATCAATGACACGGGCTACCATGACGTTCACGCAGCGTATCGTGAATACTGAAGGCAAAGTGCTCAATGAGGCAGAAGTCCTGATTGCCTGCATTAACCCACACCTGATGAAGCCGATTGCGCTTCCCAAGTCTATTGTCGCGGAGTTCAAGCAGTGACTGACATGAACATTCTTGATTTGTTCCTGAAGGCGAGCCTTCTGGTCAAACTTATCATGTTGATTTTGATCGGCTTTTCTATTGCCTCCTGGGCCATCATTATTCAGCGCACACGTATTCTGAATGCGGCGGGAAGAGAAGCGGAGGCGTTTGAAGACAAATTCTGGTCCGGCATCGAACTCTCGCGCCTGTATCAGGAGAGCCAGGAGCGCCGGGAAGAACTGGGCGGCTCAGAGCAGATTTTCTATTCCGGCTTCAAAGAGTTTGCCCGCCTGCATCGCGCCAATAATCATGCGCCGGAAGCGGTCATTGACGGAGCGAGTCGTGCTATGCGCATCTCAATGAACCGTGAGCTGGAAGCGCTGGAAAACCACATTCCGTTCCTGGGAACGGTCGGCTCTATCAGTCCTTACATCGGGCTGTTCGGTACCGTCTGGGGAATTATGCACGCCTTTATCGCGCTGGGCGCGGTGAAGCAGGCGACGCTGCAGATGGTGGCACCGGGTATTGCTGAAGCACTGATTGCGACCGCAATCGGCCTGTTTGCCGCGATTCCGGCGGTCATGGCGTATAACCGTCTGAACCAGCGCGTAAACAAACTGGAGCAGGGCTACGACAATTTTATGGAAGAGTTCACTGCCATCCTGCATCGCCAGGCTTTCTCCAGCGATAGCGCTAAGTAAATAGAGGTTAATGATGGCCAGAGTACGTGGTCGCAAAAGCCGCGACCTGAAGTCGGAAATCAACATCGTTCCGCTACTGGACGTCCTGCTGGTGCTGTTGCTGATCTTCATGGCGACGGCACCCATTATTACCCAGAGCGTGGAAGTGGATCTGCCGGATGCGACCGATTCTAAAACGGTTTCCAGCGACGATAATCCGCCGGTAATTGTCGAAGTAGCGGGCGTGGGGCAGTACAGCCTGGTCGTGGATCACGATCGTATGGACCAACTCCCCCCTGAGCAGGTCATCAGCGAAGCGCAGCGTCGACTGGAAGCGAATCCTAAGACGGTCTTTTTGATCGGGGGCGCGAAAGAGGTGCCTTACGATGAAATTATTAAAGCGCTCAACCTGCTGCATCAGGCGGGTGTTAAATCTGTCGGTTTGATGACGCAGCCGATTTAAAATCGAACCGTTTTTTGGGAACCGAGTGTGTCGAAGGCAACCGAGCAAAACGAGAAGTTAAAGCGCGCGATAATCATTTCGGTGATTCTGCACATCGTGCTGATCGCGCTGCTGATTTGGAGCTCGTTTAATGAGCATGTTGACCCCAGCAGTGCGGGTGGTGGTGGCAGTGATATTGATGCAGTGATGGTCGATCCTGGTGCCGTCGTAAGTCAATACAATCGTCAGCAGAACCAGCAGAGTGACAGCCAGCGGGCTGAGCAGCAGCGTAAAAAGCAGGCGCAGCAGCAGGCTGAAGAGCTGCAACAGAAACAGGCCGCTGAACAGCAGCGTCTGAAAGCGCTGGAAAAAGAGCGTCTGGCCGCGCAGGAAACGGCGAAAGAAGAGGCTAAACAGCAGGCTGAGCAACAGAAAGCAGCTGAAGAGGCCGCTAAGCAGGCTCAGGAACAGCAGAAAACCGCTGAAGCAGCGGCAGCCAAAGCTAAAGCGGATGCGAAAGCCCAGGCGGATGCACAGGCAAAAGCCGCCGCCGAGCAGGCGAAGCAGGCCGCTGCCGACGCAAAGAAGCAGGCTGATCAGCAGGCGAAAGCCGCGGCGGCGGCCGCGGCAAAAGAGAAAGCCGTTGCGGAAGCCAAAGCAAAGTCTGAAGCGGATGCCAAAGCGGCGGCTGAGGCCAAAGTGAAAGCGGCGGCGGATGCCAAAGCCAAAGCGGCCGAAGAAGCGAAAGAGAAAGCTGCAGAAGCCAAAGAAAAAGCCGCAGAGGCGGCGAAAGAGAAGGCCGCTGAAGCCGCGAAAGAGAAAGCTGAGGCGGCCAAAGAAGCCGCAAAAGAGAAGGCAGAAGCGGCTGCCAAGGCGAAAGCCGATGCCGCGGCAAAAGCCAAAGCCGATGCGGCAGCCAAAGCAAAAGCCGATGCGGCAGCCAAAGCAAAAGCGGATGCCGCTGCTAAAGCCAAAGCAGATGCCAAAGCGAAAGCGGCCGCTGATGCGGCTAACGACAGCGATGTCGATGATTTACTGGGTGGACTCGCTTCCGGCAAAAATGCACCGAAAAGCGGCACCTCAGGTGGCGCAGCAGGGCAGGGCAACCAGAAGAAAGCGGGCGCATCAGGCGCGGAGATCAACTCCTACATGGGTCAGGTTGTGAGCGCGATTCAGAGCCGATTCTACGATGCCGATCTGTATCGCGGAAAAACCTGTGATTTGCGGATTAAACTTGCGCCTGACGGCTTGTTGATTGATGTTAAGTCAGAGGGGGGCGATCCCGCGCTCTGTCAGGCCGCGATTGCTGCCGCCAAACAGGCACGTATTCCGAAGCCGCCTTCGCAGGCGGTCTACGAAGTGTTTAAAAACGCCCCGATGCGTTTTAAACCGCAATAATGCAGTCACGGTCGGCAAGTTGATCTATGTTTAGCTTGCCGTACTTAAGTTGTACTCGTGGTTTCCAGGAACAGTGCCAATTATCGTGGACTGAGGTTCAGATAAGGGAGATAAAATGAAGCAAGCTCTTCGCGTTACGTTAGGCTTTTTTATCCTGCTGTGGGCAGCCATGCTGCATGCAGAAGTTCGAATTGAGATCACCCAGGGTGTTAACACCGCGCGCCCGATTGGTGTGGTGCCGTTTAAATGGGCGGGTGCGGGTGCCGCGCCAGAAGATGTCGGCGGTATCGTGGCGGCTGACCTGCGCAACAGTGGCAAATTTAATCCACTGGATCGCTCGCGTCTGCCACAGCAGCCTGCCAGCGCGCAGGAAGTTCAGCCTGCCGCCTGGAGCGCGCTCGGCATTGATGCCGTTGTCGTCGGTCAGGTTGCTTCTAACCCGGATGGCAGCTATCAGGTTTCTTACCAGTTGGTTGATACCGGCGGTGCGCCAGGTACCGTACTGGCTCAGAACTCGTATAAAGTGACTAAACAGTGGCTGCGTTATGCTGCCCACACGGCCAGTGATGAGACGTTCCAGAAGCTGACCGGCATTAAAGGTGCTTTCCGTACCCGTATCGCCTATGTCGTGCAGACCAACGGCGGTCAGTTCCCGTATGAGCTGCGCGTCGCTGACTACGATGGTTACAATCAGTTTGTGGTACATCGTTCACCACAGCCACTGATGTCGCCAGCCTGGTCTCCGGATGGCAGCAAAGTTGCCTACGTGACCTTTGAAAGCGGCAAATCTGCGCTGGTGGTTCAGACGCTGTCTAACGGTGCTATCCGTCAGGTCGCCTCTTATCCACGTCATAACGGTGCACCGGCGTTTTCGCCAGATGGCTCTAAGCTCGCTTTCGCGCTCTCTAAAACCGGCAGTCTGAACCTCTATGTGATGGATCTGGCGTCAGGTCAGACGCGTCAGGTGACAGATGGCCGCTATAACAGCACTGAACCAACCTGGTTCCCGGACAGCCAGACGCTGGCTTATACCTCGGATCAGGCGGGTGCGCCTCAGATCTATAAAGTCGGCCTTAACGGCGGCACGCCACAGCGTATTACCTGGGAAGGTGGTCAGAACCAGGATGCGGATGTCGCAACAGATGGTAAATCTATGGTGATGATTAGCACCAGCGGTGGTGCTCAACACGTCGCCAAACAGGATCTGGAAACGGGAGCCGTTCAAACGTTAACGGACACGTTCCTGGATGAAACGCCGAGCCTGGCACCAAACGGCACAATGGTAATCTATAGCTCTACTCAGGGGATGGGTTCCGTACTGCAGTTGGTTTCAACCGACGGTCGTTTCAAAGCGCGTCTTCCGGCAACTGATGGACAGGTCAAATTTCCTGCCTGGTCGCCGTATCTGTAATGTCTGACAGTTCAGACATCGCAAACAATAAACAATAATGGGATTTTTGAAATGCAACTGAACAAAGTGCTGAAGGGTTTGATGCTGGCTCTGCCGGTTCTGGCAGTAGCGGCTTGTAGCTCACACAAAAACAACAACAATGACCAGACTGGCATGGGCGCTGATGGCGCTTACGGTGCAAACTCTGGCATGAACGGTAACGGCGGCAACATGTCTTCTGACGAGCAGGCTCGTCTGCAGATGCAGCAGCTGCAGCAGAACAACATCGTGTACTTCGGCCTGGACAAGTATGACGTTCAGTCTGATTACGCACAGATGCTGGATCAGCACGCGACCTTCCTGCGCAGCAACCCATCATACAAAGTGACCATTGAAGGTCACGCGGATGAGCGCGGTACGCCGGAATACAACATCGCCCTGGGCGAACGTCGTGCTAACGCCGTTAAAATGTACCTGCAGGGTAAAGGCGTGTCGGCTGATCAGATGTCTATCGTTTCTTACGGTAAAGAGAAGCCAGCCGTTCTGGGTCATGACGAAGCAGCGTATTCTAAAAACCGTCGTGCCGTACTGGTCTACTAAGAGAATCACATGGTTAGTAACTTCAGACGTCATCTGTTGAGTCTGTCGTTACTGATTGGCGTAGCGGCCCCCTGGGCCGCTAATGCCCAAGCGTCAATCAGTAACGTTGGCTCCGGCTCGGTCGAAGACCGTGTCACCACTCTTGAACGAATCTCTAATGCCCAGGCACAGCTGATGCAGCAACTGCAGCAGCAGATGAGTGATAACCAGCGTGATATTGATGCGCTGCGTGGGCAAATCCAGCAAAACACGTATCAGTTGAATCAGGTGGTTGAGCGGCAGAAGCAGCTCTACCAGCAGATTGACACGCTAAGCAGCGCCAGCAGCAGCGGCGGGCAGCAGGCTGCCGGCAGCGACGCCGCAGCGGATACAGGCGCAGCAGCAACCGCAGGCGCGGCAGCATCCACGGGGAGCGCACCCGCGCAGACCGGCGATGCCAACAGCGATTACAATGCGGCTGTGGCGCTGATTCTGGAGAAGAAACAGTATGACCAGGCGATCAGCGCGCTTCAGGCGTGGGTAAAACGTTACCCTGATTCGACCTATCAGCCGAATGCGAATTACTGGCTGGGTCAGCTGAACTACAACAAAGGCAAAAAGGACGACGCGGCTTATTATTACGCCACGGTGGTGAAGAATTATCCGAAGTCGCCGAAAGCTGCAGAAGCGTTGTTGAAAGTGGGTGTCATCATGCAGGAGAAGAAAGATACGGCGAAAGCCAAAGCGGTCTTCCAGCAGGTGATCAAACTTTATCCAGACACCGAATCTGCTAAACAGGCGCAGAAACGTCTGGCAGGCCTGTAATTTGTCCGGTTCAGACCAGATATCGTGTGATTTCTGGTCTTGCCGTATGAAAGGTAAGCAACTGAAGCATTTAGCAGAAATAAGAGTTGCGCTACCCCGCTAAATCAGTAATATATGCCGCCGTTGCCGGGACACATTGAAAAGTGTCTGGTCAGCCTGAAGATGGGTCGTTAGCTCAGTTGGTAGAGCAGTTGACTTTTAATCAATTGGTCGCAGGTTCGAATCCTGCACGACCCACCATCTCCTTCAGACGCGCTTTTACCGCGCTGTTTTAAGAAGAACACTTCAGCATTGCTTCACAACCTAAGATGGGTCGTTAGCTCAGTTGGTAGAGCAGTTGACTTTTAATCAATTGGTCGCAGGTTCGAATCCTGCACGACCCACCATCTTATCTCAGCTGCCTGGCGCGCTGAACGGTTGTAAGCCCCCAGCGGGTCGTTAGCTCAGTTGGTAGAGCAGTTGACTTTTAATCAATTGGTCGCAGGTTCGAATCCTGCACGACCCACCAATTAAGAAAGAAGCGCCTTTAAGGCGCTTTTTTCGTTTCCGGGGCACGGACTTTATCGTGCAGGGTGAGAACCTGCAGCAGGTTCGACTGAATCGCCCGGCGATTCAGGCTGATGCGTTAGCATCACCCGGAGGGTGAGGCCCTGGAAGGGCCGAGGCAATCCTGCACGACCCACCCATTAAGAAAGAAGCGCCTTTAAGGCGCTTTTTTCGTTTCCGGGGCACGGACTTTATCGTGCAGGGTGAGAACCTGCAGCAGGTTCGACTGAATCGCCCGGCGATTCAGGCTGATGCGTTAGCATCACCCGGAGGGTGAGGCCCTGGAAGGGCCGAGGCAATCCTGCACGACCCACCCATTAAGAAAGAAGCGCCTTTAAGGCGCTTTTTTCGTTTCCGGGGCACGGACTTTATCGTGCAGGGTGAGAACCTGCAGCAGGTTCGACTGAATCGCCCGGCGATTCAGGCTGATGCGTTAGCATCACCCGGAGGGTGAGGCCCTGGAAGGGCCGAGGCAATCCTGCACGACCCACCCATTAAGAAAGAAGCGCCCTCAGGGCGCTTTTTTCGTTTCTGCGGCACTAACTCACTTTGAAGAAGCAAAACACCTCAAGTGCTTGAGGTTGTCGCTGCCCGCTGTTTGATCGAGCCTGCGCAGAGAACAGGATCAGATCGGAAAGACGTAAAAGCCGTCATCCCTGACCTGCTCGGCCCGCGCCGTCCCTGGCGCGGGACGCTTTCCTCTTCTGACCCTGTTCCCTGCGCGTTGAGCATCTGTATTGTTGACAGAGTTGCCCCCAAATCTCGCCCTCACGCCTTTTTCTTCACCTTTGCCACCGCCAGGCTCTCCCAGATATGCATCACCGCATAGCTGCGCCAGGGACGCCAGGATTGCGAGCGCGCTTCCGCTTCTTTGGATGACAGGCCGCCCAGGTTGTTACGGATGGCGATATCCTCTTTGGGAAAAGCATCCGGCCAGCGCAGGGCGCGCATCGCGATATAATGCGCTGTCCAGGGGCCAATGCCCGGCAGGCTGACCAGCTTTTTTATCACCTCGTCAGGCTGCTGAGCGGCGCTAAGACGCAGGTCACCGCTGGCGCAGGCGCTGGCAAAGGCGATGATGGCGCGGGAGCGCGCGGCGCTGACAATGCCCATCGGTGCAACATCGTCCACCGTCAGTCCGGCGATACGTTCAGGAAGCGCGGTATAACGGGTGAGATCGGCAAAAGGCGTCTCGCAGGGCTCACCGAAGGCGGCGGCAAAGCGGCTGCTGACCGTGGTGGCTGCTTTGACCGTTACCTGCTGGCCGATAATGGCGCGCACGCCCAGCTCAAAAGCGTCAAACGCGCCAGGCACGCGCAGACCCGGATGCGCGATCAGGCTGGGCGCCAGCAGCGGATCCTGGGCCAGGCAGGTGGCGATACGCTGCGGCTGCGCGTCAAGATCGAACAGGTCACGCAGACGGCGCAGCAGCAGAGGCAGCACTGGCGTCAGGGACGTTGAGAGCGTCACCTGCAATGCGTTCTTCTGCGGCAGATGGGAAACGCTGACCCAGCCCCGGCAGCGACCCAGCGCTACGGTGCGTCGCCAGCTGCCATCTTCCACTGCTTCGACCTCCTTCATCAGGTGCGTCTGCAAAAACCAGAGCATCGCTGCCCAGTCGTAGGGTGGGCGATAGGCCAGCCGCAGCGTCACGTGGTTGCCGGGCTGCGCACGTTGAGTGCCCGTATCGTCCCGACGCAGCGCGCTCGGCGTCATGCGGTAGCGCGCCTGGAACACATCATTAAAGCGACGCAGGCTGCTGAAACCGCTGGCGTAGGCGACTTCTGTAACCGGCAGTTGTGTTTCGGTCAGCAGCTGTTTTGCCAGCAGCATACGCCGCGTCTGCTTCAGCTCCATCGGCGAGACGCCGAGTTCAAGCTGCACGATACGGCGCAGCTGACGCAGGCTAAGGCCGAATTCAGCGGCAATCGCTTCCAGACCTTCGCGCTCCTCCAGCATGCCTTCCTCAATGCGCTGAATCAGCCGCTCCGCCACACGATGCGGCTGATCAACGGGCGCATTGCCGGGTGCCAGTTCTGGCCGGCAGCGCAGGCAGGGACGGAAGCGCGCTTTTTCCGCTGCCTCGGCGCTGCTGAAGAAAAGGCAATTCTTCTGCATGGGTGCTTTGACCGGGCAGATCGGACGGCAATAGATACCGGTTGACGTCACGCCCACAAAGAAAACGCCGTCAAAGCGGGTATCACGAGAGGTCAGCGCCTGATAAGCAATGTCGGGATCGATCATGGTATTTCTCCGGTAAATAAGCACAGCCTACAATGGTGAATCCCGAGAGACTGGCTGTTTTCGGACAGCACAACAGTTTAGAACCATGACCGAAAACAGCCAGTCAGGCTGATGAAAAGTGCGATAATAGGCGATGAAACCGTGACGGGAGAATCACTATGTACTACTTCAAACCGATAGTTACCCCGGTAGGCGAGCTGAAACTGGTCGCCAGCGACAGTGGCCTGGCGGGCATCTTGTGGGAAAATGATGATCCGAAGCGCACCCGATTTTTGCCCCAGACGCGCGATGACGATCATCCCATCCTGCTTGAAACTGAGCGTCAGCTCAGCGAGTACTTTACCGGTGCGCGTCGCTGCTTTGAGCTGCCGCTCGATTTTGTTGGTACCGAGTTTCAGAAAAAAGTCTGGCAAGCGCTGGTGGCGATTCCGTTTGGTGAAACGCGCAGCTACAGCCAGATTGCCAGAGAGATCGGCCATCCGCTGGCAGTACGGGCGGTCGGCGCGGCCAATGGCCGTAATCCACTCTCCATTGTTGCGCCATGCCACCGCGTGATCGGTGCCAACGGCAAGCTGACCGGCTTTGCCGGCGGGCTGGATATCAAAGCTTTCCTGCTGGCGCTGGAAGCGCCGCAGTCGCTTCCCGACAAAGCGGCTCCAGAGCCGGTCCAGTTAGTGATACAGGCGGACTAAAAATCCCACGACACAGTCTGACTTTTCCGTTATCGTGTTTAGCATATAAAACAAGACGGCGGATTAATCGCCATTATTCGCCTTATCAGGCGATTTTCGTTAATTAGATAAAACGAGAGCTGTGTCATGAGTGTGATGTTTGATCCTGAAAGCGCCGTTTACCCTTTTCCACCTAAACCTGCTCGTCTGAGTGACGACGAGAGGGCGTTTTACCGTGAGAAAATCAAAGCGCTGCTGAAGGCGCGTAACGCGGTGATGGTGGCGCACTACTACACCGATCCGGAAATTCAGGCGCTGGCGGAAGAGACCGGCGGCTGCGTCTCTGACTCGCTGGAGATGGCGCGCTTTGGCAGCAACCATTCTGCCACCACACTGCTGGTGGCAGGCGTACGCTTTATGGGCGAAACCGCCAAAATCCTCAGTCCCGAAAAAACCGTGCTGATGCCGACGCTGCAGGCGGAGTGCTCCCTGGACCTGGGCTGTCCAATCGAAGAGTTTAACGCCTTCTGTGATGCCCATCCCGATCGCACCGTCGTGGTCTATGCCAATACCTCAGCTGCTGTCAAAGCGCGGGCCGACTGGGTAGTGACGTCCAGCATTGCGGTTGAGCTGATTGAGCATCTCGACAGCCTGGGCGAAAAGATCATCTGGGCACCGGATCGTCATCTTGGCCGCTACGTCACCCATAAATCGGGGGCGGATGTGCTCTGCTGGCAGGGTGCCTGCATTGTGCATGACGAGTTTAAAACCCAGGCGCTGCAGCGTATGAAAGCGCTCTATCCCGACGCAGCGGTGTTGGTGCACCCGGAGTCGCCGCAGGCGATTGTCGATCTGGCGGACGCGGTCGGCTCGACCAGCCAGCTGATTCAGGCGGCGAAATCCCTGCCACATCCGCAGATGATTGTCGCCACCGATCGCGGCATCTTCTACAAGATGCAGCAGGCAGTACCGGACAAAGAGCTGCTGGAAGCGCCGACCGCGGGTGAGGGCGCAACCTGCCGCAGTTGTGCTCACTGTCCATGGATGGCAATGAACGGCCTCAAAGCCATCGCAGAGGCGCTGGAGACGGGCGGGGCGGAACATGAGATTCACGTGGATGAGGCGCTGCGTGAGGCGGCGTTACTGCCGCTTAATCGCATGCTATCCTTTGCAGCGGAACTTAAACTCAACGTGAAGGGCAACGCCTAAGCGTTCCCGGACAGGTGCTCAGCATGGATTTCTTCAGCACACATAATATTCTGGTTCATATTCCTCTGGGTGCCGGGGGCTACGATCTCTCATGGATTGAGGCCATCGGCACGCTGGCGGGCTTACTCTGTATCTGGTTTGCCAGCCTGGAAAAAATCATCAACTATCCGTTCGGTTTGATCAACGTTACGCTGTTTGCGGTGATCTTCTTTCAGATCCAGCTCTATGCCAGCCTCCTGCTGCAGCTCTTCTTCTTTGCCGCCAATATCTATGGCTGGTACGCCTGGAGCCGTCAGACCGCCGATCATCAGGTCGAGCTGAAAATCCGCTGGCTGCCACTGCCCAAAGCGCTGGCCTGGGCGGCGGGTTGTGTGATCGCCATTGCGCTGATGACCCTCTATATCGATCCGGTGTTTGCGCTGTTAACCCGTACAGCGGTGACGCTGATGAACGGTCTTGGCCTGTCGGTAGCGATGCCCGCGTTGCAGCCGGATGCCTTCCCGTTCTGGGATTCCTGCCTGATGGTGTTGTCGATTGCGGCGATGGTGCTGATGACGCGCAAATATGTTGAGAACTGGCTGCTGTGGGTCATCATCAACGTGATTAGCGTGATGATTTTCGCCCGTCAGGGCGTGTATGCGATGTCGCTGGAGTATGTGATTCTGACGCTGATTGCGCTGAACGGATCGCGTATGTGGATCCGCAGCGCGCGGCAACAGGGTTCCCGCGCGCTCTCGGCTCAGTGAGTGTGGGCTTCGCCTTTAGCGTGCGCAGGGTCATGATCATGGTCGTGAGAATGACTGTGATCATGGCCGGAGGCAGCAGCGCTGCTTAAGCCGAGTTCACACTCGGCACCGGCACAGGGCTGATACTCCATCTGCACGGTCGCATGCGCAATCTGATAGTGCTGGCGCAGATAGTCGTGGATACGATGCAGCAGCGCATCGTGATCGTAAGGCGGGATCACCTGCGCATGCAGCGTCAGCAGCGGCTTTTCGCCGACCTGCCACAGATGCACATGGTGAACATTGCGCACTTCGGCGATGTTCAGCGTCAGATCCCGTATCAGCCGGTTCACATCCAGCGAATGCGGTGTCCCTTCCAGTAACTCCTGCAGACTTTCACGCAGCAGCGCCCAGGCGCTGCGCAGCACCAGCAGGGAGACCAGCAGTGACAGAATCGGGTCGATAGGCGTCCAGCCGGTCAGCAGAATAATCACCGCCGCCACAATCGCGCCCACCGAACCCAGCAGGTCACCCATGACATGCAGCGCGGCAGCCCGCACGTTGAGGTTCTTTTCTCCACTGCCGTGATGCAGCAGCCAGAATGACAGAATATTGGCCAGCAGGCCGCCAATCGCGATCCCCAGCATCAATCCGCCCGTCACCGGCTGCGGGTCGGCAAAGCGACGCACTGCCTCCCAGACGATAAGCACGGTAATGCCCAGCAGCGCAATCGCGTTAACAAATGCCGCTACCGTGGTCAGACGCAGCAGGCCAAAGGTGTGGCGTGCATTAGGTTTACGGCGTGAGAAATGGACCGCCAGCAAGGCCATCAACAGAGCGGCGGCGTCGGTCAGCATATGCCCGGCGTCCGCCAGCAGCGCCAGTGAACCTGAGAGCCAGCCGCCAATGACTTCAGCAACCATGAAGACGACTGTCACCCCGAAGGCGGCCGCCAGACGCGTGCGATTACTATCCTGCCCGCTATGAGTGTGGGTATGTGCCATAAGATTCCAGTTTTTTCAGTAACCTGTTTGCGAATAATATCAGTAATTGCCACGTCTCAGACGTGTCCTGATGCTGTTTAACCTGCTCCGTCAGCTGCTGGCTGAGTTGCGCGCCATGCTCCAGCCCTGCCAGCAAGCAGCTTCCTTTCATCCGGTGTGCTGCTTCGGCGAACTGCGTCCAGTCTGCGCGTTCGTGTGCCTCACGCATCACAGCCAGGTCCTGTGTCACCGTACTGTGCAACGTCTGGCTCAGACGGCTGAGGAATTTGTCATTCTGCTGCGCCAGCTGCCACAGGTTGTCATCCAGTGTCGCCAGCGGATCGTCCTGCCGCTCCTGCTGCCACTCTGCCAGCAGCGCGCTGAGATCGGCTAACTGCACCGGTTTAATCAGCACACGCTCGCCCGCCTCAGGTGACTGCGACAGCAGCTGCGCGTCAGCCGAGCAGAGCACCCGCATCGCCTGACGTCTGCGCTGGCGGTCACGACGACGCAATATCCGCAACAACAGCGTACCGTCAGGGCGCGGCATCATCTGGTCGATAAACAATAGATCATAAGGCTGCTTTGCGTCGGCCTGCAGCAGTGCGCGTCCCTGTTCGAAGATGTCAGCCTGAATTGCAAAGCGCGCCAGCTGCTGCTGCATCACCAGCAGATTGGCTGGATGGTCATCGACAATCGCCACCCTAAGCTGAGGAAAGCCGGGCAGGGTCGTGTCGTCTGCGTGGTTTACCGGTGCGCAGATCTGCAGCGGCAGCGTCACGGTGACCTGAGTACCGTGCCCAGGTTCAGAGGCGAGCCGGATGTCGCCGCCCATCCGCAGCACCATTTCCCGGCAGATAAACAGCCCCAGGCCGCTGCCCTGCACCGAAACCGATTTACCGGACGGCGCCTGATACCAGGGATCAAACAGCTTCTGCTGCTCCTCTGGCGGAATACCGCTGCCGCTGTCGCTCACTGTCAGAATCAACTGTTGTTGCTGTGCGGCCAGGGTCAGACGAATCGCGCCGTGGCGGGTGAATTTTAGCGCATTGGTCATCAGGTTGTTTACAACCTGCTGCAGGCGGTCGGCATCAATCAATACGGTGTCAGGCAGCGGCGTCAGCGCCTCGACGATCAGACGTGGGCCGTCAGCGCGCATCAACGGATGATAAAAATGCTGCTGTTGATCGAGCCACTGCGCCAGCGCCAGCGGACGAGGTGCCAGGGTAAAACTGTTGCTCTCGATGCGTGCATGATCCTGCAGGTCATTCAGCAGAGTCAGCAGCGATTGTGCGCTGCTGTGCAGTAGCGAAAGGTTCTGGCTGCTGTGCTGCTGCTTCTCCAGCTCCAGCAGACCCAGGATCGCCTGCATTGGGGTACGCAGCTCATGACTGACGGTCGCCAGAAACTGGCTTTTCATTGCATTGGCATGTTCCGCCTGTTCACGCTGCTGACGTTCCCGGCGCTGTTGCCAGTAGCGGCGCGCCAGCAGCAACAGCAGCAGCACAATGGCCGCACCTGCCACCGCCAGCACCATCATCGGCAGCGAACGCATCGCCATCACGCTGCCGGGCTGCGGCGGGGTTGACCAGCTGTCGCGCATCTGGCTCTGTGTGTCAGCCGGGATCTGCTGCAGCGCGCGATCCAGCAGGGTGCGCAGCACCGGCTGCTCAGGCGTGACGCCCAGCGCGATTGGCCAGGCGATATCGCTGGCGGCAAAGGCGAGATGAATACGGGCATCATCCCGGCTGGCGATGCGCCAGCGGGCGGAGAGTACGTTATCGACCAGCACATCGATCTGCCCCTTTGCCAGCGCGTCATAGAGACTATTACGATCGGCAAACGGCTGTGGCTTGAGATCCGCAGGGAGCAGACGCAGCGCCAGGTCATCCTGCAACACGCCGATCCGCTTGCCTTGCAGGTCGCGCCAGTGAGCCAGCGTATCGGACTGGACGCTATAAATGCCCCACAGCGCACGCCACACCGGCAGCGACGTGCTCTGCATCGCATCGCCATTCAGCGGCTGCATCAGCTGCAGCATTGCCTGCTTTTGCTGAATCAGCGTGCTGGCCTGACGGGGATTACTGACCCACACCGGCTCAAACGCTAATCCGGTGCTCTGCGCAATCGCTTTCAGCAAATCCACGCCATAGCCTCGGGCAGTTCCGCTGGCATCGCGATAACTCCAGGGATAGTTGTCCGGTTCGGCGGTATAGGTAATACGCGGATGATCGGCAATCCAGGCGCGCTCAGCGGGGCTGAGCATCAGAGTCTGGGTGTCCTGATAGCGCGGCAGGCTGCTGCTCCAGCGTGCCTGTAGCGTGTTCATCAGTTCTGCAGGCAACTGACGCAGGCTCTGATTTATCCAGCTGATAAGCTGGGGATCGCGCGCCACCGCGCGCAGGTTGAGCTGGCCGGCCTCAATATGGGAGGCGATCTGATAAATCTGGCCCTGTTGCAGCTGGCTCAGCAGAAAACCGGCGCTGGTCTCATCTGCCACCACATAGTCATTTTGCTGATTAAGCAGGGTATAGAGCGCCTGCAGGTCGCTGCTGTAGCGTTGCCAGCTGTGACGGGCCGCCAGCGCAGATGGCAGCTGTGCCAGCGTGCTGTCACTGATAGCAAGCGAGGCATTCTGGCTGTTAAACATCACGGCACGCTGGTTTTGCTGATTGCGGTAAACCCGCAGCGGACTGCTGAACCAGTTTTCGCTGCTCAGGGTGCCGGGTGGCAGTGGGTCGCTCCACATGCCCAGCGCAAAATCGATCTGGCCGCTGGTCAGCGCCTGCATCAGATGTGGTTGATCGCTGTAGAGGTTAAGCGTGAACTGCGCACCGGTCAGCTGTCGCAGCGCGGAAAGATAGTCGGCATTGATGCCATAGAGGTCATTGCCGATGCGCATTGCCCAGGGCGCGTGGTTCTCTTCCAGCAGGCCGACGCGCAGGATCCTGCCCTGCATCGTTTCCGCGTGCGTCACCGGCAGCATCATCGGCAGATTCACGCTGCTCACCGGACGCACCTCAGCCAGTCCGGTGCCGCACCAGAACAGCAGGATCAGCAGAATAACCCTCACTGCTGGGCTTTCCACAGGTCAGCCAGTTCCACTACTGAGCGGGCTCCGGTTTTTTCCAGAATGTTCTTTTTATGAGTACTGACCGTTTTGTTACTGATGTGCAACTGAGCCGCGATTTGCAGATTGGATAGTCCACTGGCCAGCAGTGCCAGAATCTGACGCTCCTTCTGGGTCAGGGGCAGCTCAGGCTCATCATCCATCACCGGAAAGGCCGTCTGACCGCCCAGCACCGCCAGGATGGCGCTGAGTAATTGCGTCATGCGCTGACTCTTTACCACGTAACCGGCCGCACCCAGCGCCTGGGCGCGACGCACATAGTGGCGGGTCTGCTGCGCAGAGTAGATGAGCACCGGGCAATCAGGCCGATGGATCTTCAGACGACGAAGAAACTCCAGGCCATCACTGTCCGGCAGGCCGATATCCAGCACGATAATGTCCAGTGGCTCCTGAAGTAAGGGGCGGGCGGCTTTTTCACTGATGGCAGAGAGGAGTTTAATGGGTATGGGTGACTGGCTCAGGGCAGCTTCCAGTGCCACTTCAACCAGCGGATGATCGTCAATCAGAAGCAAAACGGCCATGAAGGATTTCCTGTAAATTTCACAGGATTAGCATAGCGGAAGAGTGGGGCAGAGGGGAGAAAAACCAGGAGAACGTCAGCTCTCCTGGTTTTAAACAGAATTACTGGGTGGTGCCGTCGGTTTTGGTATCTACGTCGCCGCCGCCCACTTTAGTCTGAACTTTTTTGTTGATGTTCGGACATTTGCCATCTTTACACTGGGCGTTCTGGTCCATTTCGTTAGCAGACATATTACCATGGCTGGTGGTGCTGCCAGACGTTGCAGGATTTGTGTCGGTGCCAGTGTTATTAATTTTGCTGTTATCAACATTATTTGGTGGCAGATTCTCTTTTGCTCCACCCGCCGCTGCACCTGCACTGGCTGCCTGATTCGCTGTACCGTTATTGCTGCTGCTGTCTGCAGCCAGTACCGCGCCGCTGCTCAGTGTCATTGCTGCTGTCAAAAAGATTAAGGCAAACTTTTTCATCATTATGCTCCCGTTAATAAATGAAGAGGCTTTAAGCCCAGAGGTGCAATTTCGGGTAAAAAAATTCCTGACGAAATAAAATTCGCCAGTTGGCTTAAACAGGGTAATTAAATAAGGTAAGCGGGACTTTCCTCAGTGCTTACCATTAAAAAGTCTAGTCGCTAAGCTGATTAATGCAAATATGACCCGCACATTTAACCCGCAGCAGGAATTTACACCCCTGGCGCTACGGGCTACATTGGGTAGGATGTGTCCGGCGGGCGTCGGGCAAGAAATAATATGGAATCAGTATGAATTACCAGAACGATGATTTACGCATCAAAGAGATTAAAGAGCTGTTACCTCCTGTTGCGCTGCTCGAAAAATTCCCGGCGACCGATCGTGCTGCGCAGACCGTTTCACAGGCCCGTCAGGCGATTCATCAGATCCTGCAGGGCAAGGACGATCGTCTGCTGGTGGTGATTGGACCCTGTTCAATTCATGACACCGAAGCGGCGAAAGAGTATGCAGGCCGCCTGCTGGCGTTGCGTGATGAGCTGAAAGGCGAGCTGGAAGTGGTCATGCGGGTCTATTTTGAAAAGCCGCGCACCACGGTGGGTTGGAAAGGGCTGATTAACGACCCCTACATGGATAACAGCTACCAGCTTAACGACGGTCTGCGTCTGGCGCGTAAGCTGCTGCTGGAGATCAACGACAGCGGCTTACCGGCAGCGGGCGAGTTTCTGGATATGATTACCCCGCAGTATGTGGCTGACCTGATGAGCTGGGGCGCGATTGGTGCGCGCACCACGGAATCTCAGGTACACCGCGAGCTGGCATCCGGTCTTTCCTGCCCGGTTGGCTTTAAAAATGGCACCGATGGCACCATCAAGGTCGCGATTGATGCGA
This sequence comes from Pantoea sp. B550, assembly GCF_024158165.1. Classification (NCBI taxonomy): domain Bacteria; kingdom Pseudomonadati; phylum Pseudomonadota; class Gammaproteobacteria; order Enterobacterales; family Erwiniaceae; genus Pantoea; species Pantoea sp. B550. The sequence goes on from NZ_JAMYXI010000003.1 coordinate 3,125,087, forward strand.
TTAACGCAGCGGGATCGCCACACTGTTTTCTGTCAGTGACAAAGTATGGTCACTCCGCCATTGTGGAAACCAGCGGCAACGATGACTGCCACATCATTCTGCGCGGCGGCAAAGAGCCGAACTACAGTGCGCAGCATGTTGCAGAGGTCAAAGAGGGCCTGGCAAAAGCGGGTCTGCCACAGCAGGTGATGATCGATTTCAGCCACGCCAACAGCAGCAAGCAGTTCCAGCGTCAGATGATCGTAGCAGACGATGTCTCACAGCAGCTGATTAACGGTGAGCAGGCGATTGTCGGTGTGATGATTGAGAGTCATCTGGTGGAAGGCAACCAGAGTCTGGAGAGCGGCGAGCCGCTGGTCTATGGCAAAAGTGTCACCGACGCCTGTATCGGCTGGAAAGATACGGACAAGGTGCTGCGTCAGCTGGCGGCAGCGGTTAAACAGCGCCGCGGCTGATTGGTTATTCAGACTCATTAACAAAGTCTGGCCGGATTCGCTGTGGAGAGTGAGCCTGCTCAGGGAACACGGTCAGATCGGAAAGACGCTCAAGCCAGTCCCTGGTCGCTCTGCCCGCGCCATCCCTGGCGCGGGACGCTTTCCTCTTCTGACTCTGTTCCCTGCGCGTCGAGCTAGTTTATTGCTGCCAGACTTAGACGGATTTGAATATGTGATTAGTCTGGTACGTACTCACATCCAGGATTTTACTCTGGCAGTTAAACATGACGCGCAGCATTGTCGGGCGCAGCCCAATAAAAAAGGCCAGACTTTCGTCTGGCCTTTTTGCCTTTTCAGCGAAAAATTACTTCGCTTTACCCTGATTCGCAACGGCTGCGGCTTTCGCAGCAATCTCGTCCTGGTCGCCCAGGTAGTAGCGTTTCAGCGGTTTGAAGTTTTCATCGAACTCATACACCAGCGGAACGCCGGTAGGGATATTCAGCTCGAGGATTTCATCTTCGCCGAGGTTATCCAGATATTTCACCAGCGCACGCAGTGAGTTGCCGTGTGCGGCAATAATCACTTTCTCACCGCTTTTGATGCGCGGCAGAATGGTGTCATTCCAGTAAGGGATAACGCGGTCGATGGTCAGCGCCAGGCTTTCGGTGGTTGGCAGCTGCTCCGGAGTCAGTTTCGCGTAACGCGGGTCATGGCCCGGGAAGCGCTCATCTGAACGATCCAGCTCTGGCGGGGTAACGGCAAAGCCGCGACGCCACTGCTTAACCTGCTCGTCGCCATATTTGGCGGCCGTTTCCGCTTTGTCCAGACCCTGCAGCGCACCGTAGTGACGCTCGTTCAGACGCCAGGTTTTCTCAACCGGCAGCCAGGCCTGATCCAGCTCATCCAGCACATTCCACAGCGTGTGAATCGCACGCTTCAGTACGGAGGTGTAAGCGAAATCAAAAACAAAGCCCTCTTTCTTCAGCAGCTGACCTGCTGATTTGGCTTCGCCACGACCTTTCTCAGAAAGGTCAACATCATACCAACCGGTAAAGCGGTTTTCGTTGTTCCACTGGCTTTCGCCGTGTCGCACCAGAACCAGCTTAGTTACAGCCATAGCTTAACTCCTTAATACTGTGATGTTTCTGTGAGATTGGAAACCTGCTGCTGCCCGCATGAAACACGAGCTGATTGCGCCATACCATAACGGAAAAGCGGGCAGCGCGTAAGCCTGTGTGTGACGCACTGCGCGTTTTTCAGCCGGAGGCTCAGCGTGGCGTGAAGCGATACCGCGTCACGGATTCCCAGCGATCTCCCGGCTGCAGCCAGCAATCAGGCTGAGGCCACTCAGCATGATTGGGCGAATCCGGTAAAAATTCACTCTCCAGCGCAATGCCCTGAAATGCATTATAGCTCGCCTGCTCACGGGCACGGGTGCCGGCCAGGTAGTTGCCGGTATAGAACTGCAGTGCCGGTGCCGAGGTAGTCACGCTGAGCTGCAATCTGCCATCTTCCGACCAGAGTTCTGCCGCAGGCTGACTATCGTCGCCTGCGCTGTTGAGCAGAAACGCATGGTCATAGCCCTTCACCGCGCGCTGGTCATCGTCTGCCAGGAAATCCTGCGCCACGACTTTGGCGTTGCGGAAATCAAAGCTGGTATCGGCAACGGCTTTCAGCGGCGCATTCGGAATACCTTCGCTGTCGACCGGCAGATACTGGTCGGCGTGCAGTTGTAAGCGATGCTGGCGTGCGTCGCCATGATGCGCATCAAGGTTAAAGTAGGCATGGTTAGTCAGATTGACCGGGCAGGGCTGATCGCAGCGCGCTTCGTAGCGGATGCTCAGGCAGTTCTGGTCATCCAGTTGATAGCGCACGTCGGCAATCAGATTGCCTGGATAGCCCTGGTCGCCATCCGGCGAGTCGATGCGGTAGTGCACTTCGCTGTCGGACTGGCTGACAATCTGCCAGCGGCGTTTATCGAAGCCCTCCGGCCCGCCATGCAGCTGATGGGCACCCTGGTTTGGCACCAGCTGACGGTTCAGTTTATTCAGTTTTGCCCCGGCGATGCGGTTGGCGTAACGGCCCACCGTGGCACCCAGATAGGCATCCTGGTGCAGGTAGTCAGAGGGCGTGGCGCAGCCAAGCAGCGCTTCACGCACGGTGCCATCCTGCATCGGGACGCGGGCAGAAAGCCAGGTTGCGCCCCAGTCCATAAAGGTCGCCAGCATGCCGTTGGCATTACGCAGCACCGTTATGCGCCACGGCTGACCGTCGGGCGCATGGGAATTGACGTCATTCAGCATTGGCCCGCTCCTTCAGAGGCTTTGCAGACGTAGAAGGTCTCTTTGATGCCGGTCGCGGCTTCATACTGCTCAGCAACGGCAGCTTTCACCTGATCGACCAGATCCAGTGGCATCAGTGCCACGATGCAGCCACCAAAGCCGCCGCCGGTCATGCGCACGCCGCCGCGTTCACCAATCTGCGCTTTCACGATCTCAACCAGCGTATCAATTGGCGGCACGGTGATCTCGAAATCGTCACGCATTGAGGCGTGCGACTCGGCCATCAGCTGACCCATACGTGTCAGGTCGCCCTGAGTCAGCGCATCGGCTGCTTCCAGCGTTCGGGCGTTCTCGGTCAGAACGTGACGCACGCGTTTTGCCACCTGGGGGTCGAGCTGCGCCTGGGCTGCTTCAAACTCGGCCAGTTCAACGTCACGCAGGGCCTTCTTATTGAAGAAACGCGCGCCCGCTTCACACTGCTCGCGACGGGTATTGTATTCGCTGCCGACCAGGGTGCGGCGGAAGTTGGAGTTGATGATCACCACCGCGATATCTTCCGGCATCGACACCGGACGGGTGCCCAGCGTGCGGCAGTCGAGCAGCATCGCGTGATCTTTCCTGCCCAGTGCGGAGATCAGCTGGTCCATGATGCCGCAGTTACAGCCAACGAACTGGTTCTCCGCTTCCTGACCATTCACCGCGATAGCCGCGCCATCCAGCGGCAGGTTATAGAGCTGCTGCACCACGGTACCGACCGCCACTTCCAGCGAGGCGGATGAGCTCAGACCTGCGCCCTGTGGCACGTTGCCGCTGATCACCATATCAATGCCACCGAAATCGGCATGACGCTGCTGCAGATGTTTCACCACGCCGCGCACATAGTTGGCCCACATCGGTTCCTGCACGCTGACGATCTCTTCGTCCAGCGAGAAGGTGTCCTGCGCATTCTCATAATCGGCAGCGACTACGCGAATCTGGCGGTCGTCACGGCGGGCGCAGGCGATGACTGTCTGGTAATCGATGGCACATGGCAGCACAAAGCCGTCGTTATAGTCGGTGTGCTCGCCAATCAGGTTAACGCGGCCCGGCGCCTGAATGGTATGCGTTGCAGCGTAACCGAAGGTGTCAGAGAAAAGCTGCTGCGTGATGGTTTTTAAGCTCATTGTTGTGCCTCACGGAAGTGAACGTCGCTGACAGAACGCAGACGTTCCGCCGCCTGTTCCGCCGTTAAATCGCGTTGGGTTTCGGCCAGCATTTCATAGCCAACCATAAATTTACGTACCGTTGCTGAGCGCAGCAGCGGTGGATAGAAGTGCGCATGCAACTGCCAGTGGTCGTTGGCTTCGCCATTAAACGGCGCGCCGTGCCAGCCCATGGAGTAGGGGAAGGAGCACTGGAACAGGTTGTCGTAGCGGCTGGTCAAAAGCTTAATGGCTTTTGCCAGATCGGCACTCTGCGCTTCACTGAGATCGGTCAGCTGTTTAACGTGCGCTTTCGGCAGCAGCAGAGTTTCAAACGGCCAGGCAGCCCACCACGGCACGACGGCCAGCCAGTGTTCGGTTTCCACCACGGTGCGGCTGCCATCCTGCTGCTCACGTGCCAGATAATCGACCAGCATCGGCGAGCCATGTTTTGCGAAATAGTCGCGCTGATGATCATCTTCGCGCTGCGCTTCATTCGGCAGGAAGCTGTTGGCCCAGATCTGACCATGGGGATGCGGGTTTGAGCAGCCCATCGCCGCGCCTTTGTTCTCAAACACCTGCACCCACGGATAGTGCTGACCCAGATCGGCGGTCTGCGCCTGCCAGGTACGCACCACTTCTTCCAGCGCGCTCAGTGACATCTCCGGCAGAGTTTTGCTGTGATCGGGCGAAAAGCAGATGACCCGACTGGTGCCGCGTGCGCTTTCACAGCGCATCAGGATATCGTCGCTCTCGGGCGCGTCAGGCGTGTCGGTCATCAGCGCAGCAAAGTCATTGGTAAAGACATACGTGCCAGAATAGTCGGGGTTTTTGTCACCGGTAATGCGGGTATTTCCGGCACACAGGAAGCAGTCCGGATCGTGCGACGGTAAGGTATTAACTGCTGGCGTTTCCTGCGCGCCCTGCCACGGACGCTTGGCCCGATGAGGTGAAACTAAAATCCATTGATCAATCAGTGGATTGTAACGGCGATGTGGATGATCGACCGGGTTGAATTTTTCCATGTGAGATCCTGGTAAGCGTCAAAAGCCAGAGAGGCATCGGTAAAAAGTAGCACATCAGCGCGCCCGAAAGCGTGATCAAGTCTGGATAAATGGTATCGTTTACACAAGCTGAATATTCTTATTTCGTGGCATTGTGTGCAGTAATGCGGAATAAAAGGCAGGCCGGAATGGTAGCGATTACACAGGTGTACTTTAAAACGCCGCGATAGCGGCGTTGAGGGGCCGATGTGAACGCGTTAGCGCAACGTTTCCTGCTGAAAAGCGTAGCCGCCTTTATCGGGAACAAAGCTCAGGCGATGCGTGATACAGGCGGGCGCATCTTCGGCATGATGGGAAACAAACAGCAGCTGAGTGCGACCTTCGCCAATCAGCACATCGACGAAGCGCCGCACCAGCTGGCGGTTAATCGGGTCAAGTCCCTGGAGTGGCTCGTCCAGAATCAGCAGCGTCGGATGCTTAACCAGCGCGCGGGCAATCAGCACCAGCCGCTGCTGTCCCCAGGAGAGTGAATGGAACGGCGCATCGCCCAGCCGGTTATCCATTCCCAGCAGTGTCAGCCACTGTTGTGCCAGCGCTTTCTGCCGATCGGATGCCGCCTGATAGAGACCGATGGAGTCGAAGAAGCCCGACAGGATCACCGTCCGCACATTGGTGCTGACGCGATAATCGAGGTGCAGACTGCTGCTGACATAGCCAATATGCTGTTTGATATCCCAGATGGTTTCGCCACTGCCGCGACGACGGCCAAACAGGGTGAGATCATTGCTGTAGCCCTGTGGATGATCGCCGGTTACCAGACTCAGCAGCGTCGATTTCCCGGCGCCGTTCGGGCTAGTGATCTGCCAGTGCTCGCCTGCGTTAACCCGCCAGTTCAGCCCCTGAATGACCGGTCGGTCGTTGTAGGAGACGGTGCCGTTGCGCAGGATAACGCGCGGCGCATCATCTGCCAGTGAGGGCAGCTGATCCGGCACATCCGCTTCGGGCAGCGCCATTCCCATCAGCTGTTCACTGTGTGCCAGCTGTGCCACCAGCGCTTCCGTTAAAATCGTCTGGCGTGGGCCACTGTGAGTAAGAGTGCACTCCGCCAGCACACCCACCTGCTGAACGAAATCGGGAATGTCATCAAAGCGATTGAGCACCAGCACCAGCGTAAACGCCGGGTGCTGCAGGTTGCGCAGCGTATCGGTCAGGCTGGCGCGTGACGCCACATCCAGTCCGTCAAACGGCTCATCCAGAATCAGCAAATCTGGCTGGTTCATCAGGGCCTGACAAAGCAGGGTTTTGCGGGTTTCGCCGGTAGAGAGATATTTGAAGCGGCGTGACAACAGCGGTTCGATACCAAACTGCTGAGCCAGTTGTTCGCAACGTTCTGGCTGCTGCACTTCCGCCTGAATGACCTCTGCCACGGTCAGTCCGGTATCCTCTTCACCTTCGCTGAGCATGTCGGTGTTGTTGCGCTGCCACTCCTGCGCCACCAGCGTCTGTAACTGTTCCAGTGACAGCCGGACCGGCCTTGTGAAATCGCTGCTGACGGAACCCGCAAGCGGGGGCAATTCACCGGAGAGCGCGCGCGCCAGTGAGGATTTACCGCTGCCGTTGGCACCGACAAAGGCCCAGCTTTCGCCGCGCTGCAGTTCCACCTGATTCAGACTCAGTATCCGGGTATCACTGAGATGAAACGTGCCTTGCAAAATATGCAATGAAGCCATGATCTGTTCCATTTTTTGCATCGAGTTACTGAGTTGTAACCATTGCCCGCAGTGAAGTCAACTCAACCGCTAGAGCAGGGTAGCGACGATAGCGTTCTCTGCATTGAAACTGGCGATCACCGCATCGCCGGGCTGCAGCTTCAGCTGCTGTAACTGTGCATTACTCAGAGTGGCACACAGGGTTTCGCCGCTGGCGAGCTGCATCAGCACCTCACTCATCTGCTCACCCGGTTCGATGGCAGTGACGATGGCGGTCAGCTGATTGTCTTCCTCTGCGGCGTCACGACTGATACGGATCCACGGCGCTTTGATCAGCACCAGCACCTCTTTACCCGCCGCCAGCTGCAGACGATCGGCGCTGCGCTGGGTCAGCGCAACATTGAGTTGCGTGACGCCATCAGCCAGCTGAATCATCAGATGCTGAACCACCTGCTGCGCATCGTTGCTCACCACGGTGCCGAACAGCTGGTTGCGGGCGCTGGTCTGCAGTGAAAAGCGGGCGATGGCCGCCAGCAGGCTGTCGAGCGGCAGTGTATCCTGCTGCAGTGCATCAAAGGCTTTCTGCTGGATCTGCTCCATCAGATGAAACAGCTGAATCAGGCGTTCACCGTAGCGGGTCAGCGTTGCACCGCCGCCGCCTTTGCCGCCGGTTGCCCGCGCCACCAGCGTTTCATCCGCCATCTGGTTCATCTCATTAATCGCATCCCAGGCACTTTTGTAACTGATGCCAGCCAGCTTCGCCCCCTGACTGATCGAGCCGGTCTGCTGGACGCGTTTCAGCAGCTCAATACGTCGTGGATCGGCAAACAGTTTCTGTTGTAAACGGATATGAAGGGACAGTTCGGCTTCCATGACAGCTCCGGCAAAGGGTTAAGGCGAAGGCCGATGATAGCGGCGTTTTATGTCCAAAGTAAAAGCACGAAAAGGGCTGCGCAAAATTTTACTGACCCGTTACAATCACTTTTTTGTTAGCAGAGTGAGACTCTCCATGCTGGAATTACTGAAAAGCCTCGCCGTGGCTGTACTCATGGTCCCTGTGGTAATGGCGCTGATGCTGGGTATGATTTATGGCCTGGGTGAAGTGTTTAATATCTTCTCTAAAGTGGGTCATCGCGAAAAATCTTCAGCCCGTTCCCATAATTAATTTCTGTGACGCCCGCCATCCTGGCGAGCGTCATCATTTTTGTCCCGCATTGATTCAACCTTCTCTGACACCTGCCGATAATTTACTGAACCTCCCTGATATTGCGTTATATTATTCGCTACACAACGAATAGCCGGAGAGAATCATGTCATCAAATTACACCCGCTGGGGCGTCGCGGCGCTGGTCACCGTATCGCTGGCCGGACAGGCAGTGGCCGCCGATAACATTACCGTGTTCGCCGCGGCTTCGCTGACCAATGCGATGCAGGATATTGCCAGTCAGTATCAGAAGGAAAAGGGCGTGACAGTCGTCTCTTCGTTCGCCTCATCCTCCACGCTGGCGCGTCAGCTTGAACAGGGTGCGCCTGCCGACCTGTTTATCTCTGCCGATCAGCAGTGGATGAATGATGCGGTGGCGAAGAAAAGCGTGATAACCCGCACCCGCTATACCCTGCTGGGCAACGACCTGGTACTGATTGCGCCACGGAGTGCCGCAGCTAAAGCGGTGACGCTGGATCCGCAGACCGACTGGAAAACATTGCTGCACGGCGAACGTCTGGCGGTGGGCGATCCGGACCACGTTCCGGCGGGTATCTATGCTAAAGAGGCGTTGCAGAAGCTGGGAGCCTGGGATGGCGTTGCGCCCGCGTTAGCGCCCGCTAATAATGTGCGGGCAGCACTGGCGCTGGTCGAGCGTAACGAAACCCCATACGGCATTGTCTACGGATCTGATGCGGTCGCCAGCGATAAAGTGCAGGTGGTCGGGCGTTTTCCGGCAACCAGTCACAAACCGGTGGAATATCCGATGGCGATCGTAAACGATCACGACACGGCCACCGTTCAAGCCTTTTATGATTACCTGAAAGGGCCGCAGGCTGCGGCGATTTTCAAACATTACGGATTCACACCGACGAAATGATACTCAGCGATCCCGAATGGCAGGCAGTGCTGCTTAGCCTTAAAGTCTCTGGCATAGCCGTGCTTGGCAGTCTGCCGTTTGGCATTCTGATGGCCTGGATTCTGGTGCGCTGCCGTTTTCCCGGCAAAGCGCTGCTCGACAGCCTGATCCACCTGCCGCTGGTGCTGCCGCCAGTAGTGGTAGGTTATCTGCTGCTGGTTAGCCTGGGGCGACGCGGCTTCATTGGCGAAAAGCTTTTTGACTGGTTCGGTTTCAGCTTTGCGTTCAGCTGGCGCGGTGCAGCGCTGGCTTCCGCCGTTATCGCCTTTCCCTTGATGGTACGCGCTATCCGGCTGGCGCTGGAAGCGGTGGATAGCCGGCTGGAGCAGGCGGCACGTACGCTGGGTGCCGGACGCTGGCGGGTCTTTTTCACCATCACACTGCCGCTGACGTTGCCAGGCGTGATCGCCGGAACGGTGCTGGCGTTTGCCCGATCGCTGGGCGAATTCGGTGCCACCATTACCTTTGTGTCCAATATTCCCGGTGAAACGCGCACGCTTCCGCTGGCAATGTTTACCCTGATCGAAACCCCTGGTGCAGAGGGTGCGGCGGCGCGGCTCTGTATCATCGCTATCGTACTGGCACTGGCGTCACTGCTGGCGTCGGAAGGGCTGGCACGCGCAGGCCGCAAGCGGATGGGAAGCTGATGCTATCACTCAATTTTATGCAGCAGCAGGGCGCTCACCAACTGGAGATCGACCTGCAGATCCCGGCCAAAGGCATCACCGCCATTTTCGGTGTTTCCGGTGCCGGTAAAACCTCACTGATCAACGCCATCAGCGGACTGACTCAGCCGCAGCGCGGGCGGATTGAGCTTAACGATCGTCTGCTGTTTGATGCGGAGCAGAAGGTTGCGCTGCCGCCGGAAAAACGCCGCATCGGCTATGTGTTTCAGGATGCGCGGCTCTTCCCGCACTATCGGGTCCGGGGCAACCTGCAATATGGTATGGCCCCGGCGATGAAAGCGCAGTTCGACAGCCTGGTTTCGCTGCTGGGGCTGGAGGCGCTGCTGTCGCGCTTTCCGCTGTCGCTGTCGGGCGGTGAAAAGCAGCGGGTTGCGATTGGCCGGGCACTGCTGACCGCACCGGATATGCTGCTGCTTGATGAACCGCTGGCGTCGCTGGATCTGCCGCGCAAACGTGAGCTGATGCCGTATCTGCAAAAACTGGCGAAGCAGGTCGATATTCCTATGCTCTACGTCTCGCACAGTCTGGATGAGATCCTGCATCTGGCTGATAACGTGCTGGTGCTGGATGCGGGCAAGGTCAAAGCCTTTGGTCCGCTGGAGCGGGTCTGGAGCAGCAGCGCGATGCGGCCATGGCTGCCGGTAAGCGAACTGACCAGCGTGCTGCGGGTGCAGGTGCTGGAGCAGCATCCCGACTATCCGATGACCGCGCTCTCGCTGGGCGATCAACACATCTGGGTCAGCAGGGTGAATCAGCCGGTGAAAACGCCGCTGCGTATTCGCATCGCCTCATCAGATGTCTCGCTGGCGCTGCAACCGCCACAGCACACCTCCATTCGCAACATTTTACCGGCACAGGTAGTTGAGCTGCTGGAGGTCGGAGACCAGGTGGAGGTGAAGCTGCGTATCGGCATCAGCGAACTCTGGGCGCGCATCACGCCGTGGGCGCGGGATGAACTGGGCATCCGGCCGGATCAGTGGCTTTATGCCCAGATAAAAAGCGTTTCGGTAACGCCCTGATTACAACACGTACTGACGGAGGGTGTCGGCAATGCCGGGTTCAAGATTGGTGCCGATTACCTTTTTCACCCGCGCTTTGATCGCCTCGTCGGCATTGCCCATCGCCACGCCCAGACCGGCCGTTTCCAGCATGCTGAGGTCGTTGTAGTTATCACCAAACGCGATCACATCGGACATGCTCAGCCCCAGCGATTCAACCCACTGCGCCAGCCGTTTGCCTTTGCTGTTGCCGCCTCTGGCGATATCCACCTGATCGTGCCATGACCATTCGCAGGCCAGCCCCAGCTCCGCTTCCACTGTAGTGGCGAACTGTTGCAGCTCCTGATGGTTGTCGTGCGACAGGGCAAACTTCCAGATCGAACCGGCGTCACGTGCCGCCTGGGCTAAATCAGGCACCTGACAGAACAGCGGACGCTGATGCTCAGGCAGCGATTCGGCCCACTTCAGGGTGCGCATCACATGACCGGTCGGCGTCTGATAGAGCATGGCATCATCCACGTAGAGCAAACCGTGAATCTGCTGCTGATCCAGCCTATCAATCACCTGTAACGCCAGCTGCGGGTCGAGAGGATCGGACGCCAGCACCTTTTTCGCACGGTAATCATACAAATAGGTGCCATTACAGCAGATTGCGGGTGTATCCAGTTGTAGCGCCTGATAAAAAGGGTGGATAGCGCAGTGATGGCGTCCGGTCACGATAGCGACATGAACACCCGCCTGGCGGGCCTGGTTCAGCGCGTCAATTGACTGCGGCAGAATCGTTTTGGCTGGGGTCAGCAGCGTGCCGTCGAGGTCGAGGGCAATTACTCGGTAGCTCATTCATCCTCTCGTTTTTTCAGGTTTGCAGGGGCTGAAGTCTACACCTGTCCACGGTCCGGAGACAAAAAACAGGGCACAAATGATTCCAGCGTAGGGTAATAAAACGCGCTACAGTGATTCACAGATATGATCAGGCAGCAAAAAAAGGAGAATGCATGAAACAGGTTGTCTACACCGCCAGTCCCGAGAGCCAGCAGATTCACGTCTGGCAGATGAATGATGAGGGTGCGCTGACGTTGCTTCAGGTGATCGATGTCGCCGGCCAGGTTCAGCCGATGGTGGTGAGTCCGAAACGCGATTTTCTCTATGTCGGTGTGCGTCCCAATTTTCGCGTGCTGGCGTTCCGGATTGCCGCCGATGGTACGCTGACCGAAGCCGGTCAGGCAACGCTGCCCGGCAGTCCGACCCACATTTCCACCGATCGCGAGGGCCGGTTCCTGTTCTGCGGCTCCTACAATGATGCCTGCGTCAGCGTCAGCCCGATTGGCGATGATGGCATTCCGCAGGCCCCGCTACAGGTAATCAACGGCCTGGATGGCTGTCACTCAGCCAATATCGACACTGACAATAAAACGCTCTACGTCCCGGCACTGAAGCAGGATCGTATCTGTCTGTTTGCGCTGGGCGCAGACGGTCAGCTGACGCCGCGCAAACAGGCGCAGGTCACGACGGTAGAGGGTGCAGGCCCGCGTCATATGCAGTTCCATCCGGGCGGCCAGTATGCTTACTGCGTGAATGAGCTGGACAGTACTGTTGATGTCTGGGCATTAAATACCGGTGAAGGCGAAGCGGAAAGCGTGCAGACGCTGGATATGATGCCGCCGGACTTCAGCGGTACGCGCTGGGCAGCCGATATTCACCTGACGCCGGATGGCCGTTTCCTCTACGCCTGCGACCGCACCAGCAGCACGCTGGCGATTTTCAGCGTCAGCGAACTGGGCGATGAACTGACGCTGGAAGGGTTCCAGCCGACGGAAACGCAGCCGCGCGGGTTCAATATCGATCACAGCGGACGTTTTCTGGTGGCGGCGGGACAGAAATCGCATCACATCGAAGTGTATGCGATTAGCGAACCGAAGGGGCTGTTACAGCCGCTGGGACGTTATGCGGTAGGGCAGGGCCCGATGTGGGTGGTGATTCACCAGTTGCAGGCGTAACGCATCGTGAAAAAGCCTCTCCCGGGTGGGAGAGGCGTGAAATTGTTGACGGCGTTTGCCACTGCCAGCTGTGAGATCGTGCAGACACAGGCAATAGGGTCAGATCGGAAAGACGCAAAAGCCGCCATCCATGGCGTGCTCGACCCGCGCAATTACGCACCTCATTCCTGAGGTGCGTCCGTTGCCGGGCCAACGCGTTGCGTTGTTCAAAAACGCTCCCGGCGTTTTTTTCCGGGCGGCGGGACGCTTTCCTCCTCTGACCCTATTCCCTGCAGTTTAAGCTAATGCGTTGCTGCCAGGTCACTCAGCTTTGGGTTTGTCAGACGGAATGAATTACTGATAATTCACGGTCAGCGAGGCGCTCGCCAGTGCGTGGAAATGCACATTAAAGCCGACCATTGCGCCACTGGCGTCTTCATCCACCTCAATCGTCTCCACATCCAGCGCATGCACGGTGAAAATGTAGCGATGGGTTTCGCCCTGAGGCGGCGCCGCGCCACCATAGCCCGCCTGACCGAAATCGGTACGGGTCTGGATTGCGCCTGCTGGCAGTGACGCTTTGCCGGAACCGGCACCCTGCGGCAGTGACGTGGTGCTGGCCGGAATATTCGCCACGACCCAGTGCCACCAGCCGGAACCCGTCGGCGCATCAGGATCGTAGCAGGTCACCACAAAACTTTTGGTGCCTTCCGGTGCCGCTTCCCAGGCAAGATGGGGAGAAATATTCTCGCCCTGATAACTCATGCCGTTGAAAACATGCTTTTCTGGCATCTTTTCGCCGTCATTAAAGTCCTGACTAAAAACGCGCATCACATCTCCTTAACTGTCGATGAATAGCCTTTCATCATAACCAAAAGCACCACCAGTGCCAGTGGTCAGCCCGCATCAGGCGGCAAAATGTTGCGAATGTTCCAGCGCGCTGCCCATCGCCTGCACCAGCTGACTCAGCGCCTGCGGCGAGATGATGTAGGGCGGCATCAGGTAAATCAGTCGGCCAAACGGCCGGATCCAGACGCCCTGTTCAACAAAGAACTGCTGTAGTGCCGCCATGTTGACCGGCTGATGGGTTTCCACCACGCCAATCGCCCCCAGCACGCGCACATCGGCCACCTGTGGTGAACGGCGCAGCGGCAGCAGCTCAGCCCGCAGCTGCTGTTCGATCGCGGCCACCTGTCGCTGCCAGTCACCTTCCGCCAGCATGCTCAGGCTCTCCGCCGCCACCGCGCAGGCCAGCGGATTCCCCATAAATGTCGGGCCATGCATAAAACAGCCTGCCGCGCTGCGGCTGATGGTATCAGCCACCTCGCGGGTAGTGAGGGTCGCCGCCAGCGTCATCATGCCGCCGGTCAGCGCTTTGCCGACACAAAGAATATCCGCGGTAATACCCGCGTGTTCACAGGCAAAGAGCTTGCCGGTGCGGCCAAATCCGGTGGCGATCTCATCCGCTATCAGCAGCACGCCATAGCGGTCGCACGCTTCCCGGACCTGCTGCAGATAGCGCGGATGATAGAAACGCATCCCGCCCGCACCCTGCACAATCGGCTCCAGGATCACCGCCGCCAGTTGCTGGTGATGCTGTTCGATCAGTCGGGTAAAATCATCGAAGTCGCGCGCGTCCCATTCATCATCAAAGCCGCAGGCCGGAGCCGCCGCAAAGTGGTGCTCAGGCAGATAACCGCGCCACAGGCTGTGCATCGAGTTCTCGGGATCGCAGACCGACATCGCGGCAAAGGTATCGCCGTGATAGCCGCGCTTCAGCGTCAGGAACTGCTGGCGAGTTTCACCCCGGCCCAGCCAGTACTGCAGCGCCATCTTCATCGATACTTCCACTGCTACCGAGCCGGAATCGGCCAGGAAAACGCACTCCAGCGCCTCAGGTGTCATCGCCACCAGCTGACGACAGAGTGCCACTGCTGCCGGATGGGTAATGCCGCCAAACATCACGTGCGACATCTGCGTGACCTGCTCCGTGAGCGCCCGGTTCAGGCGGGGATGGTTGTAACCATGAATTGCCGCCCACCACGATGACATTCCATCCACCAGCTCACGGCCATCGGCCAGCTGCAGCTGAAAACCCTGCGCGGCAACGACCGGATAGCAGGGCAGGGGATCCCGCATCGAGGTGTAAGGATGCCAGATATGCTGGCGGTCAAAACGGGCATCATCCAGGGAGAAAACAGGGGTAGTCATCGGAGTTGTAAACCAAAATAAAAAAATATAGTTTACAAGTATACCCCTGCTTTCTGTCGGGATGACACCCTTTTCTGGAGTACCTAATGGCTCAACGCTGGACAATTGCACAGGCGCAAGCGCTGTTTGATCAACCTTTTCTTGAACTGATGTTTGAAGCGCAGCAGGTGCATCGTCAGCACTTCGACCCGCGCCAGGTGCAGGTCAGTACCCTGCTGTCGATTAAAACCGGCGCCTGTCCGGAAGATTGCAAATATTGCCCGCAGAGCGCGCGCTACAAGACCGGCCTGGAGTCGGAACGTCTGATGGAAGTGGAGGAGGTACTGACCTCCGCGCGTCAGGCCAAAGCCGCGGGTTCAACCCGTTTCTGCATGGGTGCCGCGTGGAAAAACCCTCACGAGCGCGATATGCCTTATCTGGAAAAAATGGTTGAAGGCGTGAAGGCGATGGGAATGGAAACCTGCATGACGCTCGGTACGCTCAGCGATCAACAGGCGCAGCGGCTGGCGGGCGCGGGCCTCGATTACTACAACCATAACCTCGACACCTCACCGGAATTCTACGGCTCTATCATCACGACCCGCAGCTACCAGGAACGTCTCGATACGCTGGGCAAAGTGCGCGACGCCGGGATCAAAGTCTGTTCGGGCGGTATCGTTGGCCTGGGCGAAACCGTGAACGACCGCGCCGGTCTGCTGGTGCAGTTAGCCAATCTGCCGACGCCGCCAGAGAGCGTGCCGATCAACATGCTGGTCAAGGTCAAAGGCACGCCGCTGGCGGACAACGATGACGTAGAGCCTTTCGATTTTATTCGCACCATCGCGGTAGCGCGCATCATGATGCCAACTTCGCATGTGCGTCTCTCCGCGGGCCGCGAGCAGATGAGCGAGCAGACTCAGGCGATGTGCTTTATGGCCGGGGCGAACTCGATTTTCTACGGCTGCAAACTGCTGACCACGCCGAATCCGGAAGAGGATAAAGACCGCGTGCTGTTCCGCAAACTGGGGCTGAACCCGGAGCATACCCACACCCAACATGGCGATCAGCAGCAGGAAGAACAACTCAGCGAGCAGCTGTTCCATGCCGACACTGAACAGTTCTACAACGCGGCACTGTAATGAGCTGGCAGCAACGACTTCAGCAGGGGCTGGCGCAGCGCCGTGCGGCCGATGGCTGGCGGCAGCGTCGAATCATCGATCAGCAAGCCACCCGCACGTTAGAGAGCGGTGGCCGTCGCTATCTGCACTTCTCCAGCAATGACTATCTTGGTTTAACCCGCCATCCGGCGGTGATTGCGGGCTGGCAGCAGGGCGCGGCGCAGGCGGGGGCGGGGGCGGGTGCCTCGGGACACGTCACCGGTTATCACCGTCAGCACGCCGATCTTGAGGCGCAGCTGGCCGACTGGCTCGGCTACGACCGTGCGCTGCTGTTTATCTCCGGATTCGCGGCCAATCAGGCGGTGATTCATCTGCTGGGCGAGAAAAACGATCGCATCCTGGCCGATAAACTCAGCCATGCCTCGCTGCTCGACGCCGCCAGCCACAGCCCGGCGCAGCTGCGGCGTTTCAGTCATAACGATCCGGAGAGCCTGGCAGCACGGCTCGCGTCACCCTGCGAGGGGGAGACGCTGGTGGTGACCGAGGGGATTTTCAGCATGGATGGCGACAGTGCGCCGCTGGCTGCGCTGGCACAACAGACGCAGCAGGCAGAGGGCTGGCTGCTGGTGGATGATGCACACGGCATCGGTGTAGTAGGTGAGCAGGGGCGCGGCAGCTGCTGGCAGCAGGGCGTTAAACCGGAACTGCTGGTGGTCACCTTTGGCAAAGCTTTTGGCGTCAGCGGTGCTGCGCTGCTGTGCGACGCCGATATCGCTGACTATTTCCTGCAGTTCAGCCGGCATCTGATTTACTCCACCGCCATGCCCGCCGCACAAGCCACTGCGCTGCAGGCGGCGCTGCGCGAAATTCAGCAGGGCGATGTGCTGCGCCAGCAGTTGCAGCAGAACATTGCGCATTTCCGGCGTGGCGCGGCCTCGCTGCCGTGGCAATTGATGGACTCTGCCAGCGCGATTCAGCCGCTGCTGATAGGTGAAAACAGCGATGCAATGGCGCTCTCTCAGCGACTGGCGGAGGCAGGCTGCTGGGTCAGTGCGATCCGACCGCCTACCGTGCCGCCGGGAACGGCCCGGCTGCGTATTACCCTGACCGCGGCACATCGCCCTGAAGATATTGACCGGTTACTGGAGGCGCTGCATGACGCTGCGGGTTGATAAGCAGGCGGTGGCGCGCGCCTTTGGCCGCGCGGCCAGCCATTATGATGCGCATGCTGCGCTGCAGCGCCTCAGCGGCAATGCGCTGCTGGCACGTGCACCCGTACAGAGCGGACTGCAGCTGCTGGATGCCGGGTGTGGCACCGGCTGGTACAGCAGGGTATGGCGTGAGCGGGGCAAACAGGTCACGGCGCTGGATCTCTCTCCGCAGATGCTGCAACAGGCGCGGGACAACGACGCGGCGCAGCACTATCTGGCGGGCGACATCGACGCACTGCCGCTGGCGGATAACAGCCTCGACCTGGTGTGGAGTAACCTGGCTGTGCAGTGGAGTGAAAATCTGCCCGGCGCGCTGCGTCAGTTCCGGCGCGTGCTGCGCCCCACTGGCACGCTGCTGTTTTCTACGCTGGGCGATGGCTCGTTGCAGGAGGTGCATGAAGCCTGGTCCCATCTGGATGCGTCGCCGCACGCCAACCGCTTTCTCAGCGAGACGCAGATTGCGGCGGCCTGCTACGCAGAGCAACTGCATTGCAGCGCGGAAAAAGTGACGCTGCATTTTCCCGATGCGCTCAGCGCCATGCGTTCGCTGAAAGGGATCGGCGCGACCCATCTGCATCAGGGCCGCGACGGGCAGCTCCTCACCCGACAACGACTCAACCAGTTAGAGGCGCACTGGCCGCGCGACCGGCACGGCTATCGCCTGAGTTACCATTTAATTTATGGAGTAAGTGCATCATGAAACGGCTGTTTATTACCGGCACCGACACCGAAGTCGGTAAAACCGTCGCCAGCGGCGCACTGTTGCAGGCCGCCGCCGCTGCGGGCTACCGCTGTGCAGGCTATAAGCCGGTTGCTTCAGGCTGTGAGATGACGCCAGAGGGGCTCCGCAACAGTGATGCGCTGGCGCTGCAGCGCTTCAGCAGCGTGCCGTTGAGCTACCAGCAGGTCAATCCGCTGGCGTTTATCGAACCGACCTCGCCGCACATCGTCAGCGCTGAAGAGGGCAGGCCGATCACCCATCTGGCACTGTCAGCAGGTCTGGCAGCGCTGGAGCCGCTGGCGGACTGGATTCTGGTCGAAGGCGCGGGCGGCTGGTATACCCCGTTGTCAGAGACGCACACCTATGCGGACTGGGTGGTCAGCGAACAGCTGCCCGTGATTCTGGTGGTGGGAATTAAGCTCGGCTGCATCAATCACGCCATGCTCACCGCCGAGGCGGTGCGCGCGCGTGGCCTGCTGCTGGTGGGCTGGATCGCTAACACCGTCGAGCCGCCAGGCAAACGCTATCAGGAATATCTCTCCAGCCTGAAGCAACGACTACCTGCCCCCTGCCTGGGCACGATTCCGTATCTCACCGATGCAGCGCAGCAGGCGTCCTGTGGACAGTACCTGACGCTGCCGCAGTGAGGTTCAGGCGACCGTCAGCCACTTATCCACGGTGTGGTCATCGAGCTGCTCCATGCTGCCCTGCGCCACATTACGGCCACGGTGCAGCAGCAGGAAATAGTCCGCCACACGCCGGATCAGCGACAGCCGCTGCTCCAGCAGCAGAATGGTCAGCCCGTAATCAAGGTTAAGCCGGCGGATCAGGTTGCCCATCTCCTCTTCCAGCCACGGCGACATCCCATCAGTCGGCTCATCCAGAATCAGCAGTTTGGGCTGCAGCACCAGCGCGCGCGCCAGTGCCAGCTGTTGCTGCTGATCGATGGGCAGATCGCCGCTGCGTTGCTGGCGCAGCGAGTAGAGCGCCGGGAACAAATCAAATACCATTTCAGGAATAGCACGATGACGGTCGCGCTGGCTGGCACCCGCGAGCAGGGCAATCAGCAGGTTATCTTCCACGCTCATCTGGGTAAAAATATGGCGGCCCTGAGGCACATAGCCAATCCCCATCTGCGCCCGCTGTTCAGCCGGTTGCAGCAGCAAATCTTCCGGCGGCGAGCCATCCTCTTTCCAGGAAATTGTGCCGCTGTTAATCGGCAATCTGCCCATAATGCAGTTGACCAGCGTGGTTTTGCCCATGCCAGGACGGCCCAGAATGCCGGTGCAGGTGCCAGGCGACAGATCCAGGTCCACATCCCACAGAATATGGTTCTGACCGTAAAATTGATTTACCGAACGTAGACTCAGCATCTGACACTCTCCTTCCCGATCATTAGCCTGATTGCTTCCGCTCTCTGTCGTCTGGCAAACAAGTCATCAGCAACGGCAGCCTCACCATTGCAGCACAGTGCGCATAAAGCGCGGTGACGTTACTGACTCCTGCAATTCCCAGGCCAGATCTTAAAATGGCCCTGTTTCCTGCTACAGTGCGCTGTATCAGGGATAAAAGGTGAGAAAAACTTATCAATTACCCATGGTCATCACGCGCCTGCACTTTTACAGTGCCTGCGGGCGCTGTTTGTGGTGCAGACGTGCTGCAGTAACGCAGAATGTCTGATTAAGAATCTTAGTGGAATGATGATAATTTGCGTGCCACGCCAGAAGACAGATTAAAAATGCAGAATAATCCGTCAGCAGCCAACGCGAAATTTAACGCAAAAAAAATTATTTTCACTGAGGCGGGAGGGCAGGGAAAAATTATACACAGCTGATGGCGGCGGGGCTGCCATCACTTATCCACCATTCCTGTGGATAACCTTGTGCATTAGGTAATGAAAACCGGTTAGAAGCGAGGAAATACGCGGCCTGGTAACATAATGACGAGATTCTGGCCTTATGAGCTTAAATCAATAAAATCAGCTGGTTATCAAAAAACAAGCCTGAGAATTCTCTGTCAGGTAACCGAACTGTAATTTTGTGACGTTCTATTGACAAATGTTAAATCTGATCCCGGTCTGGGGATAACATTGCGCAGCTCGCTTTGCGATAACGCCTCCACAATACGGGCAGGCTAAGACTCACCCTGATTGCATTAACTTTGCACGATTACTGTTTTTATATCCAGTATTATTTTCTGGCAAAATCACCATAGCAGAGTAAAATAAGTGCCTGCCCGCCGACTTCTCCAGCAGGAACTGCATTCATGACCAAAGCTTTTAAACTCAATTCCGCCTTTAAACCTTCGGGCGACCAGCCTGAGGCGATCCGTCGCCTGGAAGAGGGGCTGGAGGATGGACTGGCCCATCAGACCTTATTAGGCGTGACCGGCTCAGGTAAAACGTTTACCGTCGCCAACGTCATTGCCGACCTTAACCGCCCGACGATGGTGCTGGCACCGAACAAGACGCTGGCGGCTCAGCTCTATGGCGAGATGAAAGAGTTTTTCCCGGATAACGCCGTCGAGTTTTTCGTCTCTTACTACGACTACTATCAGCCTGAAGCCTATGTGCCGAGCTCCGATACCTTTATCGAAAAGGATGCATCGGTTAACGAACACATCGAACAGATGCGTCTGTCGGCCACCAAGGCGCTGCTTGAACGGCGCGACGTTATCGTGGTGGCGTCGGTTTCGGCGATCTACGGTCTGGGCGATCCCGATCTCTATCTCAAAATGATGTTGCACCTGACCCGCGGCATGATTATCGATCAGCGCAGCATTCTGCGCCGCCTGTCAGAGCTGCAATACACCCGTAACGACCAGGCGTTCCAGCGCGGCACTTTCCGCGTGCGTGGCGAAGTGATCGATATCTTCCCGGCAGAGTCGGACGATATCGCGCTGCGCGTCGAACTGTTTGACGAAGAGGTCGAGCGTCTGTCGCTGTTTGACCCGCTGACCGGTCAGATCGATTCAGTAGTGCCGCGCTTTACCATCTATCCCAAGACGCACTACGTGACGCCGCGTGAGCGTATTCTGCAGGCGATGGAAGATATCAAAGTCGAGCTGGCCGACCGTCGCCGGGTATTGCTGGAGAACAATAAGCTGCTGGAAGAGCAGCGTATTACCCAGCGTACCCAGTTTGACCTTGAGATGATGAGTGAGCTGGGTTACTGCTCCGGTATCGAAAACTACTCGCGCTACCTCTCCGCACGCGGACCGGGCGAAGCGCCGCCGACGCTGTTTGACTATCTGCCCGCCGATGGCCTGCTGGTGGTGGATGAGTCGCATGTGACCATCCCGCAGATTGGCGGCATGTACAAAGGCGACCGGGCGCGTAAAGAGACGCTGGTGGAGTATGGCTTCCGCCTGCCGTCGGCGCTGGACAACCGTCCGATGAAGTTTGAAGAGTTTGAGGCGCTGGCCCCGCAGACCATCTATGTCTCGGCAACGCCGGGCAAATATGAGCTGGAAAAATCGGGCGATGAAGTGGTTGACCAGGTGGTACGTCCTACCGGCCTGCTGGACCCGATCATCGAAGTGCGTCCGGTCGGGACGCAGGTTGACGATCTGCTGTCCGAGATCCGTCAGCGCGTGGCGATCAACGAACGTGTGCTGGTGACGGTGCTGACCAAGCGCATGGCGGAAGATCTTACCGAGTATCTCACGGAGCATGGCGAGAAAGTGCGCTATCTGCACTCCGACATTGACACCGTAGAGCGTATGGAGATTATCCGCGACTTACGTCTGGGTGAGTTTGATGTACTGGTAGGCATCAACTTACTGCGTGAGGGGCTGGATATGCCGGAAGTGTCGCTGGTGGCGATTCTGGATGCGGATAAAGAGGGCTTCCTGCGTTCCGAACGATCGCTGATTCAGACCATTGGCCGTGCGGCGCGTAACATCAACGGCAAGGCGATTCTTTATGGCGATAAAATCACGCCGTCAATGGCGCGCGCCATTGAAGAGACGGAGCGCCGCCGTGAGAAGCAGCAGCTGCACAACGAGCAGAACGGCATTGTGCCGCAGGGCCTGAATAAGAAGATCACCGATATTCTGGAACTGGGCAACAACGTGGTGAAAACCCGTGGTAAAGCGAAACCCGCCCGACCTGGCGAAGCTCAGGCACTGGCCGATTTGCAACTGCTAACGCCGCAGGCGCTGCAGAAGAAGATCCACGAGCTGGAAGGGCAGATGCAGCAGCACGCGCAGAACCTGGAGTTCGAACAGGCAGCCAGCGTGCGCGATCAGCTGCATGAGCTGCGAACGCTGTTTATTGCGGCCTCGTAGCGCCGTCAAAGCCCTGAATGGCGTGTTCCAGCGCCACCCGTAACAGCTGGCGGTCGTGACGATATTTAATGTCAGCGGCCTCCAGCGGTTCACGGACAATCAGCCGGTTCTCAATGCCCTCTGTGGCGACCGCCGGACCGACCACGACCGCATCAATCACCCGCTTGCCGATATAACGTTCCATCATCTGAAGCTTGTCAGCCACCGAAAGACTGGCCGCGGCAGGACTCAGCTCGCGACCCAGATTACCGATAAACACCATAGTGGCAGGCGTGCGACGCAGTGCCTGCGCCATCTCTTCCATCAGCAGAATCGGCATCAGGCTGGTATAGAAACTGCCTGGGCCAATCAGGATCAGATCCGCTTCTGCAACGGCCTGTAGCGCTTCCCGCGTCGGCTGGACGTTGGGGTGCAGCATCAACTCCTGCGGCGGCTGCTTCATCTCGTCAATCGCGGTTTCGCCGTAAACCATATTGCCTTCGGCATCCATCGCCACCAGATCCACTGGCTGCTCTGACATCGGGATTAAAAAGGCGTCGACCTTCAGCAGGTTACGGATGATGTTGATCGCTTCCAGCGGACGAACGCTCAGATGATCCAGCGCGCGCAGCATCAGGTTACCGAGGTTGTGACCGGCCAGTTCGCCGTTACCGGCAAAGCGATACTCGAACATCGCGGAGGCGACGCTCGGTTCTGCAATCAGCTGGTTGAGGCAGTTGCGCATGTCGCCCCAGGCGATACCGCCTTCGGATCGACGAATGCGGCCGGTCGATCCGCCGTTGTCGGTGGTGGTGACGATGCCGGTGAGACGTGAGCCCAGCGGGGAAAGAGCCGACATCACGCGGCCTAAACCGTGTCCGCCGCCCAGTGCCACAACGCGATCAAGATCGGCCAGTGTGCGATTCATACTTCTCCTTACTATCCTTTCGCGTAGCGTGGCTCTAAACGCTAAGCCCGCGCGGATGACTTACGTCAAAATCTGGATCGCATTTTAACGTATCCTGTCGCGAAAATGCGGTGAAAATTCGATATGTATAAGAATATATAGCGAAAAGAGCAAATGGAAGAGTGGCGGAATTCACGCTACCATCATGTTTACCGCGCTGATCAACGGGTCAGCGTACACTCAAGCCTGAATGCCTAAGTCTGCGGATAGGGGGTTCAGGCCGTAGCCATCGAGCTGCCAGGGTGCAGGAAGAAATGACTGCATCTCCCAATCTGGAAAGGTGTTCTGGTGTCACAATTTACTGATGCATACGCGCGTAAGTTCTATTACCTGCGCCTGTCGGTCACGGATGTCTGTAATTTCCGCTGTACCTACTGTCTTCCTGACGGCTACAAACCGCAGGGAATTCGTAACAAAAGCTTTCTCTCTCTGGATGAAATCCGCCGCGTCACGCGGGCCTTCGCCACAGCCGGAACCGAAAAAGTGCGGCTGACCGGCGGTGAGCCGTCGCTGCGCCGTGATTTTACCGACATCATTGCGGCAGTGCGTGAAAACGCCTCTATCCGCCAGATCGCAGTGACCACCAATGGCTACCGGCTGGCCCGCGACGTGAAGCAGTGGCGTGATGCGGGTCTGACCGCACTTAACGTCAGCGTCGACAGCCTGGACGCCCGTCAGTTTCACGCCATCACCGGCCAGGATAAATTCCATCAGGTGATGAGCGGCATCGACGCGGCGCTGGACGCCGGTTTTCGCCAGGTCAAAGTCAACAGCGTGCTGATGCGCGATCTCAATAGCCGTAATCTGGCGACTTTTCTTGACTGGATCCGCACCCGTCCGATTCAGCTGCGCTTTATCGAACTGATGGAGACCGGCGACGGCGGCACGCTGTTCCGCGATCAGCATGTGTCCGGCATGGTGATCCGCGATCAACTCATCGCCCAGGGCTGGCAGCGGCGCGAAAGCGGACGCAGCGACGGCCCGGCGCAGGTTTTTTACCATCCCGATTATGTCGGCGAGATTGGCCTGATCATGCCTTACGCCAAAGATTTCTGTGCCAGCTGCAACCGTCTGCGTGTATCGGCGCAGGGTAATCTGCACCTGTGCCTGTTTGGTGACGGCGGTGTGCCGCTGCGCGACCTGCTGGCATCCGATGCGCAGCAGGCCGAACTGCAGGCGCGCATCGCCAGCAGCCTGGGGCAGAAGAAACAGACGCACTTCCTGCATCAGGGCAACACCGGCATCACACAGAATCTCTCTTACATTGGTGGCTAATTTCAGGAGGAAGTATGGGTAAACCAGCCAGCGAATTTCAGGCCGTGCAGATTGCGGTGATGACGGTGTCAGACCGTCGCGATGCCAGCAACGACACCTCCGGCGACTATCTGCGCGAGGCGGCGGCAGAAGCGGGCCATGACGTCGTCGATCACGCCATCGTGCCGGATAATCTCTACCGCATTCGCGCCACAGTATCGCGCTGGATCGCCAGTGACGATGTACAGGTGGTGATCATTAATGGCGGCACCGGCTTTAACCTGAAAAACAGCACGCCGGAAGCGCTGCTGCCGCTGTTTGACCGCGAAATCGACGGGTTTGGCGAACTGTTCCGGATGATCTCCTATGAAGAGATTGGCGGATCGACGCTGCAGTCGCGCGCCATTGCCGGTCTGGCTAACGGGACGCTGATCCTGGCCGTGCCGGGCTCCACCAGCGCCTGTCGCACCGCCTGGGAGCGCATTATTGCTGACCAGCTTGATGCACGCACCGCGCCCTGTAATTTTGTCTCACATCTGAAAAAACGGTAAGTATGTCTCAACTCACACACATTAACGCCGCGGGCGAAGCGCACATGGTGGATGTCTCCGCTAAGGCTGAAACCGTGCGCGAAGCACGTGCCGAAGTGCTGGTGCTGATGCAGCCGGAAACGCTGCAGATGATTATGGAAGGCAGCCACCACAAAGGGGATGTCTTCGCCACGGCGCGCATCGCCGGGATCCAGGCAGCAAAACGCACCTGGGAGCTGATCCCGCTCTGTCATCCGCTGATGCTGAGCAAAGTGGAAGTGAACCTTGAAGCGGAACAGGACCATAATCGGGTTCGCATCACCTCGCTCTGTCGCCTGACCGGCAAAACCGGCGTCGAGATGGAAGCGCTGACGGCCGCCTCGGTTGCCGCGCTGACCATCTACGACATGTGCAAAGCGGTTCAGAAAGATATTGTCATTGATCAGCTGCGGTTAATCAGCAAGCGCGGCGGCAAAAGCGGTGATTTTCAGGCGGTCGCCCATGATTAAGGTGCTGTTTTTCGCCCAGGTGCGTGAGCTGACCGGCACCGCATCGCTTGAGGTCGGTGCGGAGTATCCGGATGTGGCCGCGCTGCGCGCTGCGCTGGCTGAACGTGACGATCGCTGGGCACTGGCGCTGGAGTCGGGCAAACTGCTGGCGGCTGTCAATCAGACGCTGGTGCCGATGAGTCACCCGCTGCACGCCGGTGATGAAGTGGCCTTTTTCCCGCCCGTGACCGGAGGCTGAGATGGAAACAGAGATTCGCGTCGGTCCCGCACCCTTTGATATGGCGGAAGCGTATCGCTGGCTGGCGGCCTGTGACGAAGATGGTGCCGTAGTGACCTTTACCGGCAAAGTGCGTAATCACAACCTGGGTGCAGACGTGGCGGCGCTGACGCTGGAACACTATCCCGGCATGACCGAGAAAGCGCTGCAGGAGATTGTGGATGCGGCGCGTGAACGCTGGCCGCTGCAGCGCGTTACGGTAATCCACCGCGTTGGCGAGCTGTTTCCGGGCGATGAGATCGTGCTGGTGGGCGTTACCAGCGCCCATCGCGGCAGCGCCTTTTCTGCCGCGGAGTTCATCATGGATTATCTGAAAACCCGCGCGCCGTTCTGGAAGCGCGAAGCGACAGAGCAGGGCGATCGCTGGGTGGATGCCCGCGACAGCGACCATCAGGCGGCCCGGCGCTGGGACTAAGACGACATTATGGCTCAGCGGGCCGGAGGGTTTCTGCCCGCTGAGTTTTCTCTGGACGCCTGCCCGCCCAGGCCTGCACATCCCATCGCTTAAGGTTGCTTCAGCTGCTCTGCCGGGCCAAAGCCGGTCTGACCGTGGCTGTGCTCACCGCCGCCACTGGTACGCTTCAGCTGGATGACCTGACCCTTTTCCCACGCGTTGGCACCAGGTGCCGCCGGATGCGCGACGATATCCGCCCGATCGGCCCGGATCTGTTTGCTGTCCACGCCAAAGCGACGATCGCGATCCGCCAGCAGCCGGGAATCCATCTGACCATCTTCGGTAAAGCCCATCATCAGCGCCGGAATGCCGATCGGCAGCGTTTTGTCGCGGTCGGTGTGCCAGGTGTGCCAGGTTTTGCCATAGGTATTCACGATGCGCGTCATCAGCGCATGGTCGGCAACTTTCGGTAAGCCTGGCGCAATCAGCGTGCCGGACTTCACCTCATACTGATGGCTGTGCCACAGCTTCTTCTCTTCGGGCGGCAGGGTCTTAAACAGCCGTTCACTGATGATGTACTCCACGCCCATCAGCCGCGCGTCGCGCGTGTTGCCGTCGTAAATCACCGCCTGCATCACATCGTCGTTCAGCACGGTGACATAGTGGTGCGCCTCCATCTGACCGTTCTTGTCGCCATTATAAAAATGGAAGCCATCGAGATAGGTATTGATGGCGTCGATGGGCGGACGTGACTGCATCACGCTGGCGCCGGTCTCCAGTACTTTAAGCGAGGAGGAGGTGGGCGCGCCCGGTGACTGCACCTGGGCAGGCGTATTATTAGCGCCGCAGCCGGTTAATAACAGGCTGAATGCCGCAGCAGGCCAGAGTTTAAACATCGTAAGTTCCTTTAACGTTAAAAAAGGTAACCTTAGTTCAGTTCTCTCCTGCCTGTGTAACTCTGGCGATGGTAGAGTAAGATTTTGGTTCATTCTGAGGACAGGCATGTCATCCACCCCGATTCTGCAACGTCTGACACTGGTCGCCGCACTGGTGCTGGCGGGTTGTAGCAGCAAGAAAACTCCGGAGGCGCCCGTACGGCAGCCTGAAGATGTCAAAGCACAGATCCAGCGGCTGCTGCCGTCGCACGTCAGCAATAAAGCGGCCTGGAGCGACGATATCTACACCACCTTCCGCACGCAGCAGATCGAACCCAGCGCCAGTAACCTCTGCGCGGTGATTGCCGTGGCGGATCAGGAGAGCAACTTCAGCGCCGAAGCTGCCGTGCCGGGACTGCCGAAAATCGCCTGGGGTGAGATCAACCGCCGTGCGGCGCAGGTGCATGTGCCGGCCTTCCTGGTTCGCACCGCGCTGCTGATTAAATCGCCGACCGGCGAAAGCTATGCGGCCCGGCTCGATAAAGTGCGCAGTGAAAAAGATCTCAGCGCCATTTTCGATGACCTGATCGATATGGTGCCGATGGGCCAGACGCTGTTCGGCAATCTCAACCCGATCCACACTGGCGGGCCGATGCAGGTCAGCATTGCGTTTGCCGAAGCGCACGCCAAAGGCTACCCGTGGCCGGTAGATGGCACGATCCGGCGCGAAGTCTTTACCCGTCACGGCGGGATCTACTTCGGCACCATGCACCTGCTTGGCTACCCGGCTGACTACAGCCAGCCGCTCTACCGCTTTGCCGACTACAATGCGGGCTGGTACGCCAGCCGCAACGCGGCGTTTCAGGCGGCAGTGTCAAAGGCTACCGGCATGAAGCTGGCGCTGGATGGCGACCTGATCCTCTATGGCTCAGACGCGGCAGGCGGTACCGAACTGGCAGTGCGCACGCTCTCGAAGCAGATCGATATGAGCAACAGCGCCATTCGCCGCGACCTGGAGAAAGGAGAGAAAGAATCGTTCAGCGACAGTGAACTCTGGAAACAGGTCTTTGCCCTGGCGGATAAAATGGCGGGTCGTAAGCTGCCGCGCGAAATGCTGCCGGGCATCAAGCTGGAAAGCCCGAAAATTACCCGTAATCTGACGACGGCGTGGTTTGCGCAGCGCGTCGACAGCCGTTATCAGCAGTGTCTGTCGCGGCGTTAACCGGCATGTTGTGGCACAGTTGAGCTGAGCTGTGCCACACTTAACTCTGGCATGGCTCCCGGCAGGGATCTGTTCATCCGTTCAACAAGAGGTGCATCATGGACCGATATCCACGCAATGATTCCATCGTTCAACCCGCATCTCGCGGTTTACAAGCCTATATGGCGCAGGTCTATGGCTGGATGACCTGCGGTCTGTTACTGACCGCATTTGTCTCCTGGTTCGCGGCGCGCACGCCCGCAGTCATGGAGCTGGTGTTTGCCAATCGCATTACCTTCTTCGGGCTGATTATCGCGCAGCTGGCGCTGGTGTTCTTCCTGTCAGGCATGGTGCATCGTCTGAGCGGGGCCGTAGCCACCGGGCTGTTTATGCTCTATTCAGCGCTGACCGGCATTACCATGGCGAGTATTTTCCTGGTCTACACCTACTCCTCTATCGCCAGCACCTTCTTTGTCACGGCAGGGATGTTTGGCGCGATGAGCTTCTACGGCTATACCACTAAACGCGACCTGAGCCGTTTTGGCAGCCTGCTGTTTATGGCACTGATAGGCATTGTGCTGGCGTCGCTGGTGAACTTCTGGCTGAAAAGTCCGGCGCTGATGTGGGCGATTACCTACATCGGTGTGGTGGTGTTTGTGGGATTAACCGCTTATGACACGCAGAAGCTGAAAAACATCGGTGAGCAGATCGATGCCCGCGACACGGAAAACCTGCGTCGCTACTCGATTATGGGCGCACTGACGCTCTATCTCGACTTCATCAACCTGTTCCTGATGCTGCTGCGGATTTTCGGTAACCGCCGCTAATTTTCGGTGTAAAAGGGGGAGACGCACAGGTTGCGCCTCCCCCTTTTTTATTATGACTTCTGTAACTTCTGCTCGTTCTTCTGACGCAGATGCTTCGCCCGACTCTCCAGCCCCAGATAGAGCACCAGCGCTAACAGCAGCGGCAGGATAAAGTAGAGCACGCGATAGGCCAGCAGCGCTGCGATAATGGTGCCATGCGAAGCGTGCTGACCGCTGAGCAGTGCCAGGAACACCGCTTCCAGAACCCCAATGCCCGCCGGAATATGAATGATTACCCCGGCAATACTGCTGATCAGCAGCACGCCCAGCACCATCGGATAACCGACGTCTCGTCCCAGCAGCAGCCAGATAATCGCCCCCATCACCATCCAGTTGGCGCAGGAAACCGCAAACTGCAGCAGTGCCATGCGCAGCGAAGGCAGCTGCAGCGTCTGGCCTTTAATGGTCCAGCGACGCTGCTTCGAGAAGGCGCAGGCCCAGAGGTAAACCGCCACCAGCACCAGCAGAACCACACCAATCAGCCGCAGCGTGGTTTCACCAATAAACCAGCCGCCGGGGATAGAGACCATTCCAGCGCTGAACACCACGCCCGCCAGCAGAATATAGCCCAGCCAGTTAGTCGCGATGCTTAGTGAGAAGATGCGGGTGATGGTGCCGCTGTCCAGGCCGAGGCGGGAATAGAGCCGGTAGCGCATGGCGACGCCGCCCACCCAGGTACTCAGCGTCAGGTTAAAGGCGTAACAGATAAACGACACCAGCATGACCTGTCGCTTCGCCAGCTTATGACCGCAGTAGGCGCGGCCAATCAGGTCATAGCAGCCGTATACCAGGTAACTCAGCACCACCAGTCCGGCGGCGGTCAGGACGACAAAGCGGTTGTAGTTAACGATGACGTCGTAAACATCTTCCCAGTTCACTTTGCGGGCATAAACCACCAGCAGAACCACCACCGCGACGAAAAACAGCACGGTGAGGATTTTTTTTGCCAGTTGCCAGCGTGGATGTTTTTTTGCCATCAGGATTTTGCTCCCGGGTTGTCTGCTTCTACACGATCCTGCGTCTCCATTTCAGGCTGTACCGGGGCGCTGACCTGAGCCAGCAGCGGTGTGTGCGCCGGAAGCCAGCCCGCGATGGCCGGGAAATGACGCAGGAAATGGAATACCACCACGCTTTTACTCAGTTGCCACCAGTTGCGCGGCGGCAGACGATCCTCCTGCACGCGCTGGCAGTCGTTAGCCAGCAGCGCTTCGAGGTTGTCACGCAGCGTCTGGTTGAACGGCCTGTCGTGGATGATCAGGTTAGCTTCCAGATTCAGAGAGAGGCTCAGCGGATCGAGATTGCTGGAGCCGACAGTGGCCCAGTAATCATCTTTTACGGCAATCTTGCCGTGCAGCGGACGACGGATATATTCGTAGACTTCCACGCCACCATCGACCAGATAGTTGTAGAGCAGCTCCGCGCCCACTTTCACAATCGGCATATCCGGCTCACCCTGCACGATCAGCCGTACCCGGACGCCACGCTGCGCGGCATTGCGCATCTCACGCAGAAGCCGGTAGCCGGGGAAGAAGTAAGCGTTGGCAATAATCACATCGCGCTTCGCCTCGCGCAGCATCTCCAGATAATGCACTTCGATATCGTCACGATGCTCGTCGTTATCACGAAAGACATAGAGGACCTGGGCATCGCCGGGTTTAGCATTCACCGCCGGCCGATGAGAACGCGATCCCCACCAGCGCCGGGTGTGCTGCTCGCTGCCAATCGCCTGTTGCAGATAGCGGGCGATGTCTGCCACGACCGGGCCTTTTACCTGCACGGCGTAATCCTGCTTCGCCTCCGGGCCGTAATCAGTATTGTGCTCGGCCGAGAAGTTGATACCGCCAACAAAGGCGACCACGTCATCCACCACTACCGTTTTACGGTGCAGACGGCGGAAGACGTTGGTACGCATCCCCATCACCAGCGGACGCGGATCGTAGTAGATGAAACGCACGCCCGCGCTGGTCAGGCTGTTCACAAATTTGTCAGAGAGTTCAGCGGAGCCGTAGCCATCGACCATCACTTCGACCCGCACGCCGCGCTGGGCCGCTGCCAGCAACTCACGATGCAGGGCGTTACCGACCTCATCTTCGAACAGAATAAAGGTTTCGATCAGAACTGAGCGTTCTGCCCGCTGGATCGCACCAAAGACGCGCGGGAAAAACGCTTCACCATTTTCCAGCAACAGCAGCCGGTTGCCTTCCTGCCAGTTAAAATTCATAGATGAATCTCCACCGCCAGCGGCGCATGGTCGGAAAGATGGGACCAGGGTTTTCGCGGCAGTGCCCACGGATGACTGACGGTAGCATTGCGCACATAGATGCGGTCAAGCCGCAAGAGCGGGAAGCGCGCCGGGAAGGTGCGCGCCGGGCGTCCGGTTTTCATACTGAATACCTCTTTCAGGCCTGCGCCCTGTTTTAAAATGGCGTTCGCACGTCGCTGCCAGTCATTAAAATCGCCTGCCACGACGACCGGCGCGTCGGGCGGCAGCGAGTTGACCATTTCACAGATCTTCTTCATCTGCGCGTGACGATGCGCCTCTTTGAGACCCAGGTGAACACAAATGACATGCAGCGTGCCGTGCGGCTCGGGCAGGGCGATCTGACAGTGCAGCATGCCGCGATTTTCACTGCCTGCCACCGAGATATCCCGGTTCTCATAGTCGGTTATCGGGAAGCGTGACAGCACCGCGTTGCCGTGATGCCCCTCCGGATAGACCGCATTGCGGCCATAGGCGAAATCGTTCCACATGGTGTCGGCCAGAAACTCATAATGAGGCGATTCAGGCCACTCTTCATGGTTAAGGGAGTGGATGGCATGTGTGCCCATTACCTCCTGGAGAAAGACCACATCCGCCGAGGTTGCGCGAACGGCTTCGCGCAATTCCGGCAGGATGAAGCGGCGATTAAACGGAGCGAACCCCTTGTGTGTATTGATCGTCAGGACTTTTATTGAAAATCCTTGCGCATTTTGTGGCATACTCGCGACGCACTCCTTTTCATCATCAATAGAATCAAAGTGTAGTCTTTGTCACAAATGGGTGGTGAGAGAGCGCGATATTTAGGGCGTTATCCGAAAATTGTTTTACATTGAGGAAACCGTTTCCGGCTTGTGCCGGTAGCACTTGGGCGACCTGTTGGGTCTGCCAGGAGAATTGAATGAAATGGTCTAATCGTATTCAAATCATCACGGGTCAGACGTTGTTGCATATCGCTATGCATCTGCTGGTGATCGCTGCGCTGATCTGGGGCTGGAAACACAAGGCGCTGGTTGATGTCTGCAGCACGCTGGTGGCGATGTACGCACTGGTTTTTGTTGCCATGCTGGTGACACAGCGTATCGCCCGTTTACGTACGCTCGGCGATTATCTTGAAGAAGCGACCACCACTTACTACTTTGGCGCCGCCATGATGACGCTGTTCCTTGTGTCGCGGATTTACCACAACAACCTGCTGCTGGCCTGTCTCGGCGTAGTGATGTTGCTGGGTCCGGCGCTGGTTTCGCTGCTGGCGAAAGAGCCACCGCGGCGCATCGAAAATAAACGTAGTTAAGTTGAAGGCCACCGCGAGGTGGCCTTCCTGTTTCTGCACCGTTAAGTTATGTCAGTAAATGTGAGCTATCTCGCACACTTCATTTAAAGCTGCTACACTCGCCCGCTTACGCATCGTAGTTTGTGCCCTTTTCACGCGTCAGCCCCAGCTGCCGTCACTATCCCTCTGAAAACTACACCGTGAATCACGGCCAGAGCGGACCGGAGTAAACCACGTAATGTCATTTGACTCTCTCGGCCTGAGTGCCGATATTTTGCGCGCG
The DNA here is from genome assembly GCF_024158165.1 of Pantoea sp. B550. Classification (NCBI taxonomy): domain Bacteria; kingdom Pseudomonadati; phylum Pseudomonadota; class Gammaproteobacteria; order Enterobacterales; family Erwiniaceae; genus Pantoea; species Pantoea sp. B550. The sequence goes on from NZ_JAMYXI010000003.1 coordinate 3,157,672, forward strand.
GTTGCCGAACAAGGCTACAGCGAACCTACACCTATCCAGCGCCAGGCGATTCCTGTGGTGCTGGCAGGCCGCGATCTGCTGGCGAGTGCCCAGACCGGCACCGGCAAAACGGCCGGCTTTACCTTACCGTTGTTACAGAAACTCTCTGCCACCGCGACGCCCGTACGCGGCCGTCGCCCGGTACGCGCTCTGATCCTGACCCCGACCCGTGAACTCGCGGCGCAGGTCGGCGAAAACGTCAGCGACTACAGCAAATATCTCTCGCTGCGTTCGCTGGTGGTGTTTGGTGGCGTCAGCATCAATCCACAGATGGTCAAGCTGCGTGGCGGTGTCGATGTGCTGGTCGCCACGCCAGGTCGCCTGCTGGATCTGGCGCAACAGAATGCCGTTGACCTGTCACAGGTCGAAATTCTGGTGCTGGATGAAGCGGACCGTATGCTGGATATGGGCTTTATCCACGACATCCGTCGCGTGCTGGCACGTCTGCCGGCTAAACGTCAGAACCTGCTGTTCTCGGCCACCTTCTCGGATGAGATCAAAGGCCTGGCGGAAAAACTGCTGACCAACCCGGAAATGATTGAAGTGGCTCGCCGCAACACCGCTTCTGAGCAGGTGGCGCAGCAGGTGCATTTCGTTGATAAGAAGCGTAAGCGGGAACTGCTGTCGCAGCTGATCGGCGAAGGTAACTGGCAGCAGGTGCTGGTCTTTACCCGTACCAAACACGGCGCTAACCACCTTGCCGAGCAGCTGGGCAAAGATGGCATCACCGCTGCCGCGATCCACGGCAATAAGAGCCAGGGTGCCCGTACCCGTGCGCTGGCCGACTTTAAGTCAGGCGGCATTCGCGTGCTGGTTGCGACCGATATCGCGGCCCGTGGCCTGGATATCGAAGAGCTGCCACACGTCGTGAACTACGAGCTGCCTAACGTCGCCGAAGATTACGTTCACCGTATTGGCCGTACCGGCCGTGCGGCTGCAACCGGTGTCGCACTGTCGCTGGTCTGCGTCGATGAGCACAAACTGCTGCGTGATATCGAACGTCTGCTGAAGCGTGAAATCCCGCGTCTGGCGATTGAGGGTTATGAACCCGATCCGAGCATCAAAGCGGAGCCGATCATCAACGGTCGTCAGCAGCAGTCTCGCGGCGGTGCAGGTGGCGGCGGTCGTGGGCGTGGTCAGGGCGGACAGGGTGCAGGCGCAGCGCGTTCATCTTCATCCGGCGACAAACGTCCTCAGGCGCGTCGTCAGAGCCAGGCTGCGCCTCAGGGCGATAAGCCCGCAGCCCGTCCGCGTCGTCCGGCTCCGAAGCGCACCGGAAACGTCTGAGTATGAGGGTTTTACTGGCTCCGATGGAAGGCGTGCTGGATTCACTGGTGCGCCAGCTGCTATCGGAAGTGAATGACTACGATCTCTGCATCACTGAGTTTTTGCGCGTAGTCGATCAACTGCTGCCGGTAAAATCCTTCACCCGTCTCTGCCCCGAACTGCATCACGGCAGCCGTACGCCATCCGGCACGCGGGTGCGTATGCAGCTGCTGGGGCAGCATCCCGAATGGTTAGCCGAGAACGCCGCACGCGCGGTGGAACTGGGTTCCTGGGGTGTTGATCTCAACTGTGGCTGTCCCTCTAAACTGGTCAACGGCAGCGGAGGCGGTGCAACCCTTCTGAAAGATCCCGATCTGATTTATCGCGGCGCGAAAGCGATGCGTGAAGCGGTGCCTGCCGATTTGCCGGTGACGGTAAAAGTGCGGCTCGGCTGGGATTCCAGCGCCCGCAGCCTGGAGATTGCCGATGCGGTCCAGCAGGCCGGTGCCAGCGAGCTGACAGTACATGGGCGCACTAAAGAAGAGGGCTATCGCGCAGAAGCGATCAACTGGCAGGCGATTGGCGACATTCGTCAGCGGCTGCGCATTCCGGTGATTGCCAATGGCGAAATATGGGACTGGCAAAGCGCGCAACACTGTATGGCGGTAACCGGCTGCGATGCGGTGATGATTGGCCGCGGTGCACTGAACATCCCCAACCTGAGCCGGGTCGTAAAATACAATGAGCCGCCGATGGCCTGGCCCGATGTGGTGCGGTTATTGCAAAAATATAGTCGGCTGGAGAAGCAGGGCGATACCGGCCTCTATCACGTGGCGCGTATCAAACAGTGGCTCGGTTATCTGCGCAAAGCGTACGGCGAAGCCGATGGCTTATTCAGTGAAATCCGTGCGTTAAAAAACTCGGGTGACATCGCGCAGGCGATTGACCGTCATGCACATGTTCATGGTTTGTGATAAAAAATCAGGCGACCCTTTAGCAGCCTGACGGTATAGTGGGCAAAATTTCCCACACCACAAGCCTGCTATGTCTGACAACGCTGTGTTGAGCAACAGTCAGCTCAACAAACGAATCCTCTCCGTTATTATCTTCACCTTCTTCTGCTATCTCTCTGTCGGACTGCCGCTGGCCGTGTTGCCGGGCTTCGTCAAAAATCAGCTTGGTTTCAGCTCCTTTATTGCTGGTCTGATTATCAGTATTCAATATTTTGCGACGCTGCTCAGCCGTCCACAGTCGGGCCGTCTCGCCGATCGCCTGGGGCCAAAACGGGTGGTGATGCTGGGACTAATCTGCTGCGGCATGAGCGGGGTGCTGACTATCGTGGCCGCACTGCTGAGCAGCTGGCCCTGGCTGAGCCTGGCGCTGCTGGCTATCGGGCGACTGTTTCTCGGCGTGGGGGAAAGCTTCAGCAGCACCGGCTCAACCCTGTGGGGTATGAACATCGTCGGGCCACTGCAGACCGCGCGCGTCATCTCCTGGAACGGCGTCGCCACCTATCTGGCGATGGCCGTTGGTGCGCCGCTGGGCGTGCTGCTGAACAGTCAGTTTGGCATGAGCGGATTTGCCGGACTGATTGCGCTGATGGGCGTCGTCGGGTATCTGATGGCCAGCCGCAAACCGGCGGTCACCGTCAGCGTGGGTGAGCGCATTCCCTTTCATCGCGTCTTCTCCCGCGTCTGGCTTTATGGCCTGGCGCTGGGCTTCGGCACTATCGGCTTTGGCGTCATCGCCACCTTTATCACTCTCTATTTTGCCAGCCGTGACTGGCAGGGCGCGGCCTATGCGCTGACACTGTTCAGTCTGGGGTTTGTGCTGGTGCGGCTGGGGTTTGGTCGCTTCATTACTCGCTTTGGCGGACTGCGCGTGTCACTTTTCTCTTTTCTGCTGGAGTGTCTGGGACTGCTGATTATCTGGCAGGCTGACAGCGCCTGGCTGGTAGGCGCGGGCGCGTTTCTCACCGGCAGCGGCTTTTCGCTGGTCTTCCCGGCGCTGGGCGTTGAGGCGGTAAAACGGGTTGAGCGTCAGGATCAGGGTTCGGCGCTGGGCACCTATTCCGCGTTTCTCGATCTGGGGCTGGGTTTAACCGGCCCGGTGGCGGGATTGCTTATCGGACACTGGGGGATGCAGTCAGTCTATCTGGCTGCCGCCGTGATGGTGCTGGGCGCGCTGCTGATTACGCTGCGGCTTTATACGCAGCAACGGCTCACCACCTGACCGGTGGTGAGCGCTGACAATCAGAAATGGGTAAACGCCCAGTAGAGCAGGGCGGAGAGCAGAATGGAGACCGGCAGCGTTAATACCCAGGCCACAGCCAGATTACGCAGGGTTGAAAACTGCAGACCAGAGCGGTTGGCCGCCATGGTGCCTGCTACGCCGGACGACAATACATGGGTGGTTGACACCGGCAGGCCAAAGCCATCGGCTGCGCCAATGGTCATCATCGCCACCAGCTCGGCGCTGGCACCCTGGGCATAGCTCAGATGGGTTTTCCCGATGCGTTCTCCCACCGTCACCACAATCCTGCGCCAGCCGACCATGGTGCCCAGCCCCAGCGCAATTGCCACCACCACTTTCACCCACATCGGAATAAAGCGGGTGGCGCTATCGAGTTCAGTTTTCACCGCTTTCAGATTGCGTTCGGTCTCCTGCGGCAGTGTGACCTTTGCGGTCTGCAGGTGCTTAATCGACTCCGAGGCCAGATACATCTGATTGCGGGTGTTGGTCACTGCCTGGGCAGGAATGTTATCCATCGAACCGTAGCGGCGAATCTGATCGCCCACCTCGTTAAGCGTCCTGGCCAGCGCCGGTAACACCCCGGCATTCATCTGGTTGCTGCCGACAAAACCGGTCAGCACGTCGCGCGCCGCCGGAGGATGTGCTGTCGCCGGTTGCAGTTGCAGCAGCTGATGGGCGGTCACCTCGGTCAGTGCGGCCACGCGTGGGATCTGATCGGCCGGCAGCGATCGGTTCAGGGCGTAAGCGATCGGCATAGTGCCCACCAGGATCAGCATAATCAGCCCCATTCCTTTCTGTCCATCGTTGGAGCCGTGCGCAAAGGAGACGCCGGTGCAGGTCAGGATCAGCAGACCACGGATCCAGACCGGCGGCGGCTGGTCACTTTTCGGCGCCTGATAAAGCTGGCGATTACGGATAAACATCTTCATCACCCACAGCAGCAGCCCGGCGCAGACAAAACCGACCACCGGCGACAGCAGCAGGGCATAGCCGACCTTAAGTGCCTGATCCCAGTCCACGCCGCTCAGTCCGCTGCGGCCGTGCAGCATGGCGTTAGCCACCCCAACGCCGATAATTGAGCCAATCAGCGTATGCGACGACGACGAGGGCAGACCGAAATACCAGGTGCCCAGATTCCAGATAATGGCGGAGAAGAGCAGCGCATAGACCATGGCAAAGCCGTTGCCGCTGCTGGCCTGCAGGATCAGCTCGACCGGCAGCAGCGAGATAATGCCAAACGCCACCACGCCGCTGGAGAGCAGCACGCCCATAAAGTTACAGAAACCGGACCAGACTACCGCCACGCCGGGCGTCAGCGAATGGGTGTAGATTACCGTGGCGACCGCGTTGGCGGTATCGTGAAAGCCATTGACGAACTCAAAGCCGAGCGCAATCAGCAGCGCCAGTCCCAGCAGAAAGAACGGCAGATAGCTGGTGACCGGCATATTGGTTTCTTCAACATCATTGACCAGGTTAAGTCCGGCGAACGCCAGTCCGGCGACCAGCAGAATGAAAAACAGCGGCTTACTGAAGCGACTGCCCTTGCCGTTGAAATCGGGGCGTCCCCGGGCTGATGAGGAGGAGAGACTGTTTTCGCTCATGGTGTACCTCACGTGGCTGATGCCGGATGCTGATTTGCATCGGGTTAACAGAGTGTGATACGCGCTTTCTATGACAGATTAATGATGGTCACGCGGGGAAGGATGGAGGAAATAGTGGGTAATTTGCCTTAATTCAGGCAATAAAAAAGCCAGCGACAGGCGCTGGCTTCTAAAAGCAGGGCGGCAATTACGAGCTGGTATTGGCCGCGGCTGCCGGTGCTGCTGGTGTTACCGGAGCGGCCGGTGCGGCTGGCTCAGTGGTCGGCTGCTGTGGCTGCGCGGCATCACTGCTGGCACCCTGTGGGGTCACCGGCGTCATCGGTTCTTCCTGTGGTGCAGCCTGCGGGTTTTCCGGCGCCGGGACAGGTGCGGTCTGGATGTTGTTTTCCACACCGTTCACTTTTACCGGCATACCGGTGCGGCCCTGAATAGCGCCGTTAACCTGATCCTGATTGACGCTGGCATCAACCAGCACTTTGCTTACGGCCTGCGTCAGCGTAATCGGCACCAGTTCACGTGAGTTGAACTGCTCTTCGGTGGTCGACAGCGGGTTATGCACTTCAACGTACCGTGAGCCATCTGGCTCTACGGTCGCTTTTACCGGCTGGTCAACGAACTGTACGCGCGTGCCGACCGGCACGTTCTGATACAGCCACTTAATATCGTCAGCGCGCAGACGCACACAACCGTGGCTCACGCGCAGGCCGATACCGAAGTTGGCGTTGGTGCCATGAATCGCATAGAGACGACCGATATAGAGCGCGTAAAGCCCCATTGGGTTATCCGGGCCTGCCGGGAACACGGCTGGCAGCGTTTCACCGCGTGCCGCGTAATCCGCGTGCATACCTTTGGTTGGCGTCCAGGTCGGGCCATCTTTCTTACGTTCTACCGCTGTGGTCCAGTTAATCGGGGTATCTTTACCCAGTTCACCGATACCAATTGGCAACACCACCACGGTTTTGCTACCTTTCGGATAGTAATAGAGACGCATCTCCGCGCTGTTAATCACAATGCCTTCACGCGGTGCGTCAGGCAGGATCAGCTGCTGTGGGATGATCATTTTGCTGCCAGCTTTAGGCAGATAAACGTCAACACCCGGATTAGCTTCCAGCATATTGCTGAGGCCCATCTGGTACTGCGCCGCAAAAGCTTCCAGCGGCAGCTTGCTGTCTTCAGGAACCGTAATTTCAATATTTTCCCCGATCAGACGGCTGTTGGCCGGCGGTAACGGGTAAACCACAGCAAAGGCTGACTGGCTGAACGCTGCCAGGGCCAGAGCGATTGAAGCGAAAGCGCGAATAATTTTCATATTTTACAAGTCTTTATCGCCATATTTCAGGCTGGTCTATGTGTCGAATTCATGCTGGCCAATGTGACCTGCTGCGCATTATATGTTCATTAATCTGACGTTGTGAATCGGGATTTTAACCTGCCTGCAATACTTTACGTAAATTCACCGCGGATGTTAGCGCATTTCCGGAAAGCAGGGCGCTAAAAATGGGGCTTTCCGGGCTTATCGCTGACTAAGGTTGCCACTGCGTCTGTTCACCACTGAGTTTGCGATTCAGGAAAAAGGCGGCACTGATTAACGCCAGATGCGTCAGCGCCTGCGGCGTATTGCCCAGCGCATGACCGTGGCTGTCAAATTCCTCGGCGTACAGGCCCAGCGGATTGGCGTAGCTCAGCAGCTTCTCAAACTCAAAATGCGCCTCCTGAATCCGGCCTGCGCGCGCCAGACACTCGACATACCAGAATGAACAGGCACCAAAAGAGCCTTCTGATCCCTTAAGGCCATCGGCCGGTGTTTCATGCGTGTTGTAACGCCGCACCATACCATCGCTGACCAGATTGGTTTTGATCGCATCCAGCGTGGCAATCCAGTCCGGGTCGGTGGCACCGACGAAGCGCACCAGCGGCATCAGCAGCATGGAGGCATCAAGATGTTCCCCATGACGGGTGGCAGAGAAATGGCCGCGTTCACTGTTCCAGAAGTTTGCCCAGATATCTTCGCGGATCTCCCGACGCGCCCGATCCCAGCGTTCGTAAGGCATCGGCAGGGATCGCTTCATGCCCAGTCGCAATGCGCGATCCAGCGCCACCCAGCACATCAGACGCGAATGCAGGAAGTGTTCCGGCTCGCCGCGCATCTCCCAGATACCGGCATCGGGCTGATTCCAGTTATCACACAGCCAGTCGATCATTTTGACCACATGCTCCCAGCCGCGCTGAGAGATCGCCTCACCATACTTATTGGCCAGATAAACCGCATCCATCAGCTCGCCATAGATATCGAGCTGGGTCTGCTGCCAGGCGTCATTGCCGATGCGAACCGGACGGGATTCGGCATAGCCGGAGAGATTGAGTAACTCCATCTCATGTAGCTCGGTGCCGCTGTCCAGCCGGTACATCACCTGCAGGCGCATCTCATCGTGATGGCTGTTTTCAACACAGCGTCCAACCCAGTGGGTAAAGTGTTTGGCTTCATCGACGTAGCCCAGCCGCATCAGGGCATACATGCTGAACGAGGCGTCGCGGATCCAGGAGGCGCGATAGTCCCAGTTGCGTTCGCCGCCCAGCTCTTCAGGCAGGCCAAAGGTTGCCGCCGCCGCAATCGAGCCGTGCTGATGTGAAGTCAGCAGCTTCAGGACCAGCGCCGAACGCTGCACCATCTCGCGCCAGCGTCCCTGATAGGTGCTGTGGGCGCTCCAGCGTCGCCAGTAGTTAAGCGTCTCTTCGAAACAGTGTTCGGTCGCCAGCGCTTCGATATGTGCATCATCCACGCTGCCAAATTCAAACTGCGCATGTTCGCCGGGCTTTAATGTAAAGTGGGCGGTGGCGCTGTCATCCTCCAGCGTCATGACCACGGAGGCCGCAAGGCGCAATGACGGCTGGCCTTCAGCATGGAAGTCGATGCAGCCGTTGTGCGCTTCGGCACGGGTCTGCGCCCGGGCATAGTCATGACGCGGTGAACAGTGCAGCTGGAAGGTTGCGCTGCCGCGGATCATTTTGACCCGGCGGATCAGGCGCGGCAGTTTGTTCTTATCATCACAAATCGGCATGTAGTCGGTGATTTCCGCTACGCCCTCATCATCCAGCCAGCGGGTCTGCAGAATATTGGTATCGGGCAGGTAAAGCTGCTGACGCCGCGCATTGGGCCAGTCAGGGGCCAGGGAGAAAAGGCCGGCATCATCGCTATCGAGCAGGGCGGCAAACACCGACGGGCTGTCGAGTTCCGGCCAGCAGAGATAATCAATGGTGCCGTCATTCGCGACCAGCGCACAGGTGCGCAAATCACCGATGACGCCGTGGTCTTCAATCTTACGTTTTACCTTACTCATCCTCATCTCCCTGTCAGTGTCCCTCCTAACTATAGCTGAGCCCGCCGATGCGGCTTCGTTTGGGCACAGATGGTTAACGCGGGGGTGAATAAGGACGGAGAGGGTAAGATGGGCGGATGAGACTTACATTATCGTCAGCAGGTCGCCAGACGCTGTTCAGCGTCTGGCGACCGGTGTGTTATCTGGTGAATACGCCGTTCATTTATTGCTGATCGGCCCGGCGGTTGTGCCAGCGGCGGATCACCCAGCGCAGCACAAAGGCGAAGACGACCGCGCCGACCAGCCACAGCAGATGTTTCAGATGCTGATCGAGTTTATGCAGCCACGGTGCGATGATGCCGCCCGCGAAATAGCCCAGCGTCACAAAGATCAGCGACCAGATAGCCGCCCCGATGACGTTGAGAATAAAAAATTTCATCGGGTTGAGGCGGCTGGCACCGATGATGATGGGACCAATCAGCCGGAAGCCATACATAAAGCGCACGCCAATCACGAACAGGCTGGGGCGGCGTTTAATCAGGCGGTTTGCCTTGACCACTTTGTCCTGATGCTTTTTAAAGCGGTGCAGGATCCGCGTGCCCCAGCGGCGACCGATCCAGTAGAGCAGTTGATCGCCAACAATGCCGCCGCCCATCGCGGCCAGCACCACTCCCACGTAATGCAGCAGCCCCTCATGCGCGGCAACACCGCCCAGCAACGTAAATGTTTCCCCCTCGGCGATACAGCCAATAAAAAGTGCCAGGTAACCGTACTGCGTAATTAATGCGTTGATATCCAGATGCAAAATGACCCTCCCTGTTCAGTGACTGTTTCTTCAAGTCTATACGCGATTTAGCTTTGCTTCCGCTCATGCCTCATGGGGCCGTTTATTTATGCTGTTTTTTTGTCCGGTCACCACGAAAATTTCACTGCCGTTTATACTTGAGAAGACGCTGCCCCTAAAGACGGATGCATCATCGGGCAGCCCACTGCATCAGAGGATTGAATCTATGAATCATGTCTGGGGTCTGCTGGCGCATCCGAATCAGGAAATGCGTCATATCAAGCAAGAGAATGAGAGCGTATCGCACCATTACACCCACCATGTTCTGTTGATGGCGGCGATTCCGGTGATCTGCGCCTTTATCGGTACAACTCAGCTGGGCTGGAATCTGGGCGAGGGGCAATATGTGCAACTTAACCTGGCAACCGGGATCGGGCTGGGCATTCTGTTCTATCTGATTATTCTGGGCGGTGTCGCGGTTATGGGACGCGTGATCCACTGGATGGCGCGTGATTTTCCGCAGCGTCCTGGCGTCCAGCGCTGCACCGTGTTTGCGGGATACGTGGCGACGCCACTGTTTCTCAGCGGGCTGGTGGCACTCTATCCGCTGGTCTGGCTCTGCGTGCTGGCCGCCGCTGTGGCGCTGCTCTACACCGGCTATCTGCTCTATATTGGCATTCCGCTGTTTCTGAATATCGATCGCGAAGAGAGTCTGCGGTTTTCCGGCTCTACACTTGCCATCGGCGTGCTGGTTTTTGAAGTGTTACTGGCATTGACCGTGGTGCTGTGGGGATATGGACCGCATCTGTTCTGACTGACCACTGCCGCCGCTCTGGCGGCAGTTCTCTTTTTACGCCCGGAAACAATCTCACCAGGAAATTTCTTAACCTTAAGCGTATGATGCTGCTGCCAGCCCGCGCGCCGACGTGAATGAAGCGGGCGGCCTGTGTCGGTCCGACACAGTACACAATCATAACCGGGTTTTTTTCTACGATGCCTGCAAAAATTCGCTCCACCCTGCTTTCGCTGGCGCTGCTCGTTTCCGGGCAGATTGTTTCACTTCCGGCGCAGGCGACGACTTCGCTGTCGCAACTTGCGCCTATTGCTCAACCGCAGATCGCTTCTGGCAGTGCGATGATTGTCGACCTCACCACTAATAAAGTGCTCTTCTCCAGCCACCCGGATCGGGTCAGGCCGATTGCGTCCATCACCAAGCTGATGACCGCGATGGTGGTGCTGGATGCGCATCTGCCGATGAACGAGATGATTAACGTCGATGTCAGCCAGACGCCGGAAATGCGTGGCGTTTTCTCGCGCGTGAAGCTCAACAGCCAGATCAGCCGACGCAATATGATGTTACTGGCGCTGATGTCTTCAGAAAACCGTGCCGCCGCCAGCCTGGCGCACGCCTATCCGGGCGGTTATCGCGCCTTTATCCAGGCAATGAATGCCAAAGCGCGGTCACTTGGCATGAAACAGACCCGCTATGTAGAGCCAACCGGCCTCTCAACGCAGAACGTCTCCAGCGCACAGGATCTGGTGAAGTTACTCAAAGCGACGCGGGAATATCCGATGCTTGGCGCGCTCAGCACCACAAAAGAAGAGACGGCGGTGTTTGCCCATCCGAACTATGCGCTGCCGTTCCGCAATACCAACCATCTGGTCTATAAAAACGACTGGCATATTCAGCTGACCAAAACCGGTTATACCGACGAGGCGGGCCATTGCCTGGTGATGCGCACGATGATTAACAATCGTCCGGTGGCGCTGGTGGTGCTGGATGCCTTTGGCAAATATACCCACTTCGCCGACGCTAACCGTCTGCGCAGCTGGATTGAGACCGGCAAAGCCGCGCCAGTCCCCGCTGCTGCACTGGCGTATAAAAAGCAGAAGTCGGGCCAGGTTGCCAGCAATGGTGCCAGCAGTGCCGACGTTGAGTAGAGAATAGCGGGTGTCGCGCACGGCGCGCACTGGCATGAACTGCAGGCTGAGCAGGTCGCCGGGAAGAAGCAGGCAGAGGCTTACAGCGATGTTTACGCCGCTGCCTGTCCCGAATCAGCCCGAAAAATGCCCGTTATTCCTATATTGCCATCCCTTGCAAAGCCCTACACTTACGCGCGACTGGCGAGGGACGATCGCCTGAATTAAGCTGCCGGAATCTTACACATATGTTTATACGATCCCTTTTTGCATTGTTAATGCTGGCGCTGGTAGGGTTTGCCCCGGCGCTGGCGCTGGCCGCAGATGATGCGGCCGGTGCTGCTCAGGAACAGGATGCCCCGCCGAAGCTGAATGCCGCGGTTGAACTGCCGAAAATGCAGAAGATCCTCGACAAAATTAAAAGTCAGGTTTCTGTCGATGCTGGCGAAAACAAGCTGACGCAGCTGAATGAAATGGCGCTGGAGCTCTCCGGCAATGCCGATACGCTGGGTCAGGCGCTGGTTCCCGATCGCCAGCAACTGGAAGCCCAGTTGCAGGTGCTGGGTCCGGCCCCGAAAGCGGACAGCGGCGTCAAAGAGACGCCGGAGGTGACGCGCAAGCGTAACACGCTGGAGAGTCAGAAAAGCAAACTCGACGACCAGATTAAGCAGGCTGAAGGCATTAAAAATGGCGCACTGATGCTCTCCTCGCAGATTGTTAACCTGCGTCGCGATCAGCTGAAAAGCCAGCTGGCGCTGAACTCCGGCAGCATTCTCGGGGCGCGCTTCTGGTCACCGTTGCTCAGCACACAGGATCTGGATGGCGAGAAAATTGGTGAGTTCCTGCAGGAGTTGCAGGACACCGCGGCGCTTTCCTGGGAGCCGGGCTGGCGCGTCGGCAGTGTCTTCTGGCTGCTGGCGGCGCTGCTGGTGATGACGGCTGGCCGTCGTTACAGCGAAGAGTTTCTGGCCTGGATCAGCATTCACAAACTGCCGGAAGGTAAGCTGCGCCGCAGTTTCCTGGCGGCAGCGATAGCCCTGACCACCCTGGTGGCTGTCGTCCTCACCTTTAACTTCATCGCCCTGGCCTTTACCCGCCGTGATGAGGTTTCTGAAAACGTTCAGGACTTTGTGGATCAACTGGTTCGGCTCAGTGTCTTTTGTGGCCTGATTGCCGGACTGGGACGCGCTTTCCTCTCTACCCGTCGCCCCAGCTGGCGTTTACCGACCATCTCCAATGAAGTGGCGATGGCGTTAAAACCGTTTCCACCGATTACCGCCGTGCTGGTCTTTATCTTCCAGACGGTCGAGGCGTTTAACTACAGCGTCGGCACCAGCCTGAATACCACCATTTTTGCCAACGGGCTGACGGCCCTGCTGATCGGCAGCACCGCGCTGGCGATCAGCATGCGTACCAACCGCGTTCGTCGCCGTATGACTCAGGCGGGTACACCACCGGAGGCACGTTCTACGCTGGTCGGACTGATCCAGATGGGCCTGACGCTGACCGGGATCGCCATTCTGGTGTCGCTGCTCATCGGTTACGTCACGCTGGCGCGCTTCCTGAGTTATGAAGTGATCTGGTGCGGCCTGCTGTTTGGCTCGTTCTACTTCCTCAGTCATCTGCTGAAAGATGGCTGTGAGAGTCTCTTCTCAACCAGTAACGCTACCGGTCGTCGCATCCAGAGTTCGCTTAACATTAATGAGCGTCACCTGCAGCAGACGGCCACGCTGCTGGCGGCCATTGGTAAAACGTTCCTGGTGCTGATTGTCGCGCTGGCGCTGGTCAACGGCACTTTTGCCTCCTCAACGCCGATTGAGCTGCTGCAAAAAGTGATCGAGTTCTGGGGCGGTAAAGGACTCGAATCCCTGAACATCGTACCGGCGCACATGGTGAATGCGATAATCTGCCTGATTGTCGGAATCTATGTGCTGCGCTCGGTGCGTCGCTGGCTCGACACCGATTTCCTGCCAAAAACCACCATGGATGTGGGAATGCGGGTGTCGCTGGTGACGCTGTTCAGCAACATCGGTTACGTGCTGATTATCCTGCTTACCCTGTCGATCATGGGTCTGCAGTGGAACAAGCTGGCGTGGATCGTCAGTGCGCTGTCGGTTGGTATCGGTTTTGGCTTACAGGAGATCGTGAAGAACTTTATCTCGGGGCTGATTCTGTTAACCGAGCGTCCGGTTAAAGTCGGCGATCTGGTGAGTATCAGCGGCATCGAAGGGGACATCCGCCGCATTAACGTGCGTGCCACCGAGATCCAGCTGGGCGACAAGTCCACGGTGATTGTGCCTAACTCACAGTTTATTTCGCAGAACGTGCGCAATGCGACCATGGGCAATGCGCAGGGGGTGGTGACGATTACGCTGACTTTCCCCCTCGATATCGATCCGGTGAAGGTGCGCGATATTCTGCTGGAGGTTTACAACGAGAATGAGCGCATTCTGGAGACGCCGGAGCCGTCTGTTTCGTTTAAAGATCTGACCCAGCAGGGGATTGTGCTGAGCGTCACGGGTAACGTGGCGGGTCAGCGCCAGATCTCAGGCGCGAAGAGCGACCTGCTGTTTGATATTCTGACGCGTCTGCGTAAAGAGGGCATCCTGCTCTCGACACCGCAAACCATGATTATTGAGCGCCGTCAGCAGATGGCGGGTGTGGCGCCGGTACCGGAAGAGAAGCTGGTTTAGGTGTGAAAGGGCCGACATCTGTCGGCCTTTTTTATATTCACAACGCTGGCTTCTCAGCTCATGCTTAATCCCGCTTACTACAACGTTTCCACGCGACTGGTGCGCTGGCCGTCACGGCTGACGGAGCGGATTGTCACGGCACCGCTGATCTGCGGCGGTCTGTTAGCATCGTAGCGCTGCCAGTTAGCCCCTTTGTCCAGGCTGTACTCCAGCATCACGCCGGGCAAGGCGACATTCATCGACAGGATGCCATCTACGATTTTTGCTCCCGGCACCGGCAGGCGATAATCGATACCCGCTTTATCCAGCTTCGCCAGTTCCCGTTGTCCCAGCAGGTTGGCAAATCGCTGCCAGTCATGCAGGCGTGCCTGCTGATCGACGAGATGGGTTTTGCCTCCCGTGTATTCCTGACCTGGCTGGTAATCCCGCTCCCAGCTGGCGCGGTGCCAGCTTCGTTCCGCGACCGCAAACAGGCGCGGATAGATCATGTGCTCCATCTGGGCGTCAGTACGCACGGTTTCACTCCACAGCTGGGCCGACATGCCATAAGCACCACTCCACGGCTTCTCTGATTTGGCGCTGAAAAAATTGCCGTCGCGATCCACCGAGGTCTCCGCATTCTGCGGCAGGTTGTCCGGTGCAAAGCCAAAGATTTTACGCTCGTCGTTGAAACGTGTGCCCCAGTAGTAGCCGCGCTCCAGCGGGTTCACCTCATACGGGAAGTCCAGATAGAGGTAGTCAGGACTGGAGATCACGACATCGTATCCTTTCTGTGACCAGTCGGGGGCACTGTCAAAACCGCCCCAGTAGAGGGTATCCCAGAAGTTGACCGCAACGCGCGGGGTAGCGAAGGCTGCGGCATTTCTGGCATCTTTTAAACCATCCTGCCACGCCTGCATTTTGCCAATGCCGTGGCGGTTAACAATTTCACTGACGGACAGGGCGAAATAGCTCGGCAGGTGCGCCAGATCTTCCACTTTGCCGCTCTTCACCAGCGCCTGGCACGCCTGCGATTTCGCCCACGGCAGATCTTCGTTACGCCAGTCGCGCAGGCCGGTACCTGGTTTAGGGTTATTTTTGTCAGAGTAGCCTGCACCCAGGCGGATATTCTTCGCTTCATCCCCGCCGAAATGCCAGGTGCTTAATGGCTGTCCCGCTTCCTGATGCATCGCCTGAACCTCACCGATCACCTTGTCGACAAAGCGCTGAGAACCCGCAATGCAGGGATTGAGATAGCTGGTGCGGTCGTAGAGCTGCACCGAGGTGGTATTGGAGTCGTCGGTGGGATCGATCAGGCGGTACGCGCTGGCCTGTTCAGCGTCTCCCGCTTTCATCAGCCGCTGATAGCGCGCTTCCATTGAGATGACCGCCGCACGGGCGTGGGCGGGCATATCAATTTCCGGGATCACCTGAATGTGGCGCGCCTGCGCATATTTCACAATGTCGATGTAGTCAGCACGACTGAAGTAGCCGCTACCGTTGTTATCGCTGAACGGACCGGAACCGAGCTGCGGCAGCAGACAACGCTGTTCGGTCAGGTCATGACAGCGTTTAGCGCCCACGTCAGTCAGTTCCGGTAAGCCAGGAATTTCAATCCGCCAGCCCTCATCGTCACTCAGGTGAAAGTGAAAGCGGTTCATCTTCCACGCCGCCATCTGATCAAGCAGCCGCATCACCGCCTGCTTACTGTGAAAGTTACGGGCAACATCAAGAAACGCGCCGCGATAAGCAAAGCGCGGCGCATCATGGGCTTCCAGCGCGGCGATACGCGCCGCACCTTCGCCAGGTACCAGTGAGAGAATCGACATCAGACCGTAGAAAGCCCCGGCAGCATCGTAGGCCACCACAATGGCGCGGCGGGGCGTGATATCCAGATTGTATGCGCCCGATTTTGCCGTTATGCCGCTGAAGTGGTCCGGCTTGATCTGTGTCGTGATGGCGAATCCATCTGGCGCTTCTTTCAGGCCGAGCAGGGTCAGGCGCTGTTTTACCGCTTCACCGGTTTCAGGTGTCAGCCCGATAAGCATCAGCCTGACGCCGCGGCTGAGATCGGCATCCTGCGGGCGGAGCTTCACCTCAAGCGGCGTGGGTGTGATTTGACCGCGCAGCGCAGAGACGGGCAGGGCAGCAACATCGCTGTTTTTATCAAACCGGCTGACGGGCTGCATCAGGACATTGTGGTCATCGGCACTGCGTCGCCAGTGATCACCCAGCGGCAACATAAACTGGCTGGGGTCTTCATGGTCGGTGCTGGCAATAATTTTGGGCGTTGCCTGCCCGGACGTGACATACCAGCGCGGCATCACATCAGTGACAAACAGCTGCCAGTATTCATTAACGATGGGAATCTGCACCGACTCACCTGCACCAATGCCGGTAAACTTGTCCGTCGGCTCCAGTCGGGTTAAGTCGCCAACCAGGTGGGTCATTTTAAACTGATCGTTTTCGACCCGCAGCGTCTGGTGAACGTTGCTCATGTAGATGGCCCAGTGTTTGTCGGTCAGTGCCGGGCCGTTATTGGTCAGGGTAATGGTCGCGCGATTGCAGGCGGCATAGTCGGCACCCAGCGCGGCGCAGTCGGTGCCATTCAGAGCGGCCTGGTTGTCATTCACCTGATAAGTGATGCCAGACTGGCTGATTTGGTTCACCACCTGCTGCGCTGACGAGCTGGCGTGGCCTGAGGCTGCAGCGCCCAGCAGAGTGAGCGCGATAAGGCTTAACTTAAACATATTGATTCATCCTTGCTGCTGAAGAGATATCCGGGAGTCTGCAGGGCGTCAGAACAGGGTAAACGGCACGATAACCATAAATTTGATGTCCTTCTCGTCCTGAAAAATGTTGCCGTAACCGCCGCTGTAACTGGGCAGATTGCTGTGGTTGTCGTAGCGGGTGTAATGCAGTTTAAACAGGGTATCTTTGGCGCGGCCCTGCTGGATTTGATAGATCAGATCAAGGTTCCAGGCGGACTCTTTCAGCCGCTGGCTCTGGTCAACGGTGGGCAGGGTGGCGGGTCTGGCATCCCAGCCCCAGACGTATGATGCGCCCACTTTCCAGCCCGCCAGTTGCCACGGCGTTAAGTCGAGCATCGCACCAGCAAAGACCGCTTTTTCGCCATTGGCGTTCCAGTCGGAACGGGCATCCCACCAGATATCCAGTCGGCCATTGGAGCTGGCATAGCCCGGCGTCATGCGCTGCAGGAAGAAGCCCTGATTGCCCTCTGCTTTGACCCAGCTGCCTTCGAGGCGCAGATCCACCGGGCCGACGTTGTAACCGATCGTGATTGCCTGAAGCCAGGCGAGGCCATCATAGACATCGCGGGGATTAGCGGCACCGCCCTGCACGTTGTCATGTGCGCCGTAAAACTGATAGCTGGTGGAGAGTGCATTGCCATAAGGCGTGGCCGACCAGGAGGCTTTGGCAAAATATTGATCCATATAATCCGCCGCCTGACCGAATGCCCCTTCAAGGACCAGATTATTCTTGAAGTCATATTTCATGCCGAATGAGTGCAGATAGCTGATATGCGTTTTGCCATCAGCCTGTCGGAAATCATATAAATCACGATACCAGGGCGCCTTATATTTATCACTCCACATCCACGAGAATGATAATGCTCCGGCTTCCTGGAAATCATATAGCGCACCCACTTCGACGCCGCGATAGGTGCCGGGTAAGAAACTCCAGTGCGGCGCAAGGATCGTCTGGCCGGTGGGCTGAATATAACCGGCGCGTAACCAGTATTCGTTATATTTTAATTTAAGCGCGGCTTTATAAACCGAAGCGCCGCCGCTGTCGCCATTCCACTTTTCATCCCAGCGGGTACGTGCCTTACTGAAGCCAATTTCATTAGGAGCGGCGGGGCCGCTGTTGGCGAGTTCAGCAGCGCCAAAAACGGCCAAGTCCAGACCCATCCACTCCCCGGCGTAACCTGACTGGAAGTCGAGATTACTGTTGAGCGAGGCGTGATGTAAATTAGCCCGATACTGTCCCTGAGAGTCACTGGCGGGATCGGTGTCTCTGCGATCCCGCTGCCGCTGCCAGTAAAAAACATTACCTTTTAGCGATGCGTCATCAATAAATCCGGCCGCATAAGCGGGAGATGAAATTATTGCTGACAGGGCTATTATCACAGTGGCTATTTCCATTAACGCTAAAGCGTAATTATTTTTCCGCATGACTCTTCCTCCCTGAAGAAAATAAAGGTCATTAAACAGCTTTTAGTTTTAGTGGCGACAATCTATTTTTCGCGACGCGAATTATCAATTGGTGGCGGGGTATTTTGTGAGGTGTTGCGCAGAAACCGATGACAGTAAATAAAGCAGGTGCAATCTGGGAAGGAGAATTAATTTTTTGATGAAGATGTTAGTCATCAGCAGAGATAATACGGCAGGCAATTCCAGGAAGTGAGTGGATGGCTGCGTCGTATGACGGTCAGCCTGCTCAGACAGGCTGACCCATAACGCGCTTAAACCTGCTTCACCGCCCAGCCTTTTTGCTTGCTGGTTTTGCCAATGCCAGGATTAAAGCTATTGGTCGGATCGAGCTGGCGATAGAACGCCGCCAGTTGCGGTTTGGCCTGATAGAGATGACCGACGTTATGTTCAGCGGGATATTCTGCGCCGCGCGCCTGCAGGATCTCCAGCATCTGCGTTTTCAGCGCGTGCACATCCACCCCTTTTCTGACGATGTAATCCTGATGGAAGACGTGACAGAAGAAGTGACCATAGTAGAGGCGGTGGCTTAATGATGCGCGAATCGCATCGGGCAGGGTTTCAAACCAGTCCGCATCGTTGCGACGCAGCGCGATGTCCAGCGCCAGAATATCCTCGACCTCATCTGCATGGACTGCGTGGTAGCGCACGGCCGCACCCGCTGCCGCAAAGCGATGCAGAAACGCGTGCGCACCTTCTTTACCTTCACACTCAAAGAACTCACCACCGCCTTCACGAAAGTAGTCGCGCAGATAGTTACGCGCCTCGGCCACGCCATCGCCCGACATCTTCAGCATCAGATGATGTTCATACTTGTCACGATACTGCTTCATGCGTTTGGGCAGATGCGCCGGGAACAGTTTGCTCAGGCGCTGCAACAGCCGGTCGCTGAAGTGCGGTTTAACGAAGGAGAGCTTGCTCAGCCAGGCATCAATCCGACCCTTCAGCGTGAAAAACAGCGGCATCTTATCGGTGCCCAGCTTGTCGATCATCAGGAAGGTATCTTTGCCGTAGACTTCCGCAATGTCATAAATGTCGCGGTGCATATATTCGCCCGCCACCGGCAGATGGGTGAAATGCGCCAGGATGTGACGGCGGATATCGTTAAGCACACCGGGTTCATTGGTGCCGATGTAAAATACCTGCTGCTGCGGTTCGCTGGCGAAAGTATCCAGTCGCACGGCGAAGACCGCCAGTTTCCCGGCACAGCCGGACGCTTCAAACAGGCGACGCGCATCGGCGTTATAACGGGCGGGCGTATCCGCATCGACTTCACGGACGCGATCGGCATATTCATGATCGGAGGCGTGACGGCCATCGTGCTGCACATCTTTGGGTTGCCAGCGGTCGTCATCCAGCCGTCCCAGAATCTCTTCCGGTGAGGTCCCCAGATCGATACCCAGATGGTTCACCAGCTTCAGTCTTCCCTGTGCATCAATCTGCGCATACAGGGCCATCTCACTGTAGGCCGGACCGCGCTTAATCAGCGATCCGCCGGAGTTATTACAGATGCCACCCAGCACCGAAGCCCCAATGCATGAGGAGCCGATCACCGAGTGGGGTTCACGCCCCAGCGGCTTCAGTGCTTTTTCCAGCTGATAGAGTGTGCTGCCGGGGAATGCCAGCACCTGCTGGCCGTTGTCGATCAGCTGAAGCTTATCCAGCCGCAGGGTACTGACAATCACCAGCGGACGGTCGTAATCGTCGCCATGCGGCGTTGAACCTTCGGTCAGGCCGGTATTCGCCGCCTGCATCAGGATGATGACATCCGCTTTCACCAACGTTTGCAATACCCGCCAGAGTTCCAGCAGCGTACCGGGAAACGCCACGGCCAGCGCCTCACCTTCGCCGGAGCGAAAGCCTTTGCGATAGCGGGCAGTCTGTTCAGGTTCTGTCAGCAGATGGGCAGGGCCGACCAGGCGGCGCAGGTCAGAAAGCAGGGCAGAGGTTTGTATCATGAGCAATTCCCTTGTCTTATCAGTGCGTCCTAACTGTAGCACGTCAACTGACCTCAACGCAGTGTGACTCTGGCCGCTACCTGCTATTCTCATCTTGTGGCACACTGCCGCCTGTTTATTCGATATTGCGCAGTTACTTAAGAGAACCCAACCTGATGAAATGGATTTACTCTGTTAGTCTCGCTGTCTCCCTTGCGATGCAACCCGCACTGGCTGAGACAGTGCCTGGTAACCACCCGATGACCGAACAGGCGCGAGATGCCTTCGTTAACCAGCTGCTTAAAAAAATGACGCTGGACGAGAAGATTGGCCAGCTGCGTTTAATCAGCGTCGGACCTGATAATCCGAAAGAAGCCATTCGCGACATGATTCAGAAGAGTCAGGTTGGCGCGATTTTTAACACTGTCACGCGTCAGGATATCCGCGCGATGCAGGATCAGGCGATGCAGCTTAGCCGCCTCAAGATCCCCCTGTTTTTCGCCTTCGACGTGATTCACGGTCAGCGCACTATTTTCCCGATTCCTCTGGCCCTGGCATCAAGCTGGGATCTGGATGCCGTTAAAGAAGTAGGGCGCGTATCCGCCTATGAAGCGGCCGACGACGGTCTGAATATGACATGGGCACCGATGGTCGATGTCAGCCGTGAACCGCGCTGGGGTCGTGGTTCCGAAGGCTTCGGTGAGGATACGTATCTCACCAGCGAAATGGGTCGCAGCATGGTTCAGGCGATGCAGGGCAAAAGTGCCGCCGATCGCTATAGCGTGATGACCAGCGTGAAACACTTTGCGCTCTATGGCGCCGTTGAGGGTGGACGCGATTACAACACCGTAGACATGAGCCCGCAGCGCATGTTCCAGGACTATCTGCCACCGTATAAGGCCTCACTGGATGCAGGCAGCGGCGGCGTGATGGTGGCGCTGAACTCGATTAATGGCGTCCCCGCTACGGCGGACAGCTGGCTGCTGAAAGATCTGCTGCGCGATAAGTGGAAATTCAAAGGCATCACCATCAGCGACCACGGCGCAATCAAAGAGCTGATCAAGCATGGCGTCGCCAGCGATCCGCAGGAAGCGGTACGCATCGCCCTGAAGTCGGGCGTGGATATGAGCATGAGCGACGAATATTACAGTAAGTATCTGCCGGATCTGGTGAAGAGCGGTGAGGTCACGATGGCTGAAATTGATGACGCGGCGCGCCATGTGCTTAACGTCAAATATGACATGGGCCTGTTTAACGATCCCTACAGCCATTTAGGTCCGAAAGAGAGCGACCCGCAGGACACCAATGCGGAAAGCCGTCTGCATCGCGCTGAAGCGCGCGATGTGGCGCGTAAAAGCATCGTACTTCTGAAAAACCGTTTGGAAACGCTGCCGCTGAAAAAATCGGGCACCATTGCGCTGATTGGTCCGCTGGCAGACAGTCAGCGCGACATCATGGGCAGCTGGTCCGCCGCAGGCGTGGCGAAGCAATCCGTTTCGCTGTTGCAGGGCATGCGCACTGCCACCGAAGGCAAAGCGACGCTGCTTTATGAGAAGGGCGCTAACGTCAGCGACAACAAAGGGATTCAGGACTTCCTGAACCTCTATGAGCAGGCGGTTTCCGTGGATACGCGTTCACCGCAGCAGATGATCGATGACGCGGTTGCCAAAGCGAAGCAGGCCGATGTGGTGGTTGCCGCCGTGGGCGAAGCGCAGGGGATGGCGCACGAAGCCTCCAGCCGCAGCGACCTGGTGATCCCACCGAGCCAGCAGAAGCTGCTCGCGGCACTGAAAGCCACCGGTAAGCCGCTGGTGATTGTCCTGATGAACGGGCGCCCGCTGTCGATAGTAAATGAAGATCGCATGGCTGATGCGGTGCTGGAAACCTGGTTCAGCGGCACCGAAGGTGGTAACGCCATCGCCGATGTGCTGTTCGGTGACTACAACCCGTCGGGCAAACTGCCGGTTTCCTTCCCGCGTTCAGTGGGTCAGATTCCGATCTACTACAACCATCTGCCAACCGGTCGTCCTTACAACTTTGCGAAGCCGAACAAGTACACCTCGCACTACTATGATGCGGTTAACGGCCCGCTCTATCCGTTTGGTTACGGCCTGAGCTACACCAGCTTCACCGTGTCGCCGGTAAAAATGTCTTCCCCGACCATGCCGCGTAACGGCAGCATCGAAGCCAGCGTGACCGTGACCAACAGTGGTAAACGCGATGGCGCGACGGTGGTGCAGATGTACCTCAACGACCCGGTCGCTTCCATCAGCCGTCCGGTGCAGGAGCTGCGTGGCTTTAAGCGCATCATGCTGAAAGCAGGCGAGTCACAAACTGTGACCTTCAAAATTGATGTGGATGCGCTGAAGTTCTGGAACCAGCAGATGCAGCACGTTGCAGAGCCCGGCAAATTCAACGTGATGATTGGACTCGATTCCGTTCGTACCGAGGATGGGCAGTTCAACTATTTATAACCGTCAGCCTTTTTCCTGACGTCAGGGGAAGGTGATGCGGCGCGTCGTTAGCGTCCTGCTACCGCGCGCCGCGTCATATCCACTATCAGAGCCGCTATGATTAATCTGCGTGATCGCATTCAGCAGCAGGTATTCCGCCTTAACGGCCTGTCGATGAATGAATTTGACCTCTCTCAACCACCTGGCGATCCCGGCCTGTTTGGCCCGGACAGCGTGATCTGGCGCGTCCACGGTGACTTCACCTCCATGATGTGCGGCGGGATCAGCGCGCTGCTGTTGCAGATGCTGCATCCGGCGGCACTGGCGGGCGTCTGGGATCACTCCAATTTCCGCGAAGATATGATGGGCCGTCTGCGCCGCACCAGCCAGTTTATCGCTGTCACTACCTACGGTAATTCGCAGGATGCGCAGACGCTGATCGACAGGGTTAAACGCATTCATCTGAAAGTCAGCGGCGTCGACAGCGCGGGCAAACCCTATGCCGCCAGCGATCCGCATCTGCTGACCTGGGTGCATGTGGCGGAGACCAGCCGTTTTCTGGCCGCCCATCTGCGCTACAAAAATCCTCAGCTTACCCGCGCCGGGCAGGATCAGTACTATCAGGAAGCGGCGCTCATTGCCGAAGCGCTGGGTGCAGAGAAGGTGCCGAAAAGCGTTGTCGATGTGGCGGATTACCTGCAACAGATGCGTTCAGAGCTGCGCTTTGACGAGCGTACCGCTGAAGTGACGCGATTGCTGATGAATGCCCCTGCACCCAGCTGGCAGGCGAAACCGGTGATGAAAATCATGCTGAAGTCAGGATTCGGACTGATGCCCGCGTGGGCGCAGGCAATGTCCGGTACGGAGATTGGCCGCTTTCAGCAGGCGATGATTGACCAGAAGATTAATGCGATTGCGTTAGGGTTGAGATGGTCAATTCAGCGCGGGGCATGGTATCGGGCGATGGTGAGAATGGGGAGACTGGGATAAGGGGCTATGAATGTCCGCTGTGTGCCAGAAAAGGACGTTCAGGATATTATGACGCATTTAACGTCGAAGATCCGGCCGACTTTTTTCAAGTATGTTAATGATTAAGTCGCGTGGAAAAATTGTCTCATTGGTTTGTATTAGCTCTTGTATTGTCCACCAATGATGATCGCGAATGAGTTCCTTTTCATTGCTACTCCATCCTGAACGATCGAGATCTACTGTATTTGCCTTAATCATAAAGAAACGCTCATCAGCAAGGACTGTCTCTCCACTTGGTAGCATCATTGTGAAGGTTCGGGACGCTACTGCTGGTCCTGTTAATGTTTCTTTCAATCCCGTTTCTTCAAATAATTCGCGTATAGCGGCCTGCTCGAAAGATTCATTTTTTTCAAGCCCTCCTCCCGGCGTTGCCCAGTATGTTTTTCCCTTTAGAGCATCATCTTTATGACAGAACTTAAAGAGCAGGACATGATTTTCAGGCGAAAGAATGATCAATCGAGATGATGGTCTAATGCGCACCTATCCCCCTTAAAAAAGCTTAAATACTGATTTTCAATATTTATATAAACATAAACTGCAGCCTGAATCGCCCTATAGGTCTGTAATTTCTTACAGCTTTAATCTCACTCAACGTCCGCTTTTCGCTTAAAGCAGACCTTCCTTACGCGTGCAATTGTTACATCACGACCTAATAGGGGGAAACGGAAACGAGGGTTGCAGAAAGACCGCAAATATTCTTCATGGGCTTAGGGAGTTAAGCAAGACGTATTCGGTAATATGGGCGTTTTACCGAACGGTCGCAGAAGGGCGTAAAAAAACCGCCTCGCGGCGGCTCGTCTGGCACCTGCCCAGACTCTCTGTATAAGAATCCCAGAAAACCTGGCATCAATAGTGCAGCGGGCAAACCGGCGTGTTGTGCCCTGGTGTTGGCCATCCGGCTTCCCCGTCATCATTATATGTGGTATCGGCAACATCTGGAGAAACCGCAATATATAGTGTGTCCGGCTGTAACAGCGCGGCCGGGGGTACAATTCGGCAGAATGCGTGTTTTACCGAATCCGGGCGAACGGGAAACATCAGTCCGCTTTGTGCCAGGAGCGGAAGTAGCGCATGAACTGTTATGGTAAATTTGAATGTCAGGCTTAATCACTTGAGGATAAGCAGAATGCTTCTGGAGAAGCTCAGATTGCTTGAGTGCAGCCTTCACGGCGACAGGCGCAATGATCCGGAGTGGCTGGAACTGATTCTTCATCCTGAATTCCGTGAAATCACCCGGTCAGGTGTGACGGTCGACCGGTCAGAGACCATTGCGTCGCTGTTAAGTGAAAAGGCTGCACCGTATATTCTCAGCAGTGATTTCCGTCTTACGGATATGGGCTGCGGTTACGCTCTGCTTCACTATCGGACGTTTTACGCTGATGGCAGCCATCATGCATTACGTTCCTCTTACTGGATTTGTTCGGATGAGGGCCAGTGGACTCTGTTTTTTCACCAGGGAACGCCGGCTGCAGGCAATGCCGGGGTTCAGGGTTGAGTTGCACAAGTAGGGCAGAGAGAATGTGTTTATGCGGAAGATTATTGTTGTGCCATACGATGATAGATGGCCTGAGATGTTTGAAGCTGAAAGTTTACTGATAAAAACATTGCTCGGTGGAATGGCTAAAGATGTCCATCATATTGGAAGCACGTCAGTTCCTGGTCTCTCAGCAAAGCCCGTAATTGATATGCTACTTGAAGTTTCCGACCTCAATGAACTGGATAAGTACCATTCAGCAATGGCCCACGCCGGTTATATTGCTCGCGGTGAGAACGGGATTGCGGGGCGCAGATATTTCATTAAAGGTGGTGATCAGCGTAGTCATCAAGTCCATGCGTTTGCAGTCGGAGATATGCAGGTATTGAGACATCTCGCTTTCCGTGATTATCTTCGAAGAAACAAAGACATTGCAGAAGAGTATGCTGAGATAAAACACGCAGCTGTATTACTCAGCAGGAACGACGCTCATCGCTATAGCGCCCTCAAAGCGAAATTTATAGAGCGTCATCAACAACTAGCGCTAGCTGTCTGAGAACGATTGAGATTGAATTCGTTGCCGGGAGGGTATGTTCAATAATGATGAATTTACTAAGTAGTCATCAGTCAACGTCTGCTATTCGCTCATAGCGGACCTTCGATTCGATAAGAATGTCCGCTTCGTGCCAGGAGCGGACGTTGCTGATTTTAATCTTCAAACAGGATCGGTATAGGCGACAGATGTAACAAATGACAATTAAACTTTCATAGAGTTTTTAAGGAGAATAAATTTCATATGCGAATTCCAGATTATTCTTCACAAGATTCTGATAAGTGGGCCCAGGTAGATGCCTGGTTTTCTGAAAAGCTCGCTCCTGAAGATGCAGATTTAAAATACGCTCTCGCCAATAACACAGAACAGGGATTGCCCACACATGATGTCTCTGCTTTACAGGGAAAAATGCTGGCGATTTTCATTCAAATGTCGTGTGCCGTCCGTGTTCTTGAAATAGGGACGCTTGGGGGGTATAGCACCTTATGGATGGCCCGGGCTCTCCCACCACATGGAAGCGTAACGACAATTGAATTCAACGAGCACCATGCAGAGGTTGCTCGCCAGAATATAAACAAAGCGGGGCTGGCTGAGCGTGTCACATTGCATAGAGGAGCGGCACTTGATGTCTTACCCACACTTAATGCTCCCTTTGACCTGATTTTTATCGATGCCGATAAAGTGAATAACCCCCACTATCTTGAATGGGCTATCAAACTGTCGAAACAAGGCACTGTTATCGTAGGAGATAACACTGTGCGCGGTGGAAGTGTAATCGACTCCAGTAGTGAAGATCCGAACATTAAAGGTCTGCGAGAATTTGTCGAAATGATTTCTGAGGATGAGCGCCTTGAAGCGACAGCAGTACAGACTGTTGGTGAAAAAGGATGGGATGGTTTCGTTATGGCTATCGTTAAAGCCCGATGATGATATTTATCATTAGGAAAAACTCACTAACCGCCAGCTTTTAGTCACAATTTCTAAATGATTATCAAAGCTGTGCTGCTCATAATGTCTATGAGTTATATCCAAAATGTCCGCTCCTCGCTCATACCGGCCTTTAAGGCCAACAATGGTCACACTTACAAAGCTCAGTACCCCCCCCAACGCCCACACTTTGAGACTATTACCCTTGTCTCAGAGTGCAGCAGCCAGGATCCTGCTCTATTCTCGGGGAAAATGGATTCCTCCAGGCTTTGTCGAGGCACTATGACGTACAAATCCCTGATTGCTGAAGTCCACAATCAGCAGCGCACCCTGACCGCCATTGTCGAGCAGGATGAGCGCACCGCTTATTTTTACATCTGGCCCACCGACCTGTTCCGCAGTCAGTATGCGGTGCGCGGCTGCTGGCTTCGTAACCTGCTGCCTGCACCGGCACAGGAAGATCGCGGGGCGATGGAGCAGGGCATCGCCCCGCTGCTCAGCGCCGAGTATTGCCGTAATCTGGAAGCGGAGCCCGCGCTGGACCCGGCAGGTCTGCAGGTGCTGTGGGAGCCTTCTGATGATGGCGCTGCGCTGTGGTATTACGGCCAGCTGCTGGCGGTGATCCCCGGCTGGAGTCTTTATCAGGAGAAGCAGGTGAGCTTCTCTGCGGGCTGCATCAAAAAGAACCGGCTGACGGCCCCGCTGGGTTCAGCATCGACCAATGACTACTATGCCCGTGCGGAGCATCAGCGTCAGTTCTGGCGCGAATGGCACGACGGCAGCGAGTGGGACAGGGTCCAGCAGGATCTCATGGCCTGCTATCAGGCGCGTTTTGGCGAATCAGTGAAATATTACGCGATCGATCAGGGCAGCTGGCCGCCGATGGCGATCTCGCAGCACTGGCATCAGGGCGTGTGGTACTTCCTGACGCTCGGCATGAGTATCAGGCCGATGCCGCAGGTTGATTATCTGTTCGATGAGCTGGCACCGCAGTATCGCCGTATCGAGCTGGGCATGGCGGTCGATGGTGAAGTGATGACCGAAGGCAACGCGGTGCAGATGGCGAGCGCGCTGGCGGAGTTCGTGCATCTGCCATGGGCGCGACTCACCTGGCTGGGGGAGGGCCACACGCTGGCCTCAGAAGTGGCACCGGTCGGTTTTGAAAGCTTCCTGCTGGCGAATGAACTGGCACCTGCGCCAGCACAGTTCACGCTGCCGAAACGCGATGGCGATCGCCCGACGCTGCTCTGGTCCACGCCGATTACGGAAGCCGAGCGGCAGTTCGCGCAGGCTGACGAGCATGGCGGCCAAAAGTTACGAGAATTGTTAACAGCAGAAGGCAATGATCATGTTTTCCGCCCGCGCCTGCAGGTGGTCCATTCAGAAGAGTAAGCCAGTCTTATCATGCCTCTTCGTCTGTTCCCCGGCAACCGTCGGGGACGTTATAGTAACTCTATGAAATTAAATTTTCACAAAAATCAAACATTTCTCAAATATGTGATCCCGCTCATCTCAAGTTCCCGTTAAGCGAGCCGTTAACCCGATCAGGCAATCGCGCCGCACCAGGTTCAGGGGAACAAAGATGTTTAAAACAACACAATCCCGCTTCACCGCAACAATGATCGCGTTCTTTGTTGCGCTTTTACTCGTTACAGTTTGGGTCATCAATCAGTTCGTCGCGCCACAGCTGGTCGACAGCGAAAGTCGTCTGGTTCGTTATCAGGTCGATTCACTCGCCTCTGGCATCGTTGAACAGATGAACCGCGTGCAGGCACAGCAGCGTGCGATTACCGAAGCCGCCTCTGTCATGGACAGCGCCACTATCGACACCCTGTTACCGACGCTGGTAAACCAGTATCAGGACAGCAACGTGTTTGGTGGCGGTATCTGGCCCCTGCCAAACCGTCGCGATCCGGCCAAAGAGAAAGACAGCAGCTTCTTTGCCCGTAATGCCAGTAATGAACTGCAGGTCAACACCTACTGGAACTCCGACGCCGCCGATAAATACTGGGAGCAACCCTGGTATAAAGATGGCCTGGCTGCCGCGAAAGGGCAGTGTGCCTGGGCAAAAGCTTATCAGGATGCTGCCAGCCCGCAGCCGCGTACCAACTGTGCCATGGCGATCTACCGCAATGGCTCGGCCTGGGGTGTCGCGACTATCGACGTGACGCTGGGGTTCTTCAACCAGCTGGCGAAGCAGATGGGTGAAACCATTCACGGCAATGTGCTGATCGTCGAAGCCGACGGCAAAGTCGTGGGTAATGGCGCGCTGGTCAATGCCGCGCCGAAGCTGGAGAACCTGGCTGACGTGCAGATGCCGATGGCCGCACCGCTGAAAACGTTGCTGAACGGTGTTGGCAATCAGCCGCTGGAAACCACTTATGACAGCAGCGAGGGCGAGCAGACCCTGTTCGTGCAGGCCATTCCTGGCAGCCCGTGGTATCTCGCCAGCAGCCTGCCAACCAGCCTGCTCAAAGCGCAGTCGCATAATATGCTGACCCGCCTGGGCCTGGTGCAGATCCCACTGGCGGTCATCCTGCTGCTGGTCTCGCTGGGCTTTGTCCGCGCCATGATGAAACGGCTTAACGTGCTGAACAGCAACATCGAAGCGCTGTCGACGGGGGGTGCCGATCTGACGCAGCGCCTGCCCGCCAGCAACAGCCCGGAGTTTAACGCCGTGGCGCAGAGCTTTAACCAGTTCATCAGCTATCTGCAGGGGCTGCTCCAGCAGGTGGGCGACAGCGCACTGGCGATTACTGCTGCGTCGCGGGAGATTGCCAGCGGTAACGCCAATCTCTCCTCCCGTACTGAAGATCAGGCCAGCTCGATTGTCGAGACGGCCGCGTCGATGGAGCAGCTGACCGGCACCGTGCGTCAGAACGCCGACAATGCGACGCATGCCAACCAGCTGGCAGCTGATGCCTCGCAGGTGGCCGCACGGGGGACTGAAGTGGTCCGTCAGGTGGTCACCACCATGGGTGAGATTCATCACTCATCCCGTAAAGTGGTCGATATCATCAGCGTCATCGACAGCATCGCATTCCAGACCAATATCCTGGCACTTAACGCCGCGGTAGAAGCCGCACGTGCCGGTGAACAGGGTCGCGGTTTTGCGGTGGTGGCTTCGGAAGTGCGCAATCTGGCACAGCGTTCAGCCAACTCGGCGCGTGAGATTAAAAAGTTAATCGAAGAGTCCGTGGCAAACATCGATACCGGCAGCGCGCTGGTTGAGCAGGCGGGTCAGACCATGGACGAGCTGATGAAAGGGGTAAGCAGTGTGACCACCCTGATGAGCGAAATTATGTCAGCCAGCCGTGAGCAGAGCCTGGGTATCGAACAGGTTAACGTGGCGATTACCCAGCTTGATGGTACTACCCAGCAGAATGCCGTGCTGGTGGAGCAGGTTTCCGCTGCCGCGCAGGCGATGGAATCGCAGAGCACCCAGCTTGAGCAGGTGGTTCAGAGCTTCCGCCTGTAATCCTTCGTCAGGCCAGCCTTGCTGGCCTGATTTCCTCTCTGCTTCATCCGCTTATCTCCGCCTGAGACGCGTAAAAATTCCGCGATGTTCCACCCAGACTGCTCATTCTGTGCCAGAATAGTTGGGAATAATCTCAAGGAAACGCCATGTCTGCTATTGAAGTTATCCTCGTTGACCACCTCGATCGTCCCACCGGCAAAATGGAAAAGCTGGAAGTGCATGAAAAAGGATTACTGCACCGCGCGGTGACGGTCTACGTCTTCAATTCCCGGCAGGAGCTGTTACTGCAGCGGCGTGCCAGCGATAAATATCACTGTGGTGGCTTGTGGAGTAATACCTGCTGTGGCCATCCTTATCCTCATGAATCGACCCGCGACGCCGCCGAGCGCCGTCTGCGTGAAGAGATGGGGATGATCGTGACGCTGACGCCGGTATTTGAGCTGAGCTATAACCTGAAGCTGAGCAATGGCCTGACCGAACATGAATATGGTCACGTCTTCTTTGCCGTCTGCGACACTTTGCCGCAGCTGAATCCGCAGGAAGCCGATGCCTTTGATTATCGTCCGATGGCGCTGATTGAGCAGCAGATGCAGCAGCAGCCACAGCTGTTCACGCCGTGGTTTTTGCATACCTTCCCGCGCATCCCGGACTATCTGGAGCATTTTCCTTTCCCGGTCATTACGGCATAAAAAAACCGCACTGAGGTGCGGTTTGCCTGCGCTCTTTACCCCGGCAGCTCAAAATCTTCTGCATCCACATCATAACCTGACGGTTCCCAGCGGATCGCCAGCAACGCCAGCAGGCCCGCCAGCGGGGCCAGGAAGATCACCCAGAAGACGCCGGTGCCCAGCGCGGCAACCAGCACCGGGAAGAGAAACAGCGAAACGGTCGAACTGCCGCGCATCAGCGTCTGGTTGAAGCCGACGCCCACGCCGCGCAGCGACGTCGGGTAGCTCAGCGACGCAAAGGTCATAGTATGAGACCCCGGCCCGAATCCCTGACCAAACAGGAACAGCGCCAGCATGCCAATCGCCAGCGCGGCTTCCTGACCGCCTTCGGGACGACCAATCAGCGCCAGCCCCAGCAGCGCCACGCACTGACAGCCATAACCCGCCACCGACATCTTCCACGCTCCCAGACGCGGCACCAGCCGCACCGCCAGAATTCCGCCGACAAAGGCGAACAGCAGATTCAGCGCCAGCGACACCAGAATGGTGGTGAGCATCGACTGAGCAAAGAAGCTTGAGATGATTACCGGCAGCCCAAACGCCACTGCGTTATAGGCAAACGACGAGGCGATAGAGGTGATGGTCGCCAGCAGCGTGCGGCGGCGATAAACGCCCTGCAGCAGCGCGCCATAGTTGCGCCAGCTCGCCTTGCGCACGGGTGGGGCAGCGGTCAGCCCGGCGTCGGGTGCCACCTGCGCGTTGATGTTCCAGGCACTGCGTAAAATCGCGGCGGCCCCTTTCAGATCCCCCTGATTCGCCGCCCACACCGGGGATTCGCTCATATAACGGCTGCGGATGGCGATGATGACAATCGCCGGAACGGCCCCAAAACCGAGGATCAGCCGCCAGAGCCAGTCGGTGTGGCTTTCAGGCAGCACCGCATAAAGCAGCAGCACCAGCAGATAAGAGATACTGATTGCCGCATACCAGGTCGGACACCACATCGCCACGCTGGCCGCTTTATTCCCCTTGCCGCGCAGCTTTGAAAACTCCGCCAGAAACGCCATCGCAACCGGCAGATCAATCCCGACGCCCAGCCCCATCACGAAGCGCGCGCCAGCCAGCACATACTCATTCGGGGCAAACGCACAGGCGATAGCCGCCACCACGAAAAAGAACATATCAGCCATAAAGACCCGATAACGGCCAATTTTGTCGGTGAGATAGCCGCCAATCAGCGCGCCGATGATTGCGCCGAAGGTGATGGCCGAGGCGACCATGCCGGTGCCGGTCGGAGTGAGACTAAACTCGCGCGTGATGTCTTTAATGCCAAACGCCAGCGCGCCCAGGTCGTAGGCGTCAAGGAACACGCCTCCCAGCGCAATCGCTACCACAATACGGGCATTGTTACGGGCGCTGTCGCCGCTGTTCACTAAGCGGGAGACGTCAGCTGCGCTGCGGATCCACTGTGTTTCGCCACCGGGCGAACTCCCTGCTGTTGCCACATGGGCGGAAGAGGTCAGGTCGGACATGATGTTGTACGTCTTTTATAATAAAAACAGATTTTCGAGAATAGCCGTTTAGACGCCCAGACGTAAATTCATTTCGGTTATTGATAATAATTTTTTAATCCCAAATCGTTATAAATTTGCGATAAAGTCAGCTGCAGCGCCGCTGCGCCAGGCTACGCTTTTAAGGCAGATAATTTCCGCTGCACGCCTTGCCAGTCTCCCTTTCAGCGGCAGGCGAGCAGGCGAGCAGGCTCAACGCTAAGGCGTCCCGCGCCTTGCGCGTCATCACACGAAAACATCATGTAAAAACAACAGACTGCGATAAGGAAAAGGCCATGGTCAGAGTTCGGGGTTGGGTGGGAGTCAGCGCGTTGCTGCTCAGTATGGGGATGGTACAGGCGGCGGAGCCGGTGCGGGTCGGCTCCAAAATTGATACCGAAGGATCACTGCTGGGCAACGTAATCCTTCAGGTGCTTGAAAAGCACGGCGTAAAAACCGTCAATAAAATCCAGCTTGGCACAACGCAGGTGGTACGCGGTGCCATCACGGCGGGCGAGCTCGATATCTACCCCGAATATACCGGCAACGGCGCGTTCTTCTTTAACGATGAAAAAGACAGTGCCTGGAAGAATGCCGCTGAAGGCTATGAAAAGGTGAAGAAGCTGGATGCGGAGAAAAACCATCTGGTGTGGCTGACACCGGCTCCGGCCAACAACACCTGGACCATTGCCGTGCGTAAAGATCTGGCTGAGAAGAACCAGCTCACTTCGCTGACCGATCTCAGCGCCTTTCTGAAAAAGGGCGGAACCTTCAAGCTGGCCGCCTCAGCCGAATTTATCGAACGCAGCGATGCTTTACCGGCCTTTGAAAAAGCCTATGGCTTTGACCTCAAGCAGGATCAGCTGCTGTCGCTGGCGGGCGGCGATACTGCTGTGACCATCAGCGCAGCAGCGCAACAGACCTCCGGCGTTAACGCGGCGATGGCCTACGGCACCGACGGCCCGGTAGCAGCACTGGGTCTGCAGACGCTCAGCGATCCCAAAGGCGTTCAGCCGATTTACGCGCCGACGCCGGTAATCCGCGAATCGGTCCTCAAAGCCTATCCGCAGATTGCCGACTGGCTGAAGCCGGTGTTCAGCGCGCTTGATGAGAAGACGCTGCAGCAACTCAACGCCAAAATCGCGGTCGACGGTCAGGACGCCAGCAGTGTAGCGACCGAGTGGCTGCAGCAGAAAAAGCTGCTGTAACCGATGCAGATATCGCGGGACGCGATACGCCATCCGGCTCAGCAGCCGGTGGCATTGCTGCTGCTGACGCTGCTGAGCCTGGCGCTGGTGGCCTTGCCGTTTCTTAACTTCGCCCCGAACCGTCTGGTGGCGGGTGAACCATTGATGGGCTGGCAGATAAACCGCTTCGGGCTATTACTGCTGCCATTGGTGACGCTTTGGCTGCTGCTGTGGCGTCCGCCCGGGCGCGTCACGCTGATTGTAGCGCTGCTGACGGCTCAGCTGATGCTGGCGGCGATCATCTGGCTCAGCGGTCATCAGGCGACGTTGCTGAGTCAGCAGGGCAGCCGTCTGGCACGCACCAGCTTTGCCAGTGGCCTGTGGTGCAGCGGTGCGCTGATCCTGCTGCTGATAACCGATCAGGTGCGGCAGCTGACCCCGCATCGGCTGGCACAGCTGCTGCTTAATCTGCAGGTCTGGCTGCTGCCGCTGTTGCTGCTGTTCAGTGGCCAGCTCGCCGATCTCTCCCTGCTGAAAGAGTATGCCAACCGTCATGCGGTGTTTGATGCGGCGCTGAGCCGTCATCTCACGCTGCTGGCCGGTACAGTCTTGCCTGCGTTGATGATTGCGCTGCCGCTGGGCGTTATGCTGTTCCGGCGGCCCGGCTGGCAGGGTAGCGTGTTTGGTGTACTGAATGTGATTCAGACGGTGCCGTCGGTGGCGCTGTTTGGTCTGCTGATTGCGCCGCTGGCCGGTCTGGCTCAGCATTTTCCGTGGCTCGGTGACTGGGGTATCAGCGGCATTGGTATGGCCCCGGCGCTGATCGCCCTGGTGCTTTATGCGCTGTTGCCGCTGGTGCGCAGCGTGGTGGTGGGGCTGCAACAGGTGCCGCATGAGGTGCGCGAAAGTGCGCGCGGCACGGGCATGAGCGGCTGGCAGCAGTTTATCGCGGTGGATGTGCCGCTGGCGCTGCCGGTCTGGCTCGCGGGCCTGCGTGTCGTTGTGGTGCAGACGCTGGGTATGGCGGTGGTGGCGGCGCTGATTGGCGCGGGCGGTTTTGGCGCGATTATTTTCCAGGGGCTGTTAAGTAGTGCGCTGGATTTGGTGTTGCTGGGCGTCATCCCGGTGATTGCGCTGGCGGTCGTCATTGATGCGCTGTTCCGCCTGCTGATCTCACTGCTGGAGAGAAAAGATGATTGAGTTTGATGGCGTTTCCCGCGCCTTTAACGGCAAAGCGGCGGTAAAAGATCTGTCGCTACAGGTGGCCAAAGGGGAGTTCTGTGTACTGCTCGGCACCTCCGGCTCCGGCAAATCAACCACGCTGAAAATGATCAACCGGCTGGTGGAGTTTGATAGCGGTGAGATCCGCTTTGCCGGTGAGTCGATTCGCCAGCTGGATGCCCGCATATTACGCCGACGCATGGGCTATGCCATTCAGTCGATTGGCCTGTTTCCGCACTGGACGGTGCGGAAGAATATCGCCACAGTGCCGGTCCTGCTGGGCTGGTCCAGAGCGCAGATCGATGAGCGCATCGCGGCGCTGCTGGCGCTGCTGAACCTTGACGCGCAGCTGCTGAATCGCTATCCGCATCAGCTCTCCGGTGGGCAGCAGCAGCGGGTGGGCGTGGCGCGGGCGCTGGCGGCGGACCCGGAAGTTCTGCTGATGGATGAGCCGTTCGGCGCGCTCGATCCGGTGACGCGCGGCGTGTTGCAACAGGAGATGCTGCGTATTCATCGGCTGTCTGGCCGCACTATCGTGCTGGTGACGCATGACATCGACGAAGCGCTGACGCTGGCGGATCGCATTGTGCTGATGGATAACGGTAAGATTGTTCAGCAGGGCAGGTCGGCAGAGCTGCTGACCCAGCCGAAAAATGATTTTGTGCGCGACTTCTTTGGCCGCAGTGAAATGGGCGTCCGGCTGCTGTCGCTGGAACAGGTCGGTAACGCCGTCCGGCGCGGCGAGTGGCTGGCGGGCGAACCGATTGCTGCGGCGCTGACGCTGCGGGACGCGCTGTCGCAGTTTATCGCCCGGCGCACCGATAAACTGCCGGTCGTTGACGATCAGC
This sequence comes from Pantoea sp. B550, assembly GCF_024158165.1. Classification (NCBI taxonomy): domain Bacteria; kingdom Pseudomonadati; phylum Pseudomonadota; class Gammaproteobacteria; order Enterobacterales; family Erwiniaceae; genus Pantoea; species Pantoea sp. B550. The sequence goes on from NZ_JAMYXI010000003.1 coordinate 3,193,081, forward strand.
AGCAGCCAATGGGCGTGCTCCACTTTGGCGACCTGCTGCAACTGCGCGAGGGCTTCACATGCGCAGGTTAAGGGATCCGTTGCTGTGGCTGGTACTGTTCTACGGCGCGCTGCTGACTCTGATGCCTTACAGCGGGCCGCTGTTTCACCGCTGGTTTCCGGAACTGGCGCGACCACTCTATCAGCAGGAGAGCTTCTGGCAGCTGACGCTGGCGCATCTGTTCCTGGTGATCACCGCCAGCCTGCTGGCCATCGTGATCGGCATTGGCAGTGGCGTGCTGGTGACCCGGCGAGCGGGACGCGCTTTCCGGCCGCTGATGGAAACTATCGTAGCGGCGGGGCAGACGATACCGCCGGTGGCGGTGCTAGCGATTGCGGTGCCGGTAATGGGCTTTGGCGCGTGGCCGGCGGTGGTGGCGCTGCTGCTGTACGGATTGCTGCCGATTTTACAGGGTACGCTGGCGGGCATTGATAGCATACCTGCCAGCAGCCGGGAGATTGCCATCGGGGTCGGCATGAGTAGCTGGCAGCGGTTGTGGCAGATTGAACTGGCGCTGGCTGCACCGGTGATTATCGCCGGGATACGCACGTCGGTAATCATCAACATCGGCACCGCGGCTATTGCCTCAACGGTGGGCGCAAAAAGTCTGGGATCGCCGGTGATTATCGGCCTGAGCGGGTTTAATACAGCCTATGTGATTCAGGGAGCATTACTGGTGGCGCTGCTGGCAATAGTGAGCGATCGCCTGTTTGAACGCCTGCAGCGCTGGCTTAGCGTGAGTGGACAATAAGAGAATATCCCACCAGCATCAGACCGCTGGTGCCGCCGAGAGCCATAATGAAAAACAGCGTGGCGAAAAAGGCTTTTTTGACATTCATGGGTGAAACCTGAGCTTGTTAACAGTGAGGCGGGGATAATAGCGCGCGCAAGGCAGGAGGCAAAGTGCCCGGCGTGCGTTTTTGTTATCAGGTAGGTTCATGTAACCGCACGGCATAGCCCTGTTCCTGCCAGTGTGACAGCTGCTCCTGCTGACGACGGGTCAGTTTTTTACCGGTAAAGACAAACATATTCATGCCGGGAAAGAGTTCAGGACGGGGAACATCCAGGGGTTCTGCCAGTACATCAATCCGCCAGCCATGCTGCGAAAGACGCCAGCCTTCCAGCCAGATACGGGTCCGATCGTCGATGCCCCAGCCAATAATCAGCGCATCTTTACCCGATTTTTTGCGACTGGCGGTCAGACAAAATGCAACATAGTCGATCAGCAGACCATCAAGCAGACTGCACATGGTGCGGGCCGTGTTCTGATCCAGACTCAGCTTCTGGCGCACTGGCATAAAAACGTGATCAATCAGCGCATCAATCGGATGTTCGCGACCAATCGCGGCAATTTTATTACGAAGTTTAGCAGGCCTGACGTGGCGCAGTACGCTAATCAGTTCATCCTGCAGTGTGGTCCAGCCATCGTGTGCATCAACATCGCCACCTTCCAGCAGTGCCTTCACTTTACCGACCGGCACGCCACTTTCAATCCAGCGCATAATCTCTTCGATGCGCTGCACATCTTCTTCGTCAAACTGACGATGTCCGCCTTCGGTACGTTGCGGCTTCAGTAAGCCATAACGACGCTGCCAGGCGCGCAGGGTGACTGGGTTTATGCCACAGCGCTCGGCGACGTCACCGATACTGTATAAGGTCATAAATTCCTCTTTCGATTGGTCTGAATACGATTACCATAACGAAGCAAATTAAGTTGTACAATACATTTCTCAATGTACAACTTGACTGATACGGCTTTTCCAGGCTATATCTCAAATAAGAGAATTATTCCCAAAAATGAGAGAACACCATGCCGGAGCTGAATACGGAGCAACGACTGGCGGTGCGGCTGGCAGAATTACGCCTGCAACGCGGCTGGTCACTTGATGAACTTTCTGTCGCTACCGGCATCAGCCGCGCGACATTATCGCGCATTGAGCGAAGCGAGACCAGTCCCACGGCGGCACTGCTTAATCGTTTGTGTGTTGCATACGGCTTAACGATGTCGCGCCTGCTCAGTGAAGTGGAAGAAGAGTCCAGTCTGCTGGTCAAAGAGGATCAGCAGCCGGTGTGGCAGGATGACGCCAGCGGTTTTATCCGTCGGAATATTTCACCACCTGCACTTCATTTTAGATGTGAACTCGTGGAGGGCAGGTTACGGCCTGGTGCGCGAATCGATTATGATGTGCCACCCATTCAGGGGCTGGAGCAGCATATCTGGCTGCGCGAGGGCGGTCTTACCGTCACGATGGGGTCTCAGGCGTGGACGCTACAGCCCGGCGACTGCCTGCGGTTTCATCTGGTCGGAAAATCGGCTTTTGAGGCGCACCTGACTGACGGCGCGCGTTACTTACTGGTGGTGGCGAAACCATGACGGATTACGCAACTCTCAGCGCGGCCCAGGCGCAACAGCTGCTGGGTGAACTGACCGACGTTTTGCAGAGCTGCGTGGCAGACGGTGCCAGCGTCGGTTTTATTGATGCTGAAGATGATGAGGTGATGGTGCGATTCTGGCAGCAGCGGAGTGCCAGCATCACCAGCGGCGACAGCGAATTACTGGTCGCGCGTCAGCGCGGGCGCATCGTGGCAACGGTCATCATCAGCCGCAGCGGCATGCCTAATGGCCGCCACCGCGCAGAGATCAGCAAACTGCTGGTGCACCCGCAGGCGCGCCGTCAGGGCATCGCCCGTGAACTGATGCAGCGCGCTGAGCAGCGGGCACGCGCACAGGGCAAAACCCTGCTGGTGCTGGATACGCGCAGCGGCGATGTCGCCAGCGATCTCTATCGCTCGCTGGGCTGGCAGGTGGCGGGGTCGATTCCCTGTTATGCCGAATCCATCGCAGGCGTGCTGGATGCCACCACCTATATGTACAAAGTGCTGGCGTAAAACACCGCTGTCGGACAACCGCTGATTTTACGGCGGGTCACGAAAAATTCGGCGCGAAAGCTGACGCCGCCAGGATACTGTGTAAAAATACAGGCCATTTTTTCGGTGTGGTAACGCAAATCATGGCCCTGACAGCCGCAGTAAAAAGCCAGATAGCGCAGTGGTATAAAGCGCTTCAGCAGCAGGTGCCTGATTTCATTCCACGTGCGCCGCAGCGCCAGATGATCGCTGAAGTAGCGAAATGCCTGGCGGGTGACGACGCGCGCCATCTGGCGGTCGAAGCGCCGACCGGCGTGGGCAAAACACTCTCTTATCTGATTCCGGGCATCGCAGCCAGCCGCGCTCAGGAAAAGCAGCTGGTGATCAGCACCGCCAACGTGGCGCTGCAGGATCAAATCTTCACGAAAGATCTGCCGCTGCTGAAGAAAATCATCCCCGATCTCACTTTTACCGCCGCGTTTGGCCGCGGGCGCTATGTCTGTCCGCGCAATCTGGCGGCGATGGCGGCCGATGACGATCAGCAGGGCGATCTGCTGCTTTATCTGGATGATGACGCCGTCAGTAGTACTAAAGAAGAACAGACGCAGTGTGGTCGCTTACAGAAGTCACTGGATCGCTACCAGTGGGATGGCCTGCGCGATCACAGCGAGGAGAACGTCAGCGACAGCCTCTGGCAGCGCCTCTCCACCGACAAAGCGAGCTGTCTGGGTTCGCATTGCCACTGGTATCGTGAATGTCCGTTCTTTGTGGCGCGGCGTGAAATCGAGCAGGTGGATGTGGTGGTGGCGAACCATGCGCTGGTGATGGCGGCGATGGAGAATGAGTCAGTGTTGCCGCCCGCTAAAAACCTGATGCTGGTACTGGATGAAGGACATCACCTGCCGGAAGTGGCCCGCGATGCGCTGGAGATGAGCGCCGACATCACGCCGGGCTGGAGCAGCCTGCAGCTTGACCTGTTTATCAAGCTGGTTGAGAGCATCATGACGCAGATGCGGCCGAAGTCGCCGCCGCCGCTGGCTAACCCTGAGCGACTGAAAGCACACTGTGATGAGCTGCGCGAACTGCTGACCATCACCGCGCAGGCGCTGAATCCGCTGCTGCCGCCGAATAACCAGCCGGGCGAATACCGCTTTGTGCTGGGTGCGCTGCCGCAGGAGCTGCTGGATCTCTGCGCCCGGCTGTTCAAACTCAGCGATGCCCTGCGGGGACTGAGTGAAGGCCTGATTAATGCGCTGAGTGAGCAGACCGGCAAGGTCGATATGGTGCGGCTGCATCGCAACCTGCTCCAGCTCAATCGTCAGTTTGGCTGGTTCGAATCAATCAGCAAACTCTGGCGGCTGGCGGCAATGGAAAAAGCCTCTGGCGCGCCGGTATCGAAGTGGATTACCCGCGAGCTGCGCGAAGGTCAGGCGCATCTGCTGTTCCACTGCGCCGGCATCCGCGTCAGCGACCAGCTGGAGAAAATGCTGTGGCGCAAAATTCCGCATGTGGTGGTCACCTCCGCCACGCTGCGATCGCTCAACAGTTTTAACCGCCTGCAGGAGATGTCAGGGCTTAGCGAAAAAGCGGGCGACCGCTTTGTGGCGCTCGACTCACCGTTTAACCATGTGGAGCAGGGCAAGCTGGTGATCCCGCAGATGCGACTTGAGCCGCTGATGGCGCACGAAGCGGAGCACATCGCCGAGATGGCCGGTTTCTTCCGTCAGCAGATGGCGGAGAAAAAGCATAAAGGCGTGCTGGTGCTGTTTGCCAGCAACCGGGCGATGCAGCAGTTTGTCGCCTGTCTGCCAGACCTGCGGCTCTCGATGCTGGTGCAGGGCGATCAGCCGCGCAGCCGCCTGGTGGATTTGCACCGTCAGCGCGTTACCAAAGGTGACACCAGCATTCTGATTGGCCTGCAGTCGTTTGCTGAGGGGCTGGATCTCAAAGGCGATCTGCTGAGTCAGGTGCATATCCACAAAATCGCTTTTCCCCCGGTGGACAGTCCGGTAATTTTGACCGAAGGCGAATGGCTGAAAAGCCTGAAGCGCTATCCGTTTGAGGTGCAGAGTTTACCCAGCGCCTCATTTACCCTGATTCAACAGGTCGGACGCCTGATTCGCAGCCATCAATGCTATGGCGAAATCGTGATTTACGACCGCCGTCTGCTGAGCAAAGCCTACGGCAGCCGCTTGTTAGCCGCACTGCCGATCTTCCCGATTGAGCAGCCGGAAACGCCAGAGCCGGCAGCGATACCGGCCATCGTGGTGCCAAAGCATACCGTGCGTAAACGCCGTCCCACGCGGCGCTGAGCCGCGCACTTAACCGGAAGCGAGTGATGGAACTGAATAAAATCATTAAAGAGGTGGGTCGCGGTAAAAATCATGCCCGCGATATCGACTTTGATACTGCCGTGGCGCTCTATGGCGCGATGCTGGCGGGTGAAGTACCGGATCTGGAGCTGGGCGCTATTCTGATAGCGCTGCGCATTAAAGGCGAAGGTGAAGCCGAAATGCGCGGCTTTTATCAGGCGATGCAGGCGCAGATGATGCAGTTGCGTGCGCCGGAAAATCGTCCGATGCCTGTGGTGATCCCCAGCTACAACGGCGCACGCCGCCAGGGGAATCTGACGCCGTTGCTGGCGCTGCTGCTGGTGAAAGTCGGCTTCCCGGTGCTGGTACACGGCGTCAGCGACGACGCGACACGCATCACCAGTGAAGCGGTGTTTGCCGCGCTGGGCATTGCGCCCGTCACCACCGCAGAGGCGGCGCAGGCGAAACTCGATCAGGGCCTGGCATTTATCACCATCGATCATCTCTGCCCGCCAATGGCGAAACAGCTCTCGCTGCGCTGGCGGATGGGGGTGCGTAACAGCGCGCACACGCTGGCAAAACTGGCCACGCCGTTTGCGGAGCGGGCGGCGCTGCGGTTGTCCAGCGTCTCGCATCCTGAGTATGTACCGCGTGTGGCGAAATTCTTCAGCGACATCGATGCGCCTGCGATACTGCTCAATGGCACTGAAGGGGAAGTCTATGCGAATCCCCAGCGCTGCCCGGCGATCAGTATGATTAAGGGGGCGGGCGCGGAAGCGGAAGTGTGGGTTGAGCGTCAGCCAGAAGTGGCCGTTGAACTGCCGACAGACAAGACGGCAGAAGTCACTGCGCGCTGGATCGAAGAGGTGCTGAATCAGCAGCGTCCGGTGCCTGCGTCACTGCGACTGCAGCTCGCCTGCTGCCTGCGCGCCAGCGGCCGGTGTGACTCGCTGGCGGCGGCGGAGCAGCAGATCCTCGCCGCCGGGTATTAACTCAGGCTACCGGCAGCGCCTGTTCAACCAGGTCCTGCCAGAAACGGATGCCAATTGGCAGCAGCGCGTCGTTGAAGTCATAGCGGGCGTTGTGCAGCGGCGCGGAGGGCGTTTCGCCGTCCGCGCCCAGCCAGAAATACGCGCCGGGACAGGCTTCCATCATGCAGGCAAAATCTTCTGACGCCATTGACGGATTAACCTGCCAGTGAACCTGTTCAGCACCCAGTGTTGAGAGCGCTACCTCGCGCACCTGCTCAGCCGGTGCCACATGGTTGGCGGTGACCGGATAGCCCGGCAGCCAGTCAATCTCACCACTCACGCCAAACGGACGCGGCAGGGTCGCGACAAACTCATCAATCAGCCCGCGCACTTTTTCGCGCACGCTGGTCTGCAGGCAGCGCACCGTGCCGCGTAAAACAATCTGCTCCGGGATGACGTTAATCGCTTCACCACCGTGAATCTGCGTCACGCTGACCACGGCTGACGCCAGCGGCGAGAGCCGGCGAGACGGAATGGTCTGCAGCGCCAGAATCAGCTCGGCTGCTACCACCATCGGGTCGGCACCGCTTTCCGGCATCGCCGCGTGGCAGCTTTTGCCGTGAAGCGTAATTTCAAACGAATCCAGCGACGCCATCATCGCGCCAGGGTTCACCGCCAGTGAGCCGAGCGGCAGTCCCGGCCAGTTATGCATGGCGTAGATCGCATCCATCGGAAAGCGCTGGAACAGTCCCTCTTCCACCATTCTACGTGCCCCGCCCAGATTCTCTTCGGCAGGCTGAAAGATGAAATGCACCGTGCCGCTGAACTGACGTGTGGCGGCCAGCTGGCGGGCGGCAGCCAGCAGAATGGCGCTATGACCGTCGTGGCCACAGGCGTGCATCACGCCTGGCGTCGCAGAACGCCACTCAGCATCACCTTTTTCCGTAATCGGCAGCGCATCCATATCTGCACGCAGCCCGATAACCGGGCCGGGACCGTTTTCCAGTGTGCCGATGACGCCGGTGCCCGCCAGGCCACGGAACACCTGTAAACCCGCCCGCGCTAACTCTTCCGCAATAAACTGGCTGGTTTGTTGTTCCTGGTAACCTAATTCGGGGTGGCGATGAAACTCAAGGCGCCAGCGCAGGGCATCTTCAAGCAGGGCAGGGGAAAGGGTCATGCAGAGTCGCGCTCCATACAGAATGAGAAGATTTCACTTTAGTGGTCGGGTGATGCGGCGTCTATCGCCGTCAGGACTAAATCTGGCTATAGGCTAAATCAAAATGGAATAAGTAATAAGGAAGTGATGTTTATGCCAGGGTGTAAGAAGGAAATAGCGGGCGAGAAAGGGGGCAAGCTGCTGCTCGCCCCAGTCAACGGATTACTTCTGCATGGGCAGGTTCAGGCCATGTTCAGCCGCGCACTGCTGCGCCAGTTCATACCCTGCGTCGGCGTGACGCATCACACCGGTGGCCGGGTCGTTCCATAATACGCGACCCAGACGGGCATCGGCCTCTTTGCTGCCGTCACAGACAATCACCACGCCGGAGTGCTGTGAGAAGCCCATGCCGACACCGCCGCCATGATGCAGGCTGACCCAGGTTGCGCCGCCTGCGGTATTCAGCAGGGCGTTGAGCAGCGGCCAGTCTGATACCGCATCTGAGCCATCTTTCATCGCTTCGGTCTCACGGTTAGGAGAGGCGACCGAGCCGCAGTCGAGATGGTCGCGGCCAATGACCACCGGCGCTTTCAGCTCGCCGTTGCGGACCATTTCGTTGAACGCCAGACCGGCAAGATGCCGTTCACCCAGTCCCAGCCAGCAGATGCGGGCAGGCAGGCCCTGGAAGGCGATGCGCTCCTGCGCCATATCCAGCCAGCGATGCAGCGTTTTATGGTGCGGGAACAGCTCTTTGAGTTTCGCGTCGGTCTTGTAGATATCTTCCGGATCGCCCGAGAGCGCGACCCAGCGGAACGGGCCTTTGCCTTCGCAGAACAGCGGACGGATATAGGCTGGCACAAAGCCAGGGAAATCAAACGCGTTGCTGACACCCTCATCCAGCGCGACCTGACGAATGTTGTTGCCGTAATCCACAGTCGGGATGCCCATATGACAGAAGTCGAGCATCGCCTGGACATGAACCGCCATTGAGGCGCGCGCCGCTTTTTCTACCGCCTTCGGCTGTGAGACGCGCTCCTGCTGCCAGCGCGCCAGATCCCAGCCAATCGGCAGATAGCCATTAATCGGGTCGTGCGCCGACGTCTGGTCGGTCACGATGTCCGGCTTTGGTCCGCCCGCCTGAGCGCGTTTCACCAGCTCCGGCAGGATTTCGGCGGCATTACCCAGCAGGCCGACCGAAATCGCTTTTTTGGCGGCGGTGGCTTCGCTGATTAACGCCAGCGCTTCATCCAGCGTGGTGGCTTTGTAGTCCACGTAACGGGTACGCAGACGGAAATCGATGCGTGACTCCTGGCACTCAATTGCCAGCACACAGGCTCCGGCCAGTACACCCGCCAGCGGTTGTGCGCCGCCCATGCCGCCCAGTCCGGCGGTGAGGATCCAGCGTCCGCTCAGGTCGTTGTTGTAGTGCTGACGGCCCGCTTCCACAAAGGTTTCATAGGTGCCCTGCACGATGCCCTGCGCACCGATGTAGATCCAGGAACCGGCGGTCATCTGGCCGTACATCATCAGACCCGCTTTATCCAGCTCATGGAAGTGATCCCAGGTCGCCCAGTGCGGCACCAGGTTGGAGTTCGCCAGCAGCACGCGCGGCGCATCCGCGTGTGTGCGGAAGATGCCGACCGGCTTGCCGCTCTGGATCAGCAGCGTCTCATCTGGCTGCAGCGCCCGGAGCGAACGCAGGATCTGCTCGAAGCACTCCCAGTTGCGTGCCGCTTTACCGATGCCGCCGTACACCACCAGATCTTCCGGACGTTCGGCGACATCGGGGTCGAGGTTGTTCTGAATCATGCGGTAAGCCGCTTCAATCAGCCAGTTGGCGCAGTGCAGCGTAGTGCCGTGTGGTGCACGAATCTCACGTGCCACAGCCTGAGAAAGAGTTTCGCTCATGAAGGATTCCTTAATTCAAGAAGTTGGGCGCATGCTCGGCAGCAGCGCGGTCAATGCCTGAGGCCAGTCAGCGCGACTTGCCCACTGACGCATTGCCTCGATATCGGGCGCCAGCAGACGATCGTCTTCAAGGAAGGCGACCTGCTCGCGGATGGTGTCGATGGCCTGCTCAATCAGCGAGGAGCTTTTGAGCGGCCGGTTAAATTCAATACCCTGCGCGGCAGCCATCGCCTCGATACCCACCACGGCGGCGCTGTTAAAGCACATGCTGCCGAGACGGCGCGCGGCGTAGGTCGCCATTGAGACGTGATCTTCCTGATTCGCAGAGGTGGGCAGACTGTCGACGCTACCCGGATGGGCCAGCGATTTGTTCTCAGAAGCCAGCGCGGCGGCGGTGACCTGAGCGATCATAAAGCCGGAGTTTACGCCGCCGTCACGCACCAGGAAGGGGGGCAGACCGGATAAGCCGCTGTCCAGCAGCAGCGCCAGTCGCCGTTCAGAGATGGCGCCGACTTCGGCAATCGCCAGCGCCAGAATGTCAGCAGCAAAGGCCACCGGCTCAGCATGGAAGTTGCCGCCGGAGATCACATCGCCGCTGTCGCTGAATACCAGCGGGTTGTCCGAGGCGGCGTTCGCTTCGATTTCCAGAATCCGCGCCGCGTGGCTGACGTTGTCCAGACAGGCACCCATTACCTGGGGCACGCAGCGGATGGAGTAGGGATCCTGAACGCGGCCGCAATGGGTATGCGACTGCAGAATTTCACTGCCTTCAATCAGGGTGCTGACGGCCGCTGCGACCGCAATCTGGCCCTGCTGGCCGCGCGCCTTGTGGATGCGGGCATCGAACGGTTTCAGCGAGCCTTTGATCGCTTCCAGCGACAGCGCACCCGCCATCAGACCGGCGGCAAACAGGTTTTCACACTCGAACAGGCCGCGCAGCGCCAGTGCAGTCGAAACCTGGGTGCCGTTGAGCAGCGCCAGACCCTCTTTCGGACCGAGCACAAATGGCGACAGGCCCACGCTTGCCAGTCCCTCTGTTGCCGGGATCAGCGTGCCATTGACCCGCACCTGACCTTCGCCCAGCAGCATCAGCGACATGTGCGCCAGCGGTGCCAGATCGCCGGAGGCGCCGACCGAGCCTTTTTCCGGAATACAGGGCATCACGCCGGCGTTGAACAGCGCCAGCAGTGCCTCAACCAGTTCGATACGCACACCAGAGTGACCGCGCGCCAGGCTGATGATTTTGGTGGCGACGACCAGACGGGTGACATTGTCGGGCAGCAGATCGCCCAGACCAACGCTGTGTGACAGCACCAGATTGCGCTGCAGATCCGCCAGCCGGCTGGCCGGTATTTGCGTCTGCGCCAGCTTGCCAAAGCCAGTATTAATGCCATACACCACGTTGCCGGAGGCGACAATCGTCTCCACAGTCTGCTGCGCCGCCGCAATCGCCTGACGCGCACTGTCGTCAAGACTCAGCGTGACGTTACCCTGATAGATAGCGCGTAATGTGGCGAGGTCCACCTCGCCGGGCACCAGGCGCAATGCCTGAAACGAACCTGACATAGTCTACTCCTGTCTATACAAGTGTGCTGGCGTGGCTAAGCTGCTTTCCTTGCCCTGAACCAGCGGAATAATGCGAGTGAAACATAAGCGTTAATTCTTGTCTATGCTTGTCTATACAATCAAGCATACTAAGCAAGTGCCGTGCCAGACCGATCACAAAAATTGAATGTCCGCCCGGCGCGGGCCGCGGGTTAAACGCGACTGAGAGAGTGCACCATCAGGATGCGCAGACTGCACCAGTGGGGCACGGCGCGCGCTACTGGATGTATATACATTCACGCAGTGAGACAGTAAACTTAAGGGACTTTCAGCATAAGGAACAGCAAATGGTCGAGCATACGGCACTGGCACAACTGGCGGCGGCAATGAGCGATGAGCCCGCCCCGATTTATCAGCGGGTGAAGCAGGCCATCGTCAGCCAGATCCGTGAAGGGCTGTGGAAAGCGAATCAGCGTGTGCCTTCAGAAAGTGAACTGGTGAATGAGCTGGGCGTCAGCCGCATGACCATTAACCGGGCGCTGCGCGAACTGACCAGCGAAGGTTTTCTGGTGCGGATGCAGGGCGTCGGCACCTTCGTGGCGGAGATGAAAGGTTACACTGCTATGCTGGAGGTGCATAACATCGCTGATGAGATCGCTCAGCGCGGCCATCAGCACAGCTGTAAAATTCTCGCCATCGGCCAGGACAAAGCCGATCCTGAGCAGGCAGCCGTGCTGGGGCTCACCACAGGACAGACGCTTTACCATTCGCTGATTGTGCATTACGAAAATGATCTGCCGGTGCAGCTTGAGGACCGTCTGGTCAATCCGCTGGTCGCGCCCGACTACCTGACGCAGGATTATCAGCAGATGACGCCCTATACCTATCTGATGCGGGTCGCGCCGCTGACGGCAGGTGAGCACATTGTTGAAGCGGTGCTCCCCGATGCGCGTCAGCGTAAACATTTGTCGCTGGATGAACATGAACCCTGCCTGCTGATTCGCCGTCAGACCTGGAGCGACACGAAAATCGTCACCTATGCGCGACTGCTCTATCCCGGCTCACGTTACAAACTACTGGGCCGCTTCAGAGGACACGGTTAAGAGCCGAGCCCATCAGGCTATTTTATTTGTCAGTCTGCACCTGGGCAGTGCTCACACAGGCTGCTTTAGCAACCTGAACGCCCTGAAGTGCGGCCCTGAAGAGGCGAGCGCAGCGAGTCATCCTCACGTACTACGTGTACGCCTGCTTGTTCCGCGCTGTCCGTGTCCAGACTACCTGCAACCATTACGCGTGCCGGGATAGGCGCTAAGTCGGGTAAACAGCAGCCGCGCATCCGGCTCGCACGGGCTGAGTACTGTTTCTACATCGACCCACCACGCGCCCTGTTGCGCACTCAGCCTTTCTCCGTCCGCGGTCTGCCATGCACCTGCCAATACCCAGGCGACGCCATGCAGACTACTGACCGGCGCGGCAACCACTTCAACCGTGGCCTGCCATTCACCGCGCCGCGTCATGATATTAAAATCTTCGCTGACGCTGCCCTGCAGTTGCGCCGTTAAGGCGAGTTCTCCGGCAAATGCCCAGGGCTTTTGCGGCGTCAGCAGATGCTGCACGTCAGGCGCGGTTAATAACACCGGATCGCCATGCAGCAGGGTAATCACCCGATCGATCTCCGGAAAAGCAGAGAAGGGACCATCCTGCGCCAGGGTCGCAATACTGGCGCGCCAGCCGAAGCGATCTGCGCCGGGCGGGAAGCTGATGATCTCGCGGGTTTCGCCGCCACCATTGCGCCAGCGGCTGACCGCCAGCGCCTCGTAAGCGAACAGGGTGATCATCGCAGCGCCGCCATCGCCTGAGCAAAGCGTGCGGCACATGCAGCCTGCTGCGGATGTACCCCATCTTCAATCACGGCTTTACCGGCCACGTAAACGTCACGAATCTGATCGCGCTGTCCGGCAAACAGCCAGCGGTTCAGCACCGCATGTGAATCCACGCTGCCAAGCCACGCCTCATCCCGCAGCACCAGCCAGTCGGCGCGTTGTCCCACCGCCAGCGTGCCCTGCTGAATGCCGCACGCCTGAGCGCCACCCGCTGCCGCCTGTTGCCATAGCAGGTCGCCCACCGACGGCTGGCCGGGCAGGGTAATCCGGTTACGACGCTGGTCGCGCAGCCGCTGCGCATACTCCAGCCAGCGCAGCTCTTCCTGAGCGCTCAGCGAGACATGGCTGTCGGAGCCGATGCCCCAGCGTCCGCCCTGCGCGATATACTCTACCGCCGGGAAAATGCCATCGCCGAGGTTGGCTTCGGTGGTCGGACAGAGACCCGCTACCGCGCCGCTTTGTGCGAGGCGCGACAGTTCGCTCTCATCCAGATGGGTGGCGTGGATCAGGCACCAGCGCGTATCTACCGCAAAGCGGTTCAGCAGCCAGGCTACCGGGCGCTCGCCGCTCCACGCCAGCGAGTCATTGACCTCTTTCTGCTGTTCAGCCACATGAATATGCACCGGCAGCGCCGGATCGCTGGCCGCCAGCACCTCGTGCATCTGGCTTTCGCTTACTGCCCGCAGCGAATGGAAACAGAGACCACGGTTCAGCAGGGGCCGCTGCTGCTGCCACGCATCCAGCCGCGCCTGCTGTTGCAGGTAGTGTTCGGTCTGCTGAATAAAACGCTTCTGACCCGCCGCCGCGGGCTGACTGCCAAAGCCGCTGTAGCTGTAGAGCACCGGCAGCAGGGTCTGGCCGATACCGGCGATCTCTGCTGCTTCAATCAGCTGTTGCAGCATCGTGTCATCGCTATAGGGCGCGCCGCTGGGGTCGTGATGGAGATAATGAAACTCTGCAACCTGGGTGTAGCCGCCTTTCAGCATCTCGATATAGAGCAGAGCGGCAATATCACCCACCTGCTTTGGCGTCAGACGCTGCACCATGCGGTACATCAGATCCCGCCAGGTCCAGAAGCTGTCCTGTGGATCGCCTGCCACTTCCGCCAGACCCGCCATCGCCCGCTGGAAGGCGTGCGAGTGCAGGTTGGCGATCGCCGGGATCACCTCGCCGTTGAGGCGGATAGCCTGATCCGCGTGGCTTTCCGGGGTAAGGGAGTCGATAAAACCGGCCTGATTGACCGTGATACGGACCTGCTGCTGCCAGCCCTCCGCCAGCAGTGCGCGTGGGGCAAAAAAAGTCGCCATGGTTGATCCTCATCGGATGTGGTTGTATATACATATACATACTTTGAAGCACAGTGTAAACGGCGGAGGCATGAGGCAGCGATGACAGAAGAGATGCGCGTAGAGGCGGTGTGGACGGGGGCCGACCTGGTCACCATGCGTGACGGAAAGTACCATCTGATACCTCAGGGCGCACTGGTGGTGCGGGCGGGCAGGCTGGTGTGGGTCGGGCCTGAAGCGGAGATGCCCGCGTTCGTCGCCGATCAGCATCATCGTCTGCCTGGCGGTATCGTGACGCCGGGGCTGGTGGATTGTCACACCCATCTGGTGTTTGGCGGCGACCGCAGTCAGGAGTTTGAACAGCGTCTGAATGGCGTCAGCTACGCAGAGATTGCCGCGCAGGGCGGGGGCATTCTCTCTACCGTGCGCGCCACCCGCGCGGCGACTGAAGAGGAACTGGTGGCTTCGGCCCGCTGGCGACTTAATCGCCTGCTGGCAGAGGGTGTCACCACCGTAGAGATTAAGTCCGGCTATGGTCTGGATGAAGAGAGCGAACTGCGGATGCTACGGGCGATTCGCCGGCTGGGAGAGAGCGTGGCCGCCGATGTCCACGCCACCTGTCTGGCAGCGCATGCCTTTCCGCCGGAGTTTAAGCACGACCCGGATGGCTGGATCGATATCATCTGCGACCGTCTTCTGCCGCAGGCGCAGGCGCAGGGGCTGGCGGATGCTGTAGATGCTTTCTGCGAGCATCTCGCCTTTTCCCCGGAGCAGGTGGCGCGGGTATTTGACCGGGCGGTGGCGCTGGATATGCCGGTGAAACTGCATGCGGAACAGCTTTCAGCGCTGGGCGGTGCCGCACTGGCCGCCCGCTATGGTGCGCTTTCAGCTGACCATCTTGAATATGCCACCGAAGAGGATGCCAGGGCGATGGCGCAGCATGGCACCGTGGCGGTGCTGCTGCCCGGTGCGTTTTATCTGCTGCGCGAAACTCAGCGCCCGCCGGTGGATCTCTTCCGTCGCCACGGTGTGCCGATGGCGCTGGCCAGCGATGCCAATCCCGGCACCTCACCTGCGCTGTCGCTGCGTCTGATGCTCAACATGGGCTGCACGCTGTTTGGCATGACGCCGGAGGAGGCGCTGGCGGGCGTCACGCTGTGGGGAGCTAAAGCGCTGGGGCTGGCGGAGAGTCACGGCTCGCTGGAGGCGGGTAAAGTGGCAAACTTCGTCCACTGGCCGCTGTCTCGTCCGGCAGAACTGGTTTACTGGCTGGGTGGTGAACTGTCCTGTACCGTTATCTATCGTGGAGAACCGCAATGAACCCTTTCTATTTTTCCCAGGGCAGCCTGCCGCTGCTGGTCAGCATTCCCCACGCCGGTACTAAACTGACGCCTGAGGTGGACGCCGGATTGAGCGCGGCCGCGCGCGGCCTGCCCGACACCGACTGGCATATCCCGCTGCTGTATGATTTTGTGCGTGACCTCGGGGCCAGTGTGTTAATTGGCCGCTATTCCCGTTTTGTAGTCGATCTTAATCGTCCGCCCGACAACCAGCCGCTTTACACCACCGCCACCACCGGTCTGTTCCCGGAAACCCTGTTCGACGGCACGCCGACCTTTACACCAGGCAAAACGCCCGATGTCACGGCGCGTCAGGGCTACATCGATCAAATCTGGCAGCCTTACCATCAGCAGATTCAGCAGGAGCTGGCGCGGCTCAAAGCGCAGCACGGCTATGCGCTGCTGTTTGACGCCCATTCCATTGCCAGTGAAATTCCCCGCCTGTTTGAGGGGCGTCTGCCCGATATCAACATCGGCACCAACGACGGCGCGAGCTGCACGCCTGAAATGAGCGCGGCCATAGAGGCGGTGTGCGCCGCACAGCACGACTACAGCTGGGTGCTCAACGGACGCTTTAAAGGTGGTTACATCACCCGCGCTTATGGCCAGCCACAGCAGCAGATCGAGGCGGTTCAGCTGGAGCTGGCGCAGCTGAACTACATGGATGAAACCCCGCCTTATGCCTGGCAGCAGGCGCGTGCCGCAGAGTTACAAAAAGTATTGAAGGCGATGATCCATACCATGCTGGCGCAGGCCAGGCCGCAATAACTCAGGGATGCGCCGCCCTGGTGCATCGCTGCGCTAATCGGGTGCAGAGGAGCGCAGCCTGTCTGGCTGCTCCCTTGCTCCCGCCTCCATTGCTCGTTTCTGCAGAGCTGGCATAACCTTTGCTTGGTTGTATGTACAAGTGCTGCAGCGCGTGCTTCATCTGAATAAATCCCGTCTGGCTCACAAAATGATAAAGCCGGCAATGAACTGCGCTACGTTAGCTTGTATATACATGACATATCATCCTGTGAAATTTATGTTAAATATCGTCAGGGCGATCACCAGGCCGCTACTTTCAGGAGAACCGTATGACGCACCCTCTGACTCTTCGCCGTTTATGTCTCACTACGCTGGTTTCCAGTTTGCTGCTCTGTGGCGTCAGCGCCCAGGCTAAAGAGTGGAAGTCGATCACTATTGCCACTGAAGGCAGTTATGAACCCTGGAACCTCACCCTGCCGGGCGGCAAGCTGGGCGGTTTCGAGCCGGAGCTAATGGCGGATCTCTGCCAGCGCATGGCAATCCAGTGCAAGCTGGTGGTGCAGAACTGGGATGGCATGATCGCCGGACTGAATGCCGGGAAATATGATGTGATCATGGATGCGATTGTGATTACACCCGATCGCAAAAAAGTGGTGAATTTCACCGTACCTTACGCCTCCACGCCCGCCACTTTTATCACGGTAAAAGGGTCACTGCTGCCCGCTGACAGCAAGATCATCAAACTTACCGACGATGCCAAAACCATAGAGCCGGCCATTGCGGCCCTGAAAGCCGCGCTGAAAGGCAAAACGATTGGTATCGCCTCCGGCACGGTCTACACACCGTTCATCGACAAATACTTCAAAGATGTGGCGGATGTACGTGAATACACCAGCTCAGCCGATGCGATCCTTGATTTGCAGGCCGGACGCATTGATGCGGTGTTTGATGATGTGACCTTTGCGCAGTCGATGCTGGCGCGACCGGATAACCGTAACCTCAGCTTCAGCGGTCCACAGCTGGGTGGTCCAATCTGGGGTGAGGGCGAGGCGTTGGGCGTGCGCATGGCAGACAACGATCTGAAAGCCCGACTGGATCAGGCGATCAAAGCCGCGCTGGCCGATGGCACAGTCAAAAAGCTGAGCGAGAAGTGGTTCAAAACTGACGTCACACCCTGAGAGAGGTAACGGATGATAAGCCTGCTGAGTTTTGGCCCGGACGGCTGGGGACGGTTGATTCTGAGTGCCACGCTGACCACGCTGCTGCTGTCGTTTGCCGCGCTGCTGGTTGGCGCGGTGGTGGGATCGGGCGTTGCTGCCGCGAAGTTATCCCCGCACCGGGCGGTGCGCTGGCTGGGGGAAGGTTACTCCCTGATCTTTCGTGGCATTCCTGAGCTGCTGGTGATCTACCTGTTCTACTTCGGCGGATCGGGGTTGATCACGCAGATCGGACAGCTGTTTGGCGCGGACGGCTTTATCGAAGCGCCACCATTTCTGATCGGGGCGCTGGCTATCGGGCTTATCTCCGGCTCTTATCAGGCGGAAGTCTATCGCGCCGCGCGGCTGGCCCTGGCGAAAGGGGAGATTGAAGCCGCTGTCGCGATTGGCATGCCGCGCTGGCGCATCCGGCAACGCATTCTGCTGCCGCAGGTGGCGCGCTATGCGCTGCCCGGCCTGTCAAACGTCTGGCAGATGAGCCTGAAAGATTCGGCGCTGGTGTCGGTGACCGGCATTGTCGAGCTGATGCGGGCCAGCCAGATTGCGGCCGGTTCGACCCGTGACTACTTCTCCTTTTACCTGGTGGGCGGAGCCTGTTACCTGCTGCTGACGTTGCTGTCGAACCGCGCCTTTCTGCGCGCCGAATCCCGTCTTGGCCGCGCCTGGCAAAGCCGCACCGCTGCGCAGCACTAAGGAGACTTATGATCGATTTTGCGTTCCTCACTGACACCTTCCTTAAACTCAGCGCCGCACTGCCGGTTACGCTGGGCCTGTTTATCAGTGCGTTTCTATGCGGAGGCGTGCTGGCGGTGGGTATTCTGGCGCTGCGCATGAGCCGCTGGCGAGTGCTGAGTGCGTTTGCCCGTGGCTACATCCTGGTATTTCGCGGCTCGCCGCTGATGATTCAGCTGTTCCTGATCTACTACGGTCTGGGGCAGTTTGGCGTGATCCGCCATAGTCTCTTCTGGCCATTCCTGCGAGAGCCCTTTACCTGCGCAGTGCTGGCACTGTCGCTCTGCACTGCCGCCTACACCGCGGAGATTCTGCGCGGTGCGCTGCTGGCGGTGCCGCCCGGTCAGGTGGAAGCAGGAATGGCCTGCGGTATGTCGCGCGGGCTGCTGCTGCGACGGATTATCGCGCCGGTGATGCTGCGTTACGCGCTGCCTGCGTACTCCACCGAAGCGATCCTGCTGGTGAAATCGACCGCGCTGGCCAGTCTGGTCACGGTCTGGGATGTCACCGGGGTAGCGCAGCAGATCATTCAGCGCACCTACCGCACCATGGAGGTGTTTCTCTGTGCGGCGGCGATCTACCTGATCCTTAACTTCATTATTGTTCAACTCTATGCCCTGCTGGAGCGGCGTCTGACACCGGTACATAAACCGGAAAAAAAGCCGTTACTGACCGCTAAGCCGATTACCGGAGGAGAGAAAAATGTCTGAACTGCCACCCGTCACGCTGTCGGCCAGCGATATCCATAAATCTTTTGGTGCCATGGAGGTGCTGAAAGGCATCTCACTGCAGGCGCACAAGGGCGATGTCATTTCCATTCTCGGTGCCAGTGGCTCGGGCAAAAGTACGCTGCTGCGCTGCATTAACCTGCTGGAGACGCCCGATTCCGGCGTGGTCAGCGTCGGCGGTGAAACCATCGGGATGAAGCGCCATGCACGCGGGCATCAGCTGGCGGCCAATCCGCGTCAGATTGAACGGCTGCGCTCCCGACTGGGGATGGTGTTTCAGAGCTTTAACCTCTGGTCACATCTCACCGTGCTGCAAAATGTCATTGAAGGGCCGCACTACGTCCTCAAGCGCGATAAAAAAGCCTGTATTGCCCAGGCGGAGCAGCTGCTGGATCGGGTCGGTCTGCTGAATCGCAAAGATTTCTATCCCGCCCAGCTTTCGGGCGGTCAGCAGCAGCGGGTGGCGATTGCCCGCGCGCTGGCAATGGATCCGGAGGTGATGCTGTTTGATGAGCCAACTTCGGCACTCGATCCGGAACTGGTGGGCGAGGTGCTGAAGGTCATGCGCAGCCTGGCGGAAGAGGGGCGCACCATGCTGGTAGTCACTCACGAGATGGGCTTTGCCCGCAACGTCTCAAACCGGGTGGTGTTTATGCATCAGGGCACGATTGACTGTCAGGGCACGCCAGAGGCAATGTTCGGCGAGGCGGGATCGACGCGCTTTAAGCAGTTTATCTCCAGTCATCATCAGGTGGAGCCGGTAGTATGAGTGACGTGACGAATCAGACGCGGGTCTGGGGCGATGGTCCGCTCAGGTGGCAGGAACTGGTGCAGGTTGCCCGGCACAATGCCACCCTGACGCTGAGCGACAGCGCCTGGCAGCGCATCGCGCAGAGCCGTGAAATCGTCGGCAACATCGTGGCGGCGGGGCAGGTCGCGTACGGCATCAATACCGGTCTGGGAGCGCTCTGCAACATCACGCTGTCTGAAGATGAGCTGGGCCAGCTGTCGCGCAATACATTGATGAGCCACGCCTGTGGCGTTGGGCCGGTGCTGAAAAAATCGGAGGTGCGCGCCATTCTGTGCGCTGCGATTGCTAACTTCAGCCATGGCAAATCGGGTGTGTCAGTGGCGCTGGTGCAGCAGCTGCTGGCGCTGTTAAATCTGCAGATTACGCCACAGGTGCCGTCGCAGGGATCGGTGGGGTATCTGACACACATGGCGCATATCGGCCTGGCGCTGATTGGCATCGGCGAGGTGGAGTGGCGGGGTGAAATCATCCCCGCGCAGCAGGCGCTGGAACAGGCGGGGTTAGTCCCTTACCGGCCTGGCGCAAAAGAGGGGCTGAGTCTGGTTAACGGCACGCCCTGTATGACCGGCTTAGCCTGTCTGGCACTGGACGATGCCGAACGGTTGCTGGACTGGGCAGACGTCACCGGTGCGATGAGCTTTGAGGCGCTGCGCGGTCAACTGGTGGCGTTTGCCCCTGAGGTGCTGGCGCTCAAGGCCAGTCCGGGGATTCAGCGCAGCGGCGATCGCCTGCGTCAGTTGTTACGTGACAGCCCGCTGCTGAACGCGAGCGTCGGCATTCGGACTCAGGATGCGCTGAGTCTGCGGTCGATGCCGCAGGTGCACGGTGCCTGCCGCGATCAGTTTGATCACGCTGTCCGTCAGGTGGAGACTGAACTCAACGCCTGTACCGACAATCCGCTGATTCTGGGGACGCCGCAGGCCTGGCGCGTGGTGTCCCAGTCACATCCGCACGGTGAGTCGGTGGCGATGGCCTGTGACCTGCTAGCGATTGCGCTGGCCGAGCTGGGGAGTATTGCCGAGCGACGGCTGGATCGGCTGGTCAATCCGCTGGTCAGCGGCCTGCCGCCGTTTCTGGTGGCTGAGCCGGGCGTCAATTCCGGCATGATGATTGCCCAGTACGTAGCGGCATCGCTATGCGCAGAAAACCGTCAGCTGGCGCAGCCTGCGGTGCTCGATAACTATGTGACATCGGGATTACAGGAGGATCATCTGAGCCTCGGCACCGGATCAGCGCTGAAACTGCTGAAGCTGGTCAGCAACGTCGATCACATTATTGCAATTGAGTATCTGCTGGCGGCACAGGCGCTGGAGTTTCACGGTGAATCACAACTTGCCGCCGGTACGCGGCGCGCCTGGCTACTGTTAAGGCAGGTGGTTGATCGCTGGCAGCAGGATCGCTGGCTGGCCCCCGACATCGCCCGCGCGGTGGCGCAGATCAAAGCGCACCGGGCCGATGCGCTTGTGGAGTGAGATTACCTGCGGCGGGCGTCCGGACGGACTAAATCAAAGCGCTGAGCTTCGCTGATGCCGTAATAGGCGCTGGGGCCGCCTGCACGCAGGATTGGCTCAGCTTTGGCGGTCTGATAAATGCCCTCCTCAAGCAGCGATTCATCGATGTGAATCGCCACCGCTTCGCCCATCACCAGCCAGCTGTCGAGCAGGGTGCCGCTGGCATCCTGCAACTGGATCAGCTGCGTCAGGCGGCACTCGAAGTTGACCGGGCTTTCCGCCACCAGGCTGGCGCTGACCTGGGAAGCCGCCAGCGAGGTTAATCCGGCAAAGGCAAACTCGTCCTGATCGGCAGGGAGCGATGCGGAACTTTCATTCATCGCTTCGGCCAGCGGACGGGTCGCCAGATTCCAGACAAACTCTTTAGTCTCTGCAATATTCCGGACGCTGTCTTTCCAGCCGCTGCTGGCGAAACCGATAATCGGCGGATGATAGTTGAAGCAGTTAAAAAAGCTGTAAGGCGCAAGATTGCGCTGGCCGCTGGTGCTGACAGAGCTAATCCAGCCGATCGGGCGCGGCCCGATAATGGCGTTCAGCGGATCGTGTGGCAGACCGTGGCCCGCACGGGGCTGATAAGAATAGCGTTTATGGCTCATAACGTCTCCGGCAGATGATTTTATCTATCTTAGCCCGACAGCATCGCCCGACGGAACCGGAATGAGGTAAGCGGATGGTGCGGGTTTATTTTCCGCCCTCTACAGCGTATTGTACGCGCGCCTGAATAATTGAGAGAACGTATGAAAAAGTCAGCCAGCACGTCGCCCTTCCACGCCCGCAATCGCCATCAGGGCGAATACGATTTTGCCGCGCTAACCGCTGCCCATCCGCCGCTGGCGGCGAAAGTCCGGCCTAACGGTTATGGCGTGCAGTCCGTGGATTTCGCGGACCCGGAGGCGGTGATGCTGCTGAACCAGGCGCTCATCAAACTCTTTTATGACATCGACTGGCAACTGACGCCCGGCTCACTCTGCCCGCCTGTGCCAGGACGTGCCGATTATCTGCACTACCTGGCCGATCTGCTGGCACTGGATAACAACGGCGCGATCCCGGCCGCGGACGTGCTGGATATTGGCTGCGGCGCAAACTGTATCTATCCGCTGATTGGTGCGGCGGAATATGGCTGGCGCTTTACCGGTACCGAAATTGATGAAGCCGCCATCAAAGCCGCTAATCGCATTGTCGCAGCCAATCCGCGCCTGACGCGTCAGATCCGTCTGCGTCGTCAGAAAAACAGCGATGCGGTGCTGGCGGGTGTGGTCAGCAAAAATGAATTTTTCAGTGCGGTGATGTGTAACCCGCCATTCCACGCGTCGGCGGAAGAGGCGGTTTCGGGTTCACAGCGTAAGGTGCGTAATCTTGGGCTGGATAAGAGTGCGCCGCTTAACTTTGGCGGGCAACACAATGAGCTGTGGTATCCCGGTGGCGAAAAGGCGTTCATCGGCAAGATGATCGCCGAGAGCGTGGCGTTTGGTCGCCAGATTGGCTGGTTTACCTCACTGGTGTCGCGCAAAGAGAATTTACCGGCGCTGGAAAAACAGCTGCAGGCGCTCGACGTCGCAGAGCTGCGGGTGGTGAATATGGCGCAGGGGCAGAAGCAGAGCCGCTTCCTGGCGTGGAGTTTTATGCCTGCCGCCCAGCGCAGCAAGCTGCTGAGTCGCCTGGGAAGCTAAGGCATCTCTTTTCGCGCATAACTGGAATCTATCTGCGGAGAAAAAAGGACGGGCTGCGATACGGCCGTTTCAGACTGCTGACAAACCCAATCAGGGTTGCTCTGGCAGCAACATATTAGCTAATAACGCAGGGAACACGGGCAGAGGAGGAAAGCGTCCCGCGCCTGGGACAAAAACGGCAGGCGTTTTTTGAACAACGCAACGCGTTGGCCCGTTTACGGGCGCACCTCAGGGATGAGGTGCGTAATCGCGCGGGCCGAGGGACCAGGGATGGTTTAAGCGACTTTCCGATCTGCCCATGTTTCCTTCGCAGCCTCGGTCTCACAGCTGGGCAGGGCAGACTTTGCCAACAATCAAAACGGGCCGCGATGCGGCCCGTTTTGATCAGGAGACGTGCTGCAGGAATTCGCGCAGACGTTCACTGGGGGGATTGCTGATCAGGCTGTCGGGATCGCCATCTTCCGCAATCCGGCCTTTGTCGATAAAGATCAGACGCGATGCGACCTTTTGTGCGAAGCCTACTTCGTGCGTCACAATCACCATCGTCATACCTTCTTCCGCCAGATCCTGCATCACTTTCAGGACTTCGTGACGCAGCTCCGGGTCCAGCGCAGAGGTTGGCTCATCAAACAGCATCATCTTCGGCTTCACCGCCAACGCGCGGGCGATCGCCACACGCTGTTGCTGGCCGCCAGACAGCTCAGACGGGAAGTGGTGTGCACGCTCTGCCAGGCCTACTTTGCCCAGCAGCTCTCTCGCCAGCTGGCGTGCGGCCTCTTTGCTGGCACCGCGCACCCGGATGGGACCAAAGGCGACGTTGTCCAGCGCACTCATCTGTGGGAACAGATGAAACTGCTGAAACACCATACCGGCTTCCTGACGGATCAGGCGGTCATCGACTTTCGGATCGTTAACGCGCAGGCCATCAACAATCAGCTCGCCGCTGGTGATCTCTTCCAGCTTGTTAATGCAGCGCAGCAGCGTCGATTTACCGGAACCGGATGGGCCGATAATCACCACCACTTCACCCTGGTTAATCTTCAGATCGATATTGTGCAGCACCTGGGTCTGGCCAAAATGCTTGGAGACATCTTTAAACTCAATCACAGGATTTTCACCCTTTTCTCAATGCGGCGTAGCACAAAGCTCAACACCAGCGTAATCACCAGATAGATGATCGCGACGGCGCTCCAGATTTCCAGAGCGCGGAAGTTACCGGCAATAATCTCCTGACCCTGACGTGTCAGTTCAGCCACGCCGATAACGATAAATAGTGAGGTATCTTTGATGCTGACAATCCACTGGTTGCCCAGCGGCGGCAGCATACGACGCAGTGCCAGCGGCATAATCACGTAGCGCAGCGTCTCGCGGCTCGACAGGCCAAGTGCCAGTCCGGCTTCACGAAATCCCTTGTTGATCGACAGCACGGCACCACGGGTGATCTCGGCAATATAAGCACCAGAGTTAATCATGATGGTCACCACTGCGGCGGTGAAAGGATCAATACGCAGGTCAGGAAATGCCATCGGCAGCGCAAAGTAAATAAACATCACCTGCACCACGATAGGGGTGCCGCGGATGATTTCGATAAACACCAGTGCGATGTTATTGGTGATCCAGCCACCGTAAGCGCGGGCAAAACCGGCCACCAGCCCGATAAACAGGCCGCCAACCAGGCCAATGATTGAGATAATTAAGGTCAGTTTGGCGCCTTCGAGCAGCGCTGGCATGGCGGGCCAGATGACGCTCCAGTCAAACTCCATGGTGTCACTCCAGATATGTTGCGATGGAAAAAAGCAGGGAAAAAGTTTCCCTGCTGAAATCAGATAACGGGCAAATTATTATTTAGGTTCGGTGCCGAACCATTTTTTATAAAGCGTGTTGTAGGTGCCGTTCTCTTTCAGGGTTTTCAGTGCGCCGTTTACCTTCTCACGTAAATCGTCGCTGCCTTTCGGGAAGGCGATACCATACTGCTGCGCTTCAATTGAATCGCCTACCGCTTTAAAGCGGCCTTTACCGGCGGTGTGGATGAAGTAAAGGATGTTTGGCGTGTCATGCAGCACGGCATCCGCACGGTTGGTGCCCAGCTCCATGTAGGCGCTGTCGATGTTCGGGAACTGACGCAGATCTTTCGATTTGATGTTGGCTTTGGCATATTCCACAGAGCCGGTGCCGCTTTTTACTGCGACGACTTTACCGTTCAGATCGCTGATGCCTTTGATGTCGTTTTCATTGTTACGCACCATCACCTGCAGACCGCTTTTGTAATAGCCATCAGAGAACTCGATCGCTTTTTTACGTTCTTCGGTAATGGTGATGCCCGCCAGTGCCAGATCGACATTGCGCGTTTGCAGTGCAGGGATAATGCCGCTGAAGTCCATTGGCTTCAGGGTGTAATCGAGCTTCAGCTCTTTCGCAATGGCATCCCATAGATCCACATCAAAGCCGACATACTTGTCACCCTGTTTGAATTCAAACGGAACAAAGGCGGTATCAGTAGCGACGACCAGCTTCTTTTCTGCTGCGGTGGAGGAGAGGGAGAAGGCCAGCGCCAGCGCGGCCACAGAAACTTTTAACAGTGACTTCATCATTTTTCCTTTTTTTACTACCAGGCGGCAGGGCCTGCGTTTGCGGCTTGTCATATGAAAGAATTATGCCAACTTTGCAAAATCCGCGAAATCAGAGAGTTAAATAACACAGCTGACACGATTTTGCAGTTAATTCTGCCATTGCACCCTATTGGTGCTCAACTTTGGTGCAGGTGGCTATTTTGGTGCAAGCGGTAGTGTGCCTCAGATGTTAAGGCTGTGAAGCGGAGGAGGGAAGAACTGTTAACAGGGTCATAAAATTGCACTAACACAGACGTAAAAAAGGCGGGTTTCCCCGCCTGATTGCGTGCATTGCGTGTTATTCAATGTTGGCTTCGATGAACCACAGGAACTTGTCCAGATCGCGCGATGCCGCAGTAAAGATGTCAGCGGTATCTTCGTCTTTAACTTCTGAAATGGCTTTACGGGTATCATTCGCCACAACGCTGTAACGATCGGCCAGTGCTTTAAGATGATCCTGCACGCTGTGAATATTCAGCGGATAGCTTTTCAGCGGAGTCGTGTCATTTACAACCTGCGTGGTGCCCAGCGCCACGCCGCCCAACTGAACCACACGCTCGGCAATGGTATCCTGATGGTCAGTAATCGTGGTGCGGAAGCCATCCAGCATCTCATGCACACCAATGAAGTTAGCACCGCGCATGTTCCAGTGCGCCTGCTTAGTGATCAATGACAGGTCAATAAACTCGACTACCAGACGGTTCAACACCGCGATGGTGGCTTTCTTCTCATCTTCGGCCACGTCGTTGCGGGTATAAATCAGGTCAGAAGATTTCGTTTTAACCAATTTAGCGGTACTCATCGTTTCAGTCCTCTCTTTGATGGTTGTCCTAATCAAGTACCGGATAAGTATAGCAGCGCTTTTCAGCTTTGCAGAAACGACTTTGACGATGGATGAAATAGTGTCAGTCTTTTTTAAAAGCAGGGCTGTGCGGGTAAGGTTAAAGCTATGTTAAAATATAAATATTATTAAATAGCCATCTAAATCATAAAGTTATACTAAATTGTAAATAGCAGGTAAGTGACTGTTTCAAAATAGGATGAACCGTAAATCGCAGCGTTTAAGAATAATTCTCATGCTGAGCATGATTGTTATTTCGCCCGCCAGCGTACGGGCTGAAATCGCTTATTTATGCCTATCGTCTGATAATTCAACGCTGCTTAACTGACTCTTTTTCGGGCGCATAGTCAGTGTTGAGCCTGCTGAGGCGATGATGATGGCCAGCAACGCCAGCCACTGAAGCCCGGTCAGGGTTTCCCCCAGAAACAGCATGCCGGAAAAGGCGGCCATGGCGGGTTCAAGACTCATCAGTGTACCGAAAATGCGCGCCGGTAAGCGGGTAAGGGCGATCATCTCAAGGGAATAGGGAATGGCGCTGGAAAGCAGTGCGACCAGCAACGCGATTGGCATAACCGCCCATGTCCAGATGCCGCTTTCGGCGAACGTCAGCCCGAGTGGCACAAAAATGACTGAGGCAATCAGCGAACCGATGGCGACGGTTGCGGGGCCATGCTCTGCACCTGCCCGTTGTCCCGCCAGGATATAGATCGCCCAGCAGGCACCTGCACCCACTGCCAGCGCTGCGCCCAGCGGATCAATCGCGGTCATGTCTGTACCAAACGGCAGCAGGAACCACAGGCCAATTACCGCCAGCAACACCCAGACAAAATCCAGCGGCCGACGCGATCCAAACAGCGCCAGCGCCAGCGGGCCGGTAAATTCCAGTCCCACCGCCACGCCCAGTGGCACGGTACGAATCGCCAGATAGAACGTAAAATTCATGGTGCCCAGAGCCAGTCCATACATCAGGAGAGGCAGACGCTGCTCCCGGCTGAAGCGTAAACGCCAGGGCTTGAAAATGACACAGAGTATCAGGGTACCAAAGCCCAGGCGCAGTGCGGTAATCCCGGTGGCACCCACAGAAGGAAACAGGCTTTTTGCCAGTGAAGCGCCGCCCTGCAGCGACAACATCGCAATCAGTAGCACGGCAATCGGCATGACTATCGGGGCGAGGTTTTTGGAAGCGGGAGAGGCAGACATCCTGTGTACTTTTCCTGGTCATTAACGTAATGAGTCAGCCAGTGTAAAGGAAATAGCGGGCAAAGAATCACGGAATCGCGTTTTAAATTTGACTTAACTGAGCAAATTTTGGCCAGAATCAGGGCCATTTAGGTAAAGAAATGTCAGGATTTTTTAGGATTTAACTTAAAGAACGAAATGAGCACAAAATGATTATTGCAGAAAGATGACGGATTTTATAAGAAAAATGAATGACATAGGATGTCGCATTAACTTCCTGTTACACCAAACTTTCTGTTAGACAACAAAATCCGGGCAGAGTTTCTCGCTATTTTTTGTTATATTTTCAGCGTTGTCAGGAGAGAAGTATTTTCACATTTGAGGTGGTTATGAAAAAAATTGCATGTCTTTCAGCATTAGCCTGTGTACTGGCAGTATCTGCAGGTTCAGCAATGGCACAGAGCACCGTAACTGGTGGCTATGCTCAGAGCGACTATCAGGGCGTGGCTAACAAAGCTAACGGCTTCAACCTGAAATACCGCTACGAAGACGGTTCTAACCCACTGGGTTGGATCGGTTCATTCACCTACACTGAAAAAGATCGTACCGAAGCTGGCATCTATAATAAAGGCCAGTACTACGGTGTGACCGGTGGTCCAGCTTTCCGTCTGAACGACTGGGCTAGCATCTACGGTGTTGTGGGTATCGGCTATGGTAAATTCCAGCAGAACGATACTGCATCACGCGCTAAAACTGATTCAAGCGACGTAGGCTTCTCCTACGGTGCAGGTCTGCAGTTTAACCCAATTCAGGACGTCGCGCTGGACGTTGGTTACGAGCAGAGCCGTATCCGTAACGTTGACGTTGGCACCTGGATTGCTGGCGTAGGTTACAGCTTCTAAGTTTAGCTTAGCTGACCTGCAAAAAAACGGCCCCTTGTGGGCCGTTTTTTATTGCGCTGATTTTACCATCCCGCCTTACACCGCGAATCGCTCTCTGATGACTCCTGCTATCCACTGCCGATAACCAGCCATCGTCGTTAATGCCGTAAGGCATAAAGATTTCGTGGACAAATAAGAAAAAGGGATGCGGAAAGAGGGAAGTAAGCCTTTCAGCCGCTGGCTGAAAGGCGCTGAATCAGAATTAGCCGCGCCAGATCAGATGCTGGCAGCGACGATCGGCAGGCTTATGGCCCAGGAGCTTCTCAATCAACATCAGACGCAGTGTGAACGGGGAACGCGTCAGCAGGCACAGCCAGGATTTCATCTCCGTGGTTGTTTTCTTTTCAGCCTGGAAGCATTTGCTGCAATCTAAGCAACATTTCAGGGTGCTCATAGAATCACCTCCCAATCATTGTCGACGCGGTAGTCAGCAGCCTGCGGTGAGAAATGTCATCACACCGGCGCAACAGAGGATCAACCAGGATCCCACTTTTTTGCTGCTTACATTATCAACAAATATAGCACTGGCTATATTGTTTAGCCAAGCCTAATGACGAAAAATTTGAGCTTCTTTGCGGCTGGTTTACAATGAGCGCAGCTAAATCCGTATAGCAGTGTCAGTACGGGAAATAATAATGAGGAAGCTGAATGAGTCGTCGTGCTAAAAGCGTGGTTTCTGCGCCAAAAGGACCACTGAAAGATATTGAAGAGCATGTCGAAGGTTTTCGGCAGGTGCGTGAAGCGCATCGTCGGGAATTAATTGATGACTACGTTGAGTTAATCTCTGATTTGATTGGTGAATTTGGCGAAGCGCGTCAGGTCGATATGGCGGCCCGTCTGGGCGTTTCGCAACCTACCGTGGCGAAAATGCTGAAGCGGCTTGGCAGTGCCGGGCTGGTTGAGCAGGTGCCTTATCGCGGTGTTTTCCTTACCGGTGAAGGTGAGAAGCTGGCAGAGGAGAGCCGCGCCCGTCATCATATCGTTGAAAGTTTTCTGCTGGCGTTAGGCATCAGTCCCGAAACGGCCCGACGCGATTCAGAAGGTATTGAGCATCACGTCAGTGATGAAACGCTGGCTGTATTTAAGAAGTTCTCCGAAACCCGTTAACGCTAAGGCGTACCCTCACTATGCCTCAACTGCTTCGATCTTTTTTGCATGACTCTATTTTGCATTTATTAATCGTGATTGGCGTAGTTCTGGCATTTCTGGCGGATTTCCGCTGGGCCGATCTGCCCGGTGCCGTAGACTGGCATACCATTATCACGCTCACCGGGTTGTTAATCCTGACCAAAGGGCTGGAAACCAGCGGCTACTTTGACGTGCTGGGAGGACGGCTGATTGCGCGTTTCCGGCATGAACGCGCGCTTGCACTCTTTATGGTGCTGGCAGCGGCGCTGCTCTCTACGTTTCTGACCAACGATGTGGCGCTGTTCATTCTGGTTCCGCTGACGCTGACGCTGCGTAAGTTCTCCCGTTTACCTATCTCGCGACTGATTATTTTTGAGGCGCTGGCGGTTAATGCCGGATCGCTGCTGACACCGGTTGGCAATCCGCAAAACATTCTGTTGTGGAGTCACGGCAAGCTGAGCGTGGTGGCGTTTATCGTGCAGATGCTGCCGCTGGCCGCCTGGCTGCTGCTGAGTCTGGTGGCGTTAACCTGGTTCAGTTTTTCAAAGCGGTCGATTGATAAGCATGACAACCCGGAACAGCCGCAGTGGCAGAAGCCGCTGTTTATCGTCAGCGTCGTGTTGTACCTGCTGTTTATCGCCGGTCTTGAGCTGGAGATCACCGGCTGGATACTGCTGCTGATCCTCGCTATTTTCCTGGTGATGGCACGCCCGGTGCTGCTGCGCATTGACTGGAGCCTGCTGGCGGTGTTCATCGCCATGTTTATTGACGTCTTCCTGCTGACACGTCTGCCGGTGATGCAGGCGCACTTCGATGCGGTGACGCATTTCGGCCAGGGACCGCTCTATCTGCTGGCAATTGGTCTGTCTCAGGTGATCAGCAACGTCCCGGCGACAATTCTGCTGCTGCAAAAAGTTCCGCCCACGGATGTGCTGGCCTGGGCCGTCAACATTGGCGGGTTCGGTCTGCTGCCGGGATCGCTTGCTAACCTGATTGCACTGCGCATGGCGAAAGACAAAGCTGTCTGGTGGCAATTCCATCTCTTTTCCCTTCCTCTGCTGGCCTGGTCAATGGCCAGCGGCTGGCTGCTGTTGCAGTTACTCCATTAGCCCGGACGCATCCTGCTACGCCCATCAAGTGGCAGGATGTGCGCCATTCCTCAAGTTTCGTAAAGTTGCACTGGATTTTGTCAATTTCCGAGATAAGGTTAACAGGACCTTTATGCCCGGAATCAGGGCCTTAGCCAGTGATGGGAACTATGAGCGAGAATAATCAACGCGATCAACACCAGCAGGACGCAGAAAACGCGACGGATAAAAGCCGTCAGCCAGAGGAAAATCAGGACAACGACCAGCAGCCTGAGCGCAAACGCCCCGGTAAAAAGCCGCTGATTATTCTGGCGGTGGTGGTGGTGATTATGCTGATTGTCGGCTTCTGGTTCTGGTTCTCTACCCGCAACATTGAAACCACCGATGATGCCTTTACCGAAGGCGATGCCGTTACCATTGCGCCTAAAGCGTCCGGCTATGTCGTGAAGCTGCTGGTAAAAGATAACCAGCGGGTGAAGAAGGGCGATCTGCTGGTGGAAATCGATCCCAGCGACAATCGTGCTCAGCGCGAACAGGCTAATGCGCAGCTCGGTTTAGCGGTCGCACAGCTGCATCAGGCGCAGGCACAGCTGGCGCTGTCAAAAGTACAGTATCCGGCACAGCGCGATCAGGCGCTGGCGGACCAGGCTAAGGCTGAAGCGAACCTGCTGAATGCGCAGGCGGATTATCGTCGCCAGCGTGGCGTTGATCCGCGTGCAACCAGTCAGCGTAATATCGACAGCGCGTCCGCGCAGTTACGTTCGGCGCAGGCGCAGTTACAAAGTGCGAAAGCACAGGTTGAAGTGGCGTCACAGGTTGCCCTGCAGATTCGTCAGCAGGAGACCAATGTTGAAGCGCGTCAGCAACAGGTTGAGCAGGCGAAAGCACAGTTAAGCACGGCCGATCTGAATCTCTCCTATACCCAGGTTCGTGCGCCTTATGACGGGTTTATCACCAAGCGTAACGTTCAGCTGGGCACCCTGGTGCAGGCCGGTTCCTCATTGTTCTCGCTGGTCTCACCTGAGATCTGGGTCACGGCGAATTTCAAAGAGTCTCAGCTGCAACGTATGAATCCGGGCGACAAAGTGGAAATCAGCGTCGATGCCTGGCCGGATATGAAGCTGGAAGGGCATGTCGACAGTATTCAGATGGGCTCTGGTTCGCGCTTCTCAACCTTCCCGTCAGAGAACGCAACCGGCAACTATGTGAAAATCGTTCAGCGCGTGCCGGTGAAAATCGTGGTCGATAAGGGACTTGATCCAAACCATCCGCTGCCGCTGGGTCTCTCGGTTGAACCGAAGGTAACGGTGGAATGAGTACGGCGCAGAGCTGGAAACCCGCCAGTAATCCGTGGTTAGTGGCGATCACGGTCACGCTGGCAGTGTTTATGGAGATCCTCGACACCACCATTGTTAACGTGGCGCTGCCGCATATCGCCGGTTCGCTCTCCTCCAGTTACGATGAGTCAACCTGGGTGCTGACCTCC
The DNA here is from genome assembly GCF_024158165.1 of Pantoea sp. B550. Classification (NCBI taxonomy): domain Bacteria; kingdom Pseudomonadati; phylum Pseudomonadota; class Gammaproteobacteria; order Enterobacterales; family Erwiniaceae; genus Pantoea; species Pantoea sp. B550. The sequence goes on from NZ_JAMYXI010000003.1 coordinate 3,225,080, forward strand.
TATCTGGTGGCGAACGGCATTGTGCTGCCTATCTCTGCGTTCTTCAGCCGGCTGTTTGGCCGTAAACAGTTTTTCCTGATCTGCATCGTGATGTTTACCATCTGCTCTTTCCTGTGCGGCATCGCTACCGAACTGTGGCAAATCATTCTGTTCCGCGTGCTGCAGGGCTTTTTTGGTGGGGGATTGCAGCCGGTTCAGCAGTCTGTGCTGCTGGACTACTTCAAGGCAGAAGATCGCGGCAAGGCATTTGGACTCTCTTCTATTGCCATTATTGTCGCGCCGGTGATTGGCCCGACATTAGGTGGCTGGATTACCGACAACTACAGCTGGCGCTGGGTCTTCTTTATCAACATTCCGGTCGGCGTGCTTACCGTGCTGGCGATCTATCAGCTGCTGGAAGATCCACCATGGGAGCGTAAGTGGGCCAAAGGTAAGCTAAAGATCGACTATATCGGCATCAGCCTGATTACCTTAGGACTGGGTTGTCTGCAGGTGATGCTGGATCGCGGAGAGGATGAGGACTGGTTTGCCTCGCACTTTATCGTGCTGTTCGCCATTCTGGCGCTGATTGGCATCGTCGGGGCCATCTACTGGCTGATGTATGCCCGTAAGCCAGTGGTCGATATTCTGGTGATGAAAGACCGCAACTTCTGGGTCGCCGGGCTGTTGATGGCGGGGATGGCGATGATTCTCTATGGCAGTTCCGTAGTGTTACCACAGCTGGCGCAGCAGGATCTGGGGTACACCGCCACCTGGTCAGGTCTGGTGTTGTCGCCTGGCGCGGTACTAATCGTGCTGACGATTCCGCTGGTGCTGAAACTGATGCCGATCGTTCAGACGCGCTACATCATCGCCTTTGGCTTCAGCTGTCTGGCCGTGGCGTTTCTCTACTCCTCGACTTTAACACCCAATGTCGATTTTAAAACGCTGGTGTTGATGCGCAGCGCGCAGTCGATCGGGCTGGGTTTCCTGTTTGTCCCGCTGACGACTATCGCCTTTGTCACCATTCCGCAGCGGCTTAATGCTGACGCCTCGGCGCTCTTTACCATGTTCCGTAACGTGGCCGGATCGATTGGGATTTCACTCTCGACCGCGGCCATTACCGAACGCGAACAGGTACGGTCAGCGCACATGGTGCATAACATGACGCCGCTGAATGAGCCGTTCAACATTACGCTTCAGCACTGGGCACAGGCGATACGTGACTTTACCTCGTCGGTGGGCGATCCCGTCACGCTGGCAACCGGTCAGCTCTATCAGGAGATGATTGCGCAGTCGCGTATCCTCGCTTACATCGATGTCTTCTCAGGCCTGAGTATTGTCGCCCTGATTTTGATTCCATTTTGTTGGCTGCTGTCGCCGATTAAGAGCGAAGGCAGTGCAGGAGCACACTAACATGAAGGTTTATTTCTCTCATCGCCTGAAACCCCTGAGTTTACTGCTGGCCTTCGGACTGGCGGGCTGTGCCGTCGGACCTGACTATCAGGCGCCGAAACCTGCCGTGCCGGGTGGTTACAACACCCTGGATTCGCAGGAGGCGTCAAAGCCGCAAAATGCCGCGATTAATTCACGCTGGTGGCGCAGCTTCAATGATCCGCAGCTCGACAGTCTGATTGAGCGGGCAATTGCGGGCAACCTGAGCCTGCAGCAGACGGTGCTGCGCATTGCCGGTGCACGTGAACAGCTGACGCAGGCGCAGGGCAGTCTGTTCCCCACCCTGGGCGGTTCAGCCAAAGTGACGCGTCAGCAGCTCGGGCTGGAAGGCTTGCTGAAATCCAATGGCGCAACCGATCAGCTCGACAGCAACGTGGCCAGCCAGCTCAATGGATTGACCCAGCCGGTTAACCTCTATCAGGGCAGCTTCGATGCCAGCTGGGAGCTGGATCTGTGGGGCAAAGTGCGCCGTCAGGTTGAGGCCGCCAATGCCCAGCAGCAGGCCGCGATAGAGCAGCGCAATGATGCGCTGGTTTCACTGGAAGCCGAAGTGGCGCGAGCCTGGCTGCAGCTGCGTGGCGCGCAGAGCACCATTCAGACGCTGCAGCAGCAGATTGAGGTGGCGCAGCAGACTACAGAGCTGACGCAGAGCCAGCAGCGGAATGGTCTGGCTCCGCTGACCGATGTGGAAAATGCCCGAGCCCAGCTCAGTACGCTGCAGGCCCAACTGCCGCAGTATCAGTCTCAGGCGCGACAGGCGATGAATGGGCTGGCGGTGCTGCTTGGTAAAACGCCGGGTGCGCTGGATGCTGAACTCAGTACGCCAAAAGCGTTACCGACGCTACCGCAGTTTGTCCCGGTGGGTATTCCCTCCACGCTGGCACGTCGTCGTCCTGATATTCGTCAGGCTGAAGCGACGCTTCATGCTCAAACCGCAGAGATTGGCGTGTCAGTGGCGCAGCTTTTCCCAAGCCTGTCACTGACGGGTCAGCTGGGCGTGCGCAATACCGACGTCAGCTATCTGGATAACTGGAGCAGCCATTTCTACAGTTATGGTCCGTCGCTGTCGATTCCGATCTTCCAGGGTGGACAGCTGGTGTCGAGCGTCAAACTCGCCCGGGCACAGCAGGCCAGCGCCGCGCTGGATTATCGTCAGACGGTGCTGACGGCGTTGCAGGATGTGGAGAATGCGCTGGTCAGCTATCGCGCCGATCAGCAGCGTGTTACCGCGCTGGATGAAACGACCGGTGCCCTTCAGCGCGCCTTTGATCTCGCCAGCGACAGTTACCGGCAGGGGCTTTCAACCTTCCTCGAGGTGCTGGATGCACAGCGTCAGCTGGCACAGGCGCAGGAGCAGGCGACACAGGCGCGGATGCAGAGTGCGCTCGATTTAGTCGCCCTCTATAAAGCGCTGGGCGGCGGCTGGGAAACCTATCAGAACGTTGAGATGCCGCAATATCCGGTATTTGGCCCCGCAACCCAGGCAAATTAGCACTCTGGCGGTCGCTGCCTCTGTGCAGTAACCGCCCTTAATCGTTCTTCCTGTCAGCATTGCATCAGATGCTGACAGCCTCTCACGGCTATTGATAATTATCTAACCTGTTGAATAACCAGGTATCTCACCGCCTCTGTTCCCGACACTGGCAGCAGAAAATAAACGCGTGATAAGCACAGGGTTATTATCAGCAGCCGCGAAGCGACGTTATTTTTATGTTGCTGGTCTATTCTGAGTCAGCTTTTTGAACTCCATCACCTTTCTGAGTTTATTCTCCGGACGGATTTTTTAAGTTGCCTCATGACCAGGCTCGTAAGCCGGGTGCAACTATTCCTCCGCCTGCTTCAGCCAGAACTGTTATTGCGTAGCTGAGGGAACTGCGAATAATCTGACTCTGCTGCAAATCGCAGCGGCAAAAAAAAGTTAACAGATGGCAACGGGCAATATTAAAAATTCATCAGGGCGGTAATTATTTTGGGCTCTTTAACGGCCCGGAGGGGGATTTTTAAACATAATCTGTAAGCTGGTGTGACTGAGATCGCGTTCAGAGCACGTTTTTAATCAGCTATTGCCAGGTGCGCAACCGTAAATAATGATGCTATGAAAACCCACTTTAGTGGATAAGATAAACTGCCAGCTTTCGCTATAAAGCCTCTGAAATCGTTTTCAACAATGCAACCTGAGCACGATTTGTTGTTAATTCAGCGTTAATAAAACGTCAGGCACTGCCGATTTTAATAGTGCTGTTTTGTCTGAATTAATACTTAAGAATTATCTGGGGCGTAAAAATAATTTATTTTTTTATTTGAATTAGGTAATCTTGGCGCTACAGTTTTATTAACCCCCCTTAAACAAGGACATTGTGATGAGTGACGCATTTAAAGTACTGAACAATATTCGCACATTACGTGCCCAGGCTCGTGAACTGCCACTGACCGATCTTGAAGAGATCCTGGAAAAATTAACCGTTGTTGTTACTGAGCGCCGCGAAGAAGCAGAAGCGGAAGAGACGCAGAATCGCGAAAAAGAAGAAAAGCTGTCTAAATATCGCGAAATGCTGCTGGCTGACGGCATCGATCCTAATGAATTATTAGGTGCGCTGGAAAGCGGAAAAAAACGTACCAAGCGTGCGCCGCGTCCGGCTAAATATTCTTACACCGACGAAAACGGTGAGCAGAAATCATGGACAGGTCAGGGCCGCACCCCGGCAGCGATTAAAAAAGCGCTGGATTCCGGTAAAAGCCTGGACAGTTTCCTGATCGATTGATCAACACAATCCTTGTAAGTGGGAGCCGGGGGGCCATTATGGTCCTCCGGCTTTTTTATTTCTGTCGGGATATCAATCACCCCGCCAGGAATCCACGCCTGACGCTGGCGTGCGCTGCGTCACATCTGGCATAATAGCCGCCGTTTTTTCATCCATTCTCTTCACAAAGGTCAATGCCGTGTTAGTTAGCAGCAATATCACCATGCAGTTTGGCAGCAAGCCACTGTTCGAAAATATCTCCGTTAAATTTGGCGGCGGTAATCGTTACGGTTTAATCGGTGCGAACGGCAGCGGAAAATCCACCTTCATGAAGATTTTGGGTGGCGATCTGGTGCCTTCAGGCGGCAACGTCTCTTACGATCCCAACGAGCGCATTGGTAAGTTGCGTCAGGATCAGTTCGCCTTTGAACAATTCAGCGTGCTGGACACCGTTATCATGGGTCACCATGAATTATGGGAAGTAAAGCAGGAGCGCGACCGCATTTATTCTTTGCCAGAAATGAGCGAAGAAGAGGGGTATAAAGTCGGCGATCTTGAAGCGCTTTACGGTGAGATGGATGGCTATAGCGCCGAGTCGCGTGCCGGTGAATTATTACTCGGTGTCGGCATTCCGGTTGAGCAGCATTATGGCCCGATGAGTGAAATCGCCCCTGGCTTTAAATTACGTGTACTACTGGCGCAGGCGCTGTTTTCTAATCCGGATATTTTGTTACTCGACGAACCTACGAACAACCTGGACATTGATACGATTCGCTGGCTGGAACAGGTTCTGAACGAGCGTGACAGCACCATGATTATCATTTCGCATGACCGTCACTTCCTGAATATGGTTTGCACCCACATGGCCGATTTGGATTATGGCGAGCTGCGGGTTTATTCCGGTAATTATGACGAATATATGACCGCGGCAACGCAGGCACGTGAACGTCTGTTATCTGATAATGCCAAGAAGAAAGCGCAGATTGCTGACTTACAATCATTCGTCAGTCGTTTTAGCGCCAACGCCTCTAAATCACGTCAGGCGACTTCACGTGCTAAGCAGATGGATAAAATTAAACTGGATGAAGTGAAAGCTTCCAGTCGCCAGAACCCGTTTATCCGCTTTGAGCAGGACAAGAAACTGTTCCGTAATGCGCTGGAAGTGGAAGGTTTAACGAAAGGTTTTGATAACGGTCCGCTGTTTAAGAATTTAAATCTGCTGCTGGAAGTGGGTGAGAAGCTGGCGGTAATTGGTGCCAATGGTATTGGTAAATCGACGCTGTTGAAATCGCTGGTGGGTCAGCTTACGCCTGATAATGGCACGGTTAAATGGTCAGAGAATGCGCGTATTGGTTATTACGCTCAGGATCACGCCGATGATTTTGCCAATGACCTGACGGTATTTGACTGGATGAGTCAGTGGAAACAGCCGGGCGATGATGAGCAGACCATTCGCGGTATTCTCGGTCGTCTGCTGTTTTCGCAGGATGATATTAAGAAGCCAGCCAAAGTCCTTTCCGGTGGTGAGAAGGGACGTATGCTGTTCGGTAAGCTGATGATGGAAAAACCGAACATCCTGATTATGGATGAGCCGACCAACCACCTTGATATGGAGTCGATTGAATCGCTCAATATGGCGCTGGAGATGTATGAAGGCACACTGGTGTTTGTTTCGCATGACCGCGAATTTGTCAGCTCGCTGGCAACCCGTGTGATTGAGTTGAAAGCAGACAAGGTGGTGGACTTCACCGGTAATTACGAAGATTACCTGCGTAGTCAGGGTATCGTCTGATAAAAACGGGGTGGCGCAGGCCACCCCGTTTTTTTTGGTGCTGATGATTGGTTTTGTTATTTTTGATGCCGGTGGTTTGGCTGGTTCTGTCGTTCAGCATAGGCTCAGGGATTATCTGGCAGCAACGCATGTGCTCAAGGCGCAGGGAACATGGTCAGAGGAGGAAAGCGTCCCGCGCCATGGATGGCGCGGGACGAGCGCCTGGGAGGGTTTAAGCGACTTTCCGATCTGACCATGTTCCCTAAGCAGGTAACACTGCAAAGCTGTGAGGGCTCAAGGAGCATACGTCTTGAGTTTTGAGCTGTCTGTAAAAGGATGTCCGCAGAGGGTTAAGCCCCTCCACCACACACTTCACAGTGCGCATCCTGCGCCACCTTCATGCTGCGGAACTCCGCGCTCATCGCATCGTACATCAGCAACCGGCTGGTGGCGGGCGTGCCAAATGCCGTCAGCACTTTAATCGCTTCCATCGCCTGCATCGCACCCATCACGCCAACCAGCGGAGCCATGACACCCGCTTCCACGCAACTCAGGGTCTGTTCGCCAAACAGGCGGCTGATGCAGCGATAACAGGGCGTGCCGGGCTGCCAGTTAAATACGCTGATCTGACCTTCCATCCGAATCGCAGCGCCGGAGACCAGTGGTATCCGCTGCTGTCGACAGAGCCTGTTAAGCTGCTCACGCACCGCGACATTATCGGTGCAGTCCAGCACCACCTGCTGTTGGGCGATCAGCGCCAGCAGCGCCGCATCGTCAAGCTGTCCGTTGACCGGATGCAACTGGCAGTGCGGATTGATGGCGGCCAGGCTGTGTGCGGCTGAGTCCACTTTGGCGCGGCCAATATCCGCGTCATGGTGCAGGATCTGCCGCTGCAGGTTAGAGTGCGACACGGTATCGAAGTCGAGCAGCGTCAGGCTGCCGACGCCGGCAGAAGCCAGGTAGGGCGCAGCCGCGCAGCCCAGCCCGCCCAGCCCGACGACCAGCGCGCGACTGGCTTTCAGCCGCTCCTGACCGTCAAAATCAAAGCCGCGCAGGACGATCTGCCGGTTGTAGCGCAGCATCTCCTCATCACTTAATTCAGGCAGCATTTACGCCTCCAGCAGGGCGTTGAACGGTTCCACCTCGACCCATTCGCCCGGTTCCACGTTGCCGCGTTCCCGTTCCAGCACAATAAAGCAGTTCGCCTGGGCAAAAGAGCTGAAGACGTGTGAGCCCTGCATCCCGGTGGTCTCTACCTCCAGTTCACCCTGGGCGTTCTGTCGCAGGATGCCGCGCTGGAAATCGAGCCGGCCTGGTGACTTTTTCAGCCGCGAGGCGCAGCGCACTTTCTGACGTGGCGGCAATGCTGATTTTTGCTGGCCGGTGAGGGTGGCAAGCAGCGGCTGCACCAGTTGATAGAAAGTGACGGCGGCGGAGACCGGATTGCCCGGCAGGCCGCAGAACCAGCTGCTGTTAAGGCGGCCAAAGGCAAATGGCTTGCCAGGCTTGATCGCCAGCTTCCAGAAGCTGATGGCACCAAGCTCTTCCAGCATCGTTCTGGTGAAGTCCGCTTCGCCCACCGAGACGCCGCCGGTAGTAATCACGACATCCGCCTGCCGATCGGCCTCGGTGAAAGCAGCACGCAGTGCGGACGGATCATCTTTGATGATGCCAAGGTCGATGACTTCGCAACCCAGCTTATGCAGCATCAGCGAGACCGCAAAGCGGTTGGTGTCATAAATCTGGCCGTCTGCCAGCGGCTCACCAACTGGCTGGAGTTCATCACCGGTTGAGAAGATAGCGACCCGCAGTTTTCGCAGTACGCTGACCTGAGCGATACCCAGCGAGGCGAGCAGCGGCAGCTCGGCGGCACCCAGACGCGTACCCGCTTCCAGCACCACATGGCCCGGCTGAATATCATCACCGGTCAGGCGGATATTCTGTCCCTGACGCACCGGCGCGGTAATCACAATCTCCTCGCCCTGCGTTTCGGTCTGCTCCTGCATCACTACCGCTTCACAGCCAGTGGGCACCGGCGCACCGGTCATGATGCGAATCACGCTGCCCTGCGGCCATTCACCGCTGAACGGCGCGCCGGCAAAGGCTTTACCCGCCACCGGCAGCGGCTGTCCGTTGCTGACATCGGCCAGCCTGACGGCGTAGCCATCCATCGCGGAGTTATCAAAGGGCGGCACGGCAATCGGTGAGGTGACTGCGGTTGCGGTGATGCGCCCGACCGCCTCGGCCAGCGGCACACTCAGCGAGTCGGTGACGGGCGTCAGCTGTGACAGCATTTTTTGTTGTGCCTCCTCAAGGGAGATCAAACCTGCAGTAAAACTTTCCATGAACAGTCCAGCCTGGTTATGTCAGATGCTGCCTATTATGGTGGGATTTGGTCGCTGAGTCACATCGGCGTCGGCCTGACCTGCCGGTCATTGCGACCAAAGTGAAATATGACGGTAAGAAAAGGTTATAACCACAGGAACAGTTTCCGCTTTACAACACTTAGCAGGCTTTCTATAGTCAAAAATCACCAAAAATGGGTGAAAACCATTTTAAATCAGTGTTTTTCGTCCTGATGCAATCACAGGGTAGAGCGTTATGGTCAATGCAGTGATCGCCATTCACGGCGGCGCAGGTGCGATTTCGCGCGCAGCAATGAGCGCTGAAAAGGAACAACGCTACCGTCAGGCGCTCCACGATATTGTCACACAGGGTCAGCAGATACTGGCGCAGGGCGGCAGTGCACTCGATGCAGTGACCGAGGCGGTGCGACTGCTGGAAGAGTGTCCGCTGTTTAACGCGGGCAAAGGCGCGGTCTTCACCCATCAGGGCACCCATGAACTCGATGCCTGCATCATGGATGGCCGTTCGCTGGAAGTGGGCGCGGTCGCAGGCGTAACGCGATTACGTAATCCGGTCCTGGCGGCACGTGCCGTGCTGGAAAAAAGCGAGCATGTGCTGTTTATCGGGGAAGGCGCAGAGCAGTTTGCCGTGGCGCAGGGGCTGGAAACGGTCGAGCCTGATTTCTTCTCTACGCCGGAACGCTGGGAACAGTTACAGCGCGCGCTCAACAGCGATACCGCGGTGCTGGACCATGATGGTGCTGCACTCAGTGACGACCCGCTCGACCCGGACCGTAAGTTCGGCACGGTCGGGGCGGTCGCGCTGGATCTGGCGGGCAACCTCGCTGCGGCCACGTCAACCGGCGGGATGACCAATAAGCAGGCCGGACGCGTCGGCGACTCGCCGCTGCCGGGCGCGGGCTGCTATGCCAGCAACGACAGCGTGGCGGTCTCCTGTACCGGCACCGGTGAAGTCTTTATGCGGACGCTGGCGGCCTACGATGTGGCCGCGCAGATGCGCTACGCCGGACGCTCGTTGCAGCAGGCAAGTGTTAACGTTATTCATGACAGCGTGCTGGAACTGGGCGGCAGTGGCGGCTTAATCGCCGTCGATCGCGCAGGCAACGTGGCGCTGCCGTTCAACAGCGAAGGTATGTACCGGGGCGTTGCGCGGGTCGGCGAGGCGGCTGACGTCGCTATCTATCGCGAAAGTTAAGGATGCAGAAATGAGCGACAGGCAAACGCTACCGCCGCTGGCCCCTGATCAGGTGCTGGCGGTGCGCGATCTCAGTGTGCGTTTTCAGCACGAAGCCACCGTCACAGACGCGGTGCGTCATTTGTCACTCGATCTGTTTCGCGGCGAAACGCTGGCGCTGGTAGGCGAGTCAGGTTCAGGAAAATCGGTCACCTCGCTGGCGCTGATGCGACTGATTGAGCAGGCTGGCGGGAGGGTCAGCGGCGAGGTGCAATTACGTCGTCGCAACGGCGAGGTGCTGGATCTGATGCGCGCCTCAAAAAGTCAGATGCGTCGGGTGCGCGGCGCGGATATGGCGATGATCTTTCAGGAGCCGATGACCTCACTGAATCCGGTCTTCTCCGTGGGCGAGCAGATCGCCGAATCCATTCGTCTGCATCAGGGGATGAGCCACGCCGGGGCACTGGCAGAAGCGCGCCGGATGCTGGATATGGTGCGGATTCCCGATGCGCACAATGTCCTGTCTCGTTTTCCGCATCAGCTCTCAGGCGGAATGCGTCAGCGCGTGATGATTGCGATGGCGCTCTGCTGCAAACCGGCGCTGTTGATTGCCGATGAGCCGACCACGGCACTCGACGTCACTATTCAGGCGCAGATTCTGCAGCTCATCCGCGTGCTGCAAAAAGAGATGCAGATGGGGGTGATTTTTATCACGCACGATATGGGCGTGGTCGCTGAAATGGCCGATCGCGTTCAGGTCATGTATCGCGGCGATGTGGTGGAGAATGCGCCCGTCGCCGAACTGTTCAGCGCACCGCAGCAGCCCTACACCCAGGCGCTGCTGGCCGCGGTGCCCAGGCTCGGATCGATGCAGGGCCAGCCGCTGCCGGCCAAATTTCCGCTGCTGCATAGCGACGCGGTTGATGACGTGCCGCAGGATACGGTTCGCCGCCTGCAGCCCCCCATTCTGCAGGTGCGCGATCTGGTCACCCGCTTCGATATTCGCGGCGGCCTGCTGAATCGCGTCAAAAGCCGGGTTCATGCCGTCGAAAAAGTCAGTTTTGATCTCTATGCCGGAGAGACGCTGGCGCTGGTGGGGGAGTCGGGCTGCGGTAAATCGACCACCGGACGCTCGCTGCTGAAGCTGGTTGCCAGCCAGGGCGGCACGCTGACCTTTGACGGACAGCGCATCGACCATCTCTCAGGTGCTGCGCTCGCCCATCTGCGACGCGACATTCAGTTTATCTTCCAGGATCCCTACGCCTCGCTGGATCCCCGGCTGACGGTCGGCTTCTCGATTATGGAGCCGCTGCTGGTTCACAAGGCGATGCCGCGGCGCGAGGCGGAGCAGCGCGTTGCCTGGCTGCTGGATAAAGTCGGTCTGCTGCCGGAGCATGCTCAGCGCTATCCACATGAATTTTCCGGCGGGCAGCGCCAGCGCATCTGTATTGCCCGCGCGCTGGCGCTGAATCCGAAGGTGGTCATCGCCGATGAGTCTGTCTCCGCGCTGGATGTGTCGATTCAGGCGCAGATTATTAATCTTATGCTCGACCTGCAGCGCGAGTTTGGCATCGCCTTTCTGTTTATTTCTCACGATATGGCAGTGGTGGAGCGTATCAGCCACCGCGTGGCGGTAATGTATCTCGGTCAGATTGTTGAGATAGGGCCGCGTCAGGCAGTGTTTGAACAGCCTCAACACCCCTATACCCGAAAACTCATGGCCGCGGTGCCGGTAGCCGATCCGGCACACCGGCGTCGTGAACGCGCCTTACTGGTCGATGAGATCCCCAGTCCGATTCATGCGTTAGGGGATGAACCTGAAGTGGCACCGCTGATAGAGGTGGCCCCGGGCCATTTCGTCGCCCGCCACGTTATCAGCGCGACCTGAACAGTGACGATGTCGCCCCGGCGACCAACCCAACAGGGATTACAGGAGAACAAAATGCAGAGTACGATGCGTAAAGGGTTACTGGCGGCTGGCGTGTTAAGCAGCGCAATGACATTGCCCGCCTGGGCAGCACAGGATGCGGTGATTGCCGTCGCGTCCAACTTCACCACGCTCGATCCCTATGACGCCAACGACACGCTGTCGCAGGCAGTCGCGAAATCGTTCTATCAGGGGCTGTTTGGCTTTGATAAAGAGATGAAGCTCACCAATGTGCTGGCGGAGAGCTATCAGGCCAGCGCCGACGGCCTGACCTACACCATCAAGCTGCGTTCCGGGGTTAAATTCCAGGATGGCACGGACTTCAATGCGGACGCGGTAAAGGTCAACCTCGATCGTGCCAGCAACCCGGATAACCATCTCAAGCGCTACAACCTGTTTAAACATATCGCCAGCACCGAAGTGGTGGATCCAACTACGGTGAAAGTCACGCTGAAAGAGCCGTTCTCCGCCTTTATCAACATCCTGGCCCATCCGGCGGCGGCGATGATTTCGCCTGCCGCGCTGAAAAAATATGGCAAAGAGATCGGTTTCCATCCGGTGGGAACCGGTCCGTTTGTGTTTGAAACCTGGAATCAGACCGACTTTGTGAAGGTGAAGAAGTGGGACGGCTACTGGAAACCGGGCTATCCGAAGCTGGACAGCATTACCTGGCGACCGGTAGTGGATAATAATACCCGCGCGGCCATGCTGCAGACCGGTGAAGCGAACCTTGCGTTCCCGGTGCCTTATGAGCAGGCAAAACTGCTGGAGAAGAACAGCAAGCTCAATGTGGTAACCACGCCTTCGATTATGCAGCGTTACATCAGCCTTAACGTGACGCAGAAGCCGTTCGACAATCCGAAGGTGCGTGAAGCGCTGGAATATGCCATCAACCGTCAGGCGCTGGCGAAGGTGGCCTTCGCCGGTTACGCCACGCCTGCGACCGGCATCGTGCCGCCCGCTATCGACTTTGCGCAGACCTATCCGGCTATCAGCTACGATCCCGCTAAAGCCAAAGCGCTGCTGAAAGAGGCGGGCTACCCGAACGGATTTGAAACCACGCTCTGGTCGTCGCACAACCACAGCACCGCGCAAAAGGTGCTGCAGTTCACGCAGCAGCAGCTGGCGCAGATTGGCGTGAAGGTAAAAGTTACGGCGATGGATGCGGGTCAGCGTGCTGCTGAAGTCGAAGGTAAAGGCCAGAAAGAGAGCGGCGTGCGTATGTTCTACACCGGCTGGTCCGCCTCAACCGGTGAGGCCGACTGGGCGCTGACGCCACTGTTTGCCACCGCTGCCTGGCCACCGGCAATCTTCAACACCGCGTTTTACAGCAATCCGAAGGTCGATAAAGATCTGGCCGATGCGCTGAAAACCACTGACCGTGCTGAAAAAGCGCGTCTCTACAAAGAGGCGCAGGACACCATCTGGCAGGACCATCCCTGGATCCCGCTGGTGGTTGAGCAACTGGTTTCTGCCAATAGCAAAAACCTGACTGGTTTTTATGTGATGCCCGATACCTCATTCAATTTTGATGAGGCCACGCTGAAGTAACGGAGCCGGCCAGCCCGCGTGGCTGGCCGCAACTGCAGGATGTTGCATGTTTAACTACTTTCTCAAACGACTGTTTGGGCTGATCCCCACGCTGCTAATCGTGGCGGTGCTGGTATTCCTGTTTGTTCACCTGCTGCCGGGCGACCCGGCACGCCTGATCGCCGGGCCGGAAGCGGATGCCTCGGTGGTGGCGCTGGTGCGTCAGGAACTGGGTCTCGATCTGCCGCTGCCACAGCAGTTCTGGCACTTCATGCTGAATGCGTTGCAGGGTGATTTTGGTCAGTCGATGGTTTCCAAACGCCCGGTTGCGGATGAGATCGCCTCGCGCTTTATGCCGACTCTGTGGCTGACACTGGCCAGCATGATCTGGGCGGTGATTTTTGGCATGACCATCGGTATCGTTTCGGCGGTCTGGCGTAACCGCTGGCCCGACAGGCTCGGCATGACGCTGGCGGTGTCGGGCATTTCGTTTCCCGCCTTTGCGCTGGGGATGCTGCTGATGCAGGTCTTCTCGGTTGAGCTGGGCTGGCTGCCCACCGTCGGGGCTGAGAGCTGGAAGCATTACGTTCTGCCCTCCATCACCTTAGGTGCAGCGGTCGCGGCGGTCATGGCACGCTTTACCCGCGCCTCGTTCGTGGAGGTGATGCAGGAAGATTACATGCGCACCGCCAGGGCTAAAGGGGTACGCGAGTCGCTGGTGGTGGTGAAACATGGCCTGCGCAACGCGATGATTCCGGTGGTCACGATGATGGGGCTGCAGTTTGGTTTTCTGCTGGGTGGCTCAATCGTGGTCGAGGTGGTGTTTAACTGGCCGGGCCTGGGGCGTCTGCTGGTCGACTCCGTGGCGATGCGTGACTATCCGGTTATTCAGGCCGAAGTACTGCTGTTTTCACTGGAGTTTATTCTGATCAATCTGTTTGTCGACATGCTCTATGCGGTGATCAACCCCGCTATTCGCTTTAAGGAGTCGCGATGAAAAACTGGCGACGTGAAGCGGCACTGAAAACGATGCCGCTGATAGCGGAGAACCGGGTGCGTACGCCGTGGCGTGAGTTCTGGCGACGTTTCCGGCGTCAGCCGGTGGCGCTGCTGGCCGGGATGTTTGTGCTGATACTGATTGTGCTGGCGGTGATCGCCCCGTGGATTGCGCCGTTCGACGCCGAGAACTACTTCGATTATGACCGGCTCAACGACGGGCCGTCGCTGATGCATTTCTTTGGCGTCGATTCGCTGGGGCGCGATATCTTCAGCCGCGTGCTGGTCGGCACGCGTATCTCTCTCATTGCCGGCTTTTTCTCGGTGGTCATTGGCGCAGTGATTGGCACGCTGTTTGGTCTGCTGGCCGGGTATTACGAAGGCTGGTGGGACCGTATCACCATGCGCATCTGTGATGTGCTGTTTGCCTTTCCCGGCATTCTGCTGGCGATTGCGGTGGTGGCCATTATGGGCAGCGGCATGAGCAACGTGATTGTGGCAGTCGCTATCTTCAGTATCCCGGCCTTTGCCCGACTGGTACGCGGTAACACGCTGGTGCTGAAGCATCAGACCTATATTGAGTCGGCACGCAGCATCGGCGCGTCTGACTGGACAATCCTGATGCGGCATATTCTGCCCGGCACGGTATCGCCGATTGTGGTCTATTTCACTATGCGGGTAGGTACTTCCATTATCACTGCCGCCAGTCTGTCGTTTCTCGGGCTGGGCGCCCAGCCGCCAACGCCGGAGTGGGGCGCAATGTTGAATGAGGCGCGGGCCGACATGGTGATTGCCCCGCACGTGGCGATTTTTCCCAGCCTGGCGATTTTCTTCACGGTTCTGGCATTTAATTTGCTCGGCGACGGGCTACGTGACGCACTTGATCCTAAACTAAAGAGATGAAACCTTTCGATTATGATCAGGACTTCAGCACGATCGACTTCCGCCATCATCCCGAGCTTTATCAGGTCGGGCGAGGTGAGCAGGGTGTGCTGATGGTCGAGCCTTATAAAGGCGAAATTCTGCCGCACTGGCGTTTTCGCACCGTCCCCATTGCTGAAGAGTCGGCTGAAAAAATCATGGCGCTGTTTGAGGATTACCGGCGTCAGGACGATTTTGTCGGCATGGATATGGCGCGCAAATTTATCCAGATGGGATACACCCGAGCGCGTCGTTACAGCAACCACAAAGGCGGGCGCAAATATGACGCGGATGGCAAGGAGCTGCCGCGTGGCATCAACGAGGAAAAGGCTGCTGCAGCGGCCATTTTCAAGGGTTACTGGGACAAACTACGTGAAGACGAGGACTACCTGCGACGCAAGAAGGCGCATCAGCAGCAGTATGGTTAAGCGCTAAATCTCCTCCCCCGGCCACCTCCACCGTGGCTGACATCATTGCCTGAACCCGCCCGGCTCATTCTCCGGGCGTTATCCTGCTTCCCTTTTCCTGCCCTGAAAGGCCAGATGCAAAACAGAAATCTTTGGTTTCGGTCAAACTGCGACGTAAAGTAGTGAAAAAACGCGTAAAAGCCGGTTCAGGACGCAGACAAAAAAAGTGGGTGGATCGCCCTCTGCCTTTTCCAGTAACTTCCCGTGCTGTAAAAAGAAATCGGCTCCAGGAACGCTGGATGGTGAATAAGCGAAACGCTGACGATGCCAGCGCTTCAGGGTTGTCTGAAAAACGCGGGTTGATATTCACTTGTTTTCATTAATAATAAACCAGCAAACCCCACTGAGGGGGCTATGCCCCTCAGGTAATGAAATGGATAATGTGAGAGCTAAATAATGAAAGAGATCATCAACGGATTTCTGAATTTCCAGCAGAATGTGTTTCCTGAAAGGAAGGATCTTTTCAAAAGCCTGGCGTCAAATCAAAATCCGAAAGCGCTGTTTATCTCCTGTTCAGACAGCCGTCTGGTGCCTGAACTGGTGACGCAGCAGGAGCCAGGAGAGCTGTTCGTTATCCGCAATGCGGGCAACATCGTTCCCTCATTTGGCCCGGAGCCGGGCGGTGTCTCCGCTACGATCGAATATGCTGTGGTCGCGCTGGGCGTCTCAGACATCATCATCTGCGGTCACTCCAACTGCGGTGCCATGAACGCCATCGCTTCCTGTGCCTGCATGGATACCATGCCTGCAGTTGAGCACTGGCTGCGCTATGCCGATGCAGCAAAGGCGGTCGTCGAGCAGCGTGAGTATGACTCACCAGAGAAGAAACTGAACGAGATGGTCAAAGAGAACGTTATCGCTCAGCTGAACAACATGAAGACTCATCCGTCGGTCTCCGTTGCCCTGCGTAACGGTAAGCTGCGTCTGCATGGCTGGGTTTACGATATCGAAAGCGGCACCATCATGGCGCTGACCCAGGGCGGTAAGCAGTTCATCACCCTGTCAGATAATCCTGATACCTGCTTCGAGTAATGGCTTTCACCCGCTGCGTTATGCAGCGGGTATATTCCTACCTTCCGCACAGATAACCCCTTAAAACACCGCTTATTTTCAGCCTTTTCCCCGTGATTTATCTATGCTTGCTTAAACCTTCCTGACACAAGCGAGTTGATCATGCGTATACCGTCCATTGCTGCTCTGCTGGCAGTCTCCGCACTGTTGCTCAGTGGATGTACTTCTCATGGTGCAGACAAGCAGCACTATTCGGGTTTCTTAGCGGATTACAGCCAGCTGAAGCCCTCTGAGTCAGCCAGCGGGGAACCGACTCTGCGCTGGATTTCTCCCGACTATAAGAGCAGCCAGTATCAGGATGTGCTCTATACACCGGTCGTGTTCTATCCGGCTGCCCGGCCTACGGCTCGTGTCAGTCAGCAGACGCTGGATCAGATACGCAGTTACACCGATATTCAGTTGAAAGGGGCGATTGCCACCCGTCTGCCGCTGGTTAATCAGGCTTCGCCACATACTCTTAAAGTGCGTGCCGCGATCACCGCCGTCTCGGCAGAGAACGAGGGCGTACAGTTTTACGAAGTCGTGCCGATCGCGGCAGTCGTCGCCAGCACCATGGCGGCATCCGTCCACCGATTTCCGAACAGTGAACTGTTCCTGGAGATTGAAGCCAGCGATGCCGTGACCGGCAAACCGTTGATCCGGATCGTGCGAAAAGCCGTTGGCAAAACGGTCAGTAACAGCACGACGCCAGTCACCTTTGATGATCTGAAGCCGGTTATTGATACGCTGGTTCGTGACACGGTCAGTTTCAACGCGCCATAACCTTTCGGGGCGGCACATCCTTGTCGCCCTGTTTAATCTTTTGTAAATCCTCAGGTTCACCACGCAGCGGATGACTACGCTTAAGGGCACGCTATCCCGTCAGGAGAACCTTATGTCCCGTTTTTCGACTGCTCTTGTGCTCGGCGGCGCGCTGCTTTGCGCCTCACCACTGTTTGCCGCCGACGTAAAGGTCGAGGTACTACAGGATAAGTTACAACATCCATGGTCTGTTGCCTTCCTGCCCGACAACAAAACGCTGCTGATTACTGAGCGTAGCGGAGCGCTGCGCAGCTGGAGTCCGCAGAGTGGCCTGTCGCAGCCGATCAAGGGTGTACCAAAGGTCTGGGCAGAACGGCAGAGTGGTCTGCTGGACGTGGTGCTGGCACCCGATTTTGCGACCAGCCGTCGCGTCTGGCTCAGCTACACTGAGGCGAACAGCAGCGGCAAAGCGGGTGCCGTCGTGGGTGTCGGGACGCTGAGTCCGGATAACCGGCAACTCAGCGATTTCCGCGAGGTAGTCCGGCAGACGCCGATGCTCTCCAGCGGCAACAATATCGGCACCCGGCTGGCGTTTGATACCCAGGGATACCTCTGGATCGCGTTCGGCGATAATTTTGTCAGCAGCGCAGCCCAGGATCTCGATAAGCTGCAGGGCAAGTTGCTGCGGCTCAACGCCGATGGCAGCGTGCCGGACGATAATCCGTTTGTGAAAAAGCCCGGCGCGCGGCCAGAGATCTGGGCCTATGGTCTGCGTAATCCGCAGGGACTGGCGCTTAATCCCTGGACCGGCACGATATGGGAAAATGAACATGGCCCGCGCGGTGGCGATGAAGTGAATATCATGAGCCGTGGCAAAAACTACGGCTGGCCGCTGGCGACGTACGGCATTGACTACAACGGCGATAAAGTGCCGGAATCAAAGGGCACCCATGCTGCAGGCACCGAACAGCCGCTTTATCACTGGAAGGATTCGCCGGCCATCAGTGGTATGGCATTTTATAATAGCGCCCGTTTTCCGCAGTGGAAGAATTCGGTGTTCATCGGGGCACTGAAAGAGAAAAACCTGATCCGTCTGAGTCTCAACGGCGAAAAAGTGGTGGAAGAGCAGCGCCTGCTGGGCGATCAGATGGCGCGAATCCGTGATGTGCGGCAGGGACCGGATGGCTGGCTCTATGTGCTGACCGATGAGGCCAATGGTAAGCTGCTGAAAGTGGGATTAGCGCAGGACGCTGGCGCGTCCCGCGGCTAAGAGCAAGACCTGGCAGACGATTTTATTTGTCAGTCTGGACCAGAGCAGTGCTCACAACCAGCACGTAATCCGTACGTGCTGGTTGTTGCGCGTAGTTCGTGTCCCGACTGACTGAAACAACGATGTCTGCCAGGACAGGCTCTGGATTATCGCGCCCAGTGATAAACCTGCCAGCCGCGGTTTAGCGCTTCCTGGTGCAGCTGTTCATCCGGATTGATAACGTGGGCATGATCGGCCTGCTTCAGCAGTGGCAGGTCGTTCATGGAATCGCTGTAGGCCCAGGTACGGTTAAAGTTCTCCTGCTGCTGCAGCGCTTTCCAGTCACCCAGGCGGGTCACTTTGCCCTCTTTGTAGGTCATGGTACCGTAGGTGTTGCCGCTGTAGCGCTCATCCACGATCTCAACGCCAATCGCCAGCGCGCCGCAGGCACCCAGCTTCTCAGCAATCGGCACCACCAGATGTTCACCACTGGCGGAGATGATCATCACTCTGTCGCCGCGTGCCCGGTGCCACTCAATGCGCTCGCGTGCTGCAGGATAAACGCGTGGCATGATGTCACGGTGAATGAAGCGGCGCACCCAGCCTTCAACGGTCAGTGTCGCCATGCCTGCCAGAGGGGAGAGTGTTTTATTCATATACTCTTCAATCGACAGCGTACCGGCATAATACTGATTCATTAATGCCTGTTCCTGATCAATCAGTTCGCTGGGGGCAAATCCCTGTGATACCAGCCAGCGCAGCCACAGGCTGGTGCTGTCTTCACAAATCAGTGTTTCATCAAGATCAAAAAGGGCTAAGTCCATGGGGGGTCTCCTCGGCTGACTGGCTTTCAGGTTAGCCGATAATTGTGACGGGCTTAACGCTTCTGCGAAAAATCGGAATTTCACGCAGTTTTGAAAGTGACAGACGTGGGGAAAAGCGACACGCGCGCGGCCCTTATGCCAGGGTTACTCTACTAAACTCTAAAAAACTTTACGATTCGGCGGTTTTTTTCACTGCCGTCAACGGTTAGCGTTTGAGTGAGAATTTTCTGCCCCTGGAATTTCGATTTAACAAGGACAATCCGGCCAAGCCCATGACAAACTCTTGCTTCACATCTCGCCTGCGGCACCTCGTTGCCACTTCATTACTGATTATCGCCCCCCTTAGCGCTTTTGCTGAGCAGGCTCCCGCTGCGCCCGGCATTGATGCTAAAGCGTGGATTCTGATCGACTACGCCAGCGGTAAAGTGTTAACCGAATCCAGCGCCGATCAGCGTCTCGATCCTGCCAGTCTGACCAAGATGATGACCAGCTACGTAGTCGGTCAGGCGATTAAAGCGGGCAAAATCAAACCGGATGACCTGGTCACGGTGGGACAGGATGCCTGGGCGACCGGTAATCCTAAGCTGCGTGGCTCTTCGTTGATGTTCCTCAAGCCGGGCGATCGCATTCCGGTGCATGAGCTGAACAAAGGGATTGTGATCCAGTCCGGCAATGACGCCTGTATTGCGCTGGCAGATTATGTGGCGGGCAGTCAGGATTCCTTTATCGGCCTGATGAACAACTATGTGAAGGCGCTGGGACTGCAAAATACCCACTTTATGACGGTGCATGGTCTGGATGCAGAAGGCCAGTACAGCACGGCCCGAGATATGGCGCTGATTGCCCAGGCGCTGATCCGCGATGTGCCCGAAGAGTACGCACTGAATAAAGAGAAAGAGTTTACCTTCAACAATATTCGCCAGATTAACCGTAACCGCCTGTTGTGGAGCACCAACCTTAAGGTGGATGGCGTCAAAACCGGTCACACCTCCGGCGCGGGTAATAACCTGGTGGCTTCCGCGACCGAGGGCGATATGCGCCTGATCTCGGTGGTGCTCGGCACCGCCAGCGACGCGATTCGTTTCCGCGAAAGTGAAAAGCTGCTGACATGGGGCTTCCGTTTCTTTGAAACGGTAACGCCGATTAAAGCGGATGCGCCGTTTGCGCAGCAGAGGGTCTGGTTTGGTGATAAGAGCCAGGTGAATCTGGGCGTGGCGAAAGATGCCGCGCTGACCATCCCGAAAGGGCAGATGAAGAACCTGAAGGCGAGTTTCAGACTCACTACGCCACAACTCGAAGCCCCGCTGAAGAAGAATCAGGTGGTTGGTACCATCGACTTTCAGTTAGACGGTAAGACGATTGAGCAGCGGCCGCTGGTGGTGATGCAGGATGTGCCGGAAGGCGGCTTCTTCAGCCGGATGATTGATTTTGTGATGATGAAGTTCAACGGCTGGTTCGGGAAGTGGTTTTCATAAGTAAGCAGGGACGCTGATGTGTCCCTGAGTTGTTGATTCATGCTTCTCAAATAGCGGTCATATCGCGCCTGCTCAGGGAACACGGTCAGATCGGAAAGACGCTAAGGCCAGTCCCTGACATGCCCGGCCCGCGCAATTACGCACCTCATCCCTGAGGTGCGCCCGTAGCCGGGCCAGCGCGTTGCGTTGTTCAAAAACGCCTGGCGTTTTTATCCATGCCGCGGGACGCTTCCTCTTCTGACCGTGTTCCCTTCGCGTTAATTTTATACGTTGCTGTGAGATCCTGATTCAGGCATATGAGCAGCCACTTATTTTAATTCTGCGTCCAGCCCTTACGAATCGGCACGGCAAACAGCGCCCGATAGAGTGGGTTGATCACCGCCAGCATCCGCTCGCCGTAGAACTGCCACGCCAGATGTGACGCCAGACAACTCAGCAGACCCACCAGGAATCCACCCAGCATATCCATTGGCCAGTGAACGCCCAGGTAGACCCGCGACCAGGCGATGGCGCAACCCGCCACCATCAGCACCACGCCTGACCAGAGGCGATGCCAGAAAATAAATGCCAGAGCAAAGGTGAATATTGTTGTGCCGTGATCGCTGGGATAGGAGTCATCGGCGGCGTGAGGCAGGAACTGATAACCGTAGCCAATGGCGAAAGGGCGGGGATGCGGCAGCAGATGACCCACACACCAGGAGATTGCCAGCGCATAGATCAGCGCCATACCGGTTTTCAGTACCAGCGCCCGCTGCGAAGAAACCTGATCGCGCGGTCCCCAGAGCCACATCGCGACGATTAACATCGGCACAATGGCGATCAGATCTCTGGCAATAAAGGTCGCCAGTTGCAGCAACCAGGTGGGTGACGCCGGTGTGGCATTGATGGCAGTAAACAGTGCGTGGTTCAGCTCTTCCATTTCGGGATAAATTCCTCAGCAGACAGGCCGGTCATCAGCGTCAGGTAACATCCGGTCACCCAGGCTCGATAACAGCGGCAAATAAACGTTCAGCGACAGCGCGCCCAACCAATCAAGCAGCACAATTTGCTAACTTATCAGAGCGCTATCCTGCTTTTTGTCGGCCAGTTCGTCTATGGAAAGGCTCTTAATCTCATGATGAGTTGCACAACTGTTTAAGTTTTATGACGGTTTGAGAGTTGATTCCGGTATGGAAGCGCGGGATGGGACGAAAAAAGGCATAAAAAAACCCGCCGGGAAAAAGACCAGCGGGCTCCACAATTTGGGGATTTCAAAGAAAAGCAGTGGCACTTATTATGACTATCGCTTAACAATAAAGTTCTGGACGTCAGCAAAAAAATTTTATAGGGGCAGTATCGGCCAGATAATCACAATCAGCGTCCCCGCCAGCGTCAGTAACACGTTAGCGATCGCATAGGTTCCGGCATAGCCCAGCGCCGGAATATTACTGCGTGCCGTATCGCTGATGATCTCCATAGCCGGTGCGCAGGTTCGCGCGCCCATGATGGCCCCAAACAGCAGGGCGCGGTTCATCCGCAACACATAGGCACCAAACAGATAGCAGATGATCACCGGAATCAGGCTCACCAGCAGACCGCACAACAGCATCAGCGCACCGTCGCTGCTCAGGCCGTGATTAATCCCGCTGCCGGCGCTTAATCCTACACCCGCCATAAATACCATCAGGCCAAACTCTTTCACCATGGTAAGCGCGCCTTGCGGAATATAGCCAAAGGTCGGATGGTTGGCGCGCAGGAAGCCGAGCATGATACCGGCGAAGAGCAGACCCGCCGCGTTACCGATACCAAAACTGAAATTGCTGAACTGGAACGTAATCAGACCAATCATCAGACCCACGATAAAGAAGGCACAGAAGGCCAGGAGATCGGTCATCTGACTGTGAATCGCGATAAAGCCGATGCGATCTGCCACGCTTTTTACCCGTCGCGCCTCGCCGCTGACCTGCAGCACATCACCTTTGTTGAGCATGATGCTGTCGTCGATCGGCATCTCAATCTGACTGCGTATTACGCGGTTCAGGAAGCAGCCGTGATCGGTAAGGTTTAACTTGCTGAGGCGTTTGTTTACTGCGTTATGGTTCTTCACGACGATCTCTTCGGTGACGATGCGCATATCCAGCAGATCGCGGTCAAACACCTCTTTGCCGTTACGGAAGCTGGGGTCGAGCCGGGCATGTGCATCGGGATAGCCGACGAGCGAGATATCATCACCAAGCTGCAGCACCGCATCCCCATCGGGACTGGCGAGAATACCATTGCGGCGGATACGCTCAATGTAACAACCTGTCTGACGATAGATACCCAGCTCGCGCAGGTTTTTGCCGCCGCTCCACGCCACCAGTTCCGGGCCCACGCGATAGGCGCGGATCACCGGCAGAAAGACTTTACGCTGGCTGTCCGCATCCAGACCGCGTTCCCGGGCAATCTGCTGCGCACAGGTCGGCAGATCCTGATGTTGCAGACGGGGCAGGTAGCGTGCGCCGAAAATAAGACTGACCAGGCCGATCAGATAGGTCACGGCATAACCGAGGCTCAGCTGATCCTGCATCAATCCAAGCTGCTTTGGATCGCTGATGCTTTGCCGCAGGGTATCACCCGCCCCGACCAGCACAGGGGTTGAGGTCATCGACCCGGCCAGCATGCCGGCGGTAAGACCAATATCCCAGCCAAAGAGTTTACCCAGCCCCAGTGCCAGCAACAGCGCGCTGACCACCATGACGATGGCGAGCATGAAATAGTTTTTGCCGTCGCGAAAGAAAATAGAAAAAAAGTTGGGACCCGCTTCAACACCAACACAAAAAATAAACAGCATAAAGCCCAGACTCAATGCATCGGTATTGATCGCGAAGTGCTGCTGCCCTAATAAGAGCGAAACCACTAATACGCCAATCGAATTTCCCAGCTGAACCGAGCCAAGACGCAACTTGCCCAGACAGAGGCCGAGCGCTAAAACGACAAATAATAACAAAATGTCATTTCCGCTTAACAATCCTGCGACGTTAATATTCACTGTTTAACTTCTTGTTTACGTGTAACCTGTTGAAGAGTGGCCTGTTTTTCGCTATCGTGAGCAAGCCGTTGAGGTGCTGTTGTATCAACACTGCAAATGGAACCGTTATCGCGGCGCTATTCTAATCACAAATATCTTTCACAGCCATTGGCTGTTTTCATTCGTTGCCACAACGAACTGTTTATTTTTATTTCCACCAGAACGCATCAGGGATATCAGCAGGTTATTGTCGGGGTTACTTTTAATCAGTGGGGTGGTATGCCGCAGCGTTCTTATCTCTGGACTACCCGCCTGTGCGGCGTGGTGATGTACAGTCTGGTGTTTGTTTTTACCTGTCACTTCTGGCAGGTCGGTCCCGGCCCGCTTCGTGGTCAGCCCGAATTACTGCTCTTTATGTTACCTGGTATTGTGATGGCGTTGATGCAGGTGGAAAGCCCGTTAAAAAGCACGCTGCTGATGGGGCTCTGGGGAACGTTGCTGGCAGCACTGCTGCTCAATAACAGCCTGTTTATTCACAGCAGCGGACTGTTTGCCATCGCATGGAGTCTCAGTGCGCTGTTCTGGGCAGGCTGCGGGGCGTTGCTGGTACGGTTAATGCAGATTGTGATGGCGTCGCTCAACTAAACGGTGCCGGATGGCTGGCATCAGCCAGAGAGCAAAAAGGCGAGACAGGAAAATCCTGCCTCGCCTTTTTCATTCAGGTTATCTGCGCTTACGCGACAAATCCCAGATTCTCTTTGGTCCAGGCCGCAAACTCGGTGTAGCCACCAATATGTTTTTCGTCCACGAAAATCTGTGGCACGGTACTGACCGGTTTACCGGCGCTGGCTTCCAGATCGGCTTTAGTAATGCCTTCTGCATTAATATCAACATACTGATAGCTAAAGTCATCGCGCTCCGCGGTCAGTTTGTCGGCCAGTTCATGGGCACGGACACAGTAGGGACAGCCCGGACGACCAAAAATAACAGCAATCATTGAGAACTCCTTGCAGCGACTATTATGTGATGCGTATCACATAATCAAACAGAGAATGGCAACCATCATGCCCGCTCGTATCGCTTAAGGAAAGCAGGATTTGCCTGTTAGTCTGATGCCCGCACGCTATTGCCGCCGTTCAGGAAGCGTCTGAAACAAGAGCTTTTTCACAACGGCAGCCCGTGTAACCCGCGCAATTTTTGGGTCGTTGGCCATAATTGACGCTCAGTAAGCCGCAAAGGCAGGAGGAAGTGATGCAGAGTGTGGCCAGATTACCCCGGTTTATTCTGGTGCTGGAGGCGGCTGGCGGCCTGTTAATTCTGGGTGCGCTGCTGCTGATCAACCACTGGCTGCCGCTGCCAGACAAGGCTGATGCCAGAACGCTGGCTACCGTGCTGTTCATCGCCGGCGTGGTGCTGATGCTGCCTGCTGCCTGGCTATTGATGTGGCGCACCGCGAAAGCTATCGCGCCACAGCTGTTTAATCAGATTGATAAAAAAAGATAATGTTGCTGGAGACTTTATGACACCGACCATTGATTTACTGTGCAGCCACCGTTCAATCCGCGCCTTTACTGACCAGCCGGTCAGCGAAGCCCAGCGTGAAGCGATTATTAATGCGGCGCAATCGGCGTCCACATCCAGCTTTTTACAGTGTTCTTCCATTATCCGTATCACCGACAAAGCGCTGCGTGACAAGCTGGTGACGCTGACGGGCGGACAGACGTGGGTCGCGGATGCGCCTGAGTTCTGGGTTTTCTGCGCTGATTTTAATCGCCACCTGCAGATTTGCCCGGATGCGCAACTGGGACGTGCCGAGCAGTTGCTGCTGGGCTGCGTCGACACCGCGCTGATGGGACAGAACGCGATGGTCGCAGCGGAATCGCTGGATCTGGGCGGCGTCTTTATCGGCGGCATTCGTAACAGCATTGCGGAAGTGACCGAGCTGCTGGGCCTGCCAAAATTTGTGCTGCCGCTGTTTGGTTTCTGCCTGGGGCATCCGGAGTCAAAGCCGGACGTCAAACCGCGTATGCCGCATGCGATGCTGGTGCATGAAAACCGCTATCAGCCACTGGATCCGGCAGTGCTGGCAGAATA
This sequence comes from Pantoea sp. B550, assembly GCF_024158165.1. Lineage (NCBI taxonomy): Bacteria > Pseudomonadati > Pseudomonadota > Gammaproteobacteria > Enterobacterales > Erwiniaceae > Pantoea > Pantoea sp. B550. The sequence goes on from NZ_JAMYXI010000003.1 coordinate 3,250,850, forward strand.
CGACAGCCGCACAGAACTCTATTATCAGCAGCGCGACAGCAACCAGCGTAGCGAAACCTGGAGCGAGCTGATTCAGCGGCTGATCGTTAAAGAGACGCGTCCGTTTATGCTCGACTATCTGCATCAGCAGGGCTGGGCCACGCGTTAATCCATCAAGGGAGAGCTGCGATGAAGATAGCCATTTTGTCGCGCGATGAGACGCTCTACTCCAGCCGACGATTGCGTGACGAGGCCGCCGCGCGCGGCCACGAGGTGCAAATCATCGATCCGCTCTCCTGCTATATGAATATCAATCCCGCCTCACCGGCGGTTCACTATTGTGGTGAACCGCTGGGCCATTTCGACGCCGTTATTCCGCGAATCGGCAACGCCATTACTTTCTATGGCACGGCAGTGCTGCGACAGTTTGAGATGTGCGGCAGCTATCCGCTGAATGAGTCCGCCGCCATAACCCGCACCCGGGATAAATTGCGCTCGCTGCAGCTGCTGGCACGGGAAGGCATCGACATGCCGGTCACCGGCTTTGCCTCTTCACCCGATGACACTGACGATCTGATCGCCATGGTGGGCGGCGCGCCGCTGGTGGTTAAGCTGGTGGAAGGCACGCAGGGCATCGGTGTGGTACTGGCGGAAACGCGTCAGGCGGCGGAGAGCGTCATCGATGCTTTTCGCGGCCTGAACGCCCACATTCTGGTGCAGGAGTTTATTAAAGAAGCACAGGGACGAGATATTCGCTGTCTGGTGATCGGCAATCAGGTGGTGGCAGCAATAGAGCGGGTGGCGAAAGAGGGCGATTTCCGCTCTAATCTGCATCGCGGCGGTAAAGCGTATCCGGTGGTCATCACGCCTCAGGAGCGGCAGATCGCCGTGCAAGCAGCGGCCACGCTCGGGCTGGAAGTCGCCGGTGTCGATATTCTGCGCGCTCATCGCGGTCCGCTGGTGATGGAAGTGAACGCCTCGCCCGGTCTGGAAGGCATCGAAACCAGCAGCGGCCTTAACATTGCCGCGCTGATGATTCAGCGGATTGAGCAGCAGGCCATCCCCGGGCTCCGTCCTAAAACCGCTGGCTGACACGCGCTTTTCAGCAGTTTTCGTGGCATCGCCGCGCATTTTTCCGTAAGCTAAGTCGCCTGTTTATCACCCCACTGGGATTTTACGATGGATTCTCTTGTCGTTCCGGATATCGACCTGCTGCGTCGCTGGCTGGATCAGCAAAATATCACCTGGTTCGAATGCGATGCCTGTCAGGCACTTCATCTGCCGCACATGCAAAACTTCGATGGGGTGTTTGACGCCAAAATCGATCTGGTCGACAACGTCATTCTGTTTTCGGCGCTGGCTGAAGTGAAGCCGACGGCGCTGATTCCACTGGTTGGCGATCTGTCGCAAATTAATGCCAGTTCACTGACGGTGAAAGCCTTTATCGACATTCAGGATGATAATCTGCCGAAGCTCATTGTCTGTCAGTCAATGACCACTACCGCCGGATTAACCTTTGGTCAGTTCTCACACTTTATGAAACAGAGTGAAGAGCAAATCTCCATGGTCATCCTGGAAGCCTTTGCCAATAATCTGCTGATTGTGGGTGAAGAAGAAGAGCACGTTGCGGTGACCAGCGTTCATTCTGTGCTGCACTAAGCCCGACATGGTCGCCCACTAAGCCGTCCCTGAGACGGCTTTTTTATGCCCGCGATTTGCCGCCCCCTTTTTTTATTCTGCACTTTGCCCTTTACCGCCAGATATTTGTCGTGGTTTATGCCATCAAAGCCGAACCTCATAGCTCAAACATGCATAAAATATCGGTTTCAGGCGTTTTTTACGCTGGGGTCTGGTGAAGCCTGACCGGGGGGGCTATGCTTGCGGGGCTGTAACAGACGTGTAACTGCGTCCCAGCTATAGGATTTTGCTATTAAACTCCCGCTGAATAATGATTCATTGTGTCACTGACGTCTTGTACAGAACGCAATGCAGGGATCTCAGGTTTGCAGCGTTGAAATGACCCGCTCAGGAGGATGGAAAAATATGTTCAACTCACGTCAGAAATGGCTGTCAGCTGTAGTAGCTGCTGCGCTGATGGCCGCGTCGGCCACCAGTATGGCGGAAGATAAAACGCTGCACGTCTACAACTGGTCCGATTATATTTCGCCAGATACCGTGCCAAACTTTGAAAAGCAGTCCGGCATTAAAGTGGTCTACGATGTGTTTGACTCCAACGAAGTGCTGGAAGGCAAACTGATGGCGGGCAGCACCGGCTACGATGTCGTGGTGCCATCCTCCAGCTTCCTGGCGCGTCAGCTGCAGTCCGGGGTATTCCAGCCGCTGGACAAAAGCAAACTGCCTAACTATAAAAATCTCGATCCGGCGCTGATGGAAAAAGTGGCGCAGCACGATCCGGGTAACAAATATGCCATTCCTTATCTTTGGGGCACCACCGGTATCGGTTACAACATCGACAAGGTTAAAGCCGCACTGGGCGCTGATGCGCCGGTCAACAGCTGGGATCTGGTACTGAAGCCGGAAAATCTGGAGAAGCTGAAAAGCTGTGGCGTCTCCTTCCTGGATGCGCCAGAAGAGATCTTCGCCACCGTGCTCAACTATCTGGGCAAAGACCCGAATACCTCTGATGCCAAAGAGTATTCCGGCGCGGCGACCGACCTGCTGCTGAAACTGCGTCCGAATATCCGCTACTTCCATTCATCGCAGTACATTAACGATCTGGCTAACGGTAACATCTGCGTCGCCATCGGCTGGTCGGGCGATATTCTGCAGGCGAAAAACCGTGCCGACGCAGCGAAAAATGGTGTGCATCTGGGCTACAGCGTGCCGAAAGAGGGGGCGCTGGCCTTCTTCGATATGATGGCAATTCCTAAGGATGCCAAAAACCTCGACGGTGCCTACGCCTGGCTGAACTACATCATGGATCCGAAAGTGATCGCTGATGTCTCCAACAAAATGAATTACGCCAACGGCAACAAAGCGTCGCTGCCGCTGATCAATGCCGACGTCCGCAACAACCCGGGTATCTTCCCGACGCCAGAAGCGATGTCGAAATTGTTCGTGCTGAAAGTCCAGGATCCGAAACTGGATCGTGTGCGTACGCGCGCATGGACTAAAGTAAAAAGTGGTAAGTAATTCGTCCTTAACGGATTGACCTGTCACGCATCAGCAACAGAGGCGCAGTGTCGGCCTCTGTTGTGCCATTTTTAGCGGCGGATTTTGCCGCCATGTTCCGCCTGGCTCCGGAGAGAACCCTTTGTGAACGATGCCATTCCCCGCCCTCAACATAAAACCGCAAAGGCCTTAACGCCGCTGCTGGAGATCCGCAATCTGACCAAATCCTTTGACGGCCAGCACGCCGTGGATGATGTCAGTCTGACCATTTATAAAGGTGAAATCTTCGCTCTGCTGGGCGCATCGGGCTGCGGCAAATCCACGCTGCTGCGTATGCTGGCCGGTTTTGAGCCGCCCACCAGCGGCCAGATTGTGCTGGATGGACAGGATCTGTCGCACGTTGCTCCCTATCAGCGTCCGATCAATATGATGTTCCAGTCCTACGCGCTGTTCCCGCACATGACGGTGGAGCAGAATATCGCCTTTGGTCTGAAGCAGGATCGGCTGCCGAAAGGGGAGATCACCAGCCGCGTCGCCGAAATGCTGGCGCTGGTGCATATGCAGGAGTTTGCGAAACGCAAACCGCATCAGCTCTCCGGTGGTCAGCGTCAGCGCGTGGCGCTGGCACGTAGCCTGGCGAAACGGCCAAAACTGCTGCTGCTGGATGAGCCGATGGGCGCACTGGATAAGAAGCTGCGCGACAGGATGCAGCTGGAAGTGGTTGATATTCTGGAGCGTGTGGGCGCGACCTGCGTGATGGTGACGCACGACCAGGAAGAGGCAATGACGATGGCGGGCCGTATCGCGATTATGAATCGCGGTAAGTTCGTGCAGATTGGCGAGCCGGAGGAGATCTACGAGCATCCGACCAGCCGCTACAGCGCCGAGTTTATCGGTTCGGTTAACGTCTTCGAAGGTTTGCTGCGTGAACGTCAGGCAGATGGCCTGGTAATCGACAGCCCCGGCCTGATGCATCCGCTGAAAGTCGATTCCGATGTCTCTGTGGTGGATAACGTACCGGTGCATGTCGCGCTGCGTCCGGAAAAAGTGATGTTGTGTGATGAGGTGCCGGCCAATGGCTGTAACTTTGCGGTGGGTGAAGTGGTCCACATCGCCTATCTCGGCGATCTCTCTATCTTCCATGTCCGTCTGCACAGCGGACAGATGATCAGCGCACAGTTGCAAAACGCGCATCGCTACCGCAAAGGGTTGCCGACATGGGGGGATGAAGTCCGTCTCTGCTGGGAAAGCGACAGTTGCGTGGTGTTGACGGTTTAAGGAGCGGCTATGAGCCAGATTTTTCAACGCGCCAAAGCGCCCGCCCGACTGGTCGGCACGCCGCTGCAACGCTGGGCCACGCGGGTAAAAATGCAGCATGGCCGCAAGCTGGTCATTGCTCTGCCTTATGTCTGGCTGGTGCTGTTGTTTCTGTTACCGTTTCTGACGGTACTGAAGATCAGCTTTGCGGACATTGCGCGGGCTATCCCGCCCTACACCGAACTGGTGAGCTGGGCAGATGATCAGTTCAGCATCGTGCTCAACTTCGGCAACTACCTGACGCTGACCGACGATCCGCTCTACGTCGATGCCTATCTGCAGTCGCTGAAAGTGGCGGCGATCTCGACCGTGATCTGTCTGCTGATTGGCTATCCGCTCGCCTGGGCCGTGGCGCACAGTAAACCCTCGATGCGCACCATCCTGCTGCTGCTGGTGATTTTGCCGTCGTGGACCTCGTTTCTGGTGCGCGTCTACGCCTGGATGGGGCTGCTGAACAACAACGGTATTCTGAACCGCTTCCTGCTGTGGCTGGGCGTGATTGATCATCCGCTGGTTATTCTTTACACCAACACCGCGGTCTATATCGGTATCGTCTACTGCTATCTGCCCTTCATGGTGCTGCCAATCTACACCGCGCTGACCCGTATCGACTACTCGCTGGTGGAAGCCTCACTGGATCTGGGTGCGCGTCCGCTGAAGACCTTTTTCAGCGTGATTGTGCCGCTGACCAAAGGCGGCATTATTGCCGGGTCGATGCTGGTGTTTATCCCGGCGGTGGGGGAATACGTGATCCCTGAACTGTTGGGTGGGCCGGACAGCATCATGATTGGTCGTATCCTGTGGCAGGAGTTCTTTAACAACCGCGACTGGCCGGTGGCTTCCGCGCTGGCGGTGATTATTCTGCTGATCCTGATTCTGCCGATCATCTGGTTCCATAAGCATCAAAACCGTGAAATGGGAGAGAAGGCATGAATAATTTGCCAACTATTCGCTCGCCCTGGCGTACCGGCATTCTGGTCTGCTGCTTCCTGTTCCTTTATGCGCCGATGCTGCTGCTGGTGGTTTACTCCTTCAACAGCTCACCGCTGGTAACGGTGTGGGACAGCTTCTCATTCCACTGGTACAAAGTGCTGTTTGAGGACAGCGCGATGATTGACGCGGTGCTGCTGAGTCTGAGCATTGCCGGGCTGTCGGCCACCATGGCGGTGGTGCTGGGCACGCTGGCGGCGGTCATCATCGTGCGCTTTGGTCGCTTCCGTGGGCACAACGGTTTTGCCTTTATGCTGACGGCGCCGCTGGTGATGCCCGATGTGATCACCGGTCTGTCGCTGCTGCTGCTGTTTGTGGCCATGGGCAACGCTTTTGGCTGGCCAAGTGAGCGCGGCATGCTGACCATCTGGCTGGCGCACGTCACCTTCTGTACCGCCTATGTGGCGGTGGTGATTAACTCGCGTCTGCGTGAACTGGACCGCTCAATCGAAGAGGCGGCGATGGATTTAGGCGCGACGCCGCTGAAGGTCTTTTTCGTCATTACCGTGCCAATGATTGCGCCGGCAATTGTCACCGGCTGGCTGCTGGCGTTTACTCTGTCACTCGACGATCTGGTAATCGCCAGCTTTGTGACCGGGCCCGGCGCCACCACGCTGCCGATGGCGATCTTCGCTACCGTACGCCGCGGCGTGAACCCGGAAATCAATGCGCTGGCTTCCCTGATCCTGTTTGTGGTCGGTTTAGTCGGTTTTATCGCCTGGCGATTCATGGCACACGAAGAAAAACAGCGTTTAAGCGATATTCAGAAAGCTAAACGTGGCTGAAATACGTAACCTTTGCCACTATATGAACGGGCCGGTTTAACCGGCCCGTTTTTCGATCAGGTGGAGTCAGGGACTATGTCAGAAATCTTCAAAAGCAGTGCAACGCTTTCAGACGCACCGGTTCCGGTGACGGTCGCGGGCATTGCCATTATTGCGACCCGCTGCCTGAGCGTACTGATGCTGGCCAATGAGCTGGGTTATAATGAAATCGCCAACTTTGTTCACCGCAGCGCCCAGTCCTGGGACTCTACGCTTATCTTTATCGCCAGCCAGCTGATCTTCCTGTTCGAACTGCGCTGCGCCTTTACCCTGATGCGCGGCAGTAACCGTGGCCGCTGGGGCTATGTGGCCACGCAGGGGGTTGTGCTGATCTATATGCTGTTCGCCTCGCTGGGCGGGATTTACCCGGAGATTTTCAGCATCGATGGCGACAATAACGCCCAGATTATCCACCATACCCTGTCGCAGAAAATCCCCGATCTGGTGGTGCTGATGCTGCTGTTTCTGCCTGCCAGCAGTCGCGCTTTTTTCAGGAAGCGATGATACAATCGCGCTCCGCCCGACCCCATCGTTAAGGCTTTACCATGCACTGCGCGCTTTATGACGCTAACCGTTGCCGCTCCTGTCAGTGGCTGGAAAAACCCTATCCCATTCAGCTAGGCGACAAACAGTCGATGCTGGAACAGTTACTCGCCGATCAGCCGGTTGCGTCCTGGTTGCCGCCAGTGACATCACTGCAGCAGGCATTCCGTAACAAAGCCAAAATGGTGGTCAGCGGTAGTGTGGAGCGTCCGGTACTGGGTCTTGTTCACCGTGATGGTGAGCCTGTCGATCTCTGCGACTGCCCGCTCTATCCCGCCAGCTTCCAGCCGGTGTTTGCAGCGCTCAAACCGTTTATCGCCCGTGCCGGGCTGACGCCCTATAACGTGGCGCGCAAACGCGGCGAACTGAAATTCCTGCTGATTACCGAAAGCCAGCAGGGCGGCATCATGCTGCGCTTTGTCCTGCGCTCAACCGCCAAACTGGAACAGCTGCGCGCGGCATTGCCGTGGCTGCAACAGCAGTTACCGCAGCTGGTAGTGATTTCTGCCAACATTCAGCCGGTGCACATGGCGATTCTGGAGGGAGAGGAGGAGATGGCGCTGACGCCTGCGCAGTCGCTGGCAGAGAACTTTAATGGCGTGCCGCTGTGGATCCGCCCACAGAGCTTCTTTCAGACCAATCCGCAGGTTGCCAGCGCGCTCTATGCCACCGCGCGCGACTGGGTGCGTGCGCTGCCGGTTAACAGCATGTGGGATCTCTTCTGCGGCGTAGGCGGTTTTGGCCTGCACTGCGCGACACCGGAGATGGCGCTGACCGGCATTGAGATCAGTGCTGAGGCGATTAAATGCGCCCAGCGTTCTGCTGAGATGCTGGGACTGAAAAACGTGCAGTTTGCGGCGCTGGATTCGACGGCGTTTGCGACCGGACGTGACGCGGTGCCGCAGCTGGTGCTGGTGAACCCGCCGCGCCGTGGGATCGGTGAGGCGCTGTGTGATTATCTCAGCCAGATGGCCCCGGATTATCTGCTCTATTCAAGCTGTAATCCGCAGACCATGGCGCAGGATATTGCCCAACTGAATGACTATGAGGTCACGAAGGTACAGCTGTTCGACATGTTCCCGCACACCGCGCATTTTGAAGTGCTGACGCTGTTAACCCGCCGTCAGCACTGAGTCCGGTAATCCCCGAAGTTACTCCGGGAACCATTTCTGATTGAGCTGCTGCCAGCTGCCGTTGGCTTTCAGTTCAGTCAGTGCCTGATTGAACCGATCGCGCAGCGCCGTATTACCTTTACGCACAGCAATGCCCAGGCCGGTGCCGAAGTAATCTGCATCTGTAACATGTTCACCGACCGTCGCGAGATCCGGATTGGTCTTCAGCCACTGATTCACTACCGCGCTGTCGCCAAACACGCCATCCAGCCGGCCACTCTTCATATCCAGAATCGCATTCTGATAACTGTCATACGCCACCACTTTCACGTCCGGATGCTTATCCTGCAGGTATTTCTGGTGGGTAGTGCCGTTTTCAACGCCTATGCGTTTGTCTTTCAAATCACCGAAGCTGCTGAACTTACCTTTCTGCGCAATCACAATGGCGGAATTAGCGTAATAGGGCTGGGTAAAATCGACCTGCTTGCTGCGTTCCGTGGTGATATCCATACCAGAAATCACAGCGTCATAGCGGCGGAACTTCAGTGAGGGGATCAGGCTGTCGAAGGCATTGTTCGTGAAGGTACACTCTGCTTTCATCTGGTGGCACAGCGCCTTAGCCAGATCGATATCGAATCCGACGAGGTTATTTTCTTTGTCCAGAGATTCAAATGGCGGATAGGTTGCTGAAGCGGCGAAGCGAATCGTTTCCGCGGCCTGAGCGGTCACCGCCAGCGAAGCCAGCGCAGCAGCGATAATCCATTTTTTCATTTTATGATTCCTGTGATGTGGTCAGCCAGAGAAGGCGATACCCTGCCATAAAATGAATTTTTATGCAATTAGTGTGATTTTTCAGGCGAAAAGGGCGAGGAGCCTCGCCCGGGAATCAGTTACGCTGTTCAAAGGCCAGGGCGCGCTTTTCGATCAGTCGCATCATCAGCGTCAGCAAACCGTTAACGCAGAGATAAATCAGACCCGCCGCGGCATAGACCGTGATGTCGTAGGTGCGGCCATAAAGCAGCTGGCCGTGGCCCATGACCTCCATCAGGGTGATGGTGTAGGCCAGCGAGGTGCCTTTGAACACCAGCACCACTTCATTAGAGTAGGAGGAGAGGGCGCGTTTAAATGCATAAGGCAGCAGAATGCGCAGGGTATCTTTGCGGCTCATGCCGAGTGCCGCGCACGATTGCCACTGTCCGGAGGGAATCGCCCGGACCGCACCGTAAAACAGCTGCGTGGTGTAAGCCGCACTGTTCAGCGAGAGCGCCAGCATCGCGCACAGCCACGGCTGCGACAGTAAATGCCACAGCAAGGGGATCTGCTGGATCGAGGGGAACTGTCCCGGACCGTAGTAAATCAGGAAGATCTGCACCAGCAGCGGCGTACCGGTAAACAGCGTGATAAATCCTTTTACCAGCGGATTCAGCACTGGCGTTTTCAGCGACAGGACCACAGTGAAGAGCAGTGCGAGTAGCAGTGCCACCACCAGCGAGGCCGCCGTCAGCGTCAGGCTGGTGTGCAGCCCTTTCAGGAGTTCAGGCAGATAGGCCAGCATTAGCTGTTCCCCCGTTCAAAGCGGGTGGTGCGCAGTTCGATGCGACGTAACACCGCCTGGCTGAATAGCGTAATTACTAAGTAGATCGCGGCCGCCACCAGGAACCAGGTAAACGGCTCCTGCGTGCGGGTGGCGATACTTTTGGTTTGCAGCATCAGGTCATTGACGCTGATTAGCGAAACCAGCGCGGTATCTTTCAGCAGCACCAGCCACTGATTACCCAGACCGGGCAGGGCGTGACGCCACATCTGCGGCATAATCAGCCGGAGAAAGATGACCGACTTTTTCATGCCCAGCGCCTGGCCCGACTCCCACTGACCTACCGGCACCGCTTTGAGTGCGCCGCGCAGTGTCTGCGAGGCGTAGGCGGCGTAGAGCATCGCCAGCGCAATCACACCGCACAGGAACGGACTGACATCGAAGTTCTCTATCTGCATCTGAACCGGCAGCGTAAACAGCCCGAAGTTCAGCGTGAAACCGTCAGAGAGGGTGAGCAGCAGCTGTGAGGCGCCAAAATAGATAAACAGCACCACCAGAATTTCCGGCAGGCCACGGATCAGCGTCACCAGGCCGGTGCCAATCCACGCCAGCGGTCTCAGGCGCAGTGACTCCCAGCCAGCGAAAATCATCGCCAGCACCAGGCCAGCGATGAGGGCACAAACAGCAAGGCCGACGGTCATACCGGCGGCACTTGCGAGGGTCATCATTTCATTCATCAGTGATTACTGCTGGAACCATTTGCTGTAGATGGTTTTGTAGGTGCCGTCTGCTTTGATCTTGTCCAGCGCGCCATTGAATTTAGTCTGCAGATCGGTATTACCGGTGCGTACCGCAATGCCCAGGCCAGTACCAAAGTAGGCTTTATCCGTCACTTTGTCGCCGACGGCAGCCAGCGCAGCATTCTGCTTCAGCCACTCGTTGACCACAGCGGTGTCACCGAAGACAGCATCAATACGGCCGTTTTTCAGATCCAGCACCGCGTTCTGATAGCTGTCGTAAGGCACGATGGTAATGTCGCTGTGTTTATCCGTCAGGTATTTCTGGTGAGTGGTGCCGTTCTGCACGCCAACCCGCTTGCCTTTCAGGGCTTCTACACTGGCGACTTTGCCTTTCTGGGCGACAAATAGCGCCGAGTTGTCATAGTAAGGCTTGGTGAACAGCACCTGTTTTTCACGATCCGGCGTGATATCCATGCCCGCCATCACCGCATCAAAGCGACGGAATTTCAGGCTTGGGATCAGGCTGTCGAACGCCTGATTGGTGAAGGTGCAGGTCGCGTCGATCTCTTTACACAGCGCGTTGGCCAGATCGACATCAAAGCCCTGAATCTTGTTGTCCGCATCCACAAACTCAAAAGGAGGATAAGAGGCTTCGGTCGCAAAACGAATCGTTTGTGCCGCGGTAGCGCTCAGGCTAAAACCGGCAAGCAGTGCAGCAAGTACCATTTTTTTCATTTTTAGCATCCTGACTTAGTGCGAAAGATAGTGAGCAAACGCTTCGGTTTGCGGCTGTGTAAAGCGGCTGGCATCGCCCTGTTCCACAATGTGACCGTTCTCCATATAAACAACGCGGCTGGCCGTTTTACGTGCCACTTCCACTTCATGGGTCACAATCACCTGGGTAATGCGTGTCTGCGCCAGTTCGCGAATGATACTGACAATCTGTGCGGTAATTTCAGGGTCCAGCGCGGCCGTCGGCTCATCGAACAGCAGCACCTGCGGCTCCATCATCAGCGCGCGGGCAATCGCCACACGCTGCTGCTGCCCCCCGGAGAGGTGCAGCGGAAAACGATCGCTGTAGGGCGTAAGGCGCAGTCGGTCAAGCAGCTTATCGGCACGGGCGCGGGCGTCGCTTTTACTGAGGCCCAGAACCCGGCAGGGCGCTTCGATCAGATTCTGCAGCACGGTCAGATGTGGCCAGAGATTATATTGCTGGAACACCATGCCGACGTTCTGACGCAGTTCGCGAATCGCGGCATCAGACGGTTTCTGCGTGAAGTCGAACTGATTGCCGGCAATCTGCAACTGACCTGAACGTGGCTGCTCCAGCAGATTAAGCACCCGCAGCAGCGAACTCTTGCCCGCACCGCTGGGGCCCAGCAGCACCAGGGTCTCGCCTTGCGGACAATCAAGGTTGATGTCGAACAGCGCCTGATGAGCACCGTAGAAGCAGTTTATTGCGTTTAGTTGAATACTCATGCGCCAGATTTGAATAGCTATTAGTGTCGCGGATTTTAACGTCACCAGAATAGTTATGCAATTAAGGTGGGTTAAAATTTGTAAAACAGCAGGTAAACAGCAAAAGCTTAGCACAATATCATGTGCTGTCTGGCTGCTGCCAAAGGCCGCAGGGCGGGCTTTGGCAATAAAAAAGCGCAGTCACCTGCGGTGGCTGCGCTTCTCATAACCGTTGAATCTGAATTATTTTTTTGATTTTTCAAGCATCTGGCTCAGGCTGCCGCCTTCGGCATGTGCAGGGTTCGCCATGTAGCGCACGTCGTCAACGACCCAGCAGGTGCCCTGGTGGATCATCAGCACTTCATCCTGCCACTGTTTGCCGTCGCGGCTCAGATCGACCCGCAGCGGGATGTTGCGTGCATCGCGGTTCGGAATGGTGGAAGCATCGGCGACGCTGGCAGCCGTCGGACCCTGTGACAGGCTGGAGAAGAGATCGCCGTTACGCCACTGTGAACCGGCATTGCTGCCGCTGGCCGCCTGCAGGGAGTGATAAAGCGCATCACTCAGGTAAGGGCGATATTTTGCCAGGGTATTGCTGTCAGGCAGACCCTGCGTAGGCTGTTCGACACGCAGGTCGTAAAACTTCTGGGCTACCTGGTCAGGACCGCCTTCAATACAGGGGGCGGTACGCGGGCCATTATCCTTAATGACTGGCTCAACGGTAGTACAGGCGCTGAGCAGCAGGGCCGCCGGGATCATTAGCGCAAACGCGTTGTTTCTCATCTCGATTTCCTTAGGGTTCTCTGGCAAGGTGCCCTTTTTAGCATAGAGTATAGCCGTGCTTTTTAGTCGAAAGAGCCTTAGCCCGGTTTTCAACAAGGAGAATGCGATGAAATTTTCAACAACCCCAACGCTGGAAGGTCACAGCATCAGTGAATATTGCGGTGTGGTTACCGGAGAAGCGATTCTGGGTGCCAACATCTTCCGTGATTTTTTCGCGGGCATCCGTGATGTGGTCGGTGGTCGTTCCGGCGCGTATGAGAAAGAGCTGCGTAAAGCGCGGGAAATCGCGTTTGAAGAGCTGGAAGCGCAGGCAAAAGCGCTGGGTGCCAACGCAGTGGTCGGTATCGACATTGATTACGAAACGGTCGGAAAAGATGGCAGCATGCTGATGGTCAGCGTCAGCGGTACGGCGGTGATCATTCGTTGAAACGCGGGCTGTTAATGCTGCTGGCACTGCTGCTGGCAGGGTGTCACTCTGGCATGGAATCCCGTGACGGCTACTGGGCCGATCTGCGGCATCCGGCGCAGGGTGCGCGGCCGCGGGTGAAGGTGATTGTGGTCCACTACACCGCCGAAGATTTTTCTTCGTCGCTGGCGACCCTCACCGATCGGGAAGTCAGCGCCCACTATCTGATTCCCCGCCAGCCGCCCCAACGTGCCGGTAAAGGCGTTATCTGGCAGCTGGTGCCGGAGCAGCAACTCGCCTGGCATGCAGGGCCCAGCTTCTGGCGTGGAGCCATCCGCATCAATGACACCTCGATTGGTATTGAGCTGGTAAATAAGGGTTATCGCCGGACGCTGACCGGCCTCGAATGGCAGCCCTTTACCGCCGCGCAGATCACCACGCTGGAGGCGCTGGTGCGGGATATTGCACAGCGTTACGGCATCCCACCAGAAAACATTGTTGGTCACAGTGATATCGCGCCGCAGCGCAAGCAGGATCCCGGTCCACTGTTCCCCTGGCAACAGCTGGCACAGCGGGGACTCGGTGCCTGGCCCGATGCCGGACGGGTGCAATTTTATTTAGCGGGGCAGGATCCGCACGCCCTTGTGCCCGTGCAGCCACTCATGGAAAGCCTGCAACGCTACGGTTATGCGGTGACAGCGGGGATGAGTGTGCGTGAGCAGCAGAAGGTGATTGCCGCGTTTCAGATGCATTTCCGGCCTGCGGATTATCGCGGTCAGCCCGATGCCGAAACCGCCGCGATAGCAGCCGCACTACTGGAGAAGTATGGTGCGGCGGAATAGCGGATTACTGCTGCAGAAACGCTTTCCAGTGGGCGACAACCTGCTCCAGCGCCGCACGATCAGCATCCAGATGGGTGACCAGTCGGGTGCGTGTTCCCACGCTGATTAACACGCCGCGCGCCTTCATCCACTCACCTAATGGTTTGACCTGGGCTTCCGGCACGGACACGAACAGCATGTTGGTCTGCTGATCGATGACGCTGACGCCCAGTTCATGCAGCTGCTGTCCCAGCCAGGCGGCATTGTCATGATCTTCCTGCAGTCGCGCCACGTTGTGTTCTAACGCGTACAGACCCGCCGCCGCCAGAATACCGGTCTGGCGCATACCGCCGCCGGTCATTTTACGCCAGCGACGGGCGCGCTCAATCAGCGCCGTATCGCCACACAGCAGCGAACCGACGGGCGTGCCCAGACCTTTAGAGAGACAGAGGGTGAGGGAGTCGCAGTAGCGGGCAATCGCCGCCAGCGTGATCTTCTGTGCGACCACGGCATTGAAAATACGCGCGCCATCAATATGCAGCGCCAGCTTATGCTCGCGGGTAAAGGTCCACGCCTGTTCCAGATACGCCAGCGGCAAAACTTTACCGTGATGGGTGTTCTCCAGACTCAGCAGGCGGGTGCGGGCAAAGTGAATATCATCCGGCTTAATGGCCGCTGCCACCACATCGAGCGGCAGGGTGCCATCATCGGCGGCCAGCACCGGCTGCGGCTGAATGCTGCCCAGCACCGCCGCACCGCCCGCTTCATATTTGTAGTTGTGTGCCTGCTGACCGACGATATATTCATCGCCGCGCTCGCAGTGGCTGAGCAACGCCACCAGGTTGGCCTGGGTGCCGGTCGGGAAAAACAGCGCCGCGGCTTTGCCGCTCAGCCGTGCAGCTTCCGCCTCCAGCGCATTTACGGTGGGATCGTCACGGTAGACGTCATCACCGGTTTCGGCTGACATCATTGCGCTTAACATGGCGGCGCTGGGCCGGGTCACGGTATCACTGCGTAAATCGATCACCTTATGCTCCTGAATGTGGCGGAAGATAAAAAAAAGGCGGGCATCGCGCCCGCCTGGATGGAATCACTGTTTTACCGCAGCCAGTTGGTTTTCGCCAGTTCTACCACCTCATCACCGCGACCGTTCATGATGGCGCGCAGCATGTAGAGGCTGAAGCCTTTGGCCTGCTCCATTTTGATCTGTGGCGGCATAGCCAGCTCCTCTTTGGCCGTAATAACATCCACCAGTACCGGACCATCATGGGCAAATGCCTGCCCCAGCGCGCCATTCAGTTCTGACGCCTTTTCCACCCGGATACCACGGATGCCGCAGGCCTGGGCGATAGCAGCAAAGTCGGGATTTTCCAGCTCCGTGCCGTCGGTGAGATAGCCCCCGGCCTTCATCTCCATCGCCACAAAGCCCAGCACGCTGTTGTTAAAGATCACCAGTTTTACCGGCATTTTCAGCTGCGCCAGCGAGATAAAATCGCCCATCAGCATGCTGAAGCCGCCGTCGCCGCACAGCGCAACGACCTGACGGTTGCGATCGATCGACTGCGCACCCAGCGCCTGTGGCATTGCGTTCGCCATTGAGCCATGGTTAAACGAACCCAGCAGGCGACGTTTGCCGTTCATCTTCAGGTAGCGCGCCGCCCAGACGGTCGGGGTTCCGACATCGCAGGTAAAAATAGCGTCGTCGCTGGCGTAATGGCTGATCTGCTGTGCCAGATATTGCGGATGAATCGGTTGCTTGTCGTTGGGCTGCGCCAGCTCATCCAGACTTTTGCGTGCCTCGACGTAGTGCTTGACTGCACTGTCGAGGTGGCTGCGATCGCTTTTGTGCGTCAGTTGCGGCAGCAATGCCTGCAGCGTGCTTTTCACATCACCGACATAGGCCTGATCAACGTGACAGTGTGATCCGAGACTACCCGGATTGATATCGATCTGGATGATCTTAGCGTTTTCCGGATAGAAGGCGCGATAGGGGAACTGGGTGCCAAGCAACACCAGCGTCCCGGCATTCATCATGGCGTGGAAACCAGATGAGAACCCGATCAGGCCGGTCATGCCGACATCATAAGGGTTGTCATACTCGATGTGTTCTTTGCCTCGCAACGCATGGACAATTGGCGCTTTCAGCGCTTCGGCCAGCGCCACCACTTCCTGATGTGCACCGGCGCAGCCACTGCCGCACAGCAGCGTAATGTCAGTGGCCTCGTTCAGCGTCTGTGCCAGCCGGGCCAGTTCGGCG
Organism: Pantoea sp. B550; assembly: GCF_024158165.1. Taxonomy (NCBI): domain Bacteria; kingdom Pseudomonadati; phylum Pseudomonadota; class Gammaproteobacteria; order Enterobacterales; family Erwiniaceae; genus Pantoea; species Pantoea sp. B550. The sequence continues at coordinate 3,266,746 of NZ_JAMYXI010000003.1, forward strand.
GGCTGTGGCAGGACCTGCGGCAACTGCGGCGGATACCACTCAGTGCTGGCGCTTTCCGGTGCCAGTTTCAGTGCCACGTCTCCTGGCAGTACCACAACCGAGACGCCACGATTCAGAATCGCTTTACGCATCGCGATGCCCAGCACCTGCGGTAACTGCTCAGGATTCGAGACCAGCTCACAGTAGTGGCTGCATTCGCGGAACAGCTCCTGCGGATGGGTTTCCTGGAAATAGCCGCTGCCGATTTCGCTCGAGGGGATATGCGCCGCAATCGCCAGAACCGGGACGCGATTGCGATGGCAGTCGAACAAACCGTTGATGAGATGTAAATTGCCGGGTCCACAGGAACCGGCGCAGACCGCCAGTTCGCCGCTGATATGGGCTTCTGCGCCCGCCGCAAAGGCGGCGACTTCTTCGTGTCGTGTCGGCATCCACTCGATGGTGCCCATGCGATTAAGGCTATCGCTCAGGCCGTTAAGGGAGTCCCCGGTGACACCCCAGATGCGTTTGACGCCCGCGCTTTCCAGCGTTTTGGCGACCAGCGCCGCCACGGTTTGTTTCATGCTCTTCTCCTTTGTCGGCCCGCCCTGAGGAGTGACGTGACCAGAACCGAAAAAAGAAGCGTAGACGACACGGCAGAAAAGCAGGCGTGAAAAAATGCGCTGGCAGAGCTCAGCGCATATCAGACCGGGTTCAGGCAGAGAAGAGGGCGATCAGAATCGGGGCCAGCAGGCTCATGACAAAACCGTGCACAATGGCGGCAGGGACAATCTCATTGCCGCCCGCCCGCTGCAGCACCGGCAGGGTAAAGTCCATTGAGGTGGCTCCGCACAGACCCAGTGCACTCGAACGATGGCGACCAATCAGTGCCGGGATCAGCATGATGGCGACCAGCTCACGTACCAGGTCGTTGAAGAAGGCGGCACTGCCGATGACCGGGCCAAAGGCTTCGGTCATCAGAATGCCGGAGAGGGAGTACCAGCCAAAGCCGCTGGCTAGCGCCAGACCGGTCTTTAACGGCATGCCCAGCACCAGCGCGGCAATCATGCCCCCGAGCAGCGCGCTGATCAGCACGACAACGGCCACCAGCATGCCACGACGGTTCAGGATGATCTGACGCAGCGTCATGCCACTGCCGCGCAACTGAATACCCACCAGAAACAGCAGGAAAATCAGCGCATATTCGCTGGCGGTTGAGGCGTGATGCAACAGCGGCCACTGGGTCAGGCCAAGCAGAAAACCAAGGACAACGACGCCGCACAGCTTCAGGGAGTCCAGTGCCATATGCAGCCGCGAGGGCAGTTTCTCCTGCCGGTGTGCATGCTGCCAGGGCGCATACTTTTCCAGTCCGCGCAGCGCCAGCAGGTTGCACAGCAGAATGCAGAACGCCGCTACGAGTGCGGTGTGAAATATCGCCAGCAGGTTACTGCCGAGGTTGTCGAGAAAGGCCAGGCTGATGCCCATAAAGAAGAGAATGACGTAAACCATCCAGCCTAACAGCTGGTTTACCCGACGCAGCAGAGTGGTTTTACGGAACGGCAACAGCCAGCCGGCGATCAGCGGCAGCAGAATAATCAAAAGTCCGGAGTACATATCAATGCCATCCATGGGGGAAGAGGCAACACGCTAGCGAAAAAGCGTATCGGAGTAAACCCCATAGCAGCTTGACCGGTTCGCTGGCGGCAACCATGCTGTTTATAACCTGAGGACGGACGCCTATGATTCTGGAACATATCGATATTCGCGGTTTCCGCGGCATCAACAAGCTCTCACTCCCTTTAACCCGGACTGATCTGCTGATTGGTGAGAATGCCTGGGGCAAATCCAGCCTGCTGGATGCCCTGAGCCTGTTACTTTCGCCCAATGAACCAGCTTATGTTTTTACCCAGGCTGATTTCCATTTCACCCCAGGTGATGTGGCCGATCCCATGCGCCGTCTGTCAATCGTATTTCATTTTCGCGATGATGGCAGCGACCCGGATGCTGTGCTCTCGACATTCTGGCAGCGCGATGCTCAGGGCCAGCGTCGGCTTTATTACAGCGTCAGCGCGGCCTGGCGTGACAGCGGCATCGAAACCCGACGGCGTTTCGTTGATGTGAACGCGCAGCTGTTGCCAGAGCAGCACTGCGCGGCGGCCATTGATCTGTTGATGAAACGCTATCCGGTGCTGCGGCTGCGCGATGCGCGCTTTAGTAAGCGGACGCGTAACAGTGCGCCTGTGGCTACTCCACATCCTGAGGTGCTGGCGGGCATGGCGTCGCTGGCGCGCGATCTGGAGCACCATCCCCAGCAGCTCAGTGATGAGGTGCTGCGACAGGGGCTGAAGACCATGCAGCAACTGATGCAGCACTACTTTCTGGTGCAGTTGCCCGATGCGGGCAATGAACTCAGGTCACGGGATCCGCAGACACGCGACGGGGAAAAGGGATGGCGGGCGTTGGATCATCTCAATCAGCTGATAGCCGGAACCGACTCCCGCAGCCGTCAGCTGATTCTGCTGCAGATATTTACCCTGTTGATTGAGGCGCGAGGCGACGTCCCGCTGGCCGCTGATGCCCGTCCGCTGCTGCTGATTGAAGATCCGGAAACCCGGCTGCATCCGATTATGCTGTCGGTGGCGTGGAACCTGCTAAGGCTGTTGCCGCTGCAAAAAATCGCCACTACCAATTCTGCTGAGCTTCTGTCTCAGGTGCCGGTAGAGAACGTCTGTCGTCTGGTACGCGGTCCCTCGCGCGTGGCCGCCTGGCGCATCGGGCCAGAAGGGCTGAGTGCCGAAGAGAGCCGGCGCATTGGCTTCCATATTCGTGTCAACCGGCCTGCGGCGCTGTTTGCCCGTTGCTGGCTGCTGGTGGAGGGGGAAACCGAAGTCTGGATTATGAATGAGCTGGCACAGCAGTGCGGTTACAACTTTGCGGCTGAAGGGGTGAAGGTAATTGAGTTTGCTCAGTCGGGCTTAAAGCCGCTGCTGAAGTTTGCCCGTCGCATGGGCATCGCCTGGCATGTGCTGACAGACGGCGATCAGGCGGGTAACAAATATGCCAGCACGGCACGCACGCAGTTACAGCCCGGCGATCCTGAGCTGCGTTTTCTGACGCAGTTACCGGCACTGGATATGGAGAATTTTCTCTATCACCAGGGTTTTCAGGATGTCTATCATCAGATGGCGCACCTGCCGTTAAACGTTCCGATGAGTTCCAGGCGTATTATTACCAAAGCGATTCACCAGAGCTCCAAGCCAGAACTGGCGATCGCTGTGGCGACATCGGCGGCGGAACGCGGGCCGGAAGCCATCCCGCCGTTAATACGGGAGATGTTTGCCCGGGTGATTGGGCTGGCGCAGGGCCAGGCAGATTAAGTCTGCTTCAGACAGGAAAATGCCAGCGGCACTGGCTGGCATTTTTGGGTCACTGTTCAGAGGTGGGGTAAGTATCAGGCTACGGCCTGTATCTCAACCGGCACGATGAGGCTGGCGTGATTACCTTTCGGGCCTTCATGCACGTCGAACTGAACCTGCTGGCCTGCCTTTAGCGTGCGGTAGCCTTCCATCTGAATGGTGGAGTAGTGTGCAAAAATATCTTCGCCACCGCCAACCGGACAGATAAAGCCAAAGCCTTTGGAATTATTGAACCATTTAACTGTGCCCGTCTCCATGCTTTTACTTCCCTCGCAAGACATTTTATAAGTAGGTGAGGTCTTACAGGCTGTGAGTCTGATTTGATTAAAACTCAATCAGCCTGTGCAGGTAGAATGTAGAGAAAGCGCCGCCGGCGTCAAGCAAACCACCGGGCCAGGTGGGGAAAAAATCATCAAAATTTGAGGTGGTTAACGCTATTGGAAATTTTGTGATGCAGGTCGCGCAAGGGAATTTCTGAATAAAATTTCAGCAGCGACCAGGAGCTTGACAGGCATGTTAAACTCTCAACATGTAGTCATTAAAAGGCTAAAGCACAATCTCAACGGAACACTATGGCAAACACAAACGACTGGCTTAACTTTGAACATCTGGCCGAAGACAAAGTACGCGAAGGGTTAAAGCCGCCTTCTATGTATAAAGTCATTCTGAATAATGACGATTATACACCTATGGAATTTGTTATTGACGTCGTACAAAAGTTCTTTTCTTATGATGTTGAACGTGCAACGCAGCTGATGTTGAAAGTTCACTATCACGGCAAGGCGATCTGTGGTGTATTTACTGCAGAAGTCGCCGAAACAAAAGCGGCCCAGGTGAACAACTATGCGCGGGAAAATCATCATCCGTTGCTGTGTACGCTGGAAAAAGCCTGAACCCGTCTCCATATAGGAAACTGGTAAGGGCGATAATTGGGGGAGGTGCCTAATGCTCAATCAAGAACTGGAACTCAGTTTAAATATGGCTTTCGCCAGAGCGCGTGAGCACCGTCATGAGTTTATGACCGTCGAGCATCTGTTACTGGCGTTGCTCAGTAACCCGTCGGCCAGAGAGGCATTGGAAGCCTGTACGGTGGATATTGTGGCTCTGCGGCAGGAACTCGAAGCCTTCATCGAACAAACCACACCGGTGCTGCCCGCCAGCGAAGAGGAGCGTGACACTCAACCGACGCTCAGCTTCCAGCGCGTCCTGCAGCGTGCGGTTTTCCATGTCCAGTCATCCGGTCGCAGCGAAGTCACCGGGGCAAATGTGCTGGTCGCCATCTTCAGCGAGCAGGAGTCGCAAGCGGCCTATCTGTTACGCAAACATGAAGTCAGCCGCCTTGATGTGGTGAATTTCATCTCTCACGGTACGCGCAAAGACGAACCGGGCCAGGCGCCAGGCGCTGAAAATCCGGTTAACGAAGAGCAAGCAGGCGGGGAGGATCGTATGGAAAACTTCACCACCAATCTTAATCAGCTTGCTCGCGTCGGTGGTATCGATCCACTGATTGGTCGCGATAAAGAGCTGGAACGTACCATTCAGGTGCTGTGCCGTCGTCGTAAAAACAACCCGCTGCTGGTGGGTGAATCGGGTGTGGGTAAAACCGCTATTGCAGAAGGCCTCGCCTGGCGTATCGAGCAGGGCGATGTACCGGAAGTGATGAAAGACTGCACCATCTACTCGCTGGATATCGGTTCATTGCTGGCGGGCACCAAATACCGTGGTGACTTTGAAAAACGTTTCAAAGCGCTGCTGAAGCAGCTGGAGCAGGACGAACACAGCATTCTGTTTATCGATGAAATCCATACCATCATTGGTGCGGGTGCCGCGTCCGGCGGCCAGGTCGATGCGGCGAACCTGATCAAACCTCTTCTTTCCTCTGGCAAGATTCGGGTGATGGGTTCCACCACCTATCAGGAATTCAGCAACATCTTTGAAAAAGACCGTGCCCTGGCGCGTCGCTTCCAGAAGATCGATATCACGGAGCCTTCACCTGAAGAGACCGTGCAGATCCTGAATGGCCTGAAGACCAAGTACGAAGCGCATCACGATGTGCGCTATACCGCGAAAGCGGTGCGCGCAGCGGTGGAACTGGCGGTGAAATATATCAACGACCGTCATCTGCCTGACAAGGCGATTGATGTGATTGATGAAGCGGGTGCGCGTGCGCGCCTGATGCCAGCCAGTAAGCGCAAGAAAACCATCAACGTCTCTGACATTGAAACTGTGGTGGCCCGTATTGCCCGTATTCCTGAGCAAAGCGTGTCAGCAAGCGACCGCGATACGCTGAAAAATCTGGGCGATCGCCTGAAGATGCTGGTGTTTGGTCAGGACAACGCCATTGAGGCGCTGACGGAAGCGATCAAAATGAGCCGTGCAGGTCTGGGTCAGGATCGTAAGCCGGTCGGTTCCTTCCTGTTTGCCGGGCCTACTGGGGTCGGTAAAACGGAAGTCACCGTGCAGCTGGCGAAAGCGCTGGGTATTGAGCTGCTGCGCTTTGATATGTCCGAGTATATGGAGCGTCACACCGTCAGCCGTTTGATTGGTGCGCCTCCGGGTTATGTCGGCTTTGATCAGGGCGGCCTGCTGACGGATGCCGTGATTAAGCATCCTCATGCGGTGGTGTTACTGGATGAGATTGAGAAAGCACACCCGGATGTCTTCAACCTGCTACTGCAGGTAATGGATAACGGTATGCTGACCGACAACAATGGTCGCAAAGCGGACTTCCGCAACGTGGTGCTGGTCATGACCACCAACGCCGGTGTACGTGAGACTGAACGTAAGTCGATTGGCCTGATTCATCAGGACAACAGCACCGATGCGATGGAGGAGATCAAAAAGATCTTTACGCCAGAGTTTCGTAACCGTCTCGACAACATTATCTGGTTCAGTCACCTGTCCCCAGCGGTGATCCATCAGGTGGTCGACAAGTTTATTGTCGAGTTGCAGGCGCAGCTGGATGCGAAAGGCGTATCGCTGGAAGTCAGTGATGAAGCGCGTGACTGGCTGGCTGAGAAGGGCTATGACAAAGCGATGGGCGCACGTCCGATGGCGCGCACCGTACAGGACAGCCTGAAGAAACCGTTAGCTAATGAACTGCTGTTTGGTTCGCTGGTGGATGGCGGCTCAGTATCAGTCGCGCTGGATCGTGAGAAAGGTGAACTGACCTATCACTTCCTGAGTGCTGAAAAACGCAAAACCGAAGGCACTGTGCATTAATCACCTGCTACAGATGTGAAAAAGGCCGGATTAAAATCCGGCCTTTTTTTTCGCTGCAATATGCAGAGCGATGAGATTACTGCAAATTAGCGACTACGGAAGACAATGCGGCCTTTGCTCAGGTCGTACGGGGTCAACTCAACGGTCACTTTGTCACCCGTCAGGATACGGATGTAGTTTTTGCGCATTTTACCGGAGATATGAGCAGTGACCACGTGTCCGTTTTCAAGTTCTACGCGGAACATGGTGTTAGGTAACGTATCCAGTACGGTACCTTGCATTTCAATATTGTCTTCTTTGGCCATCGAATCCTCTGGGTGTACTACCTTTCAGTTGAACCGGCAAGATAATGCCCAATTCAACGATTTATGTAAAGAACCGTCGGCGATTTTGCCAACGCTTTGCCGGGGTGCACGTAAGTTGCGCGCATCCGGTAAAATTAGGGTGTTTAAGGTGACGTCTGCAGGGGATTAGCGGGCTAAGAATCTGAATCAACCGGTTACATGCGCACGATTGAAAACAGTTCCGAGAGTGCGTTGAGATTCCCAGCCTGGCAATTCCGGCTCGATATTGCGAAGCGCGGACGACATACCAAACCCGACTAATATACCACTTATGCGCCTTTATGTGTGCAAAACATCTCTGCAGGGCTAAAAAAGCGTTTGTGTCTGCCAGCAGCCATCGCTGACCGGCTGGTAAGCAAGGCTTTGCACATATTGCAGATAATCCGCGCGCGGGATCTCCTGCGCACCCAGCGAGGCGGTATGAGGATTAAGTACCTGACAATCCACCAGTCGGCCCTGATGTCGGACGAAATGCTGACAAAAGACCCAAAGTGCTGTTTTTGATGCATTCTGCTGACGGCTGAACATCGATTCACCGCAGAAGATTTGCCCCATCGCCAGCCCGTACATGCCACCCACCAGCTGATGTTCATCCCACACCTCGATCGAGTGCGCGTGGCCCAGTTCATACAGTCGTAACCAGGCTCGCTTCATCTCAAAGGTAATCCAGGTGCCTTCCTCGCGACCGCTTGCGCAGCCCTCAAGGACCTCGGCAAAGGACTCGTTCATTGTTACCCGATAAGGTGAACGACTGTGAAAACGCTTCATGCTACGACTGAGATGAAACTGCTCAGGCAGCAGGACGGCCCGGGGATCGGGCGACCACCAGAGAATGGGATCGCCGGGCGAAAACCACGGAAAGATACCGTGCTGATAAGCGTTAAGTAATCGGGCAGGGGAGAGATCACCGCCCATGGCCAGCAGGCCATTTGGCTCACGCAGCGCCATCTCCGGCGGGGGAAAGATCAGAGATTCCCGTGACAGTTGTACCAGTCTCATCGCGTTATGTTACTCATCGGCATTTCGCTAAGACTATAACGCAATACGCTGCCGGAAACGCCAGTAGCGCCCTGCTTTTGAGATTAATTCCGCATGACTGCCCTGCTCAACAATCGCGCCATTATCCATCACGCAGATGCGATCCATCTGTTCCAGGCCACTCAGCCGGTGAGTGACCATAAGCATGGTTTTTCCGGCAGTCAGCCGTTGCAGCAGGGCAAGAATATGTTGCTCGGTGGTGGCATCCAGCCCTTCGGTGGGCTCATCCAGCAGCCAGAGATCGCCGTCGTGCAGTAACGCACGCGCCAGCGCCAGCCGACGCAGTTCGCCGCCGGAAAGCGGGCGACCCCCTTCGCCCATCCAGGCGTTTAATCCTTCCTGATTCTCAAGCAGGCGTTGCAGGCCAACGTCGTTCAGAACGCGGCATAGCTGCTCATCAGTGGCATCGGGGCAGGCCAGCAGCAGATTAGCGCGCAGGCTCTGGCTGAAGAGGTGAACCCGCTGCGTCACCACGCTGATACGCTGGCGCAACGCGGACTCTGACCAGGCGGTAATCGGCAGATCATTCAGGCTGATGACACCGTGCTGGCTCTCACGAGCGCGGGTCAGCAGCGCCAGTAGCGTCGATTTTCCGCAGCCGGTCGGTCCCAGTAGCGCAATATGTTCACCCGCGGCCACCTGCAGGGTACAGCTGTTGAGTACCTTATCCGGACGGTCGGGGTAGCTAAAGTCGAGCCGATCAATATTGATGCAGAGCGGTCCTGACCGGGCGTCTGACCTTGCCGGGAAGGTGATAGCGGGTGACTGATCGATAATGTCATTAACCCGATGCGCGGCAGTTGTCACCTGCGACATAGGCAGAAAAGCCCCTGCAACCGGTGCCAGCGCCTCAAAGGCGGCAAGAGCGCAGAACACGACCAGCGCAATCAGCGAGCCGGGTAACTGCTGTTCTCTGATTGTCGCAGCACCAAGCCAGAGCAGCAGGGTTACGGTTATGCCGCTGATCAGCAGCAGCAGGCTCTGAGCGGCGGCCTGTAAACGCTGTTGCTGGCTCTGTGCCTGCTGCCAGCGCCGTTCATCTTCGTCAAGTTGCTGACGCCAGCCCTGCGAGGCCCCATATAACGTAAGTTCAGCCTGCGCCGCCAGCCACTGCATCAGCTGCAAGCGCCAGCGGGCGCGTCCGTGGGCAATCGCGATGCCTGCCGGTGAGCCCAGACGATAAAATAGCGACGGCATCAGAATCAGCGTACTCAGCATGATACCGCCCAGCGTCAGTGCCAGCGGAATATTAATAAAACTCATCCCGACGGTGACTACCACTATCACCAAAAATGCGCCAAGCAGCGGCGAAATGACGCGCAGATAGAGATGATCCAGCGTATCAACATCGGCCACAAAACGGTTGAGCAGGTCCGCCTGGCGGAACTGCAACAGCTGCTCTGGCGAAAGCGCCATAAGGCGGCTGAAGGTGTGGACACGCAGATGCTGAAGCACTCTGAATGTCGCATCATGGCTGACCAGACGTTCAGCATAGCGTGCGGCAGTGCGGATGATCGCTGCACCACGGACGCCTGCCGCGGGCAGCATATAATTGAAGGTATAGAGGCCTGCTACGCCTGCCACTGACGATGCGGCAAGAAACCAGCCTGACAGGGTCAGCAGGCTGATGCTGGCCAGCAGGGTAACAATCGCCAGCACAATGCCCAGCGCAAGACGGAAAGGGTGGCGCAGCCAGAGACGAAGAAAAGGACGCAAGGCTGACATCAGCGAATCTCCTGTTGACGATGCTTCAGCATCTCACTGAAGGGACCAGGCTGTTGCGACAGCTGCTGCCAGTTACCCTGTTGCACCAGCTTACCCGCCTCCATCACCCAGAGGGTCTGCCAGCGACTCAGCGTATCAATCTGATGAGTAATCATCAGCGTGGTCTGGCGGGCAGCCGCCTGGTTCAGGGCCACCATGACATGACGTTCGCTGAGTGCATCCAGGCTGGCTGCCGGTTCATCAAGCAGCAATAAATGTGAGGATTTATAGAGCGCGCGTGCGACCGCCACTCGCTGTGCCTGACCCACCGACAGCTGATGACCACCATCGCCGGGCTGGGTTTCAATGCCCCTGGGCAGACGAGGCAGGAACTCATTAATGCCGCACGATTCCAGCAGCGTTGCAAAGCGCTCGCCGTCCCAGGCAGCATTCATTACGATATTGTCGCGCAAGGTGCTTGCCGGTAACTGCGGGTTCTGTCCTACCCAGCTAAGCTGCTGATGCCAGTCACTCCGTCGTATATCACGCAGTTCAACGCCATTCGCCTTCAGCGAGCCCTGATAAGGCAGGAAACCGAGCAGGGCGTTCATCAGGGCCGTTTTACCGGCCCCGCTTTGACCGACCAGCGCAATCTGCTCACCCGCAGCGATGGTAAAGGTGAGCGGGCCGCACAGCACCTGGCCATCGGGCGCGCAGACTCGCAGATCATCGGCGACAAGTGAGATTGCGCGCTCGGCAGTGAAAGGCTGCGGGCCATCCTGCCGGATAACGTCGGGCGTCGCCTGCATAAAGGCTTCAAGTGCATCGGCACCGCCGACCGCCTGGGCTTTGGCATGATAGAACGCGCCGAGATCGCGCAGTGGCTGGAAAAATTCCGGGGCGAGGATCAAAACCAGGAACCCGGCATACAGCGTCACGCCGTGGCCATAATCACCGAAATGCAATTCGCCCAGATAGGAGAAGCCAAAATAGACGGCTACCACAGCAATGGCTAACGAGGCAAAAAACTCCAGCACGGCGGAGGAGAGAAACGCTAAACGCAGCACATCCATGGTGCGCTGGCGAAAATCGGTGGTGGCGTCGGCAACCGCCTGCTGCTCTGCTTCACCACGATGAAACAGCCGCAGCGTTTCTCTGCCGCGCAGACGGTCGAGAAAGTTACCGCTCAGGCGGGCCAGCACCAGGAAGTTGCGGCGATTGGCCTCGGCCGCACCCATGCCGACCAGCGCCATAAACAGCGGAATCAACGGCGCAGTGGCAAACAGGATTAGACCCGCGGTCCAGTTCAGCGGAAAAACAGTCAGCAGAATGCAGCAGGGGATGAGCACCGCCAGCGTCATCTGCGGCAGATAGCGGGCGTAATACTCCTGCATCTCTTCGATCTGCTCCAGCAGCAGAGTCGCCCAGCTCCCGGCTGGTTTCCCCTGTATCCACGCCGGGCCCAGCGCAGACAACCGGTCTAAGACCTGCTGTCGTAACGCCTGACGGATAGCCTGCCCGGCACGATAGCCGGTCAGTTCACGGGCATAGTTAATCAGGGCGCGCAGTACGAAGCAAAGCAGTAACAGCAGGATACTGACCGTCAGTGCTTCACGCGGTTGCTGGTCAACGATCAGCGCCTGCAGCAGCGAGGCCAGTAAACCAGACTGGGCAATGATCAGCAGGGCACTTACCATGCCCAGCAGCGTGTTGAGCCGCAACCAGCGACCGGCGAAACGACGTTGCTGACGAAGCCAGCGGGTAAGATGCTGCTGCCGCGATTTGTCCATGCGAGACCATACTAAATGTCGGTGACAGGGGAAAATGGAAAGACATTTCCATCTCTTCAGGCGCCAGAATCTAGCATGAGAGCTATAAAAAAGGCGACGGAAAAACCGTCGCCTGGAATATTTGAGATCAGAGGGTTAACAACTTACCGATCGTTTTTAACCAGCCCGTCAAGAAAACGCTCAGCATCTAACGCGGCCATGCAGCCGGTGCCCGCAGAGGTAATCGCCTGACGATAGATATGGTCCATCACATCCCCTGCCGCAAAGACGCCAGGAATGCTGGTCTGAGTGGCGTTACCGTGCAGACCCGACTGAACTTTGATGTAACCGTTCTCCAGCGCCAGCTGACCTTCGAAGATAGCCGTATTCGGACTGTGTCCGATAGCAACAAACAGACCCGCGACTTCCAGCGCTTCTGTTTCATCACTGTTCTGGGTAGAACGCAGTGTCAGACCGGTCACACCCATCTGATCGCCTGTGACTTCTTCCAGCGTACGATGGGTGTGCAGCACGATATTACCATTGCGCACTTTTTCCATTAGCCGGTCGATCAGGATCTTCTCTGCGCGGAAACTGTCACGACGGTGGATCAGATGCACTTCAGCCGCGATGTTCGCCAGATAGAGCGCCTCTTCAACGGCCGTGTTACCCCCGCCAATCACTGCGACTTTCTGGTTGCGATAGAAGAAACCGTCACAGGTTGCACAGGCAGAGACACCTTTGCCCTTGAACGCCTCTTCAGACGGCAGACCCAGGTAGCGCGCTGACGCACCGGTGGCGATGATCAGGGCATCTGCTGTGTATACGCCGCTGTCGCCAGTGAGGGTGAACGGGCGGTTCTGCAGATCAACGGTGTGGATGTGATCGAAAATGATCTCAGTATTAAATTTTTCGGCATGCTCGTGCATGCGCTCCATCAGCGATGGACCTGTCAGATCGTGCGGGTCGCCCGGCCAGTTCTCCACTTCAGTGGTGGTGGTCAGCTGTCCGCCCTTTTCCAGACCGGTGATCAGCACCGGATTCAGGTTGGCGCGTGCAGCATAAACGGCTGCGGTATAACCCGCTGGGCCGGAGCCCAGAATGAGTAACTTACTGTGTTTGGCCGTACTCATGCGTTCCTCAGTTTCATTCGGCTGACATAGCCTGCGATTGTAGGGAATATCCGGCGACAATAACAAGACTTAGCCAATTTTGTTAACGATAGCTGCAAGTGGCGTAGACGATGAGCGGCGGTTTTGCCTGGTCAATGCGCCAGAATGGGGCAAAAATCGGCTTTGAGAGGTGCAAAAGTGGAAAAATACTCATTTAAAAACAGATACCCAGCGGTCTGTCTGGCATCTTGTCCTGAATTTGGTGATTTTACTTTGACAATCGCCTGCGCTTTTGCGAAAACATTATCAGAAGCGAATAACATTTATCGGAACAAAACAGGTTTTCGTCGCCTGTTTTGCGTGTAACGCCGAATAAAAGCAGCCTGATATGGATAATGACGCATGATGTGGACAGACAACATGCGTCATATCGATAGGTGTCAGATCACAGGCTCTGTTAGCTCACTTCAGAAATGCCCCGAACATTGAGCGTTTTCAGGGCGTGGCAGGTAAAGGGAAGGAATTAAGAGAGACAATAATAATGGTAGACAATAAGAAACGCCCCGGGAAAGACCTCGACAGAATTGACAGGAACATTCTGAATGAACTTCAGAAAGATGGTCGCATTTCAAACGTAGAGCTTTCCAAACGCGTAGGCTTATCGCCTACGCCATGTCTTGAGCGTGTACGCCGTCTCGAACGCCAGGGATTTATTCTTGGTTACACCGCGCAGTTAAACCCGCACTATCTGGATGCCTCTCTGCTGGTATTCGTTGAGATTACTCTGAATCGTGGTGCGCCGGATGTGTTTGAGCAATTTAACGCCGCTGTGCAAAAACTTGAGGAAACTCAAGAGTGTCACCTCGTTTCTGGCGATTTCGACTACCTGCTGAAAACGCGCGTACCTGATATGTCTGCCTATCGTAAGCTGCTGGGTGAAACCCTGTTGCGCCTGCCGGGCGTAAACGACACGCGAACTTATGTGGTGATGGAAGAGGTCAAACAGAGCAATCGACTGGTGATCAAAACTCGCTGATGCGGGGCAGGTGCAAAACCTGTGAGATTTCGGTACACTCCTGTGCATTCATACAGGATCAGCGTCGGGCTTGCCCGACGCTGTTGCTTCTTACTTTACAGGCACCTGGAGAGTCCTCTTGAGCCAGGAATATACAGAAGATAAAGACGTTTCGTTACAATCGCTGAGCAGTGGACGTCGTCTGCTGGAAGCGTTGCTGATTCTGGTGGCGCTGTTTGCTATCTACCTGATGGTTTCACTGGTCAGTTTTAACCCTTCCGATCCGAGCTGGTCGCAAACGGCCTGGCATGAACCTATCCATAATATCGGCGGCAGCGTCGGTGCCTGGCTGGCTGACACCTTACTCTTCATCTTTGGTGTGATGGCGTACGCCATTCCGCCCGTCATCCTGGGTCTGTGCTGGATTGGTTTCCGTCAGCGCGACAGCCAGGACTACTTTGACTACTTTGCCGTCGGGTTACGCTTAATTGGCGTCCTCGCGCTGGTGGTGACGACCTGTGGTATGGCGGCGCTGAACGCCGATGATATCTGGTACTTTGCCTCGGGCGGCGTGATTGGCAGCCTGGTCAGTAATGCTATTGCCCCCTGGTTCAGTCCGGCTGGCGGCACGCTGATGCTGCTCTGCGTCTGGGCAGCGGGGATAACCCTGTATACCGGCTGGTCATGGCTCACCATTGCAGAAAGAATTGGCGGCGTCGTCATGGGCGTGCTGACGTTTGCCAGCAACCGCTCACGTCACGATGAGCCCTGGCAGGAAGAGGATGACGAGCGGGACGCGCAAGATTATGCGGATGTCCCTGCATTGCATGTCGCCGACCAGGATGATGACGTGCTGCTGTCTGCGCCGCGTGCTGCCGATCAGAAAGATGATGTGCTGCTTTCCGCGCCACGCGCTGCCCCTCAGCCTGTGCCGACACAGCCGGATCCGCTACTGGCGAAAGCGGCAGCCGCAACCAGTGCGGCAGTAGCCGCCACTGCGGAAGCTGCAGAAGTGACCATCGCTCCCGCAGCGCCGGTTAACGCGGCACCTGCTGCAGCGGCCTTTACTGCATCGGCGCCTGCCGCATCAGCAGCAATGCCCGCATCGCCAACGGCACAACCTGCTCCAGCATCTGCACAGAGCACCCCTGCATCCTATGGTACAACGATGGCCCCGTCTCCGGCGCAGAATGCTCCTGCACCCGCGGCCTCACCACCGCTTTACCACTTTGAAATGCCAGACGAAGCCCCGGCTGCGCCGTCGTTCAATGCTTACGACGATGACGAACCTAAAATGGGTAACTGGCGTGACACATCAGCGATCCCTGCGGCCGCTACAGCCGCCACTGCCACTGCCACTGCCGCTGCCGCAACGGCGGCCACACGTACTGCACCTGTTTTTGACCTGGCACCTGAAACCAATCTGAATCCGCAGGTTAAGCAGGGTATCGGACCGGCCCTGCCGCGTCCTAATCCGGTAAAACTGCCTACACGTCGTGAACTGGCCTCTTATGGCATTAAGTTACCTTCTCAGCGCATGGCTGAAGAGAAAGCCAAAGCGGAAGAGAGCGAAACGGCCCCGGTTACGTCGGTTTCCACTGCATCTGATGCAGAAGAGGCACTGCAGCAGGCTGAACTGCGTCAGGCCTTCCAGTCTGAGCAGCAGCAACGTTACGGCACCAGCTGGCAGCAGGACGAACAAGATGAGCAGGATGCGCAGCAGCAGGATGCACTGGCACGTCAGTTCGCCGAGCAGCAACAGCAGCGCTATGAACCTGAAGTGAGAAAAGAGCCGGTATTAAATATTGATACTGCCTCAGCGTTCGATTTTTCACCGATGAAAGATCTGGTGGATGACGGCCCGTCTGAACCGCTGTTTACGATTGCCGCGACGCCTGAGCCGGAAGCACCTGCGGCTTCACACGAACCGTGGCAGCAGGTGAGTGAGGTCTCAAGCCCTCAGGCACCGGCTCAGGTGCCTGCACCTGCCCGTTTTGCACCGGCAGAACCTGCCTATAGTGCGCCAGCGACGCCTGCGGTACCCGCAGAGCCTGTTTATCATGCACCAGAGGCAGCTCAGGTCCCGGCTTATTCTGCACCTGCTTATGGTACGCCAGCAGAGCCTGAAGCGGATTATGCCGCTCCGTCTGCGCCTGTGTATGCTGCACCAACGGCGCCTCAGGCCCCGGCTTATGGCGCGCCGTCTTATAGCGCGCCAGCCGCTGAGCCGGTTCAGCCAGTTGAAGAAGCGAAACCTTCACTGCATGACAGCCTGATCCATCCGTTCCTGATGCGCCATGAGCAGCCGCTGGAGAAACCGTCCACGCCACTGCCTTCGCTGGATCTCCTGACGGCGCCACCTGAAGAGGAAGAGCCGGTTGATATGTTCTCGCTGGAGCAGACTGCCCGTCTGGTGGAGTCACGCTTAGGCGATTACCGCGTCAAAGCCGAAGTAGTTGGCATCTCGCCTGGCCCGGTTATCACCCGTTTCGAGCTTGACCTGGCACCGGGTGTGAAAGCCGCACGTATTTCTAACCTGTCGCGCGACCTGGCACGATCACTCTCGACTGTCGCAGTTCGCGTGGTGGAAGTGATCCCTGGCAAACCTTATGTGGGCCTGGAACTGCCAAACAAACATCGTCAGACCGTCTATCTGCGTGAAGTACTGGATTGCCCTAAATTCCGCGACAATCCGTCGCCACTGGCCGTCGTGTTGGGTAAGGACATTGCCGGTCAGCCGGTCGTGGCCGACCTGGCGAAAATGCCACACTTGCTGGTTGCCGGTACTACCGGTTCCGGTAAGTCTGTGGGCGTGAACGCCATGATCATCAGCATGCTCTACAAGGCGACACCGGAAGAAGTTCGCTTCATTATGATCGACCCGAAAATGCTGGAGTTGTCGGTCTACGAAGGCATTCCGCATCTGCTGACCGAAGTTGTCACCGACATGAAGGATGCCGCGAATGCGCTGCGCTGGAGCGTCGGTGAAATGGAGCGACGTTACAAGCTGATGTCGGCGCTGGGCGTTCGTAACCTGGCGGGTTACAACGAAAAAGTGGAGCAAGCCGAAGCGATGGGCCGTCCGATTCCTGATCCGTTCTGGAAACCGGGCGACAGCATGGATATGACCCCGCCGGTTCTGGAGAAACTGCCTTATATCGTGGTGATGGTCGATGAGTTTGCTGACCTGATCATGGCGGTGGGGAAAAAGGTTGAAGAGCTGATTGCGCGCCTGGCACAAAAAGCCCGTGCTGCGGGTATCCATCTGGTGCTGGCAACACAGCGTCCATCCGTAGATGTCATTACTGGCCTGATCAAAGCGAATATCCCGACACGTATCGCCTTTACCGTTTCAAGCAAGATAGACTCACGTACCATTCTCGATCAGGGCGGCGCGGAGTCACTGCTGGGTATGGGTGACATGCTTTACATGCCGCCAAACTCCTCACTGCCAGTTCGTGTTCACGGTGCCTTTGTGCGTGATCAGGAAGTGCATGCGGTGGTTCAGGACTGGAAAGCACGTGGTCGTCCGCAATATATCGACAGTATTACGGCAGGCGAAGAGAGCGAAAGTGCTGGTGGCATCGATAGCGATGAAGAACTCGATCCACTCTTCGATCAGGCTGTCGGCTTTGTGGTCGATAAGCGCCGAGCCTCGATTTCAGGCGTTCAGCGTCAGTTCCGCATCGGCTATAACCGTGCTGCACGTATTATTGAGCAGATGGAAGCGCAGGGTATCGTCTCTGCACCAGGCCACAATGGTAACCGTGAAGTGCTGTCGCCACCGCCTCACGATATGTAGCGGTTAAATGTTTTGAAACACTACTTAATGAGCCAGTTTCTACTGGCTCATTGTTTTTATACGGTTAACCCCCATATCTGGATCAGCTTTCGGCTTTTTCCTCTGTTCTGATGGCGGAACGGCGACCAGGCTTAATGCAGTTATCGATGGGAACGTTTAAATAAGGAATTGAAGCAGATGAAATTACGCGTAATCGCTCTTGGCCTGTTGGCCACTTTTTCTTCAGCCAGCGTTCTGGCTGATGCTTCCAGTGATCTGCAACAGCGCCTGAACAAGGTCAGCAGCTTCCACGCCAGCTTCACGCAAAAAGTGACCGACAGCAGCGGTGCCAATGTGCAGGATGGTGAAGGCGAATTGTGGGTTAAACGTCCCAGCCTGTTTAACTGGCACATGACCGCGCCGGACGAAAGCATCATTATCTCTGACGGTAAATCGCTGTGGTTCTACAATCCATTTGTTGAGCAGGCGACTGTAAGTCTGCTGCAGAATGCGACCAGCAATACGCCGTTTATGCTGATTGCCCGCAACCAGTCGAACGACTGGAAGCAGTACAACATCAAACAGCAGGGTGACAATTTCGAGCTGACACCGAAAAACAGTGATGGCAACCTGAAACAGTTCACCATTCAGGTGACCTCCAGCGGCACCATTAACCGCTTCAGCGCTATCGAACAGGATGGCCAGCGCAGTGATTACCAGCTGAAAAGCCAGCAGAATGGCGCTATCAGCCCGGATAAATTCACGTTCACACCGCCTAAAGGCGTGACGGTGGACGACCAACGTCAGTGAGGTCACGGTGAGTAACCTGTCTCTGGATTTTTCCACCGAAAATTTCAAACCTCTGGCCGCGCGTATGCGGCCAGAAACATTGAAACAGTACATTGGTCAGCAACATCTGCTGGGTGCGGGCAAACCACTGCCGCGCGCGATTGAAGCAGGGCACCTGCACTCGATGATCCTGTGGGGACCACCCGGGACCGGCAAGACGACACTCGCTGAAATCATTGCGCATTATGGTAACGCCGATGTGGAGCGTATCTCAGCTGTCACTTCGGGTGTGAAAGAGATTCGTGAGGCAATTGAGCGTGCCCGCCAGAATAAACATGCCGGGCGGCGCACCATCCTGTTTGTGGATGAGGTCCATCGGTTCAACAAGAGCCAGCAGGATGCTTTTCTGCCGCATATCGAAGATGGCACGATTACCTTTATTGGCGCGACCACCGAAAACCCCTCTTTTGAACTTAACTCCGCGTTGCTCTCCCGCGCCCGCGTCTATCTGCTGAAATCGCTGACTCTGAAAGATATTGAGCAGGTGCTGGATCAGGCGATGCAGGACAAAACACGCGGGTATGGCGACAGTGATATTGTGCTGCCGGACAACACGCGCAGGATGATTGCTGAGCTGGTTAATGGCGATGCACGCCGGGCGCTGAACACGCTGGAGATGATGGCGGATATGGCCGAAATCACCGCCTCGGGTCAGCGTGAACTGACGCCGCAGTTGCTCAACGAAGTCTCGGGTGAGCGATCCGCGCGTTTTGATAACAAAGGCGACCGCTTTTACGATCTGATTTCGGCTCTGCACAAATCTGTGCGCGGTTCGGCACCCGATGCGGCGCTTTACTGGTATGCACGCATTATTACCGCAGGTGGCGATCCGCTCTATGTGGCACGCCGGTTGCTGGCTATCGCCTCAGAAGATGTCGGCAATGCCGACCCACGCGGTATGCAGGTGGCAATTGCGGCCTGGGATTGCTTTACGCGTGTCGGGCCGGCAGAAGGGGAGCGTGCTATTGCGCAGGCGATTGTCTATCTGGCCTGCGCGCCTAAAAGTAATGCGGTCTATAACGCGTTTAAAGCTGCAATGCGCGATGCGCGCGACCATCCCGATTACGATGTACCTGAGCATCTGCGCAATGCGCCGACTAAGCTGATGAAAGAGATGGGCCTGGGCAAAGAGTATCGTTATGCCCATGACGAAACCAACGCTTATGCCGCCGGTGAAGTCTATTTTCCGCAGGAACTGGCCAGCGCACGCTATTACACTCCAACCCAGCGCGGGCTTGAGGGTAAGATTGGTGAAAAGCTAAGCTGGCTCGCTGAGCAGGATCAAAATAGCCCGACAAAACGCTACCGCTGAAACAGACGTTACGGTAATGTGGGCAATGTTTTCAACGCATTCCGCAGGAATGCGTCCCTTCTTTCAACCAACTTTTTATACACAGGATAAGCATGCTCGATCCCAATCTGCTGCGTAACGAGCCAGACGCAGTCGCAGAAAAACTGGCACGCCGGGGATACAAACTGGATGTGGAAACGCTGCGTTCGCTTGAAGAGCGTCGCAAAGTACTGCAGGTGGAAACTGAAAATCTGCAGGCAGAGCGTAATTCCCGATCCAAATCCATCGGTCAGGCCAAAGCACGTGGGGAAGACATCGAGCCGCTGCGTCAGGAAGTGAACGCGCTGGGCGAACGCCTGGATGCCGCAAAAGCAGAACTGGATGAACTGCAGAATCAAATCCGTGACTTTGCGCTGGCGCTGCCGAACATTCCGGCAGATGAAGTGCCGCTGGGCAAAGATGACAGCGAAAACCAGGAAGTGAGCCGATGGGGTACACCGCGCGAATTCAGCTTCCAGGTTAAAGATCACGTTGAGCTGGGTGAAGCGGCGAAAGGTCTGGATTTTGCGGCTGCCGTTAAACTGACCGGTTCGCGCTTTGTGGTCATGCAGGGGCAGATTGCCCGCCTGCACCGTGCACTGAGTCAGTTTATGATTGACCTGCACACTGAGCAGCATGGCTACCTTGAAACCTACGTGCCTTACCTCGTTAACCACGAAACGCTTTATGGTACCGGACAGCTGCCTAAGTTTGGCGAAGACCTGTTCCATACCCGTCCGCTGGAAGAGCAGTCAGACAGCAGCAACTATGCGTTGATTCCTACCGCGGAAGTGCCGCTGACCAACCTGATGCGCGACGAGATCGTGGAAGAGGATAGCCTGCCGGTTAAACTGACCGCGCATACGCCATGCTTCCGTTCTGAAGCGGGTTCTTACGGTCGTGACACGCGCGGCCTGATCCGTATGCACCAGTTCGACAAAGTTGAAATGGTGCAGATTGTCACTCCGGAACAGTCAATGGATGCGCTGGAAGAGCTGACTGGTCATGCAGAGAAAGTGCTGCAGCTGCTGAATCTGCCGTATCGTAAGGTTTTACTCTGTACTGGCGATATGGGCTTTGGATCGACCAAAACCTACGATCTGGAAGTCTGGCTGCCAGCGCAGAATACCTATCGTGAGATTTCATCCTGTTCCAACATGGGTGATTTCCAGGCGCGTCGTATGCAGGCGCGTTATCGCAACAAACAGGAAAAGAAACCGCGTCTGGTTCATACCCTGAATGGCTCAGGTCTGGCCGTAGGCCGTACTTTGGTCGCGGTGCTGGAGAACTATCAGCAGGAAGATGGCCGCATCACCGTACCTGAAGTTTTACGCCCCTACATGAATGGCGTTGATATCATCGGCTAAGCGATTCACAATCTCTTAAACCCGGCTATGGCCGGGTTTTTTTATGCCTGATTTTTGAAAAAAAGGATTTATTGAGACGGAATTTATTCACAAATAAACGTTATCGATACCAGGTGCGCCGGAACGCTTAAAAAGCTAATTTTTCATAGAGATAGCGTTCAGCAGCGTGCCGCATAATACAATTGTAACCCACTGAAGATTAGTAGATTAAATTGTCCCGCAGCAAAATGTGCTGCTGTCAAATTCGGCCCATTGACTTTAAAAAAGCCAGTGGCAAACTGCGCGCAATTTCCTTCATTTTGCTCTGGTTTTTATCCCCTATGTCAACCTGGTCACGCCCCGTGATATTGCTGCTTTGCGGCCTGATGTTAATGACTGTCGCCATTGCCGTGCTGAATACGCTTGTTCCGCTGTGGCTGACGCATGACTTACTGACAACCTGGCAGGTAGGTATCGTAAGTTCCTCTTATTACACCGGCAATCTGGCAGGTACATTGCTGGCAGGCTGGTTAATCAGGCATTACGGGTTTAATCGCAGTTATTATCTGGCAACAGGACTCTTTGCCGTGGCAACGATTTGCCTGGTAGCGATGGAAGGTTTCTGGGCATGGAGTTCGCTTCGTTTTGTCGCGGGCGTAGGCTGTGCACTGATGTGGGTCGTGGTTGAAAGCGCACTTCTCTGTAGCGGAACCGTCCGCAATCGTGGACAGCTACTGGCTGCCTATATGATCGTTTATTATCTCGGCACTGTAACCGGTCAGTTACTGGTCAGCACACTCTCAACAGAATTACTGAGCGTAGTACCCTGGGTCACTTCGCTGGTGTTCTGCGCGGTACTGCCGCTGGTCTTCACACGGGTATCAGCCACCGGTGAAGCGGCTGAAGCGGCACCGGCTCGCATCTGGCCGATGCTTCGTCGCCGCAGTTCACGTCTCGGCATCAATGGGTGCATTATCTCCGGTATCGTTTTAGGCTCGCTTTATGGCCTGATGCCGCTTTACCTGTCGCATCAGGGAATGAGTGATGCCAATGTCGGCTACTGGATGGCGTTACTGGTTAGCGCAGGGATTGTCGGGCAGTGGCCAGTTGGTCGTCTTGCCGATCGTTTCGGCCGCTTGCTGGTGCTGCGGGTGCAGGTCTTTGTCGTTATCCTGGGGGCGATGGCCATGTTAACCAATGCCGCAATGGCGCCAGCGCTGTTTGTTCTGGGACTGGCAGGCTTCACACTCTATCCGGTGGCGATGTCCTGGGCTTGCGAGACAGTCGCACATCATGAACTGGTTGCGATGAATCAGGCGCTGCTGATGAGTTATACCGTTGGCAGTCTGGCTGGACCCGCAATGACCTCTGTTCTGATGCAGAATTATTCTGACCGGCTGCTGTTTGTGATGATCGCCGCAGTGGCGCTGATCTATCTGCTGATGCTGCTGCGTAAAGTGGATCAGCAGGCGACGCCAGTGGCACATGCCTGATCGCTGAACAGTAAAAAGGGAGCGTTAAGCTCCCTTTTTTATGACCGATTATTCAGTACATCACTTCGTGACCGTAGCTGGCGAGAATGTTTTTAACGCGTTCCATCGTCTCTTTCCCCGGTGGTTTCACCCCATCCAGCTTGTACTCTTCACCCATCGCAATCCATTTATGCTTACCCAGCTCGTGATAGGGCAGTAATTCAATCTTCTCGACGTT
This sequence comes from Pantoea sp. B550, assembly GCF_024158165.1. Lineage (NCBI taxonomy): Bacteria > Pseudomonadati > Pseudomonadota > Gammaproteobacteria > Enterobacterales > Erwiniaceae > Pantoea > Pantoea sp. B550. The sequence continues at coordinate 3,289,361 of NZ_JAMYXI010000003.1, forward strand.
CTTCATGTCACGTGTGAATTCACCCAGCCGATGCGCGGTGTCATCATCGTCAGAATAGCCAGGTACCACGACAAATCGGATCCAGGTCCGCTTGCCTTTTTTCTGCAGATAGCGGGCAAAATCCAGCGTACGATGATTGGATACACCCACCAGAATCTGATGCACGTCATCATTCATCTGTTTGAGATCGAGCATCACTAAGTCAGTCACGTCGAGCAGTTCGTCGATCACTGGATCGTAGCGGCGTACGAAACCGTTGGTGTCGAGACAGGTATGGATGCCTTCGGCCTTGCAGGCGCGGAACCAGTCACGCACAAATTCAGCCTGAAGAATCGCTTCACCCCCTGACGCAGTAACACCGCCACCAGACGCATTCATAAAGTGGCGATAGGAGAGCACATCCGCCATCAGCGCCTCGACGCTGATCTCTTTTCCGCCGTGAGTATCCCAGGTGTCACGGTTGTGACAGTAGAGACAGCGCATCAGGCAGCCCTGGAAGAAGGTGATGAAACGGATGCCGGGACCGTCGACGGTCCCGCAGGATTCAAATGAGTGGATACGACCGTTAACTGACATTGCGATGTTTCTCCAGTGAGTCTGCCGGGACAGACGGCGCAATCTCTGTTGCGCTCAGGGCAGGAAATCGATTCTGAGAGGAACCTTGATGAAGATGACCATCAGAACAGACTTTTAAGGAAAAGGCTCCGCGAGGAGCCTTTTTATCGGGTTTAGCCGTGATTACAGTGACTGTGTGAAGGTACGGGTAATCACATCCTGCTGCTGCTCTTTAGTCAATGAGTTAAAGCGTACAGCGTAACCAGAAACGCGAATTGTGAGCTGCGGATACTTCTCCGGATGCTCCATCGCGTCCAGCAGCATTTCACGGTTCATGACGTTGACGTTAAGGTGCTGGCCGCCTTCGATGCTGGCTTCGTGATGGAAGTAACCATCCATCAGACCGGCAAGGTTGGTTTTGCGCACATTATCATCTTTACCCAACGCGTTTGGCACGATTGAGAAGGTATAGGAGATACCATCTTTCGCATAGGCAAACGGCAGTTTAGCGACAGAAGTCAGTGAAGCCACAGCACCTTTCTGGTCACGACCATGCATCGGGTTAGCACCGGGTCCAAACGGTGCGCCAGCGCGACGTCCATCCGGCGTGTTACCGGTTTTCTTACCATACACCACGTTCGAAGTGATAGTCAGGACAGACTGCGTCGGCACGGCATTACGATAGGTAGTCAGCTGTTGAATTTTCTTCATGAAGCGTTCAACCAGATCGCAGGCCAGGTCATCAACGCGGGCATCGTTATTACCGAACTGTGGATATTCACCTTCGATATCGAAGTCGATCGCCAGACCATCTTCGTCACGAATCGGTTTCACTTTGGCGTATTTAATTGCTGAAAGTGAATCCGCAGCAACAGAAAGACCGGCGATACCACAGGCCATGGTGCGATAGACATCCCGGTCATGCAGGGCCATCAGTGCCGCTTCATAGCTGTACTTATCATGCATGTAATGGATGATGTTCAGCGAAGTCACATACTGCTTCGCCAGCCAGTCCATGAAGTGATCCATACGCTCCATGACGGTGTCGAAATCCAGCACGTCGTCGCTGATTTTGTCGCCTTTCGGTCCGACCTGCATTTTTAGTTTTTCATCCACGCCGCCGTTGATTGCGTAAAGCAGCGTTTTCGCCAGGTTGGCACGTGCGCCAAAGAACTGCATTTGTTTGCCGACAATCATCGGGCTCACGCAGCAGGCGATGGCGTAGTCGTCATTGTTGAAATCAGGACGCATGAGGTCATCGTTCTCATACTGCAAAGATGAGGTATCGATAGAGACTTTAGCGGCGTATTTCTTGAAATTAATGGGCAGTTTTTCTGACCACAGAATGGTCATGTTTGGCTCAGGTGAAGGACCCATGGTGTAAAGGGTATTCAGGAAGCGGAAAGTGCTTTTGGATACCAGTGTACGACCATCAACGCCCATACCTGCCAGTGATTCGGTTGCCCAGATTGGGTCACCAGAGAACAGCTCATCATATTCTGGGGTACGCAGGAAGCGAACCATGCGCAGTTTCATGACCAGATGGTCAATCAGTTCCTGAGCCTGTTCTTCCGACAGCTTACCGGCTTTAAGATCACGCTCAATGTAAACATCCAGGAAGGTTGAGACGCGGCCAAAGGACATGGCAGCACCGTTTTGTGATTTAACGGCAGCCAGGTAACCATAGTAAGTCCACTGCACAGCTTCCAGCGCGTTGGTGGCCGGACCGGAAATGTCATGACCATATTTTGCGGCCATCTCTTTGATCTGGGCCAGCGCATGATGCTGATCGGAGATCTCTTCACGCAGACGAATGGTCGCCTCGAGATTCACACCGTTCTCTAAATCTTCCTGCAGTGATGCGAACTGAGAGAATTTATCCGCCATCAGGAAATCGATGCCGTACAACGCCACACGACGATAGTCACCGATAATACGACCACGACCATAAGCATCAGGAAGACCGGTCAGAATACCTGATTTGCGGCAGCGCAGAATGTCCGGGGTATAAACATCGAAGACACCCTGGTTGTGTGTTTTGCGGTATTCGGTGAAGATTTTTTTCAGAGAAGGGTCGAGTTCACGGCCATACACTTTGCATGAACCTTCGACCATTTTGATGCCGCCATAAGGAATGATGGCGCGTTTTAATGGTGCTTCAGTCTGCAGACCAACAATTTTTTCCAGAGACTTATTAATGTAGCCCGCGTCGTGCGAGGTAATTGTGGAGGCGAGATCGGTGTCGAAGTCGACTGGCGCGTGGGTGCGGTTCTCAATTTTGATGCCTTCCAGCACGCTTTCCCACAGCCTGGTGGTTGCTTCAGTGGCGCCCGCCAGGAATGACTCATCACCTTCATAGGGGGTGTAGTTTTTCTGAATGAAGTCGCGCACATTGACGCTGTTCTGCCATTCGCCTTCAGCAAATCCTTCCCATGCTGAAGCCAGTTTTGCATTAAGTTCGGTCATAATATACCTGCCTTATATGAAGAGACTTTACGGTCGGGCACAGTCAACGTCCTGTGCCGTCAAAAATGCGTTTAATGTACCTGGTCACCTTTGCGGAGATAGATAACCCAGTAAGTCAGCCCAACCAGAACGCCACCGCCGATGATGTTACCGATCGTTACGGGAATCAGATTATGGAGAATAAAGTTACTGACGGTCAGCGAATGAAACTGTGCAGCCGTGGTGCCAGCAGCCTGCCAGAACTCAGGTGTTGCGAAGTCGCGGATAGTAATGGCATAGGGAATGAGAAACATGTTAGCGATGCTGTGTTCGAAACCGCTGGCGACAAACATCCCAACAGGCAGAATCATCACGACCAGCTTATCGGTCAGGCTGCGACCGGAATAGCTCATCCAGACGGCGAGGCAGACCAGCAGATTAGCTAATGTACCCAGACAGACTGCTTCTATAAAGGTGTGATGCATCTTGTGATCGGCGGTTTCCAGGACATTCAACCCCCATGCACCATTCGCAACCATATGCTGTCCGGCAAACCACATCAGGGCGACAAAGAAGAGTGCACCGGCCAGGTTACCGGCGTAGACGTTAATCCAGTTGCGGGCCAGCTGACCCCAGCTGATGCGACCACTGGCTTTAGCCACGACGATTAGTACCGTCGAGGTAAAAAGGTCGGCACCACACACCACGACCAGCATCAAACCGAGAGAGAAGCAGATACCGCCAATCAGTTTGGCTATACCATAAGGCATCGCGCCACTGCCGGTAGTCGCTGTAATATAAAAAACGAATGCGATTGAGATGAATACGCCAGCGTTTATGGCCAGAAAGAAGGTAGTAAAGGGATGTTTGGTTGCTTTATAGATACCGGCGTCTTCGGCCACTTTCGCCATTGCGGCGGGTAATAAAAGATTAAAAGGGTTGTCAGTTTTCACACTAACTTACTCCTGAAGTTGTCTGAAAAAATACTAACAAAGGAGTATAGGTCAGTAATTGATGTGGATCATGTTTGACGAAATGGTAGCCAGGCTATCGTGTTTAAATGGAAAAATAATTGCGTAACTTACTGAAAATAAAGTATTAAATAAATTTTAAAAATACAAATATATTTTAATGACAGGCGATTGCGCGCGTTTTTAATTCAAGCGGTGTTATAAATTAATATCTTATATGTTAAGTAAAATAATGGAATGTGGCGGAGGGTATTTTTATTACAGCTAATGTTTCATTGAGATAGAGGAAAATTATGGCACCAGATAAATCCAGTGCCATGTTGAGCTATCTGTTTCCAGCGTCAGGCGTTATGCCTTACGCTTTTTTCCAGTAATGACGTTTGGCAGCTTGCAGTTTTTCGTATGCAGCAAGCAGGGATTGATGAGCCGGAAATGCCTGCAACTCTTCATACACAGCCTGAAGCCCATTAAACGGATTCTCACCACTGATAGCGGCGGAAGCCGCTTCCATTGCGTTCTCACCATACATACGCAGGAAGGCGTGATGATATTGCAGCGGATCGCGCTCATCTTCCATTGCCAGTAACAGCAGGGTCTGCAGGCAACGATAGTAATTAGCCCGCTCTGGCGTAAAGATTGAGCTGTTAAACTCCATTGTCCATTCTGTCCAGATCAATGCCTGATCCAGATCGCCGCCCGCCAGCGCCAGCATCGCTTTTAGTTCGCCAATACGCAGCGTGTACCAGCCGTTGTCTTTACCGGTTGCCAGACCCAGCAGCTCGCGAACACGGGTGAAGTCGTCAAAACCTTCATCATCCAGCTGTCCAATCAGATCCAGATACTCTTCCGGATTCCAGTTGCTGTCAGGCAGGGCAAGCAGGGTTGCACGGATGCCAGCACCCATGCTGTTATTCGCCAGGAACAAATCTTCCGCCGGGTAGATATCAGACATGCCAGGTACGATAATGCGGCAGGCATAAACACCCAGGTGCTCGTAGTCAGCGATATAGACTTCCTGATTTTCTGAAGCGAAGATCGCCATCAGCGTAGCAAATTCCTGCTCGGTGCTGCCTGCGAAAGACCAGTCGACAAAGGGATAATCCGCCGTCTCTTTAAACAGATCCCAGGAGATAAGACCGCTTGAATCGATGAAGTGTGTTTCGAGGTTGGCATGTTCAGCCACTTCTTCGTCATCAAAGGTCGGTGGTGTAAACACATCCAGATCTTTGAGGCTGCGACCCTGCAGCAACTCGGTGACGGTACGCTCCAGCGCCACACCGAAATCAGGATGCGCACCAAATGAGGCAAAGCAGGTGCCGTTGGTCGGGTTAAACAGTACCACACAAATAACCGGATATTTGCCACCCAGCGAGGCGTCATAAGCGAAAATCGGGAAGCCTTCTGCTTCAAGGCGCGCAATCGCTTCAATGACGTCAGGATAGCGCTGCATCACCTCATCAGGAATCGCTGGCAGGCTGATTGCTTCCGCAATAATGCGGTTTTTAATGTAGCGCTCAAACACTTCTGAAAGCCCCTGAACACGGGCTTCATTTGCGGTGTTACCTGCAGACATGCCATTTGAAACATAGAGGTTGCCGATAATGTTCATCGGAATATAGACAGTGTGCTGATCGGACTGGCGGGTAAAGGGCAGAGCGCATATACCACGCTCAGCATTGCCGGATTGCAAATCAATGAGGCCGGAAGCCGTCAGAGCATTGTCGGCATCGTAAAACGCGTGCAGGCGCGCATCCAGAATGCCTTCAGGTAAGGAATCATCCTCTGGTAACGCAAACCATTTTTCATTGGGATAGTGAACAAAATCACCGTCAGCGATCTTTTTCCCCAGCCAGAAGTCAGCAAAAAAATAGTTAGTAGAGAGACGCTCGAAATACTCACCCAGTGCAGAGGCCAGTGCCGCTTTTTTACTGGCGCCTTTACCATTGGTAAAACAGAGCGGGCAATCGCGGTCGCGGATATGCACTGACCAGACGTGGGGGACAGGATTCAGCCAGGAGGCTTCTTCAATGTTAAAGCCAAGATCCTGCAGCTTGTTCTGGAAACGCGCGATGGAGTCTTCCAGTGCGGCATCTTTGCCCGGGATAAATGTTTGCGTCATAGTGCCGCTCTCTCTGTTGTCATAGGGTGCGTAAAGCGCGCCATGATACGGATTTTGCTAACTGACCGCTATCAGGGCGGGACATTTTTACTGGCTTAGTTTACCGACGTAGTTTTCATCACAGCGGCACTCTGGCCAAACGCAAATTGATGGCGCTGGATAAAGCCTCACAAAATTCCGTTGAGATTTACATTGGTAACATAACCTCCGGCGAGCCGGATTCAGAAAATGTGACCGCACCCTGATTTATGATTGCAGCTATCAGAATGCAGTGATAAAACCGGATGGTTATTCATAACCGTTCGATATGACAGTGGTGAGGGGAAATGACGCAAGTTTATAATTTTAGCTCTGGCCCGGCGATGCTACCGGTTGAAGTCCTTCGTCGTGCAGAACAGGAGCTGACGAACTGGCGCGGTCTGGGTACCTCTGTAATGGAGATCAGTCACCGCAGTAAAGAGTTCATTCAGGTGGCTGAGGAAGCGGAGCAGGACTTCCGTGATCTGCTAAAAATACCGGCTAATTACAAAGTTTTATTCTGTCATGGCGGCGCGCGTGCGCAGTTCGCTGCAGTACCGGGTAATCTGCTCGGGCAAGCGACCAGCGCCGACTATGTCGATGGCGGCTACTGGGCACACAGTGCAATTAAAGAAGCGGAAAAGTATTGTTCTCCGCGTACGCTGGATGTGAAAACCACTCGCGATGGTAAACGTGCCATTCTGCCGATGAGCGAATGGCAGGTGAGTGAATCGTCTGCTTATCTGCATTTCTGCCCGAATGAAACTATCGATGGCATCGCCATTGATGAACAGCCCGATTTCGGCAATAAAACTGTTGTCGCTGACTTCTCATCTACCATTTTGTCACGTCCGATCGATGTGAGCCGCTATGGCGTGATTTATGCGGGTGCGCAAAAAAATGTCGGTCCGGCCGGGTTAACGCTGGTTATCGTTCGCGACGATCTGCTGGGTCAGGCGCACGCCTCTGTACCTTCAATTCTTGATTACAAAGTGCTGGCCGATAATGATTCGATGTTTAATACCCCGCCAACATTTGCATGGTATCTCTCAGGCCTGGTGTTTAAATGGCTGAAAGAGAAGGGCGGTGTGGCCGAAATTGATCGTATCAATCAGGCAAAATCTGACCTGCTTTATGGCGTTATCGATCACAGTGGCTTCTACCGTAACGATGTGGCTAAAGAAAATCGCTCGCGCATGAATATTCCTTTCCAGCTGGCGGATGCGTCGCTCGATGCACTGTTCCTGGAAGAGTCATTTAAGGCAGGATTGCATGCGCTTAAAGGCCATCGTGTAGTAGGCGGTATGCGCGCCTCTATTTATAATGCGATGCCGCTGGAAGGTGTGAAGGCGCTGACCGATTTCATGGTCGACTTTGAACGCCGTCACGGCTGATTATTAAGATATCAGCGTTGATGCTGATGCCAGACCTCGTCATAGGGCGAGGTCTCTGTATTTTTTGAGGATTTCGTTTCACATGCAGGACTCCCTGACTCTCCAACCGATCGCGCGTGTCGATGGCACCGTAAATCTGCCCGGCTCAAAAAGCGTTTCCAATCGCGCATTGCTGCTGGCTGCGCTGGCTGAAGGTACCACCCGTCTCACCAACCTGCTCGACAGCGATGATGTTAAGCATATGCTGAATGCGCTGACCGCGCTGGGCGTAAGCTATACGCTCTCCAGCGATCGCACCGTGTGTGAAGTGACGGGAAATGCCGGGCCACTGCACTCCTCTCAACCGTTGTCGCTGTTTCTGGGCAATGCCGGAACCGCAATGCGTCCTCTGGCCGCTGCACTCTGTTTGGGCGAGCACGATATTGAGCTGACCGGCGAACCCCGCATGAAAGAGCGTCCAATCGGGCATCTGGTTGATGCACTTCGTCAGGGTGGAGCAACTATTGAGTACCTGGAAAACGAAAACTATCCGCCGCTGCGTTTACGCGGTGGTTTCACCGGGGGTGAAGTCAGTGTAGATGGCAGCGTCTCCAGTCAGTTCCTGACAGCACTGCTGATGACCGCGCCGCTGGCACAGCAGGATACCTGCATCACTATCAAAGGCGATTTGGTTTCCAAACCTTATATTGATATCACACTCAATCTGATGCAGTGCTTTGGCGTCGGGGTTGAGAATCAGAACTATCAACGCTTTCTGATTAAGGGACAGCAACAGTATCAGTCACCGGGCGATTACCTGGTTGAAGGCGATGCCTCTTCCGCCTCCTATTTCCTGGCTGCCGGCGCAATAAAAGGTGGCACGGTTCGCGTCACCGGTATCGGACGCCAGAGTGTGCAGGGCGATATCCGTTTCGCTGATGTGCTGGAAAGGATGGGTGCGGTGATTGAGTGGGGTGATGATTTCATTGCCTGCACGGCCGCAAAACTGCAGGCCATTGATATGGACATGAACCATATCCCGGATGCTGCCATGACCATCGCGACCACCGCGCTGTTTGCCGACGGCACGACCCAGTTACGTAATATTTATAACTGGCGGGTAAAAGAGACTGATCGACTGAGCGCAATGGCTACAGAGCTGCGTAAAGTGGGGGCGGAAGTTGAAGAGGGTCATGACTATATCCGTATTACACCGCCAGCATCGCTGATTCATGCTGATATTGGTACCTACAACGATCACCGCATGGCAATGTGTTTTTCGCTGGTTGCCCTTTCCGATACACCAGTAACTATTCTCGATCCTGGCTGTACAGCGAAAACCTTCCCGGACTATTTTGTTCAGCTGGCTAAAATCAGCCAGCACGCCTGATATCGCCTTTCCGGTGCGGTTCCGCACCGGGTCTCCCCCTGATTTAATCTGGCTGTAACCTGACCGATATCCTCTGAATTGACTAACATTTCGAACCCGGTCAGTGCGAAAGGGTAACCAAGCCTTGCTATGCAGCGTATAATGCTAAGCATTAAGGGTGACCTGAAGGTCATAATGCACGCAGCAACAGGAGGGAATAATGACAGTAACTGCCCCGGTCATAACTATTGATGGGCCAAGTGGAGCGGGAAAGGGAACCCTGTGCAAAGCGATGGCAGAATCGCTGCAGTGGCATCTGCTGGACTCCGGTGCTATTTATCGCGTGCTGGCGTTAGCGGCATTGCATCATCAAGTGGACATTGAATCTGAAGAAGCGCTGGTGCCGATTGCTGCACATCTTGATGTGCGCTTTTTGTCACAAAATGGTGAAATGCAGGTCATACTTGAAGGTGAAGATGTTACCGGTGAAATCCGCACTCAGGAGGTCAGCAACACCGCCTCACGTGTCGCTGCCTTTCCGCGGGTGCGCGAAGCGTTATTGCGCCGTCAGCGCGGTTTCCGTGAGATGCCGGGCCTGATCGCTGATGGCCGCGATATGGGCACCGTGGTTTTCCCGGATGCGCCAGTAAAGATTTTCCTTGATGCCAGCCCGGAAGAGCGTGCTCAGCGACGTATGCTACAGTTGCAGGGAAATGGCTTTAATGTTAACTTTGACCGCCTTTTAGCCGAGATAAAAGAACGCGACGACCGCGATCGTAACCGCGCAATTGCGCCTTTAGTCGCTGCTGCCGATGCACTGGTTCTGGACTCTACAGAGATGTCTATCGACCAGGTCATTGAAAAAGCGCTACACTATGCCCGCGAGAAGCTGGGCATTCCGGCTTAACTGAATTTATCACCCTGTACCACGGATCCGGTGCCGGGCATGTGAAACAACCCCATCCGACATGAAGTCAGATGGACGTTAAATTGAAGAATCCTGAAGATTATCAATATGACTGAATCTTTTGCTCAACTATTTGAAGAATCCTTAAAAACAATCGAAACCCGCCCGGGTTCTATCGTTCGTGGCATCGTCGTTTCTATCGACAAAGATGTCGTTCTGGTTGATGCGGGTCTGAAATCTGAATCTGCAATTCCTGCAGAGCAGTTCAAGAACGCAGCCGGCGAACTGGAAATCCAGGTAGGCGACGAAGTTGATGTTGCTCTGGATGCAGTGGAAGACGGCTTCGGTGAAACCCTGCTGTCCCGTGAGAAAGCTAAGCGCCATGAAGCATGGATCACGCTGGAAAAAGCTTACGAAGACGCTGAAACTGTTACCGGTGTTATCAACGGCAAAGTTAAAGGCGGCTTCACAGTTGAGCTCAACGGTATCCGTGCGTTCCTGCCAGGTTCACTGGTAGATGTGCGTCCGGTGCGCGATACGCTGCACCTGGAAGGCAAAGAGCTTGAGTTCAAAGTCATCAAGCTGGATCAGAAACGCAATAACGTCGTGGTTTCACGTCGTGCGGTTATCGAATCCGAAAACAGCGCAGAGCGCGATCAGCTGCTGGAAAACCTGCAGGAAGGCATGGAAGTTAAAGGTATCGTTAAGAACCTCACTGACTACGGTGCATTCGTTGATCTGGGCGGCGTTGATGGCCTGCTGCACATCACTGATATGGCATGGAAACGCGTTAAGCATCCAAGCGAAATCGTTAACGTTGGCGACGAAATCACCGTTAAGGTGCTGAAGTTCGACCGCGAGCGTACCCGTGTTTCTCTGGGTCTGAAGCAGCTGGGCGAAGATCCATGGGTTGCTATCGCTAAACGCTATCCGGAAGGTACTCGCCTGACCGGTCGTGTTACCAACCTGACTGATTATGGCTGCTTCGTGGAAATCGAAGAAGGCGTTGAAGGTCTGGTACACGTGTCTGAAATGGACTGGACCAACAAAAACATCCATCCGTCTAAAGTTGTTAACGTAGGCGATGTTGTTGAAGTTATGGTTCTGGACATTGACGAAGAGCGTCGTCGTATCTCCCTGGGTCTGAAACAGTGTAAATCTAACCCATGGCAGCTGTTCGCTGAGACGCACAACAAAGGCGATCGTGTTGAAGGTAAAATCAAGTCAATCACTGACTTCGGTATCTTCATCGGCCTGGACGGCGGCATCGACGGTCTGGTTCACCTGTCTGACATCTCCTGGAACGCGACCGGCGAAGAAGCCGTTCGTGAGTACAAAAAAGGCGATGAAATCGCTGCCGTTGTACTGCAGGTTGATGCAGAGCGCGAGCGTATCTCTCTGGGCGTTAAACAGCTGGCAGAAGATCCGTTCAACAACTACATCACTCTGAACAAGAAAGGTGCCATCGTCACCGGTAAAGTGACTGCAGTTGATGCTAAAGGTGCTACAGTTGAATTAGCAGACGGCGTTGAGGGTTACCTGCGCGCTTCTGAAGCTTCACTGGACCGCATTGAAGATGCAACTCTGGTTCTGAACGTTGGCGACGACGTTGAAGCTAAGTTCACCGGCGTTGATCGTAAAAACCGTGTCGTAAGCCTGTCTGTCCGTGCGAAAGACCAGGCTGATGAGAAAGAAGCTATCAATACTGTTAACACCAAACAGGAAGAAGGCAATTTCTCTAGCGCTATGGCTGAAGCGTTCAAAGCGGCTAAAGGCGAGTAATCGACCTGAAGCACCGGGTGGGCAACCACCCGGTTTCGGTAAAAGCTGTCATACATTCCTACAGGGATAAACCGGAGGTTACATGACCAAGTCAGAACTGATCGAAAGACTGGCGGGACAGCATACTCATATACCGGCGAAAGTCGTTGAGGATGCAGTAAAAGAGATGCTTGAGCATATGGCCACTACGCTGGCACAAGGCGAACGCATCGAAATCCGGGGATTCGGCAGCTTTTCTTTGCACTATCGCGCTCCGCGTACTGGACGTAATCCGAAAACGGGTGACAAAGTGGATCTGGAAGGTAAATACGTTCCCCACTTTAAGCCAGGCAAAGAACTGCGCGATCGCGCAAATATCTACGGCTAAGCCGATACCGAACCAGATAAACGACATCTCCGGATGTCGTTTTTTTTTGCCTGCTATCCAGGTTGAGACCTGACATCCAGATTACGGTCATCCACACTGCAATGCCGCGCTCTCCTTGCGAAACGGCTCCAGCCTCACTCATTGTCCACTGTTAATTTCTCCCCAATTGCCCAGAATAATCGAACTGAATCAATGGATATGATTATGCTGACATGGACCATTCTGGCGCGACTGGCGATCGTTGCAACGTTACCGCTACTGCTGATGGCGCGGCTGCCTTCCGGTGAGACGATTCTGCTGCTTGTCCTCGTGGGTCTGGCTCTGCTGCATTGCGCTTACCCGCCGCTTCGTCTGACCGGTATCACTCTGCTGTTTCTGGCATGGGCCTGTAACGACGCCCGTCTGATGGTGCGGGATATCGAAAAGTTCTCGGCGCGTCCTGCCACCTACACCCTTCAGATCAGTGAACTGCGAAAAGAGCGGAAGCAAATCCGGGTTCGTCTGCTTGAAGAACAGGGCAGGATGATATTCCCGCCTCGCTTTGCCTGGCTCTTTTTCAATACTGATCCAGAGATTTACTGTCCGGGCCAGCGCTGGACCATGCACCTCCGTCTGCGACCGGTCCATGCCCGCCTTAATGAAGGCGACTTTGATGCACAGCGTTTTGCACTCGCGAATAATACGCCGCTTCAGGGGCGGATCCTTAAACAGGATGCTATCAGCGATCGCTGTGATGGCCGCTGGCGATTTATTGTAGGGCACCGTGACAGGACCCGTGAAATGCCTTCGCGTGGCACGCTGGAGGCGCTGGCATTTGGTATCCGGGAGGAAATGAGCCCGCAGACGCGCCAGCTACTGCGTGATACCGGCACGGCGCACCTGATGGCGATATCGGGCATGCATATTGCCCTGGCAGCCAGCACTGGCTGGGTGCTTGCGCGAGGCGTGCAGTTTATATTGCCAGCCCGCTTTATCGGCTATCTTTTTCCCCTCATCGTGAGCTGGCTGTTTGCAGCAATCTATACCTGGCTTTCAGGGGCGCAGCCTCCTGCAGCCCGTTCTCTACTTGCCCTGACGCTATGGACGATAACACGGCTTGCGGGTGTTCAGCTGAACAGCTGGCAGATCTGGACGTTCTGTATTGCGTTGCTGCTGGTGATGGATCCACTGACCGTGCTGTCTGACAGCTTCTGGCTTTCGGTACTGGCTGTCGGCATGTTGCTGGTCTGGTATCACTGGTTCCCGCTGCCTGCACAGTTCCGCCATCAATGGCGCTGGATTCCGGTACAGCTACTGCATTTGCAGGCGGGCATGATGATTTTAATGGTGCCGTTGCAGGTGGCGATTTTCAACGGCATCAGCCTGACTGCGCTGGTGGCGAATGTTGTCGCGATTCCGGTCGTCTCGTTTATTACCATGCCTCTGGTGACGCTCGCCCTGCTGCTACCGGTGGCGCATTTATCTGGCTTCTTCTGGGGAGCGGCCGATCTCTCTTTACGCGCACTGTTTCATTGCCTGACGTTGCTGCCACCAGGCTGGTGGCCGCTGAGTGGCACAACCTGGTTTACGGTCATGGTATGGGGTGGCCTGATTCTCTGGCGTGCGCAGCTCTTCTTCTCTCTGCCACTAAGCAGCTGCGCGTTAGCGCTGGCGATGATACTGAGTCGCCAGCCAAATCAGGAGCAGGGCTGGCGCATCGATATGCTGGATATCGGGCACGGTCTGAGTCTGGTGATCAGCCAGGGCGACGAGGCCGTAATGTATGACACCGGCCCGCGCTGGCAGAACGATAATGCGGGGAGTCGGGTGATCATTCCGTGGCTGGAGCGCAGGCAGTTACGGTTAAAACAGGTCATCCTGAGTCATAAGCATCTGGATCATACTGGCGGGCTGGAGGCGATTACGCAACGCTGGCCAGCGGTTGACGTCAGAAGTGCGCTGGCTGATGAGGCACACTTACCCTGCGTACGGGGCACGCAGTGGCGCTGGCGGCAGCTCCACTTTCGGGTGGTCTGGCCGCTGACGGCCCCCCTGCCGGGCGGAAATAATGACTCCTGTGTGGTGATCGTCGATGATGGTCAGGTTCGTCTGATGTTAACCGGTGACATTGAAGCGAAAGCGGAACGCCAACTGGTGGCGCTGGAGAAGCAGGGGCTGAAGGTCGATATTCTGCAGGTCCCGCACCACGGCAGCCGTACTTCGTCGACCTCATTGCTGCTGCGTAAAGCCGCAGGCCACACCGCTATCGCCTCGCTGGCACGCTACAATGCATGGCGTATGCCCGCGAAAAATGTGCTGGAAAACTATCGAACGGCCGGTTTTCAGTGGCTGGATACGGGCCAGTCAGGACAAATCAGTATCAGGATAGCGCAGGGCAGAGCGCAGGTTTCGACCTTGCGGGATCAATTAATGCCCCGTTGGTATCATCAGTGGTTTGGCGTCAAACGCGAATCCAGGTAGAATGGCCGGCTATTTCCAACAGCGTGAATAAATAATGCATCAAGATAAAGATCTCTCTACGTGGCAGACGTTTCGCCGACTCTGGCCGATGATCGCGCCTAATAAAGCGGGATTAATTGCGGCCTCAGTCGCCCTGATTATTAATGCTGCGGGCGACGCCTTAATGCTCTCACTGTTGAAACCGTTACTGGATGATGGTTTTGGTAAAGCTGACAGATCGGTGATGCTGTGGCTGCCGTTAGTGGTTATTGGCCTGATGCTGGTACGCGGAGTCACCAGTTATATCTCCAGCTACTGCATCTCCTGGGTCTCTGGCAACGTCGTGATGAACATCCGCCGTCGTCTGTTCAGCCATATGATGGGCATGCCGGTTTCGTTTTTCGACCAGCAGTCAACCGGCACCCTGTTGTCACGCATTACTTACGATTCTGAGCAGGTCGCCTCCTCTTCTTCGGGCGCGCTGGTCACCGTAGTGCGTGAAGGGGCTTCCATTATTGGCCTGTTTATCATGATGTTCTACTACAGCTGGCAACTGTCGCTGATCCTGATTGTACTGGCACCTATCGTCTCCTTTGCTATCCGCACCGTCTCTAAGCGCTTCCGCACCATCAGCAAAAGTATGCAGAACACTATGGGGCAGGTGACAACCAGCGCCGAGCAGATGCTGAAAGGGCACAAAGAAGTGCTGATTTTTGGCGGACAGGACATTGAATCGGAGCGCTTTTCCCGCGTCAGTAACCGGATGCGTCAGCAGGGAATGAAACTCGTTTCAGCCTCCTCCATTTCCGATCCGATTATTCAGCTGATCGCGTCGCTGGCACTGGCTTTTGTGCTCTATGCTGCCAGCTTCCCCAGCGTCATGGATACCCTGACAGCCGGTACCATCACCGTGGTTTTCTCCTCGATGATTGCCCTGATGCGCCCGCTTAAGTCTCTGACCAACGTCAACGCCCAGTTCCAGCGTGGGATGGCGGCCTGTCAGACACTGTTCTCTATTCTGGATAGTGAGCAGGAAGTGGATAACGGCACGCGCGAAATCACCCGTGCTAAAGGGGATATTGAATTCCGTGATGTGACCTTTACCTACCCTGGTCGTGAAATTCCGGCACTGCGCAATATCAATCTGTCGCTGCCAGCAGGAAAAACGGTGGCGCTGGTGGGCCGTTCCGGTTCCGGTAAGTCTACGATGGCGAGTCTGCTGACCCGCTTTTATGACATCCAGCAGGGCGAAATCCTGCTGGACGGTCATGATCTGCGTGAGTACAGCCTGCGCTCATTGCGTAATCAGGTGGCGCTGGTGTCACAGAATGTGCACCTCTTCAACGACACGATTGCCAATAACATCGCGTATGCCCGCAGTGAGCAATACAGTCGTGAAGAGATCGAGCAGGCGGCCACCATGGCGCATGCCATGGACTTTATCAATAAAATGGATAAGGGTCTGGATACGATGATTGGCGAGAATGGCGTGCTGTTATCTGGCGGTCAGCGTCAGCGTATCGCCATTGCCCGTGCGTTGCTGCGTGATTGTCCGATTCTGATCCTGGATGAAGCGACCTCGGCGCTGGATACCGAGTCAGAACGCGCGATTCAGTCTGCACTGGATGAGTTGCAGAAGAACCGTACCTCGCTGGTAATTGCGCACCGACTCTCTACCATTGAGAAAGCGGATGAAATCGTGGTAATTGAAGATGGCCAGATTGTTGAACGCGGAACGCATCAGGTGCTGTTAGCAGAACGCGGCGCCTATGCACAGCTGCATAAAATGCAGTTCGGCCAATGATTGAACGTATCTGGAGTGGTCGTTCACCGCTATGGCTACTGCTATGGCCATTCAGCCTGCTGTATGGCGCGATCACGGCCCTGATACGCTTCAGTTACAGGCGCGGCTGGCGTAAAAGCTGGCGTGCGCCTCTGCCGGTCGTGGTGGTGGGTAACCTGACTGCCGGCGGAAATGGTAAGACACCAGTCGTGATCTGGCTGGTTGAGGCGTTGCAGCAACGTGGCCTGCGCGCTGGCGTCGTCTCCAGAGGGTATGGCGGCAAGGCGGACCACTATCCTTTGCTGGTCACGGCGCAGACCCCCACGCAACAGGCCGGTGATGAACCGGTACTGATCGCCCAGCGCACCGGAGCGCCGGTTGCGGTTGCTCCCAAAAGGCGACAGGCGATTGAAGCGTTACTGAAGCAGGGGCCGCTGGATGTGATCATCACGGATGATGGCCTGCAACATTACGCCCTGCAGCGCGATCGCGAAATCGTGGTGGTTGATGGGGTCCGTCGCTTTGGTAATGGCTGGTGGTTGCCTGCCGGTCCGATGCGTGAACGTGCCGATCGTCTGCGGCAGGTGGATGCCGTCATCATTAATGGCGGTAAGGCCCTGGGTGACGAGATTGCGATGCAACTTCAGCCCGGACTCGCCACCAATCTGCTGACCGGGGAAACCCGCGCACCTGAGCAACTGGGCGCAGTGGTTGCCATGGCCGGTATTGGTCATCCTCCGCGCTTTTTCACCACGCTGAAACAGCAGGGTATTACGCCGGTTGCAGAGATCGCCTTTGCCGATCATCACGCCTACAGTGAAGATGAGCTGACACGATTATTACAGCCGGGTCAGCAGCTATTAATGACTGAAAAGGACGCAGTGAAATGCCGTCACTTTGCGCAGCCTGACTGGTGGTATCTGCCGGTGGACGCCCATTTAACCGGTAAAGCCGTAACGCCGTTACTGGACGATATTGAACAACGCTGCCGTCGCCGGCTCTGATAGCCGCACCCATTCAGGTGAAGCCTGATAAGGAAGAGGATGAACACCCCGCATTCACTTTCGTTACAGCAAGCACGTCATCTTCATCTCGCCGCGCAGAGCCTGCTGCGCCCTCCGGCAAAACGCGCGGTTTATCAGGATCTGATTAGCTGCATCTCCCGCATGTCACTGCTGCAAATTGATACCATTCATGTGGTGGCACGCAGTCCTTATCTGGTGCTGTTCAGTCGCCTGGGGAACTATCCTCAGGCATGGCTGGAACAGGCGCTGGCACAGGGCGAACTCTTCGAGTACTGGGCGCACGAAGCCTGCTTTATTCCCCGCGCCGATTACAGACTGCTTCGTCATCGCATGCTCTCTCCTGAACGTCTGGGCTGGAAATACAATGCGCAATGGGTTGCTGACCACCAGCAGGCGATTACCGAATTACTGCAGCTGATTCAGCAAAACGGCCCGGTGCGCGCCGCCGATTTCACCCATGCCGATAACCCGAAGTCGGGCTGGTGGGCATGGAAACCACACAAACGCCATCTGGAAAATCTGTTTAGCGCCGGTGAGCTGATGGTCGCGGAACGCCGTAACTTTCAGCGTGTCTATGATCTGCGCAGCCGCGTCATGCCCGACTGGCAGGATGCGGTGCATGGCATCAGCGAAGCCGAGGCCACCCGACAGATGCTGATGAACAGCGCCCGTAGCTTAGGGATTTTCCGCGCGGCCTGGCTGCCGGACTACTATCGCCTTAAACGAGCACCCCTGAACGACTTTATCGCTGATGCCCAGGCCGCGGGCGATCTGGTCGCCGTCGATACAGAGGGGCTGGGTGAGATGTGGCTGCATCGTGACTACCTGCCATTACTGGAGACACCGCTGCAGGCGACGCACAGCGCGCTGCTGTCCCCGTTTGATCCGGTAGTCTGGGATCGCAAGCGTGCGCGGGAGCTGTTCAGTTTTGACTATCGTATCGAGTGTTACACCCCCGAGGAGAAGCGTAAATTTGGCTATTTCGTTTTGCCCATCCTTCATCGTGGTCAGATAAAAGGACGGCTCGATGCCCGTATGCTGCGTCAGGCAAAACAGCTGGAGATTAAAAAACTCTGGCTGGAAGAGACGACCCGCATCACGGCGCGCTTTGTGGTGGATATCCGGCGTGCAATTGAGCGCTTCGCGGTCTGGCAGGGAGCAGAAAGCATCGCTATTCTGCAGGCACCCGATGCACTCAACGATCACTGGCCAGCCCAGTGGCGGCTGGATTAATCAATTTTGCGGCAGCCGCTGCGGGAAGGCGTTTTACCCCATCCCGCCTGCGCTGCGCTATGGTATGCTTGATGCCTTAAGCATTCGGTTCCTGATGGAGGACATATGGATCATCGTTTACTCGAAATCGTTGCCTGCCCGGTGTGCAATGGCAAACTTTACTTCAACAATGCTCAGCAGGAGCTGATCTGCAAGCCTGATGGCCTGGCCTTCCCGGTTCGGGATGGTATTCCGGTGCTGCTGGAAACCGAAGCCCGTACTCTGTCAGTTGAAGAGATTCATCCATGAGTTTCACTGCCATCATTCCTGCGCGCTATGCGTCAACCCGGTTACCCGGCAAGCCGCTGCTCGATATTCACGGTAAACCGATGGTGGTGCATGTGATGGAACGCGCCCGTGAATCGGGTGCCAGTCGGGTCATTGTTGCTACCGATCATCCTGACGTCGCCAGAGCAGTGGAGGCGGCAGGCGGTGAAGTCTGCATGACCCGCGTCGATCACCAGTCCGGCACGGAGCGGCTGGCGGAAGTGATCGAAAAATATCAGTTTGCAGATGACGAAATCATCGTCAATGTGCAGGGTGATGAGCCGATGATCCCGGCAGAGATTGTGCGCCAGGTGGCGACCAATCTGGCGGGCTCAGCGGCCGGGATGGCAACGCTGGCGGTGCCAATAACCGATGTGGAAGAAGCCTTTAATCCGAACGCGGTGAAGGTGGTCATGGATGCGAATGGCTATGCGCTCTATTTCTCACGGGCCACCATTCCCTGGGATCGGGAACGCTATGCTGCCTCACGCGAGCAGATTGGCGATACGCTACTTCGTCACATTGGTATCTATGCCTACCGTGCCGGTTTTATTCGCCGCTATGTTGCCTGGGCACCTTGTCCTCTTGAACAGATTGAGCTGCTCGAGCAACTGCGTGTTTTATGGTACGGCGAAAAAATTCATGTCGCCGTAGCAAAAACCATTCCCAGCGTGGGTGTGGATACGCCAGATGATTTGCAACGCGTCCGCAATGCCATGCAGGCCTGATATACGGGGAGTCAGTCTCCCCGTTTCAGCGCAACGTTATTGATCCGCCGCTAAACTTATCGCCAGTACTTCCTTCAGGATATTATGATACTCATCTGAGGAGGATGCCGCATGGAACAGCTTAAATCAGAACTCACGCTGGCGCTGGGTGAAAGCATCAGCCGCCTCGAATTAATCAGTGAACATCCGCCCACCCGACTCTATGCCCTGTACGATAGGCAGGGGCACCCCATGCCGATGGTGGCAAAATATTTTCGTCATCAGGGGCGGGCAGCGCTGGAAGCCAGAAAGCTGGCATTACTGGGGCAGGCCGGATTGATCCCTGTGCCAGCGGTCTATGGTCTGGTGCTGAGCCAGCAGCCGCCGGTGCATGAAACGCTTCTGATGGCGAGACTGAATGGCGTGACGGCGGAGGCGCCTGCGCGGGATACTCAGCGATGGCAACAGTTTTGCGAGCAGGCAGTCGAGGGTCTGCTGGCCTGGCACCGGCTCGACAGCCACGGTCTGGTCGGAACGGTAGACAGCACGCAGCAGAATTGCTGGCCGGCCTGGTATGCACAACGGGTTGAGGTATTGTGGTCGACACTCAGCTATCTGCGCCCACCCGGCTTCACGCTGGAAGATCGCCAGATTCTGTTCCGCTGCCGGTCACGTCTGGCGCATCTTTTCCACGACTTTGATGATCCCTGCGTGATGGTTCACGGCAACGTGCGGCTGCAGAGCATGCTGAAAAACAGCCGCAGTGACCAGTTAGTCGCGATGACACAGCCGGGCACGATTCTCTGGGCGCCCCGTGAATATGACCTGATCCATCTGGATACCTCACCTGCTGAGACAGCGCTGCTGCACGACTACCTGCAACGGGCACCCGTCTCTGAA
Organism: Pantoea sp. B550; assembly: GCF_024158165.1. Lineage (NCBI taxonomy): Bacteria > Pseudomonadati > Pseudomonadota > Gammaproteobacteria > Enterobacterales > Erwiniaceae > Pantoea > Pantoea sp. B550. The sequence goes on from NZ_JAMYXI010000003.1 coordinate 3,309,660, forward strand.
GGCTTTGTCTGGCGCCGGTGGGTTTATCAGCTGTGGGACTGCATCGAACATCTCGTGCAGACCGGCACGTTCAACCGCCCGCGTTTTGACCATGCCCGTGCGCAACTACTTCCCTGGCTCGGCTGAGTCGGGTTTCTCACCTTTAAGCCGCTGCAGTAACGTGCCCAGCGTTTCATACACTGCCCGTTCGCTGTGGCTCAGCCAGATCGATGACGGTATCGCGCGTTCCCAGCCATTCAGCGGCGAGGTAATCGCCAGCTGATTGGCAGGGGCAGCAATCGGCTTCAGACCGACCGCGTGGAAAAAGCGTATCGCCCGCGGCATATGATTCGCTGAGGTGACCAGCAGCAACGTGCGATCGCCTACTACCGTTTTGACCGCCTGCGCTTCATCCGCGGTATCACGAGGCTGGTCAAGAATCTGAATGTGTTCGCGCGGTACGCCCAGACTTTCTGCCACCTGAGCGGCTACCCAGGCGCTGCTCTTCGGATTGGTGCCACCGGCAGCGCCGGTAAAAATCAGGGTCGACTGTGGATTGCGTTGCCATTGACGAATACCTTCCGCCACGCGTGGCAGACTGTTATTCAGCAGGTTTGAGCTGGGTGCCCATGCCGGGTTGAAGGTATAGCCTCCGCCCAGCACCACAATGTAGTCCACCTTCTCTGCACCGTTCCAGGTCGGATAGCGGTTATCCAGCGGCAAAAGCAGCCGATCGGCCAGCGGTTGCAGGCTCAGCAGCAGCAATAACAGCCAGCTGACAGAGATCACGGTTTTGCCGCTTTTTTGCCAGTCAGTAAACCAAAGCAGTAAAATGCCCAGCGCCATCAGCAAAAGCAGAAACGGCAAGGGTAAAAGCAGCCCGCCAATCACTTTTTTCAGGGTAAATAACATCGAAAACGCGTCCTGTTGTCCGAAAATAGAGCACCCGGAAGGGAAGATGGGGATGAAAGGTTCATTCTTCTGATGCCTGTGACAAAATAGCACAAGTCTCACCGCAGCATACCGGAGCGCATGCCATGCAGGATCGTAACTTTGACGATCTCGCGGATAAATTTTCGCAAAATATTTACGGCACCACCAAAGGGAAGATACGCCAGGCCATCCTCCGGGATGAGCTGGAGAAGATAGTGCCCGGCCTGTCACCGCACCCGCTATCGGTGCTGGATGCTGGCGGCGGTGTCGGCCAGGTCTCCAGCGGGCTGGCTGCACAGGGCCATCAGGTTCTGCTGTGCGACCTCTCTGCTGAGATGCTGCGCCGGGCCGCCGAAAATGCGGCGGCACAGGGTGTGAGCCACAACATGCAATTCAGACAAATTAGCGCGCAGCAGGTGGGCGAACATTTGGATAAGCCGGTGGATCTGGTATTGTTCCACGCTGTGCTTGAGTGGGTCGCTGAACCGGAGAAGGTGCTCAAAGCGCTGTTCGATCTGCTGCGTCCGGGGGGCGTCATGTCGCTGATGTTTTACAATCTGCACGGCCTGACATTGCGCACCTTAACGCTGGGTAACTTCGGCTATCTGCGCACCAACCTGACTAAACGCAAAAAGCGAACCCTGTCGCCTGACTATCCGCGCGACCCAGAGCAGGTCTATCGCTGGCTGGAGGCGTGTGGCTTTGTGATTGAGCAGCGTGCCGGGATCCGGGTATTCAGTGACTACATGAAACCGCCGAAAGGCGAGCCAAAAAGCGACGACGAAATTATTGAGATGGAGCGGCGTTACTGCCGTCAGGAACCCTTTTTAAGCTTAGGGCGCTACATCCATGTGACCGCGCGTAAACCGGGGCAGAAGGACGAATTATGAGTGAATTTTCCCAGACGGTACCTGAACTGGTCTCCTGGGCGCGCAAAAATGACTTTTCCCTTGCGCTGCCAGTGGAACGTCTGGCCTTTTTGCTGGCTATCGCCACCCTCAACGGTGAGCGGATGGATGGCGAAATGAGCGAAGGCGATCTGATTGACGCTTTCCGTCATGTCAGTAAAGCTTTTGAACAAACCCATGAAACCGTGTTGGTTCGTGCCAACAACGCCATCAACGACATGGTGCGTCAGCGTCTGCTCAACCGCTTTACCAGTGAACTCACCGAAGGCAACGCTATCTATCGCCTGACGCCGCTGGCGATCGGCATCACCGACTACTACATCCGTCAGCGTGAGTTTTCAACGCTGCGCCTGTCGATGCAGCTGTCAATTGTGGCCAGCGAGCTCAAGCGGGCAGCCGATGCCGCGCAGGAAAACGGTGATGAGTTTCACTGGCATCGCAATGTTTTCGCGCCGCTGAAATATTCGGTGGCGGAGATCTTCGACAGCATCGATATGACCCAGCGTCTGATGGATGAACAGCAGCAGGCGGTGAAAAACGATATCGCTGAACTGCTGAATAAAGACTGGCGCGCGGCGATCTCCAGCTGTGAAATGCTGCTCTCTGAAACCTCCGGGACACTGCGTGAACTGCAGGATACGCTGGAAGCGGCGGGCGACAAACTTCAGGAAAACCTGCTGCGTATTCAGGATGCCACGCTGGACAGCCCGGACCTGGGCTTCGTCGATAAACTGGTGTTTGACCTGCAAAGCAAGCTCGACCGTATTACCAGCTGGGGTCAGCAGGCGATTGACCTGTGGATCGGCTATGACCGGCACGTTCATAAATTTATTCGTACCGCCATCGACATGGATAAAAATCGCGTCTTTGCCCAGCGCCTGCGGGTATCGGTACAGAACTACTTCGACGCGCCCTGGGCGCTGACCTACGCCAATGCCGACCGCCTGTATGACATGCGCGATGAGGCGCTGACGCTGCGGAATGACGAAGTGATGGGCGAACTGCCGCCAGAGATGGAATACGAAGAGATTAATGAAATTCGCGAACAGCTGGCAGCGATGATTGAAGAAGCGCTGCAGGTCTACAAATCGCAACAAAAACCGCTCAACCTCGCGTCAGTGATGCGTGACTACCTGGCCCAGTATCCACGTGCCCGCCATTTCGACCTGGCGCGCATTGTGGTGGACCAGGCGGTACGCCTTGGCGTAGCGGAAGCTGATTTAGCCGGTTTGCCTGTGGAATGGCAAGCCATCAATGATTACGGAGCCAAGGTGCAGGCACATGTCATCGACAAATATTGAACAAGTGATGCCGGTTAAGCTGGCACAGGCACTGGCCAACCCGATTTTTCCCGCGCTGGACAGCCAGTTACGCGCCGGACGCCATATCGGAATTGAAGAGCTGGATAACCACGCTTTTCTGATGGACTACCAGTCATTTCTCGAAGAGTTTTACACCCGCTATAACGTTGAGTTAATTCGTGCGCCGGAAGGCTTTTTCTATCTGCGTCCGCGTTCAACCACGCTGATTCCGCGTTCTGTGCTCTCTGAGCTGGACATGATGGTTGGGAAAATTCTCTGCTACCTCTATCTCAGCCCGGAACGCCTGGCTAATGAGGGAATCTTCACCCAGCAGGAGCTGTATGACGAACTGCTCTCGCTGGCCGACGAGAACCGTCTGCTGAAGCTGGTTAATCAGCGTTCAACCGGTTCGGATCTGGATCGCACCAAGCTGCAGGAGAAAGTGCGCGCCTCTCTGAGCCGCCTGCGCCGTCTTGGGATGGTGTGGTTCTTCGGCAATGACAGCAGCAAATTCCGTATTACGGAATCGGTGTTCCGCTTTGGTGCCGACGTGCGTGGCGGTGATGATGCCCGTGAAGCGCAGCTTCGCCTGATTCGTGATGGCGAAGCCATGCTACTGGAAAATGCGACTGCACCGATCGACACAGATGAAAGTGAAGGGCAGGAAGGCGACAGTGAGAACGCAGAGGAAGAACAGGCATGATTGAGCGCGGAAAGTTTCGTTCGCTTACGCTGATCAACTGGAACGGTTTTTTTGCCCGTACCTTCGATCTTGATGAACTAGTGACCACACTGTCAGGCGGTAACGGTGCGGGTAAGTCCACCACCATGGCGGCATTTGTCACCGCACTGATCCCCGATTTAACACTGCTGCACTTCCGTAACACCACAGAAGCGGGCGCGACGTCGGGATCCCGTGATAAGGGTCTGCACGGTAAATTGCGGGCCGGCGTCTGCTACTCAATGCTGGACGTAGTGAACTCACGCCATCAGCGTGTGGTGGTCGGTGTCCGTCTGCAACAGGTGGCCGGACGCGACAAAAAAGTCGATATCAAGCCGTTCAGTATCCACGGTCTGCCAACCGACACAAATCCGACCGATATGCTGACGGAAGTGCTTAACAGCCGTCAGGCACGCGTCTTACCGCTGAATGAGGTAAAAGAACGGGTTGAGGCACAGGAAGGCGTGCAGTTCCGCGCTTATAACTCGGTGACGGATTATCACGCTATGCTGTTTGATCTGGGCGTGGTGCCGCGTCGTCTGCGCTCTGCCAGCGATCGCAGCAAGTTCTATCGCCTGATTGAAGCCTCGCTCTATGGCGGTATCTCCAGCGCCATCACCCGATCGCTGCGTGATTACCTGCTGCCTGAAAACAGCGGCGTGCGTAAAGCGTTCCAGGATATGGAAGCTGCGCTGCGCGAGAACCGCATGACGCTGGAGGCAATCCGCGTTACCCAGTCCGACCGCGACCTCTTTAAGCATCTCATCTCCGAGGCGACCAGCTACGTGTCGGCTGACTATATGCGTCACGCCAATGAGCGCCGTGGACATCTCGACAGCGCATTACAGCTGCGCAATGAGCTGTTCAGCAGTCGTAAGCAACTCGCCACCGAGCAGTATCGTCACGTGGAGATGGCGCGCGAGCTGTCAGAGCACAGTGGTGCAGAAAACGATCTTGAAGTCGATTATCAGGCCGCCAGCGATCACCTGAACCTGGTGCAGACGGCGATGCGGCAGCAGGAGAAGATTGAGCGCTACGATGCGGATATCGAAGATCTGACGCTGCGGCTGGAAGAGCAGACCGAAGTGGTTGCCGAAGCGCGCGAAATTCAGGAAGAGAATGAAGCGCGTGCTGAAGCGGCTGAGCTGGAAGTGGATGAACTGAAAAGTCAGCTGGCCGATTTCCAGCAGGCACTCGACGTTCAGCAAACGCGCGCCATCCAGTATCAGCAGGCCTTGCAGGCGCTGGAACGCGCCCGCACGCTGTGCCAGCTGCCCGATCTGACTATCGATAACGCGGCAGAATGGCAGGAGAGCTTCCAGGCTAAAGAGGAAGAAGCGACAGAACGCCTGCTGCGCCTGGAGCAGAAGCTGAGCGTGGCCGAAGCCGCGCACAGCCAGTTTGAACAGGCGCTGGCGCTGGTGACCAGCATTGCCGGTGATGTGACCCGTCAGGATGCCTGGCAGACCGGCCGCGAACTGTTGCGTGATGCCAGCAATCAGCGTCATCACGCCGAACAGCTCTCGTCGCTGCGTCTGCGGCTCAATGAGCTGGAACAGCGTCTGCGTGAGCAGCATGAGGCGGAGCGACTGCTGGCCGAATTCTGCAAGCGTCAGGGACAGCATTACGAAGCCGATGCGCTGGCTGGCCTGCAGCAGGAGCTTGAAGCGCAGATCGAACAGCTGAACAGCAGCGTCTCGGACGCCGGTGAGCAGCGCATGATGATGCGTCAGGAGCTGGAACAGCTGCGCGAACGCATCACCAGCCTGACAGCCCGTGCGCCACACTGGCTGGCGGCACAGGAGATCCTGACGCAGCTCAGTGAACAGACCGGTCAGGCGCTGAACAGCAGCCAGGACGTTACCGAATTTATGCAGCAACTGCTGGAGCGCGAGCGTGAAACCACCGTCGAGCGCGACGAAGTGGCGGCACGCAAACGTGATATCGAGCAGCAGATTGAGCGGCTCAGTCAGCCGGGTGGGGCGGAAGATGCGCGTCTGACTCAGCTGGCCGAACGCTTTGGCGGCGTATTACTCTCTGAGATTTATGATGATGTGACCCTGGATGATGCGCCGTACTTCTCGGCGCTCTATGGTCCGTCACGTCATGCGATCGTGGTGCCGGATCTCTCCCGCGTGCGTGAGATGCTGGATGGTCTGGAGGAGTGCCCGGAAGATCTCTATCTGATCGAGGGTGACCCGCAGTCATTCGATGACAGCGTTTTCAGTGTTGATGAGCTGCAGAATGCCGTTGTGGTGAAAGTGGCAGAGCGTCAGTGGCGCTACTCCCGCTTCCCGAAAATCCCGCTGTTTGGCCGCGCAGCGCGCGAAAATCAGCTGGAGCTGCTGCACCTTGAGCGCGACAAACTGGCTGAGCGTTACGCCACGTTGTCGTTCGATGTGCAGAAAACGCAGCGTCTGCATCAGTCATTCAGCCGCTTTATCGGCACGCATTTGGCCGTTGCCTTTGACGCCGACCCGGAAGCGCAGATCCGTCAGCTGGGCGCGCGTCGGGGTGAACTGGAGCGGGCGCTGAATCAGCATGAGAGCAATAATCAGCAGCAGCGTCAGCAGTATGAGCTGGCGAAAGAGGGCGTATCGCAGTTAAACCGACTGCTGCCACGCGTCAACCTGCTGCTGGATGACACGCTGGGCGATCGCTGCGAAGAGATCCGTGAGCAGGTCGATGCGGCTCAGGACGCGGCGCGCTTCCTGCATCAGCATGGCGCGAAGCTGGCGAAACTGGAACCGATCCTCGCCGTATTGCAGAGCGATCCGGAACAGCACGAGCAGTTACAGGCAGATTATCAGCAGGCGCAGCAGCAGCAGCGCAACGCGCGTCAGCAGGCCTTTGCGCTGACAGAGGTGGTGCAGCGTCGCGCCCACTTCAGTTATGACGACTCCGCCAGCATGCTCAACGGCAACAATGACCTTAGCGATAAGCTGCGTCAGCGTCTTGAGCAGGCTGAGGGTGAACGCAGCCGCAGCCGCGATCGCCTGCGTGAACATCAGGCGCAACTGACGCAATATGCGCAGGTGCTGGCTTCGCTGAAAAGCGCTTATGACGCCAAGCGCGACATGCTGAAAGAGTTGCAGCAGGAGATGCAGGACATTGGCGTCCAGGCTGACAGCAGCGCAGAAGAACGCGCGCGCGTTCGCCGCGATGAGCTCTACACGGCACTGAGCCACAATCGCGCCCGCCGCAATCAGCTGGAGAAACAGCTTACCTTCTGTGAAGCGGAGATGGATAATCTGCAGAAGCGCCTGCGTCAGCTGGAGCGTCAGTATCATCAGGTGCGTGAGCAGGTGGTCAGTGCAAAAGCGGGCTGGTGTACCGTCCTGCGTCTGGTGAAAGAGAATGGCGTTGAGCGTCGCCTGCATCGTCGTGAACTGGCTTACCTGAGCGGCGATGAGCTGCGCTCGATGTCGGATAAAGCGCTGGGTGCATTGCGTCTGGCGGTGTCGGACAACGAACATCTGCGCGACGTACTGCGGCTGTCGGAAGATCCAAAACGTCCTGAGCGTAAGATTCAGTTCTTTATTGCGGTCTATCAACATCTGCGCGAGCGTATCCGTCAGGATATTATTCGTACCGACGATCCGGTCGAAGCGATTGAGCAGATGGAAATCGAACTGAACCGTCTGACCGAAGAGCTGACCGCGCGTGAGCAGATGCTGGCGATCAGTTCACGCAGTGCGGCGAACATCATCCGCAAGACGATCCAGCGTGAACAGAACCGCATCCGCCAGCTCAACCAGGGGTTGCAGACTGTCAGCTTTGGTCAGGTCCGCAGCGTGCGGCTTAACGTGAACGTCCGTGAAACCCACGCTATGCTGCTGGATACGCTGTCAGAAGAGCATGAGCAGCATCAGGATCTGTTCAACAGCAACCGCCTGACCTTCTCTGAGGCACTGGCGAAGCTCTATCAGCGACTTAACCCGCATATCGACATGGGTCAGCGGACGCCGCAGACCATCGGTGAGGAGCTGCTCGACTACCGCAACTATCTGGAGATGGAAGTGGAAGTGAACCGGGGTTCCGATGGCTGGCTGCGTGCAGAAAGCGGTGCGCTCTCAACGGGTGAGGCGATCGGTACCGGTATGTCCATTCTGGTGATGGTGGTGCAGAGCTGGGAAGAGGAGTCCCGTCGTCTGCGCGGCAAAGATATTTCGCCATGCCGACTGCTGTTCCTTGATGAAGCAGCCCGTCTGGATGCCCGCTCCATCGCCACACTGTTTGAACTCTGTGAGCGACTGGAGATGCAGTTAGTGATTGCCGCGCCGGAGAATATCAGCCCGGAGAAAGGCACGACCTACAAACTGGTACGTAAGGTGTTTAATAACACCGAGCATGTGCATGTGGTCGGTCTGCGGGGTTTTGCTGCCGATCCTTCGCCGGTGCGTGCGGGAAGTGACGCAGATGCGCTGCCCGATTTAACCGCTGAAAATTCGCAGGCGGAAACGTAGTCAAAAACTGAACCATTCGTTAATCTGGTTACGGCATTTGTCGCATGAGGCAAATGCCGTTTTTGTTTGTATACTCACATGATGAGTCACGGCGCGGTCGCAGTGGATACAGGGAACACTGCGAAGTTGAAAAACAAGGGGGCAGGGATGTTGCTGGTAAAAAAATTAAATCATCATCGCGTTCTATCATTGTTAGCGCTGGCGCTAACCGTTGTTCCATTTACGCTACCGCAGGCCGCTGTCATCGCCGCTTTGCCCGGGACAACGCAGGCGGCTATCTCCGTTTCCGAAAGTCAGCAACGCATCCGGCAGGCGTTTTCCAGCGCCGATCAGCCGTTTTATCTGGCACCGCTGGCGACGCTCTATGCATCCCGCCATATGCAGCCGCTCTGGCAGGATGCTCAGGCGGTGCAAAAATTTCAGCAGCAGCTGGCTGAGGTGGCGCTTTCAGGTGTTCAGCCACAGTTCACGCGCTGGATTGAGCGTCTGACGAATCCGGCTATTACCGGCTTTGCCCGCGATGTCGCGCTCTCCGATGCAATGCTGGGTTATCTGCAGTTTGTTTCAAATGTGCCGACACAGGGTGAAACGTGGCTCTACAGCAACGTTCCTTACAGGCTGACACAGCCGTCGATCGCGGTCGTGAATCAGTGGCAGAACGCGGTCAATGCGGGTTCTGATAACACGTTTATTGCCTCATTACAGCCGCAGCACCCACAGTATCAGCCTATGCACGCCGCGCTGAAAACGTTGCTCAGCGATAAGCAGCCCTGGCCACAACTGAAAAGCAGTGAAACCCTGCGTCCCGGCCAGGTCAGTGATGACGTTCCAGCCCTGCGTGAAATTCTGCAGCGCAGCGGCATGTTAACGGCACAGGTTAACGCGCCCGCACCGGATGACGATGCGGTGCCTGTCGCGTCGTCGCCGGTGACGCACAGCGACCAGCCTGTCGCGGTGAGTCCTTCCGCTACGCCAGTCACTAATCTGCTTACGCCATCACCGCAGTCACCGGGTAATGTCCAGGATCAGACGCTGGACGGGAATACCGCCAATGTCTATGACGAGACGCTGGTGGCCGGTGTGAAGCGTTTCCAGCATTGGCAGGGACTGGATGGCGATGGCGCTATCGGTGCCAGAACACGGCAGTGGCTTAACGTCTCTCCGCAGATGCGTGCTTCTCTGCTGGCGCTGAATATTCAGCGCCTGCGTCTGCTGCCGGACGATATGCACAACGGCATTATGGTGAACATCGCCAACTATTCGCTGATCTATTACAACAACGGCAACAAAATTCTTTCATCGCGCGTTATCGTCGGTCGTCCCGATCGTAAAACGCCACTTATGCGCAGTGCGCTGAATAATGTCGTGCTTAACCCGCCGTGGAATGTGCCGACAACCCTGGTGCGTAAAGACATCATTCCAAAGGTGAAGCAGGATCCAACCTATCTTTATAAGCATGGGTATACCCTGCTGTCAGGCTGGAGCGCAGACGCTGAAGTAATTGATCCCAGCATGATCGACTGGCGCATGGTCACCGCCTCATCGTTCCCTTACCGATTGATTCAGGCTCCGGGCGTGGCGAATGCGCTGGGCCGGTATAAATTTAATATGCCGAGTTCAGATGCGATCTACCTGCATGACACGCCAAACCATAACCTGTTCCAGCGTGATATCCGTGCGCTCAGTTCAGGTTGTGTGCGGGTGAACAAAGCTTCTGAGCTGGCAGGCTTATTGCTGCAGGATGCGGGCTGGAACGACTCCCGAATTTCCAGTACGTTGAAAGAGGGTGACACCCGCTATGTGCCGATTCGCCACCGCATTCCGGTCAATCTCTATTATCTGACGGCGTGGGTCGCTGATGATGGCAAACCGCAGTTCCGCACAGATATTTACAATTATGATGACACCGCCCGTTCGGGCAGTCAGGCTCTGAGTCGGGCCGAGCAATTACTGCTCTAGTAATTGATTTTAAATCGTTCCCCGCAAATCCTTATTAAAGAAAAATCTTATCAAATGGCGATCCCTCAGGGGATCGCCTCGCAAACTCATGGCAGATGGGTTGACGCTTCTCTGAGAGAAAGTTATGGTTCGGCCTGTGCGCTTTTTGCACATTTCTATGGCTCCACTCTCAGGTAAACCGTTACATGTCTACTATTGATTCTTTTCGTCGCAAACTACTGCTGTGCAGTAGTGCCGCCGCCGGACTGGCATTATTGCCAGCTTCTGCAAGGGCCTCGCTTTCAACGTCTCGCCCGCGTGTATTGATGCTTAATAATCTTCACACCGGTGAAACCCTTAAAACTGAGTTTTTTAATGGTAAGAGTTACGACAAGGATGAGCTGTCACGATTAAATCATTTTTTCCGTGACTATCGCGCCAACAAAGTGAAAAGCATCGATCCACATCTGTTTGACCAGATTTTTCGCCTGCAGGCGCTGCTGGGTATGCGTAAACCGATACAGCTGGTTTCTGGCTATCGTTCACTGGCAACCAACAACATGTTACGTGAGAGCGGTCCGGGAGTCGCGAAACACAGCTATCACACCAAAGGCCAGGCGATGGATTTTCATATTGAAGGCGTTTCGCTGGCGAATGTACGCAAAGCGGCGTTATCTCTGCGTGCGGGTGGTGTAGGATATTATCCCCGCAGTAACTTTGTACATATTGATACCGGTCCGATCAGGCACTGGTAGTGACACCGGCAACGCTGCGTGAGCCGGTCATGGAGCGTTATGAATTACCACATTATTCCTGTTACCGCTTTTGCCCAGAACTGCTCAGTTATCTGGTGCGACACGACTCGCGAAGCCGCACTGGTCGACCCAGGCGGCGATGCCGGACTGATCAAACAAACGCTGGAACAGCTTAAACTTAAACCCGCTCAGATTCTGCTGACACATGGACACCTTGATCATGTCGGGGCCGCTGTTGAACTGGCAGCATTTTATCAGATTCCGATTGTTGGACCGCAAAAGCGCGATGCCTTCTGGCTTGAAGCGCTGCCAACTCAGAGCCGGATGTTCGGACTTGACGAGTGCGCGCCGTTTACCCCCGATCGCTGGCTGGAAGAGGGAGAGAGCGTGCAGGTCGGGCTGATCACGCTGGACGTTCTGCACTGCCCGGGACATTCACCTGGCCATGTCGTGTTCTTTGACCGGCCAGGACGATTACTGATTTCAGGCGACGTGATTTTTAATGGTGGTGTTGGGCGTACTGACTTCCCACAGGGCGATCATCAGCAGCTCATCGAGGCTATCCGCACAAAATTACTGCCGCTGGGCGATGATGTGACTTTTCTTCCCGGTCACGGCCCGATTTCTACGCTGGGGCATGAACGCATCAGTAATCCTTTCCTGCAGTAAATAATCCGCCATTTTCCGTGCAATAAAAAATGGGCCATCAGGCCCATTTTTGTTTCGTCGACAGCGTTACAGCACCGCGACAATCGCTTCGCACAGCGCCGACATATTGTCTGGCGTCATGCCCGCCACATTCACCCGCCCTGAGTTCACCGCGTAGACACCAAACTCTTCACGCAGGCGAATAACCTGGTCTTTGGTCAGGCCACTGAAGGAGAACATACCGTTCTGCTTAATAATAAAGCTGAAGTCGCGCTGTGCGCCTTTTTCCGCCAGAGTATTTACGAAGAGCTGACGCATGCGCTGAATGCGCTGACGCATGTCCGACAGCTCCTGCTCCCAGATGGTACGCAGGGTATCATTGCCCAGAATGGTGGCGACGATGGCGGCGCCATGTGCAGGCGGATTGGAGTAGTTCGCGCGAATGGTGTACTTCACCTGACTGAACGCGGTATCTGCCACGCTCGCATCGGCGGCAACCAGCGTGATGGCACCAACACGTTCGTTATACAGACCGAAGTTCTTGGAGTAAGAGCTGGCGACGATCAGTTCCTGATGCGAGGCGGCAAATATGCGCAGGCCTTCTGCATCTTCATCCAGACCACGGGCAAAGCCCTGGTAAGCGAAGTCGAACAACGGCAGCCAGCCATTGGCCTGTGACAGCTGCGCCAGCTGTTGCCACTGCCCGGCGGTCGGGTCGATACCGGTCGGGTTATGGCAGCAGCCGTGGAACAGCACCACGTCGCCTGGCTGAACCTGTTTCAGTGACGCCAGCATGCCATCGAAATCCAGCGTATGGTTTGCCGGGTCGTAATAGTGGTATTCACAGACCTCAAGACCGGCAGCCTTAAACACGTTGTTGTGATTTGGCCAGCTTGGATTGCTTATCCAGACCCGCTTCACCGATGTTTGCGTGGCGAGGAAATCGGCTGCAACGCGTAGCGCACCTGTACCACCCGGTGTCTGAGCCGTGCGGGCGCGGCCAGCGGTGATTAGCGGACTCTGGTTGCCGAACAGCAGGGCCTGCGTGCAGCGGGCAAAATCCGCCAGCCCATCAATGCTGAGATAGTTTTTGGTGGTTTCATTTTCCAGCAGGTATTGCTCAGCTTTTTTAACACTGGTCAGTACCGGGGTCTTGCCGGTTTCGTCTTTATAAACGCCGATACCCAGATTGATTTTTTCAGGGCGGTCATCAGCACGAAACAGATCGGCCAGTCCAAGAATAGGATCGGCGGGTGCAGCAGAGATCGATTCAAACATGTGTCAGGTCCATTAGCGTGAACTTTAGCAAGAGGGCTCTCAGGTTAGCGTCCGGCCAGGCAAATGCCAACCGTTTGCGAGACAAATTCATACATTTTGCAGTGTGGATTGCGCGACGGAGAAAGGTAGTGATTAAAGCGGGGTAACGGCTCGGGGCAAAACGCACCTGTTGGGAATAGCAGCCATAAAAAACGGGGCCGTAGCCCCGTTTTTCAACATGTTTAAAGCGGAATTAGAACTGGTAAACCAGGCCAACACCAACCACGTCGTCTGTGTTCAGACCCAGACGGTTGTTGTCATCCAGCTGGTTGATCTGATAGTCCACATAGGTAGACATGTTTTTGTTGAAGTAGTAAGTCGCGCCAACGTCGATGTATTTAACCAGGTCAGCATCGCCCACGCCTTCAATGTCCTTGCCTTTAGACTGCACGTAAGCAACGGAAGGACGCAGACCGAAGTCGAACTGGTACTGTGCAACCAGCTCAATGTTCTGAGCCTTGTTAGCGAATGCAGTAGTGGTGGTGCCAGGAGCAATTGTTAAGTCAAATGGCGTTGAGTTACGGGTTTCACCGTAGTAAGCAGCCAGGTAAACATTGTTCGCATCATATTTCAGACCAGTTGCCCAGTTTTCAGCGCGTTTACCCTGACCAACAACTGTACCGTTAGCAGCAACACCGGCTGCCTGTGCATCAGTACGATCGCTGCTGCTATAAGCACCAACAACACCTACGCCGATTGGTGAAACGTAAGAGGTTGAGAGACCCCAGCCGTCGCCGTTAGCACGACGAATGTCACTACGCTCGTTTTTGCCCTGATACTGAACTGCGAAGTCCCAGCCATCTACCAGACCAAAGAAGTTGGTGTTGCGGTAGGTCAGCAGGCCGGTGCTACGACCGTTCATGAAGTTATCTGAGTATCCTGAGTCGCCACCGAACTCTGGCAGCATATCGGTCCAGCCGATTGCATCGTAAACCACACCGTAGTTACGGCCGTAGTCGATTGAGCCAGCATCACCGAATTTCAGACCCGCAAAGCCCAGACGGGTTTTGTTGTTATTCTGTGCGTCGGAACCTTCAGAGTTGTTAGCCTGAATGTTGTATTCCCACTGGCCGTAACCGGTCAGTTGGTCATTAATCTGAGTTTCACCTTTGAAGCCGAAACGAACGTATGACTTGTCGCCATCGCTGCCATCGTTATCAGAGAAGTAGTGCAGGCCGACTGCTTTACCGTACAGGTCCAGTTTGTTGCCGTCTTTGTTATAGATTTCTGCAGCGTTTGCTGCGCCGGCGGCTAACAGAGCAGGGATAACCACTGCAAGAATATTGCGCTTCATCATTATTCATTACCCTCATTGGAGTTATTTGTACACCTGCCACTGCCGTCAGGAAATCTTTACAGAACCCTGAGCGAAGTTTGGTGTCTTCCTGTGTCTGCACGCATCTTTCCATCCCACCCGCCGTAATTCTAGCGCTTAAATGCTACTAAACTCGTAATCTTGTTTCATTAAGAAAATATGTATTACAAAATGTAAAAAATACGGAACTTTGTGAGAGAACTCAAAATTTACAAAAATAAAAAAAGGCCGGCAGTGCCGACCTCTTTATATATATGAATTTCTTATATTTAATGCTGAATTTTAGAAACTTGCATTGCGTGGCGTGCGCGGGAAGGGGATAACGTCCCTGACATTTTGCACGCCAGTCACATAGGCGATTAAACGTTCAAAGCCCAGTCCGAAACCTGAATGTGGCACAGTACCGTAGCGACGCAGGTCACGATACCACCAGTAATCTTCTTTATTCAGACCCATCTCTTCCAGACGCGCATCCAGGACATCCAGACGCTCTTCACGCTGTGAACCACCGATGATCTCACCAATGCCTGGCGCCAGAACATCCATTGCCGCCACGGTTTTGCCATCCTCGTTCAGGCGCATATAGAACGCTTTAATGTCTTTCGGATAGTTTTTCACCACCACCGGCGCTTTAAAGTGTTTCTCGGCCAGGTAACGCTCATGCTCAGAGGAGAGGTCAATACCCCAGGAAACCGGGTTTTCGAAGGTCTGACCGCAGTTCATCAGGATCTCAACCGCGTCGGTGTAGTCGACCTGGGCAAAATCGGTGGTAATGAAACGCTGAAGACGCTCAACGGCATCTTTATCCACGCGCTCAGCGAAGAACGCCATGTCATCGGCACGCTCTTCCAGCACCGCGTTGAAGACATACTTCAGCATTGCTTCGGCCAGTGCAGCCGCATCATCCAGTGAGGCAAAGGCGATTTCCGGCTCCAGCATCCAGAATTCCGCCAGATGGCGGCTGGTGTTGGAATTCTCTGCGCGGAACGTTGGGCCGAAGGTGTAGATCTTCGACAGGGCGCTGGCATAGGTTTCGCCGTTCAGCTGACCGGAAACAGTCAGGAAGGCTTCTTTGCCAAAGAAATCTTCGCTGAAGTCGACTTTGCCCTGATCATTACGCGGCAGGTTTTCCATATCCAGCGTCGAGACACGGAACATTTCGCCAGCACCTTCGGTATCGGATGCAGTGATCAGCGGAGTGGAAACCCAGAAATAGCCATTTTCATGGAAGAAGCGATGCAGCGCCTGCGCCAGAGTATGGCGAACGCGGGCGACCGCGCCAATCAGGTTAGTGCGTGGACGCAGGTGTGCCACTTCGCGCAGATACTCGATGCTGTGACGCTTCGCCGCCATCGGGTAGCTGTCCGGATCTTCTACCCAGCCGACGACTTCCAGGCTGGTCGCCTGAATTTCAAACGCCTGGCCCTGACCCGGCGACGCCACCACTTTACCGGTCACGATGACGGAACAGCCCGTGGTCAGACGCAGCACTTCATCCTGATAATTATTCAGAGAATTATTGACGACAGCCTGAACGGGATTAAAGCAGGAGCCGTCATAGACAGCGATGAAGGAAAGACCGGCTTTGGAATCTCTTCGGGTACGCACCCAACCACGTACGGTGACTTCACTGTCAACCGCGACGCGACCGTGCAGTACGTCCGCTACAGGCACTACGCTCATAAATATCTCTCTATATAGAAGAAGTGAGTTAAAAGTTGCCCCATCCGGGGTTTTGCTATGTTACTTGTGAGTCTTCAGGAAACAAGCAAAATTCAGGGGGAAAGCGGATTTATTACAGCAGAGGCGGGGCGCATCAACGCCCCGATAAGAAGAGGTTTAACTCGCTTTTTTCACCAGCGGCAGATCAAAGGCTTTTCGCAGCGCTTTGACAAAAGCCTTATCCTGGCAGATGGTTTTGCCCGGGCTGTCTGAAAGTTTCGCTACTGGCTTGCCGTTGCACTGCACCAGCTTGATAACGATGTTCAGTGGCGTTACGCCCGGAATATCGCAGGTCAGGCGGGTACCGATGCCGAACACGACATTCGTCCGCTGACCAAAGTGGCGATAAAGCGCCAGCGCTTTGTCGAGATTTAAGTTGTCAGAAAAGACCAGATGTTTACTTTGCGGATCGATACCCAGCTTCTGATAATGAGCCAGCGCTTTCTCGCCCCATTCAACCGGATCGCCGGAGTCGTGACGAAGCCCCTGGTAGCGGCGGGCAAACATCGGACCGAAATCGCGCAGGAACGCATCCATTGCGATGCAATCGGTCAGCGCGATACCCAGCTGATCGTCATACTCGTCCAGCCAGGCCTGCAGCGCAGCACGCTGACTGTTGGCGAGAACCGGGCTGATTTGCTGGAAGGCCTGGAACCACTCATGCGCCTGAGTACCGACCGGCGTCAGAGACAGACGGCGCGCCAGATCATAATTACTGGTGCCAATCAGCCACGGAAAATCCTGTTTCAGTGTGGAGACAATCGCCTGCTGCACATCCTGCGAATAGCGGCGACGGGTGCCGAAATCCATCAGGCGGAAGCGCGACATATCCAGATCCGCTACCTGCGTCTTAAAGTCGCCGAGTTTCTGATGCAAATGGTCGATCGCCTGCTGAGTGGTGACCTGCGGCGTGCGATGTCGATGCACAATCTCACTGATCAGCGCCAGTAGCGGCACCTCCCACATGATCACCTCCCGCCACGGCCCCTGGATACGAAGTTCCAGTTTGCCATGGTGATTGCGCACCTCAACCTGCTCCGGGTTATAGCGGAACTGGCGCAACCAGCTGAGATAATCCTGCCGGAAGAAGGGAAGGCGGGATAACCAGGTCGCTTCATCATCAGTCAGCGCCAGGTGTTGCATGGCAGTAATCGCGTCACGAATTTCGTCAGCGTAGAGACCCAGTAGTTCGTCGCCGCGGCAGCGAAACTCCGCCGCCACCGTTACGTCATGATAGCGGTGGAAAACGGCCTGCTGCATATGGAGTTTATAGGCGTCCGTATCCAGCAGGGAGGTCAGTATCGGGGAAGCATGTCCTGTCATGGCGCGTTTCAGCATCCTGTTCGGTGGCGCAGTGCCCGGTGTTGTACACAGTCATAAAGACGCAAAAGTATAATTCACTATCTGAAGCCGATCACAGCATATTTCAGTCGGGCGGGTCGAGGCCAATCTGTGCCTTTGTTAACAAAGTGTAGCCATTTCACCCTTTAGGTGCATTGTGCGTGGCAAGCTTGTAGTAACAAGCTTAGACTTTGCCGGTAAACTTATAACAACGCGAGACGCAATATGACGCAACAGCCCCAAATCAAGTATCGCCACGACTACCGTGCACCCGATTACACCATCACCGATATCGATTTAACTTTTGAACTGGATGCGTCGACGACCCGTGTAACGGCCATCAGCCAGGTTAAACGCGTGGGCGACAGCCAGGCTGAGCTGCGACTGGACGGCGAAGCGTTAACGCTGATTGCGCTGGAGGTCGACGGGCAAGCCTGGACGGCCTTCCGTGAAGAAGAGGGCGCACTGGTCATCAGCCAGCTGCCGGACAGCTTCACCCTGAAAATCATCAATGATATTCATCCGGATCAGAACACCGCGCTGGAAGGGCTGTACAAATCGGGCGAGGCGCTCTGCACCCAATGTGAGGCTGAAGGCTTCCGTCATATTACCTGGTATCTCGATCGCCCTGATGTGCTGGCACGTTTTACCACCACCATTTATGCCAATGGTGAGCGTTATCCATTCCTGCTCTCCAACGGTAACCGGATTGACAGCGGCCGGGATGAGCAGGGTCGCAGCTGGGTGAAGTGGCAGGATCCGTTCCCGAAACCGTGCTACCTGTTTGCGCTGGTGGCGGGCGATTTCGACGTGCTGCGCGACAGCTTCACCACCCGTTCAGGCCGTGATGTGGCGCTGGAGATCTTCGTCGATCGCGGTAACCTCGATCGTGCCGACTGGGCGATGACCTCGCTGAAAAATAGTATGAAGTGGGACGAAGAGCGTTTCGGCCTGGAGTATGACCTCGACATCTTTATGATCGTCGCAGTGGACTTCTTCAACATGGGCGCCATGGAGAACAAAGGCCTTAACGTCTTCAACGCCAAATATGTGCTGGCGAAAGCGGAAACGGCGACGGACAAAGATTACCTCGGCATTGAGGCGGTTATCGGTCACGAATATTTCCACAACTGGACCGGTAACCGCGTGACCTGCCGCGACTGGTTCCAGCTCAGCCTGAAAGAGGGGCTGACCGTGTTCCGCGATCAGGAGTTCAGCTCCGATCTGGGTTCACGCGCGGTGAACCGCATTGATAACGTGCGTATCGTACGCGGCGCGCAGTTTGCCGAAGATGCCAGCCCGATGGCACACCCGATCCGTCCGGATCAGGTCATTGAGATGAACAACTTCTATACCCTGACGGTGTATGAAAAAGGGTCAGAGGTCATCCGTATGATGCACACCCTGCTGGGTGAAGAGAATTTCCAGAAGGGCATGAAGCTCTATTTTGATCGCCATGACGGCAGCGCCGCCACCTGTGATGACTTTGTTCAGGCGATGGAAGATGCATCAAATATCGATCTGTCGCAGTTCCGCCGCTGGTACAGCCAGTCCGGTACGCCGGTACTGACGGTGCGCGATGATTACAACCCGGAGCTGGAGCAGTATACGCTGCACGTCACGCAGCACACCCCTGCAACTGCCGATCAG
Organism: Pantoea sp. B550; assembly: GCF_024158165.1. Classification (NCBI taxonomy): domain Bacteria; kingdom Pseudomonadati; phylum Pseudomonadota; class Gammaproteobacteria; order Enterobacterales; family Erwiniaceae; genus Pantoea; species Pantoea sp. B550. The sequence continues at coordinate 3,328,654 of NZ_JAMYXI010000003.1, forward strand.
AAAGAGAAGCTGCCGCTGCATATCCCGCTGGATATCGAGCTATATGACGGTGAAGGCAAGGTGATCCCGCTGCAGAATAACGGCCATCCGGTGCATCATGTGCTGAATGTCACCGAAGAGTTCCAGACCTTTATTTTCGATAATGTCTACTTCCAGCCGGTGCCGTCGCTACTGCGTGAATTCTCCGCCCCGGTGAAGCTCGATTACAAATGGAGTGATGCTCAGCTCACCTTCCTGATGCGTCATGCACGCAATGACTTCTCCCGCTGGGATGCGGCTCAGAGCCTGCTTGCGACCTATATCCGTCTGAATGTCGCCCGCTATCAGCAGGGCCAGCATCTGTCGCTGCCGCTGCATGTTGCCGATGCTTTCCGCGCGGTGCTGCTCGATACCGACTGTGACCCGGCCCTGACCGCGCTGATCCTGACGCTGCCGTCAGAAAATGAGATTGCCGAGCTGTTTGACACTATCGATCCGCAGGCGATTGCGCTGGTGCGTGATGCCCTGCAACGCACACTGGCACGCGAACTGGCCGATGAGTTCTTTGCGATCTACAACGCCAATCAGCAGCCTGAATATCGCGTGGAGCATGACGCGATTGGTCAGCGCAGCCTGAAAAATATCTGCCTGACCTATCTTGCCTTCAGCGATGCGCAGCTGGCGGATAAACTGGTGCAGACGCAGTATCACCAGGCGACCAACATGACCGATGCGCTGGCGGCGCTTTCCGCTGCTGTTGCGGCACAGTTACCGTGCCGTGATGCGCTGCTGGCAGCTTACGATGAGCGCTGGCATCAGGACGGTCTGGTGATGGATAAATGGTTTGTGCTGCAGGCGACCAGCCCGGCTGCCAACGTGATGCGCAACGTGCGTCAGCTGCTGAATCATCGCTCCTTCACCATGAGTAATCCAAACCGCGTTCGCTCGCTGGTGGGGGCTTTTGCCTCGGCTAACCCGGCCGCATTCCATGCTAAAGATGGCAGCGGTTATAAGTTCCTGGTGGAGATGCTCACCGATCTGAACACCCGCAATCCGCAGGTTGCGGCACGAATGGTGGAGCCGCTGATTCGTCTGAAACGTTATGACGAAGGCCGTCAGGCGATGATGCGTCAGGCGCTGGAGCAACTGCTGGAACTGGATAAACTCTCTGGCGATCTCTACGAAAAAATTACCCGGGCACTAAACGCCTGATAATAAAAAAGGGAGCGTCTGAGACGCTCTCTTTTTCAGCGCTGCTGCGCGTAACGTACCGGCTGCGGTCGTTCCGTACGCTGCATCACCCGATCCAGTACCTCTGCTTCCAGCTCGGCCAGCCGCGCAGACCCACGACGTCGTGGTCGCGGCAAATCTACCAGCAGATCCAGACCGATTTCGCCCTCTTCGATCAACAACACACGATCCGCCATCACGACCGCTTCACTGACATCATGCGTGACCAGCAGCACGGTAAAATGATGTTGCTGCCACAGTGACTCAATCAATCCCTGCATTTCAATGCGTGTCAGGGCATCCAGCGCCCCCAGTGGTTCATCCAGCAGCAGTAAGCCGGGCCGATGAATCAGCGCTCGGGCCAGCGCCACGCGTTGTTTCTGTCCACCAGAGAGTGCAGCCGGCCACTCATTGGCGCGATCGGCCAGTCCCACCGCCGTCAGGGCATCCATCGCTGCGCTGTGCCATTCGCGGCCGCGCAGGCCCAGCCCGACGTTATCAATGACTTTTTTCCACGGCAGCAGTCGTGCATCCTGAAACATCAGGCGGGTATCGTCGCGTGCTGACTGCAGCGGCGTATTCCCTGCCAGCAATTCACCGCTGGAGCTGTGTTCAAGTCCGGCCAGCAGGCGCAACAGGGTGCTTTTGCCGCAGCCGCTGCGACCCACTACCGCCACAAACTGACCCGAAGGAATATGCAGGTCGATCTTATTGAGAATGGTACGACTGCCATACTGTTTGCTGACGCCGTTAACGCCAACCGGCGTGCCAGTGTTAAGGCGGGCTGGTGAGAGAGCCTGGCTCATGCGTTCTCCTCCTTTAGTTGGTAAGCGGGATGCCAGCGCAGCCAGATGCGTTCCAGTAACAACGCGGCGACATCCGCCAGTTTGCCGAGCAGGGCATAGAGAATGATGGCGACCACCACCACATCGGTCTGCAGGAATTCACGTGCGTTCATTGCCAGATAGCCGATGCCCGCGTTGGCGGAGATGGTTTCAGCGACAATCAGCGTCAGCCACATCAGACCCAGCGCAAAACGCACGCCGACCATAATATTCGGCAGTGCGCCGGGCAGGATCACCTGGATAAACAGGCTCCAGCCGGAGAGGCCATAGCTGCGTGCCATCTCAACCAGTCCGCGATCGATATTGCGGATGCCGTGATAGGTATTCAGGTAGATCGGGAACAGCGTGCCCAGCGCCACCAGAAAGATTTTGGCGGACTCGTCGATACCGAACCAGAGGATCACCAACGGGATCAGCGCCAGATGTGGCACATTGCGCAGCATCTGCACCGACGTATCCAGCAGCCGTTCACCGGTTTTTGAGGTGCCGGTGATCAGCCCAAGTATCAGGCCGATCGAACCGCCAATGCTGAAACCGATCAGTGCCCGCCAGCTGCTTATTGCCAGATGCTGCCAGAGTTCACCGCTGACAGTCAGCTGCCAGAAGGTGGTCACAATTTTCTCCGGCGCGGGCAGAATACGGTTCGATAACCAGCCGGTTTGCGAAGCAATTTGCCACACCACGACAAGCAGTGTCGGCAATAGCCACGGCACCAGCGTATCAGCAAGGCGTTTTCGGGTTCTGGCCATCATGCTCTCCTCAGCCCCGGGCGGCTTTTTTCTCAGGGGTAAAATCGTTGGCTACCGCTTCACCGTGCGCCTGAACGACGCGCGGCTGAGGCACGAGTGGAACCTGTAGATCAAGATGCGGGAACAGCAGTTCGCCGACGCGATAAGCCTCTTCCAGATGCGGATAACCTGACAGGATAAAGGTCTCAATGCCCAGTGCTTCATACTCTTTGATGCGTGCGGCAACGGTTGGGCCATCACCGACCAGCGCTGTACCGGCTCCACTGCGTACCAGACCCACACCTGCCCACAGATTCGGGCTGATTTCGAGTTTGTCGCGGCGACCACCGTGCAGCGCGGCCATCCGGCGCTGCCCTACAGAATCGGCCCGCTGGAACGCTGCCTGTGCCTTCGCAATAGTGGCGTCATCGACATTGGCAATCAGCCGGTCGGCGGCCTGCCAGGCCTCTTCGTTGGTTTCGCGCACAATCACATGCAAACGGATACCAAACCGCACCGTACGTCCCTGCGCGGCCGCTTTCGCGCGCACCTGATCAATCTTCTCTTTAACCTGAGCAGGCGGTTCGCCCCAGGTAAGGTAAACATCGACCTGTTCGGCCGCCAGTTCCTGAGCCGGTTCAGAAGAGCCGCCAAACCACAGCGGTGGGCGAGGCTGCTGCACCGGTTTAAACATCAGACGCGCGCCGCGAACCTTCACGTGCTTGCCTTCGTAATCAACCGTTTCGCCTTCCAGCACCCGGCGCCAGACGCGGGTGAACTCGGCAGATTCTGCGTAACGCTCACGGTGATCCAGGAACACGCCGTCGCCCGCCAGTTCTTCCGGATCGCCGCCGGTCACCAGATTGAACAGCGCACGGCCGTTGGAGAGACGATCCAGCGTGGCAGCCTGACGCGCCGCCTGAGTCGGTGAAATGACGCCGGGTCGTAGCGCGACCAGGAAACGCAGGCGCTGCGTCACCGGGATCAGCGAGGCGGCAACCAGCCAGGCATCTTCGCAGGAGCGGCCGGTCGGGATTAATACACCACCAAAGCCGAGACGGTCAGCGGCCTGCGCCACCTGCTGTAAATAGGCGTGATCAACCGGTCGCGCGCCTTCGGCGGTACCAAGGTAGTGGCCGTCGCCATGCGTCGGCAGGAACCAGAATATGGATACGCTCATTATTGCTCCTTACTGCGTTACGGTATGCGGTTGCCAGATGCGATCCTGAATCGTCACTTTGACTGGCAACAGATGATTGGCATAAAACAGATCAGCGGTACGCTGCTGTGCGGCTGCGGTTTCAGCACTGACCGGCGAAATCCGGGTGGGTGGACGATGGCTGAGATAGCTGGCAATAACGGGTTCAGACAGGCCCATCGCCTGGGCAAGAAGCGTGGTGCTCTGCTTAGGCTGGCTGATCGTCAGCGCGTCGGCACTGCTGAAGGTGTCCAGCACCTGCTGGATAAACGCGCCGTGGGCTTCGGCATAGCTACGCGTCGCCAGATAGAAGGACCCGGTCAGATTTAGTGAGCTGCCATCAATCAGCAGGCGCGAATTACCCTGCAACAGTACTGAAGAGTAGTAGGGATCCCAGATTGCCCAGGCATCCACATCACCCTGCTGGAAGGCAGCGCGCGCATCGGCTGGCGTCAGATAAACCGGCGTGATGTCTTTAAACGTGAGGCCCGCCTGCTGTAATGCGCGCAGCAGTAAATTGTGTGAACTGGAGCCTTTCTGGAAAGCGACTTTTTTGCCTTTCAGATCGGAGACCTGTTTCAGAGCGCTGTTTTTCGGCACCAGAATCACTTCTGATTTCGGTTTTGGCGGCTCCGAGCCGACATAGAGCAGATCTGCGCCTGCGGCCTGGGCAAACAGTGGCGGAAGGTCACCGGTACTGCCGAGATCGATACTGTTAATGTTCAGCGCTTCCAGCATTTGCGGGCCAGCCGGGAACTCGATCCACTTAATCTGAGTATGGGGGAACCGTTTCTCCAGCAACTGATGTGACTTCGCCAGTACCATGCTGACCGAACCTTTCTGATAGCCGATGCGAATCTCAGCCGGATCCGATTCTGCGGCCTGTACCTGAAGGCCAGCCAGTAAGAGTCCCGCCACCAGCCACTTTCCTAATCTCTGCTTCATTGATCGCTTCCTTATACTGCCTGCGCAACGGGATGGTGATGACGGGTCAGCGCCAGCCAGAACGCGGAGACGGCTTCGTCAAGACGCTCTGCCAGTGAATCTTCCAGTACAGGCTGACGATCGTAATGCGTGACCTGGCTGTCTTCGGCGTAGACCCCATGCAGAATTTCCTGTGCTTTCAGCGCGTTGAGAACCGGTTTCAGCGCGTAGTCCAGCGCCAGCATATGGCCGACACTGCCGCCGCTGGCGAGTGGTAACACAACTTTATGCTCCAGTGCGCGCTCAGGCAGCAGATCGAGCAGGGTCTTCAGCGCGCCCGAAAACGACGCTTTATAGATAGGTGTTGCCACAATCAGCCCATCAGCCGAGGCCAGATCGTCACGCAGGGCCAGCAGCGCGGGTGCATCAAAGCGCGCATTAATCAGATCGTCAGGCTGAAAGTTGTGAATATTCCAGGGAATGACTTCAATGCCACGAGCTTCCAGTTTGTGCTGACACAACGTCAGTAATGAAGTTGAGCGGGAGGGAAATCGTGGGCTGCCTGCCAGCGTAATAACTCGCATTATCACTCCTTATAACTAAAAGTTATTGATTATTTAATGTTGAGAACTTATGCCTTCATACTGTCAGAGCAGGGGAGTGGGCTTAAATGATTTATCCGGCAAAGCAAGGATAAAAACTGCAAATAGACGTGCCTGTAGCAGCGAATAAAACTACCGCTTCCGATAATTCTTAAATTAGGCGCTGGCAGCTGAGCAATTCATTAATGGGTATGATATGAGATTGCCATAATGGGGTGATTGATCAGAAAAATTCTCTTTCGTCTGATTGCTTAATCAATCTTCCTGAGAATGACGCGGTGTTAAAGCGAAACGGTTGAAAAAATAGCCTCTGAAGCGGCACGGAATCAGCGTAACTGCGGCCGCATCCGCCAAAGATTAAGATTAATTGCAGAAAGTAAACTGTAATAAAAATGAAGGAATAGTGAAGATATTCATCTTTTCAGATGTTCGCTTACAGATTTCTGAATCTGGTTACGCCTGCTTTGTGGGGGGATTTTAAATCATTCCTCAACGGTTTTAACATTACAGCGGGCTATAGATGCACTTTTTTTAACAGTGAAAATCAGGTGAAACGTTTAGATAATTTTTACAAGTGGTCTTTTTTCGCATAACCGGTTTAAGATAATCAGGCTCAATCAAAGCCATCATAATAGTAGCGTATTACTCTTTTCGACGTTTCGCCTCTGGTCAGGCCCTGCATCTGGCAGGTGACTCGTATTGTCTTTTTTCTAACAGCAGAGAATTGCCTATGTCTGACACTTTATTATCAGTGATTATTCCAACCTACAATGTTGAAAAATATATTGTGGAGTGCGTCGATTCATTATTACGTCAGGTTAAAGCACCCAATGAAATAATCATTGTGAATGATGGCTCCACCGATGGAACATTAGCCTTACTTGAACAGAATTATGCACACCTTGCTCAGGTGAAAATAATGACGACTGAGAATGGTGGTGCCGGTCATGCACGTGATGTGGGTATTGAGCAGGCTAAGGGTCAGTTTCTCTTTTTCTGCGATCCAGACGACGTCGTGGCGGATGGGTTGGTCGCTGAACTGAGCATGGTGGCGGAAAAGCATCCTGAAACGGATCTGTTCTGTTTTAAATCGTGCGTCTATCGCGACGGCCATATTGATATCACCTCGCCAAAAGTCAGACACGAATACTTTGGGCAGCAAAAACCGCAGGACGTCTTATTGGGCCTGCTGCGTAACGGCAGCTATACGTCAGCGGCGTGGAGCTATGTCATCAGCAAACGTGTTATTGAACAGCATAAATTACGCTTTGTTAAACGCGTTCATGAAGACCACAATTTTACGCTCTCCTGCTTTATGAAAAGTCAGCAGGCCTGGGTGAGCCATCAGGTTTATTATAAACAGCGTATTCGTAACGGCTCACTGACGAACAGTACCAAAAGTAATGAGTTTTTCTATCAGCGTTATGATGCCTTTATGCACGCCTACAATACGTTAACCGGCTCTCTGGTTAAATCAGCGTGGCGCGATACGCTTGAAAAAGCCTATTTAATTCACTCGTTTCGTCTGATGATCTACTTATCACTTTATAATCGTACGCCTGTGCCGGAATATGTGCTTAACGCAATTCGCTTTATGGGTCGCAATGTGAAAACAGAAAACGTTAAAGAGTGGCTATTGTTCAATCGGCCTGAACTGTTTATTGCACTTCAGCATTACAAGGTCAAAAAAGAGCTGAAAAACGCCGCCTGATTCTGAAAAGCAGCCTGATTCTGAAAAATGTGAAGCGATATTGTTTATGCCTTTGCGAAATGAGAAGGTGAGACATGCAATGTGTATAAGGTTGTTGCGTCATGGCAAAAGTACTCGATAAAAGTCTGGTTATTAATATTTTCTCGCTGCTGGCCTACCGCGGCGCATCATTTTTGTTTCCGCTGGCCACGCTGCCCTATCTTGCCCGCGTTCTGGGTGTAGAGCAGATGGGGACGCTGGCGCTGGCCATCGCCTGCGTGCTCTATTGCAGTACCATCTCTGACTGGGGATTCAACGTCTTTACTACTAAAGACATTGCTCATCATCGTGATGATAAGGAACGCGTCAGTCAGCTTTTCTGGTCAACGTTTAACGCCAAGCTGATGCTGCTGGTGGTGACCAGTGGCACGTTACTGACGGCGACCTGGTTTAATCCCGCCTGGCATCCGCTGTTTTTTATCATTCTGGCGAACTGCACCACGCTGATAGGCTCGCTGTTTTCATTCGGCTGGCTGATGCAGGGGTTTGAGAAACTGGGTAAAACGGCGATGATCGCCACCTTCGGTAACTTCTGTGCCATTCCACTGACCTTTTTGCTGGTGAAATCCCCGCAGGATACCTGGCTGGCGGCGCTGATCCCTGGCACTGTCTCCATCATCAGTGCAGCGATTACGCTGAAGTTTGTGCTGGAGATGAAGGTCATTGGCCGTTACCGCTTTGAGCCGCGCGAAATCAAACAGCGCATCACCGACAGCATGGATGTGTTTATTGCTATCGCGGGTGCCAATCTGTTTAACAGCGTCAACGTGGTGATCCTGGCCTCCTTTACCTCTACTTATATGGTCGGGATCTACAACGGTGCGGATCGTCTGCGTAAAGCGGCTAACTCCGTACCCGAGCAGATCGGCAGTGCTTTCTTCCCGCGTGTCAGCCATCTGTTTGGTCGGGATAAACGTGCCGCCATTGCGGCAACGCGCAAAAGCCTGCTGCTGTCATTCTCACTGAGTCTGTCGATTGTGATCTTTACCTGGTTCTTTGCTGACCTGGTGGTCTCTATTTTACTGGGTAAAGACTTTATTCCGTCGGCGGATGTGCTGCGCGTCTTCGTGCTCTGCTTCCTGTTCGGCAACATTGCCTATCCGGCTGGATTACAGATTCTCATCCCGCACGGTCTGGCGCGTCAGCGTATGTGGGTCATGATGGCCGCTGGCGTGATAAACGTGCCGCTATGCTGTTTCCTGGCGTGGAAATTTGGTGCTATCGGTGCTGCGTGGTCGATGGTAGGGGCTGAAGCGTTTGTCTGTCTCGGTATCTTTGGCATCATGCAGCGTCACGGCATTCTGCGGGAGTATCTGTTTCCTTCCGAAGTGAAAAACCAGCCCGTAAACGATTCCGCCGTTTAAGATCAAAGCATTTTCATATAGTTTTCTGCATCCCCGCCCTTCGATTTACTTTTGCGCCAGAGCACTTTACCATTCTGGCGCACATTTTCCCGTGCACCGACTTTCACGATTGCTTCCGTCCTTCAGGAGAGTGCATGTTTTATCCTATCGTCCGACCGGCGCTGTTTAAACTCGACCCCGAACGCGCGCACGAACTCACCTTTAAGCAACTGCGTTTTATGAACGGCACGCCGCTGGAGCTGTTTTATCGCCAGAATCTGCCGTCGCGTCCGGTCACCTGCATGGGACTGACCTTTAAGAATGCCCTGGGCCTGGCTGCGGGTCTGGATAAGAACGCCGAGTGCATTGATGCGTTTGCGGCGATGGGCTTTGGTTTTGTTGAAGTCGGCACCGTCACGCCGCGCGCCCAGGCAGGTAATGATAAGCCGCGGATGTTTCGTCTGGTGGAAGCGGGCGGCATTATCAACCGGATGGGATTTAATAATCTGGGCGTTGACCACCTGGTTGAGAATGTGAAAAAAGCGCGTTTTAACGGCGTGCTTGGGATCAATATCGGTAAAAATAAAGATACGCCGGTTGAGCAGGGCAAAGAGGATTATCTGATCTGCATGGAAAAGGTCTATGCCCATGCCGGTTATATCGCCATCAATATTTCCTCGCCTAACACGCCAGGTTTGCGTTCACTGCAATATGGTGAGGCGCTGGATGATTTGCTCTCTTCCATTAAACAGAAACAAAAAGAGCTTGAAAAGCGCCATCTGAAATATGTTCCGCTGGCCGTAAAAATTGCGCCCGATCTCTCTGAAGAGGAGTTAATTCAGGTCGCGGACAGTTTGATTCGTCATCAGATTGATGGCGTCATTGCCAGCAATACCACGCTCGATCGTTCGCTGGTAAGCGGTCTTAAGCATGCTGAAGAAGCGGGTGGATTAAGTGGACGGCCAGTGCAGTCGCGCAGTACGGCAGTGATCCAGCGCCTCTCTCAGGAGCTGCAGGGGCGTCTTCCCATTATCGGCGTTGGCGGCATTGATTCTCTGACCGCTGCGCGTGAAAAAATCGCCGCTGGCGCAACGCTGGTTCAGATTTATTCAGGCTTTATTTATCAGGGGCCAGGATTAATTAAAGATATCGTTACGCATCTCTAAGACAATTCTCACAATGATTGGCCGGGGGGTTTATTTATCCCCTCGGCTCGTTTATATTTTGTCCTGTTGCACGCTTTTTCAGCTTTTCCTTATGTTTCTTTTTTCGCTGAATTCTGCGCGATTTTTGGCGCAGCGGTAAATACAGGGCACACGATGAAAATTAAACCCGATGATAACTGGCGCTGGTATTTTGATAGCAGCCACGACCGAATGATGCTCGACCTGGCTGACGGGATGCTTTTTCGTTCCCGCTTTTCCCGCAAAATGCTCACGCCGGATGCGTTCTCTGAGTCGGGTTTCTGTGTCGATGACGCCGCTCTGTATTACACCTTTGAAGAGACCTGTCGTCAGTGCAAACTCAGTGGCAGCCATTGCGCTGAACTGGTGCTGAATGCGCTGGTCGCCGCGCGTTTCCTCAAACCACTGATGCCAAAAAGCTGGCATTTCGCCGCTTATGCCCCTGCAATGCAGCCCCGTCCCGGTGAAATGGTGCAGGTTACGCTGGCAGAAGAGGGCACACAGGCACGTCTGCTGGTGGTTGAGAGTGGTGATAATGCGGCGCTCTGCCTGCTGGCGCAGCCTGGATTAACCCTGGCCGGTAAAAATATGGTGCTCGGCGATGCCATCAAGGTCATGAACGACCGGCTGCAACCCTGGTACCAGGATGTCGCGCACTACGCCCGCGCTGTCTGATTACTTCACTTCTATATCACCTGCCGGAATACAGCTGCAGCTTAAGAGGGTGCCGTCCTGACGCAGGGCACTCTGTTTAAGCGCTTTTACTTCACCGGCTACCAGACTCAGCTTGCAGCTACCACACAGACCTGCCCGACAGGAGTAAGGGATGCGAAAGCCCTGCATCTCCAGCTGATCCAGTAATACCTGCTGATTATCCCCGGTGAAGGTCTGACCCTGAAACGTGATGGTCACGGCATCCGGCGTCTGCTGCTGTGGTTTCAGCGTTTCGACCACTTCGCCGGCACCATAGATGCGGGGCGCATGACGTTTCAGGACGATCATTTCATCACCCGTACGCACCACACCACTGTTCCGCGCCACTAAGTTCAGACCGAAATCGATGTCGCCACTGCCATCCTGAGCGGTGCGGAAAGTCTGCAGTGTCGCCAGCGGATGACCGGTGGGATGCTTAAGTCCGGTCTCGGTGCTGACCGTAGTAAGTACACAGCGACTGCAGGGCTTGGGAGCCTCAAAGATGACGTCGCCAATCTGAATCTCTGCCCAGCTATCCTCATCCCAGGCGGCCGCACCGCTGATGATCAGATTCGGGCGAAACTGTTCGGCACGGACGCTGGCCGGGCAGCGCTGTTGCAGATCGTGCAGCGAAGCATTGTTGATCAGCAAAAACGGAAAGCCATCGGCAAAGCTCAGCGGAATATGATCAAACTTTTTGACCCGGCGAGTCGGTTGCGGCCCGACCCAGCGCAGTTGAACGTCACGCGGGAAGAACTGGCTCAGCCACTGATTAACTGCTTCGGGCGCAATGCGCGCAGTGAAGTGGTTGCCCCAGACTTCGGTGGGATGATCCTGCTCACTAAAATCGCTGAAGCGGATCAGGGTCTGGCTGCCATCCGGCGCAGCCAGCAGCAGGCCATCCGGCAGGAGTGCCGGTGTAAAGCGCACCATCTCCGGGTGCTGGCGTGCAGTAATAAAGGTGCCATCAGGTTCGGTCACCATAAACAGACGATCAAACGCCAGTCCGCTGTCAGTGACCAGCGCATGTGACAACGCTAATCCCCGCATTGACTTCACAGGATGAATAAATAAGCGGGAAAGCGTGATCATGGTGTTCTCCTTGAACCCGACGCGCGACACAAAAGAAGCTAACTTTATGACATAGGTCTCCGATTCGCTATAATGCGCGACAATTTTCTCAAGAGTTAAAAGTGACGATATGAATTCTCTGTTTGCCAGCACGGCGCGTGGGCTCGAAGAGCTGTTAAAAAGTGAGCTGGACGCGCTGGGTGCGCAGGATTTGCAAGTGGTGCAGGGAGGCGTTCACTACGAAGCCGACGATCGCGCCATGTACCAAAGCCTGATGTGGAGTCGTTTAGCATCACGCATCCTGTTGCCGCTGGGAGAGTTCGGCGTCTACAGCGATCTCGATCTCTATCTGGGTGTACAGAGCGTGGACTGGCCGTCGATGTTCGGCAGCGACAAAACCTTTGTTGTGCATTTCAGCGGCACCAACGACGCGATTCGTAACAGCCAGTTCGGTGCGCTAAAAGTTAAAGATGCCATCGTAGACAGCTTTACCCGTCAGAATCTCGAGCGGCCTGATGTCGATCGTGAGCAGGCGGATATTCGTGTCAACGTCTGGCTGAATGACGACCGCGCCAGCATTGCGCTGGATCTCAGCGGCACCTCGCTGCATCAGCGCGGTTATCGCCAGCAGACCGGTCAGGCACCGTTAAAAGAGACGCTGGCGGCGGCTATCGTGCTGCGTTCAGGCTGGGAGCCGACCACGCCGCTGATCGATCCGATGTGCGGTTCGGGTACGCTGCTGATTGAAGCGGCGCTGATCGCCAGCGATCGGGCTCCGGGCCTGCTACGTAAGCACTGGGGCTTCACTGCCTGGAACAAGTTTGATGCTGCGCTGTGGCAGGACGTGAAAACCGAGGCGCAGAACCGTGCCCGCGCGGGCACAGCCGCGACTCAGGCGCGCTTCTTTGGCTACGATAACAATGGCCGGGTGCTGGAGTGGGCGCAGGCGAATGCCCGTCGTGCTGGCGTCTTTGAACTCTTTACATTTGCGCAGCAGGACCTGCTGCAACTGACCAATCCGCTCGAACCGGCGGTTCACGGTACGGTGCTGAGTAACCCGCCGTACGGTGAACGCCTGGAGAGCGAACCGGCGCTGATTGCGCTGCACAGCCAGCTCGGACGTCTGATGAAGCAGCATTTTGGCGGCTGGAACCTGTCGCTGTTCAGCGCCTCGCCTGAACTGCTGAGCTGCCTGCAACTGCGAGCCGATCGCCAGTTCAAAGCGAAGAACGGTCCGCTGGATTGCGTGCAGAAAAACTATCAGCTGGCGGTTAACAGCCATGAAAGCGCCGGGCAGATTGCGGAAGATTACGCAAACCGTCTGCGTAAAAATGTGAAGAAGCTGGAGAAGTGGGCGCGTCAGGAAGGCATTGAATGCTACCGCATTTATGACGCCGATCTGCCAGACTACAACGTTGCTGTCGATCGCTATGGCGACTGGGTCATTATTCAGGAATACGCGCCACCGAAAACCATCGATCCGAATAAAGCGCGTCAGCGCCTGTTCGATGTCATCAGCGCGACACTGAGCGTACTGCAGCTGCCTGCTGACCGTCTGATTATGAAAACGCGTGAGCGCCAGAAAGGTAAAGCGCAGTATCAGAAGCTCAGCGAGAAAGGCGACTATTTCGACGTTAAAGAGTTTAATGCGCGTTTCTGGGTGAACCTGACCGACTATCTCGATACCGGCCTGTTCCTCGATCACCGCATTGCCCGTAAAATGCTCGGCCAGATGAGTCAGGGTAAAGATTTCCTGAACCTGTTTGCCTACACCGGCACCGCCAGTGTGCATGCCGGCCTGGGTGGGGCGCGTTCAACTACCACGGTAGATATGTCGCGTACCTATCTGGAGTGGGCGGAGCGCAACCTGCGTCTTAACGGACTAACCGGACGTCAGCACCGCCTGATGCAGGCGGATTGCCTGAGCTGGCTGAATGAGAGTGACGAGAATTTTGACCTGATCTTTATCGATCCGCCAACCTTCTCTAACTCAAAACGTATGGAAGAGAGCTTCGACGTTCAGCGCGATCATATGATGCTGATGCGTAACCTGAAACGCCTGCTGCGTCGCGGTGGCACCATCATGTTCTCCAATAACAAACGTGGTTTCAAAATGGACATGGATGGTCTGAAAGCACTGGGCCTGCAGGCGCAGGATATTACCCAGAAAACGCAGTCGCAGGACTTCGCGCGTAACCGTCAGATTCACAACTGCTGGCTGATCACTCATGCCGGTAAGGAATAAGATTACATGTCATTAATCAGTATCCACGGCGCTTATCTCTCCTTCAGCGATGCGCCGCTGTTAGACAATACCGAGCTGCACATCGAAGAGAACGAACGCGTCTGTCTGGTGGGCCGTAACGGTGCGGGTAAATCCACGCTGATGAAAATCATCAATGGCGAACAGCCACTGGATGATGGCCGCATTATTTATGAAACCGATCTGGTGGTGGCGCGTCTGCAACAGGATCCGCCGCGCAATATTACCGGTTCGGTCTACGACTTCGTGGCCGAGGGCGTTGAGGAGCAGGCTGAGCATCTCAAAGCCTATCACGCCATTTCCCATGTGGTGATGGAAGATCCCAGCGATAAAAACCTCAATGAGATGGCGCGACTGCAGAGCATTCTCGACCATCAGAATTTGTGGCAGCTGGAGAGCCGCATCCATGACGTACTGGAACAGATTGGTCTGCAGCCCGATACCGAGTTGTCGTCGCTCTCTGGCGGCTGGCTGCGTAAAGCCGCGCTGGGTCGTGCGCTGGTGAGTAACCCGCGCGTCCTGATGCTGGATGAGCCAACCAACCACCTTGATATCGAAACCATCGACTGGCTGGAAACCTTCCTGAAGAACTTCAGCGGCAGCATCGTCTTTATCTCGCATGACCGTTCGTTTATCCGCAACATGGCGACGCGCATTGTCGATCTTGACCGTGGCAAGCTGGTCTCCTGGCCGGGCAACTACGATCTCTATCTGGAAGGCAAAGAGGAGGCGCTGCGCGTTGAAGAGATGCAGAACGCGGAATTTGACCGCAAGCTGGCGCAGGAAGAGGTGTGGATCCGTCAGGGCATCAAAGCCCGTCGTACACGTAACGAAGGCCGTGTACGTGCGCTGAAAGCGCTGCGTCGCGAACATTCAGAACGTCGCGAAGTGATGGGCAAAGCCAACATGCAGGTCGGTGAAGCCTCCCGTTCCGGCAAGATTGTATTTGAGCTGGAAAATGTCGACTACGCAGTGGGCGGCAAAACGCTGGTGAAGGATTTCTCTACCCAGGTTCAGCGTGGCGATAAAATTGCGCTGATCGGGCCGAACGGCTGCGGTAAAACGACCTTACTGCGTCTGATGCTGCAGCAGCTGAAAGCCGATCATGGCCGCGTCCATTCCGGCACCAAACTGGAAGTGGCCTACTTCGACCAGCATCGCGCTGAACTGGATCCGGATCGCACCGTGATGGACAACCTGGCCGAAGGCAAGCAGGAAGTGCTGGTTAACGGCAAACCGCGCCACGTGCTGGGCTATCTGCAGGACTTCCTGTTCCATCCAAAACGTGCCATGACGCCGGTGCGTGCACTCTCAGGGGGTGAACGTAACCGTCTGCTGCTGGCGCGCCTGTTCCTGCGTCCCAGCAACCTGATGATTCTGGATGAACCGACCAACGACCTTGACGTCGAAACGCTGGAGCTGCTGGAAGAGCTGATTGATGGTTATCAGGGCACCGTCTTACTGGTGAGTCACGATCGTCAGTTCGTCGACAATACGGTCACCGAGTGCTGGATTTTTGAAGGCAACGGCGAAATCGGTACCTTTGTGGGCGGTTATCACGATGCGCAGCAGCAGCGTGCCGCTTACCGGCAGCACAGGTCTGCTTCACCGGCAAAAGCGACAGCGAATACCGCTAAGCCAGCCGCCGAAAAGAGTGAAGCGAAGCGTAGCGTGAATAAGCTCAGCTACAATCTGGCGCGTGAGCTGGAACAGCTGCCGCAAAAACTAGAGCAGCTGGAAGCGCGCATCGGTGAACTGCAGGCGAAGATGAGTCACCCGGACTTCTTCAGTCAGGCACACGATCAGACGCAACCGGTGCTGGATAATCTCGCTCAGGCTGAGCAGGAGCTGGAAACCGCTTTTGCGCGCTGGGAAGAGCTAGAGTCACTGAAAAACGGCGCGTAGGGCAGGGCTAACGGATGTGTTCAGCAGTGAAAAGTAACGCGTGGATGCTCTGTCCACAATGCGATTTAATGATTAAGCTGCCGGACATTCCCGTTGGCAGCCGTGCGTCATGCCCGCGCTGCGATACCTCTCTGACGGCCAACTGGCACGAACCCCGTAAACGGCCAACGGGCTATGCGCTGGCGGCACTCTTTATGCTGCTGCTGGCGAATCTGTTTCCTTTTGTCTCCATGAAAGTGGCGGGGCTGACCAGCCAGATTACGCTGTCGCAGATCCCACAAGTGATGGTGACGGAAGATTACAGCAGCCTGGCGACACTGTTTCTGCTGTTTGTGCAGGCGGTTCCGGCCTTTTGCATGATCACCATTATTCTGCTGGTCAATCCGGTCCCTCTGCCCGTCCGTCTCAAAACTGGTCTGGCGCGTATTCTGTTTCAGCTGCGTAACTGGGGCATGGCCGAAATCTTTATGGCGGGTGTACTGGTCAGCTTTGTCAAATTGATGGCCTATGGGGATATCGGACTGGAAACCAGCTTCTGGCCGTGGGTGATGTTCTGCCTGTTACAGTTGCGGGCCTTTCAGTGCGTTGACCGGCGGGGCTTGTGGGACAGTCTTTCCCCGCGACCTGCGATCCCTCATTCACCCGAAGTGGGCATCAGTGGTTTAGAGCAGGGCCTGCGCTCCTGTCCCTGCTGTACCGCCATTCTGCCGGAAGCTGAGCACACCTGTCCACGCTGTGGCGTTACCGCACAGGCGCGGCGTAAGCACAGCCTGCAATGGACGCTGGCGCTACTGTTCACCTCAATACTGATTTACATCCCGGCCAATCTGTTGCCGATCATGGTGACGGAAACCCTCGGTACGGCTTATCCCTCCAATATCATGGCAGGGGTCATTGTGCTGTGGGGCGATGGTTCCTATCCGGTGGCGCTGGTAATCTTTATCGCCAGTATCATGGTGCCGACGCTGAAGATGCTGGCCATCGGCTGGCTCTGCTGGGATGCCAGCGGACGCGGGCGGCGTGACAGTCATAAGATGCATAAAATTTATGAAGTGGTCGAGTTTGTTGGCCGCTGGTCAATGATCGACGTGTTTGTGATTGCCGTGCTCTCTGCGCTGGTGCGTATGGGGCAATTAATGAATGTTTATCCCGCGTGGGGGGCAGTATTGTTTGCGATGGTGGTGATTATTACCATGATCGCTGCCATGACCTTTGACCCGCGATTAACCTGGGATCGTGTACGCGAAAACAATATGAAGGAGTCGCGCCTTGACGGAAACTAACCACGGCCATGCAAAGGTGGAACAGATTAAGCGCTGGTCGCCGGTCTGGATTGTCCCCATCGTTACGCTGTTAATCGGTGGCTGGATCCTCTTTTATCACTTCAGCCATCAGGGGCCGGAAGTCACCTTAATCACCGAAAATGCCGAAGGCATTGTTGCCGGTAAAACCACGATTAAAAGTCGCAGCGTCGATGTCGGCGTGGTGGAGAGCGCGGTATTAAGCGACGATCTTCACCATGTGGAAATCAAAGCGCGTCTGAATGCGGGCATGGAAAAGCTGCTCCACAGCGACAGTGTTTTCTGGGTAGTGAAACCGCAGGTGGGGCGTGAAGGGATCAGCGGGCTTGGCACGCTGCTGTCAGGTGCTTATATCGAACTGCAGCCCGGCACCAAAAAACAGCCACCCGAGCAATTTAAGCTGCTGGATGCGCCGCCGTTAGCGCCACCGGATGCCAAAGGTATTCGTATCGTGCTGGACAGCAAAAAGGCAGGCCAGCTTAATCCGGGTGATCCGGTGCTGTTCCGTGGCTACCGTGTCGGTACGGTTGAGACCAGCGTTTTTGATACTGACAAACGTATGATGACCTATCAGCTGTTTGTCGCTGCACCCTACGATCGCCTGATTACCACCAATGTCCGCTTCTGGAAGGACAGCGGTATTGCCGTGGATATGTCCGCCTCAGGAATGCGGGTGGAAATGGGATCGCTCACCACGCTCTTCAGCGGCGGTGTCAGTTTTGACGTGCCGGATGGCTGGGCGCTGGGCGAGCCCGCGCAGAACAAGTCTGACTACCATCTGTTTGACGATCAGCGCAGTATTCAGGACTCGCTCTACACCAATCATATCGACTACGTGATGTTCTTCTCTGACTCGATTCGTGGGCTGCAGGCGGGCGCGCCGGTTGAGTTCCGTGGCATTCGTCTGGGTACTGTCTCCGAAGCGCCACTGATGAAAGCGGGCCTGGTCCAGGCACTGAATAACGATTACCGGGTGCCGGTGCTGATCCGCATTGAGCCGGATCGTTTTGTCAGCCGATTGGGTGAGAACTTCGATCTGGAGCAGCATCTGCAGGATGGTAAAAAACGTGGCCTGCGTGCGACGCTGAAAACCGGTAGCCTGCTGTCGGGTGCGCTCTATGTCGATCTCGACTTCTATGACAATGCACCGCCTTATAAAGGCCCGCAGAAAGTTTCTGGTTATGAAGTCATCCCAACGGTCAGCGGCGGCCTGAGCCAGATTCAGCAGAAGCTGATGGCGGCGCTGGATAAGATCAATAGTCTGCCACTGAACGGTATGGTCAATGAAGCGACAGGTACGCTCAAAGAGAGCCAGAAAACGATGCGTGATCTGCAGCGCACCATCGACAACATCAATAAAGTCACCGGCAGTCCGGCCATGAAAACGCTGCCAGAAGATTTGCAGCAGACGTTACGCGAGCTTAACCGCAGCATGAAAGGCCTGCAGCCAGGTTCGCCTGCCTACAGCAAGCTGGTCGGCGATATGCAGCGGCTGGATCAGGTTCTGCGTGAACTCCAGCCGGTGTTAAGAACGCTTAACACCAAGAGCAATGCGCTGGTATTTGAGGCGAAACCGGGACAGGATCCCCAGCCGAAGAGGGCGAAACAGTGAAAAAAGGATTGATACTTTGTGCCGCGCTGGTGTTGAGTGCGTGCAGCAGCAGCGTTGACAATACCTGGTATCAGCTGCCATCCGGGGCTGCTTCCATGAAGGTCAGCAGCAGCCAGCTGAATGAAGCGCAACCGATGTTATGGGTGCAGCAGGTGACGGTGCCGGATTATCTGGCAGGCAACGGACTGGTTTATCAGACCAGCGATGTCAAATATGTTATCGCCGCGAATAATCTCTGGGCCAGCCCGCTTGATCAGCAGTTGCAGCAGACATTGATCACTAACCTGAGCAAGGCGCTGCCAGGCCGGCTGGTAGCCGGGTCACCGTTAGGCGCCCAGCACGACACGCTGAATGTAACCATTACAGGCTTCCAGGGACGCTACGATGGCAAAGCGATTGTCAGTGGAGAATGGACGCTGGAACATCAGGGCCGTGTGACCAAACAGGCATTTAACCTCGTGCTGCCGCAGACTGAAGATGGCTACGATGCGATGGTCAGAACGCTGGCGGCGGGTTGGCAGCAGACCGCACAGACGATTGCTAATAATGTGGTTGCGTTAAATTAAGATTAATGTGAATAAATAAGCTAAGCCCCTGAACGATTGTCGTGTTTTATCGGCGTCATTCAGGGGCTTTTTTATTAGCTTATTCAGAAAGATAGTGTTGGCGTATGCATCACAAAACGTCCTTAATTTTACCGATTAAGGTCACATTTATGACACTGGCATGAAGATTGGGCATTGATCTTTGGGTGCGCAGGAGGTAGAACATTAGGGTGGTTGAACATTAATTCACCACTTTTTCTTTCCACCAGATTCCACAGACCTTACATGAGGGACACGGAGTATGAAGAGACAGAAACGAGACCGCCTCGAACGCGCCCATTCACGTGGTTATCAGGCAGGCATTACTGGACGCTCAAAAGAGATGTGTCCGTATCAGTTGATTGACGCTAAGTCTCACTGGTTGGGAGGTTGGCGACAAGCCATGGAGGACAGGTCGGTAGCTGCATAACCGGATGTCACTGAAAAGGGAATATAACCTCCGCCATGCGCGGAGGTTTTTGTTTCCAGGGGAAACGCTTAAAAAGCGGCAGTATCTTTAAACAGGCCGACTTTCAGATCGCTGGCGGTATAAATAAGGTTGCCGTCAACCAGCACTTCACCATCTGCCACGCCCATCACCAGTTTACGGTTAATCACACGTTTGAAGTGAATGCGGTAGGTGACTTTCTTCGCTTCAGGCAGGACCTGTCCGGTGAATTTCACTTCACCCACGCCCAGCGCACGACCTTTACCTTCGCCGCCCAGCCAGCCCAGATAGAAACCGACCAGCTGCCACATGGCATCCAGGCCCAGACAGCCCGGCATCACCGGATCGCCAATAAAGTGACAGCCGAAGAACCAGAGATCAGGATTGATATCCAGCTCCGCTTCAACAAAGCCTTTGTCATATTTGCCGCCGTCTTCGGTCATTTTGACCACGCGGTCCATCATCAGCATGTTGCCAGATGGAAGCGGCGGACCATTTTCGCCAAACAGTTCACCACGACCTGACAGAATCAGATCTTCTTTGGTATAGGATTCGCGTTTATCTACCATGTTTTCAATAAGCCTTGTTTTAGTGAATCACGAATATTAGCGAACAGTTGTACGCTGAGCAAATCGGATTAACGGTGGTTGAACCAGTTAAGCCAGCGGAGCGCCCAGGGACGTTGCGGCACGTCCGGCTGGTTAAACAGGCTAATGCGTTCCTGGATGGTGTTCAGCAGGCAGTCACCCTGACCATCTTCAGTACTCCAGATTTTACCGGTCAGGAGCGGCAGCGCTTCATCAGCACGGTCGATCGCCCAGATGTGGAAGCGACCCTGTTCAACCGCTGTCACAACGGCCTGGTTAAGACTGAGATGACGAACGTTGCAGGCAGGAATAATCACACCCTGCTGACCCGTTAGTTCACGCTGATGACAGATATCAAAGAAGCCTTCGATCTTCTCATTCAGTCCGCCTACCGGTTGTACGTTGCCAAACTGATCGACTGAACCAGTCACGGCGATTTGCTGATTGATCGGCTGATTCGCCAATGCGCTGATTAAGGCACAGAGTTCAGCCAGCGAAGCGCTGTCACCGTCCACCTCGGAATAGGATTGCTCAAAGACCATTGAGGCTGAGAAGGGCAGTTGCTGATCGAGCTCCAGCTCGGCAATCAAAAATGCCTGCATGATCATCATGCCTTTAGCATGAATGTTACCGCCCAGCTCCGCCTTACGCTCAATATCCATGAACTCGCCATCGCCGGGATGAACCACGCAGGTAATACGAGAGGGGTCGCCCCAGGCACGGGGATGACCAGGATATTCCACCACCGACAGGCCGTTAATCTGACCGACTACTTCGCCTTCGGTTTCAATCAGAATCTGTCGCAGCAGGATCTCATCACGCATCCGTTCATTGAGATAATTCTCGCGCCACAAGCGCGCTTCAAGCGCATCACGCAATGCTTCAGCATTGAGTACGTCGCCCATCAGAGCCGACTCGCGCATCTGACGCTGCAGCCAGCGCGGGCAGAGGGGTAGCGTATCCTGATCGCCGCTGTAACGGACACCTTCTTTGATCAGCTCTGGCCAGAAGTCCGCTTCCGGCACGGGCAGGCCCGCCTGTTGCGCCAGTTCAGTACTCCAGCGACACCAGGCCAGCATGTCATCTTCATCAAGAACCTGAATGTTCTCTTCAAATTCAGTATAGATGGCCATTTCATGCGCTTCAGGGTCGAGCTCCTGAAAATCCGCAAGCGCTTCGCGGTCGCCGCACAGGACCAGGTTAAGACTGAGCGGTAATGAAGGAATCGAGACAGGTAGCGGGCGGCGTTCATCCTGAGAGGTCCACTCAACATAGCCTTGCTCAATACACTTTTTCAGGCGCAGCCATAGAATTGGCTGCGTCAGCAGGCTACGCAGTGACAGTACCAGCGTGCCGCCATTGGCGCGATGGATCAGCCCTGGCTCAAGCTGGATGCGATCTTTATACTGCCGCACGCAGCCAAACAACTGCTCCATCTCAATCCACTCAGCAAAGTGAATACCACCCTGACTGGTGAATGGGCGTTGCGGATCGGATGGGGGCTGAAGCGTGACGTTGTCAGCCATGATATGGTAATCACCGCCGGACAGAGTGGTACTGTCAGCCATGACCCGCTGCGCGGCCTGAACGATGAATGTCAGATAATCGCGATTCTCCTGGCTTCTAACCAGCAGTAACGGGAATCCCTGCGACTGGTGATGTAAATGCGCCAGCGCATTCAGCAACCGGGGCTGTACCGTTGCCAGAGCATCAGTTTCTTCATCAGCAATTCGGGAGAAAACGGATTGGTATTGCGCGCTATCCGGCTGTAAGGTCTGCCACGTAAGTTGAGTGCTGGTCAAAATAATCGCATTTATCTGTTTTAAGAAAAGCGAGATTATACAGGATTCACCCTTGTTAAGCACTGCAGACTTCCTGTTGAAGATGTGATGATGGCAGCATGTTTTTCGTTGCTGCATCCGGGAAAAAAGCTGTTATTCTTAGCCCGTTACGTGATCACGATGAGATTCCGATGAAATACCAGCAACTCGAAAATCTTGAATGTGGATGGAAGTGGAAATACCTGGTGAAAAAACATCGGGAAGGTGAACTGATCACGCGTCACCTTGAGTTAAGCGCGGCACAGGCGGCAGTGGATAAACTGCTGGCGATGGAAAATAATCCGGTGACGGTGAACGAGTGGATTGCAGAACATATTCATTCTGATCTTGATAACCGGCTGAAGCAGACCATCCGTGCCAGGCGCAAACGCCATTTCAACGCTGAACATCAGCATACCCGAAAAAAATCGATAGACCTGGAGTATCTGGTCTGGCAGCGGCTGGCAGGCCTCGCTCAGCGGCGTGGCTGCACGCTTTCTGAAACGATTGTTCAGCTGATAGAAGATGCGGAACGCAAAGAGAAATATGCCACTCAGATGTCGAGTCTGAAGCAGGATTTGCAGGCGATTCTGGGTAAATCGGGTTCAGAGAGCGAGTAAGCGGGCAGGGAATTCAGAGTATAGGCGCTAAAGACCGATTGATTACCGGCACAAAAAAACCCCGCTAAGGCGGGGTTTTTTATGACGTGTAAACTTAAGCCTGTGGCTGAGTTACAACGTCTTTGATACCTTTAACGTCGATTTCTACACGACGGTCCGGCGCCAGGCAGTCGATCAGGGCATTACGGCCTTTCACGCTGTCACAGGTGTTGCCGGTAACTGGGTTAGATTCACCCATGCCACGTGCAGAGATCTTGTTAGAAGGAATACCTTTAGATACCAGGTAATCTACGACTGACTGAGCACGTTTCTCAGACAGTTTCTGGTTGTACTGCTCTGAACCGATGCGATCGGTGAAGCCCAGTACGACAACGGAACCATCTTTAGGATCCATTGAGCTCAGCTGGCTGTACAGCTGATCCAGAGCCTGCTGGCCTTCTGGCTTCAGGGTAGATTTGTTGAAGGTGAACAGAACGTCAGACTTCAGAGTGAAACGCTTGGTTTCAACAACTGGAGCTGGTGCTGGAGCCGGAGCTGGCGCCGGAGCAGCGACGTCATCCTGACCGAAGCGGTATGAAACGCCTACGCTCAGCATGCCGTTGTCTGGACGCGTACCAACGGTCTGTGCATCACCGATGTTGTTAACCCACTGGTAGTCCAGACGGGTAGCCCAGTTTTTGGTCAGCGCATATTCAACACCAACAGCAGCCAGCGGAGATACGCCGGTGTCGTGGTCGCTGATGCGGCCAGTAGTTGGGTTAGTCTGCGTTGAATCTGCACGCCATACCATGCCGCCCAGACGAGTATACACGTCCAGATCGTCATAGATTGGGTAGCTCAGTTTAGCAGCCAGCTGAACGCCCTGTGCTTTGAATGCGCCGTTAGTCACGTTGCCTTTGTTAGGCATGCGACCCAGCCAGTCATAGCCCAGCTCGAAGCCCAGGTATGGATTTGCCTGGTAACCAACGAATGCACCTGCACCCAGCTGGCTTTCATGAGTTGGACCGTCATTGTTTTCGTAACCGTTACCGTAGTAACCAGTGTCGTGATACTGAGACCAGCCCAGTTTAGCACCGGTGTACCAGGTGTCATCTTTCGGAGCGGCCTGCGCTACGGTAGCGAAGCCAGCCAGTGCCACTGCAATTGCGATAGCTGTCTTTTTCATTTTGCGCCTCGTTATCATCCAAATAGGCAATGAGCAAAAAGGTTGCTCTTGGTTTAAATCCTTCGCCGGGTCAAAACGCTCGCTTATGACTCTACCGCAAAAAACGGAGGTTATTGAGCACCCTGGCGAGATAAAGTCTACAACGAGATTGGAAACTTACAAGTATGATGTGAGGCGCTTCTGTAAAAAAACAGCGATTTATACACAATTTCTAACAATTAGCCTGGTAGTATTGTCGCGGCAAAAAGCCTTAAAAACCTGCTAAACCATTGTCACAGCTCGAACTAACAGAATCAGTGGTTTAGCGACGACAGATAAGAAAAATAGCTTGGGAAACTTCTGATTTTTACTTAATGAAACAAATCCGACTGAATTTTTATCGCACTTTGCGGTCTGAGAGGCGCTTCCGATGTCCCGCTTGCCCGCAAAATCAAACCCAGCGCGTCACCCTCTGCCGCCGCATTTTCAAGTTGACGGCGCTCATCTTCGCCAAGGTCATAAGGAATCCATGCCAGAACGACACTGTAATTTCCTGTACGTAATGCCTTGACCATCGCTTCCACCGCATTCAGACGTTCAGAATCGGCGATATGCATACTTTTATCCAGCGGTAATCCCGACTCCTGCATCCAGGTGCGATTCAGTTTATGTGCCGGTGTTAACCACAACTGCCAGCGTGATTGCTGACTCAGCTGCTGTAATAATGGCAACAGCAGCATCTGCATCATACCGGGCTGCTCGCTGCAGCGTAACTCAGTAATTCCACCGCCCTGAGAGGCCGGAACGGAAGAGGACGCGTAATGATGAGCATAGCGTGCATTATCAGGATGTTGTGTTCGCATAAGTTAATCACCAGCAGTTGACTGTATGAATATACAGTACTGTCATCCTGGATAAAGATCAACCCAAATTTCTGAAAACGCCTCGCAAAAACGCGACAAGATTAGTTGAAGCGTTATTTATTCATTGAACCGGCTGACACTTTTTTCTATCTTCTAATTGCCTGATACCCAAGGCAATTTAAGAAGTATTTCTGACATGGAGGTGGTGCAATGAAAAAGGTGAATCCGGTCGTAGAGCGCTCCAGAGCGCGCCTGGCCCCATTGGGACCAATAGAGTCCCGCACCCAGTTTGGGGGGTATGCTCTGGCTGTCGAAAGTGTGGTTTTTGCCTTAATTAATCAAGACGAACTCTATCTGCGGGCCAGTGAACCGCTGCGCGAATACATTACCGATCGCCCGCTGCAACCGTTGATTTTTCGCAAGCGGGGAAAACTGGTCAGCCTCAATTACTTTCGGGTTGATGAGGCCTTATGGCGCGATTCTGACCATCTGCTGGCGCTCTCTGCTGCCTCATTAGAGACGGCGCAGCTGGAGTTGCAGGACAGGCAAGCGTCTCCGCGGCTGAAAGATTTGCCTAATCTCAGTGTACGCATGGAGATGATGCTCTTTGAGGCGGGCGTAATGAGCGTCAATCATCTCTACCAGATAGGGGCCAAGCAGTGCTGGCTGAAGCTGAAAGCGATCAACCAGCACGTGGGATTTCAGACATTACTGGCGCTGCAAGGGGCTATTACGGGCCGCCATGCGGCTGCGCTGCCGCAGGCAACCCGGGCGGAGTTGAATGCATGGTTCCAGCGCACGCTTTTATCACACCCGGACTTCAGAAGTAGTGAAAGCTAGTCAGTAATGAGCGTGCGGCGCAGGCGAGCCACATCCGGCATTAATGCCACCAACAGACCGAGTTGCTGGAGCACCAGCGGCGCACGCGTATCTGCATCTGCAGCCAGCTGGCTGATTCGCTGAGCCAGTTGCTGGCGCATCAGTTCAACATGTTTATCGCTGACCACGTCCGTCTGAAGCACATCCTCGACATAGCAAACCGTATCATCCAGTAAGGCGAGCAGGTCCGGCGCTGTAATTTTATCGCGGTGAGCGCCCAGCGCGGAAATGTAGCTCAGAAATGAGTGATTGGAGCAGAGCAATTGAAAAGCTGAATCACGCAGTTTCTGGCTGGTACGACTTTCACTGCTCATGTTTGAGACGACAGACGCCAGTTCAGCATCCGCATTATGCGCATCACGGCGGGCAATACGATAGGCAAGCCGGTTATCTTTACCCTGGTGATATTGCTCCATGATGGCATCCAGATAACGACAGTTCGCTTTCAGCGTTCGCTCTGCCACAGCTGGCAGCTGACGAAAGCGCCAGTCAGGCCAGATAAAGGCGACAGCCAGCCAGGCCAGACCACAACCGAGTAAGGTATCCACGACACGGGGCAGCGCGACTTCAAACCCTTCACCTAACAGGTTAAAGCAAAGCAGCACCAGCAGAGTGATAAACAGCGTAGCCTGCGCATACTGCACCTGCCTGAAAGCGAAGAACAGCACGCCGGTAATCACTATCAGGATTAACTGCCCTTCAATGGAGGGTACCAGCCATAAAACGGGTAAACCAATCGCAATCCCCGCCAGCGTTCCGCCGATGCGCAAGGCAAGGCGTCGCTGCGTGGCGTTATAGTTGGGCTGGCACACAAACAGGCTGGTCAGCAAAATCCAGTATCCCCGCTCCAGTCCGGTTATCTGAATGAAGCCGTATCCAATACAGAGCACCACTGACATGCGAACCGCATGCCTGAATAGTGCCGACGCGGGAGAGAGATGGCGGCTGAAGCGCAGCCGGATATCACTCCAGCCACTCAACCCTTCACGTGACAGCAGATTGTCACTGTGCTGCGGATCCTCACCGGCCAGCGTCTGCTCTGACTCAATGGATGCGAGCTGTGCGTCAATGGCACGCAGGTTACGTAGCAGCCAGAACAGCGCGCGGGTATGTGGCGCCTCAGGCTCATGTTGCTCAAGTCGTTCAATCGCTTTCTGCAATCGTTCAAACGCACGTTCAAAGCGGCTGTCATGCACCCATCTTTCACGCATCAGGATGCAGTGTGCCAGCTGGCGACAGGCTTGCGCCTGCATATTCAGCAGACGCTGAAAGCGAAACAGAATTTCATTATAGCGCCAGTCGCCGCGCAGCAGGTGATATTGCAGATGAGAGGAGCTGGCGCGTTCATGAATATCCTGCGCCACAAAGTAGTAGTGCAGACTGCGACGGGTGCCGCGCGATCCGCGATCGCCGCGCAGACGGCTCTGCAGCGTGGTTTTGGTCAGATTGAGCTGCGCCACTAACTGGCTGTTGACCATTGCCGCATCAATAAACGCAGCATCATCCTGCTCGCCCGCATCAGGATCGAACAGATTCGCCTTTGCATCAAGGTAGCGGGCCAGTTGTGAAAAGCTTCCCGCCAGCTGTTCCTGTACCGGTCGGACCGGGAACATCAGATGACCCAGCAGGGTCAGAAGGTTATACCAGAGAGCGCCGACCAGCAGCAGCATTGGCTGCATGTACCACTGGCTGAACAGCCCGATGCCGAGCATGGTATAGACCGCAATCAGCAGCGCACCAAAAGCGATAGTGGCGTAGCGCTGCCCCAGAGCACCCAGCAGAATAAAGCCCCAGGTCGAAATCGCCAGCCCGACCATAAAGGCGAACGGCCAGGGAAACAGCAGTTCTACGGAAACCGAGGCGATGCAGAAGCAGAGCAGGGTAATCAGCAGATTCTTCAGACGTCCGGCCAGACGATCATCAAGATCGGCCAGCGCAGCCGCGACCACCCCCAGCGTCAGAGGAATCGTCCACTCAATCTGATGCAGCCACCAGGGGATGGCAGCGCAGCCACTCAGGGCAAACAGGATCCGCAGCAGATAGCGCCACGTACTGTTAAACAGATATTTTCGCCAGCCAGGCACTGCATCAGACATCATATTAATAGCGGCGGGCATTGGCGTCGCGCGCAGCACGCGCCTCTTCTACTGACACCACCCGGCGTCCAACCGGCCAGAGCGCAATAGCGGCGATCTTAAAGTTTGCAATCCCTGTCGGAATACCGATGATGCTGATGCACTGCACAATGCCCACGGAAATATGCGAAAGGCAGAGCCACCAGCCGAAGAAAATCAGCCAGAAGATGTTCAGAAAGGTGCCGCCGGTATTCAGAATATGACTCTTACTTTCAGGACGCAGCACATCGACATGCACCGCCTCGTTGCCAAACGGCAGCAGCGAGAGTTTAGTGATTTCCCAGCAGGAGCGGGTCAGCGGCAGGGTAAAAACCAGCACGACGCTGATCAATGTGGCAAACAGCCAGCTCAGGGTGGTGAAAAAGCCGCCCAGAACAAAATTCAGAATATTTAAAACGGTGCGCATGATCTTCTTTTCCTTTTGCATTCCGCAAGATGTGACGCCAAGTTTAGCCTGTTTTAAGGCTGGAGCGCCAAGGGTCTGACAGGTAAACTCCCCCTAATCCTCTTATCTGACGTTGGTGTCGGCGTGGAACTGAAAGCAACTTCAATGGGCAAACGGCTTGCTCAGCATCCTTATAACCGTGTTCGTCTGCTGGCAGCGGGTGTCGAAGTCAGTGGCGATAAGCATGAGTATCTGATCCCCTTTAACCAGTTACTTAATATCGCCTGCAAGCGTGGGCTGGTATGGGGCGAGCTGGAATTTTTGCTGGACGATGAAAAAGTGGTCCGGCTGCACGGAACGGAATGGCAGGAGACGCAGCGCTTTCACCACTATCTGATGCAGGCCTGGCAGAACTGGAGTCTGGAGATGAGCACGGTGTGCCGCGAGGTACTCCAGTCACTGCGCGACGAAATCGGGACGTTTGGCGCGCAGGATCGCTGGCTGAATCGCCACGAGCTGCAGGCGCTGAAGATAAAAATTCTCAAACAGTTCGACGCGTTACCGATGCCGCTCACCCGCTTAAACGATTTTCCTGACTGCCGTGATAGCCTGGCATTTTGCCAGCACTGGCTGGATCAGGGTGAGTTGGCTCTGCGGCAGCGAAACCGTGACTGGACTGACGCTATGCTGACCCGCTATCAGTCGTTCTTTGCCAGCGTCGAGAGCACGCCACTCAATCAATCGCAGTGTGAGGCGGTGGTTAATGGCGAGGATTCTCTGCTGGTACTGGCTGGTGCGGGCAGCGGTAAAACCTCGGTGCTGGTGGCCCGTGCAGGCTGGTTAATGGAGCGCAGACTGGCCAGCGCCGATCAAATTCTGTTGCTGGCATTTGGCCGCCAGGCTGCTGAAGAGATGAACGCACGTATTCAGTCCCGGCTCTCTGCGGGTGACATCCAGGCAAAGACTTTCCATTCTCTGGCTCTGCATATTATTCGTGAAGGGAGCAATAAGCAGCCGGTTATCAGCAAGCTGGAGAGCGATGCGGATGCACGTCGCACGCTGCTACTCAGGGAGTGGCGGCAGCAGTGCCACGAGAAAAAGGCGATGGCAAACGGCTGGCGTCAGTGGCTCCGTGACGAACTGGCGTGGGAGTTACCGGAAGGGCCATTCTGGGAGGACGAGAGGCTGGCAAACCGGCTGGCGTCACGTCTGGAGCGCTGGCTCGGTCTGATGCGCATGCATGGCGGTGCGCAGGCAGCGATGATCGCCGACGTGCCGGAAGAGATTCGGGATCGCTTCAGTAAACGCATCAAACTGATGGCACCCCTGCTGAAAGCGTGGAAAAGCGCGCTGAAAGAAGAGGGCGCGGTCGATTTCTCGGGACTCATTCACCAGGCGATTGCCATTCTGGAAAAAGGACGCTTTATCAGTCCGTGGAAACACATTCTGGTGGATGAATTCCAGGATATCTCGCCTCAGCGTGCCGCATTGCTCAGCGCACTACGCCAGCAGAATAAGCGCACCGCGCTGTTTGCTGTCGGCGATGACTGGCAGGCTATCTACCGCTTCAGCGGCGCAGAGATGACGCTGACCACCGCATTTCATCACTACTTCGGTGAGGGCGATCGGTGCGTGCTGGACACTACCTACCGCTTTAATGATCGCATCGGTGACATTGCGAACCGGTTTATCCAGCAGAATCCGCAGCAGCTGGCAAAACCGCTGAACAGCGTCACCAAAGGCAATAAAAAGTCGATTTCGCTGCTGGCGGAGGATCAGCTGGAAGCCCTGCTGAACAAACTCAGCGGTTATGCGAAGCCTGAAGAGCGGATTCTGCTACTGGCGCGCTATCACTATCTGCGACCGGAACTGCTCGATAAAGCCAGAACCCGCTGGCCGAAACTTAATCTGGAATTTATGACAATCCATGCCAGCAAAGGTCAGCAGGCGGATTACGTTATTTTGCTGGGATTGCAGCAGGGCAAAGAGGGTTTCCCGGCGGAAGTACGTGAGTCGATTATCGAACAGGGCCTGTTACCGCAGCCCGAAGCGTTTCCGGATGCCGAAGAGCGCCGTCTGGCCTATGTGGCGCTGACGCGAGCGCGCCAGCAGGTTTTTCTGATGTTTGATAAGGCCGCGCCGTCACCGTTTGTTGATCACTTCCGCGAACTGGGCGTTCCTGTGCTGCGTAAAGCCTGAGTTATTTCAGACGATCGGCCAGATAGCGCTGATAGTCAGGAATCATAATCTCAACGTTTTGGGCAAACAGTGGCGACTGAATAATAAAATCCGCTGTGGAGCGGTTCGTGGCGACCGGGATATTCCAGACGGTCGCCAGACGCAGCAGGGCTTTTACATCCGGATCGTGCGGCACGGCGTTGAGTGGATCCCAGAAAAAAATCAGCGCATCAATTTTACCTTCCGAGATCAGCGCACCTACCTGCTGATCGCCGCCCATGGGGCCGCTCAGCATAGCTGTCACATTCAGACCGGTATTACGATTGATCAGGTTTCCGGTGGTGCCGGTCGCATAGAGGATGTGTGGTTCAAGTGCGGGCTGGTTTTGTTTAATCCATTCAAGCAGAGCGGCTTTACAGTGGTCATGGGCGACCAGCGCGATATGTTTTGTGGTGCCAAGGGTACGAAAAGTCTGTTCCATAAAGGCGTCCTGATAAGGCTCATGCGCAAGAAGAGAGAGCACGAGTGTACCTCTGGCCCTTCAACGCTATCAACTCGTACGTAACATTTTGACCAGGGTCAGTAATTGCTGACGCGTGGCTTCGTCGAAGCGGTGAAACCAGCGATGCAGCGAGGGCAGTTCGGCCTGCGTTGTCCAGTCCAGATCGGCGGTGAGGCGGGAAGAAGAGGGCGTAGCAGAAGCGGAATTTGCAAACCGGGGTACAGAGGCAATCTGATGGGTGCGATTGTAATTCAGCATCGCTTTTTCCATATCAGCTGTCGCGGTTGCTGGCAGGTGGTCACGCACGCTGGTTATCTCATTGCCTTTCTCATCCACCAACTGAAAATTCAGACTGCGGTCAAAATGATAACGCTCACGTTTTGTCTCCAGCGCCGGCAACCGGATAGTGATGGTTTTGGCCACGGCAGTAAAGGTAACGATCATCGGTGCAGACTGATAAGCGATCACACTCTCTTTCTGCCCTTCACGCTGCTGCTCTACCCGAAACAGAAACTGATGCTGACCGCTATCCAGCTCTAAGCTGTCTGCTCCTTTGAGGAACGAGCCTGAAATTTTTCGGCCATCCAGCACCAGCATATCGATTTGGGGATCGAGCTTTAATGTGATGGCAGAACAGGACGCCGAAACAAGGAGTGTAAGTAACCCCGTTAAGGCCAGCGACAGCTTCATTTCAACTCCGGTAAGTGGTGACGCAAAGGATGGCGTGTAGCAAATTCTTACATTATGGCAGCTAATTTACATTTGAACATATTTATTCGTGCGCAGGTTCAATTAATTTCGTCAGGGACTTAACTGTTAAAGCATGCGTCAAACTACACTCAACACTGACCTGAAAGGAGATAAAGATGAACGACCAGACAATTCGCGATGTGCTGACGCGTACCCAACGTATCGCCTTAGTAGGGGCAAGCGATCGTCCCGACCGTCCCAGTTATGGTGTGATGAAATATCTGCTCGATCAGGGCTATGACGTGATCCCGGTCAGCCCGAAACTGGCCGGTAAAACCCTGCTGGGGCAGCAGGCTTATGGCAGCCTGGCGGATGTACCGGGCGAGATTGATATGGTAGATGTCTTCCGCAATTCAGAAGCCGCATGGGGCGTAGCGCAGGAAGCCATTGCTGCAGGTGCAAAAACATTATGGCTGCAGCTGGGTGTGATTAATGAGCAGGCGGCGGTACTGGCACAGGATGCGGGTATGACGGTGATTATGGATCGCTGCCCGAAGATTGAAATTCCGCGTCTGGGGATAACGCGTTAAAAAATTAGCGTGGCGGCAGAGCGTGCCGCCACAGATTAATGCCGCAGATGAGGTGCCTGTAATTGCTGACGTACTGACGCCGCCAGCTCATCCATTGATGGCTGCTCAGGATGCTCAATGCTGGTTTCACCGGACAGCTGAATTTCGGCAACATAGGTATGAACCTGATCGCCTTCCTCATCTTCCATCACCACATGATACCAGGGTGCGGTGCGCATTTTCTCTTCCGCGCCAACATCTTCAATTTTAGGTGCATCTAACGAGTATTCAGGATCGACATCGACGATAACGCCCAGTACGCCGGACAGACGATGACGAACCTGCTGACCAATACCAAATTTACTGGCAATCATAGTGACCTCCGAAAAAAAGCTCTCTTTCCAATATGGGGGCAGGAGCTGATTTTTCAAGTCACATCACGCGGCAGGCGAAACCTTTCAGATAGAGACCTTCCGGATAGCTGGCGATGACCGGATGATCCGCTGCCTGCCGGAACTGCTCAATAAACTGCACTTCGCGACCAGCATCCAGTGCGGCATCGGCAATGATCTTCTGGAACAGATCGGTGGCCATCAGACCGGAACAGGAGAACGTCAGCAGCACGCCGTCTGGGTTAAGTAGCTGAATGGCGAGCATATTAATATCTTTATAGCCGCGGCAGGCACCCATTAACTGGCTTTTGTTTTCGACAAACTTTGGCGGATCCATGATGATCAGATCAAATTTTTCCCCGCTGTCACGATAACGGCGCAGCAATTTGAATACATCATCACGTTCAAAGTGCGCGCGGGAAAGATCCAGCTCATTCAGTTCAACGTTCTGACGGGCAACGTCCAGCGCTTCCTGTGAGGTATCCACGCTGATCACTTCTTTACAGCCGCCCATCAATGCAGAAACCGCGAAGCCGCCAGTATAAGAGAAGCAGTTAAGCACGCGGGCATCCTGCGCGTAACGACGCGTGGCAAGACGGCTGTCACGCTGATCAAGGTAATAGCCGGTTTTATGACCGCCCTGAATATCAACCAGCAGCTTCATGCCATGCTCGGTAATCGGCAGCAGAGGCGGGGGAAGTTCACCGGTGACGGTGCCCTGCGTCAGTTCCAGGCCCTCTTTCTTACGAACAGCGACGTCAGAGCGGTCATAGATGGCACAGCCAGGGAAGCACTGTTGCAGGGCAGTGATGATCGCCGCGCGCTGATATTCCGCGCCTGCTGAAAGCAGCTGAAGTACTAAAAAGTTGCCAAAGCGATCAATGGTAACGCCCGGTAAACCATCTGATTCACCGGCGATCAGGCGATAGCTATCCAGACCATCGCGGGCCGCCAGCCATTTGCGCCACTGCTGCGCCTGTTCAAAACGGCGGACAAAGAAGGCGATATCGATGGATTCATCGGCCTGCCAGCTCCAGACGCGGGCGCGGATCTGCGACTCGGGTGAATAAGCGGCACGCGCCAGCCATTTACCGTTGCTGTCACACACGTCAATGGTTTCACCCAGTTGCGCTTTACCTTCCAGACGTGCAACGGCCCCTGAAAAGACCCATGGATGGCGACGGAGCAGGGACTTTTCACGTCCCTTTGCGAGAATCAATCTGACTGTCATAGTTTGCTATGCTTACCTGAAAAAATGAGGCGCCATTGTCCGGTGGATAACGGGAAATTGCAACGAACAGCAGCAGGAGAGAATCATGTCAGCAGCCTGTTTTAAAGCATGGGTTCATGGCCGCGTCCAGGGCGTTGGGTTTCGCTACAGTACGCAGGCTGAAGCCAGAACCCTGGGCGTACTGGGGTACGCGCGAAATCTGGATGACGGCAGCGTCGAGGTGCTGGCCTGGGGCGAGGCGGATCAGGTTGAAGCGCTGATTGCCTGGATTAAAGCGGGCGGACCTCGCAGTGCGCGCGTGGATAAGGTGCTGGTGGAGCCACATCAGCCCGCAGAACCGCCCCGCGATTTCAAAACCGGTTAATTACAGACATTTCGCCGGTTTAGGCAGACCGGCGATTTTCGTCGCCTGTTTAGCGGGTCCTTCCGGGAAGAGGCGAAACAGGTAGCGGCTGTTGCCTTTCTCTTCCCCATACTTCTGCGCCATTGCCTTTACCAGCATTCGCACGGCGGGTGAGGTGTTAAATTCCAGATAAAACGCGCGCACAAAATGGACCACCTCCCAGTGCGCTTCAGTCATAGTAAGCCCTTCCTGTTCCGCGATGTGCGCCGCCAGCGCCTCACTCCAGTCGGCAGTATGCTTCAGATAGCCTTCGGCATCGACGGCGATTTCGTTACCGTTAAAATTCACGTGATGTCCTCTCTGTAAATGACGGCGCAGTTTAGCAAACCTGGCGGGCAGTAAAAGCAAAAACCCCGCCGAAGCGGGGTTTCAAAGGGTGACTGTCACTGCCGGTTAGTTGCTGCGGGCAAAACCCAGCAGGCTCAGCAGACTGACGAAGATGTTATAGAGCGAAACATAGAGGCTGACCGTCGCCCGGATGTAGTTGGTTTCGCCACCCTGGATGATGTTGCTGGTCTCCCACAAAATGGCACCAGCGGAGAACAGGATGAACAGGGCGCTGATAGCCAGATGCAACGCAGGCAGCTGCAGGAAGATATTCGCGACCACCGCCACCAGCAGCACCACAAAACCAGCCATCATCATGCCGCCCAGGAAAGACATATCACGACGGGTAGTCAGCACGTAGGCAGAACAGCAGAAGAACACCAGCGCCGTACCACCCAGTGCCAGCGCGATCACGTCGCCCATGCCTGCGGTCAGGAACGAACTCAGGATAGGACCCAGGCAATATCCCAGGAAGCCGGTGAAAGCAAACGCGGCCAGAATCCCCATCGGGCTGTTCGCCAGACGGTAGGTTAAAAACATCAGGCCATAGAAGCCGACCAGCATCAGGATCAGACCAGGCGCAGGCAGGGCCAGCAGGGTGCTGGCTGTCGCCGTCACCGCGGAAAAGGCCAGGGTCAGCCCCAGCAGAAAATAGGTATTGCGCAGAACTCTGTGCGTTGACAGCAGTGAAGACTGCGATGAGGTGACAATTCTTTCCATGTTGCGCTCCTTTAAGCAGAACACTAAATATGTGCCGAGAATACGCAGGCCATTAAAGAGGGAAAAGGCGTTTTACCCTTCTTTACGCGCTATTCTGCTAATTGTTTGAGCAGAGTGGCGATTTTCACAGCGAAAAATCACAATCTGGCTGTTTTTCAGGCGAATAGACAGATAGACGCTTTACATCGCTAAACGGGATGTTTATAGTGCGCGTCATTGCGGAGGGGTGGCCGAGCGGCTTAAGGCAGCGGTCTTGAAAACCGCCGATGGGAAACCATCCGAGAGTTCGAATCTCTCCTCCTCCGCCACTTTATCTGCCACGGGCAATAAAGCGGTAAAATCAATAAGTTTACCGAAGCAGTACAGTTTCAAAACGGAGGGGTGGCCGAGCGGCTTAAGGCAGCGGTCTTGAAAACCGCCGATGGGAAACCATCCGAGAGTTCGAATCTCTCCTCCTCCGCCACATTTTACAGGCCAGCACATAGTGCTGGCCTGTTTCGTTTCTGCCACTCCTGTTTCTTCCTCCAGTCTGAAAAATTACGCCTCTTCTGATGACGTGCGGCTGCACATTCATCTGCCCTATGCATCTCTGCTATAGTCCACTCACTGTTTTTGCAAACATCTGGCGCTTTTCTGAGGCGAGCTGAGTTACACTGTTAAATACATCGCTCTGAGGCGAGCTAATCGGTTGATAGCCTGAGTGTTTCTTTACTGAATGAATGGAATAGGCACAATGATCAAGAAACTGAGTCTTTGCGCATTGTCAGTGCTCGCTGCATTGCCGGTCGGAACGGCAGCATTTGCTGCTGATGGCGATATGCAGCTGCAACAGGTGCTGATGGTAAGCCGTCACAATCTGCGCGCGCCGCTGGCCGATAATGGCAGCGTGCTGGAGCAGTCGACCAAAAAGAGCTGGCCGCAGTGGGATGTTCCCGGCGGACAGCTGACCACGAAAGGTGGCGTGCTGGAAGTTTACATGGGTAACTACACCCGTCAGTGGCTGGCACAGCAGGGCCTGGTAAAGAACGGCAGCTGTCCTGACAGCAATAATGTCTTTGTTTACGCGAACAGCCTGCAGCGCACTGTCGCTACCGCGCAGTTCTTTGTCAATGGTGCCTTCCCAGGCTGTGACGTTGCCGTCACGCATCAGGATGAAATGGGTTCCATGGATCCTGTCTTCAATCCGGTCATCACCGATGACAGCGAAGCCTTCAATAAAAAAGCGTTAGCCGCCATGGCCGCCGCCAATGAAAAACTGCCGCTAAAACCCGCCTTCCAGCGTCTGGAAAAGATTGTCGACTACAAAAATTCGCCTGCCTGTAACAATAAAAAGCAGTGCGACCTCAGCAGTGGTCAGAACACCTTCAGCGCTGAAAATGGTAAAGAGCCTGGTGTCAGCGGTCCGCTGAAAGTGGGTAATTCGCTGATGGATGCTTTCACGCTGCAATATTATGAAGGCTTCCCGCTGGAGCAGGTTGCCTGGGGGCAGATCAAAACGCCTGAACAGTGGAAAGAGCTGTCAGCCATTAAAAATGGTTATCAGGATGCGCTATTCACCAGCCCGGATGTTTCCCGTGAAGTGGCTGCACCGCTGGTGGATTACATTCGCAGTCAGTTAGTGGATCAGGACAAAGCTAACGCGCCGAAAATTATGCTGATGGTCGGCCATGACTCGAACATCGCCTCGCTGCTGAGCGCGTTGCAGGTCAAGCCTTATGAACTGCCTGATACCTTCGAAAAAACGCCAATTGGCGGTCAGGTTGTTTTCGAACGCTGGCATGATGCGAAAAATGATAAAGACCTGCTCAAGGTGGAGTATGTCTATCAGACCGCCGATCAACTGCGCAACGCAGACGTGCTGAGCCTGAAGAACCCACCGAAGCGCGTGACGCTGCAGCTGGCGGGTTGTGAGACCGATGCAAACGGCTATTGCAGCTGGGATCAGTTCTCTCAGGTGCTGAATGCTGCGCTGCAGGGCACGCCAATGCAGCCAGCGGCGGCACCACAACCGGCAGCCCAGTCTGACGACGACAGTGCGAAAGCCGCAGCGACGAATGACGCTGCTGCTGATAAGGCTGAAGCGGATAAAGCGACCGCAGCCAAAGAGAAGGCTGACGCCGATAAAGCTGCCGCTGAGAAGTCTGAAGCGGATAAAGCCGCCGCTGAAAAAGCAAAAGCGGACAAGGCAGCAGCCGATAAAGCTGCGGCTGAAAAGGCAAAAGCTGACAAAGCAGCAGCAGAAAAAGCCGCTGCTGAGAAAGCGAAAGCTGACAATGCAGCAGAATCAGCCAGTGATAATAAAGCCACGACTGACAAAGCTGACGCCGCAAACGCGCCTGCAACCGCGAAAGATGACCATTCAACGTCAGCGGCTGTGGCCACACAGTAATTGCGCTTTACGGCCAATACGAAAAAACCCCGTCGAGACGGGGTTTTTTTATGGCTGCAGGACAATTATCCCGCTACGACAACCAGTTTCTGATTAGCAAACTCTTTAATGCCCAGATCAGAAAGCTCACGACCATAGCCTGAACGTTTCACACCACCAAACGGCAGCTCAGCAGAGGTATCGCTCTGGGAGTTGATAAACACCATACCGGTTTCAATGGCAGAAGCCAGTTTACGACCACGTGCAATGTCACGGGTCCAGACTGAGCCACCCAGACCGTAGTGCGAGTCATTTGCCAGCGCCACAGCTGCGTTATCATCACCCACAACGTAGATCTGCGCGACAGGACCAAAGAACTCCTCATAATAGGCGGGGTTGTCCGGGGTAATGCCAGTCAGAATGGTTGGCTGATAAAAGCAGCCCGTTCCTTCAACAGCTTTGCCGCCCGTCACCAGTTTTGCGCCACTCGCTACGGCTTCGTCTACCTGCTTCACCAGGCGGTCGCGCGCGTCAGCAGAAGAGAGTGGGCCAAGGGTGGTCTTCTCATCCAGTGGATCGCCCAGTGTGGCAGAACTCAGCGCGGCGCTGAACTGGCTGATAAATCGGTCGGCAATTTTCTCATGCAGAATGAAACGTTTTGCGGCGGTACAGACCTGGCCGCAGTTACTGAGACGCGCCTGCACGCCCTGACGGACGGCTTCATCAAGATCGGCGTCATCCAGCACCACAAACACGTCATTGCCGCCCAGTTCAAGCGTCGATTTCTTCAGATGCTTACCGGCCTGCTCAGCCACGGCACTGCCCGCGCGCTCGGAACCGGTCAGGGCAACACCCTGAACCCGATCATCAGCAATCAGATCGGCGACCTGATCTGTAGAGATAAACAGGTTAGTCCAGGAGCCTTCTGGCGCACCTGCTTCACGCACCAGCTTTTCAAAGACATCGGCACAATGCGGCACAATGTTAGCGTGTTTCGCCAGTACCGGATTACCCAGCGCCAGGTTAGGAGCGAGTACGCGCATCAGCTGATAGTAAGGAAAGTTCCACGGCTCGACAGCGACTAACACGCCAATCGGGTGATACTCAACCCAGGCTTCGCCCAGATCGCTGGGATAGGACTGCGGCTGCAGAATACGTTCCGCATTCTCTGCGTAGTAGCGGGCAATCTGCGAACAGATTTTCACTTCGCCACGGCTCTGACCAATCAGTTTCCCCATCTCTTTACTGGCGATGGTGGCCAGTTCTTCCGCGCGGCTATCAATCAGGTCAGCCAGTTTTTTCAGCACCTGCAGACGCGGCTGAATGTCACCTTTGCTCCATGAGGAGTGGAAAAGATGATCGGCCACATCCAGGGCATGGCTGACGGCGGCCTCATCATGTGACGGCCAGCTTTTCAGCAACTGGTTGTTCGCGGGATTAATGCTTTGATAGGAAGACATAGCGTACTCCTTGGTGAGGTAAAAAAATTGAGGGCGGGAAAGTCCCGCCCCTGAATCAGACGTTCTTACGTTCTACGGGCTTGTCATCCCAGGTCAGGAGATCTTTATCGGTTTTTTCAAAGGCACGAATCAGCACGTCATCGCTGCCTTGCTGACGCCAGATCTCTTCTGCCAGTCTCTCATCGTAATTCGCCACTTCGAAAATGGCCTCGGCAATTTCAGGGGAGGTATGACGCAGACTGGCCCATTCGCCAACGTGATGTGCTTTCGATTGTTCAGTAGACATACTTTTCTCCTTTGTTTAAATCAGTCCTGCAGTTTCACTGTCAGTCCGGCAACATGTTCACCCTGGAAACGGGCAATATTCAGTTCCGCTTCAGTCGGCTGACGCGAACCATCGCCGCCCGCCAGCGTGGTCGCACCATATGGCGTGCCACCGCGAACCTGTGAGATATCGAACAACTCTTTGGTGCCGTAGCCGATAGGCACAATGACCATGCCGTGATGCGCCAGTGTGGTCCAGACCGAGGTAATAGTCTGTTCCTGACCGCCGCCGGTACCGGTTGAGGTAAAGACGCTGGCAACCTTGCCAAACAGCGCGCCTGACGCCCAGAGACCGCCAGTGCGATCCCAGAACGTCCGCATCTGTCCGGACATGTTGCCAAAGCGGGTCGGAGTACCGACGATAATCGCGTCATACTGCGGCAGTACCTCAGGCGTCGCTTCTGCTGCCTGTTGATGGGTTTTGCCGCCCACCTGTGCAAAGCGATCGGCCTCCATCGTTTCAGGAACCCGAAGGATATCCACTTCCGCGCCGGGAACCCGACGAGCGCCTTCTGCAACAGCGTTCGCCATCGTTTCGATATGTCCGTACATCGAGTAGTAGAGCACCAGTATTCTTGTCTTAGCACGTTGTTCGTCTTGCATGTTAGTATCCCTCAGCAAAAGAAACTAAAGGAAAGCGTAGCACATGAAATTGCTTGTCTCTTATGTCAGGTGGAGTACCAAAGCCCAAGACTCTGGTGACAGTCTGCGTCGGCAGAACGATATGATTGATGCGTTTTACCATAAGCACAGCGACCAGTATTTCATGTCACCAACACATCGCTACATTGACAAAGGGAAGTCTGGGTTCCACCAGAAACACAAGGCTGACGGGGGTGAGTTCAAGCGTATGCTTGATAACGTTCTGTCTGAAAACATCCCTGCTGGCAGTCTCATTGTCATGGAAAATTTTGACCGTGCCTCACGTGCTGACATCGACAGCGCGATTGATGATATTAGGCAAATTCTTAGGCGGGACGTCGAAATTTTGACCTTATCGGACAATGAGAGATACGATAAATCGTCCCTTTCTGACCCAATAAGACTGATCAAACACATTCTGATTGCTGAGCGTGCACACCAGGAATCAGTAGTGAAACAAGAGCGAACTATAGCTGTCTGGAAAGCGAAGACTGCTAAGGCAATCGAAACAGGTTTACCAATGGGAAGGCAAACACCCGGTTGGATTGAACTAAGCCCCGACAGACAATCATTCGTCGTTAACGAGCCTAAAGCTGACATCGTCAGGCTGATCTTCAAAATGCGCTTAGCTGGTCACAGCATGTTTGCTATCTGTAAACATCTCAATGAAAACGGTATCGAGACCATCAATGACCGCAAGGCTCGTATATCAAAAACGTTCAAGCCTGGTGGCGGTGGTTGGTCTGCTGTTTCCGTTAAATGTCTCTTAACATCACGCAGCGTGCTTGGGTATCTTCCCGCAAAGATCAGCGCAGAAGACCGCAAGACAATCCTTCGTGATGAGATAGCTGATTACTATCCACGCATAATCGACGAGCAGACTTTTAATGCTGTTCAGATACTTCTTGAACAGGGAGGTAAGGGGCGGCTGGCAAAAGGTGATCACTGGCTATACGTGAATATCTTCAGAACTATGCTTCGCTGCAAATGTGGTCTGACTATGTCGCCTTCTGGTATCCGTAAACCTGTGTATCAGGGCACTTACCGTTGTAATGGTATGCACGAAGGGCGCTGTGAGTTCGGTTCAGTATCACGTAAAAAGCTGGATACAGAACTCTGCACAAGGTTGTTCAGTAAACTGTCACAGCTTTACGACAGCAACATTGACCAGAGCAAGATAATCGAGCTCCAACGTAAACTTCAAACGGTTGATAAAGAACTTCAGACGCTTACTGAGACGCTAATACAGCTACCGGCTATCACCCAGATACGAGATGCACTTGCTGAAAAGCAGAAGGAAAAGGAATCGCTCCAGGCTGAACTCAGGCGCGAAACGATGCGTATTCAGTCAGTGTCTGACCTCGACCTTTCAAAACTTGATCTGGAGAGTTCAGAGGGTAGGACAGAGGCGCATGTGATCATCAAAAAGATGGTGCGTGAAATCGTGATAGATGGTCGCATGAAGCTGGTGGATATACGTCTTCACAATGGAAACGTAATTCGAGGGTTTTCTCTGGAAGGTGAACGAGACCTTACTCTGAGCTTCGAGCAAGCCACAAATGATACCCCTGACCATGATTTCATTGCAGTGATGGGGCAGGACTTACCTAAAGTGCTCCCTGCTGAAGAGTTCGAGAACGGAAACCAGACCGATTGCGTTGACTGGCCTGAAGTCGAACCTGACTATCCAAACACAAAAGATTTAAACGCTCTTTAAGGCATTCTAAGCGGTTTGTGAGGCTGGTTTTAAAGTAAGTCAAAATGGGGCTTTTGGCTTCTATAGTCTAAATTTTTGTTTCAAGGCTTTTGATGTTAGTAACCCATAAATCTTAAGGAGTTATCGCATGAAGAAATACGCTATTGTTAGAGCAGGTGTCGAATATGGATATATCGAGGACAACCATGTATTCATCAAACGTTGGAATGAAGATTACGAGTTGAAAGGTGGCAGGTTTAAGACGCCTCACTTCGCTAAAGAGGGTAGAAGTCCCCAAAACTATGTAGTTGACCTGCCAAACAAAACAATGACGAGAGTTGAAGACGGGACAGTTTTTGATTTAATTGAAATCGAGCAAATCTGAGCACGGCTGGAACACTAACATTATCGAATATACCTAAGATAACGTAGCGGGGCTTTACAGCCCCTTGAATCATTCCTGTTCGTTCTCATGCAACCGCTTAACTGCTTCTTGCCATTTGTCGTGACATTCGTCGCACAGCCACCGTTCCATGTCTGGTTGAACATCACCACACTTTGCAGTGGTGATCCCACCGATCACTTTTCCACAGCCACCTTGTAAACGTAGCTCTGCTTTGCTGTAAGGGCTTAGATGTCCCATAAGTAACCACCTTGATTATTAGTTATGGAGATAGTTTCAGGTACAAATTAAAAAAAGTGATACTGTTTGACGGATTCTTGACACCATGTGATGATCATTCAATGGGGTTTCACCTTAACAGTTTACCTCTTAACAGTATTCTTTACAGATCACTGTAAAGACCGAGCGAACTGGTGAGCGTTAAGCAACGATAAGGCAAAGCCAGTTGCATTCTTAACAGTCAGACTTTACAGACCCTCTCACTTTCACACCTATTGTGACCCGTTTTAACCCCGCTCTTAACAGCATATCTACTATGTACTCAGAACACCCCACGGAAATCTACCAAAACTCCTCCGCAGCCCTTGCTACGACTGACTTTTCCCGACTTTTTCCAGTTACATAAAAACACCCTTTACAGATGCTCTTTCGCTATTCTTTGAATTTGTCTGCTCCACATATCAACAGGTTTGTCAACAATATTTATCTTGACAAATGTTACAGAAATGTTAATATACCTTATCAGCTAATTAATCTGGATCAGACCTATGAATGAAGCAACCAACTAAATCCAAGCGATGCGCCCACTGTAAAAAGGTTTTCAAAGCATCCCGCTCATCAGTTCGCTACTGTTCATCATCTTGCAGGGAAGCAGCAAAAAGAATAGAGTCAGCCCCAGCAAAAGAACGCCGTCAGAAGTCATTAAACCTCGCTAAACACCCCTTGTATGTCCTTCGTCAATCGAAATTCATAACCGACCTTCTACAGCAGATCGCCAGACATGGCTCTGTAGATTGCCTGTTAGATTTCCCGATTGAGTCTCTATACAGCTTATGGAAAGCACGAGGAAGACTGGCATTCAAAACAGGTACACAGGTTCACATCGCACACCTCGTACCATGCTCAAAGGGTGGGGCATACCATCCACTTAACCTGTCTCTGTTACCTGCAACGATTAACCAGAAGCAGGGCGCTCGGTTCAGATTCCCTAAAGGCATTGGCACACAGTGGACATCTCAGTCAGTACAGCCATTCACTGGTGACCCCGAACAGATCTGGACAGAACTGGTTAAAAAGCACCGAACCAAACTTACTCTGTTCGCTAAGCGTCACCCTAAGATCTCAGGTACAGAACGTGTCAGAACAGCTCAGCGCCTCCTGAAAGCACCAGAGACAGACATCCGTTACCTTTCAACAGTAATGTCTATGGCCCCTGAAAACCTTTCAGCCCTGTGTGACCGTCTGAGCATTGCAGAAGTACGCCAGTTAAACGGTACATCCACTGAAGACGAATCAGAAAAATGGCCTGCGGTCATGGTTAACATGTTCCATATCCAGCGCCTTAAGCAGTTCTACACAGACTCCGGTAAGCAGTGCACAGACCACTTTATCAAAGTCATCTCAGCATTCCCCTCCGACAAGCTCCCAATGGACATTGTCGAAATCGCCTGCTGTGCAAGACCAGTTGAAGCCCTGAACACTCTGCTTACACACATCATCGCCAACGAACACGAATTACCATTTACCTTCGAGGACATCTTAATGACCTTACACACTGACGAAAACCTGATGATCACCAGTGACCGTGATGGCAGTAATGAACACTCCCAGCACGTTGACCTTATCCACGAGAAGCAATTCCAGCGTGATGAAGACCTTCCAGCAGAAATGATCGCAATCCTTGACCGTATGGAATCAGAACTCTTTGCAAAAGCCGATAAGAATGCTCGTCTGGCACTGCTCAAAGCAAAGAAAACAGGCCAATCGCCAATCCATATTCTCGAACAAGCTGAACAGGCATTCTCAGGTAAACCATCACTGTTTACCCGCTCTATGTCTCGCCTCGTGGACATCCTTAACAACGCAAGTTAACTATGTATTCAAAACACCCCGCGAAAATTTGAAAATTCACCTGCAACTCTATGTATTAATTGAACTTTTCAGACTTTCATCGGTTACATAAAAATCCCCCCTGCACAAGGTATCCCACCCAATGTACACACTCACACCTACACAGGAAGCGTTGCACTTCCTTTCCCTTCTTGAATCTGGACAGACTCCCTCAGCCGCAGCTAAACAGGCTGGTCTGAACCCACATGAATCAATTCTGATCCGTAAACTCGCAGGTCTCCCCGTCAACAGCCCTAAGCAGAACATCCCTGAAAAGGTCGTTAATCTACGCGCTCAGGGACTCACCCATAAGCAGATCGCTCAACAACTCTCAATCTCCCAGAGCTACGTCAACCTGCTCCTCTGTAAGCATCGCAAAACACTCACCCGGTAACTATTAATGTCCCAGCAATTCCTTTTT
Organism: Pantoea sp. B550; assembly: GCF_024158165.1. Lineage (NCBI taxonomy): Bacteria > Pseudomonadati > Pseudomonadota > Gammaproteobacteria > Enterobacterales > Erwiniaceae > Pantoea > Pantoea sp. B550. Next base: position 3,373,182 of record NZ_JAMYXI010000003.1, read on the forward strand.
CATATCCTGTACGACACTCTCCCTTGCAGTGTTCTGACCGTATTCCTCCTTAAAATCGTCAACGATCTGACCGGCAAAGACGACTGAAGAGACACTGTTCTGATGCGTATCAAGTTAACTTATTGATTTGTAATGGTTTATCTGAGTATTTTCTGATAGCTATCTGCTCAGTGTTTCTCGCTATTGTTACCCAGCTCCCCACCTTATTTGGAAAATCTGCATAATGTCCGAAAACATCCAACTTACACCCGCTGATGATTCAGCCACTGCACCAGCCTTGCTCCGTACCTGCATCAATCCAGCAGACATCGATCTGTTTCAGGCTGCTGTGTTCTATCGTGACCCGACACTGTTAGCACTCTTCAGCCTGAAGCCTGACGATGTTCAGCTAAAAGACCAGCTTGCTGTGATGGGTAAATTCACCGCTGATCGTAATGCTCAACGCAGACACGAACAATCAAAGGTCAACAAACAGCTTAAGGGTTTAACTGACCAGACAGCCTCAGCAGAAGTTACAACATCCACTAACACTGTGACCCAATCCCCACCAGCATCGGCTACACCAACCTTTCAACGTCACGCAGGGCTAACCAGTCAATTCGCCCCTCAAGCAGTCGCCTAACAAGTCTCAAAACCATCTCCTTTCAAGACAACTAAAAACCTGTCTCAAAAGACCCGAAAAAGAGTCTCAAAAGGTTGTTTTAGTCTTTTGATACCTGTATATTTATGAGACTAACTTTTGAGACAGGATCTATCACATGTCAGTAATCGGATATGCTCGTGTATCAACAAACGAACAGACCATTACAAACCAGCAACAGCAAATTTCTGAATCTGGTTATCAGGTAACAAAGTGGTTCAGTGATTCCGCTGTATCTGGTGGTGTTAAGGCGTCAGAGCGTCAGGGATTCAGTGACCTTCTGAAATATGTTCGAGAAGAGGACACTCTTATCTGTGTCGCAATTGATCGTCTTGGGCGTAACACAATCGACGTGCTGTCCACAGTTGAACTTCTACAGGCTAAGGGCGTTAAGGTTATCAGTCTTAGGGAAGGTTTCGACCTGTCTACCCCGGTTGGGAAAGCTATGCTGACCATGATGGCTGGACTCGCATCACTGGAGAAGGATTTGATCGCAGAGCGTCGGGCATCAGGCATCAAGCGTGCTCAGTCAGAAGGTATCCACTGTGGCAGACCAATCAAAGCAACTGGAGAGCAGGTTGAACAGTTGGTTAAGGCTGGAATGTCACCAAAAGATATCATGTCTCAACTGAACATAAGCAAGGCAACGTTTTACCGTCTCAAGCAACAGGTGACATCGTGACAGGTTAATCCACAGCGGGTCTGTAAAGGCCCACGCTGTTCAGAACCCTTCTCAGACGCTCTCACAGCGCATCTGTACAGATATTTCAGGGTCCCTCTGCAATAGAAAGGTAACGCTAAGCTCTCAGCCTCTAAGCACCCCGATTTACACTTCACAGATATTCCCTCAGACACTCCCAACACCTTCTGTTAACTCATCCCCCAATTTTTCAGAAGAAAAAAATTAAAAAAGGCCCACCAGCAATGTCTACCAAACTCTCCCAATCAGAAATTGATTACAACCGTCGCCTATCAAAAGAAGATCGTCAGCGTGAAATCCTAAGACAGCGTGCATTCCGGGATGTAAAAGCAACTGCTGACTACTTCCGCACACAACCAGTCGAGCCAGGTTATTTCTACCAGAACTCAGATGGTGACAGGGTAGGTATCAGCAGCCTGCCAATATCACTTTGCTAAAGGACTAATCAGCTTCTGTTTTTAACAACACAGCCCCAAGTAGCAAAATCTTGTATAGCATCTGTCAATTTGTCAGACATTGATGGCATTTGCTCACCCATCTTTTGCCCCATTAGATAACCGTAGTCGGAACATTTGTTGAGATCACCAATAGGTGCGTTTTCCGCAATAACACCCTTCAATTCATTTATCTGGTCACGTGTCATGCCTATCTCTTGTGCCATCACTCGCGCAGCCTTTTCTTGCAATTCTGCTGGCCCTTCACCGAAAGCATGTGCAGCGCCTGTGAACAAAATTGCTGACGCCAAAATAACCGTGATTTTTCTCACTGCTGTTTCCTTTTTGTAGGTTTCCACAGTTTTTGATATCGGCATTTTGCCACGATACATTAGCCATTTTTACGGGTGGCTGTGTTATTAAGATGTTTACAATATGTTACAATAGTGTTAATATTTAAGAGTGGTCAGTAGTTCTTCAAGTCACTCCCTGATGCTTCACCTATAGCGCGGTGTCTTCACCGCCTATCTCAAAACACTCCCAGCCAGATTCGCAAAGATGTCTTATCGGTCATCTCAACTAAATCCTGTCAGCTCCCGTTTCTCCAGCGGTATCGAGCACAGGTGCAAAACTGTTTTCCCGTACCTTTTGCGGGGGTGCGGCGACAAGCAGCTTTGCAAATCTGACTCAAACACATAAATCGTTAGCCTGATCATCGGGTTAGCGATAATTTTTTATCCAAACCTAATAGGTATCCCCGCAATGATCTCAGCCCTTTACGTATTAACTCTGAGTTTCCTCACAGTTGCTATATGGCACATCGACACGCTCTATGAGGTAAACCGATGAATACAAATATTGTCCAGTGGCGTGACCCGCAAGACCTTCAGAAAGGCTTTGTGATTGATCTTCAGAATGGTTCAGCAGCACAAGTTCTCAGTTGTGTTTATCAGAGGCCAATAGAACTCATCAGCGCCTTATCAGACTGCTTCTTACTCATGCGTTATTCACCTGTTGAAGCACAAGAAATGGCAGAGGCTCTTTACTCAGAAACCCGGTCAAAGATGGATAGTTTGCTGCAAGGCTTAATTTCAACACCCCATACTAAATTCCCCGCTAATGCTGCCGTGCAGCACTAAGGCTTTTAATGACAGATATTCAAAAATCACCAGAACTACTCGCAAAAGAAGCACAAGCTGCAGGTCTTGCTTCCGCTGCAAGAGCACTTTACGAACCTGCACCAGTTGACACCGTGACATATCGTGAACAATTTGATCCAGCTACAGGCCGATCAAAACTGATACCAGTGAAGCAGCTCGATACAGATTCAGCTTTAGCCGATAAGCTACAAAGTCTTGCAGAAGCCCAGAATCTGAGCATCGCCGCTAACGCGGAAACTGAAGAAGACGACCGTCAAAAAACCTTTGACCAGCTATTTCCGTCAGATCAGCGTCGTATGGTTGAAGAGTTCTGGACACCGATTATCACAAAACTGATTAAAGAACATCAGACCGCCTGTGACGATGTCGAACATTTTGAGTCATCAGAAAATGTCTTCCGTGCCAGACTCCAGGCAGAGTTTGCATTCCACCTAAGGCATCCTGAAATCAAAACATTACAGGTTGCTGGTGATTACCACTTCAATACACTTCTTGCAAATGGCTCACTTGATATTGAAGGCTACAAACTTGTTGAGAGGCGCTCTAACGGTGGTGGCATACAGTTGGTTAACGGAGCACTCGCTCCAGCACAGGGATCATTTACGCTTGTCTATGTCCCTGTTGGTGTCGCAAATGTGCTGAGCTATGCGCAATCACCTGAAGCTCTCGCAGCATCCAAGCATGAATATGATCACCAACTTGATCGCTTGATAACTAAGCGCAAAGCCGTTGCAGTGCAGCTTGATCAAGCGAAACAGAAAGCTCGTGACCAGCTCTCAACAATCATAAGTTTTGATCGGTTGATCTCTGACGCGGTTAAACGTGCGAAGAAGTAACCCTCACAATCAAGACCCTCTATAAAGCTCACGTATCACACGTGGGCTTTTTCTTTATCTAAGGCCCGCAAATAATGTCGAACCAAATCACAGTGGACAGTTTCGTTATCGAAATGTCCCTTCAGGAGACTGTCCTGAAAGGTCTTCAAAAACTCGAAAAGCAGATCATGCCAATTGCTACCCGAATGGAGAAAACGCTAAACAAGACGTTCTCCAAAGACTACAGCAAGGGTATGAGCAAGACGTTTTCAAATATCGAGAAACGCGCACAGACAGCGTCACGTAACATCAACCGTTCTCTGACAGATGCCTTTCGCATTGGCAATGCTGGTAATGGTCTTTTCCGTTCTTATGAACAGGAGGGAAGATCAGCATCAAGAAACGTTGCCCGTATGATGCATGACGCATATCGGACACAGCCTCGTGTGACCATTCCACCTTTAACAACAGCGCCCAGAAACAGACCACCAGCTAACATGCGTGACCGTATTAACACAGTCGCTGAACGTGCCCGCACAAGCTCTCTGTATGGACGCCTTCAGCTACGTGATGATGGGTCAGCCGAACGCTATAACTCACGTTTACAGCTTCTCCAGATGCAGCATACAGCGTCTGAGAACCTACGAGGATTCCAGTCAAATCTACGTCGTCTGAACTTTGAGTTTTCAAACCAGCTCAGAGTAGCTTCACAGGCCCGTGCTTCACAGCGTCTTGCAGCGATGGAATCAAGCAACCTCGGATCAGCGTTTGGCGGTATCTCATCAGCAGCAATTCCCCTTGTCGGTGCTCTGATGTCTGTACAGAAAGCTGTTCAGTTCTTCCGGGACAGCATTGAAGAGGGTGCGAAGCGTCAGCAGGCTGCGACTATGGCAACGGTTGCCTATGGTTCGAAGCAGGAAGCTCTACGCATGACAATCAAAGCTGATGAAGTCGCTAATCAATATGGTCTTGATACCGCCACAGTCCGCCAGCAAATGGCCCAAATGAGAATGACGATGCCTAAAGCATTCGATAACGACAAACTTGCTAAGTTCTTCGGTGATGAGAGTGTTTTTGCTCATACAACAGGGATGAACAATGATGCTGTTTACCGTTTGAATTATGCTATCCAGCAAATTGCAGCCTCTCCAAAACTAAACGGGCAAGACTGGCTTCAGGTTGTGAACGCTTCTCCAGCATTAGTGTCCAGACTGGCTGACACACTCGGTGTAAAAGACTCTGCTGATGTGAAAGCGAAGCTCAAAACCATGAAGGGATCAGATATCGCTGAACTAATGATGAAGGCGATGCAACCAACTCCCGAACAAGTGAAGATGGCCCAGCACAATATCCTTGCTGCTCGTGGTCGCATGTACAACGCTGAAAAATATGCGATGGATAAAAATTTCCGTGGTTTCAGCTCACACCTTTCAACTCTGTATGACTCCCTTGCCAGTTCACTGAACAACTCTGGTGGACTGTTCGAGCGTGGCGGTCAGGCTATCGGCTGGTTCATCGACCGTCTGAACGATATCACCAAAACGCTCGATAACATCGGGATGAACGTGGACGGATACCTGACCCTGTTTGAAGAGAAGTGGGACAAGTTCTATAGCACTCTGTCACCATCGACACAGAAAGCCCTCGACACTGTTAAAGATCAGTTCAGTACCTTCTTTGACTGGCTCCTGGTGACCGCTACGGCTGCACTTGGTCTCGGTGGTCTGAAACTTGGTGGGCGTCTGCTCGGTGTGGGTCGTGCTGCTGGTGGCACTGCTGAGGCTGCTGCTGAAGGTGGCGCAACTTCTGTGATGGGTAGTACAGCAGGTAAAGCATTTGGTATCGCTGCCGCTGCATACATTGGAGTTGAACTCGGTGAACTGATCTTTGATAAGTGGGTTCCAGAGTTCCAGAAATTCGCTCAGAAAGAGTGGGGATGGGGCGGTAAAGATGGTACTGAGACCACACACGGAGGCAACACACTTAAAGATAGCCCTGTTGACTGGCTGTTCACGAAAGTTGGTAGCCTGTGGGATGGACTCGGAAAGGGTGGTCTTAAAGATCCCGCTCTCGCTGGTTACAACCCATACGCACAGCAGAGTCAGGCTGCACTGTTATCCCAGAAGCCTATCCAGTTTGCACCTCTACGCATTGAAGTAGTCTCGAATGGTCAGCTTAACGTTGCTCTCCCAGATGGTACGATCCAGCGTGTGGCTCTGGACACAATCAACCAACAGCACGAACTCCAGATGATGTCTGCAACTGGCCTTGCTGGTAGCTGGCAGAGTCCTGGTAACAATGCTGGATGGAACCCTTCACTACTGAAGAGAACTAACTAACATTGTCGTATCTAAAGGCCGCAACTTATCGTTTAAAGGTAACGTAAGTTAGCGGCTACAATTAATGCTTCAATACGGTAACCGATTGACGACTTCGTCAGTAATAGAATACTATTACGTCAAGCGTAGTAGATATAGATTCCCATAACCGAAACGAGGAGGTACATGTGGCGATTACAAGTAGTACGTTTGGCCGTACTATCCTGACGGGTAAAGATGCCGATCAGATGCTCAAACAAATGAGCAACTCCAAACCTAACGAGAACGCTAAGCGCTCGTTGCAGGAAGCTCGCGCTTTACGCTCCAAAATGGCTAAACGCTGATAATTAAAATTTAGGGCAGGTTGTTAGCAACATGGATGATGCAGTGCAGCCTGACCTTCATATAATCCCTCTCAATCAATTCCACAATCATAAACGCTTTAAAAGTGGCGGGGAACAATTCCAGCCCTTGAAGACTTTTCTTCAGCAAGACGCCCTCCTGTTTCAAGATGGTTGCATCGCACAAACCTATGTAGTCATAGATGACAACCAGCGTGTAAACAAAGAAGATGAATCGAATTCATTTCCTTATAAAATACTGGGTTACATCACATTGACCTGTAGTCAGGTTACCTTGAGTGACTATGACTTAGGTGACTGTGCACGTGCAGAAAGATATGAATATCTCCCGGCTGTTAAAATCGCTCGTTTAGCTGTTGATGCAAGAATCCAGAAGCTGGGCATTGGCGCTATGCTTTTCGGTCATGCATTGTCCATGTCAATGGATGACATCCGTCCCTTGGTTGGTTGCAGATTTTTGATAACCGACGCCAAAAGAGACGCTATAGATTTCTATCACAAGCAAGGTATGGAACTGCTTGACACACAAGAAAACCAAGAGGCTGAACATCCTATTATGTTCATTGACCTCTTTACTCTGCTTTCAGATTAAAGCTCACTATCCGATACGCTGAAACTGCAATGACCTGAAAAGCCAACGTTGATAACAACTCTGTGCCCGTGACTTTCATACACGCAGATCAGATCGTTATTGTCATCGTGGTACTTCTCCTTAAGCTGTGCAGCCTCTGCACGATTGCTCAAACCCACCAGCAGTAAACCAGCCAATAAAATTTTCATCCTATGAATCTCTAAAATAGATGATATTTATCATCTGCTTACCTTGTGTCGCGCTTAGCTAAATAAGAGCACCAGAATCCTGGCCATAGGTCTCTCCAGATGGTTTTGACGTCCAGAAAAGTATAGAAGAGCTTTCGCTTTACGCAGGCGATGCTTACTCCGCAGTGGATGAGTCGGGCAAGAAATCTGCAGCTAATCGGTTATATGTCGGCAGAATGTTCGTTCTTTAATCAAATTGCTGATGATTACTCTGTTGCTAAATGTGACTGTCGCGGGAGTTAAAGAAGAATCTGGCTATTATTTAACCATGAGTTGAATTCGGCTTCGGGCCGTCAGCTCTCTGCTATTTCATTCTTATTTATCGCACTATGCGACAGGAGCAAATCATGGCAACACATCGTGGAGGTTCAGGGAATTTTGCTGAGAACCGTGAACGTGCCGCAGAAGCGGGACGTAAAGGAGGCAAAAACAGCGGTGGGAATTTCAAAAACGATCCGCAGCGCGCCGCGCGTGCCGGTGAGAAGGGCGGGCGCAGCAGTCCTAAAAAAACGGACGCATAATCCCACTCTGCCGCCGGTTAAGGCCGGCGGTTAACGTCGTTGCTTTTCCCCCTCGCTCTCCCCACAATATCGTCCGGACACATCATCAGGTGAATTATGTCGGACACATCCCGCAGTTTAACCCTGCGCCTGACGCGGCAGGAGCTGGTATTACTTTTTATCACCATGATCTGGGGCGGCACCTTTCTGGTGGTGCATCGGGCGATGCAGCACTCCGGCCCGTTCTTCTTTGTCGGCCTTCGTTTTGCCACCGCCGCACTGCTGCTGGCGCTCTTTTTTCGCCGCTATCTGGCCGACATGACCTGGCTGGAAGTGAAAGCGGGCGCACTGATTGGTCTGTCTATCGCCGGAGGTTATGGTCTTCAGACCTGGGGCATGCAGACTATCTCCAGCAGTCAGTCCGCCTTTCTTACTGCGCTTTATGTTCCGGTGGTGCCATTGCTGCAGTGGCTGTTTTTACGCCGTCCGCCGGGGTTAATGTCGTGGCTGGGGATTGTGCTGGCCTTTGCCGGCTTGTTGCTGGTGGCCGGGCCGCAGGATGGCCGTATCAGCCTGAATGCAGGTGAAATCGCGACGCTGCTCAGCACCCTGGCGATTGCCGCCGAAATTATCTTAATCAGCCGCTATGCCGGTCAGGTTGATGTACGCCGCGTGACGCTAATCCAGCTGGCGGTGGCGTCGCTGTGTGCCTTTGCTTTGATGATCCCCAATGGCGAAACAGTGCCCGCAATTTCAACGCCGCTGCTGCTCAGCGCGCTGGGGCTGGGCGCGGCCAGCGCCCTGATTCAGGTCACCATGAACTGGGCGCAGCGCAGCGTTTCGCCAACCCGCGCCACGGTAATCTATGCCGGGGAACCGGTCTGGGCGGGCGTGGTAGGGCGAATTGCCGGTGAGCGACTGCCTGCGCTGGCGTTGCTGGGTGGGGCGCTGATCGTCTGCGGGGTTATCGTCAGTGAACTGCGGCTGAAACGGAAAAAAGCGGTGCAGCCTGCTGCGACACCGCTGGAGTAGTTAACCCTGCTGTCGCACCAGCGGTTTATCCTGCTGTGTCGCACTGCGTCGGCGCAGAATGGCATTGAGGATAATCGCGCCAAAGGTAGCAGTGCCGATCCCGCCAAGCGTGAAAGAGCCAATTTTCAGCGCGAAATCCCCTGCGCCAAGCACCAGCGTAGTGGCGACCATAATCAGGTTGCTGTTCTGACCTAAATCGACATGGTTCTGCACCCAGATGCGTGCGCCCGCCACCGCAATCAGCCCGAACACCACAATGGATGCACCGCCAATCACCGGGGCCGGAATGGTGTGGATCAGCGCACCAAACTTCGGTGAGAAACCGGCGAGGATGGCGATAATAGCTGCGGCGACAAACGCCAGCGTGGAGTAGACCTTAGTTACGGCCATCACCCCGATGTTCTCAGCATAGGTGGTTACGCCACTGCCGCCCATCGAGCCGGAAAGCATCGTAGCCAGTCCATCGCCCACAAAGGCTCGTCCCATGTAAGGGTCGAGGTTACGGCCGGTCATCCCCGCCACGGCTTTCAGATGTCCCAGGTTTTCCGCCACCAGAATGATCGCGACCGGGGCGATCAGCACCATCGCCTGCAGATCAAAGGTCGGTGCGGTGGTATGTGGCAGGCCAAACCAGGCTGCCTATGACAGCAGCTTAAAATCGACCGGCTTGCCCAGCCCCAGAACGTTAGTCAGCAGCGCATAGATCGCCCAGGCCAGAATCAGTCCGACCAGAATCAGCAGACGCTGTACCATCCCGCGGGTAAACACTGCGACCAGACCGATACAGAGCACGGTCATCACCGCAACCCAGCTGTCGAATGAAGAGGCGGAGACGCTATGCACCGCGATGGGAGCCAGATTCAGCCCGATTGCCATCACCACCGCGCCGGTCACCACTGGCGGCATCAGATTTTCAATCCAGCGCGTGCCTGACTTCATGACCACCAGCCCAATCAGTGTGTAGAGCAGGCCGCAGGCGATCACGCCGCCCAGCGCCACGCTGAGGTTGGGATTCAGTCCCTGACCGCTGAAGCCGGTCACCGCAATCACCACGCCAACAAAGGCAGCGCTCGACCCGAGATAGCTGGGCACGCGACCACCGGTTATAAAGAAGAACAGCAGGGTGCCAATACCCGAGACCAGAATCGCCAGATTGGGATCCAGCCCCATCAGCAGCGGCATCAGCACCGTTGCGCCAAACATCGCTACCGCATGCTGCAAACCCAGCACCAGCGTCTGCCCCAGCGGCAGTGTTTCATCCGGGGCGATAATACCGTTTTCGGTCAGTGCCGACTTCTTTTGCCATTGCGGAAACCAGGATCGTGCCATCGTTTACTCCAGAGCGTGATGAATGCCGGTAAGGTTCAGGGAAGAGTTATCAGGCTTCCTGCCGCATCAGGGGATGATAGCCCCGGTCAAACCACATGAGGCCATGGGTATCATCATTTCGCACTATGCCCACGACTTCGCAGAACAGCGTGTCATGTGTACCGACGCTGACAATCTGCGTAATGCGACAGTCAAAGGAGGCAACTGCGCCGCTCAGTACCGGCGAGCCGGTCACGGCCGTCGACCACTCAGCGGCAATAAAACGGTCAGCCATCGGCGTTTTTCCGCCGAACAGACTGGAGAGCGCTTCGTGTCCCGCCGCCAGCGTATTGACGCAGAGCTGCATGTTTTCGTGGAACACCGGATATACCGAGGCTGAGCGGTTCAGGCAGACCAGCAGCGTTGGCGGCGAATCGGTGACGCTGCACACCGCTGAGGCGGTAAAGCCTGCGCGTCCGGCCGGGCCTTCCGTCGTGATGATGTTGACCGCAGCGCCGAGCCGCGACATCGCATGACGAAACTCAGTTTTCTCAACTGCGGGGGTAAGGGTATCCAGGCTCATAGTGTTCTCCGCGAAAGGGTTATCCTGCGACGCGCTGCAGCGGCTGCACGTCATCAGTCTGATCCAGCCACTGCAGCAGCAGGGCATTAAATTTTTCGGGGTCGGTAACGCTCATGGCGTGGCCGCCCCAGGCCATCATCTGTTCAGTCGCGTTCGGCAGCGCCTCGGCCAGTTCGGTTGAACAGCTCCACGGCACCAGCAGATCGTCCTGGCTGGCAATTACCAGCATCGGTTGCGGAATGGCGGCAGCCCGGGCGCTGAAGTCGGCGCTCATCAGGGCATGCAGCCGTCGCATCAGATTTTCCATCCCCTGAAAATGCGTGACGTGATGGCTGTCTTCCTGCTCCAGACGCGTCTGATGCCCGGCCATCCACTCAGCAGGATAGAGAAACAACGGCTGAGCGCGGACGAAAGCCTCGACGCCGACATTGAGCAGCAGATCCTGCCGCACCTGGAAGCAGCGGCGGGTATGCGGATGCAGCGTCAACCAGCCGTTGATCACCACGATCCGTTCGATCCGATCCGGATAATCCAGCGCCAGCTGCATTCCCACCAGACCGCCCAGCGCGTGTCCAATCAGGCTGAATCGCAGGATGCCATGCTGCGCCAGCGCGTCGGCCAGCTCCGCCGCCATCATCGTCATGCTGTAGCCTTCCGGTAAGCTGTCCGCGCTGCGACCGGTGCCGCGCTGGTCATAGAGCACGACCCGATAGCGTGCTGTCAGCGCCGCCAGTTGCGGCTGCCAGAAACCCGCCACGCCGCCCAGACCGGAAGAGAGCACCAGCGTCGGTGCTTCGGGATTTTGCAGGCCCAGAATATCCAGCTGCATCAGACCTCCGGCTTGCCGATGTGCGCCACGCTGGCGATCTCAATCAGCGCGTCAGGCTTGACCAGCCCACACTGAATGCAGAAACGGGCAGGCTTATCACCGGGGAAGTATTCGGCGTAAACCTGATTTACCGCGGCATAATTCGACCAGTCGGTGATAAAGATCGAGTTAAATGTCACATCGGCCATGTTGCCACCAGCGGTCTCAATCACCTTTTTAATGGTTTCCAGCACGTGACGGGTCTGCGCGGCAGCATCACCCACATGGACCACGTTGTTGTCACCATCAAATGGCAGCGTGCCGGAAACATAGATCACGCCGTCCGCCAGCGTGCCAGGGACAAACGGGGCGATGGGTGTGGTGGTGCCTGGTGGCACAATAATACTTTTCGGCATAGCGACGTCCTCTTAGTGGATTAGCGGGCATTCAGGCTTTCGCAGAAGGTATCGACATCCGATACCCAGCCAAAAAAGGTTTCGATATTGAACAGCGCTGCCTGCTGAGCAAAGGGCGGGCCAGCCTGATACGTGGCGTCTTCCAGCACCACACCGAAATACTCCAGAAAGAAGCCGTCGCGCAAGGTCGACTCCACACAGACGTTGGTGGCGATGCCGGTGAAAATCAGATGGCGGATCCCGCGACTGCGCAGCATGCTGTCGAGTGGGGTGTTATAGAAGCCGCTGTAGCGCGATTTTGGCAGCACGATGTCACCGGCTTGTGGCATCAGCTCATCGACCAGCGCGTAATCCCAGCCGCCTTTTGACAGCAGTGAACCCTGCAGTTCTGGCCGTTTACGCATGGTTTTCAGCGCATTCGATTTGTGAAAGTTAGGGGAACCGGCGTCACCGGCTTCAACATAGTCGCTGTCCCAGCCGTTCTGGAACCAGATGATCTGAACGTCGGCCGCACGGGCCGCCGTCACCGCCTGATGGATCTTCGCAATCACCGGCTTCGTCGCGGAAACATCAAAGCCCGCCAGGTCGAGGTAGCCACCTTCGGTGGCGTAGGCGTTCTGCATATCCACAACAATCAGTGCCGTCTGGCCAGGCGGAAAGGCGATCGGCTCAGGACGAGCAGGCAGTTCAACCTGGGGAACATCCGGCGTGTGGGCGCAATAAACGGTATTCATTATGCCACCTCCTGCTGTGCGTCGAGCAGGGCGCTGCGACAGGCCATCAGCGGCTGAATGTGCTGGCCGAAGTTCTCAATACCTTCCAGGAAATCATCAAAGGTCAGCAGCACGCCGTGCGTGCCTTCTACCTGCGCCACTTCATCCAGCATCCGCGCGACACTGGCATATGAACCCACCAGGGTGCCCATATTGATATTGACGGCTGAGGTCGGGTCCGCCATCTGGCGCACATTGGTGTCGCTGCCTGATTTGGTATCCTGCTGACTCTGGGTGGTGAGCCAGGAGAGCGCCTCTTCATCTGCACCAGCTTTGTAGTGTTCCCACTTAGCCCGCGCCTCTTCATCTGTTTCGGCGGCAATAATCATAAACAGCACGTAGGAGCCAACATCGCGGCCCGCTTTTTCGGCGGCCTGCTTCATGCGAATCGAAGTTGAACTGAAAGCAGCAGGTGTGTTAACCCCTTTGCCGAAGCAGAAGTTGTAATCGGCGTGCTGAGCAGAGAAGGCCATACCGGCATCGCTCTGTCCGGCGCAGATCACCTTCATCGGACGCTGCGGCTGTGGACTGACGCGGCAGTCATTCATAGTGAAGAACTCACCTTTGAAGTCCGATTTTCCGGTGCCCCACAGGTCGCGCAGCACGGTAACGTACTCGGTCAGATAAGAATAACGGCTGCCGAAGTACTCATCGCCTGGCCACATTCCCATCTGCTCATATTCAGGTTTCTGCCAGCCGGTCACCAGATTAACGCCGAAACGACCGCCTGAAATGGAATCGATAGTGGACGCCATGCGCGCCACAATCGCCGGTGGCAGCGTCAGGGTGGCCGCGGTAGCGTAGATTTCGATGCGAGAGGTAACGGCCGCCAGGCCCGCCATCAGGGTGAATGACTCCAGGTTATGATCCCAGAATTCTGTTTTTCCGCCGAAGCCGCGCAGTTTGATCATCGAGAGTGCAAAGTCGAAGTGGTAATGCTCTGCTTTCAGCACGATGGCTTTGTTCAGTTCAAAGGTCGGCATGTACTGCGGCGCGTTGGACGAAATCAGCCAGCCATTGTTACCAATCGGAATAAAGACGCCTATCTTCATGTGAAACCTCGTTGCGATGGGGGAAAGGTGTTTCACGCGCTGCACTGCATCCTGCTACGTCCGTATAAGCCGCGCTCAGTCACAATTCTGCAAATCGTGTGCCACATTCTTTATTCTTATAAATAACAGACAATTAAAATTAACCCGAAAGAGGTAAGTGGAGTAACTGGTCCATTTCGGACCATCTGGTCAAAATTCACTGCACGTTTTGCATGCAGGCTGAGCAAAAAAGGTGCAGGGCGCGGATTGGGCAGCGACTCATCCCTTTGCTATGATGCGCTGACACCAGAAGGATGAGGTAAACGTGTGAATAGCGATGAAAAAAAGCCAACGCGTCGTTCGCGTGCGGTGGCAGCGAAGCGGGCTGCCATACTGGAAGCGGCCTTAACCTTCTTCTCACAGTTTGGCATTCACGGCACCAGCCTCGATAAGGTGGCCGAACGGGCCGATGTCTCTAAAACGAATCTGCTCTACTATTTTCCCTCTAAAGAAGTGCTCTATGTGGCCGTGCTGAAACAAATTCTGGATGTCTGGCTGGCCCCGTTGCGCGCGCTGGCGCATGACCAGGATCCGCTGGTCGCCATCCGGCGTTATATCCGGCTAAAGCTGGAAGTGTCGCGCGATCATCCTCAGGCTTCTCGTCTGTTCTGCCTGGAGATGCTTCAGGGCGCACCCTTGCTGAAAGGGGAACTGGCGGGCGACCTCAAGCAACTGGTGGATGACAAAGCAGCCATTATTGAACGCTGGATTGATGAGGGACGGCTGGCGGGCGTACAGCCACAGCACCTGATCTTCATGCTGTGGGCCACCACGCAACATTACGCCGACTTTGCCACCCAGGTTGAGGCCGTGACCGGTCAGACGCTCAGCGATCCGGCGTTTTTCGATCAGACCGTCGAAAACGTCCAGCGCATGATCATTGAAGGGATTCGCGTACGCTAATTCAGGACACATTTACAATTCGGTGACGGAGTGAATCAATGGATTCTGTTTCGCAGTTGGTGTTGGGTGCTTCAGTCAGTGTTGCGGTGATGGGACGTCGGGTGCCGATCTGGCAGGCCGCGCTGGTGGGCGGCGTCTGCGGCACCTTACCCGATCTGGATGTGTTTATTGACCATGGCGATGCGATACGCAACATGACCCTGCACCGTACGGAAACACATGCGCTGCTCTGGCTTACATTGATCTCACCTCTGATGGCGTGGGGAGTGTCGGCAATGTTCAGGCAGCGGGTGAAGTGGTCGCACTGGTGGCCCGCCGTCTGGCTGGCGCTGATTACCCATCCGCTGCTTGATTTAATGACGGTGTACGGCACCCAGCTTGGCCTGCCGATCACCGATTATCCCTATGCCATCGGCAGTATTTATATCGTCGATCCACTCTATACGTTGCCACTGCTGATAGGGCTGAGTGTCGCGCTGTGGCGTCGTGGTGACAAAGGCATGCGTGGGAACCGGATCGGCCTGGCGCTGAGTACGCTTTATCTGGTCTGGAGTGTGGCCATTCAGGGTGTCGCAGGCTGGCAGATCAGCGCATCGCTGGCGGAGCAGGGTATTCCGGACAATAAAGTGCTGGTGACGCCGACGGCCTTTAATACGCTGGTCTGGCGCAGCGTGATTATGACGCCGGATCGCTATGGCGAAGTTTACTGGTCGCTGTTGTCGCCCTCACGGCCACTGCAGGTGGCTTGGTACCCGCGTCATCCTGAACTGTTCGACGCCTTCCGGGGTAGCTGGTATGCAGAACGTGTTGCCTGGTTCAGCCACGGCTTCTACGCGCTGCGTGAGCAGGACGGGCAGACGACGATTGCCGACCTGCGCATGGGCGAAGGCGATAACTATACCTTCACCTTTGGTCTGGGCACGCCTCAGCAGCCCGATCCCCGGCCGCAGCGCTTACCTAATGAACGTCCCACGTTGTCCGCCATTTTCTCTGCGCTCAGTGAACGCCTGTAAAAAAAAGCCCGGTCAGGTGACCGGGCTTTTTTCATGCTGTCAGCGATTAGCGGCTGCGACGCGTACGCAGCATCCAGCCCACACCCAGCAGCGCAAACCAGAGTGGCGTCACCATCAGGGCCTGGCGTGTATCTTCCTGCAACGTCAGCAGCACCAGCACAAACGCAAAGAAGGCCATGCAGACCCAGCACATGAATTTGCCTAGTGGCATCTTAAAGGCCGATCTGGCATGGCGCTCAGGATGCTTTTTACGGTAAGCCAGATAGCTGCACAGAATGATGGTCCAGACGAACATAAACAGAATGGCTGAAACGGTGGTGACCAACGTAAAGACCTTCATCACATCCGGGATCAGGTAGATCAACGCCACGCCGAGTAACAGACACAGACAGGAGAAGAACAGGCCGGTAGTCGGGACCGAACGGGCAGAGAGACGGCCAAACGCGCGGCTCGCGACGCCCTGCTGCGACAGGCCATAGAGCATACGGCTGGTGGAGAAGATGCCGCTGTTGGCTGAAGAGGCGGCAGAGGTCAGCACAACAAAGTTAACGATACTCGCCGCAGCAGGCAGGCCAATCAGCACGAACATCTCAACAAACGGACTGCGGTCAGCCATAACCTGGGTCCAGGGCGTTACCGCCATGATCACCATCAGCGCCAGCACGTAAAACATAATGACCCGCAACGGAATTGCATTAATCGCGCGTGGTAAGACTTTATGTGGGTCGTGGGTTTCAGCGGCTGCCGTTCCAACCAGTTCAATGCCGACAAAGGCAAACACCGCAATCTGAAATCCGGCAAAGAAGCCGCTGAGGCCTTTCGGGAACATCCCGCCGTGATCCCAGATGTTGCTCAGCGCCGCGGTGCCGCCACCGGGTGAAGGGTAGTGAATCGATACCAGCACAATCCCGGTGACGATCAGCGCAACAATGGCGACGATTTTGATTATCGCGAACCAGAACTCCATCTCACCAAACAGCTTAACCGTGGCGATGTTCAGCGCCAGAAAAACCACCACGCAGAGCAGGGCGCTCATCCAGATTGAGAAGCCCGGAAACCAGAGCTGGAAATAGGCGCTGATGGCCACGACGTCGGCGATGCCGGTTACTACCCAGCAGAACCAGTAAGTCCAGCCGGTAAAATAGCCCGCCCACGGTCCAAGCAAATCCGCGGCAAAATCGCTGAAAGACTTGTACTCAAGGTTGGAAAGCAGCAGCTCTCCCATGGCGCGCATCACGAAGAACAGCATAAAGCCGATGATCATATAGACGAAAATGATCGAGGGACCAGCCAGACTAATGGTTTTACCGGAACCCATAAAGAGGCCGGTACCGATAGCACCCCCTATGGCGATCAGCTGAATATGGCGATTATGCAGGTTACGCTGTAGCTTGTCGGGCGCGTGTGCGGTTTCTTTAGATTGGTCAACCATAGAATTGTCTTTCCTGTCTTGATGTTGTGTCAGCTCTGCTGGCTGTTAGTAAACGAGTCTGCCCGAGGGGCAAGTGGGCATAAGATAGAGGAAGAGGGCCGGAATCGGGTAACGCTTTTTTATCAATTGTGAAGCCTGACGCCCCGCAAGCCGTAATAACGGGCAGTTTCGTTCAATCCTGCGTCAGTATGGGTAATTATTCATCACGTTATGTCAGGCAGACTGCGTGAAGCGGAATGGGCTTCTACACTTTTTAGTTATTAATCATTATGCTGCAAAGAGAATTATGCGCACGCTTATCCTGTTTCTGCTGTTAATTGCGCTGGGATGGGTCAGCTTACCCTGGCTTAAGCAGCATCTCCCGCCGCAGTTCAATCCCTTTACACCGCTCTCCGTCACCGATCCTCCAGGCTGGATGACGCAGATAAAGATGAAAAGGCTGGCCCAGAATCCTGACGAATGTCTGGCGGTGATGCGTCATGCCCAACAGGCGGGCTGGGTCAGTTTCAGCGAGCGTCCTGCTGTCACGGGCAACTGTCCGATCAGCCATCCACTGCGAATTCAGAAATTTGGCCCGGTCAGCCTCAGCAGCAGCTTTCTCGCCAGCTGTCCAATGGCCGTCGCCAGCACCATGTATGCCCTCCGCAGCCGGGAACAGATTGTCCGGGATATGCACAGTCCACTGGTACGAATTACCCATGTCGGCAGCTATGCCTGTCGTAATATTTATCATCGCGCAAAGGGGCGGCTCAGTGAGCATGCCACCGCAGAGGCCTGGGATGTGACCGGCTTCCAGCTGGCTGATGGCCAGCGGCTTGAGGTCAGTCGTCACTGGCAACAGCCAAAAGAGAAAGCGGCCATGCTGCACACGCTATGGCGTGGCGGCTGTGACGTATTCGGCAATGCGCTGGGACCGGACTACAACGCCGCGCACGCCTCACATTTTCATCTGGGTATGCGTGGCGCGGGCTACTGCCGATAAATCATCAGGCAGGATTAATACCGTGTTTGATTAAGAATCAAACTGCCGGTAAGGGAAAAACCAAACCAGTTATCATTGCCAGCGCGGACATACCTGACAATGAGTAGCAACAAATCAGGCGGCTGATCAGGCAGCCTTTTTCAGGGCCGCAAGTGACAACAGAAAAGTGCCCATAAATGCAATCAGCCGTAAAGTTTCGCCGCCTCATCTGGACAGTGCGAGCAACGTCAGGATGAAATTAATTCACGATGCTGCAAAGTGAATTAAGGGAAATTAACTGCATCGATAAAGTGTGCAGAATTAAATAACGATCGGGGATTATACCTTGGATTTTTTTAGTGATTTTGTTGCGTGACTATCGGTATAGTGATTTTCGTGACTAAAAGAGAGCCAGCGTTGAGCGTACTGCTGCCATAACATACTGTCAGCATAAATAGTGATCTGTACCACGCATTAGGTGCAGGCAGGAGATAAATAAAGCTGATTTTCTTTAATACGTTGCTTTCGGTTCAGATTATTCTCAGTCAAAAATTGTTTAAGGGTTGAGCGGGTCAATTTGTCCGGTAGTGATTGCTGTCGGGCAGAATATTCTAATTAAACAACTCTTCGCTACGCCTGTCGGATAGCTAAGGCAAAGGGAGCTGAATCAGCATTGAGAGGCGGCAGATGTAGTCTGCGCACCTGTTAGCTTTTCCGGTCAGAGAGGCGCGTGCTTCCGTGTAGAGAGACTGTGCACAGGAATGCGGTATCGCCTGAACAGCAGAGCTTATTTCCTGATAAAAAATATGCCAGCAATTTTCGGCTGCCGCTTCGCTTATTAGGACGCAATTAACGCATTGTTTACACATTATTTACTCGACATCCCGTAGACCGATTCAATATTCCCGACAGCTTTTCAACATCTGAGATGAAATTGATTCATTGGCAGGGATTGAATTTCTATCAGAAAAATCTTATTCTCCTGAGGTGATTGAAATTGCTGTGGCTGGCCTCACATTACAGGGGCAGGGGCATTTTTTCACTCTGCCATAACGTTGAATGGCATTTGCGCTGTTTAGGGTGAAGGATTCACCTCAACGATAAATTAATTTTCTAAGATTAATTAAATTTATCCGATGAATCCGAATGAATAATACCGGAAGGGCGAGTGAAAATTAACGCTGAGGCAATATGAGTACTGAAAACTATTTCGCCTGGCGAAATGAGGTGAAAGAAAAATTTCAGGCATTAACGGCTTCTTCTGAATTGAAGACGTTATTGCAACAGTTTACTGAATCATTAGGCTTCGATTATTTTGCCTTTTTGATTCAGCATCCGGTGCCATTTACCCGGCCGCGTTTTCATTTACATAGCACCTATCCCAAATTATGGGTTAAACGTTATGAGAAGCAGAATTATTACGCTGTCGATCCGGTGCTCACATTGTGTCAGCGACCGGGCAGAGGGATGGCCTGGATAGAGGAACAGTTCGCTGACGCCGGCAATCTTTGGCAGGAGGCGAGAGAGTATGGGCTCCAGAGCGGATTTTCTTGCTCCGCAATGGCACCAAATCGCGTCATTGGTATATTATCTATATCGTCGCAACAGCCCATTTCTGTCCAGCTCCGCCATGCTGAGCTGGAGGTGAAACTACACCTTTTAGCGGAACTAAGCCTGGATACGCTGGAACGCTTTAACGATGATGCAATGATGGTACTAAGAAAAACGTTTAGTCAGCGCGAGTTGGAAATTCTGAAATGGACAGCCGAAGGAAAAACGGCGGTCGAAATTTCACTTATTTTATCCATCTCTGAACATACCGTTAACTTTCACCAGAAAAATATGCAAAAGCGTTTCAATGTTTCCAATAAAACGCAGATTGCCTGCTATGCAGCGGCAATCGGACTGATTTGAACATAATACAACTGCTACATTTGGCAGTTCCTTTGTACAGGTCTGTTGTCTACCCTGCGCCGGGGCTTTGCCGGGCTGGCGCAAAGAAATCATTGCAAATATGGGGATGTCAGAGGCGCATGATGAAAATAGTGCAAACGCAATTAAAGGATATGCCATCCTCTTTGCTTGCCGAACTCGGCAGCTACCGTTATAGCGTTTTTGCGCGCGGCGAAGGGTGGTCAATACCCCCACGCCTGAGCACGCCAGGGCAGGAATATGATCGCTACGATCGTTCAGATGTCACCTGGCTAATCGCATGGAATGCGCGCGAGGGCATCAGTGGCTGCGCGCGTCTGATGCCCTGGTTCGAACCTGAGCAGAGTGAGGGCATTGTGCTGCCTTTCAGCCATGAGAAAGTGTGGGAGATGTCGCGCTTCTCGGCACGGCTGGAAGTTGACGCTGAACTGCCGCTGAACATTCTCTGGCACGCGGTACAGCTGGCAGAGCTGAACGGCATGGAGTACATCATCAGTTCGGCAACGCCGATGCTGGAGACGATGTTTGAGGAGCATGGCGTGGTGTATGAGCCGCTTACGCCGGGGCTCATTCTGTCAGAAGATAATCTGTTTGCGATCCGTATTCCGGTTGTTCAGCCCACTCTGGCAGAAAAATATCGGGGAACACGTCGTTTCAGCCCGGAAGAGGTACTGCCAACGCTGGGCGTTTCAGTTAACTGGCAGGCGCACAGTTAGCGTATTTGCCCCCACTACCGGGGGCAAAAAAGCTTACTGACGGTAGGCTGTTTTGATCTGTTTGATGGTATTGCTGAACACTTCCGCCTGAGGCTTGTCGCCCAGCGTCTGCACATAGCGTTCCATGTTAATAATCACTTTTCCGGCATCAGCCTGTCCCATACCTTTGAGAATCAGGGTAATCATCATCTTCAGGCCCGCGATTTCATCCGCTAATTTCCGGGCTTCCTGGGAAGTTGCAAAATCTTCATCGCTCATGCGTTTCTCCTTGGTGAATGACAACGTGTCGGCAATCTGTCCGAACAGCAGTGCGTGAGTATATCACAGGGGCGGTAAGTTGCTGAGACGGCCGCTCCGCTTCGCCCTGAAAGGCGGGTTTGTCCAGTACAACTAATCAATCGCTGAAAGTAATCACAGGCTTCATCGGCTCAGCAGCCGCGAGGATGCACGGCACTGAACCCTGAAGCGATACGGTCTTAATACACTGAAAAAACTATCATTTAACGGTTATTTCGCCATCTGGACACAATGCATAACCGTCCCTGAATCTCTTCAGGATGGACCTGGCAGCAATCATGTAATGCTTACACTGTTTTGCTTTGTTGATGTGCTTTTGAGGTAAAAGCGGGTATGATTGACGCCTGAAATCGTGAATTACTTCTTCTTTTTTAGCCTCTGGAGTTTCCCCGTTGATCAGTGTGCTTCTTGTTGATGACCATGAACTTGTCCGCGCGGGTATCCGTCGCATCCTGGAGGATGTGAAAGGTCTGGCCGTGGTCGGAGAGGTCAACTGTGGTGAGGATGCCGCCAGATGGTGCCGTGCCAATCAGGTTGATGTGATCCTCATGGACATGAACATGCCGGGGATCGGCGGACTGGAGGCGACGCGCAAAATCGTGCGTTATAATCCCGATATCAAAATTATCATGCTGACCATCCACACGGAAAATCCGCTGCCTGCTAAAGTGATGCAGGCGGGTGCAGCAGGCTACCTCAGTAAAGGTGCTGCGCCACAGGAAGTGATTAATGCGATTCGCTCGGTAAATGCTGGTCAGCGTTACATCGCGTCAGACATTGCTCAGCAGATGGCGCTGAGCCAGATTGAGCCGCAAAAAGCGGAATCGCCCTTTAGCTGTTTGTCGGAAAGGGAATTGCAGATTATGCTGATGATCACCCGAGGACAAAAGGTGACGGAAATTTCCGAGCAGTTAAATCTCAGTCCTAAAACCGTTAACAGCTACCGCTACCGAATGTTCAGTAAGCTGAATATCAGTGGCGACGTAGAGTTAACGCATCTGGCCATTCGACATGGCCTCTATAATGCGGAGCCGTTAATCAGTAGTGAATGACGTTTTTGATTCCAAAGCCTTTCTGAGTACGGTAACCAGCAAACCCGGTGTTTACCGCATGTATGACGCCTCAGGCACCGTCATCTATGTGGGCAAAGCCAAAGACCTGAAGAAGCGTCTCACCAGCTACTTCCGCACCCAGGTCGGCAGCCGCAAAACCGAAGCGCTGGTCAGCAATATCCAGCACATCGATGTCACCGTTACCCACACCGAAACCGAAGCGCTGCTGCTTGAGCATAACTACATCAAGCTCTATCAGCCGCGCTACAACGTACTGCTGCGCGATGATAAATCGTATCCCTACATTTTTCTTAGCAGTGATACCCATCCGCGGCTGGCGATGCACCGTGGCGCAAAGCATGCCAAAGGCGAATACTTTGGCCCGTTCCCCAACGGCTATGCGGTGCGTGAAACGCTGGGCCTGCTGCAAAAAGTTTTTCCTATTCGCCAGTGTGAAAACAGCGTCTACCGCAATCGCTCCCGGCCCTGTCTGCAATATCAGATTGGTCGCTGTCTTGGTCCCTGTGTCGCGGGTCTGGTCAGTGAAGAGGAGTATGCGCAGCAGACTGATTACGTACGCCTGTTTTTAGCCGGTAAAGACGATCAGGTTCTCAATCAGCTGGTCAAACGCATGGAAGAGGCGAGCATTGGCCTGCGCTTCGAAGAGGCGGCACGACTGCGCGATCAGATTCAGGCCGTGCGCCGCATCACCGAAAAGCAGTTTGTCTCCAATCAGGGGGATGACCTGGATGTGATGGGTGTAGCTTATGAAGCGGGTATGGCCTGTCTTCACGTGCTGTTTATCCGTCAGGGCAAAGTGTTGGGCAGCCGTAGCTACTTCCCGAAAGTGCCGGTGGATACCGATCTTGCCGAGGTGGTTCAGACTTTTGTCGGGCAGTTCTATCTGCAGGGCAGCGAGGCACGGACGCTGCCGGGTGATATTCTGCTGGACTTTACCTTGCCGGAGCGCGAATTGCTGGCGGAGTCGCTCAGTGCACTGGCGGGACGCCGCGTGAATATCCAGAGCAAGCCGCGTGGCGATCGCGCCCGTTATCTTAAGCTGGCGCGCACCAACGCCGCGACGGCATTAACCACGCGTCTGTCGCAGCACTCCACGATTCATCAGCGGTTGATGGCACTGGCAGAGTTTCTTGAGCTCGACCGGATCACGCGCATGGAGTGTTTCGATATCAGCCACACCATGGGTGAGCAGACCATCGCCTCCTGTGTGGTGTTTGACCAGAATGGTCCGCTCCGTGCTGACTATCGTCGCTATAACATTACCGGCATTACGCCGGGCGATGATTACGCTGCCATGAATCAGGTGTTACGACGCCGGTATGGTAAGGCGATTGAAGAAGATAAAATCCCGGATGTGATTCTGATCGATGGCGGTAAAGGCCAGCTCTCTCAGGCAAAGCAGGTTTTCGCGGAGCTGGATGTGCCCTGGGACAAAAACCGGCCCATTTTACTCGGCGTTGCGAAAGGCAGCGACCGTAAAGCCGGACTGGAAACGCTGTTCTTTGAAGCGGAAGGTGAGGGCGTTTCGCTGCCACCGGATGCGCCAGCACTGCATGTGATTCAGCACATTCGTGATGACGCTCACAATCATGCCATTTCTGGTCATCGTAAAAAACGAGCCAAAGTAAAGAACACCAGCGCACTGGAAAGCATTGAAGGGGTAGGGCCTAAACGGCGTCAGCAACTGCTTAAGTACATGGGGGGCCTGCAACCGCTGATGAATGCGTCGGTAGAGGAGATCGCCAATGTACCCGGTATCTCCCACGCGCTGGCAGAAAAAATATACTACTCGTTGAAACACTAGCATTGAAACGGGGGGGGCAATGTAGGAACATAGGCTAAATTTTACCTATATCCAGACAGTTACCGGCATATGCAATTAAACATCCCGACGTGTCTCACCCTGTTTCGAGTCGTGCTCATCCCGTTCTTTGTGCTGGCTTTCTATCTGCCGTTCACCTGGGCACCGCTGGCTACCGCACTGATTTTCGTTTTTGCTGCCATCACCGACTGGTTTGATGGTTTTCTGGCGCGCCGCTGGAAACAGACGACGCGCTTTGGTGCGTTTCTCGATCCGGTAGCGGATAAAGTGATGGTGGCGATTGCGCTGGTACTGGTGGCGGAATATTTCCACGCGTGGTGGATCACGCTGCCTGCAGCCACCATGATTGCCCGCGAAATCATTATCTCTGCGCTGCGTGAATGGATGGCGGAGATTGGCAAACGCAGCAGCGTGTCGGTTTCCTGGATTGGTAAAGTGAAAACCACCGCACAAATGTTCTCTCTGTTTGCCTTGTTGTGGCGTCCTGATGCCACCGTTGTCGCGGTGGGCGTAGTCGCGTTATACATTGCTGCCGTGCTGACTTTCTGGTCTATGTTCCAGTATTTAAGCGCCGCGCGCGGCGATCTGCTCGAACCGTGATCGATACGATTTAAAAAGCAGCAAACGGACACGCTGTAAGGATAATTTTATTGACTCATTGCGTCATCTAAGTAGAATGCAACGCATCGAACGGCAGCCAGGCTGCCAGAAGATAAATGAAATCAGCAGGTTCGACGAAATTGCTGAAAATTGCGGGAATAGCTCAGTTGGTAGAGCACGACCTTGCCAAGGTCGGGGTCGCGAGTTCGAGTCTCGTTTCCCGCTCCAGATTCGCAGGTCAGGTTAACCTGACGGCATATCAGTTTAAGGCGCGTTGGCAGAGTGGCTATGCAGCGGATTGCAAATCCGTGTACCTCGGTTCGACTCCGGGACGCGCCTCCAGTTACACCCTGCCCGGGTGGTGAAATCGGTAGACACAAGGGATTTAAAATCCCTCGGCTGTAAGGCTGTGCGGGTTCAAGTCCCGCCCCGGGCACCATATTTCTGGCGCAGAAAAACGAATAAAACAAAGTAATATGCAGTAATGTCGTAACCGCCCAAGGGCGGTTTTTTTGTGCCTGTTATCTGGCATGACGGCGACGAAACCATCCGACTGGCGGTATTAACCGCCGTCAGCCGCGGGAGCTGAACACCAGTTCATCATCCGTATCACTTACCAGCACCATTCGTTGCGCCTCTCCACTGGATGAAACAAAGGTCACTTCATGCCCGATGCTGATTGCATCGAATGCATCTGTTGGCTGTGACTGCTTCTGGATCTCCAGAACCATCCGCGAGGCAAAGGGTTTATCATTGACCCTATCCAGACGATAGTTGGCGGTAAAGCTCAGTTCGGGCTGATCAACCACGTAGAATTGTCCTGAAGGCATAGTCTTGACCTCTGTGTTGTGTTGGCCATATGTCCCGGCCGGGACAGGCTGCCTGAAATTTAAGGTTAGCGGAATAATCAATGTCTGCAGGTGCCCGTGCCTTGTTTATGGGATTATGCCGCGATTGCTGACTATACACGCCGCTTGCGCTTGTCAGTTCTGAAAGGAGTACTAACCTTGTTTACACAGTGCGCTTTCCTGGCAAACTTTCGGGCATGGTATAAAGGTATTACTGCAACTCTTAATGGGTTGACGATGCGGGTTCAATTCCTGCTGCCCGGTCCATCTCTCGCCTCTTCTTAACCCCCGCTGCTCTGCCTCCGCAAACCCAGTTACATCTGATTTCACTCATTTTTGCGGCCTGCATCGAACTCTGTAACCTGTTGTCACACCCTTGCTTACCGTAAAGTGGGGGATTGTTTGTCGTCTCAGAGAAGTTAACGCCAATGAGTTCACCTTCTATTCCTGTTTTAACGGAACCGGCTTTACCCCCGATTATCGGCGTTGTCGCCAGCCAGCTGCTCAACCCCTGCCAACAAAAAATGCTGGATGAGGTAACGCGCCAGCTCAATGCGCGCGGGGTTATCACCGTGCTGCTGAATGCCGAAACCGACGTGGCACTGACCGCACTCATCCAGCAGGCGACACCCCTTGCGCTACGGGGGTTGCTGCTGTTGCCCGGAAACAAGGCTATCAGTGCCTGCAATCTGCCGGTGCTGGAGATTGACGCAGAACCTGAATGGCAGGCGGATGCGCTACGGGCGGGCGAAGTAACCGCAGCGTTACTGCTCGCGCAGGGGCATCAGCGGTTTGGCTTTTTGCAGAGTCAGCCCGGTGACATGGCGCAGAAGCAGAGCTACTGCACCACATTACAGGCGGCCGGCATGACGCTGGATGCAGAACTGACTGCTGGCGCTGACGACCGTGACGGCGCTTATCAGGCGATGATGCAGTATCTGAAAAAAACCCGTGCCGCTGAGCGCATTCAGGCACTTTTCTGTGAAAGCGATCTGCTGGCGTTTGGTGCGATACAGGCAGTACGCGATTTTGGTCAGGGTACGCATCTGGCGGTGGCTGGATTCGGCGACAGTGAGGAAGCCCGCAGTCCGACCTGGCATCTGACCAGCTGGTCACCTGACATCAGACAGCTCATTGGCCGGGCGTTAGATCGCTGGCTGGGGCAGCAGGCAGAAAACAGCGGTGAAGAGGGGCAATTACAGCAGCGTCATTCTCATTCTGGCAAAGTCATTCCGGGTGAGATGTCAGCCTGCGGCTGCGCCTTCCGGCACTAGCCAGCCTGCGAGGCAGGCTGGCTAAAGAGCATTACGCCTGCGGCTGTCCTGCCGGGCCGACACCGCCCGGTGCACCCACTGGCTGCTGTCCGCCTGGCGGTGGGGGTGGTGGGGCATCTCTGCCCGGCGGTGGCGGTGCACAGGCGGTGAGAGTAGCAAGAATAGCCAGCGTCGATAACAGATAAGCCGTACGTTTCATCGTAATTCCCTGATCAGGTAAGCGGAACGTAAAGTATAGAGAATCGCCAAAAAATCGCGCAGTCAGCGTTGAGCGCCCACAACGTTGCGTAAATTAAGGGTGATTATTTGAAACGCCTCTCAACTCCTGCAAGCCGGAAATGCATTACGGGCAGGAGCACGCTAAGGTAGCGCTTTATTTAAGAGGAGTCGTTATGAATGGCATTATGAAGTTCGTCCGCGGCTGGCTGGTGTTCTCTGTACTGTGGGGCGTATTCATGTGGTTTATGTCATGGCAGCAGCAGGGCAAGGAGCCTGGTCTGGCGATTCTGACAAGTCTCTACGCCGGTTTAATCTATCAGGCGTTGATTACGATGGTGGGCCGTTATCGGGCGCGCCGACAACAGGCTGAGTAAATTCTGCTGCCTGAGAGGCAGCAGAACACACCCTCTTATCCGAAATTACCGGTCAGGCGCTGATGGAAATCAGTACTGCGTGGATCCAGCCCCTCAATGGTCACCTCTGCACCATAACGCTGATAGCGATACTCAATGCCATCCAGTGCCGCAACGCTGGATGCATCCCAGATTTGTGCGTGGGTTAAATCGATCGTCACCTTTTTCGGGTCATGTGCATAATCGAAATGCTCAAACAGATCGTTGCTGCTGGCAAAGAACAGTGGACCACGCACCACATAGCGCACTGACCTGCCATCGTCGCTCAGCTGGCGTTCCGCATGAATAACGTGGGCAATACGGCGGGCAAAGAGCAGCATCGCGAGGAGCACCCCAGCCAGCACGCCCAGCGCCAGATTCCCTGTCCAGACCGTCACTGCCACCGTCAGCACCATAATCAGCGTCTCTGACCACGGCATACGTTTCAGGGTAGCGGGCTGCAGGCTATGCCAGTTAACGGTTTTCACCGCCACCACCATCATGATCCCAGCCAGCACCACCATCGGGATTTGCGCCATAATCCGGCTGAGGCCGGTCACCAGTAACAGCAGCACCAGACCGGCGGCTACGGTGGAGACACGGCTACGCGCCCGGCCCAGCTCAACGTTAACAATCGTCTGCCCTATCATCGCGCACCCGGCAATGCCGCCATAAAAACCGGCAAAGATATTTGCTACCCCAAGGCCCCAGGCTTCACGTCGCTTACTGGAGGGGGTATCGGTCAGATCATCGACCAGTTTGGCGGTCAGCAGTGATTCCATCAGTCCGACAAAGGCGATGCTCAGTGCGGTGGGCCAGATAATCTGCAGGGTCTGCAGGTTGAGCGGCACCAGCAGACTGTTAAAACCGGGCAGGCCGGGGCTCATTGGCCCTTCGTCGCCCACGTTCGGCATGCGATAGCCCATTAACAGTGCGACCGCAGTCACCACAACAATGGCGACGAGAGGAGAAGGAATACTCTTTAACAGGTGCGGTAACAGCAGCACGATAGCCAGGGTGACGGCAAAGAAGATCCACACCAGTGATGACTGCCCCCAGACGTGCGGCACCTGAGCAAAGAAAATCAGCACGCCGAGCGCATTCACAAATCCCAGCATGACCGAGCGGGGGATATAGCGCATCATGCGCGCCAGACCGACGACGCCAAACAGAATCTGAATGACACCGCCCATCACCACTGCCGGCAAAATATATTCAACACCGTGCAGATGGACCATCGGCCCGATAACCAGCGCCACAGAACCTGCCGCTGCCGTGACCATTGCCGGGCGTCCGCCCAGTATCGACAGCGTCAGGCAGAGCACCACCGAGGCGACCAGGCTGACTTTAGGGTCAACGCCAGCAATAACGGAAAAGGAGATCACTTCAGGTATCAGCGCCAGCGCGGTAATCACACCGGCCAGGCATTCGCGGGTCAGCAGCGCAGGCGAACGCAGAACGCGCCCCACACTGACATCGCCCGCCACAACGTCGGTCGCGGCAATATCATTGGTTTGGGTCATAAAGTTTTGCAGGCTCTTTAGTTGTTTTGCTCCCGCACGAGGGGCGGGAAGATTTGGATAATGGTAAGGGCAGATAGTACCGGGCGACTGGCGAAGATGCCAGAAAAAGGGGGATGACTCCCTCCATGGAGTCGCGATTACAGTGAAAAATCGTCCGGGGTTTTATGGACTACCAGGTCAAGCAGCTGCCGGTAGATGTCCAGCATCTCCCTGTCGCTTTCCAGTTCCAGCCGGTGAATAAGCTTTGAGATAATGGCTTTATTACTCACTGGCATGCCTGACTGCAAAATTTCTGCAACAAGGATACCCAGCATTTCCATCTCGCTGGCTGGCTTATTGGCAGCAGGATTAAAGTAATCAGCAATTTCCTGATTGGTCCGGGGAAGAATAGTTTGCATGTGTAAGCCCTTCAGAACAGCCCGATTCCGGTTCGGATGTCAGGACAAAATCGATCAAAAAAACCATCACATGGACAGATGCGATGGTGCCAGCTGCAAAGACTGAACAGATAAAAAATAACCTCTGAAGGTGGAAATCCACTGACACCTTCAGAGGCGACGCAAGTGCATCATTCGTTACAGAGTCGCATGACAACTCATGGCAGTAAACTTATACAATGAAGGGTAATCTGTACAACCAGAACCTTTGATAAAAAGTGCTATTATTAACTTATCAGTCGCTTATAAGGATTAATCCGAATCAAAATCTGTACAAATAACCTATACAAACGACGGGGCCGGCTGATGGAGTGGGAGAGTCAAGGGAAACAGCAGTCTGCTTCCTGTTGAAAAACTAACTGAAAAGCGCCAGTTTTGCCGTCATCTTACGCAGCGCTTTCTTATCGCCAACGATAGCAAGTCCAGACAGACGCCAATGCTGACGCGGTTGTTGCCGTAGTACGTCACCCAGCGCCTGATAATCGGTGGTGCTCTGACCCGCTTCGGGAAACAGCACCAGATCGTACTCCGCCTGTTCGCACTGTTCCCGCAAAACACTGAGCTGTTCGTCGGTGGCGGCCAGGACCGGAATGCCGGTAGTAATCAAACCGGGAGAAGGGCGCATCTCTGCGTCCGTCAGCGCGTTGCCAACCAGCATCGGATGACGCTGTCCCAGGGTTAAGGCGATTACGGCGGCGGCGTTGGTTGCTTTGCCTGGCGGCAGAGCGGCATTGAGTATCATTACACATCGTTTGTCCTGCATAGCGCTTCTCCTGTCTGAAAAAACGCATTGTGGCAAGTGGCTTAACTCAGGTCTGGAAGATTTGTGCAGGCGTGCTGATAACGGGCGGGGGAGAGCTGGCAGGCGCGCTTAAACCAGCGGCCCAGATGACTCTGATCGGCGAAACCCAGCGCAGCGGCTACATCGGCGACAGGCTGGCCCTGCGCCAGCTGGCGTCGTGCCTGGCTCAGTCGCCACTGCACCAGCCAGGCGTGGGGCGGCAAACCCCAGTGCGTCTGAAACAGGCGCGACAGCCGGAAGCGATCTGTCTGAAGATGCTGTGCCATCTGCGCTACCCCGGGATTATCCGCATGATGGGCAATCAGCCAGTCACGCGCCTGCAGCGCCAGCCGGGCATCTTTGTCTATGGGCTGTGCGGGCAGTGACCAATGCCGGTGCGGGGTGAGCTGACCAAACATCCGGTCCATCGCTGCCTCTTTGATGATGGCAGGATGGTTGTGCCACAGCGCATCAAATGCGTGCCAGACGGCATACGCCAGCGGGCGGTCATCGCGCAGCGTGGCGGCAAACCGCAGCTCACGCGGTGAGGGGGCATCAGCCTGATCAGGGGCGAGGTGGCGGGCAATCTGCTGTGGAGAAAGATAGAGCATCCGGTAGGTGAAACCTCTGTCATTGATGGCATCCCCATCATGCAGCTCCTCCGGCTCCAGCATAAAGACCGTTCCGGGACGACTCTGATGCTGTTTGCGTCGCGAATGAAACTGCTGTACACCTTGCTCGGTCACGCCAATCAGATAACTGTCGTGCCAGTGCGGATCATAGGCGTGACCGGTAAAATGGGCGCGCAGAGCCTCGATACCACTGACGGCGTCGCGATGCAGATCGATCCAGTTTGCTGATGCCTGTTGCATGTTGTCTGGCTCCCGGTTGCGGCCTCTGGACATTCTGCCGCGATCCACTAATTTTTAACAGGCCGGACGCTTTTCAATCGTGTTTCGCTTTGCGTATAATAACGCTTCCACTCAATTAGAACTCTTACTATTAGGCTGCTAACATTTGTCTCAGCACACGCGTACCTTTACCCATTTACTGCATCTGACCGCCCATGCCTGGCGGCTGGCGGTGGATCGTCACCTCAAAGATAGCGGCTTAAGCATGAGCAGCTGGATGGCTATCGGGCTGATTGCCAGCGAACCGCAACGCATGACCCAGACCGAACTGGCTCAGTTGCTGGGACTGGAAGATGCCAGCATGGTGCCGCTGGTGGATCGGCTGGTCAAACAGTCACTGCTGACGCGGGTACAACCGCCGGAAGATCGCCGTAAACGCCACCTGGTGCTGACCGAAAAGGGCAACGAAGCGTTTGCTAAAGTGAAAACCGAAGCTGATGCACTCCGTACTGAAATGCTGGCCGATATTGATCCGCAGGATCTGGCCGTCACCGAACGTGTACTGCAACAACTGCTGAGCCGTATGGGAAGTATGTAGCAGTGGCAAAGCGAAATCCCTACGCTGTCCGCGAGTGGTTGCCGCATGAAAAACCGATGCTGCCGGGTTCGCCCTCGACCCCGCTGCATCCGATGCCAAAACGTCTGGCGTTTGGTCTGATCGGCTTACTGATCTCGTTGACTGGTGCGCTAAGTAACGCGCTGGTCACGGCAAATCTGGTTAATCTGCAGGGCACCTTTGGGGCCTGGTCGAATGAGATTGCCTGGCTGCCTGCGGTCTACGTAATGGGTAATATCTCGATCAACCTGCTGCTGGTGAAGTTCCGTCAGCAGTTTGGCCTGCGTGTCTTTACCGAAGCGTTTCTGGTGCTCTATGTGCTGGTGGCGTTCTTTCATCTGTTCGCCAACGACCTCAGCTCGGCGATCGTTGTGCGCACGGCCCATGGTATGGTGGCTGCGGCGCTCAGCTCGCTGGGTATTTACTACCAGGTACAGGCCTGGCCCGCGAAACACAGGCTGAAAGCGCTGGTGATAGGCCTGACGGTCTCGCAGCTGGCTATCCCGCTGGCCCGCTTATTCTCGTCGGAACTACTGCAGCTCAACGAGTGGCGCGGTCTCTATCTGTTTGAACTCGGTCTGGCGCTGATTGCGCTCGGTGGGGTCCTGCTGGTGAAACTGCCTCCGGGCGATCGCATTAAAACTTTTGAGAAGATGGACTTCGTCACCTTTATCCTGCTGGCGCCCGGCATGGCGCTGTTGTGCGGTGTATTGACGCTGGGGCGTATTGAGTGGTGGTTTACCACGCCATGGCTCGGTATCTGTACCGCGATTGCCCTGACGCTAATTGTCGCGGCGATCGTCATTGAGCATAACCGGCGCAACCCGCTGATTAATACCCGCTGGCTCAGCAGCGGCATGATGGTGCGGCTGGGCATTGTGATGATCATGATCCGTATTGTGCTGGCGGAACAGAACACCGGTGCGGTCGGCTTTTTGCAGCAAATCGGCCTGCAGAACGATCAGATGCGCGGTCTGGCATTGGCAATCATGGCCGGGGTTATCGCGGGCATTGCTGCCAGTGCGCTGACCATCAAGCCTGCACATCTTAACTGGCCAATTGTCACCTCGCTGCTGGTGATGATTATCGCCTCACTGATGGATGCGCAATCCAGTCCGCTGACCCGTGGCCCCGAGATGTATTTCAGCCAGTTTCTGCTGGGTTTCAGCAGCGCTTTTTTCATGGCACCCGCCATGCTGATGGGCATTGGCAGCGTGGTTACGCAGCCGAAAAATCTGGTGAGCTTTGTGGTGCTGTTTGGCATGAGTCAGAACCTGGGCGGGCTGATCGGCTCGGCGATTCTGGGCACGTTTCAGGTCTGGCGGGAAAAATATCACTCCAGCCTGCTGGGCGATCAGCTCTCATTGCTCGATCCCAATGTTACCGAGCGACTCAGCCAGTACAATGCGCTGTTTAATTCGCTGGTGGGTGACGACGTTCTGCGCAGTGCGCAGAGCACCAGCCAGTTACAGACGGTTGCCACGCTGCAGGCCAATGTGCTCGCCTGGAACGACACTTATTTGTTAACCGCGGCACTGGCGTTGATTACGCTGATGTGGGTGATCTGGCGTTTAACCCGACGTCGCTATCTTGACTGGCGTCAGGCGCAATTTAACCTGCGTGAGCAGCAACAGCTGGCCGCGTTACAGGAATCAACGGAGAAACAATGAGTCAGCAGGATGAGCTTCAGGCGGCGGAACGCGAGCGCGCGAATCGCCGCCGTATTCTTTCTATTGCCGCAGGCAGCGGCATTGTGGTGATTGGCGTACTGGTTATTCTCTACGCCTGGCAACTCTGGCCCTTCACCAGCGCTATACAAAGTACCGAAAACGCCTATGTGCGCGGTCAGGTCACCTTTATCAGCCCGCAGGTTAATGGCTATCTCACTTCGGTAGAAGTGATTGACCTGCAGCCGGTGAAAAAAGGGCAGCTGCTGATGACGATTGACGACCGTATCTATCGCCAGCGGGTGCATCAGGCGCAGGCGCAGCTGGCGATGAAGCAGGCGGCACTCAACAATAATCTGCAGCAGCGGCGCAGTGCCGAAGCTACTATCCAGAGCAACAAAGCGGCGCTGGAGAATGCTAAAGCCCAGGCGCTGAAAAGCGGCTTTGACCTGAAGCGCGTTGAAAATCTTACGGCAGATGGATCGCTGTCAGTGCGTGAGCGCGACGCCGCCCGAGCCGCAGACGCCCAGGCGCAGGCGCAGGTACGTCAGGCTGCGGCGCAGATCGCCGTCGCCCAGCAGAATCTGCAAACCGTCATCGTTAACCGTGATGCGCTGGAAGGCGATGTCGACAGCGCCCGCGCTGCGCTGGAGCTGGCGGAGATCGATCTGGCAAATACCCGCATTACCGCGCCCGATGATGGCCAGCTCGGTCAGCTGTCGGTTCGCACCGGTGCCTATGTCACGGCAGGTACGCGCCTGACCTCGGTGGTCCCGAATCACAAATGGATTATCGCGAATCTGAAAGAGACCCAGCTGGCCCATATTCGTCCCGGCCTGCCGGTGACAATTCGGGTCGATGCACTGGATGGCAAACGCTTTAACGGGCAGGTGGAATTTATCTCACCGGCCGCCGGTTCGGAGTTCAGCGCCATTTCGCCCGACAACGCTACCGGCAACTTCGTTAAAATCGCACAGCGTATTCCGGTTCGCATCCGCATCCACGATCAGGATATGCATCAGTTGCGTCCGGGGATGTCGGTCGAAGTTAACATCGACACCGCTGCTCAGCCCACTGCTGAGGCCGCGCCATGATACGACGCGGCTTACTGGTCAGCGCGCTGACGCTGGCACTGACAGGCTGCGCCACGCAGGTTGAAAAGGCACCGGCCTCTCTGCCGATCCCCGAAGCCTGGCGCAACAGTGTCGGGCCAGCGGCTGCGCCGGAAGCAGAGTGGTGGCGCGCGTTTCATGATGAATACCTCAACCGGCTGGTGACGCAGGCGTTGCGCAATAATCCCGATATTCTCACAGCGCGATCCCGCGTTGATCAGTATCGTGCTCAGCTACGCGCCACGCAGGGCGATAACTTTCCGACTCTGAGCGCCGGGGTTGCTGCGACCCGCGAACGTACGCTCTCATCAGTGACGGGCCAGCCGTATGAAACTGATGTTTTTCAGGGCTTATTACAGGCGAACTATGAGGTCGATCTCTGGGGAGCGCGCAGCAGTAGCATTTCGGCCGCACAGGCGACTTTAGCGGCGCAGCAGGCCGCCGCATCTGCGGCCGAGCTGACCATCGCCAGTTCGGTGGCGTCAGGATATCTTAACCTCTGTGCGCTGGATGAGCAGTTGCGGGTGACGGAGGCGACGCTGGCGACCCGCAACAATTCGCTGAAGCTGGCACAGCGTCAGTTTGAAACCGGCTATACCTCCAGACTGGAGTGGATGCAGGCCGCCTCGGAATATCAGTCAGCCAGAGCGCAGATGCCGCAGCTGCAGCATCAGATCACCCAGCAGGAGAATGCGCTAAGCATTCTGGTGGGCATGAATCCGCGCAGCATCGCCCGTCGTCAGCAGTTCGACCAGATCTTACCGCAGCAGATGCCGTCACTGCTGCCCTCAGAGCTGCTCAATCGCCGTCCGGACATTGTGCAGGCACAGCGTCAGTTACTGGCCGCAGATGCGAGCCTGGCATCGTCGCGGGCGAAGCTGTTGCCAGGTCTGAACCTCACCGCCACCGGCACCCTGCAGAGTTCGGTGCTACATCAGCTGGCGGATGACCCGTTCCGGTTGTGGAGCGTGGGTGGCAGCATCCTCGCACCGCTGCTGAACCGTGAAGCGCTGACGGCGCAGGTGGATGTCTCCATGGCGACACGCAATCAGGCACTTTATGGCTATGAAAAAGTGGTGCGCAACGCCTTCTCGGAAGTTAACGATGCGATAGACGCTATCAGGCAGCGTGAGGCACAACTTCAGGAGCTGCAAAAGCAGGAGGCCTATGTAACGGAGGCGCTGCGCATTGCCCGCAATCGCTATCAGAACGGTTACGCCTCTTATCTTGATGAACTGGATGCCCAGCGAACTCTGTTTTCAACCCAGCTCAATCGGGTGACGGTTAAAAATAATCTGCTGCTGGCGCAGATCGACCTCTACCGCGCGCTGGGCGGTGGCTGGACTCCCGCTGCCACACCGTAATTGCCCTGGCCGCTCAGTAATGTGCGCGCGGTTGCCATGATCTGTCGGCAGACGTTTTGAGTATAAAGATTGCCAGCAACCTGCCGACAAATCAGATGACCCGCTATTGCTGAACCGCAGAATAAACTTCTACTGTGAAAGCCTGATGCGGCGCTTATAAAGGCTTTCAGGCACGCACTCTTTAACACCAGCGGGAGCAACCCAACGAACGCCGGCTTCACACCGATAACGAAAAGAGTGCAGGGATGAAACTCGCTTACTCACAGGTCGACTGACAGGCTCGGGTTCCATGATTTCACGAGCCGGTTTATTTTCCGGACGAAAGAACCGGACGATAATCCGCCTTTCATTTACACTGTCACCTGCCGCATCACGTCCGGCGCCCCCCTATTTTTTACAGGATAGTTATGTCTTTGCCCTTGCCGCCCGACGATCACGATGAGCCAATTCGCCAGTCACTTGACGATGCGCACTTTGCGATAGTGGTGCTTGCGGTGACCTCGGTAACGCTTATAATCTTTGTGCTGATGATTACGCTCTGGATGAGCTGACGCACACAGGGGCTCCAACGGACTGAATAAGGAGAAGGCGATGGACTCCGGAGATGATAAATTAATCGCAATTATCGGTTTACTGGCTGCCTGCCTGATCGGAGTGACGTTCCTGTTTACGATGGTCTGGCTGACCGACGTTCGTCATCCTGCCGACCCCACGCTCGACGTTCAGTCGTGTCACCCCAAAAAGCTACCGTCTGAGCATGTCTGATTACGCGTCGCAAACTTAATCTGCTGACTGCGCAACACCAGCGCTAACGCCTCATGCAGGTTTCGGTTGCCATTAGGATCGGCGAGTCCCAGCAGCGGACCTGGCGACCGCCGGTCATCGGCCCAGGCGGGATATTCCACCACCGGATAGAGCGAAATACCCTCCACCGCAATGCCCTGATCCAGCGCCACCGCCACATTTTCACTGATTTCCTGCAGCCAGGGCGCACGTGCGTCACCTTCTGCGCCGGTTTCGGCAATCAGCATCGGCCGCTGGTAGCGCTGCCAGCACTGCGCCAGCATAATATGCAGCGGCTCGCGCACCGGATCATCCTGTGACATCGGTTGATCGGGGAAAAACCAGTGGTTGTCGGGATAGTAGTTCAGGCCGAGAATATCCAGGCAATCTTCACTGCCGCCTAACTCCTTATCAACGCGACCGGCCAGCATATCCCAGGCTTCGAACTGCGCCTGATGCTGTGCATCGGCATAGGGTTTGCTGTCCGGGTTATCGGGATGATGGGCAATCTGAACCAGCGGGTCGGTCAGCACAAAGCGTGCCTCCGGATAGATGTCGCGAATGGCATGAATGGCTGCCAGCGAGGCGCGGACCAACTGGCGCTTCAGCTCTTTACCACGCTGTGCGGCATGGGGATTAAACCAGGCGACATCTGCACCAGCCCATGACCAGAATGATATTTGATTAACCGGCGTAAAGAAGGGGCGTTCAATGCCCTGGTCGCACATCAGTTGCGCCATTGCGCGGGCGAACCGGCTAAAGTGATCAACAAATTCGGCTTTCCAGATATTAAGATGATCGGGATAACCGAAGTGCGCCAGCTCCCAGATGATCTCCATCTGCTGACGTCGTGCGGCGTCAATCATGGGCAGAAAGCTCTGCCAGTCATACTGACCTGGAATCTTTTCAATCAGATGCCAGCGCGCACCGTCACGGGCGGTATGCAGATGCTGCTCAGCCAGTGCGGCATAATCTTTTTCCAGCAGCATATCGTGTCCGCTGCTGATCACCATATCCAGCCGTTTCCCTGGCGTACGGCAGGCAGTGGAGCAGGGAAAACTGCCCTGGAAAAAGCTGCGGAACAGGCTGGGATGGTAGCGCTGGCGGGCATCTGTAAGGGATTGATGGGACATATTCCTCTCCTGCCGGACAAATGCCGGTCACAGATCGTCCGGTTAAGTCTAGACTAAAAAACGCCCGTGACCGCTCATTCAATCGGCGCAGAGGTATGGCGTCAGACGCCGGGCCGGGGAATAATAAAAATAACTGCATTTTACAGGGAATTTTCATGACCGAAGCGTTTGAGCTCTCGCAGCGATCAGAACAGACCAGCTGGCTGGAAACACGGCTGGAGCCTCAGTGCCAGCGCCACCCAGGGCTGAGCGGTGTCCATCAGTTGAGCGACGGGCTGGATGCCTTTGCTGCCCGTTATCTGCTGATGCAGAAAGCGGAGCGGTCACTCGATATTCAGTATTACATCTGGCAAAACGATCTCTCTGGCCGGCTGCTGTTCAGCGCCGTACTGGAGGCAGCCCGACGCGGCGTAAAGGTACGGCTGTTGCTGGATGATAATAATACGCCGGGCCTGGACGAGACGCTGGCCCAGCTTAATCGCCATCCCAATATTGAGGTCCGGCTGTTTAACCCATTCTCGTTTCGCACCCTGCGAGCGCTGGGCTATCTCACCGATTTTGCCCGTCTGAACCGCCGCATGCACAACAAGAGCTTTACGGTGGATGGCGTGACGACCGTGGTTGGCGGGCGCAATGTCGGCGACGAATATTTCGGCACCGGTAATGAACCGCTGTTTGCCGATCTCGACGTGATGGCGATTGGCCCGGTGGTGAAAGAGGTGGCAGAGGATTTTGAGCGCTACTGGCACAGTAAGCCGGTGTCCCCGCTGCAGAAGGTGCTGGATGATGAGGCGCCGGATGAGGACAGTGTGAGTCTGCCAGCAGAATGGCGTCACAGTGAGCCGGTTCAGCGCTATCTGAAGCGGCTGGAAAATTCATCGCTGCTGCAGGAGCTGGAAGAGGGGACGCTGGCGCTGACCTGGGCAAAAGCACGCCTGCTGAGTGACGATCCGCGTAAAGGGCTGGGTAAAGCGCGCGCCAGAAGCCTGCTGCCGCAGCGGATGCTGGAGGTCATTGGCACGCCGCAGGAGCAGTTCGATATCATCTCTGCCTACTTTGTGCCAACCCGTGCAGGCGTCGCCCAGTTGCTGGCGCTGAAGCGCAAAGGGGTGAAAATTGCCATTCTGACCAACTCGCTGGCGGCCAACGATGTGTCGATTGTTCATGCCGGTTACGCCAAATGGCGCAAGAAATTGCTGCGCCATGGCATTGCGCTCTATGAGCTAAAACCACAGGCGAACGTCCCTGAAGCCCCGCACGATCGGGGATTAACCGGTAACTCTGGCTCCAGCCTGCATGCCAAAACCTTTTCGGTGGATCAACAGACGCTGTTTATCGGCTCGTTTAACTTCGATCCCCGTTCAGCGGTGCTGAATACGGAAATGGGACTGGTGATTGAGAGTGCGGCGCTGGCCGGAGAAACGCATCAGCGCTTCAGTCAGTCGATGCGCGATCGGGCATGGACGCTGCGGCTGGATAAGTGGGGACGGGTAAACTGGCTGGAGTATCCGGATGAGCCGCAGCAGATCGTGCATAAACACGAGCCGGGCTGCTCCTGGTGGCAACGGCTGCAGGTGCGGTTAGTGTGGCGACTGCCGATTGAATGGCTGCTGTAAGCTGCAACTTACCTGGGTACAGGCTCTGGCTCAGAAAGCATACGCCTTCCGCAAAGACGCAAAACCCGCCATCCCTGGCGGGCTCAGCGCGGGCCGTACCTGGCCCGCTATGCTTTGCTGCGGGCGTATGCGCCCATCGCTGTTGAACTCTTTAGCTGTCTGCGGCTAAAACCATAAATGGCTGAACCATCTTATTTACGCTCAAACTTCCCCGAGAACAGGAACCGCAGCAGCGGGATGCGCAGGTGAATCTCATACAGCAGAAATGCGATGCCAAACACCATCAACAGGCCAACGAAGAAGCCCAGCGTGTTGTTTTCGATGCGCGGCGTGACATAAATGCCATACAGCAGCGTCAGCGGATGGTGCACCAGATAGATAAACAGTGATGCATTGACCAGATACATGATGCGCGGTGAATGCGCGTTAAGCAGTTTGTGACCAAAGCAGAAGCAGACGTTCAGCATGCAAAGTCCCATTAGCGTCGTGATGATTGCATCCAGCTCATATAACCAGCCATCGCCGCTGCTCAGACGCTGATTGGTACAGTAGGCGACAAACATCAACACCGCGCCAATCCACATCACGGGATTAAACCGCACAAACAGCTGCTTCAGCTGTGGATGCTTCCACGCCAGCGCCCCGAGCATAAAGAACGGCAGATAGAAAAGTGTCTGCATCACGATGATATTGAACAAACCATCCATCAGCCAGGCGGGCTGGAACAGAAACACCAGACGGCGAAACACGCACCAGACCAGCGCCCACGCCAGTACGCCAGCGGTCAGTGCACCCCAGCCAACCCGCGTGTAATCAATGGTGCGATGCTGATCGCGCAACCAGCGGAACGTCACCATGCCCAGCGTGGTCAGCATCACCAGTACTACCAGGAACCACAGGTGTGAAATCAGTTCCCACATCAGGTTATTAAATTTCTCATACGGCGTGAAACGAGGCCAGTCAGCCAGCTTATCTGTCCACGCTTTCAGCATGAAAAATTGTGGCAGCGTGAGCAGTGGAACGGCGGTGAGAAGCGGTATCCCCACACGTTCCAGACGCACCTTCAGGAAACGTCGTGGCTGATAGCGCAGATACAGCATGTAGGAGAAGTAGCCCGAGATGACAAAAAAGACCTGCATACGAAACGCATGAATAAAATCATTCAGCAGCGTCAGCCATAATGAGGCCTCCTGGCTGTTTACTGCCCATTTCTGTGCTGAGTAGATGAGGGAGACGTGAAACGGCACCCCCAGTAACATCAGATACGCGCGGATGGAGTCGAGGAAGTATTCACGTTCAGGTTTTACAGTACTCATAAAGTTCCAGTTCGTTAGTACGTTTGGCCAGTTTCACCCTGAAACCGGATTATGCTCGGGCAAAATTCTACCTGGGATAAACCGGGTATACTATCAGTGGAATCCGTAGTGTCTAATTGTCCTAAAAGTAGCGTTAAGCCTGACGAAATGCGGGAACAATGTTGCGCATAAGCTGTCGGAAAACCGAATAATCCTTTAAGATAAACGGGTTTGATTTAAGCACACGAAAGGGGGGGATGTGCTGACTAAAGAAAAAAATAAAGCCGGACTGATGAAGGTACGCTGGATTGGTACTGCAGTTCTGCTGGCGTTATACGCTAATAACAGTTGGGCGTTTAATATCGATGATGTTGCAAAACAAGCCAAAGCGTTGGCAGGGAAAAGCTTCGAAGCGCCTAAAAGCAATTTACCCTCTCAATTTCGTGAAATGAAATTTGCTGATTATCAGCAGATCCAGTTTAACCACGATAAAGCGTATTGGGGCAAACTGCGCACGCCATTCAAGCTGGAGTTCTATCATCAGGGCATGTACTTCGATACCCCGGTGCAGATTAACGAAGTGACCGCCAGCGCGGTGCGCGAGATTAAATACAACCCCGATTATTTTAATTTCGGTAATGTAAAACATGACGCGGATGCGGTGAAAAACCTCGGTTTTGCCGGTTTCAAAGTCCTTTATCCACTGAACAACAAGGGTAAAAACGATGAGATCGCCAGCTTCCTGGGTGCCAGCTACTTCCGGGTGATCGGTGCCGGTCAGGTTTATGGCCTGTCGGCGCGTGGACTGGCCATTGATACGGCGCTGCCGTCCGGTGAAGAGTTCCCGCGTTTCAAAGAGTTCTGGATTCAGCGTCCTAAACCACAGGACAAACAGCTGGTGATCTATGCACTGCTCGATTCGCCGCGCGCGGCGGGTGCGTATCGCTTTGTGCTGCATCCGGGTGAGGCGTCAACCGTAGATGTGCAGTCAAAAGTTTACCTGCGTGATAACGTTGGCAAACTGGGTATTGCACCGCTGACCAGTATGTTCCTGTTCGGGCAGAACCAGCCATCTACGGTGAACAACTTCCGTCCGGCTCTGCACGACTCTGACGGTCTCTCCATCCACAATGGCAACGGGGAGTGGATTTGGCGTCCGCTGAATAACCCGCGTCATCTGGCGGTGAGCACCTATACTATCGAGAATCCAAAAGGCTTTGGTCTGCTGCAGCGCGGGCGTGACTTTAACAACTATCAGGATCTTGATGACCGTTATGATCTGCGTCCAAGCGGCTGGGTTGAGCCAATCGGCGACTGGGGTAAAGGCCGGGTCGAACTGGTTGAAATCCCGACGGCCGACGAAACCAACGACAACATTGTTGCGTTCTGGACGCCAGAGACGCTGCCAGAGCCTGGCAAAGAGATGAACTTCAAATATCGTCTGCACTTCTCACGCGATGAAAACCAGCTGCACTCCGACGATACGGCCTGGGTCAAAAACACCCTCCGTTCAGCGGGTGACGTGAAGCAGTCTAATCTCGTGCGTCAGCCGGATGGCACCGTGGCTTTCACCATCGACTT
This sequence comes from Pantoea sp. B550, assembly GCF_024158165.1. Lineage (NCBI taxonomy): Bacteria > Pseudomonadati > Pseudomonadota > Gammaproteobacteria > Enterobacterales > Erwiniaceae > Pantoea > Pantoea sp. B550. The sequence continues at coordinate 3,415,182 of NZ_JAMYXI010000003.1, forward strand.
CGTGGGTAAAGACATGAGTAAGATGGCGGAAAACAGCCAGGTGGCACCGCAGGTCAGCGTCGGCAAAAATGCTGATGTGGTCGAGCAGAGCGTACGTTATAACCCGGTCACCAAAGGCTGGCGTCTGGTGTTGCGTCTGCGTGTAAAAGATGCCAAACAGTCCACCGAAATGCGTGCGGCCCTGGTCAGCGGCGACAAGACATTGACGGAAACCTGGAGCTATCAGTTACCTGCCAATGAATAAATCCACTTTTACACCTCAACGTTATGTGGAATCTCTGCCGCTGGATGCGGCAGGGAAGGCCCGCCTGAGCGTCTCATTGCAGAATGCCAGCGAGTTCCACTTCATCCATGATGCGCTGGGCAGGGATGTCGCAGCCAGTGATCGTCCCGACGATGCGCCGTTAAAATCGGTCTCATCGCGGGTCGAAATGGCCTGGCCCGATTCGCTGGCCGACGGCCAGCAGTTGGGTAAAGATTATCTCGACCGTACCACGCTGAAAGCGATGCCGAAGGTTAAACGCTCACTGATGTTCCCGGAAGCCTGGCGTACCAACCCGGTTGCCCGTGCCTGGGACTCACTGCGTGGTCACAAATCGGTGCCGCGTTATGCCAATGCGGAAGAGCAGCGTGCCGAAGAGAAGTGGCGTCATGTCGGTTCGATTCGCCGCTATATCCTGCTGATCCTGACCATTTTCCAGACCGTGGTCGCCACCTGGTACATGAAAAGTATTCTGCCCTATCAGGGCTGGACGCTGCTGGACCCGATGGAGATGATCAATCAGAACTGGCAGCAGTCAGTGATGCAGATCCTGCCCTATGTGTTGCAGACCGGCATCCTGTTCCTGTTCGCTATCCTGTTCTGCTGGGTTTCAGCCGGTTTCTGGACCGCCCTGATGGGCTTCCTGCAACTCTTGATTGGCCGTGACAAATACAGTATTTCGTACTCAACGGTCGGAGATGAGCCGCTTAATCCGGAACATCGTACCGCGCTGATTATGCCGATCTGTAATGAAGACGTTGAGCGTGTCTATGCGGGTCTGCGTGCAACCTGGGAGTCTGTGGTTCGCACCGGTAACGCTGAACATTTCGATGTCTACATCCTCAGTGACAGCTACGATGCGGATATCGCCATTGCCGAGCAGAAAGCCTGGATGGAACTGGTGCGGGATGTTGGCGGGGCGGGCAAGATCTTCTATCGCCGTCGTCGTCGTCGTGTGAAGCGTAAAAGCGGTAACATCGATGACTTCTGCCGTCGCTGGGGCAGCAACTACAGCTACATGGTCGTACTGGATGCCGATAGCGTCATGAGCGGTGAGTGTCTGACCGGTCTGGTGCGCATGATGGATGCGAATCCGAATGCCGGTATCATCCAGTCGTCGCCGAAAGCCTCGGGTATGGATACGCTCTATGCGCGCTGTCAGCAGTTCGCAACCCGCGTCTACGGTCCGTTGTTTACTGCCGGTCTGCACTTCTGGCAGTTGGGCGAGTCTCACTACTGGGGTCACAACGCCATTATCCGCGTGAAACCCTTTATTGAGCACTGTGCGCTGGCCCCGTTACCGGGTGAAGGCTCTTTTGCCGGTTCAATCATGTCACATGACTTCGTTGAAGCCGCGCTGATGCGTCGTGCCGGCTGGGGCGTCTGGATTGCCTATGACCTGCCGGGTTCCTATGAAGAGCTGCCACCGAACCTGCTGGATGAGCTGAAGCGTGACCGTCGATGGTGTCACGGCAACCTGATGAACTTCCGCCTGTTCCTGGTAAAAGGGATGCACCCGGTTCACCGTGCGGTGTTCCTGACCGGCGTCATGTCTTACCTGTCGGCTCCGCTGTGGTTTATGTTCCTGGCGCTCTCCACTGCCTTACAGGTGGTGCATACGTTGATGGAACCGACCTACTTCCTGCAACCGCGGCAGCTGTTCCCGGTCTGGCCGCAGTGGCGTCCTGAGCTGGCGATAGCGCTCTTCTCGACCACGATGGTGCTGCTATTCCTGCCGAAGATGCTGAGTGTGGTGTTGATCTGGTTTAAAGGATCGAAAGCCTACGGTGGGCCGCTGCGCCTGCTGGCATCACTGGTGCTGGAAACGCTGTTCTCAGTGCTGCTGGCACCGGTGCGCATGCTGTTCCATACGGTGTTTGTGGTCAGTGCCTTCCTGGGCTGGGAAGTGGTCTGGAACTCACCGCAGCGTGATGACGATGCCACGCCGTGGAGCGAGGCGTTTAAACGTCACGGTTCGCAGATGGCATTGGGTCTGGTATGGGCAATTGGTATGGGACTGCTGGATCTCAACTTCCTGTGGTGGCTGGCTCCTATTGTTTTCTCACTGATCCTGTCGCCGTTTGTTTCGGTGATGTCGAGCCGCGCAACATTGGGCCTTAAGAGCAAGAAAGCCAAACTGTTTCTGATCCCGGAAGAGTACTCGCCGCCGCAGGAGCTGGTCGATACCGATCGCTATGTGCTGCTGAACCGCGAACGTGCGCTGGAAAATGGCTTTATGCATGCCCTGTTCCATCCCGCCTTTAACGCGCTGGCAACGGCACTGGCGACATCACGTCATAAACAGAGTCAGTTACTGGACTATGCCCGCGATCGACGTGTAGATCAGGCGCTGAGCGATGCTCCGGACAAACTGGGTCGCGAGCAGCGTTTGCAGTTGATCAGCGATCCGGTGGTGCTGGCCCGTGTTCATACCCGACTGTGGGAAAATGCGGACAAGTATCATCAGTGGGTAGAGAGTTATCAGAAACTCACGCTTAACCCTCACGCGCTGGCAAAAAACGCGTAATCTGAAAAAGCGGCAGCGATGCCGCTTTTTTTATCGGATTAAAACAGCATCAGGATGATAAATTGAGTGCTGGCCGTCACCGCAGGCAGCGTGTGACGATTTCAAAGGCTGTTCAGGGCGGATATCAGTGGTGAAAGGGTTATTTAAGACAGGCGTTATCGTTGCGGCTGTGCTCTGTTTAAGCGGATGCGGCAGTATTATCAGCCGTACCGTGCCCGGACAGGGGCACGGTAATCAGTATTATCCCGGCGTGCAGTGGGACGTGCGTGACAGCGGGTGGCGGGTACTGACCATCCTTGATCTGCCGCTGTCACTGGTGATGGACACCCTGTTATTACCGGTGGATGCCAGTCACGGTCCTTACGAATAACTGCGATCGGAGTCGCTGTTATCATCCTCCCACTCTTGTGCCGCAGCTTCACCCTCTTCGGTGTCAAGCGGCGGCTCCAGCTGGAATTCGCCATCATCCCACTCATGCAGCGTATTTTCCGCTAACCACTCCTGACGCAGCTCCACTTCATCAAAGTCAGCATCAAAAATAGCCTGCGCACCTTCGCCACTGCGGAAAGGCAGACATTCACCCGCATCACCTTCATCTGCCAGGAACTCAGCCTGCCACATGATATCGCCATCCTGCATCACATATTTTTGCAGACCAAACTGACCGATTGAAGCTTCTTCTTCATCCACTTCAGGGTTGTTAGCGAGGAACTCCTCACGTGCAGCATCAATCGCTTCCTCTAACGTACTGTACATGCTCATCGCTCTTCTCCTTACGGGTTCATTAACTACGGATTGTTTTGATTTCAGTGAAGGATAGACGAAATCTGAGGGAGGGAAAGGGCAGGGCGGTGCAACTGGCGGGAAATAAGCCATTTTCCGCCAGCCAGGATCAGATCATCTTTTGCGGAAAGTGCAGGACGGGTTGAACAGACTCATGAATCACCGGTGCTGAGTAGCGGATACAACATTTTATACAGGGCTTCACTTTCTTAAAATTAATTCTGGCGATCGAAAGTGCCTGACTCAGATTATATAATGTGCCGATAAATATCAGCTCGTCTTTATCAGGCAAGCGTTTGCACCCCTTTCGATGGAGAAAATGATAATTGTCCTGATCGGTGCCGATAGTAACGTAATAGTAGAGACCTTTGTTCATATAATCTGTCCCGTTAGAGGTTGCTGTGTATTGTCTTTTTTATAGTTTTGGCCAGGTCTGTTAAAGGTCTGACTGTTACAAATGAAATTACCGATAATCACAAACGACTTCAAATTCCATAACGATCTATCAGTATGTTAAAAAAATAAAAAATGGAATATAAGCCAGATTTACTGAGTAATCGATTGTAAAATCAGTTAATTTTTATCGATTCATAAGCGCAGAGATATCATTAAGGCCGGCTAAATAGGATTAGGCCTGGCATGCGGAATAAATAGCGCCAAATAAAACTAAACAGAGATCGCTGCAATATTAATTAATAAAAAGCTAAAGTGAGCGTTCAGCGGTCTGCGGTGAATTAATTGGTTAGCGATTTTAACGGTAAACAGAAATAAATTATATTCCGGTTATAGTCCCATACTCCTCGCTGGCCCTGAAATATGACTGAAAGGATTCTTCTGTGCTGAGTGACTGATTTATTTAGCAGGATGTCGGGTCAGAAACGCGCTAAATGTCAGGTGAACATTTAGCGCGAACTGATTAATAACGTGAAGGCTCGCCTTCAGGGCGTGTTTTAAAGCGGCGGTGGAGCCACATGTACTGTTCGGGAGCCAGCAGGACGCCCTCTTCGACCACTTTATTCATCCTGGCGGCGGTCACTTCATCGCTTTCCAGCGTAAATTCGGCGCTGATGTCAGGCAGTATCATCAGTTCATAACCACGGCCGTCGAGCAGACGACGCGGCACAAAGGGGATAACTGCCGGTTTACCGGTGCGGATCAGCAGATGCGTGCCCACTGTCGTGGCTGCTTTTTCTACAGCGAAAAAGGGCACAAAGACGCTGCTACGCGGGCCATAATCATGATCGGGTGCGTACCAGATGATGTCACCGTGCTTCAGTGCGCGGATCATGCCTTTGAGATCTTTACGATCGATCATGCTTTTATTTGACCGCATCCGGCCTTTTACCTGCAGCCAGTCGATCAGTTTATTGTCATTGGGGCGATAGACACCAATGCCAGGATTATGGATGCCAAACATGCGTGCACCAATCTCCAGCGTCAGAAAGTGCATGCCGATGAGCAGCACGCCACGCTGACTATCTCGCGCCTGCTGGATATGCTCCAGACCCGAAGGCTTATGCCATTTGTTGATGCGCCAGTCTGGCCAGAACCACGCCATACCGGTCTCAATCAATCCCATACCGACTGATTCAAAATTGTGCTTAACCATCGCTTCGCGTTCGTTAACCGGCATATCAGGAAATGTTAATTCCAGATTACGTCGGGCGATACTGACGCGTCGCGTCATAAAACGCATCCCAATACGACCAATATTGCAGCCGAGCACATAAAGCAGGGGATAAGGAAGTAGCACCAAAAGATAAAGAGAAGCGACACCCAGCCAGGTCAGCCAATAGCGCGGGTGAAGCAGTTCTCGTGAAAACTGAGGCAACTGAGTCATGTGAAGATTAATTTTCCTGCGTCGCGCACCATGCAGTGCTGATATCTCATTGATTCACGCTATTGTGCCAGTTTTTATCGTGCGTATAAATATCACTGACAGAACGGACGACTGCAGGCTGCTGTTAAATAGCCAGATAGTGCCGGAAAAAACAGCAACCCGCGCCTGATTCCGAGACTGGTCTTTGCATCCCGGTGAAATCAGGTATCATGTGCCCGCTAAATTTCTCCTATTGATAACAGGAAAGAACACCATGCCAGTGTTACATAACCTCGTTTCCAATAAAGAGCTGAAGGCGCGCATGCTGGCTGAAACTGAGCCGCGCACCACAGTCTCTTTTTATAAATATTTCCAGATTGCCGACCCTAAAGCTTTCCGCGACGCGCTCTACCTTGGCCTGACGTCACTCAAGGTCTTTGGCCGCGTCTATGTCGCGCACGAAGGTATTAATGCACAGATCAGCGTGCCCGCCAGCCAGTATGAAAAGATGAAAGAGTGGCTGTATGGCTTTGATCCGGCGCTGAACAACCTGCGAATGAATATTGCGCTGGATGATGATGGAAAATCATTCTGGGTATTGCGCCTTAAAGTGCGCGATCGCATTGTTGCGGACGGTATCGATGACGCCAGTTTTGATGCCAGCGACGTAGGTCAGTATCTGAAAGCGGCCGAGGTTAACGCCATGCTGGACGATCCTGATGCCCTGTTCGTTGATATGCGTAACCACTATGAATATGAAGTGGGCCGCTTCGATAATGCGCTGGAAGTGCCTGCTGACACCTTCCGCGATCAGCTGCCGATGGCGGTTGATATGCTGCAGGATCAGAAAGACAAAAAGATCGTAATGTACTGCACCGGCGGGATCCGCTGTGAAAAGGCGAGCGCCTGGATGCGGCATAACGGCTTCGAGGATGTTTACCACATTGAAGGCGGTATCATCGAGTATGCCCGGCGCGCCCGTGAACAGGGATTACCGGTTCGCTTCAAAGGCAAAAATTTTGTGTTTGATGAGCGGATGGGTGAACGGATCTCTGACGACGTGCTATCGAACTGTCATCAGTGCGGCGAGCCCTGTGATACCCATGTCAATTGCGTCAATGACGGCTGTCATCTGCTGTTTATCCAGTGCAAAAGCTGCGCAGAGAAATTTGAGAACTGCTGTAGCCCGATCTGTCAGGAAGAGGCGAAACTCTCACCGGAGGAGCAGCGCGCTCGTCGGGCTGGACGCGAGAATGGCAACAAGATCTTTAACAAGTCGCGTGGCCTGTTAAACATGACCATTCCGTCACCAGTGAAGAAATAATCGTGGCCGCCTGAAGTCAGCTTCAGGCGGCTTGCTGTGTTACTGGCGCACACCTTCAACCGAGATCATCAGCTCCACTTTCTGCGAAGCTGGCCCCAGATCTTTGATAATGTTAAAATCTTTCAGTGTAATTTCGCCTTCGGCTTCAAAGCCAGCGCGGTAGCCGCCCCACGGGTCTTTGCCTTCACCCAGCATTTTTGCCTCCAGCGTCACCGGCTTAGTCACGCCATTCAGCGTGAGATCGCCGGTAATCATCAGCTCATCACCCTCTTTCTTTACTGCTGTGGATTTGAAGGTGGCCTGCGGGTTTTTGCTGCTGTTCAGGAAGTCAGCGCTACGCAGGTGCTTGTCACGTTCCGCGTGATTGGTATCGACGCTGCTGGTGTTAATGGTCACGTCAACTTTATCTGCTGCCGGGTTCTTCTCATCGAAGGTGAAGCTGCCGTCAAAATCTTTGAAGGTGCCGTAGAGCCAGCTGTAACCCAGGTGCTGAATGCGGAACTGGATAAAGGCGTGCTGGCCCTCTTTATCAATCTTATAGTCTGCGGCACCCGCAGTCATTGAGCCGAGCAGCAGGCTGGCACCGGTCATCGCCAGCAGGGTCTTCTTAAACATATTATTTATCCTTTTCAGAGGGGAAGGGGAGACGTAAACCTGACATCCGTTTTAGGGTGATATCGCGATCGATAACGTGATGCTTTAGCGCAGCCAGACCATGCAGTACCGACAGGACCACAACCGTCCAGGCCAGCCAGAGATGAATGTCGCCTGCCAGGTCTGCCTGTTCGCCTGCGCCGCTGAACAGCGCGGGCAGCGTAAACCAGTTAAATACGGAGATGGGCTTGCCATCGGCGGTGGAGATCAGATAGCCACTGATCAGAATGGCCAGCAGCAGGGTATAAAGGAGCAGGTGCGCCACTACTGAACTGATGCGCACCAGCGGGGAATAGCTGCTCAGCGGCTTTGGCGGTGGGGAAATAACGCGCCATAGCAGGCGAATGATCAGCGTCAGCAACAGAATGACGCCAATACTTTTATGGATTTCCGGCGCGTCGTGATACCAGCTATCGTAATAGCCAAGACCAACCATCCAGAGTCCTAGCGCAAACATGGCATAAATCGCCAGCGCCATTGACCAGTGCAGTAGCACAGCAACCAATCCAAACTGATGGGGTGCATTACGTAATAACATAATGTGGGTTTCATAAAGAAATAATCTGAAATAAGCATCCACATTATGAAATATAAAAGCAATCGTCCTTACGCTTCTATAAATTTTAATTTCCAGGATGAAAAGGTTGAATAAAACTGCAGCGAGATGAGCAATATTACTGAATGAGATATTTCTGGCGGGAGAGTCGTCAACGTTAAATGGCGGCAATTAACCATATGGGCGAAATAAACACTATCATTATGTCAGGAAAATTCAGTTTTCGTCAGATTATGTCAGCCGGGTGGCATCAGACTGATGCCACCCGTTATCAGAGTCAGAAACGCGAGAGGCGGAAGCGGGACAAATCAAAGGAGAACGGTTTTTGCTGTGCGAATTCCGCAGCAAGCTCGCCTAAAACGCTGGCAAATTTAAACCCATGTCCGCTGAGTCCGGTGATGACCATGCGGTCGGGTTCACCCGGCAGGGTATCGATAATAAAGTCTTCGTCCGGACTGAAATCGTAGCTGCAGGCTTCGCCATGCAGACAGACGCCGACACCAGGTAAAAACTGACGGAGAAAACCAAAGGCCTCACTGCCGTCCGCCGCTACCGTGCCAAAAGGTTTACGATCTTCAGGCTGCTGCATCAGCTGACCGCCATCATGGCGACCTACCTTCAGTGCGTTGTTATCCGCTGGGAAGCCGTAAAACTGGCTGCCATCTGCCATCTCAACCGTAAAGCCGGGGAACTGATTATTCTCGCTGTAGCGGCCATCTGCCTGATACCAGGCAAATACCTTGCGGGTAGGGGCGACCGGCAGGCCAGGAATTAATTTGCCGACCCAGGTTCCAGCGCTTATCAGCATTTTGCGTCCCCGATAGATACCATCCAGGGTGGTGACCTGCTGCAGGTCGCCATCACGACCAATCTCAGAGACCGGGCAGTTAAACAGCTGCGCACAGCCCGCCTGTTCCGCCAGCTGGATCCAGCTGCGAACCGCCTGTTCACATTTCAGAAAGCCGGACTGCGGCTCAAATATGCCCAGATAACCCTCTGGCACGTTGATTTGCGGCCAGCGCTTTCGCACTTCATCAGGCTGCATCACCTCGATATTGAGCTGCCAGCGGGTCGCACTGTCGATAACGTTCCGGATAAAGGGGGAGTGGTCAGGAGCAAGGTTAAGTACGCCGCTGCGATGCATGATGCGCTCACCGGCGCGCTGTTCCAGCTCATCCCACAGCGTCTGCGCCCGCAGAACCAGCGGAACATAATGTTCGCCTTCACCATAGGCGTGACGAATCAGCCGGCTCTCACCATGATGCGTTCCCTGATTGTGAGGAGGATGGGCGCTGTCAATCATTAATACCGATAAACCTGCCTGGGTAGCATAGTAGCCAGCCGCCGCGCCCACTGAACCACTGCCGACGACGATAAGATCATAAATCATGATAACGACACTCTAAGAGTCAGATAATCAAAAGCATACCAGAAACAGAAACGAAAAAGGCACCCCTGAGGGCGCCTCTTTGATGCGGCAGAAATTAATGCTTATTAAGAAGTCGTTCTGGTTGCTCAGCTGATTCTATCTTGGCGATGCCCGCTTCGAGGATCGAGATAAACTGCCTTGCCACATCCGTTGTCAGCCAGTAGGTCGGGCCAACATCCGCTTCTTCTTCTTTTTGATCCTGCGACGACAGCGAGTGCAGGCGGATCATCATGGCATCATAGCTATCAACGGTACTGATGTCCCAGCCCACCAGAGGATGGGTCTGGATAACGTCTTTTCTTCTGTCCATTATAACCTCCTTATTACTCGTTAAACGAAGTGCATGATGAGGTTCAATGCGGCTTTTTTATTGCGATAGCGGAACAATTATAACAGTAAACCTGGGTATCACTGTTTAAAAAATGCCGTGAACCAGCTTCTCATAGAATATTTGCGTTTGAAAGGAGGGCGTTGAAAAATAAAATGCCTGACGGGCAGGCATTTTTATCACTGTTCAATGGGCATGTAAAAGCGGGTTAGCCACGTGAGCGGGCTTAAAGTGTCGGGGTTTCCGGCACGATGCCACCGCCACGTTTTTGCAGTGTTTCTGCAAGACGGGCAAAGTGCTGCTGGAGCTGCTCATCATGGTTTTGATTTTGGGCTTCCAGCGACAGATTGTGCACCAGCAACTGACTGGCACGATCGTCAAGACAGAAAATCAGACTGGAAAAGGCATTTTCCAGCACCGTTAAACGACGCTTCTGATCACCAATCAGTGCTAACAACTCACCAAAGGTCATCGCCTCTTCCGGTTTATCAGTAGTCATGGTGTCGCACCTCCTGTTATGCGTGACGAGCGCAAGGATAGGGCATTGATCATTAAGAGTCTAGATGCAGAGAGGGGGAAGTGCGAGAGGGGAGAAAAGATAAAAAAACCGGGTGGCGACACCCGGAAAAAAGCACAGTGGCGGTTAATCAGTAATGAACCAGTCGTCAGCGCTTTCCCACGTCTGCTGCAGGATTTCGCTGATCTGGTCGCGCGTCTCTTTTCCACCGCCCAGCACGCTGAGATTGTTGGCACTGGCGTAACGTACCTTGACGTGATTGGTCGAGTCAGGGAACTGTTCGTCGATGCGGCGCGATAATTCATCGCTTAACGCTTCAATCGCGCCAGCAGGAAGAGGTCGGGTATTGGATACGGTAATTTCAACGCGCATAATAGCCTCCGGTTAAGATGCTGTATATATTTACAGTATCAATGAGCCGGAGGCAAGCAAAATTATGCGATGCGCCAGTTCAGCGTTTCACCGGCCAGGAACGGCACCAGTGAGTGGCTGCCAAGCGCAATTGACTCTGGTACCTGCCACGGCTCACGCACTAGCGTGATCGTCCCCTCATTCAGTGGCAGACCGTAAAAACGCGGGCCATTTTCAGAACAGAACGCTTCAAAATGTTCCAGCGCGTTCAGCTCTTCAAAAACGGTGGCGTAGGCGGGCAACGACGTCGGCGCATTAAATACGCCCGCACACCCGCAGCTGGCCTCTTTGAGATGACGCAGATGCGGTGCTGTGTCGGTGCCGAGGAAGACGCGCGGATGACCACTCGCCACTAATTTGCGCAATGCTTCCTGATGCACGTTGCGTTTAAGAATCGGCAGGCAATAGAGGTGCGGACGAATACCGCCCACCAGCATGTGATTGCGGTTAAACATCAAATGCTGCGGGGTAATGGTCGCGCCCAGCGTCTCATCGGCGGCGGCAACATACTCTGCGGCGTCCTGAGTGGTAATGTGCTCCATCACCACTTTCAGTGCCGGAAACTGGCTGCGCAGCGGCACCATAACCGTTTCGATAAACCGGGCTTCGCGGTCAAAAATGTCGACATGCGCATCGGTGACTTCACCATGGATCAGCAGTGGCATACCGAGCGTCTGCATCCGATCCAGCACGCAGGCAATGGACGCGATGTTGGTCACGCCATGACTGGAGTTGGTGGTAGCGTGCGCCGGATAGAGCTTCGCCGCAGTGAACAGACCGGCGGTGAAACCGCGCTCAAGCTCATCAGGATCCAGCGAGTCGGTCAGGTAGCAGGTCATCAGCGGCGTAAAGGCGTGATCGGCGGGCAGCGCCGCCAGGATGCGATCGCGGTACGCTTCACCTGCTGCCACGCTGGTCACCGGCGGCACCAGGTTAGGCATCACAATGGCACGACCATTCACCGCGCTGGTATAGGGCAGGACCGTGTTGAGCATCTCATCGTCGCGCAGATGAATATGCCAGTCGTCAGGGCGACGCAGGGTAAGTTGCTGAGGTTGTGCTGTCATCAGTGAAGCTCCGGCAGAAGGGAAACAAAAGGCGTGTTTTGGCCGGGGTCTAAGCATAAGGATTCAGGCAACCGTTTGCACCTGCTTTTTATGCCGCCAGAGAAAATCCGCGCCAGGGGCGCGGAAATCGGGATTACTGCGTAAAGGGAATAACCAGTTCGCCAGGCTTCACTTCCAGTCCTTTGGCAAATTTCTTCGCCAGCGACTCGCCTTTGCTGCGGTCTGCGCTGAGCACATAGGCGGGTTTTTGATCAAAGTAGCTTTTCAGCGACTGATTCAGATAAGGCGTCAGCGTCTTCATGATTGAGGCCATTTTTTCCGGGGCCACCTGGGCGTCAACAATCTCCAGATCGCGCAGATAAATTGCGCCCTGCTGCTGATCATAAACCGGCTGAGCACGCATTTTCAGTTGCATATCGGCCTGCTGCGGGCCAAACAGTGAGGTGACGTTGATTTTTGCGTTACCGGAGAGCGTCACTTTACCTGGTTCTTCGCGACCAATCTGACTGGTCAGATTGTTCAGCACGATGTGTGCGTTAACCAGGCCGGAAACGCCAATATCTTTCTCGTAGTTGTTGTGCTTCTGCAGCGCCTGGTTTACTTCCTGTTCGCTGATGGTGTATTGCGTCAGTTGATTACAGCCGCTGACCAGCAGCGCCATCAACAGGGCAGTCAGCCCGAAAAAAGCCTTTTTCATCGATCTTTATCCTGAATATCAGAGCCAGTAAACAGGCCATAGCCTGCCTGAATGCATGGCGGGTGTCATCAGGAAAGGGATGAGAAACGCCGCAGCGTCTCTCATCGGAGGCGGGACTAATGCGCTATCGAAGAGAGCAGATTAACCTGAGTCTGTTTGGCCATGTTATCGCGGTAGTCCGCGACCCGGCTCGGCCAGTCGATACCGGCGACCAGCGTCAGAGAGCGGAGTAGCGGGAAGAGATTAAAATCATCTTCCGATAGCTCGCCGTTTACCGCATTGGGCTGAACGATTAATTTGTCCAGTTTGCGCAGATCTTCACTCACATTCTTAATCAGCCCGGCCGAGTGGCTTTTCAGCGTTTCAAAATCACCGAGGCTCGCCTGTTTTTTGCTGCGGAAATAGTCACGCGCCTCAGGCGTAGCGAACTCGGCAAACGCCGCTTCGGCAATGCGCGGCAGCAGCAGTTTATTGACATAGCTGTTCATGTGACGCAGCCAGTCGCCAATTGCCGGGTTCAGCGCGCCGGTGATCAGCGGTGCGCCATCCTGCTGATCGACGTACTGCACGATCTCCATGCTCTCAGGCATTGCACTGCCATCCTGCTTTTGCAGAATCGGTGCCATTTTCTGCCCGATCAGTCGTTTTGGCGTCTCTTCATCGTCGTTGAGCATCACCACCAGCTCAACCGGCTTATTTTTCAGACCAAAAATCATTCGCGCTTTAACGCAGAAAGGACAATGGTCATAGATATACAGTTTCATCCTGATCTCCCGGATTTTTACAGGTTTAGTGTTTAACAGAGTGAATCAATTCATCCTGTTTTCGGGCGCGTAAAAAGTATGGAAGAGATTACCCTGCAGGGCAAACCTGCCAGCCAGCATGTGGGACTTTAGCCGGGCGAACCGACGGATCATCGCTGTGATAACAGAGTAAAATCAACCTCTTTAAAGCTAAACCACTGTAACGTTTTACCGCAGCCCAGGCGGCGGTTATAGTGAACGCCGGGTAATGACGGCTTTCACTCACAGCCATTGATTTCAGGAGTCAGGATGTTTGGCTATCGTTCTGCCGCGCCCAGGGTGCGATTAACCACCGATCGTCTGGTGGTCCGTCTGGTTCACGAACGTGATGCCTGGCGAATGGCAGATTACTATTCGGAAAACCGCCTGTTTTTAAAACCATGGGAGCCGGTGCGCGACGATAGCCACTGCTACCCTTCGGGCTGGCAGGCGCGCCTCGGGCTGATTTCCGACATGCATAAGCAGGGAACGGCCTTCTATTTTATTCTCATGGACAGCGATGAAACCGAAGTGCGGGGCGTGGCGAACTTCAGTAACGTGCTGCGCGGTTCCTTTCACGCCTGTTATCTCGGCTATTCACTGGGTGAAAAGTGGCAGGGGCAGGGGCTGATGTTCGAAGCCTTGCAGTCGGCTATCCGCTATATGCAGCGCCAGCAGCATATTCATCGCATTATGGCGAACTACATGCCGCACAACCAGCGCAGCGGCGATCTGCTGGCGCGACTTGGTTTTGAGAAAGAGGGTTACGCGAAAGATTATCTGCTGATCGACGGACGCTGGCAGGATCACGTGCTGACAGCCTTAACTCTGCGGGAATGGACGCCTGACCGGCGTGGACAATAATGAGGACGCGAGCATGAAGATGGCTTTATCAGCGCAGGCGTTGCGCGTGCTGGGCTGCCTGCTGGAGAAGCAGGTCACCACGCCAGAGCAGTATCCGCTGTCACTGAATGGCGTGGTAGTGGCCTGTAATCAGAAATCGAATCGCGAGCCGGTGATGGAGCTGAGTGAAAGCGAGGTACAGAATCAGCTCGAGCAGCTGGAAAAGCGTCATCTGATCACCGCCAGCAGCGCCGCCGGACAGCGGGTGGTAAAATATGAGCAGCGTTTCTGTAACTCTGCGTTTGGCACACTGAAACTCAACAGTGCGGAAGTGGCTCTTCTCACCCTGCTGATGCTGCGCGGGCCGCAGACGCCAGGCGAACTGCGAACCCGCAGCGGTCGTCTGCATGAGTTCAGCGATGTCGGCGACGTGGAACAGACGCTGGAAGGCTTGATGCAGCGTGACGACAGTGCACAGGTCATCCGCCTGGCGCGTGAGCCAGGCAAGCGCGAAAGCCGCTTTATGCATCTGCTGGGCGATGAAGATGATGCACATCAGGCTGCCGACGCGCCGGACGAGCAGGGCGATCTGGCGGCGCGTGTTACTACGCTGGAACAGCAGGTCGCAGCACTTCAGGCGCAACTTACCCAATTGCTGCAAACGGAGAGCTGAGATGACATTACGTATAGGCGTGGTGGGATTGGGTGGTATTGCGCAGAAAGCCTGGCTGCCGGTGCTGTCTGCGGCGACGGACTGGACGCTGGTGGGGGCGTTTTCCCCGAATCAGGCCAAAGCCCGCCCAATCTGTGACAGCTATCGCATGCAGTGCTTTGGCTCACTGAATGAAGTAGCCGCAGCCTGCGACGCGGTGTTTGTCCACAGCAGCACCGACACCCACTATGAGGTGGTCAGAGCTCTGCTGCTGGCAGGAAAAGATGTCTGCGTCGACAAGCCGCTGGCTGAAACACTGGAGCAGGCTGAAGCGCTGGTGGCGCTGGCGGAAAAACGCCAGCGTAAACTGATGGTGGCATTTAACCGCCGCTTTGCCCCGCGCTATCAGCAGCTGCAGGCGGAGATGGCTGGCGCGGCTTCTCTGCGGATTGAAAAGCACCGCAGCGACAGCGTCGGGCCACGGGATCTTCGTTTTACCCTGCTTGATGACTACCTGCATGTGGTGGACACCGCGCTCTGGCTGGGCGGCAAGCCTGTTCGCCAGGTTCACGGACGCATTGATACCAACGAGCAGGGGCAGATGCTCTATGCCGAACACCATTTCGCTGTTGAAGGCCTGGCGATCACCACCAGTATGCACCGGCGCGCAGGCAGTCAGCGCGAGCGGATCAGCGCAGTGTGTGACGGTAAGTGCATCGACATCAGCGAGATGCGCGACTGGCAGGAAGAGCGCAGTGATGGCCTGCTAATCACTCCGCCGCCTGCCTGGCAGAGCCATCTGACGCAGCGCGGCTTCAGCGGTGCAGCACGCCATTTTATTGACTGCGTACAAAATCAGACGAAGCCTGAAACCAGCGGTGAGCAGGCGCTGATGGCGCAGCGTGTGGTGGAAAAACTGTGGCGTGAGGCGACGCAGGAATAACGCCTTGTAACACTCCGTGCTGGTCATTTCCCTCCGTGGCAGTAGACTGTCGCCGGGCATCCTCGGGTGCCCGCGCTAATTCTCCTTTTTTGCCGATTCTTTTCAGGATGCGCCGTCAATTATGAATTTGTTGAAATCGCTGGCAGCGGTCAGTTCTATGACCCTGTTTTCCCGCGTACTGGGCTTTGCCCGTGATGCCATCGTGGCGCGGGTGTTTGGTGCCGGAATGGCGACCGATGCCTTCTTTGTTGCGTTTAAACTGCCCAATCTGCTGCGCCGTATTTTCGCTGAAGGCGCATTTTCTCAGGCGTTCGTGCCGATTCTGGCTGAATATAAAAGCAAGCAGGGTGAAGAGGCGACAAAACTGTTCCT
Source organism: Pantoea sp. B550 (assembly GCF_024158165.1). Taxonomy (NCBI): domain Bacteria; kingdom Pseudomonadati; phylum Pseudomonadota; class Gammaproteobacteria; order Enterobacterales; family Erwiniaceae; genus Pantoea; species Pantoea sp. B550. The sequence continues at coordinate 3,431,148 of NZ_JAMYXI010000003.1, forward strand.
GGCGTACGTCTCAGGCCTGCTGACGCTGGCACTGGCGCTGGTCACGATGGCGGGGATGATCGCTGCGCCCTGGGTCATCATGGTCACGGCGCCCGGCTTTGCCGACAGTGCCGATAAGTTTGCACTGACCAGCTCGCTGCTGCGGGTGACGTTCCCCTACATTATGCTGATTTCGCTGGCCTCGCTGGCGGGGGCGGTGCTGAACACCTGGAACCGCTTCTCGGTGCCGGCGTTTGCGCCAACCCTGCTGAATGTCAGCATGATTGGTTTTGCGCTGTTTGCTGCGCCGCATTTTCATCCACCGGTGATGGCACTGGCCTGGGCCGTGGTCGCGGGCGGCGTGCTGCAACTCGGCTATCAGCTTCCTCACCTGAAGAAGCTGGGAATGCTGGTGTTGCCGCGCCTGAATCTGCGTGACGCAGGCGTATGGCGGGTGATGCGTCAGATGGGACCGGCCATTCTGGGTGTTTCCGTCAGTCAGATCTCGCTGATCATTAACACCATCTTCGCCTCGTTTCTGGTTTCGGGTTCGGTCTCCTGGATGTACTACGCGGATCGGCTGATGGAGTTTCCTTCGGGTGTGCTGGGCGTGGCGCTGGGCACCATTCTGCTGCCGTCGCTGGCTAAAAGTTTTGCCAGCGGCAACCATGATGAATATTCCCGACTGATGGACTGGGGTCTGCGCCTCTGCTTCCTGCTGGCGCTGCCGAGTGCCGTGGCGCTGGGCATGCTCTCCGGCCCGCTGACCGTGGCGCTGTTCCAGTACGGTAAATTCACCGCCTTTGATGCATTGATGACGCAGCGTGCGCTGATCGCCTACTCCGTGGGACTGATGGGCCTGATTGTGGTTAAGGTGCTGGCACCGGGCTTCTATTCCCGTCAGGACATCAAAACGCCGGTGAAAATCGCGATTATCACGCTGATCATGACGCAGCTCATGAACCTGGCGTTTATTGGTCCGCTGAAACATGCCGGTCTGTCACTGTCGATTGGTCTGGCGGCCTGTCTGAATGCGTCGCTGCTCTACTGGCAGCTGCGTAAGAAGAATATCTTTATGCCGCAGCCGGGCTGGAGCAGCTTCCTGCTCCGCCTGCTGATTGCCGTGGTGGTGATGGCCGGCGCGCTGTTTGCCATGCTGCAGTGGATGCCGGCATGGGAACAGGGCTCCATGCTGTGGCGACTGCTGCGTCTGGCGGCGGTTTGTGCAGTGGGTGGCGGGGCTTATTTCCTGGCGCTGGGGCTGCTGGGCTTCCGGTTGCGTGACTATGCGCGGCGCACCGCTGTGTAAAGCTTGCCGCAATAAATAAATTCAACGCGCAGGGAACAGGGGCAGAGGAGGAAAGCGTCCCGCGCCATGGACAAAAACGCCGGGAGCGTTTTTGAACAACGCAACGCGTTGGCCCGGCAACGGGCGCACCTCAGCGATGAGGTGCGTAAACGCGCGGGCCGAGCGGCCAGGGATTGGCTTTAGCGTCTTTCCGATCTGCCCCTGTTCCCTGTGCAGGCTCAATTTTAAAGCTCATCATGGTGAAGGAAAAACGCACCAATAAAAAATCCCGCACCAGGCGGGATTTTTTTCGCTACTTTCCGGTTCAGGCTTTGCGACTTAACGTCGCCTGGCCTTTACCCATCCCATCCGGGCCGTAAAAGGCCTGGGTCTGATGCGGCTTCAGCACTTCAAGTGCATTTTCCGTGTAGCGGATCTGGTGTTGCAGCAGCAGGCCATTATGAACATTGGCGTCCTGCAGACGACGGGTATGCTGCTGAATGCTGTCCCAGCGGCGCGCCATGTCGTTCTGACCACGATAAGGTGCTGCTGTCGCCTGACTCTGTTCAGCGGTGCGGCGCATCTCATCCAGATAGTTCAGCGTACTGAGCAGTGCACTTTTATCTTCGGTGATGCGCTGCAACAGGTTGCTGTTAATGCTGCCCGCTGCCAGTTGCTGCTGCTCTTCTTCCAGCACCGCTGAAAGCGACGCCAGCACGTCCTGCATCTTATCTAATGTGGTCTGCAAATTACTCATGGCAATTAATTACCCTCTAAATACGCCTTAGTGTCGGCAATCAGCGCATCGGCGATTTTGCCGGTATCCATCTTCAGTTCGCCATTACGAATGGCCGTTTTCAGTTGTTCAACGCGCTCGACGTTAATATCTTTGCTGCTCGGCTGCATCAGCTGCGACTGCGCGCTGCTCAGGCTGACCTGGGCTGCAGCGGGGGTCGTGGCTGCTACCGGGCTGGCACTCTGACGCACTTTGCTGCTGCCAGTCTCGCTGCTGTCGCGGCTCTGGACGGTGCTGGCGGGTTTCAGAGGTTGCGTTCTGTCAATGCTCATATTCGGGCTCCTGTACGGTCAGGGGAAGTCTGCCACCTGAATCATAATAGCGTTATCGCTTTGTTGATTCTTCTATCGGCAGCACTACGGGCTTCTTTAACACTTTACAGCGTTATAAGAATATTCCCATCCTCGCGAACTTTACCGCTGACAATCTGGCCATTTCCCATCCTTACCCGAACCAATTGCGAGCGGGCGGCATTGTTCAGCGCCTTGCCCTCACCGCTGGCGTCAAAGCCGTCACCGCTGGCAATCACCATCACATTCTGACCCGCCTTAACACGCCATGGCTGACGCAGCGTGGAAGGATTAATCGGCTGTCCTGGCTGGATATCACGCAGCACGACGGCGTCTGCAACTGCGTCCGCATTCAGCAGGGCGCGGGCAGGCAGGGTATCAAGGCGGCCGGTCTGCAGCGTGAAATCACTTTCGCTGACGCTGCTGCCCTGGCTCAGCAGCCGGGTCGCCACCAGATAGGAACCGGTGACCTGAACCTGTACCTGGATATAACGGCGATTCTCATCGCAGTTTGCCGCCACGCTCATGTTGCCCCATAACCGGCTATTGCCTGGCAGGGTGAACTTTGGCATGTCACAGGCTGGCCATTGCTCTTTCGGCGTGCGCACCACGACAACCATGCCTTCAGCATGCTGAGCGTCACGCGCTTTAAAAAATTGATTCAGTTGTGCATTGAGATCCCCGGCAGAAGCCGGCAGGGCGATCATGACCAGCAGGCTGGTCAGCAGAGTCAGATATCGACGCATTGTGCAGTTCCTCACTGATGATGGCGACGAGTGTACCCGTTAAGAAAAATCCTCAATTGTCAAAATAGCGGTCATTTAAGGCGTTATTCAGACGATGACGGCTTGCTTTTTCAAATTAAGCTGCGAGCTCAAAATTCTCATACGCGGAGGAAACATGCTCGACAAACTGGATGCGGCGCTGAAATTTGGAACGGAGGCCCTCAACCTGCGTGCTCAACGTCAGGAGATCCTGGCGTCAAATATTGCCAACGCCGATACCCCTGGTTATCAGGCCCGGGATATCGACTTTGCCAGCGAGCTGAGTCGGGTGATGTCCAATGGTCGTGCGGAAGGCAGCAGCATGGCGTTAAAAGTCACGTCAGCTCGCCACATTGAAGCACAGACAAACGGGGCGCCATCAATGGATATGCTTTATCGCATTCCTGACCAGCCTTCTGCCGACGGCAACACCGTAGATATGGACCGTGAGCGTACGCAGTTCGCGGATAACAGCCTGAAATATCAAACCGACCTCACCCTCATCAGTAGCCAGATCAAAGGCATGATGAGCGTGTTACAAGGGCAATAATTATGGCCTTGCTGAATATTTTTGACATTGCCGGCTCAGCGATGACCGCGCAATCACAGCGATTAAACGTCAGTGCCAGTAACCTGGCAAACGCCGACAGCGTCACCGGCCCCGATGGCAAGCCTTACGTGGCAAAGCAGGTGGTCTTCCAGACCGATGCGGCCCCGGGTTCAGCGACCGGCGGTGTGAAAGTGGCACGCGTCGTGGACGATCCGACACCTGCGAAGCTGGTCTATGACCCGGGCAACCCGATGGCCGATGCCAAAGGCTACGTGAAGATGCCGAACGTGGATGTGGTTTCTGAAAGCGTCAACACCATGTCGGCGTCACGCAGCTACCAGGCCAACGTCGAGGTGCTCAACACCGTGAAGTCGATGATGATGAAAACCCTGACGATCGGGCAATAACGGAGAAAAATGATGGCTATCGCGGTAGGCGTTAATGAAAAGCTGGACCCCACGGTCCTTAGCTCATCCAGCACCAGCGGCACCGGCAACAACGCGCAGGATCTGCAGAATCAGTTCCTGACCATGCTGGTGACGCAGTTAAAGAACCAGGATCCAACCAATCCAATGGATAACAGCCAGCTCACCACGCAGCTGGCACAGATCAATACCCTGAGCGGCATTGAAAAACTGAATACCACACTGGGATCGATCTCCGGACAGATCAGCACCAGCCAGTCGCTGCAGAGCTCCACGCTGATTGGGCATGGCGTGATGGTTAATGGCGGACAGATTCTGGTAGGCAACGGCACCACCACGCCATTTGGCGTGGAACTGGCTTCCGCCTCTACCGGCGCATCCGCCACCATTAAAGATGCGAATGGCACGGTGATCGACACCGTCGATCTGGGCGCGCTGAGCGCTGGCGTCCACACCTTCTCGTGGGATGGCAAGCTGACTGATGGCTCTGTCGCACCGGATGGTAAATACAGCGTTGCGATTGCCGCAAGCAATGGCAACACACAACTGGTGGCACAACCGCTTAACTACGCCTACGTCAATGGGGTGAGTACTGCGAACAACACCACAAAACTGGATCTCGGCACCATGGGCTCCGCCACCCTTGACGACGTACGTCAGATTCTCTGATTAACCTGTAGACAGGAAACAAACACATGTCATTTTCCCAAGCGGTCAGCGGCCTTGGTGCTGCTTCAAGTAACCTTGATGTCATCGGTAACAACATTGCCAACTCCGCGACAGCGGGCTTTAAATCCAGCACCATCGCGTTTGCCGATATGTTTGCCGGTTCTAACGTCGGTCTTGGTACCAAAGTCGCTGCGGTGATCCAGAACTTTAACGACGGTGCGACCACCACCACCAGCCGTGGCCTGGACGTTGCGCTGAGCGGCAACGGTTTCTTCCGTATGACCGACAGCAGCGGCGGCGTCTTCTATTCACGTAACGGCCAGTTAACGCTGGATGCCAACCGTAACCTGGTGAACACCCAGGGTCTGAACGTGACCGGCTATCCGGCAAGCGGTTCACCGGCCACCATCCAGGCGGGTGCCAACCCGGTGGCGCTGACTATTCCTACCACGCAGATGTCAGCCCGCGCCACTACCACCGCCGGTCTGGTTGCCAACCTGAACTCAACGGATACCACGCCAACGGTAACCACTTTCTCGACGGCGAACGCAGACAGCTACAACAAGAAAACCACCGCCACCGTGTTCGATTCGCAGGGTAATGACCATGCGCTCGACATGTATTTCGTGAAAGACACCACCAGCAACAGCTGGACAGTCCACACCATTGATGGCAACACCGGCACCTCAGCGGGTGACTTCAGAATGGCGTTTGATACCAGCGGTAAGCTGACCAGCGTCTCTAAGCTGGCTGCAAACGGTACGGTAGCGAGCACCACCACAGATGGCACTGTTGGCCTGACGCTGAACGTAGGTGGCGCCAATGGCGCGGTCGCCAATCAGCCAATCAACCTGAGCATGCTGGGCAGCCTGCAGCAGAACACCGGCGCGACCACCTTTGGCAGCCCGACGCAGGATGGCTATGCGCCAGGCGATCTGACCAGCTACGCGATCAATGATGACGGCACCATTACCGGTAGCTACTCAAACCAAAAAACCCAGCTGCTGGGTCAGATTGTCCTGGCGAGCTTCTCTAACCCGGAAGGTCTGCAGTCACAGGGCGACAATGTCTGGCAGGCTTCGAGCGCATCCGGTCAGGCAGCAATTGGTCTGGCTAACACCGGCACCTTCGGTTCACTGACGGCGGGCGCACTGGAATCGTCCAACGTCGACATGAGTAAAGAGCTGGTGAACATGATCGTCGCGCAGCGTAACTATCAGGCGAATGCGCAGACCATCAAAACTCAGGACCAGATTCTCAACACGCTGGTTAACTTACGTTAATTCGCTAACAGGATTGCCATATGGATCACGCGATATATACCGCGATGGGCGCGGCCAGCCAGACGCTGGATCAGCAGGCGGTGACCGCCAGCAACCTCGCCAACGCCTCAACACCGGGTTTTCGTGCACAGCTGAATGCGCTGCGCGCGGTGCCGGTGAGTGGCTGGTCGCTGCCGACCCGTACGCTGGTCGCCGCCTCGACACCCGGCGCCGACATGAGTCAGGGCGCGATGGATTACACCGAGCGTCCGCTCGATGTGGCGGTGCAGCAGGATGGCTGGCTGGCGGTGCGTACCGCTGACGGCAGCGAAGCCTATACCCGCAACGGCAATATGCAAATCAGTCCGACCGGTACGCTGACGGTTCAGGGCAATCCTGTGATGGGCGATGGCGGTCCGATTGTGATCCCGCAGGGTACGGAAATCACCATTGCGGCAGACGGCTCCATCACCGGGCTGAACGCCGGTGATTCGCCGAATGCCACGGTTCAGCTGGGCAAGCTGAAGCTGGTCAGGGCAACCGGGCAGGAGCTGCAGCGCAGTGATGACGGCATGTTCCGTCCCACTGCGTCGACGCAGGCGACCCGTGGTGCCGCACTGCAGGCTGACGCCACTATGCAGGTGATGCCTGGCGTGCTGGAAGGCAGCAACGTCAAACCAGTGGAAACCATGGTCGATATGATCGCCAACGCCCGACGTTTTGAGATGCAGATGAAAGTCATCACCAACGTCGACGAAAATGAACAAAAAGCCAATCAGCTCCTGAACATGAGCTAAGGCGCGAGGATAACAACATGATTCGTTCTTTATGGATCGCTAAGACCGGTCTTGATGCGCAGCAGATGAACATGGACGTCATTGCCAACAACCTGGCAAACGTCAGCACTAACGGCTTTAAACGTTCACGTGCCGTGTTCGAAGATCTGATGTACCAGACTATGCGCCAGCCGGGCACGCAGTCGTCAGAACAGACAACGCTGCCATCGGGCCTGCAGATCGGTACCGGTGTGCGTCCGGTGACCACTGAGCGTCTGCATACTCAGGGCAACCTGTCGCAGACCAGTAACTCAAAAGATATTGCTATTAACGGTCAGGGTTATTTTCAGATTCAGATGCCGGACGGCACCTCTGCTTATACCCGTGATGGCGCGTTTCAGGTTGATCAGAACGGACAGCTGGTGACCAACTCCGGTTTCCCGGTACAGCCAGGCATTACCATTCCGGCCAACGCCACCAGCATTACGGTGTCGCGTGACGGTGTGGTCAGCGTGACGCAGCAGGGTCAGGCTCAGGCCGCACAGGTCGGTCAGTTAACGCTGAGCACCTTTATGAACGACGCCGGTCTCGATAGCGTGGGTGAAAACCTTTACAAGGAAACCCAGGCATCGGGCGCACCGACGGACAGCACGCCAGGCCAGAACGGCGCGGGTCTGCTCTATCAGGGCTATACCGAAACCTCGAACGTTAACGTAGCGGAAGAGCTGGTCACCATGATCCAGACGCAGCGCGCTTATGAAATCAACAGCAAGGCGATCAGCACCTCTGATCAGATGCTGGCGAAATTAACCCAGCTTTAATCCCGAACAGGGCCAGCCCGTGCTGGCCTGAGATACAGACATTAATAAGGTCGTGACACCGTGGCGAAGCAACAGATTCTCAAGCCTGGACATTGGTTAGTCGCCTCGTTGCTGCTAACTCTTAACGGATGTGCCCTGGTCCCGCGTACTCCGCTGGTCGAGGGGGCAACCACGGCGCAGCCGATGCCGTCCGCGCCACCGGTGGTAAACGGCTCTATATTCCAGGGCGTCGCGCCACTTAACTACGGCTATCAGCCGCTGTTTGAAGATCGCCGTCCACGCAACATCGGCGATACCCTGACCATCACGCTGCAGGAAAACGTCAGCGCCAGCAAAAGCTCCTCAGCCAGTGCCAGCCGCGACGGCAGCAACAGCTTTGGTGTGAGCGGCGTGCCGACGGGTCTGGCAGGCCTGGTGGGTGCAGGTGGCGAAAAAGCCAATCTCAGCGCCGAAGGCAAAAACGACTTCGCAGGTAAAGGCGGCGCATCCGCCAATAACACCTTTACCGGCACCATTACCGTCACCGTGGATCAGGTGTTGTCAAACGGCAACCTGCACGTAGTCGGTGAAAAACAGATCGCCATTAATCAGGGCACGGAGTTCATTCGCTTCTCGGGCGTGGTCAACCCACGCACCATCAGCGCCAGTAACGCCGTGTTATCTACCGCTGTCGCCGATGCACGTATTGAGTACGTCGGAAATGGTTACATCAATGAGGCGCAGACCATGGGCTGGTTCCAGCGTTTCTTCCTGAACATCTCGCCGATGTAAGAGGTTTCAATGAAAAAGTTAACGCTGTTACGCGCTGGGCTGGCGCTGCTGCTGGGCGTCAGCCTGCTGGCCAAAGCCGATTTGATTCGTGATTTAACCACGGTACAGGGCGTACGTGATAACCAGCTGCTGGGCTACGGCCTGGTCGTGGGTCTGGATGGCACCGGTGACCAGACCACGCAGACGCCCTTTACTACCCAGACGGTGAGCAACATGCTGTCGCAGCTTGGCATCACCGTGCCTGCGGGCACCAATATGCAGCTGAAAAACGTGGCAGCCGTTATGGTGACCGCTAAGCTGCCGTCGTTTGCCCGTCAGGGACAGAACCTGGATGTGGTGGTCTCATCGCTGGGTAATGCTAAAAGCCTGCGCGGCGGCACGCTGTTAATGACGCCGATGAAAGGGGTTGATAACCAGGTCTATGCGCTGGCTCAGGGTAACATCCTGGTCGGTGGTGCAGGTGCCTCTGCGGGCGGCAGCAGTGTTCAGGTCAACCAGCTGAACGGTGGCCGCATCACTGGCGGTGCAACGGTTGAACGTGAACTGCAGAGCAACTTTGGCTCGCAGAACACCCTTAACCTGCAGCTTAACAATGAAGATTTCTCGATGGCGCAGCGTATTGCGGACGCGATCAACGCCCGTGGCGGTTATGGCGCAGCGCAGCCGCTGGATGCCCGTACCGTGCAGATCCGCGTGTCACCGAATAATGGTGCGCAGGTGCGTCTGCTGGCTGAGATCCAGAACATTGATGTTTCGATTCCGGTTGAAGATGCCAAAGTGATCATCAACTCCCGTACCGGCTCGGTAGTCATGAACCGCGAAGTCACGCTGAATCAGTGTGCAGTGGCGCAGGGCAACCTGTCAGTGACGGTTAACCAGCAGCAGAACGTCAGTCAGCCTGATACACCGCTGGCCGGTGGTCAGACCGTGGCAACGACGCAGACCCAGATCGATCTCCGCCAGACCGGCGGTGCGCTGCAGCGCGTCAATGCCAGCGCTAATCTGAATAACGTAGTCCGTGCGCTGAATGCGCTGGGTGCATCACCTATCGAGCTGATGTCGATTCTGCAGTCGATGCAGAGTGCTGGCTGTCTGCGTGCCAAACTGGAAATTATCTGATGGCTGATATGCAATCTGTCACGAGTCCGGCTTTCGACAGCCGCTCCCTGAATGATCTTAAACGCCAGGCGAGCAACGATCCGAAAGGACATGCGTTGCAGGTTGCACGTCAGGTCGAAGGGATGTTTGTACAGATGATGCTGAAGAGTATGCGCGATGCGTTGCCGCAGGACGGCATTATGGGCAACGAGCAGACCAAACTTTTTACCTCTATGTATGACCAGCAGATTGCACAGGAGATGGGCAAGCGTGGCCTCGGTCTGGCGGAAACCATCGTCAAACAGATGCAGCCCGCCACTGCGCCGGATGAAAAAGCCGGTACGGTGCCGATGAAGCTGGATAACAGCTTTATTCTCAGCACCAGCGGAGCCACACCACTGCCCGCCCAGCAGCTGGAGCAGATGGTGCGGAAGGCGATGCCACGACTGCCGCCGGTCGCGTCACCCACGGGGCTGCCGAGCGACAGCCGTGAGTTTATCGCTCAGCTGACGCAGCCAGCGCAGGCGGCCAGTCAGCAGAGTGGTATTCCACATCACCTGATTCTGGCGCAGGCTGCGCTGGAGTCGGGCTGGGGCCAGCGACAGATCCTGACCCGCGACGGCAAGCCGAGCTATAACGTGTTCGGGATTAAAGCCAGCGGAGACTGGAAAGGTGACACCACCGATATCATGACCACCGAATATGAGCAGGGTGCAGCGAAGAAAGTCCGTGCCAGCTTCAGGGTGTACAACTCCTATTTCGAGGCGCTGACCGACTACGTCAAACTGTTGACCAAAAACCCTCGCTATGCGGCAGTGACCAACGCCTCAAGCGCAGAGCAGGGCGCGCAGGCGTTACAGGCGGCAGGCTATGCCACCGACCCGAAATATGCGCAAAAGCTGGTGGGAATGATTCAGCAATTCAAAAGCATGGGCGATAAAGTCGTCAAAGCATACAGCCAGGATATTGGCGACCTGTTCTGATCATTTCGCCTCAAGTTTCACTTAAGCAAGCCGATAACATCCCTATAGCCAGAAGCGTTTCGCCTGCTGGCGCCCACTTTGATGTCTGCCAGCCCGGTTGACGGGGAACGTAAGGAACCGAGATGTCCAGCATAATTAACTCCGCGATGAGCGGATTGAGTGCCGCGCAGGCCGCTCTGAGCACCACCAGTAACAACATTTCTAACTACACCGTGGCGGGCTATTCACGTCAGACCACGGTACTGGCGCAGGCGAACAGTACCCTTCAGGGTAATAGCTATTATGGTAACGGCGTGAACATTACCGGTGTACAACGTGAATATGATTCATTTATTGCCACACAGCTGCGGGGTGCCAGCGCGAGTTACAGTGCAGTCGACACTCAGCATACGCAGATTTCTAACATTGACGATCTGCTGTCGACCGCGACGACCAGCCTGTCGACCTCGCTGCAGGGCTTCTTTACCAACCTGCAGAACGTCGTCAGTAACGCCAACGATCCGTCAGCGCGTCAGTCGATGCTCAGCAATGCACAGGGTCTGGTGAACCAGTTCCAGACCTCAGCGCAATACCTGAACAATATGCAGAACAGCGTCAATGCTGATGTCAGCTCCAGTGTTAAACAGGTCAACACCCTCACCAGCCAGATTGCCGATCTTAACCAGCAGATTGGCAAGTTGACTAATGGCAACGGTGCGGCGCCTAACGATCTGCTTGATAAGCGTGATCAGCTGGTCAATGACCTGAATAAAGTCGTTGGCGTGACGGTATCGCAGCAGGATGGCAATTACACAGTATCAATGGCCAACGGCCTGACGCTGGTTAACGGCAACAAATCTCACGAGCTGGTGGCGATGAGCGCCAGCAGCGATCCGACGCGTACCACGATTGGCTATGTCGACAGGCAGGCGGGCAACGTTGAGATTCCGGAAAAACTGATCACCACCGGCTCGCTTGGCGGTCTGCTGGCGTTCCGCACTCAGGATCTGGATCTGGCACAGAACCAGCTGGGTCAGTTAGCGGCGGCGTTTACCACCAGCTTCAACGACGTCCATAAGCAGGGCTTTGACAGCCACGGCGACCAGGGCGTCGACTTCTTTAATATCGGCAGTCCAGCCGTGGTGAGCAACAGTAAAAACAGTACCGCCGCCTCCGTGACCGCTGAATGGACCGACACCAGCGCGCTGAAAGCCACTAACTACACCGTGAGTTATGACGGCAATAACTGGACCGCAACGCGTGCGTCAGACAGCACCGCAGCCGCCATCACCCAGAGTACCGATGCCAGTGGCAATACCACGCTGAGTTTTGATGGCCTGAAACTGACTGTGGGTGCCTCGCCTGCACCTGCCGCCAAAGACAGCTTCCTGGTGAAGCCGGTCCAGAATGTGATTAACGACATGTCCGTGGCAATCACCAGTGAATCTCAGGTGGCTGCTGCGAGCGCGGTTGGCGGTGAAAGTGATAACCGCAATGCGCAGAAACTGCTGAATCTGCAGGATGTAAAGCTGGTCGGCGGCAACGCCACGCTGTCGCAGGCCTATGCGGCTATCGTCAGCACCGTGGGTAACAAAACCAGCTCGCTGGAAACCACCAGCACGACGCAGAAAAGTGTGGTCAGTCAGCTGACCGAACGCCAGCAGTCAGTCTCTGGCGTCAACCTCGATGAGGAGTACGCCAATCTGACCAAATACCAGCAATATTACATGGCCAATGCGCAGGTGCTCCAGACTGCCAGCACCGTGTTTAACGCATTGATTAATATTCGCTAAGGGCAGGAGATAACATGCGAATCAGTACAAATATGATTTTTGAACAGCAGGTGCGCGGCATTACTGACTCGCAAGCCTCCTGGCTGAAAGTGGGTGAGCAGCTCTCCAGCGGTCGCCGTGTAACGAATCCCTCCGATGACCCGATTGCCGCGTCACGTGCTGTTGTGCTGACTCAGACTCAGCAGCAGGGTGAACAGTATGCGCTGGCGCGTACCTTTGCTGAGCAGGGCCTGTCACTGGAAGACAATACGCTGAAGGGCGTTACCAATGGCATCATTGCGGCGCAGACGCTGATCGTCAATGGCTCAACCGGTACGCTGAGTGACGATGACCGTGGCTCGATTGCCACTCAGCTGGAGGGGATCCGCTCACAGCTGCTTAACCTGGCCAACAGCAAAGATGCCAATGGCCGCTATATTTTTGCCGGCTATAAAACTGACAGCGCGCCGTTTGTTGATACGGCAGGCACGGGCGTCAGTTATGCTGGCGGCACCGAAGCGATCACCCAGAAGGTTGATACCAGCCGTACCATGACCGTGGCGCATACCGGTGACAGCATCTTCATGTCAATCACCGGCAATGCCACCAAAGAGCCGGATGGCAGCGCCAGCGAAACCAATGTGTTTAAGATGCTGGATAGCGCTATTGCGGCATTAAAAGTCCCGCAGGATGATGCGGACGCCACGACTAAACAGACCTTCCAGGCCGCAATGGATAAAACCAACCGCGGGCTGGGTAATGCGCTGAATAATGTCTCAACCGTGGTTTCTGAGATTGGTACTCAGCTTGGTGAAATCGATACGCTGAATGCGCAGGGTGATGACCGTAAAGTGATTTACAGCTCGCAGATGAGTGACCTGGTTAACGTGGATTTAACTGAAGCGGCTTCCAGCTACACCATGCAGCAGACAGCACTTCAGGCTTCTTATAAGACCTTTACTGATATGTCTAAGATGTCACTGTTCCAGATGAATTCGTAGTCTGACCTGAAATTTTGAGCGTACTTTAACCGGATGCGCTTACTTTTTCCCACCCTCCTGCTAAAGGAAGGTGGGATTTTTTTGCCTGTGATTCAGCCGGTGGCAGGGCGATTGGTCATAAAGCCTGCCTGTCTGGTTTTTTTGCTTCCTCACTTCACGCTATCCCGCCGCATGCCTGCCTGATGCTTTCCCGCACTTTATTACGGCCAGCGTGCCTGACGCCCTCTTTACTGATGGCTGACGAATTAAACGGGTTGGTTATTTCCCCTTTGACGGCCTGATGACTGAATCGACGCCATAAAAAAACCCCGGCTTTCAGGCCGGGGTTCAGTTTACAACAGCTTATGCGTTACGGCTTTGTCGCCGGGGCAGTGGCCTGATGTGTGGCGCTATGACCACCCGCAGAACCGCGACCATCGAACTCATAAGGTGCCCGTACCCAGTCACTGTGCGGAGCAGGCTCTGACTGCCAGACCGGCGCAGGCGCTTTGGTCATCGGTGCAGAGGCATAGTGCTTCCAGCGCGTACCGTCATTTGGCACCGCTTCAGCAGCAGGCGCTGATGCACCAGGCTCGACCGCCGTTACCGGTGCTGCAGGCGCGATATCGCGAGCGGCAACCGGGGCATGAGGTTCACTGACTGGCGCGCTTTCAGCGTTAGCAGCAACCGGCGCGTTCAGCACTTCTTCCACCTCTGCGGCGATCTCTTCACTGACATCAGTAGCTGACTGCTCTGCAACGTCTGCAGGCTGTGAAACTTCAGCGGCTGGCGTTACCACCGCTGTTTCGGTGACCAGGTCAGCAGGCTGTGACACTGGCGTTTCAGCGACGGGCTCAGCAGGCACAGCTTCAGCCGCTACCGCTTCCGCTTTGGCTTCATCAGCAGCCGGAACAACAGAAGGCTGCTCGTCAACCGGGGCGTCGATAGCACGGGTATCGTCAGTGTTGACGATCGCTACTGGCGTTTCTGCCTGCGGCTCGGCCTGTTGCACTGGCGCGTCCTGAGCAACCGATTCAACGGCGGCAGCAACCGGCAGCGCATGGGTCACGTCTGCAGTCTCTTCGCTGTTATAAGCTGGCGTCTCGTGCATTACATTCTGAACCTGCTCTTCGCTGGCCTGGCTCACCGGATAGCGAATCCAGACTTTACCGGATGCCATTTCAGGTGAAGCAGCGGCAGCAGCCAGCGGCATTGCTGACTGCGTCGGGTAACGCTCATCACGGTAACGACGACGACGCTGTCCGCTGACGCGCAGATGACGTGGCGAACGACGTGAACGACGCGGCATATTGGCGTTATCACGGTTATCGTTATCATCCTGCTCGTCACTCTGCGAAGCCTGGAAATCAGGCTGTGTCTGAGCAACGTCAGCTGGCTGTGCCTGACGCCCTTCAGCAGGCGGAGCGATGTCGCTGGCTTCGGCTGGCAGAGGCTGACGGTTATCATCAACACGCACCTTCTGGTTCAGCTGACGCGGCTTACGACGCGGCATAACCTGAACGCGTTCATCATCCTGCGCCTCAGTGACGCTCAGGGCTTCAGCAACGACTGCTGGCTGCTCAGCCGCTTTGGCCGCTTCTTCACCGGCACGTTTCTCTTCCTGACGACGACGCTGACGTTCAGCACGCTGTTCACGGCGCTGTTGCTGCTGCTCGTCACGCTGCTGGCGCGCTTCTTCGCTCAGTGCCGGACGCTCTTCGCGTACTTCACCCGTCTGAGACTGACGCTTGTTGCGACGGTTATCGTTGCCATCGCGCGGCTCGCGGCTTTCACGTGGCTCACGACTTTCGCGCGGTTCACGGCTTTCACGCGGCTCGCGACTTTCGCGTGGTTCACGGCCTTCACGAGACTGTGCATTATCACCGTTACGCGGCGTACGCTCACGACGATTGTTGTTACGACGGTTGTTATTGTTGCTGCGGCGCTCGCCACGGCCACTGTTGCTTTCCTGCTCTTCAGTTGCTTTCTGCGTTTCAGCAACCTCAGTGGCCACTGGCGCAGCAGCAGGCGCTTCTTCGCCAGCGAACATTTTTTTCAGGCCGCCAAGCAGACGCCCGAAGAAACCGGTGCTGACGGTCGCGGGTGCAGCGACAGCCGGGGCTGATTTTGCTGCTGGCTGAGCTTCAGCGCGCTTCACTTCTGGCTCAACTTCTACCGGCGCAGGAGGCGCATCAGGCATCACAAAGGCGGCCAGAGCAGGCTGCTCAGGACGACGGCGCTCAGCATGTTCCTCTTCCGACGGCATGGCCATTTCGGCTTCATGCAGCTTCGGCAGATGATAACTCAGGGTCTGCGTCTCTTCGCCTTTACGTACGCGCAGCACGGAGTAGTGCGGGGTCTGCATCTTGTCATCAGGAACAATGATTGCCCGCACGCCGCCCTGGCGTTTTTCAATCGCGTTGACCGCTTCACGTTTTTCATTCAGCAGGTAAGACGCAACCTGAACCGGAACAATGGCGTGAACTTCTTTGGTGTTGTCTTTCAGCGCTTCTTCTTCGATCAGACGCAGAATGGACAGCGCCAGTGACTCGTTATCACGGATAGTGCCGGTACCGCTACAGCGTGGGCAGACGTGATGACTGGATTCACCTAATGACGGGCTCAGACGCTGACGGGACATCTCCAGCAGGCCGAAACGTGAAATGTGGCTGATCTGAATGCGGGCGCGGTCCTGGCGGACAGCTTCACGCAGACGGTTTTCAACAGCGCGCTGATGGCGTACCGGCGTCATATCGATGTAATCGATAACGATCAGGCCGCCCAGGTCACGCAGGCGCAGCTGACGGGCAATCTCATCGGCCGCTTCAAGATTGGTGTTGAACGCTGTCTCTTCAATGTCACCGCCGCGCGTGGCGCGTGCTGAGTTGATATCGATAGCGGTCAGTGCTTCGGTACTGTCGATCACAATCGATCCACCGGAAGGCAGGCGGACTTCACGCTGGAAAGCGGATTCGATTTGCGATTCGATCTGGTAGTGGCTGAACAGCGGGATTTCACCGGTGTAGAGCTTAATTTTGCTGCTGAAGTCCGGACGACCCAGCGCCGCGATATGCTGACGCGCCAGTTCCAGCACTTTCGGATTATCGATAAGGATTTCACCGATGTCCTGACGCAGATAGTCGCGGAAGGCACGCACAATCACGTTGCTCTCCTGATGGATCAGGAACGGAGCAGGGCGATTTTCAGCAGCTTTCTTAATCGCTTCCCAGTGCTTGAGACGGAAGCTTAAGTCCCACTGCAGCGACTCGGCAGATTTACCGACGCCGGCAGTACGCACAATCAGGCCCATGCCTTCCGGCAGATCCAGCGCCGACAGCGCTTCTTTCAGTTCGGTACGATCGTCACCTTCGATGCGGCGAGAGATACCGCCTGCACGTGGGTTATTCGGCATCAGTACCAGGTAGCTGCCCGCCAGAGAGATAAAGGTCGTCAGTGCAGCGCCTTTATTGCCGCGTTCTTCTTTATCGATCTGAACAATGACTTCCTGGCCTTCACGCAGCACGTCTTTAATATTCGGACGACCATGTGCGTTGTAGCTGGAGGGGAAATATTCGCGGGAAATTTCTTTTAACGGGAGGAAACCGTGACGCTCTGCGCCGTAATCGACAAACGCAGCTTCAAGGCTGGGTTCAATGCGAGTGATTTTACCTTTGTAGATGTTGGCTTTTTTCTGTTCGTGTCCAGGACTTTCGATATCCAGATCGTACAGACGCTGACCGTCAACCAGGGCAACGCGCAACTCCTCCTGCTGAGTTGCGTTTATTAACATTCTTTTCATCGTGACTTACTCGTTATTCTTTCATGAGTGATTACAGCTGCGGGCATAGTTACCCTGGACGAGTATCAACCGATGGCCCCGTGACTTAGTGCAATGTCGTCAACCTCACGGCTGTCGACCGCGCGAGGGGCGCAAATAACGTCGGTGGCCTGTTTTTCATAAGGAAAAACAGCACCAGATAGTGGAAATGCCTGAGAGAATAAAGAAAACCCGTGCATCCCATACTGTTGTCCAGGCCGCAACCCGCAGCCCGCTAAGTGCCTGATTTCGCATTACGTCTTACGCCATTGCTGCGTGTCTGCTCAATCCGGCAAAATGACAATTTCGCTCGGTTTCTGCACTGAAATGCTTCAGTTAAGAAACTCAGGCATTATTCCATTGCTAACCTTCATATAGCAAGGCGACTTTAGCCAGCTTGTGAAGTTTCTTTACATTTAACTTGCTAATGTGTCGGACAAAGCAGCGGTTTGCTGAAAAAGCCAGCAGAGAAGCGACCTGCCATCACATCAACCCCAGAGTTAAGCACAGAAAAAGGGGTGGCGCTATCAGGGGACACTATTTAGAATCGCCGCCATGAAAACAGAGAATCCCGGCGTACATTTTGTCGCCATCACGGCTGAAAATGCCGGACAACGCATTGATAACTTTTTGCGCACCCAGCTCAAGGGTGTGCCAAAGAGCATGATTTATCGCATCGTACGCAAGGGCGAGGTACGGGTGAATAAAAAGCGCGTCAAGCCTGAGTACAAGCTGGAGGAGGGTGATGAGGTACGCATTCCACCGGTCCGGGTAGCGGAACGCGATGAAGATGCCGTATCACCTAAGCTGGCAAAGGTCGCTTCGCTGGCGGACGCTATCCTCTTTGAGGATGAGTCGCTGCTGGTGATGAACAAGCCCTCTGGCACTGCCGTGCATGGCGGCAGCGGACTCAGTTTTGGGGTGATTGAAGGGCTACGTGCGCTGCGCCCGGAAGCGCGCTTCCTGGAACTGGTGCATCGCCTGGATCGTGACACCTCGGGCATTCTGCTGGTCGCAAAAAAACGCTCGGCGCTGCGTTCCCTGCACGAGCAACTGCGTGAAAAGGGGATGCAGAAAGATTATCTGGCCCTGGTGCGCGGCAACTGGCCGTCACATCTTAAGGTCGTTCAGGCTCCCCTGCTGAAAAATATTCTCCAGAGCGGTGAGCGTGTCGTGCGTGTCAGCAGCGAAGGTAAAGCCTCTGAAACCCGTTTTAAAGTGGAAGAGCGGTTTGAGTTTGCCACGCTGGTGAAAGCAAGTCCGGTCACCGGACGCACCCACCAGATTCGTGTACATACGCTGCACGCCGGGCATCCCATCGCCTTCGACGATCGCTATGGCGAACGTGACTTTGACAGTCAGCTGGCGTCAACAGGTCTGAAACGCCTGTTCCTGCACGCGGCGGCACTGACCTTTACTCATCCCGGCACTGGCGAAGTCATGCGTGTTGAAGCGCCGCTGGATGATGGCCTGAAGCAGTGCCTGAATAAGCTGCGTCAGCTGAAAGTGTAATCGTTCTCCGGCATCAGTCCGTTAAAGGGTTGATGCCGGCCTGCTGCAACATTCCGTTGAGTGCAATCAGCGGCAGCCCGACCAGCGTATTAGGATCGCGCCCCTCCAGCCGATCAAACAGACAAATTCCCAGACCTTCACTTTTAAAACTACCTGCACATTGCAGCGGCTGCTCCTTTTCCACATACCCGGCGATTTCAGCGTCCGTTAAGGAGCGGAAATGCACCACGAAGGGTTCGCAACACTGCAGCAGCCTGCCGCTGGCCGGATGAAAAAGAGCCAGCCCGGTGTAAAAGGTAATCGCCTGACCGCTGGCGGCACGCAGTTGCGCCCGCGCATTCTCTGCCGTATGAGGCTTACCGGCGATCGCGCCATCCAGCACGCAGACCTGATCTGAGCCGATTATCCAGTGATCAGGCCAGGCTTTTGCCAGCGCCTGCGCTTTCGCTACAGCAAGACGGGTGACCAGCGCTTCGGCATTTTCACCGGGCTGCGGTGACTCATCCACCTCAGGCGCAGCGGTAATAAAAGGCAGGCCCAGCTTGCGCAGTAATGCCTGCCGAAAGGGCGAGGTTGAAGCTAAAAGAATTGATGGCGTCATTTTTTTTCAATAGTGATAGCGAATTGGTGACAGTCATTTTAAACTGTGCGCCGCACTGGATGCGAATAGTGGTTGAAAGATGCTGTTTAACGGCCTTTTTCTTTGACTCTATGACATTACAAAGTTAATATGCGCGCCCTATGCAAAAGGTAAAATTACCCCTAACGCTGGACCCTGTCCGCACCGCTCAGAAGCGCCTTGATTATCAGGGTGTCTACACATCTGTTCAGGTGGAGCGTGTGGCCGAGTCGGTCGTTAGTGTGGACAGTGATGTGGATTGTGCCATGTCGTTTGCGGTTGATAACCAACGTCTGGCGGTACTGACGGGTACTGCTGAAGTTCAGGTGACGTTACGTTGTCAGCGCTGCAACCAGACCTTTCCCCATCACGTAAAAGTGAGTTATTGCTTCAGCCCTGTCTCTTCTGAAGAGCAGGCCGAGGCACTACCGGAAGCGTACGAGCCGGTCGATGTCAACGAGTTTGGTGAGATCGATCTGCTGGCGGTTGTCGAGGATGAACTGATTCTCGCGCTGCCGGTCGTTCCGGTGCACGATTCTGAACACTGTGAAGTGTCCGAGGCGGACATGGTCTTTGGCAAACTGCCTGCAGAGGCGGAGAAACCAAATCCATTTGCCGTATTAGCCAGTTTAAAGCGTAAGTAATAGGAGTAAGGTCCATGGCCGTACAACAGAATAAACCCACCCGTTCTAAGCGTGGTATGCGTCGTTCACACGATGCGCTGACCACTGCTGCTCTGTCAGTAGATAAAGTTTCTGGCGAAACTCATCTGCGTCATCATATCACTGCGGACGGTTACTACCGCGGTCGCAAGGTTATCGTTAAGTAAGTTTCTTGCTTAGCAAGGCGATACCTTGACACGTTTGACCCTGGCGATTGATGCCATGGGCGGGGACTTCGGTCCCTGCGTGACAGTGCCTGCAGCATTGCAGGCACTGGCCTCTCATACGGAACTATTCCTTCTTCTGGTCGGACATCCCGACACCCTCACGCCATTGCTTGCCAAAGCGGATTCCTCCCTGATGGGGCGTTTGCAGGTTATCCCTGCCGAATCGGTTATTGCAAGTGATGCGCGGCCCGCTCAGGCCATCCGGAACAGTCGCGGCAGTTCAATGCGCGTGGCACTGGAGATGGTTAAAGAGGGACGTGCACAGGCCTGCATCAGCGCTGGCAATACCGGTGCGCTGATGGGGCTGTCGACACGCTTATTAAAACCGCTGGATGGGATTAAGCGTCCTGCGCTGATGTCCGTTTTACCGCATCAGCAACAGGGTAAAACCGTGGTGCTGGATCTGGGTGCGAATGTGGGCTCAGACAGTGCGATGCTGGTGCAGTTTGCTGTGATGGGGTCGGTGATGGCTGAGCATGTGCTTGGTATTCCACGGCCCCGCGTCGCGTTGCTTAATATTGGTCACGAAGAGACCAAGGGGCTGGAAACCATCCGCGACGCCGCAGTAGTGCTGCGAGAATCACCGCAAATCAACTATATTGGTTACCTTGAAGGTAACGAACTGCTTACCGGTAAAACAGATGTGATGGTCTGTGACGGTTTTGTCGGAAACGTCACGCTGAAGACGATGGAAGGCGTGGTAAGAATGTTTCTTTCTCTGCTGAAGTCATCAGGGGAAAGTAAAAAACGGTCATGGTGGCTTCAGTTGCTGGGGCGCTTAATCCAGAAACGTCTGGCGAAGCGCTTCGGACAACTCAACCCTGACCAGTACAATGGCGCTTGTCTGTTAGGATTGCGCGGAACAGTGATCAAGAGTCACGGCGCAGCAAATCAACACGCCTTCGCCGTGGCGATAGAACAGGCAGAGCAGGCGGTGAGGCAGCAAATTCCCGAGCGAATTGCTGCGCGCCTTGATGCTGTATTAGCCAGGAGTGACAAAGCCTAGATGTATACCAAAATTATCGGTACGGGCAGTTATCTGCCCAGCCAGGTTCGCACCAATGCCGATCTGGAAAAAATGGTGGAGACGTCGGACGAGTGGATTGTTACCCGTACCGGCATCCGTGAGCGTCGCATTGCTGCGCCTGACGAAACCGTCGCCACCATGGGATTCAGCGCGGCGCAACGCGCGCTTGAAATGGCAGGCATTGACGCGAACGATGTTGGGCTGATTATTGTCGCCACAACGTCGTCCAGCCATGCTTTCCCCAGCTCCGCCTGCATGATCCAGCAAATGCTGGAAATCAAAGATTGCGCGGCCTTTGACCTTGCTGCTGCCTGTGCAGGTTTCACCTATGCACTGAGCGTAGCTGATCAATACATCAAAAATGGCGCGGTTAAGCATGCTCTGGTCATCGGCGCTGATGTCCTGGCACGCGCACTGGATCCGGACGATCGCGGCACCATCATTCTGTTTGGTGATGGCGCGGGTGCGGTCGTGCTGGGCCAGAGCGAAGAGCAGGGAATTATCTCTACCCATCTTCATGCTGATGGTCGCTATGCACAGCTTCTGACGCTGCCTTATCAGGATCGTGCCCATCAGGATCAGCCTGCCTATGTCACTATGGCAGGTAACGAAGTCTTCAAGGTTGCCGTCACCGAACTGGCCCACATCGTTGATGAAACGCTGCAGGCCAATAATCTCGATCGTGAAATGCTGGACTGGCTGGTACCGCATCAGGCTAACCTGCGCATTATCAGCGCTACCGCGAAAAAACTCGGTATGACCATGGATAAAGTGGTCGTCACACTGGATCGCCATGGCAATACCTCTGCTGCATCGGTGCCCAGCGCACTGGATGAAGCGGTGCGTGATGGCCGCATCAAACCCGGACACCTTATTCTGCTGGAAGCCTTTGGTGGTGGATTCACCTGGGGTTCTGCGCTGGTTCGCTTTTGATTGACAGGAACAGAAGATGACGCAATTTGCATTTGTTTTTCCGGGTCAGGGTTCACAGACTGTGGGCATGCTGACTGAATTAGCGGCGACGTATCCGCTGGTAGAAGGGACCTTCCGTGAAGCCTCTGACGCGCTGGGCTATGACTTGTGGCAGTTAGTGAGTCAGGGGCCGGCTGAAGAGCTGAACAAAACCTGGCAGACTCAGCCTGCACTGTTAGCCGCCTCTGTAGCAATCTACCGTGTCTGGCAGCAGCAGGGCGGTGAACAGCCTGTCCTGATGGCCGGTCATAGCCTGGGCGAATATTCGGCGCTGGTTTGTGCGGGTGTGCTTAACTTTGCGGATGCGGTGAAGCTGGTTGAACTGCGCGGCAAACTGATGCAGGAAGCGGTGCCAGAAGGCACCGGCGCAATGCAGGCAATTATTGGCCTGGATGACGCGGCTATCCGTAAAGCGTGTGAAGAAAGCGCGCAGGGCCAGGTCGTTTCACCGGTTAACTTCAACTCGCCGGGCCAGGTGGTTATTGCGGGTAACAAAGAAGCCGTTGAACGTGCGGGTGCTGCCTGTAAAGCTGCGGGCGCTAAGCGTGCTCTTCCGCTGCCGGTCAGCGTGCCTTCTCACTGCGCACTGATGAAGCCCGCTGCCGATAAACTGGCCGTTGCCCTGGAAAGCATTACCTTTAATGCCCCTGCAGTACCGGTGATCAATAACGTCGATGTGAAAGCGGAAACTGACGCTGCGGCCATCCGTCATGCGCTGGTTCGTCAGCTCTACAGCCCGGTTCGCTGGACCGAGAGCGTGGAAGCGATGGCGGCACAGGGCGTGACACAACTACTGGAGATGGGGCCAGGTAAAGTCCTGACCGGTCTGACCAAACGTATTGTCGATACCCTGACAGCGGCTGCCGTTAACGATACGACATCCCTGACGGCTGCACTCGGTAAGGAATAAGAGGAAAATCATGAGCTTTGAAGGTAAAGTTGCGCTGGTTACCGGCGCGAGTCGCGGCATTGGTCGTGCGATTGCAGAAACACTGGCGGCACGTGGTGCCAAAGTGGTAGGAACTGCAACCAGCCAGAGTGGCGCCGATGCCATCAGTGCTTACCTTGGCGACAAGGGTAAAGGCCTGTTACTGAACGTGACTGACGCTGATTCAATTAACAGCGTTTTAGAGAATATTCGCGCTGAATTTGGCGAAGTGGATATTTTAGTCAATAATGCAGGCATTACGCGTGATAATCTTCTCATGCGCATGAAGGACGATGAGTGGCAGGATATCCTGGATACTAACCTCACATCGGTATTCCGCCTTTCTAAGGCGGTCCTGCGTGCCATGATGAAAAAGCGCGTGGGCCGTATCATCACCATTGGTTCCGTTGTTGGCACCATGGGTAACGCGGGCCAGGCAAACTACGCAGCAGCAAAGGCGGGTTTGATTGGCTTTAGCAAATCACTGGCGCGCGAAATCGCGTCACGTGGCATTACCGTCAACGTCGTGGCTCCAGGCTTTATTGAGACTGACATGACGCGGGCACTGAACGAAGATCAACGTTCCGGTATTTTGGCGGAAGTCCCTGCGGGTCGCTTAGGCGATGCACAGGAAATCGCCAATGCTGTGGCATTTTTAGCCTCTGACGAAGCAGCCTACATCACAGGTGAAACGCTGCACGTCAATGGCGGAATGTACATGGTCTGATAAATCACGAAATCATTTGCTTTATTTGCGGTTAAAACCGCAAAATAACGCAAAATCGTGGTTCGACCAGCCGGGATTTTGTTGCATCTTTTTCACCATTTTATACACTACGAAAACCATCGCGTAAGCGAGTTTTGATAGGAAATTAAATAGTATGAGCGATATCGAACAACGCGTTAAGAAAATCATCAGTGAGCAGCTGGGTGTGAAAGAGGAAGAAGTCACCAACTCTGCATCTTTCGTAGAAGACCTGGGTGCCGATTCTCTTGATACCGTTGAGCTGGTGATGGCTCTGGAAGAAGAGTTTGATACTGAGATTCCAGACGAAGAAGCTGAGAAAATCACTACCGTTCAGGCAGCGATCGACTACATCAATAGCCATAAAGGCTAATGAATATCTTCAGGCGGTCGCTCGACCGCCTGATTTTTTGTTTGTCCCACATAGTTCCCTATTTCCCCTCCCTGGAGGACGAACGTGTCTAAGCGTCGTGTAGTTGTGACTGGTCTTGGCATGTTGTCTCCTGTCGGCAATACCGTAGAGTCTACCTGGAGTGCTCTCCTTGCCGGTCAGAGCGGCATTACCCTGATCGACCATTTTGATACCAGTGCTTATGCAACCCGTTTTGCAGGTCTGGTAAGAGATTTTAATTGTGATGACTACATCTCGCGCAAAGATCAGCGCAAGATGGATGCCTTCATCCAGTACGGCATTGTGGCCGGTATGCAGGCCATGCAGGACAGCGGTCTGGTTATTACCGATGAAAATGCAAGCCGTATGGGCGCAGCAATTGGCTCCGGTATCGGTGGCTTAGGTCTGATTGAAGAGAATCATACCTCACTGGTCAACGGCGGCCCGCGTAAAATCAGCCCATTCTTTGTGCCTTCAACCATCGTTAACATGGTGGCGGGTCATCTCAGCATCATGTATGGCCTGAAAGGTCCAAGCATCTCTATCGCGACAGCCTGTACCTCTGGTGTGCATAACATCGGTCATGCCGCACGTATCATCGCCTATAACGATGCTGACGTGATGCTGGCGGGTGGCACAGAGAAGGCCAGCACGCCATTAGGCGTCGGTGGATTTGGTGCAGCACGCGCCCTCTCAACCCGTAACGATAATCCGCAAGCGGCCAGCCGCCCGTGGGATAAAGATCGTGACGGTTTTGTGCTGGGTGACGGCGCTGGCATTGTGGTGCTCGAAGAGTACGAACATGCGAAGAAACGTGGTGCGAAAATCTACGCAGAAATCGTAGGTTTTGGTATGAGTAGCGATGCCTACCACATGACTTCACCACCAGAAGATGGCTCAGGTGCAGCGGCGGCCATGACCAATGCGCTGCGTGATGCTCAGCTTACGCCAGAGCAGATTGGCTACGTCAACGCGCACGGTACCTCCACGCCAGCCGGTGATAAAGCGGAAGCGCAGGCGGTGAAATCGGTCTTTGGGGCAGCAGCCAGCAGTGTCATGGTCAGCTCAACCAAATCAATGACCGGACACTTACTGGGTGCCGCAGGCGCTGTTGAATCAATTTACTCGATTCTGGCACTGCGCGACCAGACCATCCCACCGACCATTAACCTGGACAATCCGGATGAAGGCTGCGATCTCGACTTCGTGCCGCACACCGCGCGTCAGGTTCCCGGTCTGGAGTACACCCTGTGTAACTCCTTTGGTTTCGGTGGAACCAACGGTTCGTTGATCTTCCGTAAAGTGTAATCGTTGCAGATTGTTAAAAAGGCCCGCGATGCGGGCCTTTTTTTATCCTGCAGAATGCGCTGAAATCACGGGTCACGCTCAGGAGAGAACCATGTGGATTAACGGATTCAAACAATCGACGCTGGCCGCCAGCGACCGCGGCCTGCAGTTTGGGGATGGCTGTTTTACTACCGCTGCTGTGCGCGAGGGGAAAATCGTGCTGCTGGAAAGCCACATCCAGCGCCTCAAAGCGGGCTGCGAGCGGTTATGGATTGGCGGCGTCGACTGGGATCAGCTTGAGGCTGAGATGAGTCAGGCCGCGCATGAGCAGGCGCAGGCGGTGCTGAAAGTGATTATCAGCGCGGGCAGCGGCGGACGGGGTTACAGCCGGCGCGGCTGTGGTGAACCCACCCGGGTCGTTTTGCTGGCGCCCTGGCCGCTACACTACGCCGATTTACGGCAGCGGGGAGCTTTACTCCGGCTGAGTCCGATTCGTCTGGCGCGAAACCCGCAGTTTGCCGGTATCAAGCACCTTAACCGGCTGGAACAGGTGATGATTCGGGCTCATCTTGACCAGACAGACGCTGACGAGGCGCTGGTGCTTGACACTGAAGGTTGGGTGGTGGAATGCTGTGCGGCCAATTTATTCTGGCGGCAGGGCGGGCAAATTTTTACGCCTGATATCTCCGCGTCAGGCGTGGATGGCATTATGCGGCGAAGTCTGATGGCGCAACTTGCAGCAGCAGGTCAGGCTTGTCAGGTGATAAAAAGCGAACCGGCACAGCTGCTGGCCGCTGATGAAGTGGTGATATGTAACGCGCTGATGCCGGTTCTGCCGGTCCGACAGATAGAAGCCGTACAGTTTACTGAGCGCTCGCTGTTTAATCAGTTGCACGCAGGCTGTAAAAAGATAATGGATGCATCATGATTCGAAGCAAAAAAATTCTCGTCAGCCTGCTGGCGATTGTGGGTCTCGCGGCTGCGCTGAGTTACTGGCAGGTTAAGCAGTTTGCGGCTACTCCGTTGACCATTAAGCAGGAAACAATCTACACATTGCCAGCCGGTACGGGCCGGGTCGCGCTCCAGGCACAGCTGGAAGAGAAAAACATCATTCCACACAGTATCTGGTTTGGCGCGCTGCTGCGTCTGGAGCCGGAGCTGGCGACCTTTAAAGCGGGCACCTATCGCCTTGAACCGGCCATGACCGTGCGCGCGCTGTTACAGCTGCTGGCCAGTGGTAAAGAGGCGCAGTTCCCTTTACGGTTTGTGGAGGGGCAGCGGCTGAAAGAGTGGCTCAATGAGCTGCGTAAAGCGCCCTATATCCGTCACACTCTGAAAGATGATCAGTTCGCCACGCTTGCCAGCGCACTCAACGTGGAGCCTGAGCAACTGGAGGGCAACTTCTTCCCGGACACGTATCTCTACACCGCCAACACGACCGATATGGCGCTGCTGCAACGCGCGCATGAGCGGATGAAGAAAACCATCGATGAGGTCTGGCAGGGACGGGCGGATAATCTGCCGTACAAAACGCCACAGGATCTGGTGACCCTGGCCTCGATCATTGAGAAAGAGACCGGCGTCAGCGAAGAGCGGGCGCGCGTGGCCTCGGTGTTTATCAATCGCCTGCGCACAGGTATGCGTTTACAGACCGATCCCACGGTGATCTACGGCATGGGTGACAGCTATAACGGTACGCTGACCCGCAAAGATCTTGAGACGGCGAGCGCGTACAATACCTATATCATTAATGGTCTGCCGCCGGGACCGATCGCGATGCCGGGCAAAGCCTCACTGCAGGCAGCGGCCCATCCCGAGAAAACGAACTATCTCTACTTTGTTGCAGACGGCAAGGGCGGACATACGTTTACCACCAACCTCGCCAGCCATAATAAGGCGGTGCAGGTCTACCGGCAGACGCTAAAGGAAAAAAATGAACAGTAAGTTTATCGTCATCGAAGGCCTGGAAGGCGCCGGAAAAACCACCGCACGCGACGCCATTGTCGCTACGCTGCGCGCTCGTGGCATTAGTGATCTGGTTTTTACCCGTGAGCCTGGCGGTACGCCGCTGGCAGAACAGCTCAGGGTGTTAGTCAAGCAGGGCATTGAGGGTGAGCAGGTGACGGATAAAGCCGAACTGCTGATGCTCTATGCGGCGCGGGTTCAGCTGGTGGAGACCGTAATCAAACCGGCACTGGCTCGCGGTGCATGGGTAATTGGCGATCGTCACGATCTCTCCTCTCAGGCTTATCAGGGTGGTGGCCGTGGTCTGGACAGCGAACTGATGCAGACGCTGCGAGATGCAGTCCTGGGCGATTTCCGTCCCGATCTGACGCTCTATCTTGATGTCACGCCTGAGATCGGCCTGCAGCGCGCCCGTGCGCGCGGTGAGCTGGATCGCATCGAGCAGGAGTCGCTGCGCTTCTTTGAACGTACCCGTACACGCTATCTGGCGCTGGCCGCAGACGATCCCACTATCCTGACTATCGATGCAACTCAGTCACTGACCGAGGTGACAGCGTCACTTCAGATGGCGCTGGACAGCTGGCTGGCGGAGCAGATGTGATGAACTGGTATCCGTGGCTGAATCAGCCTTATCGCCAGGTGATTGGCCAGCATCAGGAGAATCGCGCGCATCATGCGCTATTGATCCAGGCGATGGCTGGGATGGGCGATGACGCGCTGGTCTGGGGGATGAGCCGCTGGCTGATGTGCCAGCAGCCGGATGGACTGAAAAGTTGTGGAGCGTGCCACGGTTGCCAGCTGATGCAGGCTAACACGCATCCTGACTGGTATCGGTTAGAGGCGGAGAAGGGCAAAAGTACCCTGGGCATCGACGCGGTGCGGCAGGTGACAGAAAAAATGTATCACTTTGGTCAGCAGGGCGGCGCGAAAGTAGTCTGGCTGCCGGATGCCGCGCAGCTTTCGGAAGCGGCGGCCAACGCCCTGCTGAAAACGCTGGAAGAGCCGCCAGCCAACAGTTGGTTCTTCCTCAGCAGTCGCGATCCGTCACGTCTGCTGGCCACGCTGCGCAGTCGCTGTATGACGCTGCATCTGACGCCGCCCGATGAAGGACAAAGTCTGCTCTGGCTGAAAAAGCAGTCCTCGCACGATGAAAAGATGCTGCTGGCGGCGCTACGCCTCAGCGCAGGTGCGCCGGGCGCGGCGCTCAGCCTGCTGGAAAACGGGCCGTGGCAGGCGCGGCAAAAGCTTTGCGATGCGCTGCCCGCGGCATTGCAGCAGGACATCCTGCAACTGCTGCCTGCGCTGAATGCTGACGATGCGGCAGCACGTATCGGCTGGCTGCTCTCTTTACTGCTGGATGCGATGAAATGGCAGCAACATGCAGGTCAGTGGCTGAGTAATATTGACCGTCAGGATGTGGTGCAGTTGCTGGCCGGATACTTTTCAGCCAGCGCGCTCAACAGCAGTACCCTGGCATGGATGCGCTGTCGCGAGCAGTTACTGCATATAGCGTCAGTGAATCGCGAATTATTGCTGACCGATCAGCTTCTGAGCTGGGCGGACAAACAGAAGCCCGCGCAGGTGTGCTAAACCTATCTGAGAGTAATTATGTTTATTGTGGATTCCCATTGCCATCTTGATGGCCTGGACTATGAAAAGAACCATCGTGACCTGGATGATGTGATCGCCAAAGCGGCGGCACGTGATGTGAAATTTATGCTGGCCATCGCCACCACGCTGCCGGGTTTCCATACCCTGAAGAGCCTGGTCGGCGATCGGAAAAATATTGCGCTCTCCTGCGGCGTGCATCCGCTGAATCAGGAAGAGGCCTATGACGTTGAGGCGTTTCGCCAGCTCTCTGCCGATCCTCGGGTCGTCGCGCTCGGTGAAACCGGGCTGGATTATCATTATCAGCCTGAGACAAAAGATCAGCAGCAGCGCTCGTTCCGGGAACATATCCGTACCGGGATTGCACTGAATAAACCGATCATTGTCCACACGCGTGATGCGCGCGAAGATACGCTGGCGATTCTGCGCGAAGAGCAGGTGGAACGCTGTGGCGGTGTGCTGCACTGTTTCACTGAGGATCAGCCCACCGCAGCTAAGCTGCTCGATATGGGCTTTTATATCTCCTTTTCCGGTATCGTCACGTTCCGTAATGCAGAACAGTTACGCGAAGCGGCGCGTTATGTGCCGCTGGACCGGATGCTGGTCGAAACGGATTCACCTTATCTGGCGCCAGTGCCGTATCGTGGTAAAGAGAATCAGCCTGCTTACACACGCGATGTTGCCGATTACCTGGCGGTACTGAAAGGGGTCGATGTGGAAACGCTGGCCGCCGCTACCACGCAAAACTTCTCAACGCTGTTCCATATCCCGATGAGCCAGCTTGGCGCGTGATCGGCTTTTATTTCAGCCTCTGTAATTAATCTGTAACCTGCCTGCATGACCCTGTTTTTTCAGACAGGGTCAGCTTTTTATCGTCAATTACCGATGCGCTTCAGTGAGAAATTTCGTAAAGTGCGCCTCTGTAATTGTCGAAACGTGATAGCCATCAAAGTAACAAAACGGGATTTATTTTACCCTTCGTAATAAATCAAAAGGCGGTCACCGCCAGCCCGGCAAAGAATCCTCCCTCTTTGCCACGCGCACTGCGCAAATATGCACTCATACTCAGGAGCTTCACGCTATGTTCAAAAATGCTTTTGCCAACCTTCAAAAGGTCGGTAAATCGCTGATGCTGCCGGTATCGGTTCTGCCGATTGCCGGTATTTTGTTAGGGGTCGGTTCAGCCAATTTCAGCTGGTTACCTGCAGTGGTTTCGCATGTAATGGCAGAAGCGGGTGGATCGGTGTTCGCCAACATGCCGCTGATTTTTGCTATCGGTGTGGCGCTGGGCTTTACCAATAACGATGGCGTTTCGGCGCTGGCAGCAGTGGTTGCCTATGGCATCATGGTGAAAACCCTGGCGGTGGTTGCGCCGCTGGTGCTGCATATGCCTGCGGCAGAGATTGAGGCTAAACACCTCGCCGACACCGGGGTTCTGGGCGGCATTATCGCGGGCTCCATCGCCGCTTACATGTTTAACCGCTTTTATCGCATTAAGCTGCCGGAATATCTGGGCTTCTTTGCAGGTAAACGCTTTGTGCCGATTATTTCCGGTCTGGCAGCTATCATTCTCGGCGTGCTGCTCTCCTTTATCTGGCCACCGATAGGTTCTGCGATTCAGGAGTTCTCACAGTGGGCTGCCTATCAGAACCCGGTTGTCGCCTTTGGTATTTATGGCGTAATCGAACGTGCGTTAGTGCCGTTTGGTCTGCATCACATCTGGAACGTTCCTTTCCAGATGCAGATTGGTGAATACACCAATGCGGCAGGTCAGGTGTTCCACGGTGATATCCCACGCTATATGGCGGGTGACCCGACCGCAGGTAAACTTTCTGGCGGCTTCCTGTTCAAAATGTACGGTCTGCCAGCGGCAGCGATTGCTATCTGGCATTCAGCGAAGCCTGAAAATCGCGCTAAAGTGGGCGGTATAATGATCTCCGCCGCACTGACCGCATTCCTGACCGGTATCACCGAACCGATTGAATTCTCATTCATGTTCGTGGCACCGATCCTGTATGTGATCCATGCGCTGCTGGCGGGTCTGGCATTCCCAATCTGTATCCTGCTTGGGATGCGTGATGGCACCAGCTTCTCACACGGTCTGATCGACTTTATCGTACTGAGCGGCAACAGCAGCAAAATCTGGCTGTTCCCGATTGTTGGTATCATCTATGGTCTGGTTTACTACACCGTGTTCCGTGTACTGATCGCGAAGCTGGATCTGAAAACGCCTGGCCGTGAAGAGAGCAGCAGCAGTGAGCAATCTACCGCGACCGGTACCGAGATGGCGGGCAAGCTGGTGGCGGCGTTTGGTGGTAAAGAGAACATCACTAACCTGGATGCCTGTATCACTCGTTTACGCGTCAGCGTCGCCGATGTGGCGAAAGTGGATCAGACTGAACTTAAAAACCTCGGCGCCCGTGGCGTAGTGGTTGCCGGTTCCGGCGTTCAGGCAATTTTCGGGACTAAATCCGATAACCTGAAAACCGATATGGATGATTACATCCGCAGCATGTAATGATTCAGCGATATGAAAAAGCCCCGCTTAGCGGGGCTTTTTTTTGGCATGTGTTACAGGTAAACGCGCAGATACTCAGTCAGGCAGAGCAGGGCCATTGCCTGACCATAGGGCATCGAGGTGAGAGGAACCGTGCGGTAGTAGTCCAGATCACTGCCCATCGCGGTACCAAAGGAAACCTGTTTCAGCTCGCCATCGTCATCGATATTCGCAATCACGCCGCGCAACGCTTTTTCCGCTACCTCACGGTACTCAGCAGGGAGATAGCGCTTGCGAACCCCTTTCAGAATGCCATAGGCAAATCCTGCCGTGGCGGAGGCTTCCGGGTAGCTGTCTGGATCATCGAGCAGGGTATGCCACAAGCCGCTGCTGTGCTGACAGGCCTTTAACGCTTTGACCTGTGTCTCCAGCACCTGCTGCAGGAAGCGGCGGGTAGCGTGATGCTCAGGCCAGTTCATCATCTCCAGGAAGTCAGGAATCACAATCGTTACCCAGCTGTTGCCACGAGCCCAGCGTGCATCAGCAAAGTTATGGCGGCCATCGAAGTTCCAGCCGTGGAACCATAAGCCGGTTTCGCGATCCATCAGATACTGGGTGTGCAGCAGGAACTGATAGCTCGCTTCTTCCACCCACTCGTCGCGTTTCAGCAACTGGCCGATTTTGGCCAGCGCCATTACGCTCATCATCAGCGTATCGTCCCAGAGCTGCTGTGTGTTTTCATTGTTATAGACGATGTGCTGCAGGCCGCCCTGTTCGGTGCGCGGCATTTCATACATGACCCACTCAGCCCAGCGCTCAAGCACCGGCACCCAGGCCGGGTTACCGGTCTCTTCATAACGGTAAGCCAGCGTCAGAAAAGGACAAACGGTATTCACATTTTTGGTCGGCGTTCCTTCCGCCAGACGCTCAGTGAACCACTCATCAATGATCGCCAGCGTCTGCTGATCGCCGGTTTGCTGATAGTAGTGCAACATGCCATACAGACCGATGCCATGTGTCCATTCCCAACCCGCCCAGCCTTTGGTATCAATCACCCGGCCATCGTCCAGCCGTAATAAAAATTCGCCTGTCTCATCGGTGATGTTAACCAGATTTTGTGTCAGCTTTTGAATCAGCTGTACCAGTTCGCTGCGTGGCAGCAGATGCTCAGGTTGGCACAATAATTTGCTGTGTTTAACGGGAAATACAGTCATGGTTTATTCCTGTCGTTTTAAGGTCGGGTTTATAGAAGGGTGTAAAGAGGGGTGCGCGGACAATTTTTCCGGCGCTGGCTTATTACGGTTAAGAAAGCCAATGTTATTGTTGCCCCACAGA
Organism: Pantoea sp. B550; assembly: GCF_024158165.1. Lineage (NCBI taxonomy): Bacteria > Pseudomonadati > Pseudomonadota > Gammaproteobacteria > Enterobacterales > Erwiniaceae > Pantoea > Pantoea sp. B550. The sequence continues at coordinate 3,463,943 of NZ_JAMYXI010000003.1, forward strand.
TTTTCGTAAGGCATGCCTGCCAGCGTTTCAACTACCCCACGTGCTTCCGGGGTGATGCTTTCCGGCACGATGCGGTCCGCTTCGCGCATTTTCAGCGTCTCCTGGCGCAGGACAGTATGGGTCTGCAGATTAAGTTTAAAGCGCAGCGACACAATAAAGCCGCAGGCCAGAACGGCCACTGTACCGATACTCAGGATCGCCAGGATAGTGTGGCTGACGCCGGGTAGCTGGGTCGCCTGGCCAGAGACAAAACCAGAGAGCTGCAGCACGATACCGACCAGCATGACGGCACCAGCCTGCGACGCTTTACGTGTCAGGGTCATAATGCCGGCAAAAATGCCTTCACGGCGCTGACCGGTGATGGCCTCATCGACATCTGCGATATAGGTATAAGTGTTCCATGGCACATAATTAATGCCGCCACGTCCCAGGCCTGCCAGGGCAGAGATCGCTAACAGCAGGGACATGTTGTCGTTCATGCCGGCATACCACAATCCGGCATAGGAGAGCGACGCCAGGCCAAACAGGATAGCCACCAGACGGTAGGCAGGTGCAGGCCCCATGCGGATACAGAGCGGGATCATCGCCATCACGGCAATAAACTGCAGCACTGCCATGGTGCCCATCAGACTGGAGGCAACCTGGGCACTCTGCATCAGCACAAAGACCACATACCAGGTAAAGACGGCATTAAAAACATCCTGGGCGATGTAGCCGCCGAGGTACATGCCAAGGTGCTGGCGGAAGATGCGGATACGTAAAGTTGAGGCCAGCTCAACGTACAGCCGTTTAAGATTCTGCATCAGCGTCAGCTGCTGTTTTTCCTGTTCAGCACGCCGCGACTCGGCAGAGAAATCATCCGGGTGACGCTCCCAGGTAAAGCACCACACCAGCGTCAGCACCAGCGCGCAGATTACCGAGAACACCAGGCTGGCGTAGAAGAAGGAGAGAGGATTATCTTTGCCCAGCATACCCAGCAAAATACCGGGTAAAAAGGCGGCCAGAATGGCCGATAGCTGAGCCAGGCCGATGCGGGCACCGGAGAAGCGGGTTTTCTGTTTGAAATCGTCGGTCATTTCCGGCACCAGCGTTTCATACGGCACCAGGATCATGGTGTAGACGATATCAAACAGCAGGTAAGTGCAGAGATACCACCAGAAACTCATGTCGCTGACCCACATCAGGCTATAACTGAATACACAGGGTATGCCGAGCAGGATAAAGAATTTGCGGCGGCCAAAGCGTTTGCCCAGCCAGGTCGAACCGAAGTTATCGGTCAGAAAGCCCATCAGCGGACTGACTATCGCATCCAGCACGCGGGCAGCGGCAAAGATCAGCGTAGCCTGAATCGGGGTTAACCCACAAAAGGTGGTGTAAAAATAGAGCAACCAGGCGGCGGTCAGCGCCGTGGTACCTGCTCCAAGAAAATCTCCGGAACCGTAGGCCAGATAGTGGCCAAGACCAATTTTACGTGAGCGCATGTCTGATGCTCCTTGATGTTTATGGCGGTTTATCCCTGGTGACGCCGGTCATCTCACCCGGACTGGTTAGCAAAGTAGAACTGACGGGGCGGCTAAACCTTCGCAATTTGGCAAGTGCTGGCGCTGAAGTGGCAGTCATACAAAGAAAAGGGTGGCGAAATTCTAATTTATAAAACAGCGTTTCATTTTATGGTGTAGCAGGGGCGTTGCCGGCATTCTGAACAGGGTGCGGGTCACGGAGAGAGGGTGCTGCTGCAAAGGCAGGCGAACAATGCAAGAAAAGTGGTCCTGAGGTTGAAAGAAAACAAATTTCTCCCGCATACTGATTGATTAAGACTCAGGCTAAAGCTAAAGGAATTGCACCATGGCAGAAGAAACCATTTTTAGTAAAATTATCCGCCGCGAAATCCCCGCTGATGTGGTTTATCAGGATGAGCTGGTCACTGCCTTTCGCGACATTTCGCCCAAAGCCCCGACCCATATTTTAATCGTGCCGAATGTGCTGATCCCAACGGTCAACGAGGCGGAAGCGGCGCATGAGCATGCGCTGGGACGTATGTTTACTACCGCGGCGAAAATCGCGCGTCAGGAAGGTATCGATCAAAATGGTTATCGGCTGATTGTGAACTGCAATCAACATGGTGGTCAGGAGGTCTATCACATCCATATGCATCTGCTGGGCGGCGAACCGCTAGGCCCGATGCTCTCTGACTGACCTGATAACGGAAAAATGCTATGCGATCCTGGCTGACTGGCCTGCCGATCCTGCTCTGCCTGACGGCCTGCAGCAGTGAAAAACCGATGATCAATACGTCACAGTCGCTGGTGATGGAGTCCTCTGTGTTGTCGGCAGGGATCATTACCGATGAACCGACGCTGGATGAGAACGATGGACTGAAGCGTGCCACCAGCGTGCTCTATAATCAGCGCGAAACACCGGTTGTTGTGCACTATCGTTACTACTGGTATGACGACAAAGGGCTGGAAATCACCCCGCAGGAACCGGCGCAGACCGTTACCGTTCCGGCGCAGGGCAGCATTGTCGCCACCTCGCAACTGGGTAACCTGACTGCCAGCAAGGTTCGTCTTTATCTCTATCTTTAAGGATTTTCTACGTGATACGCAGTGTTAATCGTACCGGAGCGCTCCTGATGGCGCTCATTCTGACCGGCTGTGTGGTGAAACAGCAGCAGCCTGCACCGGTTGAACCGACTCAACCTGTGGAGCCGGTGCAGCCCGTTCCACAACCTGAACCGGTGCCGCAACCACAGCCAGTGCCGCAACCACCGAAACTGGTCACTATCAACTGGGATGCCAGCGTTCAGCCGCTGGTGGCGCAGATGTTACAGGCCGCCAGCGCCGAGCCGGGCAGCGTGTTGCTGGTAGACCGCATCAAAAACAGTACCAATGGCGCGCTGCAAAGCGAAAAAGCGACAGCGGCTATCCAGAATGCGCTGAACAACAACGGCAAATTCACGCTGGTTTCTGCCGATCAACTGGCGCAGGCTAAGCAGACGCTGGGATTATCGCCGGATGACAGCCTGAACTCGCGCAGTAAAGCGATTGGCCTGGCGCGTAACGTTAATGCTCAGTATGTGCTTTACAGCAACGCGCGAGGCGATGTCAAAGCGCCGACGCTGCAGATGCAGCTGATGCTGGTTCAGACAGGCGAGATCATCTGGTCCGGCAACGGCATTGCACAGAATTAATTCCGCCTTTCAGCGGGTAATTCAGCAGGTTACCGGCGAGCCAGATAAGGTATCCACTATCCCGCTGGCCGGTCTGACCGGGCACAGCCAGAAGATTGTCAGCCCGCGCGGAACCTTTATCGCGCGGGCGGCACCGCAACCGACTATTCCGTTTGTGGATCGGCAGCGCGAATTCCGTCTGTTAAGCAAATTGCAAGACAGCGGACTGGCACCGCAGCCCGTGGCAGGGCATCGTCAGGGGATTATCCTGACCTGGTGCGCAGGCGAAGCGCTGGATGAACACTGCTTCAGCCAGCAGCGTCCACAGATCGTGGCACTCCTGCGGCAGCTACATCAGCAGCCGCTGACCGGCTATCGTCTGCAGTTGTTGCCGCTGTTATGGCGCTACTGGCAGCTCACGCCACAGCGGCATCACCGCTGGTTGCGGGCGCTCAGGCGTCTGACGCAGCAGGGTGAACCCCAGCCGCTGAGGCTGGCTCCGCTGCACATGGATCTGCATGCCGGCAATGTCATACAAGGTCCCGAAGGTCTGCGTCTGATCGACTGGGAATATGCCGCCGATGGCGACGTGGCGCTGGAGCTGGCGGCTGTCTGTGCCAGCGATCCGCAGCACCATGCTGACTGGCTGGCAGAGTACGCCGCAGCGATGCAACTGCCTCTTCCCGCGCTGGTGCAGCAGGTCAGACGCTGGCAACCCTGGCTGCGTCTGCTGATGGCCAGCTGGTATCAGCTGCGTGCCGGTCAGGGTGACGACGAAACATTACACCAGCTGGCCCGACAGAGCTGGGAACAGATTTAATCGCGTTACGCAGGTGCGTTTCGCTACAGGATTCAGGTTATGAGATCAGATTTACCCGGCCCTCTGATGCTCGACGTCGAGGGTTATGAACTGGATGGCGAAGAACGCGACATCCTGCAGCATCCGCTGGTGGGCGGCTTAATTTTATTTGCCCGAAATTATCACGACCCGGCTCAGCTGGCAGAGCTGGTGCGACAGATCCGCGCCGCCTCTCACACCCGGCTGGTGGTGGCGGTGGATCAGGAGGGCGGTCGCGTGCAGCGTTTCCGTGACGGCTTTACCCAACTGCCTGCCATGCAATCCTTTGCGGCACTTCACGATGCAGAAACCGCTGGCGAAATGGCGCAGCAGGCGGGCTGGCAGATGGCGGCCGAGATGATTGCCATGGATATCGACATCAGCTTCGCGCCGGTACTCGATATTGGTCATATCAGCGCCGCGATTGGCGATCGTTCTTTCCATGCCGATCCGGCGATTGCTCTGGCCGTTGCCCGCCGCTTTATTGCGGGGATGCACGAGGCGGGCATGAAGACGACCGGCAAACATTTCCCGGGACATGGCGCGGTCAGCGCTGATTCGCATAAAGAGACGCCACGCGATCCACGCGATGAAAAAACGCTGCGTGAGCACGACATGGCGATTTTCAGCAGGCTGATTACCGAGCAGGCACTGGATGCGATTATGCCTGCACATGTCATCTACACCGACGTTGATCCGCTGCCCGCCAGTGGTTCGCCCTACTGGCTTAAAACTGTGCTGCGCGAGCAGTTGGGTTTCGACGGCGTGATTTTCTCCGACGATCTCTCAATGGAGGGCGCCGCTGTAATGGGCAGCTATCCTGAGCGCGCGCAGCAATCCCTTTCTGCCGGTTGTGACATGATTCTGGTCTGCAATCAGCGGCAGGGTGCTATCAGTGTGCTGGATAACCTGATCCTGGTCGGGTCAGAGCGGATTACGCAGCTGTATCATCAGGGCAGGTTTACCCGCGATGAACTGCAGGCTACACATCGCTGGAAAAATAATGCCCAGCAACTGAGTGCACTTCAGGAACGCTGGCTGGCTCACAAAGCGTCGTGGTAGGCAGTGACTGCCCGGCGCTATCACTAACCTGAGGATTATCATGATCATCTATCTGCACGGTTTTGATTCCAGTAGTCCGGGCAATCACGAAAAGGTGCTGCAACTGCAATTTATCGATCCAGACGTCAGGTTGATCAGTTACAGCACCCGTCATCCTAAACATGACATGCAATTTCTGCTGAAAGAGACCGATAAAATGCTGACGCTGTCCGACGACGACCGCCCGCTGATTTGTGGCGTCGGGCTGGGCGGTTTCTGGTCAGAGCGCATCGGTTTTCTGTGCGGTATCCGGCAGGCGATCTTCAATCCCAACCTCTTTCCGCAGGAGAATATGGAGGGGAAGATCGACCGGCCAGAAGAGTACCAGGACATCGCCACGAAATGCGTCAGCGATTTTCGCGAACGCAATCGTGACCGCTGTCTGACTTTTCTCTCCCGTCAGGATGAGGCACTGGACAGCCAGCGCACCGCCGACCAGCTGCATCCCTTCTATGAAATCGTCTGGGACGAGACTGAGGGGCATAAGTTCAAAAATATATCCCCACATCTTCAGCGGATAAAAGCTTTCAAAACATCAGGTTAAGCCGGACAGGCACCGCAAGGTGCCTGTTTTCATTACGTAATTATCCGAGTTTTATTTCCCCGCTTTGATGTATATCAATATTCTTATGTTCTCCTCTTCCCGCCATGTTATTCTGCCAGCAGATTGCGATTTTAACTTCGCCAACCCTATGTTTCTTAAGGTTTAATTTAACCTTTGGTTAACTTTTGGTTCACAATTTGAGGGGGTCTTTGTTGACTACGTCTGTTAAGAGAATTGTTATTGTTGGAGGGGGAGCGGGCGGCCTGGAAATGGCAACGCAGCTGGGCCATAAACTGGGTCGTAAAAAGAAGGCCGAGATTATCCTGGTGGACCGTAACCACAGCCATCTGTGGAAACCGCTGCTGCACGAAGTCGCTACCGGTTCGATGGATGAAGGGATTGATGCGCTGAGCTATCTTGCTCATGCCCGCAATCACGGTTTTGAGTTCCAGCTCGGTTCGCTCACCGACATCGATCGCAGCCGCAAAGTAATCCGTCTGGCAGAAGTGCTGAATGCACAGGGTGAAGTGCTGGTGCCACAGCGTGAAGTGGCCTACGACCAGCTGGTAATGGCGCTGGGCAGCACCTCAAACGATTTCGGCACGCCGGGCGTCAAAGATCACTGTATCTTCCTGGATAACCCGCATCAGGCGCGTCGTTTCCATAATGAGATGCTTAACCTGTTCCTGAAATTCTCCGCCAGCGAAGGCAGGGTCGAAAAAGTCAACATCGCCATCGTGGGTGGCGGCGCAACGGGCGTTGAGCTGTCAGCGGAGCTGCATAATGCGGTCAAACAGCTGCACAGCTACGGATTTAAAGGTTTGGGACGCGAAGCGCTGAACGTGACGCTGGTCGAAGCGGGCGAACGTATTCTGCCTGCACTGCCACCGCGCATCTCAGCTGCGGCACATCAGGAGCTGACCAAACTGGGCGTGCGCGTTCTGACGCAGACCATGGTTACCAGCGCTGAGCAGAATGGCCTGAATACCAAAGGCGGTGAGTTTATTGAAGCCGATCTGATGGTCTGGGCGGCGGGCATTAAAGCGCCGGACTTCCTGAAAGAGATTGGCGGACTGGAAACCAACCGCATCAATCAGCTGGTGGTAAAGGAGACGCTGCAGACCACGCTGGATGATGACATCTACGCGATTGGCGACTGCGCCTCCTGTGCCTTGCCGGGCGGCGGATTTGTACCACCGCGCGCCCAGTCAGCGCACCAGATGGCCTCACGCGCCATGGACAATATCCTTGCTCAGCGCCAGGGCAAACCGCTGAAGGCTTATGTCTACAAAGATCATGGCTCGCTGGTGTCGCTCTCCCGCTTCAGTACGGTCGGCAGCCTGATGGGCAACCTGATGCGCGGTTCAATGATGGTAGAAGGGCGCATAGCGCGCTTTGTCTACATCTCTCTCTATCGTATGCACCAGATAGCACTGCATGGCTATTTTAAAACCGGCCTGATGATGCTGGTCGGCAGTATTAACCGGGTTATTCGCCCCCGGCTGAAGCTGCACTAAGCAACAGCAATAACGCTGGCTAATTAATGCTAAGCCTCCTCGATTCTGAGGGGGTTTTTTTATGCCCTTGAGGGGCACACATTAAGACAAATTAAACTTCAGTTTCCTGTATGATGATTAATAAGAAATCCCGGACTTAATGCCGGGATTTTTCTTTACAGGTCAGTCAATTATCCTTCATTCGCCAGCCGGATGATCAACTGTCCCGGCCCGGTGATCACCTCGATCTTCTGCCCGGTCGTAAATCCCAGCGCTTCCAGCCAGCGGCCTTTAATGGTGAGCTGCGGCAGTGGGTTCGGCTGGCCCCTATTAGGCCGGTATCCCACTCTGTAATAATGTGCTCGCGATTCACCAGCGGCGGTTGTGGACGTGCGGGTCCCTGACTTATGATGCGTGTCAGCCATAATTAACTCCCAATCAGTTAGTTGTGGTCAGCGGGCTGTTGGTGTTCCACCACCTTCAGCCCGCGCTAAAAAATCTCTCGTTATGTGCTTCCTGTTCCGTTTTTACCTGTTTAAATATACACCTCCTGCCACGTAAACTCGCTGAAAGCTGAGTAATAAATTGCGAGCTATCTCTGAAAACCAGATAGTTTTTCTCCGGTCTGGCTTTCGTTCATTTTTTCTTCGCAGTCAGCTTGAGGGTGACGCTTTTTGGGAAAATACAGGTATTATTTTTCCGAATGCTTTCATTTATTCAGAGGGGTTTAAATAGAACTGTAACTTAGTCTTTTAATGGGTTGTGGGTATATAGGTCAGTTAATAATCTGCGTTAATGGATTGTATAAGGCAGGATAATTTTCTGGATGTATGTGCCGAAATGGTTTCCAGGGATTTTTGCTTTTTTATGGCAACTCGGTCTTGATACCTCTAATTCTTTTTGGTCTAATAATGCCATTAAGGATTGATTGGTAATTAACCGCGAGAATGATTCCTGTGGTTAAATTCTTTACTTAACCTAAATTAAATGGCCGAAGTTCCATTTAATAAGGCTGGCGTTTAAGTTTCACATTGACTCAGGCCAGCCTGATTTAAAAAATCCGGGTATGAATAGATGCTCTCCGACCGATCTGAACATCAGGCGCGGAGCGCTACATGAAATTCCTGTCCGATACAGATGGATTGATAAAAACTCTATCCTATCCGTCGGGTATGGGTGATTCAGGGAATGAAGTCCTGCGATTAGCGCAGGGAAATAATGTTAGATTATGAAAAGGAATTAATTACATGACCTCTAAAATGACGATGCTGGCATTACTGTGTGGTGGTCTGCTCGTGGGCAGCAATGCGCTGGCTGATAATCACACTGTCTCGATCGGCTATGCTCAAAGCAAAGTTGATGACTTCAAAAACATTCGTGGTGTCAATGTTCAGTATCGCTATGAGTGGGACTCTCCTCTCAGCGTTATTGGTTCGTTCAGCTATCTAAAAGGCGATCAAAGTTTTTCTGAGCGCGAAGATTTTTATGGCGATGTCAGCGGATATGATGGAAAAACCAAAGTGAAATATTACTCACTGATGGCAGGTCCGGCATATCGCATCAATGACTATGTCAGCTTCTATGGATTGATCGGTGTTGCCCATACCAAAGTGGATGAGAACGTGACTTATCCCGGAGTCTACTCCGAAGAATATAGTGAAAATAAAACCTCTTTTGCCTATGGCGCTGGCGTTGTCGTGAATCCTATCAGCAACCTCTCTGTGAGTGTTGGCTATGAAGGTACTCGCGTAAAATATAACGAAGATGTTGCCATCAATGGTTTTAACATCGGCATCGGATACCGTTTCTGATTCAACGCTAAAAACCGCAACCCTGGTCATCTGGTCAGGGTTGTTTTTTTGCACTCTGGAAAGGACCGTTTTTTATAAAGGTCGAATCAGGCAGTTCTTCGATACATTTAAAATAGTACCTGATCCTGTCTGACCAAAGACGTCGATCTTCTGAATTAACCGGTTTGAATTTTGTTAAAACAAAGAAAAACAATTAAAGCTTCAGGGGGCGAGAATGTTATGCATTAAATGTCAGGAAGCAGAAGAGAATAAATAATCAGGCTTTTGTGATAATTGTGAAAAAAAAGAAGAGGGCAGGATTAATGGCTTATTATATCTGCCAGCTTTAGGCTTGATTATTGGTTTTTTTACGATGCTGTATAATGATTTTTGTATTGTTTCGTTGATTGCCAACACTTATCAGAAACAAGGTGTGGTTAATAGTTTTAGTGTTTTATTATTAGCGCTGTCCATTATTAATGCTCCCGTAACAGTGCTGGCTTGCTGGTTCTTCTTTAGGAAGAAAGTAAAAACCAGATACGTGATGATAACGTAATATTTATACGGTCTTATCTTTGCGAGTTTTTGCACGCTTTATCCTGCTTTGGTTTTTCACGTAAACCTTACGCAGCCTGCTATCAATATGCTGGCTCGGGCCTTAATCAGTTGTCTGATATGGGTACCATACTTTATTTTTTCCAGCAGGATTAATAAAGTCTTTGTGCATTAATACGGTCAATATTTTTTTGTCACAAAATAAACGATGTGTAACGCAACACCCGCCTCGTTATAGTACCAATAAAATAACCAGTTCCAGTCTGTGTCAGTTAAATTAAGGATAATAAAGAATGGCTGCAAAAATTTTGATCACCGGATTGATAGCACTATTATTGAGTGGCTGCACGGCAGGTTTCAGACCTTCACTGGATGATTATAAAGGACAGGATGCGGCCCGGATCCGCGTCGCTTCAGAGGGCAATACGGCTCTCCAGTTCTTTGAAAAGCAGAGTTCAGGTTGCTATAAAAAAGTACTGGAACGCCGTATCACTTCTGGCTTTGCCATTCTGGGCATTCCTGTCACTGGCAATAAACGAATAGGTATGCCAGCGTCATCCGAGAACAATGGCGCTTTCATTAATGAATTTACCCTGAAGCCAGGACAAATGATTCGTGTCATCCATTACTGGACTCAAGCTGGGTACCATCAGAACACTCAAAAATCTGCCACTGTTGAATTTATTCCTCAGGCTAACGATGATTACGATATCGTGGTCAGAGGCTCTGAATATTCAGGCGATAGCGTTTCAATCAAAAATCTCACCCCAAACGGCATCGTTGTGGGCTGGGGCGAGGTGAAGGAATGCCCGTCAGAGAGTATTTTTGATTAGTCTCCTTTTTCTTCCTTCCTGAAGCCTGGGTGCTTCAGGAAGGAATATGCCCGATGACGGCATCCAGTGAACATGCTTACAGGTAGCGCTGAAAAGGCCGCTGCCAGAACAGACAGTCAGCGTCTGCATAACGCTTGAGATAAATTTATCCAGTTGATTTAATTAGTTAAATTTTTTTATTAAATCGACACCAGCAACAACTCCCTTCACCTCAGAACTCTCCTAAAAACTGGTCCTGATAGCAAAGTGACCAATTTCGTCCATTTATCTGATGTTGCATTTTCGGTCCATCTGTAAAACTTCATCTCAACAAACACGGCGCGTCGCGCACGCCGGTTATACCTCAGTCAATGAGGATGCTTTAACAGCAGGATTGCGCGGTAACACTTTCAGGAGGAACTTCCTGTGAATAAATCAATGTTAGCGGGTATCGGTATTGGTGTGGCAGCAGCGCTGGGTGTTGCCGCCGTAGCAGGCATGAACGTGTTTGATCGCGGTCCTCAATACGCTCAGGTACTGGCTGCAACGCCAATCAAAGAGAGCATCAGACAGCCACGTCAGGAGTGCCGTAATGTCACACTGACTCACCGTCGGGCCGTACAGGATGAGAACCGTCTTGCTGGCTCTGTATTAGGTGCAGTGGCAGGTGGAGTTCTCGGTCACCAGTTCGGTGGCGGTCGCGGTAAGGATGTCGCGACAGTAGCAGGTGCGTTGGCAGGCGGTTATGCGGGTAATCAGGTCCAGGGCGGACTGCAGGATCGTGATACCTACACCACAACCGAACAGCGCTGTAAAACAGTGTATGACAAACAAGAGAAAAAACTGGGATATGACGTGACCTATAAAATAGGCGATCAGCAGGGTAAAATCCGTATGGAGAACGACCCCGGCACGCGTATTCCACTGGATCGCAATGGTCAGCTGATTCTCAACGGTGACCAGGCGTAATTGGGCAAAGCTTTGCCGCACTGGCGGCCACACAGCACGACGTAATGAAAAAGGCGCATCTCAAAGATGCGCCTTTTTTATCGCCATTTTCCCGCACTTTACCGATTAGCTCAGCAAAGCGCGGGCAGAGGGTTACGCCTGATGCTCAGCCAGTTGTGAAACGAAGCCCTGCACCCAATCCATACGAATTTTTCTTTCCGACAGCTCGCGGGTAAACCGCAGGCGTGTTGGCCCATCCAGTTTCCACTGCTGTGGCTCTTTCTGCAGCAGACTAATCAGCCATGCCGGATCGACCTTGTTCTGCGGCGCAAAATCGAAATAGCCGCCTTTGTCGCTGGCTTCGATCTTACGCAGACCGACCGCGCGGGCTTTCAGACGGATAATCGCCACGTCCAGCAGATTACGCGCAGGGTCAGGGAGCAGGCCGAAGCGGTCGATCATCTCAACCTTCAGCTCCTGCAACTCCTCTTCAGCCTCCGCGCTGGCGATGCGCTTATAAAGTGAAAGACGGGTGCTGACATCCGGGATGAAGCTCTCGGGCAACAGCGCCGGCATGCGAAGTTCCACCTCAGTCTGGTTGCTGGTGAGATCTTCCAGTGACGGCTCGCGACCCGCTTTTAGCGCATCGACGGCATTCTCCAGCAGCTCCATATAGAGCGTGAAGCCCAGCGTCTCCATCTGTCCGCTCTGCTCATCACCCAGCAGCTCGCCAGCCCCGCGAATCTCCAGGTCGTGGGTTGCCAGCGCAAAACCGGCGCCCAGATCTTCGAGTGAGGCGATCGCTTCCAGGCGTTTATGTGCGTCCGCGGTCATCGACTTCGGATGCGGCGTCAACAGCCAGGCATACGCCTGATGATGCGAACGACCGACGCGACCACGCAGCTGATGCAGCTGCGCCAGGCCAAAGTGGTCGGCCCGTTCGATGATGATGGTGTTCGCGGTCGGAATGTCGATCCCGGTTTCGATAATGGTGGTACAGACCAGCACGTTGAAACGCTGATGATGGAAATCGTTCATCACCCGCTCCAGCTCACGCTCGCGCATCTGTCCATGACCAATCGCCACCCGCGCTTCCGGCACCAGATCGCTGAGACGCTGCGCCGCTTTATCTATATTTTCAACGTCATTGTAGAGATAGTAGACCTGTCCGCCACGCAGAACTTCGCGCAGAATCGCTTCGCGGATCACCACGTCGTCGTATTCACGGACAAAGGTTTTTACCGCTAAACGGCGGGCAGGCGGGGTAGCGATAATGGAAAGATCGCGCATGCCACTCATGGCCATATTCAGGGTGCGCGGGATCGGCGTGGCGGTCAGGGTCAGGATGTCCACATCAGCACGCATCGCCTTGATGCGCTCTTTGTGACGCACCCCAAACCGGTGCTCTTCATCGACAATTAGCAGGCCGAGATCGTGCCACTTGAGGTCACTCATCAATAGTTTGTGGGTGCCGATCAAAATGTCGATTTTACCCTCGCTGGCCTGTTCCAGCACCTGTGCCTGCTCTTTGGCGGTACGGAAGCGGGAAAGCATCTCAATGCGAACCGGCCAGTTGGCGAAGCGGTCACGGAAGTTGTCGTAGTGCTGCTGTGCCAGCAGGGTAGTCGGCACCAGTACGGCCACCTGTTTGTGGTTCTCGATGGCCAGAAACGCCGCGCGCATCGCTACTTCCGTTTTACCAAAGCCCACATCACCGCACACCAGACGATCCATCGCCAGCGGTTCGCACATATCGCTCAGCACGGCGTTGATCGCCTGTGCCTGATCGGGTGTGGTTTCAAACGGGAAGCTTTCGCAGAACAGCTGATACTGCTCACGGTCATGCTTAAAGGCAAAACCGGTTTTGGCGGCGCGCTGGGCATAGATATCCAGCAGTTCGGCCGCCACATCGCGTACTTTCTCCGCCGCTTTCTGCCGCGCGCGCGACCAGGCATCACTGCCCAGCTTATGCAGTGGCGCATTATCGTCAGCTCCGCCCGCATAGCGGCTGATCAGGTGCAGCGATGAAACCGGCACATAGAGTTTGGCGTCATTGGCGTAGGAGAGCATCAGGTATTCCGCCTCAATGCCGCCTGCTTCCAGCGTAGTCAGGCCGATATAGCGGCCCACGCCGTGCTCCAGATGCACTACTGGCTGACCGGGATGCAACTCCGCCAGGTTACGGATCAGAATGTCGGGATTGATGGTACGACGGGTATCCTGACGGCGACGGCTGACGCGTTCGCCCAGCAGATCGCTTTCGCAAATCAGCGCCCGGTTACCCTGGGTATCGATGAAACCACGCTCGCTGGCACCGATCATCAGCGTGAAACGATCGTCGACGGTTTCATCAAAACGGTGCACTGACTGAGGACGCAGTTTAATCCGGGCCAGCAGCTCCTGCAGGCTCTCGCGGCGGCCTTCACTTTCGACCGAGAAGACCACGGCGCCGCTGAAAGTCTCAATAAACTGCCGCAGATGGTCGAGCGGCGCTTTCGCCTGCGCCTGAACGGCGAGATCTGGCAGCGGGATGTAACCGAGATTGGTATTCGCGGCTTTGGCGGGCAGCACCTCATTGGTCATCTGGATGCGCGGCCAGGCTTTCAGTTCGCCCATTAACGCGTCGGGACGCAGCCACAGGGTGACCGGTTCCAGCAGCGGACGCATCGGGTCCACGCGACGGTTCTCATAGCGCGCCTCAGCATCCTGCCAGAAGCGGCTGGCGCTGCCTTCAAGGTCGCCGCAGTTCACAATCAGGGTGTTGTCAGGCAGATAGCTGAACAGGCTGGGTAACGGCTGCTCGAAGAACAGCGGCTGCCAGTATTCGATGCCCGCGGGCAGCGTGCCTTTGCTGACCTGCTGATAGACGTGCTCCGACTCGCGGCGCACATCAAAAATTTCGCGCCAGCGGCTGCGGAACAGCTCAATGGCGGCTTTGTCGCTGGGAAATTCATGTGCGGGCAGCAGATTGATTTCCGGCACCGCTTCCAGCGTACGCTGATTATCGACGTCGAACAGGCGCAGGCTGTCGATCTCATCATCGAAAAAGTCGATGCGGTAGGGCTGATCGCTGCCCATCGGAAACAGATCGAGCAGGGCGCCGCGCGTGGCGTATTCACCGTGCTCCATCACCTGATCGACATGGCGGTAACCGGCCTGCTCAAGCTGATCGCGCAGCCGGTCGCGTGACAGTTTTTGCCCCTGCTTCATCACCAGCGCATGGCCGTGCAGGAAACTGTGCGGACAGACGCGCTGCATCAGGGTATTGACCGGCATGATCAGCAGACCGCGCTGCATCACCGGCAGCTGGTAAAGGGTCGACAGTCGCGCAGAGATAATATCCTGATGCGGCGAAAAGCTGTCATACGGCAGCGTCTCCCAGTCGGCAAGGTGCGACACCGGCAGATCGGTAAACTGGCGGATTTCATCCAGCAGACGCAGAGCGGTTTGGGTATCGGGTGTAATCATTAACACCGGACCAGCATGTCGTTCGGTAATACTGGCACACTCAACCGCATGCGCAGCGCCGATAAGCTGGCCGAGCTGGCGATGATCGCCGGATTTAACGGGCAGGGTATAACGAGTCTGTTCGGGCATGGGATCTCGGGGTTGCTCCATTTTTCCAGGACGTAATCATTCCATATTATGTCAGGGGGATCACCTCTGCGGCACAATTTTCCTGCCGCGCCGCGCTGAACCCGGGGATCGGTCAGCCATTACCGGGCGTCGGCGGTAATACAGCGGATAGAGAGAGGATAGACGAGTCTGGAGCGGGATCAGAAAAAACCGCCGTCGCTGTGCAGCGACGGGGTTAAACGGGCATTCTATTTTATGGATTGCTGTGTGTAATACATGCGTGGGCGGTCGATATTTGCCCAGGATAACTCCTGCTCAGGATGATAGCTGAGGTTGCCGTCGTCCCACTTTACGTAGTAGCCGGCTGGTGCGCTTCCCTGCTCAAAGACGTTGATGATTTCGCCTCTGATTTCCCCGGATTGATGTTTAACGATGCTGCCTTTGGGAAATTTCAACATGGTCGCTGCCTCTATCGCTGTGCGATAAATTACCTCTTATCCTGTTACAGATTATAGTCTACGCGCCAGGGCGCTGGATAATCAGCCAATAAGCGATGGCTTTATCGTCTATTCTGCGGCTTTAGTCGTAAATGTGACGTATTCTGACGCAACTTTGCTGCCGACTCAGAGGGTTAGAGGTTTCATAAAACGAGCCGCTCCTTTATCATCCCCCTACCTATTTTCAGGCAACGGCTTACTGGATTCCATGTATCAACCTGTCGCGCTATTTATCGGTCTGCGTTACATGCGCGGACGAGCATCGGATCGCTTCGGTCGCTTTGTCTCCTGGCTCTCAACGATTGGCATCACGCTCGGCGTGCTGGCGATGGTCACTGTCTTATCGGTGATGAACGGTTTTGAGCGTGAACTTGAAGGCAATATTCTTGGCCTGATGCCTCAGGCGCTGATCACCAGCGACAAAGGCAGTCTCAATCCACAGCAGCAACCCGCCACTTCGCTGAATCTGCAGGGTGTCAGCCGTATCGCGCCGCTGACCACCGCCAGTGTGGTGCTGCAAAGCCCGCACAGCGTCTCCGTTGGTGTGATGCTGGGGATTGAGCCGGAAGAAAAAGATCCGCTGACGCCGTTCCTGGTCAACACCCAGCAGAGCGTGCTGCAGGCCGGACAGTACAATGTGATCCTCGGTGAACAGCTGGCGTCACAGCTTGGCGTTAAACGTGGCGATCAGCTGCGTCTGATGGTGCCGTCGGTCAGCCAGTTTACCCCGATGGGACGCGTACCGAGCCAGCGTCTGTTTACCGTGGCAGGCACCTATGCCGCCAATAGCGAAGTCGATGGTTATCAGATTCTGGTCAATCTTCAGGATGCGTCGCGCGTGATGCGCTATCCGGCCGGTAACATTACCGGCTGGCGACTCTGGCTGGATAAACCGCTGTCGGTCGACAGTCTGAGTCAGCAGACACTGCCTGCGGGTCTGGTCTGGAAAGACTGGCGCGAGCGCAAAGGCGATCTCTTCCAGGCAGTACGCATGGAGAAGAACATGATGGGTCTGCTGCTGAGCCTGATTATCGCCGTGGCCGCCTTTAACATCATTACATCATTAGGCCTGCTGATCATGGAGAAGCAGGGCGAAGTGGCGATTCTCCAGACCCAGGGCCTGACGCGTCGGCAAATAGTGGCGGTGTTTATGGTGCAGGGTGCCAGCGCCGGGATTATCGGCACGCTGCTCGGCACGCTGCTCGGTGTACTACTGGCCAGCCAGCTTAATAACTTAATGCCGGTGATTGGCCTGTTCCTCGATGGCGCCGCGTTGCCGGTTGATATCAATGTGTGGCAGGTGGTCACCATCGCCCTCAGCGCGATGATTGTGGCGCTGTTGTCTACGCTCTATCCTTCGTGGCGCGCTGCCGCCGTTCAACCTGCTGAGGCTTTACGTTATGAGTAACACTCCTTTGTTGCAGTGCCGCGACCTGTGCAAACGCTATCAGGAAGGCAGCGTGCAGACCGATGTGCTGCGCAATGTGGCTTTCAGCCTCCAGCCCGGTGAACTGACGGCGATTGTCGGCAGCTCCGGTTCCGGTAAAAGTACGCTGCTGCATCTGCTGGGCGGTCTGGATGCGCCGACGTCGGGCGATGTGGTGTTTGATGGTCAGTCGCTGAACGCCATGTCCTCGTCGGCCAAAGCAGAGCTGCGTAACCGCGAGCTGGGCTTTATTTATCAGTTCCACCATCTTCTGCCGGACTTCAGTGCGCTGGAGAACGTGGCGATGCCGCTGCTGATTGGCAAAATCGCGAAAGCGGAAGCGCAGGATCGCGCCCGCGAGATGCTGGCCGCAGTCGGGCTGGACCATCGTGCCGAGCACCGGCCGTCTGAACTGTCCGGCGGCGAGCGTCAGCGCGTAGCGATCGCCCGTGCGCTGGTCAACCGTCCACGGCTGGTAATGGCAGATGAACCCACCGGCAACCTGGATGCGCGTAACGCCGACGCTATTTTTGAGTTGCTGGGCGAGCTGAACGTCCGTCAGGGCACCGCCTTTCTGGTGGTGACGCACGATCTGATGCTGGCAAAACGCATGACGCGTCAGATGGAGATGCGTGATGGCCAGTTAAGCGATCAGCTCACTCTGGCAGGAGCGCTGTAATGGGTTCATCGTTATCCCTGTTGCTGGGCCTGCGCTTCAGCCGTGGACGCCGTCGTGGCGGGATGGTTTCGCTGATTTCGGTGATCTCCACCATCGGGATTGCGCTGGGCGTGGCGGTGCTGATTATCGGCCTCAGCGCCATGAACGGTTTTGAGCGTGAGCTGAATAACCGCATTCTGGCGGTGGTGCCGCACGGTGAAATCGAGGCAGTTAATCAGCCGTTCCAGCACTGGCAGTCGATGATTGCCCCGATTGAAAAAGTGCCCGGCATTGCGGCGGCGGCCCCCTATGTCAACTTCACCGGTCTGATTGAGAGCGGTGCCCGGCTGGAAGCGCTGCAGGTGAAGGGCGTCGATCCGGCCCAGGAGCCGCGCCTCAGCGCGCTGCCACAGTTTGTCGCCGATAACGCCTGGTCCTCTTTTGCCGCCGGTAAGCAACAGATCATTCTGGGCGGCGGCATTGCTAAATCGCTGAAGGTGAAGCAGGGCGACTGGATCACCATCATGATCCCGAACAACGATGGTGATAACAAATTGCTGCAGCCAAAACGCATCCGGCTGCAGGTCAACGGTATCCTGCAACTCAGCGGCATGCTCGATCACAGTCTGGCACTGGTGCCGCTGGCCGATGCGCAGCACTATCTGGAGATGGGTGACAGCGTGTCCGGTATTGCGCTGAAGATGACAGACCCGTTCCAGGCCGTGAAACTGGTGCGCGATGCCGGTGAAGCGACCCGCTCCTATGTCTACATCAAGAGCTGGATTGGCACCTACGGCTATATGTACCGCGACATTCAGATGATCCGCGCCATCATGTATCTGGCGATGGTGCTGGTGATCGGCGTCGCCTGCTTTAACATCGTTTCCACGCTGGTGATGGCGGTGAAGGATAAGAGCAGTGACATTGCGGTACTCCGTACCCTCGGCGCGAAAGACCGGCTGATCCGCGCCATCTTTATCTGGTACGGTTTGCTGGCCGGTCTGCTGGGCAGCGTCAGCGGCGTGGTGGCTGGCGTGCTGGTGGCACTGAATCTGACCTCACTGGTGCGTGGGCTGGAATCGATTACCGGTCATCATCTGCTGGCAGGAGATATCTACTTTATTGATTTCCTGCCCTCGGAACTGCACTGGATTGACGTGTTCTCAGTACTGATTACCGCCATTCTGCTGAGCCTGCTGGCGAGCTGGTATCCCGCCAGACGCGCCAGCCGCATTGACCCGGCTCGGGTATTAAGCGGTCAGTGATAAAAATGCGGCGCGAGTGATTTCGCGCCGCATCTGTTTAAGACCTTTGCTGTTGGGTCATGCCCTCAGCAACCGTTACTATCGGGTGATGTTAACCCGGAATCTGTTTAGAGCGGCTCGCCGCAGCTGCTACGCCAGGAGATTTTATGCGTACACCACGTCGCCGCATACGACTTGCCCGCCTGAAGAAAACCCGGAGAAAAGTGCATCAGCGCTTTCGCCAGCGCATATTTGAGCGCGATCGTCAGGCCGAACTGGCCGCCCACCCTCAGCCGCATGTTGTGGTGCTGACCGGCGCAGGCATCTCAGCGGAGTCCGGCATCCGGACCTTCCGCGCGGCTGACGGCCTGTGGGAAGAGCACCACGTTGAAGACGTTGCTACGCCCGAAGGCTTTCAGCGCGATCCCGCGCTGGTTCAGCGCTTCTATAATGCGCGCCGCCAGCAGCTACAGGAAGCCGACATCCAGCCTAATGCTGCCCATCTGGCGCTGGCTGAGCTGGAGCAGGTGTTGGGCGATAACTTCCTGCTGGTCACGCAAAACATCGACAATTTGCATGAGCGTGCCGGTAACAGCCGGGTGCTGCATATGCACGGTGAACTGCTAAAAGTGCGCTGCGTTACCAGCGGTCAGGTGATTGAGTGGACCGGCGATATCACGCCGGACGAGCGCTGCACCTGCTGCCAGTTCCCCTCTGTGCTGCGGCCGCACGTGGTCTGGTTTGGCGAGATGCCGCTGGGTATGGAGCAGATTTATCAGGCGCTGGAACAGGCCGATTACTTTATCGCTATCGGTACTTCAGGCCATGTTTATCCGGCCGCAGGCTTTGTGCATGAGGCCAAACTGCAGGGTGCGCACACCGTTGAGCTGAACCTGGAGCCGAGCCAGGTGGGTAACGAGTTTGCCGAACGGCATTACGGCCTGGCGAGCGAAGTGGTGCCGGAATTTGTTCATACCCTGCTGCGCGGACTGTATAAGTAGGCGAGGCGGCTGACAGCCGCCTCTTTGACTCTTCTAACGGCCCGCTTTAAGCTGCTGGAACAGGGTTTCGTACTGAAGGCTGGCGTCGCCAACATCATCCTGCCATTCACCGTGCTTAATCACGTCAGCAGGTGGATAGAGTGACGGATCGTTCGCCACGGCGGGTGGCAGCAACGCCTTCGCTGCGAGGTTCGGTGTAGGATAGCCGATGGTTTCCGCCACTTTCGCCGCGACGTCAGGACGCAGCAGGAAGTTAATCAGCTTCAGCGCGCCTGCCTTGTTCTTCGCGTTAGCCGGGATCGCCAGGTTATCCATCCAGAAAATGCCGCCCTCTTCAGGCCAGACGATCGCTAACGGCGTGCCCGCCTGACGTGCGACATACGCCGAACCATTCCATAGCATGCCCAGATTCACTTCGCCTTCCATATAGGGATTACCCGGATTATCAGAGTTGAAGGCCAGCACATTGGGCATCAGCTTTTTCAGCTCAGAATAAGCGGCTTTGATCTGCTCAGGATCGCGGGTATTGCCGGAGTATCCCAGCTTGCGCAGCGCCATCTGAAACACTTCGCGCGCGTCGTCGGTCAGCAGCAGGCTTTGCTTATATTCCGGCTTCCACAGATCGGCCCAGCGGGTCACGCTTTTCACGTCGATCTCATCGGTGTTGACACCGATTGCCGTCGCGCCCCAGATATAGGGAATCGAGTAGTTATTGTCAGGATCGAAGGGTTTATTCAGCAGGTCGGGATCGAGGTTGCTGAAGTTGCTGAGCTGGTTTTTGTCGATTTTCTGCAGCATCCCTTCGTTTCGCATTTTTGCCACGAAGTAAGTTGACGGCACGACCAGATCGTAAGCGCCATCTTTCCAGGTTTTCAGTTTGGCGTACATGCTCTCATTGGATTCATAGGTCGAATAGATCACTTTAATGCCGGTCTCTTTCGTGAACTGCTCCAGCAGCCCCGGCGGCACATATTCGGTCCAGTTGTAGAAATAGAGGGTATTACTGTTGTCTGCCTGCGCCACGTTCATACCCAGCAACAGTGCACCTGCCGCCAGCCAGTGAGATCTCTTTTTCATCTTCAATCCTCTTATTTATTTCTGTCACGCAGCAGCCACTGACTGGCCGCGACCAGCAGCAATGACAGCAGCATTAAAATGGTGGCCAGCGCATTCACTTCCGGTGAGACGCCTACTTTTACCATCGAGTAGATCTTCAGCGGTAAAATCTCAAACGTCGGACCGGTGACAAAGGAAGAGACCACCACATCATCCATCGACAGGGTAAAGCTCAGTAACCATCCAGCGGCGACGGCTGGCATCGCCAGCGGCAGAATGATTTTGCGCAGGATGATGGTTTCGCTGGCACCCAGATCTTTGGCTGCCTCCAGCATGCGCACATCAAAGCCCTTCAGACGTGAGTAGACAGTAATCACCACAAACGGCAGGCAAAATGTAATGTGGGAAAAGAGCAGTGACCAGAAGCCCAGCGAAATGCCCAGCAGCATAAACAGCACCAGCAGGGAGATAGCCATCACAATGTCCGGCGACATCATCACCACGAATAGCATGCCACTGACAAAGGGCTTGCCCCGAAAACGGTAGCGAAAGAGTGCGACAGCGGTGAGTGCGCCGATCAGTGTGGCACAGCTGGCTGAGAGCACGCCCATGATCAGCGAGTGCTGCGCCGCCTGAATCAGACTGTCATTGTTCAGCAGCAGGCTGTACCAACGGGTCGTGAAACCCTGCCAGTTAATGCCAAAGCGGGAGGCGTTAAATGAATTCACGATCAGAATAACAATCGGTATGTAGAACCAGGCGTAAATAATCGCCATAAAACTGCCGCGTAACAGGCGTGCCATCATCCTAAATCCACCTGGTTATTCAGCAGTCGCGCCGCGCGCCAGTAAATCAGCAACAGCAATCCCATCAACAGCGTCATCACAATGCTGGTGGCCGCGCCAAACGGCCAGTCGCGGATGTTGAGGAACTGACTTTTGATGACGTTGCCGATCAGCAGATTCTTTGCGCCGCCCATCAGGTCGGCGACGTAGAACAGCCCCATCGCCGGGATCAACACCAGCAGACAGCCCGCAATGATGCCCGGCATGGTCAGCGGCAGAATAATACGGAAAAAGGTCTGCAGCTTACCGGCACCCAGGTCGCGCGCCGCTTCCAGCAGCGGTTTATCAAGCTTCTCCAGACTGGAGTAGAGCGGCAGCACCATAAACGGCAGCAGAATGTAGATCAGCCCGAGGATCACCGCTTCCGGGGTATACATGATGCGAAACGGTTTATCGATCAGCCCCAGCGACAGCAGGAAATCATTCAGCCAGCCCCGGGTGCTGAGGAAAATTTTCAGGCCGTAGATACGGATCAGCGAATTGGTCCAGAAAGGTACAATCAACAGAAACAGCATCAGCGGACGCAGGCGCGGCGTGAGTTTTGTCAGACACCATGCAAAGGGATAGCCGAGCAGCAGACAGCCGATCGTGGCAATCAGCGCCATGTTCAGCGAGTGCAGCAGCACCTGCGCATAGAGCGGGTCGAGCAGCCGGGTGTAATTCCTGAAGGTCAACATCGCGCTGACGACGTGCGCATCATCGCGCGTCAGAAAACTGGTAACAAAAATCATCAGATTGGGCACAAAAACGAACAGCGCCAGCCAGCCGACGATCAGTACGATGACCCCCTTCTGAAAACCATTACGCATCAGCTTCATAGGGCAGTACCACCTCCCATCCCGGCACCCAGCTCACGGCCATCTTCTGATTAAGCGAGTGATCAACGTCCGGGTCATCCTCATTAAAGAACTCGCTGACCGTAACCAGCTTACCGTTCTCCAGCTCTACCGCAGACTCCAGCGTCATACCTTTATAGTTACGTTCGCGCACATAGCCAATCAGGCCATCTGATGCGCTGTCATCATGGATCTCCTGCACCCGCAGATCTTCCGGACGCAGCAGCACATGAAGCCGGTCACCCACGCTAACCGGGAAAGTACAGTGGATCTCGCACTCGCGTCCCTCTACCCGGGCCCGCACGTCTGGCGCGCTGTCGCTGGCGAGCACTTCAGCGTCAAAGACATTAATTTCGCCGATAAAGCGGGCAACAAACAGGTTTTCGGGCTCTTCGTAGATTTCGCGTGGTGTACCATCCTGCACTACCTTGCCGTCGCGCATGACCACGATGCGATCGGACATGGTCAGCGCCTCTTCCTGATCGTGGGTGACAAAGACAAAGGTAATGCCGAGCTTACGCTGCAGGGCTTTCAGCTCGTTCTGCATCTGACGGCGCAGCTTGTAGTCCAGCGCCGAGAGGGATTCGTCCAGCAGCAGCACTTCAGGGCGATTGACTACCGCGCGGGCAATGGCCACACGCTGTTGCTGGCCACCGGAAAGCTGATGCGGACGGCGATCGGCAAAGTGCTCCAGCTGCACCATTGCCAGCGCATCCTTTACCCGGCTCTCAATTTCTGCCGACGGGGTTTTCTGCATCCGCAGGCCAAAAGCAACGTTTTCAGACACGGTCATATGCGGAAACAGCGCGTAGCTCTGAAACACGGTATTGACGTGACGGTGTTCGGCCGGCGTATCAGTAATGTCCTGGTCATCGAGCGAGATACGGCCGCGATCAGCCGCTTCCAGCCCGGCAATCAGGCGCAGAATGGTGGTTTTGCCACAGCCCGACGGGCCGAGCAGGGTGATGAACTCACCGTGATGGATGGTCAGGTTAAAATCATCAATGATGGTCTTTCCATCAAAAGCTTTACTGATGCCAGAAAGCGTAACCAGCGCCTGCTGTGCGCGTGTTTGCGTCATTTTAGTCTCAGTCTGTCTAAGGTCGAACAGTTACAGCATAGCCGCTCAGTGCAGCCAGCCAGCAAAGAGGGGCGGATGATACCTGAAAAATAAGGCATTGCCATGTTTTGCCCGCCTGGCCGCGGCAATTCGCCCGGCTGTTAACAACATTGCGAGGTTTGCCGCAACAATCACGTAATCAGGCGTTTTTTTCGGGCTTATTACTTTCCCAAAGGTCACCGACAGCGCTAACCTGTCTGCGAATGATTTTACGCAACGTTGTGACCGGCGGGTCTGTGAATAATACCGGACGGCACTTTTAAAGGATGGGATATGGAACAGTTACTTGAGCGCTTTTTAAGTTATGTGGCAGTTGAGACACAGGCTAAGCCGCAGGCGCGCCAGGTGCCCAGCAGTGAAGGGCAGTGGACGCTGGCGCGTCAGCTGCAGGAGGAGCTGCTGGCCCTGGGTTTTGTTGATGTCACCCTGAGCGATCACTGTTGCGTCATGGGCACGCTGCCCGCCAATGTTGACTGGCCGACGCCAGTTATCGGTTTCATCTCCCACATGGATACCTCGCCTGATTTCACAGCGAAACATGTGAACCCGCAGATCATCGAAGATTATCGCGGTGGCGACATTGCGCTGGGTAATGGCAACGAGGTCCTGTCACCGGTCATGTTCCCGGTGCTGCACAAGCTGATTGGGCATACGCTGATTACCACCGATGGCAAAACCCTGCTGGGCGCGGATGATAAAGCGGGTATCGCTGAGATCATGACGGCGATGGCGCAGCTGGCTAACAGCGATACGCCCCACGGCGCGATCCGCGTCGCCTTTACCCCTGATGAAGAGATCGGTCGCGGCACCTCACACTTTGATGTGGAGGCGTTCGCCGCCGACTGGGCCTACACCATTGATGGCAGCGATCTGGGTGAGTTTGAGTATGAGAACTTCAATGCCGCCTCGGCTACGGTCAAAATCGTCGGTAACAACGTACATCCAGGCTCCGCAAAAGGCGTGATGGTCAATGCACTGGAGCTGGCTAACCAGTTTCATGCGGCCGTACCGGCCGGCGAAAAACCGCAGTACACCGACGGCTATGAGGGCTTCTACCATCTGCATCAGATCAAAGGCAGCGTCGAGCACGCCGAGATGCTCTACATCATTCGTGACTTTGAAACAGAGAGTTTTGAACAGCGTAAACAGACGCTGCTGCAGATCGCTGCGGAGATCAACAAAACCCTGCACCCTGACTGCTCGGTCACTGTTGAGATCACCAATAGCTATCGCAACATGCGTGAAAAGGTCGAGCCGTTCCCGCATATCATTGATCTGGCTTTGCAGGCGATGCGTGACTGCGGCATTGAACCCGTGGTGAAACCGATTCGCGGCGGCACCGATGGGTCATCGCTGTCGTGGAAAGGATTACCTTGCCCGAACATCTTTACCGGAGGCTATAACTATCATGGCAAGCATGAGTTTGCGTCGCTGAATATCATGGCGAAGTCAGTGGAAGTGATTGTGCGTCTGTCAGAACTGGCCGCGCAGAAGAAGGATTAAATTAAAAAAGGCTCTCCTGCCATGACGGCAGGAGAGCCTGATTCAGCCGAAACGCACTGTTACGCGCTGCGGGTTATTCCTCGCCGAAGTACCAGTAACCGGCATTCACCAGACCGGCGATCTGCGCCAGTACGGCCGGATCATCCAGCGCATCACCCAGATCCTCCAGTGTGATGCGATAGTGATTCGCCAGAACTGCCATCACATCCGGGCGTGAACATTCAACCCGCTCACCATTGATATAAACAGCCTCACCAATCGTCAGGACACGCAGGCCACCCAACCGGCTCAGCGCATCCCCCTGTTGCAGCGCATCATAAATTTCATCAGGCTGATAAGGCGGTTCCGGCGGCGCGACGTCGAGTTCGTGGCGTGACTGCGAAATGAATTCGCCGAACCACTGCTCAAACTGCGCTGGCTGATTAACTACATCCAGCATCAGCTGGCGCACGCCTTCAATCTCCTGCGGCAGGATCTGCGACGGGCAATCACGTGCAGGCACATCCGGATCGCTGAAGCGCAGGCTGCCCAGCTCATTGGCCAGGGCATAGTCCGCAAAGCCGCTGATTAACTCGCGACCGCTGGGGGCGCGGAAACCCACAGAGTAGTTCAGTGCGTTTTCCAGCGAGTAGCCTTCGTGTGGGAATCCCGGCGGAATGTAGAGAATATCGCCCGGCTCCAGCTCTTCATCGATGATGGCATCGAACGGTTCAACCTGCAGCAGGTCCGGGTGCGGGCAGTGCTGCTTCAGCGCCACTTTTTCACCGACGCGCCAGCGACGGCGGCCAGTACCCTGAATAATAAAGACATCATACTGATCAAAATGGGGGCCGACGCCTCCGCCAGGCACGGCAAACGATACCATCAGGTCATCAACACGCCAGTCAGGCAGAAAGCGGAAAGGGCGCATCAGCGCGGCTGAGGGTTCATGCCAGTGATTGACCGCCTGGACCAGCAGTGACCAGTTGTTCTCTCCCAGATGATCATAGCTCTCAAACGGGCCGTGGCTGACCTGCCATTTGCCGTCCTGATGGCTGACCAGGCGGCTGTCCACCTCGTTTTCCATTGCCAGTCCGGCGAGTTCATCCGGTGAAAGGGGATCGACAAAGTTTTTAAAACCACGCTTCAGCACGACCGGGCGTTTCTGCCAGTAGCGCTGAATAAAATCGGGCCAGTTAATATCGAGCTGATAGTCCATACAAGGGTTCCGCTTAGGGCTGTAAATGCCAGCAAGTATAACAGTCCTGAGGGTTTTCTACTCGCGGTGATGTTCGACTTCCTGGCGCTGAAAAACTACTTCCATACGTGTTCCGCCAAGCGCACTGCTAGTGGCGATGACATTTCCATCATACTGTTCCAGTATATCGCGTACCACTGCCAGACCTAAGCCCTGGCCTGGCCGCAGCGTATCGGCACGCTGACCCCGGACAAACACTAAATCGCGCTTGCTCTCGGGAATGCCCGGGCCATCGTCGTCAATATAGAGATGCAGTGCATTTTCGCTTTGAAAAGCGCTGACTTCGATAAACTCCAGACAGTACTTGCAGGCATTATCCAGTACGTTGCCCAGCACTTCCATAAAGTCATTCTGATCGCCAATGAAGGACAGCTCCGGAGAGATATCCAGCGTAATTGCCACGCCTTTGCGCTGATAGACTTTATTCAGTGCTGAACAGAGCTTGTCGAGCAGACCGGAAACGGAATGGATATCGCGCTGCAGCGGATTGTGATCGGCCTGCATACTGGCGCGGTGCAGGTAATATCCCACCTGCTGTGAAATACGACTAATCTGCTCCAGCATGACCGGCTCCGCCTGTTCTACCGTCAGCTCTTTGCCGTTGCGCAGCGATCGCAGGGTGCTCTGCAACACGGCCAGCGGCGTTTTCAGGCTATGGGTCAGATCAGAAAGGGTGGTGCGATAACGTGTATAGCGCTGCCGCTCATTGGTCAGCAGCAGATTGAGGTTGCGCACCAGACTGCGCAACTCCTGCGGTGGATTATCCGCCAGATTTTCGCGCTGACTGGTTTCCAGTTCGCGCACCTGCTGTGTCAGCGTACCAATTGGCCGCAGACTCCAGTGCGCCGCCAGCCACAGCAGCGGAATAATCAGAATCAGGTTAGCCGCCAGCACATAGCTGAACCACGACCAGACCACATCAGAGTGCTGCAACTCCTGCGGAATAGAGTCGACCACCACAATGGTGAGCGCGGGCAGATTCGTCGTGGCATCGTAACGGTTAACCGCAACCGAATGGGTAAAGGTATCGTTGCTGTCAGTGTCCCAGTCATTAAGCCGTTGCTTAGCATTGAGATTATTGCCCATCGCGACCATGCTGGTGCGGTTGCTGGTATCGATCTCGTAGAAATCAGGCTTCAGCAGCCATTCGCGGCGGATCTTTTTGCGAATATCCGGCACGTCGCGTTGCTGCCACAGCAGCTTGCCATGCTCATCGTAGATGAAGACCAGGGTAGGAAAATTCAGCGTCATTCGTTCCGGCTGCGCGATGGTGAGCTTGTTGTCATGCCATTGCGCCAGCGTAAAGAACAGATTGCTCTCGCCGCGCATCACCCGGTAGGTATTTTTATCGAAACTCACCACATAGCCAATCACCGCGACCATGCCGTAAGAGAGTGAGAGGAACAGAACTATCGCTGCGGAGGCCAGCAGAAAGCGGGCGCGCAGCGAAATAGGGCGGTAACGATTAAACCAGGACATGGTCAGAGATCAAAGCGGTAACCCTGGCCACGCACGGTGGCAATGACATCAGTGGGGTGCAACGCCAGAATCTTTTTGCGCAGACGACCCATCAGGACGTCGATGGTGTGGCTTTCGCGCAGTTCAGCGTCAGGATAGAGCTGCAGCATCAGTGAGTCTTTGCTCACCACTTTGCCGGCGTTACGGATTAGCGTCTCGACAATGGTGTACTCAAAGGCGGTGAGTTTTACTGGCTCTTCATTCACCGTCAGCTCACGGCGTGAGAGATCCACCTGAAACGGGGCCATATCGATGATTTGCGACGCATGACCGCTGTTGCGGCGCATCAGCGCCTGCAGGCGTGCCGCGACTTCTTCAATGTGAAATGGCTTGGTCACGTAGTCATCCGCACCGGCTTCCAGCGCTTCGACTTTCGCCTGCCAGCCCTCACGGGCAGTCAGGACCAGAATTGGCTGACGCACGGCATCACTGCGCCAGCGACGAATCAGCGACATGCCATCTTCATCCGGCAGGCCGAGATCCACCAGCGCGATATCGGGCAGATGTTCGCGAAGAAAATAGTCAGCTTCTTTGGCGTCTTCGGCGGCATCGACCTGATGGCCCATGTCACGTAACTGGACGGCGAGATGATGGCGCAGCAGGGCATTGTCTTCAACAACCAGAACACGCATAGAAATTCCTTACACTCTGTTTGAGTCAACCTGCAGAAAGTATACGCGAAATGTATTAAACAAGATGTTAACGCAGACCGGACTGAGCCGGTCTGCGGCGGGCATTATTTCAGATCGTCAACCATCTGGATAGCGCGACCAATATAGTTTGCAGGCGTCATCTGCTTCAGACGCACTTTTTCCTCTTCCGGCAGCGCCAGGCTGTCGATAAAGGCCTGCATACCGGCAGCGTCCACGCGTTTGCCGCGCGTCAGCTCTTTCAGCTTCTCATAGGGCTTTTCAATGCCGTAACGACGCATCACCGTCTGGATCGGCTCTGCCAGCACTTCCCAGTTGTGATCCAGCTCGTCCAGCAGGCGGTCACGGTTCACTTCCAGCTTAGAGATGCCTTTCAGCGTCGCCTGATAGGCGATCAGCGCATAGCCCACGCCCACCCCGAGGTTACGCAGCACGGTGGAGTCGGTCAGGTCACGCTGCCAGCGTGAGACCGGCAACTTGCTGGCCAGATGCTGCATGACAGCATTCGCCAGACCCAGATTGCCTTCGGAGTTTTCGAAGTCGATCGGGTTCACCTTGTGCGGCATGGTTGAGGAGCCAATTTCACCCGCAATAGTTTTCTGTTTGAAATGGTTCAGCGCCACATAACCCCAGATATCACGATCGAAATCGATCAGGATGGTGTTAAAGCGGGCGATACAGTCGAACATCTCAGCGATATAGTCGTGCGGCTCAATCTGCGTGGTGTACGGGTTCCAGGTGATCCCCAGTGAGGTCACGAAGTTCTCGCTCAGCGCGTGCCAGTCCACTTCGGGATAGGCAGCAATGTGAGCATTGTAGTTACCGACCGCGCCATTGATTTTACCCAACACTTCAATCTGCTTCAGCTGACGTAACTGACGCTCCAGACGATAGGCGACGTTGGCCATCTCTTTACCCATGGTCGACGGCGTCGCCGGCTGACCGTGGGTGCGGGAGAGCAGCGGAATGTCACGGTATTCGCTGGCAAGACCTTTCACGGCGGTAATCAGCTGGTCCCAGTAAGGCAAAATCACGTCACGGCGGGCCGTTTCCAGCATCAGGGCATGCGACAGGTTATTGATATCTTCAGAGGTGCAGGCAAAGTGAATAAATTCAGAGACGGCATGCAGGGCAGGGATATCAGCCACTTTCTCTTTCAGGAAATACTCAACCGCTTTTACATCGTGGTTGGTGGTGCGCTCAATGGTTTTGATGCGGGCGGCATCGTCTTCTGAAAAACCGGCGACAATTGCATCAAGGAAAGCGTTTGCGTCGGCATCAAATGCAGGAACTTCCTTGATCTCTGCGGTCGCGGCCAGTTTTTGTAACCAGCGAACTTCAACCTCAACGCGGAATTTCAGCAGACCGAACTCGCTGAAAATCGCACGCAGCGGGCTGACTTTATCGCCGTAACGACCATCGACAGGTGAGACGGCGGTCAGAGAGGATAATTCCATCAGTGCAACTCCTGAATCATTTAGCAGTGTTTTGCCGCACCGACTTAGTAAGTCAGTGGCAGCCGGGATAAGAGGGTTTTCGCTTCACGCAGCAAACGCTGACGCGAGAACATCAGTTGCAGTCGGCCACCGCCGACCTGCTGCCACAACACGGCAGCGCGGATACCGGCTAACAGGGTGGCGCGCACTTTGCTCTGCACCTGCGTATTCTGCAGCACCGCAGGCGAACCGGTAACCTGAATACGCGGGCCAAGCGGGCTGATCACATCCACATAGATGCCAGCCATCGCGCTGAGGATGGTGTCTGACTCCAGTTCATAATGTGCCAGCTGGCGATCCAGCTGCGTGATGCGCTGTGCCAGCGTCGCCATGGCGGATTTACTGGCGCTGAGCTTGCGCTCCAGCACCATCATGCTGAGCGTGTAACGTGTCAGTTCTGCGCCGGCACCCTGGCGACTGCTGCTGTTCAGCACCGCCATCAGGGTTTCAAGTCCGAGGCGCAGGTTGGCTTCATTATTGCCGAACACCGCCAGCGTGGAGCCAGGATTAAGATCCAGCACGCTGCGCAGCGACACGGTCAGCGCCTCGGGCTGGCAGTGACCCTGCTGAGCCAGCTGCTGCACGAGATGGGCGGACTGACAGATGCCCGCCAGCGCCAGCGTGATTTCCTGATAATTTTTCGCCACGGTTACTCCTGTTTACGCGTCATCAACGCGGGCTGAGCCCGCTTACTCCGCCACTAACGGCAGACGCTGTTCGATAATACCGCCACCGAGGCAGACGTCGCCAAGATAAAACACCGCAGACTGACCTGGCGTGACTGCAGCAACCGGCTCGTCGAAACGCACCGCAATCCGGTCGTCGCCCTGTGGAATAATCTCACAGGGAATGTCGGTCTGACGATAGCGGGTTTTCACAGCGCAGCGCAGCGGAGCGGTGATTGGCTGACGATCAACCCAGTGCAACTGCTGCGCAATCAGGCCAACGGACATCAGACGCGGATGATCGCCGCCCTGGGCAACAATCAGACGGTTACGCGCCACATCTTTGTCGACCACATACCAGGGATCATCTTTGCTCTCTTTCAGGCCACCGATACCGAGACCTTTACGCTGTCCAAGCGTATGGTACATCAGCCCCTGATGTTCACCGACGATCTGACCTTCCGTAGTTTCTATTTCGCCAGGCTGAGCCGGGAGATAGCGCGCCAGGAAGTCGCGGAATTTGCGCTCGCCGATAAAGCAGATGCCGGTCGAGTCTTTTTTCTTCGCGGTGATCAGGTCCAGCTGTTCCGCGATGCGGCGCACTTCCGGTTTTTCCAGCTCGCCGACCGGAAACAGACTTTGGGCAATCTGCTCGTGGCTCAGAGTATAGAGGAAGTAGCTCTGGTCTTTGTTACCGTCCAGTCCGCGTAACAGCTGGCTCTGACCATCGACGTCCTTGCGGCGCACGTAGTGACCTGTGGCGATAAAATCTGCGCCCAGGTCTTCCGCCGCGAACTCCAGGAACGCTTTGAATTTGATCTCTTTGTTGCAGAGGATATCGGGGTTAGGCGTGCGGCCCGCTTTGTACTCTTCGAGGAAATGCTCAAAGACGTTATCCCAATACTCTGCGGCAAAGTTAACTTTATGCAGCTTCATACCGAGCTTGTCGCACACCGCTTGCGCATCCGCCAGATCGTCCGCGGCGGTACAATACTCCTCGCCATCGTCCTCCTCCCAGTTCTTCATGAACAGGCCTTCAACCTGGTAGCCCTGCTGCTGCAGTAACCAGGCGGAAACGGAAGAATCGACGCCGCCGGACATACCGACGATCACTTTTTTCTGGCTGTTGTCAGACATGACACGCTCGCATTACGATAAAAAAACAGGCGGCGCATTCTATCATGCAGAAGGCAGACGCGCACCCTCGTGAAACGGCCACTGGAACGGGCTGACCAGATGTAACGGGTAGCGCGCGCCCTGTTGCCACAGGCGTACGCTTTCAGCGACCAGTGGCGAACGCAGGTTAGACGCAGTGAGAATCTGCGCTGGCGGCAGCCACCAGCAGCAATCGATGTCGCTGTCCTGCGGCTGAGTTGGCGCTTTTTCCGCCAGATCGACGCCAAACAGAAAACGCACAAAAGGCGTACTGTCGGGCGCGATCCACTGGTTTATCCCGATGAAATAGTGCATCGATGCCGCAATACCCGTCTCTTCATAGAGTTCACGTTCGGCGGCTTCCAGCAGGGTTTCATCCGCTTCGAGATGTCCGGCAGGCTGGTTCCAGGTAGGACGACCGTTGATCGTCTCTTCCACTACCAGCAGTTCACCCTCTGCCTGAACCAGACAGGCGACAGTAACATGAGGTTTAAACATTACTTCTCCGTAATTGTTAACCTGAGGTTATAAAAAATAGATTTTCAGGCAGGGCTCTCGCTGATTTCACGCCACGTACCCGGCGCCAGATCGTCGAGCGAATAGTTTCCCATGGCGTACCGAATTAACCGTAAGGTGGGAAAGCCGATATGGGCTGTCATCCGGCGCACCTGACGATTACGGCCTTCATACAGGGTGACTTTCAGCCACTGCGTCGGGATATTTTTGCGCTCGCGGATTGGCGGCTGACGCGGCCAGAGCCACGCCGGCTCAGCCACTTTTTCCACACCAGCGGGCAACGTCATGCCATCTTTCAGATTAACCCCTCCCCGGAGAGGCTGAAGATCCGCCTCCTGTGGCTCGCCTTCCACCTGCACATAATAGACCTTACCCGTGCGTTTGCCGGGCTGCGTCAGCGCGGCCTGCAGGGCACCGTCGTTGGTCAGTACCATCAGGCCTTCGCTATCACGGTCAAGGCGACCTGCGGCATAAACGTCTGCGACGCTGACAAAATCTTTCAGGGTGCGGCGGCCCGCTTCATCGGTGAATTGCGGCAAAACGTCGAACGGTTTGTTAAACAGAATGACACGTCGTGGAGCAGCAGGGCGGGCAGGCGCACGTCGCACATCACGCGTCGGGCGGCTGAATCGTTTATCCTGGTGAATTCGTTGAGTTGTTTTTCGCATGGGCTTTGCAGTCAGAAACATTCGGCGCATTATAACGTGAAATTGCGGTGATTGGCGTGACGGAAATATTCAAGTAGTATTGACGCGCATCTTACAAATCATTAACAAACGCCCAGGAGAGGTTAATGGAAAGCAAAGTAGTAGTTCCGGCGGAAGGTCAGAAAATCACCCTGAATCAGGGCAAGCTTACAGTGCCAAACAATCCGGTCATTCCTTACATTGAGGGTGACGGTATCGGTGTTGATGTTTCCCCGGTGATGCTGAAAGTCGTCGACGCGGCGGTGAAGAAGGCCTACAACGGCGAGCGTAAAATCTCCTGGATGGAGATTTACACGGGTGAGAAGTCAGTTGAACTCTACGGTCAGGATGTCTGGCTGCCACAGGAAACGCTCGACTTAATCAAAGAATATCGCGTGGCCATTAAAGGCCCACTGACCACCCCGGTCGGCGGCGGTATTCGTTCACTGAACGTAGCACTGCGTCAGGAGCTTGACCTCTACGTCTGCCTGCGTCCGGTACGTTACTACAAAGGCACGCCAAGCCCGGTTAAACGCCCTGAAGAGACCGACATGGTGATCTTCCGTGAAAACTCCGAAGATATCTATGCGGGTATTGAGTGGAAAGCGGGCTCTGCCGAAGCGGACAAAGTGATCAAGTTCCTGCGCGAAGAGATGGGCGTGAAGAAAATTCGCTTCCCTGAGCAGTGCGGTATCGGCGTTAAGCCGTGTTCAGAAGCGGGTACCAAACGTCTGGTCCGCGCGGCAGTGGAATACACCATCACCAACGATCGTGATTCACTGACCCTGGTTCACAAAGGTAACATCATGAAGTTCACCGAAGGCTCTTTCAAAGACTGGGGATACCAGTTAGTGAAAGACGAGTTCGGCGGCGAACTGATCGACGGCGGCCCGTGGATGAAGTTCAAAAACCCGAACACCGGCAAAGAGATCATCGTGAAAGATGTGATTGCTGATGCGTTCCTGCAACAAATCCTGCTGCGTCCGGCAGAATATGACGTTATCGCCTGTATGAACCTGAACGGTGATTACATCTCTGACGCCCTGGCGGCGCAGGTTGGCGGTATCGGTATCGCACCAGGCGCTAACATCGGTGACGAGTGCGCGCTGTTTGAAGCAACCCACGGTACAGCACCTAAGTATGCCGGTCAGGATAAAGTGAACCCAGGTTCAGTGATCCTGTCTGCAGAAATGATGCTGCGTCATCTGGAGTGGTTCGAAGCGGCTGACCTGATTGTTAAAGGTGTTGAAGGTGCTATCGCTAACAAGACTGTGACTTACGATTTCGAACGCCTGATGGATGGCGCTAAGCTGCTGAAATGTTCAGAGTTTGGTGACGCGATCATCGAAAATATGTAATCCGCATTACTTAACATACAGCCAACACGAATGTAAAAATCGTGTTGGCTTTTTTTTGACTTTTTCCTGCAAAACGCCAGCAAAATCCTTCTGCTAAACTGAACGTAAATCGTACTGTTTTATACCGCCACCACCCGTCAATCTTTGCCCCTGTCATCGTCGTATTTATCGGTCTGCGTCTGGTTTTTTATGACCAGGTAGTGCTGTATGTCCATGCCCTGTTCACGATATAACCGCTCAGCCAGTGAGCGCTGCTCGTAGAATGTTGGTGGGGTGTCATTCTCTGTCAGGCTTGTCATTTTACGTGCTTTGATTAAGCCGGTAGTGATGGAGCTGATAGTTAGCGCTTCGCAACGTTCTGCCTGTGATGTTGTGTGATGATGGTGAATCACAAGTACGAAAGCTCTGATACTGAGGTTGAGGGTTAACCAAAAAAATAGTTGCTATGAATTAGCTAATAAACCTTTTTTACAGGGCCTTATGTCAGTCGACTTGTTTAACCGATCAATTCTGGAGAATTGATCGGTTAAACAAGTCGGAGCCAAATTAAAGATGAGTATATTTTGAACATGGTTAGAGAGAGCCTGATATATGAATAGGAAAACAACGTGAAGTTAATATTATTTGGGTGTGTGATAGGGTGGATAATAATATTTTTAATAATGAGATTTTATAGAGTTTTCTTAATTTTATCTGCCAACACCAGCCCGGCTATTGCCGGGCTTTTTTTGTTCAATATGTGGCTCGTTGATTCCATGTGTCGCGGTAAATTACATTACCCTCCGTATACTTCCATGTAATCGCCTCATAACGTAATTCGAGCGTTTCGAGATGAGTACTACTCATACCGTTAGGGGCCAGATACGGCGCAACCGTTGTAAATTTTACGTTTCCCAGAATGATATTGAAATATTCTGCTTCGATGCCAGATTCCAGAATACGATACATTCGGATTATCGCTTTCTTCATGGTCCGGCCTTCGCAGACAGCGCGGTATAGGAGTGGCGTTGTTTGATCAAACTCTTTAACTATTGTAATGGGGCTGTGTACACGCGTACCTGTTAATTTTCCCCAGCTGGGATCTACAGGGATAGTTACGCCGTGTGAGAATGATTTTAATTCAATTGAGCCTAACCTTAATGGCATCTGGCAACTACCAACAATTGGTGATCCGTTTTCATCTTCAAGCCATAAATGAGCTGGTGTAGACATGTTATTTCCTTATAAAATCTTATGTTATTGCTTTCGTTTGAGCTTTAAGACTTCATATATTGATAAACTAACCATCAAAAATACAAAGAATAGAGGGATTAGCTATATAGGACTATCCGGGAAAAACATACCCTGAATCAGAGCGAACAATATGGTTAATGCTGTCGGTCCGTAATCCGAGATTAAAGATCTGGAAATTCGGCTTAAAAAAATTTTAATTATAATTACCATTTCACATATCGACTAAATATATATATAACTGCTATGGCGAAAACCGGCACAAGCCAAAGCGGGGCGGCAGGAAAATAATTTATCTGAATCATTGCATAGGTTATTATTAATGCCTGTGGAGCGTATAACCCTACTAGAGATGTGAAAACTCGCCTCAGTAATCGTTTAATAATATTCAAAAGCATTATCCTATCATCCTGGTGATAATGTTTGCTATATTTTTATCCGATAGGGGTTGCTGGAAAGCACCAGCGCGTTTAAATAATGGCTCTATTAAGAAATACATCATTTCAAGTTCTTGTGTATAAAGAGCATTGTGATAAGTAGGGGACTGAATACTTAATCGATGAGCACTGTCAGCAGCGTTTTGTACGACGCCGTAAAGACCTGATAGCAATATTAATACCACCTGTAAATCGCCCTGTAAGTGCGGCCATGTCTAGATTAAAATGCAATCCGAGAGAAACGGCGGCTGCCGTCGCCAACACAAATCCGTGATTAGTCAGGGAGCTAGCGGCGATATGAATATTCACCCCCATCAACAAACGTTTGATGTATTCTAACTGTTCAGATGTTTTATGGCGAAATACCTCATTAAAGTAGATTGTGAGCATTTCATAAACAATGTCTTCATGTCGCAAAATATGGTAAATACCTTTTACGAATCGAGTATCCTCAGTCTTTTGTTGCTGGCAAACATCGTTATAGGCATCGGTAAAGCAGGAAGTGTAATAGAGCGCGCGTCTGGCACCTGCACCTATAGTATCAATCTGGTTTGAGACTGCTTCTTTGACGCCTAAAAGAGCGTTGTCGAGATTTTTAGCTAAAATGTCATTTCCTTGTAAAAATCCTATTACCTGGTTGCTGTATTGCACTAGCCATTTCCTATGATCAATCCATGATTAGTGTTTTCAAATTATTAAAAAAATCTTTATATGTAAATACGTTAATCGTTTCAGTGGTGCGTTTGATCAATATAATTTGGAAGAGATGCTACAATTTTGTGATAAGTTTAACACAACGTTTAAATGGTTTTCTTTGAACAGGAGTCGGAATATAGAAAATGGATTTGAAGAAGCTATTTATAAGGCAGCATAGCCTGACATGACTATGGGCGAGGCTGTCTGGCAGCTGGTGGCCAGAGATGAAACGGTGACGCTGGAGACAATCGCCAGCGTGGTTGTGGCGCTATCAGAGCGGCGCGATAATCTGGCTGCCAGTATTGCACTGTCAGTCCTGCAGCAAGAATGGAAAACTCATCCACCGGCCTGTAAATTCAATAACTTTAATTGTTATTCAACTTTATTGCTTTGTGGCTTCTTTGCTTAAAAAACGCACTGTCAGATGAGGTCGAATCTGCTTCTTCGTATTGTGGCATCGCTTACGGGAGGAGGTGTTATGGAAGATAAATATACAACAGATGCAATCCACATCTGTCGGTTGATGTTTGGTCAAGCGGTGCTGGAATTGCTCAGCGATGATCAACTGGTAACCAAGGTTGCCCTGGAAGATAAAGTGAAGAAAATGCTTCCCGACTGCAAGCCCGAACTGGTTTACGATGTGGCTATTATGTTGCTCAAGCATAACATTCACTAAAATGTGAGGCTGGTTAAAAATCCCGGCAGCGTCAACTGCCGGGCTGACCACAAATAACCCGCTCAGTGGCGGGCTAGATTATCAGTGAATTTTTCTGCAAAACCCTAATCAATTCACCGATCTATATAGCTTAATCCCTCACATAAAAAACAGTTTGAACTACCCCAGTTAAGTTTTTATCGCACTAAATCAATAGATTAACCTCCTGATATTAGGGTAATGCTGCGTCACCTGGAGTGGTTCGAAGCGGCTGACCTGATTGTTAACGGTGTTGAAGACGCTATCGCTAACAAGACCGTGACTTACGATTTCGAACGCCTGATGGATGGCGCTAAACTGCTGAAATGTTCAGAGTTTGGTGACGCGATCATCGAAAATATGTAACGTCTGCTTAAGCCCACATCGCGCTAAACGCGATGTGGGCTTTTTTGTATCCGCTTTTCACACTTTTCCATTCTCTTCTCCTCCGCCTCTTCAGCCATGACGTGGTCAGCATTGATGCTCTGCTGACTCAGTAAAATAACGGGCGATTAGCGTCCCCTTCAACGTATGACTGAATTACTTTTCATTATCAACATCCTGAAAAATTCTTACCTGCGACTGAATATTTTAATATTTCTGCAAAATGCATTATCTGATGCCACTACAAAAGAAACCGTGAACGCAAAACTGGCATCTGTTTGTGACTGAATATCGTTACTGTAATAGCTCACTCATAAGGAGGATTTATGGACGCTAATTATACAAAAGACGCGATTTATATCTGTCGCCTGATGTTTGGGCAGGCTGTGCTGGAATTATTAGCAGATAATCAGCCAGTAACTAACCGCGCACTGGAAGCAAAGATAAAGGTAATGTTACCTGATGCGCAGCCTGCAATGATTTATAATGTTGCTCTTGATCTGTTGAACGACACTCTTTGTTAATAACCCCTGCTTCAGGTCAGTGCCCGGCATTAACGGTTACGCGCCAGGCTCTCCGCGCGTTTCACAGGATTCATTTTTGTAATCTGTGCCGCAAAATAAACAGTTCAGCATGATCCTGCTGCCGCAGGAGTGTACTCTTCTGCCGATACACAGGGAGAATATTATGGATGATGAGGCTGTAAGTGATGCCATTGCGGCATGTCGACTGCTGTTTGGTCAGGCTGTGATGGAAATTGTGGCTGAAGATAAGCCGGTAACCCGCGAGGCCATTACTGAAAAAATTCACCGCATGTTTACCGGCATTGAACCTGAACCCGT
Organism: Pantoea sp. B550; assembly: GCF_024158165.1. Lineage (NCBI taxonomy): Bacteria > Pseudomonadati > Pseudomonadota > Gammaproteobacteria > Enterobacterales > Erwiniaceae > Pantoea > Pantoea sp. B550. The sequence continues at coordinate 3,502,522 of NZ_JAMYXI010000003.1, forward strand.
TATGAGGCTGGCCATCAGCCTGCTGAAAAATAGCGCCAGCTAATATAACGGTAATGTAACCACCACGTCAGGCCGCCATTCGCGGCCTTTCCTCCTTCTTTACGCTGACGCCTTAGCATGGGTGTTGTTAAATCAATCATCCGGCGGATGCGTGAGGCATTTCACTTGCCTGAAAAGCACCCATCGGCTTTCCACAATACGGCGACCATGGAACCAACCTCAATCTGCGCTGACTAATTTGCTGACTTATGCCGTTACGTTAGCGCTTCAGAGACGTTAATTGTGCGAGTCTCACTTTTATTCAGCCAGAACGGCGTAGCCTGTGCGCAGAGGATGTCAGACATGCGGGTTTTAATTATTTGTCGGGATAATATTGGCGATACCTTGCTGACCACGCCGCTCATCAGTGCGCTGGCGCAGTCGGGCCAGTATGAGGTCGATGTACTGACTAACAACTACGCTGCGCCCGTGTTACAGCATAACCCCTATATCCGGCAGCTCTTCTATTACACCAAGTTGCATCACCGTGAGGCAGGGCAGGGACGACTGGCCTGTGTGTTACAGCGACTGAAGCTGATGCTGAATCTGAAAAAGCAACGTTACGACATAGTGATTCTGGCCAAAAGCCGCTGGGATCAGCATGGCCTGAAGTGGGTTAAAATCGTACGTCCCGCCAGAGTGATCGCGCTGGGGAAGCAGCCGCATCCGCTGATCAGCGATTTACTGCCGCCGCCCAGCCAGTCACCCTGTCATATCAGCGAAACCCTGTTTAGCCTGGGGAGGGATTTGCGTCTCAGCGCCACTGCGCCAGGTAAACTGACCCTGCGGCCGGATGCGGCTATTGCGGCCAGCCTGCGAGACACCTGTGCGATTGATTCTGCTCTTCCGATCTATGCACTCCAGATCAGCGCCCGTAAGCCAAGTCAGCAGTGGGAAGCCACGCGGTTTGCCGGGCTGGCGGAGAAGATCGCGGCGCATCATCCCTGCCAGATCATGCTGCTCTGGTCACCTGGCAGCCGCGATAATCCGCGTCATCCGGGGGATGATGAAAAAGCGCGTGAAATCATGGCGCTCTGTCCGCACCTGCCGATAAAGGCGGTAGCAACTACCAGCCTGCCACAGCTGATTGCGGCTATGTCGTTATGTCAGGGGCTGGTGAGCAGTGATGGCGGAGCAATGCACATCGGTGCCGCACTGGGCCTGCCGGTGGTGGCGCTGTTTGGTGACAGCGATCCGGCGTGCTGGCATCCGTGGAAGGTCAACTATCAGGTGCTGCAACCGGCGTCACGTGAGGTCAACGCGTTGAGCAGCCGCGAGGTCTATGATGCCTTCGTCCATATGATTATTCAGTAATCTGCTTCAGGCCAGCGTCCACGGCTGGCCGCTTCACATAACATCGCGACCGTTACGGGACAATATCCGCCAGATTTAAACCACTTCATTGGTGTCATTCGCCGCAGGTGCGCCGCCGGAAAATAGCGGGCATCATCATAATGCTCAGAGCAGACGTTGAACGTGGCAAAAAAATCATTCATCAGAATCGCAAACTCCACTTCATTCAGTGGCAGCTGCTGCAGATGAAAACCCGCCCGATCCACTTTCCGGAACCCGCCCAGGGCGGTTGGCTGATTGTGGTATTCAATCAGCGCCATAATGGCGTGAGAAAGCTCGTTCATTATCCCACCAGTTTCGCCACGGCCTGCTCGACTTCTTCAGCCTTGATCGACGCCATCGGATGCTGTGTCGCCGTTTTATCCGGGCGATGAATAACAATATGGCGATCGCTGTCCTGGCAGGGGCCGGTATAGCGTGGATTGGCGGTAGAGAACAGGCTGACCGTTGGCGTCTGTGCCGCCACGGCGATGTGCAGTGGGCCGGTATCGCCGGTGACCAGCACGTTCAGCGTGCGGATCAGCGTAATCAGGCCGCTGAGATTCGTTTTGCCCGCCATTGGCGTCACACGCTTACGGCAGTGCAGCGGCAGGCTTTCGATAAATTGTTTCTCAAGAGGCTGCTCAGCAGCCGTACCGGTGACAATGATTTCAGCGTCAGGCCAGCGTTCGAGCAACGCGGTCGCCAGCTGGCTGAATGAAGCCAGCGGCCAGCGGCGAATATCTTTTGATGCGCCTAACTGAAAACCGATACGGCGATGGCTGGCCGTTGCAGCCGAGCTGCTCGTTACCTCGGGAAGATGCATCCGGGTCTGCTCTGTCTCTGCACCCAGCGCTTCAATCAGTTTCAGCTTACGCTTAATGGTGTGGTCGTCGAAATAACCTGAATAGTGATCAAGATATTTATTCAGTACAGGGGATTCGCTGCCGTAATGATCGCGCACAATTGCTTTACTGCCGGTCAGCACCGAACTCATAATATCGTAAGGGAAATGGGCGTGTAATATCACTGACAGATCAGGTTTCTGGCGACGCAGTTTGAAAAATAGCGGCAGGAAATTCGCCACTTTGTTATCCCAGATATAGATCTTATCGAACCAGTTATAACGACTGACCAGATCCTTATTTTTCTTGCTGGAAACCAGAATAAATTTGCTGGTGGGAAAGCGATTTTTCAGGCTCCAGATAGCCGGCGTATTCATCAGAAAATCGCCCAGTGCCGTGGTGGAGTAAATCACGACTGTGCCGGGTGTCAGGGCCTGCAGGGCCTGCAGTTTTGTTCTGCCTGAAAATCGAGAATAAAGCGTTAAAAGTCGGTCTATCAGATAAATCTTTCTTTTCTTCACGGCTGAATTCTCTTTAATGCATCAATAATATTAAACAAAAGGTGTTGTGCATTATTAGAGAATATTCTTACGTCTAAAGTTCAGTAGGGAGAAATATTTTTTATTCTCCGTAGAATATTTGTTTAAACTGTTTCCACATTTTTAGTGTTGTTTATTCAGGGTATATATACAAAATTGTGTAAAAGAGGTAGGAAATTAGCGAAAAGAATTGGGACAATTCTTATAATAATGATATTCCATATTTTTAATCCCGCACTTAATTACTAGCAGGTTAACTATCAGAGGATTTATTTTACGGGTGCTATTCAATATAAAAAAAGAGAAACAAACCCCGGCACGTGTGCCGGGGCAGGGTATTACGACTGTGGCTGACCCACCGGGCCTGAACCCAGCGTACCGCCCGGTGATGACTGGCCACTTGGCGCATGGGGACGGCCATCTTCTTTAATCGCGTCGCTTTTATGTGAGCAGCCCGCCAGAGAGGTTAAGGTCGCTGCCACCAGCAGCAAAGCAGGTATCGTTTTCATAAGGTCACCTTGATGTTGTCAGAAAGAGAACGTAATTAAGACTGAAGACTCACCGTGCGCTGGCCTGTGAAGGCTTATCTTTCAGATGTTTCTCAGCATGCAGTCAGCTAAAGCCAAAAAAACGGAAGCCAGTGGCTCCCGTTCTGTCGACGTGTGGCGGTATTACTTACGACCCAGCAGGAAGCCGATAAATACGCCAACGCCTGCAGCAATGGCCAGACCGGCAGCAGGATTGGATTGAACCTGATCGCGAATGGTCTCAGCAGCATCACGTGCAGCATAGCTTGCCTGATTGGTGTAACGACGCGCTGCGCCTTTAGCCTGATGCTCAGATGAACCGGTTGCTGCACCCCATTGTTCCTGAACTGCGCCAGCCGCTTCTTTTACTTTATCTTCGATTTTTCCTGACATTTAAATGCTCCTTGGTTTTGAGTAAGACTCTCAAAGCGTAGCAAAGATAGTGAGTTCTGCTCCGCCAGCGCTCGATAAGGGCCTAAAAAATCATTTCCGGCTGTTAATGGCGCTGCATTTGCGGGCCCGCCATTTCCTGTCTAGCCTTTTGAGAAGAAAGTCACAGCCGGAGGAGAAACGATGAAACGTGATGCACTGAATGATGATGACTATGATGAAGTCTGCCGCGTTATTGGCGATGCAGTCATTGTGCTGATGGAGCGCGGTCATGACACCCGGCGTGGCGAAATCTACGACCTGCTTAAACGTATCCGCCAGCAGCGCGCCCACAGTGAACGGGATGAGCAGCGGATGCTGGATCACGCTATCCGGCTGGTTAAATCTGACGTGTAGCGAAGTGTGGAAGCGTTGCGCTATTGCAGCAGCACGCCCTGAATCAGGTTGGCCTCAACAATCTCCACCTCATCCATTTTCAGCGCCTGCATATACCCTTCCACCAGTAACAGGTTACTCACGTCAGTGGCGCGGTAGTCACCCTGCAATTCGCTGTCGCCTTTCCAGACCTGCTGCTGCGAGAGCTGGCTCAGGGTCGCCAGCGTATAGTGGTTGGGTTTACCCGGTAACTGATTGCGAATCGAAAAACCGTGTACGCCTCCGATCCCAATCACCCGACGACCGGCCACATCCTGTTTGATCTGCGGGCTGACTTCGTTAGTCGCGTAAAACTGCACAAAGCGCAGCACCGACTGCCGCCAGGAACCAATCGGGTTGGGCGATTTAGCCTCCGGGCTGTTCTTCAGCACCGTCAGGATAAAGTTTTTCAGCGTCACTGAGGCCAGTCTGCCCCGGTAAATATCCGCTACCGGCTTGCCCGCCTGCTGTCGCCATGCCGTCATCTGCATTGACCCACCGCCAATATCCCAGACCAGCAACTGCTCATCCCGTACTGCCGGATCGTTAAGCGCGGCTTTGGCAGAGAGAAAGCCAAGCATCGCTTCCTGCTGCTGCGAAATAATGCTGATTTGCGCACCACTCTGGCGCTGCAACTGTTCAATTACGGCCTGACCGTTGCTGGCATTGCGAAACACTGCCGTCGCCACGCCGCTGATTCGCTGTGGATGAAAGCGCTGTGCGTGCGCGACCAGCTGCTGCAGTGCGGCGGCACCTTCGTGGGTGACTGCCGGACTCAGCTGGTTATCCGCTGAATGGGCTAATGCGTCGTTCCAGGCCACGGCGCGCTGATCCTGATACAGCACTTTTTCGATACGCTGCTGGCAGACATTGACGCGCGCCACCGCAATTTTGGTGGTACCGGAACCGATATCCAGACCGGCGCGAATTTGCTGGCAGCGATCGGCCTGGGCCGACGCGGCAAAAAACAGCGAGCAGAACAGCGTAAAAACAGACAGCGCAGCAGAACGCATAGCGACTCCGGGAGAAGTGGGGATCAGAGCGAACGGCCGGCGATGCAGGTCGGATAGACGCTCACCAGGAAATGACGCAGATGGTCAAAACACCATTCGGCGTCATCGGCCTGCGGACAATAGAACTGGATAGTGATTTTTTCGTAATCGCGCTGACGCTGATGCAGCGGCGACCAGCTCCAGTCGAGTACCGAACGGGCATAGTTGACCAGTGTCCCGGCGGGCAGTTGATGTTGCTGCTCCTGTCCGGTCAGGTAATGGTGAAAGCTCGCCTCCAGCTGCAGGGCTTCCTGGTGACCGTGCTGCGGCAGGTCGGGACGAAAAGCCACATCGATAAAACCACAGACCGCATCTTCCTGCTGCTGCCAGTCACAGGCCAGGGTCATAAACAGCCCCTCCTGCAGATTAACCTCCTCGACCAGTCGCCGCAGATTCGCTGAGCGATTCAGTACGACGATCTCTTCAAGGCGACCGGTTTCCAGCGTCAGATCAAAGCCACAGGGATTAACCGAGCCATCCGCATTGCGCGTAGCGGGGAAGGGGAAGTCGATATAACCGTTGTTATCCAGACGCTTTTCCATCGGGGAACCCTGCTGCTTGACGTTTCCTGACAATAAACCATCTGGCAGCAGGATTCATCCCTTATGGACAGGTCCAGGTGATTTGGGTGTCCTGATAAGGATTAATCAGGCGGAACTGCTTATCTGACAGGCGCTGCGCAAAGTAACCTTCATGCGTCACGGCGGAGGGGACATATTTAAACCGATCCAGCGACTGCAGCGGGCCACTGTTAACGCTGACATTGTCTCGTGTCACGGTAAAGCTGTTAACCAGGTCAAAAATCACGCCCTGTGTCTGTCCCATCGACTGACCATAAATTGTCGAGACCTCACCCGGACATTCCACCCCTTTCGGGCCAGATGAACATCCAGTCACCAACGCGATGAGGATAAAAATGCTGAGTCGCATCATGATTTTCTACCTGCTTCAATCCCTGGGAGTGTCGTGGCGCAGAGTCTATCCTGTTGCACCACCAATCACGTAATTATAGCAGTTTCCGCTACGCTTCCTGTTTGTGATTTGTTTAATCGTTAAGCAACAGGAATGTAAAGGGGTGACTTTGCTTATCAATAAACGGTATTCTTGGCTCCTTTGCGCACCACTTAGGCAAATCCAGGGATAAATGATGAAAGAAGAAGAAGCAAGTCTAATGATTATTCGCCACGCGATTGACGAGCTGGAAGCCGATAAGAAGCAACAGGTGCTCGCCTGCTCAGCGAATATTCGTGCAGCCATGCAGGCTTATGATAGCGAAAATGCCGGGCTGGCGCTGATGTTAGTGGCCGCCGAGGTCGCTGCCGAATAGTCACAATCCGGCCAGGCGGGTACGCTGTCAGGCTGGCCGGATTACTTTATCTTTTCTCAACTTTCAGGTTTTTTCGCACACCGATTCCACCTTTTAATGGTCTTAGTCACGCTCCCCTCACGCCTCTCCTCTGGTTTTTCTATGTTAAGCTAAGAAAATTCTCAATGAAATCAGTGGAGACACAGCATGAAGGCAGCGTTAATTGCCCTGGGCCTGCTGGCCTGTCATATCGCACCCGCCTGGAGTGAAACCGAATTTCAGCTTAACTGTCCCGGTCGGCCGACCATGACAGTTTCACGTGCCGAATATGGTTTAACCACCCTGATGTGGCCGGAAAATCATTTCCAGATTGCCGCCGGTCAGCAGCGAACCCGCTTAGAAGCGGGCGATCAGGTGGCGATTACCCGCTTTCGCAATGGCGATCAGCTGATTGTGAACCAGCGCAGCCAGGCAACCTTCTTTGTTTACCGCGACAGCGATAAACTGCTGCCCTGCAGCCGCAGCGAAAAACGCGATGTGGATGCGCTGACCCTGGAGCGTTACGACGATCGTCAGCGTTCCGACAGTTAACCCCCTGGAGCCACTATGCAACCTGAGATTACCGACAACGTTACTGCGCAGGATCTGGATGAGGTCAGGCTGGCTCTCAATGCCTTCAACAGCAAATTTATTGATGTGAATACGATCAGGTCAATTGGCGTGTTTATCCGTGATGAGCAGGGTAAAAAGCTGGCCGGACTGACCGGCTCAACGACCGGTAACTGGCTGCGGATTGATATGCTCTGGGTGAGTGAGGCGCTACGCGGGCAGGGGGCAGGCAGCAGGCTGATTCAGGCTGCCGAGCAGGAGGCCCGGGATCGCGGCTGCCGCTATGCACAGGTAGATACCGCCAGTTTTCAGGCGCGGCCGTTTTACGAAAAACTCGGCTATACCCTGCGGCTTACACTGGCGAACTACATGGATCATCATCAGCGGCACTATCTGACCAAAGAACTGTAATCAGAACAGCGGATTTTCCCGCAGATCCAGGGGATGCTGTTCAGCTTCATCAATGGCAGCCAGCCAGCTTTGCAGCGTCACTTTTTTCCAGGAAAGATGGCCGCGCGTGGTACTCATCAGTACCACGTCGGGGCGCAGCGAGCGGTAAAATTCCAGCGTCTGACTCAGCTCAGCCGGATTACTGTCCGGCACCAGCACCGTGATCCAGTTGTCATGAGAGCGGGTCACGGTATCGCCGACAAACAGATAGGTTAGCCCCAGCGGCGAGGTATAGAGAAAGCTGCAACTACCCGGCGTGTGTCCGGGCGTTGGCAGCAGATGGAAATCGCCGAAATGTGTCTCCGGCTGCGAAAAGGTGTCATCCGGCTCCGCAAAACGACTGATAGGGCCTAATGAGCGGCTGTGGCAGTAGAGCGCGCTGCTAAACCGCTGCTGGATCACTGCCGCACCGGGCGCGGATTCGTGCCAGTGGGTCAGATAGTGACGGATCACGCCGCCGGTATCGGCAATCACTTCATGATCGAGCGGATTTTCAACGCGGCCAATCAGCAGATTGCCGCGCGGGTGACGCAGCATAAAGCCATGCATCATCAGGTCATTAACGGCATCTTCCACCGGGAATTCCGGGGTTGAGATCCACAAATCGTCATACAACGGCTTCAATGTCGATCTCCTGAAACGCTCTCTATTCCCGCAGGACGGGATGCCCGGTCGCCTGCAAATGGGCGTTGCCCTGGCTGACCGCTAATCGTGCGCTGGCGCCCAGCGGCAGTGTGACGGTGTCAGCGGCATGTCCAAAATCTAATCCACAGATCACCGGCAGATCGGTAGTATCACGCACGCGCTGCCAGACGGTACTGAAATCAAACCCATTGTCATAGTCCGACAGGGTTGTGCTGGTGAAGCTGCCTGTGACGATTGCCCGCTGTCGCGCCAGAATGCCGCTCTGCTCCAGCTGAATCAGCATGCGTTCAATGCGGAACGGATGCTCATTGACATCTTCTATCACCAGAATGCCGTTCTCAATCTGCGGCATCCACGGCGTGCCGATCAGAGAGCAGATCATCGCCAGATTCCCGCCCCACAGCGTACCCTGCCAGTCACCCTGATCTGGCGTTTCGCTCTGCCATTTCACCTCTACTGTAGGTGATGTCAGTGCCTGCCAGAAGTGGTGCAGGGTAAATTCAGATAAGGTCGCGGCACCGAAGTTACCGGCCAGCATCGGTGCACTGAAGGTAATCAGGCCGACCTGCGCCAGCAGAGCCAGCTGAATCGCGGTAAAGTCGCTGTGGCCGCACAGCGCCAGCGGCTGATTCAGCAGACGGCGTTGCAGGGCGACGTAGTCGATGGACGCCAGTAACCGGCTGGCCCCATAACCGCCGCGCACCGCCAGCACCACGTCGGGCAGCGTAGTGAGGCTGGCAAGCTGGTTGATATCCTCAAGGCGCTCTGCGTCCGTTCCGGCGAAGCGCTGAAAACGGCGGGTGATCACCTGCTCGTTCTCCACCTGATGGCCCGCCGCGCGCAGTCGTGCAATGCCCTGCAGTGCCGCAGGCTGATTATGACAGTAACCGGAGGGGGAGATAAGACGAACTGAACGTGAAATCATCATACTTTCCTGCTGTTAGCGCACATGACTGACGGCGATGATGGCGAAAAAGCCCGCTGAAGTCACGGTGCGCGCCGCATAATCGTGTATTTAGGATAAACGGTAATTTTGCTCTCAGGCTGCCTGGGTATGATAGCATTCGCCACAATCGCGATGAGACGAAAAATTGCTGAAAATCCGACACCTTATACTCTCGGCGTTACTCCTGACTGGCTGTACCAGCGAGCCACCGCACCATGCCGTTAAGCAGCGCAACACGCCGTTAACGCAGGCACCGCCTTCCAGCGTCAATGGAACCTGGGCCATGTTTACCGAAGATGCCGCCAGTCATTATGGCGTTGATGAGAAGTTGATCAGCGCCATTATCAGTGTCGAATCGGGTGGAAATCCGGGCGTAGTGAGCCGTTCCAATGCGGTCGGGCTGATGCAGATTAAAGCGTCGACCGCGGGACGTGAAGTCTATCGCACGCTGGGCCGCCGGGGTCAGCCGTCGAATGCCGAGTTGCGCGATCCGGCCAAAAATATTGATATCGGCACCGCCTATATCCGCATCCTGCAGGACTCTGCGCTGTCGGGCATCCGCGATCCGCTGACCCTGCGCTACGCCACCATCGTCTCTTATGCCAACGGTGCCGGTGCACTGCTGCGAACATTTTCCCGCGACCGCGATCGGGCCATTGCGATGATCAACGCCATGTCACCGGATGAATTCTATCAGCATGTGCAGAACAGGCATCCGGCGGCGCAGGCACCGCGCTATCTCTGGAAAGTCACCACCGCTTACCGCACCATCTGACCGGTTTTGACTACGCCTGCGGCGTGAGCAGCAGCCGGGCCGTGGGATAGTCAATAATCAGCACCTTGATATAACCGCCCAATAGCGCACCGCGAATCGCCTGCGCTTTCTCCCGTCCGCCAGCCAGTCCGACGACCTGCGCGCACTGTTTCACCTGCGCCAGTTCCATTCCGATCACCGGATCTTCTTCAGCTTTCAATACCGGCTGGCCACAGGCGTCAAAATAGTGCAGGCAGATATCACCGACCGCACCGCGTGCCGCCAGCGTCTGCAGCATTTTGCCATCGTAGTAGTTGCCAGAATTGCGCAGCAGCGCTGACGGCTCCAGATCGCCGATGCCGACAATCGCCAGATCGACCTGCTCAAATTTACTCAGCACTTCGGCAACCTCGGCATTGGCCGACAGCCGCTGGCGATCGCTGACCGAATGCTCAATCGACTGCGACGGCAGTAGCCAGGCAGGGCAGTTCAGCAGCGCCGCCAGATTCTGGGTCAGAATGGTGGCCTGCACGTTGCCGTTGGCTCCGACGCCGCCCAGCAGCTGGATCACGCCCTTACAGGCGCTGTTGAGCGGATGCAGTGCATCCACCATCGCCCGGATAGTGCCGCTCCACGACGAAATACCAATCAGCTCATCGTTGCGCAGCCGGGTCTCCAGATAGTGAGCAGCCGCCGAACCAATCGCCTGTTTAATCTGCAGCGGCGAGGCCTGATCCGGCACATCCACCACAATCGCCTGCGGCAGGTTGTAGGTCTGCTCAATCGCCTTTTCCAGTTCCGGATAGACGTTGGCCGGTGGCACCACGCTAATCTTGACCACCCCCTCTTTCACGCTGCGATTAAGAATGCGTGAGACAAATGATTGCGATAGGGTCAGCGACTGCGCGATCTCTGACTGCTTCAGCCCTTCGACATAGTAAAGCGTGGCAATCTTCACCATCAGTCGCTGTTCATCCTGTTTTGCCATCGGTTTTTCCCTCTCTGAATCTGCCCGGTATTGTTAACCAGGATGATCAAAATCACAACGCAGGCTAATTTGTGATCGTTTTCGCTTTTTAACGATCGCGCATTGGACGGCGCGTCAGCGCAGGCGCATAGTCATTATGCATATAAAATCGCGTGTGAATATATATTCAAGCGGAGAGAAACAATGACGCGTCCTCTGATTAAACTGACCCTGCTGGCTTCGATGTTCGCTTTTTCTGCAACGGCGCTGGCGGCAGAGCAAGGCCTGCTGGCGATTATTACCCCATCCCATGACAACCCGTTTTTTAAAGCCGAGGCAGAAGGCGCGTTAGCTAAAGCCAAAGAGCTGGGTTATGCCACGCTGGTAGCGTCGCACGACGATGACGTTAACAAGCAAAACCAGCTGATTGAGACCGCGATTGCGCGCAAAGCCAAAGCGATCATTCTGGATAACGCCGGCGCGGACGCCACCGTCGGGCCGGTGCAGAAAGCCAAAGATGCCGGTATCCCGACCTTTCTGATTGACCGTGAGATCAACAAAACCGGTATCGCCGTGGCGCAGATCGTCTCCAATAACTATCAGGGTGCGCAGCTGGGTGCAGAGAAATTTGCAAAGTTGCTGGGCGGCAAAGGCGAGTACGTTGAACTGCTGGGCAAGGAGTCTGACACCAACGCGGGCGTGCGGTCGCAGGGCTATCACGACGTACTGGATGACTACACCGACCTGAAAATGGTGGCGCAGCAAAGCGCTAACTGGAGCCAGACCGAAGCCTTCAGCCGCATGGAAACCCTGCTGCAGAAGCACCCCAACATCGTCGGTGTGATCTCCGGTAACGACACCATGGCGCTGGGTGCGGAAGCCGCGCTGAAAGCCGCCGGGAAAACCTCGGTCATCGTGGTGGGTTTTGACGGCAGCGACTACACCCGCGATTCGATCCTCAACAAAGGCAACATCAAAGCGACGGTACTGCAACCGGGCTGGGATCAGGCGCAGATGGCGGTCACGCAGGCGGACTACTACCTGAAGAACGGCAAAGCGCAGAAACAGGAGAAGCAGCTGATGGACTGTGTGCTGATTGACGACAGCAACGCCGCTAAGCTGAAAAACTTCAACCTGGCGAAATAACCATGAAACGGATACTGGCGGTATTGACCGGTATGGCGCTGCTCAGCGCCTGCACCGTGGTGGATCTGGATGCGGACGGTAACCCGATTCTGCCGAAAGATCCGCACGCGAAGCCCAGCTATACCACCCAGACGCCACAGCAGATTGCGGAAGAGACCTGGCAGCCGCGGGTCATGACCACCGCGAACAGCCACGCGCTGAGCTGGGCCGACATGGAGGCGAAAAGTCAGACGGTTAAACCCGACGGGCGTGAAAGCGTCTTCGTACGGGCCAGCGGGACGGCCAGCGCTCTGGATGAGAGTAATCCGCGTGAACGCACACTGACGCTGACGATCAACGGTAAACCGGTGGCAGTCAGCGTCGGGCCGGTGCTGCGCAGCAACGCTATTCGCGACGCCGCCGGGTTCCGTTTCGAGGAGTTTACGAATCAGGTGCAGTATGCCCAGCTGACGCGGGCGCTGAACCGTCACGCGGTGAAGCAGCTGCCGCCGCTGGATGCCAGCTGGGTCAACCAGCCGGTGCAGGCGCTGCTGGCGGTGAGCATCGGTCACAACAGCGTTGAAGAGGTGGTGGCGGTGGAGCTGAAGCGGGGAACGCCCTGATGAACGATGAGATCATTCTGCGGGCCGAACAGATATCGATGCTGTTTCCCGGCACGCTGGCGCTGGATCGCGTCGACTACCGGGTCTGGCGCGGCAAAGTTAACGTCATCATCGGTGAAAACGGGGCGGGGAAATCAACCCTGATGAAGATTCTGGCCGGGGTGCAGCAGCCCACCGCCGGTTCGCTGTTCCTGAATGGCGAGCCGCTGACGCTGAGCAGCACCCGTGACGCCGCCCGGCACGGTATCGGCATGGTGCACCAGGAGCTGAATCTGTTTGAAAACCTCACGGTGGCGGAGAACCTCTTTCTGGGCCGGGAGATCCAGCGCGGCCTGTTACCCATCAATGAGGTGGAGCAGGCACGCCGCACCGCCGCACTGATGGCACGACTCGACCAGCCGATTTCGCCCACTGAGCGGGTCGGCAATCTCAAAGTGGGTCAGCAGCAACTGGTGGAGATCGCCAAAGCGCTGGCAGAAGATGCAGACATTCTGATCCTCGACGAGCCGACCTCTGCGCTGAGCAAAACCGAAGTGGAGATCCTGTTCCGGGTGATCCGCGACCTGACGCAGCAGGGCGTGACCCTTATCTATATCTCCCACCGGCTGGAGGAGCTGATGGCAATTGGTGACGTGATTACCATTCTGCGCGACGGACGTTTCCAGGCGGAAGCACCAGTCAGCACCATTGATGTGCCATGGATCGTGCGCGAGATGCTGGGCAGTGAGCCGGTCACGACCTTTTTGCCGGATGAGCGTGAGTTTGGCGCGCCGGTGCTGGAAGCACAGCATATTACCTGCGTCAGCCCCAACGGCAATACGCTGGTCGATGATGTCAGTTTTCAGGTGCGTGCCGGCGAAATTGTCGGGATCTACGGACTGATGGGCGCGGGTCGCACCGAACTGTTTGAGTGTCTGCTCGGCAGCCAGCGTCACTATCTCGGCAAGCTGTGGCTCGACAGTAAACCGCTGCCAACCCGTCTGCCGACCGCCGATCGCATCCGCATGGGCATGAGTCTGGTGCCGGAAGATCGCAAACGCGCCGGGATTTTCCCGGTCTCGTCGGTCGCCAGTAATCTCACCATCGCCAGCCTGTGGCGGCGGCTGTCGCGCCGTTTTGCCATAGCGCATCAGGCGGAGCTGCAGGCGGTGAACCAGACGGTGGGCAACCTGGCGATCAAAATCTCTTCGCCGGACGTCGCCATCAGCGCACTCAGCGGCGGCAACCAGCAGAAAGTGGTGATTGGCCGTGCGCTGCTGACCAATCCGCGCCTGCTGCTGCTGGATGAGCCGAGCCGCGGCATTGACGTCGGGGCCAAAGCCGAGGTGTTTCGCACCATGGTGGCGCTGTCGCAGCAGGGTATCGCCGTGCTGTTCTCCACCTCAGATCTGAAAGAGATTATGGCGGTAGCCGATCGCATCCTGGTGATGTCGGGCGGCAAACTTACGGCTGATCTTCCCCGCGACCAGGCGGAAGAGGCAGCGCTGGTGAAAGCAAGTGCGCAGGGGTTCTGAGCATGAAAAGCAATAACAGCGTCGCGCTGAACACGCTTCCGGCTAAGGCATTCAGTTCACGCGAAAGCATTCTGCTGCTGCTTCTGAAACTGCGCACCTTTATTGCGCTGATTCTGATTGTCGGCTTCTTCGCCATCACCGTGCCGGACTTTCTCGCCACCGGCAGCCTGGTGATCATGGTGAAGCATATCGCCATCAACGCCTTTCTGGCGCTGGGCATCACCTTTGTCATTATCACTGCGGGGATCGACCTGTCGATTGGGGCCACCTTAGGGCTGTGCGGCATGATCGCCGGCTGGCTGATCACTAAAGGGATTGTGCTGCCGATGTTTGGCATCGCTATCTTTCCCAGTGTCTGGGTGATTGTGCCGGTGGTGCTGTTTATCGGCGCGCTGATTGGCGCGGGCAATGGCTGGATCATTACCCGCTACAACGTGGCCCCCTTTATCTGCACTCTCGGCACCATGTATATCCTGCGCGGCGCGGCCATGCTCACCTCCGGCGGCGAGACCTTTCCCGGTTTACAGGGTAATCCGCTACTGGGCAATACCGGCTTCGATCGGATTGGTGCGGGGACGTTACTCGGGCTGCCGTATGCCATCTGGATGATGGTGCTGCTGGCGCTGGTCATCGGCTATATCGCCCGTCGTCTGCCGTTTGGCCGTCAGGTCTATGCCATCGGCGACAACGAGCGTGCTGCTGAACTGTCGGGTGTGAAAACCCGGCAGGTGAAAATTCTGGTCTACACCCTGTCGGGCTTCTGCGCAGCCATTGCCGGCATCGTGGTCTCATCGCAACTGGTCGCCAGCCATCCGGCGAACGGCACCGCGTTTGAGATGAACGCGATTGCCGCCGTGGTGCTGGGCGGCACGTCGCTGGCGGGCGGACGCGGCACCATTGTCGGCACGCTGATTGGGGCGTTTGTCATCGGCTTTCTGGCGGATGGCCTGATCATGATGGGCGTCAGCGAATTCTGGCAGATGGTCATTAAGGGTATTGTCATCATCATTGCGGTCATTATCGATCAGACTCAGAGCCGGATGCAGCAGAAGGCGGCGGTGGTGGCACAGAAAGCATTAATCGAGGAGGGCACACCGGCAAAACCCTGATCGCGCTGAGTCGGGCAGGCCGGACTGCTGCATGTTTCTGCTCACGGGGATGGCCTGCCCGGTCAGACGCGCAGAGTGGCAGACAGAAGGGCGTGCCAGTGTAAGGCACGTATTTTTGGTAGAAATTTTTTTAACCGGCGTGAATATATATTCATAAACGATTTAAAATTCAGAGGTAGTGTATGAATCCTTTCAATCTTCCGGTCGAAGACCTTGAGCGTCGGGCGCGTGCTATCCGTCGTCGCATCATCCAGCTAAATGCGGGTAGCCCGGCAGGCGGTCATACCGGTGCCGATCTGTCACAGGTGGAGATCCTCACCGCGCTCTACTTCCGCATCCTGAACTGCGCCCCGGATCGCACGGACGACGATCAGCGTGACATCTACATCCAGTCTAAAGGACACGCGGTGGGCGGCTATTACTGCGTGCTGGCGGAGGCGGGCTACTTTCCAACCGACTGGCTGGCAACCTATCAGCATGCCGACTCACATCTGCCCGGCCATCCGGTGCGGCAGAAAACGCCTGGCGTTGAGCTAAACACCGGCGCGCTGGGTCACGGCCTGCCGGTGGCGGTGGGCATCGCTATCGCAGCGAAAAAAGATAACAGCTCGCGCCGCATCTTTGTGGTGACCGGCGACGGGGAACTGGCCGAAGGCAGCAACTGGGAGGCGGCACTGGTCGCGGCACATTACGGCCTCGACAACCTGATCATCATTAATGACAAGAACAAGCTGCAACTGGCGGGCGCGACCCGCGACATCATGAACACCGATCCGCTGCCGGAAAAATGGCGTGCCTTCGGGCTGGAGGTTACCGAATGCAACGGCAATGAGATGGCGGCGGTCGTCGACACCATCGAAAACCTGCCGAAGAACGGCAAGCCGCAGGTCATTGTCGCGCATACCGAAAAGGGCTTTGGTATCTCCTTTATTCAGAGCAAAGCCGAATGGCATCACCGGGTGCCGAAAGGCGAAGAGATTGCGCTGGCACTGGAGGAACTGAAAGATGAGTAATGCACAACATTTAGCAAGCGTCATGGTGACGGCTTTCATCGACGCGGTGAATCGCGGCGTGGATCTGGTGCCGGTGGTGGCTGACTCCACCTCAACCGCCAAAATCTCCCCCTTTATTAAGGCGTTTCCCGACAGGCTGATCAACGTCGGCATCGCCGAGCAGACGCTGGTGGGCACAGCGGCCGGGCTGGCGCTGGGTGGCAAAGTTGCGGTGACCTGTAACGCCGCGCCGTTTCTGGTATCACGCGCCAATGAGCAGGTGAAAGTTGACGTCTGTTACAACAACACCAACGTCAAACTGTTCGGGCTGAATGCCGGGGCCAGCTATGGCCCGTTAGCCAGCACCCACCACAGCATTGATGATATCGCGGTGATGCGCGGTTTCGGCAACATCGAGATCTATGCACCTTCCTGCCCGCTGGAGTGCCGCCAGATCATCGACTACGCCCTTGAGCATGTCGGCCCGGTTTATATCCGTCTGGATGGCAAAGATCTGCCGCAGCTGCATGACGAAAACTACCGGTTCAGGCCGGGCGCGATCGACCTGTTACGGGAAGGCAGCGACATCGCGCTGGTGGCAATGGGCTCAACGGTTCACGAGGTGGTTCACGCCGCTGAGCAACTGGCTGAACAGGGCATTTCAGCCGGTGTGATCGCGGTTCCATCGATTCGTCCCTGTGATACCCAACAGCTGCGCAACCTGTTAAATCACTACCCAGCGGTGATTACCGTAGAAGAGCACAACGTCAATGGTGGTGTCGGCAGCCTGGTGGCCGAGGTGCTGGCGGAGGGCGGCTGCGGCATCCCGCTGTTACGGCTCGGCATTCCGGATGGCGAATATGCGATTGCCGGCGATCGCGCCTCGACCCGCGCCCGTCATGGCATTGATGCCAGCAGCATAGTTAACAGTGCAGCACGCATCTGCGCAGGAGCATAAAAATGGTGGGACCCCTGATTCTGGCGATTGACGAAGGCACCACCAACGCCAAGGCGATTACGGTTGATCGCAGTGGCCGCGTAGTGGCGCGCGGCAGCCAGAGTTTAACCCTGCAACATCCGCAGCCCGGACTGGCGGAGCAGGACCCTATGGCAATCTGGCAGGCGGTAAAGCAGGCAATCATCCAGTGTCTGTCAGCCTGTGATGGCGCGCCTGTTGCGGCCGTGGCGATCAGCAATCAGCGCGAGTCGGTGCTGATCTGGCAGCGGTGTGATGGTCAGCCCCTGACGCCACTGGTGAGCTGGCAGGATCGCCGCTCTGAATCATTCTGTCGCGATCTGCATCAGGCGGGCAAAGCGCCACGTATCACCGGCTTAACCGGGCTCGCCGTTGATCCGATGTTTCCTGCCGCCAAGCTGACCGGGATGCTGGCCGCCATTCCCGATGGCGCAGCGCGGGCCGCAGCCGGTGAGCTTTGCATCGGCACTGTCGACAGCTGGCTCAGCTGGCAGCTCAGCGCAGGCGAGATATTCGTTACCGATCACGCCAACGCAGCCCGCACTCAACTTTACAGCCTGCATCTCAATGACTGGGACGACGAGCTGCTGACGCTGTTTCAGCTACCGCGCGCCGCACTGCCACGTATTACCTCCTCCGCCAGCGAACAGGGCGTTGTCGCGGTGCGTAACATTCCCGGCTTAGCGCCCGGCACGCCAATTCTGGCGCGCATCGGTGACTCCCATGCTGCACTGCAGGCGCAGCGGCGCGGCGAGTCAGAAGTGGTGAAAGCCACCTACGGCACCGGCTCTTCACTGATGATGTCGATGGCGACGCCGCTGCTGACGGAAAATGGCCTCAGCACCACCGTGGCCTGGCACGACGGCACGCTGCGTTATGCCTTTGAAGGCAATATCACCCATACCGGTTCCGGTGCCGCCTGGCTGGGCAAACTGCTCGGCGTGCAGGATCCGCGTGCGCTGACCGCCATGGCGCAGCGCTGCGACGACAATCAGAGCATCTATTTTGTCCCGGCGCTCTCCGGTCTGGGCGCGCCCTGGTGGGATCTGCAGGCGCGCGGCATGGTATGTGGACTGACGGACGCCGCCACGCCCGATGTACTGGCACGGGTCGCGCTGGAGTCAATCGTCTGGCAAATCGCCGACGTCTTTTTTGCGATGGAGCAGGCCAGCGGCCAGCAGCTCCCGGCTCTCTGTGTGGATGGCAGCGCCACCGAAAACAGCTGGCTGATGCAGTTACAGGCGGATGTGTTACAGCGGCCGCTGCAGCGTGTGCCGACCGCCGAGGTTTCCGCGCTGGGCGCGGCGCTGCTGGCGGGCAAAGTACTGGGATGGTGGCAGCAGGGCAGTGATATGCAGGCACTGCAGGGTGGCAGTGTCATCATGCCGCGTGAAGAGCTCGCGCAGCGTATGCAGGAAAACTATAAAGGCTGGATCGACGCCGTTGCACGCTGTCGTTATCAGCCACATTAATCCTTAACCGGAGCAGAGCCATGTCAACACTTCCTCAGCAGTTAACCTTCGGCGTCATTATTGGCAACCGGGGATTTTTTCCCAGCTATCTGGTGGGCGAGGCGCGCCAGCAGGCGGTTGCGCTGTTTGAAAAGATGAACATTAATACGGTGATGCTGGATGAAACCCAGACCAATCTGGGCGGCGTCGAGACGCGGCAGGAGGCCAAAACCTGCGCTGCGCTGTTTCGCCAGCATCGCGAAGCGATTCACGGCATTGTGGTGCTGCTGCCTAACTTTGGTGACGAAAAGGCCATTGCCGAAGCGCTGCGTCTGGCCGGGCTGAATGTGCCAGTGCTGGTGCAGGCAGAAGAGGACAACCTGGATAAAATGGGGCTGGCGACCCGACGTGACAGCTTCTGCGGTAAAATCTCGCTCTGCAACAACCTGCGGCAGTACGGCATCCCGTTTACCCTGACCCGTCAGCATGTCTGCGCCCTGAGCGGCGAAGTTTTTCAGCAGGATTTACAGCGTTTCAGCCAGCTCT
This sequence comes from Pantoea sp. B550, assembly GCF_024158165.1. Taxonomy (NCBI): domain Bacteria; kingdom Pseudomonadati; phylum Pseudomonadota; class Gammaproteobacteria; order Enterobacterales; family Erwiniaceae; genus Pantoea; species Pantoea sp. B550. The sequence continues at coordinate 3,521,673 of NZ_JAMYXI010000003.1, forward strand.
GTCGGGTGGTGAATGCGATGCGGCGGGTTCGTGTCGGCGCGATTGGTGCGCGGCCCGCCGGATTCAACACCGTGCGCTACAGCGAAAAGCTGCTGGAGAAGATGGGCATCGCGGTAGAAACCCTGGATCTATCAGAAATTTTTACCCGCACTAACCGGCTGCGTGATGACGATATCCGCGTGGCAGAGAAGCGCGAAATCCTGGAAGCCAACGCCGATGCGCGCGGGATTCCGGGTGACAAACTGGTGACCATGGCCAAACTGTTTGTGGTGATCAGCGAGTGGATCAGCGACAACGATATCGATACGACTGCCATTCAGTGCTGGACGTCGCTGCAGGAAAACCTGGGCATCAACGTCTGCTCAATTATGAGCGTGATGTCGGGTCAACTGATGCCCAGCGCCTGTGAAGTGGACGTGATGGGTGCGCTGTCGATGTATGCGCTCGCCAGTTGTTCGTTGAGTCCTGCTTCACTGGCGGACTGGAACAACAACTTTGGCGACGAGCGGGACAAGTGTGTACTGTTTCATTGCGGGAATTTTGCCAGCGCCAGCCTGGAGTCACCGACCATGGGCACGGCGGATATTATTGGCACCACCGTGGGCAAAGAGAACACCTGCGGCGCGGTGCATGGCCGGATGAAGCAGGGCGATCTCACCTATTTTCGCCTCTCGACCGATGACTTCAGCGGCGAAATCAAAGCCTATGTGGGTGAAGGAATATCTGTCACCGATCCGCTGGACACAGTCGGCTGTCGCGCGGTCATTCAGGTGCCGCAGCTGGAGACGCTGCTGGCGTGGATCTGCCGCAATGGCTTTGAGCATCACGTGGCGATGAACCACTCGGCCACGGCTGGCGTGCTGCAGGAAGCGTTCAGTGAGTATCTCGGCGTGAGCTGCTACCGGCATCAGTAAGCGGTAAGGCGGAACGGCTGAATGCAAGGGGTGAAGCAGCCGATGCGGTCACGATTCCGCCCGCACCGGCTTGTATGCCCGCTACTCCTGAAAAGAAAGGCGGGCACTGATTTAGCGCGCCACTCTGCGCATCTCGTCATCGTCATTCTGTATCGCAACCAGATCCACCGGCGGCAGATTACCCCCGCTGAACTCAACCTGACGAATCGGGAAGGCGAAACGGATGTTACGCTCTTCCAGTGCCGCCATCAGCTGCAGGTTAATCTCCTGCTGAATATCCATGTACTTATTGTAATCCGCATCCAGCACAAAATAGACCACTTCAAAGGTCAGTTTTGAATCTTCAAAGGCCAGGAAGTGGGCGCGGTCAAAACGGGTGGTCTCAACGCCCTGGATAATCTCTTTCACCAGCGGGCTGATCTCCCGGACCTGCTCTGACGGCGTGGCGTAGCTGATACCAAACTTAAACACGATGCGGCGCTGCTGCATACGCTTATAGTTGTGGATCGTCTGCTGCAACAGAATGGTATTTGAGCAGACGATCTGCTCACCACTCAGGCTGCGCAGCCGGGTCGTTTTCAGGCCAATGTGCTCAATGGAACCGGCAATATCACCAAAGACAATAAAATCGCCGTGCTCGAACGGCTTATCGAAGCCAATCGCCAGCGACGCAAACACATCGCTCAGTACCGTCTGAATCGCCAGCGCAATCGCGATACCACCCACTCCAAGGCTGGCGACCAGTGCGGTAATATTGATGCCCATGTTCGACAGAATGGCCAGGAACATCATGATCCAGACCACCACCCGCAGCAAAATCCCGAGGATCACCGTAGTGACCGGGTTGCGTACGTGCAGCGGGTCACGCAGCAGGCTTTTCAGCCAGAGCCGGATGCCGCAGTCGATCCACAGCGCGAGCTGAACGATCAGCGCCAGGAACCAGCCGTGTGCGATGGTGACGCTCCAGGACGCGGGCAGATCCACAAACTTCAGGGCAATCAGCAGTGAAAAGATCAGCAGCAGGGTCTGGCTGGTGCTGCGCAGTATCTCCACCAGAATCGCGGTCGCGCGGACATGACGATGTTCGCTGTAAAGTGCAATCCGGTTGGAGATAAAGCGAATCAGGGTACGTAATACCCAGTAAATCACCAGCGTGGAAACTACTACGATGGCGCTGTTGAGCCAGAGTTCCTGATTAAAAAAGAGGGATTGAAAACGACGTGAAGCGAGCCAGTTTTCCATTGGGGAGGGTCTCCTTGCTGGGTTCCGGTTTAAAAGAAAACAAGCAAGAAGCATAGCCTGGATGCGGCCCACCTGCGTGGCGCATCCATAAAGCGGTTACTGGAAGCGGTTTGATTTATCGCGAGCCAGGCGCTCAAGGGCAAAAATAATCTGCTGAAGCTGCCGCTCCTGCGTCGGGTTCAGCGTGGCAAAACGAAAGCTCAGTCGCGGTGTGATGCGGGTTTCGTTCTTGCGGGTCACCACGCTGCGCTCGCCAATGCTCAGCAGCTTTACCGGCACGTCAAAATGACCATACTCCCCCAGCTCGACCCGGAACGGATTGAAGCTGTCACCGTTCTGCAACCCCTCCGGCAGCGGTTCATCCACCAGCACGCCGATTCCGCCCAGTGACAGATCCTGTAACCGCAGGCGTGTTTTACTGCCATCCGGCCACACGGTATGACACCAGAACTGCGGTTCCAGCGGGGCGCAGACGCGGAAAAACTCACGACGCTGAATCTGCCACAGCAGCTCCGGTAACGGTGCGCTGAAGGCAGGCAATCCTTCAAACTCCACCCTCTCCAGTGAGGCGAGGCTGATCTCTACCTTCGCGCCATAGGTTTCAGCAGTAATGCTGAGATCGTCGCTGGTCAGGGCGTACTCGTTATCCAGATTATTACTGCCCAGGTCAAACAGCAGGCGATCTTCATCGGCAGCCAGCATCCGGCTGATAAACTGCCCGCGCGCGAAGCGCACCAGTAGTGGCGTCTGCAGGCGCAGCAGATCTTTCATTACGCCCAGAACCGCCAGCGTGCCACGTTTTAAATATTGTTCCTGGTCGGCTTCTTTCACGTCCTGCTCCGCAAGGGGTTACTGTATTTATGCTGTTTTTTTGCCTCATCCCGGTTATCGGCGCGGCAAAAAAAAGCTTTAGTCGCTGAATTCTTAAAAAATAGTGTGACCCGTGAGGCGTTTTTCAAAAAGCTGGCTATACTTATCGCGGTAAACCGCTTGATAAATCAGGCGTTCACGCTTTAATCATAAAAAGGAAGGAGCAACAGATGGGTATTATTTCCTGGATCGTCTTTGGCTTAATCGCGGGTATTCTGGCTAAGTGGATTATGCCGGGTAAAGACGGTGGCGGTTTCATTCTGACTATTGTTCTGGGTATTATCGGTGCTGTAGTGGGTGGCTGGATCAGTACGCTGTTTGGCTTCGGCCGCGTCGATGGGTTTAACTTCGGAAGCTTTGTGGTCGCTGTTATCGGTGCCATCGTGGTGCTGTTTATCTACCGCAAAGTACGCAGTTGACCGTAACGGTTTAAACGAAAAAGGGGACGAAGCGATTCGTCCCCTTTTTTTATCTCTTACTTTTAATCAGAAGTCGTAACCGATGGTCGCCATCACGCTGCGTTCTGCGCCCCAGTAGCAGTAGCCTGTACCGTAACAACCGGCTACATAGGTACGATCGGTCAGGTTGTTAGCATTGACCTGAACCCATGCCCCTTTCAGGCTGCTGTTCCAGACGCCAAGATCGGCCCGCACCGACGCATCAAACAGCGTCACTGACGGCACACGTGTGGTGTTTGCATTGTCTGCCCACTGTTTGCCGATGTAACGCACGCCTGCACCCGCACTCAGACCGTAATCAAACTGATAGTGACCCCAGAGTGCCGCCATGCTGTTGGGGGTGACGTATGGCGTATGTCCGCTGTTGCCATCCACCGAATCCTTAAAGCGCAGATGATTCAGCGTATAGCTCGCCACGGTGCTCAGACGCGGGGTGAGCTGATTACGTGCTTCCAGCTCGATACCCTGTGAGTGAACTTTGCCCGATGGCGAATAGGTCGCCGTCAGCACGTTGCGGTTCGCCACATCTTTCTGCGTCAGGTCATAGACCGCCACGCTATAGAGATCGCGGGTGCCATTGGGCTGATATTTCACCCCGGCTTCATACTGCTCGGCGGTGGTCGGCTTCAGCAGATTATTGTTGGGATCGGTGAGCGCGGTCGGAGTAATCGCCTGGCTCCAGCTCACGTAAGGTGAGATACCGTTGTCGAAGGCATAGAGTAGTGCTGCGCGTCCGCTGATGTGATCATCCTGACGGCGATCGCTGCCGCTGTTATTGGCGACGATGCGATCGTAACGGCCGGAGAGATCCAGATGCCAGCGATCCAGCTTCATCTCATCCTGCAGATAGAGGCCGGTCTGGTAGTAGCGACGGGTTTTATCCGCCCAGGTGTAATCCGGCATGTCGCCCACCTGTTCGCCGGTCAGGGCATTGAGCTGGTTAGCCGAACCGCCCGCCGCGCTGATCTCATTTTTATAGCGATGATACTCGGCACCCAGCGTGACGCGGTGCTCCAGCTCACCCGTGGCAAACTCCGCCTGTAAACGGTTATCAGTGGACCAGGCGGAGAGCGACGAACGCTCGCCAGAGTAGTAGCGGTTCAGCAGATCGGGATTCACGCTGTCCCAGCCAATCTGATAGACCTGATCGAGATCGACATTGGAGTGGCTGTAGCTGCCAGTTGAGGAGAATGACCAGACGTCGTTAAAGCGATGGGCGAAGTCGAAGCTGTAGATCTGCTCGCGGCGCTTGAACTGATCGAGGTCGCTGTTACCCTCATAAAAGCCATTGCTCAGCTTGTAGCCGTTGTGTTCGGTGAGGCTGCCGTCGCCTGGTACGGAACCGTGGTAACCCCCTGACGGATCTTTCTGAAGATAGGCTTTCAGGATCAGATGGGTATCTTCATCCGGCTGCCACATCAGCTGCGGCATCAGCGCATATTTCTCTTCGCGGGTGTGATCGTACTGCGTATCGCTGTTGCGGGTCACGCCGGTCAGGCGAAACGCCCACTGGTCGTTGATCGCATTGGTGTAGTCAAACATCGTGCCGGTGGTGGCATTACTGCCCGCCTGCAGCTGGATATGCCCCTCTTCGCTGAACTGCGGACGTCTGGTCACCATATTAACCAGCCCGCCCGGCACCGTCTGACCATAAAGGGCAGAAGAGGGGCCTTTGATCACGTCGATGCGCTCAAGGAAGGCGTTATCGACCTGCAATACGTTGAAACTGCCGCCGTCGCTCATCAGCCGCATGCCGTCGAGGAAGGTGTTATCGACATCGCCGCCGTGGAAGCCGCGCAGCGCAATGGTGTCGTAACGGGTCGCGGCACCCCCAAAGTTGGTGAAGACGCCGGAGCTATAGCCCAGTGCCTGGTTCAGGGTCAGCGCGCCCTGATCCTGCATCTGCTGGCGGGTGACCACGGATATCGACTGCGGCGTGGTGATCAGCGGACGGTCGCTTTTGGTTGCGCCCTGGCTGGTGGTGGCCAGATAGCCCTGGGTCGGCGAGGTCGAATCTTCCTGCGGTTGTGCAGTCACCACCATATCGGCAGCGAAACTCAGAGCAGGCGCGGTCAGCGCCAGGGTGCAGAGGCGAATATACCCTCTCAGCGACAGTGACAGTTTCATCGGAGTTCCTTTCATAGCAAAGATTAAGGCAGGTGAGTAAAGTTGTTAATAGGCAATCTCATTATCATAATGAGAATTATTACCTTTTGTAAATTGGCTGCAATTTTGCCTGTTGATGTAAGAAGGTCAAGTAAAATTCGCTGAAAAGGCGTGCGGATACCTCCGGCGAGGCCAGAGGTATCCAGAGTGGATCAGTTTTGCGAGGCAGACGCCTGAGGAATATCGTGGGCGCTGTTACAGGTTTTATCTTTCGGGCAGTACTTATCGAGCAGTTTCAGCGTGACGCCGTTGGTCCAGCCGAAGCCGTCCTGCAGCGGATACTCACCGCCACCGCCACCGCCGAGATTTTTGCCATCAACGACATATTTCTCCACCAGCTTATGCTCACGGTCATAGGTCATCTGGACGTTTTGCAGGAAGCGTAAGCCTACCTCTTTCGCCAGCTTTGGCTGGTTGTAATGCTCCAGGCCTTCCACGGCAACCCACTGCAGCGGGGCCCAGCCATTCGGGGCATCCCACTGCTGGCCGTTGTTCACGGTGGTAGTCACCAGACCGCCGGGCTTCAGCAGCTGCTTTTCAACCGCGCTGGCAGTGCTTTCAGCCTGCTTATCGCTGGCGACCTGCAGATAGAGCGGGAACAGCGCGGCAGCCGTCAGCTGCGGATGAACCTGCTTTTTCTGCCAGTCATAGTCGGCATACCAGTTCTGTTTGCTGTCCCACAGATAGCGGTTGATCGCTGCCTGGCGCTTCTCTGCGCGATCGGCGTACTGCTTCGCCAGATCGCTCTGCTTGTTCATCTGATAGCCTTTCGACAGGGTCTGCTCCAGATGGAACAGCAGGCTGTTGAGGTCAACCGGAGCCAGTTGCGTGGTACGGATTGTCGACAGGTTATGCGCATCGGTAAACCAGCGCGAACTGAAATCCCAGCCCGACGCCGCACCGGAACGCAGCTCACGGTAGAGTTCGGCTTTATTCCTCTGCGGCGCTTTCTGCGCGGTGGCAATGTCATCCATCCAGGATTCGGTGCGTGGCACGTCGCGCGCATCCCAGTAGCGGTTGAGCAGGCTGCCGTCCGACAGCTTAATCACCCGCTTGCTGGCTGCACCCGCCGCGACGTTATCGCTGTCTGCCATCCAGTAGTCGTACTCTTTCTGCAGCTGTGGCAGATAACGGGTATAGGCTTTGCCGTTATCGTGCGTCGCCAGCAGATCGACCATCAGGCTGAAGAACGGTGGCTGTGAACGGCTCAGGTAGTAGCTGCGGTTGCCGTTGGGGATGTGGCCATAACGGTCGAGGAGTGAGGCGAAGTTATCCGTCATATCCTGCACTTTATCCCAGTGTCCGCTCTCGGCCAGCCCCAGCATGGTGAAGTAACTGTCCCAGTAATAGACTTCGCGGAAACGCCCGCCTGGCACCACATAGGGCTTAGGCAGCGGCAGCAGCGAGTCATACTGACCAGCGCTGCTGGTGGTGCGGGTCAACACTGGCCACAGGCCATCAATGTGCTCACGCAGATTTTGGCCGGCGGGCGGCACATATTTGTCGCCCGCCGCGGGCAGCGTAAAGTTAGCGTCAACAAAACGTTTGAGATCGAAATTGCGCTGTTTCTTCTGCATCTGCCAGTCGGCAAGAATCGACGCGGGATCAAATTTCGGCACCGCATCGGCAAAGGTCTTCTGATCGGGGTAGAACTTCGCCTGCTGCACGGCATTAAACAGCGGCCCTAAACGCACGTCCGGCGGCTGCGGCTGATTATTCAGCATGCGGCTGTTGTCGTCGGCATGGGCGGTGAAAGCAGGTACGCTCAGCAGCAACGTGAGCAGAAAAGGCGCATAACGCTGACGCCGTGAGTCGGCGTTTACCTCAATTTTTGTCATCGGTTTTTCTCCTTGTCCGAAATGCGGCCGCGCGTAACGCATTGACCACAGGACCAACTTTAGACCTTATCTGCCCACTTCACCCTGAAGCGAGCCGGAAATGTGAAGCCACGGGAATTATTTTTATGGGAAAAACCGCTTTTTCACGCGGGTTTTTTCTTGCTCTCACCTCGCTTTTCCCTGACGCTGAAAGAAAAAAGGAGAGCAGGATGGAGATCATCTGGTATCACCCGTCGCAGTCTGCAGCGGCCTGGATTAACGGTTTACAACAGCGTCTGCCCCAGGCGCGGGTGCGTGCCTGGCAGCCGGGCGACGACGGCCCGGCTGATTATGCGCTGGTCCGCTCACCGCCCGCAGCGATGCTGCAGGGACGCGCCACACTGCGCGGCGTCTTTGCGCTGGGTGCAGGCGTTGATGAGATTCTGAAACAGCTGCAGCAGCACCCTGAGATGCTGCCCGACAGCGTGCCGCTCTACCGGCTGGAAGATACCGGGATGGCGCGCCAGATGCAGGAATATGCCGTCCATAGCGTACTGAACTGGTTCCGTCGTTTTGACGACTACCGTCTTCAGCAGCAGCAACAGTGCTGGCAGCCGCTGCCTGCTTACCCGCGTGAAAGTTTCACCGTCGGGATTCTGGGGGCGGGCGTGCTGGGGCAGCGCGTGGCGGAGAGCCTGAAACCCTGGGGATTCCCGCTGCGCGTCTGGAGCCGCTCACCGAAAACCATCGACGGCGTGACCAGCTTTGCCGGACGCGATGCCTTGTCAGCCTTTCTGCAGGAGACGCGGGTGGTGATCAACCTGCTGCCGAGCACGCACGAGACCATTAATCTTATTGACCACGCCTTTTTACAGCAGCTACCGCACGGCGCGTTCTTCCTCAACATCGCACGTGGCGCGCAGGTGGTGGAAGACGATCTGCTGGCCGCGCTCAATAGCGGGCAGCTGAAAGCGGCGGCGCTGGATGTGTTTCAGGTTGAACCGCTGCCCGAAGCGCATCCGTTATGGTCACATCCGCGTGTGACGATTACGCCCCATAATGCGGCGGTAACCTTGATCGACGAAGCTATCGACTACATCGCCCGCGCCATTACCCAGGATCAGGCAGGCGAGCCGCCGCAGGGCAGGGTTGATCGTCAGCGCGGCTATTAATGAACCGGCCCCGTCAGGGGCACTCAGCAGGAGAAGAGGATGTATCCGGTAGATCTGCATATGCACACCATCGCCAGCACGCATGCTTACAGCACGCTGCACGACTACGTGACCCAGGCGAAGCAAACTGGCCTGAAACTGTTTGCCATTACCGATCACGGCCCCGATATGGCCGACGCACCGCACTACTGGCACTTTATTAATATGCGCGTCTGGCCGCGCGTGATCGATGGCGTAGGGATTCTGCGCGGTATCGAAGCCAATATTAAAAATCAGCAGGGCGAAATCGACTGTTCCGGCCCGATGCTCGATGCGCTGGATTTAATCGTCGCCGGTTTTCACGAGCCGGTTTATGCGCCGCGCGACCGGAAACATCACACAGACGCGATGATCGCCGCGATGGCGGGCGGACTGGTCCATATTATCAGCCATCCGGGCAACCCGAAATTCCCGGTCGATATTCCGGCGATTGCCGAGGCCGCAGCGCACTACGACGTGGCGCTGGAGCTGAACAACTCCTCCTTTACCCATTCGCGTCCGGGCAGCGAACCTAACTGCCGCGCTATCGCCGCCGCCGTGCGCGATGCGGGTGGACGGCTGGCATTCGGCTCCGATTCCCACACCGCGTTTACGCTCGGCCATTTCGATCACTGCCTGCGGATTGCCCGCGAAGTGGATTTTCCTGAGGATCGGGTGTTAAATGTCACGCCGCGTCGCCTGCTCGACTTTCTGGAAATGCGTAGCGGCAAACATATTGCTGAACTGGCTGACTTTTAATTTATTTTGCCTCAAGGAAATCTGACTCATGAATGAGTTTTCCATTCTGTGCCGCGTGATCGGCTCACTGTTTAATCGTCAGCCGCAGGACCCGCTGCTGGTGCCGCTGTTTACACTGCTGCGTGAAGGCAAACTGCAGTCGCAGTGGCCGCTGGAGCAGGATGAGCTGCTGACCCGTCTGCAACAGAACAGCGATCCGCAGGCGCTGGCCGCCGATTACAACGCGCTGTTTGTGGGCAGCGACTGTAATGTGCCGCCTTACGCCTCACAGTGGCCGGAAGGCAAAACGGAACCGGAAGTACGTGCGTTCTTAACCTCACGCGGCATGCCGCTGAGCGATGCGCCTGCTGACCATTTTGGCGTGCTGCTGCTGGCCGCGTCCTGGCTGGAAGATCAGTCAGCGGAAGATGAGAGCGCAGCGCAGCTGGCGCTGTTTGAAGAGTACCTGCTGCCGTGGTGCGGTGCGTTTCTGGGCAAAGTGGAAGCACACGCGACTACCGCGTTCTATCGCACCCTCGCGATGCTGAGCCGTGAGGCGATTCAGGCGATGTACAACGAACTGCTTGAGAGCAGTGAAGAGACGCCCGACGCCTGATTCACCACGTCGCCGGGTGCGTGCCCGGCGTACAACCCGGTGTTGCGCAGAGCTCTGGAGTACCGGGCAGCCAGGCGGCTGCCCTGAGCCTTACCCCAAACCCCCACTGCGTTAACTCGTAACAGGGCAGGTTATCCTTAACCTGCGGCACAATGCCGGAACCCGCGTGCTCACCGGTGGGATGCTGCTGCAACAGCCACGCGGTGCGTGCCAGCGACAGCCGCACCTGGCTGCCCTCTCCTTGCGTCACGCGTCGCCGTAATCCTTCCAGCACGGCGGCTGCCAGCAGATAACCGGTGGCATGATCCAGGGCCTGCACCGGCAGCGGAACCGGTTTGTCGCTCTGCTGCCACTGCATGCCCCGTTCAGCAATGCCGCATCCCATCTGCACCAGACTGTCAAAACCCCGGCGGTTGCGCCACGGACCCTGCCAGCCCCATGCATTCAGACCGGCATCAACCAGACCGGGCGAGAGTGACTGAAGCGTCTGGGCATCAAATCCAAGGCGTTCCAGCGCATCCGCCCGGTAGCCATGCACCAGCACGTCCGCTTCACGCAGCAGGCGGATAAACCGATCGCGATCGGCGGGCTGCGTCAGGTCGAGCACCGCGCGACGCTTGCCGCAGCTTATCTCCTCATCCAGCGTCGGCTCCTGCCAGCCGGGCGGATCGATGCGCAGCACGCTGGCGCCCAGACTGGCCAGAAAACGGGTGGCGACCGGCCCGGCGATAATCCGCGTCAGATCCAGAACTTTAATACCCAGCAACGGACGCGCTTCGGCCAGCGGCCAGTCCGGCGCAGGAGCAGGCTGTGTGGTCTGCCAGCTAAACAGCGATTCATGCTGTACGGCCTGGCCCTGCGGATGCCGTTGCCAGGCGGCAGCGCTGCGCATTTCTGCGGCACAGCCACCGGCATCAATAATCGCCTGCTCCAGTTCGCTGGCCTGCCACTGTTGCACCTGCTGCGCCAGCGCCGCGCGATCGGCGTGCGTACCCAGCACCTTTTCCATCGCCAGCCGGTGATGTGTGGCGTTGGTATGCAGGCGGATCCAGCCATCGCGGCTGCGATAGTCACCGGCAAACGCGTCCCACATCGCAGGTGCCGCACGGTTAAGCGGGATAAAACTCTGCTGGAACCAGCGTGACGCCAGGCGCACATTGACGGCGACAGGCGGAGAGCGATATTCAGGGCAGGAGGCGGCGATCAGTGCGGCGGTGGCCTGCGTTGCCAGACCGATGCTGGTGGCCGCCAGTTCACTGACGGCAAAAGCAGAAGCGAAGGTGGCGCGATCAATGAAGGCAGGAAGAGGCAAGGCGTCGTCGCGACCCCGCAATCCCTGCTGCATCTGCTGCCAGAGAGAGGCGGCAAGCTGTGAGTCCATGTTGTGCTTCCTGAAAGGGGTGATTTCTCAAGCATAGCACGCAGGATCAACGTCGCCGCAGGCGCGGGAAGCGGGCATGCATCCGCAGGTTTCGCAGGTTGAGCACCGCGATAGCCGTGCCGAGGATCACCAGTGAGGCCCCGATAATCTTGAAGCTGTTGAGGCTGTCACCCAGCACGACAATCCCCATCACCACCGATAAAACCGGCGTCAGCAGCGAATAGGGCATGATCAGATTGACGTTATATTTCTTGAGCAGCATATACCACAGCGTATAGGCCACAATCGACGAGGCGATGGCGCTGTAAAGAATGGCGAACCAGCCGCGCCAGCCCGCATGCTGCAGTGCATAAAGCTGATGGGATTCCATCACCAGACTGGAGCCGCCGACGATGGGAATCGCCAGAAACGCAATCCAGCCGGTCATGGTCAGCGGTTTAATCGGCGGTGACTTTTTCACTATCAGGTTACTGACGGCCCAGCCGGTGGCGCTGCACAACAGCAGACAGAGCACCCACCACGAGGGAATCGTCGGACTGCCTGATAGCACCACCACGCCGCTCAGCGAAATCATAATGCCCAGCAGCTGCACCAGCTTCAGCTTCTCTTTCAGTACCACCATTGCCAGCAACATTGCAATCGGTGTGCCCAGCTGCACTACAATCGCGCCCGTGCCGGCATCGGTGTAGCGCAGGCCGACAAACAGCAGCGAGAAGTGCATAAAACCGAAGGTGAAAGCCAGCAGCAAAAGCCAGGGCAACTGCTGACGGTTAATGCGGCAGAACGGTACCAGCACGATGGCGACGACTACAAAGCGCATAAAGGTCAGAAACAGCGGCGGCAGTTCCAGCAGCCCCCATTTCACCGCCACGTTGTTGAAGGCCCAGATAGAAACCACCATCAGAATCAGAAAAAAATGCCGCACAGCCACGATAATATCCTTTTGATGATTTTTGCTTAGCCCGCTAATGATGGCACGAACTGCGGTACTCCAGCCAATCGCAGTGAGAAATTTTCTGCGATGGCGGTGCAGCCCGATGAGACTTTCGGATGCGATGCTGGCAGACTGATTCGAAATGACTTCTTAAAGGAACCGATTCGGTATGACCTATTCGTCCGCCTTACCCCTTGCGTTAATTCAGCTTGAAGTCCCACCCGCAAACGTCGTTTCAGAGATTGGTGAACAGCCGCGCTGGTTTATTGATGCACTGAATCTCCAACCCGATGAGTACCTGATTGTGCGGCCTCATCTGGGCGAAGCGTTACCCGATTTTGACACGATTTCCGGCGCAATCCTCAGCGGTTCCTGGGCAATGGTCACCGATCACGCCGACTGGAGTGAACGCAGCGCCGCCTGGATCAGAGCGGCGATTGATCATGGTCTGCCGCTGCTCGGTGTGTGCTACGGCCATCAGCTGATGGCGTATGCGCTGGGCGGTGAAGTGGCAGACAATCCCAACGGCTGGGAGCGCGGTCTGTTACCCATTCGCTGCTCAGATCAGACACAGCGCGATCCGCTGCTGCAGACGCTACCCGCCGACTTCAGCGTCTGGCTGTCGCATCGTCAGTCGGTCGTCAGCGCGCCGTCCGGGGCGCAGGTACTGGCCGCTTCTGCGCGCGATGGCTGTCAGATTGTGCGTTATTCACCGCAGGCGCTCTCGGTACAGTTTCATCCCGAATTTTCACGGCACATCATGAGTGTCTGTACGCCGCCGGGCTGCACAGAGGATGGGGCCAACGAGATTGAAGGGAAAGACTGGGCGCGTGAGTTGCTGGTGACCTTCTGGCAACAGACGCGCCCGGCAGTAGGGCGTGCTCAGGGCGCGTAGTGACGCGTGCAGCGGTAAACCCAGGCGGGTGGTACATTTTTCAGCACCCGCTGGCGCTCCCAGGTGAAGTAACGCGACAGGTCAGGCTGGGTCAGCGAGGTGTACTGAAACTGTATAAAAACGCCGTCCGGGCCGAGGGCGTTATAGACCGCCCGCAGAATGGCTTCACGCAGTTCGGGCGGTAAGGATAACAACGGCAGGCCGGAGAATATCACGTCATAGTTGCCGTTCAGATACTCCGCAGAACAGGTGCGCACGGTCATGCGCGGATCCTCCAGCGCGGTTAGCTTGCCTGCCAGCGAAGTGCTGATTTCAAAGGCGTCCAGGGTGGCGTCGGGTGCCATCTGTGCCAGTATCTGCCGGGTCAGTACGCCATCGCCCGCACCAAGTTCCGCGATGCGCGACGCTTCAGGCCATTTCACCGATGTAATCATCGTCCGGCACAACGCCTCTGACGAGGGGGTAATGCTGCCCATCTTGCGCGGATTGCGGATAAACTGATGCACGAAATTGGCTTTAGCGCGCATCTGGGTAAAAGCTGAAGCCAGCATGCTTATCTCCAGAATGAATTCATCCTCAGGTTGACCCCCTTTGTGCCGCACAAGTTTCTCTCTGACTACGTTTTCGGGAAAAAGTCGGAATTTTCTCTAAGCGCAGCGTAAACGCCTATTCCTTCGGGGCGGTCACAGTTTCCGGTTAACAGACCTGACAGGCTCACAATGATCCTTCATGTTAATAATAAGTTTAATCATTGTTACGTCAGTCACCTGTCAGGAGAATGATCATGCGTTACGCTGCCCCCGGAGAACAAGGTTCTCTGATTACGCTACAGAAGAATTATGGCAACTTCATTAATGGTGAATTCGTCGCGCCAGTGAAGGGTAACTACTTTACTAATACCTCGCCGGTAAACGGCTCTGCGGCCGGTGAGTTCCCGCGCTCAGATGCTACTGATGTGGATAACGCGGTGGCCGCTGCTGCTGCTGCAGCGGATGCCTGGGGCAAGACCTCGCCACAACAACGCTCACTGCTGCTACTGAAAATTGCCGATCGGCTGGAACAGCATCTGGAGACCATGGCGGTCTATGAAACCTGGGATAACGGTAAACCGGTGCGCGAAACGCTGGCGGCCGATATGCCGCTGGCGGTCGACCACTTTCGCTACTTTGCCGGTTGTGTCCGGGCACAGGAGGGCAGCGCGGCAGAGATTGATGAGTTCACCGCCGCCTACCATTTCCATGAGCCGCTGGGCGTGGTGGCGCAGATTATCCCCTGGAACTTCCCGCTGTTGATGGCAGCCTGGAAACTGGCTCCGGCGCTGGGAGCAGGGAACTGCGTGGTGCTTAAACCGGCTGAACAGACGCCGCTGTCGATCACCATCTTTGTCGATCTGATTAAAGATCTGCTGCCGCCGGGTGTGCTGAACGTGGTGCACGGCTTTGGTAAAGAGGCGGGGGAAGCGCTGGCGTCCCATCCCGGTATCGCCAAGGTCGCCTTTACCGGCTCCACCGCTACTGGCGGGCATATTCTGGAGCTGGCAGCCAAAAGCCTGATCCCCTCGACGGTCGAGCTGGGCGGCAAGTCACCGAACATCTTCTTTGAAGACATCATGCAGGCGGAGGAGAGCTTTATTGAGAAAGCGGCCGAAGGCGTGGTACTGGGCTTCCTGAATCAGGGTGAAGTCTGCACCTGTCCATCGCGTGCGCTGGTGCAGGAGTCGATCTACGAGCCGTTTATGGCAGCCGTAATGAAGCGGGTAAAAACCATCAAACGCGGCGACCCGCTGGACACCGAGACCATGGTAGGCGCGCAGGCGTCGCAGCAACAGTTCGATAAAATTCTCTCTTATCTCGAAGTGGCGCGGCAGGAGGGGGCCGAAGTGCTGGTGGGCGGCGGCGTAGAGAAGCTGGATGACTCACTCAACAGCGGCTACTACATCCAGCCAACCCTGCTGAAAGGCAACAACAGCATGCGGGTTTTCCAGGAGGAGATCTTTGGCCCGGTGATCGGCATCACCACCTTTAAAGATGAAGCGGAAGCGATCAGTATCGCCAACGACTCGATTTATGGCCTGGGTGCCGGCGTCTGGACCCGTGATATCAACCGTGCCTATCGGGTGGGCAGGGCGATCAAAGCGGGGCGCGTCTGGACGAACTGTTATCACCTCTATCCGGCGCACGCTGCCTTTGGCGGCTACAAGAAGTCGGGCATTGGCCGTGAAACCCACAAAATGATGCTCGATCACTATCAGCAGACGAAAAACCTGCTGGTCAGCTACAGCATCGAACCGCTGGGCTTCTTCTGATAGCCTCAATCGTGCCGGAGTAATGCGGCACGCTCTCTCGCTAAACCACGCTACGGCGTGGTTTTTTTATGCTCTGTCGGGGCTGTGAGCTGCTCACTAAGCGAGCCGGTAAAGCATAATTAATCAGTCTGCTCTTAAAGCGGGCATGACCTGGTTAACGCTTCGCTTATTGCGTTTTAATCGCCATCCATTCTCTGTCTGCGCCATGCCAGGCGCATAGCTGCTTAATCATCTGATAATCAGGCATTTGCCGCGCAGCCGACTGACGCAAAACGCTGAGTCTGGCTGCCTGAACAACATGAACGTCTTTTGATTTGGCTTAAATCAGAACCATTTAAAACATGAGTGATTTTAATGCCAGTCTCAGAAAAAACTTATTTATGTGCAATAAAACTTCATACTTTCGTATGTTGTTAAGATTAGTCCTAACCGCGTGCTTAAAACTAACCCCTATTTGTATTAACTTAATTAGTTAAACTTTACTTAACTAAATTCTTCTGAAAGTGGGCCGTTGAAATTTTGTCAATCTTCTGTAAACTCGCAGCTAATATTTACACATGGATTGTAATTTCAGACTCACGGGCAGGATCTACCTGACTCGTGCGGTAGCTATGAAATTTCGTTAAAGTTATAAAGTATTGAAATTAAAAGAATATAATGAGAATTTATCGGGCATAACGCGTCATTTTTTACTGCCGGGTAATTAACTCACTGTTACTGGCTTAATTCAATTCGACGGTTTTTCGACCAGGGATGGCATAAGGAAAGCTTGGGTTTACCCCACCTTCTTAAATTTGCCGGGAAAAAATTGATCATGTTTCTGATCGTTGTTTACCAGGTCAGATTCCTCCCTTTTCCCGTTTACGTCCCCGATGTTGCTTTTTTATACTTAACTTTTGCTGATCGGTTAACCTTTCGCAGCAAGACGCTTAAGCGCTTTTTGTTTAAGGATTGTTTTTTAATCTGGCACTAAGCGGCTTCCTGTGAAGATGACATCTCGATTTTCATTACTGACACCCGGCCTCTGGCCACTCTCCAAGGTATGAATGGAACACAACATGAAAAAAATGGTGAAGCTCCGCGTTGCGTTAGGCCTGATGTTTGTTTTTTCAGTCGCCGGTTGTAAAACCCCGCCAAAAATGACCGATGACACCCTGGTGACCAGCACGGTGGACGGTGTGGCGATCAGTCACCGTTATGCCGTAAAACCGCCAGCGCAATTCAGTCCGGTCAATGAAACCTATCGCGCCCTCTATCCCGGCTCGGTGATGAGCCAGCCAGGTTACGGCGGCAAGGTGGTAGAGACGCTGAAAACCGGCGAAAGCTACACCGTGATTGGTCAGGTCGAGAACAACTGGCTGGCGCTGGGTGAACCCGCACAGGCCGCAGCAGAAGCTAAGCCGGACATCGCCACCACTGCCGTGAAAGATGCCGCTCAGCCTGCCGCGCCGCAGGCAACCGTCCAGCTGACAGGCTATGTGCCATTCCGCGCCGTAGTGAAAAGCGCACTCTACGATCAGACCGTTAAAGCCGATCAGCCGAAACGCCGCGTGCGCAGCAGCAGCAAGAAAAAAACCTGCGTCGCGGTTAACGGTGACAGCACCGCCTGTCAGAACAGCACTAACGGAACCTGGATCATTAACTAATCGCACTGAGCAGGGAGGGCTTGATGATGAGAACAACACAACTGCGCGGTGGGTTGATCGTGCTGCTGATGTGGCTGCTGACGGCCTGCAGCGGCAGCAGTACGCCGCCGGTGGCTTACTACAACCTGGACGTTCAGGGGCAGAATCAGCTTAACGGCGGTGCGCCGCTGAAGGTCCGTGTGGTGTTACTGAGCTCCGATGCGGAGTTCATGTCAGCAGACTTTTACTCCCTGCAAAACCAGTCTGCAACGGTGCTGGGCAGTGCGCAGCTTAACACCCAGCAATTCTTCCTGACGCCAGAGCAGCGCAGCAAAACGCTGCGGATTAAGAGCCTGCCTGAGGCGCGCTTTATCGGCATCATGGCGGAATATCAGGCGCTGGATGGCAAGGTGTGGCGACTGTCGCTGCCGGTTCCCGAAGGGGAGTCGCCCTCATTCTGGGCATTCTGGAAACGAGACGATAGCGAGCTGAATACGCGCATCGTGGCGGGAATGAATGGCCTTCGCGTGGAAAAACAGTGATGCCGATGAACAGAGCCGAAAAGGTCATCTGGACCGAGGGGATGTTTCTGCGTCCTCACCATTTCCAGCAGTCAGAAAATTATCTTCTCAGCACCCTGCGTGAATGGGGTCAGTCACAGCGTGTCTACACCTGGGGCTTTTACGATCTTGAGTTTGATGAAGCGCTGTTGCGTCAGGGCAAACTGGCGCTGAGCGCGGCCAGCGGTTGTCTGCCAGACGGCACGTTTTTCGCCTTCAGCCAGCCACAGCATGGCCCGGCACCGCTTGATCTGCCGGCCACTGTTGATCGCAGCAAAGTGGTGCTGGCAATACCGACCCGGCGCAACGGTCGCGAAGCCGTCGCCTTCCAGGAGTCGCAGGATTCTCTGGCGCGCTATCTGGCCTGGGAAGCGGACGTGGAAGATGACAACGCACAGGCCGTGGGCAGCGCGACGGTACAGTTCGGCAAGCTGCGCCTGCGGCTGATGCTGGAGCAGGATCTGACCGCCGAGTGGACCGCAATGGGCGTTGCGCAGGTGATTGAAAAACGCAGCGACAACCACATCCGGCTCGACAGCGATTACATCCCGCCGATGCTGACCCTGAATAGCAGCCGTCCGCTGCAAAACATGTTTAATGACCTGCACGGGCTGATCCAGCAGCGCAGCCAGCAGCTGAGTCAGCGTGCACCCGGAACCGGCCGCTTCAACAGCGCCGATATGGTCGATTTTATGCTGCTGGCGCTGCTCAATCGTCAGCTTGGCCTGCACAGCCATCTGCAACATCTGCCGCTGCTGCATCCTGAAACCCTCTACAGCCACTGGCTGCAACTGGCCGCCGAGCTCAGCACCTGGACGCCCGCGCGCGCGCCGGAAGGACTGCCGCTTTACGATCATGACGACCTGCACAACTGCTTCAGCCGTCTGTCGCTGCTGCTGCGTCAGGGGCTATCGCAGGTGATGGAGGAGAGCGCCATTCAGCTGCCGCTGACGCAGCGTTCGCACGGCCTGAACGTCGCCACCGTGCCGGAGAGCAGCATGGTGCATGAGTTCGGCTTTGTGCTGGCGGTGAAAGCCAGCGTGCCGGCCGACACCCTGAAAACCCATTTCCCGGCACAGATGAAAGTCGCACCGGTCAGCAAAATCCGCGATCTGGTGCAGCTTCAGCTGCCGGGTCTCGCACTTCGGGCGATGCCCGGCGCGCCGCCGCAGATCCCGTGGCATGCCGGATACAGCTATTTCGAACTGGATAAGAACAGCGAGCTATGGAAAGAGATGGAGCGCTCGGGCGCTTTTGCGCTGCATCTTGCCGGTGAGTTTCCGGGCCTGAACATGGAGTTCTGGGCCATCCGCAGTCAGTCAGAATAATAAACTGAGCACGCAGCATGATGCAGGAACAACAACATTCACACAGCGATCTTGCGCCGGATGCCAGCCACCAGAATGTGCTGGTTGCGGCGGCCAACCCCCTGATTAACGCGATTCCACAGATCCGCCATTCGGTGTCGCATGAAGACCCGGCGCAACTGCGTCAGCAGCTGATCGACCAGATCCGCCGCTTCGAGCTGAGCTGCCAGCAGTCTGGCCTCGGCTACGAAGTGATCATCGGCGCGCGCTACTGTCTCTGTACCGCGCTGGATGAGGCGGCGGCGCTGACGCCGTGGGGCAGTCGCGGCGTCTGGACCAGCAATGGTCTGCTGGTCACCTTTCACAACGAAACCTGGGGCGGCGAGAAGTTTTTCCAGCTGCTGGCGAAGCTGTCGCAGAACCCCAGACGTCACATTCTGATGCTGGAGCTGATCTACTTCTGCCTGCTGCTGGGGTTCGAAGGACGCTATCGGGTGCTGGACAATGGCCGCTCGCAGCTGGAGACCATCAAACAGCGCCTGCTGCAGATGATTAAAAGCGTGCGCGGCAGTTACGCCGCGGCGCTGTCACCGCATCCCACCGATCAGCCGGTGCTGCGCAAGCTGTGGCGACCAATGATCCCGCTGTGGGCCTGCGCCGCCGTGGCCGGGCTGGCGGCCTGTCTGTTCTATATCGTGCTCAACTGGCGTCTGGGCGATTACACCTCGCCGGTACTGGCCCGCATCTATCAGACGGCGCTGCCGGAAGTGAAGATCGGCAACCCGGCACCGCCTCCGCCTGCCACGCTCAACCTGCGGGCCTTCCTGAAGCCGGAAATTGATGCCGGGCTGGTGGCGGTGCGTGATGAAGCGGACCGCAGCGTGGTGACGCTGAAAGGGGATGGGCTGTTTGCTTCGGCGGCGACCGAGGTGCGCGGCGGCTACATTGACGTGATCCAGCGCATCGCAGCGGCCATGAACAACGTCAGCGGGCAGATTCAGGTGATTGGTTACAGCGATAACGTGCCGATCCGCAGCGCGCGCTTCGCCTCCAAC
Source organism: Pantoea sp. B550 (assembly GCF_024158165.1). Classification (NCBI taxonomy): domain Bacteria; kingdom Pseudomonadati; phylum Pseudomonadota; class Gammaproteobacteria; order Enterobacterales; family Erwiniaceae; genus Pantoea; species Pantoea sp. B550. The sequence continues at coordinate 3,541,746 of NZ_JAMYXI010000003.1, forward strand.
TTTGAACTGTCGCTGGCGCGCGCCCGTTCGGTCCAGACTCTGCTGCAACAGCAGCTGGCGCAGCCGTCACGCGTGAAGGCGGAAGGGCGCGGTGAAAGCAATCCGCTGGTGCCGAACACCAGCGCAGAGAATCGCGCGCGTAACCGTCGTGTTGAAATCACGTTACTGGTTGCGCCGGATGCGACGCATGCCGAACTCAACGGCCTGGCGAGAGGGAACTGATCCATGCTGAATATTCTGTTTGCGGTGCTGACCAGCCGCCTTGCGTGGGGCTTTGTCGGCATCACCGCGCTCTCATTTATCATCTGGGTGATTGGCCCGGTCTTCTCTATCGTTGATTCGCGGCCGCTTGAGCCAGAGCAGAACCGCATGATCAGTATCGCGCTGCTCTATCTGGTCTGGGGCCTGGGGCAGGCGATCCCGCGGCTCTACAACTACTGGCTTAACCGCAAGCTGATGTCGAGTCTTGAAACCGGCAAAAGCGATGCACCGGAAGCCGATCGTCAGCGTCTGACCAGTGAAGAGCAGGTGCTGGCAGGGCGTTTTTCCGAAGCGACTGAGATGCTGAGAAAGGCGCACTTCCAGCGCCACAGCAGCAAAGGCACGCCGTTCTGGGCGCAGCGCTTTGGCCGTCAGTATCTCTATCAGCTGCCGTGGTACATGATTATCGGCGCACCTGGTGCCGGTAAAACGACGGCGCTGGTCAACTCGGGCCTGCAGTTTCCGCTGGCGGATAAGTTTGGCAAGTCAGCGCTGCGCGGCATTGGCGGTACCCGCAACTGCGACTGGTGGTTCACCAACGACGCGGTGCTGCTCGATACCGCCGGGCGCTACAGCACCCAGGAGAGTCAGCAGGAGCGGGATGCCAGCGAATGGCACCATTTCCTCGACCTGCTGCGTAAATATCGCGGACGTCAGCCGATCAACGGCGTCATCGTCACCCTGAGCGTTTCCGATCTGCTGAGTCAGTCACCTGAGGCGCTGCGCAACCAGGCGCTGGCGCTGCGTCAGCGCCTGATGGAGCTGCACGATCGTCTCGGCATCCGTTTCCCGGTCTATGTGCTGGTCACCAAAGCGGACCTGCTCAAAGGCTTCCGCAGCTACTTCGCCTCGCTGGACAAAGCGCAGCGTGAACAGATCTGGGGATTCACCTTCCCGTGGGCGAAAGCGTCCGCCGCCGATTTCGAGCTGAACAGCCAGTTCCAGCAGGAGTATTCCCTGCTGCAACAGCGGCTCGATGCCGGACTGGCCGATCGGCTGCTGACGGAGAGCGACGCGCAGGCGCGGGCAGAAAGTTATCTCTTCCCGCAGGAGTTCGCTGCGCTGCGTCCGTTGCTGGCCGACGCGCTCGACACGTTGTTCGCCCGCTCCGATTTTGAAACCCAGTTCGCGCCACGCGGCATCTACTTTGCCAGCGGCACCCAGGAAGGTCTGCCGTTTGATCGGGTAATGGGTGAACTGAACCGTGCCCTGAATCTGCCTGGCCAGCAGGCGGGCGAATCGGGCAGCTGGGATCAGGTCGATAAGGACGCCCCGATTCCGCAGAACAAAGGGCAGAGCTTCTTCCTGAAAGGCGTGCTGGAGAATGTGATTTTCCAGGAGTCAGGTCTGGCAGGCAGCAACCGCTGGTGGGAGCTGCGCAACCGCGCCGGACTCTGGTCAGGCTATCTGGCGCTGCTATTGCTGTTACTGGTCGCGGGCGGTCTGTGGCTCACCAGCTACAGCAAGAACAAAGCCTATCTGCAGGAGATGGCCGCTAAAGCGCCACAGGTGGAGCAACTCGGCGACCAGCTTCAGAAGCAGGTCAACGGCGATCTCTTTGCGCTGGTTCCTTATCTCAACACCCTGTTACACCTGCCGGAAAGCGCCGACTTCTCGCTGGAATCGCCGCCGCTGACGCGCCGTATGGGCCTTTATCGTGGTACCGAGGTCAGCGATGCGACGCGTGCGCTCTACGATAAAGCGCTGAAGCAGCTGCTGTTGCCGCAGGTGGCGCAGAACATCACCCGCTGGCTGCGCAATGACAATGGCAGTGACGCTGACTACAGCTATGAAGCGCTGAAGGCATATCAGATGCTCTACCAGCCGAAGCACTACGACGGCAAGTTTTTGCAGGCGTGGCTGATGCTTAACCTGTCGCGCGAGCTGCCGCAGAACGTGACGCAGCAGCAGGTAAAACAGCTGGCGTGGCATCTGCAACAGCTGCTGGAGACGCAGATTCACTCGTCGCCGTATGCGAAGGATGACGCGCTGGTAAAGCGCGAGCAGGCGCTGATTAATCAGATGCCGCTGTCACAGCGCGTCTACGGACGGCTGAAGCGCCTGCTGCAACGTGATGACAGCCTGCAGCCGGTGACGCTGGCAGCGCTGGGCGGTCCCCAGAGCGAGCTGGTTTTTTCCCGTAAAAGCGGTAAATCGGTGAATGATGGCGTAGCGGGGCTCTATACGCCGGACGGCTACTGGCAGCATGTGGACAAGCAGATTGGTCCGGTGACGCAGGCGCTTTATCAGGACGATCTCTGGGTGCTGGACGGCGCTGCGCCGCAGCAGATAAGTGAGCAGACCGATCTTGCGGTGCGCCAGCTCTATGTGCAGGACTACATCCGGCAGTGGGAGCAGTTCCTGAGCGATATTCAGCTCAACAGCAGTGCCGATCTTGCGCAACGCATCAACACTGCGCGCTTGCTGTCGGGCAACCACTCGCCGCTGCGCCAGCTGGTAATCAACCTCAGTAACCTGCTGACGCTGAACCGGGCGCAGCCCGATGAGAAAACCGCGCAGGCGGCGAAGCCGTCGGATAACAGCGCCACCCGCACCCTTGAAGCGCTGTTTACCTCGCCCGAAGCAGCTGCGGCGCGTGGGCAGGCGGCAGCGCAGGCGTCACCGGAGCAGGCGGTTGCGGTGCATTTTGCGCCAGTGCTTGAGCTGGCCCAGCCGTTACAGCAGGGCAGTAAGGTGCTGGCGGTGGATGATTTCCTGCATCAGATTGACGATCTCTATCGCTACCTCACGGCGGTGCAGGATGCCGCCAACAGCGGAATGCCGCCACCGGCCAGCGATGCGATTAGCCGTTTGCAGGCCAGCGCCGGACGTCTGCCCGGTTCGCTGCAGAATATGGTCTCCAGCATGGCGGTCGGGGCCAGCAGCGATGCGCAGCGCCGCGACATGGATAACGTCCGTAAACGCATCACCATGGAAGTCGGCAGTTTCTGTCGTCAGGCGATCGCCGGACGTTATCCGCTGGTGCGTTCCGCGCGCAGTGAGGTGACACCCGACGATCTGGCGCGGATGTTTGCTCCCGGCAGCGGCATGATGGACAGCTTCTTCCGCGACAATCTGGCCAGCAAAGTCGACACCACCAACGCCTCATGGCGCTTTACGCCGGGTATTGACGGTAAAACCCTGCCGGGTGGCGAAGCACTTCTGCGTCCTTTCCAGCAGGCGCAGTCGATTCGTGATGCGTTCTTTGCCAACGGCGCCACCACGCCAGGTTTCCGCGTCACGCTGCGCACCGTAAAAATGGACAACGACATTCTTAACCTGACGCTGGATGTGGATGGACAGCAATTGCGTTACAGCCACGGGCCACAGGCGGTGCAGATGGTCAGCTGGCCCGGTCCGGGCGGCACCAGCCAGGTGCGGATGCAGCTGGGCCTGACCAACGGCACTACCTCAACGCTGGTCACCAGTGGGCCCTGGGCACTCAATCGCTTCTTCGATCGCGCCCGTGTTACGGCGGCCGGCGGCCTGACCCGCGAAGCCACATTCAGCGTGGAGGGGCATCAGGTCACGCTGTCGTTCACCCCTGGCAGCATTCGTAACCCGTTCCAGCTTCCCGGCTTTAGCTGCCCCTGAAACAGGACCCGACAATGACTCATTACGCTGCACCCTGCTGGTACGGCAAATTGCCCAGCGCCGGTGACTTTGTGAAGCGCCGCTTTCCTGATGTCCTCTATCGCCAATGGTCCAGCTGGTTCCAGGTGGGCCTGCATCACTGGCAGAGCAGTCAGGAGGGGGATAACGCGCCGTCGCGCCCGTTCCTCAACGCGCCGGTCTGGAATTTTGTGGTGCCGCCGATGCTGGGCAGTCAGCTGATCCAGATGGGCTGCCTGATTGCGGCTCGGGACAGCGTGGGACGTAACTACCCGCTCTGCGCGCTGCGTCACTTTACCCCCGCCGAGTGGTCGCCGGCCCTGCTGGCACGCTCCGGCGAGTGGTATCAGCAGGTGGGCAATACGCTGCTGCGGGTGGTACAGGGCGGCGGATCGCCGGAGCAGCTGGATCAGGCGCTGATCAGCATTCCGCAGCCGCAACCGCCGCAGGAGACGGGCGAGCCGTCAGATATTCTTAACGTTATCGGCCATGGCGACACGCCTTCAACGCTGAACTGGACGCTGCCGGGCGAGAATTTCGACCCGCAGTTCTATACCAGTTTCTGGTGGACCAATCAGAGCGATGGGTTCCCGCTTTATACCCAGGTTCACAGCGGTAACTTCACCGCGCAGCTCTTTTCCTTGCTGTTTGATCCGGCCGGTGGGGCAAAGCCGGGACGAAACGGACTTTATCCCCCGATGTTTGAATCCTGAGGCGACACGCATGACGATGAATACAGAGGCTTTACTGGCTCCGGTCAGTGATGACAATCCCGGCGGCGATAACCTGGAGTACGACGCCGATTTTCAGGCGATGGAGCAGGCCAGTGCCGGTAAAGCGGAACAGCAGTTCGGCAACACCATCATTCCGGCAGAACCCGCCGACTGGAACAAAGTCGAGAAGCTGGCGATAGCGCTGCTGGCCCGCAGCAAAGATTTGCGGGTGATGCTGGCGCTGACCCATGCCTGGACGGAGCTGAAAGGGCTGCCGGGCTATGCCCAGGGGCTGAAGCTGATTGAACAGGCGCTGCTGCTCTACTGGGAGCCGCTGTGGCCGCGACTGGAAGAGTATGGCGAACAGGATCCCTTCTACCGTATCAATGCTCTGGCGCTGCTGGGTGACAAGACTGAACTCAGTGGCGCAGTGCGTCAGTGCTGGCTGCTGCGCTATCCGTCCGACGGTATCTCGCTGCGCGATGCCGCTGCCCTGTGCGACGGCAGCAAAACCGAAGTGGCGGACTACCCTGGCGGCCTGCCGCGTCTGATCGACGAACTGGCGCGCGGCGACCAGCCCGGCATTGAGGCCGTGTTGCAGATTCATGAGCGGCTGCAGACCATCTGCGAAACCGTGGCCGAACGGCTGGGCGACGCGGCGGTGCCGGAACTGGCCCTGCTGCGCAGACAGATTGCGCTGATCGCCGAACGCTGCCAGGCCACCGACATCAGCCAGCTGATTCCCACCGCAGCGGCGGAACAACCCGCAGAAGCGGCGGCCCCGGCGGCGGTCGCCACGGCGCCGCGCGCGGCCGCGGACTGGCGTACGGTGCAGATCGGTTCCCGCGCCGATGCCCAGCTGATGCTGGAGAAGGTGAAGCTCTACTTCACTCAGCATGAGCCGAGTCATCCGGCCCCGCTGATGATCGACCGGGTGCAGCGCTTAATCGAGCGCGACTTCCTGGAGATCATCCGCGAACTGGCACCCGATGGCGTGCATCAGCTGGAAACCATTTTCGGACGTCGCGACTAAGCAGGCGTGACCCACTCACACAGCGGGACCTGCGCGCCTGCTGTGACACATTATCCGCGCATCATTGATGGAGAAAACCATGGCAACAAGCAAATCCAGTGGGCAGAAGTTCATTGCCCGCAATCGCGCGCCTCGCGTTCAGATTGAATATGACGTGGAAATTTATGGCGCGGAACGCAAAATTCAGCTGCCGTTTGTGATGGGCGTGCTGGCGGATCTGGTGGGTAAACCGCTGGAGCCGCAGCCGGGCATCGACGACCGCAAATTCCTTGAAATCGACATCGATAACTTCGATGAGCGCATGAAAGCGCTGAAGCCACGCGCCGCGTTCCAGGTAGACAACACCCTGAATGGTGAAGGCAAGCTGAACATCGATCTTACCTTCGACAGCATGGATGACTTCTCGCCGGATGCCGTGGCCCGCAACGTCGAGCCGCTGAGCAAGCTGCTGGAAGCGCGTACCCAGCTGGCAAACCTGCTGACCTATATGGACGGCAAAAACGGCGCTGAAGAGCTGATTGGTAAGGTGCTGCAGGACCCAACGCTGCTGCAGGCTCTGACCCATCTGCCTAAGCAGGATGAGGCCACTGAAGGTAAGGAGCCGCAGGCATGACGCAGACTTCACAACACCCCCAGTCGCAGGGCGCGGCCAGTTTCAGCCAGGATGAGTTCAGCGCGCTGCTGAACAAAGAGTTCCGGCCGAAAAGCGACCAGGCACGCGCCGCCGTCGAAAGCGCGGTGAAAACCCTGGCGCAGCAGGCGCTGGAGAACACCGTCACCGTCTCCAGCGACGCCTATCGCACCATTCAGGCGCTGATCGCGGAGATCGACGAAAAGCTGTCACAGCAGGTGAACCAGATTATTCACCATCCGGAGTTTCAGTCGCTGGAAAGCGCCTGGCGCGGCCTGAGCTATCTGGTGAACAACACCGAAACGGACGAGATGCTGAAAATCCGCTTTATGAGCATCTCCAAGCAGGAGCTGGGTCGTACCCTCAAGCGCTATAAAGGTGCTGGCTGGGATCAAAGCCCGCTGTTCAAGAAGATCTATGAGCAGGAGTATGGGCAGTTCGGCGGCGAGCCGTTTGGCTGCCTGGTGGGCGACTACTACTTCGACCACAGCCCGCAGGATGTTGAGCTGCTGGGTGAGATGGCGCGCATCGGTTCGGCCGCCCACTGTCCGTTTATCACCGGCACCGCGCCGGAAGTGATGCAGATGGAATCCTGGCAGGAGCTGGCGAATCCGCGCGATCTGACCAAGATCTTCCAGAACACCGAATATGCCGCCTGGCGCAGCCTGCGTGAGTCGGAAGATGCACGCTATCTGGGCCTGGTGATGCCGCGTTTCCTGGCGCGTCTGCCTTATGGTATTCGCACTAACCCGGTCGACAGCTTCGATTTCGAAGAGCAGACCGACGGTTCCGATCACGGCAACTACACCTGGAGCAATGCCGCCTACGCCATGGCCGCCAACATTAACCGCTCGTTTAAAGAGTATGGCTGGTGTACGGCCATTCGCGGCGTGGAGTCGGGCGGGGCAGTGGAAAATCTGCCGTGTCACACCTTCCCGAGCGACGACGGCGGCGTGGATATGAAATGTCCGACCGAAATCGCCATCAGCGATCGTCGAGAAGCCGAACTGGCGAAAAACGGCTTTATGCCGCTGGTGCATCGCAAAAACTCTGACTTCGCTGCCTTTATTGGCGCGCAGTCACTGCAGAAGCCGACGGAATATCACGATGCCGATGCCACCGCCAATGCCCGTCTGGCCGCGCGTCTGCCTTATCTGTTCGCCTGCTGCCGCTTCGCGCATTACCTGAAGTGCATCGTGCGTGACAAGATCGGCTCCTTCCGCGAGCGCGATGAGATGGAACGCTGGCTGAACGACTGGGTGATGAACTATGTCGATGGCGATCCGGCTAACTCCTCGCAGGAGACCAAGTCACGCAAGCCGCTGGCGGCTGCCGAGGTGAATGTGGAAGAGCAGGAAGATAACCCAGGCTATTACGCCGCGAAGTTCTTCCTGCGTCCGCACTACCAGCTGGAAGGCCTGACGGTGTCTCTGCGACTGGTCTCTAAGCTGCCGTCACTGAAAAATGATAATGCGTAAGGGCTGAGTTGCAGTGGTATCAGGCGCGAAAGGGTTTTGCGCCTGATGTCTCACAGAAAGGTTGCTGAGATGAACGTCAGGGAGGATGACAGGATGGTTAAAAAATTAGTTCTGCATTTACTACGTTATTTACTGGTTTTTATTTCAGCCCTGATTTTATCCACCTGCGCAGGTTATTTTATTTTCTTCTGTGACTGGAATGTCACGATGATCAGGAAAATAACTAACGGCATTCTGATTACTCTTTCAGTCACTGTATCGTTAAGTTTTTACTGGGCGGCGGGTAAGCTAAGGAAATTTATTGAGTGCTTGTCTGCTTCCTTAATAACGGGTCAGAACCTCAATTTCTCATCATGAGAATTCAATAAATACATTGCCCGGCCTGGTGCCCGGCAACGCACTATCTGAAATATGGTTTATGACGATATTTCAGAAGCAAGGCAAAGGTAAAATATGGACTGTTTTATTCAGCCCCATGCTTTTCTTTTTGCCATATCCTTGCTTTTTTGAAAGCAATAATCTCAACCAATAAAGAGTGAAAGATAATGGCTATTGATATGTATCTGAAGGTAGACGGCATTACCGGCGAATCTAAAGATTCAAACCACACTGGATGGATCGATATTGACTCCTTTTCCTGGGGTGCCAGTCAGCCAGGCAATATGAGCGTGGGTGGCGGTGGCGGTGCGGGTAAAGTTAATTTCAACGACCTGCACATCAACGCCAAAATCGATAAGGCGGTCACTGCACTGCTGAAAAACTGCGCCAGCGGTAAGCACGTCGCGAAAGTCGAAGTGTCAGTTTGCAAAGCGGGTGGCACCCAAATCGAATACACCCGCATCACGCTGGAAGATGTGCTGGTGACTAACGTTCAGTTTGTGGGTTCTGAACACGACGACACCCTGGGCGTAACTTATGCCTTCCAGGCTTCTAAAGTGAAACAGCAGTACTGGGAGCAGAGTTCTTCCGGTGGTAAAGGCGCAGAAACCAGCGCTGGCTGGGATATCAAAGGCAACAAAGAAGCGTAAGAAGCGATACGCCTCCGTACAGGAGGCGTATCTCTCCTGGCCAGAGAAGCACGCGTCGTCATGCGCATTCTCCAGCCGGTTTACACGGATTCTCTGAATCAACATTATTGTGCGGAGAGAGTAAATGAGTATTTCTGGCTCGGTTGGTGTCGGTGGCCGTAATCAGTACGGCGACGTGAAAACAGTACAACAGTTGTTACAGCGCAATGGATATCCACAACTCCGTGCCGATGGCCGCATGGGACCCAAAACCATTGAGGCGATTAAGCAGTTTCAATCCCGTTTTATGTCTCGCCCGGATGGTGTTGTCGATATCCATGGCAAGACGTGGAATACGCTTTCTAATCCTTCAGGTAGCAATACAATAAACCCTCCGTCTACGCCATCAGAAAATATTAATAATAATTCTGGTCGCCTTACTGTGAGTGCCGGACAGGTTACCTTCGATGCCGAAGGTAATGATAATCCCCATAGTCCTTTTTTTAGCCGGCATATACACTGGCCTGGTGGTAAGTCAGGCGTAACCATTGGCCGGGGTTATGATATGGGAGGAAGAAGTTCAGATGAAGTCTATCTGGATCTTATTCGGGTTGGAGTTGAAGAACAGCAGGCAAGAGCGCTATCTTTAGGTGCTACTAAAAAAGAAACTTCAGCGCAATTATGGGTAAGAAGAAACAAAATAGAGTGCGGTGTAATTACGCGTGAATCGCAGGCCAGGCTTTTTGAAACTATCTATCCTATATATGTAAGTCGGGCCAGATCGGTTTATTTATCAGCGACTGCGGAGAAAGCTGAAAGAACGAGTTGGGATGAATTAAAACCGGCGATAAAAGATATCGTGGTGGATTTGGTTTATCAGGGAGCTGGTTTTAAACTTAACATGCAAGCCGCTATGTATAATGATATTGACAAGCTGGCTGATTTTATTGATAGTTCAAGCTTTCTTCAACAGTATGAGAAAGGCCGTAATCGTGCTCGTTATCTTCGAAGCCGGAAATGAAATGGGAGATGTATGAAAAAGTTGTTATTTATCTCGATGTTAGCAGCTGGTTTTTTTGCGGTGCAGCCTGCTTATGCAACAACGGACTGCTCACAAGGTAATAATGTTCAGGAAGTTTATTCCTGTGCCCAAAAAAACAGAAATGAAACTGAGCTTGATTTAAATAAAGAATATAAACTTGCTAAAGGAAGAGTTGAAACACTTTTTAAAGGTGATGATAAAGAGTTAAGTCAATATATGGATACGTTGACTGAAGCTCAGCGAGCCTGGCTGAAATATCGAGAGAATGACTGTAAGCTGGCATCTTATGCTGCAGATAAGGGAAGTGATTTAAGTAACGCTAACGTCAATATGTGCACTTCAGAACTTAATGAGCAAAGAATTAAAAAACTTAAGTTACTACCTTATCATTGATAGTGAAAGTACTGTTGACAGTGTTGAAATTTGCATGCCGTGAAAAAATTAAGCGTTATATGATTTCTTAAAATTATTTATCAGCCCCGATAAAGTCGGGGTTGATAAAAATTTGGTTTGTATTAAAACGGCTGAAAAAAGTATGAAAAGACTACATGAAGTGGCTTTGATCGCTGTCTCTCTTTGCATAAGCGCTTCAGCATTTGCTGAAGATACCTGTGCAAAACAGCCATCAGACGGTGCATTGTTTCAGTGTACTGTTCAGCAGAAGAAGCTGGCGGAAGATGACCTGAACAAAGCGTACCAGACAGCTAAAAAACGCATTGTACAGATGTACGGCACGCAGAAAAAACTGGCTGATGACTATGTCGCCACGCTGGTGGATACGCAGCGCAGCTGGCTCAGGTATCGTGACGGTCAGTGCAAACTGGAAGCCTTTGCCGCTGAAGAAGGCAGCAATGCGAATGCGGTTGCCACCAGCCTCTGTGTTATCCGCATCGACAAAGAGCGTACTGCTATTCTGAAGCAACTGCCTTACTGATTACGTTGTCGTGCTCAGTCTTTACAGAATGGGCACGACATTAATTATAAAATAACTCTCTGCATTACGCTGTAATCGCGTTTATTAAATTCAGGTAAGTAATATTTTGTTAATTATATTCCTGCGGATTACGCACTGTTGATTTGTATGGAAGCTAAATTCGAGTCTATTTTTATTCTTATCCCATCGTTCATTGGGATTAATTTTTTTCGCAATAATCTTATTTAAAAAAGCTGCCTAACCGCTCTGTTTAAATAGGTAAGTCAGCCCAGCGATAATATAAAAACCCAACCCCACTATTAAAAACTCACCGCTCCCTATACCCCGCGCCTTTCCCCGAGAGGTGTGCGGTATAGATGCCGAACCGCTAACCGCAGGAATCCGTTATGCGCTTTACGATAATAACGACTAAACCCGGCCAACAGCCGCCTCAGACTCATTGTGATTTCTTCCCGCCCGGCGGCACCATTGGTCGCGGCGTGGATAACAATCTGGTGCTGCCGGATGACGACCGAACGCTCTCCCGGCTGCAGGCCATTGTGCACATCACCGCGAACGGTGAATGTCGCCTGACTAACCGTGGCAATGTGACGCGCGTGCTGCTCAACGATATTCCGCTGGAACGCGGTCGTCAGGTTGAGCTGCAGGATGGGGACATACTGGGCATTGATGATTATCAGCTGCTGGTCAGCGATCTCAACAGTGCGCAGCTGCCGCAGGCTGAAAGGGCGGTTTCGCGTCCGGAGCCGGTCCAGCCCACAGCGCCTGCTCGCGAACCGGCAGCGGAAAAAGCGAGCACCACCGCCGCCATCCCCAGCGAAATCTGGGACAGCCTGGCGAAAGAGTTTTCGATTTCTGACGATCTCTCTAAACGCAAAGCGGTGCCGGAGATGCCGGATGCCCATCCGCTGACCGCGCCCGCCATGCCAGACCGCAATCCGGAAGATCCGCTGGCACAGCTGATCAACGATGCGCCGCTGGATTATGGTCAGCAGCCCAAAAACAGCAGCCTGTTTGACGACGGCGATGCGCTGTTCGCGCAGCAGAGCATTTTTGACGACCGCACGCCGAGCACGCTGGCGGCTCAGCAGAACACTACGCCACCGCAGGCTGAAACGCCTGCCGCTGAACTGGATCCACTGAGCCTGTTCGACGGCGAGAGCAGTGCGGACGTGCGCAACCATGATGATCCATTAGGACTGATGATGGGGAACGCGGTGCCGCTGGCGCAGCCGGAGCCAGCGAAACCGGCGACGCTGCATGTGCCGCCTCAGCAAGAGGCAAGGCCTGAGCCGGTTGCCGCACGCTCACCTGAGCAGGCCTCCGTCAGCCTGAACGAAATGAATCACTCTCCGCTGTTCAGCTTCGGTGAATCTCAGACCATTAACCCTGATGCTCACAGCCAGCCCCACAGCGAAACCCCGCGCCAGGCACCACTGACTGATGAGGCGGAGTCCGGCCAGCCGGAAGCGGTGAATCCGCAAAACGACTACGGCGGCATTACGCTGCCGACACCGCAGGCGGTGCAGCGTACTCCTTCTCCGACGCCAAAAGGGCGGCTGCGCATTGATCCGGTTGCCTCGGGTCACCAGCATGCCGCCGCCGTGCAGCCCTCCACCTCCAGCCAGAGCAGCGGCGACGCCCTGAAAGGCGAACTGCTGGACGCGCTGCTGGAAGGGATGGGCCTGCGCGATCTGCAGCCGACGCCGCAGTTTGACCGTGAGCAGATGCTGCAGTTTGGTCAGATGCTCAGTATGTTCTCGCAGGGTACGGTCGCGCTGCTCTCGTCGCGCTCGATCCTCAAGCGTGGCGTCAAAGCCGACATGACGGTGATCCTCGACGACGCCAACAACCCGTTCAAGCTGCTGCCATCGGGCAAAACCGTATTAATGCAGATGTTCGGCAGCCGGATGCCGGGCTTTATGCCACCGCGTCAGGCGGTGCGGGATGCGCTGATTGATTTGCAGGCGCACCAGCTGGGCATGATCGCCGGTATCCGCGCCATCATCGCCTCGATGCTGCAATCCTTTAATCCCGAGCAGCTGGAAGATGAGGCGCGTCAGGCGGGGTCGGTTTCCCGTATCGGCCTGCCGGGTAGCCGTAAAGCGGCGCTGTGGGAGCATTTTGTTGAGCGCTACGGCGAGACAGCGGGCGAGATCGAAGACGATTTCCACACCCTGTTTGGCGAAGCGTTTCTGCACGCCTATGACCTGGAAGTTAATCAGTACAAAGACTCACAAACCCACACGGATGACGCATGAATATCACTATTGCCTCGACGTCGAACCAGGGCGATCGCGCCAGTAATCAGGATCAGATCGGTGATGTCATCGGTAAGCGCTCCGCCTGCTTTGTGGTGTGCGACGGTGTGGCCGGGTTTCCCGGCGGCGACAGGGCGGCCGCCATCGCCCGCAGCAGCCTGCTGGAAGCGTTTGATGGGGATGCGCATCTCAATGCGCAGTCGATTCGCAACTACGTCAATCACGCGAATCACGCTATCCGGCAGCAGCAGAAAGCCAGCAGCGAGCACAGCCGGATGGGCACCACGCTGGTCAGCCTGTTCATCGACCGCGACTACCATCTTGCCTGCTGGGCCCATGCCGGTGACAGTCGCCTTTATCTGTTCCGCCGCGGCTATCTCTATCTGGTCACCACTGACCACAGCCTGGTACAGCAGATGAAAGATGCCGGACATCGTACCGAAGGCATCAACAGCAATCTGCTCTATTTTGCACTGGGAATGGGTGATGAGCAGCGCGACGCCAGCTACAGCGACGTGGTCGGGATTGAGGATGGCGATGCCTTTCTGCTCTGCACCGATGGTTTCTGGCACGGCGTGACGCTGGAGCAGATGCAGCAGTCACTGCACATGGTGAATACGCCGGAAGAGTGGCTGACGCTGATGCAGCAAATCATCAAAAACGATCAGTCAGATCAGGGGCAGCAGGATAATTTCAGCGCACTGGCCGTCTGGATTGGATCGCCCCAGGACACCACTTTGCTGCACTCGCTCTCTGAAGCGGCGCAGTTCTTCCCTCTGCGAGATTGAGAACGCCAACATGAAATATGGATTACTGGGTCTGGCTGCGCTGCTGCTCAGCACGCACGCTTATGCTGAAAACTATCGCATCGTTCAGTCCCCGGCACAGAAACTGGATGTCTGGATTGATGACGTCAAAAATAATCAGCTGTCGAGCTGGTGTAACAGCACCATTAACCTGCGCATCGTCACGCTGGGTGAGAAAAACGCGTCGGTGCTGAAAGAGTTTCTGCCACGGGTGGCTGGCCTGATGGCGTCGCAGTGTAAACCGCTGCAGCAGCTGCACTGGCAGCTGACCGATACAGCGGGCAGTGAAATCGCTACCGGCAGTGCCGCCCGGGCGCAGCAGTGGAAGACCGTGGTGACGCCGCCCGCGCCGCCAGCACAGCAACAGCCAGCCACGGCTGCCGTGCCTGCGGACCCATTGGTCAATGCCGCCCAGGCGGATACCTCGCCATGGCTGCAGTTCAGCCTGCTCGACGGCTGCCATTTCCGCACCTGGTGGCAGCATCCGGCGCAGGGCAGCGCAATGTTTGTGCCGGCTAAGCAGGGGCTGGTCTGCGGTTCCGATGGCTGGCTCAGCGGACACAGTCGTCTGACGCAGCAGGGCAACGGCGCACCGGCAACCGTCGGCGTGACCTTCCTGCAGGGCTTCCCGGTGATGGGGCTGAACAGTCAGTCGCCCACCGCCGAACTGCACATCACCACGGTTAATAGCGAGCGCATGGTGCTGAGTAACGAGAAATCCCCGGACAGCTGGCTGGTTCTGCCGTTCAGCAACCGCTTTAACGGCTGGCAGGCGACCCGTCAGGTGGTGGTGCTGATGCCCGCCAGTGAAGCCGCTGATGAGAGTGCTTTGCAGGCACGTCTGCAGGAAGTCCGTAAAGTCTGGTCACCGTGGGTCAGCGGCAATACCACGCTGAGCGTGCAGCTGGTGGAAAAACTGCACCCTGAACTGAAAGATCCCGCCGCTGCGGTTTATCGCACCCTTAACTGACGCAAAAGGAGTTTGCATGGAATCCTTACAACATCATCTTGCGAACGCCACGCTCAGCGAGACGCTGGCTGACGTTACCCGCCAGATTCAGGCCAATCCGGCGAACGCCGATCTACGCGCCGCCTTTGTGCAGCTGCTCTGTCTGGCGGGCAACTGGTCGCGTGCGCAGACGCAGCTGCAATCCTGGCTGGCGTTAAGCCCGCAGGCGCAACCTACCGTCAATCTGTTGCAGCAGGCGATTGCTGGTGAGCTGCAGCGTGACGCCGTGCTGCGTGGCGTGGCACAGCCGGTGCTGCCGGGCAGCGCGTGGCACTGGTGCGATACGCTGCTGGCCGCGTTGCAGGCCGAAACCGCGGGCGATGTCGCGCGCGGCAGCGCACTGCGTGCTGACGCGCTGGAGCGTGCGGCCGCCAATCCCGGCACCGCGACTCAGCAGGATCAGCCGACAGCCTTCAGCTGGCTGATGGATGGTGACAGCCGTTTTGGGCCGGTGTGTGAAGTGATCAATCAGGGCCGTTATTACTGGATCCCGTTCGCCGCCATTCGTGAGATGCAGTTCCAGGCACCCGCCAGCGTCACCGATCTGGTGTGGCGTCATACGCGGGTGCAGCTGGTGGATGGCAGCGAGCAGGTGTGTCAGATCCCGGCGCGCTATCCGCTGCTGGCGGGTGCGGATGAGCGTTTTCTGCGTGCCAGCGTTACCGAATGGCAGCCGCTGAGCGACGACCCGAACCAGTTTATCGGCCAGGGACAAAAAATGTGGCTCAGCGACAGCGCAGAGTTCTCGCTGCTGAGCCTGCAGCAGGTCGCGTTTGATAATACAGAGTCTGCCGATGAGTCATGATTCCGGCGCACACAATGATGGCTATGCCCAGCTGCATGGCGGCTTTCGCGCGCGCAAAAAGCGCGATGCCCTAACCGCCCGCGACAAGCTGCAATCCTCATTGCTGGATCGCCTGACCGACAACGCGCCGGACAGGCAGCAGGAGGCGGAAAACAGCATGCTGATCAGCCACAGCACGCTGCGCCGCCACGTCCTGCGCGATCTGCAGTGGCTGTTCAACACCATTAATAACGAAGCGCAGCAGGACCTCAGCGGCTTCGGTCAGGTGCAGCGCTCGGTCTGGAACTTCGGCGTTGCGCCGCTGGCCGGGCAGAACATCTCCGATATCGAATGGCAGGATATGCAGCGCAAAATGACCAACGCCATTCTGCACTTCGAGCCGCGCATTCTGCCGCAGGGACTCCAGGTGCGCTGCGTCAGCGATCTCGGCTCGCTTAGTCTGCACAACGTGCTGTCGATTGAGATCAAAGGGCGGCTCTGGTGCGTGCCTTATCCGCTGGCGTTTCTGTTCCGCACTCAGGTTGATCTGGAGAGCGGCCATTTCGAACTTCAGGATGCAGGGTAATCATGGACAGCAATCTGCTCGACTATTACAACCGTGAACTGGCTTACCTGCGCGAGATGGGGGCGGAGTTCGCGACGCGTTACCCTAAAGTGGCGGGACGTCTCGGCATGCATGGCATCGACGTGGCAGATCCCTACGTCGAGCGACTGATGGAAGGATTCGCCTTCCTGACGTCGCGCGTGCAGCTGAAGATGGATGCGGAGTTTCCGCGCTTCTCGCAGCGTCTGCTGGAGATGATTGCGCCATCCTATCTCTCACCAACCCCGTCAATGGCGATCGCTCAGCTGACGCCGGACAGCCGCAAGGGTGACATCACCCAGGGCTTTCGCGTGCCGCGCGGCACCATGATGGAGAGCCAGAACCTGAAAAAAACCGGGGTGACCTGCAGCTACACTACCGCGCACGATGTGATACTGCATCCGCTGCGCATCAGCGAAGTCACTCTCGGCGGCGTGCCCGGCGATCTGCCCTCCGGCGAACTTAAATTGGGTGGTCTGGGGGCGGTCAGTGCGCTGCGTATCCGCATCACGTGTGAAGGGATCTCCTCGCTCAGTCAGCTCAGTGTGGATGACCTGATGCTGTTTCTCAGCGGCCCGGATATCCAGGCGCTGAAACTGCTGGAGCTGCTGATGCAGCACCGGGTGGGCATCGTGCTGCAGTCGGTTGAGAAGCGGCCGCAGCGTCAGGTGCTGACGGATGAGGCCCTGCAGCAGGAGGGCTTTGCGCCGGAGCAGGCGCTGCTGCCAGACGATCTGCGCAACTTCGACGGTTATCGTCTGTTGCAGGAATATTTCGCCTTTCCGGCACGTTTCCAGTTTATCAGCCTGAGTCAGCTCGGCCCGTTCCTGCGCCGCTGCGACAACGCCACGGCATTCGACATCATCATCCTGCTCGACAAAGCGGACAGCGCGCTGGAAAGCGTGGTCGATCACAGCCATCTGGCGCTGCACTGCACGCCGGTTATCAATCTGTTCCCGAAAACCGCCGAGCGCCTGAAGGTCAGCGACAGCCAGCATGAATATCATCTGGTGGTGGATAACATCCGGCCACTGGATTACGAAGTGCATTCGGTGCAGCGGCTGTTCGCCACCGTAGAAGGCCAGCGGGAAGAGCAGGTTTTCCGTCCGTTCTGGAGCACCTTCAGCGGTGACCAGGGTGACTACGGCGCTTACTTCTCGCTGCGCCGCGAACAGCGCACCCTGTC
Organism: Pantoea sp. B550; assembly: GCF_024158165.1. NCBI lineage: Bacteria > Pseudomonadati > Pseudomonadota > Gammaproteobacteria > Enterobacterales > Erwiniaceae > Pantoea > Pantoea sp. B550. The sequence continues at coordinate 3,559,107 of NZ_JAMYXI010000003.1, forward strand.
TGAGCAGGCGCAGCGCTACGGCACGCGCACCGGTTACATCGGTTCAGAAGTCTTTCTGTCGCTGGTGGATGAACATCACGCGCCGTGGCGCGATGACGTGCGCTATCTCTCCGCCGAGGTGATGTGTACCAGCCGCGATCTGCCGCTGATGCTGCAGCAGGATCAGGGCAACTTCGTGATGCCGGACTCCATTCCGGTGTCGGAACTGAAACTGTGCAAAGGGCCGACGCCGCCACGTCCGGCACTGGCCGAGGGCCTTTCGGCGTGGCGGCTGATCAGCCATCTGCAGATGAACTACCTCAGCCTGATGGACAGCAGCGATGGCGAGGGCGCGGCGGCGCTGCGCCAGCTGCTGAGCCTCTACGCTAACCTGGCGGAAGCGCCGGTTGCCCGCCAGATTGACGGCATCCGCCATTGTACGCTCAGCGCGGTCAACCGCCGCGTGCCGGAGCCGGGTCCGGTGGTGTTTGCGCGCGGTGTCAGCATCACGCTGGAAGTGGATGAGCAGGCGTTTTCGGGCGCCAGCCCGTGGCTGTTTGGCAGCGTACTGGAGCGGGTCTGTGGCCGCCTCGTGGCACTGAATAGCTTCACGGAGTTCACCCTCAACAGCCAGCAGCGCGGCGAAGTGGGCTACTGGCCGCCGCGCATGGGCCGGAAAGCGCTGATATGAGTGGCGAAAAAGTCATTACGCTGCCGCGCCTGACCCGACTGCCGGATGATTTCTGGCAGAAAGTGATGGCCGCGCCGTGGCGCTACGATTTGTTCCAGCTGCTGCGGCGGCTGGATGCGCAGGGCGGTCAGCGCTATCCGCTGGGCCGTGCGCCGCTGCCGAAGTTCGAATCGGTGCGCATCGGTCAGACGCCGTCACTGGCGTTTGCGCCCGCCACCGTCGCCAGCGCCACGGCACGTGAAGAGTCCGGACGCCATGAGCTGTCGATCTACAGCTTTGGCCTGTTTGGTCCCAACGGGCCGCTGCCGACCCATCTGACTGAATATGTGCATGAACGGATTGTGCATCATCAGGATCACAGCCTGTCGGCGTTTGCTGACCTGTTTCACCATCGCGCTACGCTGCTTTTTTATCGTGCCTGGGCCGATGCGCAGCCGACCGTATCGCTGGATCGCCCCGACGACAGTCGCTTCCTGAACTATCTCGCCTGCCTGGCGGGCATCGGTTTACCGGCCCAGCAGCAGGCCAGCTCGCTCAGCCTTCATGCCCGACTGATGCTGGTGGGTCACCTCAGCCGCCACGGCCACGATGCCGAAGGGCTGGTGCGCATTCTGCGCCACTACTTTGGCGTGCCGGTCCGGCTGACGCAGAACCTGCCGCACTGGCTGACGCTGGACAGTCGCGATCAGGCCCGGCTGGGCGCGGGACGTCACATGCCCCGGCTGGGCGCTTCTGCATTTCTCGGCGTGGCGGTGCGCGACGTGCAGCACCGTTTTCGCCTGCACCTGGGCCCGCTCAGCGCCGCGCAGTATGCCCGTTTTCTGCCGGATGCCCCCGGCGCGCAGGAAGTGCGCGACTGGGTGCGTCACTACCTCGGCATCGAAATGCAGTGGGATCTCAGCCTGATCCTGGCCGCTGACGAGGTGCAGGGCGTGGCACTGGGCGGCACTGCCCGACTTGGTTACACCAGCTGGCTGGGGCAGATGCCGCAGCCGCAGGATCGAGAAGATTTTATGTTTGAGGTTGAGGCGGCTTCGCGCTAGCCCAGCCGCTTTCCCTGTTACACAGCCTGCGTCTTTCATTGAAGAGAGCCCCCTATGTCAGAAATCAGCCGTGCCGTGCTATTCGGCAAACTGGATACGCTGTTATTTACCTCGCTGGAAAGCGCCACCGCCTTTTGCAAACTGCGCGGCAATCCCTATGTCGAGCTGGTGCACTGGCTGCATCAGCTGATGCAGCAGCAGGATGGCGACTTACAGCAGGTCATCACACATTTTTCACTGGATGAAAAGGCCCTGACTCAGGACATCGTTGCCGCGCTGGATCGCCTGCCGCGCGGTGCCAGTGCGGTCTCCGACCTCTCTGAGCATATCGACAGCGCCGTCGAGCGGGCGTGGGTTTACGCCTCGCTCAAATATGGTGCGACCCGCATTCGCGGCGGCCATCTGCTGATCGGCATGCTGAAAACCTTCAACCTGGCCAGCGTGCTGAAGGGCATCTCCGGCCAGTTCAGCCGCGTCAACGCCGATGCGCTGCTGGCGGAGTTCGACACGCTGCTTAGCAACAGCAAAGAAGCCCAGCAGGCGATGAGCGCACCGGCGGATGCCGCTGGCGCACCCCCTGCGGCCGGTAGCAGCACGCTGGAGCAGTACGGGCAGGACCTCACTGCGCGCGCGCGTGAAGGCCGCATCGATCCAGTGACCGGGCGTGACGATGAGATCCGCCAGATGGTCGATATCCTGATGCGTCGTCGCCAGAACAACCCGCTGCTGACCGGTGAAGCGGGCGTCGGCAAAACCGCGGTGGTCGAGGGCCTTGCGCTTCGTATCGCGGCGGGCGATGTCCCTGCGCCGCTGCGCGATGTGCAGCTCTGGCTGCTGGATATCGGCCTGCTGCAGGCGGGTGCCGGGATGAAAGGGGAGTTTGAAGCGCGACTGCAGGCGCTGATCAATGAGGTGCAGTCCAGCCCGACGCCGATTGTGCTGTTTGTGGATGAGATCCACACCCTGGTCGGCGCAGGTGGTCAGCAGGGCACAGGCGATGCCGCCAACCTGCTGAAACCGGCGCTGGCGCGCGGCCAGCTGCGCACCATCGGCGCGACCACCTGGGCCGAATACAAAAAGTACATCGAGAAAGATCCGGCGCTGACCCGTCGCTTCCAGACCGTGCAGGTGCAGGAGCCGGATGAAGCCAAAGCGATTCTGATGCTGCGCAGCACCGTCAGCGCGCTGGAGAAACACCATCGCGTGCTGCTGCTGGATGATGCGGTCAGTGCGGCGGTGAAACTGTCGCATCGCTATATTCCGGCGCGCCAGTTGCCGGACAAAGCCGTGGCGCTGCTGGATACCGCCTGCGCCCGCGTGGCGGTCAGCCAGGGCGCGCAGCCTGCGGCGCTGGAAGATTGCCTGCACCGTCTGGCGGCGCTGGAGATTGAAGCGGAGATCATTGACCGCGAAATCCGGGTGGGTCTGGGCGATGTGACCCGACAGCAGGCGATTACCGCAGAGCGAACGGGGCTGGAAGCCGAACGCGATGCGCTGCAACAGCGCTGGCTGCAGGAGCGCGAACTGGTCGAGACGCTGATTGCGCTGCGCGCCCGCTGTGTGACCGAAGAGGATGCGGCGCTGCGTGAACAGCGTGATGCAACGCAGCAGCAACTCACTGCGCTGCAGGGCGACACGCCGCTGCTCTTTGCCGCCGTCGATGCGGGCGTGGTCGCCGCCGTGGTCTCTGACTGGACCGGTATTCCGCTGGGCCGGATGGTGAAGAATGAGATCGACGCCGTGCTGAACCTGGCTGACACTCTGAACCAGCGCGTTATCGGCCAGCGTCACGGCCTGGAGCTGATCGCGAAACGGGTTCGCACCACGCGCGCTCGTCTCGATAACCCCAACAAACCGGCGGGCGTCTTTATGCTGTGCGGGCCTTCCGGCGTCGGCAAAACTGAGACCGCGCTGGCGCTGGCCGAGTCACTGTATGGCGGCGAGCAGAACATCATCACCATCAACATGAGCGAGTTTCAGGAGGCGCACACCGTCTCGACGCTGAAAGGCGCACCGCCGGGCTACGTCGGCTACGGCGAAGGTGGCGTGCTGACCGAAGCCGTTCGCCGTCGTCCCTATAGCGTGGTGCTGCTGGATGAGATTGAGAAAGCCCATCCGGATGTGCATGAGCTGTTCTTCCAGGTGTTTGACAAAGGCTGGATGGAGGATGGCGAAGGCCGCCACATCGATTTCCGCAACACCATCATCATTCTGACCTCAAACGTCGGTACGCAGTTAATCAGCGCGATGTGCGCCGATCCTGAGCTGATGCCTGATCCCGATGCCCTGAGCACCGCGCTGCGTAAGCCGCTGCTGGAGGTGTTCCCGCCTGCGCTGCTGGGCCGTCTGCTGGTGGTGCCGTATTACCCGCTCAGCGATGAAATGCTGGCGGAGATTGTGCGACTGCAGCTGGCGCGCATTGTGCGTCGTCTGGCCGACAACCACGGCATTGAGGCGCAGATCGAAGAGTCGGTAGTGAGCCAGATCGTCCAGCGTTGCACCGAAGTCGAGTCGGGCGGTCGCATGGTCGATGCCATCCTTACCAACACGCTGTTGCCGCAGATGAGCCAGATACTGCTGAGCGCCCATGCCCGCGATGAACGCTATCGCCGCGTTGAGGTGCGTTGTGAGCAGGGCGAATTTGTCTGCCAGTTCGCTGTTTAAAGCCCAGTCATCAGAGAGTTTTCGAATATGTCGGAACATGATCAACCCCTGAATGTCCCCAACGCCCTGCCGCTGGGTTACCGCTTCAATGAGTTTGAAATCAAAGAGGTCATCGGCGGTGGCGGCTTTGGCATCGTCTATCGCGCCTGGGATCACCAGCTTGAGCGCGATATCGCCATCAAAGAGTTTATGCCCGCTTCGCTGGCGGTGCGCAGCGATGACCTCAATCTGGTGCTGCGCAGTGAGCGCTTCAGCAAAACCTTTCACGCCGGACTGAACAGCTTTATCCAGGAGGCGCGGCTGCTGGCGCGCTTTAACCATCCGAACCTGCTGCACGTGCTGCGTTTCTGGGTGCAGAACGACACCGCGTATATGGGCACGGTGTTCTACAGCGGCACCACGCTCTCGAACTTCCGCGAACGTCATCCGCAGTCGGTGAATGAGGCGTGGATCCGTCGCATGCTGCCGCCGCTGCTGGGGGCGATTAAAACCATCCATGAAGCGGGCTATCTGCATCGCGATATCTCGCTGGATAACATCCAGATCCAGAGTAGCGGCGAGCCGATCCTGCTGGACTTCGGGTCGGCCCGTAAAACCATCGGCAACCTGTCGGATGAGAGCGAGACCATGCTGCGTCCCGGCTATGCGCCGATTGAGCAGTACAGCGATAACGATGAGAGCGAGCAGGGCGCATGGACTGATATCTACGCGCTGGGCGCGGTGCTGCATACGCTGATTACCGGTGCGCCACCGCCGGTGAGCGTAGTGCGCAGCATCGAAGATAACTACCAGCCGCTGGTGCAGCGTCGTCTGGCGGGCTACTCCACCGCGCTGCTTAGCGCTGTCGATCGCGCGCTGGCGCTGAAACCGGAAGATCGTCCGCAGAGCATTGATGATTTTGCGGTGCTGATGGCGCTGCCGGAACGCGAGCCTGAACCGCTGCTCAGCGCAAAAATGAGCGGGCCGGGCACCATGCTGGTGCCGATTGAAGAGGAGGCGATCATCCCGCCCGCCTCGCCGTTGAAAACGCTGCTGGGACACCGCTTTGCGCTACCGGGCCTGGTGGCCGCGGGCGTGCTGGTCGGCCTGTGTGCCGGTCTGCTGATGTCGCGTGGTGATGACCAGACGGCGCAGGCTGAGAACGCGCAAAACAGCGCACCTGCCGCCAGCGTCGCGCCGGTTAATCAGCCGGTGGCTGCGCCACCGACGCAGGCTGAGGCCCCGCCGGATACCGTTGCCAGCGCGCCGGCTCAGACTGCTGAGCCTGCGCAGACCGCCGCACGTGAACCCGATCCTCAACCGGCACCGCCACCCGCGCCGGTCGCTCAGGTCTATATCCGTCTGCAGCAGGGTGAACGCGTTCAGGTGAACGGTCAGCCGCAGGCGCTGGTCCCGGCGGTGAATGGCTTCGCCACGCTGCAGCTGGCACCGGGTAACTACACCTTTGCCATCAGCGGCCAGAGTGGCACCCGCCAGCAGACGCTGACCATCAGCGAAGAAGGCGTCTGGTTGCTCGATCCACACAGTTAATAGTCAGGGATTACTTATGTTCTCACGCATTACTGCACAGCTGCCGGCGGACGGCCTGCTGTTCCATACGCTCACGGGCACCGAGACGCTGTCCCGTCCGTTTGTGCTCACCGCCGAGCTGCTGGCCACCGACGCGCGCATCGACCGTCACGCCCTGCTGGGCAAGCCGGTGACCTTTACGCTGCCGACCGATGGCCTGATGAGCGCGCTCAGTCCGCGCTACCTCAACGGCAAAATCACCCGGGTGGCGGTGCGCAGCCAGGAGCTGAGCGGCACCCGCTACGCGGTCTATGAGCTGACGGTCGAGCCGGACCTGTGGCCGATGAAGCGCGACCGCAACCTGCGCATCTTCCAGAGCCAGACGGTGCCGCAGATTGTGCAGACGCTGCTGAAGGAGTACGCGGTCAACGTCGAGACACGCCTGGCGGGTAACTACCGGGTGTGGGAGTACTGCGTGCAGTATCAGGAGAGCAGCCTGGACTTTATCAGCCGCCTGATGGAGCTGGAGGGGATTTACTACTTCTTCCGCCACGAGGCGGACAAACATACGCTGGTGCTGTGCGACGCGCCGGATCAGCATCAGGCGTTTCCGGGCTATGAGACCATTGCCTATCACGTCACCCCGTCGGGTGGTGTCGTCACGGAAGAGGGCATCAGCCAGTGGTCGCTGGCGGAGAGCGTGACGCCGGGCATCTACAGCACCGACGACTACGACTTCCGCAAGCCGAACGCGTGGATGCTGCAGGCCCGCCAGAACCCGGCGTCGCCGGTGCCGGGCTCGGTGGACGTTTACGACTGGCCGGGGCACTTTGTGGACCACAGCCACGGCGAGTCCTACGCGCGCATCCGTCAGGAGGTGTGGCAGGCCGAGCACCACAGCGTCAGCGGGTCGGGCACGGCCACCGGCATCGCGCCGGGCTTTACCTTCTCGATCATCAACGCGCCGCACTTCAGCGACAACGGCGAGTACCTGGTGACCTCGGCGACCTATGACTTTGCCGAGAACGCCTACGCCAGCGGCGACACCGGCGACAGCCGTCACAACATCCACTTCACGGTGCTGCCGTCGTCGGTGACCTACCGCACGCCGCCGGAAACGCCGTGGCCGAAAACGCACGGCCCGCAGACGGCGAAGGTGGTGGGACCCAAAGGCGAATCGATCTGGACCGACCGCTACGGCCGGGTAAAGGTGAAGTTTCACTGGGACCGGCTGGCGAAGGGCGACGACACCAGCTCCTGCTGGGTGCGCGTCTCCAGCGCCTGGGCCGGTCAGGGGTTCGGCGGGGTGCAGATCCCGCGTGTTAACGATGAAGTGGTGGTGGACTTTATTAACGGCGACCCGGACCGTCCGCTGATCATCGGCCGCGTCTACAACGAGGCGAGTATGCCGCCGTGGGCGCTGCCCGCGGCAGCGACGCAGATGGGTTTTTTGAGCCGGTCGAAGGATGGCACGGCGGACACCGCGAACGCGCTGAGGTTTGAGGATAAGGCGGGTGAGGAACACCTGTGGATTCAGGCGCAGAAGAACATGGATACACATGTTAAAAATGATGAGTCACACAGTGTTCTGAACAATCGGACAGTTTCGGTAGGTGCCAATAACGAGACTCGGGTAGAGGGCGATCATACTCTCGGGACTCAGGGAAACAGCAAGACGCTGACAACCGGCAACCGTACTGAACAGGCTTTTGCTTCTTACACAATTGCAGCCGGAGATACTTTACGGATTGAGTGTGGCCTAAGCGCAATAGAGTTAACTAAAGACGGCGCAATTAATTTCATTGGCAAAAATTTTAATCTTACCGTCGATAATAATGGTGAGATTAATACTAAGGGTGGGGAGTTACATTTAAATCCTGAAGGAGGAAGTGCTGCAACAATTGCACCGGGTAGCGGACATAAAGATAAAATAAAAACTGAAATTGAAAGCTACTTCTCATCATCAACAAAAGATAATAAAGGATAAAAATGGCCACCTATACTCTCCAGGAAGCGTCAATTGAATTGCCCGATATGTTTAAAGACCGGACAATGAATCTGTTTACGCTCAGCGAAAATAATGCGAGCGAATTTACCTTTGTGGTGTCTCGCGCATCTGCTGTAAATGACGATACTGTGCAAAAAGTGGCTGCGAGAATTATTGATGAGATGAGTGTCACTGTTCCCGCTTTCGTAAATGTAACATCACAACTGATCGAGATAGATAATCTACCCGCAGTTGAGCTTTTTTATCATTTTGAAAATGACGGTATTGAGATCTGGCAAAAACAATCCATTGTTTTACTAGATGATGAGGCGGGGGGTAAAAAGATTGTTTGCTATATTGGAACATGCCCAGGGCGTTTTAATGATTATTATACTAAGCAATATCATGAGATTATTAACAGTGTTAAATTTAATTCTTTCGATTCTGATCATGAGCCTGTGCCGATAGCAGCTGATGCATCGGGAATTTTCTTTTCTTTGGATAACGATACTAAAGTGCTCACGGCACATGAAACGGTGACATTACTTTATCAGAATGTTGATTTAAAAAGAGCATTGAATGGTAGCTATTTGTTCTTTGACTCAGCGGGAAGCCCATTACATATCGCCGCCTTAAATAATGAAGAGCCGTTACGCTATGCATTATGGACATCACCGCATAGGAAAAGCTCATCTTTAAGAGATTTTCTTGGTATGGCAAAAGCATTTAAAGGACCCGCAGATCTCGCCAGCGAACAACAAATCCTTGCGTTTCTTCAGAGACATAAGGATGTATAAATTATGGCTGAATTCAATGCTGCCAGAGAGCAGGACGAAATAGCGCATACGGCTTCCAAAGGCTGGATGATCGCCGGTCTCATTGGCGGTGCAATATTAGGTGCAGCAGCCGTTGTCGTTACCGGTGGAGCGGCTCTGGTTGTGGTTTCAGCAGCAGCAGCCGGTGCGTGTGCGGCTGGAGGGGTGGGAGAAGTACTTGGAAGCATGTCTTGGGCTCCGCGGCATAACACTGGCAAACTGTTATCCGGATCGCCGAATGTTTTCACTAACAGCAGAGCAGCGATACGGGCACATTTATCCAAAGGCGACTGCGATGAGCACAGCGGCTCATCGCAACGGGTAGCTGAAGGTTCCGATAAGGTTTTTATTAATAACTTTCCTGCCGCCCGTATCGGAGACCGTTTGACCTGCAGTGCGGAGATATCTGGTGGTTCCGCAAATGTGTTTATTGGCGGAGGTAAACTTCAGACTGACGACATCAATCCCGAAATCCCCGGCTGGGTGAACTGGTTGATGATGGGGGTAGGGACTGCTGCCGTCGCGGTGCTGGCTTCTCCGGCTATTGCGCTGCTAGGGTTAGCAGGCGCGATGGGCGGCGGTTACGCCGGCAATTGGGTAGGTGGCAGACTGTTCGGGGAAGGCTCTGACGAACAAAAATGGTCTATGCTGGTGGGCAGTTTTGTCGGTGGGGCATTGGGTGGCAAAGGGGGCATGAAGTTTGATGCCTGGCGTGCTGTCAAAACCGGCGAGAACGTTGAGATTGTACCTGAAGTTGTAGCTGAGCCTATTGTTCCGAAAATGCCTTTGTCTGAGGCTGTTGGAAAGGCCCAGGCGGATGGATGGATTACAGCAGGACGTGAAAGAGCATTGCTCCATGAACCAGAATTAGCTGGTCTTTTAAGCGATGACCAGATAGGTGCAATATATGGATATACCACGAATGAGGGTTATACTGCGTTAAATCCAGCATTAAGAGGTCAAACTCCTTTAACTCCTGAGTTAGAGGCCTTTGCATCTCATGCCAGAGATGGCCTCCTTAAACTCCCTGCTTATAAAGGAACCACCTTCCGCGGGATAAGCTCACTTCCTGAAGACGTTCTTGCAAATAATCAACCGGGTCGCTTAGTTTCAGATGGGGCATTTATGAGCACCTCTTCGGGTGAACCTTTTGGTGGCAACGTACTAATCAAAGTTGATGGTACATCGGGTAGGGACATTTCATTCTTGTCAGAGTATCCTAATGAGGCAGAGGTTTTATACCCACCCGGCACCAAATTTGAAGTTATTAATAGGGTTGATGATGGTGTGAACACGCAATTGCATTATAAGGAGGTTTTATGATTGATCTAAGAGCTGACGAGTTTGAAATTTTTGTCTATGCGAAACGTTATGCTCATTTAACGCCTCAACCTTCGCGGCAGTTAATGAATAGAATGTCTTTTGATCCTAAACCCTTGAAAAGCCATCCTGATGATGGAGTTAAACCAGAATGGATGAAATCGCTCCCTCAAAAAATCAATAATGAGCGAGCATTAGATAAATGTCAGGGCGCTTTAATGGGCTTGGCGGTTGGAGATGCTGTTGGCACGACTCTGGAATTTATGCCAAGAGATAAAGCTCACGTTGATGATATGGTTGGAATGGGACCTTTCGGTCTCAAACCCGGCGAGTGGACTGATGACACCTCAATGGCGCTGTGTCTCGCTGAAACATATATTGAAAGTAATAAATGTGACATCACATTATTTCGTAAAAAACTGCTTAGCTGGTATAAAAATGGGACAAATAGTTCAAATGGCGTCTGCTTTGATATAGGTAACACAACGCGCTTTGCGCTTGAGCAATTTGAACAGCACGGGCCCTCCTGGATGGGGAATACTTCTCCTGAAACAGCTGGTAATGCTGCATTAATTCGCCATGCTCCGACTGCTATTTTTAGAAGAAAATCTTTTGTTGATGGTTGGCGTGATGCCGCGTTGCAGAGTAAAGCTACACATTATGCTCCAGAGTCAATTAATTGTTGTCGTTTTTTTAATGTAATACTTCATTATCTTTTAAACGGTTACAATAAGAGCGAAAGTTTTGCGCCTCATCTCATGGCCACATCACTACGTGTCCTGCTTATTAATGCCGGTGAATATAAAGAAAAGCATCGTGATCAAATCCGCTCCTCCGGTTACGTTATCGACACCCTGGAAGCAGCATTATGGGCCGTCTGGCATACAGACAATTTCAAAGATGCCATTTTGCTGGCGGCAAATCTTGCTGATGATGCTGATAGTGTAGCGGCGACGGCAGGTCAGCTAGCGGGTGCATTGTATGGTTTATCAGGCATCCCTAAGGAATGGATTGATAAAATAGTACAAAAAGACAGAATTCTTTCAATGGCAGATAAACTGTTTCATATGGCGCCTGAAGAAAAAGATTAATGAAAAAATCCCATATCTGCAGTATGGGATTTTTTTTGTGAATGAAAAATTTAGATAAAGGGATAGACTATCAAGTCTATGGCTTAAGAATAGGAGCGATTTATGATTGAAGCTAAAGTTGTTGAGTCACGCCAGGGTGACTTTAATTTACTGCGCTCGGGTAGTGAATGGTTTATAGGCGTTCTTATTCCAAATTTTTATCCAAACTCACATTTTGATGTTAGCAAAATATTTATATTAGATGAAAATGATCTTCTTCACAAAGATGATTTTGACTATTTAATAAGTTTAGCCGAGTCTGTTCGTAATGATTGGACCAGGTTCTCTGATAGAGAGGTTAAAAATATTAAGGTCGTGAAATAATTTATAATAAATAAACTAAAAGAATGATTTTTCCTCCAGGGAGGATAGATTTTTTAGTGAATTAATTGTTAAAGCAGGCACCAAGGCTGTTCATTTTTTCAAAAGTCATTCTTTCTCTTGGATCTATATTGATTTATTACGGTTTTTAGCTGGCGAATTAAATTAAGAAGGCAATCAGGCTATGAATGTTGATGTGGGCTATGCCTTTCCCTTTACGCTGCCTTTATCAAAAAAGAGATCGAACAGCACTTCTAGGAATGTTTGGTTACTTTGGTAAAAGAAGTAATGCTGCATTACCGGGTTGTGCTGACAAAAAGCCTAAATATGTTTTTTCCATTTCAACTTTCAATTTCTAAAAACTCTCTTTTACCATTTTGACCTTATAAGGAGATAAAATGAACCTGCCAGGAATGAATCCCGAAAATAACTTACCGGGTTATGACATCGCGAGAATGACCGGTTATGGGGCACCAGATTTTGATTTCAAAGCGCTGGGTGCAGCAATGGATTGCACTCGAGAGTTTTATCAGGCTGGCATCATCTATGCAGATGGCGCACAGCGTTTTCTCGTTCGACCTGGTCAGCGTCATCCTAATGGCCAAAGTGGTATCGTCACACATCTTATTGTGACCAAAACGCCTCAGCAAGCCACAGCGTCTGATACGGGCAAGTCACTTAGTGAAGCAGTAAGCGCAACCTCAATGGGAACGGAGATTGCCTCGACCGTGCTTTCCTGTGGTGCAATGATTATCACTGCTGGCGTGGCGGTTATCGGCGCTTCAGCAACGCCTATAACGGCTGGCAGTAGCGGCGTGCTTGTTGCTATTGGTTATGCTGGCGCTGCCGCAACAGGTGTGCAATGTGTCAATGGTATTTACCGGGTTTATGATCTCGTCGAAAACGGTGGTCAAAACGTAGCGTGGCTCGACTCTCAGGATTGGTACGTTGCCACTTCAACGTCGCTTGACCTTATTTCACTAGCCAGCGTGGGCGGAGCGTTAAAAGAAGCCTTGGCAACATGGCGAGCGATGAAATCAGTCTCTTCTTTAAAAGCAACGGAGTGGCTCAGGAACTATCCAAGGCAGGATCGGGCTCGCCTTACCGAATTAATCATTAAGGCACAAAACCCTGGTATTAGTAATAAAGAGCTTAAAGCCGCCATCCGTGCAGGACTTTATCCAAAGCGTTTCCCTGTAGAGCCGGTGCAAAAAGAACTTGTTAAGCAACTCGCGCAGGTCGTCACGAGTGCAGCTGCTGTGGCTGGCAGTGCTGTCAGTGGTATTATTGCTGCTCCGGGTAACGTGCCGCGCACCGGGCGTTATGTAGTAGGAACAATCCAGTCACTGGCGGTATTTTAATGCAATTTTTATCATGGCTTATTGGGCGTAATCTCACTGAACTGCTGCAACAGGGTCGCGAAATAGATCAGGTCATCGCACGGCAGGATGATTCCATTGTTGCCCGTTCCACCACAGAGCTTGAACGGTATTTTAAACAGCCTTCTGAGTCGCTTCCCCGGCAAAACGGCTTCCCGGTTGCACTAGTGCTGATGCTGTTACTGGTCGCATTTGCATTTAACTTGCTGACGTTTCTGCACGTTTTACCTCCGCTTACGCCACAGATACACGCGTTGAGTTTTTTTGTTCCCTCAATCGTCGTTCTTGGCGCGATTCTCACTGCCAGTTATCTGCTTGCGCGAGGCCATACATCCGGTGTGGAGGGGCTGGCTTACCTCTGGGCGATGTTGCTGATATCGACTGTTTTACTCCTGATCTACAGCGTTGTTACGGGTAGCCACTCGGGTCTGTGGCTACTTCTGGCACTCGCGGCTTTGGTGGGTGCTCGCTGGTTAATGAATGGGCAGGCTTTCATCCTGTTTGCCATTTACTGCCGGACACAACGCCTCGCCAGTGTCGCCCGGCAGCGTCGCATGAAGTAACCCGTAATGGTCTTTAGTGCGGTTATCGCGGAATACCCATTCCGCGACTCTCTTCTGTTTTTCTCTCAACACAATCTTTTTCCTATGACCCACCCCTCCATTTACTTCATTCCTTGTTCCAACCCCCTGAAAAACCCACCCATCATCACTATTACCTCTGGCTATAACCTGCCGTTATACCCTCCTGCTAAACAAGCATTCGTCACCTTTCAGAACGCATGAAATAGTGGTTTCAGAACCTGATCTTTTGGCTGAAACGAGAGACAACATGCTAATCCCACAACCCTATTTACTTTTTCTTGGCGATGTAACCGATCCCCTCGCGGCAAAAACGGCGCGCGGTATTCATATCTGGCGGCCGGAACAGTGCGTTGGCGAAATTAAACTGCCGGGCTGCACGGTCAGTCTGGGTCTGGATGAACTAGATATTCCCGGTGCCAGAGCGCGCGGTGCGAAAACCCTGGTGCTGGGCACGGCCAATGCCGGCGGCTATCTGCCAGCGCACTGGCTGGAAACCATCAAAAGTGCCATCCAGGCAGGCATGAACGTTGCCAGTGGTCTGCACCATCGGCTGGTGGATGAGCCGGAACTGGTCGCGCTTGCGCAGGCTTCGGGTGTTGAGCTGTTTGACCTGCGTCATATGCGTCCGGCGCTTAATGTTGGCAGCGGCAAGAAGCGCACAGGTAAGCGCATCCTGACCGTAGGCACGGACTGCTCAGTGGGCAAGATGTATACCTCACTGGCGCTGGAAGCGGCGATGCATGCGCGCGGCATGAAGGCTGATTTTCGCGCCACGGGGCAGACCGGCATTCTGGTCGCAGGGGAGGGTATTGCTGTGGATGCGGTCATCGCGGATTTTATTGCCGGTGCAGCAGAAGCGCTGTCACCGGAGAATGACGCGGACCACTGGGATATCGTCGAAGGTCAGGGCTCACTGTTCCATCCCTCTTATGCGGGCGTGAGTATGGGGCTGATGCACGGTGCGCAACCGCACTGGCTGGTGATGTGCCATGAAATGGGACGCCCCCATATGCGTCATCTGCCCCACCAGCCGATGGTCAGCCTGAAGGAATGCGTTGAAGCCAATCTGCGTGCCGCGCAGGTGACCAGTGAGTCGGTTCAACTGGCGGGCTTTGCTATCAACACCTCAAATTACAGTGAAGAAGAGGCGCTCGCTTATTGCGCCGAAGTCCGCGCTGAGTTCGGCTTACCGGCTACGGATCCTGTGCGTTTTGGTATTGATGAGATCGCTGCACTGCTTCAGGAGCGTGGCTGAAATGAGACAGTTGCAGATTGAGGTGGTGGAGCTGCCGCTGGCGCGACCCTTTGCAATCGCACGCGGTACCCGTACTGCCGTGACGGTCATCCGGGTCACGCTGGAACAAAACGGATTCATCGGGCAGGGCGAATGTACCCCGACGGCCCGCTACGATGAGACGCCCGACAGCGTTCAGGCCCTGCTCGAAGCCGTACGCACTGACGTGGAGGCGGGCCTGAGCCGTCACGATCTGCAAAACCACTTACCCGCCGGTTCGGCGCGCAACGTGCTGGACTGTGCGCTATGGCGACTTGATGCCGCACGCGCTCATGAGACGCTGTGGCAAAAGAGCACGTGCTCTCAGCCAGCTTCAATCGTTACCGCAGAAACCCTTAGCCTTGATTCGGAGAAGAACATGGCTATCGCGGCGGCAGATGCCGTCTCACGTGGAGCCATCCTGCTCAAAATTAAGCTCGACCGCAGTGAGATTCTGGAAAAGGTGGCGGCGATCCGCGCGGCGGCACCGCACGCCACGCTCATTATCGATGCCAACGAAGCCTGGTCGGGGCTGGAACTGGAAAGCCTGCTGGTGGCACTGAAAACCTTCAACATCGCGATGGTGGAGCAACCCCTTCCCGCGGGGCAGGATCATGACCTGCAACGTTTTAAACATCCCATACCGGTCTGTGCCGATGAGAGTTGCCATACGCGGGCGGATATTGCCGGATTACGCGACCGCTACGAGATGATCAACATCAAACTGGACAAGTGCGGTGGCTTGACCGAAGCGCTGGCGATGGTGGAAGAAGCCCGGACGCTCAATATGCGCATCATGGTCGGTTGCATGCTGGGCTCGTCTCTGGCGATGGAAGCTGCATTGCCCGTCGCGGTAAATGCAGAGTTCGTCGATCTGGACGGCCCCATCTGGCTTGCCGCCGACAGTTCTCCTTTCCTGAGCTATTCCGAAGGCCGGATCTGGCTATAACTCTGCGAGGCGACGATGACGGACACACAACGTACTTCTCCTGTTACCCGCGCGGCCTCGCCATCTCCCGTGCTGGCGATTGAGGATCTCAGCGTCTCATTCCATGGACGCAGCGGTGAGAATCAGGCACTCAAAGGCATCAGTTTTGCCATTAATCCGGGTGAAATTGTCGCCGTGGTGGGTGAAAGCGGCTCCGGTAAATCGGTTACATCGCTGGCGGTGATGGGCCTGCTGTCCAGCAATGGACGTGTCGATCGCGGCAGCATCCAGTTTCGCGATCGCAGCGGAAACCTGCACGCGTTAGAAACCCTTAACGATGCACAGCGCCGCACACTGCGTGGCCGTGAAATGGCGATGATCTTTCAGGAGCCAATGACCTCGCTGAATCCGGTCTTGCGCATTGACGATCAACTCACCGAGGCATTACGCGATCATCATCTGTGCGACAGAAAACAGGCCCATTCGCGTGCGCGTGAACTGCTGCGACAGGTACGTATCGCGGATGTGGATCGCGTGATGAAAAGCTATCCGCACTCGCTGTCAGGCGGCATGCGGCAGCGTGTGATGATTGCGCAGGCGCTGGCCTGTGATCCGCAGCTCCTGATTGCCGACGAGCCTACCACTGCGCTGGATGTCACCGTCCAGGCGCGCATTCTCCATATTCTGCGAGAGCTGCAACGTGAGAAACAGATGGCGGTGCTGTTTATTACCCATGATATGGGCGTGGTCGCGGAAATCGCCGATCGCGTGGTGGTCATGCTGCGTGGCGAAGTCGTTGAGCAGGGAACCGTGTCTGAGATTTTCGCCGCCCCGCAGCACGCTTATACCAAAGCGTTACTGGCGGCCGTACCCAGACTCGGTGATATGCGGGAACACGCATGGCCGCACCGCTTTCCTCTGCCTGGTGCGCGGGATGCTGTGCAAAGCGAACAGCAAACTGCTCGCTATGATGAGTCGCCGCTGCTGGATGTGCGCGGGCTGAAAGTCTATTACCCGATTCGCAGCGGCATCTTATCGGGCCTGACGCATCATGTGCATGCGGTGGAGCAGATTGATTTCACGCTGTGGCCGGGTGAAACCCTGGCTATCGTGGGTGAAAGCGGCTGTGGCAAATCGACCACCGGACGGGCACTGATGCGCCTCATCAACAGTGACGCTGAAAGCATTCACTTTGAGGGAAAAGAGATCTCTGACCTGAAAGAGGCAGAGTTTCAGCCGCTGCGCCGTGAAATCCAGATGGTATTTCAGGATCCTTATGCCTCACTGAATCCCCGCCTGACAGTAGGGTTCACCATTGCAGAGCCGTTGCTGCTACATGGCATGGTCTCTTCGCTTGAACAGGCTTCCCCACAGATCGATGCGCTGCTCAAGAGCGTCGGTCTCCTGCCGGAGCACGCGCGTCGTTATCCGCACGAATTTTCTGGCGGTCAGCGTCAGCGTATTGCCATTGCCCGCGCCATGGCGCTGAAACCGAAAGTGATTATTGCGGATGAAGCGGTATCAGCTCTGGATGTGTCGATTCAGGCGCAGGTGGTGAATCTGATGATGGACCTGCAGCAGCAGACGGGCGTGGCATGGATCTTCATCTCTCACGACATGGCGGTGGTGGAGCGTATTGCGAATCGCGTCGCGGTGATGTACCTCGGCCAGATTGTGGAGCTTGGACCGCGTCAGTCGGTATTTAATCAGCCGCAACACCCCTATACCCAACGTCTGCTGGCCTCCGTGCCGGTCGCCGATCCCGAGAACCGTCAGCCCCGTCTTTTCGATGACAGCGAAATTCCTTCGCCGTTACGTAAGGTGGGCGAAACGGTCACGAAAACCCGTTATCGCCAGGTTGCGCCCCAGCACTGGGTCGCTGACGGCATTGCATTGTAATTATCCTCAACGACCAGGAGAATGTATGAAAACGCTGTTTCGCCGTACTTCGCTAGCCCTCGCATTGACGACGACGCTGGTCATGACTGCGCAGGCACAGGATCTGCGCATCTCCATGTATGCCGATATTACGGGACTGGATCCGCACGACACCTCGGATAATGTCAGCTACTCGGTGCAGAGCGGCATCTTTGAGCGGCTGTTCCAGTTTGATCCTCAGATGAAGTTGCAGCCCTGGCTGGCGACCGGTTATACCTCCAATGACAGTGCCACCGAATTTACGCTGACGCTGCGCAAAGGCGTCACCTTTCAGGACGGTACCCCGTTTGATGCGGACGCTGTCAAAGCTAACCTTGATCGGCTGGCAGACCAGAAAAAAGGGCTGAAGCGTAACAGCCTCTACAAGATGATCGATAAGGTTACGGTGCTGGCACCTGACCAGGTAAAAATCGATCTCAATCAGTCGTTCGGCGCCTTTATCAACACGCTGGCGCATCCTTCGGCGGTGATGTGGAGCCCGTCCGTTCTTAAGCAATATCCGGACGAAGCGCAGTTGCGGCTGCATCCGGTGGGAACCGGTCCGTTTAAATTCGTCAACTGGACACCGGGCAAAGCGGTCACGCTGGCGAAGTATGACGGTTACTGGCAGCAGGGATGGCCTAAAGTCGACCATGTGATCTTCTCGCCGAGCCCGGAAGATGCGACACGGGTGGCAGCGCTGAAATCGGGGCAGGTGGATGCCATCTGGCCATTGCCGTCAGACCTGATTGCGGTCGTGAAGCAGGACAGCCACCTTTCGATTCAGCGCGATCCGAGCATTTATCTCTATTACATGGCGATCAACACGCAGCACAAGCCGCTGGCCGATGTGCGGGTTCGTCAGGCCATCAACTATGCGATTGACCGTAATCTGTGGCTGAAAGTAGCCTTTGCCGGTCTGGGCAAACCGGCCACCTCCGCCATGCCGGAAGGGGTGCAGTTCTATCAAAAACAAACCGCTCCCGACTACCGTTATGCACCTGACGAGGCTAAAGCGTTGCTGAAAGCCGCGGGCTATCCGAATGGTCTGGATCTTAAACTCTGGGTCACCAATGCCACGGCCGCCGTACGAGCCGGTCAGGTGCTGAAGGCACAACTGGCTGCAGTGGGTATTCGTGCCACGGTCACACCGATGGATTCCGGCACGCGCAACGCTAAATTGTGGGGCGTGAAGGATCCGAAAATGGCGGAGTTTGACCTCTATTATGGCGGCTGGTCGACCTCTACGGGCGACGCCGACTGGGCGCTGCGTCCGCTGTTTGCCACCGAATCCTGGGTGCCGACCTCCTATAACGTCTCCTACTTCAGTAACCCGGATGCAGACAAAGCGATTGCGGCCGGGCTGGCGACCGCCGATCCGGCAAAGCGCGGTATCGCCTATGCGCAGGCGCAAAAGGTGTTGTGGAAAGAAGCACCGGTGGCATTCCTGGGCACGCCAGACAATCTGGTGGGCAAGCGCAACACGCTGAGCGGTGTTTCGATGCTGCCTGATGGCAATTTCATATTCACTCAGGCGTCCTTTAAATAAGACGGTTTCTTCTTCCTCGTTTCCTGTCCGCAATGGGCCGGGGAGGTGAGCAGGCCCATCGTACCTCATTTCAGGGAATGGCATGTTTGCATACATCCTTCGCCGATTGCTGGAGATGATCCCGGTTTTGCTGGTGGTCTCGTTGCTGGTTTTCGGTTTTATCAAGCTTATGCCGGGCGATCCGGCGCGCATTTATGCCGGACCGGATGCACCCATTGAGGCGGTCGAGGCGGCGCGTCAGCATCTCGGGCTTAACGATCCGCTGCCGCAGCAGTATTTCCACTGGATCGGCAGCCTGTTGCAGGGCGATCTGGGTACTGCCTATCGCACCCAGCAACCGGTGCGGGAGGTGATTGGGCAGGGCTTTATGCCGACACTGTGGCTCGCCTTAGCGGGTTTTACCTGGTCCGTTATTCTCGGATTGTTGTTTGGCGTGATGGCGGCCCTGAAACGGGGACGCTGGCAGGACTGGACGCTGATGAGCGTGGCGGTAGGCGGCATTTCGATGCCCGCTTTCTGGCTGGGGCTGCTACTGATCCAGTTCGTCGCGATGCCTTTCGGGCTGTTTTCGGTCAGCGGCTTTAACAGGGCCAGCGATATTGTTCTGCCCGCCATTACGCTGGGTTCGTCGGTGGCGGCGGTCATGGCGCGCTTTACCCGTTCGGCCTTCCTGGAGGTGGCGCAGGAAGATTACGTGCGTACCGCAAAAGCCAAAGGGCTGCGCAATCGCCTGGTGACGTGGAAACATGTGATGCGTAATGCGCTCATCCCGGTGATCACCATGCTGGGTCTGCAGTTCGGTTTTCTGCTGGGCGGATCCATCGTCGTGGAGAGTGTTTTCAACTGGCCGGGATTAGGCTGGTTACTGATTGAGTCGATCAAAGCGCAGGATCAGCCGGTGATTCAGGCGCTGGTGATGCTGTTCGTGTTTGAGTTTATTGTGATTAACCTGCTGGTCGATCTGCTTTACGCGGTGGTCAATCCGGCCATTCGTCTGCGACAGGAGCCGAAATGAGTAGTCAATCGCTGACCGAAAATCCGCCTCAGATCATTCGTTCGCCGTGGCGTGATTTCCTGCATGCCTTTGTGCGTAACCCGCTGGCGCTGGTCTCTGGTGGTTTTGTGCTGCTGTTAATTGTGGTGGCGATTTTTGCCCCCTGGCTGGCACCCTGGGATCCCATGGTCCCTGACTGGATGGCGCTGTCGTCGCCGCCTTCCACGGCACACTGGATGGGGACCGACGAGCTGGGGCGCGACCTGCTCAGCCGCATTATCTATGGCGCGCGTATCTCGCTCTATATCGGCGTGCTGTCGGTGACGATGGGCATGCTGGTCGGGGTGATACTGGGCTTACTGGCGGGCTATTACGGCGGTTGGGTCGATATGCTGATCATGCGCGGTGCCGACGTATTATTCGCGTTTCCCGGCATGTTGCTGGCCATTGCGGTGGTGGCGCTGCTGGGGACGGGTCTGAACAATGTCATTATCGCAGTCGCGGTATTCAGCGTGCCGGTATTTGCCCGCATCGTGCGGGCTTCGACGCTCTCTCTGAAACAGGCTGCCTATGTTGAAGCCGTGCGCTGTGCCGGTGCGCCAGACCGCGTGATTATTCTGCGGCATATTCTGCCCGGCACGCTCTCCAGCGTGATTGTCTATTTCACTATGCGCATCGGCACCAGTATTCTGACGGCGGCGGGCCTGAGTTTTATTGGACTGGGTCCGGAGCCTGACGTGCCTGAATGGGGCAATATTCTGGCGATGAGCCGAAGCATGATGATGGCCGGATCGTGGCACATGAGCGTATTTCCGGGGCTGGCGATCTTTATTACCGTGCTGGCTTTTAATCTGCTTGGGGATGCGCTGCGCGACACGCTCGATCCAAAACTCAAGGGCTGACTATGGATTTCCAACAATTGCAGCGTGAACTGCTGCTGAAACACTGGCGTGACCTGCGTCAGCTTGGGCAGCCGCGAAGCGCCTGCGGACCCACCAATCGAATCAGCGATGTTGCGGGCGTGCGTGTCGGACATTGCACGCTGAATGAAGGCGAAAAGCAGACTGGCGTAACCGCTATCGTACCGCCGGGCGACAATCTGTTTCTCACGCCGCTGCCGTGTGGGGTTGAGGTGCTGAACGGTTTTGCGAAACCCGTCGGACTGGTTCAGATAGAGGAGCTCGGCGTGCTTCAGACGCCGATTCTGCTCAGTAACACGCTGGCGGTCGGCACGCTGTTTACCACGCTGGTGCGGGATGCCATCAGTCGTAACCCGGAACTGGGACGAACACTGCCCACGGTCAACCCGCTGGTGCTGGAGTGCAACGATGGCTGGCTGAATGATATCCAGGCGCTGGCCATCACTGAAGCGATGGCGCAGGAGGCATTGCAGACGGCCTCAGCGGACTTCGCGCGCGGCAGCGTCGGCGCGGGGCGCGGGATGAGCTGTTTCAGCCTGAAAGGGGGCATCGGAACCGCCTCGCGGGTTATTCCCTCGCTCAACGCCACGCTTGGCGTGCTGGTGCTGGCCAATTTCGGCGCACTGGAGGCATTAACGCTCGATGGCGTTCGTGCTGGCGAGATGATTGCGCCGCTGCTGGCCGGGGAGACGCCGCAGCTGGATGCCGGTTCGGTCATCATCATCATGGCGACGGATGCACCGCTGGACGCACGTCAGTTAAAGCGCATCGCGAAGCGAGCCGGTGCCGGCCTGGGACGGCTGGGCAGTTACTGGGGCCACGGATCGGGCGATATTGCGGTGGCGTTTTCAACGCAACCTCTGCCGCATCCGCCACAGGACGACACGCTGGAGCCGCTGCTTGCTGCAGCGGCAGATGCAACTGAACAGGCTGTACTGGATGCTTTGCTGAGCGCTGAGGCTGTTACCGGCTTTCGCGGTCATCATCGCCCCTCACTGACGCAGATTCTGGATAGATTAACGACATGAAAATTTTTATCTCGGCTGACATTGAAGGCATCGCGGGGGTCATGCGCCCGGAGCAATGTACACCCGGCCACCCGGAACATCAGCTGGCCCGTGGTCTGATGGAGCAGGAAGTGAATGCCGCAATTGAGGGGGCTTTTGCAGGCGGGGCAACGGAAGTGGTGGTGGCAGACAGCCATGCGCAGATGACCAATTTGCGTGCGGAAAATATCGATCCCCGCGCCCGGCTGGTGCAGGGAAAACCCCGTGTTCTGTCGATGGTGGAAGGGATAGAGCAGCAGACGTTCGACGGGCTGTTTCTGGTGGGATTTCACAGCGCAGCAGGTGAACCCGGCGTACTGGCGCATACCATCAACGGCCGGGCATTCTGGCGTATCCATATCAATGGTCTGGTGATGGGCGAAACCGATATTTATGCGGCCGCCGCCGCTGAGCACGGCACGCCATTGCTGCTGGTCACCGGTGACGATCAGTTACAGAGCTGGATTGCGGAACACTACTCAGCGGTTGATTACGTCTGTGTAAAACGCGCCATTTCGCATACCTGCGCGGAATCGATCAGTCCGCAGTTGGCCCAGCGTGCAATCACCGCCGCGGCAAGCGCTGCACTGCAGCATCCTTCCCAGGTGAACACGACTCGCCTCACAGCGCCTTACGCTATGCGGCTTCAGACCACTAAACCGGTGCTGGCCGATCTGTTCAGCCTGATCCCCGGCGTCACGCGCCTGGATGCCGTTACCGTGGGTTATCAGGCGGAGAAGATGGAGACGTTAATCAGCTTACTCAGTGCCTTCTCCTATCTGGCGAGTACCCAGTCGTAGCGACATTATCCCAGGGCTGCCTGTAACGTCAGCCCGTTTATCCCGCCTTTCTGTTCGCCTGATATCTGTACATATGCCTCATCCCCCGGACGAGACAGGATCGCTGCTGGCTTCAGCACGATGAACCCACACTTCTGAACCAAAGCTGCACCATGGCAGCGCGAGCCCCGCTCTCTGTAGAGGCTTCAGACGGGACTGCCGGATGCGGACAGGTGCGAGCCAGGTCGCTGAGCCTGCGCTGGTTTTGCGGTACAGTATTTGCAACAGGGGAATAATTACTTTCACTCTCCGCCGGTGCAGCCTGTCGGAGAGGCCTCCGGGTCCGGTATTCCATCCAGGATAAATCATCATGCGGCTCCGCCATATAGAGGTCTTTCAGGCCATTGTACAGACCGGCAGCATCAGCGCAGCGGCGCGCCTGCTGAATGTGTCGCAACCGAATATCAGCCGTGTGCTGAATCATGCTGAACAGCAACTGGGATTTGCGCTGTTTGAGCGACGTATCCAGGGAATGAGTGTGACGGCAGAAGGGCGACGCCTATTGCCTGAAATCGACGATCTCTGCCAGCGTCTGCAATCCATTACCCAGCTCACTGAACAGCTGCGGCGTGGTGAAGGGCAGTTAGTGCGCGTTGGCGCGGCGCACGCCTTTGGTCAGATGGTGATGGCCCCGGCGCTGGTCACGTGGCGGCAACAGATGGCCTCGATCAGTGTCGAACTGGTCACCGAGCACTTCAGTACCTTATGTCAGATGATTCTGGAAAATCAGCTCGATTTCGCGCTGGTCTTTGGTCAGCAGGTCGATGCCGATCTGCTGGCTGAACCTCTTTTTCAGTCTTCCATGGTGGCGCTGTTACCGCGCCATCATCCCCAGCATGAACCCGTTACGCTGCAATGGTTATGCGACAATAATTTACTGATGATGCAGGCTCAGGATCCCCTTGGACGCGTCCTGCATCTTGCGCTGCGTGATAAGAAACTGAATCCCGCCGTTTCGTTGTCGATCAAAACCTACTCGGTCATTGCCGATATGGTGCTGGCAGGCGGCGGCGTGGGCGTTGTGGATCTCTTCACCGCCTGTCGCTATGCCGAACAACTAAAGCTGCTGCCCATTGCGCAACCTCTGCCGTTTGAAGTGATGCTGATCAGCCGTCGTGACCAGCCACAGTCGCAGTCCACGCTGCAACTGAAGCAGGTCATCCGTAACAGACTGTGGGAGATAGCCAGGCAGTGTGAGGCGCAGTTTATCCATAGCTGAATACGTGCTGCTTTCGGGTGAAGAGCAGGTGAGAGTATGGCGCTTAGGTTGCAACGGGTTCGTTTGCTGACTTGTGCGAAGAATGAGCGGGGCTGGAACAATATTTTTTTAAGATACTCATTACGGCGTTGCCGGAATGTGCAGACAGGCAATATTGATACGGCATTAAAAAAACCCACGCAGTTGCGTGGGTTTTAAGGTGTCTGTCAGATTTCATGAGGTTGCTAAAACCTCATGAAACAACAACCCAATCAGACGTTAAACAGGAAGTTCATCACATCGCCATCTTTCACGATGTACTCTTTACCTTCTGAACGCATCTTGCCGGCTTCTTTCGCGCCTTGCTCGCCTTTGTAGGCGATAAAGTCTTCAAACGCGATAGTCTGGGCGCGGATAAAGCCTTTCTCGAAGTCGGTATGGATTTTACCGGCTGCCTGTGGGGCAGTGGCGCCAACCGGGATGGTCCAGGCACGCACTTCTTTCACGCCAGCGGTGAAGTAGGTCTGCAGGTTCAGTAGCGAGTAACCGGCGCGGATAACGCGGTTCAGGCCCGGTTCTTCCAGTCCCAGCTCCGCCATGAACTCTTCACGCTCTTCATCTTCCAGTTCGGCAATGTCCGACTCAACGGCGGCGCACACCGGCACGACGACTGAACCTTCTGCTTCGGCGATAGCACGCACCTGATCCAGGTACGGGTTATTCTCGAAACCATCTTCATTGACGTTAGCAATGTACATGGTCGGCTTCAGGGTCAGGAAGCTCAGATAGCGGATGGCCGCTTTGTCGTCAGCATCCAGATCCAGTGAACGCAGCATGCCCGCTTCAGAAAGATGCGGCAGGCACTTCTCCAGCGCAGCCAGCTCGGCTTTGGCATCTTTGTCGCCACCTTTGGCTTTCTTCTGCACACGCTGAATCGCACGCTCACAGGTTTCCAGATCGGACAGCGCCAGCTCGGTGTTGATCACGTCAATATCTTCCGCCGGGTTTACTTTACCCGCAACGTGGATGATGTTGTCGTTTTCAAAGCAGCGCACCACGTGGCCGATCGCTTCGGTTTCGCGAATGTTGGTCAGGAACTGGTTGCCCAGGCCTTCACCTTTGGACGCGCCTTTTACCAGGCCCGCGATATCGACGAATTCCATGGTAGTCGGCACCACGCGCTGTGGCTTAACAATCTCAGAAAGCTGGTCCAGACGCAGGTCAGGCATGGGTACCACGCCGGTGTTTGGCTCAATGGTACAGAAGGGGAAGTTAGCCGCTTCGATGCCCGCTTTAGTCAGCGCGTTAAACAGAGTGGATTTACCGACGTTCGGCAGGCCCACGATACCGCATTTGAATCCCATGGTTTGATACCCTTTATAACTGGATGGACAGCACGCCATAAGGCGGACTGTCGGAGACGAATGGAAAAATTTCGCGCATTATACACGGAATCACGACGATTCGGGCGTTTAAGCAGGCCTGAAGGCGTGCAGCCGGTTCATTGCCTTGATGCGATCCTCTTTCAGCCACAGTTCGGTGCAGCGCGCCGCCTCATCAATGGCCTCATCAATCAGCTTCTGCTCGCTGGCGGGCGGCTTGCCCAGCACAAATCCGGTCACCTTGTTGCGATCGCCGGGATGCCCGATACCGATGCGCAGCCGATGAAAATTATTGTTGTTGCCCAGCTTGCTGATGATGTCTTTCAGCCCGTTATGGCCGCCATGGCCGCCGCCCTGCTTGAACTTTGCCACACCGGGCGGCAAATCGAGTTCATCATGCGCCACCAGAATCTCTTCTGGCGCGATGCGATAAAAGGTCGCCATTGCCGCCACCGCTTTACCACTCAGGTTCATAAAGGTGGTCGGCACCAGCAGGCGCACATCCTCGCCGGCTATCGCCAGGCGGGCGGTATAGCCATAGAATTTGCCTTCCTCTTTCAGTGACTGATTGTGGCGCTCAGCCAGCAGATCCAGATACCAGGCACCCGCATTGTGGCGTGTGGCGGCATATTCAGCGCCCGGATTGGCCAGTCCCACAATCAGTTTAATGCTGCTCACAATGATTATCCTGCTGTTATCGCGAAAGGGCGTTAGTTTACTTCGCCACAGGCGAGATGACAAAGCACAAGCAGCGCAATGGTTCAGAACCGTGATTAATCATTTTCCATCTGAATCAACAGGCTGCATTCAGGGCCAGGTCATTCTTTATGACTGATGTGTGATCCAGTCCGCAACGTGGACCTCAGCCATTGCCTAAACTTATGACACTTAACATTGTGTGCGGTTATTAACTCATATGGATGGAGGTGCAGCATGAAACATCAACACTGCCGCGTAGCGGGTAACAGCTTGATGGTACTGGGATTAGTCACAATGGTGCTGGGTGTTGGGTTTTCAATTATTAACCAGCTGCCGACACTCGATTTGCCACAGTTTCTGGCGCAGGGCGCGATTCTGAGCATCTTTATTGGCGCACTGATGTGGCTGGTGGGCGCGCGTATCAGTGGCCGTGAAAAAGTTGAGGATCGTTATTACTGGCTGCGTCACTATGACAAGCGCTGCCGCCGGTCACACAACTCTCACCACTAACTGAAAGCTGCCGGGACCGGATGCTGCGCAGTGCAGTTCCGGCCACTGGCTTTCGCGTGATAGAGCGCCGCATCTGCCATCGCCAGTAAACTCACAAAATCCTGCTGGCTGTGCGTGACCGTGGCAAAGCCAATACTGACCGAATAAGCTATTTCATTGGGTTGCGATGCACAGACCGCCAGCCGGATCGCCTCACACCACGCCTCTGCATCCCGTGCTCCTGCCGGAATGATGGCCGCAAACTCTTCTCCGCCCAGTCGTGCAAAACGCCCCTCAGCCGGTATCAATCCTCTGACTATTTCGCAAAAGTGAATCAAAATCTGGTCGCCCTGATGATGACCATATCGATCGTTGATGCTTTTAAAATGATCGAGGTCGAACAGTATTGCGCTGAACGGCCGGTTCTGACGGCGGCAGCGCGCCACAATTTTCTCTGCTTCAGCAAATAGGGCGCGGCGATTCCAGACGCTGGTCAGCGGATCGTGCAGGGAAGAGTATTTTAACGCTATCTGCATCCGCTCATTTACCATGGCCAGAATGGTAAACGTCAGGCCGATGACAAACAGAATGGATTCCAGAATCACGTAAACCGAGAAGTCCGATCCGCCAATGGCGCCAGGCAGCGTGCTGGGAATAGCGCTGTCCAGAAACAGGCGCACCAGATGAAACAGCAGGTGGATCCACAACAGCAGCTGGGCAGGCCAGAAAGTGGCTTTCAGCGTGTCACGCGCCTGCCAGACCAGCTGGATCAGTGCGGCGGTATAGGCGACGCAGGCGATGCACAATACCAGTACCCGTTTGGGTAAGCTGTAATAAAACGCCGGAAAGCAGCAGAGGAGTGCCCAGAGCAGGGCACCCAGTAACCAGTGTGTGCCGATGGGTTTACCGCAGAAGCGCCGGAACGCATTTAATAATCCGCCATAAGCGAGCATCACTAACACATTGCCCACCGCAACCGGCAGGAAATGCAGGCCGCTGCTGCGCAGGCTGCTTAAGAATACGGCAATCAGGGTGAAAACCAGTGACAGACAGGTGAAGCCAAGAACGCGGTCATAGTGCGACCCCACCCAGGCAAACACCATAATGATGCTCAGAAACCCCAGCACGTAGAGCTCGCAGACAAATAATGTGTAGATATCGAGGCTCATGATGGCTGAATTCAGATGAGAAATGCGCAGCAAATTACCACTTAATACTGGAGGGCAGAAGCGGGGGAACACCGCGTTTTAGTAAAAAAGTGGGTGGCGTTGAAAACAGGAGATTAAAAGGAAATTTATCGGGGAAAAGGCAGAAAAAGAAGCGGGTTAATCCGGAAGGCAGAGATAAAAAAACCGGGCACAGGGCCCGGTTCCGCGAAGATTAATGCTCGAACATCGCCGAGATAGATTCTTCGTTACTGATGCGGCGAATCGCTTCGGCCAGCATGCCAGATAAGGTCAGCGTGCGCACATTCGGCAGTGACTTAATCTCGTCTGAAAGCGGGATGGTATCGCAGACGATGACCTGGTCGAGTACAGATTTACGCAGGTTTTCAACCGCATTGCCGGAGAAGATCGGGTGCGTCGCGTAAGCAAACACGCGCTTGGCACCACGCTCTTTCAGCGCTTCAGCCGCTTTGCACAGCGTGCCGCCGGTGTCGATCATATCGTCGACCAGCACGCAGTCGCGGCCAGCAACGTCACCAATGATGTGCATTACCTGAGAAACGTTCGCGCGAGGGCGGCGTTTATCGATGATAGCCATATCGGTGTCGTTCAGCAGTTTAGCGATAGCACGGGCACGTACTACGCCACCAATATCGGGAGAAACCACAATTGGGTTTTCCAGACCGATCTGCATCATATCTTCCAGCAGGATCGGGCTGCCAAATACGTTATCAACCGGGACGTCGAAGAAGCCCTGGATCTGCTCGGCGTGCAGGTCAACCGTAAGAACACGGTCAACACCGACGCTGGAAAGGAAGTCTGCCACTACTTTAGCGGTAATAGGTACACGCGCGGAACGCACGCGGCGGTCCTGACGGGCATAACCAAAGTAGGGGATGACTGCGGTAATACGACCAGCAGAAGCACGACGCAGCGCGTCGACCATCACAACCAGTTCCATCAGATTATCGTTGGTGGGAGCACAGGTGGACTGGATGATGAAAATATCACCACCGCGTACATTTTCATTAATCTGTACGCTCACTTCACCATCACTGAAACGGCCTACAGCGGCGTCTCCCAGGCTGGTGTAAAGGCGATTGGCAATACGTTGTGCTAGTTCCGGGGTGGCGTTACCAGCAAATAGCTTCATATCAGGCACGAGAAGAACCTCAGGCTTTGCGTCCAGAGAATGAACGGCATGACTGTAACCGGCGCGTACGGTCATAGACGTTCACACGGGTGTGTTAATGCGAAACGTGCAGTGTCCGGAACGGGGTGACACTGTCACGCATTCGCTAATCGCCTCGCAGGGTACGCTGTAGCGGTGAGACGTTAACGCCCCGGGCTACAAATCCGCGTACCCCATTCGGGGCAAGCTCCAGCACCTGGCGGGCGGCGGACTCGGTGTCAAATTCAGCAAACACACAAGCGCCTGTGCCAGTCAGGCGTGACGGCGCGTATTCTAGCAGCCAGGAAACAAGCGCATCAACCTCACGAAAACGTTTTCTTACCACTGCTTCACAATCATTGGTGAAGGGTAAGGCTAAAAGCGTCGATAAACTGCGCGATGGCGTATCCCGCGTCAGCCCGGGGTCGTTGAATACCACGGGCGTGCTGATATTCACTCCGGGATGGGCGACAAGATACCACTTTTCTTCCGGCGCTGCGGGCTGAAGTTGTTCACCCACGCCCTCTGCAAAGGCCGCAAAGCCGTGCACAAAGACCGGTACATCCGCGCCCAGCTTCACGCCGATTGTCGCCAGCTCATCCGGTGTGAAGCCGGTTTGCCACAGATGATTCAGCGCCACCAGCACGGTCGCCGCATCAGAAGAGCCGCCACCGATGCCGCCGCCCATGGGCAGCCTTTTCTCGATAGCAATCTGCGCACCCGCGCGTGCGGGCAGGCGATGGTTATCCTGTGCCGCCTGTTTCAGCATGTTCGCGGCCCGCACAATCAGGTTGTCCGCATCCGCGACGCCCGGCACCGGCGTTAACAGCTGAATAGAATCGCTGTGATCGACGCTAATCTGCAATTCATCACCGTAATCGAGAAACTGAAACAGCGTCTGCAGGTTGTGATAGCCGTCGGGACGACGGCCAGTAATGTAGAGAAAAAGATTCAGTTTTGCCGGAGCAGGCCAGTGGGTGATCATTGAACGGTCCAGCCGTCCATACGCAGTTTAATCCGCTGGTCACCCTCTTTCAGCTCCAGGCTGGACGGCAGCGGCGGGGTAACCTTGCTGTCGTAGCCCGCAATCGAAACCTGCCAGTTCTGACCGTCGCGGCTGTAGTTGAGACTGCTCAGCTGATAGCTATCGTTAAGTTTATAATCCGTGGCATCGCCTGGCAGACCCATCATCCACTGACGCAGATTGGCCAGCGGAATGTTCATGCCGGTCAGCTGCGAGATCATTTTCTGCGCATCGTTACTGACGTAGCGCTTGCCTTTGTTATCGACGATCTGCACCACCGAGCCTTGCGCATCAAGCTGCAGTTCAGTGCTGCCGAGCGGATTGGTCAGCAGCAGGCGATAGCGATCGGGTGCGGTCTGCTGCCAGTTGAAGCGGGCGTAGACTTTCTGCTTGTCAGAGAGGTAGGCAAAGGCGCCGCGGGTCTGGTAGTGCGTGACCTTTGAGACCGCCTGCTGATGCTGTTGCCACTGTGGCGCGGTAACGCTGGGGCCGGGACCTTGCGGTTTGTTGACGCTACAGGCCGCCAGCAGCACGCTGGCAAGGGGCAAAAGGCGCAACAGATTGCGTGGTGAATTAAGCATCAAGTGGTCATCTCCTCGGACACATTTATTATTCGTAACGGATAACGCTAACCGTCCCGGTTTTAACCGTCAATGCTGTTATGCAGCAAATTGAGCACGAACAGGTTAATCTTATTACAGTCATAGCCTTTGTATGGCTTTTCTTGATCTGTCGCATCTTGTAGAATGCGCCTCACAAAACCCTGACATTATTGGGACATCCCAACCAAAACCGCCATGACGCTGCTCGCTCTCGGAATCAACCACAAGACTGCCCCCATTGCTCTGCGCGAACGCGTTTCGTTCGGGCCGGAGACGCTTGAGCAGGCGCTGAACAGCCTGTTATCACAGCCAATGGTGCAGAGCGGCGTGGTGTTGTCCACCTGTAACCGGACGGAACTCTACCTCAGTGTAGAGCAGCAGGCCGATTTACAGGCGCGTCTGGTGAGCTGGTTATGCAATTATCATCAGCTGGATGAAGAGGATGTGCGCAACAGCCTCTACTGGCATCAGGATAACGAGGCGGTCAGTCACCTCATGCGCGTCGCCAGCGGACTCGATTCACTGGTGCTGGGCGAACCGCAAATACTCGGTCAGGTAAAAAAAGCGTTTGCCGACTCCTCACGCGGTCATGCGCTGAGCAGTGAACTGGAACGCATGTTCCAGAAAACCTTCTCTGTTGCCAAACGCGTACGCACGGAAACCGATATCGGTGCCAATGCGGTGTCAGTGGCGTTTGCCGCCTGTACGCTGGCCCGTCAAATCTTCGAATCCCTCTCGTCCGTCAATGTGTTGCTGGTTGGCGCGGGTGAAACCATTGAGCTGGTGGCACGTCATCTGCGTGAACATCAGGTGAAAAATCTGATCATCGCGAACCGTACCCGCGAGCGTGCCGAAGCGCTGGCGTCGGAAGTCGGCGCGGAAGTGATCACGCTGGCGGAGATCGATGCCCGTCTGGCCGAAGCCGACATCATAATTTCCTCAACCTCCAGTCCGCTGCCGATTATTGGCAAAGGGATGATGGAGCGCGCCCTGAAAGCGCGCCGCAACAAACCCATGCTGCTGGTGGATATTGCCGTGCCGCGTGACGTAGAGCCGGAAGTCGGCGATCTGCCTAACGCCTATCTCTACAGCGTGGATGACCTGCAGGCGATCATCGAGCAGAACCTGGCGCAGCGCAAAGCGGCCGCGGTTCAGGCCGAAAGCATCGTCGTTCAGGAAAGCAGCGAATTCATGGCGTGGCTGCGTTCACAGGGTGCGGTGAATACCATTCGTGAATATCGTTCTCAGGCGGAGGATATCCGTGCTGAGCTGGAAGGCCGTGCGCTGCAGGCGCTGCAGCAGGGTGCCGATCCGCAGAAAGTCATGCAGGAACTGGCGCACAAGCTGACCAACCGTTTAATACATGCGCCAACCAAATCACTTCAGCAGGCCGCCCGCGATGGCGATAATGAACGCCTGCAGATTTTACGCGACAGCCTGGGTCTCGATTAGGCACACCGCTGTCGCCACCTGTTTACGGGAATCCCACATTTAAATGAAAACCTCTATAGTTGCCAAACTGGAAGCCCTGCAGGAGCGCCACGAAGAAGTGGAAGCCATGCTGGGTGATGCTGGCGTGATCGCCGATCAGGAGCGTTTCCGTGCGCTGTCACGTGAATATGCTCAACTGACCGATGTGACCCGTTGCTTCCGCGACTGGCAGCAGGTTCAGGACGATATCGAAACGGCGCAGCAGATGCTCGACGATCCTGAAATGCGCGATATGGCGCAGGAAGAGTTGCAGGAAGCGCGTGAGAAGAGTGACGTGCTGGAGCAGCAGTTGCAGGTGTTGTTACTGCCGAAAGATCCCGACGATGAGCGCGCCTGTTTTATCGAGGTGCGCGCCGGAACGGGTGGCGATGAAGCCGCGATCTTCGCCGGCGATCTCTTCCGCATGTACAGCCGCTATGCCGAAGCGCGTCGCTGGCGTGTGGAAATCATCAGCGCCAACGAAGGCGAGCATGGCGGTTACAAAGAAGTGATTGCCCGCGTCACCGGCGACGGTGCCTATGGCCGCCTGAAATTTGAGTCAGGCGGACATCGTGTGCAGCGTGTGCCGGAGACCGAATCCCAGGGCCGTATTCATACCTCAGCCTGTACCGTAGCCGTGATGCCGGAAATTCCGGAAGCGGAACTGCCGGAAATCAACGCTGGTGACCTGAAGATCGATACCTTCCGCTCATCCGGCGCAGGCGGTCAGCACGTTAACACCACCGACTCCGCGATCCGTATTACCCACCTGCCAACCGGCATCGTAGTGGAGTGTCAGGACGAACGTTCTCAGCATAAAAACAAAGCCAAAGCGCTGGCGGTGCTGGGTTCCCGTATTCACGCGGCAGAGATGGCCCGCCGTCACGCTGCCGAAGCCAGTACCCGCCGCAACCTGCTGGGCAGCGGCGATCGTTCTGACCGTAACCGTACCTATAACTTCCCGCAGGGCCGCGTGACTGACCACCGCATCAACCTGACAATCTACCGTCTGGATGAAGTAATGGAAGGCAAACTCGACAGCCTGATTGAGCCAATTGTGCAGGAGTACCAGGCGGATCAGCTGGCAGCGCTGGCTGGTCAGGATTAATGGATATTCGTCACTGGCTGAAACAGGCTGTCGCCACGCTGTGCGGGGGTGACAGTCCTAAGCGTGACGCAGAGATCCTGTTAGGTTTCGTGACCGGCAAATCGCGCAGCTGGTTAATTGCCTTCGATGAAACGGTGCTCAGCGATGCCCAACTCGCACAGCTGGACAGCCTGCTGGCACGGCGTGCACGGGGTGAACCGGTGGCGCATCTGGTGGGCGAACGCGAGTTCTGGTCGCTGCCGTTACGTGTCAGTGACGCCACGCTGATCCCGCGCCCGGATACCGAACTGCTGGTTGAGCAGGCGCTGGCGCATCTGCCCGCGACGCCCTCGACCATTCTGGATATGGGCACCGGCACCGGGGCGATTGCGCTGGCGCTGGCCAGCGAGCGGCCCGACTGTCAGGTGACCGGCGTGGATCGCATTGAAGCCGCTGTTGAGCTGGCGAGCAGCAATGCAGCACAGCTCAACCTCCCTAATACCACCTTTCTGCTCAGTCACTGGTTCCAGGCGCTGACGCCGCAGCGCTTTACGCTCATCGTCAGCAATCCACCCTATATTGATGCCAGCGACAGTCACCTGGAGCAGGGCGACGTGCGTTTTGAACCGCGCAGCGCGCTGGTGGCGGATGAAGCGGGACTGGCCGATCTGCGCACGCTCATCGGGCAGGCGCCCGCGTGGCTGCTGCCGGGTGGCTGGCTGCTGCTGGAACATGGCTGGCAGCAGGGTGAGGCGGTGGCCACGCTGATGCGGAATAATGGCTATCACGCCGTTGAAACCGTCGCCGATTACGGCGGTAATCCGCGTGTGACGCTGGGTCAGTTCCCTTCATAAAAGCGCTTTGAAAAGGATTCATGATGTTTGCTTTTTATCCCCTGATTAAAAATCTGCATATCTTAACGGTCGTGCTGACCGTGACGCTGTTTCTGCTGCGGTTTTACTGGCTGCGCCGTGGTTCGGCGATGATGACAAAACGCTGGGTCCGCATTCTGCCGCACGTTAACGATACCCTGTTACTGCTGACTGGGGTCTTGCTGGTGGTGATTACCCACTTCTATCCCTTCACGCCACAAGGAAGCTGGCTGACGGAGAAGCTTTTAGCGGTTATCATCTACATCGCCTTAGGATTTGTGGCATTGAGTCGCCGTCCACGCACTGATCGCACCCGCTGGATCGCTTTTCTGGTGGCGTTAATCGCCCTGGTGACCATCATTACGCTGGCGCTGACCAAAATGCCGTTATGGGGATAGCATGACCTCGACCGAACAATTAGATTTCAGCCAGACACCGCTGTGTGAAGCGGTGATTGGTGCCACGCTTGCCATCCGCGCCGATTTCCCGGCGGTGTCGGTGGAAGCGCAGCTTGCGGCGTTAGTCGCCGAAGCGCGCGACTATGTCAGCGACATCGAAGATGCTGACATGCAGCTGGAAAAGCTGCTGGAACTGTTTTATCGCCAGTGGGGATTTGGCGGTGCCAGCGGCGTCTACAATCTTTCTGATGCGCTCTGGATCGACAATGTATTAAAGACCCGTCAGGGCACCGCCGTGTCACTGGGCGTGATTCTGCTGCATATCGCCGCCGAGCTGGAACTGCCGCTGATGCCGGTGATCTTTCCGACGCAGCTGATTCTGCGCGCCGACTGGATTGATGGCGATAAGTGGATGATCAACCCATTCAATGGTGAAACCCTTGACCGGCATACGCTGGAAGTGTGGCTGAAAGGCAATATCAGCCCTACCGCGCGTCTGTATGACGATGATCTTGATGAAGCCAAAACCGTCACCGTGATGCGCAAGATGCTCGACACGCTGAAAGCAGCGTTGATGGAAGAGAAGAAGATGGAGCTGGCGCTGAATGTCAGTCAGGTGCTGTTGCGTATCGATCCGGATGATCCTTATGAAATCCGCGATCGCGGTTTAATCTACGCGCAGCTGGAGTGCGAACATATCGCCCTGAGTGATTTAAACTATTTCGTTGAGCAGTGTCCTGAAGATCCGGTCAGCGAAATGATCAAAGTTCAGATTCACGCAATCGAACAAAAACAGGTCACGCTGCACTAAGCGGACCCACTGAAAAGGAAAGGGCATGACACAGAAAGTCGTGAGTATTGGCGATATCAACGTTGCAAACGATCTGCCATTTGTACTGTTTGGCGGGATGAACGTGCTGGAGTCGCGCGACCTGGCGATGCGCATCTGCGAGCACTATGTCACCGTAACAAATAAACTCGGTATTCCTTACGTGTTTAAGGCGTCGTTTGATAAAGCGAACCGCTCCTCCATTCACTCTTACCGTGGCCCTGGCCTGGAAGAGGGGATGAAGATTTTCCAGGAGCTGAAGCAGACGTTCGGCGTGAAGATTATCACTGATGTCCATGAAGCGGCACAGGCGCAGCCCGTCTCCGAAGTGGTGGATGTGATTCAGCTGCCGGCCTTCCTGGCGCGTCAGACTGACCTGGTGGAAGCGATGGCGAAAACCGGTGCGGTTATCAACGTCAAGAAGCCGCAGTTCGTCAGCCCAGGTCAGATGGGCAACATCGTGGATAAGTTCGCTGAAGGTGGCAACGAGCAGGTTATCCTGTGCGATCGCGGCAGCAACTTTGGCTATGACAATCTGGTTGTCGATATGCTGGGCTTTAACGTGATGAAGAAAGTCACCAAAAACAGCCCGGTGATTTTCGATGTGACCCATGCGCTGCAGACGCGCGATCCGTTTGGCGCAGCATCCGGCGGGCGTCGTGCGCAGGTGGCAGAGCTGGCGCGTGCCGGTATGGCAGTCGGCATTGCCGGTCTGTTCATCGAAGCGCACCCGGATCCGGAACATGCCCTGTGTGATGGCCCATCTGCATTGCCGCTGGATAAGCTGGAGCCGTTCCTGGTGCAGATGAAAGCGATTGACGATCTGGTGAAAAGCTTCCCGGAACTCGATACCAGCAAATAAGTTTGCAGTAAAAAAGAGCACTGAGTCGCTTAATAAGATGGTGGGAAAGTGCTGCTGGATTCGCTGTGAAATTGAGCCAGTTCAGAGAACAGGGGCAGATCGAAAAGACGCTAAAGCCATCCATGGCCGCTCGGCCCGCGCGATTACGCACTTCATCCCTGAAGTGCACCCGTAGCCGGGCCAACGCGTTGCGTTGTTCAAAAACGCTCCCGGCGTTTTTGTCCATGGCGCGGGACGCTTTTCTCCTCTGCCCCTTTTCCCTTCACGTCGGGTTCATCTGTTGCTGTCAGATGTATTCTGACCTGGGTTTTCAACGACAAAAAAAGAGCGATTAATCGCTCTTTTTTTTCGCCTGAAATCCGGTGACGTTACAGCATGATGGTCATCAGATAGCCAATAAACAGCGCCAGATGCGCAGCACCGTTCAGCACATTGGTGCGGCCGGTTGAGAAGGAGATCTGACAGAGGATCAGCGATGCCATCATAATCACCATCTGCGGCGGCTCCAGCCCGAATATCAGCTCCTGTCCGGTCAGCGTGGCGATAATGGTTACCGCCGGTACCGTGAGTGAGATGGTCGCCAGCACCGATCCGAAGAAGAGGTTCATGGCGCGCTGCACCTGATTCATCAGCACCGCCTTAATCGCGCCCAGGCCTTCAGGGGAGAGGATCAGCAGGGCCACCAGGAAACCGGTGAACTGTGCTGGTGCATTCATCTCCGTCAGCAGGCTTTCCAGCGTGTTGGCGTTCATTTTGGTTACGGCAATAACAGCAATCAGATGCACGATCAGCCAGATGGTGTGCCAGACGCTGCTGTGAGCCGAGGGTTTACCATGATGCGGATCACCATCATCGCTATCATCTTCATGCTCATAGACAAACAGGCTCTGATGCGTTTTGGTCTGAATCAGCAGGAAAACACCATACATCGCCGCGGAAATCGCCGCAATCAGCAGCGCCTGCGCCACCGAGAAATTGCCGCCCGGCAGCGCGTTGGGAAACACCAGCACCAGAATCGCCAGCGGGAAGATAGCGATGAGATATTGCTTTACGCCCGCCAGATTAACGTACTGTGTCGCAAATTTGTTACCGCCCAGCAGCAGCGCAAAACCCACCAGCCCGCCGGTCACAATCATCACTATCGAATAAAGCGTATCGCGCATCAGCCCAGGTGCGGCATCGCCGGTCGCCATCAGCGCTGAGATCAGGCTCACTTCGAGAATCACCACTGACAGGCTCAGGATCAGCGAGCCATAAGGCTCACCCAGGCGGTGGGCCAGCACGTCAGCGTGACGCACAACGCTGAAGGCGCTGCTCAGAATGGCAACCAGCGCCACTAAGTTAATACCGACAATTATCGGAAACGAGGTGTTTGCACCAAAAAAATAGAGTATACCCAGCGTGATAAGCGGAAGTATCAGTGAGAATTCCTTGTGACGTGTTTTTTCATGTGAAGGCATTCACCATCCTCTCTGGTTAATGATTATCCGGACGCAGCGGATGCTGCTGTTAGAAATATAATCAGTTTTAGGGCAGGGCGCAGTTTATCTTTTCACCGGCCCGGATGGGAAAAATTTACTGCTTTTTACTTAAATGCAATAAATTTCCGAAGGGGTCTTAACCTGAAGTTATCTCAAATATTGCAATAGTAATCAGTCCACAACAATTATGACTTATGCACCTATCCGGTCTCATTCTGCCGCAAATCCGGCTTATGATTGTGATTTGCAGGGCGAGATTCTCCTTTTTAATCTGAAGTGCTAATAAGTCACTGTTTGTATTTTTGCTGTCCTGCGCCAGGCTTAGTGTGAATCCATAAACTGAGGAGCCGTTATGCCTTACGCTAACCGAGCCGACTTACCGGACAATGTAAAACATGTACTTCCTGCACATGCGCAGGAGATCTATCAGCAGGCCTTTAACAGTGCCTGGGATCAGTATAAAGAGGCTGAAGATCGCCGCGGTGATGACTCACGGGAAGAAGTGGCGCATAAAGTCGCCTGGGCCGCCGTGAAGAAAGAGTACGAAAAAGGTGATGATGATAAGTGGCATCCTAAACGTTAACCTGGCGGCTAGCCGGTTTGCGGTAAAGGGCCAGGATTATCTGGTCCTTTTTTTTTGTCTGCGCTATCAGTTTTATCTGGTTTTTTTTAACCTGCGACGGGAATCACGCTTGAAACGCCGCGCGTAAATAGATTAATGTCAGTTTGATGATCGAAACGCCGTGCCGTTTTGGCGATCATGTTAAAGGAGCCATTCTGCAGGACGCTGTTGAAGTCGAGGAGGTCGCATTGCTTACCCGGGAATTTCTATTAAGAGCGGATTGTAAAACGTCATTCGGGGATATCGATGAGACGCTGCTCTGGAGTTGCGAGCAGCGCGCGGCTTCGCTGGCAGCCAC
This sequence comes from Pantoea sp. B550, assembly GCF_024158165.1. Classification (NCBI taxonomy): domain Bacteria; kingdom Pseudomonadati; phylum Pseudomonadota; class Gammaproteobacteria; order Enterobacterales; family Erwiniaceae; genus Pantoea; species Pantoea sp. B550. The sequence continues at coordinate 3,597,645 of NZ_JAMYXI010000003.1, forward strand.
GCTGGCCTGCCGTCCCGATCACAGCCCGGTCTGGATCTTCGGATACGGCTCGCTGATGTGGAACCCGATTTTTGAGGCGGATGAAGTCGCATCCGGTTCGCTGGAGGGCTGGCATCGTGCTTTCTGCCTGCGGCTGATTGCCGGACGCGGCACCGCCACGCATCCCGGCCGCATGCTGGCACTGAAGCAGGGTGGCCGCACCACGGGACTGGCATTTCGTCTGCCGGAAGCGCGGTTACATGAAGAACTGACGCTGCTGTGGAAGCGTGAGATGATTACTGGCTGTTATTTACCAACATGGTGTGAGTTACAGCTGGAGGATGGCCGCAGCGTCACTGCGCTGACCTTCATTATGGACCCGCGCCATCCGCTTTATGAATCGGACTCCTGCCCGGAGGCAATTGCGCCTTTAATTGCCGCAGCCAGCGGCCCACTGGGATCGAATGCACAGTATCTGTTTGCGCTGGAAGAAGAACTGACCCGGCGCGGTATGGAAGAAGAGAGTCTGAGCCGACTGGCGCATCAGGTGCGGACGCTGCAGCAATCCTGCCTCAGGCAGGCCTGAATCCCGACCGGCATAGCAAAAGGGCGCGTTTTTATGACGCGCCCTTTATTATCTGCGCCGCTGACAGCTGCGACGAACCTGCTAATCCGGTCAGCTAGTTGCCAGGATTAATCAGCCAGGTGCCCGGCTTATCAATCGTCAGAGATTGCGTGTGCAGCTCACTGCCATTTTTAACGTCAATTTTATACTGTCCCGCCGCCAGATTCAGCGCGGCAAATCCGCTGCTGCCAGGTTTGACCTCAACCGGCTGTCCATTCAGCACCACGCTTTCACCGCTCTCCAGCTTAAGATAAACCGTCGCCAGCGCGGCAGGCACGGCGGCGGCTGGCGGGGTTGATGCGGGTGCCTGCGTTGCGGCTGCCGGGTTATTAACGACATCCGGTGTGGCACTGTGGCGATTAGCCAGCCAGACGGTGACGACCACGGCCAGAAGCGCCACGGCAGCCAGCCCCAGCAAGCCTGGCGACAGCCGCCGCACCGTGCGCGGCGTTACCGGCTCCGCTGACGCCGCAGCATGATTCATCGCCATCACCACCGGCGGAGCCGCTTCAACCGGCTCCTCGACGGGCAGCGCGGGCGGCTCGCCCGGCACCGGGAAGCTGTTTACCACGGCTTCCACATCACTGACCGGCAGATCAATCAGTGCCGCAAAGGCGTCAATCGTTTGCGGACGATCGCCGGGTTTCATGGCCAGCGCGCAGTCAATGGCATGCAGCAGCGGCAGCGAGTAGCCTTCTGGCTGACGTTCCACCAGCGGCTGATAATTATCTTCAATACAGCGCACCACACTCACTGGCGGTGGATTGCCGGTAATCAGGCTATGCAGCACCGCGCCCAGCGCGTAAATATCGGTCCACGGTCCCTGTTCGACTTCACCTTCTTCGCTGTACTGCTCAATCGGCGCAAAGCCAGGTTTAAGCATGATTTCGGTTTCATCAGAGAGGTTGCCAATCTCTTTACGCGCCGAGCCGAAATCCAGCAGTACCGGCAGCTGGTTCTCCTGAATCTGGATATTGTCGAGCGAGATGTCACGATGCAGATAGCCGGCCTGATGAATAGTGCTGATGGCCCCAAGGAGCGGCGGCAGCAGGCGACGGATCCAGGCTTCAGAGATCGAGGCCGGGCTGGTCAGCTGCCACTCTTTCAGCGTCATCCCGCTGTAGTAAAGCGTGCCCATATAGGCCGTGCCGTTCTGTTCCCAGAAGCGCAGCACGTGCAGCAGGCCGGGATGATTAAAGCGGGCCAGCAGACGCGCTTCCTGAATAAAACTGGTCAGCCCGGCATTAAATAGCTTCTGGAAACGTTCACCGCGCAGCTCCAGCGTTAAGTCGGCGGCACGGACAGCCAGCGACACAGGCATATACTCTTTAATGGCAATAGTACGTTCAAGCTGGTGATCCCACGCGCGATAGACGATGCCGAAGCCGCCGCCTCCGATCACTTCCTTGATCTCAAATTCATTGAAACGGTATCCGTCAGGCAGGGCATTCGGAACGGTTTTCGGATTATCATTAGCCGACATAGTGAACTCTCTGTACACGGCCTGGTCGTCAGGCTGCGCGGTAATTAATTGATGTTACGCCAGGCACCAATGGCAGGATCAACCAGATCCGCGTGCAGGGTGTCGATGAGTAACACATTCACTTTTTGCTGTGGCATGAAATAGGGCGCCCACTGGCTGCGCAATGTATCGACTCGCGATTTCACAGCGTCAGCATCCTGCTGCGCAGCATTCTTATCCATCTTTATTAACAGCGCACCATTGAAGCGCCAGACATGCTGCCGGGGATCAAAAGGCAGCACCAGCCAGCTATCCGGCGTATCCTGGCGTGTCACAATCATGCGCTGATTATTGGCAGCAATGACTTCCAGCTTGCTGTCCGGAATCGTCAGGTTGGCGATGGGGTAACCCTGATAAAAGGTGACCGCAACCGGCGTCGGATGATCCGCTGTCGCCAGCGTCAGTTCACTTTTGCCTTCTGCCCAGCCGTCCGGCGAGCACTGCTGCTTGCTGACATCCGGAATAAACAGGGTCTGTGCATTGTCATCCCAGGCGGTGCGGAAATGGCAGCCGCTGGGGAGATCAAAATGTTGCAGCGGTGTGCTGTTGGCGGGCCGTGACAGGTCGAGTGGGGCAGCATTGCTGTCACTGGCGCTGGCTGTCGCATCCGCCATCACAATCGGCCGCCAGTTCTGCAACTTGCTGGCGCTGCCGCTGGCCAGTACGCCACCCTCTTTATTGGTCATCTGCCAGGGCAGTTCGTCCAGTAAGCCGCACTGATTTGCGAGCAGGGTGCCCACGCGCGGTAAAAAGGTGGTCAGTACGGCCGAATCCTTACTTTTGCCGGAGACGATACGCAGCGGCAGCGTCTCTTTACACCAGTCGTCAGGCGCTTTACTCACCACATTATCGATATAAACCTCCAGCGCCAGGCTGGGGGAGTAGACCACACGATAATTTTCAGCCTGGGCATTAAAGGCAATCAGCAGAGTGATGATGCCGGGCAACCACAGTTTCATAAGGATCCTTGGAATCAAAAACGAGGCGGCAGAAAGCGCGCCGAATCAGCCAGTGAATAGAGCAGTGTTGCCTCCTCCGGCTCACCAATCCAGACCGCCAGTGCGCTGAGATTATCTTTTTTAACGTTGCGGCTCACCGCCTGTTCCATCAGAGCCAGCCACTCTTCGCAGGCATTTACCATGCGCAGCGCCTGTTCCATTTCACTACTGGTCAGATTCAGCCAGAAGCCATCGGTGCAGACCAGAAAAGCGTCCCCATCCTCCAGCGCAATCTCCTGCGAAAAGCTGACTAAGCGAGGCGGCTCAGCGCCGAGCGCATTATAGAGTAAATTACTGTTAATGCCGGTATTTTCATAGCCCGCTTCTTTCAGCTGCTGGGCCAGACTGTGGTCCCGGGTCACCTCGTGAAGCACGCCCCGTCGGAAGTGGTAAACCCGGCTGTCACCGGCATGCGCCCACCATGCACGCTGTTTCTGGCGGTCAATAAACAGGGCTGCCAGCGTGGTGCTCATGCGGGAATATTTCGGATTTTTACCCTGTGCCTCATGCAGCGCTAAGCGGCACTGCTCGATCGCCTGATGGGTGATTTCCGGCGTAAAGTCGGTGTGCGCCTGTATCTGGCTCAGCAGGGTGTCGCGCACCAGCTGTGCCGCCATCTCGCCACCGGGTAGACCGGCCACGCCATCGCAGACCACAAAACAGGCTTTTCGCTCATCCAGCTCGGCACCCGTGCGATCCTGATTCTCATCGCGTAGCCCCTGCTGGCAGCGGCTGGCAAAAACGATTTTCATGCGTCGTCCACCCGCGTCTGAGAATCTTTATACTGATTCACTTCCATGTCATAGGCATGAAGGAAAGCTTCGCCAAACAGCGTATGGAAATCATCTTCGATCTCACCGGCAGTACGCTGGTAATTACGCATGAAGTAGTCCCATAGCGCCGCTTTCTTCGCGGTGGAAAACGGCAGTTTTGACACCAGACCATCGGCGCGCGCCTGCTCCTCCAGCCGCTGCGGATTAAAGGATTGCAGCATCGCCGCGATAATGGCGCGAATGCCGGCAATCATGCCCAGCTGGTGGGCCTGCAGATCGACCAGCGCATCGCGCACTGCCTGTTCCGGCGGCATAAATCCGGGCATCTGACTCTGATACATCTGCATCAGCACGGTTTTGCCGGAGGGCAGGATTTTGAACGGGTTGTTGGCCTCATTCAGAATCATGGTCATGTCCGCTTTCACGCCCCGTTTGAGAATGGAACGTGATGAGAGCAGGGCCACGGTGCCCTGAGAAAAGAGGCTCAGCATCCGGCCGGTAATGCGCATCTGCTCTTCGTCAACCGGTGTGGCGTGGCCGTTGCTCAGCCCCATGCCGTCCAGCAGGGCGGCGATTAGCCGATCCTGATCCACCGGCTGTGCCGCCAGCGCCCGGCGTGGCTCACTGGCCTGCGGCTCGATCGCCAGCCGCGCATCACTGTGACGCTCGTGACGTGAAGGCGGCACGTCGTTGACCAGCAGCCGATCCTCAACCTCATGATGTTCGTGAATGCCCAAAGGATTCGCGGGCTGGGCGCTGTCACCCGCAAACAGCGCCAGCGGATCGCTCTGCGCGTTCTGGCAGGCGGGATCGCGCACTTCGAGCGCATACTCACCGATACGCAATGCGTCGCCGTGCTTAAGCAGCACCTGCATGCCGCGACCCAGCGTAATGCCGTTATGCTCGACCGGCGTTACGCTGCCCTGGTTGGTCAGCCGGCACTCCCCGTCATGCGACAGGTGAACCAGCGCCTGCAGGCGCGAAATAGCCCGCGTCTCATCCGGCAGCACCAGATCGTTGTCCTGACTGCGGCCGATGGTGCCGCCAGGCGGTTGAAACGCGACGCTTCTGACCGGAACATCCGTAGTGCATTGCACGATGGTAAATTGCATGAGTTATCCCAGATTGAACGGCAAACGCATCCGGCCTCACTCGAACATCGGAGGATAGAGGCCATTACGTCCCGGCTGTGCACCTGCCGCCGGGTTAAACAGTAACGAAAACAGTTGCGCTGTGAGGTTGCCGCTGTGCTTGTGGGTCGCATGGGCAAAACCATCACTGCGATTACTCCACCAGTAGCTCATATGCTGCTGAGGGTCGAAACGTTCGGCCACTTCACGCCAGCTCAGCGTGCAGGGCAGATCCTGAAAACCGATCACATCCATAATCTCAGAGGGCTTCCTGGCGGGCACCAGCAGCGGCGGCAGCGCCTGGATCTGCTGCTCTAACTGCTCGCCGTTCAGCGGCGTCTGAACCGCCCGTAACAGGGTCACGCCCAGATCCTGAAACCAGTCACCGGAGATGGTCAGCTGAGCCGGATGCCACTGTGCCAGCGGAAAGCTGTGCAGTGCCAGCAGCGGCCAGGCGCGCCCGACGCGGTCACAGGAGGGCAACAGACAGCCCATCTGTACGTGTGGCCGGGTCGCGGTCACCGGCAGGACAAAGTTCCATACCGGCGCGTGAAGAAAGTTCGCGCTGTATGACCAGGCCTGCTGATGCCAGTGCATTAATCCCTGCTGGAACCAGTGATTCCACGGGCTAATCTGTTGCTCACTCAGACGACGGTGCAGAAAGTCACCGGTCGACGGCAGCTTGCCATACCAGCCGGGGGCGGTGTAAGCAGCCATGTTCACCTCACCATTACTCGCTTTGCGAGTGTGATCGCGCGGCCGGCTGCAGCGGTGCTGCCGCCAGCACGCTGCCCGCCTGGCCCGCGATTTTAAGATTGTCTGCCAGCTTGCGCATCATCAGTGCATTGTCACGCGCATAAGGCGATGACTGAATCTGCTGATCCAGCAGCTGGCTCAGGTGCCAGTCGAGCTGCTGCAGATCGCGGGCGCTTACCGTATCGGGCAGCGAGCGCTGTAAGTTTTGCAGCAGCCATGCCCGTAAAAATTCGCCATCGTAATTGCGCGGTTGATAGAGCATCTGATAGGCGCGCAGCGCATTGCGGCTGTAGGCGTTATCATCACCCGGATCGTTGCGCAGAATGTTGGTGATCTGCTGCGCCACGCGCGGCAGCAGCAAAGACTTAAGCGCATTTTGATAAAGCACCCAGGCGGCATCGCTGACCTGACTGCCGCGATATAAGCCAGCCCGCATAGTAAGCGGCGGATTATCGAGAGAAAAACGTTCCGACAGCGGCAGCTTCACCAGGTTGTTAAGAAAGGGTAGCAGATCAAAAATATTATCAGCAGGCTGATGAATCACCTGCTGACTCTGCTCACGAATGGCGGGTACGCGCGCGGCCACCTGCTGCAGATAGTGCTGATTCTGGTAGTAGCTGATGCCCCACAGGCTGGAGGCGATTAACAGCGCGCCTGCCAGCACGCCGTAGCCAATCCAGTGGAACAGCTGATTGCGATACTCCCAGCGGCGATTACTGCCCGCCAGCCCGCTCTCTTTAAAGACCAGATCGCTCAACAGGTCACGAATAAAGAAGCTCTGGCCTTTGTTGCCGGGAATCGGACTGTTGCGATTAACGCTGTCCCAGGCGGCAATCGAATGTTCGCCCGCCTGACGTAATTGCAGTTTACGGCTCAGTTCACCCATCACCCGATCAAACGGCAGGCCTTCCTGCGTGCCGCTGGTAAAGAAGAGGCCGCGCGGGCTCCAGGCGACGGCATCCTGATGATCAGAAAAGACGATATCGAGATACTCGTTCAGCAGCGGGCGCAGTGAGGCGAACTCCTGCGGGAAGAGGAAGCATTCAGCGCGCTCATTCAGGTCGCGCTCCTGAGTCATCTGCTCCGCCAGCTGCTGCTGTAGCTGCTCTTCCAGCCGCTGAAATTGCTGGCCAAAATGACGATGCCAGTCATCTCTGTGCGGCCTGGTCGTCTCCCGGTTAAACGTAAAGCCCCAGATAGCGTCACGCCGCGCTTTATCAATGTTGCCGAAGTAGCTCATAAAGCCTTTCAGCAAATCAGTTTTGGTGACCATCACATAGACCGGGAAGTGAATGCCTGTCTGCTGATGCAGTTCCGCCATGCGCTCACGCAGCGCACTGGCCTGGGCAAAACGCGCTTCGGCAGAATCGCTCAGCAGATCGGCCACACTGATGGTCATGATGACACCGTTAATCGGCTGGCGGGTACGATAGCGTTTCAGCAGATTGATAAAACTGTGCCACTCCGCGGCATCGCGCACGCGCTGGCTCTCCTGCAGCGCATAACGCCCTGCAGTATCAATCAGCACCGCGCTGTCGGTAAACCACCAGTCGCAGTTGCGGGTGCCGCCGACGCCACGAATCGCCTGCTTACCCAGCGTATCGGTCAGCGGGAAATCGAGGCCCGCATTAAACAGCGCGGTGGTTTTACCGGCACCGGGCGCACCCATCACCAGATACCAGGGCAGCTGATAGAGGTAATTGGCATTAAAGCGCGAGAGCAGATTGCCGTTGTGACGCCGGCCAAACTGGGTGCGTTTCAGCTGCATCGCCGCTTCGCTGAAGCGCTGATTAAGCCGCTCCTCCGTCATCTGACGTTCCGCCGGATCGTCGTTGCCCGCCAGTTGAAGCTGGGTCAGTAAGCGGCTGTTAAACCAGGCACGATAAAGCGACGGGATTAGCTGGAACAGGATCCAGAGAAAATAGAGCGCGCTCACGGTGAGCTGGCGAGGGAGCACCGGTTCCAGGGGACGCGACTCGCCCCATGTCCAGAACGGCCCCAGCATCCAGACCAGACAGCTCAGCGCCGTGACGCCAATAAAGCTCCACAGCAGGCGATGCGTTAACAGCAGGCGAAGGGAAGCGCGCATTATTGTGCTCCTTGATGATTACTGAGCGTTTCAGGCGCGGCAAACAGGGTGATCTCAACGCGGCGGTTGCGGGTCCGGTTTTCGCTGCTGTCGTTGGGCAGCAGCGGGTCGCTGTCACCACGGCCTTCAGAGCGTACCGTATGACCGTCCTCCAGCTGCAGCTGCAGCAGCTGGGTGATGGCACGGGCGCGGGCGAATGAGAACTCATAGCTGGAGGCAAAACGGCTGTTATCCACCGGATGATCGTCGGTAAACACGGACACCAGAATGGTGCCTTTGACATCTTTCATCGCAGTTGAGACGCGGGCCAGCAGCGCGCGGCCCACCGGGTTAATCACCGTGCCTTGCTCGGCAAACAATTTGTCTGCGGGAATAATCACTTTACTGCCAAAGGCACCATCGCTGACTTCGAGCTGTCCGGCAGCGATCACATCGTTCAGTCGCTGACGCAGATCGAGCAGCGCCTGCGGAGAAGAGGGACGGCGGCCCGCAGTAATCTGCGGCAGCGGGGTCTGATAGATGGTGCGCAGCAGCGGTTCGGCAGCGTTGCCGAGTCGCCAGTTCAGGCCGCTGTAGATCAGGCAGCCGATGAGCGCGACCAGCATGGCGCAGGCCCAGAGCGGCACCATCGGGCGGGCGAGGGTACTGACCAGCGGATGCACCTCGACCAGCGGGGGTTGCGGGGTCTGGCGCTGGGCGCGCGTCTCGTCAATCAGGCTTTTCAGGCGCTTACGGATACCGTCGCACTGGGCGCGGCCATTTTCACTGCCGCGATAGCGGCCTTCATAGCCCAGCAGCAGGCAATATTGCACCACTTCCAGCAGCCAGAGGTGTTGTTGCGGACTTTGTGAAATGCGCGACAGCAGCTGAAAGAATTTCTCGCCGCCCCAGCTTTCATTGTGAAAGGTCACCAGCATGCCGTTGCCCGACCAGACGCCACGCGTGCCCCAGGGGGTTTGCGCCGCGGCTTCGTCCAGCGCGCTGCAGATGCAGTAACGCGCGCCGATAATCATCTCAAACGGCAGCCCTGCCTGTTTACAGCGTTGTTCAAACTGGCGAATTTCATCGATCAGAGACTGGCGCAGACCCGCAGGGTCATCATGGGTGGCTGCCTGACGAATTTGCACCACCGCATTCAGCAGTGGCGCCGCAGCCTGAAGTAATAGATTCTCATTGCCCGAGGGGGTCGCCTCACGCGCAGGGGATTCCACAGTCATTAATTCGTGATCTTCCAGCCAATGGCAAATCCCTTTACCCGCAGCACAGGACGGTGCTGCGGGCAATATGCGCCGGATTTCATATTCAGTCTAAGATCCAGGTCGCGGTATCATTAGTCCGACAGGCTTTACTCGCGCCCCCGACGGCCACGCAGACCTGTTTCGCTTTCCGCGGACGGGGACGATCGCTCTGCAGCGTGGCATCGTAACGACTGCTCTCTACACCCGCTTTTAACGGTACATAACCAATCAATGGGCCATCGGCCTGGTCAGCAATCGCCAGCCAGCTGTGCTCCACATTACCTAATACTTCAAACGGTTTACCCGTTTCGAGATAGCGAACGACTTTGCCGCCGTAATCCGGCGAGGTCATAACCGAGGCACCATAGAGCGCCCGCCAGGTCTGATTGACCGGCTCAAATTCAGTCGGTGCTGCGACAGCGTGTCGATGGACCAGTTTAACGCCGTTAATTTCGCTGGTGACCAGCGTATCGTCAGTGACGGGCGGCGGCGGGGCCTTACAGCCTGCCAGGGTAAGCACCGCCAGCAGCGTTAACGCAAGACTCTTTTTCACCATGTTCCTCGTGATCTCATCAAAGTATCTGCATATTGCCAGGCCCGATGCAGGAGGCGCTGTTTTTCGCGCCGCATCGTGCCGAAAGTCTGTTTTTCAAAAAAAGTTCAGATTACATCAGGATAGTTACGCGTTTAGTCTACCTAAGACTTTTGAGAATTCAAACCATTGCACACGCTGCCGATGCGTGATAGCAGACGCTTTCTGGGCGGGCTGCGATATAAGAAAAGCGCCAGGCAATGCGATAGTTAAAGCGAACTGAATTATCGCGGGGACAAACTGGTTGAGAACAGTGCCGCGCATTCTGGCATGCAATGGATTCGATTGGAAACTATTAAGTCTTTCTAATCTTTTGCTGCCGAAAAAATTTATCTCTTCAGCTAAACAATCTTATCAAAATCAGAATTTACGCGCCGGATACGCCTGCCTGTTTTCCGGAAAGCGGCACGCCTTTTGCTTCAGAAAGGTTTTAACGGCGGAGAGGTGAAACATGGATGCCCTGACCTGGCTGCAGGCCTCGCGTGACAGCGATATTGCCAGCCTGCAACGGCTGCTTGAAACCGGCGAGCTGATGGCCGCCGTCAGTGAGCTGGTTCATCGGCTGCAGCGGGAACGCGGCGCAAACAATCTCTGGATCTGCTCCGGTGGCACGCTCTTCAGCGCCGAGCGCCACGCCCGTCAGCAGGAGGTCAGCGCCGGCCTGCACCATTTTTTCCAGGCGCTGCCGCACGCCATAGCACAGCCCGGTTTCAGTCGTTTCTGCAACCTGATTGCCGCCGCCCTGCAGGCACTGGAGGGACTGCCCGCGCTGCGTCAGCAAATCAGCCAGCATGAGCGGGATCAGGCTGCGGCGATGGCGGCGTTTAATCAGGTGATCCGCACCTTACTCAATCTGGTGTTTGAGGCAGCCGACACCGCCAGCGATCCCGGTATCTCGCGTGCACTTATCGCGCTGTTCAGTTTTATGCAGGGCAAAGAGCTGGCAGGACAGGAGCGGGCCATCGGCTCCGCGGGCTTTGCGGCGGGGCACTTCACGCCTGAGCAGCGCAGCCAGATGGTGGCGCTGATTGCGGCTCAGGAGCAAAGCTTTACCACCTTCCGGGAGTTTGCCGACGGCGTCGCCTGTGCAAGCTGGCAGCCGCTGTCTCAGGCCAGCCGGGATATCGAACGGCTGCGGCGCATCGCCTGCACCGGTAGCCAGTATGATGAAACCGGCGCACTGGAGTGGTTTTCTCTGCTCTCCGATCGGCTGGACCAGATGAAAACCCTGGAGGATGCCCTGACGGCCACGCTGATGCAGCGTTGTCGTGAGGCGATTGAGCAGGCGCAGCAGCAGGCGGCATCGCCGGTCGTTCGGGGCGACAGCAACTTCTCGCTCTACGTCTCGGGAGCTGACTGGCTGCCCGGCGCGGCTGCGCTCAACAGTGACGGTCTGGCCCCGCAACTTGGACGGTCGGTGCTGTCGCTGATTGGTGAGCAGTCACAGCGCCTGCAGCAGCAGGCGGATGAGCTGGCATCAATGCGCGCTTCACTTGACGAGCGACGGGTGATCGATCAGGCCAAGCACTGGCTGATGAAGCAGCAGGGTTTCAGCGAAGAGGCCGCCTGGCAGGCGCTGCGCAAAAGTGCGATGAACCAGAACAAACGGGTACTGGAGATCGCGCAGGCGGTGCTGGCGGTGGCGAAAACCCTGAGCAACTAACCCGGACGAGGTAGCTGCACAGCCTTTGTGCGTGATCTGCGTCAGAAACGTGCAAAAAAGGTTAATTTCTCACCAGGCTGCCCCCCGCAGATTGGCATTAACACGGCTTGAGCGATCTGGCACACCCTTTGCTTTAACCCTACAGAGAGTACGCATTGCTCCCGCCAATGGCGGTGGGGTCGGTGCTTTGGATAAAGGCGTCCATCCGCAGGCTTCGGCTTGTCGGAGGATGCCTTTTTTTATTTCTGTTCAGGGGCAACATGATGAGCAAAACGCCATTTTCACTGACACGACGTCAGGCGCTGATCTCCGGTGCGGCGCTGGGTGCGGCCTGGATCGTGCCGGGATTACGAAATGCAGTCTGGGCAGCCGGCTCCGATGCGCCAGAAAAGGCGCAGGTGCGGGTCGGCTTTATTCCACTCACCGACTGCGCGCCGGTCGTCATGGCGTCAGTAAAAGGCTTCGACAAAAAGTATGGCCTGACATTGCAGGTCAGCAAAGAGGCGAGCTGGGCAGCGGTGCGCGACAAACTGACCTCCGGCGAACTGGATGCGGCGCATGTGCTTTACGGCATGATCTACGCGCTGCAGCTGGGTGTGGCGGGGCCGCAGCACGATATGGCAAACCTGATGACGCTTAACCACAACGGCCAGGCGATCACCCTGTCGAACCAGCTCAAGGCAGGCGGCGTCACCGATGCGGCCAGCCTGAAAAAAGCCGTTGATGGCAGTCCGAAAGGCAGCCTGACCTTCGCCCATACCTTTCCTACCAGTACGCACGCCATGTGGCTCTACTACTGGCTCGCCAATGCCGGCATTCATCCGTTTGACGATGTGCGCACCGTGGTCGTGCCGCCGCCCCAGATGGTGATGAACATGAAGATTGGCAACATGAGCGGTTTCTGCGTCGGTGAGCCGTGGAACCAGCGTGCCATCAGCGACAACATCGGTTTTACCGCTGCGACCAGCCAGCAGATCTGGCCGGAGCATCCGGAAAAAGTGCTAGGCACCCGCGCGCAGTGGGTGAAAGAGAACCCCAATACGGCCCGCGCGCTCACTGCTGCCGTACTGGAGGCGGCGCGCTGGATCGATGCCTCAGACGATAACCGCCGTGAAACCGCGCAGGTGTTAGCCGGTCGTGCCTGGATCAACACCAAAGTGGAGACGCTGCAGGGGCGGATGCTCGGCCAGTACGAGAACGGGCTGGGACAGTCGTGGCAGGACGCGCATCCGATGCGCTTCTTCGACAACGGCAACGTCAGTTTTCCGTGGCTCTCCGACGGGATGTGGTTCCTGACCCAGATGAAACGCTGGGGACTGCTGGCCAGCGATCCCGATTACCTCGCCGTGGCCCGCCAGATCAACCGCATCGACATCTACAAACAGGCCGCCAGCGCCGTCGGGCAGATGGCACTGCCCGCCAGTGAGATGCGCAGCAGCACCCTGATCGACGGCAAAGTCTGGGATGGCAGCAATCCTGCCGCCTATGCCGCCAGTTTCGCCATCAAACGTTAAGAGAGGTTGTTATGAAAACTGATGCGCGCGCCCTGGCGCAGCCGGAGCAAACCCCCGGCAGTGCCACCGTTATTCCGTTACAGGTCACCCCCAAAGCCGCCGTTCGGCCGGCACGGCTGCGTCCGTTTTTGCAGCACTGCATTCCGGCTGCGGGCGGCCTGCTGCTGATGCTGCTGGTGTGGCAGATCGCCGCCCTGTCCGAACCCTCGTTTCCCTCGCCTTACGCGACCTGGCAGGCCGCGCAGGTACTGTTCGCTGACCCGTTCTACAGCAATGGTCCCAACGATCAGGGCATTGGCTGGAATGTGCTGGCCTCGCTGCAGCGCGTCGCCATCGGATTCGGCCTCGCCGCGCTGGTGGGCATTCCTGCCGGATTTCTGCTGGGGCGCTTCACCTTTATGGCGCGCATGTTCAATCCGATTATTGCCTTACTGCGCCCGGTCAGCCCGCTGGCCTGGCTGCCGATTGGGCTGCTGCTGTTTCAGCGCGCCGAGCCGGCCGCCAGCTGGACCATTTTTATCTGTTCGATCTGGCCGATGATCATCAACACCGCCGAAGGGGTGCAGCGCATTCCGCAGGATTACCTCAACGTGGCGCGGGTGTTACAGCTCTCTGAATGGACGGTGATGCGCCGGATCCTGCTGCCCGCCGTGCTGCCTGCGGTGCTCACCGGGGTGCGTCTCTCTATCGGCATCGCCTGGCTGGTGATTGTGGCCGCCGAAATGCTGACCGGCGGGCTGGGGATCGGTTTCTGGATCTGGAACGAGTGGAACAACCTCAACGTGGCAAACATTCTGATCGCCATTCTGATTATCGGCGTCGTCGGGCTGCTGCTGGAGCAGGGTCTGATGCTGCTGGCGCGTCGTTTCAGCTGGGAAAAATAAGGAGAACATCATGCAGCAACACATTATTCGCGTTCAGCAGGTGAGTCAGCGTTTCAACACCGCCAGCGGCGAGTTTCTGGCGCTGGACAACGTCAGTTTTGATATCCACGAAGGGGAAACCCTGAGCCTGATCGGCCACTCCGGCTGCGGCAAATCGACGCTGCTGAACCTGATTGCCGGATTAACCCGTCCCAGCAGCGGCGTGCTGCTATGTGATAACCGCGAAATCACCGGACCCGGCCCGGCGCGTGCGGTGGTATTTCAGAACCATTCGCTGCTGCCGTGGCTGACGGCGTTTCAGAACGTCGAACTGGCGGTGCAGCAGGTGTTTAAAGGACGCTTCAGCAAAGCGGAGATGCGCGACTGGATCGAACACAACCTCAATCGGGTGCAGATGAGCCACGCCATGCACAAGCGGCCTGGCGAAATCTCCGGCGGCATGAAGCAGCGTGTCGGCATTGCCCGGGCGCTGGCAATGAAGCCGCGCGTGCTGCTGCTCGATGAGCCATTTGGCGCGCTGGATGCCTTAACCCGCGCCCACCTGCAGGACAGCGTGATGCGCATTCAGCAGGAGCTGAACACCACCATTGTCCTGATCACCCATGACGTGGATGAAGCGGTGCTGCTCTCCGATCGGGTGCTGATGATGACCAACGGCCCGGCAGCGCAGGTCGGGGAAATCCTCACCGTCGATCTGCCGCGTCCGCGCTCGCGGGTCGCGCTGGCGGATGAGCCGCGCTACCACCAGCTGCGCCAGAAAGTGCTGCATTTCCTCTATGAAAAACAGACCACGGCCGCATAAGGAGCAGACCATGAGGCAACGGTTGCTGGTGATAGGTAATGGCATGGCGGGGATGCAGATGGTGGAGAGCCTGCTGCAGCGTGCGCCGCTGCGCTACGCCATTACGGTCATTGGCCGCGAGCCGCACGGCAACTACAACCGCGTGCTGCTGTCGCCGGTGCTGGCCGGTGAAAAGTCCTTTGGTGAAACCCTGATCCACGATCGCGACTGGTATCAGCGGCATGGCGTCACGCTGCTGACCGGGGAAACCGTGCAGCAGGTCGATCTGGCCGCGCGTACGGTGCAGACCGATCAGCGCCAGCTCGGCTGGGATCGGCTGGTGTTTGCCACCGGTTCACAGCCTCGTCTGCCCGCGATTCCCGGTATTGATGCCCGCCACGTACTCGGTTTTCGCAGTATCGCCGACGTCCGGCAACTGCTGACGGGCCAGGGGCCGGTGGTGATTCTGGGCGGCGGTTTTCTCGGCATTGAAGCGGCGGCGGCACTCCGCGCCCGTGGCCGTGAGGTCACGCTGGTGCACCACAAACCCTGGCTGCTGGACCGCCAGCTGGATGCCAAAGCGGGCGAGCTGTTGCTGACGGCATTAGCGCAGCGCGGCATTCGCTGCGAACTCAGCAGTGGACTCACGGCGATTGACGAGGCGGGCGTAACGCTGACCTGCGGGCGTCACTGCGCCGCCACGCAGGTCGTGATTGCCATCGGTGTTCAGCCTGCGGTGACGCTGGCGCTGGCGGCGGGTCTGCCGTGTCAGCGCGGGATTATGGTTGATGGTCAGCTGCGCAGCGCCATTCCCGATGTTTACGCCGTGGGCGAGTGCTGTGAAATCGCGGGCGAAACCTTTGGCCTGGTCGCGCCCTGCCTGGCGCAGGCAGAGATTCTGGCGGCGCAGCTGGCGGGATCGCCGCTGGCGGATTTCGTCAGTGAGCCGCTGGCGACGCGGCTTAAGGTCAGCGGCATTTCGCTATTCAGCGCCGGTGATGTCAGTGAGGCGCCATCCATCAGCAGTTTTGATCCGATCTCCGGCGACTATCGCCGCCTTTTTCTCCGTCAGGGCCGCCTCTGTGGCGTGCTGCTCTCTGGCGATACCCGGCAGGGTGCGGCGTGGCTTGAACGTCTGCAGCGTGCCGAACCTGTCACGCTCGATACCCTGTTCGATCACCATCAACCTGAACCGCAGCCGCAGGCTGCTGAGAGTCCTGAGATGAGTAAACCGGTTTTAGCCGTGATTGGTCACGGCATGGTCAGTCACCACTTTCTTGAGCAGATGGTTGCCCGCGAACTGCATCAGCACTATCACGTCGTGGTTTACGGCGAGGAGCGTCAGCAGGCCTACGATCGCGTGCATCTGTCGGACTATTTCAACGGCAAAACGGCCGACGATCTGTCGCTGGTCGGCGCGGACTTCTTTGTCCGGCACGGTATCGAACTGCGCAGTGGCTGCACGGTTGTGGCCATCGATCGCCAGCAGCGCAGCCTGCGTGACAGCGCGGGCAGTGAACTGGCGTGGGATAAGCTGGTGCTGGCGACCGGCTCACGCGCATTCGTCCCGCCGGTGCCGGGCCACGATGGCGACCGCTGCTTTGTCTACCGCACGCTGGACGATCTTGATGCCATTGCCGCCTGCGCCCGCCATAGCCAGCGCGGTATCGTCATTGGCGGCGGCCTGCTGGGTCTGGAGGCGGCGAATGCGCTGCGGCAGCTCGGGCTTGAAACGCACGTGGTGGAGTTTGCGCCGCGCCTGATGGCGGTGCAGCTTGATGAGGGCGGGGCGCTGATGCTGCGCCAGAAGATCGACGCGCTGGGCGTCACCGTCCACACCTCAAAACAGACCGAGCTGATCGAGCAGCAGCCCGATGGCAGCGTGGTACTGCGCTTTGCCGACGGCAGCAGTTTACCCGGCGATCTGGTGCTGTTCTCCGCCGGTATCCGTCCGCGCGATGAGCTGGCGCGTGAAGCGGGCCTGACGCTGGGACCGCGCGGCGGCATTGAGATTAACGATCGCTGCCAGACCAGCGATGACGATGTGTTTGCCATTGGGGAATGCGCGATGTGGAACGGCCAGATTTTTGGCCTTGTCGCGCCAGGATATCAGATGGCACGGGTGCTGGCCGGACATCTGGCGGCTGAACCTGCCGCCTTCAGCGGCGCGGACATGAGCACTAAGCTGAAACTGCTGGGCGTGGAGGTGGCGTCGTTCGGTGATGCCCATGGCCGCACCCAGGGCAGTCAGCACTATCACTGGACCGACGGGCCAAAAGGGGTTTACAAAAAAATCGTGGTCAGTGCTGATTGCACACGACTGCTGGGCGGCGTACTGGTCGGCGACAGCAGCGATTACGCCACGCTGCTGCAGATGATGCTCAACGACCTGCCGCTGCCTGCCGCGCCGGAGAGCCTGATCCTGCCTGCGCTGGCCGGTGCGCCAAAAGCGCCGGGCGTCGCGGCATTGCCCGACAGCGCACAGGTCTGCTCCTGTCACAACGTCAGCAAAGGCGACATCTGCGCAGCGGTGAAAGGCGGATGCGGTGAGATGAGTAGCATCAAGAGCTGCACCAAAGCAGCCACTGGTTGCGGCGGTTGTGTGGCACTGGTGAAACAGGTGATGGAGTTTCAGCTGGAAACGCTCGGCGTCGAGGTGAAAAAAGATGTCTGCGACCACTTCAGTTATTCACGGCAGGAGCTTTATCACCTGGTGCGGGCGGGTGAGTTCAGAACGTTTGATGCGCTGCTAGCCTCACACGGTAAGGGGCAGGGCTGTGAAGTGTGCAAGCCGCTGGTGGGGTCGATACTTGCCTCCTGCTGGAATGACTATCTGCTGAAACCGGCGCACCTGCCGTTACAGGATACGAATGACCGCTACTTCGCCAACATCCAGAAAGATGGCACCTATTCGGTAGTGCCGCGTGTCCCGGCGGGTGAAATTACGCCACAGGGGCTGATCGCCATTGGTGAAGTGGCAGCGCGTTATGACCTTTACACCAAAATCACCGGCGGGCAGCGTATCGACCTGTTTGGCGCGCGGCTCGATCAACTGCCCGCTATCTGGCAGACGCTGCTTGAGGCCGGTTTTGAAACCGGTCACGCCTACGGCAAGTCGCTGCGCACCGTGAAATCCTGTGTCGGATCCACCTGGTGCCGCTACGGCGTGCAGGACTCGACCGCCTTCGCCATCACGCTGGAGAACCGCTACAAGGGACTTCGCGCCCCACATAAAATCAAGATGGCGGTCTCGGGCTGTACTCGCGAGTGTGCGGAAGCGCAGAGTAAAGATATCGGCGTGATCGCCACTGAAAAGGGCTGGAACCTCTATGTCTGCGGCAACGGCGGCATGAAGCCGCGGCACGCCGATCTGTTTGCCAGCGACCTCGACGATGCCACGCTGCTGCGCTATGTCGATCGTCTGCTGATGTTCTATATCCGTACTGCGGATCGTCTGCAACGCACCAGCGTCTGGCTGGACAATCTGGAAGGCGGTCTCGATTACCTGCGTCAGGTGGTGATTGAGGACAGCCTTGGGCTGGGTGCAACGCTGGAGCAGGAGATGCAGCGGGTGGTTGACGCCTGGCAGTGTGAGTGGCAGACCACGCTGGCGGACCCATCGCGACGTGCGTTGTTTACGCCGACGATCAACAGCGAGCAGCCCGATGAAACCCTGCACTACAGCCGGGTACGCGGTCAGCGTCAGCCTGAATCCGTGGCTGCGCGTCCGCTGCTACAGCTGCCCGCCGAGCCGTGGAGCGCAGTCTGCGCACTGGAGGCGATTCCGCCCGAAGCCGGGATCGGGGCGCGACTCGGCAGCGAGCGTGTTGCCCTGTTCCGCTTTGGCGATGCGCTCTATGCGCTGGAAGATCGTGAACCTGGCAGCGACGCCAGCGTGCTGTCGCGCGGGATTCTGGGCGATGTCGGCGGCGAGCCGGTGGTGATCTCTCCGCTCTACAAGCAGCGGGTACGGCTGCGTGACGGGCAGAGTCTGGATAATCCGCAGCATCAGCTGCGCTGCTGGCCGGTGAAGCTGGAAGCGGGGCAGATCTGGCTGGCAAACCGTCCGCAAAATCGGCTGGCGCAGGCATCATGAACAGCACCTGTCCCTATTGCGGCGTCGGCTGTGGCGTCTGCGTCACGCCGCAGGGTAATCATCAGGCAACGGTGATCGGCGATGCGCATCATCCCGCTAACGCAGGCCGGTTGTGCGTTAAGGGCGCGGCGCTGGGCGAGACGCTGACGCCACAGGGGCGTCTTCTTACCGCTCAGGTTAACGGCCAGCCGGTCAGCCTTGATGCGGCGCTGGATGCGGCGGCGGCAGGATTGCGCGCGGTAATCGATCAATATGGTCCGCAGGCAGTGGCGTTTTATGGCTCCGGGCAGCTGCTCACCGAGGATTACTACGTCGCCAACAAGCTGATGAAGGGCTATATCGGTGCCGCCAACATCGATACGAATTCCCGGCTCTGCATGGCGTCGGCGGTGGTCGGCTATAAGCGGGCGCTGGGGGCGGATGCGGTGCCCTGCTGTTACGACGATCTGGAACAGGCGGATCTGGTACTGCTGGTAGGGTCCAATGCCGCCTGGGCGCATCCGGTGGTCTGGCAGCGGCTGATGCAGGCGAAGCCGCAGCGACCGGCGATGCGCATTGTGGTGATTGATCCGCGCCGCACGGCCAGTTGTGACCAGGCCGATCTGCATCTGCCGCTGCGCCCTGGCAGTGATGCGGCGCTGCTTTCCGGTCTGCTGCACTGGCTGGCGCAGCACGATGGCCTGGATGCCAGCATGTTGCCGCATCTGAATGGCGTGGGTGAAACCCTGGTGGCCGCCGCGCAGTGGGATGTCGCGCGGGTTGCAGAGACCTGTGATTTAACGGAACAGCAGGTGACGCACTTTTTCCGGCTGGTCAGCCAGCACGATCGGATGCTGACGCTGTGGTGCATGGGGATTAATCAGTCCGCCACCGGCAGCGACAATAACCAGGCGATTCTTAACCTGCATCTGCTGACGGGCAAAATAGGCCGTGCGGGCTGCGGGCCTTTTTCGCTGACCGGACAGCCAAATGCGATGGGCGGACGCGAAGTGGGTGGCCTGGCGAATCAGCTGGCGGCGCACATGAGTTTTACGGAAGCGGACTGCGATCGGGTGCAGCGTTTCTGGCGCAGCCCGTCGATGGCCCGCCAGCCGGGACTGACCGCGCTGGATCTCTTCAGGGCAATTGCGGAAGGTGAGGTGAAAGCAGTGTGGATTATGGGCACCAATCCGGCGGTGTCAATGCCGGAAGGCAACCGCGTGGCGCAGGCGCTGGCGGCGTGTCCGCTGGTCATTGTCTCGGATGTGATGGCGCAGACCGACACCAGCGCCTTTGCCGATATTCTGCTGCCCGCCCAGGGCTGGGGCGAGAAGAACGGCACCGTGACGAACTCAGAGCGGCGTATTTCGCGTCAGCGCGCCTTTGCCGCCGCGCCGGGGGATGCCCGGCCTGACTGGTGGCTGCTGGCGCAGGTGGCGCAGCGACTAGGGTTCCGAGAGGGCTTTAACTGGCAGCATCCGTCGGAGATTTTCTGCGAACATGCGGCGCTGTCGGGGTTTGAGAACGACGGTCAGCGGGCGTTTGATATCAGCGGGCTGGCGCCGTTGAGCCAGGCTGCATGGGATGCGCTGCGTCCGGTTCAGTGGCCGGTTAATGCTGCTCATCCGCAGGGCTGCGCGCGGTTGTTTGGCGATCGCCGCTTTTTCCACGAGGACGGGAAAGCCCGGCTGCGTGTCCCGGCTACGCCTGCCTTAACCCCGCGTGATGCTGCTTATCCGCTATTGATGAACAGCGGTCGGGTGCGCGATCAATGGCATACCATGACGCGCACCGGGCTGGTGCCGCGTCTGATGCAGCATTGTGATGAGCCGTTTGTGGCGCTGCATCCCGCTGATGCCGTGCAGTATGGCGTGACGGCGGGTGGTCTGGCGCGGGTGCAGTCAGTACAGGGCTGGATCAGTGTACGGGTACGGGGTGATAGCGGGATGCGGCGCGGCGAGCTGTTTGTGCCGATGCACTGGAACCGGCAGTTCAGCCAGCAGAGTCACGTCGATATGCTGGTCGCCGCCCGCGCCTGTCCGTTTTCAGGGCAACCCGCACTGAAGCAGACGCCGGTGCGGATTCTGCCGCTGACGGTGAGCTGGCAGGGCTGGCTGTGGCAGCGTGGAATGACGCAGCCCGCAGGCTTGCGCTACTGGTCGCGTACGCCCTATCCGGCGGCGCAGCGCTATGCGGTCGCGGGCGAGGGAGTGCCGCAGGCGTGGCTGGCCGGACAGGTTGATTTGTCAGGTTATGACCTGCAGGTCGCCTCCGGCAGCGGTTGTGATTACCGGTTGCTGGCATGGCGCGACGGTGAGTTGCAGCTGGCGTTTTATGCCGGTAGCGCGTTGCCATCGCTGGATAGCGCATTTGTCGCGGCGGCCTTTGCGGATGCGCCGCAGGATGCTGCCGGGCGGCACAGCGTGCTGGCGGGTCAGGCGATGCAGGGCAGCGCGGCAGGCCGGATTATCTGTAGCTGTATGGGGGTAGGCGAACAGACGATTTTGCAGGCGGTGGCGGAGGGATGTCGTACCACTCAGGCGCTTGGCCGGAAGCTGAAGTGCGGCACGCAGTGTGGCTCCTGTATTCCGGAGCTGAAGCAGCTTTTGCTGTCCGATGTGGTTGTGGAGGAATGATGACGCGAGCAATTAATTCTCTGGATAAGTTACTGGCCCCGGTCGGTGTGGCAAAGCCGCAGGGTGCGGTGTGGCTGGTGGGCGCAGGCCCTGGCGATGTGGAGTTGCTGACGGTGAAGGCGTTGCGGTTGCTGCAGCGGGCTGAAGTGGTGGTGTATGACCGGCTGGTGAGTGAAGCGGTGATGGCGGAGGTGCCGGAGAGCGCGTTAAGCATTGACGTGGGTAAGCAGCCGGGTCAGCACGGGCTGAAGCAGGCGCAGATTAATCAGTTGCTGGGGGATCTGGCGCGCAGCGGGCGCAATGTGATCCGGCTGAAAGGGGGCGATCCCTTTATTTTTGGGCGCGGTGGCGAGGAGATGGTGAGTCTGCAACAGGCCGGGATCCGCTGTGAGGTAGTGCCGGGAATTACGGCGGCGGTGGGCTGTGCGGCCGCCAGCGGGATTCCGTTGACGCATCGGGATTGTGCGCAGTCGCTGCGGTTGATTACCGGGCATGGCCGGCGTGGCGAGCCGCAGCTGGATGCAGCCGCACTGGCGGCGGTGAATCAGACGCTGGTGTTCTATATGGGGCTAAGCTGGAGTGCGTCGATCAGTGCGCAGCTGCAGGCACAGGGACGGGATACGGCGACGCCGGTGGCGATTATAGAGAACGGCACCCGGCCGGATCAGCGGGTGTTGATTACCACGCTGGGAGGGCTGGCGGAGACGGTGGCGCAGGAAAAGCCGGTTTCGCCATCGCTGCTGGTGGTGGGTGAGGTCGTGCGGTTCTATCGGGCGGATTTGCAGGTGCGGGATGATGTGACGGTGAGCCGGAGCGATGTGCAGGAAGTAGGGTGCGTCGTGCAGGGAAAACCGGCCTGATCGCAAAGGAATCCCGCATCCCTGCGGACTGGGCTCGCCATCCCTGGCTCGCACACTTTGCTTTTCAGGCAGGCCATTCCTGCACGGCTGGCATGGGTGAGGGGTTTTGCAGATTTGTTGCAATGGAGTGCAAATACGGTGCGTCGTGCAGGAAAAACCGGCCTGATCGCAAAGGAATCCCGCATCCCTGCGGACTGGGCTCGCCATCCCTGGCTCGCACACTTTGCTTTTCAGGCAGGCCATTCCTGCACGGCTGGCATGGGTGAGGGGTTTTGCAGATTTGTTGCAATGGAGTGCAAATACGGTGCGTCGTGCAGGAAAAACCGGCCTGATCGCAAAGGAATCCCGCATCCCTGCGGACTGGGCTCGCCATCCCTGGCTCGCACACTTTGCTTTTTCAGGCGGGCCATTCCTGTACGGTTGGCATGGGTGAGGGGTTTTGCAGATTTGTTGCAATGGAGTGGAAGTACGGTGCGTCGTGCAGGAAAGGCCTGCCTGCTCGCAAAGGAATTTCGCCTCCCTGCGGACTGGGCTCGCCATCCCTGGCTCGCACACTTTGCTTTTTCAGGCAGGCCATTCCTGCACGGTTGGCATGAGTGTGGAGGTTTTGATGGTTTGCAGGCATGCCCGCGCTTTCCTGCGCCTGAAATTCTCGTTTCTCCGTGCTCTGGAATCACTCACGGCACTTCGGTACGGAAGTTCAATTACATCGCCCGCTTCAGCGGCAGCGGAGCCACCAACACTTTCACGCCCAGGGCCTCAAACGCTTTGACCTGCGCGGCGCTGATGCCGCTGTCGGTAATCAGGTAGTGGATGTTGCTCCAGTCACAGGGCAGCGCGAACATGGACACCTTGTCGATTTTGCTGGAGTCCGCCACCACGTAAACCGTGCTGGCAGATTTGATCATCGCCAGTTTTACCTTGATGTCCGTTTCGCTGGGGAAGCTCAGGCCCAGACGCGGTGAGATGCAGGCGGTGGCCAGAAAGAGTTTTTCGGCCAGCACATTTTCGAAAAAGCTGGCCGCTTTCTCGCCCGAGGTGGAGAGCGTCGGAAACTTAAAGGTGCCGCCGGTCAGCAGGATATTGATCCCCGGCTCGCCGCCCAGTTTCAGGGCGATATTGACTGCCGTGGTCACCACGGACAAACGGCGGATGTGGCTGATGGCGTCGGTAATCGCCGTGGTGGTGGTGCCGGAATCGAAAATCACCGTGTCGCCATTTTCGATATGCTGCGCCGCCAGTCGGCCAATCGCCTCTTTCTCTTCCAGATGGGTCTGCCGCTCCAGCAGCATCGCGCCGGTATTCTGCTTGCCCGTCATCAGCGTTGCGCCACCGTGGTAGCGCTGCACAAACCCCTGTTTTTGCAGCATGCGCAGGTCGCTGCGTAATGTGGCTTCAGTCAGTCCAAAGGTCTCGGTCAGCGCTTTGACCGTGACCGTACCATCCTCACGGATCATCTCCAGAATTTTCTCGCGGCGTTGCTGCATGTCAGCGAACTGCTCACTTTTGCTTTTCAATCGAAATGCTCCCTTTTTCAGTAACCTGATGGCTTGGGCGGACAAGGTCTCTGTGGCTGAGTTTAACGCGCCATTTTTATGAATGCGAGATGACCTGACAGGTCTGTGATTTTCGAACGAAAATAAATAATCAGCAGGTTATTGAATCTCCCAGGCTTTCCCGATTGCCGCAGAGCAGCTTTATTTCGGGACTGGAACCCAGATCACGTCTTTTCAATCAGATAAGCCGCTTTGTACAGCAGATGGTCGAAATTTGATCTGCTCCACATATCATTTCTTTTCGATAGCTTATATTTTTGTTCGAAAATGATTGAGTCAACGGCATCAGCAAAAATCAGGGGAAGAGTGGGATGAGTGGTGAATATGACGTAAACCTGCGCTACGGCGTGGATACTGCAATGAATCTGGCCGGTAAGGTGGCGGTGGTGACCGGCGGGCTGGGCGGCATCGCCATGGCAACCAATGGCATGCTGCTGGAGAAGGGCGCGCATCTGGCACTGCTCTATCCGCCGTTTGAAGCGGAGAAAGTTGCCAGTCTGCAGGCGGACTTCGCGGCCGATCGGGTACAGTTTGTCTGCTGTGACGTCACCGATCCCGCGTCGGTGGAAAAGGCGTTTGACGCGGTGGTTTCCCACTATGGCCGCATCGATATTCTGGTCAACTGCGCAGGCTACGTGATGCTGCAGCCGGTGATTGAGACTGATTTTGCTGAGTGGCAGAAGCAGATCGCGGTGAATCTTACCGGCCCTTTCCTCTGCTCGCAGGCGGCCGCACGGCTGATGATTCGTGCCGGTGCGGGCGGCAAGATTATTAACATTGCCTCCCAGGCGGCGTCCATCGCGATCGACAATCATGTCGCCTACACCTCCGCCAAAGCGGGTCTGCTGGGCATGACTAAAGTGATGGCCAAAGAGTTTGCTCCGCATCGCATCAACGTGAATACCCTGTCGCCCACCGTGGTGCTCACGCCGATGGGCGAGAAAGCCTGGCGCGGCGAGAAAGGCGAGCAGATGAAAAAGCTGATTCCGCTGGGTCGCTTTGCCTATACCGATGAGATCGCCGCCGCCGTGCTGTTCTTCGCCAGCAACGGCAGCGACATGATTACCGGCGCAGATTTGATGATCGATGGTGGCTTCACCATCTGGTAAGGCCAACCCAACACCCGGGACTTCATACCCTGCCATAACGATAAGAGAGAACATCATGAAAAACCGTACCCTGCTGTGTACTGCCGTGGCTGCCTGTCTGGTTTCTCAGGCGGCGTTTGCCGCCGAAAAAGGCACCATTATGATTCTGGTTAACTCACTCGATAATCCTTACTACGCCTCCGAAGCCAAAGGGGCCAACCTCAAAGCGCAGTCGCTGGGCTACAAAACCACGGTGCTGTCGCACGGCGAAGATGTGAAGAAGCAGAGCGAACTGATCGATGCCGCTATCGGTAAGAAAGTGCAGGGTATCGTGCTGGATAACGCCGACTCCACCGCCAGCGTAGCGGCGATCAAAAAAGCCAAAGATGCCGGCATTCCGGTGGTGCTGATCAACCGTGAAATCCCGGTAGATGACGTGGCGCTGGCGCAGATTACCCACAACAACTTCCAGGCGGGTTCAGATGTGGCCAACGTCTTTGTCGAAAAGATGGGGGAAAAGGGCAAATACGCCGAGCTGGCCTGTAACCTGGCCGACAACAACTGCGTGACCCGTTCTAAATCGTTCCATCAGGTGCTGGATCAGTATCCCGATATGCAGAGCGTGGCGCGTCAGGATGCCAAAGGCACCCTGATCGATGGCAAGCGCATTATGGACAGCATCCTGCAGGCGCACCCGGATGTGAAAGGCGTGATCTGTGGTAACGGTCCGGTCGCGCTGGGTGCCATTGCGGCGCTCAAGGCAGCCGGTCGCAACGATGTCATCGTGGTGGGGATTGATGGCAGCAACGACGAACGCGATGCGGTCAAAGCGGGTACGCTGAAAGCCACGGTGATGCTGCAGGCGCAGGCGATTGCCGCTGAAGGCGTGACCGATCTCGATAACTTCATTCAGAAAGGCGTGAAGCCGGAGAAACAGCGTGTCATGTTCCGCGGCATTCTGATTACTCCGGAAAACGCCAAAGGCGTCCAGGACTTTAACTACAAGTCGTAATTAACCGCTGCCGCGCCTGCGCGAGCGGGCGCCAGGGAGAAGAAGATGTCCCGAAGAGTCTGGCTGACGCTGGTGGTCATGCTGCTAAGCGGCTGCAAAATTGTGTCGCAGCAGGAGCTGGCTGACCTGAAGAATCCCCCCAATCCGAAGATGGCCAACATCGACCAGCTCTGGCAACAGAAGCTGGTGCCGCAGGTCCAGGCGGAGGCGAAACCGCTGGCAGCGCTGATGACGTCGCTCCAGTCTGCCAAAGACTTTGACAGCGCCTGTCAGACCTACGGCTATCGCAGTCAGGCTGAGAACCCCTGTATTTTCAGCGTCTCCGTTCGCGGTCAGGTAACGGCTGTCAATACCACTTCCCGCAGCGGAAAGATGACCGTAAAGGATGAATCAGGTGACAGTGTCACTATTCAGGTGGGACCGATCATCCGGGGCACGGCGCTGCGCGATGTCTATAAAGGCGCGAGTTATCAGGACTTTAACGATCAGGTGCTTTTTGGTGATTACGGTAAGGCGATTAACCAGCACGCCTCAGCCCTGATGCAACAGTTCGCGCCAAAAGTGGGCGACAAAGTGATGGTCAGCGGCGTGTTCAGCAGCTGGGACATTCCGCAACAGCTGCCGGATATCACCCCGGCTGCCATCACCCGGCAATAAGGAGCGGCAGATGCAAAATCCGCAACCGCAAACGTCCGGCGACGTGATTATCGAAACGCGCAACGTGTCGCGTCTCTATCCCGGCGTGACCGCGCTCGATCAGGTCAGCTATCGGGTCTACCGCAACAAAGTGAATGTCCTGATTGGGGAGAACGGGGCCGGCAAGTCCACCATGATGAAGATGCTGGCCGGGGTTGAAACGCCGTCGTCGGGCGAGATTCTGCTGGATGGCAAGGTGGTGTCGCTGAACTCCACCCATCAGGCGGAGAAGCAGGGGATCAGCATCATTTTTCAGGAGCTGAATCTGTTTCCCAACATGAACGTGATGGACAACATTTTTATCGCCAACGAGTTTTTCCAGCGCGGCGTCATCAATGAGAAGTATCAGTACGCGCTGGCGAAGTCGCTGCTGCAAAGGCTGCAGCTCGATGTCGATCCCTATGCACCGCTGGGCGAGTTGGGCATCGGGCATCAGCAACTGGTGGAGATTGCCAGAGCGCTGTCGAAGGATACCAGGGTGTTGATCATGGATGAACCCACCAGTGCCCTGAGTCAGTCGGAAGTCAAAGTGCTGTTCAATGTCATCGACCAGCTGAAGCGACGCGGCGTCACCATTATCTACATCTCACACCGGCTGGAAGAGTTGATGGAGATAGGCGATCACATCACCATTTTTCGCGATGGCCGTTTTATCAGTGAGCGCGAGGTGCGCGACGCCAGCGTGCCGTGGATTATCGCCCAGATGGTGGGCGATAAGAAAAAACAGTTCGACTATCAGCCTGCGCCACAAGGAGAAACGGTGCTGGAGGTCGAGGGGCTGACCGCGCTGCATCAGAACGGTGGCTACAAGCTGAATGAGGTCAGTTTTACCCTGCGCAAGGGCGAGGTAATCGGCATTTATGGTCTGCTGGGTGCCGGGCGCACCGAGCTGTTTAAGGGGCTGATTGGCCTGATGCCCTGTCAGTCGGGCCGGGTACGGCTGTCCGGTAAGGATCTGGCAAAGCGCAGCTTCCAGCAGCGGCTGAAAAGTGGCATCGCGCTGGTGCCGGAAGATCGCAAAGGCGAAGGGGTGATTGAACTGATGTCGATCACCGCCAACATGACACTCTCTGATTTCAGCCTGCGCGGTTTTCGCCGGGCGCTGGGGCTGCTGAATCCCGGCCGGGAGCAGCAGCGGGTCAATGAGATGATCGGCCATCTGGCGATCAAAGTCAGCGATCCCGATCTGCCGGTCACGGCGCTAAGCGGGGGTAATCAGCAGAAGGTCGTGCTGGGTAAAGCGCTGATGACCGGGCCGCAGGTGGTGTTGCTGGATGAGCCGACGCGCGGCATCGATGTCGGTGCCAAAACCGACGTCTATCACCTGATTGGCAATCTGGCTCAGCAGGGGCTGGCCGTCATGTTCTCATCGTCTGAACTGGATGAGGTGATGGCGCTCGCGGACCGCATTTTAGTGATGGCCGATGGCCGGATAACGGCCGATCTGCCCCGCGCAGCGGCAACGAGAGAACATCTGATCGCGGCATCAACCCCGCAGGATTAAGCGCCTGACCCATTGGGCTAAGCTGGCCGGAGAATGTCATGAACCAAAAATACCTGCTCTATATGTACCTCCTCAAGGCGCGCACCTTTATTGCGCTGCTGATTGTAGTCGGCTTCTTCAGCGTGATGGTGCCGAACTTTCTGACGCCCTCTAACCTGCTGATTATGACGCAGCACGTCGCCATAACCGGGCTGCTGGCGATTGGCATGACGCTGGTGATCCTCACCGGCGGTATCGATCTCTCGGTGGGCGCGGTCGCGGGGATCTGCGGCATGGTGGCGGGCGCGCTGCTGACCAATGGCATTCCGTTATGGGGCGGCAATACGCTGTTTCTCAACGTGCCTGAAGTGATTCTGGTGGTGGCGATCTTTGGCGTGCTGGTGGGGCTGATTAACGGCACGGTGATCACCCGACTGGGCGTGGCCCCCTTTATCTGCACCCTGGGCATGATGTATGTGGCGCGCGGGGCGGCACTGCTGTTCAACGACGGCGGCACCTACGCCAATCTGGTCGGGATGCCCGCGCTGGGCAACACCGGTTTTGCCCTGCTGGGTTCCGGCACCGTGCTGGGCGTGTATCTGCCGATCTGGCTGATGCTCGGCTTCTTACTGCTTGGCCTCTACCTGACGCGCAAAACCCCGCTGGGCCGTTACATCTACGCGATTGGCGGCAATGAGTCCGCCGCGCGACTGGCGGGCGTGCCGATTATCAAAGTGAAAGTTTTTGTCTACGCCTTTTCCGGCCTCTGCGCCGGTCTGGTTGGGCTGGTGGTGGCCTCTCAGTTGCAGACTGCGCATCCGATGACCGGCAACATGTTTGAGATGGATGCCATTGGTGCCACCGTGCTGGGCGGCACGGCGCTGGCGGGCGGGCGTGGGCGGGTGTCCGGCTCGATTATTGGCGCGTTCGTTATCGTCTTCCTGGCGGATGGCATGGTGATGATGGGCGTCAGCGATTTCTGGCAGATGGTAATTAAAGGTCTGGTGATTGTCACAGCCGTCGTGATCGACCAGTTCCAGCAGCGTCTGCAAAGCAAAGTGGTGCTGCTGCGTCGCCATGAAAAAAAGCAGCAGGCAGCGCCTCTCACTGATGTTCGTCACAGTTAACAGGAGCAATTATGAGCCGCGAACAACGTGCAAAAACAGTGGTGATTACCGGTGCCTGTCGCGGCATCGGTGCCGGGATCGCGGCGCGTTTCGCCCGCGACGGGGCCAGGCTGGTGATGGTGTCGAATGCCGATCGGGTCTTTGCCACCGCTGACCAGCTTCAAGAGCAGTACGGCAGTGAGATTCTGGCGCTGCGGGTCGACGTTACGGATGAAGCGGCGGTGCAGCAGCTCTATCAACAGGCCTTTGAACGCTTTGGACAGATTGACGTCTCGATTCAGAATGCGGGCGTGATCACCATTGACCGTTTCGACACCATGCCGAAAAGCGACTTTGAGCGGATTCTGGCTGTGAACACCACCGCCGTCTGGCTCTGCTGTCGTGAAGCCGCGAAATATATGGTGAAGCAGGGCAGCGGCAGTCTGATTAACACCTCATCGGGGCAGGGACGGCAGGGCTTTATTTACACGCCGCACTATGCCGCCAGCAAAATGGGGGTCATCGGCATCACTCAGAGTCTGGCGCTGGAGCTGGCACCGTGGAACATTACGGTCAACGCCTTCTGTCCCGGCATCATTGAGAGTGAGATGTGGGATTACAACGATCGCGTCTGGGGCGAGATCCTCAGCAGCGAGGAGAAAACCTACGGCAAAGGTGAGTTGATGGCCGAGTGGGTGAAAAATATTCCGCTGAAGCGTGCCGGTCAGCCGGAGGATGTGGCCGGGCTGGTGGCGTTTCTGGCTTCAGAAGATGCGCGCTATATCACCGGACAGACTATTAATGTCGATGGCGGCTTAATCTTCTCCTGATGACGCCAGAGATGATCCAGGCCTGCTGCATAGCAGGCCTTTTTTTCTGCCAGACTTTTCTGGTATATGCACAATTTGCCTCTGCTGTCCTGCATCGCCGTCACAATATGTTAAGGTAACTGTGAATGAATTTGACTTTTATCGCAGTGACAAATTAATCAATGTGCCAGGTGACATGATACGGAAAACAGGGGTTCTCTCTTTGATTGCGCTGTCGCTCTCTGCCTTGCAGAGCGCTCACGCGTTCCAGACTGAAACAACAGTGTCAGAAACGCCCTTCGACAATCCTGCGCGCTACAGTGATTCGCTCCCGACGCTCGGCAGCACCCGCGACGAGGATGAAGCATGGAGCAAAAAGCTGGCGGCTGTGGCGAAAAGCATCGGTGAAGCGAGTAACAACAGCGACAGCAATGTGACGTTTGGCCAGCAGGCGGGCGTCTGGGCGTTCAATCATCTGCGTGATGAAGTGGCCGGTCGGGTTGAGAGCGAAGGGCAGTCACTGCTGTCGCCTTATGGTAATGCGCAGCTGGACCTGAAAGTCGACATGAACGGAAACTTCACCGGCACTGGCGGCGATCTCTTCAGCGCACTGGCCGACGAGAATAGCCAGCTTACCTTCAGCCAGCTTGGCCTGCATGATACCGGTGAGGGTCTGGTCGGCAATGCGGGACTGGGACAGCGGTGGGACGCCGGTAACTGGCTGCTGGGCTACAACGGCTTTGTTGAACACGTCTTCAGCAGCGGCCTGCAGCGCGCCTCGGTGGGAACTGAAGCCTGGAGTGATTCGATGCGTTTCTCTGCCAACTACTATCAGCCACTTTCCGGCTGGAAAAATCTTGGCAGTTCGCAGCAGCAGCGCATGGCGCGCGGCTATGACATCACCAGCCAGAGCTATCTGCCCTTTTATCGTCAGCTGGGCGTCTCGGTAAGCTATCAGCAATATCTGGGTGAAAATGTCGATCTGTTTAACAGCGGCAACCGCTATCACAATCCCTCTGCCATGTCGTTTGGCCTCTCTTACACACCGGTGCCGCTGGTAACGCTGTCTGCTACTCACAAAACCAGCAGTGCCGGTGAAAGCCAGGATCAACTGGGGCTGAAACTGAACTATCGCTTCGGCGTGGCGCTGAGCCGTCAGCTTGACGCCGGTAACGTCGCGGAAGCGCGCTCTCTGCGTGGCAGCCGTTACGATACCGTGACCCGCAGCGATACGCCGGTGCTCTCATTCCGTCAGCGCAAAACCCTGTCGGTATTTCTGGCGACACCGCCCTGGCAGTTAAGCAGTGGCGAGAGTCTGCCGCTGAAGCTACAGGTGCGGGCCAGCAATGACATCAGGGCAGTGAGCTGGCAGGGTGACACGCAGGCGCTGAGCCTGACGCCACCAGCCAATAACGCCGATCCGCAGGGCTGGAGTGTGATTTTACCGCAATGGGATCCGTCGCCAGACGCCAGCAACGAATACCGGCTGTCGGTGACGCTGGAGGACAGCAAGCAGCAGCGTGTCACCTCTAACTGGATCACCCTTAAGGTTGAGCCACCGATGGCGATGGACGCGGCTCCGCAGACCGATCGTTACGATTTAATGGCGCCTACCGGTACGACGCTGTAGCGGGAACCTGCCAGCACTGCGCTCTGGCGGGTAAATCTGACCAGCGTGATGCATGACCCGTCCGCCCGGATTCATCTGACCACTGTACCGATGCTGTGCGGCCGTCAGGCTTATGTGTCAGTAGTAACATCATGTTGCAATCATCAGTCGCAACTATCGCAGCGATGCGTAAGGGACGCTGGCAAAATGCCGATGATAAGAGCAATTCCATCGTTTACTGGTCTTGCTTATGCGCCTGAGTTTACTGAAATATCTTGTCCCTGCTTTTCTTCGTCAGCGTGATCTGCACGCCGCCGCGTCTTTCCGCTCGCTGGGGCGCGCTATGCCCGTGATTGAGTTCACGCCTGAGGGCATTATTCAGAAAGCCAGCCCGCTATTTCTGGCCGCCATGGGATACCGGGCGGACGACATTGTCGGCCAGCATCACAGCATGTTCTGCCCGCCCGCGCTGGTGAACTCGCCAGAGTACCAACGTTTCTGGCAGCGTCTGGCGGCAGGCGAAAGCTTCAGTGATAAATATCTGCGGCTGGCGAACGGCATGCGACCGGTCTGGCTGGAGGCGAGCTATATTCCGGTGACTGACCGGCGCGGACGGGTATTCAAAATCGTGAAAATAGCGGCTGATATTTCAGAAAGAATGCAGTCATCACTGGAGCAGGAGTCCATCATCAATGCGATCAGCCGCTCCATGGCCGTGATCGCATTCAGTCCTGACGGCCACGTGCTGGAGGCAAATGATAACTTCCTTAAGGCTACCGGCTATCAGGCTGCTGAAGTAACAGGAAAGCATCACCGGCTTTTCTGTTCGGATGCGCTCTCTCAGAGTGAGGAGTATCGGCAGTTCTGGGTGAGGCTGAATCAGGGCGAGTTTTTTTCGGGCCAGTTTCCCCGTCTTAACCGGCGTGGCGAACCGCTCTGGCTCAGGGCCACTTACAACCCGGTTTTTAACAGCGATGGACAGCTCATTAAAATTGTTAAATTCGCCACCGATGTGACGGAACAGGTGCTACGTAATCAGCAGGAATATGATGCGGCATTAAATGCCTGGAACATGGCCGTACAGACGCGGGGAAGTGCACAGGCGGGTGCGGATGTTATCGACAACAGCATTCAGATGATCAGCCGGATTGCTGAAGAGATGAGCGTGGTCTCGGCAGATGTGACGCGCCTGAACAGCCAGTCTGACAGCATTAATGGCATGGTTGAAACCATCCGACGCTTTGCCATGCAGACCCGCCTTATTGCACTGAATGCCGCCATTGAAGCGGCGCGGGCGGGCACGTCAGGCCGCAGCTTTGCCGTTGTGGCGGCAGAGGTCCGCAGCCTGGCGGCCAGCGTCAGCAGTGCGACCGAGGAGATTGAGCGGGTAGCCACAGGGAATAATCAACTGGCCAGAGAGGTGCTGCGGGGAATTGAAACCTCGCTGGCGAACACCGGTCAGGGGGTACTGCTGATGCGTGAGGCAGGAGACGTGATTGCCAGTATTAAGAAGGATTCAGAGCGGGTTGAAAGCGCCGTCAGAGACGTTGCCCGCGCGGCACATAGCGAATAACGACGCCTTCATCGGCCGGGTAAACAGGGCCGGTGAAGGCGTGGCCCGGAAGAGCAGGGATGAATCGGGCCAGGTCCGGCGTGGGTACGAACAGGAGAATAAGGAACGGCGGTTGTGACGCTTATCTGAACAGCGCCGCTCAGCCTGGCATGGTCAGTTAACCAGTTTCGTCACGACACGAACGGCTCTGGCGTAGACTTCTCTCTGACCGTTGACAGACCGCGCTTCCTGTTGTTTCAGAAACGCAATGATTTCCTGGATTCCTGCTGTCTTACCTGACTTCAGCAGGCTGGAAACAGCCTGTCCTACCACGGCATGGACATCATCCATATCCGCCGGTTTATCGATGCTCAAAAGAAACTCCAGGGCAGCAATTCTGCTGAACAGCATCTGAATGGGCAACGCGTCGGTGATTCAGCCTGCCCGTCTGTTTATCGAAAGCGAGCATTATGGCAGAGCCTTAAGCAGTTTTTCCCGCAGTGTGGCAACCTGGGTCGTCAGTTCACCCAGCTCACTGCAGGCGGTATCCATTACTGAGATCATATCTGCCGGGACACCCGCCGCCGCGACTTTAAGCTGGTGGCCCTGTTCCGTCAGTGAGACCACAACCCGACGCTCATCCTTCCCGGTGTCACGCTGCCGACAGATAATGCCAGCGCTCTCCAGCCGCTTCAGAAGCTGACTGAGCGTGCCGGAATCCAGCCGGACGCGCGCGCCAATCTCAGAAACGGTCAGGCGATCTTTTTCCCACAGCACCAGCAGTACCAGATACTGCGGATAGGTCAGCCCAAGCGGTTTCAGCCGCGACTGATAGAGCTTTGTCATGGCGAGCGATGCGGAATAGAGCGCAAAGCAGAGAAACTGGTCGATGGTTTCTGGCGCGGCACTGGCGGGAGACGTATCAGCGATCCCCACGGTTTCATCATTCATATTTTTACTCATTCTGAGTCCGGGGCAGGAGAGCCAGACCACCGGCGGCTTATCAGCCCTGAAGTCTTGCTAAGTGTATATCGGGGAGATGCTGACTGCAGCAGCATCTCTTTTCGGGTGTCAGAAACCCAACTTTCAATCGCTTTCGCGGCGAGAGGAAAAGCCGTTGGCTACGCCTCCGGTTGAAAGGTGGCTCAGTATTGAGTCAAATTAAATTGAAGTCAATATAACCGGGCGCAGCCCCTGGCGCACAACGTGCGCCAGGGGCAAAACGGCGAAGATTTGCTGCAAAATTTCAGCATTTAACGCAGAAGTGAATGCCGTGCACTGTCAGCGCTCTGATCCGGTCATCGGGTAATGACCGCGCAGCGCAGAAAGTTATCCATGACCGCAATCATTCTTCCCACCGCCAGCAGGTCAGCGGCCAGCAACAGGTCGCTGCGCACCAGTTTGTCCATCAGGGCGCGATCACTCATGTGCGCCTGAATCCGGCTGTAAAGCTGGGTCAGATGTATCCAGTTATTGGCGAACGTATCCACACTCAGATACTCGCCTTCACTGAGTTGCTGAAGCAGAATATCCACATCCTGTTTCAGGCCACCGATCCGGCTGATAAGGTCAGCCGTGCCGACGGAGAGTTGTCCGCCGGAAGGGTTCATACGGTGAAGGTCCCCACCATGCCGCGCAGATCGCGCGCCTGCGCCAGCAGGGACTGTGACGCGGAAGAGGACTCTTCCACCAGCGCAGCGTTATTCTGCGTGACGCCGTCCATCTGACTGACTGCAATACTGACCTGGGAGATGCCCTGCATCTGTTCACCGGAGGAGAGTGAGAGGTTGTCCATGGCATCGGCCAGTTCGCCCACGCGGCTGACAATTTCCAGGATGCGCTCACCCGTTCCTGCCGCTACGGTGACGCCTTCTTCAACCTGCGTGACCGCCTGCTCAATCAGCTGCTTGATGTCGCGCGCTGCAGTGGCGCTGCGCTGGGCCAGCGAGCGGACTTCACCCGCGACCACAGCAAATCCGCGACCGTCTTCACCGGCACGTGCTGCTTCTACGGCAGCGTTAAGCGCCAGAATATTGGTCTGGAAAGCGATACCTTCTATCACAGAGGTAATGTCACGCACCCGCACGGCACTCAGCGAAATGTCATGCATGGTTTCTGACAGGCGCTGAACATCCACTTCGCCCGCATGAGCCAGCGTGGCAGCCTCGCGTGCTGAACCCGCCGTCTGATGCGCGCCCGCCGCATTGCTTTTTACGGTGGCAGTGAGCTGCTCCATGCTGGCTGCGGTTTCCTGCAGCGCAGCAGCCTGCTGCTCGGTACGGGATGACAGCTCACTGTTGCCCTGAGAAATCTCATCGGCCGCCAGCGCCACCGAAGCGGAAGCCTCTTTAATTTGCGACACCAGCCCGCGCAGATTGGTCTGCATACCGCTTAACGAGGCAAGCAGGCTGGTGCTGTCGCCACGGCGTAGCGTAACTGCGGAGGTGAGATCGCCAGCGGCAATTGCGGCAGCCAGCGTCTGTGCCTGAACAGGTTCGCCGCCCAGCTGACGCATCAGCATACGCACAATAAACACGCAGGTGGCGACCGCAGCCAGCACGGAGATTGCTGCCAGGATGATCAGTATCCAGGTGGTGCGGGCGATCGCGTTACCGTTTTCCACCACCGCATCCCGGCTGTTGCGCATCTCAAGCTCCGTCAGATCGTTGATCGCTTTAAGCAGAGTCTGCTGAGCAGGACGCGCTACGGTTAACAGATAGTCGGTAACCTCCTGCTGACGGTTTTCCAGCCCGAGTTTCCCGGCGTTCATCAGGGTGGATAGCGCGGCCCCTTCGGCAGATTCAATTCTGCCCATCGCCTCGCGTCCCGCGGGGCCGGCGTCAGTTTGCATCATGTGCGACAGCGCTTCACGATTGCTGATGTAAAGCGCCTGCTGTTTTTGCAGACGTTCCCATTCTGGCTTCATCGCAACAGGATCGGTCATCAGGGCCAGGTTACGCACTGCAATAGCCATATCCCGCACGCCGCCACGCATATCCAGTACGGTCTGGTACTTTTTCAGCCGGACATTGACCACTTCGTCCATGCTATTACGGGCGCTATTAAGCGCCTGAATCGCGGTACCGGCACAAATAATAAATAGCAAAATCAGCAGGCCAAAACCTGCGCTAAGGCGCGTTGAGATTTTCATCGATCTTCCAGAAGCGTTCGTTGGGTAATCCGGTATCGGCAGTCGGAGAGGGTTCTGTAGGGTTGGGTTCAACTAAATTGATCGCTATTTAGTTTTGTGCAACAAAAGTCCGTTCTGCCGGAGTGTGCCCCGCGTGATTGGACCGACAGTAAAAAAATAAAAAAGTGTCATATTCTCAGGCTTTGTAACGCAAATTTGCGCAACGACCTGCGGCGATAATGACACATCAACTTATTGTTAATTAGAAATTTAATATGGCTGGCATGGTGCATTCTGACGCGCTGTGCGGTGGTGCACCATCCCGGATGCATAACCCGTCGGAACCCTTGTAATGCACAAATATAACCGGACCGGCCTGTTAATCTCGCCGCCGCTGCCGATAGAACACTCATCGATATTGATGACGTAACCGGCACGCGCCGCTCAGTGCAGCTCTTCTGTTGTGCTGGCGCGAGGCGGGTGAGAACGCGTGATTTCTATAAAAAGAAATAGCGGAGGGGTGATTATCGTCGGTAGTTAAGCTGACAGGCTATAAGAAATACACCCCGGTTTTTTACTGATAATTAAAACAACACTCTGACACTCTCCATCACCGGGAATGAACGCATGCGCCTGAAACTTTTCTGGCTCGCAGTGCTGAATATTGCGACCATCATTTTACTCTCAACACTGTGGGAATTCGGGCTTGAGGCACGGATTTCCAGCCTGCTGGGCCTGGGCTACGATCCCGATTTTGAAACCAGT
This sequence comes from Pantoea sp. B550, assembly GCF_024158165.1. NCBI lineage: Bacteria > Pseudomonadati > Pseudomonadota > Gammaproteobacteria > Enterobacterales > Erwiniaceae > Pantoea > Pantoea sp. B550. The sequence goes on from NZ_JAMYXI010000003.1 coordinate 3,634,566, forward strand.
GAGCGGGTGCGGTTTATCGTGACCTCAACCTCATTTGCCGGGCTGGCGATGATTATTCCGGCGCTGTTTATCGCGAATCTGATCCGCAAAGCACTCAGAGCGGAAAAAGATGCGCTCAGGCTGGCCGGAACCGATGCGCTGACCGGGGTCCTGAACCGCCGGTCCTTGAATGAGTATATTGCAGAACTTGATGCTGGTGAGGTGCCCTATACCCTGACACTGCTCGACATTAATGAGTTCAAAAGTATCAATGATCTGAACGGTCATCGTCAGGGTGATGCCACGCTGATCGCTTTGGCCAGTCTGCTGACTGCCTCGGCCGACAGCGGGAGCCAGGTATTCCGCGTAGGTGGGGATGAGTTTGCCATTGTTGCCGATGCTTCTCAGGCGGATCAGGCGCTTGATGCCGCGAGGCGTTTCTGTCAGCAGGCGACATCCATCCGCACCGGTCCCCACACCTTCCTGAGTCTCTCAGCCGGTATTGCCAGCTCAACCTGCACGGCGCAGGCTGATGTGATGCGGGCAGCCGATCTGGCGTTATACGAGGCGAAGCAGGAGAAGGGCGCCTATCTGGCGCGCTTCTCGCCAGATATGGAACTGCGTTTTCGCCAGCGCGAAAGGCTGGAGCAGGAGGTGGTTGCCGCCGTCAGCGGCCACGCTATCGTTCCCTTTCTGCAGCCGCTGGTGTCGCTGCGAAGCGGAAATATTACCGGCTTTGAAATACTGGCACGCTGGATCACCGCGTCGGGGCAGACGGTTTCACCGGCCGAGTTTTTGCCGGTGGTGGAACGGCTGGGGTTGATGGACAGCATGACCGTGGCGCTGCTGCAGGATGCGGTCAGTGCAACACGGGCATGGCCTGCCGGGCTCTGCCTGTCGCTGAACATTACCCCGGAGCAGCTGCTGAGACCGTCGCTGACCACCTGTCTGTCCCGCATTATGCAGCAAGCCGGACCGGTTATGCTGGAACTGGAGATCACGGAACAGAACGTCATGACCATCTCTGATGATGCCCGTGAGGCGATACGTCAGCTGAAAGAGGACGGTATCGGCGTGGTACTGGACGATTTCGGTACCGGCTATTCCAATCTCTCCGTATTACTGGGGCTGGGTATTACCAAAATCAAAATTGATCAGACGTTTATTGCCGGAATTGTGACCGGGTCGGAGCAGCGGAAAGTCGTGGAAACGCTGCTGGCGCTCTGTCAGGGGCTGAATGTGGTGATTACGGCAGAGGGGATCGAGGACGTCACCACGCTGCGGTGGCTGAGAAAACGCGGCTGTGATTATGGTCAGGGGTATCTTTTCAGCCGTCCGGTACCTGCCGGGCAGGCAACCACGCTGCTGGCCTCGGCCAACGTGGAAGAGCTGATGGAGGAAGAGGCCGTGGCAGTTAACTTAGTCAGGGCGCTGGGCTGAAACCGGCGTGAGAACAGATTATGCCTGGCGTGAGTCAGTCAACAGGCCCGGCAGGAAGCGCCGGGCCTGCTGTCTCATCAGAACTGGTAAATCAGACCCAGCGCGGTGATGTCGTCGGTCGCCAGACCGAGCGGGTTGTTATCTTTCAACAGGTTGATGCGATATTCACCATAGACCGACATGTTCTTGTTGAAGTAGTAGGTGGCACCCACGGCGGTGTACTTAATAATGTCGGCATCGCCGATATTTTCAATCTCTTTGCCCTTCGATGAGACGTAACCCACGGATGGACGCAAGCCGTTCAGGAACTGATACTGCGCCACGGCTTCAAAGTTTTGCGCTTTGTTGGCGAAGCCGCCGCTAATCGGCGTGGCGTTCAGAGTTTCGCCGTACATCGCGGCCAGATACACCTGGTTCGCATCATATTTGACTGAGGTCGCCCAGTGCTGGGCTTTATCGCCTTCACCGCGTGCGGCTGCGTTCTGCGCCGTGGTGCGATCCAGGCTGGCAAATGCGCCAGCGAAGCTCAGGCCGAAATCGAAGTCATAAGACGCGGAGAGGGCAAAACCATCGCCATTGGAACGACGCACGCCGTCGATGTTACTGCTGCGGTCGTTTTTGCCCTGATACTGTGCAGCAAGGTTTAACCCGTCTACCAGACCAAAGAAATCACTGTTACGCCAGGTCAGCACGCCGGTTGAGCGGCCAGAGAGGAAGGCGTCGGTATAACCGGAATCACCGCCGAAGAACGGCAGCATATCGGTGTAACTCAGCGCGTCATAGACCAGGCCATAGTTACGTCCGTAATCCAGCGCACCGGCCTTGCCAAATTTCAGGCCAGCATAACCCAGACGGGTGCGGTTGGTAGCCTGTGCGTCACTGCCTTCGGAGTTGTGAAGGCTGTACTGATACTGCCAGAAACCATAACCGGTGAGCTGATCGGTAATCTTCGTCTCGCCCTTGAAACCAAAACGGGCATACGAAGAAGTATCGCCGTTGTTGTTATCGTCATCAGAAAAGAGGTGTGACACGTTAATCTTGCCGACCAGGTCCAGCTTATTGCCATCCTTGTTATAAATTTCTGCGGCCTGTGCGGAGGAAAGACCGATCAGTAACGGCATAATAGCCGCCAGTAAAGTGCGCTTCATCATTTAATTATTACCCTGTATTCATTAATTATTATTCCCCTGATGCGGGGTGAAATGAAAATGACACAAAAAGTTAAAATTACAAAGTGCAATAAAAGTAACAAAATGTGATGTCTATATTCAGCTAATGGATATCATCGGACAACAGAAGATTAAATGACAAGGTAATAAGATTTTCTTCTAATAAAATGCCTGAACTTTCTGTATAGATATGGTTTTTAATCAATGAGTTAAATGCCTTTTTTCGCTAAAATTCATAACTTTAAAGTATATAAATTAATCAGATAAAGCTCTGCATTAATTATAGTGAGTATTCTGATAGTGATAATTCCACAAGGATTCACTTCTAACCATTAGCCTGCATATTAATATCTGTGCATCTTTTAATAAATATTATTTCCCGCCCGATAATCACGTCAGAAATAATCCGCACGAGAATGATTAAAGCGTCATCATATTGATCATTAATTAAACGATAACAGGCGGGGAAATTAATTCGCCTGGCGTGATAAATGAAAATAGTTTGTTAAGTTTTGCCATTAACCCCTCTTTTGCCAGACGAAATCCCGCAGCTACGGCTGCACCAGTGAGAGGCAAACTGCGCTAAAAAAGGGCAAAGAATGGGTTTTTATGGAGAGATAATTTATCAGCGATCACAAAAGCGATATTTCATCCCGCGAATGCATAATTCTGCTGTTTAAAACCCGGCTTTGCCGCTTCAGTCAGAAAATTATTCACTATATATGCAAATTAAGTGAATATTGTAACCACCTAACTCATTGATATTGCGTTGTGGTAATCATTTTATGCATTAATTCTCTGGCTGGCACGTTAACTGCACTCTACAGTAGGGCTGCACTACAACATCTTTTAACAATTTTAAAACATAAGCTTTACCCGGCCGGTAAAGTAAAGCAGGAGAGTGGGTTATGGCACTGCACGTTTCGCGTCACGATTTCGATCAATGGATGATGCCGGTTTATGCACCAGCGACCTTTATACCGGTTCGCGCAGAAGGCTCGACCGTTTGGGATCAAAACGGTAAAGACTATATCGACTTTGCCGGTGGCATCGCCGTCAATGCGTTAGGGCATGCGCATCCGGCGTTACAGCAGGCGTTGCAGGAACAGGCCGCACGGTTATGGCACACCGGTAATGGCTACACCAACGAACCGATTCTGCGACTGGCGAAGCAGTTAATCGACGCCACCTTTGCAGACCGGGTGTTCTTCTGTAACTCCGGCGCGGAGGCAAACGAAGCAGCACTGAAACTGGCGCGTAAAGTCGCGCATGACCGTGCTGGCCCGCATAAAAGTGGCATCGTGGCGTTTAAAAATGCGTTTCATGGTCGCACCCTGTTTACCGTCTCAGCCGGTGGTCAGCCCGCCTACTCAAAAGATTTTGCGCCGCTGCCGCCTGAGATTCAGCATGCACCGTTTAACGATCTGGCTGCAGCTGCCGAACTGATTAATGACCATACCTGCGCCGTAATTGTTGAACCGATCCAGGGTGAGGGCGGCGTGCTGCCTGCCGATCCAGCGTTCCTGCGCGGACTGCGTGAACTCTGTGATAAGCATCAGGCCGTGCTGATTTTTGATGAAGTGCAGAGCGGCGTGGGGCGTACCGGTTCGCTTTACGCCTATATGCACTATGGCGTCACGCCGGATGTCCTCACCAGCGCCAAAGCGCTGGGTGGCGGCTTCCCGATAGGTGCGATGCTGACCCGTGACGATCTGGCGCTGGTGATGGGCGTCGGTACCCATGGCACCACCTATGGCGGCAATCCGCTCGCGGGCGCGGTTGCCGGTAAAGTGATGGAGCTGATCAACCAGCCTGACATGATGACAGGTGTCACGCAGCGCCACGAGTGGATTGTCGCGGCCCTTGATGAGATCAATCAGCGCCTGCATCTGTTTAAAGAGGTGCGCGGTCTGGGTCTGCTGATTGGCGCGGTGCTCAGCGACGACTTTGCCGGTAAAGCCAAAGAAATCAACCTTGCCGCCGCTGAGATGGGCGTGATGGTGCTGATTGCCGGGGCCAACGTGGTACGTTTTGCCCCCGCGCTGAATATCAGTGAGCAGGAAGTGAAGCTCGGCATGGCACGCTTTGCTGAGGTGTGTGCACGCCTGGTTCGAGGGTCCGCATCATGATGGTAATCCGTCCGGTTGAACGCGATGATTTAAGCCAGCTGATGGCGCTGGCCGGTAAAACCGGCGGTGGGCTGACCTCGCTGCCCGTTGATAGCGCCACCTTACAGGCGCGTATCGATCGATCGCTGCAGACCTGGGAGGATACGCTGCCGCGCGCTGAACAGGGCTATGTCTTTGTACTGGCGGACAGTGAAGATAATCGCGCTGTCGGCATCTGCGCTATCGAGGTGGCGGTCGGCCTGCAGGATCCCTGGTACAACTTTCGCGTCGGCACGCAGGTGCACGCCTCGAAAGAGCTGAATGTCTACGCCGCGCTGCCAACGCTGTCGCTGAGTAACGATCACACCGGCAGCAGTGAATTGTGTACGCTGTTTCTCGATCCCGATTACCGTGACGGCAAAAATGGTTATCTGCTCTCGAAGTCCCGTTTCCTGTTTATGGCGAACTTCCGTGAACGCTTCACCGACCGCGTGGTGGCTGAGATGCGTGGTGTCAGCGATGAGCAGGGCCATTCGCCGTTCTGGGAGAGCGTGGGCAGCCGTTTTTTCTCAATGGAATTCAGTAAAGCCGATTTCCTCAGCGGCACCGGCCAGAAATCGTTTATCGCGGAGCTGATGCCGAAACACCCGCTCTATATCGACTACCTGACGCCAGAGGCGCAGGCGGTCATCGGGCAGGTGCATCCACAAACTGCCCCTGCCCGTGCCGTGCTGGAGGCGGAAGGTTTCCGCTACCTCAACTATGTTGACATCTTTGATGGCGGCCCGACGCTGGAGTGCGATATCGACCATATCCGTGCTGTGCGCAAAAGCCGTCTGCGCAGCGCAGATCGGGGTGAAAACCCGGCTGATGCGCCGCTCTGCCTGGTTGCCAATAACCATTACCGCCAGTTCCGTGTGGCGCTGATCCCGGCCCATGCCGACAGCGACAGCGTACAGCTTACGGATGAACAGATGCGGGCGCTCCATTGCCAGCCGGGCGACAGCCTGCGCGTGGTGACGCTCTGCAAAGAGGAGAAAACAGCATGACGCACCTGATAAAGGGAGAATGGGTAGACGGTGACGCGGAGGTCCTGACCAAAGCGGATCCGGTCAGCGGCAAGACGCTATGGCAGGGCCAGGCGGCATCGGCCGCGCAGGTCACGGTGGCCTGTGACGCGGCGCGCGGCGCCTTTCCGGTCTGGGCCAGACGCCCAATGGCGGAACGGCAGGCGATCATAGAGAAATTTGCGGCCGGGCTTGAAGCGCACAAAACAGAAATGGCAGAAACCATTGCCCGTGAAACCGGCAAGCCGCGCTGGGAAGCGCTGACCGAAGTCGGCGCGATGATCAATAAAATCGGCTTTTCAGTAAAGGCGTACCATAGCCGCACCGGTGAGCAGCATGAAGGCGAAAGCTCGCTGCGCCATCGTCCCCACGGCGTGCTGGCGGTGTTTGGTCCCTATAACTTCCCCGGTCATCTGCCAAACGGTCATATCGTCCCGGCGCTGCTGGCGGGCAACTGCGTGGTCTTTAAACCCAGCGAACTGACGCCGCTGACTGCCGAAAAAACGGTTGAGATCTGGCTGGCCGCGGGCTTGCCAGCTGGCGTACTGGCGCTGTTGCAGGGCGGACGTGAAACCGGGCAGGCGCTGGCCACCTGTAGCCAGATCGACGGCCTGCTGTTTACCGGCAGCGCCCATACCGGCTATCAGCTGCATCGTCAGTTTGCCGGTCAGCCTGAGAAGATGCTGGCGCTGGAGATGGGCGGCAATAACGCTCTGATTGTAGAAGATCCGGCTGACCTGGATGCGGCCGTCAACATCACGTTGCAGTCCGCCTTTATTACCGCCGGACAGCGCTGCACCTGCGCCCGGCGTCTGCTGGTTAAACGCGGCAAGGCGGGTGATGCGTTTCTGCAGCGGCTGGTGGAGGTGGCGGGGCGACTTCAACCGGCCGCGTGGAATGCGGAGCCACAACCCTTTATGGGCAGTGTGATCTCGACCGGCGCGGCAGAGAAGATTATGAGTGAGTGGCAACGTCGGGTTGAGGCGGGCGGTGAGGTGCGGCTGGCGATGCGCTGGCCGGATCGCCACAGCGCCATTCTGACGCCAGGCATTATCGATTTGACCGACGTGCAGGGCATCCCGGATGAAGAGGTCTTTGGTCCGCTGCTGGGCGTCGTCCGCTATGACACCTTTGATGAGGCGATTGCGCTGGCGAACCAGACCCGTTACGGGCTGTCGTGCGGATTAATTTCGCCTTCGCGCCAGCAGTTTGATCAGCTGCTGCTGGAAGCACGCGCCGGCATCGTCAACTGGAACAAACCGCTGACTGGCGCAGCCAGTACCGCACCATTTGGCGGCATTGGGGCGTCGGGCAACCATCGCGCCAGTGCCTGGTATGCGGCGGATTACTGCGCCTGGCCGATGGCCTCACTGGAGACGCCGGACCTTACGTTACCCGCTACGCTGTCGCCGGGACTCGATTTCTCCGCACCGGAGACGAGATCATGAAGGCAACCGAAGCCAACTTTGATGGGCTGGTGGGATTAACACACCACTATGCCGGGCTGTCGTTTGGTAACGAAGCCTCAACCCGCAACCAGCTGCAGCCCTCGAATCCCCGTCTGGCGGCAAAGCAGGGATTGCTGAAGATGAAAGCGCTGGCCGATATGGGCTACGTGCAAGGGGTGATCCCGCCACATGAGCGGCCCAATATTGCGGCGCTGCGTCAGCTCGGATTCAGCGGCAGCGATGAGCAGGTGCTGGCGACGGCCGGGAAAACTACGCCGGGAATACTTTCCGCCTGCAGCTCCGCGTCGGCAATGTGGGTCGCCAATGCCGCTACGGTTTCGCCGTCAGCAGACAGCCTGGATGGCCGGGTTCACCTGACGGTGGCAAACCTTAACAACAAATTCCACCGGGCGATGGAAGCGCCGGAAACGGTCTGGTTGCTGCGTTCCATCTTCCGCGACGACCGCCATTTTGCCGTGCATGATGCGTTGCCGCAGGTGGCGATGTTTGGTGATGAAGGCGCGGCTAACCACAACCGGCTCGGCGGCGCCTATGGCGAGCGCGGCGTGCAGCTGTTTGTCTATGGCCGCGACAGCAGCCATGAGGGCAACGCTCCGCAACGTTACCCGGCGCGGCAGACACGTGAGGCCAGCGAGGCGGTGGCCCGTCTGCATCAGCTTTCACCCGAACGCGTGCTGTTCGCCCAGCAGAATCCTGTGGTGATCGATCAGGGTGTGTTTCATAACGATGTAATTGCGGTCAGCAACCAGCAGATGCTGTTCTGTCATCAGCACGCCTTTGTTGATCAGCCTGAACTGCTGGCGCAGCTTCGGGCGCACGTCCCCGGTTTTGTGGCACTGGAAGTGCCGGCAGATCGGGTGTCAGTGAAAGAGGCGGTAGAGACTTATCTGTTTAACAGCCAGCTACTGAGCCGTCCCGACGGCACGATGATGCTGGTGCTGCCGGAAGAGTCACGTCAGCATGCGGGCGTCTGGCGCTACCTGTGCGAACAGGTCGAAGGGGACTCGCCACTGAAAGCCCTGAAGGTATTTGATCTGCGCGAAAGCATGTATAACGGAGGGGGGCCAGCCTGCCTGCGTTTGCGGGTCGTGCTGACACCAGAGGAGCAGCAGGCAGTGAATCCGGCGGTGCTGATGAACGATCAACTCTTTAGCACACTGAATAGCTGGGTTGACCGCCATTACCGCGATCACCTGACGCAGGCCGATCTGGTCGACCCGCAGTTGCTGCGTGAGGGACGGGACGCGCTGGATGAACTGACGAAGCTGCTAGACTTAGGAAATGTATACGCATTTCAGCAGTGAAGCAGGAGGTAGAAGAGTCTGCCATCTGCTCAGGCGCAAAGGAGGAATGATGCAGGACTTTTTACAGCAAACGCTTTCCGGCGAGGTGCCGCGTAAGCGCAGTGGTGAAACGGCGCATCTTCGCTGGCAGTGGTTGTATCACGGCATACTGTTAATGGAGCCAACGGTGCCGGTTAAACAGGCGCTGGTTCTTTCCGCCGGGATCCACGGTAATGAAACCGCCCCGGTTGAAATCGTGAACCAGCTGATTAATCCCCTGCTGCGCGGTGAAAAATCGCTGCAGCAGCGCATGCTGGTGATTCTGGGTAATCCCACAGCGCTGCGGGCGGGTAAGCGCTATGTGCGCTATGACATCAACCGGCTGTTTGGCGGACGCTGGCAGCAGATTGACGATGGCGATGAGGCCCGCCGCGTGCTGCGGCTGGAGCAGACGCTGGAAACGTTCTGGCAGCTGGGCGAGTGCGATGTGACGCGCTGGCATCTCGACATGCACACGGCGATTCGCGGCTCTTATCATCCTCAGTTCGGCGTGATGCCGCACAACGAGCGCCCCTGGCCGCCTGCGTTTCTTGACTGGCTGGCCGCTGCCGGGCTGGAAGCGCTGGTTTTCCATCGCGCGCCGGGCGGCACCTTTACTCACTTCAGCTGCGAACACTTCGGTGCGGCCAGCTGTACCCTCGAGCTGGGCAAAGCGCTGCCGTTTGGCGAGAACGATCTCAGCCAGTTCAGTGCAGCACAGCAGGCGCTGGCATCTTTACTCTATGGTGAAGCCATGCCCGTCACTACCGTTAAGCCGCGCCACTATCGGGTTGCGCAGCAGATCACCCGGCTGAGTGAGCACTTCACGCTCCATATGTCGCCGGAAACGCTGAACTTTACCGCCTTTCCACAGGGGACGTTACTGGCGGAAGATGGCAACACCCGCTATTACGTGCAGCAGGCACGGGAATATGTGCTGTTCCCAAACCCCAACGTAGCAGCCGGGTTGCGTGCCGGGTTGATGCTGATAGAAGAGGGCGAACAGACTCAGGCACTGCCGGTCTGATGGCTGAACTTACCAGCGCTGTTCATGGCGCTAAAAAATCGGCAGGAAAAGCGCGAGAGAGCCTTCCGCTTTCCTGTCGTAACCCTTACACTCCTCCATGATTTCTGCGAAATTCGCTGTAAATTCATAAACGTTTTCAATTCCTCACGCCTTTCTTCTTATTCTCTTCATGATTGCCCGATTTTTATCTTTTATGCTTTCACGGCTTTACTCAGGCTCTGAGTAGTTGACGTTCAGCGTCGTATGCTTGTTTCCGAAGACGCGACAGAGTGCTGTCGTCATTATCATGAATTATAAGGACACGATTATGCGCAAACTGACTTCCCTTTTACTGGCTTCTTCGCTGGCGTTTGGTGCAGCTACCGCCGTCCATGCTGCTGCAGATAACCTGACTCCACCGCCAGCAGGCAGCGAAAAAGCACTGCATAAACCGCCAATGCGTCATGGCCCGGAGATGATGTTTAAAGGTCTGAACCTGACCGACGCGCAGAAAACGCAGATGCGTGACATCATGAAAGAGAGCCACAAAGATATGCAGCGTCCGTCGCTGGATGAGCGTCGCGCAGCCCACAGCATCATTGCCTCTGACAGCTTCGACCAGAGCAAAGCAGAAGCGCAGGCAGAAAAAATGTCCGCAAATGCGAAAGAGCATGCGCTGAAGATGCTGGAAACTCAGAACAAGCTCTATAACGTGCTGACGCCGGAACAGAAAAAACAGTACAACGCGAACTTTGAAAAGCGTCTGACGGAGAAAGGCCCGCATGATGGAAAAATGGCACCGCCAGCAGAACCGGCTGAATAACCTTAGCTAAGCCACCGGTCTGAGACCGCCCACGCTGTCCACTGAAGTAAGTGGGCAGCATCGGCGGTTTTTTTATAGCGGAAGAATCGGGTAGGCACCCGACAGAATCGGGCGGCAGAGGATTTTGTAGCCGTCGTGGTCAAAACCGCCTTTGGGCCGCTGCAGTTTTCTGGCCTCATCCATGCTGTTCACCGAACCAAGATAGAACCAGTGGTCGATGACGTGAATCTGGGTCATCTCTTTGCCTTCCTCCACCAGACCTACGGCACCCTGCCAGGGCCAGCAAAAGACCCGGACATTCTCCAGCGCTTCCAGCAGACGATCCTGATGATCGCTGACCGGCTCTTTACCGCAGCAGGCACCGGCGCAGCGGCGCAGTGCCGAACGGAAGCAGCCCCGACCCGCACTCAGCGCTTCCAGACCCAGCAGGCCATGACAGAGCTGATACTCATCCGCAAGCTGCTTCAGTCGTTCAAGCGCAGCAAAGCGACTGCGATAGAGGCCAAACAGGTTGGGAGACTGGCTGAAATCGAGATCTTTTGCGTAAACCACATTCGGTTTGCCATCGGTAATCTGTAACGAGCAGAGCTGCCGGTTTTTGCGCAGCCGCTTATTAAACAGCGGTTGCTGGGTTTTGATCATCTGCGCTTCCAGCAGCAGTGCGCCGAGATCACCTGCGGTAGGGATCCAGCTTACTCGCCGCGACTGACGCAGCATTTTCGCCTCATCAGGGGTGCGAAAATGGGACATTACCCGCGAACGCAGATTGACACTTTTACCGATGTAGAGCGGCAGTGACTCACTCTCGCCGTGAAAGGTATAGACACCAGGGTGATTCGGCAGACCTTCCAGCCATTCACGCAGGTGTTCAGGATATTGATAAATTTTATTCGCGTCGGGTTCGGGACGAAGAATGGCAGCACGTCTGGCCAAAATGAACTCCACTTACTGGTTGTCCATACAGCATAACAGGCAGGCGAAATGATCGCCAGCCGTCTGGTTAAAGACGCCGTGTCGCCAGCCAGCAGATCAGCGAACCCAGGGTAATCATCGCGACCCCCTGCCAGAAGACCAGCGGTGGCGTCAGGCCGAGCCATAGCGATCCCAGCAGGGCCGACAGCACGGGCGTGAAATACGAGGCAGTGGCCAGCAGCGTCAGGTTGCCCTGCTGAATCCCGTGGTTCCAGGCGGAGTAGGCGATAGCGGTAGAGAGTCCGACAAACAGCACCTCCAGCAGCGGAACCAGTGCAAAGGTCATCGGCGCGGCACGATCGCTAAAGACATATTTAATCCACAGCGCCATCGCGGTCAGGATAAAAAACAGCGTGACGCCGTTCGAACCCCGGGCGCAGCGGCGGGTAACGTTGTTGTAGATCGCCCAGGTCAGGGCAGCGATAAAGGCGAGTGCATAGGCGACAGGATTACGCAGCATGTTCTGCCATAACAGCGCAGGCGAGCCGCTGCCGCTGCTTTTCATTACCCAGACGATCCCCAGCAGCGACAGCAGCAGTCCGGGCCAGAGCCAGACGCGGAAACGTTGCTGATTAAATGGAATAGCCAGCACGATGGTGAGGCAGGGCCAGAGATAGTTAATCATTCCCAGCTCCAGCGACTGACTGCGATCGCTGGCCAGCCCGATCGCCAGCGCCAGAGAGATTTCATAGCCCACGAAGAGGGTCCCGCCCAGCCATAAATAGATTGCAGGCATTGCGCCGGGCTTTGGCAGGCCGCGGTTCAGGCAGAGCAGGAGCGCTGTGGTGGTATAGATCAGCGCCGCGCCGCCAGTGGCACCAAAGGCTTCACTGACGCTGCGCAGCAGGCCAACGGTGGTGCTCCATAGCAGAATGGCAATAAGTCCGATGAAAGTGGCGCGCGAAACGGTGACAGGCATGCAGCGATCAACAAGGTGAGTGAGAGAAGCCTCCCTTGTCGGGGCAAAGGAGGCGTGGAATTACTTCCAGAAGTCGTCAAATACCGTGATCGGCGGGCGACGTTTGTGCTCGGTCTTCAGATACCAGCCTTCGATGATGCGGGCGTTATCAGGATTGATGGTTTTCCCTTCCAGATAATCATCGATCATCTCGTAGGTGACACCCAGCGCCACTTCATCCTGCAGGCCAGGACGATCGTCTTCCAGATCGGCAGTCGGTTTCTTCAGGTAGAGATGCTCCGGGCAGCCAAGATGCTTCAGCAGCTGTTTGCCCTGGCGCTTGTTCAGGCGGAACAGTGGGTTGATATCAGTGCCGCCATCGCCATACTTGGTGAAGAATCCGGTGACCGCTTCTGCCGCGTGGTCGGTGCCGACCACTACCCCTTTGGTCATGCCTGCGATGCTGTATTGCGCTTTCATTCGCTCGCGCGCTTTTTCATTACCGCGCACGAAGTCGGAAAGCGTAATACCGGCTTCTTTCAGCGCGCGCTCACTGGCCAGCACCGACTCTTTGATATTGACCACCAGTGAACGGTCAGGCCCGATAAACGCCAGCGCGTCCTGACAATCCTGCTCATCCGCCTGCACACCATAGGGCAGACGCACGGCAATAAAGGTGTAGTCATTATCGCCACTCTCCTGACGCAGTTCCGTAATCGCCGTTTGCGCCAGCTTGCCTGCCAGGGTTGAATCCTGGCCGCCGCTTATTCCCAGCACCAGCGTTTTCAGTCCGCTGTGACGTTTCAGGTAGGCTTTAAGAAAATCGACGCTGACGCGCACTTCCTGGTCGGCGTCGATAGCGGGTTTCACACCCAGTGCTTCAATAATTTCCTGCTGCAGTGACATGAACTTCTCCTCAGGTCAGTGGCCTGTCGGCTTGATGCGAACGTTTTAATAAAGCTAACGTGCCTTCGCCAAAACAACAAGCTTAAGCGGCAACTGATTAAGGCTTAACATTGCGAAATCAGTGAGTTTTTACCCGCGGCAGCGGTTTTTTGGCCAGCAGGCTGAACATCAGAATTGCCATCATAAAGCAGCCAAAAATGGTGGCGCACATGCTCAGTACCGAGGTACCGCCGATGCCGGTGATCGGCACGGTAACCGCGCCCAGGGTGAACATGGTGACGCCAATCACTGCGGAGGCGCTGCCCGCGCGGTGGCCCTGACTCTGCATCGCCAGTGATGAGGCGGTGGTGGCGATCACGCCATTACTGGCGATGGTAAAGAACAGTGCCACCAGCAGTAGCGCTAACGGGGCATGTAACAGCGCGGCCAGCAGCAGCAGACTGGAGGCGACAAAGGCCAGCGTCAGCCCGCCTTTCAACACCCGATACTCGCCCCAAAGTGGACAGAGGCGGGCGCTGGTTTGCGAGGCAATGATCAGACCAAATCCGTTGGCCGCAAAACAGAAGCTGAAGGCCTGAGGCGACAGGCCATAAAGCTGTTGCAGGACAAACGGTGAGGCACCGATGTAGGCGAACATGCCGGACATCATAAATCCTTGGGTCAGGCAGAAGCCCATAAAGGGGCGATGGGTTATCACCTGACCCAGCGCTGCGTAGGCGGAGAAAATCGATCCTTTACTGCGCCGTTCTTCTGGCAGCGTTTCATGCAGCTTCCAGCGTGCCAGCAGAATCAGGAGAATGGCTATGCCGCCCAACACCATAAAGATGCCGCGCCAGTTGACTATCGTCATCAGCACACCGCCCAGTACCGGTGCGCCAATCGGTGCCAGGCCGTTGACCAGCATCAGCAGCGCGAAGAAACGCGTCAGCTCATGACCGCTGTACATATCTCGCGCAATCGCCCGTGACAATACCGCACCACCTGCACCGGCCAGTCCCTCGAACAGTCGTGCCAGCAGCAGCTGGTTAATATCCTGCGCCAGTGCACAGCCCATCGAGGCGATAAACAGCAGCCCCAGTGACAGGGTCAGCGGACGCAGGCGGCCGAACTTATCGCTCATTGGACCAAACAGCAGCTGTCCAACGCCCAGACCCAACAGACCGGCGGTAAGACTTAGCTGCGAGGTTGCGGTTTCAGTGTGCAGATCCTGCGCCATTTGTGGCAGGGCAGGCAGATAGAGATCGATGCAGAGCGGGCCCAGTGCGGCCAGCAGGCCGAGCGTAATGGCGTAAACCAGGCGGTTGGCGTGTACAGGGGTCATTTATCCTCGGATTCGTCAGCGATGGGGTGAACAGAAAGCAGGTAAGTCAGTAAATTACAGAGACCCGTTACGCAGCTATCACACTGATCAACGCCCTCATAGATGATGGCCGATGAGTCTGAAAACGGGTCGTTACGGCGTGTCTGTTTTGCGGGGAAGTATACGTCTGCGTTGACAGCAAAACAGCCTTCTTTACGATATCCTGACGTTTACCATGCCACGAATTGTTACTCATAAACTTGATAAATCAGCATTTATGTTCCAGGCTTGTTTCCACATGGACAATAAATGAGGAACAACAAGATGAATAAAGTGATGGGATGTATCGCTGCGGCGCTGACGCTGGCTGCACTGTCTGGTTGTACGACTTACGATCGTGCTGAAAGCTACGTGACTAAGCCAGTTGTTAAGGATGTTAAAAAAGGTATGACCCGTGATCAGGTTCGTCAGATCGCCGGTACGCCGTCTACTGAAATCACCATGGTTCACGCGCGCGGCACCTGCCAGACTTACGTACTGGGCCAGCGCGACGGTAAAGCACAGACTTACTTCGTGAGCTACAACGATACTGGCCGTGTGATGAACTACGGCTTCCAGAGCTGTGCGGAATATGACACCGATCCGCAGGTTCAGCAGTAACACGTAGCACTCCTGAATAGCAAACGGCCCGTCGTCATGACGGGCCGTTTTTCGTTGTGGCGCGGACTACAATCCTGCCGGACGTGGCACCTCAACATAATCACCGTCTATCTGCCGCTGGTAGTAGTGGCCGTCCTGCACATAAAAACGTTTACCATTAAAGTCGAGTACCCGCATTTCATTGCTGACCCGCGACCCGGCTGGCGGTTCGACCACCACATATTCATCCCCGTGACGCTGATAATAACTGCCGTTCAGCAGGTAGTAGGTCAGTCCGCCAATCAGCACCGCGGTAGCGGCTTCAGGTAAAAAACGCACCGGGCCAGGACCGCCCCAGTGGGGGCCGGGTCCGCCATGTCGACCCCATCCACCCGGGCCCCAGTCGCCAGGGTGGGCGAAAGCCAGCGCGGGCGTCAACAGCGCCAGCGTCAGAAGCGAGGCAATAATTTTTTTCATCGGATGTCCTCCTCATAAGACTGGATGCAGAATTCGCTTTTTGCCGGGCAAAGACAAGCATTAAAGCGGCGATTTTTCGCCTGTTTACCATGCTTAACGCTTTCTTAACGGCGTCGCCATCAATGGGGAGGATTATGGAGAGGCAGAGTGGAAATAACCTGGCGCGGGCGCGCCAGGCTTACAGCAGATTAACGATGCGCCAGCTCGGCGTTGTCGTCACTTTCCAGTACGCGCTTATCGGTCAGACCTAACCAGCGGCTGGTCAGGGAACCGGCGGTCATGGAACCGTTAACGTTCAGTGCCGTACGACCCATATCAATCAGCGGCTCAATGGAGATCAGCAGCGCCACCAGGGTAACAGGCAGGCCCATTGCAGGCAGAACAATCAGGGCGGCAAAGGTGGCACCACCGCCGACACCGGCCACGCCTGCGGAGCTCAGCGTCACTATCCCAACCAGGGTGGCAATCCACAGCGGATCAAACGGGTTGATTCCAACCGTTGGCGCAACCATCACGGCCAGCATGGTTGGATAGAGACCGGCACAGCCATTCTGTCCAATTGTGGCACCAAAGGAGGCCGCGAAGCTGGCAATCGAATCAGGTACGCCCAGACGACGGGTCTGCGTCTCTACGCTCAGTGGAATGCTCGCTGCGCTGGAGCGGCTGGTGAAGGCGAAGGTGATCACCGGCCACACTTTACGGAAGAAGCGCAGCGGGTTGATGCCATTCACCGACAGCAGCAGGGCGTGAACACCAAACATGATGGCCAGACCCAGGTAAGAGGCGACCACAAAGCTGCCCAGCTTGATGATGTCCTGCAGGTTAGAACCGGCAACCACTTTGGTCATCAGCGCCAGCACACCGTAGGGGGTCAGCTTCATTACCAGACGAACCAGCTTCATAACCCACGACTGCAGCGTATCAATTGCGACCAGCACGCGCTGACCTTTCACTTCATCATCTTTCAGCAACTGCAGGGCAGCGACACCCAGGAAGGCGGCAAAGATGACGACGCTGATAATGGAGGTTGGACTGGCGCCGGTCAGATCGGCAAACGGGTTTTTCGGGATAAAGGAGAGCACCAGCTGGGGCACGCTCAGGTCAGAGACCTTGCCGACATAGTTGCTCTGGATCGCACTCAGACGCGCGGTTTCCTGCACACCCTGTACCAGACCTTCCGCGCTCAGACCAAACAGGCCGGTCACGAACACGCCAACCAGCGCCGAAATTGCGGTGGTAAACAGCAGTACACCAATGGTCAGTACGCTGATTTTCCCCAGTGACGAGGCATTATGCAGACGGGCAACCGCGCTCAGAATTGAAACGAACACCAGCGGCATCACCACCATCTGCAGCAACTGGACATAGCCATTACCGATGATGTTAAACCAGCTGATAGACTCTTTTACCACTGCGCTGTTTTCGCCGTAGATCAACTGCAAAACCAGGCCGAACAGCACGCCGATCACCAGACCGGTCAGCACTTTTTTCGACAGGCTCCAGTTCTGACGGCTGAAGCGGGAGAGTAATACCAGCAGCACCACAAAGGCCACGATATTAAGCGTAAGAGGAAGGTCCATGCTGAAACTCCAGAGTAATGCGGCTTTCCCACCCGGGAAAGCCGCATAATGTTAATCACGAATTAAGACAGCAGGAATGGTAACAGCAGGTGCAGAGGGTGCCTTATATCCAAATGGCATGGTTTATAACTTAATGGTGTTTTGTGCGGATTTATTGCGCAGTATGACTGGAAATTAATCGACTGACGCCATTTTGTAGCGTATCAAACAGCTGAGCCGGCCAGCCGTTTGCACCAAAATATGGCATGCCGACCGGGAACCACAGCGCATAGCCGACCAGTCCCAGACACAATGCCCGCTCAAGCTGGTTTCCTTTCTGACTGCGCAGAATCGGCAGGCGGAAGCGCCAGCGGCAGGGCCATAGCAGCGGAACACCGGCGGGTGTCAGCATATCGGCCACAATATGACTGAGGTAGCCCAGCGTCAGACCCTGTAGTACGTCTGCCGGTATTGGCGACGACTGGGGCAGGTTTATCTGAAAAAGCCATAAACCGGCGGCCACCGCCAGCAGGCTATGGGTAAAGCCCCGATGACCGAACGCGCGCGCAATAGGATGAGAAAGCCAGCGTAGTCGCTGTCCCAGCAAAGATTTGGGGTGGTCGATATCGGGCAACAGACATGTCAGCAGGGCTGAGGGAACAAGATGCCACCAGTCGGCCTGCGCCAGTACGGGTGTCAGCTCAGCACGCTTCGCAAAGATAGCGCTGGCAATGGCAAAAATAATGTGGCCTTCGCCCGTCATGATAGAACCTGGTTGCAAAGAAAGCTGTCGATGCATCCAGTATAGGGATTTATCCAGTAAATGAGAACATGTGACGCTGTAACGAAGCATGAATATTTTTAACAAGGCGGACAGCGATGAAACACTGCCCGCCCGTTCTGCCAGAAAGATTAACGTGCCAGCCAGCCGCCATCTACCGCCAGGGTATAGCCATTCACGTAGTCAGATGCGGAAGAGGCCAGGAAAACTACCGGCCCCATCATGTCATCAGGCACGCCCCAGCGGCCTGCCGGAATACGCCCCAGAATCTCTTCACTACGCGACTCATCATTGCGAAGCTGTTCCGTATTGTTGGTGGCCATGTAACCGGGAGCGATGGCATTGACGTTAATGCCATGTTTTGCCCACTCGTTCGCCATCAGACGGGTCAGACCCATCACGGCACTTTTCGACGCCGTATAAGAGGGCACCCGGATACCGCCCTGGAAGGAGAGCATGGAGGCGATATTGATGATCTTGCCGCCATTACCCTGCGCGATAAACTGACGGGCAACCTGCTGCGACAGGAAAAACAGGCTCTTGCTGTTAAGATTCATCACGTCATCCCAGTCCTGCTCGCTGAAATTCAGTGCGTCCTCACGGCGGATAATGCCGGCATTGTTGACCAGAATGTCAATTTTACCGGCAGCGGCCAGCGCCTGTTCAACCACTGAGGCCACCACGCTGGTCTGCATCAGATCGGCCTGCACCGGCCAGAACCGGCGACCCAGCGCCTCCACTTTACTTTGGGTATCATCCGGGCCATCACGGTTAACGCCGACGATATCACAACCCGCCTGGGCCAGGCCCAGCGCCATACCTTGCCCTAAACCGGTATTACAGCCGGTCACCAGCGCGACTTTACCTTCCAGGTTAAACGTACTCAGTATCATGGTATTTCTCCTCTGCTCAGCGCAGTTCACTGATTTTGACGTGGTCCATGTCATCAAAGACCTGATTCTCACCCACCATGCCCCAGATAAAGGTGTAACGCTGGGTGCCGACACCGGCGTGAATTGACCAGCTGGGTGAGATCACCGCCTGCTCGTTGTGTACCAGCAGATGGCGGGTTTGCTGCGGTTGCCCCATCAT
Organism: Pantoea sp. B550; assembly: GCF_024158165.1. Lineage (NCBI taxonomy): Bacteria > Pseudomonadati > Pseudomonadota > Gammaproteobacteria > Enterobacterales > Erwiniaceae > Pantoea > Pantoea sp. B550. The sequence continues at coordinate 3,653,573 of NZ_JAMYXI010000003.1, forward strand.
GTGGAAGACGGCGCACTCTTCGCTCATATCGAAGTAGAAATAGACTTCCATGCGGCGTTCGTGGGTGTGGCAGGGCATGGTGTTCCACAGGCTGCCTTCATCCAGTCTGGTTAAGCCCATGGTGAGCTGGCAGGTGGGCAACACATCCGGCACGATAAATTTGTTAATGGTGCGGCGATTAGAGGTCGCGGCATCACCCAGCGTCGCGGTTGCTGCGTCCTGCAGCGTGATTTTCTTGTCCGGGAAGGTGCTGTGTGCTGGCGCACTGTTGTAATAGAATTTGGCCGGCTGTGCAGGGTTCAGGCTGCGGAACTGCAGGTTGCGCGCACCTTTGCCGATGTAAAGCGCCTCTTCGTGACCGATCTCCCAGGCTTTACCGTCAACCTCGACCAGACCCGGGCCGCCAATGTTGATCATGCCCAGCTCGCGGCGTTCAAGAAAGTAACTGACGCCCAGCTGTTTTCCCATCTCATCACCGATAATGACTGGCTTATTAACCGGCATCACGCCGCCAATGATGATGCGGTCGATGTGGCTGTAGGTCAGGGTGTAATTGTCAGCGGAAAAAATCGTTTCAATCAGAAACTCGCGGCGCAGCGCGTCAGTGTCGAGTTGTTTAGCGTGATCGCTGTGAATGCTTTGGCGAATGTCCATCTCAGGCCTCTCTGCAGGTCAGGTTATTCATGCCCCGAATGGGGACGCTTCGGGCATCTTAGGCAGAGCGGGAGGGGAATTCAATAAAAATGAAACGTTGTTTTATTTTTTGCGGGGTAGATCAACTGGCAGGCGCAGTGGGCAAAAAAAAGCCCGCTATGCGCGGGCTGTTTATTATCCCTGCAGATGCTGCAGGCTAAGCTGTGTCAGATTGTCCAGCCGGACATCCGCCAGCGCCCAGCGCGGATCGTCACGGTGTTCAGCGGCGGGTACCACAATCGACCGCATGCGGGCCGCTTTGGTCGCGATCATGCCATTAAACGAATCTTCCAGCGTGACGCAGTTGAGCGGATCGATCGCAAGGCTGGCGGCGGCGTTGAGATAGACCTGCGGATGGGGCTTGCTGTAGGGCAGCGCTTCTGCTGAAGACAGCACATCAAAATAAGGGCGCAGATTGAAGATTTCCAGCACCTGTTCCAGCATCTTTAGCGGCGATGCGGAGGCCAGGCCGATTTTCAGCCCATGTTCCCGGCACAGTTGCAGTGCCGTTTCCACGCCCGGCAGCAGTGGCCGCGTCTGATCCACCAGCGTCATGGCGCGCGTAATAATCCGCTCAGTGACCTCCTGCTGAGAGGGGCCATGCCACGGCAGCGTTTCGTACCACATCCGCACAGTCTGATCGATACGCAGGCCAAGGGTATCGGGCATTTCACTGCGGCGTGACAGGTCAACGTCCAGCGTTGAAAAGATATCCAGCTCAGCCTGATCCCATAGCGGTTCAGAATCGATCAGTAAGCCATCCATATCAAACAGGGCAGCAAGGACAGGGCGGTGCCAGGCCATCAGCGGTCTCCTTATAAATAAAGTCGGTTTAACCATAACATCATTCTCTGCTGACGCCTGCTTCATCCTATTGACCACGCTTTATTTGGGAAATTTCTCTGTTGGCAGGTAGACTGACGGCAAATTGGATTCCAGGTTCAGGAGATATTATGACCTATCAACAGGCTGGCCGTATCGCCATCCTTAAGCGCGTGGTGGGCTGGGTGCTCTTTTTAGTGGCACTCCTGTCGACCATTATCTCAGTATTGAGCTTTATGTTTAAGCACAGCGAGAAGCAGCCAGGTATTGACGCCGTTATGCTTGATTTCGTGCATGTCATTGTCGATATGCTGCGCTTCAACACGCCGTTCCTGAACGTTTTCTGGCATAACTCGCCGGTACCGGAATTTAATGGTCAGATGAACCTGGGTTTCTGGCTGATCTACATTCTGATTTTTGTCGGACTGGCGCTGGAGTCATCAGGCGCGCGGATGGGACGGCAGGCACGTCACGTCAAAGAGGGCATTGAAGATCAGATGATTCTGGAGCAGGCAAAGGGCAGTGAAGGACGCAGCCGTCAGCAACTGGAAGAGAAGGTGCGCGTTCCTCGCCACACCATCTTCCTGCAGATTTTCCCGCTTTACGTCCTGCCAGTGGTGATTGCGATAGCCGGATATTTTGCGCTGTCGCTGCTGGGCTTTATCTGACCGTGAACGCCGTCAGGCCGGTCTGGCCTGACGGGTGCCGAGCGCATCTTCATCCAGCAACTGGCCAATGGCGAACTGCGCATCGCCAGGCCAGTGTCCGCCAAACACGTTAGCCCGATTCAGCAGATAGTAGAGCTGGTAGACCGGCAGACGCTGCGAAAAACCATCCGGTAGCGGCCACACCGCCTGATAGCCATCGTAAATCTGGCGGGGCAGGTCAGGATACCAGCTCAGCATGGCTAAATCGCACTCACGGTCACCCCAGTAACAGGCGGGATCGAACAGCCAGGGGCCACTGTCACTGCTGGCGCAGTTAGCGGGCCAGAGATCGCCATGCAGCAGCGATGGCTGCGGATGATGTGACGCAAGCACCCGCTGCACGGAGGCGATGATCAGCTCGGTATCCCCGTACTGAATCCCCTTTTCGGCCGCCAGCTGCAGCTGCCAGCCAATGCGCTGTTCGGCAAAAAAGACCGACCAGCGTCGCAGCCAGCTATTAGGCTGGGGCGTGGTGGTGATGTTGTTGTCGAAATCGAGGCCGAACTGCGTCTGTTCGCTCCACTGGTGCAGGTGCGCCAGCTGCTGACCCAGCTGATATGCACGCTGCTCATCAAGCGGCTGTGGCCTGATGTACTCCAGCAAGAGAAAGCTCTCCTCGCGATGATGACCCACACCATACACTTCTGGCACACGAACCGTGCCGGTGCGCGCCAGCAAGGCAAGCTGGTCGGCTTCCCAGGTAAAAAGCGACAGCATCTCGCGGCTGTTACTTTTGACGAAGACATCGTGGTCACCGTAGCGAATATGCCAGGTGGGATGGATATCACCACCCGCAAGGGCGTGACGTTGAGTGATTTCGGCGTTGCCTAACTGCTCGCTTAACAGACGACTGATGGCTGACCACATAGGGCTATCCTCGTTGTTCGCTGCGTAAGTCCGATGCTGATGCCTGAATATTCACCAAAACCAGCGTGATTGCACCTTTTATTCTGGCGCGGAGGTGGCGGGGCGATGACTGGGAGTGTCCCGCAGATACTCTTCAAAGGTCATGACAGTCACATCCGGTTTCTGACCCAGTGCGTTTTCACCGGCAGCCGCAACCTGCTGTCGCAGATCCTCAGCGTCCAGCGTACTGACGATGCCATAACTGTTCGTGCCCAGTTCATGGGGATGGCCGTTTTCATCAGCCAGCGTGGTGGTGAAACCGGCGGCGGTCATCGCGCTGGTCAGCTCCAGGATGTCACTTAATCCCGACTCCTGATAATGAAAGGTCACGATATAACGGGTTAAGGCCGTATTGCTCATGAGGCACCTCCGGGAAAGAGAAACTGAACTGAGCGTAGACTATGGTGAAAATTCAGGCGAATTATGAAAGAGATGCTAAATGTCTGTCGTGACGCATAACGTAAATCAGTGTCAGGAGCCCTGCCATTGACGTAAAAATCTTTCTGCCGTTACGTCTGGCTTTTCATCTGGGCAGCACTATAATGCGCGACGTTAATAAGATGAGTCCCAATTAACATGGGTTGTCAGGGTGATTCTAGGCATTTTGTGTAAGTTAATAATTTTTTACAAAACTTACCGTAAATTGCATTGAATGCCGGGCAAAACGCTTCAGACTCTCCGTTTTTTAAACAGTCGCACGGATCACATTTAATGAAAGCCTATAACAAGCTGTCTGCTGTTCTTTTGCTCTCCGCCGGAGCGTTTTGTCACCAGGCACTGGCCGATAACGCCGTATTCACCTCAATGGATGACCCTTCCACGGCTAAGAAGCCATTTGAAGGCTCTGCTGCTGCGGGATACCTGGCGCAAACCGGTAACACCACCAGTTCATCAATGACGGCTCAGACCAATATGACCTGGTATCAGTCATCTATGGCCTACAGCTTGTGGGGTAACGCAGCGAACACCTCGTCAAATGATGAACGCTCTTCAGAGACGTACAACATCGGTGGTCGTTCACGCTATAACCTCAACTCCTATGACTACCTGTTTGGGCAGGCGAGCTGGTTAAGCGATCGTTTCAATGGTTATGATTCACGTGACGTGCTGACTGCCGGTTACGGTCGTCAGATTCTGAATGGTCCGGTGCACTCGCTGCGTGCGGAATTGGGTCCGGGTGTGCGTTATGACGATTACCACGCTGGCGGTCATCAGACCAAGGCGCTGGGCTATGGCGCAGTGAGCTATCAGTGGCAGTTGACCGACACCACCAAATTTATTCAGGGCGTATCCGTGCTGAGCAGCTTTGGTGAAGACACCACAGTGAACTCCGAAACCGGCCTGCAGGTCGCTATCAATAGCCACTTCGCGCTGAAGCTGGCTTACAACGTCACCTGGAACAACAATCCGGCTGAGTCTGCGCCAGATCGTACCGACACCAAAACCTCAATCATGCTCTCTTACGCAATGTAAGCGCATTTTAAACTGCGGCATGCCTGGCGGTCTGACACTGTGTGTCAGGCCGCTTTTTTTTGTTCGCTCCATGGCTTAGCGAAAAGGGGATGGTTTTTCTCGTCGGCGAAAACTGCTATCATCCGCTACGCACTGCAATCCTGGCGACATTCCGACAATGTGGGTCTGATATCACGCCAGGTCACTCATTTTACATTACGTTGCATGTAAGCTTTCGTGTGGCTTACCACTGCAAATAAGGACATGAAATGCCTGTAATTACGCTTCCTGATGGCAGCCAGCGCGTGTTTGACCGCCCTGTCAGTGTCATGGATATTGCGCTGGACATCGGTCCAGGTCTGGCGAAAGCCTGTATCGCTGGCCGCGTTAACGGTGAACTGGTTGATGCTGTTGATCCCATCACCGACGATGCCGCTGTCGCGATCATTACCGCAAAAGATGAAGCGGGTCTGGAAATTATCCGTCACTCCTGTGCGCACCTGTTAGGGCACGCCATTAAACAGCTGTGGCCGGATACCAAAATGGCGATTGGCCCGGTCATTGATAACGGCTTCTATTATGATGTCGACATCGATCGTACCCTGACCCAGGAAGATATCGACCTGCTGGAAAAACGCATGCATCAGTTGGCTGAAACCAACTACGATGTGGTGAAGAAAAAAGTCAGCTGGCAGGAAGCACGCGACGTCTTTGCGGCGCGCGGCGAAATCTACAAGACCACCATTCTTGATGAAAACATCAGCCATGACGATAAGCCTGGCCTGTATCATCACGAAGAATATGTCGACATGTGCCGCGGTCCGCACGTGCCGAACATGCGGTTCTGCCATCATTTTAAACTGCAGAAGATCTCCGGTGCCTACTGGCGCGGCGACAGCAGCAATAAAATGCTGCAGCGTATTTATGGCACCGCATGGGCCGACAAAAAGCAGCTGGCAGCCTATCTGCAGCGTCTGGAAGAGGCGGCGAAGCGTGACCATCGTAAGATTGGTAAGCAGCTGGATCTCTATCACATGCAGGAAGAAGCCCCCGGTATGGTCTTCTGGCATAATGACGGCTGGACCATCTTCCGCGAGCTGGAAGTGTTTGTCCGCAGCAAATTAAAAGAGTACCAGTACCAGGAAGTTAAAGGTCCGTTCATGATGGACCGTGTTCTGTGGGAAAAAACCGGGCACTGGGAAAACTATAAAGAAGCCATGTTCACCACCTCATCTGAGAACCGTGAATACTGCATCAAACCGATGAACTGTCCTGGACACGTTCAGATCTTTAATCAGGGTCTGAAATCCTACCGTGACCTGCCGCTGCGTATGGCAGAGTTTGGTAGCTGTCACCGTAATGAGCCATCAGGTGCGCTGCACGGTCTGATGCGCGTTCGCGGCTTTACCCAGGATGATGCACACGTCTTCTGTACAGAAGAGCAGGTGCGTGACGAAGTGAACAGCTGTATCCGCATGGTCTATGACATGTACAGCACCTTCGGCTTTGAAAAGATTGTGGTGAAGTTATCCACCCGTCCTGAGAAGCGCATCGGTACAGATGAGATGTGGGATCGTGCCGAGGAAGACCTGGCCGCCGCGCTGAACGAAAACAACATTGAGTTTGAGTTCCAGCCCGGCGAAGGCGCGTTCTACGGCCCTAAAATTGAGTTCACTTTGTACGATTGTCTTGATCGCGCCTGGCAGTGCGGAACAGTTCAGCTAGACTTCTCCCTGCCAAAACGCCTTGAAGCAACCTACGTAGGTGAAAACAACGACCGTCAGACGCCAGTGATGATTCACCGTGCGATTCTGGGATCGATGGAGCGCTTCATCGGTATTCTTACCGAAGAGTTCGCCGGTTTCTTCCCAACCTGGCTGGCACCGCTGCAAGTTGTGGTAATGAATATTACCGACGGACAAGCGGAATATGTTGAGTCTTTGACGCGTAAGCTGCAGAATGCTGGCATTCGTGTGAAGGCAGACTTGAGAAATGAGAAGATAGGCTTTAAAATCCGCGAGCACACACTACGTCGCGTCCCTTATATGTTGGTCTGCGGTGATAAAGAGGTGGAATCAGGCAAAGTTGCCGTTCGCACCCGCCGTGGTAAAGACCTGGGAACGATGGATGTCGATCTGTTTGTTGAGAAGTTGCAACAAGAGGTTCGCAGCCGAAATCTTCACCAATTGGAGGAATAAAGTATTAAAGGCGGAAAACGAGTACTACCGACGCGTCCGAACAAAATTAACAGTGAAATCCGCGCAACTGAAGTGCGCTTAACGGGCATGGATGGCGAGCCGATTGGCATTGTCACATTACGCGAAGCTCTGGAAAAAGCCGAGGAAGCGGGCGGCGACTTAGTCGAAATCAGCCCGAATGCCGAACCGCCGGTCTGCCGTATTATGGATTACGGCAAGTTCCTCTATGAAAAAAGCAAATCTTCTAAGGAACAGAAGAAGAAGCAAAAAGTTATTCAGGTTAAGGAAATCAAATTCCGTCCTGGAACCGATGATGGCGACTATCAGGTCAAACTACGCAACCTGATTCGCTTTCTGGAAGATGGCGATAAAGCCAAAATCACGCTCCGCTTCCGCGGTCGTGAGATGGCGCACCAGCAGATCGGTATGGAAGTGCTTAACCGCGTCCGTAAAGACCTGTGTGAAGATCTGGATTTGGCCATTGTCGAATCCTTCCCTTCGAAGATCGAAGGCCGCCAGATGATCATGGTGCTCGCTCCTAAGAAGAAACAGTAGGCTTTCAAGTAGCAATAGCCGCGCAGCGTTCGCGCCGTGCGGTTATCTGTTCGCCTGTCTGGGTCATGTTATTAACAATGCGAAGTGGATATTTTTAAAATGCCAAAGATTAAAACTGTACGTGGCGCGGCTAAGCGCTTCAAGAAGACCGCTTCTGGCGGCTTCAAGCGTAAACACGCAAACCTGCGTCATATTCTGACTAAAAAATCTACTAAGCGTAAACGTCACCTGCGCCCTAAAGGCATGGTGTCAAAAGGCGATCTGGGTCTGGTTATTGCCTGCCTGCCGTACGCATAAGTAAATTTTTTTCATTAATTCAGAATATTAAACAGGAGAGCTAAATGGCTCGTGTAAAACGTGGTGTAGTTGCTCGCGCACGTCACAAAAAAATCTTAAAACAAGCTAAAGGCTATTACGGTGCACGTTCACGTGTTTACCGTGTTGCTTTCCAGGCTGTTATCAAAGCTGGTCAGTATGCTTACCGTGACCGTCGTCAGCGTAAGCGTCAGTTCCGTCAGCTGTGGATCGCGCGTATCAACGCAGCGGCACGTCAGAACGGCATGTCTTACAGCCGTTTCATCAATGGTCTGAAAAAAGCAGCCATTGAGATCGACCGTAAGATCCTGGCCGACATCGCAGTATTCGACAAAGTGGCATTCTCTGCACTGGTCGAAAAAGCGAAATCAGCCCTGGCGTAAGTCAGATGAAAAAGGGAGCTTGCTCCCTTTTTTATTGCCTGTAACTTACGCAAAAGATTGACATTTTCGTCGCAGAGCTTTTCAATAGACCCCCTGTATCGCATGACAAGGTAACCGCAAGCATGAATGCTGCTATTTTCCGTTTCTTTTTTTACTTTAGCGCCTGACATTCGGGGGCTTTTGCGCATAAGAGAAGAAACGAAAAACCGCGCTAAAAGCCTCCCTCGTGGAGGCTTTTTTGTTTCTGGCGCTAGCATATTGGACCGGCAGGTCCCAACGAGAACTGACCAGCCTGACTGGAAAAAGAGGAAATTATGTCCCAACTCGCAGAACTGGTGGCCAGCGCCACGGCGGCCATCGACGGGGCGACGGATATCGCCGCCCTTGACGCGGTGCGCGTCGAATACCTGGGTAAGAAAGGACATCTGACACTGCAGATGACGACGTTACGCGAGCTGCCAGCAGAAGAGCGTCCTGCAGCAGGTGCGGTAATCAACGAAGCGAAGCAGCAGGTCACTGAGCGCCTGAATGCACGCAAAGATGCCCTGGAATCCGCCGTGCTGAATGCCCGTCTTGCGGAAGAGACCATTGATGTCTCGCTGCCGGGTCGCCGTATTGAGAATGGCGGTCTGCATCCGGTCACCCGCACCATGGATCGCATTGAGACTTTCTTTGGCGAGTTAGGCTTTGGCGTGGTAACAGGGCCGGAAATTGAAGATGATTATCATAACTTCGATGCGCTGAATATTCCTGCGCACCACCCGGCACGTGCCGATCACGACACCTTCTGGTTCGACGCCACGCGTCTGCTGCGTACTCAGACCTCTGGCGTGCAGATCCGCACCATGCAGGCTCAGCAGCCGCCTATCCGCATTATTGCGCCAGGCCGCGTCTACCGTAACGATTACGACCAGACTCACACGCCGATGTTCCATCAGATGGAAGGGCTGATCGTTGATAAAAACATCAGCTTTACCAACCTGAAAGGCACGCTGCACGATTTCCTGAACAACTTCTTCGAAGAAGATTTACAGATTCGTTTCCGTCCTTCTTACTTCCCGTTCACTGAGCCATCGGCAGAAGTGGATGTTATGGGTAAAAACGGCAAGTGGCTGGAAGTGCTGGGTTGCGGCATGGTGCACCCTAACGTGCTGCGCAATGTCGGCATCGATCCGGAAGTTTACTCTGGTTTCGCCTTTGGTATGGGCATGGAGCGTCTGACCATGTTGCGCTATGGCGTGACTGACCTGCGTGCTTTCTTCGAAAATGATTTACGTTTCCTCAAACAATTTAAGTAAGGGCAGGATATCCAATGAAATTCAGTGAACTCTGGTTACGCGAATGGGTAAATCCAGCCCTGGACAGCGCTGCGCTGTCTGAACAAATTACTATGGCCGGTCTGGAAGTGGACGGGGTTGAGCCGGTTGCCGGTGCGTTCCACGGCGTTGTGGTCGGTGAAGTAGTCGAGTGCGGCCAGCACCCTAATGCCGACAAGCTGCGTGTCACCAAAATCAACGTGGGCGGCGATCGCCTGCTGGATATCGTCTGTGGCGCGCCGAACTGCCGTCAGGGACTGAAAGTCGCCGTCGCGACCGTAGGCGCTGTGCTGCCAGGTGATTTCAAAATCAAAGCGGCCAAACTGCGTGGCGAGCCCTCTGAAGGAATGCTCTGCTCGTTCTCTGAGCTGGGTATTTCCGACGATCACAACGGCATCATCGAACTGCCTTCGGATGCGCCGGTTGGCACCGATATCCGCGCTTATCTGCAGCTGGACGACAACACTATCGAAATCAGCGTTACGCCTAACCGCGCCGACTGTCTGGGTCTGATCGGTATCGCCCGTGATGTTGCCGTGCTCAACGGCCTGCCGCTGAACGTACCGGAGATGCAGCCGGTCGCGGCGACGCTTAACGACACGTTCCCGATTCAGGTTGACGCGGCAGAAGCCTGCCCGCGCTATCTGGGCCGCGTCGTGAAAGGGATTAACGTTAAGGCTGCTACGCCACTGTGGATGAAAGAGAAGCTGCGTCGCTGCGGCATTCGCTCTATCGATCCGGTCGTCGATATCACCAACTACGTTCTGCTGGAGCTGGGTCAGCCGATGCACGCCTTCGACCTTGACCGTGTTGATGGCGGTATCGTGGTGCGTATGGCGAAAGAGGGCGAAAAGCTGACGCTGCTGGATGGTACGGAAGCCGCCCTGCAGAGTGATACTTTAGTGATCGCCGATCATCATAAAGCGCTGGCGATGGCCGGTATCTTTGGTGGTGAACATTCGGGTGTGAACGGCGAAACGCAGAACATCCTGTTTGAGTGTGCTTATTTCGATCCGCTCTCTATCACTGGTCGCGCTCGTCGTCACGGTCTGCATACCGACGCATCACATCGCTACGAGCGTGGCGTTGACCCGGCACTGCAACACGTTGCGCTGGAGCGTGCCACTCAGCTGCTGCTGTCTGTCTGCGGCGGTGAAGCGGGCCCGATTATCGATCAGACTCATCAGTCAGCGCTGCCTGTACCCGCCACGATCACGCTGCGTCGCGAAAAGCTGGATCGTCTGATTGGTCACGTGATTGCAGATGAGCAGGTTACCGACATTCTGACGCGTCTCGGCTGTGACGTGACTGTAGGTGAAGGGCAGTGGCAGGCCGTCGCACCGAGCTGGCGCTTCGATATGGCCATTGAAGAAGATCTGGTCGAAGAAGTGGCCCGTATTTATGGCTACAACAATATTCCTGATGTGCCGGTACAGGCGGGTCTGGTGATGACCCATCACCGTGAAGCGGATCTGTCGCTGAAACGCGCCAAAAACCTGCTGGTAGATAAAGGTTATCAGGAAGCAATTACTTATAGTTTCGTTGATCCGAAAATCCAGCAGCTGCTGCATCCAGGTGAAGAGGCGCTGCTACTGCCAAGCCCGATCTCCAGCGATATGTCGACAATGCGTCTGTCACTCTGGACCGGTCTGCTCAGTGCGGTGGTTTACAACCAGAACCGTCAGCAGAGCCGTGTACGTCTGTTTGAGAGCGGCTTACGCTTTGTGCCAGATACGCAGGCGGATTTGGGCATTCGTCAGGATCTTATGCTGGCTGGCGTCATCAGCGGCAACCGCGTTGAAGAGCACTGGGATCTGGCGCGTCAGACAGTTGACTTCTATGATTTGAAAGGCGATTTAGAGTCGCTGCTCGATTTAACCGGCAAACTGGATGAGATCAGCTTCCGGGCTGAGGCGAATCCGGGGTTGCATCCAGGACAGAGCGCGGCGATTTATTTACGTGATGAACATATCGGATTTATCGGCGTTGTTCATCCTGAGCTGGAACGTAAGCTTGATCTCAATGGCCGCACCTTAGTCTTTGAACTGCTTTGGAATAAGGTCGCAGACCGCGTCCTGCCTGACGCGCGCGAGATTTCTCGCTTCCCGGCGAACCGCCGTGATATTGCCGTTGTAGTGGCTGAAAACGTCCCTGCAGCAGATATCATTGCGGAGTGTAAGAAAGTTGGCGTAAATCAGGTAGTTGGCGTAAACTTGTTTGACGTGTACCGCGGTAAGGGCGTTTCTGAGGGCTTCAAGAGCCTCGCAATCAGCCTGATTTTGCAGGATACCAGCCGGACACTCGAAGAAGAGGAGATTGCCGCGACCGTTGGCAAATGCGTTGCGGCATTAAAAGAGCGATTCCAGGCAACCTTGAGGGATTGAACCTATGGCGCTTACAAAAGCTGAGATGTCAGAGTACCTGTTTGAGAAACTCGGGCTGAGCAAACGCGATGCCAAAGAGTTAGTAGAGCTGTTTTTCGAAGAGGTACGTCGCGCTTTGGAAAATGGAGAACAGGTAAAACTGTCTGGGTTTGGTAATTTTGACCTGCGTGACAAGAACCAGCGTCCTGGCAGAAACCCGAAAACGGGTGAAGATATTCCGATTACTGCGCGTCGCGTAGTAACGTTCCGCCCAGGACAGAAGCTGAAAAGCCGCGTAGAGAACGCTACACCCAAAGAGACTGACTGAATTTCAGCGTTTCAAAAAGGCCGCGCAAGCGGCCTTTTTTCATGGTTCCGGTAAGCAGCTTTCAGGGTTTCAGTAAGCCAGGATCCCGCTTCCCGCGCCCGTCAATGCCCACACCAGCCTGGCGCAGAGCCCCTTTCAGCCTTTCTTTTTTCACCAATCTCTCTACAATCAAATCACTGTTTTCTCAGCTAATCCCGCTTATGTCTCTGCTCGACACGTTCGCACGCCAGGCCGGTCAACGCGGCCAGAAGTGGCTGATTGCGCTCGCCCTTATGCTCGCTGCACTGCTTTGTCTCAGCCTCTGTGCTGGAGACAGCTGGGTCGCGCCCTCTGCGTGGTTCAGCGATAGCGGACAGCTCTTTGTGTGGCAATTGCGGCTGCCCCGCAGTCTGGCTGTCGTCCTGGTGGGCGCGTCACTGGCGGTATGCGGCGTGGTGATGCAGGCGCTGTTTACCAATCCCCTGGCGGAGCCGGGCCTGCTCGGCGTTTCGAATGGTGCCGGTATCGGCCTGGTGCTCGGCATGCTGCTGGGCAGCGGCTCGCTGTGGAGCCTTGGGCTGGCGGCGATGGCCGGCGCGCTGATTATTACGCTAATCCTGCTGCATTTTGCTCATCGTCAGCTCTCGGTCACCCGGCTGTTGCTGACCGGCGTGGCGCTGGGGATTATCTGCAGTGCCATCATGACCTGGGCGGTTTACTTCAGCACCAGCCTCGATCTGCGTCAGCTGATGTACTGGATGATGGGGGGATTCAGCGGCATTGACTGGCGCTATGGCTGGATGATGCTGGCACTGCTGCCGGTGATGCTGGCGCTGGGGGCGACCGGGCCGATTCTCAATCTGCTGGCTCTGGGCGAGACCTCCGCCCGTCAGCTCGGGCTGTCACTCTTCTACTGGCGTAACCTGCTGGTGCTGGCCATGGGCTGGCTGGTCGGCATCAGCGTCGCGATGGCCGGCGCTATCGGCTTTGTCGGGCTGGTCATCCCGCATCTGCTGCGCCTGAGCGGCATCAGCGATCACCGCTATCTGCTGCCGGCATCGGCATTGGCGGGCGCGGCGGTGCTTCTGGCAGCCGATATCGTGGCGCGTCTGGCACTGACGTCAGCGGAGTTGCCGATAGGCGTCGTGACGGCGACACTGGGCGCGCCACTGTTTATTATTTTACTGGTGAAATCTTCGCGCTAGCTTCGGCTGGCTACTCTGTATCCACAACCGCATCCATTACAGGAAAAAGCATGAACATTTATGAGACTGAACTGGTTACGCTCGACGGGGAAAAAACCACGCTGTTAAAGTGGCAGGGCAAAGTCCTGCTGGTCGTCAACGTTGCCTCGAAATGTGGTCTGACGCCGCAATACGAAGAGCTGGAGAACCTGCAGAAAGCCTGGCAGGATCAGGGTTTCAGCGTACTCGGCTTCCCCTGCAATCAGTTTCTGGAGCAGGAACCGGGCAGCAGTGAGGAGATCAAAACCTTCTGCAGTACCACCTATGGCGTGACGTTCCCGATGTTTGCCAAAACCGAGGTTAATGGCCCGGCGCGTCATCCGCTCTATGCACAGCTGATTGCGGCCCGACCTGACGCGGTGCGTCCTGAAGGCAGCGGCTTTTACGCGCGTATGGAAAGTAAAGGACGCGCGCCGAAAGAGCAGGGCGACATCCTGTGGAACTTTGAAAAGTTCCTGATTGGTCGTGACGGCAGTGTGATCCAGCGTTTTGCACCAGACATGACGCCGGAAGATCCCATCATTCTGGAAACGATTAAACAGGCGCTGGCAAAATAGATGCTGTTGCGCCTGCAACAGGCCGCCGTCCCCGGACGGCTGCTGCCCCTGACCGGCGAACTTGCCGCCGGTCAGTTGCTGCACATTGCAGGCCCGAACGGAGCCGGTAAAAGTACCTTACTGAGTGTCATTGCGGGGCTGCAATCCGCCTCTGGCAGGGTGTTGCTGGATGAACAGCTGCTAAGTAACTGGAACGGTGCGGCACTGTCCAGGGTGCGCGGCTGGCTGCCACAGCAACAGGCACCCCTGAGTCAGATGCCGATCTGGCACTATCTGCGTCTTCATCTTAAATCGGCGGGGCCGCAGGCCGATGCCCGTCTCAGCATGCTGCTGCAGCGGCTTCAGCTGCAGGATAAGTTATCGCGTTCACTGACCCGGCTCTCCGGCGGGGAATGGCAGCGCGTCCGGCTGGCAGCCGTCTGTGCTCAGATTGATCCTCACATCAATCCTCACGGGCGGCTGCTGATCCTTGATGAGCCGTTGACGGCGCTGGATATCGCACAGCAAAAAGCGGTGGACGATTTGATTGCAGCGCTGTGCGCGTCGGGGATCAGCGTAATCGCCAGCAGTCACGATCTTAACCACAGCCTGCAACAGGCAGACAGGGTCTGGCTGATGGATAGCGGGCAGGTGATCGCGCAGGGCGAACCTTCAAAGGTTCTGACGCCGCAGCGCCTGACACCGCTCTACCAGATTGCATTCCGGCAGATTGAGCTTGAAGGACGCACGCTGCTGACCGTTCTGCCCTGATACTTGCTACCTGGCGGGCTTTACCGCTACATTATGCCGGTTGCAACTTCTGATAAGGACATTTGGCGATGCGCCTGGGTTTGCTGATTTTAGTTCTGCTGCTGACGGGATGCAGTCATCACGCTCCGCCGATTAATGGTCGTCTTTCCGATTCAATCACCGTGATAGCGGAACTGAACGATCAGCTCGGTCACTGGCGCGGTACCCCTTATCGTTATGGCGGCATGAGTCGTAACGGTGTTGACTGCTCCGGCTTTGTCTATCTGACCTTCCGCGATAAATTTGCACTGCAACTGCCGCGCACCACCTCAGCCCAAAGCGATATTGGCACCCGCATCAGCAAAGATGAACTGCTGCCAGGCGATCTGGTCTTTTTCAAAACCGGACGCGGTGAAAATGGCCTGCATGTGGGCATCTATGATACCGATAACGCTTTTATCCACGCCTCGACGAGTCAGGGCGTCATTCGCTCCTCACTCGACAATGTCTACTGGCGAAAAGTGTTCTGGCAGGCTCGCCGTATTTAACAGCAGGTTTGCGAAATCAGACTTAAGTCCAATTTAAAATAGAGTTAAAACAAAGGGTAAAAGTTTTATTTTAAATGAACGTTTAGCGTGAGGATTTAATAAAAAGAATAATGGCTGATTTAATTCCACTAATAACCGGTGTTTTATCACCTTTATTTGGCTTAAGCGTGATCGGCTGTTGTCAAACGGCAATGGAAGCGTAAAGAAGGTCGTCTCTTCAATGATTTGGCACTATTGCCTGCAGCTGACCATTACTATACGATATCAACATCGCCGCATATTCTGGCATTAAAATGAAAATTCATCTCTCGGCCGACTATCAGTCGGAAATCTGGTTTTATCCTGTCTGTGATGTTGACGGACGGTTGACCGCTGTCGAGCTGGTTACGCAGTTTGTGCATGAAAGTGCGCCCATCACCCTGCCACAGGATCTGCTGCTTCCCCAGCTTGACGAGTCGCAGCAGTTGCGCCTGCTGCAAAGCCAGATTGGATTGCTGGAGCAGAATCGCGGATTATTTGAAACGCATTCCGTGTCAGCCTTTATCCGTATTGATGAAGGCATGGCCCGGACGCTGCTTGCCAGTGAATTAGTCATGCGCAAAATAAAACAGCTGCCGTTCATTCTCCTGAATATCACTGAAACGTTTCCGCAACTTAAGCTGGGCAACAATAATCCGCTGCTGGCGAGCCTGCATGCTGAGTTTAATTTAGCACTTTCACATTTTGGCGCGGGCAAAACACCCTCTAATGCGGTCTACGATAATTTATTCAGCTGCATCTGTCTCGACAAAGAGTTTATTCACTCCCTGGCAAAGCGCGCATCATTCGTGCCGTTTATTCAGAGCATTATTGATAATTTCCGCACGCATTGTGACCGCCTTATTATTTGCGGCATTGACGATGAAGTGCTGTTCGAAAAAGTGAGTCAGCTGAATGGCGCTGAGTTTCAGGGTTCACTCTTCCCGGTGGTAAAATCTGATGCGCTGCATTCGCTGCTCTGTGCCGACGAGCGCATGCCATCTTCTCAGCATCCTGGCTGACCTGACCTGTTAATCCCCGCCATCAGCGTTACACTAAAGGACTAACCTACGTATCGCTGAGTATCGCATGGGAGAAACAATGTCCTCAGGCAAGGCCTCTTTTGACAACACCTGGTTCCGTGAGCTTTCCGGGTGTTATACCGCGCTGAACCCCACGCCGCTGGCAGGCGGACGTCTGCTGTATCACAACGCACCGCTTGCAACCTCAATGGGGCTGGATAGTGCGCTTTTTGAGGGTCACGGTCACGATGTGTGGCACGGTGCGGCACTGCTGCCCGGCATGCAGCCGCTGGCGCAGGTCTACAGTGGCCATCAGTTTGGTGTCTGGGCGGGTCAGCTCGGTGACGGGCGCGGTATCCTGCTGGGTGAACAGCGTCTTGATGATGGCAGCAAACTTGACTGGCATCTCAAGGGTGCAGGCCTGACGCCTTATTCCCGCATGGGCGATGGTCGTGCCGTCATTCGCTCCAGCGTCCGGGAGTTTCTCGCCTCGGAAGCGCTGCACCATCTGGGCATTCCCACCACGCGCGCACTCACTCTGTCGATAGGCGATGAGCCGGTCTACCGCGAAACCACTGAACGTGGCGCGATGCTGATGCGCATTTCACCGAGCCACCTGCGTTTCGGTCATTTCGAGCATTTCTTTTACAGCCAGCAGCAGGAGAAAGTACAGCAACTGGCCGACTACGCCATTCGCCATCACTGGCCGCATCTGGAAGGAGAAGCGGACCGTTATCAACAGTGGTTTGCCGACATTGTGTTACGCACGGCACGCCTGATTGCGCTGTGGCAGAGCGTGGGCTTTGCGCATGGCGTCATGAATACTGACAATATGTCGATCCTTGGCCTGACTATCGACTATGGCCCGTATGGTTTTCTGGATGATTATCAGCCTCACTTTATCTGTAATCACAGCGACTATCAGGGGCGCTACAGCTTTGAAAATCAGCCGATGATTGGCATGTGGAATCTTAACCGTCTGGCACATGCGCTGTCGGGGCTGCTGACCACTGAGCAGTTGCGAACGGCGCTGAGCGCCTATGAACCTGAACTGATGCGGGTCTGGGGTGAAAGGATGCGGGCAAAACTCGGCCTGCTGACACAACAGAGCAGCGACAATCAGATTCTGACCGATCTGCTGGCGCTGATGACGCAGGAGCACAGTGATTACACCCTGACGTTCAGACTGCTGAGTGAGACCCGGCAGACTGAACGTCGCTCACCGCTGCGCGACGAGTTCATCGATCGTGAGGCGTTTGATAGCTGGTATCAGCGCTACCGCAGCCGTCTGATGGACGAGCAGGTCAGCGATGCGGAGCGTCAGGCTGTGATGAAGGCGGCCAATCCGGCGGTGATTCTGCGCAACTATCTGGCACAGCAGGTAATTGAAGAGGCGGAGCGGGGCGAGCAGGGTGCGCTGGCTCGTCTGCATCAGGCGTTACAGCAACCCTTTAGCGATGAAACAGCCGCTGAGTATCGTCAGCGGCCGCCAGATTGGGGCAAAACCTTAGAGGTCAGCTGCTCCAGCTAATCGGAACTCAGAGGCGGTGCGAAACCGCCTCGGCCAGCAGGGCGAGCACCTGTTCGCTCTCCTGCCAGCCGAGGCAGGGATCGGTAATCGACTTGCCGTAAACCAGCGGTTCGCCGCTCACCACTTTCTGATTGCCTTCTTCCAGGAAGCTTTCAATCATCACACCGGCAACGGCCCGCGATCCTGATTTAATCTGCTCTGCCACCTCTGCCGCCACATCCATCTGACGACGATGCTGCTTCAGGCAGTTGCCGTGACTGAAATCGATCACCAGCTGCTGCGGCAGATTAAATGCCCCCAGACTCTCTGCGGCGGCGGCGACATCACTGGCATGATAGTTTGGCTGTTTGCCGCCTCGCAGGATCACATGACCATGCGGGTTGCCACTGGTCTGATAGATAGTCATCTGGCCCAGTTTATCCGGCGACAGGAACATGTGGCTCGCGCGTGCGGCGCGAATTGCATCTACCGCGATCTGCACGTTTCCATCAGTGCCGTTTTTAAAGCCGACCGGGCAGGAGAGGGCCGAGGCCATTTCACGATGGATCTGGCTTTCGGTGGTACGTGCGCCAATCGCGCCCCAGCTGATCAGATCGGCAATAAACTGGCCGATCACCATATCCAGAAACTCCGTGGCAGTGGGCAGGCCCAGCGCGTTGATATCAATCAGAAGCTTGCGGGCAATGCCGATGCCCCGGTTCACATCGTAGCTGCCATCCAGGTCCGGATCGGAGATTAAACCTTTCCAGCCGACAACGGTGCGTGGCTTCTCGAAGTAGGCACGCATTACAATCTCCAGCCGATCTTCATAGCGGCTGCGCAACGCGTTCAGACGCGCAGCATACTCCAGGGCCGCTTTCGGGTCGTGCAGCGAGCAGGGGCCAATCACCACTAGCAGGCGGGGATCTTCACCCGTCAATATACGGGCGATACGTTTACGGGCAGCGGTGACGTTGTCGGCAATCGCCGCGGAGACAGGATGTTCAGCGGCCAGGCTGGCGGGGGTAATCAGACTACCAATGCGTGCGGTACGCAGTTCGTCGGTTTTGTTCATGAGTATCTCGAAAAGGGTTCTTCGCAGCGGTGGAATACCGGGAAGTGATGGTGGTCACAATAAACCATTAGTCTGCGAATTCAACCCGTGATTTGATAATGAAATCAAAACCCACGGCAGCGGCGCTTTACATCTTCGATCTGATTTCCCTTCAATACATGCGGCGTGTCAGGCCCATAATGTCGAGAATTTTGGTAGCGATCTCTTCGACCGAGTAGTTGGTGCTGTTGAGATAGCGGATTTGATGGGTGCGGAACAGCGCTTCCACTTCGCCTACTTCCAGCCGGCATTGACGCATTGAGGCGTAACGGGTATTTTCCGCCCGCTCCTGCCGTATTGCTGCCAGGCGTTCCGGATCGATGGTCAGCCCGAAGAGTTTATTCTGGTGGGCGCGCAGCGCGGGCGGCAGTTTAAGATTATCCATATCGTCGGCAATAAACGGGTAGTTGGCGGCACGAATACCAAACTGCATCGCCAGATAGAGGCTGGTGGGTGTTTTGCCACAGCGCGAGACGCCTAACAGAATCACCTGCGCATCCTCCAGCCCGCGCAGCGAGATGCCGTCATCATGTGCCAGGGCGTAATCGATCGCCGCAATACGCGCGTCATATTTCCCCAGATTACTGGCGTCCAGTCCGTGGGTACGATGTGCCACTGGCGCTGGCGATAAGCCCAGTTCCTGCTGAAGAGGTGCCACCAGCGCCTGCACGATATCCTGACAAAAACCCTCACTCTGCACGATAATGTCGCGCACCTCGGGTGTGACAATGGAGAAGAACACCAGCGGCCGTACGCCGCTCTGCTGATAGAGTGCGTTAATCTGGGCTTTAACCGCCAGCGCCCGCTGGACGTTTTCCACAAATGGCAACGTCAGGCTGGTGATATTGACTGGAAACTGCGACAGCACCGCATGGCCCAGGACTTCAGCTGTAATCGCTGTACCATCGGAGATATAAAAAACGCTTCTGTCAGTTGTCATAATGAATTCTGCCTCAGCCAGGAGTGAGCCATCAGCATGCGCGATGCGACTTAATAAATCATCTCTGATTTTAATTTCTGGAATGTCTGCCCGGATTATTTGTCTGCAGTTTCATTACACTAATAAAAATGAAAAGGCGTTTCGATTCGCCGGAATTCTTTTCAACCGTGATCGGGCTACAAATAGCCCTGCGTCTGTTGCGCAACAAAACAGAATGCATAAGTGGCTGAAAATCTTCAATTTCCTGCCACATCAATCAGTTAGAGGAAAATAGCGACTTTGCGCAACAGCAAAATAATCCGCTCACAATTCCGAAACTGCGGCTGAAATTCTGCTTTAACGATTCAACAGATCGTTATTGATGGGGTGATATGCCAGGCTGGAAACAGCTCACTCTCTGTGTCCATTCATTGATAATTGATTAAGGATAAGCGCGATGTCCACTCAAGAACAGCCACTGGTGCTCTGGTATAACCAGCTTGGTATGCATGATGTTGATCGGGTAGGCGGCAAAAACGCCTCCTTAGGTGAAATGATAACGAATCTGTCGTCGCTGGGCGTTTCCGTGCCCAATGGTTTTGCGACCACGTCGTACGCCTTTAACCTGTTCCTCGATCAAAGCGGGCTGAACCAGCGAATTTATGCGCTGCTGGATGAGACAAATATTGATGATGTTGATGCGCTGGCAAAAGCGGGTAAACAGATTCGTCAGTGGGTGGTGGAAACGCCGTTTCTGCCGGAGCTGGAGTCCGCCATTCTGGACGCTTATCAGCAACTGTCTGCCGATGATGCTGACGCGTCGTTTGCCGTCCGCTCCTCTGCCACCGCCGAAGATATGCCCGACGCCTCCTTTGCCGGCCAGCAGGAAACCTTCCTGAATGTGCAGGGCATCGACGCCGTGATGGTGGCGGTCAAGCATGTCTTTGCTTCACTGTTTAACGATCGTGCTATCTCTTACCGTGTGCATCAGGGCTACGACCATCGTGGCGTGGCGCTCTCTGCGGGCATACAGCGCATGGTGCGTTCGGACCTGGCGTCGTCAGGTGTGATGTTCACCATTGATACCGAGTCCGGCTTTGATCAGGTGGTCTTCATTACTGCCGCCCTGGGACTGGGTGAGATGGTGGTGCAGGGCGCTGTTAACCCGGATGAGTTCTATGTTCACAAGCCAACGCTGGCGGCCGATCGTCCGTCTATCGTACGCCGCAACATGGGCTCAAAAAAGGTGCGCATGGTGTATGCCGATTCTCAGGCGCATGGCGAACAGGTACGCATCGAAGATGTGCCTGAGGCCGAACGCGACCGATTCTGCCTGAACGATGAGGAAGTGCAGGCGCTGGCGAAGCAGGCGGTGCTGATTGAACAACACTATCAGCGGCCGATGGATATTGAGTGGGCCAAAGATGGACATACCGGCAAGCTGTTTATTGTTCAGGCGCGTCCTGAAACCGTGCGCTCAAATGGTCAGGTAATGGAGCGTTATACGCTGCAGGGTCAGGGCAGCGTCGTCGTTGAAGGGCGAGCCATCGGTCATCGTATCGGCGCAGGCGTGGTGAAGGTCATCCACGATATCAGCGAAATGAACCGCATTGAAAAAGGCGATGTGCTGGTGACGGACATGACCGACCCGGACTGGGAACCCATCATGAAAAAGGCGTCAGCCATTGTCACTAACCGTGGCGGACGAACCTGTCATGCGGCAATCATCGCGCGTGAGCTGGGTATTCCGGCGGTAGTGGGCTGTGGCGATGCCACCGATCGGCTAAGAGAGGGCCATCAGGTTTCCGTTTCCTGCGCTGAGGGCGACACAGGCTACGTTTATGATCAGCTGCTCGACTTCGACGTCACCAGTTCGCAGGTCGATTCACTGCCTGAACTGCCGCTGAAAATCATGATGAACGTGGGCAACCCCGATCGTGCTTTTGATTTTGCCTGTCTGCCGAACGAGGGTGTTGGCCTGGCGCGGCTGGAATTTATTATTAACCGAATGATTGGCGTCCACCCTAAAGCGCTGCTTGAATTTGATCAGCAGACGCCGGAACTGCAGCAGCAGATCCGTAAAATGATGAAAGGATTTGATAATCCGGTGGAGTTTTACATCGCTCGTCTGACCGAGGGAATTGCCACGCTTGGTGCAGCATTTGCACCGAAACGCGTAATTGTCCGACTTTCCGACTTTAAAACCAATGAATATGCCAACCTCGTTGGCGGTGAACGCTATGAGCCGCAGGAGGAAAACCCGATGCTGGGATTCCGTGGTGCAGGTCGCTATGTGGCGGATAACTTCCGCGACTGCTTTGCGCTGGAGTGTGAAGCGGTAAAACGCGTTCGCAACGAGATGGGCCTGACCAACGTCGAAATCATGGTTCCGTTTGTGCGTACTGTGGATCAGGCGCAGGCCGTGGTGGAAGAGCTGGCCCGTCAGGGGCTGAAGCGCGGTGAGAACGGGCTGAAGATCATCATGATGTGCGAGATCCCGTCTAATGCGCTGCTGGCAGAGCAGTTCCTGCAGCACTTTGATGGCTTCTCTATCGGCTCTAATGACATGACGCAGTTGACGCTG
Source organism: Pantoea sp. B550 (assembly GCF_024158165.1). Classification (NCBI taxonomy): domain Bacteria; kingdom Pseudomonadati; phylum Pseudomonadota; class Gammaproteobacteria; order Enterobacterales; family Erwiniaceae; genus Pantoea; species Pantoea sp. B550. The sequence continues at coordinate 3,675,835 of NZ_JAMYXI010000003.1, forward strand.
GGGCTGGACCGCGATTCCGGTGTCGTCTCCGCGCTGTTTGACGAGCGTAACGAAGCCGTGAAAGCGCTGCTTTCCATGGCCATCAAAGCAGCCAAAAAGCAGGGCAAATATGTTGGAATCTGTGGGCAGGGACCGTCAGACCATCAGGATTTCGCCGCATGGCTGATGGAAGAGGGCATCGATAGTCTGTCGCTGAATCCGGATACCGTAGTGGAAACGTGGGTGAGTCTGGCACAGTTAAACAAAACCGCCTGACACCGCTTGCAGAAATGATGAAAGGCCCGCACTGCGGGCCTTTTTCTGTTATAGCTGGTCAGGTTCAGGCAAAAAAAAAGCCCATCACAGGGGATGGGCAAAGACTACACACAGCAATTCTTTACGCTACTCAGGGGAATCAGGTTGTCTGAAAATCAATAGCTTGACTTCGAACATAGGAAACATGTTATTCATACCGCTGGCTGGCGTCTTTAAGAATCCTCTTATTAGTTTAAAGCCGATAATCTTTTGTCACCTTTACTTCGCCGTTTGACTTAAGAAACAGTGCAGAAAGTAATCTTTTTTAGGCCGCAAAGGTCAAATAAAGGCCAAAGATGGCTTTTTTCTTAAAAATCGCTAATGGAAAACAGAATTTATCTGATTGGTGAGAGTAGGTGCGGTTAATCATCATTAACCGCACTAATCAATGCTCAAAAGGGGGATTGGCGAAACGCGTTACTGCATCGCATCAGACGGCAGGCGGGGTTCCCTCATGATCGGCCAGCGCATCCGCCACGGCCAGCGGGTCATTATCTGGCGCTGGCGCTTCATGAACCCAGACGGAAACGAGACGGTAAGAAACAGCCAGAACTACCGGCCCGATAAACAAACCAATCATGCCGAAGGCAAACAGGCCACCTATTACGCCAGAGAGGATCAGGATCATCGGCAGATCGGCACCCATCCGGATTAACATGGGGCGCAGAACGTTATCCATTGTACCGACCACACAACTCCAGACCAGCAGCACGGTCCCCCAGGTTGTATCGCCGCTCCAGTAGAGATAGATAATGGCCGGGACCAGCACCAGCAGCGGGCCAAGCTGAACCAGACAGCAGAGGATCATCAGCACCGTTAACAGCGTGGCATAGGGAATGCCGGAGATCGCCAGACCAATACCGCCCAGCACGCCCTGCACCAGTGCCGTCACTACCACGCCAAGCGCCACGGCACGAATGGACTGTGCTGCCAGCAGCACGGCGGCATCACCGCGCCGTCCCGCCATGCGGAAAGCAAAGTGACGGATGCCCTGGGCAGCCTGTTCGCCACGCCAGTAAAGCAGCACACTGAATAGCAACATCACGCCCAGATGGATCATAAAGCGGCCAAAATGACCGGCCTGCGCGACAAAAAAGCCGGTAGTACGGCCAATGTAGGGCTGAATTTTGGCCATGATGCCGGCACCACCGCTCGCTACCAGCGTGTCATAACTGACATAAAGCTTTTTGCCGACCATCGGCACATCCCTGAGCCACAGCAACTGCGGCATCGTATGACCCTGGGTAACCCAGGCGATAACCGGGGCACTGTTATCGATCAGGCTGCTGACCAGCAGTGCGATAGGGATGATAAACAGCAGCAGCAGCAGCATTGTCATCACGATCACCGCCAGCGAACGGCGCCCCCATAACAGTCGCTGGAATTTCAGCATCAATGGCCAGGTCGCAATCACCACCATGCTGGCCCAGGCAAAGCCCAGAATAAACGGCTGCACCACCCATAAGCAGGCGACGATCAGCAGCAGAATGAACATCAGGGTGAAGAGTATTTGCGGTAAATCCATATCCCGGTACTGGCTTTTCATCATTGACTCATAACCTCGTCTTAATCCTTCATTTCAGGGCATTCGGATGCCCGTTTTTATCATGATCTATTTGCCAGGGTTTAAACAGCGTCGCGGAGAAAGGTTTTTGTCTTTTCTGAAAAAAGGGCAGTCGCAGAAAAAATATGATAAAACGAGAAATCGCTCACGTATAAACGCAAACGTTTACAACACCTTCGGTCAGACAATCATGATCCCACAGATTTCGCAGGCACCGGGCCTCGTTCAACTGGTGCTGACGTTCCTTGAGTCGCTGAAAGAGCAGGGTTTTACCGGCGACATTGCAACCAGCTATGCCGATCGTCTTTCACTCTCCACCGATAACAGCATCTATCAATTGCTGCCCGACGCGGCGCTCTTTCCGCGTTCGACGGCGGACGTTGCGCTGCTGGCCCGTGTGGCTGGAGAAGCACGTTTTGCCAGCCTGGTGTTCACCCCGCGCGGCGGCGGCACCGGCACCAACGGTCAGTCGCTGAATCAGGGCATTGTGGTAGACATGTCGCGCTACATGAACCGCATCCTGGAAATCAATACCGATGAGGGCTGGGTACGCGTCGAAGCCGGCGTCATCAAAGATCAGCTGAATGCCTGGCTGAAGCCTTTCGGCTTTTTCTTTTCGCCTGAATTGTCCACCAGTAACCGCGCCACGCTGGGCGGCATGATCAATACCGACGCGTCGGGCCAGGGATCGCTGGTCTATGGCAAAACCTCAGACCATGTACTGGGCCTGCGCGCCGTGCTGCTGGGCGGCGATATTCTTGATACGCGGCCGATGGCCACCGCGCTGGCTGAAACGCTGGCACAGACGGCAACCCTCGAAGGCCGTATTTATCAGCAGGTGCTGACACGCTGCCGCGAGCACCGCGATCTCATTGTGGAAAAGTTTCCCAGGCTGAATCGCTTCCTGACCGGATATGACCTGCGTCATGTCTTCAGCGACGATATGCAAACCTTTGACCTGACACGTCTGCTATGTGGCGCTGAGGGCACACTGGCCTTTGTCACTGAGGCGCGTCTCGATATCACCCCGCTGCCGAAAGTGCGGCGGCTGGTGAACATTAAATATGACTCCTTCGATTCTGCCCTGCGTAACGCGCCCTTTATGGTGGAAGCGCAGGCGCTGTCAGTTGAGACCGTTGATTCCAAAGTGCTGAACCTGGCGCGGGAAGATATCGTATGGCACTCGGTACGTGAATTGATTGCTGACGTACCCGATAAAGAGATGCTGGGTCTGAACATCGTTGAGTTCGCGGGTGACAATGCCGCGCTCATCGATCAGCAGATCGAAAAACTGTGTGCCCGGCTTGATGCGCTGATGCAGCAGCAGCAGGGCGGCGTGATTGGCTATCAGTTCTGTAACGATCTGGCGGGCATTGAGCGCATCTATAACATGCGTAAAAAAGCGGTAGGTCTGCTGGGAAATGCTAAAGGCCGGGCTAAGCCGATTCCGTTTGTCGAAGATACCGCCGTTCCGCCGGAAAAACTGGCGGACTACATTGTCGAGTTTCGCGCGCTGCTCGACAGTCACGGCCTGAGCTACGGCATGTTTGGTCACGTCGATGCAGGCGTCCTGCACGTGCGTCCGGCGCTGGATATGTGCGATCCGCAGCAGGAGATGATGATGAAACAGATCTCTGACGAAGTGGTGGCGCTGACCGCGCGCTATGGCGGCCTGCTGTGGGGCGAACATGGCAAAGGGTTCCGCGCCCAGTACAGTCCGGCATTTTTCGGTGAGACGCTGTTTAATGAGTTACGTCGCATCAAAGCGGCGTTCGACCCGCTTAACCGCCTGAATCCGGGCAAAATCTGTACGCCCTTTAACAGCAACGACGAGATGATGCAGGTTGATGCGGTTAAGCGCGGAACATACGATCGGCAGATTCCGTTAACGGTCCGGGATGAATGGCGTGGAGCGATGGAGTGTAACGGCAACGGGTTATGTTTCAATTTTGATGCCCGCAGCCCGATGTGTCCCTCCATGAAGATTACCCGCAACCGTATTCACTCGCCAAAAGGGCGGGCAACGCTGACGCGGGAGTGGCTGCGGCTGCTGGCCGGGCAGGGCGTTGATCCGCTGGTACTCGAAAAACAGCTGCCGGAAAACAGCCTGTCGCTACGCGGGTTGATCGCCCGTACCCGCAACAGCTGGCACGCCAGCAAAGGGGAGTATGACTTTTCACACGAGGTGAAAGAGGCCATGTCCGGCTGTCTGGCCTGTAAAGCCTGTTCCACCCAGTGTCCGATTAAAATTGACGTACCTGCTTTCCGTTCGCGCTTTCTGCAGCTCTATCACACCCGTTATCTGCGCCCGGTCAGCGATCATCTGGTGGCGGCAGTCGAAGGTTATGCGCCTCTGATGGCGAAGGCACCAAAAGTGTTCAACTTCTTCCTGCGCCAGCCGTGGGTGAAAGAGTTAAGTAAAACGCATATCGGCATGGTCGATCTGCCGCTGCTTTCGTCTCCTAACCTGAAACAGCAGCTCAGCGGCCATCCCGCCATGAACATGACGCTGGAACAGCTGGAGGGACTGACAGCCACGGAACGCGCCAGCTGTGTGCTGGTGGTACAGGATCCCTTTACCAGCTTCTATGAGGCACAGCTGGTGAACGATTTTGTCAGGCTGATTGAGAAGCTGGGTTACCGCCCGGTGCTGCTGCCTTTCTCGCCAAACGGTAAAGCGCAGCACGTGAAAGGCTTCCTGCAACGTTTCGCACGCACGGCAGCCCGTACCGCCGATTTTCTCAATCGGGTCGCAAAACTGGAACTGCCGATGGTCGGCGTCGATCCGGCTACCGTGCTCTGCTATCGCGATGAGTATCGTCACACGCTGGGTGAATCGCGCGGCGACTTCAACGTATTGCTGGTGCATGAATGGTTAGAGCGTGCCCTGGCAGAACGTGAGGTACAGGCCACGGGCGGGGAGTCCTGGTATCTGTTTGCACACTGCACTGAGGTAACAGCGCTGCCTTCAGCGCCCAACCAGTGGCAGGCGATTTTCTCCCGTTTTGGCGCAAAGCTGGAGAACATTAATGTAGGTTGCTGCGGCATGGCGGGCACTTATGGGCACGAAAGTCAGAACCTTGAAAACTCGCTGGGGATCTATGCGCTCTCCTGGCATCCCCAGCTTCAGCGACTGCCGCGCCAGCGCTGTCTGGCCACCGGCTATTCATGCCGCAGCCAGGTCAAGCGTGTGGAAGGCAACGGCATGCGCCATCCGCTACAGGCATTGTTAACGCTAATGTAAAAAAATTGTGCGCGACGTCACGCCGTGACTGGATTAGAATATCCAGCCTGCGTGACGCACGAAGTCACTTTGCAGCACGGCGGCTTTGTTCCACTCTCCGACCATAGCCAGTTGATGGCAGAGGCGGGTCAGGGACAATCGCGCCAGTTGATAGGCCTGAAGGCGAAACAGGCGATCGCGATCGTTGTTTCCCATCTCCTGCACCAACCGGTGATGCAGTTTACCCATCGCATGCAGGTAACTCTGATCGTCACCGTTCAACTGGCAGACTTCTGCCATATCCTGGCAGGCATCGTTAAACTGACGTAGCTGATGAATCGTGCAGTCGGCCCGGTCGAGTTTTGCCTGCGCCATATAAAAGTCGACGGTGATATCACGCACCGAAAACTGGTACTCGTCGATTTTATGCTGCAGCCAGGCGGAGACAGAAAGCATTATGGCGTCACCCTCAATGTTAATGATAATAATTATCATATTCATTTGGGGCGCGATTGCAATTGCAGGAGAGAAAAATTTATCGATTTATCCTGCCTGTCGGTATAATCGGAAATAACAATCTGTTTACATCAGAGAAAGGCGTAACCTATCAATAAGCATTTTTATCAAAAATGGTTATTTCAAATAGAGTGATTTATTAATAGGTTATCACTGGCTTATTGAGACTGACTCTGTTCACACAGGATGAACGGAAGCAGCTATGCTTAATAATTGAGCGAATAAAACAGCACAAGATGATTATCCCTGCAAAACAAGAGGTTGAAGTGATTGGTCAGATCACTACCATAGGGGGATAGCCTGAAAAGGTCCGGACTCAAGAGGTATCAACATGGCATCTGTTAATACAGACTCTTTCTCACCCGACGATTTTGTCTGGAAAGGTCTGACGCTGACTGAAACCGCAGCGCAACAAATTCTCAATCTGGCGGCTCAGGACCCTGAAGTCAAGGGGCTGCGTCTGGGCGTAAAACAATCCGGCTGCGCCGGTTTTGGCTACGTCATGGATCTGGTGAAAGAACCCGTCGAAGACGATCTGCAGTTCTCATTCCACGGCGCAACGCTGTTTGTGCCGCTACAGGCGATGCCATTCGTTGATGGCACTGAACTGGATTACGTTCGCGAAGGCCTGAATCAGATTTTTAAATTCAATAACCCTAAAGCTCAGCACGCCTGCGGGTGCGGTGAGAGCTTTGGCGTCGAGTAAGTGAAATATGTCACGACACAGCGAAACATCTGACGATGTACAAATCTGGGAAGGCAAGCTCAACTACAAAGAGGGCTTCTTTACCCAACTGCAGACCGAAGAATTTGCCAACGGCATCAATGAAGATGTGGTGCGGGCGATCTCGGCTAAGCGTAACGAGCCAGAGTGGATGCTGGAGTTTCGTCTTAAAGCGTTTCGTGCCTGGCTTGAAATGGAAGAGCCGCACTGGCTGAAAGCGCACTACGAAAAACTCGACTATCAGGATTACAGCTACTACTCCGCGCCCTCGTGCGGTAACTGCGATGATACCTGCGCCTCAGAGCCGGGTGTGACGCAGGCTTCAGGCAGCGCGCCAGCCAGCGACTACCTGACGCAGGAAGTGGAGAACGCTTTTAATCAGTTGGGTGTGCCGGTGCGTGAAGGGCGGGAAGTGGCGGTTGACGCCATTTTTGACTCCGTCTCTGTGGCAACCACCTATCGCGGCAAGCTGGCGGAGCAGGGGATTATCTTCTGTTCATTCGGCGAAGCGATTCAGGAACACCCGGAGCTGGTGAAGCAGTATCTCGGTACGGTGGTTCCGGCTAACGATAACTTCTTTGCCGCACTGAACTCGGCGGTGGCCTCTGACGGCACCTTCGTCTATATCCCGAAAGGGGTGCGTTGCCCGATGGAGCTGTCGACCTATTTCCGCATTAACGCAGCAAAAACCGGTCAGTTCGAGCGCACCATCCTGATTGCCGATGAAGACAGCTACGTCAGCTACATCGAAGGCTGTTCAGCCCCCGTGCGTGACAGCTATCAGCTGCATGCCGCCGTGGTGGAAGTGATCATCCATAAAAATGCTGAAGTGAAATATTCGACCGTTCAGAACTGGTTCCCTGGCGGCGAAGGCGAGGGCGGTATCCTCAACTTCGTGACCAAGCGTGCGCTGTGTGAAGGTGACCACAGCAAGATGTCCTGGACCCAGTCTGAAACCGGTTCAGCGATCACCTGGAAATACCCGAGCTGCATTCTGCGCGGGGATTATTCGGTGGGTGAGTTCTACTCGGTGGCACTGACCAGCGGTCGTCAGCAGGCCGATACCGGCACCAAGATGATCCACATTGGTAAAAACACCAAATCGACCATTATCTCCAAAGGGATTTCGGCCGGTAAAAGTCAGAACACCTATCGCGGCCTGGTAAAAATCATGCCAACTGCCACCAATGCCCGTAACTTTACGCAGTGTGACTCAATGCTGATCGGCCCTGATTGCGGCGCACATACGTTCCCGTATGTCGAAACCCGCAACAATACTGCCCAGCTTGAGCATGAAGCCACGACCTCACGTATCGGCGAAGACCAGATGTTCTACTGTCTGCAGCGCGGTATCAGTGAAGAAGACGCCATCTCGATGATCGTGAACGGCTTCTGTAAAGACGTATTCTCGGAGCTGCCACTGGAATTTGCTGTGGAAGCCCAGAAATTGTTAGCCATCAGCCTTGAGCACAGTGTGGGCTGATGCCGTCACACGCCTTGCCGGAAGCAATGTGAAGGAATAAGAATGTTAAGCATTAAAGATTTGCAGGTCAGTGTTGAAGATAAAGCCATTCTGCGTGGCCTGAATCTCGAAATTAAACCGGGCGAAGTGCATGCCATCATGGGGCCGAACGGCTCAGGTAAAAGCACGCTGTCAGCCACGCTGGCAGGCCGCGAAGATTATGAAGTCACTGGCGGTTCAGTCAGCTTCAAAGGTAAAGATCTGCTGGAGCTGGCCCCTGAAGAGCGTGCCGGTGAAGGCATTTTTATGGCGTTCCAGTATCCGGTAGAGATTCCGGGCGTCAGCAACCAGTTTTTCCTGCAAACCTCGGTTAATGCGGTGCGCAAATATCGTCAGCAGGACGAGCTGGATCGCTTCGATTTCCAGGACTTCATTGAAGAAAAAATTCAGCTGCTGAAGATGCCGGAAGATCTGCTGACCCGTTCAGTGAACGTTGGCTTCTCAGGTGGTGAGAAGAAACGTAACGACATCCTGCAGATGGCGGCGCTTGAACCTGAGCTTTGCATCCTGGATGAGACTGACTCCGGTCTGGATATTGATGCCCTTAAAATCGTGGCTAATGGCGTGAACAGCCTGCGTGACGAGAAGCGTGCCTTTATCATCGTCACTCACTACCAGCGTATTCTGGACTACATTAAGCCAGACTTCGTTCATGTTCTGTATCAGGGCAAAATCGTGAAATCTGGCGACTTCTCGCTGGTGAAACAGCTGGAGGAGCAAGGTTATGGCTGGCTTACCGACGAAGAGTGATTCTGCGCTGCAACAGTGGCATCACCTGTTTGAATCACGTGGCGACGTGCGTTCTCTGCAGGCACAGCAGCACTGGCAGCAACTGATGCGGGTTGGCCTGCCAACCCGCAAGCATGAAAACTGGAAGTACACGCCGCTGGATACGCTACTGTCCCAGCAGTTCGTGCTGCCCGATGCGCCGCAGACCCTGAGTGCTGAACAGGTTGATGCACTGGCCCTGCCGCTGGATGCGATCCGTCTGGTGTATGTCGACGGTCAGTTCCAGCCCGCCTTCAGCAGCCGCGACGTCGAACTGTTTGAGATCCAGCACAGCGTGGCCGCCGAGCGCCGTCCGCTGCCTGCAGCGGTTCAGCCGGAAGTCTTCCTGCACCTGACCGAGAGTCTGGCAGAAGCGGTGACGACACTGCGTCTGGCACGCGGTAAAGCCGCAGCCCGTCCGGTCTACCTGCTGCATATCACCAGCGGCCAGCAGACGGGCATGAACACAGTTCACTATCGTCATCACCTGCAGCTGGAAGAGAGTGCCGAGGCGGAAGTCATTGAGCACTACGTTTCACTGGATGAGCGCGCCCATTTCACCGGCACGCGCTTTACCTTTGCGATTGGTGACAATGCGAAACTGACTCACACCAAGCTGGCCTTTGAAAGCAGCGCCAGCTACCACTTTGCGCATAACGATCTGGTGATTGGTAACGATGGCCAGGTCAGCAGCACCAGCTTCCTGCTGGGTGCGGGCCTGTCGCGTCACAATACCAGTACTCAGCTGAATGGCGAAAATACCACGCTGGCAATTAACAGCCTGGTTCTGCCGGTGAAACAGGAAGTGGCGGATACCCGTACTTACCTGGAGCACAACAAAGGCCACTGTGTCAGCCGCCAGATGCATAAAACCATCGTGCGTGACAAAGGGCGTGCGGTTTTTAACGGTCATATCAAAGTGGCGCAGCATGCACTGAAGACCGACGGGCAGATGACCAATAATAACCTGTTGCTGGGCAAGCTTTCTGAAGTCGATACCAAACCGCAGCTCGAAATTTACGCGGATGACGTTAAATGCAGCCACGGTGCTACCATTGGTCGTATTGATGATGAGCAGATGTTCTATCTGCGTTCTCGCGGTATTGAGCAGGATGCGGCACAGACCATGATTATTCATGCGTTTGCAGCTGAACTCACCGAAACACTGGAAAATGAGGTGATGCGTCAGGCCGTGCTGCAGCGTATCGCGCAACGTTTTCCCGGAGGCGACATATGATGAACTTCGATCTCGAACGCGTCAGGGCTGATTTTCCTATCCTGAAGCGTGAGGTCAACGGTCATCCGCTGGCCTATCTTGACAGTGCGGCCAGCGCACAGCGTCCACTCTCGGTGATTAACGCCGAGAGTCATTTCTATCAGCACGGCTATGCGGCCGTGCATCGTGGTATCCATACGCTGAGCCAGCAGGCGACCAGTGATATGGAGAACGTGCGCGATCAGGCTGCCCGTTTCATTAACGCCGGCTCACAGGAAGAGATTATCTTCGTTAAAGGCACCACCGAAGGCATCAACCTGGTGGCGAATACCTGGGGCAGCAGTAACCTCAGGTCTGGCGACAACCTGATCATCACGGAGATGGAGCATCACGCCAATATCGTGCCGTGGCAGATGCTGGCACAGCGTACCGGTGCAGAAGTGCGTGTTCTGCCATTAAATGACAACGGTGAGTTGGCGCTGGAGCAGCTGGCGGGGCTGATAGACAGCCGCACGCGCCTGCTGGCGGTCACGCACGTTTCTAACGTGCTGGGCACCGTTAACCCGGTTAAAGCCATCGTGGCCCAGGCAAAAGCCGCTGGCGTGATTACGCTGGTGGATGGCGCGCAGGCCGTGATGCATGACAAAGTGGATGTGCAGGATATCGGCTGCGACTTCTACGTCTTCTCCAGCCATAAACTCTATGGTCCGAATGGCGTCGGTATTCTCTATGGGCGCAAAGCACTGCTGGATGAGATGCCACCGTGGGAAGGCGGCGGTTCGATGATCGGTCAGGTTCTGCTGCCCACCGGCACCACCTGGAACAGTGCGCCGTGGCGTTTTGAAGCAGGTACACCGAACACCGGCGGCATTATCGGCTTTGGCGCGGCGATGGCCTATGTGCAGGCGCTGGGACTGGATACCATTCATCAGCGTGAGACGGCATTGATGAATTACGCGCTCGATAAGCTGGGCACCGTTCCGGATATTCAGATCTATGGCCCGCAGTCTCGTGCCGGTGTTATTGCCTTTAACCTGGGCAAACATCATGCTTTCGATGTCGGCAGTTTCCTGGATCAATACGGTATTGCCATCCGCACCGGACATCACTGTGCGATGCCACTAATGCAGCACTATAATGTCCCGGCGATGTGCCGTGCTTCCTTCACCTTCTATAACAGTGAAGAGGAAGTGGATCGTCTGGCTGCTGGTTTGGCACGCATTCATCGTCTGCTGGGCGGCTGAACAGTTTTAACGGAGTCACTGATGGCAAATTTGCCTGAAAAAGAGAAACTGGTTCGCAACTTCAACCGTTGCGCTAACTGGGAAGAGAAGTACCTCTACATTATCGAACTGGGTTCAAAGCTTCCGGAATCTTCTGAAACGTTACACCAGCCGGAAAACGCGATTTCGGGTTGCCAGAGTCAGGTGTGGATTAGAATGACCCCGCAGGCCGATGGTTCCATCGCATTTGAAGGTGACAGTGACGCTGCTATTGTTAAAGGTTTGATTGCTATTGTATTTAGTCTCTATCAGAACCTGCCACCCGCTGAAATTCTGGCGCTGGATGTGCGCCACTGGTTTGGCGAACTGGCACTGGTGCAGCACCTGACGCCCACCCGATCGCAGGGGCTGGAGGCGATGATTCGGTCTATTCGCCATACCGCTCAGAACCTCAGCTAAGTTACACTCGACAGACGCCATCCGGCGTCTGTTTTTTTATCTGACGAGAAAATTGCATGAAACCTGCTTTACGTTTAGCCGGTGCATTGCTGCTGACCTGCTTTGGGCTCTCTGCACCCGCATTCGCCACCGAATACCCGCTGCCACCGCCTGACAGTCGCCTGATTGGCGAAAACGTTCTGACTCAGGTTCCTGATGATAAACAACCACTGGAAGCCATTGCAGCCCGCTACCAGGTCGGGCTGCTGGGCATGCTGGAGGCGAATCCCGGCACCGATCCCTGGCTGCCCAAAGCGGGTACCCAACTGACGGTACCGCTGCAGATGATCCTGCCCGACACGCCACGCGAAGGGATTGTGGTGAATCTGGCCGAGCTGCGTCTCTACTACTATCCCAAAGGGGAAGATAAGGTTATCGTCCATCCCATCGGCATTGGCCAATTGGGTGCGGCAACGCCGGTCATGGTGACCCAGATCAGCCAGAAAATCCCGAATCCGACCTGGACCCCCACGGCTAACATTCGCAAGCGCTACGCCAGAGAGGGCATTACATTGCCTGGCGTGGTACCAGCCGGACCGGATAATCCAATGGGACAGTTCGCCATGCGTCTGGCTCGGGGTACCGGCCAGTATCTGATCCACGGCACCAATGCGAAGTTTGGCATCGGCATGCGGGTCAGTTCAGGCTGTATCCGTCTGCGTTCAGAGGATATAGAAGCGCTATTCAACGCCGTCCCCAAAGGCACGCGTGTTCAGATCATCAATCAGCCGGTTAAGTACGCGGTGGAGCCGGATGGAAAACGCTACGTGGAAGTGCATCAGCCGCTGTCGCGTAACGATAAAGACGATCCACAGACCATGGCCATTGCGATCGGCAGTGACCTGAAGAAATTCATGAAGAGTGAGAAGAGTGATAGCGCGCTGATTAAAGCCAGCTTAACGCGACGCTCAGGCATGCCTGTACTGGTCAGCAGTGGCGAGCCGGTGCAAAGTGATACCGTGCCGCCTGCGGGGCTGGAGAGTGCATCTGTGGGGGCTGATAGCCCGGTGACACAGGCTGAGGGTAACGCGGTTCAACCCTGACTGGATAAGTGTCTGTGGAGGGCACTGAATTCGGAGCAAAAAAAATGGCGCCATAAAGGCGCCATTTTTAAACCAGAACTCTTACTTACGGTAAGAGTGAGCCTGGTTGTCCAGACGCTGGTTAGCGCGAGCTGCGTCATCTTTAGCAGCCTGAACGTCTGAACGCACTGCGTTCACGTCGTTGCTCAGCTGGTCAACTTTAGCGTTCAGAGTCTGAACGTCTGAAGACAGCTGGTCGATTTTAGCGTTGCTTGAGCAACCAGCCAGCATAGTTGAAGCCAGAACTACCGCGCCCAGTACCAGTTTAGTACGATTCATTATTTATACCCTCTAGATTGAGTTAATCTCCATGTAGCGTTACAAGTATTACACAAAGCTTTTTAAGTTGAGAATAAATTTTTGATGAGAAGATGCTTAAATTTGATCGTTCGCTCAAAGAAGCAGCGAATCCCAGAATATGATAAAAAAATTTAGCGAAAACAGAGAGATTTAATCGGATTAACCTTAATATTAAGAGTATTTGAATAGTTATTTTCGATTGGAATTTTCCCGGATTTGGTTTAAGTAGAAATAAAAAAAGCGCCTCATTAAGGCGCTTTAAAATAATGGCAAAAAAGAGTTTTACAGTACGTGTACAGAGGCAGTGTTGGTAGTTCCGCTTGGTACTAATGCACCTGACACCAGCACCACAACATCACCTTTCTGTCCATAACCACTTTCCAGCGCGGCTTCTTTACCCAGACGATAGAAATCATCGGTTGAGGCGATTTCAGTGACCAGACGGGTCTCGATCCCTTTGCTCAGGATCAGCTGACGTGCGGTGGTCTGATTGGTGGTCAGTGCCAGAATGGTGGCGTTCGGGAAATATTTACGTACGGCTTTAGCAGACTTACCACCTTCGGTCGCGACCACAATCAGTGGCGCTTCCAGCTTCTCAGCCGTCTCTACCGCACCACGGCAGACTGCTTCAGTGATACGCAGCTTGCGGGTATCGTTCTGGCTGTCGATGCGTGACTTCATGACGCGGTCGGTACGCTCACAGATGGTCGCCATGATGGTGACCGACTCCAGCGGATAACGACCCTTAGCGCTCTCACCAGACAGCATGACTGCATCGGTACCGTCGAGGATGGCGTTCGCTACGTCACCGGCTTCTGCACGGGTAGGGCGCGGGTTCTTGATCATGGAATCAAGCATCTGCGTCGCGGTGATAACAACTTTGCGTGCTTTATTACATTTTTTGATCATCATCTTCTGCGCGAAGATCACTTCTTCGACCGGGATCTCAACACCCAGGTCACCACGCGCAACCATGATGCCGTCTGACGCTTCGAGAATTTCGTCGAAGTTATTCAGGCCTTCCTGGTTTTCGATTTTAGAGATGATCTGGATATGCTCGCCGCCGTGCTGTTTCAGGTGCTCACGAATTTCCAGGACGTCTGAACGCTTGCGGATGAAAGAGGCGGCGACAAAATCTACGCCCTGCTCACAACCAAAAATCAGGTCGCGCTTGTCTTTCTCAGCCAGAGCAGGCAGCTGGATGGAGACGCCCGGCAGGTTAACGCCTTTGTTCTCACCCAGATCGCCATTGTTCAGGACTTTGCACACGACGGTATTTTCAGTGACTTCGGTCACTTCCATGCCAATCAGTCCATCATCGACCAGCACGGTGTTACCAATTTTCAGGTCGGCTGTGAAACCCGGGTAGGTCACCGCAACGCGTTCGCTGTTGCCGATCACACTCTGGTCGGTAGTGAAGGTAAAGGTCTGGCCAGCTTTTAGCGCCGCATCGTTGCCGCCTTCCAGCTTCATGGTGCGGATTTCAGGGCCTTTGGTGTCCAGCAGGATAGCCGCCTGACGACCGGTTTTTTGCATGACGGCACGCATATTAGTTATGCGTTGACCATGCTCAGCGTAGTCGCCGTGAGAGAAGTTAAGACGCATAACATTCATGCCCGCTTCAAGCAGTTGAGTCAGCATCTCTTCGGATTCGGTTTTCGGGCCGATTGTACAAACGATTTTAGTCTTTTTCATGACGGATTTTCTGTAAGTTGTGATGGATGAATAAGGGCGAAATCCGATGGCAGCGCATCGAAGTGAAAATTCTGATTGAGACTGAAATGGGCAGTACTGAGTAAGAATAGGTGACGAAGGCCAGGCGTGCAGGGAAGTTGTGTGGTTACGGTTGGTAACCACCACGCTGTTGTTGCGCAAATCATTTGAGTTATCGCAGTAAGCACGTGATCGCTGAAACCTTTCAAGTAAGCAACGCGGGACAGTATAGACGCTAAGTATGCGAAAACCAATCAAAAAGCAGAGGGGGGAGCGATGCAGATCAATAAAAGGGAGAGTTGCGCAAGCTGAAGAAATTCTGAAAGTGGTGCGCTCTAATGGACTCGAACCATCGACCCCCACCATGTCAAGGTGGTGCTCTAACCAACTGAGCTAAGAGCGCATACTGAATATTGGTGCGTCCGAGTGGACTCGAACCACCGACCCCCACCATGTCAAGGTGGTGCTCTAACCAACTGAGCTACGGACGCACTTGGTGCGCTCTAATGGACTCGAACCATCGACCCCCACCATGTCAAGGTGGTGCTCTAACCAACTGAGCTAAGAGCGCAACATGCTGTCAGGGCGACAGCGGGGACGAATATTAACGGCAGCGCAGAAGCCTGGCAAGGGGAAAATAGTTTTTTCGCCATGACTGAGCAGCAACTGTGCTAACCGTCGTTTTTTTCGTCATCGCGGGCCATAATTAACCCGCTTTTACGGTTATCGCGCCGCGCGCGCCAGAATGATTTCCGCAGGTGACCGCTGTAAGCGTCTGATGCGCCAGATCATCATGACTGCCGCCGAGGTCAGACCGATAATAAAGCCGCACCAGAAGCCTGCTGGCCCCATCTGGGGCACCAGCCAGTCAGTCAGCGCCAGCAGATACCCGGCGGGCAGTCCCAGCAGCCAGTAAGCGATAAAGGTAATAAAGAAAATGGACCTTGTGTCTTTATACCCACGCAGGATCCCGCTGCCAATCACCTGTATCGAGTCCGAGAACTGATAAATCGCTGCCAGCAGCATCAACTGCGCCGCCAGTGTGACCACTTCAGGGTTGTCGTTATAGAGCAGGGCAATCTGGTGACGAAACGTCACGGTAAAAATCGCGGTCAGCGCTGCCATGCTGATGCCCACACCCTGAGCGGTCCAGGCGGCGACTTTTGCCTGCTCGGTAGAACCCTGACCCAGACGATAGCCGACGCGGATGGTGGTTGCGACGCCCAGCGACAGCGGTAATACAAACATCAGTGAACTGAAGTTCAGCGCGATCTGGTGACCGGCCACATTCACGATCCCCAGTGGTGAAACCAGCAGGGCCACAACGGCAAATAGCGTGACCTCAAAGAACAGCGCCAGTGCCACCGGCAATCCCAGCGTCATGAGACGGCTCAGAATCGGACGCGAAGGCGGCGACCAGCGGCTCTCCATACGGATATCGCGCATGCTGCCCATCCGGCGCACCCAGAAGCGCATGCAGATAAACATCACCCAGTAGACCGATGCCGTTGCCACGCCGCAGCCGACACCGCCCAACGCGGGCATGCCGAAGTGGCCGTAGATAAAGACATAGTTCAGCGGGATGTTAAACATCAGGCCCAGAAAGCCCAGCACCATGCCGGGTTTGGTTTTCGACAGCCCCTCGCACTGATTACGCAGTACCTGAAAGAAGAGATAGCCTGGCGCGCCGAACAGCAGGGCATGCAGATAGCCCTCGGCTTTAAGCGCCAGCGCGGGATCGATGTCATGCATCGCCCGGATAAGATAACCGGCGTGCCACAGCAGCACCATAATCAGCAGTGAGACAAAAAAGGCGAGCCAGTAGCCCTGGCGGATCTGTTCGCCGATGCGTTCGCGGCGGCCTGAACCGTTGAGTTGCGCAACGGTGGGCGTCAATGCAAGCAGAAGACCATGACCAAACAGGATGGCCGGAAGCCAGACAGAGGTGCCGACAGCAACGGCGGCCATATCCGTGGCGCTGACTGCGCCGGCCATAATGGTATCCACAAATCCCATTGCGGTTTGGGCCACCTGAGCAAGGATGACCGGAATCGCAAGGGCCAGCAATTGACGCGCTTCTGTTAAATACTTCTGCACGTTAACACCTGACTTATTAAATGAATTAAAAGGGCAGAAAAGCCCTTGGGAATAGCGCGAACCAGTGTAACCGGGGTAACAGAATTCGCCAATCTTTGTCACACAATGCGTTTTGCCACAGATTACAGAGGCGGCGCGGGCTGAATTCTAACAGCCTACCGGAGCTGTGATAAACTAGCGTAAACTTCGCAGAGGCAAAGACTATGTTTACCGGTATTGTGCAGGGCACCGCAGAAATCGTGTCCATTGAAGAAAAAGAACTGTTTCGTACCCACACTGTCCGACTGCCGGAAGAGCTCTTACCGGGCCTGGCGCTGGGCGCATCTGTTGCCCATAACGGTTGCTGTTTAACCGTAACGGCCATTGAAGGCGATTGCGTCAGTTTTGATTTAATTAAAGAGACGCTGCGGGTCACTAACCTTGGCGATTTACGTCAGGGCGATGTGGTTAATATTGAGCGTGCAGCGAAATTCAGCGATGAAATAGGCGGTCATCTGATGTCAGGTCATATTATGACCACCGCTGAAATCTGCAAGATTATCCAGTCAGAACACAATCGCGAAGTCTGGTTTAAAATCCAGGATCCAATGCAGATGAAATATATCCTGCATAAAGGTTTTGTCGGTATCGACGGCATCAGTCTGACGGTAGGCGATGTGACAAAGACTAAATTCTGTGTCTATCTGATCCCGGAAACGCTGGAGCGCACCACTCTGGGCACGAAGACGTTTGGCGACCGGGTCAATATTGAGATCGATCCGCACACGCAGGCAATTGTAGAGACCGTTGAGCGGGTGTTAGCACAGCGCGATGCCGCGGCAGCAATGAGCATGCTGACCGGCCATTCAGCCTCCGAGAATGAATAAAAGGCGTGTAAGCGCTGCAGGCAGCCAAATCGGTTTTAATCTGTCAGCATTATAAAAGTTCAGGGCGCAGGGAATCAGGTCAGAAGAGGAAAGCGTCTCGCGCTATGGACAAAAACGCCAGGCGTTTTTGAACAACGCAACGTGTTGGCCCGTTAACGGGCGCACCTCAGGGATGAGGTGCGTAATCGCGCGGGCCGAACATGTCAGGGATGACGGGTTTTGCGACTTTCCGATCTGACCCCGTTTCGTGCGCAACGCTCCCTGTTAAAGCAAAACAGACCTTTCTTTTCAGGTCTTCGGCCGGGAAAGCGCCTTCGTAATTACCAGCTTTTATACTCCCTATCGCGCCACCCGTAATCCACCCTCAACACCGCGGCTGAACACAATCTGCCACAGCTGAATATCGCGCGCCCGGAAGGCACCGGCACAGGCATTGAGATAATAGGAGAACATTCGCTTAAAGCGTTCGCCATAGTTGTCTGCCAGCGCCGGCCAGGCCTGCAAAAAGCGCTCATGCCAGGCCATCAACGTTTTGTCGTAATCGGCCCCGAAGTTATGCCAGTCTTCCAGAATAAAATGGGGCTCGCTGGCATCCGCCACGTGACGCACTGAAGGCAGGCAGCCGTTAGGGAAGATATATTTGTCAATCCAGGGATCGACGCTCATATCGGTTTTAATCGCGCCAATGGTGTGAAGAAGGAAAATACCATCAGGTTTTAAATTACGATCAACCACATCAAAATAGGTGGCGTAATTCTTTGGCCCGACATGCTCGAACATGCCTACTGAAACGATGCGATCAAACTGCTCATTCAGATCGCGATAATCCTGCAACAGAATCGTGACATCTAATCCGCTACAGCGCTGCTGCGCCAGTTTCTGTTGTTCGGCGGAAATCGTCACGCCATGCACTTTAACGCCATAATGACGTGCGGCAAATTCCGCGAGTCCGCCCCAGCCACAGCCGATATCCAGCAGCGACATTCCCGGTTCCAGCGCTAATTTACGGCAAATCATATCCAGCTTGGCTTCCTGCGCCGTCGCCAGGGTCGTGGCCTCTTTCCAGTAGCCACAGGAATATTGCATATAGGGGTCAAGCATCAGTGAAAAGAGATCGTTACCCAGGTCGTAATGCTCTTTACCGACAATCCAGGCCCGCTTTTTCGACTGCAGATTGGTTAAGCGGGCAGCGGCGATGCGCAGCGTATCTTTAAAGTGATGCGGGAGTTGCTGATCGAGTTTATGTTTAAGCACCTGATGGAAGAAAATATCCAGCCGGTCGCACTCCCACCACCCATCCATGTAGCTCTCACCGAGCCCAAGCGATCCTTCCTGCAGAACGCGCTTAAAAAAGCCGGGATGATTAATATGAATATCCCAGGGACGTGAACCATTAATTTCAATATCCGCTTTTTCCAGCATTTCGTGGACGATGCGATACCAATGGTTTTCTTCAGGGCTCACTGCTTCTGCATAAGATGAACTCATAGCTTTTCCACCACCTGTCCAATCTGAACCTGAACAAAGAGTAGTCAATTTTGTCAGGCATTGAGAAACGGTACGGATGATTCCGCACACCGGTTGACTGTGTGATACAGAGGACTGGAATAGCCTGCAGCAGGTCGGTCAGGCTAAGAATAACGCGCGCGAATACCGTCCCGGCAACAGGGTGCCAATCAGATTATTACGTTAGTATATTATTGATTTATTACAGGTTTGTTGACCCGAATGAGTATATTCTCACGCGGGTCAATATTCAATGACTTATTGTTAGGATGCTAACGAAAAAGTCAATGTGTCACTGGTTATCCTGGCAGGCAGGTTGCGGAGAGGCAACAACAGATTGTGCGCTTGCGGTACGCTGCATGGCGTAACCGAGTAGCGCCAGCAGAATCGTTACCGTCATTATCAGCGTAGTGGTAAACAGCGCCTGGGTTAATCCGGCAGAGACTGCCAGGCTTGCAGCGAAGCAGAGTCCGAGTTGTAAGGTGTTCTGCAATGCGGCCGCTTTACCGGTGGCGTGCGGGAAGGGCGTCAGCGCACTGGAAACCACAATCGGATAAATTGCGCCGTTAGCCAGCGCCATCCCACAGAACGGCACCATCAGGCTCACCAGCGTACTGTTGCCTGCAAGTGCAACAGCAAACAGCGCCAGAATGCTCAGGCTGTAGACGCCTAACAGCCAGGGGAGCAGCTGTGCGCCGTTAAAGCGGTTGAGCAGGGCGCGACAGCCAAATCCACCGATTAAAAAGGCGAGGGTCTGGGGTACATAACTCAGGCCGATATCGGCGGGCGAGAGACCCAGATCCGCCAGAATGAACGGCGATCCGGTCAGCCAGGCAAAGAAGCTGGCAGAACAGGCAGAGTAGATCAGCACGTTGCCGCTGTAGACCCGGGATTTCAGCAGGGTGAGAAAGCCGGGCTGTGCTCCTTTTTCGCGTGCTTCCGGGCGTACTGTGGGCAGACGCAGGGTGGTCAGAATCAACGCCACCGCAATCAGTGTCAGCACCAGAAAAATCGAACGCCAGTGGAAGTGACCGATCAGCCAGGCACCCAGCAACGGGGCCAGCGCCGGGGAGAGCGCAACCAGCGGCATAATCGTTGCAAAGACTTTGTTGGCGCGCGCGGCGGGGTAGCGATCCACCACCAATGCCTGCCAGCTCACGGCGGCAGCACAGACGCCAATGGCCTGCACAAAGCGCAGCGCCAGCATCAGAGTAATATCATTCACCCACAGCATGCCCGCACAGCCGACGCCAAACAGGGTCAGTCCGGCCAGCAGCACCGGCTTACGGCCGATGCGGTCGGAGAGCGGTCCCCAGAAAAGCTGACCCACGGCAAAGCCTCCCAGAAAGAGGCTCATACTGGCGCTAATCAGGCCGGGCGAGGTATTAAAGGTGTGCTGCATCGCACCAAAGGCGGGCAGATACATGTCAGTGGCTAAAAAGCCGAGCATGCTCAGCAGGGCAAGATAGGGCATAAATCCTTTATTCGACAGCATCTCATTCTCATTTTTGCAGGATAAACGCGGCAGAGTGTAAAAGGTGCGTTTGCCGCTGTGAAACGGTAATATTTGCCGGTTGCTGTTAAAATTTTTGAAGGCAGATTATGTGGTCAGAATATGCATTAGAGGTCGTTGACGCGGTTGCCCGAGGGGGCAGCTTCAGCGCAGCCGCGCAGGAGCTGCATCGGGTACCTTCTGCCATCAGCTATACAGTGCGTCAGCTGGAAAACTGGCTGGCGGTGCCGCTGTTCGAACGCCAGCATCGTGAAGTGGTGCTGACGCCAGCAGGCGAACATTTTGTCCGGGAAGGGCGCAGCGTCATCAAAAAAATGCTTGCTACACGGCGGCAGTGTCAGCAGCTGGCCAATGGCTGGCGCGGGCAGCTCAGCATTGCCGTTGACCGTATCGCCAAACCTCAGCGCACCCGGCAGCTGGTCAAAGATTTCTATCGCCACTTCCCCGATATGGAGCTGATCATCAGCTATGAAGTTTTTAATGGTGTCTGGGATGCGCTGGCCGATGGCCGGGTAGAAGTTGCGATTGGGGCCACCCAGGCAATTCCGGTGGGCGGACGGTTTGCGTTTCGCGATATGGGTACGCTCAACTGGCGCTGCGTGGTCGCGCCCGATCATCCGCTGACGCAGGCGAGCCAGATAGATGACGACACGCTGCGTAGCTGGCCGTCCCTGGTGCTGGAAGATACATCACGCGCACTGCCGCGTCGTATGACATGGACGCTGGATAACCAGCGCAGGCTGGTGGTGCCGGAGTGGCAAACCGGACTGGAATGCGTGCAGGCGGGCTTGTGCGTGGCGATGGTGCCGGGGCATCTGGCCAGGCCACTGCTCGACAGTGGCGAGCTGGTGGAGCTAACGCTTCCGGTAGCATTTCCGGACAGCCCCTGCTGCGTTAGCTGGGCCGAGGATCGCGCATCACCGGCGACAGGCTGGTTGCTCAGCTATCTGGGTGATGCGCAAACGCTTAATCAGGAGTGGTTAAGCGAGGATTAGCGGCGATAGTCGCGGAACGGACCATCGGTCACTGAACGGCGCTCAATCAGCGTCGGATGGACTTCAATCGTTTGTGACACTTCGCGCTTACTGGTGATGCGGTCGAGCAGCATATCCAGCGCCTTCTCACCCAACTGGGCTTTAGGCTGATGCACCGTGGTCAGGGCAGGGGCGAAATAGCGTGCGTTGCGCACATTGTCATAACCGATTACCGAAATATCCTGCGGCACGCGCAGACCCATCTCGTCGGCGGCGCAAATGGCCCCCATCGCCATGATGTCGCCGCCGCAGAAGACGGCGGTCGGGCGCTGCTTTTGCGACAGGATCTGCTGCATCGCCTGATAGCCCGACTCTGGCTCAAAGTCACCCTGCACAATCCACTCCGCGCGCGGCTGAATTCCCGCTTCTTCCAGTGCCTTCAGGAAACCGGCATGGCGTCCGCCGCCGGTATTGCGCTCCATCTGACCCGGAATGGCACCGATATCGCGGTGTCCGCGTTCAATCAGATAGCGTCCCGCCAGATAGCCGCCCTGGAAGGCATTATCGAGAACCGTATCGGTAAAGTCGGCGCGCGATTCGCCCCAGTCCATCACCACCATCGGGATATTGCGGTTCTCTTCCAGCATCTGCAGCAGATCGTCCGGATACTCAGAGCACATCACCAGCAGGCCATCGACACGCTTCTGCGCCATCATGCTGAGGTAGGCGCGCTGTTTTTGCAGGTCGTTATGCGCATTACCCAGAATCAGCGTATAGCCTTTATCAAAACAGTGATTTTCAACCGCCTCAATAATTTCAGCGAAATAGGGCGCTTCGCTGGAGGTGGCAAGCAGACCCAGCGTCTTGGTGTGGTTTACTTTCAGACTGCGTGCTACAGCGCTCGGCGAGTAGTGCAATTCTTTAATTGCCTGCCAGACCGCCTCGCGCGTCTCTTCAGCGACAAAGCGGGTTTTATTGATGACGTGCGAAACGGTGGTCGTTGAGACGCCAGCGCGTTTCGCCACATCTTTAATTGTTGCCATGAAAATCGGACTCCAGTGCTTACCTAACTCTATGATAAGCGTAATGTTAAACGTTTGCGTCTGCTCAGGGTTTTTTCCGCAAAAATGCGGCTTTTCTGGCCGGTAAACAGGCTTCTGGCGGAGAAAAAACGCCTCAAAAGATGCGCAAACGGAATCAGGGTTGCACGCGTTGCGCAACAAAGGCGAGATTCTAACAAGGCTGAACGGATAAAACGAGATTTTTACCGGACCCTGTGGGAAAATGCCATATCCCTACAAAGTGTGTGACTAAGGAGCAAACAATGAGTACCGATCTTAAACTGGCGTTAATGACCACTGTCGGCTGTCTGCTGATGATTGTGGCTTTCAGTTTTACCGCCATTCTGCACTAATAAAAAAAGCCGGGATAATCCCGGCTTTTTTCGGACTGTAGTGCTGCTCAGCGAATGGTTTTCGGCGTCATCACCCGACGGGCACCAATATAGTGGCGCTGCCAGTAATCTTCGCCTAATGCACTGATCTGAATATCTTTGCCGGTACGTGGCGACTGAATAAACTTGCCATCGCCCAGGTAAACGCCGACGTGGTCCGCCGTACCGCGACCGTTAATGCGGAAGAAGACCAGATCGCCTTTCTCCAGCGATTCACGCTTAATCGGTGCTGCGTCACGCAGGTGATACATCTCGTTAGCGGTACGCGGGATCTTAAACTTCACCAGATCTTTATAGGCATACCAGACCAGACCGCTGCAATCGAAACCAGTATGTGGTGAGGTGCCGCCCCACTGATACGGTTTACCCAACTGTCCCATCAGCTTCGTCATCGCGGTTTCTCGCGCTTTCTGGTAGCGCTGACGGTGTGATTTGCTCATTTTAATCGTGCCAGGTTCGCTGGTGGTGACCTCAGCGGTTTTCAGCAGGCGCTGATGACCATAGCGTTTTTTTTCTTTATTTTTTTCTTTGCTTTTGCTGATACGGGCGGTTTTAAGCGAGGTCTTCTTAGCAGGCGTCTGTTTAGCAGTGAGTTCGACTTTTTTCTGTTTTTTCGTTTTGAGTTTTTGAACAGGGCTGAGGCGAGTTTTTTTGGTCACCGTTTTTACCTGGCGACGCTTGCGGCGCTCATCATCGCGCGCACTCTTTTTTTCTGCTTTATGCGTACTGACGTTCACCGGCGTGTGCGGGGAAGCAGCAGCGACGTTGAAAAACAGTTGCGCAAAGGCCAGCATGAAAAGCGTAATGATTAAACGCATAGTCCGTTGATTAGTTAAGTTGTCAGGGCCACTACGCACCGCGACAAAGTTGAGATTAATCTGATCCAGGATCAGTGCCCAGGCCATTCTAGTCCAGTTCTTTTAAAAACTGTAATGCCTTTTAATATTAATCTTTGCAACCCATGCAATCGCGCTGAAAATGAACATTTTCAGCATCTTATCTCGACGAAATTATTACGAATTATTAAACTGTTACCAGCTGTTAATAATCAGGCATTCAGGCGTCCCGAGGCGGAACTTAACAATGATGGCGATTTAATCGGACAGCGGTAAAATCTCGTTTTCAGTCACGCTGCGAAGTCGCTACAATAAACAAACACGAAGTAACGAATTAAGGAAGGCAATTATGAGTACTATAGAAAAAATTCAGCGCCAGATCGCAGAAAACCCGATCCTGCTGTACATGAAAGGTTCCCCGAAACTGCCAAGCTGCGGTTTCTCTGCACAGGCGGTGCAGGCGCTGTCAGCCTGCGGTGAGCGTTTTGCTTACGTGGATATTCTGCAGAACCCGGACATTCGTGCCGAGATGCCGAAATTCGCTAACTGGCCGACCTTTCCGCAGCTGTGGGTCGATGGTGAGCTGGTTGGTGGATGCGATATCATCGTTGAGATGTTACAACGTGGTGAGCTGCAGACACTGATCAAAGAGACTGCAGAAAAGTTTAAAGAAGCAGAATAAAAAAAGGCCGACATCATGTCGGCCTTTTTCATTGTGGCATCCCTTATGCGGAGGCGCAGGCGTCTGCGTCGCCCTCGGCGAAGGGCAGTGGCCAGCCGCCTAACCGTTTCCAGCGGTTTACCAGCTCGCAGAACAGTGTCGCTGTCTGCTGAGTGTCATAGAGCGCAGAATGCGCCTGCGTACTGTCAAACTCCATTCCCGCCGCAATACAGGCTTTCGCCAGCACCGTCTGACCCAGCACCAGTCCGCTCAGGGCCGCAGTATCAAAGGTGGCAAACGGGTGAAACGGGTTGCGCTTCAGGCTGGCACGTTCTGCTGCCGCCGACATGAAATTCAGATCAAACGTGGCATTGTGCGCCACCATAATGGCGCGATTGCAGCCGCTGTCTTTAATACCCTTGCGGACCATTTTGAAAATGGCATGCAGTGCTTCATATTCACTGACTGCGCCGCGCAGCGGATTACTCGGATCGATACCGGTAAAGGCCAGCGCTTCCGGATGCAAAAGCGAGCCGACAAAGGGTTCGACGTTGAAATGCAGCGTCTGATCAATCTGAATCCATCCCTCTTCATCCATTTTCAGCGTGATAGCGGCAATCTCCAGTAACGCATCGGTTTGCGCATTGAAACCCGCGGTTTCAACGTCGATCACCACCGGATAGAAGCCACGGAAACGTTGATTGAGTGCATTAGGGGAATTCGATTCAGACATCAGGATCTCGTTGCAGAAAAAGGGCAGCGCGTATTATGGCAAAAAACAGGGCCGGGTGCAGCAGATGAAGCGCAGAGAAGGGGATTCAGCCCACCTGATCAGGCAGGCTGAGAGGCAGGTTTAGTTGCCCAAGCCGTTACCGGCATCTTTGTTTTCGATCAGTTCGATTTTGTAGCCATCGGGATCTTCAACAAAGGCAATAATGGTGGAGCCGCCTTTGACCGGGCCCGCTTCACGGGTCACATTGCCGCCATCTTTGCGGATACGTTCGCAGGCTGCTGCTGCGTCATCGACGCCCAGCGCGATATGACCATAAGCATTACCGAGGTCATATTTATCAACGCCCCAGTTGTAGGTCAGCTCGATCACCGCACCTTCGCTTTCGTCGGTGTAGCCCACGAATGCCAGGGTATATTTATATTCGGTGTTTTCACTCTGACGCAGCACGCGCATGCCCAGCACACGGGTGTAGAAATCGATTGAACGTTGCAGATCGCCAACGCGCAGCATGGTATGAAGTAAACGCATAACATCCTCTTTTAAATAAAACGCCATCGCCGGATGACCCAGGCGCTAAGTATAGCGACGAAAATCGCCATTGAATAATGGCTGCCGTCATCGTCCCGGACGGCAGCCCAAACGGATTACAGCGTCGGGTAGTCGATATAACCTTCCGCGCCGCCGCCGTAGAAGCTTTCCGGACGCTGTGGGTTGAGTGGGGCATCCTGCTGGAGACGCTCAACCAGATCCGGGTTAGCAATGTAATCACGACCAAACGCAACCGCATCGATCAGACCGCGACCAATCAGATCATCTGCTTTCTCAACGGTGTAGGCACCGGCACCAATGATGGCACCCGGGAAGAGATCACGCACTTTCTGACGGAATGCGTCGGTGTAAGGCTGACCACCGGCCCAGTCTGGCTCTGAGAGATGCAGATAGGCGATGTTGCGTTTTGCCAGCTCGCCAATGTACCACAGCGCCGCTTCTTCTTCGTCCGGACCGTTGTCCAGATTCTGGAAGCTGCCGATAGGCGAGACGCGGATACCAATACGATCGGCAGACCAGTTAGCGATCACCGCATCGACCACTTCCAGCGCAAAGCGACCGCGTTTTTCGATGCTGCCGCCATATTCGTCAGTACGCTGGTTTGAACCCGGCGCCAGGAACTGATGCATCAGGTAGCCATGCGCGGAGTGCAGCTCAAGCAGGTCGAAGTCTGCTTCACGTGCGTTCGCCGCAGCCTGACCAAAATCGGCTACGATCTGCTGGATCTCAGGCACGGTCAGTTCGCGCGGTACAGACGTGTCTTCGCGATAGACGCTGCCATCTTCAGCACGCAGTGACGTACGCGTACCCGCAGCAATGGCTGATGGCGCGACCGGTGCTTTGCCTTCCGGCTGCACGCTGTTATGCGAGATACGGCCGGTGTGCCATAACTGTACTGCGGTGTGACCGCCCGCCTGATGGACACCTTCGTTAATCACTTTCCATGCGGCAATCTGTGGTTGAGTATGCAGGCCTGGCGCACCGGCATAGCCTTTTGCCTGGAAAGAAATCTGGGTTGCTTCGGTGATGATCAGACCGGCGCTGGCGCGCTGACGGTAATACTCCGCCATCATCGGGGTAGGGATGTCGCCTGGCTCAATGCTGCGCAGACGGGTCAGCGGTGCCATAAATACGCGGTTTGGGACGGTAATTGCGCCAACTTTCAGCGGACGAAACAGCTGGGTACTCGCCATAATAGCTCCTGATTAGTAGACCAGTCGTCTACAAACACGTTTTTTAAAAATCAGTGGCTTTTAAGCCACTGCTCGATGGTACTCAGTGCCAGACGCAGTGGCTGCGCCTCGCGGGAAATTTTGCTCTGCAGGCTGGCGCCCAGCCACAGCAGCGACAGCAACTCAGCCATCTGCGCGGGGGGCTGCGGCAGGCTCAGCGACTCCTGCTGCTCTGCGGCAATCAGCGTCCGGGCATAAAGCGCGGTAATCTTTGCTGCACCCTGCTGCAGTGCATCACGCATCGGCTCAGAGAGATCGCACACCTCAGCAGAAACTTTCACGCCCAGACAACCAACGATGTGACCCTGCTGCACAAACAGCTCAACGGCAGCACGAAAATGGTTAAGCAGACGTTCACGCGGCGTGCCGTCTGTCTGGTTGAGCTGTAACTCCACATCCTGCAGGTAACGCACAAAGTAGCGTTCCAGTAACGCCACACCAAACGCTTCTTTAGATCGGAAGTAATAGTAGAAGGACCCTTTCGGCACCGCTGCCTGAGTCAGCAGTTCACTAAGGCCCATTCCGGTAAAGCCGCGTTGCAGACAGAGCTGTTCACCTGTCTGGAGCAGGTGTTCGCGGGTTTCATTGCGTTGTAGCGTCTTATTCATGGCAGAGAGAGTAGTAGACCGGTTGGTCTAATGCAACGCGGCACCGGGCATTTGGCACAGAGTGTTCATGCACCCGCTAAAGAAAAGGATAATTCTGACGGGGCATGGCTTAATTCCTGCGCAACCAGGCTACGCTTTTTACTGGACTGTTTATTCTGTGAATCCGGAGTCATGGTGGCCGAGCAGCTTGAGTTTTTCCCGGTTCCCAGCCCCTGTCGCGGCATCTGCCAGACGGATGCGCGCGGCTACTGCCTGGGATGTTTACGCAGCCGCGATGAGCGGTTCAACTGGCTGCGCTTCAGCGATGCGCAAAAGCGGGAGGTCATTCGTCTCTGTCAGCAGCGTCGTCTGCGCCTGCAGCGGCAGCAGAAAGGTGAGGAGCCACCTGAGCCACAACAGCCGGAGTTATTCTGACGACTTTCCGCTTTCCGTTATACTCTCTGACACATTAATTACAGCCAACGCGCAACAGGGAGAACGCCATGTTAGAACCGCAGGCCATCGCTTTACAGGGCCCCGATTTTTCACCGCTGGTTATGGGGTACTGGCGTCTGATGGAGTGGGGCATGTCGCCGCAGGAGCGGGTTGCGTTTATTGAGCACCATCTGAGGCTCGGCATTACTACCGTTGATCATGCGGACATTTACGGCGACTACCAATGTGAGGCGGCTTTTGGTGAGGCGCTGAAGCTGGCTTCCGGACTGCGCGATCAGCTTCAGATTGTGACCAAGTGCGGCATCGCTACCCGCGCCCGGCCTGAACATCAGATTGGGCACTACATTACCGACAAAAATCATATCCTGCAGAGTGCTGAAAACTCACTGCGTCATTTCCATACCGATCGTCTCGACCTGCTGCTGATCCATCGCCCCGATCCGCTGATGTCGGCCGATGAAGTGGCCGAAGCCTTTATGGCACTTCATCAAAGCGGCAAAGTGCTGCATTTTGGCGTCTCGAATTTCACGCCATCCCAGTTTTCACTGCTGCAATCCCGTTTGCCGTTCTCGCTGGTCACGAATCAGCTGGAGATTTCACCCGTCCAGCAAAGCGTGCTGCTGGATGGCTCGCTGGATCAGTGCCAGCAACTGCGCATTCGTCCGATGGCCTGGTCCTGTCTCGGCGGCGGACGCCTGTTTAACGATCCTCACTTCCAGCCACTGCGTAATGAACTGGAGGTGGTGCGGCAGGAAACCGGTGCGACCAGTCTGGAACAGGTGGTTTATGCCTGGATACTGATGCTGCCGTCGCAACCGCTGCCCATCATTGGTTCAGGCAAAGCGGCGCGGGTCAGCGAAGCCGCCGGGTCACTGAATTTGTCCCTGTCCCGGCAGCAGTGGTTCCGTATTCGAAAAGCGGCGCTGGGATTTGATGTGCCCTGAAGCGTAAAACTGCGTCAATCTTCGGCAAAATAGTGCAACAGCGGCCAGACTTATCTCAAACCCTGGGATACAAATGGAGTCACCATGAAAATGAAAGCAGTTGCGCTTTTTGCCCTAATCGCCTGCGGCTCAGCACAGGCTGCCAGCGAGCAGGTTACAATCCATCAGGTTACCGCTGAAGGAACAGGAAAATCGCTGGGCACCGTTAAGATTGACGAGACCCAGTATGGTCTGCAGTTTACGCCGGAACTGCAGGGACTGAAGCCGGGCATTCACGGTTTTCATGTCCATGCTAAAGGCAGCTGTGAGCCAGGCGAATCTGAAGGCAAAGTGGTCGCTGCCGGTGCGGCAGGCGGTCACCTTGATCCGGCTAACAGCGGCAAACATCTGGGGCCCTATGCTGAAGGGCATCTGGGCGACCTGCCCGCGATTTATGTCGATGAGAAAGGCAACGCCTCCTATCCGGTGCTGGCACCACGGCTGAAGTCGTTGAAAGAGATCAAGGGTAAAGCGCTGATGGTGCATGCTGGCGGGGATAATCATGCCGATCATCCTGCCCCGCTGGGCGGCGGCGGAGCGCGTTATGCCTGCGGCGTTATCTGAATTTCCGGGCGGCAGGCGATAGCCGCCCTTTTTTATCCCGCCTGTTTATGAATTGTTATACCATCCCTGACATTTCCCCCCTATGATATTGATTCAGGTAAGAAAGCGTGATGGGGAAAGGAGCAGGAAAATGAAATTCAAGGGCGCATTACTGCTGTGTCTGCTGCTGGTGGGATGCGATAAACCCAATGATACGCAACTGGTCACTGAAACCGGACGGGAGCTTCAGCGCACCATCGATACCAGTCCGATGCGTGTCACCTGTGAAAAGATTGCTAAAGGTCGTGAATGGCTCAGCCGCCACATGGTGCGCAAGCTGGAAGCGCAGGGATGCGATCAGGTCTTTCGCAGCGCAACTGAAACCAATTTTACTGACACCACGATCTATCGCCGCACCATGACTATGGTGTGCGGTGGCATTCATGGTCAGAGTTTCACCGGCACTGAACTGACACGCCGTTTTATCTTTTCACCTGATGAGAAAGCGCTGGTGATTGAACCGATGACCGAGATGGATAAAACCCGTTTTGAGGGCCATAAAACGCTGCAACAGCTGCAGGATGATTTTAACCGGCAACAGCAGCAGTATTGCCAGTAATCACTCCGGCACAGCCTGCTTCAGCTGTGCCAGTGAACAGCGTAACCGCCAGATAATCCCCGCCAGTTCGCTGGCCTCGTTGTTTTTCAGGGCCAGTAACGCGGTAATCGTCGCTTCCAGTTCCGTCAGCATCTGATCCAGCGAAATGTGCCGTACGCCGCGGCTGCTAATAATCTGCTGCAAATTCTGCAGGCTGTTATCGCGAAACGCCATCAGCGTTGCCGAACCGGCGCGCCATTCACGCAGCTGCCAGACGATATGCGAGCAGTTAAGCAGCACCACTCCCCAGCGCAGTAACCAGACACGCGCCTGCTCATCCCGGCTGTGACTGAGCTGGCTGATGCGATGGTAAATCTGCGATTCAAAGCGGCTCTCGCTGAGCCGTGGCCGTTGCCGCAGTTGATCGAGAAATGCCAGCCGCAGCGCCCGGATATGCCGCCGGCTGCGTCGCGCATCGGAGCTGGGCCGCAAAATCTGAAACGCCAGCCAGGCGAGCAGCACTCCGCAGACTTTGGCGATGTTATCGTTAAAAAAGTCCTGATAATCCCAGGTGGGCGGATTAGTCACCGCGATAAACGAGCCCATAAAGACGATGAACTGTCCCCACATCCCGGCGCGCTGTTTCTGCTGCAGTTTGAAGAGTTGCAGCGTCACCAGCAGCGGAAACAGAAACAGTAAAAACGGCCATAGCTGACCGATCTGCACCATCAGGCCAAACTTCATCACAAAACTAAATGCAAACAGCCACAGCAGCGTTTTCAGCAGCAGCGTGACGCTGCCGCCGGGTGAAGGGGCAGAGGCATAGAGCACGCAGGCAATGGCGGTCAGAGTGAGCGCCGAGGCCCCGGAAGACCATTGCGTATTAATCCAGAAGGCGCAGCCCAGTACAATCGCACAGAAGGTGCGCAGGGCGCTCCAGCCCGCTTCGGCACTGTCACTGTCACGCGCCAGCGCCGGAACCGGCGGCGGCTGAAAGCGGGTATCGGCATCGGCGCGATCCAGCAGGCGGATCCAGCGCAGCACGTTGAGGTACATCCAGCAGAAGTAGCGCAGCCGCTGACAAAAGGCGCGCTGCCGGTAGTCCCCCTCTGCCGCAGGCGTCACGCTACGCAGGATTTGCGCCAGACGATATTTATCACACGCCGGTTTCGCCAGCTCCGCCAGCAGTTGCTGCAGCGCCTCAAACAGCGCCTCTGGCGCGTCGGGCCAGTTCAGCAACATGCGGCGCAGGCTGGAGAGCACGCTGGTGAGTCGCAACTGCTGGTGCAGCACATAGTTCAGGACGTTGTTCTGTCGGCGAAAGCGGTAGTGGCTCCAGAACGCCTGAATCCGCAGCAGGTTCATGGTCAGGATCTGGCTGATGACGTTTTCATGTGCGGTGCGAATGGTGTCGCTGGTCGAGGGCTGCAGCAGTAACACCGCATGTTCCAGCAATCGCGCATGCATCTGTTTCAGGGAGGTAATCAGCGTTTCGCCATCGGAGGTGCTCGGCAGCACCATCATCATCAATCCAGCGCAAAGAATACCGGAGATCACCTCACAAACGCGTGCCTGGGCGATCGTCCACAGTGAGGTGATATCAGTGATATTGACGCTGCTGAAGGCGATAATAGCGGCGGTGTAGCCCGCCAGCGAAAAGGCGTAGGCAACGTTGTTCTGGTAGTGGTTTGCAATGCCAGTGCACAACGCCAGCCAGCCGGCAATCGCAAAGGTAAACAGCCAGGGTTCATTCAGGGTATGTCCGGCAATCAGCAGCGCGGCGCTCGCCCCAAGCAGACTGCCAACGATGCGGCCAAGACTTTTACTGATTGCGCCGCCAACGGTAGGAAAGCTGATTACCGCAGCAGAGGTCATTGCCCAGTAAGGTTCATCAAGATCCAGGCCATAGGCGATGCTCAGCGCCAGACACATCGCGATAGCATTCCGCAACGCATAGCGCCACTGACCGGCATTCGCCTTAATCCAGGGCAGTTGATCCCAGGCCAGCCACTGAACATTCATGGCTGGATGGTGATGGTGCAGCTGGTGCCTGCCACCAGATTGGCATCAACCGGTAGCGTATCGAGACGAATGCGCACCGGCACCCGCTGCGCCAGCCGTACCCAGGGCACATTGGGTTTGATATCGGGCACCAGGCCGCTGTCAGTCTCAATGCTCTGGTCATAGATAGCGCGGCCAATGCTGTCCACCTGGCCCTGCAGCTGCATGCCATTACTGTAAAGCACCACCTGCGCCGCCGCGCCTGTGTGAATATGGCGCAGCTTGGTCTCTTCGAAATAGCCTAAGACGTAGTAAGAGTGGCTGTCGACCAGCGCAAACAGGGGCGATCCCGCTGTCGCATAGTTGCCGGGACGAAGTGTCAGATTCGTGATCCAGCCATCAGTCGGTGCAGTAAGCGTCGTTTGCTGCAGATTCCAGCGCGCCCGCTCCAGCTCCGCCTGCGCGGCTTTGGCACTGGCGGCGGCGGCTTCCGCGCTTAAGCGTGCCGCATCAAGATCCTCGGCGGAGATGATGTTGCGCGGCAGGCTGCTGCGCCGGTGATATTCGTGCTGCGCTTTCGCCAGGTCCGCCTGCGCTTTGCTGAGCTGAGCGGCAGCGTTGTCGAGCGCAATCTGCCATGGCACCGGGTCCAGCGTTAACAGCAGCTGGCCCTGATGCACGAACTGATTGTCTTTGACTTTTAGTTGCGTAATCCGGCCCGACACCTGGGGCGTGATATCCACCAGCTCCGCCCGTACTTTCCCGTCACGCGTCCAGGGCGACTGCATGTAGTAGTTCCACAGCCAGCCAGCAGCCAGCAGCGCCAGCGCAAACACAATCAGCGTTGAGAAATATTTTACCGCGTTAAATTTCATATCGATTATCCGTGACCGATGAGCCAGAGTGCGGCGGTAACGCACAGCACAAACAGAGAGAGATCAAACAGGGTGGGATGCCAGACATCGCCGGAGTAGATCCAGCCGCGCACCAGCGGGTGAATCAGCAGCCAGAAAAAGAAGCCGAGCAGTACCGCTTTAAATATCGGCGGGAAAAAAAGCGAGGCGCCCACGACCAGATCGGTTAGCGGTTTCGCACCTGAAAAAGCAGGAGTGAGCACGTGATAACATCCTTCGTTAACCCAAACGGCAGACTGAACGCGCTGCCGCGTAATCGTAGCCTGGTCCGGGATTTGTAATTTGTCCTGTAAACTCGCAGAATAGTGTAAAATCTGGCTTGATAGCTAGCAAGCTAATTATAAGGAGATGAAATGGATACGCCCCTCGGAACGGATTTATCTCGCCTGGTGCGCATCTGGCGCGCGTTGATTGATCAGCGGCTCAAGCCGCTTGAGCTGACTCAGACTCACTGGGTGACGTTGCATAATATTCATCAACTGCCGCCCGAACAGTCGCAGATTCAGTTAGCCAAGGCGATTGGTATTGAACAGCCTTCTCTGGTGCGGACGCTGGATCAGCTGGAAGAGAAAGGACTGATTACCCGGTCGACCTGCGCCAACGATCGTCGTGCCAAGCGCATTAAGCTCACGCAGCAGGCTGAGCCGATTATCGAACAGGTTGAGAGTGTGATTGATGAGACGCGGGATGACATTCTGTCCGGCATCAGTCGGGAAGAGATCAGTCAGATGGTGACGCTGATCGCCCGGCTTGAGAAAAACATTCTCGAACTTCAGCACAAAGAGAAATAAAAAAACCGACGCCTGCGCGTCGGTTTTTTGTTTTGCAGCCTTAGCGAGGTGAAACCGTCACCTGGCTGCCGTTGGACGCCATCGCTACACGCTGGCCAACGGAGTAACGTGAGGCAGCCTGCTTCTGAACCACCATGATGGTGTTGCCATCATCCTTGCGGATTTCCAGCTCAACGCCATCGGCTTTATTGACTGCGCCCTGTACGCCCTGGCCTGCTACGCCGCCCAGCACCGCACCACCGGCTGTCGCCAGGCTACGTCCGGTACCGCCACCAATGGTGTTACCCAGGAAGCCACCCAGTACCGCACCACCGATTGCACCGATGACGTTGCTCTCATCACCGCCCTGGATTTTCACCGGACGCACAGAGACCAGAGTACCGTACGACACGCTCTGCACCTGCTTCGCTTCACTGGCACTGTAGGTATCACCCGACAGCGTACTGGTATTGCTACAACCTGCCAGCA
Organism: Pantoea sp. B550; assembly: GCF_024158165.1. Taxonomy (NCBI): domain Bacteria; kingdom Pseudomonadati; phylum Pseudomonadota; class Gammaproteobacteria; order Enterobacterales; family Erwiniaceae; genus Pantoea; species Pantoea sp. B550. Next base: position 3,710,239 of record NZ_JAMYXI010000003.1, read on the forward strand.
TCGCACCGGCCAGAGCGACCACAATTACACGCTTAATCATTTGAAACTCCTTTAGTCGAGAAGGCGCCACGTTTATCGCTGTATCCTGCACACAGTATAAGACACAAAACTGGCAAATTAATCCCTGTCCGAATAAAACACGGTTGGACGAAGCATAGACTATGTAAGATCAACAATAATTCAATCGTCGTTTAAAAATAGTCCCGTAACGTAACTGGTTAGCACGATCGGATAAAAAGAATTTAATCATAGAATTAGCGATCATTATTTGTCAGGCTAGCCGCAGATGAATCGCACTTCCCGCCGGAAGTAAGGAATGGTTATGAAATCAGGACGCTTTATCGGGGTAATGTCAGGCACCAGCCTGGATGGCGTGGATGTGGTGCTGGCCGCCATTGATGGGAATATGGTGGCGCAGCAGGCGAGTTACTGCCATCCGATGCCATCTGCACTGCGTCAGGCCATTCTGGGGATTTGCCAGGGACAATCCCTGACGCTGTCACAGCTCGGTCAGCTTGATACCCGCCTCGGCCAGCTGTTTGCAGAAGCCGTGGTGACATTAATGAAGCGCGAGTCGCTGGATGCCAGCGATATCACGGCGATTGGCTGTCATGGTCAGACCGTCTGGCATGAGCCCCAGAGTGACGCGCCGAATACGCTGCAGATTGGTGACAATAACCAGATTGTCGCGGCAACCGGCGTCACCGTGGTGGGCGATTTCCGCCGTCGTGATATGGCGCTGGGCGGGCAGGGCGCGCCGCTGGTGCCCGCTTTTCATCAGGCGCTGCTGATGGATGCCACGGAACGCCGCATGGTGCTGAATATTGGTGGCATCGCCAATCTCTCGCTGCTGATCCCGGGACAGGCGGTACGCGGCTTCGATACCGGTCCCGGCAATATGCTGCTGGACGCCTGGATCTGGCGGAATCAGGGACAGCCGTATGACAAAGATGCGCAGTGGGCGCGCAGCGGCTCGGTGATCCCGGCACTGCTGGAGGCGCTGTTACGTGAACCCTGGTTTGCGTTGCCGCCGCCGAAGAGTACCGGGCGCGAACACTTCAACCTGGGCTGGCTGGAGCAGCATCTGCGCTATTTCCCGGGTCTGGCACCGCAGGATGTGCAGGCCACGCTGGTGGAGCTGACCGCCATCACCATCACACAGCAGGTGTTACTCAATGATGGCTGCGATCGTCTGCTGGTGTGCGGCGGCGGCAGTCGCAATCCACTGCTGATGGCGCGGCTGGCGGCGCACCTTCCCGGAACGGAAGTGGCGACCACCGATGCGGCGGGTATCAGTGGTGATGACATGGAAGCGCTGGCGTTTGCCTGGCTGGCATTTCGCACGCTCTCCGGCCTGCCGGGCAATCTGCCTGCGGTGACAGGCGCACGGGAGAAAAGCGTAATTGGCGCAATCTATCCGGCTAACGCTCTCTATCGACGCTAAGCAGGAGTACGGGGGCAAGTTCTGCCCCCTGATGTTACAGGCGGCCGTCAGGCGGCGCCGGAGAGATGCGTCAGATTACGAACCCCGGTGATCACCGTGGCAACCATGGTTTCACGTCGGGTAATCACCTCAACCTGATAAAACCGGCTGCGGTAGGCGATGGAATAGATGATGGGATGGTACTTATTACCTTCTCCGTAGCGGGCGTAGTGCGCTTCGAGCGCACGGGTCGCTGCCAGGATATGGGAGGGTTCTTTATCACCGCGGATGATTTGCTTCATTCAGTTCCTCAAATGCTGTCCCTGGAGTCACGTCGCACGTAATGGCGCGTAGCGCTGGCCTAACACTGAACATCTGACTGCTAAACATTTAATCACTGATGGGGGTTATGACTGACTGTGACGCAGGAAGATGACAGAAAGATGATCCTCCGACGCTGTTAATTATTTAGCAGCAGCCGGATGATCCAGCAAGGCAGGGAAGCGTAAATTCATCCAAATCGCAGGGGTTAAATCAGCTCCGGCCAGGCGACGGCCGCAACGCCATTCAGTTCAGGCCTAGAGAACAGGAAGCCCTGAAACTGGGTCACGCCCGCGGCTTCAAGCCACATCCACTCTTCCGGTTGTTCTATGCCTTCGGCGATAACGCCAATCTCCAGTGAGGCGCAGCATTTCAGAATGGCATGAATGATTGCCTGTTTGGGCCCACTTTTATGCACGTCAGAGATGATGGCGCGGTCGATCTTAATCTTGTCGGGCTGAATGCGGGTCAGCAGCGACAGCCCGGCAAAACCGGCACCGAAATCATCCAGCGCCAGGCTGATGCCGGCTGCTTTCAGCTGCCTGATGGCGGCTTCAAATGCCTCCGGCTGCGAGATGATTTCATTCTCGGTAAACTCAACCATGACCTGCTCTGGCACCAGTCCCTGGGCCGCAATCTCATTCAGCAAAAAGGGGACGGCGTCGGGCACTTCCACCAGGGTCATCGGCAACAGATTAATCGACAGGGTCATCCCCTTAATCTCCAGCTTCTTCGCCTGAGCAAAGGCGATCTTTTTTGACCGAAGATCGACCTGATAAAGCTCTTCGCGTGTCAGTCGGGCAAAATAGTCGAGCGGCGATTCTCCCTGCGGACCGCGCAGCAGTGCTTCCAGCGAAACGATCTCGCAGGCGAAGGGATCAACAATAGGCTGAAACGCAAAGCTGACTTCATTCGTAGCCACCAGCGCCGCATCGCCTTCGCGCTGCTCTGTCTCGTTACGAATAAACGTCCAGCCGCTGGCGGCAGGGATCTCGAAATAGTTCTCTTTTTCGCGCGCTTCAACAAAGGTGCGCAGGAACTGCAGTGCGCGATCGGCATAGGTCATCTGATATTTCGTGGTGCATTTTTCCAGCACTGACTCCAGCACGGTTTCCTGATCGTGGAGCCGCAGATCGAAGAGCTCCATACCAACATGACCAAAACGTCGCGCCGGGGCGTAATCGCGCAGCAGTTCGACCAGATTATGGTGGCGCGGATCCTGGCAAATCCGGCTATAGACCGCCTTTACTGCCGCCTCCGGACCCTCCAGAAGCTGGAAAAAATGCGTGCCATTGAACAGTAAAATTCCGGTGACATTGGACGATTTGTTGATTTTATTTGCTTTCCGCGCCAAATCATTCAGGGTCTCGAGCTGCACATTTTCAGTGAGGTGGCTGCGATAGATGATTGTCGACAACATAAAGGTTTCCCGACTTTTTTATTTTTTTGTTAAGGCACTTTACCAGAAGCTTCTCCTGGGGAAAACGAGGGCCAGTATGACTTTCTTATTCTTACGCTATTATTTTAATCAACTGGCGGCGTGGTATCGCCGGTTCCCAAAGAACGTTGCATGAAAACGGTATCCAGCCAGCGGCCCTGTTTGAAACCCACCGAACGCAGGATGCCTGTCATCTCAAAACCTGCTGCCTGATGCACGGCAATCGACCCCTGGTTCTCGCTGTCGCCCACGTTGGCGATCATCTGACGAAACCCTGCCTGCTCAGCCCAGGCAATGGCATGCTCTAACAGACGTGAGCCGGCACCACGCTTCTGAAAGCCGGGATCGATATAAATCGAGTCTTCCAGCGTATGCCGGTAGGCGTAGCGCGGGCGATAAGGTGCCAGATAGCAAAATCCACGTACGTCGCCGTCGCTGACAGCAATGAACCACGGCAGCCCCGCCTGTTGAATCTTACGCATTCGCTCGCCCATCTCTGCAGCGTCAGGGGGCACGGTCTCAAATGAGCCGGTGCCGTTAAGGACATGCCAGGCGTAGATCTGCTGAATCGCCGGGATATGGCGTTCATCTGCATCAAAAATTTCCATCATGGGGTTTTGCCCTTATCGTCTGCACCTGTTGGAAAACAACGGTATAGCGGGCGCTCATAGCGCGCAATGTAATTCTCGTGCGCATTAGCAATTTTATTATGGGCGCTTCCTCCAGGACTATTCCTGGCGAAAAAGAGAGACTCATTCCTGCCGGTTGAGTCCCGCTACTGAATGGCGGTTAAGCCTATTCTGAAAACAGCGTTAGCCGGATGATTCATGCCGTGGTTAAGGCTATTATCTGTGCCGTTCCGATAGGGTTAATAATTCACGGGAGGCGCAGCGTGATGCGATTTGTTGATTTTCTGAATAGTAAGCAGGGGCTGCGTGCAGCACGAAATCACTGCTTCGAATTAAATGGGGTCGTGCTGGGCCATTTCACAGCGTTATTCCTGCAGGATAATCAGATTATTTTCACCAAAGATGGTAAGCAGTGTGCGGTGCCATATTATCTGGGGCCCGATGAAGATTTGCTTCAGCAGAAGGTCAATCCACGAATTAAAAATATCCGCGCGATCTGAAAAGCGTCGGTGCTGCCTTTATCCGTTTAATTATAAAGTGACATGGTTATTCCTGATGAGCCGGACAGTTCTGTTTTACGCTGTCTGGCAAATAATATAACCAGTTAACTCCCCGGCTTTATGCTGCTTTTAATTATTAACGTCTTATTTATCTGATGCGTTACTATTCTGCGACGGTGTAATAAACAGCAGGAGCAGGGCACTGAGTGCAAACAGCGTTAATGCCGTAATGGCACCCAGCGCGGCGTAAAGCTGACCAAACAGCAGCGATCCTGCGACCTGACCAGCTGCCAGCATAAAAAAAAGGATACCGACGCCTGTCGCGGGCTCTTCAGCTGTGGCCTGTGCTCCCCACACCAGCAACACGCCCGACAGCGTGACGTAACCTGCGCCGCAGCAGGCCACCGCAATCAGTAAACCGGCAGATTCACCGTGACTGAAGGCCAGAACCAGCAGTGGCAATGCCATTCCGCACAATGACAGCCGGTAAACCGCGTTCAGCCCGATACGGGCAGCGACCGGGCCGGTTGCGGCACCCACAATGCCTGCACCTCCGGCAACCAGCCAGAGTAAACGGGCGGTCTCTGCATCAACGCCGACATGCTGGCGCAGCAGCGCCGACCCAAAGCTCCACCAGGCCGCACTGACAAGACCCGACATCAACGCTATGCCCATCAGCCGCCGCATCGCGCGACGGTAAAGACGCTGGTACCAGCGGGTGACGCGGGCGGCGCGACCAGCCCCATGAACCGACAGCACGCGCATCACCGGCAGCAGACAGGCCAGTGACAGCAGGGCGAACAGCAGGCAGGCGGCCCACCATCCGCCAGGCAGCACGCTCAGGATCACCACGGTCAGAATGATACCTGCGCTGGTGCCAGCGTTGATCAGGGTATTGATGCGCGGCTGATCGGCAACCGCAATCCGGTTACTGACTGCCGCGGCCAGAGCGGGCGATGCCAGCCCTGAACTCAATCCTGCAACAAACAGTCCTGTCGCCAGCAGTAGTGGTGAGGAGGCACAGGCGAGCAGCAGCAGCCCTGATGCTGCACTCAGGGCCGCCAGCAGCGCGGTCTGTCGGGCACCATAGCGGTCTGCCAGTGCGGCTGCGGTGAGAATAGTGAGGCAGTAGGCCACAAAGCTGCAGGCTGACAATAATCCCGCCTGCTGCGGGCTGAACGGAATATCTGCTGAAATCGAAGGCAGCATTAACCCCCACGAGAAGCGCGCCATGCCGTAAGTCACAGCAATCAGGCTAAAGCCTGTCAGCGCCAGCGTGGCGGGTGACCTCATCAGACCGCACCACTCTGCAATAACTGGCTGGCGACCTGTTCCGCCTGCCGCACAGCGTCAGGACCGGTAATCAGCGCTGTGGTAATCGCCCCCTCAAAGAGTATCCAGATGGCATCACTCAGCTGCTGATTAACGCCGCCGCGCAGATGCGTCACGCATTGCGTAATGTAAGCACGCATCGTGGCGCGAAAGGTCAGTGCCTGCGATGCCAGCTCACTATCCCGCTCGGCATACTCTCCCCAGGCTTTCAGAAAGAAGCAGCCACGCGCGCCGTTTACTACCGTCCACTCATTCAGCACTGCAAACAGATGCGCGATTGCCTCAGGCTGTTGCGCTGGCAACAGTTCCGCCATAAAGCGCTGCTCGCGGGCGTCAAGCACCGCGGCGGTAAGTGCTTCGCGAGAGGCGAAATGATGATAAAGCGTGCGTGTTGAGACGCCCGCTTCGCGACAGAGTTGATCGGTACTGGTGGCGTGGAAGCCATGGGTATAGAAGAGCCGCTCGGCGGCCTGAAGAATATCGTCTCTCTTTTTCATTCCTTAAAAGTAAACCGATCGTTTTACTTTTTCAAGCCAGTTACGGTTAATTACTCCCGCCGGTATTGATAAACCCCTGACTCTGCCTGTATCAGCGCTTCGCTAAAAGAGAGGCGCTCTGCCGCTTTCACACTTTTTCAGCCTCAGTTTATCAATACTCATAAGTACCCCTGCGGCGAGTAATATCGTTTGTTGTGGCTCTAATCATAACGGCCGTGACATATCAGGCTGGCTATAGTGAAATTTCAAATAAATGACTGTTTTATAACGATTATTAGGGTTACTGGTTTTTTATTGATGCATTAGAACCCTAAATGAAAGCGGGGCTGTAAAGCGGGGCGGGAAGTTTAAGCGCGCTGAATGACTGAAGCGATAATCGTGGCTGAAAAGGGCATATTCTCAAAGTCGGTTTGAGTGACGCAATAAAGTGGTTTTAGGGATAATTCTCAGTTAGTTTAATAAAGCTTCAGATTACAAATAAAAACTCTTACGAATTTTGGTTCGTTTTTTACGATACATACAGCAACTATCAGGATGACTACCATGCTCAAAGCCAGCTATTATTATCTGTGCCCGCGTCCCATGGGTGGATGGATTTTACACAAAGAAGGTTGCGTAAATCTGTCAAAGAACGATAAACGCGTTTTTATTGGTTCGCTTTATACCCGACAGCAGGCGCTGGCGGTGGCGAAAGTCCATCACGCTAATGCCATATTGTGTAATGCCTGTCTGAGCACCTTTATTTGCCCGACCACAACCAGCACGGCAATTAAACCGGCCCGGGCGGCAACGCCAACCCGCCACACGCCAAAACATTGATTGCTGAAATTAAATGGCAGCAGTAAAAGAGAATAAAAGGAATTAACAGGGCGGGGCGTTCAGAATAAAAAAGGCAGCGTAATACGCTGCCCTGATACTTATGCCTGCTTAGGCTGGCCATTTGAGGCGGTAATTCCGCCATCAACCGGCAGATTGACGCCGGTAATATAACTGGCTTCATCGCTGGCAATAAAGAGAATCGCACGAGCAATATCATCCGCTTCACCGGCACGGCGCAGCGGAATACGATCGTAAAAACGCTCCAGCAGTTCCTGATCCTGTTTGGCATCTTCGGTGAGATCGGTAAAGGTGAATCCGGGACAGATAGCATTGACCCGCACGCCATCCGCACCGTAATCCATCGCCAGCGCACGGGTGAAGTTGGTAATCGCCCCTTTAGCTGCGTTGTAGATGCTCATACCCCAGTCGCCGCCTAAGCCGGAAACGGAGGAAATGTTGACGACGTTACCTTTGCTCTTCAGCAGCGCTGGCATGAAGTAGTGAACACCATGGAAAACGCCGTCGAGGTCAGTTTTCATCAGGGTTTTCCATGCGTCGAGGTCGACTTCATGGATGCGACCCTGAACGATAACGCCCGCATTATTTACCAGCACATCTACACGGCCATACTTCTTCAGCACCGTTTCTGACAGCTGTTTAACCTGTTCGGCTTCTGAGACGTCGCAGGCAGCCACCAGATGATCGCCCGCCGTCATTTCGGCCAGCGTCTCTTCCAGTTTCTGTCGGGTGCGTCCTACCAGCACCACGGATGCCCCTTCTTCAGCAAAGCGCTTTGCGCTGGCTTCGCCAATGCCGGATCCGGCACCTGTCACAACCACAACCTTCTGTGTAAATCTGGACATTATGCCTCCTTATCAGCATCAATTCTTACTGTTAACAACCGGTTAAGCCTGGCAACGATCTGCAAAAAAACAAGCGCAGCGCGAAATGCGCTGCGCCTGATGCCTGATTTTTAACCTGTTCAGTGACTAGGGACGTCTGAACAGGGCAAAGCTGCGTCCTTCCAGCTCGAAATCCTTCTCTTTGGTGATCACCAGTCCCCGCTTTGTCACGTCGCTGGTGGTCAGCTCCAGCACCCAGCCGCCTTCGCCAAACTGTGGAATGCGGAAGGGCACATTGCCTTCGAACGGATTAAGCAGCATCAGGACGTCATGCCAGATGCCTTCCTCGGTCTGCAGATCCGGCCGGCCGATATAGACGCCCAGCGTTGAGCCTTCATCCCACTGCTCACTCTGCTGGAAGCCGCCACCGGCGTTAAACCACTTGATATCCATGCCGTCGCGCCAGTTTTCACGGCGCAGCAACGGTTGCTGAGCACGCAATGTCAGGATCTGACGGGTGAACTCGCGCAGCGCCTCGGCAGATTCCGGCAGGTTATCCCAGTGTACCCAGGAGATTTCGCTGTCCTGGCAGTAGCCGTTGTTGTTGCCCATCTGGCTGCGGCCAAACTCGTCGCCTGCCAGCAGCATCGGCGTGCCGTGGGAGAAGATCAGCGTGGCGAGGAAGTTGCGTTTCTGTCGCTCGCGCACCGCGTTAATGCCTTCGTCATCGGTCGGGCCTTCAACGCCATAGTTGTAAGAGCGGTTGTCGTTGTGGCCATCGTTGTTGTCTTCACCATTCTCATCGTTATGTTTGTCGTTGTACGACACCAGATCGTTTAGCGTGAAGCCGTCGTGCGCGGTGATAAAGTTGACGCTGGCCCATGGACGCCGACCATGCTGATCGTAGAGATCGCCGGAACCCAGCAGGCGGGCAGCAAAGTCTGTGGAGACGTTGTTGCCTTTCCAGTAGTCACGCACCGTATCGCGATACTGATCGTTCCATTCTGCCCAGCCTGGCGGGAAGCTGCCCACCTGATAGCCGCCCGGACCGATATCCCAGGGTTCACCAATCAGCTTTTTCTGCGACAGGATCGGGTCCTGCATGATGGCATCGAAGAAGCCGCCGCGCGGGTCAAAGCCATCCGGTTCGCGCCCCAGAATCGTACCGAGGTCGAAACGGAAACCGTCGATATGCATCGACTCAGACCAGTAGCGCAGTGAATCGAGCACCATCTGCAGCACACGCGGATGCGAGGTGTTCACGGTGTTGCCGGTGCCGGTGTCGTTGATGTAGTAACGATGCTGGTCGGGCATCGTACGATAATAGGAGAAGTTATCGATGCCTTTAAATGATAGCGTCGGCCCCAGTTCATTGCCCTCGGCGGTGTGGTTGTAGACCACGTCGAGGATGACCTCAATACCGGCATCATGGAAGGCACGCACCATGTCACGGAAGCCCTGAATGCCGCGCGGCCCGAAGTAGCGGGTCGCGGGCGCAAAGAAGCCCAGCGTGTTGTAGCCCCAGAAGTTTTTCAGCCCCTTATCCAGCAGGTGCTGATCGTCCGGGAACCAGTGCACCGGCAGCAGTTCGACCGAGGTAATGCCTAAGCTTTTGATATAGTCAACGGTCGATTTGTGGCTCATGCCGTCAAAGGTGCCGCGCATTTCAGGTGGCAGTGCGGTGTTGAGTTGCGTAAAGCCTTTCACGTGGGTTTCATAGATGACGGTTTTCGGCCACGGCACATTCGGGCGGTTTTTATCCTGCCAGTCGAATTCATCAGGGTCGATCACCCGGCACTTTGGCGTAAACGGCGCGCTGTCGCGGGTGTCGAACGTCAGATCTTTATCGTCATGGTAGAGATCGTACGCGAAGTGCGCCTCGTTCCAGGCGATGTCGCCCGCCAGTTCACGGGCGTACGGGTCGAGCAGCAACTTGTTCGGGTTAAAGCGGTGACCATTTTCCGGGTCATAAGGGCCATAGACGCGATAGCCATAGAGCGCGCCGGGCTTCAGACCTGGAATGTAGCCGTGCCACACTTCATGGGTATATTCCGGTAGCTCCAGCCGGGCAATTTCCGTTTTGCCGCTGGGATCGTACAGACAGAGTTCAACCCGCTCGGCGTGGGCGCTGAACAGGGCGAAGTTCACGCCCTGGCCATCAAAATTGGCCCCCAGCAAATGGCTGTAACCCGCCGTAATTTCAAAACGCTGACTGTTTGACATTTATGCCTCGTTATTCAATGAACAGATTGACGCGTAATAAACAAATTCTTTCTGACTTCACTGTGCCACCAGCACGGCGCACCACTGTGACGCCAGTGCGGTAAGCGGCAGCGGGTCGCCTGCATTGAGGGTTTTACCGCTCAGCACATCCTGATAGCCGCGCTGACCGAGTGCCGCGGGCAGGGCGATATGCGTATCAGCCCAGCGCGCCTCAGACGGCTGATCGAGATTCTCCGGCAATGCGTTAAAAACCCGGCGTGAGACAATCACGATGACCGCCTGATCCTCATGGGTGCGGGCAAAGGCGAGCACGTTATCCTGCTGCGCGCCCTCCGCGGACAGCGGCAGGTAGTCACCGTGGCGGAACAGCGCAGGCTGCTGCTGACGCAGCGTTAACAGCTTTACAATCGCCTGCTGATTGACCTGACCGCGCAGCCAGTGCGTCTCACTGTCATCGTGCTGTGGCGCGTTAAGCATCGCCGCCAGCGCATCAAAGTCGGGTTCGCGGCGGTTATCGGGATCAACCAGGCTGAAGTCCAGCGCCTCGCTGCCCTGATAAATATCGGGTACGCCAGGTGCGGTCAGTTTTACAACGGTCTGGGTAAGGCTGTTGACCAGTCCGGCGCGCATAAAGGGTTGCAGCGACTGACAGAAATCAGTCAGGAAGGTGCTGTTGCCGGGCGCAAGCAGATGACGGGCATAGCTCAGCACCGCCTCTTCATAGTCATCGTTATTGTCGGCCCAGTCGGTGCGCAGTTTGGCTTCACGCATCGCTTTCTCAACATAGACCACAAAGCGGGCTTCCAGCGCCGCCAGACCTTCCGCATCCTGCGGCTGCAGGGTGGTCGGCCAGACGCCGGCCAGCGCTTCATACAGCATCCACTCAACCGCCGGTTCCGGTGCCGGGCCATCTTTCAGGCGTACGACGTGATCCCTGTTCATCTCCCGCCAGCGGCTCACGCACGCCGCCCAGCGCTGTGGCGCTTCGGTCAGGGTATAGAGCCGCGCACGGGCATCTTCACCGCGCTTGGTGTCGTGCGTTGAGGTGCCCGACAGCGCATCGGGTTGATGTTCGCGCCGCGCCTGCATTTCCGCATGGAATTGATCCAGCGAGAAGTGGCGCGCCAGCGGCTCAGCGCCGACTTCATTCAGCGCCAGCGCCATATGCTGGCGGAAGAAGAGGGTGTCCTCGACGGATTTCGCCATCAGCGGACCAGTCAGCTGCTGGAAGCGGGTGCGGAACTGCGTGGCATCGTCACGAGCCGCGTTGCCCACCTCTGCACGCAGAATGCGGGTCAGGAAGTCGAGCGCCTGTGTGTCGGGCGCGTCTTCGCTGGCTTTGACCTGGCTGACCACCTGGTCCAGCAGCGCGGTATCGGCTGGCGTCAGGCCTTCCGGCGTGCCATAGGTGCGGTAAACCGGGAACGCGACCAGCAGCTCACGCAGGGCATTTTTCAGCTCTGCTTCCGGCTGAGTCGTGCCTTCTGCCTCAGCAATCTTCAGTGCCAGTTGCAGTAAGCGGTTAAATTCGCCAGCAAAGTTGCGGTTGGCCATCAGCAGCTTAGCGGCACGCAGCTCCGCTTTCATGTCGACGGTTTTGCCAATCACGGCCTGATAGGCTTTACGCAGTCCGCTCAGGCGATCGCTGTCGACCAGCAGATTAGCGAGTGCAGCCATAAACTCATAACCGGTGGTGCCGGAGACCGGCCACTCGTCCGGCAACTGTTCATTGTCACCAAGAATTTTTTCCACGGTGAGATAGCAGTCGGGACCGGCAGCCTGGCGTAACTGCTCCAGATAGCCGCGCGGATCGGCCAGACCATCCACGTGGTCGACGCGCAATCCCTGCACCGCGCCGCTGTGGACCAGTTCGAGGATCAGCTGATGAGCGGCATCAAAGACAGCCTTGTCTTCCACGCGCACGCCGACCAGACCGGTCACTTCAAAGAAGCGGCGGTAGGAGAGATCGTTGGGTGCGTCGCGCCATGACATCAGTCGCCACGGCTGCTGGTCGTGCAGCTCGGCGATCTCTGCGGCATCGCGCAGGGCGAGTACCGCCTCTTCACGATCCTGCCAGGTCTCAGGTTTCAGCGGATAGAAATTGTCAAAGTAGGCCAGCGCCGGTTTACCGGTCTGCGGATCGCGCTGCACGCTGATATCACCGTTTTCCAGCACCGCCTCAAACGTGTCACCGAGGAACGGCAGCGTCAGGCGGCGTGACCAGTCGATATCGAAATAAGTGGCATAGCGACTCTGTTGGCCATGCTCAATGACGTCGCGCCACCACGGGTTCTCCAGCGAGGCGGCCATATGGTTAGGCACGATGTCGAGGATCAGTTCCAGCCCGGCCGCTTTCAGCGCGGCCACCATGCGGTCAAAACCTTCCCGGCCGCCAATCGACGGCTCAATCTGGTTAACGTCGGTCACGTCATAGCCGTGGGTTGATTCAGCGGTAGCGCTGAAGATCGGCGAGGCATAAAGATGGCTGATGCCCAGCTGTTTCAGGTAGGGCACCAGCGCCGCCGCACGGTCAAAGGTCATGCCATTGCGGAACTGGATGCGGTACGTTGCGGTTGGAATAGTCATTCTGCTTCTCTCTTAGCCAGACGCACCACGATAGCGTTGGGAATCAGTTCGGTTGCGGTCTGCGGCCAGGCAAACAGCGTTTCACCCGGCAAATCCGGGATTGGCTGCGTGCTGTCGCCAACGTTCAGCGCCAGTGATAGCGTGCCCAGCGGGAAGTCCCAGCGCACCGCCAGGAAATCGTCTGCTGTTTTCACTATCTGCCCGGCATCACCACCAGCGGTCTGTAGCAGCGGCACAATATGTTCCTGACGCAGCGCCAGCAGATGACGCGTCAGCGCCAGCCACTGCTGACCTTCAGGCGTTTCTGTACGCGGCCAGTCGAGTTTCGACTGTTCAAAGGTGGTGATATCGTTAGGATCCGGCACGGTTTCGCCGTGACCGGCATGGCCTTCAAACTCGCGGGCGCGACCTTCACGCACCGCTTTAGCCAGATCGCCGTGGAAATCGGTGAAGAACAGGAACGGTCGGGTTTCGCCATACTCTTCGCCCATAAACAGCAGCGGAATGTGTGGCGAGACCAGCAGCATGGCCAGCAGCACCTGCGTCCGCTCTGCACCCGCCAGCGAGACCAGCCTTTCGCCCTGCGCACGGTTGCCCGTCTGGTCATGGTTCTGGATGAAGTCGACAAAGGCGACCGGCGGCTGACTGCTGCTCTTCACGCCGCGCGGCTCACCCGACTGCTTTGAGATTTCGCCCTGATAGACAAAGCCTTCTGCCAGCGCCCGCGCCACCCGCTGCGCCGGCTGGTCAGCGAAATCCTGGTAATAGGCGTGAGTTTCACCGGTTGCCAGCACATGTACGGCGTTGTGGAAGTCATCGTTCCATTCGCCGGTAAACAGCGGAGCGTCTCCGTTTTCGTCGCGCGGATGCAGGAAAGTGACGTTGCGGCAATCTTCCGTGGTGAGATGAATGGGGCGATCGGTAATGGTGGCGCGGATGCGCTCGGCAATCTCAACCAGCACATGCTTTTCGCTCGGGTCATCAATCTGATCGATGGCATCAAAGCGCAGGCCATCCAGATTAAACTCCTGCAGCCAGTAGAGCGGTGCTTCCACGATATAGCGGCGTACTGCATCAACGTCATAGGCGATACCGGCGCCCCACGGCGTCTGCCGCTCTTTATGGAAGAAGTCTGGCGCGAGCAGCGGAAGATAGTTGCCCTCCGGGCCGAAGTGGTTCAGCACGATATCCAGCACCACCGACAGGCCGTGACCGTGCGCCGCATCGATAAAAGCTTTGAAATCATCGGGTGATCCGTAGGCGGCATGCGGTGCATAGAGCAGCACGCCATCGTAGCCCCAGCCGCGATTACCGCCAAACTGCGACACCGGCAGCACTTCAATCATGGTGATGCCGGTCTCAGCCAGCACTGGCAGTTTCTCAATCGCCGCCCGGAAGGTGCCTTCCTGGGTAAAGGTGCCGATGTGCAGTTCATAGACCACTGACTCTGTCCATGGACGACCCTTCCAGCCCATGTTCTGCCACTGATACGCGTCAGGATCGATCACCAGTGAGGGACCGTTGACCTCCGCTTTCTGGGCGCGGGCGGCGGGATCGGGCACTGCCGTGCCATCTGCCAGCACAAAATCATATTCGGCATTCGCCGCCACACCGGCGACCTGGGCTTCAAACCAGCCGTCAGCCTGCGGTGTCATCTCAATGTCTTGACCGGCGAGACGCAGCGTCACGCGTTGCTGACCGGTTGCCCAGAGGCGGAAACGCACCTCGTCACTGGCAACCCGTTCAGCGCCCCAACTTTTAGAAAAAGATTTGGATTCCATTCAGTTGCCTCATTTAGCCTGGAATTACGCGATGGTGACCATCGCGCGAATAGGATGTCGATGACGCAAGCGTCAAAAAATCGTAAAGCTATCAGTGAGACCCGGATGCCAGGTGGGCTGGCGCGCCTCTTCAGCCAGGAAGCTGGACTGGTATTCAGCGTGGTGCGTCGGGAAGGGAAAAGTGAGACCGCTTCCACGCGGCATACAGAGAGTAATCATAGACTAAGATGTTGCAGTCGCAGGGCGGCAGGCGGTTCAGGCGCATTAATTTGCGTTAATTGCCTGGAATCGGCCTCTGACAGGGGGAAATCATGGAAGGCAGGTTCAGAAAACCCTGCCGGATGGCGCGGATTCGCTATAAGCTTAAGCGCGATCGCGCCGGTCACGCGGGAGGACCTGCGACACTGAACATATCAAAAGGATATTACGTGAGGAAACGCGTTCTGTTAGTCACGCTGCTGCTACTGATTTCCGCCTGTTCTAACCGGGTCGGGCACCGGCTGGACAGCCGTAATCTGCAGCAAATTCATGCCGGTCAGACGACTAAAGCCCAGTTGATCGCGCTGTTTGGTCAGCCTGACAGTGAGACGCCTTATCCGGACGGTCAGCGGTTGCTGAAGTGGACCTACAGCGAGGCGCGCACGCTGAACACCACCGAGGGGCAGACGCTGACCGTGCAGATGAAAAATGACAAAGTGCTGAACTATGCACTGAGTAAGAGTTAATGACCTGAGCCTCAGTGAGCTGCTGTGGCGGTGCGGGACTGCCCCAGCAGGTCACCGGTTACGGCATGCCGTTTGGCTCTGCATCCCCGCTGACGGGACGCGGCTGCGCCAGACGGGCGAAATCAGACCCTGCCGGATGCTGGTAAATCTGTAGCTCAAAGTGGCGGGCCATGGCAAAAATATACTCAAAAATCGCCGCCTGGGTATTTTCATAATCGGCCCAGAAAATGGATGAGGTGAAGCAGTAGATCTCCACCGGCAACCCATCCGGCGACGGTTTCAGTGGCCGTACCACGATATACATCTCTTTCTTAATATCATCACGCTGCGCCAGCCAGGCGGTCAGGAATTTACGGAACACCATCAGGTTAGTGATGCCGTTCTCCATAAACCAGCGGTCGCCAACGGCGCTGATATCCCGTCCATCCAGCAGCTCAGTAATTGATTCGCTGGCGATGCGGATCTGGCTCATCGCCTGCAGCATCTCCTGATTTACAAAAGTGATCGATTTCTGATCAAGATAAAAGCTGCGCATGATGCGGCGTGCGCCCGAGGAGAACATCGCCTGCCAGTTGGTATAGGTTTCGGTCAGGAAGTTCTTGGTCGGAATGCGCGAAATGGTGTTATCCCAGTTGCGGATGGTGATGGTATGCAGCGCAATATCGATCACCTCGCCGCTGATATTTCTGTCCGGCATCTCAATCCAGTCACCCAGTTGCAGGACATCGTTGGAGGAGAGCTGGATATTCGCCACCAGCGACAGCAGCGTATGCTGGAAGATCAGCATCAGCACCGCGGCGACCGCACCCAGCGAGGAGATGATAATCGCGGGCGACTTGTTGGACATAATCGCCAGAATCATGATCGCGGCAATAATATGCACCAGGATTTTGCCAATCTGGATATAGCCCTTGATCGAGTGATTCTTGCGCTTCGATTTGCGTGAGTAAGAGTTGTTAACAATCTCCAGCACTTCGTTGAAGAAGATCGAGAGATAGACAAAAAACAGGATGCCGCAGATGGTCTGAATCGCCACTTTCAGGTTTTCAGGCAGGCCCGGCATAAATTGCAGGAAATTGTAGACCACAATCACCGGCACAAAATTTGACAGCTTCTGAGAGAGGCGGACATCTTTATCCAGCGGAACGTCTTTTTTATGACCGCTGAAAAAGACCTTCCTGATCACTTTGACGATGAAAAATTTGCAGATCAGGTGAGTGACCATCCCGGCCATAATCAGCAGCAGCAGGCTGAAGCCGATCGACAGCACCCGGTTTCCCTCAATAAAACTCATCAGACTCTGAATGTAATGCATGTTAACCACGTGCGAAAAATGTAAGGGGCGAATTCAACCACAGCATGGGGTTGCTTGTTAAGCGCGGAATGCGTTCAGGCCCCGTCGCCCCCTTTTTTCAGTGCAGTACGACGGGCTGGCTGCATCCGGCGTGTTGCGGAGAGCAAGCTTCTCAGCGACTGTGCTCAGATAAATGCCTCGCTGGCCGATAACAGCTTTATCTTCTCTGATATGAGTCTGCGGACATGCTTAAAAATCTTAAAATAACTCACGGTATTCTGGCGGTGCTTGCCGTCTTTATTACGTTACTGACCCTGACCGGATTTCTGTTCTACAACGGCGTATCCAAAGCCGACAAAAACTTTGTGGCGGCCGAGCAGTTGACGCTGCAGCAGCAGCACCTGAGTGATGCCGTAAAAACCCTGATAAAAACCCGCGTCACCATCAACCGCGTGGCGATCCGCTTCCTGAAAAATCAGCAGGACCCAAAATCCCTTGCGGCGATGGCTGCGCTGCTAACACAGGCAGGTCAGTCAGCGGAAAAAGCGGATGCAGACTTTAAAGCGTGGCAGGCGATGCCGCGTAAAGCAGGACAGGGCGAAGCCCAGTCAACGCAGGTTCAGACTGCCTATCAGCAGATGCGTGACACCATGCTGGCCTCCATTACCTTTCTGAAGCAGGGCAACTACCCGGCGTATGGCAATCTCGAAGCACAGGCGGCGCAGGACCAGCTCGACACGGCCTATGAAGCCTGGCGTGCGGTGAACATCCAGCTCATGAAAGATACCTCTCTGCACAACCAGCGCAACCTGACCGACGCGCTCTGGGCGCTGCTGACTATCGGCCTGATTACGGCTGTGATTGGTGTGGCAGTCTGGATGGGACTGCAGAAGCTGCTGATTAACCCGCTGGCCAGGCTGACCGCGCATATGCGCGCTATCTCGGCCGGTGATTTAACCTCTGATATTCAGCACGAGGGCCGCAACGAGATGGGCCAGCTGATTCAGGAGCTGCAGCAGATGCGCGATGCGCTGGTGGTCACCATTACCTCGGTCGATGACGCCACCCGCTCGATCTTCACGGGTGCAGCGGAGATTTCCGCCGGCAGCACCGATCTCTCCTCGCGTACCGAACAGCAGGCAGCCGCGCTGGAACAGACTGCCGCCAGCATGGAGCAGCTTACCTCGACGGTGAAACTCAACGCAGACAATGCGCAGCAGGCGACCACGGTGTCGAAAGAGGCATCAGCTACGGCTCTGCAGGGCGGTGAGACCGTTGCCCGGGTGATCGCCAACATGGATCAGATCAGCGAAAGCTCGAATCAGATCGCCGGTATTATCGCCATTATCGACAGTATCGCCTTCCAGACCAATATTCTGGCGCTGAACGCTGCGGTTGAAGCCGCGCGTGCCGGTGAGCAGGGTCGTGGATTTGCAGTGGTAGCGGGTGAAGTGCGCTCGCTGGCCGGACGCAGCGCCAGCGCCGCGCAGGAAATTCGCGGACTGATCGACCGCTCAGCTGAGCGCATCAAAACCGGTGCCGGCCATGCTGCGCAGGCGGGCACCGCGATGGAGAGCATCGTGAAGTCGGTGAGCCGTGTGACGCAGCTGATCGAAGAGATCGCCGCCTCCTCGACGGAACAGACCCGTGGCATTGAGCAGGTCTGCATTGCGGTTTCTGAGATGGATGGCGTGACGCAGCAGAACGCCGCGCTGGTGGAGGAGTCAGCCAGTGCTGCCGCCTCGCTGGAGGAGCAGGCGAGCTACCTGCGTAAAACGGTATCGGTATTTAAAACCGGCACGCTGCATACGGCGTTCTCTGCCGCACCGGTAGCGAAGGCGATTGTTGTGCCAAAACGTCAGCCTGTCGCTGTGATGGATAATGAGAACTGGCAGACCTTCTGATAATGGAACGTCTGACGGATCACCGCACATGCGACAGTGCTCCGGTTTTCAGCATAAAAAAACCGCCCCTGGAGGCGGTTTTTATTCACTCAACGCATCAGGCCGGAACGGACTGTGCCTTCTGGCTACGGGACCAGACGCGGTGCGCTTTCATCGCCTGCGTGAACTCTGACATCAGTGCGCTCTCCGCCGAGTCGCCCTGCACAATACCTTCTTCCTGATCGGCATCTTCCAGACCGAACTGCGCTTTAAAGCGACGCGCGTTACCCACCAGACCAATCACCTTAAGGTGCTTGTAGGCTTCCAGCAGGAAATAACGGGCATCGCCGCTTAACAGCAGGGCATCGATATTGCCATCCGGTACGATGACCGCATCAAAGGTCAGAGAAGGCAGGCCGGCAAAGGTGGCATCAACCGGCAACACAGAGCCGTCATCCGCGCGCACCTGACCCATATGCGGCGCCAGCAGTTTGGCATGCACACCTTCCGCTTTCAGCGCCTGCAAAATCGCCAGCACATCAGCGGCTTTTACACCATCGCTCAGCAGCAGCGCCACCTGACGACCTTTAATCTCACCATCCGGGATAGCGTAAAGGCTCAGGCTGTCATCTTTGGTCAGGCCGTTCACCGCAGCCGGTGGCTGGAGATTGAGCTGCTCATCAGTCAGGGCAAGTCCGAGGTTATCCGCCACGCCCTGCGCCAGTCTGGTATCAATGCGTGCCAGATGATCGACCACACGCTCACGAATATAGGCGCGCGCCACTTTACTCAGCTCAAACGAGTAAGCACCGATGATGTGCTGCTGCTCGACTTCAGTCTGGCTGTTCCAGAACAGGCGCGGCTGGGAATAATATTCGCCGAATGACGGGCTGCGCTCGCGCACTTTGTGGCCCTCAACCCGCTCCTGATAGCTTTCGAAGCCGCCGCCTGTTGCAGCAGGTGGGGTTTCGCGCGGCCAGTTGTCGTTGATTGAGTTCGGCTCGTAGTTTGCCGGATTGGTGTCGATATCCTGACGATGCATGCCCTGACGCTGGAAGTTATGGTACGGGCAGGTCGGTCGGTTGATCGGGATCTCATGGAAGTTCGGTCCGCCCAGACGACTGATCTGCGTGTCGGTATAGGAGAAGAGGCGACCCTGCAGCAGCGGATCGTTGGAGAAATCCAGACCCGGCACGATATGGCCAGGGTGGAACGCCACCTGCTCGGTTTCGGCAAAGAAGTTGTCCGGGTTGCGGTTCAGCACCATCTTGCCGACAATTTCCACCGGCACCAGTGCTTCCGGGATCAGCTTGGTGGCATCCAGAATATCGAAGTCGAATTTGAACTCATCTTCTTCCGGGATCAGCTGCAGGCCCAGCTCATATTCCGGGAAATCACCCGCTTCAATCGCTTCCCACAGATCGCGGCGATGGAAATCGGGATCGCGACCGGTCAGTTTCTGCGACTCGTCCCACAACAGCGAGGCTTTACCCGCCACCGGCTTCCAGTGGAAACGGACAAAGGTCGCTTTGCCTTCGGCGTTAATCAGGCGGAAGGTGTGGATACCGAAGCCTTCCATGGTGCGATAGCTGCGCGGAATGCCGCGGTCAGACATCGCCCAGATGACGTTATGCATGGTTTCCGGCTGCAGAGAGACATAATCCCAGAAGGTATCATGGGCACTCTGGCCCTGCGGGATTTCGTTGTGTGGCTCTGGCTTCACGGCATGCACAAAGTCAGGGAATTTGTGCGCATCCTGAATGAAGAATACCGGCGTGTTGTTGCCGACCAGGTCAAAGACACCCTCTTCGGTGTAGAACTTGGCGGCGAAACCGCGAATATCACGCACGGTATCAGCCGATCCGGCACCGCCCTGAACCGTAGAGAAACGCACGAAAACCGGCGTGGTCTGCTCGGGATCGCTGAGGAACTGCGCTTTGGTCAGATCTTTCAGGGAGCGGTAAGGCTGAAAATAGCCATGTGCGGCAGAGCCACGGGCGTGCACGATGCGCTCCGGGATACGCTCATGGTCAAAGTGCGTGATCTTCTCACGCATAATAAAGTCTTCCAGCAGCGTCGGACCGCGCGAACCGGCACGCAGTGAGTTTTGATCGTTGGCGATGCGTGTGCCCTGGTTGGTTGTAAGGGCGCGGTCGGTGCCGTTTTTACGGCTGGCTTCAAGCTGGTCAAGTTTGGCGTTGTGCGTCTGTGGTGCTTTCAGGCTGCCTGGGGCGGTAGGCTGCTTGCCTGGCGGGGTCGGTTCGGCTGGGGGCTGATGCGAACCATCTTTCGGTGCCAGCGATCCCAGACCCGGCTCTGATGATTCCGGGCCGGTGGTCGGTGCGCGTTCGCTCAGGGGTTTCTTCTCAGTTTCTTTCGACATTAATTCATGCTCCAGCTGTTATTTTACGTTCGGCGACACTAAATATAGAACAACCTGAACAATGCTGAGGTTAATTCGGCCATTTAACTGTAGTGACAGCGCCTTTTTCATCCGACAGCAAAACCGGGCTTATCGCTGACTGCTGATTATCGCTTCGCTTATTTACACCTTGTGCCGTCTGGCTTAGCGGCCTGCCAGCTCGCGCCTGCTGTGCTGGCAACGCGCTTTACAACCCCGTCAGATTGCTCTGCGACAGGAGAAGGCTATGCACCAGAAGATGACTCTGATCATTAAAAAAATTAATAGGGCGACAGGCAGATTTAGGTTGAATTGTGAAATGTTATATCATAACATTTCATCCTGTTACATGAATCGGGGATCGGGCTTTGAAAAATCATGCAGGTAAATGGATAGGAATCGCAGGCACGCTGTTAATTAGTCAGCAGGCGCTGGCACATGGTACGCATGCCCATGGAAAACCGCTGTCAGCGATGGAGCAGAAGGCGGCTGAAGGCATCTTCGCTGACAGCGATGTAAAAGATCGTCCGCTCTCTGACTGGGACGGAATCTGGCAGTCGGTCTATCCGCTGCTGAAAAGTGGCGAGCTGGACCCGGTCTGGCAGAAGAAAGCCCAGCAGGACAACAGTAAAACGGCAGAACAGTACAAGGCCTATTATCGCAAAGGCTACGCCACCGACGTCGATACCATTGGCATCGAAAATGGCGTGATGGAGTTCCATGTCGGCGATAAGATCAGCGCCTGCCACTATCACTATTCAGGGCACAAAATCCTGACCTACACGTCCGGGAAGAAAGGGGTGCGCTATCTGTTCGAGTGTCAGGACGCCAGCAGCACCGCCCCGAAATATGTGCAGTTCAGCGATCACACCATCGGGCCGCGTAAGTCCGCCCATTTCCATATCTTTATGGGTAACGCCTCTCAGCAGGCCCTGCTGGCGGAGATGGACAACTGGCCAACCTATTACCCTTACCAGATGTCGAACGCACAGGTGCTGGATGAGATGCTGCACCACTGAGTGCCGGGGCGGGGGCTGATGGCGTGCTGGTCAGGGCGGGTTTTCATTATTACCTTTCGCCGCCTTTATCCCACCCACACCGGGCGGCGTGAGGCAGGGATGCCGCGCACCACCCGCTGATATGACTCCTCAACCAGCTGCTGAATCAGGCCTGGCGACAGGCCGTCGCCGGGATAAACCGTAATCCAGTGGCGCTTATTCATATGGTAACCGGCGGTAATCGAGGGATAGATCACCCGGTGCAGCTCCGCCTGTTGCGGTTCGCATTTCAGGGTGATAATCGGCACGCCCCGCAGTTCGGTCAGCAGTAAAAACACTTTCCCACACACTTTAAAAACCTGATGTTCCGGCCCGAACGGATAGCCCGATTCGGCGGCGGGCAGCCGTTCAGCTGCGTCGATAGCGATACGCTGGATCGCGTGACCCTGCATAGTCTCTCTCCCTGTCATTATTCACTCTGCCTCTGTGGCCCGCGACTGGCTGGTCGCCAGAGGCCTGTTACACTTCTGATAAGCATCAATCAGGAGCAGTCATGAAATTAGGCTTTGCATGTAAGTATCTCAATAGCGACGGCAAACAGTTTTTCCCGTTTCGCGCGACTACCCGTAAACGATTTCTGAGTTTACCGCACGCTGAACGTCACCAGCTGGTTCATGAGATCACCGTTACCAATCTCAATAATCTCTACCTGACGCTTGAGCATCTGGCCATGTTACCCGCGCCGCTGCGAATGATGCGTATCGGCAGCGATCTGCTGCCGCTTTATACGGTGCCCGAAGCGACGCCGCTGTTTGCGGAATTCCTGCCTGAACTCTACCCGCTGTTTGCCCGCTGTGGTGAGCTGGCGCGGGCGCATGATATCCGGCTCTCATTCCATCCGGGCCAATATACCGTGCTGGCTTCCGATAATCCCGATGTCGTGGTGCGAGCCCTGGAAGATGTGGAGTATCACACGCTCTGCGCCTGTCTGATGGGCTACGGCAAAACCTTCCAGGATTTTAAAATCAACATTCATATGAATGGTAAGGCGGGATTCGACGGCTTTAAACACTCATTTAATCAGCTCAGCCCGGAAGCGCGACTGATGCTGACGGTGGAGAATGATGAGATTTCCTGCTCGCTGGATGATGTGCTGCAGGCGGCACCCCTCTGTCCGGTCGTGCTGGATATCCACCATCACTGGGTAAAAGAGAGTGAGTTTATTCAGCCGGATGATGCGCGCGTTGCCAGAGTAATCGACTCATGGCGCGGCGTACGGCCGGTGCTGCACTATTCGATTTCGCAGGAGGGGATTATTCCGCAGGCGGGCTGGCCCGATCAGCAGCAACTGGGCGTGAGCAAAAGCAAACTGCGGGCGCACTCCGACTTCTTTTTCAATCCGACGCTGAATGGCTGGGCGCTGTCGTTCCACGCTTTCGACATCATGTGCGAAGTGAAAATGAAGAATCTGGCGCGGGAGCCGCTTTATCAGTGGGGAATAACGCAGAAGCTGATAGAGAATCCCCTGGTCGAAGCGACCAGGGAATCGGCAAACGTTAAATAATCGCCACGCCGCCTGTGACGGCGATGGTCGCACCGGAAATGTAGCTGGCTTCATCACTGGCCAGCATCACATAGGTTGGCGCCAGCTCAGCAGGCTGACCGGCACGCTGCAGCGGCACTTCACTGCCAAAGGTCTTCACCTGTTCAACCGGCATGGTCGACGGGATCAGCGGTGTCCAGATGGGGCCGGGCGCAACCGCATTGGCTCGGATGCCTTTTTCCGCCAGCAAGGCGGCCAGGCCACCGGAGAAGTTAACGATGGCGGCTTTGGTGGCGGAGTAGGCGAGCAGTTTCGGTTTCGGCTGGTCAGCATTGATCGAAGCCGTATTAATGATCGACCCGCCTGCAGGCATATGTTTTGTGGCCGCTTTAGTGATGTAAAACATCGCGTACAGGTTAGTCTTCATCGTCCGATCAAACTCGTCGTCGCTGATCGCATCCAGCGAGCCGCGCGTCATCTGATACGCCGCGTTATTCACCACAATGTTAATCTCACCAAAGGCTTCAACGGCTTTATCAACCAGCGCGTTGCAGTGTGACGCATCGGTAATGTCGCCGGGCACCAGGACGGCTTTCTGACCGGCGGCCTCAACCAGTCGGGCGGTATCCTGCGCATCCTCATGCTCATCAAGATAAGAGATCAGCACGTCAGCACCTTCCCGGGCAAAAGCAATCGCCACGGCCCGGCCAATGCCGGAATCGCCGCCGGTAATAATCGCTTTTTTACCCGCCAGACGGCCTGAACCCTGATAACTCTCTTCACCATGATCGGGCTGTGGCTGCATCGCGGCGGTGCTGCCAGGCCACGTCTGCTGCTGCTCTGTGAATGGGGGTTGTGGACGCTGAGTGGATGACATGACTTCTCCTCCGTAAAAAATGGAAAAACCTGTCAGGGCATTGGTCCCTGACAGGCGGGTAATTATGGTTTCGGTGGCGTAACGCCATCAATCTGCTCTGACTGTGCACCGGAGCCGGGACGGGCATTGCCCAGCAGCGGCTCATCACCCAGAATCTCGGGCTGCTGCTTCGCGCTGAACTGCCCATGACCATCGTAAGCCGGGCCACTGCTCCAGCGACCTTCCGGCAGCGGTTTGTCCAGTGAGGTATTCAGGCAGTAGTACGAGTGCTCCTGCGCCTCATGTTCCTGCGGGAAGCTGTTCGGGATCGGCAGCGATGCGTTCAGGCCACCCATCTCTTCGATCACCGCCAGCCACTGCTGCTGGTGCATCGTGTCACGGGCGATCAGGAAGGAGAGGAAGTCCTTCATCCCTTTGTCTTCGGTCATGTTGTAGAGCCGGGTAGCCAGTACGCGGCCGGTGGCTTCTGCAGTGACGTTAGCCAGCATATCTGCCGCCACGTTGCCGGAGGCGTAGATGTGGCTCATGTCGAACGGCATGCCGTTGGCATTCACCGGCATCGCAGCCAGACCGGAAGAGAGGATATGGCGTGGGTTCATGCCACCCAGAATGGCATTAACCACCGGGTCTTTGGCTGACGCTTCCTGGTAAGAGAGCGGTGCGCCTTCAAGGTTCAGCGCCACGGCGTAGCCCAGCATTTCGATATGGCTCAGCTCTTCGGTGGCGGTGGAGATCAGCAGATCCCGAATCCGCACATCACCCCGCGCGCCCATCGCCTGGAAAAAGTATTGCATCGCTACACGAATCTCACCTTCGACGCCGCCGATGGCCTGCTGTAACAGCATGGCAAACTCTGGATCGGGCTTCTCTACACGAACCGGGAATTGAAGTTTTGATGAATGATGAAACATGATTATTTTCCTCGTCTGTGTTTGCAGTAGATGCAGAAAAAGCCTGGACACAGATATCGGATAAATAAAGCGAACCGAGAGCAATTAATCGCAATTTAAGGTGAAATAAGCGGCAAAAACGGTAAATAGTAGAGCTATATCTGGTCCGGCAGGGCAGGCAGTACGGGAGGTGAATATAGAAGCGGGCGATGCAGTGCAGCAGAAATAAAAAAGCCCCTTTAAAAGGGGCCGATTCCGTAGTGGAAAAGCATCCGTGCTAATTCGCGTTCCGTCATGACAGACACAGGTTTTTAGCTTTCGCTGGTGGCCGTTGCACGCTGCAGAACATGTTCAAGAGCCTGACGGTAAATATCCTGCTTAACCATGTCGCGCTCGCTCTCCAGGCGGTGAATCAGACCCAGCACAATGTCTTTATCGGAGACATGGGCTTTGGCTCGCGCAAGTTCAGCATGAACTGCGGCGATCACCTGTTTTTCTGTGGTCAGCGCTGTACCAGAGTTCATGAAGTAATCAGAAATCTGAGACTCTGTATTCATCGTTGTTTGCATGTCAGGCCTCATAAGAAATTGGGAAGGAATGCGTTGATTCAGATCCGGTAACCGGCTGACGCAAAAAAATTGCATCTGAAGGTGGAAATCCACAACACCTTCAGATGCGGTGCAAAGCACGCTCGTTACAAGTGATTTAACATCACGAGGTAAAGTTATACAAAAATGGCAAAGTTGTACAATAAAATTTGACAAAAGATAACTGGTCAGATGTGTTGAGGGAGAGATGGCACACAGGACAAAGCGAGGCTTTCACTCTTTATGTTATATTATTCAGTGAATTAACAGGGATTTCCCATAAGATGATAACGTCTGCTGGTGAGTGCCAGCTATTTTTCTGCCGTCCTGTAAAACGATACAATAGCCGTTCAGGCAGACATTTTTGCAAAAAACCTGTACAGCCCGTACAGGTTTTTTTGCGCAGGAAAAGCGGACAACGCAACACAGCTGCTGCAATCCTGTCCGCCTGACAGGTCATGCCACATAATTCACTTCCCACGCCTGATGCAGAAGGCTAAGGTTGAGCCCTTATTCATCACAAGGAAATGATCATGGTTCACGACTATTTTGCGATTCCGCCTGCGGGCGTGACGCAGGAACAACATAAACGTTCAGTGGCTGTGGCAGCGGCGCTGTCAGTGGCAAAGGAATCCGTCAGCGCTTCAACGTCAGCAACCGGTTCAAAAGCCTCCTGGGACCTGCAGGCCGTGGCGAATGAAATTGGTAATCTGGCCGATGCGATTCAGGATGCGCTGGAGAGTGATAGCCAGGCTTAAAGGCTAATCCGCAGCGCCTCAGACGGCTGCCGGGACGGGGCAGGGGATGGCAGTGTTCAGGAGCCGGTAACGTCCGGTGAGCGGACGCTGCCGGAGAGTCCTATTCCATCGTGGGTGGCTCATATTTAATATACTGACGCAGGGCGTCATGGATTGCCTGATTATTGCCTTCCTCCAGACCACGTTCGGCATATTCTTTCGCCAGCGCGGCCAGCACATCGTCAAATTTCCCTTTGTAGTTGAGATTATTGAGCGCAATTTGCTGACCGAGTATCGCTTTTAATACCGTGGTCTCAACCGTTAACTGCGCAACGGCTTCTTCCAGATGTTTAATTCTATCGTCGTCTGTCATAACCCCTCCATGCCTTAAAAAAGGCAGAATAACCAGCCCGCTCTGAATATTCAAACCTCGGCGAATGCCACAGAGACGTTGTCAGATTTTCCTTAAGTAAAAATAATCAGCGGGTGAATTTATAAGATTAGTTACTGAAAGAAAAAAACGCTGATATTCCCGTGCTGCGGCAAAAGTAACCCGTTTCCGCTTACTCTCACAGCAGTGAGAAAAAAGAGGATTAAAAAAGTGTATTACCATCAACTCCTTTGCTTAAAAATGTTCCGTGTCACTTGATTAAAAGGGGGATTAGCTATTACTGTATTTATA
Organism: Pantoea sp. B550; assembly: GCF_024158165.1. Taxonomy (NCBI): domain Bacteria; kingdom Pseudomonadati; phylum Pseudomonadota; class Gammaproteobacteria; order Enterobacterales; family Erwiniaceae; genus Pantoea; species Pantoea sp. B550. The sequence goes on from NZ_JAMYXI010000003.1 coordinate 3,737,247, forward strand.
TACAGTAATCTGAGCAAGGAGTGAAATTGTGGAATTCATTAAACCTGCGGACATTCGCGCCGTTATGCCTTTACCGCTTTATATCGAACGTGTGCCGTGCGGATTTCCCTCCCCGGCGCAGGATTATGTCGAACAACGTATCGATCTCAATGCGCTGATGGTGCAGCATCCCAGTGCCACCTATTTTGTCCGCGTCAGCGGCGAGTCGATGATTGAGGCGGGCATTAACGATGGTGATATGCTGGTGGTCGACAGCTCGCTCACCGCCTCACACGGCGATATCGTGGTGGCCGCCGTCGATGGTGAATTTACCGTTAAACGTCTTCAGCTTCATCCCTGCCTGCAACTGATGCCGATGAACACCAAATTTAAACCGATCGCTATCCAGACCGAAGATGCGCTGGAAGTGTTTGGTGTTGTGACCTTTGTTATTAAATCGACGCACTGACCATGTTCGCGCTGGTCGATGTGAACTGCTTTTATGCATCGTGCGAAACCGTTTTCCGGCCCGATCTGAAAGGCAAACCGGTGGTGGTGCTGTCGAATAACGACGGCTGTGTGATTGCGCGCAGCGCCGAGGCAAAAAAAGCCGGCATTAAAATGGGTGCACCCTATTTTAAAATGCGTGAAGAGCTGACGCGTCATGCGGTACAGGTCTTCAGCTCAAATTACGCGCTCTATGCCGACATGAGTGAGCGGGTGATGACCATCCTCGAAGAGATGGCTCCCTCGGTGGAGATCTACTCGATCGACGAGGCGTTTATGGATCTTACCGGCGTGCAGAACTGCATGGCGCTGGAGACCTTTGGCCGGCAGGTTAAAGAACGGATCCGCAAAGAGACCCATCTGACCGTCGGCGTCGGCATTGCACAGACCAAAACGCTGGCTAAGCTGGCGAATTTTGCGGCCAAAAAGTGGAGCAAAACCGGCGGCATTGTCGATCTGTCGGACCCCGAACGACAGAAAAAGCTGCTGGCGCTGATTGATGTGGCTGACGTCTGGGGCGTAGGGCACCGGATCGGCAAACGGCTCAACGCCATGGGCGTTATGACGGCGAAAGATCTGGCCGATCTAAGCACCGAATCCATTCGCAAACAGTTCAGCGTGGTGATGGAGCGTACCGTCAGAGAACTGCGTGGCGAATCCTGCCTGGAACTGGAGTCAGTGACACCGGATAAGCAGCAAATCATGTGTTCCCGTTCGTTTGGCAGCCGCATCTCCGATTATGACCAGATGCGTGAAGCCGTCTGTGCCTATGCTGAGCGTGCGGCAGAGAAGCTACGCCGCGGTAACCAGTATTGCCGTCAGGTGGGGGTCTTTGTGCGTACCAGCCCGCATGCTACGGATGAACCCTTTTATGGTAATCAGTCTACCGGCCAGTTGGTCATCCCGACACAGGACACGCGCGATATTGTCGGCGTTGCGATGGCGTGTCTGGATAACATCTGGATTGAGGGGCATCGCTATATCAAGGCGGGCATCGTGCTGGGGGATTTTTTCAGTCAGGGCGTGGCCCAGCTTGATCTGTTTGACGAGCATCAGCCGCGCCGCAACAGCCAGGAGCTGATGCAGCTGATTGATAAAATTAATAAAATCGGCAGCGGAAAACTCTGGTTTGCCGGGCAGGGGATCAACAAGGCCTGGGCAATGAAGCGCGAGATGCTGTCACCTGCCTATACCACGCGGGTAACGGATTTGCCGGTGGCGGCGGTTAAGTAGGCGCGGGTCCGGCTTCCTCTGTTGCTGACGTAGCAGCAGCTGTTATACGCTTTTTTATCACGCGATTAAAGTGACAGGAAGTGATGCTTTGCCTGGCCCGATGAGTAGTTTTTCATCGGGCATTTTAAAAAAATAACCACGTAAATATAGTGGGTTTCAGAGCGTTTGAAGCCAGAGTCATGCTCTGGCCTGCAATACAATTCACAGCAATCATTCAATCCCGCCACCATGACGACGATGAGATTTATGTGGTCGACGGCAACAGCACTATAAAAACCCGACTCTTTTTATGTTTTGCTGACAATGAGCACCACGCCAGCCTGCTTATTAAGCAGTCTATGTTATGGCTGATTAAAATAAACACGCAGCAACGGGCAGATCGCCGCAAAGAGACCGCGTTATTATCTGAGTAAATCGTGACCGGTTTGCTCTGTAACCTCTGCCGGGTTGCAGGGTACAACCGGTTACTCCCCTTGATCATCAGGCGACAGAAACGGACAGGCGTCAGTGTCAGGCCGCTATCTATACTTGTTACCCATGCCTGGGATAGAATCCGGGCTGATTCTGACAGGAACGTCCTTACCAGACCGGTAACAATGATCATGACAGCGACAGCGCAAAAAAACAAAGAGCGGGGACGTCCCAGAGAGTTCGATATTGAACAGGCTCTGGATCACGCCATGATCGTTTTCCGACAAAAAGGGTATCACGCCACATCAATAAGCGATCTGGGTGAGGCGATGAACCTCTCTGCTGGCAGCATCTACAAGGCCTTTAAAGATAAGCGCTCGCTCTTTCTGCAGGTGTTTGAACGTTATCTGTTGCTCAGAAATACCGAGCTGCGCCGTCGTCTGGCACCCTGTGTCAGCGGACGGGAAAAAATAACCGAGCTATTGCAGTTCTATCTTGACTCGGCGCGCGCCATCGAAGGGCGGCGCGGCTGTCTGGTCGTTGCCAGCGCCATTGCGCTGCAGACGATGGATCAGGCGCTGGGGCAGCGCATTGATGAGGTGGTTCAGCGTAATCAGCGCTTCCTGGTCTCGCTGCTGGAGCTGGGGCAACGGGATGGCTCAATCGATAACACACTGGACAGTGAAGCGGCAGCCGGTTTAATCCTCTGCATGGCATACGGTATGCGGGTTGCAGGCAAGGTCAGCGATGTGACCAACGAACAGCAGACGCTGGCGCTGGCATTGAAAGTGCTGGGGTAATCATTACGGGGAGGGGCATCAGTATACCGGCATTTCCCCGCCCACGTTTTTCGGACAGAAAAAGTCTGCAGTGCGCTTTTCCCGACGCTGTTTATGTGCCAGGCTTTTACGCTTTATTCTGTAGCGTAGAAAATTAAGGCCTGCTTCGTGAAAACCTCAATCTTACTGACACTCGTCGCCGCTATTGGCTGCTCTGTCTTTGCTGCACAGGGGGGATTTGAAACCCGCGCAGTGAAACATCCGCTGCAACAGCAGGTGACGGAAAGCGGAGAGCCGCTGACGCGCTGACAGAAGTCGCTGGCAGAGAGCGTCCGCTGCTTAACGGTCAAACAGCAGGCTGATGAGGGCACGGTAATGACGCTCCTCTTCCTGCGTGGACGCTGTCTCCAGCCGACGGAGAAGTTTGGTGCAGATCGATTTACGGTTTACGTTCCCGCCTGCATGCAGAATTTCCACCACCACCTGACCCAGCGTTTCCTGCTGTGAGGGCAGGCTTGCCGCATTAAAATAACGGGCAATATCGTCTGCCGTCCGCGGCAGTCTCTGGTTCGGGTACATGGATAATTTCCTGTGAGGTGATGGAAAAACGATCGGCTTGCGCCAAAGTTATACAAAAAATCGAATCTGTATAGCTATTTCAGCGCAGGACCGGTGGTTTTCGTGCGATCTGCATAGCTTCTGGCGATAAACAGAAAAAATGCAAAAACTGGCGTGATGCCGCGGAGTGGTGAGTGGCACCAGGCGAGGCCTGGCACCCTGAACCGACAGGACATTCTTTAGCACATTAGCGGTAATCTTTAAGGTAAACCGGCGCCTGTCCGGTTTCAACCAGCCAGTTTAATTCGGCGCGGTCGCGCGTTGAGGCCTCGATAAAGCCTTTAAGCCAGTTGCGTGTATCAGCAATCTGCGCGACGCGCTCATCGCTGCGTTCGTTTTCAGCCATTTCAGCCAGCTGGCGAATCAGTGATACCAGCGTGATCTCCTGCTGTTCAAACGCCAGATTAATGGCGGCTTCACCAAGAATGATATGACCGATTGTTTTATCATGGTAAACCATCAGCGACCTCCTGATTGAATAACGATATGAATAGTCTAGTTAAAGGTCATCCGGACTAAAAGATCGGAAACCGCCGATAAACACAGTTGAAATGATTAAAAAATAAAATGAACCTTTAAGCGAAGCGATAAGCCTCTAATAAAAAAGAATAAAAACAGAGTTCTGTTTTACGGGTAAAAGAGCTTGAGCTATTAAGCTGGTTAAAAAGGGTAGGGGTTGCCTGAAATTCAGATAAGTAATAAGCAGGTGAATCACGATTACTGTCATGTTGACTGCCATATTATGGCTATAACATAACGGATATTTCTGATTCGAATCGGCAGGTGGCGGGAAGCTTCGTTCGTACCACATGTCGCGCTAAGCACAGGAAAAAATAAAGCCGCCCGTAGGCGGCTTTATTAAATGAACGATAGTGCCCGGTTTATTTCTTCGGTACTTCAGAAACCGCTTTAACGTCCGCTTTATTAATCTGTTGCTTCACGCCATTAGCGTCGGTGTAGGCCAGCAGACCGGCATCTGACTCAGAAGGCTTGCCATCACTAATAATGGTACGTCCATCATTAGTCTGAATCGCATAACTGGTACGGGTGCAGCCGGTTAATACGGTCATACCAATCAATGCGGCGAGAGGTAAAATCAGCGCTTTTTTCATCTTATTCACCTTATATTAGTTGTCGAGTTCACTCATATTACTGATCTCATTGCGATTGATCTGCTCAGTTTTTCCTGTCTGAGCATCGCGATAAGAAACCAGGCCAGTATCTGAATCGATCTGCGGTTTACCATCAGTGACAATGGTACGGCCATCAGTGGTCTTAATTGACTGATTCGAGGCGCAGCCTGCAAGCGTACCTAAAGAAAGCGCCAGCAAAGCAATGGCTGACAGGGATTTCATTTTCATTTTTTTTAACTCCATGAAGTATAACCAGACGTTTACAGCATAGACGGCTTTATAGAGTTTGCTGACCCTGTCACGCTTCGCTGCCGGTTTTTTAGACAAAAAAGGGGGGTGTAGCGATTATTCACGGGAATGACGGTGGGGAATAGCATTTATTGCAAATGTGCACGGCTGTTTATGCCGTTTCAGCAGAGGCATTACATGGCCTGAATAAAAGTGAGGTCAGGGTGGAAAATAAGCACGGCAGCCGGAGCAGATATTCTTCGTTAAAGCCAGCGTCGCCATAGGGGTAATCGTCTGCACCAGCGTTAACGGCTGCTTATATCCGCTGGCCCGATACCCTGATGACTATCGGGCCAGTGAAGAAGGGGATCAAAGAATGGAGTCTTCGCCGGCTTTGGCTGCCGCTTTTTCCGCTTTCATGGCGCTGACCGGATCGGATGCGCTCAGCCAGCGATCAAATTTCTGGTAGGTGTCGATAAAGGTTTTAAAGTAGCTGCTGGCGACGGTGGCATTCTCTTTGTGGTTCATAAACGCCACAGCCAGCTTAAATGCATCTTCGTTATCAAATTTCATATTTGTTTTCCTCGCTTAAGATCTATAGAGCGTAGCCTGAGAACGCGGCCTGTGCATTCAGACAACCGCCTGAAAATGCGCAATAATTCAGGCGGCATGACAGCATCCACCAGATTGGCGCGGATTCCCACTTACTTCGCGCAAAATCCTTCTTATAATGCCAGCTTCACTCGTGAAGGAGACCCGCTTATGTTGAAAGGATTGACCGTTGCCGCGGTGCTGTTGCTGTCGGGCTGTAGTCTGATGCATAAACAGCCACCGTTGCCGCAGACCCTGCATTATCGCTGTGGAACCCTGCCCCTGACCGTGACACTGGATGAGGCGAACGAGCAGGTGAGCTTCATCATGGATGGCCAGCCCCTGACGCTGAAGCAGACGGTATCGGCTTCCGGCGCACGCTATAGCGACAACAACTATGTGTTCTGGTCCAAAGGAAACGGCGCATTTATCGAACGTAACGATAAAATCGTCGTGAACGATTGTGAGCTGCAACCTGCCAGCTGACTCTTTATCTGAATAGGCGAGCATTATGAGCGACAGCGAAACGCTACACACCATTGCCCATCTGCGGCGTGAATATACCCGCGGCGGATTGCGTCGTAAGGATCTGCCGGATGATCCGATTGCGCTGTTTGAACAGTGGCTGAGCCAGGCGTGTGAAGCAAAACTGCCCGATCCCACGGCAATGACCGTGGCCACCGTGGATGAGCAGGGCCAGCCGTGGCAGCGTATCGTGCTGCTGAAGCACTTCGATGCGCAGGGCATGGTGTTTTACACCAATCTTGGCAGCCGCAAGGCGCTGCAGCTGGCGCACAATCCACGTATCTCCCTGCACTTCCCGTGGCACTACCTGGAGCGTCAGGTGATGGTGCTGGGCGAAGTGGAGAAACTGTCGCCGCTGGAGGTGCTGAAATATTTCCACAGCCGCCCGCGCGACAGTCAGATTGGAGCCTGGGTGTCGAAGCAGTCGAGCCGTATTTCGGCCCGTGGCATTCTGGAAGGGAAGTTTCTGGAACTGAAACAGAAGTTCCAGCAGGGTGATGTGCCGCTGCCCAGCTTCTGGGGTGGATACCGCGTGAAATTTCACACAGTGGAGTTCTGGCAGGGCGGCGAACATCGCCTGCACGATCGTTTCATCTATCAGCGCGATCACGATGGCTGGAAAATCGACCGTCTGGCACCCTGAATCTGCATGATTTCCCCCTATCAGCGCTGGCACAGAAGGCGTCAGCGCTTTATGCTATAGCCCTCATTTTTTTCGATTCCGCAACTCAGCGGAAAGCTGTGTACCAGCATAGGTGCAGTCTGATCAATTTGGAGTCAGTAATGACCAGCAGTAACCTGATACAACAATTGCAGGAGAGGGGCCTTATCGCCCAGGTGACGGATGAAGACGCGTTAACAGAGAAACTGGCGCAGGGGCCAATTTCGCTCTATTGCGGCTTTGACCCCACTGCTGACAGCTTGCATTTGGGCCATCTGGTACCGCTGCTCTGCCTGAAGCGTTTTCAGGATGCCGGCCATCAGCCGGTGGCACTGGTCGGGGGTGCAACCGGCCTGATTGGCGACCCGAGCTTCAAAGCCGCAGAGCGTAAACTTAATACCAGCGACACCGTCAACGAATGGGTTGAGAAGATCCGCCAGCAGGTGGCGCCATTCCTCGACTTCGATTGCGGCAGCAACAGCGCAATCGCCGCCAACAACTACGACTGGTTTGGCAGCATGAACGTGCTGACCTTCCTGCGTGACATCGGTAAACACTTCTCCGTTAACCAGATGATCAATAAAGAAGCGGTGAAGCAGCGTCTGAACCGTGACGATCAGGGCATCTCCTTTACCGAATTCTCTTACAATCTGCTGCAGGGCTATGATTTCGCCTGCCTGAACGAGCGTCACGGCGTATCGTTGCAGATTGGCGGTTCCGATCAGTGGGGTAACATCACCTCCGGTATCGACCTGACCCGTCGTCTGCATCAGAACCAGGTCTTTGGTCTGACCGTTCCGCTGATCACCAAGTCTGACGGCACCAAATTCGGTAAAACGGAAGGCGGCGCAGTCTGGCTCGATGCGAAGAAAACCAGCCCGTACAAGTTCTATCAGTTCTGGATCAACACCGCTGACGCCGATGTCTATCGCTTCCTGAAGTTCTTCACCTTCCTGAGCATTGAAGAGATCAACGCGCTGGAAGAGGAGGACAAAAACAGCGGCACCGCGCCACGTGCGCAGTATGTGCTGGCTGAGCTGGTAACGCGTCTGGTGCATGGCGAAGCGGGTCTGTCGGCGGCAAAACGCATCACGGCCAGCCTCTTCTCTGGCTCCGTGAGCGACATGACCGAAGCCGATTTTGAACAGCTGGCGCAGGATGGTATGCCCACTATCGTACTGGGCGCTGACGACGATCTGCAGCAGGCGCTGGTGAAAGCCGAGCTGGTGCCGTCTCGCGGTCAGGCACGCACCATGATCGGCTCCAATGCCGTTTCTCTGAATGGTGAAAAGCAGTCTGACGCGGAATACCGCTTCAGCGACAGCGACAAACTGTTTAACCGCTTTACGCTGCTGCGTCGCGGTAAGAAACATTACTGCCTGATTAACTGGCAGTAAGATTTCAGGGCCGGTTTCCGGCCCTTTTTTATGGCAAGGCAGGACAGGGCAAACAAGTGAAAAATATTTTAGCGATTCAGTCGCATGTTGTTTTTGGTCACGCCGGTAATGCGGCGGCTGAGTTTCCGATGCGCCGTCTGGGAGCAAACGTCTGGCCGCTGAACACCGTGCAGTTTTCCAACCATACGCAATATGGTCACTGGACCGGCACGGTGATGCCTGCCACGCATTTAACTGACATCGTTAAAGGCATCGCAGATATTGACCGTCTGAAGACCTGCGACGCGGTGCTGAGCGGCTATCTGGGTTCGGCAGAGCAGGGTGAGCAGATTCTGCAGATTGTTCAGCAGGTCAAAGCGGCTAATCCAGATGCCTGGTACTTCTGCGATCCGGTGATGGGTCATCCCGAGAAAGGCTGCATCGTGGCACCCGGCGTGGCGGAGTTTCACTGTAAAATGGCGATGCCGGCCAGCGACATCATCGCCCCGAACCTGCTTGAGCTGGAGATGCTGAGCGAACGCACTGTCACCGACGTCGACGCGGCAGTCGACGCTGCGCGGGCGCTGATTGCCGAGGGACCACGCGTGGTGCTGGTGAAGCATCTGGCGCGCGCCGGTCGTCGCAGCAATCGCTTTGAGATGCTGCTGGTGACGGCGGAAGACGCCTGGCACATCAGCCGTCCGCTGGTCGATTTCGGTGTGCGTCAGCCGGTCGGCGTAGGCGATCTTACCAGCGGTCTGCTGCTGGTGAATCTGCTGCACGGCAAATCATTGCAGGATGCGCTGGAGCACGTCACTGCGGCGGTCTATGAGGTGATGCTGAAAACCCATCAAATGGGCGAGTATGAGCTGCAGCTGGTGGCGGCCCAGGATGCCATCGCCAGTCCAACGCAGCACTTCACGGCAGAAAAGCTGTAATGCATCAGGGCCGGTTGACCGGCCCTGTTCACTCAGGCTAAGCCTTCCGCTTTCAGCGCCGCCTGCACCGCAGGACGTTCCGCAACACGATCAAACCACGCCTCCAGCGCCGTAAAGCCGGACAAATCCAGTCCCAGCGCTTTTGCCCAGCGCGTCACTACAAACAGATAGGCATCCGCCACGCTGAAATGCAGCCCCATCAGCCACTGTTTGTCACGCAGTGACGCATCGACATAGCGGAATTTCGCTTCCAGCTGACTGCGCGTCTGCGCTTTCACCTCATCGGAGTAACCCGGGCGAAACAGCGGCCCGAAGCTTTTGTGCAGCTCACTGCCGATGTAGCTGAGCCACTCCACGGTGTGATAACGCGTCAGGCTGCCGACCGGTGCCAGCAGATGACGATCGGGCTTGAGATCTGCCAGGTACTGCACAATGGCAACGCCTTCCGTCAGCACGGTGCCGTCGCTGAGCAGCAGCGCGGGCACCTGACCTTTAGGGTTAATCTGGCGGAAATCATCGCCCCGTTCAGTGCGTTTTGTGGCCAGATCAACGTTCACCTGAGTGAAATCGAGACCGCATTCGCGCATGACAATATGGGGAGAAAGAGAGCAGGCTCCTGCTTTACAAAACAGTTTCATGACCATGTACTCCTTGTTGCAATGGGATCACAGCATAGTAAAGGCTCAGGGTGGAATTACCAGTGATAAGGATCAGGGATCGATGAGGGGAAAGGGTCAGCAATAAAAAAAGCCGGGCAGAGCCCGGCTGATTCGTATCACGGCAGCGATGACGCCTGCACGTTATTTTTTCGCGTCAGGATCCTGCGCCATGCGGTTCAGCATCGGCGCCGTAATCAGCATCAGCAGGGCGATCACCGCCGTCACGATACCAATCTGCTGGAATACGCGGCTGTAGGTCGCCAGCGAAATCAGTGGATCGGTAACGTTTTCCGGCACCGCCATCAGGTTGGCCACTTTACCGGCAATGACCGCCGCGCCTGCGGTGGTCAGGAACCAGGAGCCCATGATAAAGCCCATCAGACGCTGAGGCACCAGCTGTGCCACCATCGCCAGGCCGAGGCCGGAGATCATCAGCTCACCGATACTCTGCAATGCATAGCTCAGGATCAGCCAGTTAACAGAAACGATACCGGCATCGCTGGCGAACTTCGCGCCCACCGGCAGCACCAGGAACGCCGCGGAGCAGAGCACCATACCAAAGGCAAACTTGTGCGGCATAGGCAGCTTATCGCCCAGCTTGTTGTAGAGCGCCGCCAGCAGCGGACTGGCCAGCATGATCCAGAACGGGTTCAGCGCCTGGAACTGCTCGGGCGCAAAGGTAATGCCGAGAATCGTGTGCTCAACGTTGCGGATAGCAAAGAAGTTGAGTGACGTTGGCATCTGCATGTAGAGCACGAAGAAGAGAATCGCTTCGACCATCAGCAGGAAGGCCACAATCATTTTACGACGCGCCGCGCCCTGCAGTGCAAAGGCTTCTTTAGCAAACACCAGCACGATACCCAGCGCAATGACCGCCAGCACCAGGCGTGCAATGACCTGATGATGCAGCATCCAGTTCGCCAGCGCGATTAGCACCACGACGCCAACCAGGGTCATCAGCAGTTTTCCAACCTGCAACGGTGCAAAGTCCGGCTTAGAACCGTAATCCTTGACCATGCGTTTACAGAACAGGAAGTTAAACAGGGTGATGATCAGACCGATAACGCACAGTGAGAAGGCAACGCTATAACCATATTTCGCCGCTAACCACGGGGTGAGCATCATCGAAAACAGTGAACCGATGTTGATCGACATATAGAACATGGTGAAGGCACCATCGATACGCGGATCATCTTTTTCGTAGCAGGTGGAGAGCAGAGAAGAGGGGTTCGCCTTGAACAGGCCGCTGCCCACGGCGATCGTTGCCATACCGATATAGACGATGCTGACGTTATGACCGGAGAATGCCACCAGCGCATAACCCAGCGCCAGCACCAGCACGCCCAGCACAATCACACGTTTCGTGCCCAGCACTTTATCGCCGAGCCAGCCGCCAATGGCGACAAGTCCATAAACCAGCGCGCTGAATGAAGAGAACAGGGTGATGGAGTCTGATTCAGACAATCCCAGTTGCTTCACCAGGTAAACCGCCATAATGGCCTGCAGGCCATAGAAGCCAAAACGTTCCCATAACTCAATCGAGAAGATTAAGTAGAACGCCTTCGGCTGTTTAAACGCATTGAGACTGACAGCCTCATCAGTGTGTTTGTTTGCAGTTGACACATGTACCTCAGTTTTTTCATACCCTGTTTCGGGACAGCAATTAAGTCCGCGTCATGTGAGTTTTTCATGCGCGAGATTGTTATTAGAAGGGAAAAGCGGCGACTAATTTGGCTGATTACGGGCGGCAGGGCAAGAATTTTCTGACAACCTGCCTGAGCTGATAATCCAGAGTTAAAAACCTTATAACAAACTGTTGATCAGGTTTTAATATTGATGGAAAAGAGTATATCAGTATAAATCAACTGAATGCGAGTGAGGCGCTGGATGAATTTAACATTAACTGCTAATGAAGAGTAATTCAGATGAAACGTTTGCCGCAGATTTTATCAGCAGCATTTACAGGAGGTTTCAGGCCATTATTCAGGCAGTGTGACGAAAAAGTAAACGTTAACGCGTCTCATCTGGCGGCAAAGCATACAATTGCTGATCGAGAGCACAAACCAGCGATTTAATTCAGAAAGCAAAAGAAGAAACCGATTGCGTTGCTGCGCAGGAAAGCTAAAAAGCCTGTCGGCAGCATAAACCTGCAAAAAAGTTTTCGCTGAAGAAAAGAGAAGCAGACTGTGATGAAGGCATGATGCTCCCTGTACTGAATGGCAGCATTATGACGCGACTGTCAGGCCGCTCGACTTGAAATTAACATTCCTGTAACCTCTCCATTTCTCCGGAAAGGATCATTCCAATGTCGTCTCCCCTGCGCTTATCTCTGGCTGGTGACTACCGCGCGGATGCGGTTGCCCATCAGGCCATTCCTCTTGCTATTGAACGTGCTGCCCGCTGGCTGAACATAGCGGTTGAAGCTGAATGGGTTGCCAGCGAAAAACTCGCTGAATCCGATCTCAGGCGCAGTGACGCAGTATGGGTGGTGCCGGGCAGTCCCTATCATAATGATGAGGCCGTTTTCGATACCATTCGCTGGGCGCGGGAAAACGGAAAGCCTTTCCTGGGCTCCTGTGGGGGATTCCAGTATGCGGTCATCGAGTATGCACGCAATGTACTGGGCTGGCACGATGCCAGTCATGCCGAAACCGACACCGGTGGGCGCATGGTCATAACCCCGCTGAGCTGCTCGCTGGTGGAACAGCGCGGCGCGGTCAGATTCGAACCTGGTTCGGGTATTGCTACGGCCTACGGCAAGCTGGAAAGCGATGAAGGCTATCACTGTAACTTTGGCGTCAACCCCGAATTCAGTGCGGCGCTGGGTGATAACACCCTGCGTATTACCGCCTGGGATGAAGCAGGTGACGTACGCGGTGTGGAGCTGCCGGATCATCCTTTCTTCGTCGCGACGCTGTTCCAGTCAGAGCGCGCGGCACTACAGGAGAAAGAGTCTCCCCTGGTCATTGCCTGGATGCAGGCGGCGCTGGCACAACGTTAAACGCGGCCATCCTGTGACACTGTCACAGGATGGCCGTCATCAGCGCAGCAACGCCGGGCGTTTGGCGTTAAACGACCAGTTATCAATCAGAAACTGCATGCCCAGCGCATCGTTACGATTTTTATCCGGCAGCGAATTGTAGAGTGCATGTGCCGCTTCGACTCGTTCCATATTCAGGGTAATACCCAGCCCTGGCCCCTCTGGCAGTTCCAGATGCCCATCCCGAATCTGCGGCGCATGCTGCGTCAGCTGTTGTCCATCCTGCCAGATCCAGTGTGTATCAAAGGCCGTCAGGCGATCGCCGGGTGCAGCCGCCCCCAGATGCGCCACCATCGCCAGTGAGACATCAAAATGGTTGTTTGAATGGCAGCCGGTGGTCAGCCCCCACTCCTGACAGAGCTGTGCCACGGTATGCGCATTGCGCATCGTCCAGAAGTGCGGATCGGCCAGCGGAATATCAATAGCATTGAGCTGTAACGCATGCTGCAACTGTCGCCAGTCATTGGCGATCATATTGGTGGCGACCGGAATACCGGTGGCCCGTTTAAACTCGGCCAGCGTTTCCCGGCCGGAGTAGCCCTGCTCTGCGCCACAGGGATCTTCCAGATAGGGAATGCGGCCCGCCAGCTGTTTACCATAATAAATGGCTTCGTCCAGCGACCAGCTGGCGTTAGGGTCGACCGTGACACGAGCCTGCGGAAAACGCGCCAGCAGGGCATTAACCGTCTCGACCTCCACTTCGCCGTGGTGTACGCCACCCTTGAGTTTGAAGTCGCGGAAGCCATAGCGTTCCGCTGCGGCCTCAGCCAGCCGCACGACGCCTTGCGCATCCATTGCTTTTTCATGGCGCAGTTGCAGCCAGGCATCACCGCCGGCCTGGCCTGCCTGATAGTTCATACTGGTCAGGTTGCGGTCGGCGATATAGAACAGATAGCCGAGCACCGGCACCCGATCGCGCTGCCTGCCGCTGGCAAGTAACTCGGCAACCGGCAGATTCAGGTGCTGGCCCATCAGATCAAGCAGCGCGGCTTCAATCGCTGCGGTGGCGTTGTAGAACTTCTCCGGGTTCATCTGCGGAATGTGGATGTCATCGGTATGCGCGGTCTGCTGATGTCGTGCATCACTCGCAAACAGCGTGGCGATTGTCGCATTCAGCCGCAGCAACTCGCTGCCCTCAATCTGCGGTCGAAAACGTGCCAGCAGCGCCAGCGTCGAAGCGTGACAGGGACTTTCGCCAACGCCGGTACGGCCAGCGGAATCGGTCAGGATTACCAGGATGCGGGTAAAGTAGCAGTTATGCGCGCCACCAATGTTCAGCAGCATGCTGTCATACCCGGCGACCGGCACCACACGCATTGTTTTAATGACTGGACTGTCTGACATGGTGATTCTCCATAGGATCAAGGGAAGGCGGGGATGGCCTGCGGCGCAGCAGCAGCCACAACCCGGTCAGCAGCGAGACGCTGGTCAGGGCATAGAGGCCGCCGGTAGTGGAGCCGGTTTTCATCTCCAGATAGCCAAACACCGTCGGTGCGAAAAAACCGCCAAGATTGCCAACAGAATTCACCAGCGCAATACCCGGCGCGACAATCGAGGCGGGCAGTTCTCCCTGCGGCATCGGCCAGAAAAAGGTGGCGCTGACTTTTGAGCCGATGCAGGCCACGATCATCGCCAGGAAGCCAAACCACGGGGAACCTAACGTCGCCATAAAAGTGCCGCAGGCCGCGACCAGCATGGCGACGCCCAGCGCTTTATCGAGTCTGTCACGGTGGCGATCTGAAAAGCGGCTCAGCAGGTTGATGGCGATAATGGCGCACAGCCACGGCACGGCGGTGAGAATGCCGATACCAAAACTGCTGAAGCCCTGAATGCGCTGAATAATCTGCGGCAGCCAGAACACCAGCGTGTAACCGGTCATGGTCATGGTGAAGAAGATTGCGCAGAAGAACAACAGGCTGCGATTGCGTAACAGCGACATTTTTCCCGGCTCACGATTAAGCGCGTCACGCTGCGCCTCTTCACTATCCAGTTGCTGCACCAGCGCCTGTTTCTCCGCGTCACTCAGCCAGCGCGCATCAGCAGGACGCGACACCAGTACCCAGGCGGCGAGGATCCCGATCAGTACCGAGGCACCACCTTCGAGAAACATCACCCATTTCCAGCCCGCTATTCCCAGAAAATTATGCATCATCAGGATAGCGCCTGTGATCGGCCCGGAGAAGAGGAAGGCGCCAGCCGTGGCGCTCAGGACCATTGCAGTGGCCCGGCCGCGCCAGGCATTGGGCACCCACTGACGGAAATAGAACAGCACGCCGGGAAAGAAGCCCGCTTCGGCGACGCCCAGTAAGAAGCGCAGCAGGTAAAATTGAATGGGTGAGGTGACGAATCCGGTCAGGACCACCACGAATCCCCAGGTAATCATGATGCGTGTCAGCCAGACGCGTGCGCCAAATCGCTTCATCATCAGATTGCTCGGCACTTCAAACAGCGCATAACCAATGAAAAAGAGGCCCGCACCCAGACCAAAGGCGGCGGCGCTGATCCCGGCATCGGTGCGCAACTCGGCTTTAATAAAGCCAATGTTGGCGCGGTCGATCTGATTAATGATCAGCATCACCACCAGCATTGGGATGATATGGGTGAAGAATTTTTTGATGGCGGAGGCGATCAGCTCATCGTGCTGCGGGGATAAGGCGCTATCCATCGTTCTTCCTCATGAGAAACGTAAAGAAGAGCAAAGTGTAGGGTACTGAAAAGGCGGGCTCTATGGGCATCCGCCCAGGACCGGATGGGCGTCCGGCCTGGATGGCTGTGTTATCAAGATGTTACTGGAAAGGTGAGGCGAAGCGGCTGAGCAAAACTGTGGCAGCGATCAACGTTGTGTGTGTCAGTCGGCCACGCGGAATATGCCGACAGTACAGGATGCGCCAGCAGCGGTCAGACTTCAGCCGCTAAACTGACGGCGCTGCGCAATCTCTTCAGCGCGCAGCAGCAGCGCCTGCAAATCATCTTCGTCAATATCCAGCAGTTCGCCGCCCTGTAAAGCCTGATGCAGATCGGCACGCGTGAGCGGGACCGGCATGGCAACCGGCTCGGGTTTAACTTCCTGAGGCGCCAGCGGATGGGGGTAGCGACGACCGGCCAGATTATTTAACAGCAGGGCCAGCAGAGCCAGCGTCAGTGAGTTAAGCAGAATCGGCGTCAGGACAAAGTGATAACCCAGCTGCTGCACTGAAGGCCCGCCCAGAATAGCGGTCAGCGCCACTGCGCCGCCGGGCGGATGCAGACAGCGCAGCTGGAACATCAGCAGGATCGCCACACAGGCCGCGACACCGCAGGCGATGGCCGGATCGGGAATCAGCTGGCTGACAGTGACGCCTGCCAGCGCGGACAGGCTGTTGCCGCCAACGATTGCCCACGGCTGCGCCAGCGGACTGGCAGGCAAACCAAAGAGCAGGACTGCTGATGCGCCAACCGGGGCGACAAACCAGAGGTTCAGCTCGCCCAGCATCCAGTGGCTCAGCAGGCTGGTCAGCACCAGGCCAATGCCCGCACCCAGTCCGGCGATCACCACATGTTTTTTACTGACTGCCAGCGGATGCGGCCAGAGGCGTGCCAGAAGCAGGCGCAGACGATGCCTTCCAGCAGAAGGGCTTTTCTTCATTACGTTACTCACCGTGTCATAACTTTTTCTTATCATCAGGGGCGGCGATTTTCCATCATCAACATCAATGTAACAACCCGACAAACTGTGCCGGTATTCAGGCGCGTCGGAAAGCGTGGTGAAAAGGCGGATCGCGCAGGAGAGGTCATGCAGCGGGCACAGCAAGATAATAAAAAACCCGCCGCAGCGGGTCAGTTATCAAATCACTCGACTTTGTCGGGGTACTCGCAGAGATCTTCAATCAGGCAGGCGCCGCAGCGCGGTTTACGTGCCACGCAGGTGTAGCGGCCGTGCAGTATCAGCCAGTGGTGACAGTCAACTTTATAGGCTGCCGGAACTACCTTCAGCAGCTTCTGCTCGACCTCTTCCACATTCTTACCCGGCGCAAATTTTGTCCGATTGCTGACGCGAAAAATATGGGTATCAACGGCGATCGTCGGCCAGCCAAAGGCGGTATTGAGCACCACATTGGCGGTTTTACGGCCAACACCGGGCAGGGCTTCCAGCGCTGCACGATCTTCCGGCACTTCGCCGTTGTGCTGCTCCAGCAGAATGCGGCAGGTCTTAATCACATTCTCCGCTTTGCTGTTAAACAGGCCGATGGTTTTGATGTATTCCTTTACGCCATCCACGCCCAGCGCCAGCATCGCGGCAGGCGTATTCGCCACCGGATAGAGCTTCGCGGTGGCTTTGTTCACGCTGACATCGGTCGCCTGCGCCGAGAGCAGCACCGCAATCAGTAGCTCAAACGGCGTGCTGAAGTTCAGCTCGGTGGTCGGATGCGGATTGTTCTGCTGCAGCCGGTGGAGGATTTCGGTGCGTTTGGTCTGATTCACACCGCTTTCCCGGCTACGCCCTGAGGGGCCGCGGTTTCAGCCGCCTGAGCACGCAGCGCTGCACGCTGTTTCATCTTCTGATCGATCAGGTACTTGGCCGCCAGCATCATGCCCAGGCCGATAAACGCGCCAGGCGGCAGCATGGCCAGCAGCATCGGCGAGTCGAAATGCACCACTTCGATACGCAGCGATTTTGCCCACGGGCCAAGCAGCTGGTCGGCACCGTTAAACAGCGTGCCGCTGCCGATGATTTCGCGCAGCGAACCCAGCACCACCATGGCGCAGGTTGCGCCCATACCGATGGCGAAGCCATCCAGCGCCGAGAGCGGGATGCTGCTTTTAGAGGCGACGGCTTCAGCACGGCCCACCACGATGCAGTTGGTCACGATCAGCGGGATAAAAATTCCCAGCGACTGATAGAGACCGTAGGCATAGGCGTTGATCAGCATCTGCACGCAGCTCACCACCGAAGCGATGATCATCACATAAATCGGAATACGGATTTCCGACGGCACCCAGCGGCGCGAGGCGGAAATGAAACTGTTGGTCAGGGTCAGCACCAGCGTGGTAGCCAGACCTAAACCCAGCGCGTTCGTCGCCGTCGCCGTTACCGCCAGCAGCGGGCAGAGGCCCAGCAACTGTACCAGTGCTGAGTTATTCTTCCACAATCCACCAACCAGCAGACTTTTAGCTTCACTCATTTGTGTCTCCACATGCCGGTAACGAAGAGAGTCTCTCCGGAAGCGTTTTCATCAATAGCGCGGTGCGTTTCGTCGCATTGACCACCGCGCGTGGGGTAATGGTGGCGCCAGTAAATTGATCGAAATCGCCGCCATCTTTTTTAACTGCAAAAGCTTTATCCGCCGGACCCTGCACCACTTTGCCATTAAAGCTGTTGATCCAGTCAGAGATGCGCAGTTCGATCTTATCGCCAAGGCCAGGCGTTTCATGGTGTTCAATCACCCGCACGCCCAGTACTTTACCCTGGAAATCGGCACCGACCAGCATCTGTATCGCACCAGAATAGCCGTCAGGTGCGGTTGTCTCCAGTGCAGCCGCGACCGGCTGGCCCCCTTTACGTGCCAGGAAGAGATGATGCGGCGCATTGTTGCCCAGTGCTGCATCCGTGACAACGTAACAATCCTGCTGAATGTTGTTGTCATACAGCTCAACCGGCACCACCTGGTCCAGCAAACTTTTCTGCTGTAACTGGGTCTGATGCTCCACCGTTGGTTTGGTGACCGTATTCACCACCGCGGTAGCGGCCGTGGTAATCGCGGCGAAAATCGCCAGCGTGACGCCATTTTTACGAACCGTCTCCAGCATCGCTTAATCCTTCTGATGGCCGTAAACGCGCGGCTGGGTGTAGTAATCGATGAGCGGCACGCAGATGTTGGCAAGCAGAACCGCAAACGCCACGCCATCGGGATAGCCGCCAAAGCTGCGGATCAGCCAGACCAGCAGTCCAATCAGCGCGCCATACACCAGGCGGCCACGGTTAGTCGTTGAGGCGGTCACCGGGTCGGTGGCAATAAAGAACGCGCCCAGCATGGTGGCACCGGAGAAAAGGTGAATCAGCGGACTGTTCAGCGATTCCGGGGAGAAGAACCAGCCCAGTGTGGCGCAGAACGCCAGTGACAGCAGCATGGCGGCCGGAATATGCCAGCGAATCGCACTCTTCCACAGCAGGAACAGGCCGCCCGCCAGGTAACCGACGTTCACCCACTGCCAGCCGAGCCCGGCCAGCACGCCGCTGTAAATCGGCTGCGCCAGCAGATGTTCGGCACTGTGGCCGGCACGTAAGCCGGTTTTAAAGGTATCCAGCGGGGTCGCCTGGCTGATGCCATCCACACCCAGCTGCAACTGCTGCATGGTGTCACCCGCCACCGTGTGGCCCTGGAACACCATGCTCAGACTGTCCATCAGTCCGGGTTTAATCGCCTGTAGCATGTCAGGCGGCAACCAGCTGGTCATCTGCACCGGGAAGGAGATCAGCAGCACCACATAGCCAACCATCGCCGGGTTAAACGGGTTCTGGCCCAGTCCGCCATAGAGCTGTTTGGCAATGACCACCGCAAACAGGGTACCAATGACCACCAGCCACCAGGGCGCCAGCGGCGGCAGGCTGATACCGATCAGGATGGCGGTCAGCAACGCCGAGTTATCCGCCAGGGTGCTGGCAACCGGTGCTTTACGCAGACGCAGGATCGCCGCCTCTGTCAGCCAGGCGGTAAGGGTCGCCAGTAAGACCTGTAAAACGGTGCCGTAGCCAAAAAAATAACACTGTGCAGCAAAACCGGGCACCGCCGCCAGCACCACCAGCAGCATGATGTTGCCGGTACTTCGGCGGTTATGGGTATAGGGAGAACTTGCGATACGAAAAGCCATTTAATCCTCAAGCGTCGTAGACGACTGCGCTTTACGCGCTTTGGCACGGGCGATGGCGGCGGCAATAGCGGCCTTGCGCGCATCATCGGGTTGATTCAGTTCAGGTGCCTGTTCAGGTTCAGCATTGGCGTTATTTGCCTGCTCCTGCGCCTGTTCCGCGTTCTCTACCGCAAAGTGTGCGGCGGTGGCGAGCGCTGCGGCGTCACGTGACGCGGCATCCGCCGCACTTTCAGCCTGTGCCGCTTTCTTCGCTTTAGCGCGGGCGATAGCCGCCTGAACCGCGGCTTTACGCGGATCGGTTTCTACGGCGGCGTCCGACGCGGCTTCTGGAACGCTCTCCGAAGCAGCCGGAGCCGTCGTATCAGCGCCTTCTGCCTGCGCGGCTTTCTTCGCTTTGGCGCGGGCGATAGCCGCCTGAACGGCGGCTTTACGCGGGTCGGTTTCAGCGGCAGCGTCTGATACGGCGTCAGTAACGCTCTCCGCTACAGCCGGAGCCGTCGCATCAGCGCCTTCAGCCTGCGCGGCTTTCTTCGCTTTAGCGCGGGCAATAGCCGCCTGAACGGCGGCTTTACGCGGGTCGGTTTCAGCGGCAGCGTCTGATACGGCGTCAGTAACGCTCTCCGATACAGCCGGAGTCGTCGTATCAGCGCCTTCAGCCTGCGCCGCTTTCTTCGCTTTGGCGCGGGCGATAGCCGCCTGAACCGCGGCTTTACGCGGATCGGTTTCTACGGCGGCGTCCGACGCGGCTTCTGGAACGCTCTCCGAAGCAGCCGGAGCCGTCGTATCAGCGCCTTCTGCCTGCGCGGCTTTCTTCGCTTTGGCGCGGGCGATAGCCGCCTGAACGGCGGCTTTACGCGGATCGGTTTCTACGGCGGCGTCCGACGCGGCCTCTGTAACGCTCTCCGATACAGCCCGCGTCGTCGCATCAGCGCCTTCTGCCTGCGCGGCTTTCTTCGCTTTGGCGCGGGCGATAGCCGCCTGAACGGCGGCTTTACGCGGGTCGGTTTCAGCGGCAGCGTCCGACGCGGCCTCTGTAACGCTCTCCGATACAGCCCGCGTCGTCGCATCAGCGCCTTCAGCCTGTGCCGCTTTCTTCGCTTTGGCGCGCGCTACAGCGGCCTCGACGGCGGCTTTGCGCGGATCGACACTGGCGTCAGCAGCCGTATCAGCCGGTGAAACTTTCTTCGCTTTTGCCCGAGCAATAGCCGCTTCAACCGCCGCTTTACGCGGATCGACTGACTGACGCGTCACCGGCTGGGTTTCAGCCTGAGCCTCTGCCTGACGCAGACGCGCCTGCGCATGGCGGGCCTCACGCTGCGCTTCAAGCGACGCTTCATCCGGTTCAGCGGCCTGGCGGGCTTTCACCCGCGCTTTGGCTGCGGTCAGTTCGCTGGTATCGGTGCGGGCAACTCGCTGTTTCGCCTCTTCATGACGCGCTTCACGGGCCTGCTTCTCACGCTCCAGGCGCGCCTGACGCGCTTCGAAGCGGGCTTTGGCCTCCAGCGTGCGTTTCGCTTCCAGATCGATGGCGCGCAGTTCCGCTTTTTCCTGACGGTAATATTGCACCAGCGGGATATTACTCGGGCAGACATAGGCGCAGGCACCGCATTCGATGCAGTCATCAATATGATGTGCACGCGCTTTATCGTGATCGCCGCCCTGGCTGTACCAGTAAAGCTGCTGCGGCAGCAGCTTAGCCGGACACGCATCGGCACAGGCAGAGCAACGAATGCAGGACTGCTCTTCGTCGTTATTGCCCATCTCACTGGCAGAGGGCGCAAGAATACAGTTGGTAATCTTCACCACCGGCACATCCAGCGATGGCAGGGTAAAGCCCATCAGCGGACCGCCCATAATCACCATCTGACGCGGTGCAGGCGTGAAACCCACCTGATGCAGCAGATGGCTGATTGGCGTGCCAAGACGACTCCAGACGTTACGCGGCTGGGCAATCGCCTCGCCGGTCAGCGTCACGACGCGTTCGGTGATCGGTTCACCATTGATGATGGCCCGTTTAACCGCCCAGGCGGTACCGACGTTCTGCATCAGCACGCCGATATCGGTTGAGCGTCCGCCGTGCGGCACTTCCATGCCGGTCAGAATGCGGGTCAGCTGCTTGGCACCGCCGGAAGGATATTTGGTCGGGATCACCCGGATTTGCAGATCGCGCTCGCTGCCCAGCGCCTGTTTCAGTGCGGCGATCGCTTCGGGTTTATTATCTTCAATGCCAATCAGTACCCGTTCAGCCTGTAACACCCAGGCGAGAATGCGGCTGCCTTCCAGCACTTCGGCGGCGTAATCCTGCATCAGGCGATCGTCAGCGGTGATGTAAGGTTCACACTCCGCCGCATTAATAATCAGGGTTTTAACCCCGCGCAGGCCGCCTTTCAGTTTGGTGGCGGTCGGGAAGCCCGCGCCGCCCAGCCCCGCGATGCCCGCATCATGAATTCGCTGCACGATGTCGGCGCGCGGATGCTGACGGTAGTCTGGCAGCGGATCGAGCGGCATCCAGCGGTCTTCACCATCGGGCGTCAGGAAGATGCAAAGTTCGGACAGACCAGAAGGGTGCGCGGTCATATGCTGACCGATATCCTCAATTACGCCAGAGGTGGGTGCATGGACCGGCAGCATACGGCCGGTACCAAAGGTCAGGGGCTGACCGCGCAGCACTTTGTCGCCGGGCGCAACGCAGATCTCACCTTCATGTCCGATGTGCTGTTTCAGCGGAATAATAAAACGGTGCGGCAACGGCAGTTCGCTGAGCGGCGTGCCGTTGGACTGGGTTTTCATTTCGGGCGGATGAATGCCGCCCTGAAAATCCCAGACCTTCTCTTTTTTCAGGAAGTTAAACAGATTAAGCATGAGTTTCTACCGGGATCACCCGTACAGGAATGGTATTCAAATCCCACTTCCAGTTAGCTGGCGTGGTGGCGACCGGACGCATTTCAATACAGTCAGTCGGGCAGGGCGCGACACAGAGATCGCAGCCGGTGCAGACATCGCTCAGCACAGTGTGCATGGCGCGGGTTGCGCCGACAATCGCATCAACCGGACAGGCCTGAATACATTTGGTGCAGCCAATGCAGTTGGCTTCATCGATAAACGCCACGGTGCGCACCGGCTCTTTCGCCGTTTCATCGCCATCAATCGGCTGCGGTTCAACGTTAAGCAGCGCAGCCAGCTTGAGCATGGTCTGCTCCCCGCCCGGCGCGCATTTATTGATTGCTTCTCCGTTGTTGCCGACCGCATCGGCATAGGGTCGGCAGCCCGGATAGCCGCACTGGCCACACTGGCTCTGTGGCAGAATGGCATCAATCTGCTCAACGATAGGATCTTCTTCGACCTCAAAGCGGCGCGAGGCGTAACCCAGCAGGGCGCCAAACACCAGGCTCAGGGCGCTTAATACAGCTACAGCAATCCAGATCGCGGTCATCAGAATTTCACCAGACCGCTGAAGCCCATAAACGCCAGCGCCATCAGGCCTGCGGTAATCAGGGCAATGGAGTTGCCTTTGAACGGCGCAGGCACGTTGGCCAGCACCAGTCGCTCACGCATTCCCGCGAACAGCACCATGACCAGCGAGAAGCCGATAGAGGCACTGAAACCATACAGCGCGGCCTGCATAAAGGTGTGGTTAAGGTTAACGCTCAGCAGAGGCACGCCCAGCACTGCACAGTTAGTGGTGATCAGCGGCAGGAAGATACCCAGCAGGCGATAGAGCGACGGGCTGGTTTTACGCACCACCATTTCGGTGAACTGCACGACGACAGCGATCACCAGGATATAGGCCATGGTGCGCAGATAGACCAGGTCCAGCGGCAGCAGGATCAAGTGGTTGACCAGCCACGCGCAAATAGAGGCCAGCGTAATCACGAATGTCGTGGCGAGGCCCATGCCAATCGCCGTTTCCAGTTTTTTGGAAACGCCCATAAAAGGACAGAGGCCGAGAAACTTCACTAAGACGAAGTTATTCACCAGCACGGTGCCAACAAAGAGAAGCAGATAATCGGTCATTTTTTCGCCTGGGAGCCGGAAAGCGGCTTATTATCATTGATAGCGCGGCGTATCTCAATATCCGCGCCTCCCGCAAGGCGGCAGACCGCACTCAGAATTAAATTCCTGACATAACTCACAGCGTTACGGCGCGATAAAGGTGGTTTTTACCCGCTTTGAACGTTTGAAATAGGGTGCAAATACCGCCGCCGCGAGCAGTGACAGCAGTAACGTCTGAAGAGCACGGCTATCGGCAACCGGCGTAAAAGCAAAGGTTTTCAGCGCCAGCAGCACGGTTATGAGCAGCCAGAGCAGATAGTGGCGCGGCAAACGGCGCGAGCGCTTAAAGAAAAGCCAGCTGATCCAGAGGCTGTAGGCCCAGACCGCCACGGCGGTAAGCAGCGAGATGGCCCAGTAAGAAAGGAGGGTGCTGCCGTGTGAAAACAGCGCCACACGCCATTCCGGATTAAAGAGGGGGGTCAGATACATCGCCAGCACCAGAACGGTGGTTAACAGGGTCATTATCAGCCAGGCCAGCGGCAGCAAAAGCCAGCCACCAATACGCGGCGCAGCAACCTGTTCATTCATCGTGGTTATTCCTGTCTCGGGGAGTCGAAGCGCAGCAGAATAACATGTCCAGAGGGGCACGCCCATCCGGACAAGGTCAGAGGTAAAGAGAGCGATTAATCAGCCGGATATCAGACCACGTAGCGCCACACCGTTTTAGGGACACAGCCAAGATCATATAATCGTCCGCCAGAAACCAGTTCGGCACGACGATGATCGGCAGCCCGATACATATTGATGATTTCCATATCATTTGTAAGGGAGTAGTTAAGGTGATCGAAAAGCTTTTCCAGACTGTCTGAATTATTTACTTTGCGGAATTTAAGCAGGTAATCGTGCGCAGTCATCATTGCCATAACAGATAGAAGTACAAAGGAGTGCTCAGTATAGGGGGCAAGCCAGGGCTGTCCAGATCGGGCCGGTTAAAAAAGGCGAAAATCAGACTAAAGCACCTTATCAGCTATTAAAAGTCCAAATCTGCTATTTTTATCGCAGTCAGTGCCAGCCTGCCCGCGCGATGATAGTAAATATGGCATTAGCTCACACAAATCCATGCCGGAATACATCGTTGAACGCGTATTTTAAATATCATTTTGCATTCCTTCAGGCCAGCCAATGCATCAATGCCTCCTTTCTGACAATTTCCGGTCAGAAGAAATAATCCTTTTGAAACCACGCGCATAGAAACGTTTCGCGCCCAATCAGCACGCGCAAACGACTGTGCGGGCAATCACAAATCCCATTTTTTGTTCATCGCAGGCCGGATAACCCATTTAGTACGCCTGTCTGTAATCGTTTCCAGTGGCGTTAAGCATAAGCGATTCTGTTTATTACAATTATTTAACGGACATTGTTTTATTACTCAGTCGTTTTATCCATAACGCTGTGACCAGCGAACCCGTCTGGCTGCACGTAACTCCTTTAAATTGCTCTGATTTGTGAAGTGTGTCGCCATTATGCACGCTTTTTTAGTCCAGTCTAAGCAGGCTCTCTACCCTAAACAGCAAACGCCTTTCAGAGGATTAAAAACTATGTGGAAACGTTTACTTCTGACCACGCTGGTCAGCGCCGCGTTAACCGGCCCGGTGCTCGCTGCAGATATGACGGTGGGCTTCTCGCAGGTAGGTTCGGAATCTGGCTGGCGTTCGGCAGAGACCAGCGTGGCGAAAAGCGAAGCCAAAAAACGCGGAATCACCCTGAAAATCGCCGACGGGCAGCAGAAACAAGAGAATCAGATCAAGGCAGTACGTTCGTTTATTGCGCAGGGCGTTGATGCCATCTTCATCGCGCCAGTCGTACAGACCGGCTGGGAGCCGGTTCTGGAAGAAGCCAAAGATGCCAAAATCCCGGTTTACCTGCTGGACCGCGCCATCGTGGTGAAAGACAAATCGCTCTATCAGGCCGTCGTGACGGCGGACAACGTGCTGGAAGGCAAACTGATTGGCGACTGGCTGGTGAAAACCGTGGGTGACAAGCAGTGTAACGTGGTGGAACTGCAGGGTACTGTCGGTGCCAGCGTGGCAATCGATCGTAAGAAAGGCTTTGCTGAAGCGATCAGCAACCATCCAAACATTAAAGTGATCCGCTCGCAGTCCGGTGACTTTACGCGCAGTAAGGGTAAAGAGGTGATGGAGAGCTTTATCAAGGCTGAGAACAACGGCAAAAACATCTGCATGGTTTACGCGCATAACGATGATATGGCGATCGGTGCCATTCAGGCGATTAAAGAAGCCGGCCTGAAACCAGGCAAAGACATTCTGACCGGCTCGATTGATGGTGTGCCGGATATCTACAAAGCGATGCTGGCAGGGGAAGCCAACGCCAACGTGGAGCTGACACCGAACATGGCTGGTCCGGCATTTGATGCCCTGGAGAAATTCAAAAAAGATGGCACGCTGCCGCCTAAAGTCATCAAGACCGAGTCGAAGCTGTTCCTGCCTGCTGACGCGCAGGCGGAACTGGATAAGAAAAAGGGTATGGGTTACTGATCCACAGACCTGCCAAAGACCAGCCGCAGACCGCCCTACGGGGCGGTTTTTCATGACGTGAGGCGGAGTGAGCAGAATGACCACGCAAAATGAAACACCGCTGTTATCCATCAGCGGCGTCAGCAAAGGGTTTCCCGGCGTTAAAGCGCTGAGTCATGTTTCCTTTGATATTCGCAAAGGGGAGATCATGGCGCTGCTGGGGGAAAACGGTGCGGGGAAATCGACCCTGATAAAAGTGCTGACCGGTGTTTACAGCCGTGATGCCGGAACGATTACCCTCAATGGTGAACCGATTACCCCGCATAACACCGCGCAGGCGCAGGAGATGGGCATCGGTACCGTTTATCAGGAAGTGAATATGCTGCCGAACATGTCGGTGGCAGATAACCTCTATATTGGTCGTGAGCCGCGTCGCTTTGGCATGATCGACCGTCGCCGCATGGTACGCGATGCCGATGCGCTGATGCGGAACTACGGTTTTTCCCTCGACGTGACGCGCCCACTGGGCCACTACTCGGTGGCGATGCAGCAGATTATTGCCATCTGCCGCGCGGTGGATCTTTCGGCGCAGGTGCTCATCCTCGATGAGCCAACCGCGAGTCTGGATGCCAGCGAAGTCGAAATGCTGTTTACCCTGATGGCGCAGCTAAAAGCCAAAGGGATGAGCCTGATTTTTGTGACCCACTTTCTCGACCAGGTGTACCGCATTACTGACCGGATTACCGTGCTGCGTAACGGGCAGTTTATCGCCACCCGCGATACCGCCACGCTGCCGCAGATTGAGCTGATTAAGCTGATGCTGGGTCGCGAACTGCTGGAGACTGCATTACAGCGTCAGGGCAGCACGCTGCGCAGTAATCAGCCGGTGGTGTCGTTTGAAGATTACGGCAGGAAGGGCACCATCGAACCCTTCAACCTGGCGGTGCGTCCTGGTGAAGTCGTCGGCCTGGCCGGGCTGCTGGGATCTGGCCGCACAGAAACCGCTGAAGTACTGTTTGGTATTCGTCGGGCCGATCGCGGAACCGCGAAGATCAAAGGCAAAGTGCAGCGCATTACCAACCCGGCGAAAGCCTCACAACTTGGCATGGGATTTTGCCCGGAGGATCGGAAGACGGATGGGATTATTGGCGCAGCCTCCGTTCGCGAAAATATTATTCTGGCGTTGCAGGCGCAGCGCGGCTGGTTAAGGCCAATTAAGAAGCGCGAGCAGCAGGCGATTGCTGACCGTTTTATTAAGAGCCTGGGCATTCGCACGCCACACGCCGAGCAGCCGGTAGAGCTGTTATCGGGCGGCAACCAGCAGAAGGTGCTGCTGTCGCGCTGGCTGGTGACTAAACCGCAGTTTTTAATCCTCGACGAACCGACGCGCGGCATTGATGTAGGCGCACACGCCGAGATTATCCGTTTAATTGAATCCCTGTGCGCCGATGGTCTGGCGCTGCTGGTGATCTCCTCTGAACTCGAAGAGCTGGTCGGTTATGCCGATCGGGTGTTGATCATGCGCGATCTGAAGCAGGTGGCAGAAATTCCGCTGGAGCAGCTTTCGGTGGCGTCGATCGTCAATGCTATCGCGGACGGAGGAGCAAAACATGCTTGAGTCGCCTATGACATCTGAAAAACCACCACGTCGTAAGCTGAAGTTTCCGCCAGGGATGCCGCAAATCGCCGCGCTGCTGCTGGTGCTGCTGATCGACAGTCTGGTAGCCAATAACTTTTTTGCCGTGCACCTGCAGGATGGTCGCCTGTTCGGCAGCCCGATCGATATTCTTAATCGTGCGGCCCCGGTTGCCCTGCTGGCAATTGGCATGACGCTGGTGATCGCCACTGGCGGCATCGATCTTTCCGTGGGTGCGGTGATGGCGATAGCGGGCGCGACCGCCGCCACACTGACCGTCGCCGGACACGGTGTGCCGTTCATTATTCTCTGCACGCTGGGAACCGGTTTAGCCTGTGGGTTATGGAATGGGGTGCTGGTGGCGCTGCTGCGTATTCAGCCGTTTGTTGCCACGCTGATTCTGATGGTCGCCGGGCGTGGTATCGCTCAGCTGATTACGCAGGGGCAGATTGTGACATTCGACAGTGACAGTCTCGGCTGGTTTGGTAACGGCTCGCTGTGGATGTTGCCGGTCCCGGTCTGGATCACGCTGGTGGTGGCGCTGGCCGTCTGGCTGCTGACGCGCAAGACCGCGCTGGGTCTGTTTATCGAAGCGGTGGGGATTAACCTGCGCGCTGCCCGCAATGCGGGCGTGACGGGCTGGCTGGTGGTGATGTCCACCTATGCGCTCAGTGGCGTCTGTGCCGCTGTTGCGGGTCTGATCGTTGCGGCGGATATTCGCGGTGCGGATGCCAATAACGCCGGTTTGTGGCTGGAGCTGGATGCGATTCTCGCCGTGGTGATTGGCGGTGCATCGCTGATGGGTGGCCGCTTTAATCTGGTGTTGTCGCTGATTGGCGCACTGATTATTCAGTCGATGAATACCGGGATTCTGCTTTCCGGCTTCCCGCCGGAGCTGAATCAGGTGGTGAAAGCGGTAGTAGTGATGTGTGTGCTGCTGCTGCAGTCACCGCGGTTTATTGCGATGTTGAAACGGAGACGCCCTACATGATTAAACGTCATCTTCCGCTGATGATCACCTTGCTGGTGTTTGTGGCGGGTTACCTGTTTTGTCTGAGTCAGTTTCCGGGCTTTGCCTCTACCCGGGTGATATGCAATATCCTGACCGACAACGCCTTCCTCGGGATTATCGCCGTCGGCATGACCTTTGTGATTTTGTCGGGTGGTATCGATCTGTCGGTTGGCGCAGTCATTGCCTTTACCGGCGTGTTCCTGGCGCGGGCGATTGGCGATTTCCATGTCGATCCGTTGCTGGCGTTTGCGCTGATTCTGTCACTGGGCGCGCTGTTCGGAGCCATGATGGGCTGGCTGATCGATGCGCTGAAGATCCCGGCCTTTATCATTACTCTGGCGGGGATGTTTTTCCTGCGCGGCTGCAGTTATCTGGTGTCGGAAAACTCGATTCCTATCGATCATCCGTTTTACACCCTGCTTTCCAGTCTGGCGTGGAAAGTGCCGGGCGGAGGGCGTCTTAGTCTGCTGGCGGTGATTATGCTGGTAGTGGTGTTGGGCGGGATTATTCTGGCGCACCGCACGCGATTTGGTAACCGGGTTTACGCCATCGGCGGCAATATGACGTCGGCTCAGTTGATGGGTGTTTCAACCCGAGCCACCACCATTAAGATTTATATGCTTTCCACCACGCTGGCGACGCTGGCTGGCATCGTGTTTTCGATCTATACCTCGGCAGGTTATGCGCTGGCCGGGTTGGGTGTGGAGCTGGATGCGATTGCGTCGGTGGTGATTGGCGGCACGCTGCTGTCGGGCGGTGTCGGTACGGTGCTGGGCACGCTGTTTGGCGTGCTGATTCAGGGGCTGATTCAGACCTGGATTAATTTCGACGGCACGCTGAGTTCGTGGTGGACCAAGATCGCCATCGGGATCCTGCTATTTGCGTTTATCGCCCTGCAGCGGTTACTGACGGTGATCTGGGATCGTCAGCAGAACGCGCCGGTTAAGCGAATCCCTACCTGAATAAATGGCTGAATGGCGGCTCTCAGGAGCCGCCATTTATTGTGCCAGATGCAGTACCATCACCGTGACCGCTTCACCCGCTACCTGCCGCTGTTCCACCGCCTGCCATCCTGAACGCTGATAGTATGCCTGTTGATCGGGTGTATAGAGCCAGAGCTCGCCAATCTGCTGTTGTTTTGCCCGGACAATCGCCTGCTGGATCAAGGCTTTCGCCACGCCCCGGCCCCGGTATTTCTTGTCCGTCACCACTTCACCTATCCAGTATTCCCTTACCGCGATGTCGTCCAGTTCATAACGGATGACACTACAGGTCGCGATAACCGTTTCACCGTCCGATGTGGCGACGAGAGTAAATTCCGCCGAGCCGGTCTGATTCCGTTTTGTTAAACGCGTAAGGATGGTGGCCTGATGCGACCATGCAGGAAGATGTGACCATTCAGTGTGCAACAGTTTTGCGGTTTGTGGGGCGTAGTCGGGATGTAGGTTCAGATCGGTAATTTGCATGGCGCTTTAACCTTGTTTTATCAGGTATGTAGCGATACAGGCTGGTGGGGGAAAGTGCAAGATGGTGAAAGAGTAGCGTTATAGCAAAGACTAAAGCGCTCTTTTGTATGTCCGGAAATACAATCGCTATGGGATTTGTGTGCAAGGTCAGGAAAGGTATGCCTGATCGCAAAGAATTCCCGCATCCATGCGGATCGGCCGCGCCATCCCTGGCGCGGACGCTTTGCTCTTCAGGCATACCATTCCTTCCCGGTTGGGTTTGATCATGGCTTTTAACAACTTGCACTGAGCTATCAAAAAGGAAGGAATCGTAGGCGGTTGAGTGAAACATCTGACGCATGAAGTTATTGCTAATACGCTTGATGCTCTGAGCTTTGAAATATTCGCTCAGACTCAACAAAAAGGAGGGGATGGCGGGCAGTGGAGTAAAGCGTCCGCCGCATGGATGCGGCGGCCGAGCCTACAGGGATGTATTTACGGCGACTTTACGTAACGCCCGCCATTCCCGACTGAATAGCACAGTTTTTATCAAAACCGACGCGGAATTAATTCCTGCGTCGGTCTTTTTTAATCACTTAGGCACGCTACCAATCAAAGAAAGGCAGCACCAATCACCTATTAACGTTTCAACCGGTAATACGCTTCATTCCAGCGCAGCGCGTCTTTAAACGCAGGCAAGGTGGTGTGCTCATCAATCACCAGCACTTCGATATCATTCATCTCACCATACAGATACATATCGTCGAGCGTCAGCGCCTGACTGAACACCGTATGGTGCGCACCGCCGCCCAGAATCCACGCTTCGGAAGCGGTCGCCAGTGAAGGCTGCGCTTTCCACAGT
Organism: Pantoea sp. B550; assembly: GCF_024158165.1. Taxonomy (NCBI): domain Bacteria; kingdom Pseudomonadati; phylum Pseudomonadota; class Gammaproteobacteria; order Enterobacterales; family Erwiniaceae; genus Pantoea; species Pantoea sp. B550. The sequence continues at coordinate 3,768,256 of NZ_JAMYXI010000003.1, forward strand.
GCGCGGGCAACCGGCAACTTCGGCAGCGGTTTCGGCTGTTCGATAGCATCCACCACGTTAACCAGCAGACGGAAACGATCGCCCATATCAATCACGCTGGCGTTAACCGCACGACCGGCTGGCGTGGAGAAAATCATGCGTGCCGGGTCGGCTTTATCGCCAATGCCGAGGAACTGCACATCGATTAATGGCTTCTCTTCAATGGCAATCGACGGGCAGACTTCCAGCATGTGCGAGCCGAGCACCAGATCGTTGCCCGGTGAGAAGTGATAGGTGTAATCCTCCATAAATGAGGTGCCACCTTTGCGATCGCCTGCCAGCACTTTGAAAATGCGCAGCAGCGCAGCAGTTTTCCAGTCACCTTCGCCGGCGAAACCATAGCCCTGACCCATCAGACGCTGAACCGCCAGACCGGGCAACTGCGTCATGCCGTGCAGCGTCTGGAAGTTAGTGGTGAAGGCGTGGCAGCCTTCCGCTTCCAGGAAACGCTTCAGACCGAGTTCTATGCGCGCGGCATCCAGCACGTTCTGACGTTTTTCGCCGCCAGACGCAGCGACATCAGTAAAGCGATAAAGGCTTTCGTACTCGTCCATCAGTGCATTCACGTCGCCATCGCTGACGCCATTGATCACCTCAACCAGATCGCCTACACCCCAGCCATTCACTGAATAGCCGAACTGAATTTGTGCGGCGACCTTATCGCCTTCGGTCACGGCCACTTCACGCATGTTGTCGCCAAAACGGGCGACTTTCAGCTGCTGGCTGGCCTGTTTTGCCAGCGCTGCACGCATCCAGTTGCCCAGACGCTGCTGACTGGCGCTGTCTTTCCAGTGACCGGTCACCACGCTGTGCTGCAGGCCCATGCGCGCGCCGATGAAACCGAACTCACGGCCGCCGTGCGCGGTCTGGTTCAGGTTCATAAAGTCCATGTCCATGCTGCCCCACGGGATCTCCGCATTGAACTGGGTATGGAATTGCAGCAGCGGCTTATTCAGCACGCTCAGGCCGCCAATCCACATCTTGGCCGGGGAAAAGGTGTGCAGCCAGGTAATGATCCCGACGCACTGCTTGTCATAGTTGGCGTCGCGGCACAGGGCCAGGGCTTCATCCGGTGACTTCACCAGCGGTTTCAGCTCCAGACGCACGGGTAAACCGGCCTGATTCAACCCCTCGACGACCTGACGTGCATTCTCTTCAACCTGGCGTAATGTCTCCGGCCCGTAGAGGTGCTGCGTGCCGATGACAAACCACACGCTGTAGTTATTTGACTGTTCCATAAAACCACTCCTTCACTTAGCGGAAGCGGGGCGGGCGGCGTATTGTGGTTCTGCCGTCACGCACCATTGTTGATAGCGTTGATAAAGTTGTTGATAGCGGGCGACGCGCGCCGGATCGGGCTGCAGCGTCACGGCAATCGGGCTGGCCATGACCTGCTGTGCATCCGGTACGCTGGCGTGAACACCGGCGGCGACGGCGGCGAAAATGGCCGCACCCAGCGCACAGCACTCGTCAGAGGCGACGATATCCAGTGGGCGGTTCATCACATCGCAGCAGGCCTGCATAATCGCCGGGGATTTCCGCGCGATGCCACCGAGTGTCAGAATGCTCTCGACCGGAATCTGCTGCTGCTCGAAGCACTCCATAATGGCACGTGCGCCAAACGCGGTTGCCGCGACCAGACCGCCAAACAGCGCGGGGGCATCGGTGCCCAGATTCAGGTCGGTAATCACCCCTTTCAGCCGCTGATTGGCATTTGGCGTGCGGCGACCGTTAAACCAGTCCAGTACCACCGGCAGATGGTCGAGCTGCGGATTGGCAGCCCAGGCCTCGGTCAGATCCTTAATCAGATTCTTTTGCATCTCAGCCAACTGAGGCTTCAGCTCAGGATGCTGCTGCGCCGCCAGCTGTAACGGCCAGCCCAGTAAACGGCTGAACCAGGCGTAGATATCACCAAAAGCAGACTGACCCGCCTCCAGTCCGATAGCGCCTGGCACGACGCTGCCATCGACCTGACCACAGATGCCTTTAATAGCGCGATCGCCGACTTTATCTGCGTCAGCAATCAGAATGTCGCAGGTGGATGTGCCGATCACTTTCACCAGGGTATAGGGTTTAGCTCCGCCACCGACTGCGCCCATATGGCAGTCAAACGCGCCACCGGAGAGCGTGACGGTCTGCATCAGGCCCAGACGCTGTGACCATTCCGGACTGAGCGTGCCGACCGGCAGATCCGCGGTCCAGGTATCCTTGAATAACGGGGAGTCGAGCTGCTGGGTTAACAGCGGGTCGAGCGCATTAAGGAAATCGACATCGGGCAGGCCGTTCCAGTCGCCGTGCCACAGCGCTTTATGCCCGGCCGCACAGCGGCCACGGCGCAGCTTATCTGGCGCGGTCGTGCCGCTTAACAGGGCGGGTACCCAGTCGCACAGTTCGACCCAAGAGACCGCGGCCTCACGTACGGCCGCATCTTCACGCGACACGTGCAGAATCTTCGCCCAGAACCACTCCGAGGAGTAAATGCCACCGATATAGCGGCTGTAATCCTCGAAGCGGCCGCTGTGACACAGCTGATTAATCTCTTCTGCTTCTTCTATCGCCGTGTGATCTTTCCACAACACAAACATCGCGTTGGGGTTCTCCGCGAACTCCGGGCGCAGCGCCAGCACGTTGCCGTCGCGGTCAATTGGCGCCGGGGTTGACCCGGTGCTGTCAACGCCAATGCCGACTACGGCGGCGCGTTGATCGTCGCTCAGTGCATTCAGCACGCCGAGCAGCGCCTGCTCCATCGCGTCGATGTAATCCTGTGGATGGTGACGAAAACGGTTAGTGTGCGGATCGCTGTATAAGCCCTGCTGCCAGCGCGGGTAGCTGCACACCGCACTCTGCAGCTCTTTGCCGCTATGACAATCTACGGCCAGCGCACGCACCGAATCACTACCAAAGTCCAGCCCAAGGGTGATGGCTCCAGCACGCATCGGAATCTCCTGTAGTTAGTTAACTCCTGTATCCTGGGTTCGGCGCGCCAAATCAGTTAGTCATCGCTGGCTGACAATATGCACTTTTCTGTCATCGGCAGTGATTTTGTGATCCATTGCAAAAGTTAAGGTCCGGTTAAATTTGCTGAATATATGGATCATTTTGTCGTGATTTTAATGTGTGATACCGCTCTACATTTTTCTTCGCTAATACCGCTAAAACTAGCCCAGCGTCTGGACAGTCTGTCGGCACATGCCAGCCTAACGCACTGATTTATGGCTGTACCCACATAAGAAAATTAACTGGTAGCGTTTACACCAATTCGTTATTAGCAGCGAAAAATAACCTGGTACCGGAGAGCATCATGCATAAATTCACTAAAGCATTCGCGGCCATCGGCCTGGCAGCGGTTATGTCACAATCCGCTATCGCCGAGACCATGAAGCTGGGTTTTTTAGTCAAACAACCAGAGGAACCCTGGTTCCAGACTGAATGGAAATTCGCCGACAAAGCGGGCAAAGATCTTGGCTTTGATGTCATCAAAATTGCCGTGCCGGATGGTGAAAAAACCCTGAATGCCATCGACAGCCTGGCGGCCAATGGCGCGAAAGGTTTTGTTATCTGTACCCCCGATCCGAAACTTGGCTCTGCCATCATGGCAAAAGCGCGGGGCTATGGTCTGAAAGTCATCGCTGTGGATGACCAGTTCGTCACCGCGAAAGGTAAACCCATGGACACCGTGCCACTGGTGATGATGGCGGCCACCAAAATTGGTGAGCGTCAGGGTCAGGAACTCTATAAAGAGATGCAGAAACGCGGCTGGGATGTAAAAACCACTGGCGTGATGGCGATTACCGCGAATGAACTTGATACCGCACGTCGCCGTACCGGCGGCTCAATGGACGCGATCAAAGCCGCAGGCTTCCCGGCAGCGCAGATTTACCAGGTGCCAACCAAATCTAACGATATCCCAGGCGCGTTTGACGCAGGTAACTCCCTGCTGGTGCAGCATCCTGAAGTTAAACACTGGCTGATTGTCGGCATGAACGACAACACCGTGCTGGGCGGCGTGCGTGCCACCGAAGGCCAGGGCTTTAAAGCGGCTGACGTCATCGGTATCGGCATCAACGGCGTCGATGCCATCAGTGAACTGTCGAAAGACAAGGCGACTGGCTTCTACGGTTCGCTGCTGCCAAGCCCGGATATCCATGGCTATAAAAGCAGCCAGATGCTCTACAACTGGGTCAGCAAAGGTGAAGAGCCACCGAAATTCACCGAAGTTACCGATGTGGTGCTGATCACCCGTGACAACTTCAAAACTGAACTGGCGAAAAAAGGACTGATGTAACCCTGAGCCTGTCGGGCTGTCCGCAGCCTGGCATCCTTAATAGCCGATTTCGCGCCGCCTGCCGTAACAGGCCGGTGGCGCGAAAGAGTGAGGACCAACATGAACACTGATTCAGCATTTCTGTCGTTTCATGGCATCAGTAAAACCTTCCCTGGCGTGAAAGCGTTGCAGGATATCTCCTTCGACTGCCGGGGCGGTGAAGTCCATGCGCTGATGGGCGAAAACGGCGCAGGCAAATCGACGCTGTTAAAAATACTCAGCGGCAGTTATCAGCCGAGCGGCGGTGAGATTCGTATTAAAGGCAAGCCAATGAGCTTTCAGCGCACCACAGATGCGCTGGACGCGGGCGTTGCCATTATTTACCAGGAGCTGCATCTGGTACCGGAAATGAGCGTGGCGGAGAACATCTACCTCGGTCAGATTCCGCACAAGCACGGGCTGGTTAATCGTAAGCTGATGCGCTTTGAGGCGGGCGTGCAGCTGAAAAATCTCGGCATGGATATCGATCCCGATATGCCGCTGAAATACCTGTCGCTGGGGCAGTGGCAGATGGTGGAGATTGCCAAAGCGCTGGCGCGCAACGCGCGCATTATCGCCTTTGATGAGCCAACCAGCTCCCTGTCAGCGCGTGAAATCGACAACCTGTTCCGCGTCATCCGCCAGCTCCGCGAGGAGGGCCGGGTGGTGCTCTACGTTTCTCACCGCATGGAGGAGATCTTTGCCCTCAGCGATGCCATCACCGTCTTCAAAGATGGTCGCTACGTGCGGACCTTTACTGACATGGCCAACACTCATCATGACGATCTGGTGCAGGCGATGGTGGGACGTAACCTGGGTGATATCTATGGCTACTCACCGCGGGCCAAAGGCGAAGTGCGGCTGGAGCTGGACAAGGTTGAAGCGAAGGGCGTGCGGACGCCAATTTCGCTGAAAGTTCATGCCGGTGAAATCGTCGGGCTGTTTGGCCTGGTCGGAGCCGGACGCAGTGAACTGCTGAAAGGATTATTTGGCGGCACGCGGCTGCGCGGCGGTCAGGTGATCCTGGACGGTAAACCGCTGCCGCTGCGGGAGCCGATCGATGCCATCCGCGCGGGCATCATGCTCTGTCCGGAAGACCGCAAAGCCGAAGGCATTATTCCGGTGCACTCGGTGCGCGACAACATCAACATCAGCGCCCGTCGTCACAATCTCACCGCCGGTTGTCTGATTAAAAACGGCTGGGAAAACAAAAACGCCGACAGTCATATCCGCTCGCTGAACATCAAAACGCCCAGCGCTGACCAGCTGATCATGAACCTCTCCGGCGGTAACCAGCAGAAGGCGATTCTGGGACGCTGGCTCTCTGAGGATATGAAAGTGATCCTGCTGGATGAGCCAACGCGCGGCATCGATGTCGGTGCCAAACATGAAATTTACAACCTGATTTATCAACTGGCGAACCGGGGTATTGCGGTGCTGTTCGCCTCAAGCGATTTACCGGAAGTCATGGGCCTGGCCGACCGCATCGTGGTAATGCGTGAAGGTGCCATTGCCGGTGAACTGCTGCACGACGACGCCACGGAGCAGCAGACGCTGAGCCTGGCGATGCCCAAAACCACTCAAGCGGCCGCCGTGGCCTGACAGGAGATCATCATGGCTTCATCCACGACCTCAAATACGCCGCAGCCCGCTTCACGCGGCGGCCTGCAGTTAGGTCGCATCTGGGACAACTTCGGCATGCTGGTGGTATTTGCACTGCTGTTTATTGTCTGTGCGATTTTTGTGCCGAACTTCGGCTCGTTTATCAATATGAAAGGCTTAGGGCTGGCGATGTCGATGTCCGGCATGGTCGCCTGCGGCATGCTGTTCTGTCTGGCCTCCGGGGATTTTGACCTGTCGGTTGCGTCAGTTATCGCCTGTGCAGGTGTTGTGACCGCCGTGGTGATCAACATGACCGAAAGCCTGTGGATTGGTGTAGCGGCCGGTCTGGTGCTCGGCATGATCACCGGTTTTATCAACGGTTTTGTGATTGCCCGACTCAAGATCAATGCGCTGATCACCACGCTGGCGACGATGCAAATCGTGCGCGGCCTGGCTTATATCTTCTCTGACGGTAAAGCAGTCGGGATTGAAGATGAGCGCTTCTTTGAACTCGGTTTTGCCAACTGGCTTGGCGTGCCTGCGCCCATCTGGCTGACGCTGGCTACCATGCTGATCTTCGGCTTCCTGCTTAACAAAACCACCTTTGGCCGTAATACCCTGGCGATTGGCGGCAATGAAGAGGCCGCGCGACTGGCCGGTGTGCCGGTGGTGCGAACCCGTATCATCATCTTCATTCTTTCCGGTCTGGTTTCGGCGGCCGCGGGCATCATCCTGGCGTCACGTATGACCAGTGGTCAGCCAATGACCTCCATCGGCTATGAGCTGGTGGTGATTTCTGCCTGCGTACTGGGCGGCGTGTCACTGAAAGGCGGCATCGGCAAGATTTCCTACGTGGTGGCAGGGGTGTTAATTCTCGGCACCGTCGAGAATGCGATGAATTTATTGAATATCTCGCCATTCTCACAGTATGTGGTGCGCGGTCTGATACTGTTAGCTGCGGTGATTTTTGACCGTTACAAACAGAAAAAAGCCTGACTGATCGAGCCGTTGGCCCGCAGAGGCAAAGGTCTCTGCGGGCTATCCGAACAATAACAGACTGAGTGAGGACGCTATGTATCACCGCGAATTACCGGCCGAGCAGCAAAACCCCTTGTTGCCGGGCTATTCATTCAATGCCTGGCTGGTGGCGGGGCTGACGCCCATCACCGCTGATGGCCCGCTCGATTTCTTTATCGATCGCCCGCACGGCATGAAAGGTTACATTCTGAACCTCACCATCAAAGGCAAAGGGCGGGTATTCGACGGCGAGCGGGCATTTGACTGCGAACCGGGCGAAATGCTGCTGTTTCAGCCAAAAACCGCTCACTATTATGGCCGCGCGCCGGACAGCCCGCAGTGGTTCCACCGCTGGGTCTATTTCCGTCCACGCGCCTACTGGCACGACTGGCTGCGCTGGCAGGATGAGCAGGAGGGCGTGGGACGACTGCTGCTGCCGGAATCGCTGCGCGGCGAGTTCGACCGCCTGTTTGCCAGTATCGAACAAACCCATAACTCGGGCCGTCGCTTTGCGGAAGAGCTGGCGATGAACCTGCTGGAGCGACTGCTGCTGCGCGCCGTTGAAGAAGATCCGCGCAGCCATCAGCTAATCCGCGATCCGCGCGTGATTGAAGCCTGCCAGTATGTGACCAACCATCTCGCCAGCGAGGTGAAGATTGAAGAGGTGGCACGTCACGTCTGTCTTTCACCGTCGCGGCTGGCGCACCTGTTCCGCGAGCAGATGGGTGTGAATCTGCTACGCTGGCGTGAAGATCAGCGCGTTATCCGCGCTAAACTGCTGCTGCAGACTACCCAGGAACCTATCGCCTCGGTAGGGCGTGAAGTGGGTTACGATGACCAGCTCTACTTCTCACGGGTATTCCGCAAGCGTGTTGGTGTCAGTCCCAGCGACTTCCGCCGTCGCAATCAGGATGCGCACGACAGCCTGGCGGCGCAGACGGCCTGGCCCCTGGCGCGAAGTGCTATCTCCTAGTTTTTTCGGGGGATTCCGCCTTGTCCTCACCTGGTTAATAGTCTTAAATCAATCAGGTTATCAACTAAGAGCCTGCCATACAGGCTCTGAGAGGAATCCAAATGAGCGATAAATTACGTGTTGGTCTGATCGGCTACGGCTTTGCCAGTAAAACGTTTCATGCCCCGCTGATTGCGGGAACGCCGGACGTCGAACTGGCCGCCATTTCCAGTAGCGACGCCAGCAAAGTTCACGCCGACTGGCCCGCCGTGAAGGTGGTGGCCGATCCTCAGGCGCTGCTGGACGACCCGACTCTGCAATTGATTGTTATTCCTACCCCTAATGATACTCACTTCCCGCTGGCTAAAGCGGCGCTGAACGCCGGTAAACATGTGGTGGTCGATAAGCCGTTTACCGTGACGTTGTCACAGGCACGTGAGCTGGATGCGCTGGCGAAAGCCAAAGGGCTGCTGCTGTCGGTGTTCCACAACCGACGCTGGGACAGTGACTTTCTGACGCTGAAATCCCTGCTTGAAGCAGGTTCATTGGGTGACGTGCGCTACTTCGAATCGCATTTTGACCGTTTCCGTCTGGAAGTGCGTAATCGCTGGCGTGAAATGAAGGGCGCAGGCAGCGGAATCTGGTATGACCTGGGACCGCATCTGCTGGACCAGGCGCTGCAGCTGTTTGGCCCGCCGGTCGCCATCAATGTCGATCTGGCCGAAATGCGTCCGGGTGCGCAGACCACCGACTACTTCCACGCCACGCTGACCTATCCGCAGCGCCGCGTCGTGCTGCACGCCAGCATGCTGGTGGCAGCGGAATCTGCGCGTTATACCGTCCACGGCACGCGCGGCAGTTACGTCAAATATGGTCTGGATCCGCAGGAAGATCGCCTGAAGTCAGGTGATTTCCCGCCGCAGGCAGACTGGGGCTATGACATGCGTGATGGTACTCTGACGCTGGTTGACGGAGATTCCCTGACCGAAACGACCCAGCTGACCCAGCCGGGCAACTATCCTGCTTACTATGCAGGCATCCGCGATGCGATTGCCGGACGCGGTAATAATCCGGTGACGGCGGAAGAGGCGATTCAGGTGATGGAGCTGATCGAGCTGGGTCTGCAATCCGCCGAGAAACGCCAGACGCTGTCGCTGAAGCGCGTTTAATCTGTAGGTGCAATACGGGCTGGGTACCAGCCTGTCAGATTGCTAACAAGCCCGTAGCGTGAATCAGACAGCAATAAATCTGTTTAGCGCGCAGGGACTACGGTCAGAAGAGGAAAGCGTCCCACGCTATGGACAAAAACGCCAGGCGTTTTTGAACAACGCAACGCGTTGGCCCGGTACGGGCGCACCTCAGGGATGAGGTGCGTAATTGCGTGGGCCGAGCGTGTCACGGATGACGGCTTTTGCGTCTTTCCGATCTGACCGTAGTCTCTGCGCAGGCTCGGTCCCACAGCGAAAAGATCTATACCTCGTTACCATAAAAACGGGCCGGTTATCCGGCCCGTTTTTTGTCGCTACGCTTCAGGATTACTGCACGCGAGCGCGAATAGCCGCTTTCTCAGCGTCGCTGAGGAAGGCAATCGTCAGACCATTCTCCTGCGCCTGACGGATCTGTGCCGCGCTCAGACCGGCAGCCGGTGCGGCATGATGATATTCATGCGCCAGTTCAATGCCCTGAACCGCGGGATCATCGGTATTGATGGTCGCCAGAATGCCATGCTCAAGGAAGGTCTTCAGCGGATGCTGCGCCAGTGAAGGCACGGTGCTGGTCTGGATGTTGGAGGTCAGGCAGGACTCAATACCAATATGGTGCTCCGCCAGGAAATCCATCAGCGCGCGATCTTCAATCGCTTTCACGCCGTGACCGATACGTTCTGCGCCCAGCTCACGAATTGCCTGCCAGATGCTCTCCGGACCAGCTGCTTCGCCCGCATGCACGGTAACGCGGAAACCGGCATCGCGCGCCTGGGTAAAGTGACTCAGGAACTCGCTGCCCGGGAAGCCCAGCTCATCACCCGCAAGATCGACCGCAGTGATATGATCGCGGTGGGCAAGCAGACCTTCCAGCTCGCTGAGGCAGGCATCTTCGCCAAAGGTCCGGCTCATAATCCCAATCAGACGCACGTCGATATCGTGCTGCTGACGGCCTGCGCGCACGCCGTCAATGACCGCTTCCACCACACCGGCAATTGGCAGATTGTGGGTCATCGCCATATAACCGGGCGAAAAACGCAGTTCAGCATAATGAATGCCCGCGCGCGCGGCATCTTCGACATTTTCCTGCGCAATGCGGCGGCAGGCATCCAGATCGCCCAGCACTTTCACGCCCCAGTCGAGTTTCTGCAGGAAGCTCACCAGATCAGGTTCATTCTGGCCAACCTGCACATGCGGACGCAGCGTCTCCAGGGTTGATGCGGGCAGGGCGAGATTAAACTGGCGGCCTAAATCAAGAATGGTTTGTGCACGAATGTTGCCATCAAGGTGGCGGTGAATATCAGTCAGAGGAATTTTAGAATCGATCATGGCGCACTCGCTGAGTTGTCGGTGAAGTGCAGAGCATTATAAAAATATCTTGCGCAACAGCGCCAGCTATTTGCGCAACAGCCGCGCCGGATGCTGCTTAATTACCCATAACTGGCGGGCAAACTCACTTCCGCAGCGGTCAGGCATAAAAAAAGCGACCCGGAGGTCGCCTTTGGTGGAAGACAGCGCTTACTGCGGCATGCCTTCGCTGGTCGGCATACCCAGCATATAACGGGACAGAAACTGTTCCAGCGTCATCTTGTCGCCGTTCATGTTCACCTGACCGTTGGTGTACTGCAGGCTGGTCACGATGTTGTTATCCTGCTGTTGAGTCAGGCGGAACATCTGACCCATCGCCGCCAGACCTTTAACCTGCTGATCCGCCAGCTTCTGCGCGTCGTCGGCCTGATAACCTTCAGCCAGACCCACTTTATGCATGGTTTCGGTTGCCATCGGCATATTGATGACCAGCTTGCTGTCCAGACTTTTCAGTACCCGATCAACCATAGCGCTCAGAGTCTGGGCTTCACCGGTAACAGCAGAAGGGTCATTGAAGCTGGCCGTCAGATTAAAGGTGCTTTCACCTTTGTCATTCTTCCAGCTCAGCGGAGCGATGCTGATGGATGGCGAGCCTTTCAGCAGCATCGGCAGATTGGCCATCAGAATCTGATGTATGCCTGCCTGATAGCGGATAGGATCTTCTGCAACGCCAGGCTGGGTCAGCAGTTCCTGCATCTGTTGGTTATAACGATCGGAGAACGCTTTGACCGCCTGCGCATCAAACTGTGACAGCTTCATTTTCAGCGCTGCCTGACCAAAGTCCTGCTTCTGCAGCTGAACGCTTTCAACCTTGTAGTCGATATTGCCGCCAATTTTACCGGCGCTGTTGTCGAAAGAGGAGGTGCCTTTCATTTTGTGCAGCGTCAGGGCGTCCTGACCATTGATGCTGGCATTTACCTTCTCAATACCGACCGACTGATCGCCGATGCGTACGCCTTCGGGGCTGAGGTGCGTGTTACCGCTCAGCTTCAGACCATTGACAGTGAACAGTACCGGCTGGCCCATCTCATTTTTACTGGTCAGCGCGAGGCTATCCACATCGCTGTCCAGCGACACTTTATCGCCTTTATTATCGGCGCTGATGTTGAAAGTGCCGCCATTGGTGGCAAAACGTTCACCGGTTTGCGCATTCTGATAATCAACCGGCAGGACACGCAGTGCGGTATCGGTAGCACCGCTGTAGCCGATGCGGGTGTCTGCGTTAATCAGCGATTTATTGCCGGTCAGCTCAAACAGCTTCTTCACCGCATCGGTGTTAGCCAGCTCGGTATGAACAGATGCCATGCTCGGGATCAGATTGAAATGCCTGAGCTGCGCAAACGGGAAAGGGCCATGATCGATGGTTTCATTCAGGATGATGCTCTGACCCGGCTTAAGCAGCGGATTATCTTCCGTCTGCGAATTGGCCTGAACCACCAGATTCACCTTGCTGCTGAACACGCCGCGCTGATAGTCCTGATAGCTGATCTTCAGTCGACTGTTAGGGGCATAAGCGTTCAGCTGTGCATTGGCGTTCTGCACCAGCTCATCCCTGTGACTTTCAATTTGCTTGCCGGTGAACCACGCCGCGCCAGTCCAGACTACGCCCAGTGCGATGATGACACCTACGGCAACATTGGTCTTTTTCATTGCTGATTCGTCCTTATCCTTGAGTCCGCTTATGCCGCAGGTTTACCCCAGCGACCGAAGAAAAACGCCCGCAGGCGTTTAAAAGCTAATAGGTTGAAATAATAGCAGTTAACAGAGATTCCGTCAGCCGCGCTGCCCTAAGTCGTTAAATACCCGCGCCAGTCGGCCCGTACCGGCGACCGTTACTGGCGATTCGCTGGCGGCAATGAAGCAGGATTCACCCGGTTTTAGCGTCAGTTGCTGATCGCCTTTGGCGATGACCGCCTGGCCTTCGATGCAGAACAGCAGGGCAGCGCTCTGCTGCGCCAGCGATTGCGGTTCTGCATTCAGGCTATGGATGGCAAAGGCAAAATCTTCCACCGGAATCGGGAAGCGCAGCATGTTGCCCTGTTGCTCTGGCTCCGTCAGCAGCGAGCTGGCAGGCTTCTCCTCAAACTTCAGGTTGGCCATCAGCTCGTCGATATCGATATATTTCAGGGTTAAACCGGCTCGTAATACGTTATCAGAGTTGGCCATCACCTCCAGCGCTACGCCTTTCAGATACGCGTGCGGGGTTTCAGCGTAGAGGAACATTGCCTCGCCGGGCTGCAGGGTGATGACATTCAGCAGCAGCGGTGAAAACAGGCCGCTGTCGTCAGGATATTCAGCCGCAATCATGCGGATGGTTTCCCACGGCTCGCCCTGCTGCGCATCAAGTGCGGATTTCAGCACGCCCAGCGCCAGCGATTTCGCCTCACCCTCCAGTGACAGCAGGGTCGAGAACAGCGCAGCAAGCGTCTCCCGATCGGGATGTTGCAGAAAATGGGCAATCTGAGGATGTGCACCTGCAACCGGCTCGAGCAGTGAGACCATCTGCGTCAGCGTGCGAAAGCCATTCATTGCCTGAAACGGCGTCAGCGCATAGACCAGCTCCGGCTTGTGGTTTGCATCTTTATAGTTGCGCTCGGCGGCCGTCAGGGGAATCCCCGCCGCATTCTCACGGGTAAAGCCCACTTCGGCCGCACGTTTGCTGGGATGGACCTGAATCGACAGCGGCTGATCGGCACACAGCACTTTAAACAGGAACGGCAATTCACCAAAGCGCTGTGCCACCGCGTCGCCCAGCATCGCGGCGGGCGCCGCATCAATCACGTCACGTAACGAACGCTCGCTGCCCTGATCCATCACGATAGAGGGACTTTTCGGATGTGCGCCCATCCACAGCTCTGCCATCGGCAGGCCCTCGGGATTGGCAATCCCATACAGCTCAGTCAACGCTGTTTTGCTGCCCCATGCGTAATTTTGCAGCGAGTTATTCATTTTTTGCATTATGTAACCCTTTATCACGGGAAATTATTGCGGCTATTAAAACAGAAACTACCGGTAAAAATACATATCCAGCGCAAAAGGACGCTAAGCTCTGATAATGTTAAATTATTGTATATCAGTATCCTGACCGCCGGGTTATCGATTGCGATGACAGAACGGGCGATCATTCTTTTAAAAAACAGGTGAAGGAGACGTATTCATGGCAGCCAATCGCATTGAGAAAGATTCAATGGGCCCCATCGATGTACCGGCAGACAAACTGTGGGGCGCGCAGACGCAGCGCTCACTGGAACACTTCCGTATCTCAACCGAAAAAATGCCGACCGCGCTGGTGCATGCGCTGGCACTGACCAAGCGCGCCGCGGCCAGCGTAAACCGCGATCTGGGGCTACTGCCTGCTGACCGCGCGGATGCGATTGTCAGCGCGGCGGATGAAGTGCTGGCGGATAAGCATGCGGACGAGTTCCCGCTGGCGATCTGGCAGACCGGTTCCGGCACCCAGACCAATATGAACATGAATGAGGTGCTGGCAAACCGCGCGAGTGAAATCCTCGGCGGGGAGCGCGGGATGTCGCGCCTGGTCCATCCTAACGACGATGTGAACAAGAGCCAGAGCTCCAACGACGTCTTCCCGACGGCGATGCATGTTGCCGCCGTGATCGCCCTGCGCGAACAGTTAATACCTCAGATTCAGGTACTGAAAAAGACGCTGAGCCAGAAGTCTGACGCCTTTAAAGACATCGTTAAGATTGGTCGTACTCACCTGCAGGATGCGACGCCGCTGACGCTGGGCCAGGAGATTTCCGGATGGGTAGCGATGCTGGAGCACAACCTGAAGCATATCGAACAGAGCATTCCGCACGTGGCGGAGCTGGCGCTGGGCGGAACCGCCGTAGGCACCGGTCTGAACACCCATCCGGAGTATGCAGTGCGCGTGGCGAAGGCGCTGGCCGATCTGACGCAGCAGCCATTTGTCACCGCACCCAACAAGTTTGAGGCACTGGCAACCTGTGATGCGCTGGTGCATGCGCATGGCGCGCTAAAAGGGCTTGCCGCCTCGCTGATGAAAATTGCCAATGACGTACGCTGGCTCTCTTCCGGCCCGCGCTGCGGCATTGGCGAAATCGCCATTCCGGAAAACGAACCTGGCAGCTCAATCATGCCGGGCAAAGTTAACCCAACGCAGTGTGAAGCGATGACCATGCTTTGCTGTCAGGTGATGGGAAACGACGTGGCGATCAACATGGGCGGCGCGTCGGGTAACTTTGAGCTTAACGTTTTCCGTCCGATGGTGATCCATAACTTCCTGCAATCGATTCGCCTGCTGGCGGATGGCATGGACAGCTTTAACCATCACTGTGCCGTCGGCATTGAGCCGGTGCGTGAGCGCATCGATCAACTGCTCAACGAATCACTGATGCTGGTGACCGCGCTGAACACCCACATCGGCTATGACAAAGCGGCTGAAATTGCCAAGAAGGCGCATAAAGAGGGGCTGACGCTGAAGGGTTCGGCGCTGAAGCTGGGGTATCTGACCGAAGAGGAGTTTGATGCCTGGGTTCGTCCGGAAGAGATGGTCGGCAGCATGAAGTCGTAAGGTCAGCGATGAAGAAGAGGCCAGCGAATGCTGGCCTTTTTTTTATATCGGGCAATCGACCCACAGATGCAGTCGGGGTATCAGCAGATTAAGCGGTTCAGCGGCGGGCTTATGACGATGCGTAATGTTATCGGCGTCGTAATTAAGCAGCTCGCCCAATACCGGAACCTGACTGCGATCGCGACAGATCACCAGGATCGGTGAAGGGCAGGCCAGCTGGGTCTGTTTTTGTTCATCCGCGCGCCAGACGCGTGCCACCGGCTGGACTTTCACCGGGCGCTTGATTTTCAGCCGTGCCGAGGCGGGCAGGGCACGCACGCTTGCCAGCTCCTCCTGCACTTTTTCCGCCCACTGTTCGCGTGACCAGGGTGCCTTCGCGCGTCCCGACTTCAGGCTTTTTTCCAGCTGGGCGATCACCTCTTCACGCTTAAGATTCTTGATAATGTGCTTGTTGGCCCAGCCGAAACGCAGGCTGTCAGGGGCGCTGAGCAGGGTGATCGTGCGATAGGCATTCAGGGTAATCAGGCCGCGCAGGTGCTGGTGGACGAACTCAAAACGCGCTTCGCTCGGCAGGCCCGAGTCTACCGTGATCAGTTGCTCCAGCCGGGCTTTCAACTGGTTGATGAGGTCGACCAGCGAGCCGATCTCCGCTTCCCGCTGCGCATCGCATTCAATACAGAGCGCGCCGGGTAAGCGAACGGCAGCCTTGGTGCTGAGCTGTTCGGACTGATGCTGCATAAACAGGCGGCAATAATGATCAAGTGCCATCTTCAACGCGCTCTCACCGAGATGCTGTTCAACGGCAATCTGAGTTATCGCTTCATGTTCACGGCCTTTCACCACCGGCGGCAGGCTGAAGATGCGGGCGATCAGCAAAGGCTGCGCCTCAATCTGCTGACGCAACTCGCCCAGCGCCAGTTCCAGGTCGTTTACACACTGATGCATATCAGCCACTAAGTCGTAGCGCGTCATGTCGTGCCTCCATAGTTACAACGTTCACAATGTGGCAGAAGCCTGGCGAGGATGCAAGCACCATATAGTTACAACATACTGAAAGTGTTTTACTCAAAACCGTGCAGCCTGCGTAGCTATCCAGTCAAAAGGGCATCACGCATTTTGGCTTATCGCGGAACATGTTATAAAAACGGTTCGCCTGCTAACCAAGAGATTGCCTGTGAATCAGAACAACAAACCCGGTATCGCCGCCATTTTCACCCTGGGCCTGGTGCAGATCCTGTCATGGGGCGGGTCATTCTACCTGATGGCGGTGATGGCGAATCCGATTGCGGCTGAGACAGGCTGGTCACAGCAGTGGATCTACGGCGCGCTCTCGACGGGAATACTGGTGTCAGGCCTGCTGTCACCGCTGGCTGGCAGGATTATCGCCCATACCGGCGGTCGTCTGTTACTGGCGTTAAGCGGTCTGGTAATGGCGGTGGGGCTGGTGATAATGGCGGTCAGCGACTCGCTGCCGCTGTTTCTGTTTGCCTGGGTGATCATCGGCATCGGTATGGCGATGGGCCTTTATGATGCCCTGTTTGCCACACTCGGCACCTGCTATGGCGGTCAGGCACGTTCAGCGATCACCGGTATTACGCTGATTTCAGGCTTCTGTACCACGCTCGTCTGGCCCGGCACAGCGTTACTGATTCATGGATTTGGCTGGCGGGATGCGTCACTGATTATTGCGGCAATGATGGTGATCTGCGTGCTGCCTGCCTATCTGTTTGCCTTACCGGCGAGCCATGCTAAGCCGCCTGCAAAAAGGGCGGTTAAACAGTCTGCCATGCCGGAGATTGAACCTGCGCTGTTCTGGCTGCTGTGCGCCATTTTTACTCTCGCGTCTGTGATCATGACGGCGATTTCTGTGCAGCTTATCGCGCTGTTGCAGGCGAGTGGCCATACGCTGACGTCGGCGCTGGCGATCAGCGCCGTACTTGGCCCGTGCCAGGTGGGATCCCGACTCGTCGATATCGCCTTTAAACGCAGTCATCCGATCCGCACTACCTTTTTTTCTGTCGGGCTGGTGGCGCTGGGCCTGCTATTACTGGCACTTTTTCCGCAGATGGCGCTGCTGAGCATGGTGCTGTATGGCGCAGGAAATGGCTTACGCGCCATCGTGCGCGGAACTTTACCGCTGGCGATGGTCAAACCAGAGTCTTACGCGATTGTAGTGGGTAAAATGGCCCGCCCGGCATTAATGGGACAGGCACTGACACCGCTGATGGGTGGATATGTGTTTGAAAAGATGGGTGCATCGGCGACGCTGTGGTTGCTTTGCGCTTTAGCAATCTTTAACGTGGTGCTGGTTATGGCGCTAAAGCAGCGATTACCGGCGGCGTCGGTCACCACCGCATGATCGCACTGTTCTCCGTGTTCAGCAGAATAAGGACAAAGAACAGGGTAAGCACCTTGTGCTATCAGGCCTCAGCCTTTGGTGAATACGTGCCTTGTCACCGTGGGCTTGCTTCAAAAAAGCAACAGTGTTTGTTATATTTATTGCTCATTGATTGTTCACTTATGCGGCAATAAAACAATAAGATGCACCGCAACTCAGGATAAAGAAATGCTTGATTACCGCTTCCCGACAGCTTTGCAAATGGTTCTGAGCGTAGCTATGGCGGAGCAAATGGGTAAACGCTCTACCAGCGCGATTCTGGCCTACGGGCTTGAAGCGAATCCCAGTTTCATTCGAAAATTAATGGTCCCGCTGACCCGTGACGGCATTATCGTCTCTACGCTGGGCCGAACCGGTTCGATTCATCTGGGCCGTCCTGCGGCGGAAATCACCCTGCGGGATATCTATGTCTCAGTGATTGAAGACAAAAAAATCTGGGCTGCGCGCCCTGACGTCGCGCCGCGCTGTCTGGTCAGTGCCAACCTCTGCTGGTACTTTAAGTCGATAGCCGATGAAGCCGAGCAGGCGTCGCTGGATGTGCTGGCAAAACGCACCGTGGCAGACGCACTGAACGAACTGAAGAAACGCGATACCAGCAACTGCACCGCCGTGCCGGAACCTGAACCCGAAGAGAGTGAAGAACTCTGCAAAAAAGGCCGCTGATTAGCGGCTTTTTTTATGCCTGCTGAACGTCCATTTCTGAGCCACTTCTTTCCCAAACCTGCAACACAGGCCTTCTCTCCGTAAATTCCATCTTGACCTCTTACCGTATCGTAATAAAATGACTTCACTGGGTGAAGTCGCGAAGGTCAGGATGAACACCGTTGTCAGGGACTTACGGAAAAAACAGCGTGAAACGTTGGAGCAGGTTTTTCAAATGCCGCCGCCGTCCGGACTGAAATGGCAGGCAGTTGAGTCATTATCAGGGCTCTGGGTGGTGAGATTAAAGAAGGCAGTGGTTCACGGGTGCGTTTTCTTCTCAGAGGAAGAATAGCGCGTTTTCACCGGCCGCATCCTTCGCCAGACACCGACAGAGGGGCTGTTATTAATCTGCGTGAATGGCTGGAAAGTATTGGAGTCGATCCTTATGAATAATCGTTCAAATTCATCAATCACCGTCGCCGGGCAACCCGCCGTGATCACCTATGTTCCTGAACTCCACATGTTCCGTGGGCGTTTTACTGGCCTGTCAGGCTACTGTGATTTTGTCTCTGACAGCGTACAGGGGCTGTACAAAGAGGGCGAGATTTCGCTGCGCGAATACCTGGAAGATTGTGCAGCCTCCGGCATTAATCCCTATGCTGAGCAGGAAAAAATTAAGACCTTTACGCTGCGCTATCCTGAATCGATGGGAGAGCGCCTGTCTCAGGCTGCCGCGCAAAATGAAACCTCGCTGAATGCGTTTATCATTGAAACGCTGAATGAAAGATTGAAGCGGCGCTAATCAACATGTTGCCAGTCACAGACAAAAAAAGGGGCGATCATCCGATCGCCCCTTTTAATGTTGAGTGTTTACGCCGTCACGGTTTCGGCATCACCTGACCGGCGCGTCACCAGCTTGCGCAGGGCGACGTAGAACACCGGCGTCAGGAACAGACCGAAGAGTGTCACGCCGAGCATGCCAGAGAAGACGGTAATCCCGGTCACGCCGCGCACTTCTGCACCCGCACCTTCACCCAGAATCAGCGGGATGGTACCGGCGATAAAGGCGATTGAGGTCATCACAATCGGACGCAGACGCAGGCGACACGCTTCCAGCGCCGCTTCGATAATCCCTTTGCCCTGAATCTCCAGCTCACGCGCAAACTCCACGATAAGAATCGCGTTCTTACAGGCGAGGCCCATCAGCACCACCAGTCCGACCTGCACGAAGACGTTGTTGTCACCGCCGGTCAGCCAGACGCCAAACAGCGCAGAGAGCATCGTCATCGGCACAATCAGGATCACTGCCAGCGGCAGCGTCCAGCTCTCATACAGCGCCGCCAGCACCAGGAACGCCAGCAGGACGGCCATCGGGAAGACAATCAGCGCGGTATTACCCTGGGTTGACTGCTGATAACTCAGGTCGGTCCACTCGATGTTCATGCCGTTCGGCAACAGCTGGCCGGACATCGCTTCCAGCTGACTCATCGCCTGCGCCGAAGAGAGCACGCGTGGATCGGCATCGCCAATTAAATCCGCCGCAGGATAGCCGTTATAGCGGATCACCGGATCGGGGCCGTAGGTGGTGGTGATGTTAACCATGCTGCCAATCGGCACCATCTCACCGCGGTCGTTGCGGGTACGCAGGTTCACAATACCTTCGACGCTGTCGCGGAACTCCCCATCCGCCTGCGCCATGACGCGCCAGGTGCGCCCAAAGCGGTTAAAGTCATTCACGTATGACGAGCCGAGATAGGTCTGCAGCGTGCTGAACAGTGCGGTCAGCGACACGCCCTGAGCTTTGGCTTTATCCCGGTCAACCTGCACATCAAGCTGTGGAACATTGGCCTGATAGGAGGAGATAGGGAAGTGCATCCCTGGCGTCTGCATGATGCTGCCCGACAGCGTATTAATTGCCGTTTGCAACGCGCCATAGCCCAGACCGGCACGGTCCTGCACATAGAGCGAATAGCCAGAGCCCTGACCCAGTCCCAGAATCGGCGGCGGCATAATCGAGAAGCCAAAGCCCTGCTGGATCTGCGCGATTTTTGCATTAATCTCCGCGTTAATCTCTGCCGCCGTATGTTTGCGCTCATTAAACGGCTTCAGACCAAAGAACACCGTGCCGCTGTTCGGGGTGTTGGTGAACTGCAGCGCATTCAGGCCGGGGAAGGCCACCGCATAGGCGACGCCTTCGGTCTGCATACCGATTTCGCTCATCTTACGAATCACTTCATCGGTGCGGGCCAGTGAGGAGCCTTCCGGCATCTTCACGCCGCCAATCAGATAGAGCTTATCCTGGGTTGGGATAAAGCCACCCGGCACGGTGTGGAACATAAAACCAGCACCGGCCAGCAACAGGATATAGACGCCAAATACCGCGCCACGGCGACGCAGCGTGCGGCCAACCAGCGATTCATAACCGTGCGCACTACGCTGGAAGAAGCGGTTAAACGGACGGAACAGCCAGCCGAACAGGGCATCAATGATTCGCGTCAGCCGATCTTTCGGCGCATCATGTCCTTTCAGCAGCATCGCCGCCAGCGCGGGCGAGAGCGTCAGCGAGTTAATCGCCGAGATCACCGTGGAGATCGCGATAGTGGTGGCGAACTGCTTATAAAACTGCCCGGTCACGCCAGAGAGAAACGCCATCGGCACAAACACCGCGCACAGCACCAGCGCGATGGCGATGATCGGCCCGGAGACCTCGCGCATTGCCTGATGGGCGGCGGCGCGCGGAGACAGTCCCATCTCAATGTTACGTTCGACGTTCTCCACCACCACAATGGCGTCATCCACCACGATACCGATCGCCAGTACCAGCCCGAACAGGCTCAGGGTGTTCAGCGAAAAGCCGAGCAGATAGAGCACGCTAAAGGTACCGACCACCGAAACCGGCACCGCCAGCAGCGGAATAATCGAGGCGCGCCAGGTCTGCAGGAACAGAATCACCACCAGTACCACCAGGATTACCGCTTCCAGCAGGGTCTGCACTACCGCTTTAATCGAGTCGCGGACAAACACCGTTGGATCGTAAGGTGCAGCCCATTTGACATCGTTGGGGAAGCGGGTTGCCAGCTCATCCATTTTGGCGCGAACCGCATTGGAGAGATCGATAGCGTTAGCGCCCGGAGCCTGGAAGATGCCGATACCGACCGCATCTTTGTTATTGAGCTGCGAGCGCAGGGCATAGCTGCCTGATCCCATCTCAATCCGCGCCACATCGCGCAGCCGCACCAGCGAACCATCTTCTGAGGTTTTCAGGATAATATCGCCAAACTGCTGCTCGCTCTCCAGTCGTCCCTGGGTGTTGATCGACAGCAGGAAGTCACTCTGCTTTTTCAGAGGCTCCGCGCCCAGCTGACCGGCAGAGACCTGCACGTTCTGCTCCTGCATCGCCGTCACTACGTCAGCGGCCGTCAGGCCACGCGCCGCAACTTTACTGGGATCAAGCCAGACGCGCATCGCATATTCGCCTGCGCCAAAAATCTGGATCTGACCGACACCCGGCAGGCGCGCCAGCTCATCTTTGACCTTGAGCGTGGCGTAGTTACGCAGGTAGAGCGAATCGTAGGTATTGTTCGGTGAAAACATGTGCACGACCAGCGTCAGCGTCGGCGACATCTTCTGGGTTGTCACGCCCAGCCGACGCACATCTTCCGGCAGACGGGCTTCCGCCTGTGCCACGCGGTTCTGCACCTGTACCTGTGCCTGATCGGGATCGGTGCCCGGACGGAAAGTAACGGTTGTCACCAGCACGCCGTCCGAACCGGCCACTGACTTCATGTACATCATGTTTTCGACGCCGTTGATCGCCTCTTCCAGCGGCGTTGCCACGGAATCCGCGATCACTTTCGGGTTAGCGCCAGGATACTCGGCGCGCACCTGCACGCTGGGTGGCACGACGTCGGGGTACTCACTGATTGGCAGCAGCGGAATGGCAATCATGCCGGTGACAAAAATCAGGATCGACAGCACCGCAGCAAAAATAGGCCGGTCGATAAAAAAGCGGGAAAAGTCCATAGCGGCCTCGAATTATTGAGCGGTTGCCGCACGCATGGCGACCTGCTGAGCTGTGACCGGCATGCCGGGCATAAAGACTTTTTGCAGACCGGCGATGATCACCTTGTCACCGGATTGCAGACCCGATTTAACGATACGCAGGCCATCTGCCATTGCGCCGGGCTGAATATCGCGCCGCTGTGCTTTACCTTCACCATCCACCACGTAGACATATTTGCGATCCTGGTCGGTCAATACCGCTTTATCATCGATTAGCACCGCCTCAAACTGTGCGCTGCCGGGCAGACGTACGCGGGCAAACAGGCCAGGCGTAAACAGCCGCTGTTGATTGTCGAGCAGGGCGCGCATACGAATGGTGCCGGTACTGGCGGTCAGCTGGTTATCCAGAAAATCAATTTTGCCCTGGTGCGGGAAACCCTGTTCGCCGACCAGCGCAATCTCAACCGGCAGCGCATGGCGCTGCTGGCCCTGACGCGCCATCGCCTGATAGTTCAGGAAGGTGTTCTCATCGACATCGAAATAGACATACATCTGCTGCTGCGACACCAGCGTAGTCAGCACACTGGCGCTGTCGCCGGCGGTCACCAGGTTACCGGCGGTGATCATCGCCCGGCTGGCGCGGCCATCAATCGGTGCGGTGACGCGGGTAAAGTCGAGGTTCAGCTGCGCCATATCGACCGCAGCTTCAGCAGCCAGCACATCAGCCTGCGCCTGACTGGCGGCCGAGCGACGCTGTTCCCATGCCTCGCGGGAAATCGCCTGGGTGCCGATCAGCTTCTCGCTGCGACCTGATTCGCTGCGGGCCAGACTGGCCTGACTGCGCGCCCGCGCCAGTTCCGCTTTGGCCTGCTCCAGCGCTGCGCGGTAGCTGCGGTCATCGATGGTAAACAGCACCTGACCTTTTCTGACCTCATCGCCTTCACGATAGTTAACGGCGTCGATATAACCCGAGACGCGCGGCCGCAGCTGTACGCTCTGCACCGCTTCAACCCGGCCATTGAAATTGTCCCACTGGCTGACCGGCTTGATCAGCACCGACGCGGCACTCACTTCAGGCGGTGGTGGCGGGGCGTTTTGCGCCACACCTTTATCGCAGCCGCTCAGTTGCGTGATGAGCAGTACCATCCCTAAGAGGGTTAAACCCTGACGAACCCGGTTCGTAATCATTGTTGTTATTCCGCGATAGATATAAAAGACGACCTGCAGGCCAATATTTGCAACTTTTAATATTGCAATTAATCGCAGGGAGTGTAGGCTTGCGTCGCGGGCAACTGCAAGAATAACAGATACACTTTATGTGCGGTTTTGGGCAGAGCGATGAAAGCCTGACCAGTTGCGCTAAAACCCTATAAACAGTGCGGCATTTAATGTACTAATAAAACTTGCATTAAATGGCATAGTCAGCCACCCTTAAGTGTAACTGCAACTGATACTAATACTTTTCGCCACGGCGACAGGAGAGACTGGAATGATGAGTGATGCTTTTATTCACGATTTAATCGACTGGATTGATAACAACATCGAAGCACGTCTGGATCTGGATACCGTTTCAGAGCGCGCGGGCTACTCCAAATGGCACCTGCAGCGCATGTTTAAAGAGCACACCGGTTATCCACTGGGTGAATACATCCGGGTTAAGAAGCTGAAGAAATCAGCCGATCGTCTGACCAGCACCGATGAACCGATTCTCAATGTGGCGATCTCGTTAGGTTTCGACTCCCAGCAGTCCTTTAACCGCAGCTTCAAACGTCAGTATGGTGTCGCGCCGGGTGCATGGCGTCGTCACAGCGGGGAATCGCACGCCGCATAACCTCGCCAGGGCCAGCTTGTCTGGCCCGCGCTTTTCTCGGCGCACAAAACTGGTATTATCTGCGTCCTGTTGTCTCGGATGCCATCATGTCAAAAAAACTCTGGATTGGACTTTTCCTTGTCCTCGCGGCCTGTTTCTACGGCCTTAAACCTTATCTGAACACTGTTTCAGCCCCTTCTCAGGCAGATATCGCCACCCTGACTGACGCCCATACCGTGGCGCGCTGGGTGCTGCAGCACCAGCAATTACCGGACTACTACCTCACTAAAAGTGATGCGCGTAAGCGTGGCTGGAATCCGGCCACAGGTAATCTGTGCGAGGTACTGCCGGGCAGAGCTATCGGCGGCGATCGCTTTACCAACCGTGAAAAGCGGCTGCCCGCGCGTGCGGGCCGTCAGTGGTATGAAGCGGATGTGAATTATCGCTGCGGTCACCGCGACGCCGACCGCCTGGTATACTCCTCTGACGGGCTGGTGTTCCTCTCCACCGACCACTACCGCAGCTTCAGACAGGTGCCCTGATTATGCTTAACCTGACCTTCGACCTGCGTCAGCTCACCACACGTGCGGCCTTTTATCAGCAGTTTGCTGAGCAGAGCGGCTGCCCGCAGCGCTTCGGCCATAATCTGGATGCGTTATGGGACTGGCTGACGGGCGGCATGGCGCTGCCTGCTACGGTCTGGCTGCAGCACTATGCTGCGCATGAAGCGGATTTAGCGCCGGTGCTGGCGCTGCTGGAAGAGGCGGCGCAGTCGCTGGAGGGCGAACTGCGCCTGATTATCGATTAAGTGCGCAGGGGCTTAAGGAGAGCAATCAGCGCTTCACGGGCCGCCACCGGCAGGTCGCCGCCGCCGGTATAACCATTGTTTTCAATAATCACCTGATTCAGCCCCACCAGCCAGTCGTAAATATAGTAGGCGGTGTGGTTGGCCGGAGCAGCAGAGAGTTTGGTCAGGCGCTGACCGGCACTGAAGCTGACGCTGGGTGCCGGAGGACGGGAGAAAATTGCCTGACCCCGGTTAACCCGGCTGGCTGGACGTTCGGATTCAGGACGCTGTAAAAAGCCGAGCCAGGCCACAAAATCCCCCAGCACTGTCATCGCCCGCGTCACCTGACGATCGGCGCGTGATTCATAGCTGACGCTCTGCGTATCCGGCTCATGCAACGCCTGCTGCAGTTTCTGCGCGATATCGGTGCGGAAACCGGCCGTAATCAGCTCTTCAACCAGCCACTCCATCGTCGCCTTGTCGACGTTAAGTAATGCCAGCAGGCTGCGATTTTCCGGCAACTGGCGCAGATGATCCAGCCACAGTAGCAGCACCTGACGCGGATACTGCTGAGCGCTCTGCAGACTCTGACGCGGCTGAACCGGCGCTTCCGCCGGACTTTCGCTGAACAGATCAAATTCAAACCCGATGCCAAACTGATTTTCCGGTGCCTGAATTGTGGCCGGTTTGCTGCCTGGCTGGGCCGACTGATTGAGCCAGAGCTGGCGCAGTGCTTCACGCGGCGGCTGCAGGCGCTCGAGCAGCTCGCCATGCAGACCGGTGCGATGCTGCAAACACTTCAGCAGCGTGTCGGCGATATTCTGTTTGCGTGCCGCCTGCTCCGGGCTGGCCCCCGCTTCGGTCCAGGGCAGCAGACGTCGCTCCACCACGGTGTGCTGGATCTGCGCCAGCTGAGCCAGCAACATGTCGCGGCGCGCTTCCGGCTGCATTTCGTCCAGCAACCAGCTCGCCATGCGATCGACGCCTGCGCGATCCAGTGCCAGCATCGACCCCCAGTGCTGACCGGGCTGTCCCATCTGACGCTGAACGGCTTCATCGACATTGACCTGCTGATGACGGGCATCGAAAGGAGTAATCGCCCAGATCAGACGCGGTTTCTCTGCAGATTCCTGGGCAGGCTGGTGGCGCTGCCATTCACGCAGCGTTTCGCTGGCAAGGTCAGCATCCTGACGCTGGCTGGCGGCAGTGCAGACCAGCAACAGATCAATCGCCTGCCGCGCAGCATAGAAGCCAGGCAGCAGGGCGCGTTTCTGTTCCAGCAGCAGTGCTCGCAGCGGATCCTGCTGCTGCAGGCGCTGACGATCTTCCTGCGTTGCCGCATCACTGGACTGACCCGGCGCGGGCAGCTCCAGCATATCGGCATCATCATAAAGCGCGGTTCGCGGTGTGGAACTCAGCGGGACCAGTACCTCCAGCGTCAGCAGCGCCAGTAGCCCCAGCGGCACGTTCTGCGCCTTGCCGATGCGGTTACCGTTCATCGGGCAGACTTCTACTGACTGCTGTTGATCCTGCTCACTGGCGGGCACAATCAGCTGCTCGGCAGGCAGCAGTGACGCATCGGTCAGCAGGCTCAGCGGCGCGAGTACCCGGCTGCTGTTACGCAGCTGGTGACGCAGATGCAGCAGGGTACGCAGCATCTCATTCAGGGCTGGCTGAGCAGGCCACAGCAGTGAAAAGAGCTGCACCCGGTCGTCAACGCTGAGCAAGGGCGCCAGCTCAACGGCCTGTGGCCAGAAATGGCGATCCAGCCGTGCATCGTGGTGCGGGCGACGGCGGCACCAGGACCAGAGTGTGACCAGCGCGTCGCCTTCCAGACCGGCCAGCGGCGTGGTGAGACGATGACGCTGCAGGCGCTGCAGGGTGCTGTCGATTTGCGCGGTGTCGGGCGTGGACGTTCTGGCACAGGCGACCATCAGCCGCACCAGTTCCGCTTCGCTCAGCAGCGTCAGTTCAACCGGCCATTCGCCTGACAGCGGTTCGCGCTGATGGCTGAAGCGAGTGGCGGTCGCAAAATCGAGGTTGCCGGGATTGATATGCTGAAACCAGCTCAGCTGTTTATCACCCATGCGGGTGACTAACTGGCCCTGTGCATCGGCCACCATTTCGTTCAGCAGCCAGGCTTTACCTGCCTGCGACTGGCCAAACAGCGCCAGCGTGACCGGACGCGCCACCTGCTGCGCCAGCGCCTGAGTCTGCACGCGCGCCTGGCGCAGTTGCAGCGTCAGGGTTTCGGCTTCCAGCGCCAGACGCGGCGACTGCTCACGTGTGGTCTCAATCCAGTTCAGGCTGTTATTCAGGGCGTCCTGCAACAGGCTAAGACGTTTTGCCAGCGTTTGTGGCTGACGGGGTTTTAACGCTTTCATCGTTTACACACGCTCCCGCTGTCAATCCAGTATTGCGCATTGGCATTGCCGGTCGCCGACAGGGTATTCAGCTTCAGACTTAACTGCTCCAGCGGCACGCGGGTGCCATCGTCCAGGCGCGCATCGCTCAGCACCAGACTTTCCGGGCCGGCGGCGTCGGGACCGGCTTTGACGGCCAGACGAATACGCAGCACGCTCTCACCGGCTACTTTACGCGCCAGCGTGGCGTCGTTCAGCGTCAGGCTGTAAAGCGGCGAGGCGGGCCAGCGTTCATTATCCAGCTGACGGAAACCGAGACAGACGTTGCCGCGAATACGGAAACTGCTTTTTTTATCCAGCGCATAGCCAGGATCGTCGAGGTCAATTTCGCTGTAGCAGAGGTTCTCGTCCGTCAGCGCCTGATTTTCATCGAGCATACCCAGGTAGCGAATGGTCGAATAGGGTTCAAAATCCCCGGCGCGGAACCAGAAGCTGCTGAGACGCAGATCCAGCGCCAGCAGGCAGAGCATCGCGCCGACTGCTGCAGTAGATTTCGGGTTGTCGATGCGGCCATGTTTGTTAAACGGATACCAGTCACTGGTGTGATAGCCTTCCAGCGACAGAATACGGCTGCCCGGCAGCGGTTGCAGATGACGGACCAGCGCCTGAATGCCCGGGAAGCGCGACGGACGACCGGTCAGCAGCAGCACGTCACACTGATAGAGCGACACCACTTCACACATGGAGCGCAGCGCCGGAATAATCGCCATGCGGTGCTGCATAAACTCACCATGCAGCAGCGACAGGCTCACCACCAGAGGCACCTGCAGCAGGTCAAAGCGGCTGTTACCGCCCAGTTCGCGCTGAATTTCGCCGTTAACAAACGCCAGCACCGCCTCGCCCGGTGGCTGCTCGACCAGCTCGCCAAACAGCGCATTGATCTCCGCATGGCTCTCCAGCGGATCCCAGTTTTCGTAACGCTCAAGCACCGCCTGCGCCAGTGGAATAAACAGCTGTAAGGTAACCTGCTGACGCAGTGTCGCCTGACCGTCCATGCGGCTGTCATGACCAAACAGCTTGTTCATCAGCGGTTCCGCCAGGGTCAGGCCCGCTTTCTGCAGATGCTGCTGCAGCGCCGGTAAAATCCATAGCTGAATCACATCCAGCAGGATGTCGTCGCCCGCCACTTTAAAGCCTTCGCGGAACAGCAGACG
The DNA here is from genome assembly GCF_024158165.1 of Pantoea sp. B550. Taxonomy (NCBI): domain Bacteria; kingdom Pseudomonadati; phylum Pseudomonadota; class Gammaproteobacteria; order Enterobacterales; family Erwiniaceae; genus Pantoea; species Pantoea sp. B550. The sequence continues at coordinate 3,796,510 of NZ_JAMYXI010000003.1, forward strand.
CGGCGTGATTTTGACGTTGTTGCCCTGACCATCATCCAGACGATACTGGGTGATGGCGAGGTCGGTGGTGCCGCCGCCGATATCTATTGAGGCGATACGCAGGCTTTTGCCTGGCAGTTCGTCGGCCTCGCGCGGGCGATCAGGACGGGCCATGCTGCTGAAAAAGTCTTCGGCGCGACCAGCAAAGTTGACCTGGGTTTCGTTAAACAGCCAGACCATCTGACCACAGGTCGCTTCATCCCACTCCATCTGCACATCCGGCAGCGGTTTCGGGTTCTGACGCGGCAGAGAAGGTGACAGGTCATCGTCGTCCGCCAGCCAGCCCTCGGCTTTCCAGACCAGCGCCAGCGCTTCCTGCATCCGGCGGCGGAAAATTTCGCGCTCCGGCTTCGGCATCGCTGACGGCAGCGTCAGGATCACATGGCGCAGCTGACGCGGCGCGTGGCTCTGCGGCATACGCTGACGCTGTGCTGCACTGTTCATCTGCATCAGCGCCTGTGCCAGCAGCTCACACAGCATAAAGGTCATCAGCGAACTGCGGCTATAGTGCGGTGAAAAGACCGGCAGACGATCGTCGGGTGCCAGTGAGGAAAGCGGCTGGCCTTCGTCGTTGAGCAGGGTGGTAAAGGGTGCGGCATAAGCCAGGGGTTCAGCCTGATCGCCAGGGGTGTTAAAACGCCAGCCTGGCTGATAGCGGGCTTCATCCCACAGGTAACGACGTGGACTGGAGAGGCCGGTGCTGCCTTCCAGACCCACACGCTGTAGCGCCAGACGGCTTGCTTCGCGTCCCACGCGCGTCAGGGAAGGCCACATAAAGGCCTGCTCACGACCGCTCTCCAGCGAGAAGCTGGCTTTGCCGAAACGCGCCTCAGCAAACTCCAGACGGCTGTCAAACAGCTCGTTATACACCTGATGCGGCTGCGAGAGATCGCGCAGCTGCAGCTCATAGGTCTGCTTCAGGCCGTTGCTCTCTTCCGGGTGATCTTCCACCAGAATGCCGCAGGTATGAGAATTGCCGACATCCAGAATGATATCGACGTTGACCGCCGGGGTCTGTAGCGTGGCGGCCTGGATATGGATCTCACTGAGGTCGAGCTGCTCGCCCATCAGTTCCAGCAGATTGAGGTAGTGCGCCTGATACTCAAACTCGCGCAGGGCCTGATTAATTGCCTGTTCGCGGCGATCGGAAACACGGTCGGTAAAGGATTCTCGCAGCCAGCCGTCAACCCAGGTCAGGTCAAGAAAATCGCCCAGCTCGTAGTTGTGCCAGGCCAGCGCAAAGGTCACGCCGTTCTGCGCATCGGCAGCGCTAAGGCCGAGCTGTTCGCCGCCATCCTGTTCCGCTACACAGCGGGTATCAAAGGCCAGGGTAACGCGATGGGTATTGCCTGCCGCATCGGGCGCGGGCAGGGCCACCAGACGCATCCGCGCCCAGTTTTCCGGGCCGCCGATAAAACGACGGCCGCTGGCGCAGCGCAGCATCGGCAGCGGCAGCCAGCAGGCTGACAGCAGTGTGAGTGAGTCTGCCAGGGCGATATCCGACTCCGGTCGCACCACTTCAGCAGCGCCCCCATCTTCTGGGTAGAGCATGAATTTACCGCTGTTGCCATCGACGTTCAGGCGCAGCAGCGGGCCGTTAGCGGTCTGGCGCACAAACTGACGGCGTGCCTGGGTAGCTGAGAGTTGCAGGCCAAAATCCAGAAACTGCACACCGCTGTTTTCAATCAGCGAAATTTTTTGTTTGTCATCGATCAGGGGAGCCAGCATCGTTATTTACTCTCACGCTTAATCGTCATCGGGAATACCCGGTCTTCAGCATACTGTGCTTCACACACGGCGGCGCCCATACTCGCATGGCAGACCAGCAGTGGCATACGGTAGCGCGAACTGTTCTGACACTTCGCCGTGTAGCGGCTCTCAATCACCAGGTTACCGGCACTGGTCATGGCGGCGCTGACATCAGCTTTACAGGTGGTATTACCCTGGGCAACCTGCACGCTGCCTTTGCCATTTTTAAACTGGAAGCGCATCACCGGCGGCTTACCGGTCGGCGTCGGCATCTGGTCGATAGTCACACGCCAGCGGCCATCAATCACCTGTACCTGACCTTCGCGCACGGCGTCCGGCGTGACAATCAAATCATCAGGCTTAGCCGGAACCGGCGGGGTCACTGCACTGGCAAGGGTAGCAGATGAAGCGGCTGGTGCGGCTTCGGTCGTGCCAGCGCTGGCTGGTTTTTGCGGCTGCGACTCGGGTTGTTTCTCAGCTGTTGCTGTCTCCGCAGGTGTCGTTGCTGCCGGTGTAGCGGCAGGTGTGGCCGCTGCCGGGGCCTGACTCGCCGCAGAGGCAGGAGTAGAAACCGCGGCGGGCGCTGAAACAACCGCAGGGGCGGCGGCTGGCTTCGTTGATGCCACTGGTGTGGCGACAGGTTCAGGACGATGCAGCAGCACGGCCACCGTTACGGCGGCAGCAATCGCCACCGGCGGTAACAGATACCAGACGCGGAAACGACGGCGAGCCGCTACAGGTGCAACCGGCTCAGGCGCAACGGCTGCCGCGACTGGCAGCGGCTCCTCTTCAGGTTCAGGTGCAGGTTCAGGCTCAGCGACGATGACCGGCTCGACGGCAACAGGTGCGGCAGGCAGCTCAGGCAGCGGTTCAACCAGCGTCACCGGCAGATTCTCTTCCAGCGTGTCGCGCAGGCAGGCCAGCGCATCGTCACGGCTGCGTGCCTGGGCATCAACAAAGCCCCAGAAGGTAATGACCGGTTTGCCATCAACCAGATAAACATACTGCTGATCGGGGAATTGCAGGGTTTTGCTCAGCAGCGCACCAAACAGCCGCATCGACGGGTTCTCTGCCGCGCGCGCGCGCGTACTGAGATCCTGCATATCCTGCTGGCAGGCGGTAAGCTGCTGCAGTGCCACCCGACGTTCATGATCGCTGGCGCCCAGCCAGGATTTCACCCGGCCGCTGAAAGGGGCATACCAGTCGAGGCGGTCGCCCCGTTCATTGGCCTGAGGAATGGCCAGGCAATCTGCCAGTGCGCTCTGACGGCGCAGGCGCAGGGTTTCACGAATTTGCAATGCTGAGGCATAGACCGGCTGGCCATTTTCACCTAATGCCAGAACTGCATCTAAATTACCGCTGCGCAGAAAAGTTTTTGCCACCTGTTGGGCCCTTATCGGTCGTTGTCTGAGGCAGAAAATCGCGTGTTATCGACGATTAGGTTGATTTTACGCGGGGCAATGACAAATCAAACGGCAGAAAAGGAGGTAAATCCAGTGTTTTTTTCACCGGCGGGCGGAAAAATAATCGATATTTCAGCAGCTATCACGCAATCAGGCGGTTTTACGCACCAGCACCAGGTGAGCGATAACGCCACCGATCAGTCCCCAGAAGGCAGGGCCAATACCCAGCAAAGAGACGCCTGATGCGGTGATCAGAAACGTGATTAGCGCACTGTCGCGTTCGGCAGGCACATCGAGTGCGCGATGCAGGCTGCCGCCCAGGGTAGCCAGCAGAGCCAGACCCGCCAGCGCCTCAATCAGCACCGCAGGTAGCGCACTGAACAGCACGGCAATCAGCGCACCGGACGCGCCCGCCAGCAGATAAAAGACCCCGGCCAGCGCAGCGGCACGCCAGCGTTGCTGCGGATTAGCGTCGACTTCATCGCTCATGCAGATCGCCGCCGTAATCGCCGCCACGCAGACCGAAAAGCCTCCAAAAGGCGACAACAGCAGCGCTGTAACACCGGTCCAGCTCATCAGAGAAGAGACCGGCGGACGGTAGCCGTGCGCCTGTAACGTCGCGATGCCAGGGGCATTCTGCGACGCCATGGTCACCAGGAAATAGGGCACGCCGATCCCCAGCAGCGTGGTCAGGGTAAAGTGCGGCATTACCGGCTCCGGCAGTGCCAGCATCATCGCCTGCGGGGGAAAATGGATGGCATGCTGGGCCAGTGCCACGGCAATCCCTACCATCAGCGTCACCAGAATGGCATAGCGTGCCAGCCAGCGACGGGCCAGCAGCCATGCGAGGCACATGCTGCCACACAGCACAAAGTTGCTCTGCAAATCGGCAAAGGTCTGCAGCCCGAAGCGCAACAGAATACCGGCCAGCATCGCCGCCGCCAGCGAGGCGGGAATACGGTTCATCAGCCGGGCAAACAGGCCGGTCACGCCGCACACCACGATCAGCAGATTTGCGAAAACAAACACGCCCACCGCCTCATTCAGCGTAACGCCGTGAAAGCTGGTCGCCAGCAGCGCGGCACCGGGCGTGGACCAGGCGGCCAGCACCGGCATGCGGTAGCGCAGTGAAAGACCCAGCGAGACAATCCCCTGCGCAAGACCCAGCACTGACAGCCAGCCACCAATCTGCGCCGGTGAAGCGCCCGCCGCCTGAAACATCTGATAAATAATCGCGCCGCTGCTGCTGTAGCCCACCAGCACAGCAACAAAGCCGGAGACCAGCATCGGCAGGGTAAAACGGGACGGTTCGGCTCTCGTCATGGTCAGACTCAATTTAAGGTGTGCGTTATAGCGCACATGTTCGCATAGTGCGCTATAACGCACAAGTGTTACACTATCGGCATAACGTCACCTGCCAGGGTGACGAGAACTCAGGAGAAAAAATGGCAGATTTTCAGCAACACCTGAGCGGTGCGCTCAGACAGTTGCGCCAGGCCAATGGCTGGAGCCTGACGCTGACGGCGGAGCGAACCGGCGTCAGTAAAGCGATGCTGGGGCAGATTGAGCGGGGTGAATCCAGTCCGACGGTGGCGACGCTGTGGAAGATTGCTACCGGGTTTAACGTTCCCTTTTCCTTTTTTATCGACGGGAGCGCGTTGCCTTCCGGCACCATATCGGGATTCAGTCAGCCCAACGCTGACATGTCGGTACGCTCCGTGCTGCCTTACGATCCGCAACTGCGATTTGATCTGCTGGCGGTGGAGCTGGCCGCGGGCGCGCAGAGCCATTCCTCGCCACATGAAGCGGGCTGCGTGGAGCAGGTGGTGGTTATTGAGGGCGAACTGTTGCTGGGGGTCAACGATCGCTGGCGGCGTCTGCTAAAAGGCGAGGCGTTTCAGTTCAGCGCCGACGTGCCGCACAGCTACCGCAACCCGCTCAGCACGCCGCTGCGCTTTCACAGCCTGATTCACTATCTGCAGCGCCCGGACGTTACAAATTGATACCGGAGCAAACTACACAGTTTACCTTCGTATCTTTATACTTTCGCTTATCGATGGAGACGGGAAATGCGCGATCTGACTGAATCTGCTGCCACGCTGCGCATGCTGGTGGGCAAGCTGGGTCGCCGGTTGCGCGAATCGGCACCGCCTGGCGAACTCACCTGGTCGCAGGTGGCGGTGCTGGGGCATCTGGTGCGCGACGGGGCGATGACGGTGACGCAACTGGCCGCCGCCGAGGGCGTGCGCACCCAGTCAATGGGGACGACCGTCGCCGGATTAGTGGCGGCAGAACTGATAACGGGCGAGCCCGATCCCCATGATGGCCGTAAAACACGCTATCTGCCCACCGCATCGAGCCTGGCGGTAATTACGTCGAGTCGTGCAATGCGCGATGACTGGCTGGTCAGGACACTGGATGCGCGGCTCAGTCCGGCAGAGCAGCAACAACTGACCGACGTTCTCCCTCTGCTGCAACGACTCACTGACTATTGAACCTGAGGATCCAACATGGCTGTAACCACACTTGATGCAAAAACTGCGCTGATTGTTATCGACCTGCAACATGGCATTGTAGCGCTGCCTCTGGTCCATGAGCCGCAGCCGGTGATCGAACGCTGTGCCGATCTGGCTGAGGCATTTCGCGCGCACGACCTGCCGGTGGTGCTGGTTAACGTGGCCGGTGGGGCACCTGGCCGTAACGAGCAGGCACGTCACAACGGCGATCTGACTGACGACTGGGCCACGCTGGTTCCGGCGATGACGCCGCAGCAGAATGATCTCACCATCACCAAGAAAACCTGGGGCGCGTTTCATAACACGGCGCTGCATGAGGAACTGCAAAAGCGCGGCATTACTCAGGTCGTGATCTGCGGTATTGCGACCAGCATCGGCGTGGAGTCGACGGCACGTCAGGCGTATGAATTAGGTTACAACGTCACGCTGGCGACCGATGCGATGACCGATCTCAACATGGATACGCACAACAACAGCGTAAAATTGATATTCCCGCGCCTGGGTGAATCCGGCAGCTGTGACGATATTGTGGCGCAGCTAAAATCCCGTGCCTGATAAGCGTATGACGGTATGATCCGGACCACCGCAATGGTGGCCCGGATAGTTTTAACGGAAGGCGTAACCCAGCGTCACACCGACGCTATAGTTGCGGCCCGGCGCAGACTCGAAGTAGCGACCATTGCTCTCATTCACAATCACTGAACCCACGTAGTGCCGGTCAAACAGGTTATCGACCCGGCCAAACAGATCCAGCGTCCAGTTCTCCACCAGCCACTTATAGCCACTGTTTACGGCCGCCACGGTGTAAGACGGGGTATTCACGTTGTTCTGATCTTCAGCGGCGATCTGGCTCAGATAACGCACTTCACTGCCGGCGTAAAAGCCCTGTTCCGGCAGATAGCCGAGTCCGGCGTACGCCATGTTTCGCGCGATGCCCGGAATGCGGTTGCCGTCACAGCTATCGCTGCCGCAGGCGTTGCTGCGATAACGCGCATCCAGCAGTGTATAGGCCATCTTCAGCCGCCAGTCCCAGGCAAACTGCTGATCCAGGCTTAACTCCAGACCGCGGCGGCGGGTCTGACCGGCATTTTTATAGGTAGTTCGTCCGCCGCTGCTGGTATCCGCCACAATCTCATCGCGGGTATCGGTCTGGAACAGCGCCGCGCTGACCAGGCCATTGCCGATGCGTTTTTTGCTGCCGATCTCCAGCGTGTCGCTGGTGGCCGGTTTCAGCCCCAGGTTCAGGCCGGTCGCGCCATCCGAGCGGTAAGAGAGCTCATTAATGGTCGGCGTTTCAAAGCCGCGTCCGGCGGAGATCCACGCGTTCCAGCTCGGGTAAAACGCATATTTCAGCGCCGCCGCGGGCAGCCACTTGTGATACCGCGCCTCACCGCTGTCGTCACCGTTACCGGGCCGGATATAGAAGTCATTGGAATCAAAGTTAACGGTGCTGAAGCGCACGCCTGCATCCAGCGACAGTTTATCGGTGAGCTGCCAGTTGGTCTGCACATAAGGATCGAGCGTCCACATCAGGTTGCGCTCGTTGCGGCGCAGATTGCCCTGTTCGCCCAGCTGCGTTACGCCGCTGCTGACGGTGTAGTTTTCATAACCCTTGCGGCGCTCGGTCATGGTTTCGTAGTCGAGTCCGCCGGTCACCGCCACCGGCATCGACAGCAGCGTGTCGCGATGGGTCCAGCGCGTATCGACGCCCTGATAGTGGCGGGTAAGGTCGATCACGCCTCCTGGATGAGAGGGATTACGCTGAACGGCGGCAGGAATGGACTGGAACTGCGTGGTTTCACGCACTCCTGCATAGAGCATTACGCTGAGGTCATCGTTTTCACTCATCTGGCGCTGATAACGCAGGCCGCCCTGGGTCTGATCGACCGTTTTACGGGTGTTGTAAAGCGTAACGTTACTGACCACCTGGCGCAGATTGTCACGCCACTGCGCTTCGGTTAAGCCGCCGGGATCCTGGGCGTCAATGTGCACGCTGTTAAACAGCAGCGTCAGGGTACTGACATCATCGATGCGCACGCCGAGCCGGGCGTTGCCGAGGTTTTTCTGCGCAGAACTGTGATCGCGATAACCGTGGGTCGTAAAGCGTGAGGCGGAGACGGTGTAGTTCACATCCCCGGCGTGCGTGCCGTCACCGGTTGCGCCACTGGCTTTAACGCTGTTGCGCCAGCTGCCGTAACTGCCGTACCAGCTGCCCGCTTCCAGCGTGGCCGGCTGCTGACCCTGCTGGGTGGTCACATTGATCACGCCGCCCGATGCGTTGCCATAGAGCGCAGAAAAGGGGCCGCGTAGCACCTCGACATGATCAATCGAGCCGATATCAATATTGGAGGTCTGCGCCTGACCGTCCGGCATGGTGGCCGGGATGCCATCCACATAGATGCGCAGCCCGCGTACGCCGTAGGTTGAGCGGGAGCCAAAGCCACGCATCGACAACTGCAGGTCCTGGGCGTAATTCTGGCGGTTTTGGATCTGCAGACCCGGCACGGTGCTGAGGTTTTCCGACAGGTTAACGCGCGGCGCAGCCTGACGCATATCGTCGCCGCTGACCACACTCAGGGCGGCGGGGGTATCAAGCTCGTTAAGGCCCGTTTCTGGCGGAGCGGCCGTGACGACCAGGGTATTGTCATTGTCTGCTGCCAGCAGCGGCAGCGGCAAAATGGCAGGCAACATCAGCAGCGTCGCCTGCCGCAGAGAGAGTATTTTCATTATCAGAGGCCTGAAAAGAGAAGCATAAATGAACCAGGTGGAACAATTGCCGCATAGGGTAAGGCTTCGGGGTGCCGGGGTACACCGTTTCACGCTGGATTTTTTCTCTGTTTACCGCCAGGCTGGAATCCATCTTTTGCAGTAATAAGGCATCCAGCATTGACGGATGCAGACACAAACTTATGGGAGTCAGCATGAAACAACCTGAAGTGGCGGTTCTGGGATTAGGCGCAATGGGGCATGCATTTGCCGCCAACCTGCTGAAAAAAGGCTTTCGCGTACACGGCTGGAACCGTACCCGCGCGCGCGGCGAGGATTTGCTGGGCGCCGGATTGCAGCTGGCTGATTCACCGGCAGAGGCGGTACGCGAGGCAGATGTGGTAATCGCCATGCTCTCCGACGGTGACACCACAGAGCAGGTGCTGCATCAGGCCAAAGCGGCGTTTAAGCAGGGTGCGACGCTATGTCAGATGGGCACCATCGGCGTGGAAAAAACCGATGCGCTGATCGCCTTTTTCACAGCGGAACGACCGGATCTGCTGTTCATCGACGCGCCGGTTTCCGGCACCAAAGCACCCGCAGAAAACGCACAGATTCTGGTGCTGGCCAGTGGCGATCAGAGCCGTGCCCAGGCGGCAGAAACGGTGTTTGCCGCCATCAGCAAAGAGACAAAGTGGCTGGGCGAGGCGGGCAAAAGCACCCGCATGAAGCTGGTCATCAATAGCTGGCTGATTGGCATGATGCAGAGCCTGGCAGAGAGCACCCGGCTGGCGGAGGCGTTCGGCTTTTCTACCGACGATCTCTGGCAGGTGCTGGAGGGCGGTCCGCTGGCCGCACCGTATGCAAAAATGAAGCTCGGGATGATCGCCAGCGACGACTTCACGCCGCAGATGCATCTGGTCTGGGCGCTGAAAGATGCCCGCCTGGCGCTGGATGCCGCAGAGACGCCGCTGCCGGCGCTGGAGAATATCGCCCAGCTCTGGCAGCAGGCGGTGGAGGCCGGACACGGTGAAGAGGACCTGGCGGTGATCTACCGCTACCTGAAGGCGCAATGAGTCAGCAACATTTTGACTTCAGCACGCGTCCGCTGGTGCCGCTGGCACACGATTACCTGCACGGTGCCAGCGAACCCTGGCACCAGCACGCCTGTGCCCAGCTGATCCACACCCTGAGCGGCGTGGTACGGGTGGAGACGGAGTATGGCAGCTGGATTGTGCCGCCGAGTCGCGGCGTCTGGCTGCCCGCATTTACCCGTCATGCGCTGCAGATTACCGGCAGTGTGGCGGCGCGCACGCTGTTTATCGATCCGCTGGCGCGCGCCGATCTGCCCGCCAGTTGTCAGGTGGTGCAAATCTCACCGCTGCTGCGCGAACTGATTGTCACGGCGCTGAGCCTGCCAGATCGTTACGCCGCAGGCAGTCGGGCCGAGCGGGTGATGGAGTTGATTCTGGATGAAATCCGCGGCATGGAGGTGCTGCCATTTGCCTTGCCGACGCCCGACAGCCCCCGTTTACAGGCCCTGTGCGAGCTGATTCAGCAGACGCCCGGTGAAAGCTGGACGCTGCTGCGCGCCAGCGCCCACCTGAATGTTTCGGGCCGCACTCTGGCCCGCCATTTTATGCGCGAAACCGGCCTGCAGTTCAGCGACTGGGTGCGCCGCGCCCGCCTGGCTATCGCCCTGACGCGACTGGCGCAGGGCGACTCCGTACTGCGGGTGGCGCTGGAGCTGGGCTATGAAAGCCCCAGCGCGTTTAGTGCGATGTTTCGTCGTCTGCTGGGCGCCTCTCCGACGGACTACTTTTCGCCTGCAGAAACTGGCCTGCTGCGCTGAGCAGCGCCTGCATCGCGGCGCGGGCGGTGTCATTGTCGATACTCACTCCCCAGGCTCGCGCGCCACGGGCATCCACGCAGCTGATATAGGCCACCGAGCGGCTGTCACTGCGCCGTCCCAGCGTATGCTCGTGATAGCCCTCGATGGTCAGATGCAGATCAAACGTGCTGCGCAGGGCATTGACCGCCGCCGACAGCCAGCCGTTGCCGCTGCCGGTCAGCATCAGCGATTGCGTCTGATACACCACGCTGGCGCTAATCTGCGTCTGCCCGCCGCTGTCACTCTGGCTGTCAGCCCGCTGTAATGCCAACGCGGGCTGCGTTACGCCATACTGGCGGCAGAAGAGCTGCCACAGCGCGTAGTGCGTCATCTCTCCGCCGTGCCGGTCAGTCTCCTGCTGAACACAGCGGCTGAAATCCTGCTGCAGCGCTCGCGGCATTTGTAACCCGTGATTCTGCTCCAGCAGCCAGGCGGCCCCGCTTTTTCCCGACTGGCTGTTAACGCGGATCACCGCCTCATAGCTACAGCCAATGTCGGCCGGGTCCAGCGGCAGGTAAGGCATCTGCCACTCTTTTTCCTGCTGCTGAGCGCGGATGGCAAACCCTTTTTTGATTGCATCCTGATGAGAACCAGAGAAGGCAGTGAAGACCAGCTCGCCCGCATAAGGATGGCGCGGATGAACCGGCAGCTGGTTGCAGCGGGTTACCACTTCAATCACCTCATGCATCTGGCTGAAATCGAGCTGGGGCGAAACGCCCTGGGTATAGAGATTCAGCGCCAGCGTCACCAGGTCCACATTGCCGGTGCGTTCACCGTTACCAAACAGACAGCCCTCGACCCGGTCAGCGCCCGCCAGCAGCGCCAGTTCTGCGCAGGCGACGCCGGTGCCGCGATCGTTGTGCGGATGCACGCTGATGCAGACAGCATCACGGCGGCTGAAGTGACGGCAGAAATACTCAATCTGATCGGCATAAACGTTGGGGGTATTGACCTCTACCGTGGCGGGAAGGTTAATGATCATCGGGCGCTGCACGTCCGGTTGCCAGACATCGGCTACCGCCTCGCAGATCTCCAGCACAAACTCCGGCTCGGTAAAGCAGAAGGTCTCTGGTGAATATTCAAAGGTCCAGTGGGTGTCCGGCTGCGCCTCGCATTCGGCGCGGATCTGCCGTGCACCAGCGGTGGCCAGCGCCACGATTTCCGCTTTGCTCTGCTTAAATACCCGCTCGCGAAACAGCGGCGCGGTGGCGTTATAAAGATGCACGATGGCGCGCGGGACTCCCTGCAGCGCCACAAACGTGCGGGCAATCAGGTCTTCCCGCGCCTGAGTCAGTACCTGTAACGTCACATCCTCCGGGATACGCTGTTGCTCAATCAGGTCGCGGACGAAACCGAAATCCGTCTGCGAGGCAGAGGGAAAGGCGACCTCGATCTCCCGAAACCCGCAGCGCAGCAGCAGATCCCAGAAGGCCATTTTGCGTTCCCGATCCATCGGTTCTGCCAGCGCCTGATTGCCGTCACGCAAATCGGTGGAAAGCCAGCGCGGCGCCTGGGTCAGCTGGCGTGAGGGCCACTGGCGATCGGGCAGGGTGATCAGCGGGGAGGGACGATATTTATCAGCGGGTCGGGTCAGCATAGGAGTCTCCTGTGGTTTTTTTATCAGTCTGCCGACACGGCTCCGGGTCCGCGCGCGCAAGGCTGCCAACCTGACGCGCAAAAGTGACAATACCCTGCATGACCTGCATGACCTGCATGACCTGCATGACCTGCATGACCTGCATGACCTGTGTTGCCCTGCGTGCGCTCTGGTTTGGTGAATCCGCCGGGCAGGGTTAGCATGGTCACCTGTTTATCCGGGTGAACACTTATGCTGATTTTTGACGGCCACAATGATCTCTTGCTTAACCTCTGGCTGCATCATCGCGATGCACCCGTGCAGGCGTTTTATCAGGGCATTGAACGGGGCCACCTCGACTATCCGCGCATTCAGCAGGGCGAGATGGGCGGCGGGCTGTTTGCGATTTTTGTGCCGCCGCAGGCGTACATTGCCAGCACTGTTCCGGCCCGCGCCGATGAGCCGTATGAACCGCTGCAAATCATGTGGCAGCAGCTCGATATCCTGAGGCAGCTGGCCGAGGCACCAGGCGGACGGGCGCGACTCTGTCTCAGCAGTGACGAGATTGCCGCCTGCCGCGCGGAAGGCGTGCTGGCGATGGTGGCGCACATTGAAGGTGCTGATGCGCTGGACGAAGAGGGCGAGCAGCTGCACGCCTTCTGGCAGGCGGGTGTGCGCAGTATCGGGCCATTCTGGAATCTGCGCAGCCGCTTTGGTGAAGGCGTCAGTGGCTCGTTTCCCGGCACGCCCGATACCGGGCCGGGGCTGACCGCCGTCGGTGAAAAGCTGATTCAGCAAGCGAGTAGCCTGAAGATGATGATCGACGTGTCGCACATGAATACCAATGCGTTCTGGGACACCGCCCGGCTTTCCCGTGCGCCCCTGGTCGCCAGCCACTCCAACGCGCACGCCCTCTGCCCACAGCCGCGCAATCTGACCGACGATCAACTGGTAGCGATCCGCGACAGCGGCGGTCTGGTTGGCATTAACTTTGGCAATGCGTTTCTGCGCGCCGATGGAAAACGCGACGCTGAAACGCCATTAACAGAAATTGTTAAGCATTGTGATCACCTGTTGAAGATAATGGGCAGCGACCATGTGGCCTTTGGCTCTGATTTCGACGGGATTACCCCTCCGGCCGCGCTGGGCGATGTCAGCGGAATGCCGCGATTGCTCGCCGCTTTTCAGGAAGCGGGCTATGATCAGAGACTGACAGAGAAGCTGGCATGGGGAAACTGGCAGCGGGTTTTACATCTGACCGGGCTGTGATAACAATTTCCTTATGTTCCGGGCTTGATCCCGACGCGCCATTGGCGCAACATCTGCCTGGAAATTGTGACGGTGTTCTCATTTAACAGCCGTCACGCCGATTTCAGACAGCACATTTACTGTTAACCAAGAGGAAGTAACTCATGTGGAAAAAACCAACTTTCGTTGATATGCGTCTCGGTCTGGAAGTGACTCTTTACATCTCCAACCGTTAATCGTTCTGCCCGCCCTCTGAGCGGGCATTTTTTTCAACTTCTGGTTGTCCTCTATGTTTATCAAAATCCTCGGCTCAGCCGCGGGTGGCGGGTTTCCGCAGTGGAACTGTAACTGCGCCAACTGCCACGGCGTGCGTAATGGCACCATTCAGGCTCAGGCACGCACACAATCGTCGATTATCCTCAGTGATAACGGCGAAGACTGGGTGTTATGTAACGCGTCACCTGACATCGGCCAGCAGATCCTGCACACGCCAGAACTGACCCGCAAGGGCGTACTGCGCGGCACGGCGATCGGGGGAATTATCCTGACCGACAGCCAGATCGATCACACCACCGGGCTGCTGAGCCTGCGTGAGGGCTGCCCGCATCAGGTCTGGTGTACGCCGGAAGTGCATGCCGACCTCAGCACCGGCTTCCCGATCTTTCCGATGCTGACCCACTGGAACGGCGGTTTACAGCACCGGCCGATTGCGCCACTGACCCCGTTCAGCGTCGATGTCTGCACCGATTTGCAGTTCACCGCGATTCCTATTATCAGTAATGCACCGCCTTACTCGCCGTATCGCGACCGGCCGCTGCCCGGTCATAACGTGGCGCTGTTTATTGAAAACCGGGAGAATGGGCAGACGCTGCTCTACGCGCCAGGTCTGGGCGAACCGGATGCGGTGATCCTGCCGTGGCTGCAAAAAGCGGATTGCCTGCTGATTGACGGCACCGTCTGGCAGGATGATGAACTGCTGACCACCGGGGTGGGTCACAACACCGGCAAGGCGATGGGGCATCTGGCGCTGGCGGAAGAACAAGGGCTGATGGCGCTGCTGGCGTCGCTGCCGGCAAAACGTAAAATTCTGATCCACATTAACAACACTAATCCGATCCTTAATGAGCAGTCACCCCAGCGTCAGTTTCTGACGGAGCAGGGAATAGAGGTGAGCTGGGACGGAATGGCGATCCACCTTCAGGGCTAAATCATGCAGATTACTGACACGCTGTCGCCGCAGGCTTTTGAACAGGCCCTGCGCGACAAAGGCGCTTTCTACCATATTCATCACCCGTATCACATCGCGATGCATAACGGTCAGGCCACGCGCGAGCAGATTCAGGGCTGGGTGGCGAACCGCTTCTATTACCAGACCACTATTCCGCTGAAAGATGCGGCGATCATGGCGAATTGCCCCGATCCGGCTACCCGCCGTAAATGGGTGCAGCGCATCCTTGACCACGACGGCAGTAACGGCGAAGAGGGCGGCATTGAGGCCTGGCTGCGGCTGGGCGAGGCGGTCGGGTTGACGCGCGAAGAATTATTGTCTGAGCAACATGTGCTGCCGGGCGTACGCTTTGCGGTCGATGCCTATATTAACTTCGCCCGCCGCGCTAACTGGCAGGAGGCGGCCTGCAGTTCACTTACCGAGCTGTTCGCCCCGCAGATCCACCAGTCACGACTCGACAGCTGGCCGCAGCACTATCCGTGGATCAAAGAAGAGGGCTACTTCTACTTCCGCAGCCGCCTGGGTCAGGCGAACCGCGATGTGGAGCATGGCCTGGCACTGGCGCTGGAGTACTTCACCACCGCCGAAACGCAGAACCGGATGCTGGAAATTTTGCAGTTTAAGCTCGATATTTTATGGAGCATGCTTGACGCCATGACCATGGCTTATGAGCTGAAACGTCCGCCTTATCACACCGTCACCGACAAGGCGGCGTGGCACACCACCCGACTGGTATAACAGATGAATGAAAACTCGATTGCCGCGTTTCGTCGCGGCTACCGCATGCAGTGGGAAGCTGCCCAGGATACCCATGTGGTGCTCTATCCCGAAGGCATGGCGAAGCTGAACGAAACCGCCGCCGCCATTCTTGAGCTGGTGGATGGCAAACAGGATATCGCCGCAATTATCGCAACGCTGGATAGCCGGTTCCCTGAGGCGGGCGGTGTGGGGCCGGACGTTTTAGAGTTCCTGCAGTCAGCCCATGAACAGAAGTGGATACAGTTCCGTGACCCCGCATAAACCTGGCGTGAATCCGCCGCTCTGGCTGCTGGCAGAGCTGACCTATCGGTGTCCGCTGCAGTGTCCCTACTGCTCCAACCCGCTGGATTTCGCACAGCAGGAGAAGGAGCTGACCACGGAACAGTGGATTGAGGTCTTTCGTCAGGCGCGCGCCATGGGCAGCGTCCAGCTCGGATTCTCCGGCGGCGAACCGCTGGTGCGTAAAGATCTGCCAGAGCTCATTAAAGCGGCGCGCGATCTCGGCTTCTACACCAATCTGATCACGTCGGGCATTGGCCTGACAGAGAAGAAGCTGGATGCGTTCAGCGAGGCCGGTCTGGATCATATCCAGATCAGCTTCCAGGCGAGTGACGAAACCCTGAATGCGGCGCTGGCCGGGTCGAAGAAAGCGTTTCAGCAGAAGCTGGAGATGGCGAAAGCGGTAAAAGCGCACGGCTATCCGATGGTGCTGAACTTTGTGCTGCATCGCCATAATATCGACCAGATCGACAGGATCATTGACCTCTGCATTGAGCTGGAAGCGGATGACGTTGAGCTGGCAACCTGTCAGTTCTACGGCTGGGCGCAGCTCAACCGCGAAGGCCTGCTGCCGACGCGTGAGCAGATCGCTCAGGCGGAAGCGGTGGTCAGCCGCTACCGCGAGCGGATGAGCACCACCGGCAATCTGACCAATCTGCTGTTTGTCACGCCGGATTACTACGAAGAGCGACCTAAACCCTGCATGGGTGGCTGGGGGGCCATTTTCCTCAGCGTCACACCAGAGGGCACCGCGCTGCCGTGCCACAGTGCGCGCCAGCTGCCGGTAGAATTTCCGTCGGTACTGACACAGCGCCTGGACGATATCTGGTACAACTCGTTCGGCTTCAACCGCTATCGTGGTTTTGACTGGATGCCGGAGCCGTGCCGCTCCTGTGATGAGAAAGAGAAAGATTTTGGTGGCTGTCGCTGTCAGGCGTTTATGCTGACCGGTAATGTTGACAACACCGATCCGGTCTGCAGCAAATCACCGCATCACGGCAAAATCCTTGAGGCCCGGCGTGAGGCGGATTGCAGCGACATTAAAATTGGTCAGCTGCAGTTCCGCAACCGCAGCAACTCGCAACTGATCTACAAAACCCGGAACCTCTGATGACCCCGCGCGGCCTGGTGATAAACGGTCTGATGGTTGAACTGGTGCATCAGGCTGATGCCAGCCAGGCCGCCGCCCTGATTCAGATAGGGGCAGGGAGTCACGACGAGCCGGATCGCTGGCCCGGACTGGCGCATCTGCTGGAGCATCTGCTGTTCACCGGCAGCACCGGCTGGCCCGACGAGGGCCGGCTGATGAGCTGGATCCAGACGCAGGGCGGCAGGGTTAATGCCACCACGCTGGCCCGGCGCAGCGCGTACTTCTTTGAGGCCACGCCGTCACTGCTGGCAGACGGTCTGATAAGACTGCAGGATATGCTGGTCTCTCCGCTGCTTGATAATCAGGCGATTGCGCAGGAAGTGGCGGTCATCGACGCGGAATATCGGCTGTTACAGCGTCATGAGCCATCCCGCATCGAAGCGGCATTGCTGCACGCCGCAGCAACCCCCGCTGAATTTCAGCGCTTTCATATCGGCAGCCGGGCGAGCTTTGGCAATGAGCTGTCGGCGCTGCAACGGGCATTGCGCCAGTTTCACCAGCGCTACTACGTTGCCAGCAATATGCGGCTCTGGCTGCAGGGACCGCAGTCGCTGGATGCGCTGGAAGAACTGGCGCGTCAGTTTGCCGCCGCGCTGCCTGCCGGTCAGTGGCAGCAGGATCTGGCACCGCCGCAGCTCAACAGCGATATCTGCTGGCAGCTGGCAGAGACTGCCCAGGCAGCGTTATGGCGCACCTGGCTGCTGGATAACAGTGACGGTGTCACGTTATGGCGTGAATTTCTGTTGGATGAAGCGCCCGGCTCGCTGCTGGCTACTCTGCGTGAGCAGGGACTGGCGGAGGCGCTGGAGCTGAAATGGATTTATCAGGCTGAAGATGCGTGCTGGCTGGCGCTGGGTATCGAAACCAGCGAGCCTGCGAGGGTAAATCATCTGGTTAATGGTTACATCGATGCGCTGCGCCAGACGAATAATCAGCAACATCAGCACTATCATCAGCTTGCACATCACTACTTTGTGACGTTGTCACCACTGGAGCAATTGCGTCAGCGCGCTATCGGCTTCGCACCTGATGAAAGGCTGCCTGCGCTGCAGCCGTTGCTGAAGAAACTCACCCATGCGTCTGGCACCGTGCTGTGCTGTACGTCACAACCGGCAAGGGAACACATCGTCACGCAGGGCTTCACTCTGGCGCTGACGGCCTGTGAGCCAGCCCCGGATGAGACGCTGCCCGCTGCCCGTTTCACCTTCTATCCGCTCGACATCACTGCGACGCCTGCGCCGCTGCCCGCGCAGGTGGTGGCATTGCCGCATCATCAGTCAGATGACCCGCAGGCAACGCTTATCCTGCGACCGGAGTTCTGGTCAACCTTTACTGCGGAGGCGGGAGAAACGCTGGGCCGGCGGTTGCGTCCGCTATTTGCGGCGCTGCGTCATCAGGGGGGGCACGGCAGCTGGCAGGAAACAGAGGGCGTGTGGCAACTGACGCTCCGCCTGACAAAGGATGAGGCGGTAACTGACCAGACGCTGAGCCAGATTGTCTCTGCCCTGACATTGCCGGTTGAGGCAAATCTGCCATCGCCTGTCGAAAGCATCGCTATCCGTGCGTTGCTGCGACAGTTGCCTTATCAGCTGGCAGCCAATGCTACGCCAGGGTGCTGGCGGGCGGCGCTGAAGGGCGGCAACGCCGCGCTGCATTCACGCATTGCCCGACGGCTGAGCGCGCTGTCGCTGCCGGTTAACCCGGACACGCCGCCCAAGCGTATGACCACGCAGACCGGCATGACGCGCCTTCCGCACGCCAGTGCAGACAACGCGCTGCTGCTGTTTATTCCGCTACAGCGTCCTGAACAGCTGGCTGCATTGCGCGCACTGGCGCTCATCTACGAGCCACGCTTTTTCCAGCGCTACCGCGTTGAGCAGCCAATAGGTTACGTGGTCAGCAGCCGCTACATGCGCTGCGCTGATGAAGAGGGGGTGTTATTTGCGCTACAGTCGCCCGATTACAGTGCGCTGTCACTACTGCGCTACTGCCGTAACTTCCTGCGGTCACTGAACGAGACGCTGGCGGAATGTGATCTTGTGGCCCTGAAAGCGCGACTGCTGAGCCAGCAGGTTGAGCAGCCACTGGCCCTGCTACGCCGTGAAAATGGCCTGGCAGAACCGGACGCGACGCAGATTGCGGCGCTGACCCTTGCAGATTTACTGCAATTGCACCGCACGCTGATTCAGGATCGCCGCCGCTGGCGGGTGCTGTTTACCGGCGGGAATACGTAGTGACCGGTTTTAAGGTTGCTGAATTTATTTGAAAATTACCGACAAATCTCTTCACTGTCTATTCCGGGAAAACTGGACCACACTCAATTCACTTTTGTCCGCATAAGGAATTGACCGTGAAGAACTTCAAACGTATTGCACTGCCCCTGTTAGCCGCTGCTACCCTCTACGCTCCGTTATCTCAGGCTGAGGCGATGCACTACCAGCTGAACCCTGAGCATACGTCGGTAATTGTTGCCTGGAACCACTTTGGCTTCTCAAATCCTACCGCGGATATCCCGGACGCAACCGGTACTCTGGTGTTCGATAAAGATCATCCGGAGGCCTCACGCGTTGACGTGACCCTGCCAGTCAGCAAAATCGACAGCCACGTCGCGGCGCTGACCAAAGAGTTCAAAGGTACCGAATACTTCGACACCGCCAAATACCCGACAGCGACCTTCCACAGCACCAAAGTGGTGGCGAAGGGCGACAATAAATTTGACGTTGAAGGTAACCTGACCCTGAAAGGGATCACCAAACCGGTTACGCTGCACGCGACGCTGAACAAGCAGGGCGAGCATCCGATGGTCAAGAAGCAGGCGATTGGTTTTGACGCCACCGGCACCATCAAGCGTTCTGACTTCAAGCTGGACAAATATGTCCCTGCGGTAAGCGACGACGTTACGCTGACGCTGTCTACCGAAGCTTACGCGAAGTAATCAACGGATGGCGTAGCCCCTCTGGCTGCGCCATCGTTTTTCCCTTTAATTCGTCAGCTCTGCAGACTCTCCAGCGTGACAGACGCCCCGCCACAGACGATAACCAGCACGTTATCATCCGATTTAAAGCCGATTTTCCCGTCATACAGCATCGATAATGAGACGCCACAGGCTGGCTCTGTCAGAACACGATGATCGTCCAGGAAGCGGCGACAGGCATTCACAGCTTCATCATCGCTCACAACCTTTCCCCTGACATCTGCCCGGCGTGCCACGTTAAACGCATTTTCACACACCTGACTGGCTGCCAGCGTAGTGGCGATACCGCTGACCCGGTCCAGCGTGACCCGCTCCCCGGCTTCCAGCGCAGCGTTAAGCGACGCGGTTCCCTCAGTTTCAACCGCATAAATCGGGATATGGCTGAGCTGATGCTTTTCCAGACCCTGGGCAATGCCGGAGAGCAGACTGCCTCCGCCCACGGAGAGGATTACCGCATCGGGACGTAACCCTTCATCAATCACTTCATCGACCAGCGTACTGATACCGTCCCACAGTAGCGGATTGTCAAACGGATGGATGTAGATATGTTCCTGCGACGCCAGCGATAACGCGTACGCGTTGGCCTCACTCCAGACGCTGCCGTGTACGATCAGCCTGGCACCTTCCTGTTCGATAAGCTGTCTGGCGCGCGCCGGGGTCGTTTCAGGTACCACCACCGTGACCGGGAGCCCCAGCCTGCGGCCGCTGTGCGCCACAGCAATACCCGCATTGCCGCCGGAGGAGCTGACAAACGCCTTAGCGCCCTGTGCAGCGTAGTACTGACAGATATGGCCTGCGCTTCTGAGCTTAAAGGATCCGGTCGGCTGCGCCGATTCCATTTTCAGCCAGACGTTGCTGCCGCTGAGCTGACTCAGTGGCAGGGAGTGAATGAGAGGGGTACGGATAGCTATTTCCATGCGTCTGATCCTGGTTAAATGGGGTCACAGAGAACCGGTTTGTCGTCACGGTGAACGTCGGTTTTGCCGTGCGGAATAGCAGCGTCGGACGCAGAAGAGAAAGTCACCCCTCAGAAAAAGCGTGGAGGTTTTTCCTTAAAAATCATTATCGTCAGGCTACCTGTTCTGTCTACATAGAAAGGTTATACCGAAGAATACGACTTGTTCGCAACAGCGATGCTGAATCGGCTTGCAGATTTTCTTTTTGCATCTTAATTGCGGTTTCTGTTCTGTGAAACCGGGAAAAATGAGGTGAAAGTCACAAATCTGCAACGCCACGTGAATGACCGATTTTACCTCCTCCTGCTTTCTGGCCAGCTCACCCCCGTCATCCGCTAACCCAATGATTTATATCGATTCGTCTTAAGCGCAATAAGTTGGAATAGTGTGAGTTAAATCACAAATAAAGGAGTGTGAATTGCCCTGTCAATATTCCTGTCTGAGAAAAACCGCGCGTAACTGTGATCTCCTCTGCAAATAGCAACCCCGCTAACCGGAAGAATAACCTTCAGCAGAGTAAGCCAGCGAGGTGAGGGTGATGCGAATTGGAATGGTGATCAGTGGCGGTGACGTGACCGGCATTAATAATTTTGTCTTCCAGATTGGGCGTATGGCACAGGCGGAGATGGTGATATTTGATGGCGGTATTCCCGGCCTGCTGCAAAATCATCATCGTGAGATCAGCCAGCGCGATCTGCTCGACTTTTCCATCGCCTCTATTCCGGTTATGCAATCGGGACGCACTGAAAAGAAACTGGTGCGCAGCGAATATGAGTTAATTGCACGCCAGCTGAAAAGTGCCCGGATTGACATATTAATTATGGCGGGTGGAGACGGGTCGCTGCAATTTCTCCATACCCTGTCGGCGTATGGCGTGAATTGTTTTGGCGTCGGCATGACCATCGATAATGATGTTTTCGGCAGTGATTACACGCTGGGATTCTCCACCGCCTGCGAGCAGGTATTTAAAGAGGTGGCGAAACTGCGCAATACCGGCCGCGCCTTACCGGGCCGGGTTTTTATGCTGGAGTTGCTCGGTGGCTATTGCGGCGAATTAACGCTGCAATCCGCGATTAAATCTAACGCAGATATTGCGTTAATTCCGGAGTGCCAGATCCCGCTGCCACAACTGGCGCAGCGCATCACCGGGCGGCTGGCAGCGCAGAATAGCGTAGTCATCCTCTGTTCGGAAGGCTACACCCGTGAATATTCGCCCGGTTTTCAGGGGGCGATCGACACCTTAATCAAACAGCTTGAACCTCTCATTGGCGTGCGCATCCGTAAAACCATTATGGGTTACGGGCTGCGCAATGGTGATCCCACCTGCGAAGAGATCTTTCAGGGCACCATTATAGCCAGTGAAGTGGTGCGTTGTATTCAGTCAGGCATGCGGAATAAAGCGGTCATTATTAATGGCAGCAATAAACCAATCCCGATTGATTTAATAAGCATGCAAAAACGCCTGGTCGATATTGACGGGCACCATTACAAACTCGCTAAACAACTCAATATAGTGTGAGGAAAAACCATGCTGAAAATATTATGTGTCTGTGGTTGTGGATTAGGTTCCAGTTTTGCGATTGAGATGAGCGCAAAAGCGGTATTAAAAAAACTGGAGATTGAGGCCGATATCGATCACACCACCATTTCAGAAGCGAATGCCTTTAAGTCAGATATGATCCTGACGCAAAAAGCGTTTGCCGATGTTTTAAACGCCGACGCCAGTCCGGAGCAGATTAAACGGGTCATAATTCTTAACCGGCTCACCGATAAAGCGGAAATTGAGCAGAAGATCCTGGCCTTTTTAAAAGAACGCAATCAGAAGGTCGCCGCCCATGAATAGTGTGATCGACTTTCTGGTAAAAGATCTGCTGGGGCAGGCGTCGATTCTGATCGCCTTTATTGCCCTGATTGGTCTGCTGCTGCAAAAAAAATCGGCAGGCAAGGTGGTGGAAGGCACCTTTAAAACCCTGCTCGGCTTTTTAATTATGATGGCGGGTATCAATATTATTGTAGGCACCCTGACGTTCCTCAATACTATTTTTACCCATGGCTTTGGCATGCGCGGCTATATCACCGATGTGGCCGCCATTGCCGGGCTGGCTAACCGTGAGCTGGGGTCTGAAGTCGCGCTGACGCTGCTGGTGATCTTTATCGTCAATATCATCATCGCGCGACTGACGCCCTTTAAGTACATCTTCCTGACCGGCCAGGCGTTGCTGTGGATGGCGACCATTGGCGCGGTGATCGGTTATAAAGCGGGGCTGACCGGGCTACCGCTGATCCTGACCGGCGGTATCTTTGGCGGAATCATGGCGGTCGTGATGCCCGCGCTGGCGCAGCCGGTGGTGCGGCGCATCACCGACTCTGACGATGTCGCCTTGGGTCATTTCTGCACCATCGGTTATCTGGTCACGGCGGCGGTCGCCAAAGTGGTTGGCAAAGGATCGCGCTCCACCGAAGACCTGAAGCTGCCCGATAACTTTAAGTTTCTGCAGGATACCTATCTGTCGATGGCGCTGGTGATGGTGCCGATGTACCTGATTCCCGCCGTGGCAGCCGGTCCGGCCTTCATTGCCCAGTACAGCAACGGCATGAACTACCTGATGTACGCCTTTATGCAGTCGATTCAGTTCGTGGCCGGGGTCTTCGTGCTCTACAGCGGTGTCCGTCTGCTGCTGAACGAGCTGGTGCCTGCCTTCCGGGGTATCGCGATGCGCGTCGTGCCGGATGCGAAACCGGCACTGGACTGTCCGGTGATGTTTCCGTACGCCCCGAACGCGGTGATCGTTGGCTTCCTTGCCACCACACTTGGTTCCATCGTCGGCATGCTGGTCTTCCCGATGTTGGGTCTGGCGATGATCCTGCCTGGCCTGCTGACCAACTTCTTTGCCGGTGGCACCGCCGGCGTATTTGGTAATGCCATGGGCGGACGGCGCGGCGCAATGATCGGCGGCTTCGTCCATGGACTCTTTATCACCATTCTGCCTGCCATCCTGGTGCCGATGCTGGAGAGCTACGGCTTTACCGGCGTCACCTTCAGTGACTCCGACGTGATCAGTACCGGCCTGGTGCTCGGCCATGCCTTCCAGAATAACTGGCTGTTCGTCGCCCTGTTTATTGCCTTTGTTACCGCGCTTGCCTGGTTTGTTAATGGCAAATCGACCAAACCTCAGGAGGAAAAAATCCATGAAACTTTATAACTTCGCCGATCTGTTACAGCTGGCCAAACAGCGTGACTTTAAAGCGGTCGGTTCGTTTAATCTTCACTGTCTGGAGATGCTGCCCGCCTATTTTAAAGCGGCAGAGAAAACCAACAGTCCGTTAATGATTCAGATCTCTACAGGCACGGCGAAATATCTTGGCCACAAGCTGCTGGTTGATGCGATTAAATCGCTGTCAGAGAGTATGAATGTGCCGACCTGTCTGCATCTGGATCACTGTTCCGATTTAGCCGCGATTCAGACAGCGATTGATGCCGGATTCAGTTCTGTCATGTATGACGGCTCCCATCTGCCCATTGACGAGAATATTGCGAATACCCGCCGGGTCATCGATATGGCGCGGCCACACAATGTTTCGGTCGAGGCTGAGTTGGGTGCCATTGGTGGGTCGGAAGATGGTAAATGCGTAGAGATGGAGGCGATAGCGTTCACGCCCGTGGAAGATGCTCGCCGTTTCGTCGAAGAGACGGGCGTCGATATGCTGGCGATCTCTATCGGCACCGTACATGGCCTTTACACCGGTAAAGCGCATATTCAGCATCAGCGACTGGCGGATATTACGGCGGCAACGCATACGCCACTGGTGCTGCACGGCGGCACCGGCGTCAGCGATGAAGATATGCGGCTGGCGGTCAGCAGCGGGATTGAGAAGGTGAATGTCGGCACCGAAATGAACGTGCAGTGGGTAGCGCAGTGCAAATCGACCTTTGAAAAAGGCAAGGTCAATGACAGCGTGCGTAATTTCCTGGTACCGGCCAATGATGCAGTAACCAATGTACTGGTAGAGAAAATGCAGTTATTCCGGTAATGACACGTGCCGCCATCACCGGCTTAATGCGTTAACGATCTTTTATTCTCTGTTTATATTAGCCACCCCAATATTATGCGGGGCAGGAGAGCCTATGTTTGGATTCCTCAAAAAGTATCAGGCTGCGGAACCACCCAGCGAGCAGCAGCAGGATCATCTGGCGGAATTAAGTCGCGAGAAAATAACGCAACTGGAGCAGCAGCTGGCGATTAATCCGCGTGATGGCGAAACGCAAAAACAATTAATGCTGGAATATAATCGTGCATTAAGCCTGTTTGCGAAAAGCCGTCGCTACCGCAATGAAATTGATGCGCTGTTTGTCAAAATCGATGAATTACGCAATGTGGTTCGCCAGTCGATTTAAGGAGAGCTGATGACGATTAAGCAGTTATTGCAAGAGGCAAACGCTATTCAGATTGGGATTGACGCCACGGACTGGCGTCAGGTTATCGCGCTGGCTGCCGAACCGCTGGTCAGCGGCGGTTATCTCGATGCCACCTATCCTGATGCCGTGATCGCTAATACGCTGGCCCATGGCGCTTATTATGTGTTTGAGGAGGGGATCGCCATTCCCCATGCGCGACCGGAAGCGGGGGTGATCCGCGACTGTTTCAGTCTGATCCTGCTGAATGAGCCGATCTCGTTTGAAGGCAGTGACAAGGCGGATATCGTGATTATGTTTGGCGCGCGCGACAGCAACGCGCATATCGAAGAGGGGATCCGCGCGATTGTGTCGCTGCTGGAGGATGAGGAGACGCTGGTCCGGTTACGTCAGGCCAGCAGCGTGGCGGAGGTTATCGACATTCTATGACGCAAAATACCCCCCTCAAACGCGTGGTGCTGGTTAACGGTATTCCGGCATCGGGTAAAAGTACCCTGACGCACGCGCTGTCACAACATTTTGGCTGGCCGGTGCTGACACTCGACAGCCTGAAAGAGCCGTTTATGCAGGTTTTTTCCCCAGTCGATCGCCAGCGCAACCGGCAACTGGGCTGCGCGGCTTATCAGGCGATCTGGAACATCGTCGACCAGGCACCCGCCAGTCAGATCTGGCTGATTGATGCCTGGTTTGGTTTTCAGCCGCGCGCGCTGCTGGAGCAGGGACTGAAACAGGCGGGTGTCGATGAGGCGCTCGAACTGTGGCTCAGGATTGAGCCGGAGGTGGCGGTGGCGCGCTATCAGGCGCGACTGTCGCAGCGGCTGCCAGGTCATCCGGGGGCTGAGTATCTGCCGGAGCTGCGCCAGCTGGCGCACCAGGCCAGTCCGATGGCGTTGGGGCCGGTGTGTGAAGTGGATGCCTGCGCTCAGGATCTTGCGGCCGTTATCCGCTGGCTGCACCAGCAACTGACCAGAACCCGCTACACTTCAGCTCATCATCAGATGAGTGAGGAGTTGCAGGATGTCGTTACCCCCGTATCTGCAAACCGGTGAAAGCGCCGTGCTCTATGACGGCGTCTGTAAACTATGTAACGGCTGGGTTCAGTTTCTGCTGCGTCACCATCTGGCGCGGCAGGTCCGTTTTGCCTCAGTACAGAGCGAGCAGGGCAAAGCGCTGTTGCGCTGGGCCGGTATGCCGGAAGATAACATCAGCACCATTGTCTACATTGACGGTAATCAACACTGGCTGCGGGCGCAGGCGGTGTTCCGCGTGATGCAGCATTTGCCTGCCCCGTGGCGCGGGCTGGCGGTGCTGCGCCACTTTCCCGACGCGATCAGTAATTTTGCCTACGACCGCATAGCGTTAAACCGCTATAAGCTGTTTGGCCGCTACAGCAGCCAGCACGCGATCCAACCCGATTATCCGGGTCGATTTCTGCATGAGGTGGAGACGTCCCATTAAGGTTTTACCGTCAGCAGCAGGTGGCAATGAGATCAGTGAGAACAATGATGTTATTGTTACGTTTCCTCAATGTTAATTGCTAGCACTGACAGACCACGGATAGAAGGACTTATGCCGGTTAATTTCGATCTCAATGACCTTTACGCGTTTCGCGCGCTGGTGGAGTTTGGCAATTTTCGTCTGGCGGCGGAATCGATCTGCCTCTCACAGTCCGCGCTGAGCCGCCGGATCGACAAGCTGGAAACTACGCTGGGGATCAAACTGTTTGAGCGGACCACGCGCCGCGTTACGCTGACGCTGAAAGGGCATGCGTTTGCTCAGCGTTCGGAAAAGCTGCTGGCGGATTTTGAGGAGGTAATGGCCGATCTCAGTGAAGTGAGCTTAGCCCGCACCGGCCTGATCACCGTCGCCTGTGTGCCGTCAGCTGCCTACTACTTTATGCCTAACATCATCCGGCTGTTTCAGGCGCGCTATCCCCGCGTACGAGTCAAACTGGTCGACAGCAGTGCGGCCAACGTCTATGACGCGGTGATTGGCGGGCAGGCCGACTTCGGCATCAGTTTTTCCAGCCGGTCACAGCCGGATGTGCACTTCCAGCCGCTAATGGACGATCCTTATGTGGCGGCCTGTCGGCGTGACCATCCGATAGCCGGCAAAAAGAGTCTGAGCTGGCAGGCGTTTTATCAGTATGAGTGGGTTGGGCTGGATAAAACCTCCGGCAATCGCAACCTGCTGGATCAGGCGTTGCAGGCGATCATGCCGGAGAAGCCCTGTGTCTGTGAAACCCGGCACGTGACCACCATGCTGGGGATGGTTGAGGCGGGGCTGGGCATTGCTGCCGTCCCCGCCATGTCGATGCCAGGCTACGATCACGCCCTGCTGATGGCGGTGCCGTTAACCGATCCGCAGGTGAAACGCACCGTGGGACTGCTGCGCAAGAATGGCCGGACGCTGTCGCATATCGCCAGCGAACTGGAGAATCTGATCATTGAACAGTATCAGCGACGTTAGCGGGTTTTGACGCCATTACGCTGTGCAGGCCGCTGGCGTGCACGGCCTGCTGCGCCTCAGGCGAGGCGAGCCAGTGCAGCAGCTTCGCCGCCTCGTCGGGCTGCGCTGACCTGCGTACTACGGCACCGGCAAAGCGGGTGGTGTACTGCAGCGTGTCCGGCAGTTCGCCAATAAAAGTAACGCCTGATACCGGCAGCAGCTCACTGACCTGCTGAAAGCCGATGGCGTATTTACCGGCCGCGACCTCGGAGGCCACCGGAATGCGCTCAACCTTAACCGCCTTCGCTTTCACCTGATCCTCAATGCCCAGTCGGCTGAAGAGCTGACTGCTCACATATTTGCCACTGGCGCTGTCAGAGTAGGCGATAGAAGAGGCGTTCAGCAGGGTGGTACGCAGTGCGCTTTCGCTGCCGATTTTCACTGGCGTGGCACCCTGTTTGATCACCGCACCGATGCGCGAGTCCGCCAGCTCAACCCGTGAACCCGGCAGCGTCGCCCCCTTTTTTTGCAGATCGCTTAGCGCATCACCGACCATAATCACCACATCGGCCGGTTCACCGCGCGCCAGCCGCGCCGGAATGGCCTGTGGCGCCTTGCCCATTGACGGACCGGCAACCGTGTTAATGGTGATCCCTTCACGTTCGGCAAAGCGTGGCGAGAGCGTATCCCATGCCGCTTTAAATCCGCCGGAGATCATTACCGTCAGCTCTTTCGCCTGCGCCGTGGCGCTGCCCGCCACGCTGAACAGCAGGGCAGCGTACAGCGACATCGTTTTCAGTTTCATTTTCATTTCCTCAGCTAACGGTTTTATGGACAGGTGAGACGGCACTGCGGGTGCGGCGATAGAGATACAGTGTTGCGCCCAGTGCGCAGACAGCTGCGAAACTCATCCAGTAACCTGGCGAAGCTTTGTCGCCGGTCAGCTCGATCAGGCCGGTCGACATCACCGGGGTAAAGCCACCAAACAGCGCCGTTGCCAGGCTGTAGGCCAGCGAGAAGCCCGCCACGCGCACTTCCGCTGGCATGATTTCGGTCAGTGCCGGGATCATCGCGCCGTTGTAGAGGCCATAAATCATTGAAAGCCACAGCAGCACGCCCAGCATCATGGAAAAGCCCGGTGCCGCCGCCAGCATGCTCAGGGCTGGATAGCTGGTGGCGATTGCCAGCAGCGTCATGGCAACCAGGACAGGTTTGCGGCCAAAGCGGTCAGAGATCGCGCCGCCAATCGGCAGCCAGATGAAGTTAGATACCGCCACCAGCAGCGTTACCAGCAGGCTGTCAGAGGCGCTCAGCAGCAGGACTTTCTTGCCAAAAGTCGGCGCGTAAACCGTAATCAGGTAAAACGCCGTGGTGGTCATCGCGACCATCAGCATCCCGGCAATCACCACCTGCCAGTTACTGAGCAGAATGCGGAACACCTGTTTCACATCAGGATGACTGCGACGATTGCTGAACTCCTGCGTCTCTTCCAGCTTGCGACGCAGCACGAAAATAAATGGCACAATCAGACAGCCAAACAGGAACGGAATGCGCCAGCCCCATTCGCGGATGGCACTCTCTTCCAGCACCGCGTTGAGGATAAAGCCCATCGCCGCCGCGACCATAATCGCGACCTGCTGACTGCCCGACTGCCAGCTCGTGTAGAAGCCTTTGCGGCCCGGCGTCGCGATCTCGGCCAGATAAACCGACACGCCGCCCAGCTCTGCTCCCGCGGAGAAACCCTGCAGCAGTCTGCCGATCAGCACCAGCAGCGGTGCCCACAGGCCAATACTTTGGTAAGAGGGGATCAGCACGATCATAAAGGTGCCTGCCGCCATGATGGAGAGCGTGACGATCAGCCCCTTGCGACGGCCGACCTTATCGATGTACGCCCCCAGCACCACTGCGCCAATCGGGCGCATCAGGAACCCTGCACCAAACACGGCAAACGTCATCATCAGTGAGGCAAACTCACTGCTGGCCGGGAAGAAGGTATGGGCGATATAGGTGGCATAAAAACCGAACAGGAAGAAATCAAACTGTTCGAGGAAATTGCCAGAGGTCACACGAAAAATGGCGCCAATCCTGGCGCGGTGAGTCATGGGTGAGGTTGTCTGCATCAGTAACTCCAGTAAGGTATGACGCTTTTTGCCGCGCCTGTGACTGAAGAGTGGATCAGTGCCCGGCGCTAAATAAGTGCAAAAAGGACAATGATTAATGTGCGCACCGCATGATTTCATAGGGTTACTATTTAAAAGCATTTTGATTCATAAAGTTACAGAGACTGCCGATTTTGTCGGCGTGTTATCGGCTCTGAGGTGAGTTTGCGAAAATGTGACAGAATTCATAAGCCTGTTACGGGCAGATAAGGGGATTCCGGGCAGTGTGAAGCCGCCCGTGCAGAGTCTTGCGGCAAAGGGTCTCTGAACTCAGGCGAGCCATATCGCTCCAGGCTCGCCAGGACGCTGCTGCGGTAGCCTGCGAATCAACGGGACATTTACCGCCTCGACGGTGATCCGCTCCGCTTCCAGCACGGCACGCGCCCGTTCGCCTTCCGCAACCAGAAAATGGGCATGGCTCTGCGCACCAGACGAGAAGAGGCCGCCGCCTTCCAGGCCGATTCCATTACGGCCCAGCAGCGTGGCGAGACGGGAAAGGGTGCCTGGACTATTTTGCAGGATCACATGAATATCGAACATGTTAATTTACTCCCTGTTGTGAGGCATATTCTCTGACCAGCGCGGCGATATGAATGCGATAACCGGCAAAGAGGGTTTCACGGCCTTCACGCTGTGCGGCCTGGTGGCAGAGGTTATGTTTCCAGGCCTGCACCGCGGCGTCATCGCGCCACCAGGAGAGCGAGAGTATTTTTCTCTCATCACCCAGGCTCTGAAAGCGTTCAATAGAGATAAATCCATCACTGTCCTTTAACAGCGGTCTCAGGTCAGCGGCCAGTTGCAGATAACGCATCTGGTGTTCGGGGCGGGCTTCAGCTTCAAACAGTACGACAATCATCGCTATCTTCCTTCAGACGAGAGTAAAGAGGGTGATGGCGCAAAAATAGCGGGCGGAGCCAACCGAGGCTTCGGCCCGTAACGAAATATGGCTGTGCGGACGAACGTCAGCCAGGCAACGCATTCTTACGATGGAGCAGATGATATGTTCAGCGGACTCAGTGCCTTTCCCCTTACTCCCTTTGCCGAGGGTAACCCCGATGAAGCGGCCTTTCTGCGGCTGCTGAGCAGGCTGACGGAGGCAAAAGTCGACTCCCTTGGTGTGCTGGGATCAACCGGCAGCTATGCGTATCTGACCCGCACGCAGCGCAGGCGCATCGCAACGCTGGCTGTGGAACATGCAGATTCGATTCCGGTGATGATCTGCGTGGGTGCGGTAAGCACCGACGAGGTGCTGGCGCTGGCGGAAGATGCGCAGCAGGCGGGTGCCGCCGCGCTATTACTGCCGCCACTGGGTTATCAGGCATTGAAAGAGGAGGAAGTGTTCACGCTCTATGAGACCGTAACGCGTTACGCCTCGGTGCCGATCTGCGTCTATGACAATCCGGGCACAACCCATTTTACGTTTTCGGATACGCTGCTGGGCCGTATCGCTGAACTGCCTGGTGTGGGTTCAGTGAAAATTCCGGGTGTACCGGCGGAGCAATCAGTAGCGAATGATCGCCTCATGCAACTGCGCGGCACGCTGCCTGCTTCCGTGTCGGTTGGCGTCAGCGGTGATGCCGCTGCCGCCAACGGATTGATTG
The DNA here is from genome assembly GCF_024158165.1 of Pantoea sp. B550. NCBI lineage: Bacteria > Pseudomonadati > Pseudomonadota > Gammaproteobacteria > Enterobacterales > Erwiniaceae > Pantoea > Pantoea sp. B550. The sequence goes on from NZ_JAMYXI010000003.1 coordinate 3,827,606, forward strand.
CAGGCTGTGATGGCTGGTATTCGGTGTGCGGCGGGCTGTTTCCGCGCGTCGCAAAAGCGATGACCGATGCGGCAGCCGCAGGCGATTATGCGAGCGTCAGAGCGCAGTCCGATCGTCTTCAGCCATTGTGGGCACTGTTCCGCCATCACGGCGGCAGTTTCCGGGTGATCAGTGCCGCAGCAGGGCTGCTGGGGCTGACTGAACGCGACTGTGTACCGCGCCCGCTGTTGCCGCTTTCTGCTGCCGATTGTCGGGAGATTGCTGACGTGCTTGCCGCTCTCGATCTCACCTGATAGCAGAAGACGTTAAACGTGGCGCACCAGATGAAAGCCTTCTTCCTCCTGCGGCGGTTCAAAATAGCGGGTAATCAGCGCGAACTGCTCCTCCGTTGCAGCAAAGGCATGTTCGCCGCTCTGATTACGGGCGTGCAGACGCGATTTACACAGTGCGTCCGGCACGTCCAGATAATGCAGGCGATGATCAGCAGAGGACGCCTCTATCACCGAGCGCATCCAGTCACGATTTGCCCGGGTGTTGGCCGGAAAATCGAGCACCACCGGGACACCAGCGTTAAGCAGCGCCACCAGATGGGGCGTCATCGCCTTCCTGAGTTTTGCCGCAACGCGCACGTAATCGGCCACTGAATGCATCTCGTCCTGGTAAAGCGCGGCGAGCCACTGATCCTCGCTGAGGACGACGTAACCGGGCAACGCGCCCAGCTGAGCCGCCAGCGTCGATTTTCCTGAAGCAATTTTGCCACACAGCAGATGCAGTGTGGCAGGTGCAGAGGTCATGAACATGTCACTCCTTTAACAGACGGGTAATAAACCGTGCGGCCGATGTAAGACGCGTCTCGTCGATGCGCGATTCAGGCTAACAAAAGCATGGAGGGATAAGCAATGAGAGGCTGGGGGCGTGTAAGTAAACCCGCATTGACCACCCGGATCAGCATCCGTAGCTGTGGGCAATATGGTGTTGAGAACACCAGGCAATGTTTACACAGACACTAATACGCCTGAACGGCGGAATGCGGTCAGGCGTATGTGCGGAATATCAATGAACGTCCCGAAGCGTAGTGAAGCTGCGCTGAACAGCCAGCCACAGGCATCATTTTTGTGCCATCAGCAACGTCAACAGTTCGCGACAGCACGCTTCTTCTTCGGCACTGTCCGCAGAGGCCAGATGGCGCAGCAGTTCCATGCAGCTTTTTTCTTTGCCTGCTTCCAGTAATTCCTCAATCAGAAAATTGAGTTTGTCCTGCTCAGAGGCGGCAAAGGATGATGTGAACTCATTTTTGACCGGGATAGTATGGTTCACCGGCAGGGTCAGGGTGTTTTGCATTGGCATATTATTGTCCTGTTTCGGGTTAAAAAACGCACTGATGTTGCTATTAAACTTATACAGCGATCCGGTTTTTGTACAGGAATCTGCCTGAATGATTTTTAAGCCGGGGCTAAGCGCAGCGCGGCTGAAGAGGAAGTGCTGGCTAATCATTCAGTTAGGAGTGAACGGAATTTCAGAAAAATTGTACCGGTTTTAAGTTAAATCCGGCGGGCAGGGAAAAGACACAGCATTGGGCAGTTAAACAGGCGGCCCATTGGGCCGCGTGAATTATTTAGCGGCGAGGAAATCTTCGCGCTGCGGTGTAAACGTATCCAGCAGCACACCTGCTTCAAGACAGACACAGCCATGAACCACATTGGGCGCTTTGTAGAGCGTATCTCCTGCGCCCACCTCACGCGTTTCACCATTGATAGTGAAGGCAAAACGTCCGCTCAGCACATAGGTCAGTTGCTCGTGGGGATGGTGATGCAGCGGGCCGACAGCCTCTTTCTCAAAAATCACTTCTACCGCCATCATGGTGCCGCCGTACGCCAGCACGCGGCGGGTTACGCCGTTGCCCAGATCTTCCAATGGTCGCTCTTTATGGTAGATAAACATCGCAATCCTCCTGCGGTTGCCCCTGCTGCGGTAACCGTTTTGTGATGGATCTCACAGCACTCGGGTGAATTAGTTCATGCACTTTAGTGGTTTTTCACTAAAATGAAACGGTGTTTCAATTAATTTATAAGGGTAGATCATGAAAATCGCGTTAATGATGGAAAACAGCCAGGCCGCTAAAAACGTTACCGTGCTGAAAGAACTGGAAGGCGTCGCACAGCCGCTGGGCCATCAGGTCTTCAACGTCGGTATGAGCGATGAGCAGGATCACCATCTGACCTACATTCACCTCGGTATTCAGGCCAGCATACTGCTCAACAGCCAGGCCGTGGATTTCGTGGTCGCGGGCTGCGGCACCGGGCAGGGCGCGCTGATGTCACTTAATATCCATCCGGGCGTCAACTGCGGCTACTGTATCGATCCGGCGGATGCCTACCTGTTTGCCCAGATTAACAACGGTAACGCACTGGCGCTGCCGTTTGCCAAAGGGTTTGGCTGGGGCGCAGAACTGAATCTGCGCTTTATCTTTGAAAAAGCGTTTACCGGTGAGAAGGGCAATGGCTATCCGCCAGAGCGTAAAGAGCCGCAGGTACGCAATGCCGGTCTGCTGAATCAGGTTAAGGCTGCGGTGATTAAAGATAACTATCTCGACACCCTGCGCGCTATCGATCCTGAACTGGTGCGTACCGCGGTCAGCGGCCCGCGTTTCCAGCAGTGCCTGTCTGAGCATGGCAAGAATCAGGAGATCGTTGCGTTTGTGCGTCAGCTGACGCACTAAGCCATCCGATTTCACGAGGCCGGTCTGACCGGCCTTTTTTTATCTTCTCTCGGCGTCCATTGCTCTTCAGCTCTGCTGCGCAAGCGCCGGAGGGTTGTGGCGACTCGCCTCGACCAGCATCCGCGTATAGGGCATCGCAGCGCGATCCGCCACCAGCGTCGGCACATCCAGCGTCTCCAGCACCTTACCCTGTTGCATGACCGCCACGCGATGGCAGAGATGCGCCACCACGCCCAGATCGTGTGTCACCATCAGATAGGTCAGGTTCTCCTGCTGCTGCAGATCGCTGAGCAGATTCAGGATCTCCGCCTGCACCGAGACATCCAGTGCGGAGGTTGGCTCATCCAGCAGCAGTACGCGTGGCTCTAAAATCAGCGCCCTGGCAATCGCCACGCGCTGACGCTGGCCTCCCGAAAGCTGGTGCGGATAGCGTGTCTGCCAGGTGCGATTCAGCCCGACCTTATCCAGTATCGCCACCACCCGCTGCTGGCGCTGCCCGATACCCTGAATCTGCAACGGCTCTTCAAGGATGTCGCCCAGCGTGTGACGCGGATGCAGCGAACCATAAGGATCCTGAAACACCATCTGCACCTGACGACAGCGCGTCCGGTCGATGCGGTGCGCCAGCGGCTGATCATCAATGCTCAGCTCACCCTGCCAGTGAGTAAACAGTCCCGCCAGGCACTTCAGTACCGTAGTTTTGCCCGATCCCGACTCGCCCACCAGCCCGAAAATTTCACCCGGTTTCACCTGCAGATTTACGTCGAACAGCACCTGACGCTGGCGAGCGTCATCACCAAAACTCAGGCTGAGATTTTTCACATCAATCATCACGTACTCCTTAGTCCGTCAACCAGCTGGCATGACGTTGTAATACCGGCAGGCGTGTACGGCGGTGATCAAGGTCGGGCAGTGCCGCCAGCAATCCCTGGGTATAGGGATGCTGCGCGCGATCGAGTTCACTGGCGGCCAGCGACTCCACCACGCGTCCGGCGTACATCACCAGCACCCGATCGCAGAAGCTGCGCACCAGACTGATGTCGTGGCTGATAAAAATCAGCCCCAGCCCGCGCGCCTTCACCAGATTGTCCAGCAGCGCCAGCACCTGCAGGCGAACCGAGACATCCAGCGCAGAAGTCGGCTCATCGGCAATCACCAGTTCCGGCTCGGTGATCAGCATCATGGCGATCATCACCCGCTGCCCCTGACCGCCGGAAATCTCATGAGGATAGAGCTGATAAACCCGTTCAGGATCGCGGATCTGCACCTCTTCCAGCATCGCCAGCGCCCGCTGACGGGCCGCCGCTTTCTGGTCGCGATGGTGACTGCGCCAGGCTTCGGCGATCTGCTCGCCAACCCGAATCACCGGGTTCAGGGAATATTTCGGATCCTGCATAATCATGGAGATGCGTTTACCGCGAATGGCGCGCATCTGTGCCGGGCTGGCGTGCAGCAGGTCAATATCACCAAACTGCATCCGGCTCGCCTCAATGCGCGCCCTGGCCGGATGCAGGTGCAGCAGGGCGCGGCCCACGGTCGATTTACCGGAGCCGGACTCGCCGACAATCGCCAGCTTCTCCTGTCCGAGCTGAAAGGAGACGCCGCGCACCGCCGGGGTGATCTGGCGTCCGTTAACAAAGTTCACGTGCAAATCGCGCACGTCGAGCAACGGCGAGGCGTTACTCACTGCGGGGATCGAGCAGGTCACGTAGGCCATCTCCTAAGAAGTTAAATGCCAGGCTGTTAATCAGGATCGCCAGACCGGGCACGGTCACCACCCACCAGCACTCCAGCATGTAGGTGCGGCCGCTGGCGATCATCGCGCCCCATTCCGGGTCCGGCGGCTGCGCGCCCAGCCCGAGAAATCCCAGCCCGGCGGCGGTAAGAATAATGCCCGCCATGTTCATGGTGATGCGGATAATCACCGACGGCAGGCAGAGCGGAATAATGTGCTTCCAGAGCACCCGCAGCGGCGACGCACCCTGTAAACGCACCGCCGAGATAAAGTCCGCCTGGCGCAGCGACAGCGTTTCAGCGCGCGCCAGACGGGCAATGGGTGGCCAGGCGGTGAGGGTAATTGCAATCACCACATGCTCCAGACCCGGACCCAGCGCCGCCACAAACGCCAGCGCCAGTACCAGGCTGGGAAAGGAGATGAAGATATCGGTGACGCGCATCAGCACGCCATCGACTTTGCCGCCAAAGTAACCCGCGGTCACGCCCAGCAGCAGGCCCAGCGGCCCGACGGTCACTGAGACCAGCAGCACGATGTAGAGCGTGATGCGCGCCCCCCACACCAGACGGCTGAAGATATCCCGGCCAAACTCATCAGTGCCGAACCAGTGGGCCGCACCGGGCGGCATCAGGGCGTTGTCCAGATCCTGAATCAGCGGGTGATGCGGTGCGATCCAGGGGGCAAACAGCGCTACGATGCAGAGCAGCAGCACAATGCCACCGCCGATGGCGGTCAGGGGATTACAGGCCATGCGCCAGAGGAAAGTGCCGCAGTGGGCAGCAAACCGCCGACAGCGCGCCAGCCGCTCGCGGGAAGGACTGACAGACGCCGCATCAAACGAGATAGTCATACTTTGGTCCTCGGATCGAACACCTGATAGAGCAGGTCGGAGATCAGGTTAAGCAGCACAAAGATCAGACCCACCACCAGCACGCAGCCCATTACCGCATTCATATCGCCCAGCATCAGGCTGCCCGTGAGATAGGAACCAAAACCGGGCCAGGAGAAGACTGTTTCAATCAGCACGGCACCCTCCAGCAGCGAGCCATAGGCCAGCGCCACTACGGTCAGCAACTGCACCAGGATATTGCGGAACGCGTGCTGCCAGATAACCTGCCATTCGGTCAGACCTTTGACCCGCGCGGTCAGAATGAACTCCTGCGACAACTGCGCGAGCATAAAACTGCGCGTCATCCGGCTGATGTAAGCCATGGAGTGAAAGCCGAGCAGCGAGGCGGGCAACACCAGATGATTCAGCGCATTCCGGAACACCTGACCGTTGCCCGCCAGCAGGGCATCGATCAGCATAAAGCCGGTACGGCGCGGCACGATGCCATCCAGGCTGAAGTCCACACGTCCTGCACCGCCGACCCAGCCGAGATGGGCATAGAAAAGCAGCAGCCCCATCATGCCAACCCAGAAGATCGGCGTGGAGTAACCGGCCAGGCTGAGCATCCGTACCAGATAGTCGATGCCGCTGTTACGCCGCGCCGCCGCCAGCACGCCCAGCGGGACGCCCAGCCCTGCGCCAATCACAATTGCCAGCGTGGCCAGCTCAACCGTGGCGGGAAAGACGCGCAGAATGTCATGCACTACCGGCTGGCCAGTGAGCAGCGCGTGGCCCAGGTCGCCATGCAGCAGCGCATTGAGATAGATGCCAAACTGCACCCACAGCGGTTTATCAAAGCCAAGCTGGTGGTAGACCTGCTGATAGGTGGCCTGGTCGGCGTCGGGGCCGACTATCGCCAGCACCGGATCCAGCGGCATCACCCGGCCAATAAAAAAGGTCAGCAGCAGCAGGCCGAACAGCGTAATTAACACCTGCATCGCGCGATGGCTGATGCGGCGGCACTGATTTCGTGTCAGGGTCATCATCATGGTGTGCCTCCCGCCAGGGCTTCAGGCGTTTTCCAGACGTCGCGCAGGAAGGTCGTTGCAGAAGGATGCGGCTGATACGCCTGCACACGGTTACTGACCACCACGGAGTCGAGCATTTGTGAAATCGGCATCAGCGCAGGCACCAGCTGGTCATAGCGTTGCTGGATAGCGAAATAGGCCTGCTGCTGGCGGGTTTTGTCGCGTTCCACCAGCGCCTGATCGATCATGCGGTTGAGCTGCGCGTCGTAGAAACCGGTTCGCCAGCCCTGGAAGTTGGTCAGCCGGGCGCTGTCGGCATTGTTCGGGTTGTAGACCAGCGCGCGCAGGCTGGAGTGGGGGTGCGGCTCGACGCCGCTGCCACCGCGTCCGACCAGCAGGCTGAACTGGCGATCGCGCATCGCGCCATAAATCTGGTTGCCGGTGCCGGTAATGATTTTTGCCCGGATGCCGCCCTGCAGCAGCGTTGACTGAATGGCGATGGCGATATTCAGGAACGGCTGATCGGCCAGCACCCGCAGCGTAGTGTCGAAGCCGTCCGGATAGCCGGCTTCAGCCAGCAGCGCACGGGCGCGCGGCACATCAAGCCGGTAACCGGGATCGGGCAGCGTGGCGGGCATCCCCGCCTGAATCGGGCGCTGATGCAGTTCGCCGTAGCCGGTCATCAGACTTTTGTTAATGCCCTGGTAATCGACCAGGTAGCGGACCGCCTCACGCACGTTGTTATTGTCGAAGTGCGGATCTTTCATGCTCATCGCCAGGTAGTAGATTGTCCCTTTTCTGACGGCATTAATAGTGAGGTCGGGATCGTGACGCAGGGCGCGCACGTCGGGGATCGCCATGTTGCTGGCGATATCAAGATCGCCTTTCTGCATCATCAGCCGCAGGGTCTGCGATTCCTGCAGGTGACGGAACACCACCCGCGACATCTTCGCCTCACCGCGCCAGTAGTCTGTCGCGCGACTCATGCGCAGCACATCTTTTGCCTGCCAGACATCCAGCCGGAACGGACCGGAACCCGCTTCATGCGTGGTGAGCCAGCGGTTGCCCCAGTCGCCATCGACTTCATGCTGCTGCACCGTTTTGCGGTCCAGCACCACCATGCTGCCCAGCGCCGCCAGCGAGTAGATCACCAGCTGCGGATCGTTGGGTTTAGGCAGGGTGATCACCAGCGTGCGGTCGTCGGGGGCGGTGACCATCTGGTCCACATTGTCGCGGCTGAAACCGTAGGACTTCCACACCGACGCCTGCGCCAGATTCAGATGCAGCACGCGACGCATAGACCAGACCGCATCGGCGCTGGTGAGCGGATTGCCGGAGTGAAACCTGACGTTGTCGCGCAGGTGAAAGGTCAGGGTGCGGTTATCTGGGCTGACTGACCAGCGTTCCGCCAGCGCCGGGCGTACTTCGGTGAGCTGCTGCGGATTCAGCTCCACCAGGCCGTCATAAAGATTCACCACAATACCGACCACCTCGTTGCCGGTCATCGCGGCCGGATCCAGGGTAAGCAGGTTGTTCATGTTCATGCCGACGATCAGCTGGTCATCCGGGGTCTTTGCCTGGATTGACGCGCTGCCCGTGAGCACCAGCAGCGTGATCAGCCACGCGCCACATCGTTGTGTCAGGGTCATAGGTAAAGTCCAGCAGGTCAGAGGTTTTTCCCGTTTACCGCATCATCAGGGCTACGCGGCAACGGGGTTATTATTGTTTGCCGTACTTCATTACCAGCGGTTCAGCGTGTGGGTCTCAATCCAGCTGAAGTTGATATCCTCTCCCAGCCCGCTGCGGGTGGGCAGGGTGACAAAGCCCCGATCGTCCATCGGATCAATCAGGCTGTTGAGATACGCAGGCGGCGTCTCATAATCCAGGAAGGGATGCAGCAGGCCGCGCTCATACCAGCGGCAGTTACGAATTGCCCCGACTACCGCCAGGCTGGCTGCGCCGTTGCCGTGAACTTCGCAATCCATGCCAAAGGCTTCCGCCAGACTGGCCACTTTCATCGTGGCGGAGATGCCGCCTACGCCATTGGCCCCGGCACGCAGAATGTCGCAGGCGCCAGCACGGACCCAGTCGGCACGGCTGTGATGTTTGCCGCCCAGGCTCTCCGGGCCGAGCACGTCGATAGAGAGGTTGTCCGCCAGCCAGGCGTAAGAGGCCATGCTCTCTTCCTCCATCGGCTCTTCAAACCAGGTGAAGTTAAGCTTCTCCAGCGCCTTGCCGATGGTCAGCGCGTCACTGCGGCTGTACCAGTGGTAGCCGTCCAGCATCAGTGCGATATCCGGGCCAACCGCTTCACGCACCGCGGTGCAGGCTTTGATATCCATGGCCGGGCTGGGCGCAAAGGCGACCGGGGGCATCCAGGTGTGCAGCTTGATTGCCCGATAGCCGCGTGCCACCAGCTTCTCCGCGAACTGTGCGTACTCATCCGGCGTCGATAAACCGCCGCTCATTTCGTCGCCACACATGGTGCTGCCGTAAGCCGGGATCTTCTCGCGATAGCCGCCAAGCAGCTTATGCACCGGCTGTTTCAGCCTGCGCCCAATGAGATCCCACAGCGCCTGCTCAACAGCGGAGAGCGCACGCTCGGTGAGCTGATGGGCGCTGCCGCGCTGCCAGTGCACCAGATCCTGCCATAGCCGCTCGCGGTCAAAGGCGTTCTGACCGATCAGCACCTTGCGGAAGAAGGCGTTAACGACATGAGATCGCACCACTTCAGGCGGCGCAAAGGCGTAGCCGCAATCGCCATCCTCGCTGCTGAGGGTCAACAGCGCCATCTGCGCATCATTTTCCGGGCCGGGATGGGAGTGGCCGGCGCTGTCGGCAACGCGCCGGGTAGGATAGGTAAAGAGGGTGACATCTATGGCGCTGATCTTCACGGTTATACTCCTGTGGCTGGCTTTCCTGATGGATTATTAAAACGCTGTTTCATTTTTAATCTAGCCTTCACAATTCATTAACGCATTGGCCAAATCGATACGATTAATGGCTAATATGTGTGCAGTCGCCCAGGGTGTTGTGAGCATATTCACGAAAGCTGTCCGTTTTGTGAGCAGCAACACGCTGCGCTTTACCCTGATCCGGATCCCGGTTCATGGCCACTTAACTCATTAACCTCGCCGCAAAAAACATTTAACCGGATGACTTCCCCTGAACGCCGTTTTAGGTGATAGTAACGCCGCTTTACATTAATAATTCTCATTATCATTTGTGCGGGTTTTCATCATGAAAAAATGGTTTTTAGCGCTGGGGTTGCTCACACTGGCAGGGACGGCTTCGGCCAAAATGATTACCGATGTCGCAGGCCGTCAGGTTGAGGTGCCGCAGGAGGCAAAGCGCATCATTCTGGGTGAGGGCCGTCAGATCTATCTGCTGGCCGCATTTGATACCGACGCCCCGTTTAAACGGGTGATTGGCTGGCGTGATGATCTCCACAAAGCGGACTGGGACGGTTATCAGGCCTATGAAAAGCGTTATCCGGAAATTAAAAAATTACCGACCTTCGGCGGCGCGAAAGATGGCACTTTCAACGTCGAGCAGGCATTAACCCTGAAACCCGATCTGGTGCTGATGAATCTGGAGTCGAAAGCGGCGACTGATGAAGGCAAGCTGATTGAAAAATTGCAGGCCGTGGGTGTGCCGGTGGTGTTTATCGATTTCCGAGAAGCGCCGATGGTGAATGCTGAGAAAAGTATCCGCATCATGGGCGAACTGGTGAACAAGCCGGCGCGTGCCCAGGAAATTATCACCTTCCGCCAGCAGCAGATTGACCTTGTGACTTCGCGCCTGAAGAACTTTACCGGCTACCGCCCGAAAGTGATGATTGATCGCGCAGGCGGCTACAGCGACGAGTGCTGCATGTCGTTTGGCAATGAAAACTTTGGTCAGATGGTGGAGATCGCGGGCGGTCGCAACATCGCGAAAGACCTGATCCCTGGCACCTTTGGCACCGTTAACCCGGAGCAGATTATCGCCAGCCAGCCGGACGTGGTGGTGGTAACCGGCGCGAACTGGAAGAACTACAACACCGTGGGCAAATGGGTTGGCGTCGGTCCGGGTGCCAATGTCACCGACGCGACGGCGCGTCTTAAGGCGCTGATGATGCGCGATGCCTTTAAAACCCTGCCGGTGGCACACAACGGCAACGTCCACGCTATCTGGCATCAGTTCTATGACAGCCCGTATCAGTTTGTGGCGATTCAGACGCTGGCGAAATGGCTGCATCCCGATCTGTTTGCCGATGTCGATCCGGATGCCACTTTCCGCACGTTCCACGAGAAGTTTCTGCCGCTGCCTTACCAGCCAGGCTACTGGGTCACTTTACCCGCTGATAAGCCCTGACTGACCGGCGATGACAGGGACGTCATCCGCCTGATTTGCAATTCCTCCTGAATAAACCCTCTGTTTCTCTTCAGATTTACTAATATTTTACAGGCGCGGGGTCGGTTGCTCTGAGCAGCGCGACATCTGACCTGGTCCGCATTCACGTTAAAAATGGAGAGAAACATGCGCAATACCCTGGGAAGATCGGCGTTTGCCGTGACGCTGTATGCTCTGCTGGAGCCGGTACCGCTGGGCTTTTTTGTGGCGGCCTGGCTGTTTGACATTCTCTACATGCAGACCTTTGTGCAGTTCTGGACGGATGCCGCAGGCTGGCTGATTGCGCTGGGACTGATACTGGCCATCGTGCCACGTCTCATTGCACTGGTTTATCTGTTTCGCGGCAGTGACAGCGCGGAAAAGGGCCATTTCTGGCTCTGGCTGGTGGCCATCATCATCGCTATCGTCAATGCATTTATTCACAGCCGTGATGCCGCCGCGGTGATTCCGTTGGGCGTAACGCTCTCGACGCTGGTAGTAGCGCTGCTGCTGCTGGCGAATGTGCAACTTGCGTTACGTCAGCGTAGCGCTTAAGGAGGAGCCACCATGAACATACCGCATAAAACGCTGCTCGCGCTGACCCTGACCGCATTGCTGGCAGGCTGTGATGATGGTGCGCTGGTCGATCCGCAAAAGCAGATCGGACCGAACCCCGAACTGCCGCAGGCGCAGAATTTCTTTATGCCGCCGATGCAGGTGCCGGAAGGGACGCCGTGGAAAGCCGGGGAAATGCCAAAAGTGGCTGACGGGCTGAAGATTGAAAAGATTGCTGAGAATCTGCAGCATCCGCGTCAGGTCTACGTGCTGCCAAACAATGATGTGCTGGTCGCGGAATCCAACGGCCCCTCAAAACCGATCACCCGACCTAAGCAGTTGATTATGGGCATTGTGCAGAAAGCGTCAGGTAAGGGCGGCGCAGGCGGCAACCGCATTACGCTGCTGCGCAACGTCAATGGCAAATGGGAGCAGCACCGCTTTATCGAGAATCTGCACTCGCCGTTTGGCATGCAGTTGATTGGGAATACGCTCTATGTGGCGAATGCTGACAGCCTGGTGAAGTTCCCCTATCGCGAAGGGGACACGGAGATCCGCACCGCACCTGAAGAGGTCACGGAGCTGCCGGGCGGACCGATTAACCACCACTGGACCAAAGCGCTGTTAGCCAGCCCTGACGGCAGCAAGCTCTATGTCGGTGTCGGATCCAACAGTAACGTCACCGAAAACGGCATTGGCGCAGAGTATCGCCGGGCAGCGGTGCTGGAGGTGGATGCGGCCAGCGGTGCCAGCCGTATTTACGCCAGCGGTCTGCGCAATCCGACTGGCCTGCAGTGGGAACCGCAGAGCGGCAAGCTGTGGGCGGTCGTCAACGAGCGTGATGAAATCGGCTCCGATCTGGTGCCGGACTACATGACCTCGGTGCAGGATAAAGGTTTCTACGGCTGGCCCTATAGCTACTTTGGTCAGCATGTGGATACCCGTGCCGAACCGCAGCGTCCCGACCTGGTTGAGAAGGCGATCAAGCCGGATTATGCCCTGAGTTCGCATGTCGCGCCGCTGGGCCTGTTGTTCTACGGTGATGACAACATGCCGCAGTACCGTGGTGGTGCGTTTATCAGCGAGCATGGCAGCTGGAACCGGACGCCGCTGAATGGCTACAAAGTCGTGTGGGTGAAGTTCGAAAACGGCAAGCCGGTGGGTCAGCCGCAGACGGTGGTCTCAGGCTTCCTGACGGACGATGAAAAGCAGGTCCGTGGTTTGCCGGTGGGTCTCGCCAGCGATAAACAGGGCGGCGTGCTGATTGCTGACGACGCAGGGAACACCATCTGGCGTATCAGCGCCGCGAAGTAAGTTCTGCGCGGGTTGAGTTATCGCCGTAAAACAGGCATAAAAAAAGGATTTGGCATCTCGCCAAATCCTTTATTTTTTTGTTCGCTTCCCGGCTGGTAACCGCATTGCGAACGAGGTGCTCAGCACTCTCCACAAACAAGATTGTAAAATGTGCGGCTAAGGATTTCAAGTTTCGCCAAAATACTGTATGTTTATACATGTGTTGAGTGTTGAGCATCGCCTCATTGTCGACTGGCCGCTCCCAGGGGCACGGTTTTAAAATCCCGGCAGGCATCAGGTGGTGCTGGCCTGTGGCTTTAACCATGAGTGCCGCTCAGCCCTCTCCACAAAGATGTGCTTAGGCGCCCGGCGGGTAGAGTCAAAGCCCTGGTTGCCGAACAGCGCGCTCCTGAAAAAGGAGAAGGAAAGTGATGGAACTGACTAAGCTGATTCTGGATCTTATCCGGGTCATCTTGCAGATCATCGTTGCCCTTATGCAACTGACCGGTCACGCAGGTTAACCGGAACTTGAAACAAGGCGGAGCTAACCACTCCGCCTTTTTTCTGTGTCAATTCTCTGTCATTAAAGGTGGGTATGGTGGTGCGGCAAAAGCACGCCGCCGGGGTGTTGCTTATCCTGACCGGGAGTAATATGTCCATTGCCGCCGCTATGCCCGCCCGATTAACGCACACCTGGATTGATGAAAGTGTACGGATGCGGGAAACCACCGTGGGTCAGCAGTGTGAGATCCTGGCGCACAGCACGCTGGAATACAGTGAGCTGGGTGACTTCTCCTATGTCGGCGAGCACTGCTGCCTGGCCGACACACAGGTAGGGCGTTTCTGCGCCATTGCCAGTCAGGTGCGTATCGGTGCGCCGAATCATCCTATGGACCGCGCCTCGCAGCATCGCTTTACCTACTGCCCGGAGTATTATCATCCCGACGCGCGGCGCGATCAGAGCTTCTTTGCTGCCCGTCGTGCCGATCGGGTGGTGATTGGCAATGATGTCTGGATCGGGCACGGCGTCATTGTGCTGCCCGGCGTCACTATTGGCGATGGCGCGGTGCTGGCCGCGGGCGCAGTGGTAACGAAAAACGTTGCGCCCTACAGCGTGGTGGGCGGTGTTCCGGCCCGGCCATTGCGGGTCCGGTTTACGCCTGCGATTGCCGCCCGCCTGCAGCGCATTGCCTGGTGGAACTGGCCACTGGAGAAACTGCTCGCGAATCTGCCCGACTTTCAGCACGGTAACATCGAAGCGTTCTGCCAGCGTCACGAAGGTTAATTATCCTCCCGGGCCATTCTCCCGCTGACTGAGGGCGTACCGGTCTATTTAAAAAAGAGCCAGCCCGCCACGCTAAGCAGTCCCAGGGTCAATACGACAAACACTTCGCCGCGGGCAAAAGCATTCTCCCGGTGCTGCTCGTCATTTCGAATATCATGAAAACGCGCCAGCGCACGCTTTTCATCAGGGGCGGTGACTTCTTCAAACTGTTTCTCGTAGCCGCTCTGTGACAGCTGATCCATACCCGCGCTGTCGCTTCTCTCCAGCACAGTAATCTGGTGACCCTTTTTAAAAAAACAATACTCCGGCATGTGCTCCTCCTGGAACAGGGTGGCTGTGAGAAATAACCTATATGAACCGGCAGGGCGTTGTATACCAAAGTCTTCAGGCAGCAGGTTCAGACGTCGCCCGCCGGAGGGGGCGCCTGTCCCGCAGGGCAACTATCACGCACCGCGCCGATCTGCGCTTTGTCCCGCCCGGAGAACGCCACCAGGTCATCGGTAATAAGGAAAATGGTCAGCAGACCAGGGTAATTTTATGATTGACCTGCTCTGCACCCGCACAGAAAGGCGCAGGCGCTGACCGCGGCACTGGCATAGCAGACGGCATGCCATCCCCAGAGGGCGTAAAGCTGGGTGGCGGCAGTCGCGCCCAGCGCACTACCCAGCGAGTAAAAGCACATATAGGCACCCACCAAACGACTGGCCGCCTCGGGCCGGGCCGCCACGAGCAGGCTCTGATTAATCACATGCACCGTCTGGATAGCGAAGTCTGGCAGGATCACCCCTAAAACCAGCAGCAGAAGCGCGCTTTGCAGCGCGGCTATCGGCAGCCAGGAGAAGGTCAGCAGCGCCAGTGCGAATCCCGTGGCGCGTTGCCCCCGTCCCTGATCAGCCCATGTGCCCGCTCTGGAGGCCGCCAGCGCCCCGGCCAGGCCCGCCAGTCCGAACATCCCAATCTCAGTGTGTGTCAGCGACAGGGCGGTCAGCGGCAGCACCATCGGGGACCAGAGCATACTGAAGGCCGCAAAAATCAGCAGCGCCAGGATGCCTCGCCTGCGCAACAGCGGTTCTGTGCGGAACAACCGACGCACCGACAGTAACAGCTGAGGGTAAGCGGTGCGCGGCGTCTGGCCGGTTGTAGCGGGCAGCACTTTCACCAGTATCAGCGAAATGAGCAGTAACAGGCCCGCGGCCGTCAGATAGACCGCACGCCAGCCCGCCAGATCGGCAATCATCCCGGCAACAAAGCGCGCCAGCAGGATGCCGATCACGATGCCGCGGGTCACGCTGCCCACCACCTGTCCGCGCTGTTCTGGTGACGCCAGCATGGCGGCCCACGCCACCATGAGCTGCGTGACCACCGCCATGAATCCCACCAGCAGCATTGCGCAGAGCAGCGTCATCAGGTCTGGCGCAACCGCAGCAGTGATTAACGCCAGCACGGAAAACAGCAACTGGGTAATCACCTTTTTTTTGCGGTTCACGCAGTCGCCCAGCGGCACCAGAAAGATCAGCCCAAGGGCGTAGCCGCTCTGCATAGCCGTTACCACTGTGCCAATGGTACCGCTGGAAACCTGCAGGCTGGCGGCGATCGACTCCAGAAGAGGTTGTGCCGAGTAAACATTGGCGACCGCCAGCGCAGAGGTGAGTGAGAACAAAAAGATCATCCGGGACGAAAGCGCCGGGATCGCGGCTGGGGGCGAATCGGCTTCAGGATCATGCGCCTTGCCAATCGTACAGGTCATGTTGCTTTCCTTTCTGGTTTTTATTTGAAACTGGATTGGCGATATCTTTAACCGGGCTGGTTTTTTTTTGCCACTCCTTTTCGGAGTGGCTAAACTGGCATCATGAGACAGGCAGCGTGAGAGAAGAGCATGGCTAAGCAGGAATCCCTGAGAACCAGCGAGTGTCCGATCGCCAGAACTCTGGAGTCGATAGGTGAGCGCTGGTGCATGATGATCGTGCGTGAAGCCTTTGATGACGTCCGCAGATTCAGTGACTTCCAGCGGAATTTAGGGCTGGCGAAAAACATCCTGGCGTCACGCCTGAAGCAGCTGGTGGAGATAGGGGTGTTTGAGATTGCGCCAGCCTCCGACGGCAGTGCCTACAGCGAATATGTTCTGACCGAAAGAGGTCGTGCGCTGTTTCCGGTTGTGGTCGCGATGCGCCAGTGGGGCGAGCGTTACCTGTTTGAGAAAGGCGAGACACACTCCGTGCTGCTGGATAATGCGGAAGGAAAGCCGCTTGCGCGGCTGGAGGTTATTTCCTCACAGGGGCAAAAACTGGAACCGGCCGACTGTCATCGTCATCGAGTGGTTGCTGAAGGGTAACCGTCAGGATTTTTCCTCTTCCGCACACTCTGAAACGGACAGGCCTGACATCGCACGCGTTACCCGATCATCGCTATTGTCGGTGGCGGTGATTGAACAAAATGCCTTACTCCCGTTTTACGCTCCGTCATAAGGGCGTTATCCCCGGAAACAGGTCCCCGCGCTTCCTCATCCTTTCGTGCCCCGCATCATGACAGGCCTGTCGATATCATCACATTTTCCAATGACCGGTTGCCTTGTAACTTGTCAGGGCGCATGACATTCTCGCTAATTGTATAGACATGTATCTTCAACCAGAAACCGGGCACATTACTTTTTCAGTTAACGCGTCTCTTACTGTTCCAGCGAGGAATCTATGTCGGTCAAATCATCTGTATCAGCTTATTCAGGCGCAGAGAAACCACGCCTGTCAGAAACCCGTTCCATTGATTACATCCCGCTGCGTGAGCGTCATGGTCACTCCTTTAGCCAGTTCACGCTCTGGTTCGGTGGCAATCTGCAAATCACGGCCATTGTCACGGGTGCACTGGCGGTGGTGCTGGGTGGAGACGTCGTGTGGTCGCTTATCGGCTTACTTGTGGGACAGATTCTGGGTGCAGCGATCATGTCTTTGCATGCGATCCAGGGCCCGCGTCTGGGTTTACCGCAGATGATCACCAGCCGTATGCAGTTTGGCGTGTTTGGTGCCGTCATTCCGCTGGTGCTGGTGTGCATGATGTATGTGGGATTTTCCGCCAGCGGGACAGTGCTAGCGGGACAGGCGCTGGCTAAACTTATCGATGTCAGCAATTCAGCCGGGATGATCCTGTTTAGCATGTTCATCGTGATCATCGCGGTGCTGGGCTATCGCATGATTCATCAGCTCGGGAAGGTCGCGAGCGTCATCGGCGTTTTAGCTTTTGCTTATCTGTTTATCACGCTGTTCACCACGCATGACTTATCCGCCGTGTGGCAGAATCAGCACTTTACCCCGGCAAATTTCCTGCTGGCGGTTTCCCTTTCTTCCTCCTGGCAGATTGCCTTCTGTCCTTATGTATCGGACTATTCGCGCTATCTGCCAGCTGATGTCTCCGCGAAGAAACTCTTCTGCTCGGTCTTTTTTGGCACCGTACTTGGCACGCAGGCTTCAATGACGCTGGGGGTGATTGTTGCTGCCATTGCCGGAAGTGCGTTTGCAGGCAATGAGGTCGGTTACATCGTGAGCATGGGCAGCACGGCGACCATGGCCATGGTGATTTATTTCGCCATTTGCTTTGGAAAAATCACATTTACCACGCTGAACGCCTACGGCAGTTTTATGTCACTGACCACCATTATCTCTGGCTTCCGTCAGCAAACCACGCTGAGTCGGGGCGGGCGTATTCTGTTTGTGGTGCTGATGGTGACGCTGGCCTGCGTCATTGCTCTGGTCAGTGAGCCGGCCTTTCTGAAATCCTTCACCCACTTCCTGCTGTTTCTGCTGGCTTTCTTTGTGCCGTGGAGCGCGATCAGCCTGACCGATTTCTATCTGATCACCAGGGGCAAGGTTGATGTCCCGGCACTGTCGCAGCCGGGTGGACGCTATGGTCGCTGGAACCTGGCCGGTATTACCGTCTATTTTCTGGGCGTGCTGGTGCAACTGCCGTTTATCGATAATCCGCTGCACCATGGATCGCTGACCTGGATTTTTGCCGGTAATGATGTCTCGTGGATCATCGGCTGGTTTGCGACGGCACTGTTAT
This sequence comes from Pantoea sp. B550, assembly GCF_024158165.1. NCBI lineage: Bacteria > Pseudomonadati > Pseudomonadota > Gammaproteobacteria > Enterobacterales > Erwiniaceae > Pantoea > Pantoea sp. B550. Next base: position 3,845,477 of record NZ_JAMYXI010000003.1, read on the forward strand.
GGCTGATCGCCAGCCGCTGGGATCGCCGGGGCACACCTGAACAGTCAGTTTATCCCGCAGAGTGACACGCTGAAGCCCCTGAGCAACCAGCGCTCAGGGGCTGTCAGTCTGTGTGGGTGTGATCGCCCGCATGTCAGATGACCGTCGTGCCAGACAATCTGATTATCTGAAATCAGGCGGCTGAAACATCCGCTGCGCCGGTCTGCGCCTCTGCCACCAGCGGTTTCTCCGGTTGCAGCAGCGTCATTGCCAGCATACTGCCAAAGGCGATCAGCGCGGTGACGGTAAACATTGCGTTGTAGCCGTAATATTCCGCCAGCCAGCCGCAGAGCATCGGAGAGATAATCGCTGCCAGATTGGCTATCGCCAGCGTCATGCCGCTGTAGGTGCCCACCGACGCTTTCGGGGTGACATCAATCACCACCGACCAGTAGACATTGTTCACCAGTGCATTCAGTGCATTGCCCAGGGTCATGAGTGCAATAATCCCGGCAGCCGACTGCACATAGGGGATCGCCATAAAGCAGCAGGCAGTGCCGCACAGCGTGACGGCGGCAAACAGATTGCGCGCCAGACGCAGGTTACGGAAGCGGGCCAGCAGGGCGTCGGCAATGCGACCGCCCAACAGCACCGTGATACAGGCGCCGCTCCACGGGATCATCGCGACGTACCACAGTGAGTGCAGGTCGTAGTGGAAATTATCCTGCAGATATTTCGGCATCCAGGTCACCAGAGTAAAGGTGATGTAGAGGAATGAAAAGTAACCGAGCGCGTTGCAGACCAGGGTGCGGCTGGTAAAGAAGCGCCACCAGGGGAGGGGGACACTGTCGCCCGCGCTGCGGCGCTGACCAGTCTGGATAAGCTGACGTTCTGCGGCGTTGGTATGTGGACTTTTCTCCGGGCTGTCGCTGAAGGTGCGGGCAAACAGCGCCATCGCCAGCAGGGAGAACACACCCAGCAGGATAAACATCATCCGCCAGTCATGGGTCAGCAGCAGCAGGCCCACCGCAATCGGGGCGGTCAGCAGTGCACCCACCTGGGTCGAAAGCAGGCCGATACCCAACGCGAAGCCACGCTCGCTGTCAGGTGCCCAGTGGGCAATCGCCTTGTTCATCAGCGCATAGGCCGGGCCTTCGGAAAAACCAAACAGGATGCGCAGGGCAGCAAAGCCCATAATGGCGGAGCCGCCAAACAGCGCCATGCCCAGTTCACCCGCCCAGGCGGTGGCGATCTCCAGCAGCGACCAGAGCACGCCGGCCAGCAGCCAGACTTTTTTCGTGCCGATACGGTCGGCAAGAAAGCCGCCACACAGCGAACCAAACAGATAGCCAAAGCCAAAGTAACCCAGCACGGCACCGAGCTGGACTTTGCTGAAGTGGTACTCCGCCGCTATGGCGTTGGCCGCAAATGACAGGGCGCCGCGATCGATGTAGTTGATCAGGGCGATCAGGAACAGCAGTGAAAATATGGTGTAACGGTAACGGCTGGTTGTCATCTCACTTCTCCTGATTAAATGTCTCAGGAGAGCAGAAGCAAAATTGATGCCGGAAAGGGCATTTATCCGGCAAACAGCGGACAAGCACTGGGTACGGGCCGCTGAGCCCGCCCCGTGTAGGGTTAGCTGATCCCGCTAATTATTCGCCTGCGCATCAATGCGGTGCAGTCATTGCCTGTCGATGGTGAACCTCAGGCAGCGTTATGATGCGTGCTGCTGACGTGGGGCAGTGGGATAAGCACGACGTCCGCTTCAGCCGTGGTTTTATCCTGTGGCATTTCGCCAACGTGCTGCAACATCTGCCGCTGATACGTCGCATCAGCGACTGTTGTCTGTTCACTCAGCAGCACGCCCGCTTCATTAACATTTTTTCCTGCCACTTTTACTTTGCTGGTGGCACTGGCCAGCATCCACTCATATTCAATATCGACATGGCCGCTATCAATACAGCGAATTCCGCGCTGACTTAAATCATACGCCAGCACGGTTGCCGTCGGCCCTAATGAAATTAAGACCAGGTCAAAGTTGACGGCATTCGCTAATACCGTATCGAAAAGACGATCATAAACGGAAAAAGCATTACGGTTCAGCGTCGTAATACGTTTAATTTCGCTGGCCCCCTCCAGTAAATCATTGCCTAATCCCAGACGTGTGCCACTGCCTTCAACAATTAATACCCGGCGACCCTGGTAAAGCTGTTTAAATTTATCGAATATCGTCCTGGATAATTGTTTGCTTTTATAATCGTGATAAGGGCGGGTCACTGAGGTATTGCCATACTGGTACTGATGATTCAGCAGAGCATCATAATGTTTAAAGTAAAATGATTTATGGAAGAACCAGAACAGGGCCGATCCATTTTTCATACTGCGGGTGGTGCGAAAAGCATCCGGCAGGCAAATCAGACAGTCCGGGTTGTCCTGGGGGGCCTGCAGCAGCAGCGCCTTGAGCCTTGCCGACAGTTTTGGGTCAAATGGCTGAAAGCCAATGTTTTTATACCAGGTCATCTCCAGTTCCCCGTCGCCGTAACGGGCCAGTGATAATTGCGGTTTACGTAATAGCAGATCGATAGTTTCTTCTATCGACATGACGGAATAACGCTTTACCCGTACCTGCGCGGCAGGATAGCGAATGGCTGCATTAATAAATTTAAACGGGAAACGAAACTTACGATAAATAGCGTGAAGTGCGGACATAGTTAGCCTGCCTGGGTTATTGCTGCCAGAGAAAATCCCGCCTGCTGGCCGGATAAATTCTTATAACAGTGCTGATATATATCACAGATAGAAACAGCGTCAGGCTACGGAATATCTGAAAGCGATTTCATGGTCAGAATCCCTTTTATTATTAATCTGTTTCTTATTAAATGAAGCGCTAAAAAAATAATGGCAGATTAAAGTCAACTGCCAGAATTAATACTTTGAAAATCATTGACACCGCATGAGCACTGATCAGCAGACAGTTTAAAACTGCAGTGTATTAAGTTTTCTGCTTATAGCATTAAGAGCTTTTGCAGCACGACGTGAATAAACCATTAGGCTTATTTGACACTTATTACCCCTGTTTGATCAGACTTAAGCTGGCGTTCATGAAGCGCAACGGATCTGTCAGTTATTCACCTTTGAACAAAAGGTGCGATAACGCACGGCCTATCGTTAATTTTTTGTGATGGATATCGCGTATTTGGCCCTTAGGAAAGTAAATAAAGCGGTGGTAAAGCCTCTGCAGTCGACATTTCTAATAAATATTACTAATGATTTACGCCTGTACACGTTTTTACATATTTCTCATGTACGTTAAAATCTCGTTGAATTTATGTTTCCAGCTTAACTTTCTGATGACCGCTAATGACCCGAGGATGGATCATGATCAATAAAATAACCAGCGTAATCATGGTGATATTTGCTATCGCCCTGATTTACATGGGAGGACAACTTCTGCTTGCAGGAGGCAGCGCGTTCTATGCGTTGATGGGTGTGGGCGTTCTGCTCAGCGCGATTCTGCTGATGATGAACAAACGTAGTGCACTGACGCTGTATGCGCTGCTGATGTGGGTTACGCTGTTCTGGACGATCTGGGAAGTGGGCTTCGACAAATGGCAGTGGATCCCGCGCGGCGACCTGTTTGGCGTGCTGGGTCTCTGGCTGGCGCTGCCATGGGTGGTACGTCCTCTCTATCAGGGACAGCGTCGCTTCCATCCTTTCCTTGGCGGCTCAGTGGTGCTGATGGTGCTGCTGGTGATTGGCCTCTGCTTCTACGATCCGCTGCCGCAACAGGGCACCATTAACACCCAACGTAATAGTTCCGCGACCGGCGGTGCTGCTGAAGAGTGGAACGCCTATGGCGGGACCACCGATGGCCAGCGTTTCTCGGCACTGAAGCAGATCACTAAAGATAACGTCAAAGATCTGGAAGTGGCCTGGACATACCACACCGGCGATCTGCGTCAGGGTGATGATGCAACCGAGTACACCTTTGAAGCAACGCCGCTGAAAGCCAACGGCATGCTCTACCTCTGTACACCGCATAACGAGGTTCATGCTCTTGATCCGGAAACCGGTGCGGTGAAGTGGAAAACAGCGCCGGATAAAAACCGCTCTTACCTGCAGCAGCACCAGACCTGCCGTGGCGTGAGCTACTTCGATGCCGGTCAGCAGGCGGAGCAGCAGACAGGCGCATCCCCGGCTATCTGCCGCAAACGTATCTTCAATGCGACCACCGATGCCCGCCTGCTGGCGCTGGATGCCGACACCGGCAAGCCGTGTGCTGACTTTGGTGACAACGGCGTGGTAAACCTGCGCGCCAACATGGGCGAGGTGCGTCCGCACGCGCTGATGCAGACTGCCGCGCCCCTGTTGGCAGGCAATCTGGTGATCGTTGGCGGTTCGGTGATGGATAACGGCTTCAACAGCGGCAACCCATCGGGTGTGATCCGTGCCTATGATGCCGTTACGGGTCGTCTGGTGTGGAACTTCGATCCGGCTAATCCGGATAACACCGCACCGGTCGCCGCAGGCGCAACCTATCCACAGGATACCCCGGTCGCCTGGGCCACCCTGAGCGCCGACCTGAAAAACGGCCTGGTTTATGTGCCGTTTGGTAACGCCTCGCCGGATGAAGTGGGACTTGAACGCGATCCCGCCAGCAACACTGAAAAATTCCGTGATGCGCTGGTGGCACTGGATCTGAAAACAGGAGCGTTCAAATGGCGTTATCAGAGTTCGAACCACGACCTCTGGGATCGCGATAACCCGTCACAGCCGTCGCTGGTGGACATCAACTATCAGGGCAAACCGCAACCGGCGGTGATCCTGCCGACGAAAACCGGCAACCTGTTTGTGCTGAACCGCCTGACCGGTGAGCCGGTTTACCCGGTAGAGCAGGTTAAGGTCTCCACGGATGGCATTAAGGGCGAACAGTACGCGGCGACCCAGCCGGTCTCCAGCCTGAACTTCATTCCGCAGCCGCTGACTGAGAAGTCGATGTGGGGCATTACGCCATTTGACCAGATGGCCTGTCGCACGACCTTCCGTGAGCTGCGTTATGATGGTAACCCTTGGACGCCGCCAACCGAGAAAGGCTCGCTGATCTTCCCGGGCAACATCGGGGTGTTTAACTGGGGTTCCGTGGCTGTTGATCCGCAGCGTCAGATGCTGATTGCGGCACCGGTGCGCCTGGCCTACAAATACAACCTGATTAAGCGCACGCCGGAAACCGAAACCCAGCGTACTTTCACCAAAGATGGCACGCCGTACTGGAATGAAAACTTCCACGGAGATTACGCTATCCACATCCAGCAGATGGCGTCGGGTCTGGGTATTCCCTGCATCGCGCCACCGTGGGGACGGATGGTCGGTGTGGATCTGACCACCGGCAAAACTGAATGGCTGCGTCGCGTCGGTACCACCAAAAACCTCAAGACCAGCTTCCTGCCTGGCCGCTTCCCGCTCGGTTTCCCGATGGGTATGGTGGCGCACGGCGGACCGCTGCTGACGGCGGGTGATCTGGTGTTCCACGGCGCAACGGCAGATAACTTCTTCCGTGCTTACGACAGCACCACTGGCGAACTGCTGTGGCAGACTGAACTGAGCGCGGGTGCGCAGGCCACGCCATCCACCTTTATGGGCAAAGATGGCAAGCAGTATGTGGTGATTGCCGCGGGCGGCCACGGCTCGCTCGGCACCACGGCGGGCGACAGCGTTGTCGCTTTCCGTCTGAAGTAATCCTGACCCGCTGAGCGCCGCCCCGGCGCTCAGCTTTTTTCACACCTCTGCCTGTCAGATCTCACGCCCGGCTTATCGCGACAACCTGTTGTATTTCATCTCAATTCTTTCATCTCCGTATTCACACCATCTGATAACGCATCGAAACCATTTCGTGACAGCGCTCCCGCTTTAACGATTTCTCCTGCCTGACAGACTTGCGCATTAAGCCGCGAGGCGTAGATTAATATATGACTTCACAATTAACCGTGAATACGAAAAGTACTTCACAATACGCACTCTGAAGGATTGATGCTCATGTCGGAACTGAAATTTGCTACCCGTCTTAACTCTTTCGCCTCGGGGGCGCACCTCTACTGGCCCGATCAGCAGGGCAAGCCCTCTGTGCTGCAGATGGTTGCCCGTGCAGGCAAGGTCAAAGGCTTAACGCATCTCGACCTCAACTATCCGCAACATCTCACCAGCGATATCGCCACACTGCGCCAGGCGATCAGTGATGCGGGTCTGGCCGTTAACGGTATGCAGATGCGCTGGGACGCGCCGCAGTTCAAAATCGGCGCGTTTACCCATCCCGACGCGAAAGTGCGTCGCGAAGCGATTGAACTGACCAAGCGCGGCATCGACGCGGGTCGGGAATTTGGTTCACGGCTGATGACGCTGTGGATGGGGCAGGACGGTTTCGATTACTGCTTCCAGGCGGACTATAAGAAAATCTGGGAGGATGCGGTCAGCGCCGTGCGTGAAGTGGCGGAGTATGCACCGGACGTTGACGTCAGCATCGAATATAAACCCAATGAGCCACGCGCCTACAGCATCTTTCCCAACGCCACCACCTGTCTGCTGGCTGTGGAAGAGGCGGGCTGCGCCAACCTGGGGATCACCCTGGATTTTGCTCATGTCCTGTTTGCCAATGAGATCCCGGCTTACGCCGCCGCCATGGTGGCGCGCCGCTCACGGCTGCTGGGGCTGGACCTTAACGACGGCTGGGGCAAGCGTGATGACGGCCTGATGGTTGGCTCAGTTAACCCACGCGCCACGCTTGAGTTTCTCTGGCAGATGCAGCGTGATGGCTACCGCGGTGCCTACTACTTCGATACCTTCCCGGATGCCAGCGGTCTTGACCCAATCCGTGAGGCAGAAAGCAATATTGCGACCGTGACCCGTCTGCTGAGGCTGTGTGACCAGCTGCACGACAACGCGCCGTTACTGGCGGCCATCGGGCGTCAGGATGCGGTGGCCTCTCAGCAGATCGTCAATGACATCATGCTGGCGCGCTGACAGCCGATTAATCATAAAAACATCACACCTCTACCCAACACCCTGAGAATAAAAAATGAAAAAACGCCTGCTTGCTCTTATCGCCTCCTCACTGCTCTGCAGCACGGTTTATGCGGCAGAACTGGCACCGCTGCAATCCGATACTGAACCGGATCGCACCGACTGGACCCAGCTCGACACCAGATATGGCGCACTGCCAAAAGTCGATAAGTCGCTGAAGATTGGTGGGGTATCGAAAACCCTGACCAATGAGTACTGGCGCTCACTCGGCCAGGGCTATCAGAACGTGGCGAAAAAGTATGGTTTCACTGTCGCTTATCAGGCGGCAGCCAATGAAGACGATCAGCTCGGTCAGCTCTCCATTGCGGAAACACTGATTTCGCAGGGCTTTAACGGCCTGCTGGTTTCGCCGCAGACCGATATCAACCTGGAGCCTGCACTGGAGAGTGCCAACAGTAAAAATATTCCGGTGGTGAACGTTAATGATGCAGTAATGCCGAATGCGCGCTACTACGTCGGCAACGTCCAGAAGGACAATGGCGTGCGGGTGGCGAAGTGGTTTATTCAGCACCATCCGCAGGGCGGCAAAGTGGCGGTGATTGAAGGGCAGCCAGGGGTTTATGCCGCCGGACAGCGCACCCGTGGCTTTAAAGAGACGCTGGACAGCGCAGGGAAGTTCACCATCGTGGCCAGCGTGCCCGCTAACTGGAGTCGCGAGCAGGCCTTTAACGCCGCATCGACCATTCTGCAGCAGCATCCTGATTTGATCGGCTTCTATGCCAACAACGACACCATGGCGCTGGGCGTGGTGGAGGCGGTACGCGCGCAGAACAAAGCGTCACAGGTGGCCATCTTTGGCACTGACGGTATTTCCGATGCCTACGCCTCGATTAAGCGCGGCGAGCTGACCGGCACGGTCGACAGTTTCCCGGTGCTGACCGGTGAAGTGGCGATGGACGTCATTATCCGTCTGATCAACGGACAGAAACTGTCGCGCGTTGTCTCGACACCTCAGGCGCTGATCACCAAAGAGAATGTTGAGGCGTTCTCAACCAAAGACAACAACCGGTTGCGTCAGCTGCTGGCTCAACAATAGATCAGCGGGAGCGGGTATGGAACAGTTTCGCTTAATGATGTGTGGCATCAGCAAAAGTTACGGTAACGCCGCCGCGCTGCAGGAGGTCGATTTCTCAGTGCGGCCCGGCGAGGTGCACGCGCTGATTGGGGAAAACGGCGCGGGTAAGTCGACGCTGCTGAATATCCTCTCCGGCGTTCGCGGCGCGGACAGCGGAGAGATCTGCGTCAACGGAAACCGGGTGCAGATCCGCAGTCCGCTCAGCGCCCGTCAGGCCGGGATCGCGATGATCCACCAGGAGTTGCAGCATGTGCCTGAGCTTTCCGTGGCGCAGAACATGTTTCTGGGTCGCCCGCTGACCCGCGCCGGGGGCTGGTGGGTGGATAAAAAGGCCCAGCTGGCGCGGGCCACCCTGATTCTGAAGACGCTGGATCCCACTATCGATCCCGATACGCCGATCAGGAACCTCAAGGTATCGCAGCAGCAGATCGTTGAGATTGCCCGGGCGCTGCTGGATGACGCCAAAATCATCGCCATGGATGAACCGACCTCCAGCCTGACGCCACGCGAATTTGATCGGCTGGCGGAGCTGATTGGCGATCTGAAGTCGACCGGCGTTTCGCTGATCTATGTCTCGCACAAGATGAATGAGATTTTCCGGGTGTGCGACCGCGCCACCATTATGCGTGACGGAAAGCAGGTTGGGGTGGTCAACATCAGTGATGAGGATGAGGAGAGCATCGTCGCCAAAATGGTCGGACGGAAGATCGACAAGCTTGACCATCAGGCATTTGTCACCGATCGCGAAGTGCTGCGGGTAGAGGATCTGACGCGTGGCAATGAGGTGGTGGCGGCCAATTTCAGCGTTCGTGCGGGCGAAGTGCTGGGGATTGCCGGGCTGGTGGGTGCCGGGCGCACAGAACTGCTGAAGTTGATTGCTGGTATCGACCGGCGCACCCGTGGCACGGTGAGCGTCAACGGTGCCGCGGTGAAGAACCACAACGTGCGTGCGGCGATCAAGGCGGGCATTGGCCTGGTACCTGAAGACCGCAAAAAAGAGGGCATTATCAAAGAGCGGGCGGTGAAGATGAATATGGCGCTGCCGTCGATGCACCGCTTCACGTCGGCGGGGCTGATGAACCAGGCCCGGCTGGACCGCGAGGCGCTGAAGGTCATGGGCGACCTGAAACTGCGCCCGCTCGACATTGAGAAAACCATCGGCACGCTGAGCGGCGGCAATCAGCAAAAAGTGATCATCGGCCGCTGGGTTGCGGCGGATGCTAATGTATTTCTGTTTGATGAGCCGACGCGCGGTATCGATATTGGTGCCAAGTCTGAAATCTATCACCTGATTGAAAAACTGGCCCAGGCGGGCAAAGCCATTGTGGTGGTGTCGTCAGAAATGACCGAGATCATGCGCATCTCCGATCGGGTGCTGGTGATGCGCGAGGGCCGGATAACCAAAGAGTTAACCGGCAGCGCGATCACCGAAGAGAACATTGCCCGTTATGCCATCAAAGATATCGACCAGACGGCCTGACCGCTTACCTGACACTATTTAAGGTTATAACTATGACAACTCAGACATCTACCGGGCCGGGTACCCGACCTGCGCTGCGGCTTAAATTTAATCTGCGTGATGCCGGTACCTTAATTGGCTTACTGATTATCGTGGTGACATTTTCGTTTCTGTCACCGGTCTTTTTCACCCTGCCTAATCTGCTGAATATTCTGCAGCAGTCCTCCATCAACGCCCTGATCGCACTGGGCATGACGCTGGTGATTATCTCCGGCGGGATTGACCTCTCGGTCGGCCCCACTGCGGCGCTCTCTGCGGTGCTGGGTGCAACCCTGATGGCATCGGGCGTGCCGGTGCCGCTGGCGATCCTCGCGACGCTGGGTGTGGGCGCGATGTGCGGACTGTTCAGCGGCACGCTGATCGCCTATGCCGGACTGCAGCCGTTTATTGTCACGCTGGGCGGCCTGTCGCTGTTCCGGGCCATTGCGCTGATCTACACCGGCGGCAATCCCATCTTCGGTATTCCGCTGGAATTTCGCAGCCTGATCAACAGTACGCTTTTCGGTATCCCCACGCCGATTGTGATTGTGGCAGTGATTGCGCTGCTGCTGTGGACGGTGATGAATAAGACCCCGCTGGGGGAATATATTCTGGCGATTGGCGGCAATGAAGAGGCGGCGCGGGTCGCAGGTGTGCCGGTTAAGCGCACCAAGGTCACGGTCTATATCTTCTCCGGCCTGCTGGCCTCACTGGCCTCGCTGATTCTGATTGGTCGTCTGGGGGCTGCCGAACCGACCATCGGCAACCTGTGGGAACTGGATGCGATTGCGGCGGCGGCGATTGGCGGTGCGTCGTTAATGGGCGGCAAGGGCAGTATCTTCGGGACGCTGATCGGCGTGGTTATCCTCGGTGCGTTACGTAATGGCTTGACCTTACTGAACATTCAGGCCTTTTACCAATTGCTCGCTACCGGCCTTATTATTATCATAGCGATGTTGATTGACCGGGCGACCCGAGGCAAGTAATGAAGCAAGATCCGCGAGCCATTGGCGCTCAGATTCGTATGCGTTTGCCCCAGCTGACGCCGTTAGAACGTCGGGTAGCTGAGGCGATAATTGCCCGAACCGACATTACCGAGCAATCCTCATTAAAGGAGATTGCGCGGGAGAATAATGTCTCTGAAGCGATGATCGTTAAGATTACCAAAAAACTTAACTTCACCGGCTTCAGGCATTTCAGAAGTGGCCTGATTTATTACAACCAGTCTGAAGTGGCAGGGCTGCATGCGGAAATTGAGCCGGATGATTCATCGGAGCAGTTGCTGGCCAAAGTTTTCAGAACCTCTATCCAGGCGATTGAAGAGACCTTATCGATTCTGGATGTTTCTGAATTCAATCGTGCGGCGGACATTATCTTTAAAGCGCGTCATATCGATCTCTACGCCGTGGGCGGTTCTGCCGCCGTGGCGCGGGACCTGTCACACAAGATGCTGAAGATTGGCATTAAGTCGACTGCCTATGACGACGCCCACATCATGCTGATGTCTGCCGCCGTGTTATCTGATGACGATGTGGTTATCGCCATCAGCCATTCGGGTGCTACGCGTGCGGTGAACGATCCGGTCAGACTGGCGGGAAGGAATGGCGCGAAGGTTATCGCCATTACCAACTATGCCGAATCCCCGATCGCGCAGAGTGCGCATGTGGTCCTCAATTCAACCTCTCAGGGATCGCATCTGCTGGGTGAAAACGCCGCGTCACGCATCGCCCAACTCAATATTCTGGATGCGCTGTTTGTCGCTATCGCCAAGAAAGATCTGAAGCGGGCGGAGAAGAACCTGATGAAAACCCAGCATGCGGTTCAGGATCTGCGGGAATTCTAGCTATGAGCAAAATTGCAGTCACCGGCAGTCTTCACTACGACATTATGCTGGATGCACACCATCGCCCGGAAAAAGGCGAAACCGTGATGGGCAGCGCCTGTCACTATAAGTTTGGTGGCAAGGGAGGTAATCAGGCTGTCGCAGCGGCACGCGCGGGTGCCACAGTGCGCTTTGCCGGTTCAGTGGGGCGCGATCAGCAGGGGCAATTCCTGCTGGGTCATCTGCAGCAGGCGGGGGTCGATTGCACCGCCGTCAGCATCATTGATGCGCTTCCCTCCGGGATGAGCGTGGCGATTACCGATGCCGAAGGAGATTACGGTGCTGTGGTGGTCTCCAATGCCAATCAGCAGATCCCGCTGGAGACCTTTGTGCAACCCGGTTTCTGGCAGGAGGTGTCGCTGCTGGTGCTGCAAAATGAAGTCCCGGAAGCGGTGAACCTCTGTGCGGCCCAGGCGGCACAGCAGCGGGGGATTACGGTCTGCGTCAATGCCGCGCCCGCCCGGCCGTTGTCAGCCGCGTTTGAAAACTGTATCGATCTGCTGGTGGTGAACGCCATTGAAGCGCGCGATATGTGCGGGATTAGCGTGCAGGATTTGACGTCGGCGCGCTCAGCGGCAGAATCGCTGGCCAGCCGGTTTGCCAGAGTGGTGGTTACCGCTGGTGAACATGGTGTGGCTTACAGCGAGGCGGGAGAGACGCATACACTGGCGGCGCAGAAGGTGACACTGGTCAGCACCCACGGTGCCGGGGATTGTTTTGTCGGCGTGTTGTGTCAGCGCCTGAGTAGCGGGGTAACGCTGGCAGAAGCGGTGAGTGCGGCAAATCGTGCAGCTGCCGAACACGTTTCCCGGCAGCCGCACTGATTAATGGCGTGCCACGTCAATGACGTGGCACGCTAACGTCATCAGGCGCCGACGTTCACCACGGTTTTACCGAAGTTTTTGCCATTCAGCATATCGATAAACGCCTGTGGCGCGTTCTCTAACCCTTCAATCATGTGCTCGCGATAGTGGATTTTTTTGCTCTCCACCAGCGGACGCATCGCCTCCAGGAACTCCGGATAACGGTCACCGTAATCCTGGAAGATGATAAAGCCCTGCATACGGATGCGGCGCTTCAGAATGCCCGCCATGATCAGTGAGGTTCTGTCCGGGCCTTCCGGCAGCTCACGCTGGCTGTAAGCCGAGACCAGACCACAGACCGGCACGCGCGCAGCGGTGTTCAGCAGCGGGAACACGGCATCAAACACTTTGCCGCCGACGTTTTCGAAGTAGATATCGATGCCATCCGGGCAGGCATTTTTCAGCTGCTCTTCAAAGTCGGCACTGTGGTGATCGAGGCAGGCATCAAAGCCCAGCGTATCGACCGCGAAACGGCATTTCTCTTCACCGCCCGCCACACCGACGACACGGCAGCCTTTCTGTTTACCCAACTGACCAACTGTTGCGCCTACCGGACCGGTTGCGGCGGCAACGACGAGGGTTTCACCCGCTTTTGGCTGACCGATATCCATCAGGCCCATATAGGCGGTAAAGCCTGGCATCCCGAGAATGCCCAGCGCCCATGACGGATGTGGCAGATCGTTGCCCAGCTTCGCAATCTCTTTGCCATCGGAGACGGCATATTCCTGCCAGCCGCTCTGCGCCAGCACCCAGTCACCGGTTTTAAACTCGCTGTTTTTCGATTCGACGACCTGACAGACGGTGCCGCCCACCATCGGCTGATCCAGCTCTGCCGGCGCGGCGTAGGATTTACCCTCGTCCATCCGGCCACGCATGTAGGGGTCAAGCGAGAGATAGATGGTTTTCAGCAGCAGTTCACCCTCTTTGATTTCCGGGACGGGCTGGGCCACATGGCGGAAATTCTCTTTGGTCGGCTCACCGTGAGGGCGTGAAGCCAGTAACCAGGCGTGGTTCTGGGTTGCTTGTTCAGTCATATTGTCATCCTTTTATAGCCGGGCAATGCTCAGGGCATCACCATATGAATACCGGGAAAGTGTAGATGACAGCGGCGGGAATGCGTTTAACGCTGTGAGCGGTAAGCATGATTTACCGATAACAGCGCATAAGGTGCTAACCACGGGGACACCGCGGATGCAGGACCATTCATGTCGCAGGTTCAGACTGACGGCTGTTCACATCCGCTTGCAAAAAAACGGGCAGGCGAGTCTTCAGACGTGCGGTATGACACGCATTACGCGAAGCAAACGCGGGTTGACTGTCAGCTCCCTCCCAAACCCGCTAAAGCGGGCTTTTTATGCCTTCAATTTATGGACATGGGAAGTTGCTGCGCATCCGGCGTCACGGGTAGCTCTGAAGATTGTGATAAATATCAGGGGATTTTACAGGGAGACAACCATGATTATGCAGCATCTGCGTATTGCCCGACCGGTGACAGACCTGACGCAAAGCAGTCAGAGCTATTGCCACGGGCTGGGGTTGCAAGAAATCGGTGAGTTTACTGATCATCAGGGGTTCAGTGGCGTGATGCTGGGCGCTGAAGGGCTGGGCTGGCATCTCGAATTCACGCTCTGTCACACGCATCCCGTCCGGCCATCGCCAACGGATGAGGACCTGCTGGTGCTCTACATTCCGCAACGGCCTGACTGGCTGGCCCGATGTGCCTGTATGGATGAGGCAGGATTTCTGCGGGTTCCTGCATTTAATCCTTACTGGGATCAACGGGGCGTGACATTTAGCGACAAGGATGGTTATCGTGTTGTTATCCAGCATGCAGCCTGGCAATCCGCAATCTGACGTGTAACGGAGCTCACCCTGAACATTCTTTGCTTTCACACCGCGGCCAGTAATATCGCAATATTTGATGATGCCGCCAGCGCACTGGCATATGAGACGTCGCCGCTGAATCATCTGGTAATGCCTGCGCTGCTGGCAGAAGCGGAATGCAGCGGCGGGATGACAACTGGGTTACGCCGCCGTATTGCCCAAATGATTGAAACGCTGCTGCCGCAGTTCGATGCGGTGCTGATCACCTGCTCGACGCTGGGGCCGGTTGCCGGTGATTTCAGCGCGCAGGATCGGGTTATGCGCACCGACGGGATGTTAGCGGAGGCGCTGCAGCGGCAGGCAGGGCGGACAGTCGCGCTCTGTGCGGCAGAATCAACACTGGCGGCGACGCGGACGCTCTTCTGCCAGCGGGGCAGCCAGACAGAGATTGCGCTGGTGGAGGGCGCGTGGGCGGCGTTTAAAGCGGGGGACACAACACGATACTTTGCACTGATTGCGGCAGCCGCCGAGCAGGCGTATCAGCAGGGAGCCATTGCGGTGGCTTTGGCGCAAAGCTCAATGACGCCGGTTGCCCTGCAGTTTCCCGCGGCACGGCGACCGCTGACAGGCCCGCATCTTGCGCTGCACGCCTGCTACGAACTCAGATGATCGTCACACCCTGCTGGCTCAGCGCCAGTTGCAGCGCGTCGTCCGGCTGCGTTTCTACAATCAGCGTGCTGGCCAGTGACAGATCGCCAATGGCAAAGGCGGAGGCGGAATTCAGCTTTTCGGCTGATGCCAGCACCACGGTTTCTGCTGCACGTCCTGCCAGCGCACGCTTCACCGTCGCCTCTTCGTAATTGCCGGTGGTCAGCCCGGCCGCCGGATGCACACCGGTCACGCCCATAAAAAAGAGATCGGCATTAATGCGGTTGATCGATTCCAGCATTGATGCGCCCACCGTCACCACTGAATGCTTATAGAGCTGCCCGCCAACCATAATGATCTCCACCAGTGGATGATCGGCTAATGCCAGCGCCACGCTGGGACTGTGGGTGATGGCGGTAAAGCTCAGCGCTGCGGGTAACTGTCGCACCAGTTCCGCGCTGGTGGTCCCGCCATCAATCAGCACAATCTGTCCCGGCTGGATCAGCGAGATTGCCTTCTGCGCGATAACCTGCTTTGAGGCGGTCTGCACGCTTTTGCGCGTTTCAAAGGTGGCCAGCGCAGCGGAAACCGGCAGGGCACCGCCATGCACCCGCTGCAATAAGCCTTCAGCCGCCAGTTCACGCAGGTCGCGGCGGATAGAGTCTTCGGAGAGGCCAAAGCGCTGGCTGAGGTCGCGCGATTGCACCTGTTTTTCCTGGGCGAGCAGGGCAAGAATCGTCTGTTTTCGCTGGCGGGATAGCATGACTGGCCTTTGCATGTTTTTTCTTGAAGTTGCACGATTTTGCATGATAGCGTGATAGCTGTCTACTATACTGGAGAGCATCATGCAGCAGAACCATCCCCGCGTGCGCATCATCAATGAGCAGTTGCTGTCAGATAACTGGTATACCCTGAAGAAATATACCTTCTCGCTGCTGCGCCGTGACGGCCGCTGGCAGGAGCAGAGCCGTGAAGCCTATGACCGCGGTAACGGCGCAGTGATCCTGCTCTACAACCGTGACAAACGTACGGTGGTGCTGACCCGTCAGTTTCGCTTTCCGGTTTTCCTGAATGGACATGATGGCTTTCTGATTGAAGCGGCCGCCGGTCTGCTGGATAACGCCTCGCCCGAAGCGCGTATTGTTGCCGAAGCGGAAGAGGAGACGGGTTTTCGCGTCAGCCATGTTCAGAAGGTGTTTGAAGCCTTTATGAGCCCCGGCTCGGTGACGGAGAAGCTCTATTTCTTTATTGCTGAGTATGACGATCAGCACCGCAGCGGCGAAGGCGGCGGAATTGCGGAAGAGGGTGAGGATATCGAGGTGCTGGCTCTCGATTTTGATCAGGCGTTACAGGCCATCGATCAGGGCAGGATTGTGGATGCTAAAACCATCATGCTGCTGCAGCATCTGCGACTCAAAGGTATCTTATAAGAAAGCGGGCAGAGCAACGTCTATGTGTTCTGCCCGTAAAGCTTACTGATCCTGCGTCAGAATGCCTTTAACATCATGTGGCTCAGAACGCAGATATTGCGGCGGAACCTGGACTTTGCCTTCCAGCACAGCCGCAGCGTGCCACGGCCAGCGTGGATCGTAGAGAATACCGCGCGCCAGTGCGACCAGATCGGCATCGCCCTGTTGAAGCACACCTTCCGCCTGCTGCGGTTCAGTAATCAGGCCAACCGCAATCACCGGAATCGACACCTGTTCACGGATATCGCGTGAGAACGGCACCTGGTAGTTAGGCCCCACGCTGATTTTCTGATCTTCCGACAGACCCCCACTTGAGACGTGGATATAGGCGCAGTTCAGCGCTTCCAGCTCACGTGAAAAGGCGATCGACTGCTCGATTTCCCAGCCGCCTTCGACCCAGTCCGTAGCAGAAATACGCACGCCTACCGGCACAGACGCGGGTACGGCTTCACGGACGGCTTTGAACACCTCCAGTGGGAAGCGCATACGGTTTTCCAGCGAGCCGCCATATTCATCACTGCGCTGATTCGACAGCGGCGACAGGAACTGATGCAGCAGATAGCCGTGTGCGGCATGGACTTCGATCAGCTCAATATCCAGACGCACCGCGCGTCGGGCGCTATCGACAAAGGCCTGTTTTACCCGCGCCAGATCGTCAGTGCTCATGGCAACCGGCTTCACTTCATCCGCGCTGTAGCTCAGTGCGGACGGTGCCACGGTTTGCCAGCCGCCGGCTTCAGGTGCAATCTGCTTACCGCCTTCCCAGGGTACGGCACACGACGCTTTGCGGCCCGCATGGCCGAGCTGAATGCCCACCGGAATAGAGGAGTAGCGGCGCACATCTTCCAGCACCGTTTTCAGCGCAGCTTCATTGTCATCATTCCACAAGCCCAAATCGCCGGGAGAGATACGGCCAATATCCTCTACGGCGGTGGCTTCAATAATCATCAGACCTGCGCCTGAAAAGGCCAGCTGGCCAAGATGGATACGATGCCAGGCGGTGGCATTGCCTGCTTCAGCGGAGTACTGGCACATCGGCGCAATCACAATGCGATTATCCAGCGTAAGTTCGCCCAGCGAGACAGTGGAAAAAAGTTGGCTCATGTTATCTCCATGGTTTTATGACTGACGTGACAGGCAATAACTATAGCGGGGGATTTGCCAGGCGGGTGTTTCTTCAACGTGACATTTTATGACTACGTACCGGGTAACGGGTAGATTGCAGCAATCCCTGCGGGTTCTGAAGCAGGGACTGATACGTTAATGGTTCAGCCAGGCTGTACTGTGCAGGTCTGGCTGAACCGGGAGTTTGTCGCGGAAGCTTCGTTACGGTTCGAACGTCAGGGAGTGAAAGTTAAGATCACCAGAGCGCATCGTATTGGCGTCAATGAGAGTAACGGGCATCTGGCCGCGGGACTGGCTGGGCAGGGTTCATTAAGACGTTCAGCTATTCGCTGTCATCAATTTTGCGGCAGGGTGACATGGTGGAGATCCTGCGCGACTGGCGTCCAGCGGGTTATTCGTTTCATCGGGTTTATCCGCAAAACCGGCACGTGAAGCAACGGTTACGGGGGGTTATCGACTGGCTGGTGGCGTGCTTTCCGGCGCGGGTTGCAGAAGAGTGAGGATCCGGCACCTGAGTGCCGGATTGGGCAAATTAGTTGCCGCGATAGGTTGAGTAACCAAACGGGCTCAGCAGTAACGGGATATGGTAGTGCTCACCGCTGGCGTCCATGTTGAACTCAACCGGGATCTCAGGGAAGAAGGTTTTCTGATTGGTTTTTTTATAAAAGTCACCGGTTTTAAACACGACACGGTAGCTGCCCGCGCTGGCCGTTTTGTCCTGCGGGAACAGGGCGCTGATGCGACCATTGTTATCGGTGACGCCTGACGCCAGTTTCACCCAGTTATCCTGCTGCTTCTGATCCAGTTCAACTTCAATACCGGCTGTTGGCTGGCCGGTTTGCAGATTAAGAACGTGCACGCTCAGTGGATTTTTAGCGGTAGCAGGCTGAGCTGCGATAGCGGATGCGCCAGAGGTCATCAGTAATGTTGCGATCAAAGCATATGAAGTTTTCATCAATGTTTCCTTTATTGATTAGTTGAAGTCGGGTGACAGTTCAGAAAGAGTAATGCGCCTGAGGGCAAAGAGATATTCAGCCGCAGGAAATGTGAAATTTCTGAGAAAAGACACACTTTTTTAGTTACATCATACAAATATCAAATATAAACCTCAGATCTGCTTCAGTGCAGACATTGCTTACCAGAATAAAAGTTCATGTTAAACCACTTCTCAATTCTGTCCTGAAAGCAGGGCGTTAACGGGTATGAATTGTCTTTATATGACGTGAGTCAATAAGTTACAGGCTTCACTAATGAAAATAGCCAGAGCGGCGCTGCACCCAGAGTAGCGCCGCTCTTTTTTATTACTCCTGCTGTCCTGATCCGGCATGGCAGCGCAGAGAATCCCTTCCTGGCAATGCCGGTAATCATTATCAGAAGGCATCAGGACGATGGCTATCGCCATACCACATAAACAACCCTATTCAGGACGACAAGCAATGAGAATGAGTAAACTGGCGCTGACCCTTATGTTACTGGCAGGCGCTACTGATGTTTCAACGGCAATGGCGACGGAGTCATCGACTGCCGATCCCGCCTTAAATAGCCCGGTGAATACCCAGCCTGCACCTGCAGCAGCAGCGGTTTCGCAACCGGAGACGAGCCCGCTATCGCCAGCCAGTACTGAAGCACCAGCCGCGACAACAACCGCTGCTGCATCGCAGCAACCGGCTGGTTCTGTAGCGACAACTTCATCCAGCCCGGCAATATCAGAGCAGCAATCCGTCGCAACGGTGCCAGAAGCTGCATCCGGTTCAGCGCCGGCAACGCAGCAGGCTGAGACTTCTGCACCGGTTCAGCCCCAATCGGACAGTAATCAACCGTCACCGGCTACAAAACCGACAGCTGATTCATCTTCCGGGGCAGAAATGAGTGAGCCACATCCGGCAGTAACCTCAGAGCAGCAGGCCACAGACGAAAACACCTCGCAAAAGCCTGCCCGGACTCAAGCTGCCGCCGACGAACCGCTGTTTACACCTGAACAGGAAGCCCGTATTGGCGAGATAGCACAAGCCTGGCTGCTGAAGCATCCGGAATTACTGGTTGAAGTGGATCAGAAACTGCAGAAAATTCAGTATGACGAGCAGATGAAAGCGATGACCACTGCGGCAATTAAACATCAGGATGAATTGCTGAATGATAAAACGGTACCTGCTATTGGGCCTGAGAACGCTAAAGTCGCGGTTATAGAATTCTTCGATTATCAGTGCAGCGTCTGTGCCCGTCAGGCACCTGTCATTCAGTCATTGATGAAAAATAATCCTCAGGTGCGCTTTATTTTTAAAGAGTGGCCGATTTTTGGCTATCGCTGGAAATCCTCTTTTGAAGCAGCCGAAACAGGTTTAAGAATCTGGCAGCAAAAGGGCGGCGATGCCTATATGAGTTACCACAATGCACTGTTTGCCAGTGGTCATATTGAAGGGGCGCTGACGCATAAAGATGTCACTAAGGCGGCTTCTGCAGCGGGTGCCGGTAAGTTAAAAAACAGCGATATGCTCGGGTCATTGTCGCGCACGGATATCCTGGCGAAAAATTCAGGCTTTCAGGGCACGCCGGGAATCATTGTGATGCCTGTAGCGGGTGCGACCGAAGAGACCGTAACGGTATTCCCTGGTGGCGCCATGGAATCGATGCTGCAGGATGCGATCGATAAAGCTCAGGGTCAGGCCGGCCACTAACAACGGCATACAGAATCATCTCGTCAGTTATCAACTGCCGGACATGTATCGACGGTCTGACCGAGACAGGGTGTATAACCGAACGGACTCAGCAGCGGGATAGGGTAGCGAGCACCGTTGGCGTGCATGCTGAACTTAACCAGAAAAAACACTATGCTTTTAACGTTTTTCAGACGCTCAGGCGTCGCGCTTGATTGCTGAAAATCGATACAGATAGCAGCAAAGTAGCCTGTTAATAACGAAAATAATCAGAGAGGGTAAAAGTGCCACATAAATAGCGTGCTATTTAGTAGTTTACAATCTAGATTCGTCGTGTCATTGTCCTGCCAACCAGATAGCACACTACTTAATAGCAAGTTAATTGGAATCCTGTGATGAAAATGAAACTGATCGCCAGTGCATTATTGTTAGCCAGCCAGATGAGTACCGCGTTTGCTGCACCCTCTGAAAACAGTCCGCAACCGACGGCAGGCGTGGCCGCTTTCCTGAAGGCGCTCAACAGCGGAAATGGTAAACCGATTGAGCAACTCTCCGTCAAAGATGCCCGAGCGGTATTAACGGGTGCGCAGAAGGGCACAGAACTGCCGCCGGCACAGGTTTCACAGAAGATCATCACCGTACAGGGCAAGCCTCTGACGCTGACCATCGTTAAGCCCGAGCACGCCAGCAGCACCTTGCCGGTGTTTATGTTCTTCCACGGCGGTGGCTGGGTGCTGGGTGATTTTCCGACCCATGAGCGACTGGTACGTGACATGGTGAATGCATCCGGCGCTGCTGCGGTATTTGTCAATTATCAACCATCGCCAGAAGCCCATTTCCCGGTGGCAATTACTCAGGCCTATGAAGCCACTAAATGGGTCGCCGAACATGGCGCTGAAATTGGCGTTGAGGGGAAACGTCTGGCGCTGGTCGGTAATAGCGTTGGCGGTAACATGGTGGCGGCGGTTGCCTTGCAGGCGAAACAGTTTAAAACGCCAACCATCCGTTATGATGTGATGCTGTGGCCAGTTACCGATGCGCGTTTCGACACCGCGTCGTATGATCAATTTGCTGACGGACATTTCCTGACGAAGAACATGATGAAGTGGTTCTGGGATAACTATACCGTTTCGGAAAAAGATCGTAATAACATCCTGGCATCACCATTGCGTGCCACCACTGAACAGCTGAAGGGGCTGCCGCCAACGCTGATTCAGACTGCAGAGCTGGATGTGTTACGTGATGAAGGTGAAGCGTTCGGTCGTAAGCTGGATGCAGCAGGCGTGCCGGTTACCGTGACGCGTTACAATGGCATGATTCATGATTACGGTTTGCTTAACGCGTTAAGTCAGGAACCCACGGTCAGAACGGCCATTAATCAGGCGGGTGAAGAGTTGCGTTCGCATCTCAAATAACTGACCGATCATGAATCCAACCCCGGACCGAATCGTCGTCCGGGGTTCTTACCAGACGGGAAGTTTGAAGGAATCAGTTCGAAGACGCAGGGCAGAGCGATTGCCGGAACACCAGGAAAGAACAGAGCAGTATCGAAGTGATAAGTGCGCTGTTAATATCTTATTTAACATAATATACATTATGCGCATACTCATTATGGCCGGAAGCGTGATGCTCTGTTGTATGGTCTGCTCACCATTTTGGGCTGATCCTGACGGTTTTCCTCTTTACAGCAAAATCTGTCAGAAACGATCACAATGTCTGCCTGGCCTTGTTATTGTCGCTTACTCTGTTCCGAAACTGAAATAATGTGATGCTACTTATTCAGCATGGCTTTCCCTGCGGGACAGCTTCTTCTGTGACGCTACACGCTATCCTCTTACCAACAAATCTGATGTCGAAAATGTGCAGTCGGACGATGCGATGACGGCTTCGCCCTTTGCGGCTGGCTGAATGTACTGCTGCGTATTCTGACCGTTTCTCTGCTCAGGTGCTTTGCACAACTTAAGCAGTGACGTCGCTACGTGAAAATTAGCGCATTCATCAGGGCTGTCGGCCACAAAAATGCTGTAGAGGCGTCTATACATCACCGCTTTATGTTCATCCTCATAGTCTGCCGTGCAAACCACTAAGTTGTCGTAATAGTCATACCGCCGGTGGTAAAAATGTATCCGGAAGAAATGCGATCGTTGCGTCTGTTACTTACTTCACGTCAGGGGCTGCCCGCGGACAAAGAGAGCCTCTACTGGTTAAATATTTATCAGATCCCTGCGCTGAAAAAAGAGCTTAACGCGGCTGAACGTAACGTGGTGTTACCGCTACGAATCCGGCTAAAAATCTTTATCCGGCCTGAGGGACTAAACGCCCCGCTGACCACCGATCCGGAAAAGCTCCGTTTCGCGGTAAAGGGAAATAAAATCGCCATAACGAATCCTACTCCCTGGTTCATGAGCTTGAATGTCTATTCTGAAGATCAGCAATCAATAAAAAATCTCACTCTTGCCCCACAATCTGATGCTTACATTGACAGTCACACTCCGCCGAAACCCGGTGAGTCAGTGAGTTATGCGGTGATCAATGACCAGGGGATTCCGGTTAATTACACGACAATCTTGAAGTAACCGGACGGGAGTGCCATCTGCCAACAGGCAGAGTGCACATAACACCGACCTTTTGCGGCAGTCCTGGGTGTCGCTACATGAATTCTGCGCATCTGATGGGGCTGGCAGTAGGCAGAATTTACCTGTGCATGGCGTTTTGAGAGGCTCATGAGGCGGTTCCGCAAGACAATCCATTTTAGCCGCGCTAGAGTTGCTGGCTTCCACTGTTTCAACAACGAGAAAAAATGAAACGCTTATTTGTCTATGGCACTCTCTGTCCGGGCCGCGAGAATGCCCATATCCTGGAAAATATTGGCGGAGAATGGCTGGCCGGTTCGGTTAACGGTACCTTCTATCAGCACGGCTGGGGCGCAGCGGCTGATTTTCCGGGCATCGTTCTGGATGAGCATGGCCCCGACGTGCCGGGTTATCTGTTTCTCTCCGACCAGCTGGATGCCCACTGGCCGATGCTGGATGCGTTTGAAGATGGTTACGATCGCGTCGAGGTTTGCGTTTCTGCCGAGGATAATCGGCAATACAGTGCGTGGATTTATCAACTCCAGCCGCAGGAAAGCCGCTGAGTTATTACCGCTGAACTTTTCCTGCATCAACCCTGCTTTCCTGCAGTGAGATGCACGCGCCCTGCTCTTATTGCAGGCTTCTGGCGCAGCAGGACGCGTTTATGACTGGTTTCAACCAGGCGTGTCTGGCCAGAGAATCGAATGCAACAGACTGAATTAAAAGCGGTATAATGCCTGCGCTTCACGCTCAGGCCATTGCTGGCCATTTATACCAGCCAACCTTTCCACTTTGCTGACCTTATTTTCCTGCCAGACAATCTATACGAGCACGCTGCCTGATTCTTAATTTGAATAAGAGCTAATGTATGATGTAACTAAAATCAGATCATCCGCTCTGGTCCTGGCAAGCACTCTCTTAGCCCCACCAGCCAGCCCTGTTACACCGGGTTAATCTGGCCAGCGCTGATGTGGAAATAGTGATACCCGAATATTAAACAGATGGATTAACGGTGCAACTGCACCACTCTCCTGTCGGGCAATCGGCTCTAGCCGCAGCAGTAACAGGTCCAGCTCATCCAGCAGATCCTGATGCGGCGCAAGCTGTAGCCTCTTCATCTTGCGCTTCAGATAGAGCGCCAGTTCGTGAAACATCTGTCCGCTATCAATCCGATGGCTTTCAAGCACCTCACGATAGCGCGCATAAAAATCATAGCAGTTAGCACCCAGCCAGGTTTCGGTAATCAGATACCCCCCCACCACGATATCCGGTACCGGATCGAGCCGTTTGCGCGGCAGAATCACGTTCACCCTGTCGAGCATCCGCGCAATAAATTGCTGGCGAGACAGCAGCGTGGCCGAATTGCGCTCCACCATTTTGATAAACCCTAACAGATCGCGAAGTCCGCGCTGCACCGCTCTTCTGGCAATCCATGACGGTCGTTTGTTACGGATCAACGCCGTCAGCACCACCGCAAACATAATCCCCACCATTGATGAGATGGCCGCATTAAGCGTGACGATCAGGTTCGGGACATAGTGATGGCTCAGGCCGATAAAGCCAGGGATCTGAATGGCAACACTCAGCCCCACCATATTGGTCGCCGGGTTAGCAATGACCAGACTCAGCAGCATCAGACCCGGCAGCAGACAGATCATCAGCGCCTGCAACGTGTTAGCCTGCGGGATCAGAAAGGCGATATAGAACAGACTGACCACCAGGGCAATCATTACCCCTTTCACGAACAGTTTCATAGGCGTTACCGGGGAATCAACGCCGGCAAAAAATGAGCTGATGATGGCCGCCATTAAAGGTGCATTCGCGCCATCGGCCCAGCCGCTGCCAATCCAGAACAGGCTGGAGAGAAAGGTTGCCAGAAAAGCGGTCAGCGCAGAGAGTCTCAGCAGCCCCTTGTCGATATGACGGTGTTCGCGGATATTGCGGATCGCCGCCCCATCTCCATGGCTATAGAGATCCCCGGCGCGCGCACTGACGTTCTCAAAGGCATCGGCAATACGGACAAAGTTAGCCATCCGCTCCAGCAGGCCGATCAGCAGCAGACTCTCTTCGGTGGCAAGCTGCCCTGCCCGCCATTGATTTTCCAGGGTGGCCTGACTGGCAGCAATCGCCTCACGCAGTCCGGCGATATCATTAATGCGGTCATGATGCAGCCACAGCAGAAACGCCTGAAATACATCGGTAACGCACTGCGGAAAACGGATATTCAGTTCGGCCAGCACACCCAGCCGTGCCTCAATCGCGGTCAGGGTTGGCAGCAGATAGGTCAGATGCTGATACTGCACGCTGACCAGACGAATGACATTACGCGCCGCTTCGCCCTCATAAACACAGTGGGTCAGCAGCGTTTCAACACTCAGTGGATAACCCGCCATCTGGATCAGGATATCTTCCCGCTCCAGCGATTTGTTCTTTGCCATCCCGCTAATCAGTTCATCGCATAATTTGCGCGCGTTCTGAAACCAGAGATTGACGCTCTGCCCCAGCAGATGGTGCATCGACACCGGGAACACCAGCCGGTGAACCAGCGTGCTGCAGAGGATCCCCAGCGTGATCTCCTCAATACGTGAAATCACGGTACTGATAATCGCAGATGGCGTATCCACATCGGGAAAGCCCATAATCGCCGCGCTGTAACCCGCCAGCATAAAGATATAGCTCTTCGGCGTGCGGTCATGCAGAGAAAGATACAGGCAGACCGTCACCCATAGCGACACACAGAGGCTGAACAGCACCGGCGACTGCACGGTTTCGGGATAGATTAGCAGAATAAAGATGCCGCCGAGCAGCGTGCCCATCAGACGAAACAGCGATTTCGAGACGGTCGAGGCGGCATAGAGTTGTGAGGTGACAAACACGGTGGTTAGTGCCCAGGCCGGTTTTTCAAAGTTGAGTAACAGCGCCACAGAGAGTGCGATAAACGCGGCAAGGGAGGTTTTGCAGGCAAACAAAACCGCGTTTTTGGTAAACCATTTCATCGAATGAGAGCAACCAGGAACTTTCTGAGGCGCGTATCCTGACAGATGCGTTTGGGTTTTACTCTCAGTTAAATTTTACAAATTATTACCGGCCTGAGGCGGCCGGTGCATTCTCTACCGGCGCACCAGCGCACGATGCTTATCCAGTAAGAAAGGGCGCAGATAGCCTACCGTGTTCGAGAGTAAAATCACCTCCCCGGACAACCGGATTTTCAGTACCTCGGTCAGGTAGGCTCTGCGCCGGGTCATACGCTGCCACACCGCCGGAAAACGGCTCGCCAGCTCGTCACGCAATGCGGCGTCAGCCAGTCCGACCGTATCTTCAATACTGCAGCCGCCATAACCCGGCACCGATGGGATAATATCAATCTGCAACAGCATACCGCTCTTCAGGGTCACTACTGAATCGGGATAGATGGGCGAGCTTAACCACTCTTCGTCAGCCACCAGATGTCCTGGATTGAGATGCCAGCCATATTGCGCTTTGGGCAGTACCGTTTCGATATGCGTATAGAGTTCGCCGCCGGTAATTCCGATTCGCAACTGCTCCAGCCAGCTGACCACAGCATGATAATAGGGGATCGCCAGCCGGTCTAACCAGTCAGAAACGTGACACTGTAACTCAGAAACCTCACTGACGACATACGCAGAGCGGCTGGTCAGGCCGCCTTTATAGCCGACCGTCAGTGAGAGTTTGTCGCCAGTTAGAATCTGTTTGTCTGACGGATAGAGCCGGGCCTGGGCGAAACGATCGCCGGTCGCGGCAATCGTGACGACACTGTTTGGCTGCCCTTCTGCATTCAGCCGTGCGCCTGACGCCTTCTCTGTCACACCCGGCGCTACGCTATCCAGCGCAGCCAGCATCGCGGTTGACGCAAGATTGGCGCCAGCCTCATAAAAGGCGACTTCATCGGCGCAGTTAACGCAACGCGCACCGAGGTCTGGCGAGATAAACAATCCGGTGGCGTTAACCAGATGCACATCGCCACCCGCCGCCTGAGCCGCTGCAGCGTAGACGAACTGCGGCAGATCAAAAAGCGCCTGCTGCCTGCCGGTAAACAGCTTCCAGCCCACCAGCCCGGTGCGTTCATCCGCCTTAATGCCTGCCTCTGTTAACAGCTGATCCAATGGCTGCTCCCCATGCATCGGCTGATTGGGCAACGAAAAGATCGGCGCATGCAGACAGCGTCCCGGATTGCGGGCAAAAGGCACCAGCTTGAGGTTCTCATTACCCATGATATAGGTAAGCTCGCCCTGCTGATTCACCACCAGCAGCGCCTCCTCAAAACGCGGAATGAATCCCGCCAGATATTCAAAATTGCTGCCGTGCTCTTTGTCGGCATAGATAATCAGTTGCGCAATCTGCTGCTGCTGCATCCGCTCAATAATGGCGACCAGACGGCGATGCAGTGTTTCATCTGATATCACAGGGCTGGCAGCACCGGGAAAGACCGGCGGTGACGGGATTGTTTTCAGGGCATAGCGATTGGCATCCATAACGCACTCCAGTGGCCAGATTGATGTGATTGTGATTCCCGTTCCCAGGGTAAACCTGAGGTTTCTCCTGTACGGTGCCACCATCACACAACTTACTCGTTGCGTGTTATCAAAAGAGGGACATTCACCTGTCACAGAGACAAGGAAGCCCGCACTAAGCGGGCTCTTTGTCTCATTTAACAGGCACGCCGGCATTCTCCAGCGCTTCAGCCTTTTCGGGATATAACTCCGACGTTCCGGCATTCATAATCACCGCGCCACAGCGGATGCAGTGATCGCCCTTTACATCCGGCACAACGTCCTCGGGATTACCCGTATTAAGACTGACGTCGCGCGTGGCGTACACAAACGCCTCTCCTTCACATCCCGGACACTTCATACCATGACTCTCCTGTTAAGCCTGTCAGATAAGCATAGCCGACAGGCTTTTAGCCATACACAGGAGGCGAGGTTTTTCAGGATAGTGCCAGCTTATAGCGCCATCACTCTTTGTGCCGCAGCCGCTCCAGCATAATCAGTGAATGACTGAAAATGGCGTCGGCGATGTGCTGTGGATAATCGGCCGGTAAGGCCTCGCGCACTGAGACCACCGCTTTGGGAAACTCACGGACGAAGAAGTCGAAGATCTGCTGCAAACTGTCACGATCAAAACTGACGCTTTTTGCCGTGGCGATAAAATGGCGCGGAAAGATTTTGTCGATTTCTGTCTTCTTCCCCTTAGTGGCACGCAGCCCCATCGCAAGCTTTAGTGCACGCCTGTTCAGGCCGGTACCGCCCAGCACCGGATAAGCGGAGATCACATCATAAAAGGGTGTCAGTCGATAACTGCCGCCGCGCTCAATAAACAGCGAGAAGTTTTTTGCGTGACCATCGGTAGCACCAATCAGCCACTGAAACACCTGGAACATCATAAAGCGATAGCGATCTTCAATGGCGTTGCTCGATCCCATCAGTATCTGCATTATTTCTGCAATGCCCGGCCCGCCGTCCGACGCATATTTGGTCGAGGATGGCAGCCCCAGCGCCTGACAGAAATCCTCCTGTGGCAGACGAATCAGCCGGGTTCGGTCGCGCGACCAGCGGCGATCAAAGCGCTCAACGGCCAGGGCGCGCATCTTACCGGCCCGGATAATCGTCGCCTGCGGCACATCAATACCCAGTGCGCGGGCCAGCGCCAGACAGAGATACTCATTCTCTACGCTTTCACGCATATCCAGCGTCGCGGCTGGCTGTTTAATCTCACCGATCGGCAGCTTAATGATGTGCGAGGTGGGCGTGGCACCGGCAGGAATGCTCCAGCCCTCTTCGGTCAGCAGCAGCGCCGTTTTCTCCTGTGCGCCCGCCACCGAAATGCGGAAGTCAGTCTCTTCACGCAACATCCCCAGCGGGATATCTGACTGATAGGCTGACAGCACACTCTCAAGCCGGGCTTCATCCAGCACCTCATAGCGAGCCTGCAGCGCGGGCAGCGGCATATCGGGCGGCAACAGCATAGTCGCCCCGACGCTGTCACGTCCCACTTCCTGCAACAGGTCAAACGGCTGACGGGATTTAATCTGGTAACGCGCCACGATTCTGTCACGAATCAGCGGGCTATCTGGCAGCAGGTTATCGAAGAAGTTAATCACGGCGTGTGAGGTGATTGCCTTAACCTGCAGCGGCAGAGAAAGTGACAGTGGCCTGGATAGCGGGTTACTCAGCCAGCCGGTGTCATACTGAAACTCATGAGCGCCATTCCGCTGCCGGGTGAGCACGCCTACCCGCTCGCCGTTCATCCACGCAATCAGCCTTTGCATTACCACGCATCCTCATCATGCAATTGAGGCGCACTGGCCTCCTCTTTTTCCACTACGTCCAGACTCACTTCCAGCGCCTGTAAAAGCTTAAACAGCGTGGCCAGCGAGGTAGTGTCAGGCGCATTTTCAAAGTGAGAGATGGTAGCCTGTTTCAGGCCAACCTTTTTCGCCAGTTCACTCTGGGTCCAGCCGTTGCGCTGGCGGATAAGCTTTAGCCGGTTTGCCAGCTGTAGCGGGCTGTATATCATGGGGTCACTCCTAAAGAATCACAGGCTGTAAGCATAGCGCAGAGGGTTTATCCCCGATAGGGTATAAAGCGCACTTTATACCCTATCGGGGATAATATACAGATTATACCTTTTAGAGGATAAAGTTGAATTTATCCTTTTTGAGGGATAAAGACAACGCATGGATAAGAGAGGAACAGGATGAGCACATTTATCCTTACCCATCAGCAAAACGACGACGATCGGGAAGCGCTACTGGCAGGATTAGGGGCTTACAACCGGCAATTTATCAGTCGGGAGAACTGGGGGCGGCTGTCGGTTTCTCACAAAGATGCAGAAGGTGTGTTACGCGGCGGATTGATCGCCTCGCGCAAAGGAAACTGGCTCTGTATTGATTATCTCTGGGTGGACGAAACGCTGCGTGGCAGTGGTCTGGGGCGTGCGCTGATGGAAGCGGCAGAGCAGGAGGCGGTTAAACTGGGCTGTCTCTTTGCGCTGGTGGATACATTTAGTTTTCAGGCGCTGCCGTTTTATCAGAAACAGGGTTATCAGCAGCAGATGTCCCTGCCCGATTTTCCGCAGGACGGCATGCAGCGCCACTATCTGACGAAAACGCTAAGCCCTGCGGCATCACGCTGACCTGAGTACAGTCAGCGTGACAGGGTCACTGAACTACAAATCAGCAATGCGGCGGAGGTCCGCTTCGGCGCCGGGTGCCACAGCAAGCACCTGGGCCCCTTTAGTGATGCGGTCGCCTTCGGTATTGAACGGGTGGCACCAGCCGCCCGCCTCTTTCACCAGGCAGTAACCCGCCAGGCAATCCCAGGCGTGCATATAAGGTTCGTAGTAACCCACGACCCGACCAGCCGCGACCCAGGCCAGCATCAGCGCGCCGGAGCCGATGCGGATAAAGTTACCGCCCGCCGACAACAGCGCCGCCACAATCTCGCCCACCTGTTGCGGACTGACATAGCTGTTAGCACCAAAGCCGGTAACGTGGTTTTGCAGCGTGCGTGTGGCATCGACCTGCAGACGACGCCCGTTAAGCGTCGCGCCCTGCCCCAGTGCCGCTACGTAGCACTCCTCATAGGTGGGTGCGAAAATCACCCCGATGACCGGTACATCGCCACGCAGCACCGCCACGGAAACACACCAGCTCGGCATCCCATTGAGAAACGGGCTGGTGCCATCGATCGGATCCACCACCCAGGTATAGTGAGAGGTTCCCGCCTGCAGACCCGTCTCCTCGCCCAGGAAGCCATCATCGGGAAACGCATCCCGTATATGGCTGGCGATCAGCT
Source organism: Pantoea sp. B550 (assembly GCF_024158165.1). Taxonomy (NCBI): domain Bacteria; kingdom Pseudomonadati; phylum Pseudomonadota; class Gammaproteobacteria; order Enterobacterales; family Erwiniaceae; genus Pantoea; species Pantoea sp. B550. The sequence continues at coordinate 3,875,961 of NZ_JAMYXI010000003.1, forward strand.
GCTCCACTTCCCGGTCGGCAATCGACACCACATCCTGCAAATCGTACTTCGTCTCCACTACCAGCGTCTCGCGGCGATTAAACCAGGATAACGCGGTAGCGCCCCCTTCGCGGGCAACGGCTTCCGCTAACGCCAGTCGCGCCATTATTTCCTGCGATTCCATGCGAACTCCTCGGGTTAATCAGATTAACGGGCTATCAGGGCTAAACCCTGCGGCTTAAAGTTGACGCCAACCGTGGCGGCGAGCGGCAGACGCTGTTCCATCTGCGGGTCGATAATGAACAGCGCGCCAAGCTCGGTAGCGACTTCATATTCGATATGATCGCCCAGCCAGGTGCTGTGGATCACTTCACCCTGCAACGCACCCTGACCGTCGCCGGACAGCGTAATAAACTGTGGCCGCACCGCCAGCTGAGCAGTGCCGGGTTTAGCGCCGGCACCCCGCACCCGGAAGCGCTGATTACCCAGCCGCACCAGCGCGTCATCTGCATCCGTCTGTTCTACTTCACAGGGCAGAATATTGGCTTCACCCATAAAATCCGCGATAAAGACTGAATTGGGCGAATGGTAAAGCGTCTCCGGCGCGCCCTGCTGAGCAATATCTCCCTCTTTCATGACAATAATCTTATCGGAGACCGCCAGCGCCTCCTCCTGGTCATGGGTCACGTAGACGGCGGTAAACCCGAGCCGCTGCTGCAGATCGCGGATATCGGTGCGCACCCGACGGCGCAGACGCTCATCGAGGTTCGACAGCGGCTCATCAAGCAGCAGCACCTGCGGTTCCAGCACCAGCGCACGGGCCACCGCAATACGCTGCTGCTGTCCGCCGGACAGTTCGGATGGCAGCCGCTGTCCCTGACTCTCCAGCCCCACCAGCTTCAGCCCCTCGCGCGCCCTGTCCTGCGCCTCGCGTTTGTTCATGCCAGAAGAGAGCAGACCGTAAAGAATGTTGTCGATAGCGTTCATATGCGGAAACAGCGCGTAGGACTGAAACACCATCGCCACGTCGCGCTCATTAGCGGGCAGATGGGTCACCTCTTTGCCGCCAATCAGAATCCGCCCCGAGGTAGGATGCTCCAGCCCGGCCAGCAGCCGCAGCGTGGTCGTTTTACCGCAGCCGGATGGCCCGAGCAGCGTTACCAGCGTGCCCGGCTCTACGGTAAGCGACAGATCCGGCACTGCAGTAAAACCAGCAAATCGCTTCGCGACATGTTCAAACACCACCGATCCGGCGTTAATGGTCGTCATACGGCTCTCTCCTGAGTCAGAGTAGATGCAGAGGGTGAGGCAACAATTACCGCCGGTTGGGTTGCACGGCGCAGGCGACGTTCGCCCACCAGCAGCTGGAAAAGACCAATGATCAGCAGCATCACCACAATCAGTACCGAGGAGTAGGCAATCGCGACGCCATACTCGCCATTCTCCACCAGCCCGACAATATAAGAGGTCGCCATGTTGTACTGGGCGCTGACCAGAAAAATCACCGCACTGATCGAGGTAATGGCCCGCACAAAGGCGTAGACGAGCGCGGCGCTGATCGCAGGTTTGAGCAGCGGCAGTACCACTTTGCGCAGCGTGCGGAAACTGTTGGCGCCCAGCGTCAGTGAGGCTTCATCCAGGCTTTTATCCAGCTGGCTCATCGCCGCCATCCCGCCCCGCACGCCGACCGGCATATTACGGAAGACAAAGCAGGCGATCAGGATCATCGCGGTGCCGGTGATCTCCAGCGGCGGCAGGTTATAGGCCATCACATAGCTCACACCTATCACCGTGCCGGGAATGGCAAAACTCAGCATCAGCATGAATTCAAACGTCTGACGGCCGGCAAACTTCTGTCGCACGATCAGCCAGGCAGTCAGCAGCCCCACAATGGCGGTGAGCGGTGCGGCAATCAGGGCGATTTCCAGCGTGGTCCAGAAGGAATTCCAGGCGACGCCGCTCCAGACCAGCTGCCCCTGATTCACGCTGACACTGAAGGCGCGGATATAGTGATCCAGCGTCAGGTTATTATTCAGCCCCCAGGACTGCACAAAGCCGCCAATCATGATCATGCCGTAGATCACCAGGGTGAAGAGTCCCCACGGGATCACCATGCCATAGACGCTGTAGCGCACCGGACGCGGCAGCATCACATGACGGCCGCCGTCGCCTTTGCCGGTTACGGTGGCGAAGCTTTTGCCTGAGAGCCAGACGCGCTGCACCAGAAAAGCGGCAAGGGTAAAGCCCAGCAGGATCATCGCCAGCACCGCCGCGCGGCTTGGGTCGTTCTGAGCGCCGACCACGGAGAAGAAGATCTCTGTCGAGAGCACGCCGTGACTGCCGCCCAGCACCATCGGGTTGCCGAAATCGGCCATGCTTTCGATAAAGCTGATTAAGAACGCGTTGGCCAGACCTGGCGCCATCAGCGGCAACGAGATGCAGGAGAACGTGCGCCAGCGGCTGGCGCGCAGGGTCTGCGACGCCTCTTCCAGTGACGGACTGACCCCCTCAACTACGCCAATCAGCACCAGGAACGCAATGGGAGTAAACGACAGCACCTGGGCAATCCAGATGCCGGTCAGCCCATAGAGCCAGCGGCCCGGCTCGATACCGAACAGCGTCGCCAGCGATGCTGTCACCACGCCGGAGCGGCCAAACAGCAGGATCAGTGCCAGACCGATAACAAATGGCGGCGTGATAATGGGCAATATGGTCAGCATCCGCAGCGCTTTTTTATAGGGCAGCCCCGTACGCGTGGCCGCCAGCGCAAACGCCAGGCCCAGCAGCGTAGAACCACTGGCGGTCATCAGCGCCAGTCCCAGCGTGCGCCAGGCCGTGCCGCAGGAGCCGCCGGTGAAACAGCCGAGGCTCCAGATGGCGGGATCCTGCACATTGGCAATCAGCCCGTCCGGTTTAAAGCTGCCGTCACTATCCTGCACCGAGGCAACAAACAGGCTCAGCACCGGATAGAGCACAAAGGTCGTAACCAGCGCCACCAGCAGCACAATTGACGCCACCACAAAGGCATCGCCTTTCAGCACGCCGCGCTCCGCCAGGGCAAAGGCGAAGATAAGCAGAAAGACGGTCAGCAGCAGCAGTGCGCCCGCACCCATCGCCGGTTGCCCCTGCGCCAGCGGCCCGAAGAGGTTCTCCAGCCACAGCCAGTTCCAGCCACTAAACCCAATGGCATGCCCTTCCAGCACCAGAAACAGAATGCCCGCCACGCTGAACAGCAGCAGCAGCGTGCTGCGGAAGCGGCCTGGCGGCAGAAAGACGCTGGCCGCAGAGAGCAGCCATAGCGCGACGGCGATCCCCAGCCAGCTGCGTAACGCGAGCTGCCCCAGCGCCGGTGTGTTGTTCTCATCGGCCCACAGGCTAGACAGCCAGTCTCCCGTAAAAAAGCCCTGCTCCAGGCTATACCAGGGCAGCAGCATCAGCGCGATGGCCCCCGCCAGCAGCGTGCCGGTTAAGCGACGATTGTGCGCATTCATAAATCACCTCCATCAGGAAGCGGACATCAGGCTTACGCCACCGCGGTCTGGCACAGACCCGGCTCAGAAGGCCGGGCGCACACCACCGTTATTGCGCGCTGGCACCAATCTCTTTATCCCAGCGACCCAGCAACGCCTTGCGTTTTGCCGAGTCACCATAGGTTTTGAAGTCATAATCGATCAGTTTGATATTCTCGAAGCGCGGCGCGTATTGAGAGATCTCCGCCTTGCGGTTAGAAGGCAACTGGAACGACTTCGCCTCTTTCATGTGCGACTGAGCCTCAGCGCTGAGCGCCCAGTCGTACCAGCTTTTAGCATTAGCCAGATTGCGCGCGCCTTTAATGATCGACATTGAACCAATTTCATAGCCGGTGCCTTCGCAGGGCGCGACGGGCTTAATCGGGAAGCCATCCACCTCCATCGCCACGGCATCATGCATAAAGACAATGCCGACGGTGGTTTCACCGCGCGCGGCGGCCTTAACCGGTGCAGAGCCGGACTTGGTGTACTGAGAGATATTGGCATTGAGCTTCTTCAGGTAGTCAAAGGCCTTGTCTTCACCCATGATCTGCACCAGCGTCGCCAGAGTGTTATAGGCCGTGCCGGAGGAGTTAGGATTGGCGATCTGAATTTCCCCTTTAAAGCCAGGGTCAAGTAAATCCGCCCAGCAGGCCGGGACCTTCAGCTTTTTCACCGCCAGCAGTTTCGTGTTGTAGCCCCAGCCCAGCGCACCGGCATAGACGCCCACGGTGCGATACCCGGAGATCTCCGCGACTTTCTGTGACCACGGCTGCTGCTCATCGAGCAGAGGAGATTTGTAGGCCTGGGTTAAGCCCTCTTCGGCGGCCTGCATATGCGGGTCACCGGTGCCCGCCCACCAGATATCGGTACGGGGATTGCGCGCTTCACTGCGGATACGGGCATAAGCTTCACCGGCAGAGAGCCGCACCATGCTGAGTTTGATGTCGGGATGACTCTGGCTGAACAGCGTGGTCATCTGTTCACACACCACCACATCAGCAGAGCAGATCATATTAAGGCCCGCCGCCGAGGCAGCAAACGGCACCAGAGGGCAGATGATGACAACAGCGAGCAGAGAGGGATAACGCATGGTGTTCTCCTGGGGCTGGATGACGCATGTGCGCCAGCTTTTGCACATGTGTGCAAAGATGTAAGCAAAGTAGTACGGCGACCCGGCGACCCTGTCAATTGAGTTGCTATGCAATTGTCAGGGTCTGTCACAAATTTGAAACATCTGGCAGGCAGGCACCCTTTGCACACCCTTGCAATTTCAGGCAGACTCAGTACAGGCAAGAGAGGGGCGAGGAAAAAGATGCAGCAGCTTAAAGCAGTAGTGAGTGCGCAGGATGTCGCTGACCGGGCAGGCGTCTCCCGGTCAGCGGTCTCCCGCACCTTTACGCAAGGTGCCAGCGTGTCGGAGTCCACCCGTCAGCGGGTGATGAAAGCGGCTGAAGAGCTGGGCTATCACGTCAATCATCTGGCTCGCGGTCTCGTACGCAACCGCAGCGGCATTGTCTGCTTAATCGCCTCCGAAGTGGATACGCCCTACCGTGCCAGCCTGGTGCGCTGGATGACCCAGTATTTGCAGGAAGCGGGAAAAGTGGCGATGCTGATCAACACCGACCGCTCGGATGCGCGGGTTTCCGACGCACTGCAACAGGCGATTAATTTCCGTGCCGACGCCTCAATCATTCTTTCCGGTATGCCGGACAGCGGCATTACCCGGCTCTGCTACAAGCACGGTCAGCATCTGGTGCTGATTAATCGCGACGAATCCCTGCCCGGCACGCTCAATATTAATCCCGACTCCCGCCCTGCCGCCGAAATGGCGGTTAACGCCTTTGTCCGGGCAGGCTGCAATCGCATCGCCTTTGTCAATTCGCTGGCAGGCACGCCGAGTCTGCTGAAGCGCGAAGCCGATTTTCTGGTGGCGGCGCAAAAAGCGGGTATCACAGTTCAGGTGGAGCGATTCGGCACCACCTCCTATGAAAGCGGCCAGATTCTGGCCCAGCGTCTGCTGACGCGTAACATTCGCCCGGATGCGGTTTACTGTGCTACCGACCTGCTCGCCTGCGGTTTTATGGATGAGGCGCGTCACCGCTTTGCACTGCGTATTCCGGAGGATCTCTGCATCATGGGGCATGACAATATCCCGCAGTCGGGCTGGTCCTCGTATAACCTCACCACCTTTGCGCAGCCAGTGGAGCAGTTTGCCCGCGATGCGATTGCCTGGCTGGTGGAGAAAGAAGCGCAACCGGAAACGCTAACACCCAAAAATGAACAACAGCATGAGCGGAGAATATATCCGGTCGATGTGGTCTGGCGGGGTTCAGTACGGGGCGGTTAACTGCCCTTTGTTTATTTTCAGCCGGAACATTTCACCTGCTGAAATAATCCCCAGTCGGTTTTACGCTTCGCTTTACTTATTTCCTGCCCCCTTTGAAAATAATCGGACAGTGCCGCACACAATATCGATTTCCTGACTACGCTTTATCTGCATTATTAAGTTCTTCTGGTTTTATCTGCTCAATGAATCAGCAGTCAGATGTGACAAATATCACATTTGTGCCAGGCTTAATGTCTCAGATAACTCTGTTCAAGGAGCATACAATGGCTACACCAACTAACAAGACGCTCGATCTGGATCAATTTCCTAAGCCTCCGTTTGAGGACCAGCCACAACAGGCGCCAGGCCTGGCCAGCAAGATGATCCCGGTTCCCGACCACGGTGAAACCAGCTACCGCGGTACTGGCCGACTGACCGGCCGTAAGGCGCTGATTACCGGCGGTGACTCCGGAATTGGCCGCGCTGTAGCCATCGCTTATGCCCGTGAAGGCGCAGACGTGGTGATTAACTACCTGCCGGAAGAACAGCCCGATGCCGATGAAGTGATTAAATTAATCGAAGCGGAAGGCCGTAAAGTTTTCGCTATTCCCGGCGACATTCGTTCTGAAGAATTCTGTCAGCAGCTGGTGAAAGACGCCGCTGATAAATTAGGCGGTCTGGATATTCTGGTGAATAACGCCGGTCGTCAGCAATTTAATGAGTCCATTCGTACTCTGAGTACGGAAGATTTTGACGCAACGTTTAAAACCAACGTTTATGCGATGTTCTGGATCACCAAAGCGGCGCTGGAATATCTGCCACGCGGTGCGTCGATTATTAATACTTCATCAGTACAGGCCTTTAAACCCAGCGATATTCTGCTCGACTATGCGCAGACCAAAGCGTGTATCGTTGCCTTCACCAAATCGCTGGCTAAGCAGTTGGGTGGCGACGGTATTCGCGTCAACGCAGTCGCGCCAGGCCCATACTGGACGCCACTGCAATCCAGCGGCGGACAGCCGATGGAAAAAGTGAAGCAGTTTGGTGCCGATTCACCGATGGGCCGTCCCGGTCAGCCGGTTGAGATCGCCCCACTCTACGTTACCCTGGCCTCAACCGAAAGCAGCTACTCCTCCGGTCAGGTCTGGTGCTCTGATGGCGGCACCGGCACGCTGTAAATTGTCTCTGATGGCCGCATAACGCGGCCATTTTTTTGTCCCGTTTTTGCCCACAGAAGAATTCTCGTTACAGTGAAATAAGGAAGCAGACCATGCAAAACCCGATCATTCATTCGCCGGTCAGAGAAGATGGCTTTGCGGGTCTGGGTGATTATGCCGCCATTGGTGAAGGCCGCTCGGTGGCGCTGATCGCGCCGGATGGGGCTATTGACTGGTGGTGCGCGCCTAATCTCGATGCGAAACCGCTGTTTGATCGCCTGCTTGATGCCGGACTCGGTGGCTACTTTCAGATCGTGCCGCGCACGCCCTATCAGGTTTCGCGCCGCTACCGTGACAACAGCAATGTGCTGGAAACCCGTTTCGAAACGGACAGCGGCAGCGTACTGTTGACGGAATCAATCAACAGCACGCTGGCGGGCCGTCTGCCGTGGTGTGAACTGGCGCGTCGCATTGAGGGCGTCAGCGGGGAGGTGGAATTAGCGATCACCCTGCGTTTCGGCACTGCCGCTGAAACCCGTTCGCCCTGGGTGGCTGACAATGAGAAAGGCAAGGTATTTCACATCGCGGAGATCATGGCGATGTTTCGCACCAGCGAAGATATTCAGATAACCGAGCTGGATGATGAGCAGGTCTGCGCCACGCTGCGCACAACGGCCGGTTCCCGATCGCTCTGCGCGCTGCTGGTGACCGAAAAAGAGCCGCTGGCGGTGCCGCCACTGGAGGCTATCGATCAGCGGATCGAAACCAGTCACACCGGCTGGACCAGCTGGGTGGAGAGCCTGCGTTACGCTGGCAGCTATCCGGCACTGGTAAAGCGCTCTGCCCTGTCGCTGAAGTTTCTCTGGTACTCTCCGACCGGTGCGCTGGCCGCTGCCGCGACCACCTCCTTACCGGAAGGTATCGGCGGCGAGAAAAATTATGATTACCGCTACGCCTGGGTGCGCGACGCCTGCCTGATTATTAAAGCGTTCGTCTATATCGGGGCGCTGGAAGATTGTAAGGCGGCCTTTTCCTGGCTGTCGCAGACCATTATGCGTTACGGTGTCAGACTGCGGGCCTGCTATGCCCTGAATGGCGATGAGGTGCCCGCCGAGCGTTATCCGCCGCTGAGCGGCTATAAAAACTCTCAGCCGGTGCGGGTTGGCAACAACGCCCGCGACCAGCTGCAGCTCAGCATGTATGGCGACATGCTGGTCACCGCACAGCACTTTATTGAAGCGGGACACGTACTGGATATCACCACCTCGCGCATGCTGGGTGAGCTGGCAAACTGCTGCGCCGATCACTGGCGGCAGAAAGATTGCGGCATCTGGGAACTGCCGGAGCTGCAACATTACACCCACTCCAAGATGGCCTGCTGGATGGCGCTGGACCGGGCGGTCGCGCTGGCCGAAAGCCAGCATATCGAACCGACCTGGCTGGGACGCTGGCAGCGGGAACGTGACCGCATTCGCGACTGGATTGAGTCGCACTGCTGGTCGGAGCAACAGCAGGCTTATCTCTTTTACGCCGGCAGTGACGATCGCCTCGACGCATCGCTGGCGCTGGTTCACGGCTACGGCAACGCGGTTAATCCGCAGCGGATGCTTTCGACCTACCGCGCAATCCAGCAGGCGCTGGGCGACGGCAGCGCCATGCTCTATCGCTACAGCGGCGTCAGAGAGGAAGAGAGTACCTTTCTCGCCTGCGCCTTCTGGCTGGTAGAAGCATGGGCAGAGATGGGCGAGACCGGCCAGGCGGAACAGGCGATGCAGGAGATTCTTGATACGCTGAACGGCCACGGTAACGTCGATATCTTCAATGAGATGTATGATGTCCGCAGTCAGAGCTGGCGAGGCAATATGCCGCAGGGGCTGAGCCATCTGGCATTGATCTGTGCGGCGCAGGCGTTGTCGGAATCGCAGCCGTCAGCGTGATGCATCACTCATGTTACAGGGAGGTCAGGGAACCGGCGTCCTGTTGCAGCCGGAAGCGCGGGTCGAAGAAAAACGGTTCTGCCACCACTTTACTGATGATGCCCGCTGCCGCCGGATGACGGGGATTGAATAGCGCGTTCCATTCACCCGTCAGCGTGCTCGGCACCTTGAGCACCAGGCCGTTGTCCGGGCTGGCGAGCCAGTCATCACCAATTTGTCGGGTAGAAGATGGTGCAGGATCGGCCTGCCAGTCAGCGGGTAACGCCGCCAGCGAAAGCTCGGTGATCAGCGATTCCGGTACGTTAATCGCCAGCATTGTGTAGTCATGCGCCAGATCCTGAATGGTGAGGTGCACCAGCGCCTCCAGCACACAGAGCGCCCGGCTCGATCCCATATAGACACAGATCGTTCCCACAGAATTCCAGCGCCCGCCATAAGTACGGGCACCGAACCCATCAAAAGCGGTCATCACATACTCACGCTTCACCAGGCGAAAGAAAGGCACCGCCATCAGGTGATCACGCCATGCTCAAGCTGACCAATCAGGTTAATCACCGCTTCAGCACCCACCACCGTGGTGGTCATTTCGGCTGGTTTTTTACCGCCCAGCGCTTTGGCGGGCGTTTCCAGCCACTGCACCAGCCGCTCTCTGTCGTCTCGAAACAGGGTGCTGGCGGCAGAAAGGACGCGGATCAACATATAGATCCGTCCGCTCTGATCGGGCGAAAAGGTCTGCTGCGGATCTTTGACTTTACGGTTATAAGTGGTGCGATCGATGCCCGCCAGACGGCACAGCCAGCCCTCATCAAAGGTGGACAATGACGCGGTGCGTTTCAGCACGCCGCTGCTGAATCCTGTTGCGATACGCTGGTGTGCATCAGGCAGCGTTTCCGGCAGGTTCAGGGCGTGCAGGAGCGAACGGTTGTGCTGATGCTGAGCGGGTGTGTAGATGGCGATGGACATAGCAGCCCTCCTGTTCATTTGATTTTCATTTTAGCGCAAATGAACAGAGGGTGCCAGCCTGCTCGGGCTGAGCAGGCGTGAGGCGTATTATTCAGCCGTACCCTGCCGGAGCGCCTGCAGAATCTGCCACGCTACGCGGATGCGAAGCGGATTGGGGTAATTTTTGTTGGCAAGTAGCACGATGCCGCTGTTCTGCTCAGGAATAAAAGCGATATAGGCACCAAATCCATTAGTAGAGCCGGTTTTATGCACCCAGCTGGCGCTCTGCGACGGTCCGACCGGATTGATCAGGGTCGCCGGACGCGGTTTCAGCGCCACGCCATTATCGTTGTCTTTGAGCAGCGTCTCAGCATCGACGGGCCAGTCGTAGATCTCCCAGCCCAGCCCCTGGTAAAGACTCCCGACGTTAAAATAGCGCGACTGCGCGGTGCGGATGGCATTGCGCAATACGGCATTGCCCGCCGACAACCGGTTGGGATCGACGTTGGCCTGCATAAAGGTCAGCATGTCACGCGCGGTGGATTTGACGCCATAGGCCTCGGCATCCAGCATGCCGGGGGAAACCCGAACCGGCTGACCATTTTTATAGCCCCAGGCGTAGTTCAGCATCATCGACGGCGGCACGGTAATGTAAGTGCGCGTCAGGCGCAGCGGCTGAAACACATGTCGCTCCATCGCCTGCTCATAGTCGCCCTTCACCATCAGCGAGCCAAACAGACCGATACTGGCGTTAGAGTACTGACGCTGCAGACCGGGTGCTGCCTCTGGCTGCCAGTTCTGATAGAAGCGGAGCAGCGAAGCCTGATCGGTCACCTCATCGGGCAGCTGTAGAGGCAGGCCGCCCGCAGTATAGGTCGCCAGATGCAGCATCCGCACCGGACGCCACTGCTCACCCGTCAGCTGCGGCCAGACTTTCTGTACCGGATCGTTAAGACGGATTTCGCCGTTGCGGATCATGATTCCGGCCAGGGTGCCGGTAAAGGTTTTACTCACCGACCCCAGTTCAAACAGCGTGTTTTCCGTAACCCGGCGGCGTGACTCAAGATCGGCCACGCCGAGGTTCACAAACTGCGCCCGGCCCTTGTAAAGCACCGCCACCGACATACCGGGGATCGCCTGCTGCTCCATTAGCGGTTCGATCACGGCTTTAACCAGAGAAGTGACCTGCTGTGAGGAGAGATCGGCGGCAACACAGCTGGCAGAGAGAGAAAATAAAGCAAGGTAAAAAAAGGACTTTTTCATTGTTAACTAAGCGTTCTTCACTGAATCGAATTATTTACACTGGCTGGAACAGGCCTGTACGCACATCTGAGCCTTTGAGCTACAGGCACCGCTATCCCGGGTGTTGCAATGGGATTGCTCTACGTAGCAATTGGTCTGACAGGTGGAGAGATCGCAGCGGTCAGCGACGGGCGTCAACTGCACCAGCGGCGCGCGGGCCGGAAAAATCGGTGCAGGCTGAGCGAAGGCGCTGCTGCCCAGTAATCCGGACAGCAGCAGAGCGAGGATAATTTTCATAACATTTCTCCTGAGGTACGCAGCACTAAGTATGGCCAGTCTGGCGCGCGCCGTCAGAGAAATCTCATCAAATTGAGACCCCAGGAGGGTGTTGAGTGACATTCATCACGCCACGACTGTAGATATCATTGAGCCGGGCGATATAACGCTGGGTGTCATGCTGCTCTTTAATACGCAGAATGGCCGCGTCCCCTTTCTCCTGCAATATTTCAGGACGTTCAATGATGGCGAGCAGCGTCGATTTCAGCCCGTCCACCAGCGACCGGCGCAACTGCGATTTTTGCTCTGCCGAGGTGATGCTGTATTCGCGATCGGGGTTCAGCGGACTCGCAATGACCCAGCCCGCATTGGCAGGATTGATTTCCGGCAGCGCACGCACGTTGCTGGTGATGACCGGACAGCCGTTGGCCTGCATCTCCAGCACGGAGAAACCGTAAGTCTCCTGCCAGGTCGGTAATAAACCGGCATCGCTCTGACGGAACAGCTGCATCAGCGCACTGTTTTCCATCTGTGAATGATGCGTAATGCAGCGATAGCGCTTGATGCGGTTCTCAATGTCGCGACAAAAAGCATCATCATCCTGGAATTGACGGTGAGCAACATTACGACGTTTGGTGAGATCGCCAATCAGCTGCAGATCCAGCTGCGACTCGTCCAGCCGGTGCTCTTCAATCAGCTCACTGATTGCCAGCACCACTTCCGCCCCGCCTTTACGGTAGAACTCATTACCGGCAAAGATCAGCTTCAGAATACCGGGCTGACGCGGCGTTTTTTGCTGAACGAACAGCTTTTGCGGCGGATGCAGCACCAGGGTTTTACGGCGGATTTGCTGCGCAACATCCGGTTTGAACAGTTTCATCTGAATGTTCAGCGTAGCGTCTGAGATGGCAATCAGCCCCAGACAGTTATCTTTTAACAGATAAGGAATAAGCCGTTGCAGCTCAGGGTTATCCTGCTTGGCAACACCCGCTACCGGCAACACGCGCGGCAGCTCGGTTTCAAACGAGGCGACCCACTTCTGCTGAGTGATGGCGACTTCGTTGAACAGATGAAGGATGTCAGCCCGCGATGCCCCGGAAAAAGGCACAGGCTGAAAGACAAAGGTTTTATTCTTTTTAAGCAATCGGGTACGTAACGGATTAATAAAATAGAACAGATTGCTCTTTTTCAGATTTATATAGTCGTTATCCGGATTAACTAAGATATTACGTTGCTCCGGATACTGGTTATTCGTGATTCCAATTTTCATGATCGTCTTCCAGAGTCCTTTATGTCCAGAGTGATCTATATCACGCGATCGCGGCGGATACGTTTGAGCAATTTCCTAAAAGCCCTTTCTGCTGTGGCTTGCACAGTTTTGCTAATGATTGCGCCCGGTGATAAAACAGTCATAATTGTGTCTGTTTATGAATCTGCATTTTTTATTAACAGGTATGTTTAATTGTTTCAGCCCAACTGCCTGTTGAATAAGGCAAGGATTTCCCGGGCAATATCTGCGCCATTTATTATGTTTATGTTTAATTATTTGTTAGTAATGTTATCAAAGCGAGGTAGTTATTTAGTTTACAACTTTTAAAGTAATTTACGGCGCGGGATAACGGGATGTTGACTCTCACTGACTGATGAATGTCCCGGAAACCTGATAGCGACCATAAAACAAATGATGAAACAAAAGATGCAGCCTGATCACATCTGCACTCTTCTGGCTCCCTGATTTGCCACATTTAAGTGCATCACATCAGAAAGAGGTTGCCTGACGCACACCGCAACAATGAAAGTAAATCCATGCTTTACTTCAATTTTGTAGCAAACCCCAGCGTAGCCACCTCTCTGGTACAAAAGTTGCAGGAGTCTCTCCATGCAGACAGGAGAGCATTATGAAAGCAATCGTAATTGGTGGCGGTATTGGCGGAATGAGCAGCGCGATTGCGCTGGAGAAAGCCGGGATCGACGTTGAGGTGTTTGAGGCCGTTCAGGCGATGAAACCCGTTGGCGCGGCGATTTCTATCTGGCCCAATGGCGTTAAATGCCTGAATGCGCTGGGAATGAAAACCGCGCTACGTAAGCTGGGCGGCAATATGGCCTATATGGCCTATCACGACGGCGCAACCGGTGCGCCCCTGACCCGCTTCAGCATGGCTCCGCTGGTACAGCAGGTGGGCGAATATCCCTGTCCGGTGGCACGAGCAGAACTGCAGGCGATGCTGATTGATACCTTCGGACGAGAACGGGTGCAGTTTGGCAAGCGGGTGATCCAGGTCGAACAGACTGAAAATGGCGTCATCGCCACTTTCTCTGACAACAGTCAGGCGCACGGCGATTTTCTGATTGCCGCCGATGGCACCCATTCCGTCGTCCGTGACTATGTGCTGGAGCAGAAGCTGGAACGACGTTATGCCGGTTACGTTAACTGGAATGGCCTGGTCACCATAGACGAACATATTGCGCCCGCCGATCAGTGGACCACCTTTGTTGGTGACGGTAAGCGTGTTTCACTGATGCCGGTCAGCGGCAATCGATTCTACTTCTTCTTTGATGTGCCGCTACCGAAGGGACTGCCGCAGGATCGCAGCACGGTGAAAGCGGACCTGACCGGCTACTTCCAGGGCTGGGCGGAGCCGGTGCAGCAACTGATTGCGGCAATTCATCCCGACACCACTAACCGGGTTGAGATCCACGACATTGAACCGTTCAGCCGCTTTGTCAAAGGGCGTGTAGCGCTGCTTGGTGATGCGGCCCACAGCACCACGCCCGATATTGGTCAGGGTGGCTGTGCGGCGATGGAAGATGCCGTCGTGCTGGCCGCGACGCTGGCCTCTCATTCGCTGGGTATAGAAGATGCCCTGTTGCGCTATCAGGCGCGACGGGTTGAGCGGGTAAAAGATCTGGTGCTGAAGGCACGCAAACGCTGTGACGTGACCCATGCGCGCGACCCGGCGGTCACGGCGGAGTGGTATCAGTCATTGAAAAACGAAACCGGTGAGCGAGTGCTGGCCGGAATGTGCGAAACCATCGAAGGCGGCCCGCTGGGCTGACCAAAAAAACAGGGGCTGTCACCATGACAGCCCTTTTAATTATCAATCCGCCAGACCGCGATTCTTCAGCATGGGCTCAAGCTGAGGTGCTGCGCCCCGCCAGCTTTCATACAGCGTTTTAAGATCGCTGCTGTTACCTCGTGACAGAATCTTCTGCCGGAAGATGTCGCCGTTTTCACGGGTCAGTCCGCCATGCTCCGCAAACCATTGATAGCCATCGTCGGCGAGCATCTGCGTCCAGATATAGGCGTAATAACCTGCGGCGTAACCACCGCCCCAGATATGCTGGAAATAGCTGGAACGATAGCGCGGCGGCACCGCCGACAGCGCCATATTGTCGCTCTGCAACGCCTGCTGCTCGAACCCTTCTACGCTTTGCGGTGCGGCATCACGGTTAAGGCTGTGCCAGTGCAGATCCAGCAGCGCGGCAGCCAGCAGTTCGCTCATCTCATAGCCTTTATTGAACGTCGCGGCCCGGACGATCTTTTCATGTAGCTCAGCAGGCATCAGCTCATGAGTCTGATAGTGACGGGCATAGTTTCGGAACACCGCTGGCTCGCTGGCCCAGTGCTCATTGATCTGCGAAGGAAACTCAACGAAATCGCGCGGGGTTTCCGTTCCCGACAGGCTCGGATAGCGCTGGCTGGCAAACAGACCGTGCAGCGTGTGACCGAACTCATGAAACATCGTGATAACGTCGTCCCAGCTCAGCAGCGCCGGTTCCCCGGCTGGCGGCTTGGTGTAGTTACAGACGTTGTAGATCACCGGTTTGCTGTCGAGCAGCGTAGACTGGTTGACGAAGTTGCTCATCCAGGCGCCGCCGCCTTTGCTGTCGCGCTTAAAGAAGTCGGTGTAAAACAGCGCCAGGGGGGTCTCATCGGCGTCAAAAATCTCGTAGACCTGGACGTCGGGATGGTAAACGGGCAGATCCTGTCGCGGCGTGAAACGGATGCCATAGAGTTGCGTCGCCGCCCAGAACACGCCATTCTGCAGCACTGAATTCAGTTCAAAGTAGGGCTTAATCTGGCTCTCATCCAGATCGTAACGGGCACGCCGCACCTGTTCGGCATAAAAACGCCAGTCCCAGGCCTGCAGGGTAAAGTCGCCCTGCTGCTGGTCGATGGTCTGCTGGATAGCCGCCGCTTCACGCTCCGCACGACCGCGCGCGGCAGGCACGATGTTATGCATAAACGCCAGCGCCGCCTTAGGCGTTTTGGCCATCTGATCCTGTAACTTCCACTCGGCATAGCTGGCAAATCCCAGCAGCCGCGCCTGCTCCGCCCTGACCTGCGCCAGACGTAATACCAGCTCGCGGGTGTCGTTCTCATCGCCTTTTTCAGTGCGCGTCACGCCCGCCTTAAACAGCGCTTCACGGGTTGCGCGATCGGCCAGGCTCTGAAGTGCGGGTTGCTGGGTGGTGTTCTGCAACACCAGCAGCCAGCGCTTTTCCAGTCCGCGTGCCTGCGCTTCCGCCTGCGCCACCGCCAGATCGGCCGGTGAGAGTCCCTCCAGCTTCTGCAGATCATCGACGACCAGCCCACCCGCTTTAGTGGCGGCCAGCAGTCTGTTGGTGAAGCGGGTGCTGAGGCGGGCCGCCTCCTGATTCAGTGCCTTAAGCTGCTGTTTCTGCGCTTCCGGCAGATTGGCCCCCGCCAGCTGGAAACGCTGCCAGATCACCTCGACCAGCCGTTTTGATTCAGCATCCAGTTTAGCGCGCTGCAGATAGACCGCATCGAGCCGCGAAAACAGCGGGCGGTTCAGCATGATGTCATCGTTGAGCGCGGTAAGCTGAGGCGCAATCTCCTCATCCACCTGCTGAAGATACGGACTGGTATGCGCCGAGGTCATGGCACTGAACACCAGATTCACCCGGTTGAGCAGTTGTCCGCTCCTCTCCAGCGCCTCATAAGTGTTGAAAAAGCTGGGCGCGTCGCTGTTCAGTGCGATCGCCTCGATCTCCTGACGCTTCTCCTCAATGCCCGCCTGCAGCGCGGGCAGAAAATCCTGCTCCTCAATCTGGTCAAAGGGAGGCGCCTGATAAGGCAGTGTGCTGACGCTAAAGAAGGGATTCTGACGGGCGTTCATGGTTCGCTCCTGGTGGGCATCGCAAAGTCTTATCCTGACAGGTTGCCGCGAAAGCGCAACTCAGGCGATTTGCTGCTGATACACGCTGATGATTTCCCCGGCAATCGCCACCGCAATCTCGGCGGGCAGCTTGCCTTTGACGTCCGGCAGGCCAATCGGACAGCGCAGGCGCGCCAGCGGCTCGCTTGCCACACCCTTGCCTGCCAGCCTGTAGCGGAAACGCTGGTTTTTCGTTTCAGAACCGATCACCCCGGCATAGCGGAAATCGCCGCGCTTCAGCACCGCCTCGCACAAATCGAAGTCGAGGGGATGATGATGGGTCATGATGATGAAGTAGCTGCCCGCAGGCGCCTGGGTCACACAGTCGAGCGGATCGTCCGGCTGCAGTGTCATCACGCCAGCGGGAACGTGGCTGAACTGCGCCGGACGGCTATCGATCCAGTTTACGTGACAGGGTAACGTCGCCAGCAGATTCACCAGCGCCTGTCCGACATGGCCCGCGCCAAACAGGTAAATTTCCGGCTGCGCCTGAAGCAGCGGCTCAAACAGCAGTGTGGTTTTGCCGCCACAGCACTGTCCGAGCCGCGCGCCGAGGCTGAAATCCTCGATGTGGGGCGCAGTTGCCCCGCTCTGCAGCATCGCCCTGGCCTGAGCGATGCACGCAAACTCCAGATGACCGCCACCGATAGTGAGAAAACTCTCCTGCTGCGTGACGACCATTTTGCTGCCGCTGTCACGCGGCACCGAACCGTGCTCACTGAGCACGGTGATCAATACGCAGCTCTGGCGTTTTTCACGCAGCTGATGCAGCACGCCGATCCAGTCATGATAGATCATCAACAACTCCCGTCAGGCGCTGCACGCCCCAGAAGATCCGCTCCGGTGTCGCAGGCGCATCCAGCCCAGGGTGCTGCTGGTAACCGGCGACGCTGGCGACCGCATCCTGCAGCGCACACCAGGCGGCTATCCCTAACATAAACGGCGGTTCGCCTACGGCCTTGGAGTGAAACACTGTGTCTTTCGGGTTTTTGCGGTTCTCCACCAGCGTGACCCGCAGGTCCGCCGGAACGTCGCTGATGGCAGGAATTTTGTAGCTTGCCGGACCATCGGTCAGCAGCTGGCCTTTGTCACTCCATACCAGCTCTTCGCAGGTGAGCCAGCCGACGCCCTGCACAAAGCCCCCTTCGACCTGCCCGATGTCGATGGCAGGGTTCAGCGAGGCCCCGACGTCATGGAGAATATCGGCGCGCAGCAGGCGGGATTCACCGGTTAAAGTATCGATCACCACCTCGCAGCAGGCAGCCCCGAAGGCGTAGTAGTAGAACGGCGTGCCACGCCCGGCCAGCCGGTCGTAATGAATCCCCGGCACGCGATAATAGCCGGTGGCAGAGAGTGGCACCTGATTGAGCCACGCCAGCTTCGCTACCTCGGCAAAGGTATAATGCTTTTCGCCAGCGCGCACTACGCCATTACGAAAGCTCACCGCCGCCGCATCGCACTGATGCAGTTCGCAGAGCATGGCGGTCATGCGGTCGCGCAGGATTTCCGCAGCGTTTTGCGCTGCTTTACCGTTAAGGTCAGCGCCGCTGGAGGCCGCCGTCGGCGAAGTGTTGGGCACTTTGCCGGTGTCGGTGGGGGTAATCTGGATTTTATCGGTTTCAATCTGCAGCACTTCGGCAACAATCTGAATCACCTTGGTGTTCAGTCCCTGGCCCATTTCGGTGCCACCGTGGTTAAGCTGCACCGTGCCGTCGGTATAGATCAGAATCAGCGCGCCCGCCTGATTGAGGAAGCTGGAGGTAAAGGAGATGCCGAATTTTACCGGCGTCAGCGCCAGGCCGCGTTTCAGCAGCGGACTGCGGGCGTTAAACGCTGTGATTTCCGCGCGCCGTGCCTGATAGTCGCTGCTCAACTCCAGCTGTTCAGTGATCTCATCCAGCAGATTATCCTCTACCTGCTGGTGGTAATGGGTGATGTTACGCTCCTGCTTGCCGTAATAGTTACGCTTGCGCAGCGCCAGTGGGTCCAGTCCACGGTCGCGGGCGATATGATCCATGATCTGTTCAATCGCCACCATGCCCTGCGGTCCGCCAAAACCGCGATAGGCGGTATTCGAGGCCATATTGGTGCGGCAGCGATAGCCGGTTATTAGCGCATCGCCGAGGTAATAAGCGTTATCGGCGTGGAACATGGCACGATCGACGATTGATCCGCTAAGATCCAGCGAATAACCGCAGTTGCCGGCAAGATCGATTCTGATGCCGCACAGACGCCCGTCCTCTTCAACGCCCGCGTCGTAGCGTACAAAGAACGGATGGCGTTTGCCGGTGACGCGCATATCGTCGCGGCGTGAGAGCCGCATCTTTGCCGCCCGGCCGGTCTGACGCGCCACGATCGCGCAGAGGCAGGCAACCCCGGCCGCCTGTGTCTCTTTACCGCCAAAGCCGCCGCCCATCCGGCGCATATCGATGGTCACCTGATTCAGGCTGATGCCCATCACTTCCGCCACCAGCTTCTGCACTTCGGTGGGATTCTGGGTTGAGGAGAAGACCTGCAACTGCTGATCTTCGCCAGGAATGACCATTGCCGTCTGGGTTTCCAGATAGAAATGCTCCTGGCCGCCGATATGGAACGATCCGCTGACCCGATGCGGCGCGCGTGCCAGTGCCGCGTCTGCATCCCCGCGCTGGTGAATGTGCGGTTCCTGCACAAAGCTGCCCTGCGCCAGCGCCTGCTCCACATCCAGCAACGGTTCCAGCACGTCATACTCAATCACTGCCGCGGCCGCGCCAAGACACGCAGCGTCAGGGGATTCCGCCGCCACCGCAATCACGATCTGCCCCAGGTACTCTACTTTGTCATGTGCCAGCAGCGGATCGCCCGGCTCCAGCGGCCCGACATCATTGATGCCCGGCACATCCTGCCAGGTTAATACGCTCACCACGCCGGGCACGGCATAACAGGGCTGCACATCTATGCGCAGGATGCGCGCATGAGCATGCTCACTCAGGCGCGGACAGAGGTGCAGCAGACCAGGCAATTCCGGCTTGTCGTCGATAAAACGCGCCTCGCCGGAGACATGTTTTTCCGCGCTCTCATGACGATGACTGCGACCCACGCCGCTCTGTAAATCCGCGGCATACTGCGCCTTGATCACCTCTTCGTTGAGTTCAGGACGGTTATGAGACATAGCGGGAGACCTCGAGGCAGGTGATTTCGCCGTTGTGGCGATGCCAGTAGCGGCGGAGCAGATTGCGTGCCACCTGAAGGCGGTAGTTACTGCTGGCACGGAAATCAGAAAGCGGCTGGAAATCTTCTGCCAGCGCGGCGGCTGCTCGTGACACTGTCACGGAACTCAGCAGCTGACCGACCAGCGCCTGTTCACACTGCCGGGCGCGTTGCGGTGTGGCCGCCATGCCGCCAAAGGCGATACGGGCGGAACTTACCACGCCCTGTTCCATCTGCAGATTAAAGGCAGCGAACACGGCGGAGATATCATCATCCAGCCGTTTAGAGACTTTCCAGGCAACAAAATCTGGTGACACCGTCACTTTATCGATGCGAATAGCGCGGATAAACTCCCCTTTTTCCAGCTGCGTCTGGCGATAGCCGGTAAAGAAGTGATCCAGCGGCAGGCTCCGCTGCTGCTCACCGCGCTGCAGCAGCAAGCTGGCATTGAGGGCCAGCAGCACCGGCGACGCGTCCCCTATGGGTGATGCATTACCGATGTTACCGCCGAGTGTCCCCTGCAAACGGATTTGCAGTGAAGCAAAGCGTTGCAGCATCTCGCTGACGCCGGGAATGCGGCTGGCAAGAAACTCGCTAACCTGCTGTAGCGATGCGCCCGCACCCAGCAGATAGTGATCGTCAAATTCGCTGCAGACTTTCAGCGCGGCAACCTGCTCAAGTGCAATCAGTAGCGGTATTTTTTTATGCTGCTGGGTGATCTGCAGGCTGAGATCGGTGCCACCCGCAATCAGCTTCGCATCGGGATGTGCCTGATAGATTGCGGCCAGCTGGGATGGAGTTTTTGGCAGAAAGCAGCGATGACCCTCAACGCCTATCTCCTGCATCTCCGGAGTGGCCAGCGCCGCCAGCCGCTGTACGGTGCTGGCGGCACTGTGATCGAACTGGTCATTGACCGGCTGCGAGCAGAGCTGTTCGGCCGCAGCCATGATTGGCCGGTAGCCGGTGCAGCGACAGAGATTGCCCGCCAGCGCAGTTTCCGCCTGATGCCGATCCCAGCCCGCTGACTTTTTTTGCAGGCTGAAGAGCGACATTACAAAGCCTGGCGTGCAGAATCCGCATTGTGAGCCGTGGCAGTCGACCATTGCCTGCTGCGCCGGATGCAGTGCGCGACCGTGGCGCAGATCCTCAACCGTGATCAGCTGTTTGCCCTGTAACGCGGAGACCAGCGTCAGGCAGCTATTGATCGTTTCATACTGCATCTCACCGCCGACAGCTTTACCCAGCGTGACGCTGCAGGCACCGCAGTCGCCGGAGGCGCAGCCCTCTTTAGTGCCAGGCCGATGCTGACAAGTGCGCAGGTAGTTGAGCACCGTGAGATTCGGGTCGAGCGCGTCTTCGCTGACCAGCTGGTTATTTAACAGAAACTGGATCATGCGGCTTGCTCCTGTGCATCGCGCTGCCAGACCGGACGACCACCGACCCAGGTCTGGGCAATGTTGCGGTCGTCGCCCAGCGTCATTAATACAAACAGTTTTTCCCAGATGTCTTTGCTGTTGCCGATGCGGAGTTGCTGAAGCGCAGAGACCGCCGGATCGAGCACCACAAAGTCCGCCTCTTTACCGACGCTGAAGTTCCCGATTGCATGGTCGAGATCCAGCGCGTGCGCCCCGCCCAGCGTGGCGTGATAAAAGGCTTCGGCGGCGCTGAGCCGGTAGTGCTGCAGCTGGCCTACCTTGTAGGCTTCGCCCAGGGTCTGCAGCATACTAAAGGTGGTGCCTGCGCCGACATCGGTGCCAATGCCTGTTTTCACGCCCTGCTGCCAGCTGCGTTTAATGTTAAACAGGCCGCTGCCGAGGAACAGGTTTGAGGTAGGACAGAAGGCAATGGAGGAATCGGTATCGTGCAGACACTGCCATTCCTGCTCTTCCAGATGCAGGCAGTGCGCAAAGACGCTGCGGCGACCCGTCAGCTGGTAATGATGATAAACATCCAGATAACCCTCGCGCTCCGGGAACAGTTCTTTTACCCAGGCAACCTCCTGCGGGTTTTCGCTGAGATGAGTGTGCAGCCAGGTATCCGGAAACGCCTGACGCAGCTGCTGCACTTTCTCCAGCAACTGCGGGGATGAGGTCGGCGCAAAGCGCGGTGTCAGTGCATAATTCAGCCGTCCACGCTTGTGCCAGCGCTCAATCAGCGCTCGCGTCTGCTGGTAGCTCTGTTCCGGGGTTTCGATGAGATTGTCGGGTGCATTGCGATCCATCATCACTTTGCCGGCAATCAGCCGCATGTTCAGGGCTTCGGCCGCGCTGAACAGCGCATCGACGGATTGCGGATGCACGGTGCCAAACACCAGCGCGCTGGTGGTGCCGTTGGAGAGCAGCTGATGCAGGAAAAAGGCGGACATCTTTGCGGCGTGATCCGGGCAGTGATACTGCGCTTCAACCGGGAAAGTGTAGTGATTCAGCCACTCCAGCAGCTGTTCGCCAAAGGCACCAATCATCTCCGTCTGTGGATAGTGAATGTGGGTATCGACAAAGCCAGGCACAATCAGTTTGCCGCGCATATCGGTAACAGGCTGACCCGCCAGCCTCGCCTCGCTGTTCTCCCAGCTATCCAGCCCAACCACGTGTCCGTCACGCAGCAGCAGCAGGCCATCCTCCAGATAGCGAGCCTTTCCGGTCAGGTCGTCGGGATGATCCACCACGCCTGTGAAGTCAAAAAAGCTGGCGCGTATCGCCGTATCGGTTGCTGATAGCATGGTATGTCCTTTCTGAAAGCGCGATTGATTATCTGCAGATGAATCTCTGTAAAAATCTTGCAACCTGCGTGCCAGATCTGAAATACAAAAAAACCCTTTAAAATCAAAATCCTATCGACAAAAGTTAAGCGTTGCGCAACAAAGGTGGCCTTCGTTAGCGTCGCAACCGTTTGCGAAGCCGAAGCAAACGGTTGCGATTCGATATTGCCCGGATGACTTAATGTGAGTATGGCCTGTTGCCTGACAATCTGCCCTTTTGCGGTGCAGACTGCCCTGAAAAGGCGCAGCGGGATGCCCGTTAAAATCCGTTTACGGGCCAGGCTGCTTTTCCTCGCGCAGAAGCAGAAATGAAATGCTATGGTGAAGCCATCGACTCTGAAAATGGCATAAGGAACAGTGAGATGATTATCTTTGTCACCGGCGCGACTGCCGGTTTTGGTGAAAGCATCACCCGCCGCTTTATTGAGAACGGTCACAAAGTGATTGCGACCGGCCGACGCGCTGAACGTCTGAAAGCGCTGAAGGATGAGCTGGGCGACAACCTTTATACCGTGCAGCTGGATGTGCGTAACCGTGCCGCTATTGAAGAGGCGGTGGCACAGTTACCGGCCGAATGGCGCAATATCGACGTGCTGGTTAATAACGCCGGTCTGGCACTGGGCATTGAGCCTGCGCACAAGGCTAACGTGGAAGACTGGGAAAACATGATCGACACCAACACCAAGGGGCTGGTCTATATGACCCGTGCCCTGCTGCCACAGATGGTGGAGCGGGATGCAGGTCATATCATCAACATCGGGTCCATTGCCGGCAGCTGGCCGTATGCCGGAGGCAACGTTTATGGGGCGACCAAAGCCTTTGTGCGCCAGTTCAGCCTGAACCTGCGAACCGATCTGCACGGCACCGCGCTGCGTGTGACCGACATTGAGCCGGGTCTGGTTGGCGGCACCGAGTTTTCCAACGTGCGCTTCAAAGGCGATGATGACAAAGCCGGTCAGGTCTATGAAGGCGCTACTGCTCTGACGCCAGAGGATGTGACAGAAGCAGTCTGGTGGGTCGCCACGCTGCCTAAGCATGTCAATATCAATAGTCTGGAGATGATGCCGGTCAGCCAGACGCTGGCGGGTCTTAAAGTACATAAGCCGTAAACCTCTGCCGCGCCAGCCATGATGGCTGGCGTTAACCGCGTCCCCAGCCCATGACGATGATCAGCATGCCGCTAAAGGCAATCAGTGCCCCGCTCCAGTCCCACGCACTTAACTTCACGCCATCCACCACCCGTAACCAGAGCAGTGCGGTGAGCACATAGACGCCACCGTAGGCGGCATACACTCGTCCGCTGGCAGCCGGATGCAGAGTCAGCAGCCAGACAAACAGCGCCAGACTGGCCGCGGCAGGCAGTAACAGCCACGCCGATCCCCCTTTTTTAAGCCATAGCCACGGCAGAAAGCAGCCGGTGATCTCCGCCAGCGCGGTTATAAAAAACAGCAAGGCGGTCTTAATCAGCACCCTTACCTCTCCTGAACGTAAACAAACGACTCACCGCTGGTGAGCAAAGAAACGGCGATGATATACTATGAGAACTCGCTGCAACAGCCGTCCCGGATGGCGATGTTTGCGTTAACTAAAGGATATTGTGATGAAAAAAATGATCCCTGCCGTGCTGATGGTGCTGCTCTCTACCGCGGCGTTGACTGCCACTGCGAATACTAACCGTCTGATCATTGAAGATGGCAGTTCTGCGCTGAGCAATGAAGCAGCGCGTCAGGACAAAGAGCAATGGAATGACACACGTATGCTGCGCAATAAAGTAAACACCCGCGTCGAAAAAGAGTTTGATAAAACCGACCGCGCCTTTGATACCCGAGACAAGTGCGAGCAGAGCCTCAATCTCAACGCGTACTGGGAACCTAACACCCTGCGTTGCCTGGATCGCCGTTCAGGTCGCCCGGTAGCGCCGTAAATTTGAGCTATAGTAATGACGGACGACTAACATAAGGAAGACGTGATGAAGCTACAGAGGGTTTTGTTAAGCGCGGCGTTTTTATCTCTGCCGCTGATGGCGCAGGCATCCTGTGAATCGGTGAAAGCCGATATCAGCCAGAAAATCATTCAGAACGGTGTGCCTGAATCAGGTTTTAGTCTCGACGTTGTTGCCAACGATCAGGTTGATCAGGCGGGCGGTCAGGTCGTCGGACATTGTGAAAACGACACACAGAAGATTGTTTACAAGCGAACAGGCCGTGACGATGAAGCCAGCGTCCCTGCCAGTGCCGGCAGTTCTCAGGACGCGCCAGCACAGTAGTCAACGTCAAACCAGGGCGACATCCTGTCGCCCTGCCAGCTAGTCCGCCTGTTCCGGCCGCTGACGCGGCATCATCCATGCCACCCCCACCGCAAACAGCGCAATGACCAGTGCGACTACGAACACCCAGTGCAGTGAGACGGCTATCGCCGCCACCATCTGCTGCAGGTTTTCCGGCTGTAACTGCTGACGACTGGATTCAGACATGACCTGCTGTACCGGATCCTGCACCTGCGGTAGTCGCCACTGCAGATTGAGATTCAGCACCGCGCCCATAATCGCCGTCCCCACCGCCGACCCGATCATCCGGCTGAACATGATAGACGCGGTACAGATCCCGCGGATCTGGTAGTCCGCCTGGTTCTGCACAGAGACCAGGAAGGTGGTACTGGTCATCCCCATGCCGGTGCCAATCAGAAACGCCGTGAAGCCTGCCTGATAGAGGGAGCTGGCGGGCTGCAGGAACAGCAGCAAGGCGCTGCCAGCGACCAGCAACAGCGCGCCGAGCTGGGCGGTAAAACGGTAGGACGTGTGGAGCATCAGCCTGCCGCTCAGCGTGCTGGCCAGCGGCCAGCCAATTGACATCATCGCCAGCACACTGCCCGCCTGTAACGGTGAGCCGCCGTGTATCCCCTGAATCCAGGTGGGCAGAAACGCGCTGATGCCCATCATAGCCGCTCCGATAATCAGGTTGCCCGCATTGCCCGCCACAATAAGCCGGCTGCGCCAGATGATTAGCGGAAACAGCGGTGCCGCTGAACGCTGCTCATGGCGTTTAAGCTGCCAGCCCGCGAACAGGGAGAAAAGCAGGAACGGCACCAGCCAGACGCCAAGCTGTTCGGCCTGCAACAGCGCAATCAGCAACGCGGTCACGCAGAGCATCAGCCAGCTGCTGCCCGCCAGATTCAGCGGCTTCGCTGTCTCCTCCTTCTGGTGCGCCGGTAACCAGCGCGCCAGCATCAGCATGCTGATCAGGCCTATCGGCAGATTGACCCAGAAAATCACCGACCAGCTAAAGTGCTGCACCAGCCAGGCGCCGGTCAATGGCCCGACTATCGCCGCCACACCCCACACGCTGGAGAGCCAGCCCTGCACGCTGGCGCGTTCACGCGGTGAATAGATGTCGGCCACAATGGTGGAGCTGAGCGGCATAATCGCGCCCGCTCCCAGGCCCTGAAACGCCCGGAAAAGAATCAGCCAGGTCATGGTGTGGGCAAAGCCACACAGCACCGATCCCACCAGGAAGATGGCGGTGCCGACAAATAACATCGTTTTCCGACCCACCATATCCGCCAGCCGCCCGTAAAGCGGCACGCTGACCGCCTGAGTCAGCAGATAGATTGAGAAGACCCAGCCAAACTGAGAAAAACCGCCAAGGTCAGCAATAATGGTCGGCATCGCAGTGGCCACAATAGTGACTTCAATGGCCGCCATAAACATTGCCAGCATGCAGGCAATTAAGATCCAGTGGCGATGCCCGGTCTGGAGTTGTGCGCTTTCAGTCATAGGGTTCCTTTTTTAATCTGCAAGGCTAGCTCAAAAACAGCCAAAGCAGTTTCCCGCGCGTGCGCATCTTCTGCGCCATCTGTGACGGTGTCACCTAAAGTCGATAAATATTTTTTATTGTCGCATTAGCCCAGCGGCTACGCGGCTTTAACACACTTTTAACCTGTTTCTATCTGCCTGATAGATGGCTTAAAAGCTGGCTTATGAAAAAAAGGCCTGCTATAGCATTACCCCATCTTGTTCGGTATTTACTGAAAAAGAGTGGATAAACAGTCATTTTATCTACATTTTATCGCAGTTTCGGTTTTGGGCGCGGCGGCAGTTTTTGTCGCACCTGTCGGGCTGTTTATGGTTGTTATAACAATTGAGATCGTCATCAGGGAGATTCTCCTATGCAAAATGCTTCACTGGCCCGACGCGCCGGTCTGGCACTGCTTGCAGTGGTCGCGGTGATCGCAGTACTGATCTGGGGCTTAGGCTGGGATCAGCTGGTCGCACGTAAAGTCGATCTGCTTTATCTCGGGCAGCAACACCTCTTCTTAGTTTTCTGGTCAATGTTGTTCGCTCTGCTGGTCGGTATTCCCAGCGGCATCCTGCTCAGTCGCCCGTTTGCGCGTCGCTGGGCCGAGTATGTGATGCAGATTTTCAATGTCGGTAACACTCTGCCACCGCTCGCGGTACTGGCACTGGCGATGGTTATCATCGGGATTGGCGACCGTCCGGCGCTGATTGCGCTGTTTCTGGCGTCGCTGCTGCCCATCGTCCGCAACACCTTCTCCGGTCTGAGCGCAGTTCCTCCGTCGCTGATTGAGGCCGCCAACGGCATCGGCATGACCAAATGGCAACGTCTGCGTCAGGTTGAACTGCCTAACGCGATGCCAGTGATCCTGGCAGGCGTGCGCATCGCCACCGCCATCAATGTCGGCACCGCGCCACTGGCCTTCCTGATTGGTGCCAGCAGCTTTGGCGAGCTGATCTTCCCGGGTATATATCTGAATGACTTTCCGACACTGATTCTGGGTGCCGTTGCTACTGCGCTGGTGGCACTGGTTCTGGATATGATGCTGGCCGCGCTGGGCCGCTTTCTGAGTCCGCACGCTGCGGCCTGACCACAAGGAGCTTTGCAATGCTAACGAAGTGGATTAAGAAAAGCGCTGTCGCGCTGACCGCGACGCTGCTGCTTAGCCAGACGGCACAGGCGGCGGCCCCGCTGGTGATGGCGACCAAGAGCTTTACCGAACAGCATATCCTGTCAGCGATGACGGTGCTGTGGCTACAGAAAAAAGGCTTTGAGGTGGTGCCCAAACGTAATATCGCCACCACCATTGGCCGTAACGCGCTGCTGAATAAGCAGATTGATATGGTCTGGGAATATACCGGTACGTCACTGATTATCTTCAACCACATCAGCCAGCCGATGTCTTCACAACAGGCCTATGAGACGGTGAAAAAACTGGACGGAAAACTGGGGCTGGTCTGGCTGAACCCGGCACCGATGAACAACACCTACGCCTTTGCCATGACTCAGGAGCGGGCCAAAAAAGAGGGCATCACTACGATGTCACAGCTGGTCGCGAAAGTGGAACAGGTTCGTCAGTCTGACCCGGACCACAACTGGCGACTGGGACTGGACCTGGAGTTTGCAGGTCGTTCAGACGGCCTGAAACCGCTGCAGAAGACTTATAACCTGGCGCTGGATCGCCCGCAGATCCGTCAGATGGATCCGGGCCTGGTCTATAACGCCATTCGCGACGAATTTGTGGATGCCGGTCTGATCTACACCACCGATGGCCGGGTTAAGGGCTTTAACCTGAAAGTGCTGGAGGATGATAAACACTTCTTCCCGAGCTACAACGTGACGCCGGTCGTGCGTCAGGATGTGCTGGCGAGTCATCCAGGGCTGGATAATGCCCTTAATCAGCTCTCTGCACAGATCACCAATGAGGCGATTACCGAGCTGAACAAGCGGGTCGATATCGATCATCAGTCACCGGAAAAAGTGGCACGTGATTTCCTTCAATCCAAAAACATGCTGTAAGGAGGCACTGTGGATACCCTTCACTACATCATGGATAACTGGAGCACCCTGCTCACTCTGAGCTGGCAGCACAGCTGGCTGGTGCTGGTTGCGGTCGGTCTGGCCATTGTGATTGGCGTGCCGCTGGGCATTCTGATCGTGCGCGTCAGATGGTTAGCAACGCCGATTCTCGGTATCGCTACCGTAGTACTGACTATCCCGACCATTGCGCTGTTTGGTCTGATGATCCCGCTGTTTTCGCTGATCGGTCAGGGCATCGGTGCGCTGCCAGCCATTACCGCCGTGTTCCTCTACTCGCTGCTGCCGATTGTGCGTAATACCCACACCGCACTGGAGAATCTGCCGGACGGTCTGCGTGAAGCGGGTCGCGGCATTGGCATGACCTTCTGGCAGCGTCTGCGCTGGGTTGAAATCCCGATGGCGCTACCGGTGATTTTTGGTGGCATCCGAACCGCTGTGGTGATGAACGTTGGCGTGATGGCGATTGCCGCCGTGATTGGCGCGGGCGGTCTGGGCCAGCTGCTGCTGGATGGTATCAGTGGCAGTGATATTCGTATGTTAATTGCCGGCGCATTGATGATCTGTCTGCTGGCTATTTTTCTTGACTGGCTGCTGCACCGTTTGCAGCAGGCGCTGACTCCAAAGGGGATTCGATAATGATTACGCTGGAAAACCTGACGAAAACCTTTACCCAGAAAAACGGCACGACTAATAAAGCCGTCGATAACGTCAGCCTGCATGTGCCAGCCGGTGAGATGTGCGTGTTGTTGGGTCCATCAGGCTGCGGCAAAACCACCACGCTGAAGATGATTAACCGTCTGATTCCGGCCACCAGTGGTCGGATCCTGATCAATGGCGAAGATACCAGTACTCAGGACACCACCACCCTGCGCCGCAACATTGGCTATGTGATCCAGCAGATTGGCCTGTTTCCCAACATGACTATCGAAGAGAACATTACCGTTGTGCCACGCATGCTGGGCTGGAATAAGAAGCAGTGTCATGAGCGCGCCACGGAATTAATGAGCATGGTGGCACTGGACCCTAAAAAGTTCCTGCACCGCTATCCGCGTGAGATGTCTGGCGGTCAGCAGCAGCGTATCGGCGTCATTCGTGCGCTGGCGGCGGATCCACCGGTATTGCTGATGGATGAGCCGTTTGGTGCTGTCGACCCGATTAACCGTGAAGTGATTCAGAACGAGTTCCTCGACATGCAGCGTCAGCTTAAGAAAACCGTGATGCTGGTGAGTCACGACATCGATGAAGCGCTGAAACTCGGCGATCGCATCGCGGTATTTGGTCAGGGCAGGATCGTGCAATGCGCCAGTCCGGATGAACTGCTCGCGACGCCAGCCAATGATTTCGTTGGCTCGTTTGTCGGTCAGGACCGCACGCTTAAGCGTCTGTTACTGGTGCAGGCGGGTGACGTAACCGATCAGCAGCCGACCATCACCGTGCGCCGCTCGACGCCGCTGGATGAAGCCTTTGGCATGATGGATGATAACGACATGCGGTCGATTACCGTTGTCGATGAGGATGGCAAACCGCTGGGCTTCGTGAAGCGTCGTGAGGCGCGTAACGTTAGCGGCCGCTGTGAAGAGAAGCTGCATACCTTTAAGGTGACCGGTAAAGCCGAAGAGAACCTGCGAGTGGTGTTGTCGAAACTCTATGAGCACAACACGGTCTGGATGCCGATTGTTGATGAAGAGGGGCGCTACAGCGGGGAAATTTCGCAGGATTATATCGCGGATTATCTCAGCTCGGGTCGTACCCGTCGTCGTCTGAATCCATAGTGCAGTCAGACGAAAGGGCCGCCATGGCCCTTTCAATCGCAGAGAAACCCTAATCCGGGTGAAACTGACAGCAATACAAAAGTTTAATGCGCAGGGAACCGGGTCAGAAGAGGAAAGCGTCCCGCGCCATGGACAAAAACGCCGGGAGCGTTTTTGAACAACGCAACGCGTTGGCCCGGCTACGGGCGCACCTCATGGATGAGGTGCGTAATCGCGCGGGTCGAGCAGTCAGGGATGACTCTTTTGCGTCTTTCCGATCTGACCCGGTTCCCTTCGCAGACTCGGTCTTATAGCGAATCAGTTTACGGGCTACATGGGACCATTCTTTCTGGTATTTCAGGTAATGGCTCAGGGAGCATACGCCCGCCGCAAAGACGCAAAACCCGCCATCCCTGGCCCGCTATGCTTTGCTACTGGCGTATGCTCCCATCGCTTTGTATTACTGCGTTGTCTGTAAGGACAACATCGGCCCTTCTGCATTTAACGGCTTTTTAGCTTTTAGCTCTCCGTGAGCGTTTCCGCCTCCACCTCTGCCACCGCAGGTGCCTCGTCTGGCAGGACCAGATTGAGCACAATCGCCAGAATGCCGCCGGTTGTCACCGCGTGACCAAATAAATGGTTAATCAGCGGCGGGAACTGCTTCAGCACCTCCGGCACCGCTTCCACCCCCAGACCAATCCCGAATGAGATCGCGACAATCAGCATCTCGCGGCGACCCAGCGGCGTCTGGGTCATTACCCGGATACCGGCAGCGACTACACTGCCAAACATCACCACTGTCGCTCCACCCAGTACGGGTGGCGGAATCTGCTGCAACAGCGACCCAACATAGGGAAAGAGCCCCAGCAGCGCCAGCATAATCCCCAGAAGCATACCGACATAACGACTGGCGACGCCGGTCATCTGGATCACGCCATTGTTCTGCGCGAAGGTGGTGTTTGGAAATGCGGAGAAGACCGCAGCCAGCACGCAGCTCAGGCCGTCGGCAACAAGGCCGCCCTGCAACCGCTGCTGAAAAGGTTTACCAGTGATTGGCTGCCGGGAAATCAGGCAGTTAGCGGTGAGATCCCCGACCGCTTCAATCACCGCAATCACAGACACCAGCGCAATCGGCAGAAAAATGGTCCAGTCAAAGGCGAAACCAAACCGGAAGAAAGCAGGCAACACCAGCCAGCTGCTCTCCGGCGCGGCCCTGAGTTGCAGATGACCGGTTAAGGCTGCTGCAATACATCCCACCGCGATGCCGGCCACTACCGCCACCAGTCGCGCCCAGCGGTTACGCGAGCGGTTCAGCGCCACGATCACCAGCAGCGTCAACGCACCCAGCGCCAGATTCCCCGGCGAGCCAAAATCTGTGGCGTTGTGACCACCCGCCCAGTCAGTGATGCTGACTTTTATCAGGCTGATGCCTATCAGGGTTATTACCGTACCGGTTACCACTGGTGTCAGCACTTTGCGCAGCGTGCCGACGCAGCGACTGATCAGAACCGGGATCAGCGCCGCCGCCAGGTTGCAGCCAAACAGCATCGCCATAATCTCTTCGGGCGAACCGCCGCGCCCTTTTACCATCAGGCCACCGGAGAGAATCACGCCCAGAAATGCGAAACTGGTACCCTGCAGGCAGATCATGCCCGCCCCGACGCCATAAAAACGTCTGGCCTGCATAAACGTGCCTAAGCCGGAGACGAACAGCGACATGCTAATCAGATAAGGAATATAGGCCTGCAATCCCAGAACCGAGCCAATAATCAGGGGGGGTGTGATAATGCCCACCACGCTGGCCAGCAGATGTTGCAGCGCGGCAAAGAACGCCGGGATGGGGCCAATGCGGGCTTCAAGCCCATATAACAAACCTTTCTCGTGCGAGTGCGACATGATGGGGCTCCAGCTCAGTGTGATAAGCGGAGTTAATGCATTTTCTGCGCCATGACGTCAGGGTTTCGCGATATCCGATCCAGGTCTTTCAATTCTAAATGGAAATAGTTAAAGACAGCCGACAACAAGCCTGAAACTTTAGGCTCATTGCCGACTCAGATGACTTAGTTTGTTTCATAATCAGGCGATCTTTGCACTCACAGCGTGCAGATTGTTCTGCTCCAGCAGAGAAATATCGATGTAAGAGGTCAGATCACGCTGTTCTGCACGCGGCAGATAAGGCAGCTCGCCGAGTAGCGGCGCACTAATTTTTTCACGCAGAATCTCAATAATGTCGCTGTACTGCGCCAGTCCCGGATTGATGCGATTGGCCACCCAGCCCACCAGTGGCAGTCCATCCTGCGCTATCGCTTCTGCGGTTAACAGGGCGTGACTGATACAGCCCGACTGGATGCCGACCACCAGTACCACCGGCAATTGCTGCTCAACGACCCAGCAGGAGAGCGGACGTCCGTCGTTCATCAGGCTGCGCCAGCCACCTGTGCCCTCAACAACCACCCGATCGGCCTGCTGCGTCAGGCTGGTTAATCCCCGGGTCAGCAATCCGTAATCGATAATCTGCACCGGATGGGTGCAGATCTCCTCTTCCTGGAAAGCCAGCGGATTGATCGCCTGGTATGCCAGGTCGATTGACGACGCGCTTTGCAGAACCTGTGCATCTTTGTTACGCAGGCCATCCGCGGTTTTGACAGCACAGCGCGCGACGGGCTTGAAGCCCACAGCACTCTGTCCGGTCTCGATAAAACTTTGTAACAGCGCGCGGGACACTACCGTTTTGCCTACTGCGGTGTCGGTGCCGGTAACAAATAGTCTGTTCACTCAACTTCTCCTCTCGAACCGTTGCGGTTAATCGGTGATTAACCTTGCTGCGAACCGGCATTTTAAGGAATGGAGGATGAGAACAGATTGCGTTAGCGCAAGTTCAGGCCTGCTTAACCTTGCAACAGTTTCACTAACAGGTGTCCGTTGTAGAGCGCATCTTTGATCAACGCGGCTCCGCCCAGCGTTCCAGGCTCGCTGAATTCAGTAGGTGCCAGCTGAATACCAGCACTGTAGGCAGGCAGTGACTGCTGCAGAATAGTGTTGCGCACTGCGGGAAACAGCACATCAGCGGCGGCATTGAGAGGAGAACCGATAAGAATATGTTGTGGATTAAAAATGTTGACCATCATTGCCAGGATCCGCCCAACGTGATGCCCGACGCTGGCAATGGTGTCACGCGCCAGACGATCACCCGACTGCGCGGCCGCACACAGTGAAGTCAGCGTCAGCGGCTGGTTATTGAGCAGACTGTCAGGCTGGGCAGGCAGACGCTGCGCCGCCAGCGCCAGCAAACTGCCGGTGCTGGCTACCGTCTCCAGACAGCCATGATTCCCGCAATAGCACTGCTGGCCATAAGGGTCGATCTGAGTATGGCCAATCTCAACCAGCGCCCGGCCACTTTTATGCAGTAGCTGACCGCCACTGATGACGCCAGCCCCCACGGTTTCATCAATCACAATCTGAATCACATCCTGCGCGCCCCGGGAAGCACCAAACAGCGACTCCGCCAGCGTCCAGGCTGAAATGTCATGCTGCACAAACACCGGTAAGCCGGTTCGCGCCGCCAGCGCATCGCCCAGCGGCATATCGCGTACCTGATAACCCGGCAGCCGATGCACCACGCCTGATGCCGCGTTGATCAGCCCCGGCAGCGTAATGGCGATGGCCGTGAGACGCTCCAGCTTCTTCTGATGACGAATAAAGAAAGCATCGACCTGGTCAATCAGCGAGGTCAGTAAGGGCTGAGCAGCTTCATCCGGCAGAGGGAGACTCTCTTCTGCCAGCTCACGGCTGCTGAGATCGCGCAACGTAAAGGTCATGGCACCGCGATGCAGACGAATCGCCAGATAGTGCCAGGCGTCGGTATCCAGTATCAGGCCAATGGCCGGACGGCCACGGCTGCCGGGATCCTGAAACTCAGTCTCCTGCACCAGATGCGCATCCAGCATCTCGCGCACAATTTTGGTTATGCTGGCCGGAGCAAGCTGGGCACGGCGGGAAAGTTCGATACGCGAAATGGGACCGTAACGGTCAATTAATCGATATACGACACCTGCATTAGTCTGCTTGATCTGGTCAATGTGGCCAGGTTGACTGTCCGGATTCACAACCCTGCTCCCGGTTATTTTCGCGCTTCTAAATAAACATGCGCCATGGTGAGGCAGATCAGGCGACAGCGTCAAATATTTGATTAGAAATGTGATTTATCGCACAGATTGATGCTGTGTCACGCTCGCTTCAGGCGTGGTTTTCACGCAGCAACGCCATCATATTCTCCATCTGCGCATTTATTTCGCGTCCGGCTGACCAGACCAGCCAGAGTTCTGAAATCGCATCCTCTTCCGTTAAGGGCAGCCAGACCAAATCGGCCAGCCGTGCCCGGCGAAAGGAGGCGGGCAGAATGGAAACGCCTAAACCGGTTGCCACCAGCCCCAGGATGGTCATCGCCTCACCCACTTCCTGGGTGATGTAAGGCTTGATGTGGTAGCGGTGCAGCAATGCCAGAATATCGCTATAGAGCGCGGTTCCGCCCTGAGGATCGAAAAAGACAAAGGGTTCAGCCGCCAGCGCCGTCACAGAGATCTTTTCAGCCTCAGCCAGCAGATGCGCCTTGTGCACCACGGCATAGAGCGGCTCGCTCAGTAGCAGCTGATGACGCAGGTCGGCGGGCAGCGGCGTGTTGCGCATCACGCCGAGATCGAGCCGTCCGTCATGTAACGGTGCCAGCTGCTGGCGAGTGTTGATCTCCTGCATCTGAATATGCACCTGCGGCCAGCGCTGACGAAACTGGAACAGCGCATCAGAAACCACGGCGGTAAACGGAGCCGATGAGGTAAAGCCGATCCGCAGCTCTCCCTCTTCGCCACGATGTAACCGGGAAGCGCGATCGGCAGCCTGCTCAACTTGCAACAGTATCGCCCGGGCATCGCTCAGCAACTGATGGCCGGCGGCGGTCAGCTGCACGCTGCGGTTGTTACGGGTAAACAGCCTTGCGCCGGTCTCCGCCTCCAGCTGAATAATCTGCTGGCTGAGCGGCGGTTGGGAAATATTCAGACGCTGGGCTGCCCGCCCGAAATGGAGCTCTTCCGCCACCGCAATGAAGTAGCGCAGATGACGCAGTTCGATATTCATATTTTAAACGTCTTATTTGAGATTATTAATATATTAGACAACATAATGCCACTTTCCTAAGCTGACGACAGGTTTTCAGACTGAGAGGAAGATGTGTGAGTCGCTCAATACAGGCCACAGTGGATGAGAAAGCGGTGGCTGAACCGCAGGAGTCCGTTGCCGCAGCAGGTCATATCCGGCGGGGAACACCCGCTTTTATGCGCGTCACGCTGGCGCTTTTCTCTGCGGGGCTGGCGACGTTTGCCCTGCTCTACTGCGTGCAGCCGATTCTGCCGGTGCTGTCACAGCAGTTTGGTGTTTCTCCGGCGACCAGCAGCCTGTCGCTCTCTATCTCTACCGGCCTGATGGCGCTGGGTCTGCTGGTGACCGGGCCGCTCTCTGATGCTATCGGGCGCAAATCGGTAATGGTGACCGCTCTGATGCTGGCGGCCATCTGCACGCTGATCTCCGCCACCATGACCAGCTGGCACGGCATTCTGATTATGCGGGCGCTGATGGGACTGTCGCTCAGCGGTGTTGCGGCGGTCGGTATGACCTATCTTAGCGAGGAGATGGATGCGCGGGTCGTCGCCTTTTCAATGGGGTTGTATATCAGCGGTAACTCAATTGGCGGGATGAGCGGGCGTCTGTTAAGCGGTGTCCTGACCGACCTCTTCTCCTGGCGCATCGCCGTGGCGGTGATTGGCTGTTTTTCGCTGGCCTCAGCGCTGATGTTCTGGAAGATCCTGCCTGCATCGCGTCATTTCCGCCCCATCACGCTGCGTCCACGTAATCTGCTGATTAACTTCCGGCTGCACTGGCGCGATCCGGGCCTGCCCTGGCTGTTTGCCGAAGGCTTTCTGCTGATGGGTGCCTTCGTCACCCTGTTTAACTATATTGGCTACCGTTTACTGGATGCGCCCTGGCATCTCAGCCAGGCCGTGGTGGGTCTGTTATCAGTGGTCTATCTCACCGGCTCATGGAGTTCACCTAAAGCGGGTGCGCTGACCAGTCGTCTGGGACGCGGGCCGGTGATGCTGGGCGCAACAGCCATCATGCTGCTGGGTTTGCTGGTCACTGCCTTTAACTCGCTCTGGCTGATTCTGCCTGGAATGATGCTGTTCACCGCCGGTTTTTTTGCCGCTCATGCGGTCGCCAGCGGCTGGATTGGTCCCCGTGCACGCCGGGCGCGTGGGCAGGCTTCCTCGCTCTATCTGTTCAGTTACTACGTGGGTTCCAGCGTGGCGGGCACGCTGGGCGGTCTGTTCTGGCATAATTTTGGCTGGAGCGGAATCACGCTGTTTATCAGCGTTCTGCTGATCCTGGCGCTGCTGGTTGCCTCGCGTCTGCATAGTAAAAGACTCTGACCGTTTTCTCCCGAGCCAGGCTCCGACCTCTCCAGCGGGCCTGGCAGCTTATCATGCTGAACATTCCCTTCAGATCCATAACAAACAAAACGTGCTTTTCCCGCTATAATCCTTTTTATTGTAATAATTCATCTGCTTTGCCTTTTAACACGGCAACAAGGACCGCCTGTGGCTCTCTACTACTACGTTAATAAACAATCGGGATATAACGATAATCATGTTGTTCATGCCGCGGGCTGCCCCCATCTTCCTGACATGGATAACCGACTGTTTCTGGGCAGTTTTTATCATGTGAATGCCGCCATTCTGCAGGCAAAAAAATATTATGCGGGAGCCATCGGCTGCGAAAACTGCTGTCCGCTTAATCACAGCGACCCGCAGGCCAGTCAGCTTAGTGTGGCCCTGAAACATACTACGCCATCGCGTTAATCAAACGGACAGCCCAGAGGTGAAACGCTTCCCGCTGTGCTGTTCCATGACATCCTGCCTGAGGGTAACCCGCTGCTCTGAATGATGATTGCACCTCTTCGCTCCTGATAACCTCAGGCTATCGCCCTGTGACAGGGAGATAATTAAAAATCAGCAATAAAAGGCATTTATAAGGTTTCGCTTCCCGCTTTATTCACTACAATGGTCAGTAATTTGTGACGCAGGTCACTTTCACTGGATGTTTCTGCCACATCCGATTTCGCTGTACTGACTGACTTGACTCCTCATGCAACCAACAACTGTTTCACGTAAAACTGCCTGGCTACGCGTGGTATTGCTGGCCATCGCCGCATTTGTCTTCAATACCACCGAGTTCGTGCCGGTTGGCCTGTTGTCCGATATCGCTGCTGACTTTTCAATGCAGACGGCTGATGTCGGGATCATGCTGACCATCTACGCCTGGGTAGTCGCACTGCTTTCACTGCCGCTGATGCTGCTGACCCGCAACATTGAGCGACGGCTGCTACTGGGCGTGTTGTTCCTGATTTTTATCGTCAGCCACATACTTTCGACCGTCGCCTGGGATTTCCGGTCGCTGATGGTATCGCGCGTCGGCATCGCCCTGTCTCATGCGGTGTTCTGGTCGATCACCGCCTCGCTGGCGATTCGTGTTGCCCCGGCGGGTAAAAAAACCCAGGCGCTGAGTATGCTGGCGACCGGTACCGCGCTGGCGATGGTGCTGGGCGTGCCGATTGGCCGCGTAGTGGGACAGTATCTTGGCTGGCGCACCACTTTCGGCGCAATTGGGCTTTCGGCTCTGGTGCTGATGATCATGCTGGTACGTATTCTGCCACGCTTGCCGAGTGAGCATACCGGTTCGCTGAGCAGCGTCCCGATGCTGTTTCGCCGTCCGGCGCTGGTCAGCATGTATCTGCTGGTGACGCTGGTGGTGACCGCGCATTACACCGCCTACAGCTATATCGAGCCATTTATGCAGACCGTCGCGCACGCCAGCGGCAATTTCACAACCCTGCTGCTGCTGCTGTTTGGTTCAGCGGGCATTATCGGCAGCCTGCTCTTCAGTACGCTGGGTAACAAATTTCCTTCCGCCCTGCTGATTGCAGCCATTGCGCTGATCACCCTTTGCATGGGCCTGCTGATCTTTGCCGCCGTCCGCCCTGCAGCTATCTCCACGCTGTGCGTTGTCTGGGGAGTGGCGATGATGATGATCGGGCTGGGTATGCAGGTGCGGGTACTCTCGCTGGCACCAGATGCCACGGATGTTGCAATGTCGCTGATGTCCGGTATCTACAATATTGGTATTG
Source organism: Pantoea sp. B550 (assembly GCF_024158165.1). Classification (NCBI taxonomy): domain Bacteria; kingdom Pseudomonadati; phylum Pseudomonadota; class Gammaproteobacteria; order Enterobacterales; family Erwiniaceae; genus Pantoea; species Pantoea sp. B550. The sequence continues at coordinate 3,914,271 of NZ_JAMYXI010000003.1, forward strand.
GCGCGGGCGCGCTGCTGGGTAACCAGGTCAGTCTCCATCTGGGCATGGCTGAAGTGGGGAATGTCGGCGGGATGATTGGTCTGGTGGCGTTGCTGTGGTGTGTTTATATTTTCCGACGCTATCCGCAGTTACGCAGTAACGGATAATCAGCGCGGTACTAAATAAAAAAGGCTTCAGATAAGTAGGTTTATCTGAAGCCTTTTTATGATTATTTATAGCGCCTGTTACTTATAAAGAACGGCTGTGCCATGCAGGTTGTTGCTGCCAGAGGTCGAAGTGATGCGGAAAGACTTTGCGCCGACATCGCTGGCCTTCTCTGACAGCTGCTGCTCCAGCGAGGTCAGATTCGTGCTGCCCGTTGCGCTGATGACACCGATTTTTTGCTGATCCAGCGGGGTGCTGCTTACCTGTTGGGCCGCCACGCTGGCAAAGGAGAGGCCACTTAGCACCGCCGCCGCGACCATCATATTGATACGTTTCATAACGAACCCCTTCTCACTTCATCTGTTGAAACCAAATTACTGATAAATCACAGCCGTGCCGTGCAGTTTATTCTGGCCGCTGGTTGAGGTGATGCGGAATGATTTCGCACCGGCTTCATCAGCTTTGGCACTCAGCTGTGATTCAAGGGAAGTCAGGTTGGTGCCGCCTTGTACTGAGATGGTGCCTACTGGCTGCTGATTAGACGGCTCACTGGTCACGAGATCAGCGGCATAAGCGCCAAAGGTCAGGGTAGTCAGTAGCAGTGCTGCCAAAATAGTTTTGATGGTTTTCATAAAATTCTCTCTATTCGGTATTTGAATTCGGATGGTCTGAGTCAAGTTGTCGTCGTTTAATTAACGAACGTTAAATAAATGATAGACTCTGATCCGATTCGTCGTCAATATTTATTTAATGAGCGTTATTTTATTCGTGATGTGGCGTGATTATGGGCTTCAGCCCCTTTTCTGACTTAACCATAGGGGCGGTAAGATTGCGCCGACGCACAAAATGACAACGCTTGTGGGTGACGTTTTTAATGGACCTTGCACATTTTTATAATGATCGGTAATTTAATAAGATGTTTTACTGTCTGAGAGGGTGTATGAGTCAGGTTCAGGATTGCGATGTAAAAAAATGCCGCGGCCGACCCAAAGTGTTCGATCGCGAAGCCGCGCTTGATAAAGCTCTGACCCTGTTCTGGACGCACGGTTACGAGGGAACCTCTCTCGCCGATCTGGTCGCCGCAACCGGCGCAAAAGCGCCAACCCTCTACGCAGAATTTGTGAATAAAGAGGGATTATTTCGCGCAGCGATGGAGCGTTATGTAGAGAAGTTCAGCGCATGGCGTAAAGCGGCATTAGGCGATGATCAGTTACCGGTGGATCGGGCCATTGAAGCCTATTTCCGCTCTACTGCTGCCTGTTTTACCGAACGTGACTCTCCCGGTGGGTGCTTCTTTATCTGCACCTCAACTGCCCTGTCGGCGGCGTCGGCAGAGATTGCCGCCATGCTACAACAGCAACATCAGTCGCAGGAGCATGTGCTGAGTGATTTTTTGCTGGCGCGCCAGCGACGTGGCGAACTGAGTGCGGCAGTAAATATTCCGGCGCTGTCACGTTATCTGAGTTGTATGCTGCAGGGCATGTCAGTGCGCGCGCGCGAAGGCGCAGAGCGTGACGATCTTGAGGGTATTATTGATACGCTGATGGCCATGTGGCCAACGCTGACCGGCTTGTGTCAGGCTAAGCGTTAGAGTATCAGGGCGGCGATGCCGCCCTTTCCCTGCTTTATTCCAGAAAGAACACTGGTTTCAATGACTGACTGATCGGGCTGTTATCCGCATTAGACGGCATCACATCTTTCATTGATGCCCACCAGCGCTGACACACCTCGGTTTTTGCCACCGCTTCCCAGCGTGCTTCAGATTCAATCTCAACGCTGGCGAACAGCAGACTCCGCTCTGCGTCCAGCCAGATGGCATAGTTATGCGCGCCGTGTGCTTTCAGCGTCTCAGCCAGTTCAGGCCAGATTGGGGAGTGACGACGCTCATACTCTGCATGACAGTCGGCATTCACCTGCATCACAAAGGCTTTACGCAGCATTGGCTGGCCCCACATCCAGCGCCGGTTGCCACGGCTTCACGCCAAAGCGCTCACCCAAGGCAATCAGCTGTTCGGTGGTGATGCTCTGGCGAATTCCGCCCATTGAAAGCACTTTGACGATCACTTCTGACGATTTTTCCGCCGTATCAATCAGACCAAAGGTTTCATCGAGTGTCGGGCCTGTGCCAAAGACGCCGTGGAATGGCCACATCACCAGGGTGTGAGACTGCATCTGTCCGGCAGTCGCAGTGCCGATTTCATCGGTGCCAGGAACCATCCATGGCAGCACACCCACGCCATCCGGGAAGACCACCAGACATTCGGTACTGCCTTCCCACAGCAAACGGGTAAAGCGTGCAGAGTCCATCTCAACCACGTAACTCAGAGCCATAAAGTTGGTCGCATGGCAGTGCATTATCACCCGATCTGCGCCTTTGCTGACGGCTTTACGTACCGCATGAGACTGAAAGTGTGATGCCAGCTCAGAGGTGGGCAAACCGCCATTCGACAGGCCCCAGTGAATTTTATAGGAAAGTCCCTTGTCATCCACCTGCAGCAGTGCCAGACAATCCGCCGGATCCAGCTGGACGTTGCGCATGAATTTACCTGACCCGGTTACCAGAAACCAGTCATTCGCCAGCACTGGCGCTGGCTGTGTCAGCTCAATGCAACGCGGCTCCTTATAGAAATCGGTGGCGAAGGGCTTAACCTCCTCCTCCAGCAGACGGAGGCTGACGTTACCGCCGTTACGTTCGTCCCAGCCCTTGAGCCACATGTCGCTGGTCGCTTTGACCATTCCCTTAACAAATCCGGAAGAAAGAATGCTTTGCATAATAAAATCCTTAACGTTGGCTCAAGATCTGTTGTTCATAATGACGGACATCGCCTAACCAGCTGGCATCAGCCGGGACGTCATGGCGCAGGCACCACGCTTCCCAGACCGCCTGCCATGGCAGTGATTTTTGCTCTTCCAGCAGGGTAAGCCGCGCGGTGTAATCGCCGCTGTTCTCGGCCTGCCGTAAGCGGTCGGTTGGCTCCAGTAAGGCACGCAGCAGCGCTTTTTTGGTATTACGGGTGCCGATAACCCAGGCGGCAATACGGTTAATTGAGGCGTCGAAGAAGTCGAGGCCGATATGCACTTTGTCGAACAGCTGGTGACGGACAATCTCACTGGCGATAGCCTGGGTCTCATCATCCAGCAGCACAACATGGTCGCTATCCCAGCGCACCGGACGGCTGACGTGCAGCAGCAGGCGCGGCACATAGAGCATGGCGGCGGAAATTTTGTCGGAAATCACTTCAGTGGGATGGAAATGTCCTGCATCCAGGCACAGCGCCGTCTGGCGACTGGCGGCATAGCCAAGATAAAACTCATTAGAACCTACGGTGTAGCTCTCAGCGCCTATGCCAAACAGCTTGCTCTCAACCGCATCGATATGATGATGCGGGTTGATTTTTTCTGAGATGATTTCATCCAGCGCACTCATCAGGCGCTCACGCGGGGCAAGCCGATCCACGGTGATATCTTTCATACCGTCCGGCACCCAGATATTCATCATTGAGGGGGTGCCAAGCTGCTCACCAAATGAAGCGGAGATGCGGCGACTCGCTTTGCAGTGGTCGATCCAGAACTGACGGACGGTTTTATCACTGTGCGATAGCGTAAAGCCATCAGCGCTCTTTGGATGCGAGAAGCAGCTTGGGTTAAAATCGAGGCCCAGCTTATTCTCTTTGGCCCAGGCGACCCAATTGGCAAAATGGGCAGGTTCAATGGCATCCCTGTCCACCGGCTTGTCGCTTTCAAGGTAGATAGCGTGCAGGTTCAGGCGTTTAGCGCCAGGAATCAGCGACATAGCCTTGTCGATATCACTGCGTAGTTCACTGGCATTCCGTGCCCGTCCTGGGTAGTTACCGGTCGCCTGAATGCCGCCGGTCAGTGCGCCCTGGGGGTTCTCAAATCCCCGGACATCATCACCCTGCCAGCAGTGCATGGAGACCGGAATGCGATCCAGCTGGCGGATGGCCTGCTCAACATCAACCCCATTTTCAGCGTAGCGTTGTTTAGCCAGTTCAAAAGCCTGTTCAATCTGCTTAGTCATAAGCGGGTTCCTTAGCGGGTTGACTCAGCGTCGCGAAGCGTGCCTGACTGGCACTGAAGACGCTGTGTGTTTGCGGTTCGAATTTTTCGAGTGGGAAGTTGTTAATGACGCTGCAGCGGAAATCAGCCACATCGGTCAGCTCGCCCAGTGCAATCAGCTGGCAACCAACGTTACCCAGCGTGGAGGCTTCAACCGGGCCTGCCAGGACCGGGATCTGGCAGGCATCGGCGCAGAGCTGATTAAGAAAGCGGTTCTGGCTGCCGCCTCCCACCACGTGCAACTGGCTGAAAGGCTTGCCGCGCAACTGAGCCAGCTCCTGGATTACTTCACGGTAGAGCAGCGCCAGGCTATCAAATATGCAGCGAGCCAGCGCAGCGGCAGATTGTGGCACCGGCATGCCCTGCTCTGCGCAGGCGTTCTGAATCTCATTGACCATGCTGTCTGGATTGATGAAACGCGCATCATTGGGACTGATGAGTGAAACACAGGCGGGCTGACGGGCTGTCTCTTCAATCAGCATGCTGAGATCGTCAATCTGCAGTTCGCTGCAGATTCGCTGCAACAGCCACAGCCCCATGATGTTTTTCAGTACGCGATACCCCTCTGCGCCGCCTTCGTTGGTGATGTTGGCGCGCAGTGCAGTATCGCAGGCATAGGGCTGCAGACTTTCGAAGCCCATCAGCGACCAGGTACCCGAGCTAAGATAGGCGGCGTCGTCCTGCATCCGCGGCGTTGCAAGAACTGCGCTGGCCGTGTCGTGAGTGGCGACGGCGATCACCGGAACCGCCGTGCCTGCGCGATTGATCCAGTGACCGACGGTATTGCCTGGTGCCTGCGGCTGGCCAAACCATCGCGCATCAACGCCCGCCCAGGCGAGCAAATCGCGATCCCACTCACCGCTGTGAATATTGAGCATTTGCGTGGTGGTCGCGTTGGTGTATTCCCAGTTGAGATTACCGGTCAGGCGATAATGCAGGTAGTCAGGTATCATCAGCGCATGCGCCACGCGGGCCTGCCAGTCGGGCTGCTGCTGATGCAGAGCGCGCATCTGATAGAGTGTATTGAACGGCAGAAACTGAATGCCGGTTCGGGCATAAATGGCGCTACGGCTGAGCTCGTGCTGCGCCTGCTCCATCAGGCCATGCGTGCGCGCATCACGATAGCTGACCGCTTCACCCACCGGCTCACCCTCTGCATCCAGCAGCACCATATCAACACCCCAGGTGTCGATGCCGATACTGTCAGGGACGATGCCTTCATCATCTAACTGAGCCAGCCCGGCGCGTATCTCCTGCTCCAGCATAGACAGATCCCAGCAGTCATAACCGGCACGACGCTGGCGCTTATTTTTAAAGCGCCGGACCTCACGCAGTGCCAGCTGGCGCTGCGCGGCATCCCAGCTGGCGAGCATAACCCGTCCGCTGGATGCGCCGAGATCGATAGCAACAATGTTTCTCCTGGTCATGGCGACTTTTCCCTGTGATTAAGTGGTCACAGAGTAAAAATCTTGCCTGGTCGTCACCTTCCCGAGAATGCCAACAGGCGTTAGTGGCTGGCAGATGGGCAAAGAACTTCGTGAGAGAGATCACAGAGATGGCAGCAGAGGCGATGTGACCCCTGCCGCAAATCTGTTAACTGCCAGGGATTTCTTGAAAAATCAGCATGATTCCTGCTGAGTCCAGCTGAAAATTCAAGGTAAGGTAACAGCGTCCTGATTAGACTGCGTTACGGTTTTGTTAAGCAGCGAGAGACGACGATGACCATATTGCACAGTGCAGATTTTTTTCCCGAAGGCGATTACGCGATAGCGATTGAACCCCGCATACCGCAGGCAGCTTTTCCGGAACATCATCATGATTTTCATGAGATTGTACTGGTGGAGCAAGGCTCCGGCATTCATGTGTTTAATGGTCAGCCGCAGACGCTATGTGCGGGCTGTGTCTGCTTTGTGCGCGATCACGATCGTCATCTCTATGAGCAGACCGACAATCTTTGCCTGACCAATGTGCTTTATCGCAGTCCCGGCGCGTTTCGCTTTCTCTCCGGGCTGCAGGCTTTGTTGCCCTGCGATCAGGACGGGCAATATACCTCTCACTGGCGTATCAATCATAAAGTAATGGCGCAGGCGCTGAGCGTGACAGCGAAAATGCAGCAGGACGATACCTGGTCGCTGGAGAAACAGGCGCACCAGGAACAGCTCTTTTTACAGTTGCTGGTGCTGCTGCGTGAAGCCTGTATTGACGGGCAGAGTCAGGATCAGGAGGCACGGTTGCATCGCCTGCTCGACTGGCTCGGCGACCATTACAGTGACGAGATTGTCTGGGAGGAGCTGGCTGATCGCTTCTCCCTGTCACTGCGAACCCTGCATCGGCAGATGAAACAGCAAACCGGCAGTACGCCGCAGCGCTATCTGAACCGTTTGCGGCTGTTACAGGCTCGTCATCTGCTGCGTCACAGTGATATGCGAATTACCGATATCGCCTTCCAGTGTGGATTTGGTGACAGTAACCATTTCTCAACCCTGTTCAGGCGCGAATTTGGCTGCGCACCGCGAGCGGAGCGCCAGCAGATGTTGTAAAGGAGCAAAGTATGGCGTTGATACTCAGTCGGGATGACTATTTTCCCGCCGCCAGTTTACCGGTGGCGGTTGCCGAAAGGATGCCCCAACCCTCCTTTCCGCCCCATCAACACGAATTCAGCGAAATCGTGATTGTCTGGCGCGGTAACGGCCTGCATGTCCTCAATGATCGTCCCTGGCTGATAACCTGCGGCGATGTTTTTTATATCCGCGACAGTGACTGCCATAGCTACGATAGCGTCAACAATCTGGTGCTGGATAATATCCTCTACTGCCGTGACCGCTTTGGCCTTAGCCTTGACTGGAATCAGCTCCTGCCACAACAGGGACCGGACTCGCCCAGCTGCTGGCGTCTGACCACGCGCGGCATGTCACTGGCCCGTGGTGTTATCAGCCAGCTGGAGCGTGAAAGCCGCAAAAGCGATCCGCTGTCAGTGCAGCTCTCTGAGGCACTGTTTTTACAGCTGGCATTGATTCTGCGCCGCCATGGTTACGCTGCCGATCGCCCCTGGGCATTGCCGGAGGGGGAACAGCTCGATCTGCTAATGTCAGCCTTGCAGGGTGCCCTTGCCCGTCCCTTCGATCTGGCGGCATTTTGTCAGCAGAATCAGCTCAGTGAGCGGGCGCTGCGGCAGCTTTTTCGTCAGCAGACCGGAATGACCATTGGTCATTACCTGCGCCAGTTGCAGCTCTGCCAGGCAAAATATCTGCTGCGCACTCAGGATTGCCTGATTAGTGAGGTTGCCGCCCGCTGCGGCTTTGATGACAGTAACTATTTCTCGGTGGTCTTCACCCGTGATACCGGTTTAACGCCCAGCGCCTGGCGTCAGCGATTTATTGCGCCACGGCAGGTTTTGAAAAGTGCCGAGTCTGAATAAAAAGGGCCTGTGTTGGAGGCCCATTCAACACCCTTGCGGCAAACAATTTAGCGCACTGAGATTGCCGCAATGAATGAGCAGCAATGCACATGCTACAAAGCGCAGGGAACACGGTCAGAAGAGGAAAGCGTCCCGCACCATGGACAAAAACGCCGGGAGCGTTTTTGAACAACCCAGAGCGTTGACCCGGTAACGGGTGCACCTCAGGGATGAGGTGCGTACTAAAAACGCCGGGAGCGTTTTTGAACAACGCAGAGCGTTGGCCCGGTAACGGGCGCACCTCAGGGATGAGGTGCGTATTAAAAACGCCGGGAGCGTTTTTGAACAACGCAGAGCGTTGGCCCGGTAACGGGCGCACCTCAGGGATGAGGTGCGTAATTGTGCGGGTAGAGCATGCCATGGATGGCGGCTTTTGCGTCTTTCCGATCTGATCGTGTTCCCTGAGCGCGCACGATCTGACCGCATCTTTGCTAACGCTAAGGGCCTGTTATTCAGGCCCTTCCTGCATAAAGACAGCATTACTCTTCGCAATCAGGCCGCCATACCCAGCCCGACGATGTTAGCGGCAATGATGATCACCACACAACCGATCGATAACACGCTCACCGGGCGACGCCCTGCTGACTTCCACTCTTTCATCAGCAGGCCCACCAGGCCACCACACAGAACGTAAAGGCTCATGTGCAACATCCAGCTGACGTAGTCATACTGCGCCGGGATTCTGGCGTGGCCCCAGGCGTAAAAGAAGAACTGCAGATACCACATGGTGCCGCCGAGCACCGCAAAAGCGGTATTGGCAATCAGCAGCGACTTCCCGACAGAGAAATCTTTACGTACCGACAGCTCAGGCCGGGTGGCCAGCCGCCAGAAACAGAAGGCCAGATTCACCAGTGCACCGCCGCCCATGATGATGACGTAGCTGGGTAAAGCCACATAAAGCGGATCGATGCCCAGATTAGCGGCGGCCTGATGCATCGGTTTCGCCGCATCCATCGCAAAGGACATACCCGCTGAGAAAATGCCGCACATTACCGCCAGCAGCAGTCCTTTTCTGAGATTAAACTCTTCGGCGTTTATTCCCAGCGCCCGCTCCTTTAATAGCCCGGCACGTGTCACAATCCCAACGCCAATCAGCGCCACCAGCACGCCCAGCAGGGTTAACCGGCCCCCCGCCGAGGCGAACAGTTCGCCAAAACGGCCCTGCAGGAGTGGCGTCATCAGCGTGCCGACCACCAGGGTAATGCCAATTGCGATACCGATTCCCATCGACATGCCGAGGTAACGCATGGTCAGGCCGTAGTTAATATTGCCAATGCCCCACATCGCGCCAAACAGAAAGACCGGCGTCAGTTGCGACAGCGTGAAACTGCTGTAATAGGTCATAAAGTCTGGCAGTAAAATGGCACTCACCGCCCACGGCAGGATCAGCCACGACATCAGGCCACCAATTGACCACATGGTTTCCCATGACCATCTTTTCACCTGTTTAAAAGGCGCGTAAAAACATGCGGCGCTGGCAGCACCGACAAAATGCCAGAATATACCTGCAATAATGGCGCTGTTCATTGTTATTCCCCGGTTAGGTTGAGGCCTGTCGGAAACCTGTCAGCTTCCGTTCAGCATGCAGTCTACGTTTTGCAGGAATTCCTCAGCCTTTGGATAAATGCCGGAAGCCGCAGCGAAGTGGCAATATTTACCCGTTATCAACGTTAAGGATCACAATTTCAACGTTGTCAGATAACCGGACAATGAATATGTTAAGTATCTTATTATTCTGACTTTTTTATCATTTTGCTGTGTGGCGCAGCACACTTTTAAACTGACTGCCATTTAAACTGGTATGGTGGCAAAAGGGCAAAGAAGCCTTCTTTACCGCAGAGAAGGTCGTATAAACTGGGGCAAATTGATTGGATCAGGGATTGGGATGACAACGAAGTGGTTAACACTGTTTCTTTCGCAGTCAGTCAGCCGGGTGATGCTGGATGATCTCCGGGCGATATTACCTGCAGATGCGATAAAGGTGTTTGTGAATGGTCTGGATGAAACGCACTATGCCACCATTGAGTGTGTGCAGGCGGAGCAACATTGCGCCCTTATCGCCTCGGCGATTGTGGTCTGGCGTCAGCTCGGCCATGTACATCATATTATTTATAAAAAAGGCGAGGTGCTGCGTGAGGAGAACGAGGCAACGCAGTTCCAGCTTTTCACCCTGCTGAAAACCCACCGCGCAGTCCTCCAGATCTCATGATAAGATCGCGCTCCCTGAAATCGCTGTTTGCAGCAGGTTGAATATGAGAATTGGAATTCTGTTTCCGATCGCCATCATCGTGGCGGGCGTGGGCTTTCTGGCGTGGTTTATTGGCAGCGGCCTGGCGATGCCAGGCTCCTGAGAGTTAGCGCAGCTGACTGTCTTTACTGCCCCGACGGTTATATAAGCTGCTGGTCTGCTGCTGTTTGTCGATTTTTTCCTGACACGCCACGCAGTAATGCACCCCTTTGAGTGCCTGACGGCGCGCTTCGGGAATCGGTTCGCCGCAGAGTTCACATTCGGTGGCGCTTTCGCCCTGCCCGAGCGATTGTCTGACCCGCTCAATCCCGTCGTTAACGGTGCTATCAATCTGTTCCTGTACTGCGCCTTCTGCCGCCCATCCGCTTGCCATGATTTAACCCCTTTTTCACGATTTCACTCCTTTAAATCTACAACAGATTGACGTTTTTGCCGCAGAACTCACCGATATCTGTGATTGGCTGCCATCCGGACCACCAGGCTGGCAATAAGCTAAAGGTCACGTTTAGCGATCTGTTTCACCCTGCTATCACATTACTGCAACGTATCGATAGCGGAGAGCTAAGCGAATGACAACACATCATCAACATTACATTAATGGCGAGTTTGTCGCCCATCAGGGTGACCAGTGGATTGAAGTCACCAATCCGGCCACTGAAGCGTTGCTGTCACGCATACCTCAGGGCACCCGTCAGGATGCCAGCCTTGCGATCAATGCCGCCGAAGCCGCTCAGCCGGCGTGGGAAGCGCTGCCTGCGGCAGAGCGCGGCGTCTGGCTGCACAAAATCGCCGGCGCCATCCGCAACCGCGAGCCTGAACTGACGGCAACCATCGTGGCGGAAGGCGGCAAAACCCAGGGACTGGCCAGGACGGAAGTGCTGTTTACCGCCGACTACCTCGATTACATGGCGGAGTGGGCCCGCCGTTATGAAGGCGAGATCATCAACAGCGACCGCCCCAACGAAAACATCTTCCTGTTTAAAAAAGCGATTGGCGTCACCACCGGGATTTTACCGTGGAACTTTCCCTTTTTCCTGATCGCCCGCAAAGCGGCGCCAGCCCTGATCACGGGCAACACGATTGTGATTAAACCCAGCGAGCTGACGCCGAACAATGCCGCACTGTTTGCCGACATTATCCAGACGCTGGGTCTGCCCACTGGCGTCATCAACATTGTCTATGGTCTGGGACCGGAAGTGGGACAGGAACTGGCGGCAAATCCTAAGGTCGGGCTGGTGAGCCTGACGGGCAGCGTCGGCGCAGGTATCGCCACCATGGAAGCCGCAGCTAAAAATGTGACCAAAGTGTCGCTGGAACTGGGCGGCAAAGCGCCCGCCATCGTGATGGAGGATGCCGACCTGGATCTCGCGGTGCGATCTATTATCAGCTCACGAGTTATCAACAGCGGCCAGGTCTGTAACTGCGTGGAGCGCGTCTATGTGCAGGAAGGTATTTACGATCGTTTTATCAGCGCACTGACTACCGCATTTCAGCAGGTGACGTTTGGCGATCCCGCCGAACGCAGTGATATCGATATGGGACCGCTGATTAATGCTGCCGCACGGAATCGGGTCGAGCAGAAAGTGGCAGACGCCGTTGCCGCAGGCGCAAAAGTAGTACTGGGCGGCAAGCGTGCCGGAGAGCGAGGCTTTTTCTTCCAGCCCACGCTGCTGACCGATGTCCGTCAGGAGATGGCGATTATGCAGGAGGAGATTTTTGGTCCGGTGCTGCCGGTAATGACCTTTAAAACGCTGGATGAGGCAATTGCGCTGGCCAACGACTGCGAGTACGGACTGACCTCCTCAATTTATACGCAGAACCTCAATACCACCCTGATTGCGCTGCGAAAACTTAAGTTTGGCGAAACCTATGTTAATCGTGAGAACTTTGAGGCGATGCAGGGCTTTCACGCCGGATGGCGTAAGTCGGGTGTCGGCGGAGCCGATGGAAAACATGGTCTGGAGGAGTATCTGCAGACCCATGTTGCCTATCTGCAATTCAGTTAAGCGCAGGCTCGATTTTCAGACCTGACAGAGTCATGACAAGACTGAATCAGTGTGAGTGTGGCAGCACCCTATAGGCTCAACGCGCAGGGAACACGGTCAGAGCAGGAAAGTGTTCCCCGCCACGGACAAAAACGCCGGGAGCGTTTTTGAACAACGCAACGCGCTGGCCCGGCAACGGGCGCACCTCAGGGATGAGGTGCGTACTAAAAACGCCGGAAGCGTTTTTGAACAACGCAACGCGTTGGCCCGGGTACGGGCGCACTTCAGGAATGAGGTGCGTACTAAAAACGCCGGGAGCGTTTTTGAACAACGCAACGCGTTGGCCCGGCAACGGGCGCACCTCAGGGATGAGGTGCGTACTAAAAACGCCGGG